>NZ_CP092415.1:907500-3728407 GCF_023716465.1 Flagellimonas marinaquae
TTCTACTTCGTGTTTCTTCTTTGACTTCGCACAGATCGATATAAATCAATCCTGCTCCGTCCCAATATGTCAATGAACTTTTCAAGTTATGAGTTCTCAGTGTTGAGTTCAGAGCAAACACTCTTGACTCTTTAACTCCGAACCCCTAACTCGGATGTGGAGAATATCGGAGTCGAACCGATGACCTCCTGCGTGCAAGGCAGGCGCTCTAGCCAGCTGAGCTAATCCCCCATTATCAGTTGTCAGTTAACAGTTATCAGTTAACAGTACTATATAACGGTAACCCAACATCTAGAATTTCCTAATCTCAGTACTCAATGAACTTATCATCGTAGTCTCAGGCAGACTCGAACTGCCGACCTCTACATTATCAGTGTAGCGCTCTAACCAGCTGAGCTATGAGACTGTCTTGGCCTATTGCCAGTATTTGTAACATATTATGAACGACAGCGCAATACTATAACAACCACCTCGTGCAGGACCCGATATTCCGGGCGTCTCTTTCTCTAGAAAGGAGGTGTTCCAGCCGCACCTTCCGGTACGGCTACCTTGTTACGACTTAGCCCTAGTTACCGATTTTGCCCTAGGCCGCTCCTCGCGGTGACGGACTTCAGGCACTCCCGGCTTCCATGGCTTGACGGGCGGTGTGTACAAGGCCCGGGAACGTATTCACCGGATCATGGCTGATATCCGATTACTAGCGATTCCAGCTTCACGGGGTCGAGTTGCAGACCCCGATCCGAACTGTGACCGGTTTTGTAGATCCGCGCCCCCTTGCGGGGTGGCTTCCCTCTGTACCGGCCATTGTAGCACGTGTGTAGCCCAGGACGTAAGGGCCGTGATGATTTGACGTCGTCCCCACCTTCCTCACGGTTTGCACCGGCAGTCCCGTTAGAGTCCCCATCTTGACATGCTGGCAACTAACGGTAGGGGTTGCGCTCGTTATAGGACTTAACCTGACACCTCACGGCACGAGCTGACGACAACCATGCAGCACCTTGCAGGCGGTCCGAAGAAAGGGGTATCTCTACCCCATGCAGCCTGCATTTAAGCCCTGGTAAGGTTCCTCGCGTATCATCGAATTAAACCACATGCTCCACCGCTTGTGCGGGCCCCCGTCAATTCCTTTGAGTTTCATTCTTGCGAACGTACTCCCCAGGTGGGATACTTATCACTTTCGCTTGGCCACGGAGACCGAAGTCCCCACAGCTAGTATCCATCGTTTACGGCGTGGACTACCGGGGTATCTAATCCCGTTCGCTACCCACGCTTTCGTCCATCAGCGTCAGTACATGGTTGGTCACCTGCCTTCGCGATCGGTGTTCTATGTGATATCTATGCATTTCACCGCTACACCACATGTTCCGGCAACCCCACCATGACTCAAGACCTGCAGTATCAAAGGCAATTTTATGGTTGAGCCACAAACTTTCACCCCTGACTTACAGGCCCGCCTACGGACCCTTTAAACCCAATGATTCCGGATAACGCTCGGACCCTCCGTATTACCGCGGCTGCTGGCACGGAGTTAGCCGGTCCTTATTCTTACGGTACCGTCAGACACCTACACGTAGGTGCGTTTCTTCCCGTATAAAAGCAGTTTACAACCCATAGGGCAGTCATCCTGCACGCGGCATGGCTGGATCAGGCTCCCGCCCATTGTCCAATATTCCTCACTGCTGCCTCCCGTAGGAGTCTGGTCCGTGTCTCAGTACCAGTGTGGGGGATCCCCCTCTCAGGGCCCCTAACCATCGCTGCCTTGGTGGGCCGTTACCCCGCCAACTAACTAATGGTACGCATGGCCATCCCTGTCCGATAAATCTTTAACCGAAACATCATGCGATGTAACGGTACCATGGGGCATTAATCCAAGTTTCCCTGGGCTATTCCCCTGACAGGGGCAGGTTCCATACGCGTTCCGCACCCGTGCGCCGGTCGCCGGCAAAAAAGCAAGCTTTTTCCCGCTGCCCCTCGACTTGCATGTGTTAGGCCTGCCGCTAGCGTTCATCCTGAGCCAGGATCAAACTCTTCATTGTATTTCCTTGAATGTCTGTCCGACACCCGAAAACACGAGTCCCCGCATCAAAATGGTTCTTTATAATTCTTACGCTGTCGTTACAATATGTATATGAACTTGTTTGTTTTTTTCTTCCAATTTTAGCCTTTCGGCTTTTCAGAAGCGCCCTGCCTTATCAGCTAAGCGGGTGCAAATATACGCAGGTTATTTTCTTTCCACAAAATGTTTTTGGATGTTTTTTTTGAAAAAAAATCAATTTATATATAAGTGCTTGTTTTTCAGTATTCAGAAATTTTACACTTTATCATTTTTATGAAAAGAAATTCCAAACCAATCCGAATCTTATCACAAAATCCCGGTATGGGTAATTGGGAGCGGAGTAATAATTCGGTTCGGAAAAAATAGAATTCAAGTGTTCGGCCTTTAAATATATCCGTGTTTGTCTTACCCTGGCATTAATAAATACATCCATTAAAGGGTATGCTCCAAACTCTTCGTTGTTCTGAATATAGAATTCACCCAATAAAGGGTGGTAGGCGTCCATGTTATAGGATGTAAAATATTTAAAGGTCACTCCTGTTTGAATGTACATGGCTTTTTTGAAAACGTCACTTGAATAGTATAAGGTATTCCTTGTAACCAGGTCGGGCACATTGACCACTTGATTCTCTTGTGTCACATTTTGATACATTACCGTGTTCATTAACGCCCATTTTCTCCACTTTACCTCTTTTTCATACTTTACTTTTAAGTGATTTATTGTGCTGGATTCTTGAAATGGCCTTACAAAAGCGGTTTCCTGACCCAATCCAATGGCTTCTTCGGTAGCTGTGGATGCAAAATAACTGTAGTTATCCACTGCACTGTATTCTGCTCGAATGTTTCCTACTAATTTAGAGTCCAGACCGAATTCGATGCTCTGTGTCTGTACTTTTTCGAATGTACTATTGTTTTGCCAGTTAAAATTTCGATAATCGCTTTGATAAAGTAAATAATTGAAGTCCGGCATACGGGACGAAATATGTATGGCCCCTGTAATCTTGTTGTTTTTGTTGAGCCTGTATGCCGCGATGGCATCAAGATTATTTCCTGTTAGGTTCCCAGATACTGTGTAATTTAGATTTCCCTGCAAATGTAGCGGGCCTATTGTATTTGCATAAGTTCCTCCAATCGATACCTCATTCCCATCCAACTTATTCTGTATGATACCTTCTTCGGTCAATAGAATACTGTTGAAAAAGTAATTGTAATTGAACAGTGCCATGTTGCCGGACACCCTACCCAAAGTTTTGTTGAAAAATTCGACACTCCCTTTATTATACATGGTTTTTAACCGCGCCTGATCATCAATGGGGATCAAAAATGGGTCGGTACCAAATGCATCGTTCTGTTCGGATTGCCCAAAATCGTAAATTTTAGTCTCGTAACTAAATTCATGCCCCAAGGACAAACTTGTAGGTTCCGTATCCAATGAATCTTTTTTTTTGTTTACCAGCTTATAGTGTTGATCAAAGTAATATCGTTTTCCTAAAATTCGATTATTGGCATTGGTGTAGAGCAGGTCAATTTTAGCCCTGTCCTGAAAATCCGGCAAATCTCCTTCAAACTGATTTCTATCCAATAATCCGCCACTTTCTTCACTTTCCATTTCCTGGGCAGCGATATGACCGCGAATACCATATCTTCCATTTTCCGTAAGATAATTGAACGTAAACCTAAATTTACCATCTTGTGCTTCTTCGTACCTATATTTGCCCAATGACCGGAAGCCATTGTATGCTATGGATGCGTTAAATCTTTTGGTAATATTAAAGGTGAGCAATGCATCCAAATATTGCCCTTGCTCCATTGTGGTCTTGAACATAAGCTCCGTCATTGGAGTGGGCACACTATAATAGTTGACGTCTTCTTTCTCGAAATACCCTGGATGTTTTGCAGATGCCCCTATTCTTGGGTAATACGGGGTTGCCGACAAATTTAAACCTAACCGATTATAGGGCTGACCCATGTTGGCAAATGGCATTAACTCGAAATCGTCCTTTCTTAGGTAATTATATATGTAATCCTTTTTAATGGTAAGTGTTGTGTCTACAATTGTAGTATCCTTGTTGTAGGATATGATCTTGTAATCATGGATAGTAATAGAATCCTTGGCAGTGGGCTTTGCTGGTTTCTTTAAATTTCCCTTGGGTTTATCCTTGGCTATAGAATCTTTGGATTGCAAAAGAGGACCTTCTTTTGGATCTAGATCTAAAGTATCCGCCTTTTTGGTTGGCGGCAAGGAATCCTGCTGCGCCATTATGAATTGTCCTAGTAAGATAAATAGGGTAACAAATAAAATTCTCATTCCACGTTATTGCTTGGACAAAGGTAAAAGTTTTGTTTCTAAAGAAATGTGAAAAGTTCAAACACAAAAAAACCCTGCCAAATGGCAGGGTTTTTAAATCTCTTACTAAGAAATATTTAGTATCCAGGGTTTTGGTCCGCAGTACCAATCTCTGAATTACGCTCTATCTCTTGTTGAGGGATAGGCCATAAATTATTTCTTTCTGCTATATAGGTATTGTTTGCTTTATTGGATATAACATCATCGGCAATTCCAAGTCTAGTTATCGTAAACAACCTATCCTGACATTCTCCAAAAAACTCTACAAATCTTTCTTGTGCGATTAAATCCACCACATTAGTAGAGTTAATTGTCACATCACCAAGTCCAGCCCTTGTTCTAACCATATTAATATAGTCAGATGCCGAAGGATCATCTCTTCGAGCCAATAATTCAGCCTGCATCAATAACACATCTGCATATCTAAAAACATACACATCATCGTTACCTGCACCAGCATCGGTATACTTTGCGATATCGTTGTTTCCATCGATTAGGCCCAATCGCACATCGCCAGCTTCGAAAGCACCACTCAATTCTGCACTAGGACCAACTTCACCTCGTCCTCCATCTAAAAAGAAGAATGCATGGTTACTACCATCAGTCTCGTTAAAATCTATAGCAAAAATAGTTTCGGAAGAACTAGCTGCTACCCCACCAGCTGGGAACAAAGAAGCATAATTAGTTTCAAGGCTATACCCACCGATAACAGGAGCCAATGTGGCCTCAGCAGTTGTATAATCTCCCAATTCCATCTCAATTTTAGCTTTCAGAACTCTAGCAGCATCTTTGTTAAAGAAGTACAGTCCCAAACCTTCGGGCAATACATTAACCGCCGTTGTAATGTCAGAATAAATCAAATCATATACAGCATCCACACTTGATCTTGGTGTTGGGTTTGTATCGATATCAGTTGACGACGTAAAAGCATCAAGTATTATTGGAACTCCTCCAAAAACCTTAACCAATTTATAATACATCATTGCTCTAGCCGCTCTTGCTTGGCCTCCAATCCTATTTTGTGAATCTTGGGAGATTCCATATTCCGGATTAGCAATTGCATTAATTATAAAGTTAGCCCTGTATATGGCAGCATAATGGTCGTTCCAATATCCTGTTATTTCCACATTGTTCAAGGCAGGGTCATTAGCACCCATTTCTGCAAAACTTGGAAAAGAGCCTGTATGAGACAATTCATCCGCATACAAACCAGAAATGAATGCATCATCCCCACCAAAATTTCCAATAAACTGCATAGCACTATACATACCGATCAATGCACTCTCAGCTGAGGCCACATCGGTAATCGCAGTCTCCCCTGGCAATTCGAGCGTGGGAGTTGTATCTATAAAATCATCGGCACAACTGTAAGATATTACAGCCAATGAAATCATTAAATATTTTAAAATTTTCATATTACTTTATTTAGAATTTAAAGTTAACCCCGAATTTATATGTTCTATTCAAACCTTGCGTAAAGAAGTCGGTTCCTCTTGAAGCATTAGTATTACCAAAAGTGTTAACCTCTGGATCAAGACCTGAGTAATCTGTCCAAGTAACCAGGTTGTCTCCACCAACATATACCCTTAAAGACATTCCATTACCCAACAATTCTGGAGAAAAAGTATAACCCAATACGATTTCTTTCAATCTTACGTAAGATGCATCCTCAATAAGTCTAGAAGAATCTTGGTTGTTGTACGATTGAACTCCACCAAATCTTGGTCTAGGAATATCTGTATCGGTATTTTCTGGAGTCCAGTAATCCAATTGGCTCGCAAACTTATTAAAGCTCCAAGAACCCGTAGCTCCACCAAACGCCATGGAGTTGTTAAATATGTCTTTGTCTTCTTCGAATTGGAAGTTCGCTGAAAGATCAAAGCCTTTGAACCTAAATGTATTTCTAAAGTTACCAGTCCACTTTGGCAATGGATTCCCTATAAATACACGGTCATTGGCATTAATATCACCATTTCCATCTTGATCTACATACTTTACATCACCAGCTTCAACACCCCTTGCCACTAAAGCATCTGGTATTGTTTCGCCTTCTTGCCATAATCCATCGGCCTCCAATCCAAAGAACGCACCCAACTGCTGACCTACAGCAATTCTATTTGCAAATCCTTGATCAATCGGAATGAACTCCCCTGCAGCATCTGTTTGCAAAGATGTAACTTCATTATCTAAATATGCCACCTGGAACTGGGAAGTCCAAGAGAAATCACCTTCGAAAATCCTAGCATTGATCGAGATTTCATGCCCTTTGTTGGAAATGTCACCAACATTGGCGTTAACAGTAGTAAAACCAGAAGAGTTTCTTAGTGGCCTTGATAACAGTACATCGGTTGTTTCCTTGTTGTAGTAATCATAGGCAATATCAATTTTATTGAACAATGTGATATCAGCACCAAGGTCGTACTGCGTAGTGGTTTCCCATGATAAATCAGGAGCACCCAATTGAGTAATTGCAGTACCAGGTCTTGGAGCATAGTTGGTCACCCCTGCCAAAAATCTTGAACCAAAGTTCCCAATACCGGATTGGTTACCTGTTTTACCCCACGACGCTCTTACTTTAAAAGTGGTTAGAACATTGTTCTTGAACCAATCCTCCTCAGACATCAAATATGCAGCAGACGCAGCTGGAAAGTATCCAATTGCATTGCCCGCACCAAAAACAGAGGAAGCATCCGCTCTCATAGTTCCTTCAAGAAACACTTTTTCTTTGTATGAAAGACCCACTCTACCAAAATATGAGAAAATTTTGTTTTCTCTAATCTCATTGAACGCATCAATTGGAACAGCTCCAGCACCAGGCAATTCAAAACCTGCAGGAATACTCTGAGTTTGGGTTACGATATCATCCGTATTGGTACCTTCGAAAGTATAACCTAATAGCCCACTTAAATCCCAATTACCAAAGGTATCACTATAATTTAATGTAGTTGTAACATTCCATCTATTGATCAGGTTGATTTCCTTTGTTGAATCACCGCCCGAAGCAATACCTCGTCTGGATGTGGCCGGAGTGAAAACCAATTCTTTAAAATCCAACCTTTCCAAAGAAGCCTTGGAATAAACATTGATCTTAGGCGTAAACTTATATCTTAATCCTAAATTAGAGATCATTCTAAAAGTTCTTGTATCCGATTTATCCACTACAGCGTTTTGTAATGGGTTCGAAAATGTAAATGGACTTGTATTGTAAGTACCATCCTCATTAAACAAAGTATTACCGGGAGTTTCAAGAACCGAGGTAGTTAACGCCCCATAGATATTGTTATCTCCGTTGATCCTAGAGTTATCAGACTGTGAAACTGTTACAGCAGCATCCAAATCAAGCTTATCTGTAGCTTTGAAATTTGCATTAAAAGTCAAAGACCTACGATCGAAACCTTGATTTTTGATTACACCTTCTTGATTAAAGTCAGAAAAGTTTGCATAGAAACGAGCCTTTTCGGACCCTCCAGACACAGTAACATCCATAGTTTTGACTACCGCTGGACTACCCCTGTAGATTGCATCTACATAGTTATCCCCCCAATCCGAAGCATACAACTCATCTAAAGAAGCAAAACCTTGCTGGTCCAAAATATTTGGAAAACTTGCACCTAGACCTCCTGTAGACAGCAGTCCCGGAGCACCGAAAGCATCCTCAAAAGCAGTATCCGCAAACTGATAATATTGACCAGCCGTAAACACTTCATACCTGTTAATTTCTTTCTGGTAACCAATTTGTGAGTTAACCTCAACAGTAACTTTACCAGCCTTACCTCTTTTAGTGGTAATCAAAACAACACCATTTGCCCCTCGAGCACCGTAAATTGCGGCAGAAGAAGCATCTTTCAATACCTGAATAGATTCAATGTCGTTAAAGTTCAGGTTCGCCAAAACATCATTGTCCTGACCACCGAATGCGTTAGCACCCACTGAACCTGACAAAATCGGCACTCCATCCACCACATATAAAGGCTCATTGGAACCATTAATGGAACTCGCACCACGAACTCTAACAGAGAACGCAGTTCCGGGAGCACCAGAGTTCTGGTTAACCTGCAATCCGTTCGCAGCACCCTGAAGAGCTCCAGAAATTGTTGGTGTAACAATGTTTTTTACCGTCTCGGCATCTACTTTGGCAACCGATGTAGTCAAAGATTTCTTGGTCTGCTCACCAAAACCTACCACTACAACCTCTTCCAGAGCCTGAGCATCTTGCTCCATCTGAACGTTTATGCTTGAAGAAGCACCTACCGTTCTATCGACTGTTTTTTGGCCGATATAGCTAAAACGCAATACTTGACCTGTACTTACGGCAATTGTGTAATTACCATCAAAATCCGTTTGTGTTCCGTTTGACGTTCCAACAACGACTACGGCCACACCAGGAAGTGGCAAACCATCTTGGTCGGTCACATTTCCTGAAACTGTTTTCTCTTGTGCGTAAGAGAAAGAAATGCACAACGCCAACAAAGGCGTCAGCATCCATGCTAACTTAGCTTTCATTTATTTCATTTTTTGAATTAGTCCGCCCAAAAATCAATATAAAAAGTTAATATTCAAAAAAATTAACACCTTTGCCCAGAACCGACAAAGCCAACAATAATCAATATTTTTGATAATTTTAACATATTATTAGCAACACAAATCCCTATATATGTGATATGTAAGAATTTTTTTAACTTTTCTTTAATTAAAATGCATTTCTTGATAGCGACACTGTTAAATTTTGATAATTTATGTTAAAGTTGTGTTACCGTTCCGTTGTTGAAACCGGCACCGACGAAGCCGGAAGAGGCTGCCTCGCTGGCCCCGTAACCGCTGCAGCGATAATTCTACCGCCCAAATTTTCCAACAACATCCTAAACGACTCGAAACAGCTTTCTGAAAACAAACGAGCCAGGTTAAGGCCTATTTTGGAAAAAGAAGCCGTCTCTTATTCCGTTTGCCATGTTTTTCAGGAAGAAATCGACGAAATAAACATTTTAAACGCTTCCTTTTTAGCAATGCACAGGGCTATAGACAAACTAGAGCCACGCCCTTCCTTTATTATAGTGGATGGAAACCGATTTAAACCTTATCCAAATATTGAACACGAATGCATCGTAAAAGGTGACGGAAAATACATGAGCATTGCAGCCGCCTCTGTTTTGGCAAAAACCTACCGAGATGAGTACATGGCCAAGATCCATGAAGAGTTCCCCATGTACAATTGGAAAAAAAACAAAGGTTACCCTACAAAAGAACACAGGGAGGCCATTCTAAAACATGGCCTAACAAAATACCATCGAAAAAGCTTTAGACAACTTCCCGATCAGTTGACACTGGATATTTAAAAACGCTAACTTTGTGTCAAACTTCAAGAATGAGACCAAAGGTACTTTTTTGTTTGCTCCCCTTAATCCTACTATCCTGCACAAAAGAAGTAAAGACCAAAGATTCTTTATTGGAACATTTACCGCCCGACCCTTCCCTTGTTATCAAAATATCCAATCTCACCAATTTTAAAAGTGAGCTAAAGAACAACGCATCGCTACAATCGGTAGAGCGATTTTCCGGCTTGCAAGAAATAATGGCAAGGGTAAAAGGACTGGATCACCTCAATACAGAACAGACCTGTATACTTGCTCTTTATGAAGTAGGCAAGGACAATTTTGATTACGTACTGGCCGCAAAAAATGAATCCGGGCTGTTCAATGTAGATAGCGTTGCGAACAAAACGGTTGAAACCTTGAGCTATGAGGGTGCCAACATTACAAAATACAGCCTGGATGGACTGGAGGTTTTTAGCCTCAATAAAAACAAGGAGATTTTGATGAGTTCCTCCCTGATGCTTTTGGAGAACATCGTTCGGCTTGGCCACAACACTTTGGTAGACCCGGTTTTGGAAAAATTGTACCAGGCCAGTTCCAAAAACAAATCAGCTACTCTGTTTATAAATCCGGCCAGCAATGCCGCCCTGCTACCGGTAAAAGAGATCCATGAAATCGCCAATCCGTTTTCTTCATGGATATCGTTGGATTTTACCGCCAATTCGGACGAAGTCAATCTAAACGGAGTGGCCATGGCACCAGATTCCATAAAAAGCTTCGTCAATTTGTTCAAGGGCACCTCTCCCCTTTCCAACAAAACGCCGACATATGCGCCAATTAATGCCCAGGCTATTGTATCGTATACTTTTGACGATTATCAGGTATTCGCTAAAAATCAAAACAACTATTTGGATAGGGTCAGAAAAGTGGACTCCCTTTTTAACACCATAGAGGAAGTCGGTGTGATCTATTTGAACAACCAAAAGGTTGTACTGTTAAAATCTTTCGGCACAGAAAGTCTATACGATTATCTTGATCAAAGGAAAACAGCTTCACAAACCTACCAAGGCAACGAGATATTGGAGCTTCAAGAAAAAAGATGGGTGGAGCAGAGTTTTACGCCGCTTGTACAAAATTTTGAATCCAATTTTTGCACATTACTTGATAATAGCTTTATTTTTTCCGAAAACAAGGAAGCATTACAAACCATAGTCAGTAGCTACAAAAGTTCATCCTCATTGGATAAAGATCAAGGCTATCTCACCGCAAAGGCTTCTTTGGCAAATGAATCCAGCATCCTGTTTGTTTCGGATGAAACAGGTATCAATTTACTTGCAGAGCGAGAACTTTCCACTGAAATGGTTTCCGACATCAAAGACAGCGATTTTAAGGATCAAGTTTTTGCCTCACAAATGGTAATGGACAACGGCTTTGGGCATTTTAATATTCTTGTGTCCAAAATTGCCAAAAGACAAGAACAAAATACCGTATCGCCCCTATTTACATTGGAACTGAACACCGATTTGGCCACTGACCCACAATTCGTGAAAAACCACCGGACCAAAAAACAAGAAGTTGTAGTGCAAGATCAGAACAATGTTCTCTATCTAATTTCCACCGACGGAAAAATTCTCTGGACCAAACAATTGGACGGAAGGATACAAGGTGACATCCAACAGGTTGATATCTACAAAAACGGAAAACTACAATTGGCCTTTTGCACCAACGATAAATTTTTGATCATAGATCGCAATGGGGACGAAGTAGCACCTTTTAACATTGATTTTGATGGAGGTAATCTAAACCCACTTGCCGTTTTTGATTACGATGGCAGCCGTAATTACCGCTTTGTGATCACACAGGGCAAAAAAGTATTTATGTACAACAACCAAGGAAAAATTGTAAACGGTTTCACGTTTAAGGAAGCTCCAAGCAACATCCTTGGGGCTCCCAAACATTTTAGGGTGGGCAACAAGGATTATTTGGTATTTAAACAGGATAACAATACCCTAAGAATACTGCATCGTGTTGGCAGCGACCGTATAAAGGTGGCCGAGAAAATAGATTTTTCCAACAACGAAGTATTCCTTTATAAAAATAAGTTCTCGGTAACGAACAAAGCCGGGGTTTTGCACCAAATAGACACAAATGGAAAACTAGTGGCCACCAATTTTAACTTAAACGCGGACCACGGTTATTATGCCACAAGCAATACTTTGGTATTTATGGACGACAATATCCTAAGCATTAAAGGAAAAAAAGTTGAATTGGAACTAGGAGTTTATTCCAAGCCAAAAATATTCTATATCTACGATAAAATCTATGTTGCTGTAACGGACATCCAAAACCAACAAATCTATTTATTTGATAGTCAAGCCAAGCCCATACCAAACTTTCCGGTTTATGGCAGTTCCCTGATCGACCTCTCGGATATGGACAATGACAAAAAACTGGAGCTGGTCGCCAAGGACCAGGACAACTCGTTGATCGTGTACAAAATCAATTAACAAGATCTCGTAACTGCTACCTATACAATAGTTTAAACGAAATACACATATTTGATCATAGTGTAGTTTTCATTTTAGTAGTTTGTACGGTATTGCTATATCACAAACTAAAAAAACACTAGTAAAAATGAAAACCTCCAGCAAACTACTCTACTGTTTGTCAATTACACTGTTGATGGCTGCCAGTGCAGAAGCCCAATTTTTTAAAAAATTGGCCAAAAAAGCCGAACAGGCAGCCGAACGTACCGTTGAAAATCGGGTAGATAGAGAAACTTCAAAAAAAACAGACCAAGTCCTGGACAGTATTCTGGAACCGGGCACTGGCGGAAAACAATCCCCAGGCAACAATCCAGAAACCGGAAACATTCCTGGTGGCACCAATGAAAATTCCAACACCTCGGGGCCGGTAAAGGCCGAACCCCAGACCATCCAAGTTTATAGTAAGTTCGATTTTGTCCCGGGAGACAAACCATTGTTCTTTGATGATTTTAATGATGATTTCATTGGAGATTTTCCATCTAAATGGAACACCAACGGTTCCGGCGAAGTGGTGACCCTGGGCAATATGCCCGGTAAATGGTACGCCATAGCCAATAGAAGCCTTACCGTACCCAACTTAGGAACCGACCTGCCAGAAGATTTCACCATCGAATTCGATATAAGAGCGGTAAACCTAACCAAGAACACAAGTTCCCAAGCTGTAATGCGCATTTATTTGTCGGAGACCGCCAACCTGACCACAAACGAAAACAATGCATTGTCCAGTCTCTCGTTTTGCCAATATATTCCCATTGGCGTTAAGGTGGACAATAATTTTAGCAACGACCCATCCCCTATCCAAAATACCATGCAACAGGACTTGCGGGATATATTTCAAGATGTGGCCCATGTCTCCATTGCCGTAAATAAAAACCGATACCGCTTATGGATCAACCAGAACAAGATCGTTGATCTACCTCAATTTATAGTGGACCCAGAAAAAATAAACCATCTAAAGCTATACGTAAACGGAATAGATACCCAGAACAATCAAGAGCAAGTATTGATCAGCAATCTCAAGGTTGCCGAAGGCGGTGTTGATTTGAGAAGAAAACTAATGTCCGAAGGAAAAATTTCCACCAATGGTATTCTGTTCAATTCTGGCTCCGCAGAAATACTTCCGCAATCCATGGGAATTATAAGGCAGATTTCCCAAGTGTTGAACCAGGATTCCTCCATCAGCCTCAACATAGTTGGCCATACCGATTCCGATGGTACCGACGAAAGCAATATGGCACTTTCCAAAAATCGGGCAGAGGCCGTAAAAAATGCTTTAGTATCCGTTTATGGAATATCTCCGGACCGCTTGACCTCCGATGGAAAAGGAGAATCGGAACCTGTTGCCGACAACAGTTCCGCACAAGGCAAAGCACAGAACCGAAGAGTTGAATTCATTAAAAAATAATATCTCCGTAGAAAATGAAACGTTTATTTACCACACTATTTATTGCCACGTTCACCATAACCATTGTACATGCACAGAACACTTGCAGCACTTACTATCCCATGGTCGATGGTGCCAAACTACAATACACCAATTATAACAAAAAAGGAAAAGAGGACGGCAAGTTTAATTATACAGTCACCAATGTACAAGGCAGTGGCAACAACATTAGCGCCACAATGGAAATGGAAATAGTGGACAAAAAGGGCAAGGTCTATACCTCTGATTATGATATAGTTTGCGACGGCGACATAGTTAAAATTGACTTTAAATCCCTGATGAACGAACAAATGCTAAGTCAAATGGGAGATGTTGAAATGGATATTTCCGGAACCGATATAGAACTGCCCAACAGTCTTTCGGTAGGCCAAGAATTACCAGACGCCAATATTTCGATTAAAATGAAAATGGGCGGAGCCATTAATATGAACACCAATGTGGAAACCGTTAACCGAAAGGTGGAAAAGCTTGAAAGTTTGACCACACCTGCCGGCACGTTTGACTGCTACGTGATCTACAGCGAGACCAAGACCAAAATGATGATGACCAACCAAACCTTGCCCTCACGCACGTGGTTCTCAGAAGGCGTGGGCATGGTAAAACAAGAATCGTATAACAAAAGTGGAAAACTGACCAATAGCATGGTCCTGACAAACTATAGTAAGTAGAGATAATTATTTACAAAAGAAAACCGAGGCAAATGCCTCGGTTTTTCTAAACTTTCAATGAAATATTATTGCCTCTTATATTCGATAATTATTTCACCCGTTAAATGTGAACCGAACTGAGCGTTGTCCAAGGTCAATGTCAAAACATTGCCTTTCAATTGTATTGTTGATATTATGGAAAGCTCTTCAAACTCATCTGGTCCTATTTGGTTAAAACCTGTAGTAATTAATTTTCCATTTTCAATTTTCCAAGTACCGGTATGATACCCTTCTTCATCATCCCCATCCATAAAATTGGTCCCTACCGGACCAGTAATTACCTTTTCCCCGTCCACTATTTCATATTCCTCCCTTGAATAGCGTAAAAAACCAGTGGTCTTTATTTCTTTGGGATTATCGGTAAACTCAATGGCATAATTTGTTTCTTCGGGGACAATTTTTTCAATTACACCATTTTGATATTCAACGAAAAAAGTGTTATCGTAGTAATTGGTCATTGTCCATTTACCTACCAATTGCACATCCAAACTTAAATTTGACGTAGCATCATCCTTGCTACAGGCAACTATTAAAAGGGTAAAAAGGCAAATTTTCAAGTATTTCATAAGTTATGGTTGTGTTTGATTAATTATTTAAATTTTAAGTCCTAGCCCCAAACTAATTACTGAGGTTTTATAAGCATCATCTCGTTCTATCAATCCGTAACTATACCTCAAGTTCAACTCCAATTGATCTGTAAGGTCAAAACCTAGTCCCCCATTTAAACTAAAATCAAACCTATCAAAGTTAGAATACGTCTCCTTTTCACCCTCCAATGAAGGATCAAATGGAAGTTTTTTAACAACTTCCGTTCTTTTCAATGCTTACCCTGGCTGTATACCCAGTTCCAGATAAAAACGCTCAACCAATTCAATCCTAACGTTAACAGGCAACAAAATTATCAATTCATTTACCTTAGTAACAACTTCCCCTGCCATGGGGTCTTTATTATAATCTACATACTCTACGTAAACTTCACTTAAAGTTCTTGTCCCTTGGTTGGCCAATAATAATTCAGGTCTGATACTTGTCTTATCTGAAATGCTGATATTAAAAAACCCACCAACATAATAGCCGATTTTTCCTTGAAAATCCAGAGCCTTTACACCATAGAACTCTATATCAGGACGAAATTGGGAATAATTAGTTCCAGCCTTTATTCCAAAGGTATTGTCTAATTGTGCTGATGCTGTAAAACAAATTAATAGGGCAACAAGTAGGTTTGCTTTTTTCATTTTTAGATGTAAGATGATTAATTAGTTAAATGACCGTTATTAATTCGGCGGTGGGGAAAGTAACGAGTATAAACCAAATAGCATACCGTAAATTGACGAATGCCCATTCTCGATTGACGGATAGCAAAACATAGAATAAAAACTTATCCGAACTCTCTACAAATCATCGTAAAAAAGAAAACCGAGGCGTTTGCCTCGGTTTTTTTTCCAAATGTTACTCTAGTCAATTCTTGTGTAGAGGTGAGATCATAATGTGCGCCCTATGTGTTCCCGGATTCATTATCCAAGGATGATTAGATCCGATCGGATTTTCTGGAAGCCCGGTCGAAGCCGCTGTGGCATACGGCAGATACACTACATAACGGTGATGTGCACCTTCGACCTTATTGGTCGCAGGGTCGTACCTATCGCTCTCTCCAAAGTAAATATGCAAGGTAGCACCCGGTGTTCCCATGGCCAGTTTACCGGATTTTGCTTCCGCCTCTCGAATTTCATTGATCTCAGGTCCTGATTTCCCCTCTGCCCTTAATTCTCGGCCACGGGCCATAAAAGGTTCCAAACTTTTGTGATAGCAGGCCGAATTAAATCCCGATTTTTTGGGGTCATCCACAAGCACGATAAACTCGTTGTCCCCTTCTTTAAAGGTTACAAACTCGCCGGCCATGTTGTACCCTATTACGGTACACCCATCTCGGCTTACTTCCGGGGCTGCCATTAAGGATGCTGCTACCAAGGCCTCGTCGGAGTCGATGAGGACGTAGTTGGTTTCGGTTTTACCTGAACCCCCCTCTAAATTTTCTGTAATGGCAGAATCATCTAGCTCTGTTTTGTTTCCATCGCTGTTTTTACAGGAAATTAGAGCTCCTGAAAGTACAACTGCTAAAATTATTTTTTTCATTGTATCGAAAATTGGTTTTTACTTTAATTCCGCAAATAGCATCTTGGGGAAAGTAAAATTCAACAACTATCCCAATTACAGACACTTGCATACTAGCAGTAAGTTATAAAAATTTTGATACAAGCCTATCAACGGGCATACTAAACTTTAAAATCTGCTCACGGACTCTATCAACAACAAATAGGCTTTTTCTGTAACATTTGAAATTTTCAATCTATCTTTCGAAGCTCAACTCTTCTATTTAGAGCTTTCCCCTCCTCTGTGGCGTTGTCACCAATGGGCATGCTCTGCCCATAACCTTCACTCTTCAATCTTGATTCATCAACACCTTCGTCCACCAAAGCGATAAGAACTGATTTCGCCCTATTTTTAGATAATTTCATATTGGCCTGTTCGCTCCCAACATTATCCGTGTGACCCTCAATACTAATTTTTAAATCGGGATTGGCATTTAACATTTTGGTGATCTCGCTCACAATTTCATAAGATTCTGATTTGATTCTGGATTTGCCTGTATCAAAATTAATATGGAGGGTGGCAAAACCTTTGGAATTGATATCGTCGATAATTTTATCTGCTGTTATTTTTTCGATAGTTTGCTCAAAATCTTTAGATTCCACCACACCGATCTGCCCCCTAGCAGTATCGGAATAGACCTGAATACCAATTTTTTTGGTTGGTGTTTTTAGAACATACATTCGGATGGGAGAATTCACTATATCACCAACATAAAAGTTATTGAAATAAGCGTGGCGATCGTTCACTGTTTCACCTTTTTCATTTATCAGGCTATCAGGTATGTTTCCTTCAAAAACAAGTTCGGCACCAATTTCTTTCAAATATTCCTTAACACTTTTATCGAAAAAATACTGATTCCAATCCTTATCGTCATCCATCTGGATTCCCATTTTTTCCACACGTCCTTCAATATCAAAAAATGAATTGCCATCAAACATTTCAAGTTTATGAAAATCATAGGATTCGGTAGCGCTGGTATTTTCGTCAATGATCATTCCACTGGGGGGTGTTATGTAAGGAAACCCTCCTATATCTTTAAGGGTCAACGGAATTTTATCCCAAGTAAAAGCTACCGTGGAACTTTTGGGCTCAATTTCTACCTTGCCCACTTCTGTTTCGGCAACGGGGTTTACAGTAGTTTGATCGACTGTTCCTCCTTTTTCTTTTTTACAGGACAATACAGTGACAATGGCAAGCAAGCCAATTAGATAATTTTTTTTCATTCTTGGTTTTATTTGATTTTTCTTAGCACTAAGGTTTCTCCTCAGGTTCGGTTAAACTAGTGCTTTTCCAATCCACAGAATGCCATAAATTGACCAATGCCCTGTTTGGATTGATAAATCAAATAATCCGACACTATACGCCTTCTTTTTCTTGTATCAACTCTGCCTCAAAAAGTGTGGTAAAATATTTGAGAAGTTTTTGTTTCACTTCTTCCATATCCACTTCTTTTTGGCCCAGTTCCACATTAAGGGAAGTCACGGCCTTATCCTTAATGCCGCACGGAATCATGAGGTCAAAATAACCTAGATCGGCATTTACGTTCAAGGCAAAACCGTGCATGGTTACCCAACGGCTGGCACGCACGCCCATGGCACATATTTTACGGGCAAAAGGGGTGCCTACATCCAGCCACACCCCTGTTTCTCCTTCGGAACGCTCGGCCTTAAGGCCATATTCTCGCAGGGTGAGTATTACCATTTCCTCCAATAAACGTAAGTACTTGTGTATATCGGTAAAAAAATTGTCCAGATCCAAAATGGGGTAGCCCACTACTTGACCCGGACCGTGATACGTGATATCGCCACCACGGTTTATTTTATAAAAAGTAGCTCCTTTGGCCTCCAAGGCCTTCTCGTCCACCAATAAATTATTGATATCGCCACTTTTTCCAAGTGTATATACGTGAGGGTGTTCCACAAACAAAAAATGATTGGGAGTTTCAAGACCTGCTTCTTCTCTTCGGTTGCGAATTTTGGCATCCACAATATCCTTAAAAAGGGATTCTTGGTAATCCCAAGTCTCCTTGTAATCTTTAAACCCCAGATCCTGTAACGCAACTTTCTTATTCATGTTACAAAGATACGAAGCTCAATTATGGAAAACTATTTCTCCAATTCCACCTCCAAATCCAAAATGGTGGGGTCGTTCATCATATCCAAAAAGTTAACCTCAAAAATCAAGGTCTTACCATCTTGACTAAAGGTTGCTTCTTTTGCTGATGTAGATTTTATTTTTCTGGGAAAATGATACTTTAGGGTATACGTAGACCCCGAAAGAAACATTTCGCCGCCCTGCATGCTATCCAATTGTTGCTGAAACAGCTCTTGGTCCAAAATCTTTGCCGTACGGCTAAACTTGTTCTTTTTGAATGTATACTTTACCTCGGTAGGTTGCTCTGCAGGCTGTATCGGACCTTGTTGGGTATTGGTTTTGTTCCCGATGGAACTTGCATTATGGAAAGCATTGAATGCATCGTTCACTTGGTTCACATCCTTAAAATCGCTAAAAAGATCAAACTTCATCTCTTTGGTATCCGGATTCATAACCATATGCATATTAAATGGCTCCAATTTTTTCAGTTTTGCCTGTTCCTCTTGAGGCAATTGTGCAATACTATCCTTGTGCTCTTCCAAAAAATCTTTGAACGAAATAATGGAATCTATGGCTTCTTCGTTTTCCTTGGCCATTTCGTCCCCTGCCATATCCATCATTTCTGAACCATCAAACTTTATGGACAACTTGCCCGACCCGTCTTCGTTCAAATGGAGTTCCTCGGTAAAATTGCACGATGCCAAAAGGCCCAAAATGGAAATTATAACGTACTTAAGTTTCTTCATGTTTATGTAATGGTTAGTTGTTTATCGTTCTATCACTTTTGATTTAACTATTACCAAAAGCGCGCTAAAAATACCATTAACCCCACATATGCACAACAAGACACGGCTTTTTTGGATAAGCTACGATCAATTGGTGTTGTTCAAAATTATCAAAGCCGCGATAACGCCTGGGACCCAACCGCAAAGGGTAAGTAAAAAAACA
Source organism: Flagellimonas marinaquae (assembly GCF_023716465.1). Classification (NCBI taxonomy): domain Bacteria; kingdom Pseudomonadati; phylum Bacteroidota; class Flavobacteriia; order Flavobacteriales; family Flavobacteriaceae; genus Flagellimonas; species Flagellimonas marinaquae. The sequence goes on from NZ_CP092415.1 coordinate 927,103, forward strand.
ATTAAAATAGACCCACATCCTTTCCCGATTACGGAAAGGGGAGGAAACAGAATGGCCAATAAAACTCTCCAGAAACTCATTGATTTGATTTTTGATTGATGATTACTTATAGGTAGTTAAAATACCTGTTCTGTTACAGAAAAACGACTATTTTTAACCAAAAATCTGCCAAATATGCGGTTTTTCTTCCTTATCACTTTCTTGGTGAGTTCATCTGTTGTTTTGGGGCAATACCAGTTTTCTGGAGAGGTCGCCATGGAAAATGCCGGAAATGCCATTTATTTATCCGTGGTAGAGGACTACCGAAAATCTTCTCGAGTGTATTTGGACCAAATAGTTCAACAAGGTATAGTGGATTCCATGGGGCATTTTTCCTTCTCCGGTGATAATCTAAGTGGACAAAACCGCATATATCGCATCCATTTGGATGGATGTTCGGACAGTTTGGGCAGCAAGCACTTTTTAGGATTGTGCAACAACAGCAAAAGTGTTCTTTTTATCGCCAACAATAAGGACACCCTGCAATTTCCAACTTCTTTTGAAGATCAATCCCTCTGCACCATAAACTCTACAAATCCAAAATCCGGCCTAATTCTGGAAATAGAGGAGCTCAAAGAGCACATGGCGTACGATTTGGCCGAATATCCCAGCGAGGCCAACCTTAATTTGAATTTAAAAAAATGGTTCAAGGCCCTTCATAACTTTGGAAAAAAAACCAACGAACCTTTGGGCGAACTCTACATTTACGATTTTCTGTCCGACAAAAGCAATGAGACCTTCAAATTTTATCTGGAAGACCTAGTTGCCAACAACTATTACGAAGATTTGGCGGAAAGATTGACCGCTGATTATCCCAACTCGACCTTTACCCGGCAATACCGTGCCGAGATAACCACGGACAGGGAGTTGGCCAGTTTTGGCAAACCACAGTCCGGCAAATGGAATAGGACCATAATCGCGCTTTTGGCAGTATCCGTATTGGGAAATGTAGTTTTTTTCTTGAGCAAAAAAAGAAAGAGCAATGCCTCCCTTCTACTCGAAAAATTAACCCCTCAAGAACAAAAAATAGCCCATCTAATATTGGAAAACAAAACCAATAAAGAAATTGCCTCCGAGCTTTTTGTAAGTGTGAGCACCATTAAGACCCACATTAATAACCTGTATAAAAAACTGGATATTGCCTCCAGGGACGAAATGTCCATTCTGTTCAAAAAAAATAAATTTCAACCCAGGGACTAGTACCGATTTCCAACGGAACAAAATTCGTCCAACCATTGATTTTAGTGAATTTGGCCATCAAACCATAAATCACGTAAAATCATGAAACAAATTTTAACCGCATGGCTTATGCTTTGCATTGTTTGTGTTTCGGCACAAGACTTCAACAAGGAAATAACAACAAAAAACGGTCAACAATTTTTAGTAGGACAAATAAACCTGGATGGTTTGCAATCCAAACCATATGGCAACTGGTTTCAGGCTCGGTACAACGCCCATAAAGTAGACGAAACTTTGGTATCCCTTTTTCAAAAAGAATTAAAGAGGTACAACATCAAACTATTCTTGGGGACCTGGTGTGGAGACAGCAAACGGGAAAGCCCAAAATTGATCAAAATTTTAAAGGCCGCTAATTTTCCCATGGAACAATTGGAAATAGTTGGGTTGGATTACCGAAACGGGCTGTACAAGACCAGTCCGACCGGAGAGGAGAAAGGGTTGAACATAATCAAGGTGCCGACCATCATCTTTTTTAAAAACGGAAAAGAAGTCAATAGAATCGTTGAGAGTCCACTGGAAACTTTGGAAGAAGACATTTCCCAAATTGTTTTCCGTAAGAACTATGTGCCCAATTATGCATATTAAGTTATGGTAAGGCAAGGTTTTAAAGCGCAAAAGTGTAATTTTGCGCTTTAAATTTTTTAGAGATTATGCAACTATCGGAACAAGAGATCGTTCGAAGGGAAAAATTGACCAAACTCCGGGAAATGGGCATAGACCCCTACCCCGCAGCTTTATATCCTGTTGATGCCACTTCCAAAAGCATTAAGAGTGATTTTGAAGAAGGAAAAAAAGTAGTGATTTCCGGTAGATTGATGTCGCGTAGAATTCAAGGTAAAGCTTCGTTTGCCGAACTTCAAGACAGCGAAGGTAGAATTCAAGTGTATTTTAACCGTGACGAAATTTGCCCGGGAGATGACAAAACCCTGTACAACGATGTCTACAAAAAATTGCTGGACATAGGGGACATTATTGGAATAGAAGGAGAGCTTTTCACCACTCAAGTAGGTGAAAAAACCGTGATGGTGAAGAACTTCTCACTGTTGAGCAAAAGTTTAAGACCGTTGCCGCTACCAAAGGTAGATGACGAAGGTAAAGTGTACGATGCCTTTAACGACCCAGAACTGCGCTATCGTCAACGGTACGTGGATTTGGTGGTAAACCCACACGTAAAGGACACTTTTATAAAAAGAACAAAAATAACCACCAGTATCCGTGAGTTTTATAACCAAAAAGGATATTTGGAGGTTGAGACACCCATATTGCAACCCATACCGGGCGGAGCTGCGGCGCGTCCGTTCCTAACGCACCACAATGCGCTCAACATTCCACTGTACCTGCGCATTGCCAACGAGCTTTATCTTAAAAGGTTGATTGTTGGCGGGTTTGACGGCGTTTACGAATTTGCCAAGGATTTCCGCAACGAAGGTATGGATCGCACCCATAACCCGGAGTTTACCGTAATGGAACTCTACGTAGCCTATAAGGACTATAATTGGATGATGGACACCACAGAAGAACTATTGGAAAAAGTAGCTATTGATGCAACTGGAAGTTCCAAAGTAACAGTGGGTGATCACGAAATAGAATTTAAGGCACCCTACCCAAGGGTTCCCATTTTGGAGGCCATTAAAATCCATACGGGAATTGACGTTTCTGGAATGGACGAAGATGAACTTCGAGAAACCGCCAAAAAATTGGGCATTGAAGTGGATGACACCATGGGCGCAGGCAAATTGATAGATGAGATTTTTGGTGAAAAATGTGAACACCACTACATTCAGCCCACGTTTATTATCGATTATCCAAAAGAAATGAGCCCTTTGACGAAAGAACACCGTTCCAATCCTCGATTGACGGAGCGTTTTGAGTTGATGGTAAATGGAAAGGAGCTGGCCAATGCCTATTCCGAGCTCAACGACCCCATTGATCAACGTGAGCGTTTTGAAGATCAGCTGAAACTATCCGAAAAAGGAGATGACGAAGCCATGTTCATAGACCAGGATTTCTTGCGTGCACTTGAATACGGAATGCCCCCAACATCGGGTATCGGTATCGGCATAGACCGTTTGGTAATGTTAATGACCAATAATTCTTCTATCCAAGAAGTGCTTTTCTTCCCGCAAATGCGACCAGAGAAAAAGCAGGTAGAGCTTACCGAAGAGGAAAAAATCATTTTGGACATTCTTAAGCCACAAGGTCAGATGACCTTATCCGACCTTAAGGAAAAAGCAGGGCTAAGCGGTAAAAAATGGGACAAGAGCACTAAAGGCTTGACCAAGCATGGGCTCATCAAAATAGAAAAAACGGAAGATGCACTACTTGTAAAGTATACGGGATAGAAATAATGAACACATAATTTTTAACATACTATCTTATTCAGAATTAAATTAAATCCATCATAAAAGAAGAGCCCTTAAGGGCTCTTCTTTTTTTCCATTAAAACACTGATTACCAAGTCTTATTTTAAAAAAAACCATTATCTTACCCAATAATTCCTTACAAAAAGCAAAGGAATTTCAGCAGCCCCCACAACAATATCTAACTAAAATCTACTAAAATGAAAAAGTTACAACTTACCTTTTTCCTTACCCTTTTGGCTACATTAACAACCTTTGCCCAAGAGGTAACCGGAACCGTTTATGATGACCAAAATGTGCCCTTACCGGGCGCATCGGTCCAAGTAAAAGGCTCTCAAACAGGAACAATCACCGATTTTGATGGAAAGTATACCATTGAGGCAAACACCGGAGATATTTTGGTCTTCTCCTATGTGGGTTTCAACACCCAAGAAGTCACAGTTACCAGCAACACCTTAAATGTAACCCTACAAGCAGGATTGGAGTTGGAGAATGTTGTAGTGGTCGGTTCCAGAAACCCGAATAGGACAGCTACAGAAAGTACTGTCCCTGTAGATGTAATAGACATAAAGGAACTAAACAATGTGGCGCCGCAGGTAAATTTAAATCAAATATTAAATTATGTAGCGCCTTCCTTTACATCCAACACCCAAACCATTTCCGATGGTACAGACCATATAGACCCGGCATCTTTAAGAGGGCTTGGGCCCGATCAAGTTTTGGTATTGATCAATGGTAAACGCCGGCACACCTCTTCCCTAATTAATGTAAATGGCACATTTGGTCGAGGTAGTGTTGGTACCGATTTAAACGCAATTCCCGCAGCAGCAATTAAGCGTATTGAAGTGCTAAGGGATGGGGCAGCTGCCCAATACGGTTCAGATGCCATTGCCGGTGTGATCAATATTGTTTTGAATACCACCGTAAATGAATTAACGGCAACCGTAACCAGTGGTGCCAATTTTTCCAAAAATGCAAATGGGCAAACAGGCGGCATAGATGGTGAAACAACAAACTTTGCTGCTAGTTATGGTCTGCCACTTGGAAATAATGGCGGATATATCACATTTTCTGGTGATTTTGATGTTCGTCAAGATTATAATCGGATGAAGGAATGGGAAGGCAGTGTCTTTAATCTTTACAATACGGTGGAACGTTTTGCCAATCAAGATGGTTATAATCTGGCCAATTTATTGGACGATGATGTTGCAGATGTGATCCAATATGCAAATCAGGCCAATATCAATCTGAACGGAGCAACGACCAAAGAAGAACTTCAGCCTATTTTGTCCGAAGATAATACCGAAGCGGAATTGGCAGCAAGAGGGCAGGAAAGAAGCGATTTTAATATGCGCGTAGGCCAATCTGCCTTGCGAGGCGGTAGATTTTTTACCAACTTCTCCTTGCCCCTAGATGATAAGGGCACTGAACTATACTCTTTTGCAGGTATTAGCTCCAGAACAGGGAATTCTGCAGGATTCTATAGACTTCCAAATCAAAGTAGAACATATACACCGGCCTACATTAATGGATTTTTACCTGAAATCAATTCTACCATCAGAGATAAATCATTATCTGCCGGTATAAAAGGTATGATTGGTGATTGGAATGTGGATTTCAGTAATACCTACGGAAAAAACTCTTTCTTATACACCATTGGGAACACCTTTAACGCTTCTTTACAAAGCTCCTCTCCCACTGTTTTTGATGCAGGGGGGTTTTCCTTTAGCCAAAACACCACCAACCTCGATATCAATCAATTTTTCGATGATGTAATGTCTGGTCTGAACGTGGCTTTCGGAGCGGAATATAGAGTAGAAAACTATAACATAGAAGCAGGTGAGGAGGCATCCTATTCGCAATATACGGCAGAAGGCCAAGTAATAACCCTAGCTTCGCAAGAACCCTCACGAGATTTCTTTGGAAATGCTAGACCAGGTGGCTCACAGGTTTTTCCGGGCTTTAGTCCAAACAATGAACTTTCCAGGGGAAGAAGTAGTATTGCGGGTTACTTTGATGTAGAGGCTGATTTTTCCGAAGAATTCTTGGCAAGTTTTGCCACTAGATTTGAGGATTATAGTGATTTTGGGTCCACCATCAATTTTAAATTGGCGACCCGTTACAAAATTTCAGATAATATAAATATTCGTGCTGCGGCAAACACTGGATTCCGAGCGCCTTCCTTGCATCAAATTAATTTTAATTCTACATCAACAATTTTTGACCAGAACGGAAATCCACAAGAGGTCGGTACTTTTGCCAATGATAGTAGGGCTGCACAGCTTTTGGGTATTCCACAACTTAAGGAAGAAACATCTGGTAGTGTTAGTTTAGGTCTTACAGCTAAAATCCCTGATGCAAATCTAACCGTAACTGTAGATGGTTATTTTGTTAAAATCAATGACAGGGTAGTTTATACTGGACAATTTCAAGGACCTGGCAATGGGACTGAACTAGACAACTTGTTAAGTCAGGCCAATGCTACCGCGGCATCTTTCTTTGCCAATGCCATCGATACCGAGTCGAAAGGTTTGGATGTGGTTATTACGCACAAGGCCCAGTTTGGTGGTAATTGGAATTTAAAATCCGACCTAGCAGGTACTTTTTCCCAAACAAGAAAGGTGGGAGATATAAATGCCTCAGAAGTTTTGGAAAATGCAGGATTGGTAGACACTTATTTTCCTGAAGACAGTAGAGTTTACTTGGAAGAGGCCGTCCCTAGAACTAAAATAAACTTATCCAACAGCTTAACTTCTGACAAATTCATTGTGTTTTTAAGGAATGTATATTTTGGGGAAGTTACAGAGGCTACTACCAATATAGATAGACAACAAGTGTTTAGCACCAAAATAGTTACGGATTTATCCATCGGATATAAAGTAACCCCTGCACTTACTTTTACTGTTGGTGCCAACAACTTATTTGATATTTATCCCGATAGGGCGGCTGAGACCTTGAGCGATGGTGGAAATAACAGAAGTGATGGGCGTTTTGACTGGTCCAGAAGAGCTCAGCAATTTGGTATTGGCGGTAGGTTCCTTTTTGGGAGAATTAGCCTTGCTTTAAAATAAAGAATTCTTACTCTTTAATTTTATATTCTTTGAAGCCCCAAATGGGGCTTCTTTATTTTTTTAAAATTTAACAAAAAAAGCATAGCTTAGAATCCCATATGGAACTAAGCAAAAAAATAGGCCTGGTTTTAGGTCCCGTAGCCTTTCTGGTTTTGAATATTTTACCTTTCGAAATTGTTTCGGAAAAAGGTGACCCAGTTATTTCTGTTGCTGTATGGATGCTCATTTGGTGGATCACCGAAGCGGTATCCATTTCGGTTACAGCATTGCTCCCCTTGCTCTTATTGCCCATTTTAAAAATCTTGCCCATTGCGGAGGTGGGTGCCAACTACGGCAGCCCTATCGTTTTTCTATTCTTTGGGGGGTTTGTAATGGCCCTGGCTTTGGAGAAAGTTAATTTACACCGAAGAATCGCCCTGAACATTATCCGACTAACCGGAACGACGCCGAACAAGGTCATTTTAGGCTTTATGATCGCCACAGCATCTTTAAGTATGTGGATCAGCAATACTGCAAGTACGGTAGTTATGTTGCCTATTGCGCTTTCGGTAATCAATTTATTGGTGGACGATGCCGACGGTTTCACCAAAAACGATCAAAATTTCGCACTGAGCGTAATGCTTGGCATCGCCTTTTCGGCGAATGCTGGGGGCATTGCCACGGTAATCGGTACTCCTCCCAATTCTGTGCTGATCGGTTTACTGGAAAACGAGTACAATACCGAAATATCTTTTTTAAAATGGATGACCATTGGATTGCCATTTTCGATCATTATGGTAGGAATTTGCTATTTGGTATTGGTTAAATGGATGTTTCCCAATAGGGACCTAAAATTTAATGCATCAAAAGATGTTATCCGTACCGAATTGGATAAATTGGGCCCCACCTCTGGCAAGGAAAAAATGGTTCTCACCATTTTCGGTGTAACCGTATTTCTATGGATTTTTAGAACCTTGATCAATAACCTCTTCCCTCAATTGGGAATCACGGATACCATGATCAGTATTTTTGCAGCAATAGCATTGTTTGCCATTCCCTACAATATAAAAAAGGGTGATTTTATCATTACTTGGCAAGACACCTCCAAACTGGCCTGGGGTATTTTGATCCTTTTTGGTGGTGGACTGGCCCTGGCCCAAGGAATGTCCGCAAGCGGTATTGTGGATTTGGTCGCTAGCAGTATTGCACAAAGTGAAATCAGTATTTTGTTCACTGCTGCCCTGTTAATTTTCCTGATGCTTTTTATGACGGAGCTTATGAGCAATGTTGCCCTTGTCGCAGTCTTAGCACCCGTGGTCGCAGGGATTGCCATAGGTCTTGATATTCCAATGCTCCATTTATTGATTCCGGTGACCATTGCCAGTAGTTGTGCGTTTATGCTTCCAATGGCCACACCGCCCAATGCCATTGTTTTTGCCAGTGGTTACGTTAAAATACCCCAAATGGCCCGGGTAGGGGTAATTCTCAATCTTATTGCCGTACTTCTGTTGGTGTTAGTGTTCCAGTTTGTAATTCCCCTATTGTTCTAAACTAAAAATGCCCCTCCGGGCGGAAGGGCATTTTTACAAACTAACTAACTCAAAAAAATGTAAGAAACTAACTTAACTAACGCTACTCTCCACTAAACAAGTGGTGCGTAACTATTTGTTAGGTACAAAGTTATAACTCTTTTTACGATAAATTATTGTAATTAGAATTTTGTTAACGAACCAAAAAAGCAGTAAAACATTGCGTACCTCGTTCAAACCCCATCAATTCCTAAAGCAATTGTACAGATTTACACTTTTTATTGAAAAATCGATAGGTAAAAATCCATTTCACTAACAATTCCCACTTCCTTAGTTCAATGTTATATTTTTGTTAACCAACAACTTATAAGTATTCTTTAACATAAATTACCTTCAAAACAAAAGCCCCTTTGTCAAGGGGCTTTTTTAGCTAACTCAAATAAGTTGTAAAATGAAGAACATTTTACTGCATTGACCCTACATAAGGATCAAAACCTTCGGGGAGATACTTGGAAGTATCAAAACCCAACTCTATTTCTTCCTCCTCCATGTAGTTGATGGATGTTACCGCAATTACATCAGTGTACGGGTCAAAACCCTTGGGCAACAAATATTCACTGTTAATTCCCAATTGCAGTTCTACTTCATCCTTTACATAAGGGATCGATTTTAAATCCACATAAGCTTCGTAGGGAGAAAAGTCCTCTGGCAAATAATCCTTGGTATTAAAACCAAGTTCCAAATCCTCCTCTTCCATATAGTTAATGGAGTGTACATCCACTACCTCTGTGTAAGCATTAAAATTCTCTGGCAGATATTTTGTGGTATCAAAACCTAATGCTGATTCAACGTTGTTTTCGAGGTATATAATGGAATTCAAATCAAAATAGCTTACATAAGGATCGAAACCCTCGGGAAGATAATCGGAGGTATCAAAACCTAATTCAACTTCAGGCTCTTCTTCCAAATACACTATTTCGTTCAAATTCAACTCGTAAGATGCATAATCGTTCATCTCGGAAGTTGAATCGTTCAACTCTGCACCTATATTAAGTACGGTTAAACTGTTCTCTAGACTGCTCAGGCTCCCGGATTGAAGCTCGACGGACCTGAAATTTTGTTGGTCGTTGGCTATGGCGGTACTACTTAATAATACACTTCCATAAATTAATAATAACTTGTTCATTTTTTGATTGAATTTTATGATTGATGATATGCTTATAAGACTATCCAAATTCCAAAACGTTACAGTCTTTAGCATTTTTTTACGAAATTTAGATATCCGTTGAGCCCAGCAATACGGGGTGATACAAGCCAAACCACCAGTAAAACGCAGGACTCCCATTGGTTGGGGCATTGCGTTAAAAAAACGACTGTTAATATTTATTTAACAGTTAATTCGATCGAATTTTAAGTTCTTTGGTTGTTTTAGTTATCCAAACTGACTTATAATGATAAAAAATTTATTACCTCGACTACTACTAGCAGTCATTGTATTGGGTACCATCCAAACTACGGAGGCCCAACTTTTTAAAAAGAAGAAGAAAAACACCGAACAAAAAAAACAAGACAAACCTAAACCTGGTGACATTAAACCTTACGACAAGGTAATCACCAAAGATGCGAAAACCGATGCAGGGCTATTTAGCGTGCACACGGTAGATGACAAACATTATTACGAAATTCCCGATTCCCTGTTTAACCGGGAAATGCTTATGGTAAGCAGAATTTCCAAAACCGCTACCGGAATTGGATTTGGCGGTGGAAAAATCAACACCCAAGTGCTACGTTGGGAAAAGAAGGACAAAAAAGTATTGGTCAGAGTGGCTTCTTATGAAAATGTTGCTGCAGATTCCTTACCCGTCCACGAAGCAGTAGTAAACTCGAACTTTGAACCTGTCCTATTCTCTTTTGACATTCAGGCCATCAACAAAAAAGATTCCCTGAACCCATCAACGGTAATCGAAATCGACCCTTTGTTCACCAAAGATGTAAAAGCTCTTGGATTCCCTGATGGATATAGAAAAAGATTCAAGGTAACCCGAATGGACAACGATAGAAGTTATATCGAATCCATAAAAAGCTACCCGTTGAACATCGAGGCTCGCCATGTAAAAACGTACCTTTCCAACAACCCTCCAAGCAATTCCAGCCTTGGTTCAATTTCGTTGGAAATAAACAATTCCATGATCTTGCTGCCTAAAGAACCGATGAAACGCCGTTATTTTGACGAACGCGTTGGATGGTTCGCCAGAGGACAGGTGGATTACGGACTGGATGCCCAAGAAAGTAAAACCCTTACTTACCTAGATCGTTGGAGGCTCGAGGTAAAAGACGAGGATATTGAAAAATTCAAAGCAGGAGAATTAGTAGAGCCTAAAAAACCCATTGTATATTATATAGATAGAGCTACTCCCAAAGAATGGATACCTTACATTAAACAAGGTATCGAGGATTGGCAAGTTGCCTTCGAGGAAGCGGGCTTTAAAAACGCCATTCTTGCCAAAGACCCTCCATCTCCGGAGGAAGACCCAGAGTGGTCCCCAGAAGATGTACGCTATTCTGTGGTACGCTATTTGGCCTCTCCTATTCCCAACGCAAATGGTCCTCACGTAAGTGATCCACGAAGCGGCGAAATTTTGGAATCGGACATAAATTGGTACCATAACGTAATGAGTTTGTTACGAGGCTGGTTCTTTGTACAGACCGCAGCCATTAACCCCGAAGCCCAAAAAACAGAGTTCAATAAAGAAATAATGGGAAGGTTGATACGTTTTGTATCTTCCCACGAAGTGGGCCATACTTTAGGACTACCACATAATATGGGTAGTAGTGCCGCCTACCCCGTGGATTCTTTGCGTTCGGCAAGCTTTACCAAAAAACATAGCACCGCACCATCCATTATGGACTATGCCCGTTTTAATTATGTAGCACAGCCCGGAGATGAAGGAGTCGCCCTAATGCCCAATATCGGAGTTTATGATAAATATTCCATTAAATGGGGCTACAAGCCTATTTTGGACAAAACTGCCGAAGAAGAAAAACCAATTCTTAACAGTTGGATCTTAGAGCATGCAGGAGATCCAATGTACCGTTTTGGACACCAACAAGTGGGCGATGTCCACGACCCGAGTTCACAAACCGAGGATTTAGGTGATGATGCCATAAAAGCCAGCTTGTACGGCATTGCCAACTTAAAACGAATTGTACCCAACTTAATAGATTGGACCACCGAGGCGGGTGAAAACTATGATGATCTGGAAACTATGTACGGACACGTAGTTTCTCAATACGGCAGATATATGGGACATGTTGCCAATAATATTGGAGGAGTATACGAACATTACAAAACAGCTGAACAAGATGGTGCCGTTTATACCCATGTTAGCAAAGAGCACCAGAAAAACGCCATGAAGTTTATGCAAGAACAATTGTTTGAAACTCCCGAATGGTTGTTAGATCAGAATATTTTTAACAAAATCCAATACTCAGGTTCAGTGGAGCGTATCCGTTCCGTACAAGAACGCTATATGAACACCATGTTGCAATTGGGCAAATTGGCAAGAATCATAGAAAACGAAACCATAAACGGCAACGAAGCCTACACCTTGTTGGAAATGATGCGAGACCTTCGCAGGGGAATTTGGTCAGAGACCCGTAATGGTAAATCCATCGATACCTACAGAAGAAATCTTCAAAAAGCCCATATCGACAGATTGGAGTATTTAATGACCGCCGATAGTCAACGAAAAATGCCGGACTTTGGAGGTTATAGAAAATCTACACCGATCAACACTAGTCAATCCGATATCCGTTCCGTGGCACGAGCCGAACTGAACAACTTAAAAAGAGATATTAGAAATGGCTTGGCAAGAATTTCGGATAGCATGAGCCGCTATCATTTACAAGATGCCTTGGAGCGCATAGACCTAATCTTGGAACCTACCAAATAAGGGCCTCCTTTAGAACTTGGAATCATCTATCAGGGTGTAATCGGTTTTCATACCGGTTACACCTTGTTTTTTTTAAGGTTCACATCTAAACAAGATTGTTTCACAACATATCACTGAGATTTCAATTGTCTTTGCTTACCTTAGTAATCCCAAATCTCAACATCATGACCTACAAGACAAAGAGCTTAGTTTACTTTATCTGTTTCGTGGCAGCTTCAGCCCTTTACTACCTAGTGGAGCAAAACGATAAATTCCAGGAAACCATCACATCAGAAACGTATGCCGAGACCAATTTCCAGGACACCGGGGATTTTGATGATGATACCAATAAAAACCTCGAAGAAGAGCTCCGGTAATCAAACTACCCTTTCAACGTTCCCACTGTTAAAAGCATCATAATCTATGTAGAAGGATTAAACCTTTGTCAAGGATCCTTGTCCAAGGAGCAAATCTTAAATATACAGTAATATGAAACGGTTAACAGTAATAATGGTTATGCTGATCAGTGTTGGCATAGCCGCTCAAAAACATGGTGGACAAGGAATGCACAAAGGTCAAAAAATGGACTTGAGCGCAGAAGAAATGGCCACTCTACACACGAAAAGGATGACCTTGGCCTTGGACCTTACAAAAGCACAATTTGACAAAGTATATGAAATTAATTTGGAAAATGCCGAGTTGAGGAAAGCGAAACAGGATCAAATGAAATCGATGAAAGAGAATGGTGAATGGAAAAAACCAACGTCCGAAGAACATTTTAAAATGCAAAATGAACGGTTGGACCATCAAATTGCCGTTCAAGAAAAGATGAAAAAAATACTGGATGAAAAACAGTATGAGGCTTGGAAAAAAATGCAGAAACATAAAAAGTCTATGCACGGCAAGAAAAAAATGGAGGAGAGAGGGAGAAGAGGATAGTGTTTTTTGTTGATTTTAAGGAGCCGCGCCTGCCATGGTCGCGGCTTCTTTTGTTATGTCCCTTACGTAAAAATATTTGTTTATCTGCTTTTTTACAGATATATTTGTTTATCTGCTTTTTTACAGATATTTAATTTTATCTATTAATTTACAGATATTCAACAAAACTACTAACCATGATAGCCGTACTTACCGGAGACATAAAAAACTCTTCCGAACATAACGCCAGCACATGGCTTCCACTGCTAAAACAAGCTTTGGACACATTTGGCAAAGAACCGGCCGAGTGGGAAATATACCGAGGGGACAGTTTTCAACTACAGACCGTTCCCGAGTTGGCCCTGGAAGCGGCGATTTACATTAAGGCATGTATAAAACAAATACGCCGCATGGATGTTCGGATAGCCATAGGCCTGGGAGATAAAAACCATGAAGCAACCAAAATTACAGAATCCAACGGTTCGGCCTTTATAAACTCCGGCCAATGTTTTGAGCAGCTCAAAAAACAACGATTGGGCATACAAACTCCGAACTCTAGTGTAAACGAGCAGATCAACCTCTTGCTGGAACTTGCCCTGCTAACCATGGATAGTTGGACACCCGCCATATCCAAAACGGTAAAATACGCCATGGAGAACCCAAAGTTGAACCAAAAAGAACTTGCCGATCTACTTAACAAATCACAAGGAAACATAAGCGAAGAATTAAAAAAAGCAGGATTTGAAGAAGTCAAAAAAATGATTCAATTTTACAGGACACAACTCGAACAATTATGATGCTTTTTGCCCTTAAACTACTTCTTGCCCATTTTATGGGCGACTTTGTACTACAGCCAGGACATTGGGTGGAAGACAAACTAGAAAAAAAAGGGCGGTCCAAATACCTTTACTTTCATATTGGCATACATGCATTGGTACTTTTGCTCCTTTTCCAATTTAAAAATATAGGGACCATATTGATCATTGTTGCATCACATTATCTCATAGATCTGGGAAAATTATCCCTTACCAATTCCAAAAACTACAGATGGCTCTTTGTTGTAGATCAATTTTTACATCTACTGGTTTTGGGCATTATCTTATATTGGGCACATCCGTTCCCAATCGATTTCACACATCTTTTTGATGAAAGGACATTGCTATTGATTACTTTTTTGGCATTTGTGACCTTCGTGTCCGGAATTATTATGAGAATGCTCCTGGCACCTTATATAAATGAAGTTGCAAAAACCGATGATCCAAATGAGGGCGGTTCGTTAAAAAATGCCGGTACCTATATTGGCATGCTAGAACGTCTTTTTGTTTTTGGTTTTATACTGATGCAGCAATGGGCCGCCATCGGCTTGCTGATAGCTGCAAAGTCCGTATTTAGGTTTGGGGACCTTAATAAGGGCAAAAATAGAAAGCTAACCGAATACGTACTTATTGGTACGCTTTTGAGCTTTGGCCTGGCCATTTTATCCGGTTTACTGTACGCCCATCTTGTTGATAGCATCTAGACTTTTTAGGATATTGGTGATAGCATTTTGAAAACGGCACCTATAAAAATACCCTCTACTTCCTTCTTATTTACCCAATAAGACCACATAGTTGCTCCCGCTTCCGACCTAAATCCCAATATTCCTGGAATTAATTTTATTTTTATTTAGATTCATTTCAAATAAACTATATATTTGCGACAAATTTATCAATAATGAGTCTAAATAAGAATAGTCTATTCTTTTTAACGATTATAATTTTTTGCACCAACATCAGCATCAGTCAAGAAACCCCAACCATGGAACAAGATTCCATGTCCATGCAAAAATTGGACGAAGTTGTCCTAACTGGAGAAAGCAAGGTAATGTCCCTCAGTAAAAAATTGTTTGCCGTAGGTGTTATCGACCAAAAGGATATTGCAAAAGTAGCCGGAAACAATTTGGCCGACATTCTTAACTACAACCTCAACATAACCGTTACCCCAGACCCATCTACAGGGCGCTCCACTATAAGCATGTTCGGCCTGGACGGTCAATATGTAAAAGTACTGATAGATGGTATCCCCATGGCCAGTGATAACGGAATGGGGAACAATATAGACATTACCCAAATAAATCTGGAAGATGTGGAGCGCATCGAAATTGTGGAAGGCTCCATGGGTGTTCTATACGGCGATAATGCCGTGGCAGGGGTTATCAATATTGTAACCAAAAGAGGTCCGGATGGTGTTTATAAATGGCAGATTCAACTGTCCGCACAAGAAGAGAGCGTAGGCAGCGAATATGCTTTGTTCGATAAAGGCAGACATATACAAAATGCCAAAGTAAGCTACCAGATCAGCGATAGAACGAGTGTTTCCATTGGCGGTTCGCGAAACGACTATGCCGGTTTTTTTAACGACTTCCAAGGCCAAAACTACGTAAACATCCAAGACAACGCGGTGGTCAACGATAGCCTACGCGGTATGGAATGGAACCCAAAAGAACAGCTTACCGCCTATGGCAACTTTAATACCCGTATCGGAAAGCACAACCTTTTCTATAAGATCCAGTATTATGACGAATCGGTCCCCGTGTACAATTCTTTTGTAAACGGGAGAGTGGACAGTAACACAGGAATGGTGAACCCTACCGCATTGGACGAAAATTTTGATACCCAAAGAACCATCAATAACCTTAACCTCACAGGACCGTTAAAAGGACCAACGATCTATAATCTATCCCTGTCCCATCAAAAACAGAAAAGATACTACAAGCAATTCGTGTACAATATATTACAACAGGGCATCGAATCCATTATCGCCGACGATCTGAGTCAATCAAGTGAAATTTGGTATTCCAAGGGCTTTGTGAGCAATTTAGTTCCAAAATCAAGCTTTTTTAACCTACAATTGGGGTACGAGTTTAACCATCAAACCGGATTCGACGCCATTGCCACCGGTGAATACTCAAGCGATGTGGTCGAGAATACCTTGGAGAACTATGATTTTTTTGGAGTGGCCGATTTTAACCTAACCGATAAGTTCTCCTTGTTCCCCGGAGCAAGATTTACGAACAACTCTCAATTCGGCAACAAACTGATCTGGTCCCTGAGTTCCACCTACGACATAAGCAATACATTTAAAATAAAAGCTGTTTTCGGTTCCGCTTTCCGGGCCCCGAACTTTGAAGAACTGTTTTTCTACTTTGTAGATTCCAACCACAACGTACAGGGAAACCCCGACTTAGATCCCGAAGATGGCATATCCCTTTTCTTGAACATAGAGGAAAAGTTCCGGTTGTCCGAAACCGGGATGCTAAAAACCGCCTTAAAATCTTACTATTTTGATATTGATGGAAAAATAGCCTCCGTTATAGATGTGGACGAACAGGATCGAAACCTGTTCACTTTTGATAATGTAGATCGTTCAAGAATCCTGGGGTTCTCTTTAGAAAACTCACTGATCATGAACCGTTGGCAAGCTTCACTGGGCATGACCTACATGGGAGAGTCCACACAAATAGATGCATCCGAGGACAATAACAACGATTATTTATGGAGCTTTAACCTACAATCCTCACTAGGCTACACCATACCCTCCATAAACACCACCCTGTCCGCACAGCTAAAATATACCGGAAGAACCCAAATAGTACAGAGTAGCACTAACGGAAATGTTGTGGGACAAACAGACGACTTTACATGGATGGATGCGTCGGCTAGGACCAATATCACTAAAAATCTAAGCCTCACTTTGGGTGCAAGAAACCTCTTCGACATTGTTCGGGTAAACGCAACCGACAGCCCGAGCGGCACACATGGCAGCGGAGGAACTCCCAGTCGTTTGTTCGGCAATGGAAGATCATATTACCTAAAACTATTATACAATCTAAATTTCAATTAAAACCAATGAAAAAAATTATCATTCTAAAAGCAATCGCCCTAGTTTTGCTCATTAGTTCTTGCAGCGATGATGAAGGCCAGGACCTTATTGACTTTACCGTTAATTTTAGCAGCGAGACCGTAAGCACCAACGAAGAGGACACCGCTGTGGATGTGCAGCTCAATTTTTCCAGGCCAGCATCCGAGGCCGGCACGATTACCTTAAGCTATACTGGCACCAATGCCGAGTATGGAACAGATTTTACCACGTCTCCCAATGGGGAAACAGGAACACTGTCCGTCCCCGTAGCAAGTGGAGCACAAAACGTCTCCTTTTCGTTTAATAAACTCACCAATGCCATAGAAGGTTCCACAAAGTCCGTAACATTTACCATCGATGGATTTGATCAAACGGATTGGTCCCAAGGCACAACGACCTCCACTTTGATAAGCTACACCCCCATTGCTTCTACCAGCGGCGTAGTGGATTCGGATAATGGAGGTTCCAATATACCTAACCAAGTATATTTCGACTTTAGCTCTGCCACACAAACTGCAGTTAAACGGGATACCTGGGAAATAGCATTTTACAACGGAACGGAAAACCGGGTGTTTCTAAATTCCTCCCTTTTGGTATCGGCCGCCGAGTTGACCGGGGTTACCGACCTGCTTTCTGTTACGGAAGCAAGCAATCTGCCCGAATCCATGGAGCTCAATGCCCTGGATGCCATGTTCCAACCAACCACCGTCACCGTAAATACCGTTGCCGAACTGGTACAAGGACTACCGGTCGGCTACCAACAATATGGTGATCTGGAAGCTGGGATTTCCTTTACGGACAGACCAGAAGGCAATCTGGATGACACCGCTATTGCCGAAGTATCCACCACAGCAGAAGAGAATTTTGTGTACATTATAAGTCTAGGAAGTGAAATCCCTACGGAACCGGCCGAAACGGGAAGCATTAAACATACAGGGGACCAAAGAGGTTTCATGAAGATCAGAATCCTAACCGATGGCAACAGCTATACCCTCCAATACGCCGATTTGGCCGAAACCGAGTCCTACAACGAAGTAACGGTGAACAAAGATGCAGCTTACAACCTTACTGCCTTTAGTTTGACCAATGGGGATACTGTTAGCGTGGAACCAACAAAAGAACAGTGGGACATTAACCTAAGTGGTGTTTTCGCCTATTATGGAAACCAAGGCCCGCTTGTTGCCGGATTAACGTTTTCCGATTATGTACTGCACAATACCATGGGAGGTGTTGGCCTTTATCAGGTTACCATTGAAGCCGATGTGCCCACCTATGCGAACTTTACCAGGACCGATGTGGAAGAATCTGCATTTGTGTACGATAACAGAGCAGTTGTGGGCAGCGGATGGAGAGATGCCTTTGGCGGTGTGATCAACGAAGATGTGTACTATATTGTTAAGGACGCCGACGGTAATTATTACAAATTCGATTTTACCGCCTACACCAGCGCAGAAGGTGAAAGAGGAAACTACCAGTTCGTTTACGAACGCTTATAATACTTATTTGTTCAGATGCTCAATACTAGGCACTACCTTTTGTTATCGTAGACCATTATTGTTTAGTATGAGTTAGTTTGTGTTGAAAGCGGGGCATTTGTCCCGCTTTTTTTATCCGCTTTTACGACACAAAAAAATTGGATTGCGTTAAGCCCCATCATCACAAAAAGCTAGCTTAACGTAAATTTTATTTAAAATGAAAACAGACATGGGAGTAATAGCAACAAACCATCGAGAAATAACCCTGTACTACAACGCAGAAACTCAAAAAGGTATGCAGACCTTGGCCTACCTACAATCCTCATCGAAAAAAGTACAGGACATAGATTTGTCCAAAACCAAGGTGACCGGCACACAATGGACAGAAATTGCAAAACGGTTGGGCAAGTCCATCAAAACCCTCATAAACACCCAACATCCCAATTTTAAAAAGGAATACGGCAGTTCGCAAGACCTAAAATCAGATGAAGATTGGCTAAAAATACTGGTCAACAACCCTGCGGTCGTCACGCAGCCCATACTATTGCACCACAACAAAGCGGTTCAAATAGACACTCCCTCGGAGGCATTGGTATTTTTAAAGGATGATGAATCCTCTAAATTGTAGTCGAAAACAACCCGATCAAAACTTATATGTCCGCACATAAAAACAAGCGAGCTTTAAAACTGGTAGTCCTTACTTTGGCTATTTTGATGCTGATCGCGATAGCTGCACAACTGTTCTTCACAAGCAAGGTAAAATCCATATTGGAAGAAGAACTACCACCATCTATCCATGTAACTTATGAAACATTGAGCACCAATGTACTATTCGGAAAAATAAGCTTGGGTCAGGTAAATGCAAAGCATAGGGAACAAAACCTGGATTTTAAGGCAGAATCCTTCACCATTTCTGGATTAAGACTTTTTCCCCTGCTCTTACATGCGGACATTACCATTACCGATCTCACAGTAAAATCCCCTACATTTTCCTATCATCCAACCCAAAAGGATTCTTCTTCATCAACCACCAAAGAAAAACCCCGAAATACATATACCATCAAAAATTTCAGTTTAGAAAACGGGAACTTTGTGATGGGTAACACAAAATTGGACAGTACAGCAACGGTTAAAGGCATACATCTGTCCATGTCGGACATCCAATTTGATTCGGAAAGTGCAAAAGAGATGATTCCCTTCACCTACGATAAATTTCAATTGAGCACCGAAGACGGCTACTTCCAAATCAACCCATTGGAATATGCGGCCTTTGAACAATTACATCTATCCACCGAAAAAGGAGGGCTGAAAAAATTTGTATGGCGCACCAGGTACAGCCCTTCCGAACTATCCAAAAAACTGTCCAAGGAACACGACCATTACGACCTAAAGATCGATCATATCGGTTTAAAAAATTGGGGGTTCGGCAGCAAAAGTGGAAAACCCTGTTTCCATTTGTCAGAACTTCTGTTGCAATCCCCAAAATTTCAAGTGTACCGCGACAAATTATTACCAGACGATACCACACATAAAAAACTCTACAACGCAACCTTAAGGGATATGCAATTGGACCTGCAAGTGGATACTGTTCAAATTTCGAACGGTCTCATAACCTACCAAGAACGGATAGAGGCCGATGTGGAACCAGAAAATGTGAGCTTTTCCGATATTGAGGCCACCGTGGGCAATCTACACAGCCATGGCCATGGGGAGGTTATGGTAGCCATAAAGGCCAGATTAATGGACAATGCTCCCTTTGCGCTCGATTGGAGTTTTGACCCCCAAAACAAGGCCAACGTATTTTTGGTAAAAGGATCACTATCCAATTTCCAGACCGAAAGCATTAACCCTTTTTTAAAATCCAACCTACAAGCCGAGGTGAAGGGCAACGTACAGCAAATGTATTTTACCATAAACGGCAACGAACTGGAATCGCATGGGGATATAAAAATGAAATACGACAATTTTGAGTTTACCATTCTCAAAAAAAATCGTTTGGGCGTTAACAAACTCCTCACCGCGGTGGTAAATCTCTTTGCCAAAAATGGCCACAAAACCGATAAGGACGGTTTTAGGCACGGTGATTTTACCGTAAAAAGGGAACAGGATAAATCCTTTTTCAATTATGTGTGGCTCAACCTAAAAGCTGGCCTCTTGGACACAGTGACCGGTAATGGAAAAAAAGAAAAAAACTGAGTATGTCGACTAATCGCAAACATATCATCAAAAGAAAACGCTTTCTGGTTCCGGTCATTATCCTTGTGCTTTTGGTGGGCCTTCGGTTGGCGCTCCCCTACCTTGTAAAAAATTATGTAAACAAGGTATTGGCCGATATCCCCGGGTATTATGGCCAGGTGGAGGATATTGACCTTTCCCTGATCACCGGGTCCTACACCATAGATCAATTGTACTTGAACAAAGTAAATGCCGAAACCGAGATTCCTTTCCTCAATTTTGAACGAACGAACATCTCCATTGAGTGGGCCTCGTTGTTAAAAGGCAAGATCGTAAGCGAGATCAGCATGTACCGACCCTCGCTCATTTATGTGTTCGAGGACCAACAAAAAGAAACGGAAGCAAATGCCAACATTGACGATTGGACCAAAGCGTTGACGGATTTGGTTCCGATCGACATTAACCAACTGGAAATCCACGATGGTAAAATGGCCTTTGTGCAGCTCGCTGCCGACCCCAATATTGATCTTCACCTCGATCAAATAGAGCTATACGCCAACAACCTGCGCAATGTGGTACGCACCGGGGAGCAACTCCCTTCCAACTTGGTGGCCGATGCCGTATCTTTTGGCGGAGGAAACTTGCATTTGGAGGGTAAAATGGACCTGGTTAAGCAAATCCCGGATATGGATTTGGCCCTCTCTTTGGAAAATGCCGACGCCACTGCCCTGAACAATTTTACCGACCATTATGCAGGCATCGATTTTAGCAAGGGCCAGTTTAACTTTTATGGCGAAATGGCGATTGCCGATGGCTATTTAGAAGGTTCCCTAAAACCGATCATTAAAAATGCGAAGTTGATCGGTAAGGAAGATGGTTTTTTGGAAACTCTGTGGGAAGGCTTTGTTGGCTTCTTTAAGTTTGTTCTAAAAAATCACAAGGAGAACACCTTGGCCACCAAAGTGCCCATTGAAGGCGACCTCAATAATGTAAAAACAAAAACGTGGCCCACCGTGATCAATATCTTTAAAAATGGATGGATCGAGGCCTTTAAAAATATTGTGGATAACGATATTGATTATAGAGACGTGCAAAAAACCGCCGATAAAAAGAACAGGAAAGCCAACGACTAGTATTCCGACTTAAAATACCAACCACTGTCTCCTGTCTCCATAAAACTATCCATTGTTCATTGCTAATTGCCTATTGTCAACTGAACATTGCGCTTTTCCCCCAGTTTTTTTAAGGTTTTTGTGCAATGGAATTTTATGGGTAATTGCTATTTTGCATATCGCAGCCCCTTCCCTATACTTTACAGAAACTAGTTATGCTTGGCATAGGCATCGATAACATTCCTATTTGGGTGTATATGGATGTCTTTTATGCTTATATAAACAAGTTGTGCTTCATACCCAAAAAATGGAAATTCAAGAATTATACAGAATTAAAAAGGGACAAGTCTTATCCAATAAGATTACAATTCCTTTCTATTTTGGTATTGTTTATTCAGACGATGGATTCATAAGACTTGACCTTTATGTAAATGAGGAATATGATTTGAAAGCTTTAATGAAAGATACTTCTCGAGAATATTTACAATATGATTATAATCTTACTTGCTTAACAGAAGAAAACAATGTTCTTAAAATTGACAATTTAAGATTTTCTCAAAACACACCACATTTATCAAGAATAAAGATGGTTTGTTATGGAAAAATGGAGCACATAAAGAAAAAGAAGAAAGGTTTTGAGGATAGTGATTTTAAACCTTTAATAAAGTACCTCGTATTGGAAGGACTCAAAATTGAATTTTCCGATTTCACAGAAGAAATTAGAGCAAGAGGAGGAGAAAAAATAGAAGATTTCGACAATTTTAAAAGAGACCATACGACAACAAATTTAGTTCACAAACAACATCCATATAGCCAGACTTACTATAAACTTTCAGAAAAAGAAAATGATATTATTGTCGAGTTTACAGATGAAAATAGTAACAGATTAACTTACAAGAAATATTTAGAACTCAAGGATTATTATGTTTCTGCACTTTCCTTCATTAATGGAGCTGAAGTAAGAATTAAAAAAGAATGTTATGGTTCATATTTTAGTATTGGTAAAATAGATGCAGAAAAAACAGTAACATATTCGTTCAAAAGAATAGACAACAGAAGATACAATAGTTACATTCCTGTCAATGACCCATTTCATAGAGGAGAACGAGTTTTAAGCAAATTCCTAATGTTTAATTTTGACAAGTTCATCAACTGGTGTGATAAAGTAGATTTAAAATCAATTATTTATTATTTAAGTAATTCAGAACAAACCAATAGCATTGAAGAAAAAGTTTTCATTCAAATAATTGCATTTGAAAGACTGACAACTATGTATGTCGAATATCTTGGCGAGAAAGAAGATTTTTTACCAAATAAAACTGATTATAAGCCAATAAAAGATGAACTAAATAAAATCATTGAACAAAACAAGGACAAGTTTGGAAACGCATATGATACTGTAAAAAGTAAAATTGGCAATTTAAACCAAATAAAAAGACATTCAACAACCGATAAAATGTATCGTATAATAAATGATTTTGATATTCCTGTTACACCAAAAATCAATAAATTGATAGATGTAGTAAGACATAAAACAGTACATAGAGGCGATATTGGAGACGGTCAAGACGGATTAACGACATTTTACCTTTTGGATGAATTAATTAGAGAAATTATTTTAAGAATGGTTGATTATGAAGGAAAAAGAATCAGCACAATATTATTAAATTAAAAAGTACGAAAGCACAACAATGGCTATAAGTAATTGCTTGTTCTCACCTACTTCTGAAAATCCTCGCGGATTTTCAGTTTAGTGTGTACTTGCAAAGTTTAGTGCTAACCCACGCAACTACTCATAGCCGAGACCGTTGTACACCATTAAACTGAACGAAAAAAATGACCTATAAATATTCTATTTGTCATCCTGAAAAAGAAAATATTGAATACCATAGTAATCCAATCTCCGGCAATGAAGTACGAAAAATAGCTGAAAATTATCCTTGGATTGAAAAGTTGAAATTTTCGGATTCATTAAACCCTGAAAACATTTATTACAGTCCTTCTCTTGACTTTACTTGTATTGAAAACGGAAAAAGTTTCTGTTTGACCGCTAATTATGATAAAAAACAAAATCTTGAATTTTCTCTTTGGTATAATAGACCAAAAAAAGTAAAAGTCTTATTTGGATTATTAGGAGAAAAAGAAAAAATGGTAGTTGACGATGTTTGGGGATTTAGTTTAGAAAAATCTTTAAATTATTTGGAACATTTTGTGAACGGAAATCACTCAATGATTGAAAAACTGTATAAAAAATAACGGTGTATAACAATGTATAACCGCAATTACGGCGGATTCGACTACGTCCGAATCCACTCGGAATTGCTAACGTCAGTGCTAAACCGAAAAATTTGCGTACTTTAACCCGTAAACTGACGGTTATACGAGTCCGTTAAAAAACCCTCCCCACCGCTTCAATCGTTTTATCCAAATCAGCATAACTAAGGGCATCGTTTAAAAAGTAGCTTTCAAAAGCAGAGGGCGGTAAGTACACCCCGTTCTCCAACATGCCGTGGAAGTATTTCTTAAAGGTATCGTTATTCCCCTTGGCCGAGCTGGCAAAATCCACCACAGGCTCGTCCGTAAAGTGCACGGAGATCATACTGCCATAGCGGTTAATTTGGTGCGTTACACCTTTTTCTGTCAGGGTCTCGGCAATGCCCTTGTGCAAATATTCCGTTTTTTCGGCAAGGCTGTCAAAAATTTCAGGTTGGTTGTTCAGCGCGGTGAGCATGGCTAGTCCGGCACTCATCGCCAAAGGGTTGCCGCTCAAGGTACCTGCTTGGTACACCGGCCCTTCGGGCGCCAAATGCGCCATGATCTCGGCACGGGCCGCAAACGCCCCTACGGGCAGTCCGCCCCCAATCACTTTTCCGAACATTACAATGTCGGCATTAATGCCCAAGGCTTCCTGAGCGCCCCCTTTCCCAAGACGAAAGCCCGTCATGACCTCATCAAACAACAACAAAATACCTTCTTGGGTGCAGAGTTCGCGTAGGCCTTTTATAAATTCATCCTTAGGAATAATACAGCCCATATTCCCCGCTACAGGTTCTAAAATAATCGCGGCAATTTCGCCCTTATTCGCTTCCACCAAAGCTTTTACGCCCTCCAAATCGTTGTAATCCGCCAATAGGGTATCCTTGGCCGTGCCCTGCGTAACCCCGGGACTATTGGGACTACCAAAAGTTACGGCTCCGCTCCCGGCCTGTATCAAAAAAGAATCCGAATGGCCGTGATAGCAGCCCGCAAACTTGATGATCTTGTCCTTTCCCGTGTACCCGCGCGCGAGGCGCACCGCACTCATACAGGCTTCGGTGCCACTGTTTACAAAGCGTATTTTATCGATATTGGGTACCATGGACACCGCCAGTTTGGCAAGTTCGGTCTCGATTTCGGTGGGCGTTCCAAAGGAAGTGCCCTTTTTGGCCTTTTCGATAACAGCATTGATCACCGGTTCGTAAGCATGACCCAAAATAAGCGGCCCCCACGAAGCAATGTAATCGATAAGTTGGTTGCCATCGGCATCGTACAAATACGCTCCTTTGGCCTCCTTGATAAAAATAGGGTCGCCCCCTACCGCTTTGAATGCTCTTACTGGTGAATTAACCCCTCCGGGGATGTATTTTTTGGCCTCTGCAAACAAGGCACTGCTTCGTTGGTAGATCATAGTATACTTTTATTCATCCCGTCATGCTGAATTTATTTCAACATCCCATTGCTGTCGGTCAAAAAAACAATGAGAACCTGAAACGAGTTCAGGTTGACGCAGGTGCTGCAAAGGTAATGAGGATCGTTCGTTCTTGGAAACGGAATTCATCAGGATAAGAGAGATGCTTCGTTCTGCCCAGAATGATATTAAAAACTACTGCGCCCTTCGGATATTGAGTATTTGACCTATGGAAATAATATTGCCGTTCAGGTTATTGAGACGGCGCAGTTCCTCGACCGAAATATCGTATCGTTTGGAAATTCCGTAAAGTGTATCCCCTTTCTTCACTTCGTGGGTAAACACTTCATATTGTTTGGTATCCCTAACCGTGGACAAGCCATTTTCAACGACCTCTTCATCGTACTTATGCAAATCGTACCGTTCTATAAGTGCAATCAACTTTTGGGGATACTTGCGGTCGGTGGCATATCCGGCCTGCCGCAAACCATGAGCCCATTTTTTATAATCGTCCCGTTTATAATTGAACAAAAACGCATAGCGTGAACGTGTGGACAGGAAAATACTATGATCGCGGAAGGAGTACATGGGATGGTTGTATTTTCTAAAACACTCGCCCTTGGCATCATCGTCGTGAAAATCGAACTCGCCCTGCCAGCCGGCATGGCACTTTATCCCAAAATGATTATTGGTTTTTAGGGTCAGCTCCCCACGACCGGAGCCACTTTCCAAAATGCCCTGTGCCAAGGTAATACTGGCGGGTATACCATACGCACGCATTTCGTACTGGGCAATCTCGGCAAAAGTCTCAATATAATCTTGGGTATCCGAAATGGGAAAACGCTCAAAACGCCCGGTATCTTCCGGCATGGGATATAGCCCGGTTTCATCCGTGTTCTCCTTTGGGGAACTCGTGGGAGTTCTGTCGGAATTACTAATGGTCGGAGCCCCCTTACGGTGGGTACTACGTTTCTTTTTTGCACCACAGCTAGAAAGCAAAAGCGCCACTATCAATACATAACCTATTCGCCTGATCATACGTCCAATAACGGTAAATTCTTCTTTTTCAATACAAGGTTCATGCCTTTTATGCCCTGCAGCCCCCCTGTATGGATTGCCAAGATTTGGGTTCCTGGTGTAAAAAAATCCTGTTTTATAAGGTCAAAAATACCAAAAAGCATCTTACCTGTGTATATGGGATCCAGTGGGATGCCTGTTTTTTGTTTAAAAAGATTGATGAACTCGATCAGTTCGGCATTTAATTTGGCGTACCCTCCAAAATGATAATCCATAATAAGGCGCCATTGACCGTTATGTGAATATTTTTGAATTTCGCGGGTTAAAAAATCACCCTTCAAGGCCGGGAATCCCAACACGGTCTGATGCGCTCTGGATGCATTGATAAGCCCTGCCATGGTACCGCCTGTACCCACCGCACTACAGATGTAATCGAATTGAGCATCGGATTCCGTTAAAATTTCGGCACAGCCTTTTACTGCCAAAGTGTTGGTTCCACCTTCGGGCAACAGATAAAAATCACCGTGCCGCGCTTTCAGATTTTGAAGAAATGACGGCTCATTTTTGAGCCTGTATTCACTTCGGGACACAAAATGGAACTGCATACCATGTTCATGCGCAAGTTTTAAAGTCGGATTGCTCTGCCATTTGTCCGCCAGTTCTTCGCCACGTATCACCCCTATTGTTGGTATGCCTTGTTCAAACCCTGCAAAGGCAGTGGCAGCTATATGGTTGGAAAAGGCCCCACCAAAGGTGAGCAAGGTACTTTTGCCCTGTTTTTTGGCCTCGATCAGGTTATATTTAAGTTTACGGTACTTGTTCCCAGATATAAAGGGATGGATCGTATCCTCTCTTTTCAGGCAAAGGCGAATACCCTTTTCTTTCAAAAGGGGCAAATCAATATACTGATCGGGTATGTTCAATCTAAAAAATTAACGGGTCAGGTACTGCAAAAACCCAAAGGTTTTCCGCTTGGAAAGATACTGCATATCCTTTTCATTGGTATAGGCTTCCCGTTCAAAACTTATATTCTGGTAGGCACGGTAACTGTCCAAATACAATACCGTACGCAACAACCATTCTGAAACATAAAGAATATAAAAAGGTAATATGAGCAGTTCCCTTTGTTGTTTTAAATGGATGCGCTCGTGGTTGATGAGCACCTCATCCGCTTTTAAGGAATCTTCCTTTAGAATAATGAATGGCCAAAGCGAAAGGCCAACATAATTTTTATAAAAGAAATGTTTAAAAACGAGTATCAAATGGTTACTGTCAATTGGTTACCAACAAATATAACTGCAAAAAGCGCTCAAAATTGGACAGTTACGATAATTCCATCAACAATTTCGGTGAACAACATTGTTTTCAAAATCCTAAATCCTTGGCAGTTTTGGTGCGAAAGCCTTATTTTTAGGTAGTAAAAGCTGGGCTACGGATGAAAGAACGCATTCCACTGGAAGAAGGAGATTATTATTTATCGGAACATGGATATCGGGTTTTTACCGAGCAATATCACCTAAAACGTGGATACTGTTGCGAAAGTGGTTGCCGACATTGCCCGTTTGGCTACGACCCTAAAATCAACGCTCAATAATTTAATTTTCGGCATAATATTTGTGGTCTTTTTAGGGATATCTCAAACAATTAAAAAAAGTACTATGAAAAGTTTAACACGTTTGGCACTTGCCGTCTTCTGCATCGGGTTTTTAGCTTCTTGTTCCTCTGTTCGGGTCGTTTCCGATTATGATCAGAAAGCTGACTTCAACAATTACAAGAGTTACGCCTTTTATAAAACCGGAATAGATAAAGCCCAAATTTCCGATTTGGACAAAAAAAGAATCCTGCGCGCCATTGAGGCCGAAATGGGGTCAAGAGGTTTTGTTAAATCGGATAAGCCCGATATGCTGATCAGTATATTCACCAAAGAACGCGAACGTGTAGATGTGTACAACAACAACTTTGGCTGGGGCTGGGGTTGGGGCTGGGGTCCTGCATGGGCCTGGGGCCCGGGTTGGGGCTGGGGAGGCAACAATGTAAGCACAAGCACCGAGGGCTCTCTATATATTGATGTGATCGATGCCAATAAAAAGGAACTGGTATGGCAAGGTCGTGGAATAGGCACATTGAACAATACCAACAATATTGAAAAGAAAGAACAACGTATCCGTGAATTTGTTTCCCAAATTCTCGAGAAATACCCCCCACAAATGACCGTGGCCACCAACTAAAATTTAGACCGCCCTTTAGGGCGGTTTTTTATTGCGCTTAACGATTCTTAAGAAAATATCCTATATCGATTTCGTATATTTAGGTCGCATAAAAATTGACCTATGAACTACGAATCCAATCCAATTCTGGACAAACTCCCAAAACACCTAAAACAATTCATAAAGCCCCAAAATTATGAAGAGTACACGGCTATAGATCAGGCTGTTTGGCGTTATGTTATGCGCAAGAATGTAGATTATTTGAGCAAAGTGGCCCATAAATCTTATGTAGATGGCCTAAAAAAGACCGGAATTTCCATTGACCACATTCCCAATATGTATGGCATGAACCGAATCTTGAAAGAAATTGGTTGGGCAGCCGTTGCTGTGGACGGATTTATCCCGCCTTCGGCCTTTATGGAGTTCCAGGCTTATAACGTACTCGTAATCGCATCGGACATTCGACAACTTGAAAACATCGAATATACCCCTGCCCCGGATATTATCCACGAAGGTGCCGGACATGCCCCTATTATCGCCAATCCAGAATATGCGGAATACTTGCGTAGATTCGGGGAAATTGGCTGCAAGGCGATTTCCAGTGCCAAAGACTACGAACTCTATAATGCGGTTCGCCATCTTTCAATAATAAAAGAGGCACATGGAACTCCTCAAAGTGAGATAGAAGAAGCGGAAGAACACATTGAACATCTACAAAAAAATATGGGCGAGCCCAGTGAAATGGCGCTTATCCGAAACCTGCACTGGTGGACAGTGGAATATGGCCTCATCGGAACTGTGGACAACCCAAAAATTTATGGAGCGGGACTACTTTCCTCTATTGGCGAAAGTGCTTGGTGCATGACGGACAAGGTGAAAAAAATTCCCTACTCCATCGAAGCGGCACATACCGAATTCGACATTACCAAACCTCAACCCCAGCTTTTTGTAACCCCCGATTTTGCCTTTTTGAGCCAGGTACTGGAAGACTTTGCCAACACCATGGCCGTGCGGACGGGAGGTCTGGCAGGGATTAAAAAATTGATAGCCTCCAAAGCACTCGGCACTATTGAACTGAGCACTGGTCTGCAAATCTCGGGAGAGTTCAGCAACGTGATCGAAAATAACGCGAAACCGATCTACATACAGACCAACAGCGGAACTGCACTGGCCTATCGAGAAAAAGAACTTGTTGGGCACAGTATAGCCCACCATGCCGAAGGTTTTGGTTCACCGATCGGTAAATTGAAAGGTATCAATATCGCGATCGAAGATATGGGGCCAAGAGACCTTAAGGCCTACAAAATATATGAAGGTGAACAGATAACCCTCGAATTTGAAGGTGGAATTAAAGTAACGGGGACCATTGTTACCGGAACCCGTAATCTAATGGGCAAAATCATATTGATAACATTTGAAAACTGCACGGTTACGCATGGCGACAATGTGTTGTTCCAACCCGACTGGGGTTTGTACCACATGGCTGTTGGCCAAAATATTGTTTCGGCCTACAACGGCCCTGCCGACCTGAACAGCTTTAATTTAATGAGCCATCAAATCACAGAAAGTACCATCAAACCCAAGAAAAGCGAAAAAAGATTACAACTGGAGTTATTTTATAAACAAGTGAGGGAGTTTAGGGAAGGAATAAATACCACAATTTCCCGAAACAAGGTATTAAAAGCCTTAAAAAAGGACCATCCAAAGGACTGGTTACTGCCGGTAGAATTGTATGAACTTGCCAAGCAGGACAATAATCGGGCTTTTCAGAAAGAGATTATGGAACACTTGGAGCACATTAAGCAGGATAATCCAAAAGTAGGCCATTTGATCGATGATGGACTACAGCTTTTGGATACAGCATTGGTAAGCTAAAATCCAAGCTTTTCGATATTTTCTAAAGCGGGCTTCAATTGGGGTACCGCTGCTTTTGTTACCGGGTAATACGATATATTGAACTCCTCACCGTTTCTTCGGAGGCCCAGCTCAACTTTATGATCAATATTGCCTTGCCAAATGCTTCGGGAAAATACCTCATCACCTTCTCGGACACCTGCTTCCCAAGCCTTGCTTCCGTCTGTTACGCTTGCAATTTCCTTTCGGTCATCGGTAAATTTAAATCCCAACTCGTAAATATCACTTTCCGTACTGTATTCCAATGCCAGTGCATCAAACAATGCTACCAAATCCACTTTTTGCCCTTCTTCAATATACTTTTGGAAAACCGATTCAAAATCACCATCCCAAAACCCATCCATCACTTGAATGAAATAATCATGGGTCAGTTTTTGGTCCTTAGTGGCGGCATCGGCATAGATCTGATGCATTACATGGTCCAAACTTTGGCTGCCATCACCTATTTGTTGAATTTTCTGATCAAGGTAAAAGGCAAAAATCGCCCCTCGCCAATAGGGCAGTTTGGAATACTCATAATCGGACCAAAAGTTATCGTAGTTGATTTCAGCATTGGGTACCTCGCTTATCGATGATGCGTATAGATCTCTAATAGTACGGTTGATTTCTTGAACAAAAAAAGCACCGTCCAGCCCATTGATCTTGTTTTTCGCAATATTCTTATAGGTATAATATTCGGTAAACCCCTCACTGAACCAATATTGTTCTTCCTCGTTATCGTTGGTTATGGTATGCCCGATCCAATTGTGCATTAACTCGTGGTTGAAGAGATACACCATTTGACCAATATCGGTCTGATCGTTGTTGGAAACCGATGTTGCAAAGGAATTGGTTAGACCAGTACCTTGAAAACTACTGCCGTTTTCCTGCGGAAAGGGTTGCAGGGTAACTGTAAAATAGTCTTGGGAATGATCGTTCCAAAAGTTTCGCTGACAGGTCAAGGTCTTTTCCAAAACCAGAAAAACGTCTTCATCCGCAAAAGGAATCCAATCGCCTCGGGTGGCCAAGCTGACCCTGTTCCCTTGTATTTGCCCCTCATAAATTCTAAAATCACCTCCAACAAAAATGGCGCTATTGAACAAATCCATATCCTGGTTTTGTAATAGTTGCATTTTCTTATTACTCCCAAAACTGTTGTGAACAACATAATCTTTCCCAAAAGATGTCCAATCCAAGACAATATCCATGCTATGCTTTGCATTTTCCGGCACCATGAACAAATTATGGGAAAACACATGGAAATAATCTGAATTGATAATAGGTCGGTATATTTCCCGAGTTGAAATTTCTCCTTCAAAATCCTGTTTAAGAAAATATTCAAACTCCAATTTTTTCACCCCTTTAGGATGCATTAATACAATCCGACCACTATCCACATCTTTTTCAACCACGCCTTCTACATTTAAAAGTTCCATACGGCCAAGTGTTTTAAACAGGTCTTCTTCGCCCCATGCTTCGTTGGGAAAAGAAAGCAATGTAGTGCCGTCCGAACTGGCCTCTAAGGTCATTTTTATTTTAAGTTGCGGAATACTATCTACCAACACAGCAGAAATTTCGTAGCTGATATCGGATTCTGGTTTTTGCTGACAGGAAACAAAAATTATGGCTAAAAGGGCGGTTAGCAGTACTCTTTTAAACATGGTTTTGATTGATTGATGTATCTATAAAGACGCAAAAATGGTCGAAATGTGACACCTCAATCCAAAATATTTTTCAATTGTACGGTATTTTCCACTGGGGTATTTTTATATACCAACGTCCATCCCATGGAATCGGTCAGCACCAAAATGCGTGAAAGTTCGCTCAACAATCGGTTCTCTGCGTTCGATCGTAAGGATGAGGCTTCTATTTTCTTCATCAAGGACTGTTTCACATTTTGTTTAATGGCATTATAATCCCCTGCATTAAATGGATTCAAGTAATCTGCGGTAACATCGTAATATTCAAAATCAGGATTAATGGTAATTTCCGGCTCCGGAATGTACCTTAAGGTCAATACTTTATTTTCCCGATCAACATCGTAATCGATCTTGGACATATCGTATGCCACGGACACATCGGCATTGACCACCACCAAAGCTTTTTTATTTGCCGTTATCAATGGGCCGAACAGTTCTTTGGAGTCTTTGTAATTGTACACTTCGGCAAAATGACCTTCGGTGACCACCAATTTGGACACATTGCGCAGTTCTTGCTGGATCAGCATGGAGTTTTCTTCCAGTATGGTCTTTTGGGAACGATCTTCCGTACACGATTTATAAATTAACACGGAGGCCAACGCAATCACCGCCCCAACTAGGATTTTCTTCATTTAACTGAATTTCATGAAAGGATACCTTTCTTGAAGATACGTAATTTTTGTTCGGAGCGATGTTTTAAACTTTTGATGGGCATCAGAATCCGGGTTGAACGGTCGATGTAGCAACCCTTTTTGTACAGAATCTACCTTATCCATCACGGCATATGAATTTGAAGTAATCCAGACCGATTTAAACTTTTCCCAAATGTAATCCACTGCTAACTGATTGGGATGCACCATATCCGTTCCATAAAATCGATAATCACGAAGCTCGTCCATCATAATTTCATAAGACGGAAAATACCCAGGGCCTCTAGACTGCGTTCGAGATGACAATAACGAATGGACTGCGGCTATCAGATGTGCCTTGCTTCGCTGGTTTTCCACAAAACCATCTTTTAAATGGCGGACAGGAGAAACCGTGAAAATAATTTGTGCCTTGGGGTTTACCTTTGTTATATTGTCTACAATCGAATCCAGACAAGATTCAATTGCCTCGATACTCAACAATTTTTTTGCAAACTGTTTTTGGGGCACTTTATGGCAATTGGCCACTATTTTGTTGGAATTCAAATATTCATAGACCCAAGCCGTTCCCAAAGTAATGATGATATGGGATGACACCCCCAACCAAGTCTCGGTTTCCTTCAACCTTTGGTTCAGTATTTGTAACAACGCTTCGGGATTATCGGAACGCAAATCGGAATGCGCGTCGAAACAACGCCAAATCCCATCCTGCTCAAAAATCTCTTCTAGCTTGTAATCCCTTCTTTCTTTTAGGGCTCTTTCAATTAAATTCTCAATGGCCAAAGGATGGAACAATATCCCAAAAGGATTCTGAAGTTGTTGAAACTGGAAATAGTCCAACTTAGCCCCCATATTCTCAACAAAACAAGAACCTAAAAGCACCAATTTATTTTGATAATCTATTGGATTATCACTAGGGCTTAAAGGTATTTTGGTTTGTAGTTCCATCGAATTATAAATGTTAGTTCGAGAGCAGTCGAGAACATCATGGCAACACATCACACCTATGCACGATGCGACAAAGGAATTCTCAGGAAACTACTTTAGGTATTCCTTTACCTTGTTGAGTGCTTCGGGAATTCCTGCCGGGTTTTTACCCCCCGCAGTGGCAAAAAATGGTTGTCCACCTCCGCCGCCTTGGATGTATTTGCCCAATTCACGGACAATGGCTCCGGCATTCAAATCTTTATTTTTCACCA
This sequence comes from Flagellimonas marinaquae, assembly GCF_023716465.1. Lineage (NCBI taxonomy): Bacteria > Pseudomonadati > Bacteroidota > Flavobacteriia > Flavobacteriales > Flavobacteriaceae > Flagellimonas > Flagellimonas marinaquae. The sequence continues at coordinate 961,162 of NZ_CP092415.1, forward strand.
AATCTTTGGAAATGTAGCAAGACAATATGGCTTTTCCGTCTTTTTCCGAAGCAAGGAACAGGAATAAATCATCTACTTGTCCACCCATTTCAAAAGCAAGGTCCTTGATACCACCTGCATCCAAATCCACTTTTTTGGATAGGAATTTAATACCATTGATATCTTCCAATTCGGAAATCAGTTCGTTTTTGAGTCCTTTGGCCTTGTCCTTCAATAATTGCTCCACTTGTTTTTTAAGGGCTGCATTCTCTTCTTGCAAACTTGCCACGGATTTTACCGGATCCTGGGTGTTTTTCAGCAAATCCTTAATCTCGAACAACATGCGGTTGTTGTTAAAATAAAATTCCTTTACCGCATCGGAAGTAATAGCTTCGATTCTACGTATTCCTGCCGCCACAGCTCCTTCGGACACAATTTTAAAATGCCATATATCCGCTGTATTGTTTACGTGAGTGCCACCGCAAAGCTCAATGGATTGACCAAAACGGACGGTGCGGACCGTATCACCATATTTTTCACCAAAAAGTGCCATGGCCCCTTGTTCCATAGCTTCTTTCATGGGAACATTTCTGTTTTCTTCCAAAGGAAGGTGCCCATCTATTCGAGCATTTACAAAGTTTTCCACTTCCCTAAGCTCTTCCGTCGTCAATTTTGAAAAATGGGAGAAATCGAATCGTAAATATTTGGAATGGACAGCGGACCCTTTCTGTTCCACATGGCTTCCCAATACCTCGCGCAATGCTTGATGCAGCAAGTGCGTTGCGGTATGGTTAGAAGCTGTTCTCCAACGCTGTTTCTGGTCCACCACAGCTTTGAAGGTTCCCGAGACTTCCTTGGGCAGCGACTTGGCAAAATGAACAATTTCGTTGTTCTCCCGTTTGGTGTCCACAATGTAAGTAACATCGCCATTAGAGGCTTCCAAGTAACCCTTATCCCCTACCTGACCACCACCTTCGGCATAAAACGGGGTAAGATTAAACACCATTTGATATTGATCTCCTTCTTTTTTACTGGTGACCTTCCTATACTTAACCAATTTTACGGTAGCTTCCAAGCTATCATACCCGATAAATTCCTGCTCGGTATCTGTCAATAGAACATTCCAATCGTCCTTGGTAACTTCGGAAGCTGCCCTTGATCGATCCTTTTGGGCCTTTAGGGCCTTTTCGAATCCTTCCACATCCAATTGATAGCCTTTCTCTTCCAAAATAAGGGCGGTCAAATCTATTGGGAAACCAAAAGTATCGTAAAGCTCAAAGGCCTTATCGCCAGCAATAGTTTTGTTTTTTGATGATTTTATCACGGAATCCAACAATACCAATCCTTGCTCCAAAGTGCTCAAAAAAGAGCTCTCCTCTTCTTTTATCACGTTCTCTATCAATTGATATTGCTCCTTCAACTCTGGGAAAGCCTTTCCCATTTGCTCGCTCAACACCTTTACCAATCGGTAGATAAAAGGTTTATTGGTGTCCAAAAAAGTGAATCCATAGCGTATGGCGCGGCGTAAAATCCTTCGGATTACATAACCGGCGCCGGTGTTGCTGGGCAACTGCCCATCAGCAATGGAAAAAGCAACTGCCCTAACATGGTCGCAGATTACCCGGATGGCAATATCCGTCTGCTCGTTCTTACCGTATTTTTTTCCTGTGATGATTTCCACCTCTCGTATAAGCGGGGTAAAAACATCGGTATCGTAGTTGGATTGTTTTCCTTGGAGCACCATACAAAGGCGCTCAAAGCCCATTCCTGTATCAATATGGTTTTCTGGAAGTGGTTCCAAGCTTCCATTGGCCTTACGGTTGAACTGCATAAATACCAAGTTCCAGATTTCCACAACTTGTGGGTGATCTTGGTTTACCAATGAAGCGCCATCGACTTTATCCCTGTCCTTTTTGGATCGGATATCCACGTGGATTTCGGAACAGGGTCCACATGGCCCCTGATCGCCCATTTCCCAAAAGTTGTCCTTTTTGTTCCCCTTTATAATTCGGTTTTCGGGCACTATCGCTTTCCACAGATCATAAGCCTCTTGATCCAAGGGCAAACCATCATCCTCACTACCTTCAAAAATAGAAACGTACAAGCGATCCTTATCAATTTTATATACCTCTGTGAGCAGTTCCCAAGCCCAGGCAATGGCCTCTTTTTTAAAATAATCCCCTACGCTCCAATTCCCCAACATCTCGAACATGGTGTGGTGGTAGGTATCTTTCCCTACCTCTTCCAAATCGTTGTGCTTTCCGCTCACACGCAAGCATTTTTGAGTATCGGTCAAACGTTTGTGCTTTGGCACGGAGTTGCCCAAAAAGTATTCCTTGAATTGGTTCATTCCCGCATTGGTGAACATTAAAGTAGGGTCGTCCTTCATTACCATGGGCGCGGATGGAACAATCTTGTGGCTCTTTTCTTTAAAAAAGTTTAAAAACTGTTTTCTAACTTCTTGGGATGTCATTGAATTCCTAGGGTTTTCTTAAATTTAACACTTTAAGCAAAACAATTTTTATATTTGTTTGTTCTGTTTAAAATGAGTGAGCAAAAATAGGATAAAATCCATTCATGTCTAAAGTAAAGTACTATTACGATCCGGACACGCTTTCGTACCGAAAGATAGAGCCCAAAAAATCCAAGCGCTACAGGAATGTTTTCTTGTTTCTGCTGGGTTCTGCCTTGTTCGGTTTTCTTGGTCTCATCATTCTTTTGAATACGCGTTGGGTGAATACCCCAAAGGAACTTTCCTTGGAACGCGAAGTACGCAACTATGAGCTCCAATTTGAGATCCTTGGTCGCAAGATGGACCAAATGGAACAGGTCTTGGCCAATATCGAGGATAGGGACAACAATATTTACCGATTATATTTTGAAGCCAATCCCATACCCGAAGAACAGCGTAGGGCCGGTTTTGGTGGAATCAATCGATATAAGGACCTTGAAGGTTTCAATAATTCAGAGATCATCATCGATGCCACAAAACGATTGGACATTATTCAAAAGGAAATGGTTATCCAATCCAAATCTTTGGATGAAATTGCCAAGTTAGCGGAAGAAAAAGAAAAACTTTTGGCCTCTATTCCGGCAATTCAACCTGTGAGCAACGAAGACCTTACCCGAATGGCCTCTGGGTTCGGTTGGCGTTCCGACCCATTTACCAAAGCTAGAAAAATGCATTGGGGCATGGATTTTACGGCACCACGGGGCACACCGATCTATGCGACCGGAGATGGCAAAGTGGTTCGGGCGGATAATAGGTCTTCCGGTTATGGAAAACACGTAAGAATAGACCATGGGTATGGTTACATTTCCTTGTACGGGCACATGAGCAAGTACAATGTTACCGTAGGCCAAAAAGTAAAAAGAGGCGACCTCATTGGCTTTGTAGGCAGTACGGGACGCTCCCAAGCACCCCACGTCCACTACGAAGTGTTCAAGGACGGGGAACGCATTAACCCGATCAACTTCTACTACGGAAGTTTATCTGCTGAAGAATTTGAGAACATGCTCAGGTTGGCGAACCAAGAGAACCAATCACTGGATTAATGCACATAGACCTGCCAGAAAAACGATACTATGGCATTGGCGAAGTAGCCAAGGCCTTTGGGGTGAACACATCCCTGATTCGTTTTTGGGAGAAAGAATTCGATGTACTTCAGCCCAAAAAGAATGCCAAGGGCAATCGAAAATTCACGCCGCAGGATATTCAGAACCTTCAATTGATCTATCATTTGGTCAAAGAACGCGGGTTTACCCTCGAAGGAGCCAAAATCCATCTGAAAGAAGAAAAGCAAAAAGTACTGTCCAACTTCGAGGTAATTCAAAAATTACAAAAAGTAAGGGCCGAACTACTCAAGATAAAAGATCAACTTTAAACACTAATTCCATAGCAAAATGAAAAAATGGTTAATCCCCTTGATTATTGTCTTAGTCATTGTCTTTGGACTATACCAATGGGCAGTAGGTTTCAACAACACGGCCGTACAATACGAAGCAGATGCAAAAACAGCTTGGGCCAATGTGGAGAGCTCCTACCAACGTAGAAACGATTTGATCGGGAATTTGGTAAAGACCGTTCAGGGTGCCGCCGATTTTGAAAGAGGCACTTTGACCGATGTAATCGAAGCACGAGCCAAAGCAACATCCACCAACATAGATGCCAACAATATTACACCGGAACAGTTAGCGGAATTCCAACAAGCCCAAACAGGGCTTTCCTCTGCACTATCGAGATTGCTCGTTACCGTGGAGCGTTACCCCGAATTAAAGGCCAATCAGAACTTTTTGGAGCTTCAATCGCAACTGGAAGGCACCGAAAACCGAATCAATGTTGCCCGGGATAGATTTAACGAGAAGGTGAACATTTATGATGTCCATATCTCAAAATTCCCCGGCAAACTACTTGCCGGTTGGTTTGGCTTTGAGGAAATGCCGAGATATTCCGCAGATCCAGGTTCAGAAAATGCTCCGGATGTAAACTTCGAATTCAATTAAACCATGTCGCAGGTAGAAGAGTTTTTGACCGCAGAGGAAGAAAGTGAAATTATAAATGCCATTGTCGAGGCAGAAAAGAACACTTCGGGAGAAATACGGGTACATATTGAAGCATCCACCAAAATAGACCACTTTAGCAGGGCGCAGCAACTATTCCATTTCCTAAAAATGGACAACACCAAAGAAGGCAATGGAGTTCTGCTTTACGTTGCAGTGGACGACAAAAAATTTGTTATTTACGGAGGAGAAGGTATCGACCGGGCAGTTCCAAAAGGTTTTTGGGAGACCACCAAGGATATTATTGCCTCCCAGTTTAAGAACGGAAATTTTAAACAAGGTATCGTCGAAGGTGTTCTTATGGCTGGCAAGGAACTCGAAGCCCATTTTCCATGGAAACAAAATGATGAGAACGAACTGAACAATGCGATATCCAAAGGCTAGTTTTTTCCTCTTTTTTTTATGTATCTCCCTTGCTTGGGGGCAATTTAACATACCCGAAAAACCACAAAAAGAAACCAGTCTTTACGACTATGTGAATTTATTGTCCGATTCGCAAAGCAATGCTTTGGAACAAAAACTGATTCGATATTCCGATAGTACCTCTACCCAGATTGTTGTTGCCATTATAAGTTCCACAGAAGGTGAGAACATTAATTATTTAGGAGCACAATGGGGACAAAAATGGGGTATTGGACAGGCCGAAAAGGATAATGGCGTATTGGTGTTACTTGCGAGAAACGATCGTAGGATTGCCATTAATACAGGTTATGGCGTGGAGGGAAGTTTAACCGATCTAATGTCGAAACGCATCATAGAGTCCGTAATTATCCCTGAATTTAAAAAAGGTGATTATTATGGTGGTCTGGACAAAGGCTCCGATGCCATTTTTAAAGTGCTCACCGGAGAATTTTCCGAGGACAGAACTTTTGGCAATAGAAGACCGTTTCCTTTTGAAATCCTGTTTCCCTTTATCATTTTTATAGTGATCCTTATTATTTTATGGAGTCGTAAAAACAAAGGGGGAGGCAACGGCAGAGGCGGCCGACGAGGTAGCGGGCTCGATATTTGGGACATGATCATTCTCAGTAATATGGGTCGTAGCTCAGGTTCCTCAGGTGGCTTTGGCAGCGGAGGAGGCTTTGGCGGAGGCGGTTTCAGTGGTGGCTTCGGAGGGGGTGGCTTTGGCGGAGGCGGTGCCTCTGGGGGGTGGTAGGTTTATGAGTAAACCTAAAAGCAAAAAGACCCCGTACTTTTTCTCCAAAATTTGCAATGGACATTGTGTTTATCCATTCATAAACCCAAACTGCCCATACATCAATTTCTATCTCACCCATGGGCAATTTTAATTATCTTGCCGTTAGATATTTTTCATCACTAAACACTATTCAGCACATGTCCCGGTCATTTAAAACACTAGTGGCTGCACTATTTGTCCTAGCCACTGCCTGTAAAAAACAGAACAGCACCAAAACCGACAATCTTTTTAAGTTCAAGGATTACATCAGCTACCATACCAATGGGAACCAAAGCATTTCCAAACCAATCACCATTGTATTGGCACAACAATTGGATCAGTTTGAATTGACCCAAGAGTTACCATCGGAATATTTGAAAATTTCACCAAAAGTGGATGGAAAGCTAGTGATTGAAAATGGTAGGGAACTTCTATTCCAACCTTCGGAATATTTAAAACCAAACACAGAATACACCCTTAATTTGAAGCTCAACAAGCTTTTTGAGGATATTGATAGTGAATTCAAGACTTATATCTTTAGTTTTAAGACCATCGCACCCAATTTTAGGATCAATTTGGGTGATCTGCAATCCTATAACAAAGATTGGCAATACCTTACCGGTACTTTGGATGCTTCGGATATATTGGACGCATCCAAGATAAACTCGGTACTATCCGTAAAACAGGGAGAAAAAAACATCCCTGTAAAATGGGACAATACCGATGAAAATGCACAGTATTTTAGCTTTAAGATAGATAGTATATCCCGAAAAACAGAGGACAGTGAACTCGCTATAAATTGGACCGGTGATGCCTACAATATCGACAATAAAGGTTCGGAAACTTACACCATACCGGGTAAAAACAAGTTTGTGATCATTGATGCAAGAACCACATCTGCACCCAATGCCGTATTGACACTTAATTTCTCGGAGCCCTTAAAACAAGATCAAAACCTAAATGGATTGGTAACCATTGAAAATGCCGAAAGCCTTAGATATGAAATCAACGGGAATGTACTGAGCGTTTATCCTTCCAATAGGATTTTGGGCGAAGTACGCATAAACGCTTTTCAAGGGATTAAGAGTGAATACGGTTTTACGCTTAAAAACGATTTTTCGGAACTGGTCTCTTTTGAGCAATTAAAACCAGCGGTCCGTTTAATTTCGAAAGGTACGATCCTACCCAAAGCAAACGCTACTCCCATCTATTTTGAAACCGTAAACCTTTCTGCAGTAGAAGTTCGAGTAATACAGGTGTATCAGGACAATATGCTCCAGTATCTTCAAAATTACGACCTAACGGAAAACTACAGCCCGGATTTTAGACCTGTTGGTCGCCGAGTGGCCTACAAAGTGATTCCCTTAACAAAGAAAGGCAACGAAAACAACAGTTATTGGCAAGCCCACGGATTGGATTTATCCGAATTGATAAACGTGAACCCGGGATCATTGTACCGCGTAGAATTCAGTTTCAATAAGGAACACACCACTTACGATTGTGGCGAAGCAGCGTCAACCCAAGAATCCGTCAATGACTATACTTTGGAACAAAGTTCGGACGATGAATCACTGGAAGAGCAATATTGGAACAACGAAATATACAATTATAGAAACTACAACTATAATTGGGAAGAACGCGATAACCCGTGTCATTCGGCCTATTACAACTACGATAGGATAGCTGCAACCAATTTATTGGGAAGTAATCTGGGCTTAATTGTTAAAAAAGGCAATAATCGCTCTCATTATTTTGCAGTAACTAATTTGCTCACTACCCAGCCGGTGGCCAATGCAAAAATAAAACTCTATAATTACCAACAACAACTTGTTGGGGAGGTTACAACAGATGCTTCCGGCCTATCTGTTTACGATAGCGATAAAGGTATCGCCTTTGCGGTTGCCGAAAGCAACAATAATTTTGCATACGCCAAGTTATCGGACGGCAATGCACTGTCCCTTAGTAAATTCGATGTGTCCGGCGAGCAACTTCAAAAAGGATTAAAAGGCTTTCTTTATACTGAAAGAGGGGTTCACCGACCAGGTGATGTGATCCATTTAACATTCGCTTTGGATGATAACGCCAACCCATTGCCCCAAGGACACCCAGTGACCCTGGAAGTAACCGATGCTCGGGGAAAACTGGTACAGCGCAACGTTTTAAAAGAAGGAAATACTCCCGTTTCCGATAATCTGTACGCCAAAAAAGAAAAGAACTTTTATTACTTCCCCATCCCAACAGATGCAACGGCACCTACCGGAAATTGGTCAGCCAAAGTAATAGTGGGAGGTGCCCAATTCAATAAAACCTTAAAAGTGGCAACAGTAAAGCCCAACCGTTTAAAAGTGGATTTTACTTTTGATGATGAAGTACTCGAAGTCAACACCAATAATCAAGGTAAGGCCACGGTAAAATGGTTGCACGGCGCTCCGGCCCGCAATCTTAAAATAGACATTAACGCCACTTTGAGTCAAACGGCAACCGCTTTCCCCAAGTATAAAGATTTTATTTTCCAAGACCCCGCTCGCACTTTTAACGAAACCGAGTTACAGTGGATTTCTTCCAAATTGGATGCGAACGGTGTACTCAACATCAATAAAGAAATTAATGTAAACGGAAATGCCCCGGGCATGTTGAAAGCTACCTTTACCACCAAGGTTTTTGAAGGAGGAGGAGATTTTTCCATTGATGTGTTTTCAAAAAATCTGGCTCCATTTTCAAACTTTGTGGGCCTCCGTTCACCCGAAGCAAAACAATACGGTTCATTTTTAACGGATGAGAACAACACCTTTGATGTGGTGACTGTTGATGCCCAAGGTAACCCATCGGGCAACCGAAAATTAAAAGTCCAAGTATTTAAAATTGAATGGCGCTGGTGGTGGAACCGCGGTTACGATAATCTTTCGCGCTACGAAAACGCTACCGTTCATCGTCCATTTAAAGAAATGAGCCTAACCACGGGAAGTAACGGAACAGCCAACTTCAACATCAATATTCCCGACGAGGAGGGTGGACGCTACTTGATTCGTGTTATTGACGAGGTCTCCGGCCATGCGACAGGACGTACCACCTATTTTTACCGAAATTGGTGGCGCAGACCTGCCACAGCCGATACCGAAAGTTCAAAAATCTTGATTTTCTCCACCGATAAGGAAAAATATACCCTTGGGGAAGAAGTAGCTGTAACTTTTCCCTCCGACACTGGAAGCCGAGCCTTACTAAGTATTGAAAACGGTACCGAGGTACTCTCCCAACAATGGATAGAAACCTCAGCCAAAGAGACTAGAGCTACCATTCCAATTACGGCCGAAATGGCACCCAATGCCTACATCAACATATCACTTTTACAACCACACAGCAAAGCCAAAAACGATCTTCCCATACGATTGTACGGGGTTGTTCCTGTTATGGTAGAAAATCCGGCCACCTTGTTGAAACCACAAATCGATATGCCCGAGGTACTGGCACCTGAAAAACCCTATAAGGTCACAATTTCCGAAGCCAACCAAAAACCTATGACCTATACCTTGGCCGTAGTGGACGAAGGACTATTGGATTTGACCCGTTTTGCTACACCCGATATTCACAGTTCGTTCTATGCCCGACAAGCCTTAGGTGTAAAAACCTTTGATATTTTTGATGATGTCATGGGAGCGTACTCTGTTAGCGCAGATAATATATACGCCATTGGTGGGGGCGGTATCGGAGCAGGAGCCAAAAATCGTAAAGCACAACGTTTTAAACCTGTCGTCACCTATTTGGGTCCATTTTCCTTAAAGGCAGGGGAAAAAGTGTCGCACACCATCGATATGCCGAACTACGTGGGTTCTGTTCGTACCATGGTGGTTGCAGGAAACCCGAACAGCGCTTATGGCAATGCCGAAAAAACAGCGCCCGTTCGTAAACCTTTAATGGTTTTGACCTCTATTCCTCGAAAATTATCACCTGGTGAAACCGTGACCATTCCTGTTACGGTTTTTGCCATGGAATCCAAAATTAAAAACGTAAAGGTCAGTATTGATCCAGGAAAAGCATTGGAACCTATCAACGGTACTTCAAAAAACATCACTTTTGATGCCGTTGGGGAGCAAATCGTGAATTTCGACTTTAAGGTCAACCCGGCAACATCGTTCCAGACGATAAAAGTGACCGCTTCGGGGGCTGGCGAACGTGCCAGTAACGAAACCGAAATTGACGTGGAGAACCCCAATCCCCTCACCACAAAAAGTGAACTATATACTTTGGACGCCAATGGCTCACAGATCATTTCAATGGAGACTTTTGGGACATCGGGCACAAATGAGGCCTTCATCGAATTCTCCACTCTCCCTCCCATGGATTTCTCCAAGCGTATGGATTATTTGTTACGATACCCACATGGCTGTGTAGAACAGACTACTTCGGCAGCATTCCCACAATTATTTTTGGGCGATGTATTGGATATCACTTTTGACAAAAAGAAGGCTATCGAAAAAAACATAAAAGCCGCTATAACACGCCTAGGCGATTTTCAAATCCCGAATGGAGGATTGAGTTATTGGCCCGGGTACGGGAATGCCGATGATTGGGGAACTTCCTATGCAGGCCATTTTATGTTGGAATCCAAAAAACAGGGCTACCAGCTCCCATTGACTTTCTTGAGCAATTGGTTACGTTATCAAAAAAACGCCGCTCGCCAATGGAGTAATCAGGCGACTTATTATAACGATGATGTTTCGCAAGCCTATCGTTTGTACACATTGGCATTGGCGCAACAACCAGAACTGGCCGCAATGAATCGCTTGCGTGAAACCGTGAATCTTAGCAACGAGGCCAAATGGAGATTGGCAGCAGCCTATGCCCTGGTTGGCAAAAAAGAGGTAGCCCAAGCTCTAGCACAAAAGGCAAACATCAACTTTAAACCCAATAATTACAATTACAGAACCTATGGTTCAGTTTTCAGAAACCGAGCAATGGCATTGGAAACCATGGTAATTTTAAACGACTCCCAACAACGGGAATTAGCTGTTTCCTTAGCCAAAAATTTATCATCACAGCAATGGTACAGCACTCAAGAAACAGCATTTGCCCTCTTAGCCATGTCCAAAATGGTGGCTAAAAACGGTGGGAAGTCCCTTGACCTTACTTTTACCAATAACGGAAAAAGTATAGCGGTAAAAACAGATAGGGCCATAGCGCAAAGGGAACTCTCCGTAACCAAGTTCAAAGAAGAAATTGAAATAAAGAACAACCAAGGCAATACTATTTATGCCACACTGACCCAATCAGGAAAATTGCCCGTGGGTGAAGAATTGGCGCAACAGCAAAACCTAAGGTTATCGGTCAGCTACGTGGACCCGCTTGGCAATTCCGTTAATGTAAACGAACTACGACAAGGTACAGAATTTGAAGCAAGAGTGACGGTTTTTAATAATTCCAATGATTTTGTGGAGAATATCGCATTGACCCATATTGTGCCCAGTGGCTGGGAAATCGTGGACACATCATTTGCCGGAGGAAGCAGCACAAACACATCCTCAGCGGACTATGTAGATACCAGAGACGATCGTACGCACCTCTATTTTGATTTGGAAGCCAAAAAATCCAAAACCTTTACCATTAAATTGAATGCATCCTTTTTGGGTGATTACTATTTACCTGGTGCCCAGGCCGAAGCCATGTACGACAACAACTACCAAGCCCGCAATAAAGGGCAATGGGTCAAAATAGTTCGGTAACCTTGCATGAGTGAATTTTTAGCGCCAGTAAAAAGAATCCTAGTCGACCATAAAATTAAGCTCAGTGTTCTGGGCATCATTTTGGTTTTATGGTTGTTTTGTCTGCCCAAAACCCTCTTCAAAGACCCGACCTCAACCGTTGTGGACAGTTCCGATGGTTTCCTTATCGGAGCACGCATTGCGGAGGATGGCCAATGGTCCTTCCCACAAATTGATTCTATCCCGGAACGCTTTAAACAAAGTATTTTGCTATTTGAAGATGAGTACTTTTATCGGCATCCCGGTTTTAATCCTATATCCATTTTAAAGGCCATTGGGCATAATCTCACCAAAGAAACACGGCGGGGAGGCAGCACAATTACACAACAGGTTATCCGATTGAGCAGAAAAAACCAAAGTAGGACCTATTGGGAAAAGCTCATCGAGGTATTTATGGCCACACGGTTAGAATTACGCCACTCTAAGGAAGAAATTTTGGAACTCTACGCATCTCATACTCCATATGGAGGCAATGTAGTAGGATTGGAGACAGCGGCTTGGCGGTATTTTGGAATTCCTGCCCATGAGTTGAGCTGGGGGCAATCTGCCGCCTTGGCCGTTTTGCCAAATGCACCTGCCCTAATTTTCCCGGGAAGAAACGAACAGGCTTTTTTGGACAAACGAAATCGATTATTGAAAAAACTATGGGAGAAAGAAATCATTGACCAAACCACTTACGAGCTGGCCATTGCCGAGCCACTTCCACAAAAACCAGTGCCTTTGCCGGATATAGCACCTCATCTTACCGAGCGTATCCGAAATGAACATCCCGGCCAACGCATCTCCACTTCCTTGGACAGGTCGCTACAGCAGCAGCTGAACACTTTGGCCGAAAGACATTATCGGCGATTGCAAAGCAACGAGATCCATAACCTGGCCATTTTGGTGCTCGATGTGGAGACCCGCAAAGTAATCGGATATGTGGGAAATTCACCTTCCGATAAAACACACGCCAACTATGTGGACATTATCACCAAGAAAAGAAGTACCGGCAGTACGTTGAAGCCCTTTTTATTCGCTTCGCTTTTGGATGAGGGCCAATTGTTGCCCCATACGCTTGTGGAAGATGTCCCGACCGTAATCAATGGGTACCATCCGCAGAATTTTGATTTAAAACATGCAGGTGCGGTGCCTGCGAGCAAAGCGTTATCACGCTCTTTAAATGTACCGGCTGTTCGGTTGTTACGGGAATATGGGCTTCAAAAATTTTACAATAAGCTCCATAAGATGAATATGGAATCCTTGGATAGGCCTTCTTCCCATTATGGGCTGTCCTTGATTCTCGGGGGTGCGGAAAGCTCCCTTTGGGAAGTAACCTCCACCTATGCCTCCATGGCCTCCAGCCTGAATTATTTTTTGACACATTCCAGCACGTACAGGAGTCGGGAATTTACCGAAGCTACTTATTTACAACATGAAACAATGGATTTTGGCAAAGAACAATTTGACCCCTTGGTTTTTGGCGCAGGATCTATTTTCAGCACTTTCCAATCAATGTATGAGGTCAATCGGCCCGAGGGTGACGAAAATTGGCAGTTTTTCGATTCCTCTCAACCCGTTGCTTGGAAAACTGGAACAAGTTTTGGTTTTAAGGATGCATGGGCCGTTGGTGTCACCCCAAAATATGCCATCGGGGTTTGGGCGGGCAATGCCGATGGGGAGGGAAGACCTGGGCTAACCGGAATCACAGCAGCTGCACCCATACTATTTGATGTATTGGCCGCACTACCACAAAGTAGTTGGTTTCAAAAACCTTTAGATGATCTTGTGGAGATAGAGGTATGTGCCCAAAGTGGCTTTCGTGCTTCGGTGTATTGCGATGACATCAAAAAAGAATGGGTGCCTACCCACGGAACAAGAAGTCGTCCCTGCCCCTATCATCAGCAGGTGTTTTTAGATAAGTCGGAACACTTTAGAGTTAACTCCGAGTGCTACCCGTTAGAAGACATGGTAGCTAAAAATTGGTTGGTGCTACCTCCCATTTTGGAATATTATTATGCTTCTTCGAATCCAAACTACAAGCCTTTGCCTCCTTACATGGAAGGTTGTTCTGCATTGGAAAACAATTTGATGGAATTTATCTACCCCAAACCTTATGAAGCTGTGCTATTACCAAAGGATTTGGGCGAAAAAAGAATGGAAATCATTCTAAAATTGGCCCACCAACAATCCAACACCATTATTTATTGGTATTTGGACGAGGTGTTTGTTGGCAAAACAGAGAATTTCCATGAATTGGTTATACCCATCGAACCTGGTGAATACATGCTCACCGCAGTCGACAATCAAGGAAACCGGATACAGCAAGAAGTGGAAGTACGCTACGCCTCTGGCGAATAGTTATTTCTTACGCATAAATATGGTCATCGGAACGCCGGTAAAGTCAAAATTTTGCCTGATCTTGTTTTCCAAGAATCGCTTGTAAGGATCTCTCACATATTGCGGCAAGTTGCAGAAAAATGCAAATTGCGGGTACGGTGTGGGCAATTGGGTGCAAAACTTGATTTTTACATACTTCCCTTTAGTGGATGGCGGAGGTGTTTTTTCAATGATGGGCAACATGATATCGTTCAATTTACGAGTAGGTATTTTTTTTGAACGATTATTAAACACCTCTACGGCAGTCTCGATTGCCTTAAATATTCGTTGTTTGTTCAATACGGATACAAAGAGAATCGGCACATCTTCGAATGGAGAGATTACTTCTTTTATTTTGTTAGTGTACTCCTTTACCGAATTGGTCTCTTTTTCCACCAAATCCCATTTGTTCACCAAAATCACGATTCCCTTATTATTGCGCTGCGCGAGCCAAAATATATTCTGTACCTGTCCGTCGAAACCCCGGGTGGCATCGAGCATTAAAATACATACATCGCAGTGTTCAATGGCACGAACGGATCGCATTACGGAATAGAACTCCAAGTCTTCCTTTACTTTGGATTTTCTACGGATACCTGCCGTGTCCACCAAATTGAATTCAAAGCCAAAACGATTATATTTGGTATCGATACTATCACGGGTGGTCCCTGCAATATCGGTAACGATGTACCTATCCTCGCCTATCAGTGCATTGATAAAGGATGATTTCCCGGCATTTGGTCTACCTACGACCGCAAATCGGGGCAGTTCGCTTTCTTCTTCCACATCATCTGGAAGAACCTCCACAAGGGCATCCAGCAATTCACCTGTACCGCTCCCATTAATACTTGAAAGTGTGTAATACTCACCCAATCCCAAGGAATAAAATTCCACGGCATCGGCGATACGTTGGGTATTGTCCACTTTGTTTACGGCCAAAAAGGTAGGCTTATCCACCCGACGAAGCAGTTTGGCCACATCCTCGTCCATTCCTGTTACCCCCGATTCCACATCTACCATAAAAATAATGGCATCAGATTCATCAATGGCCAGTTCTACCTGTTTATCGATCTCTTTTTCAAAAATATCGTCGCTGCCCACCACATAACCTCCGGTGTCGATCAAAGAAAATTCTTTGCCGTTCCAATCACTTTTCCCATAATGACGGTCGCGTGTAACACCGGAAACAGCATCCACAATAGCTTCACGGCGTTGAATTAGTCGGTTAAAAAAGGTGGACTTCCCAACATTGGGTCTTCCTACAATGGCTACGATAGCTCCCATCAGGTTTAATTTTTGGCAAAAATACCATTTATTATGAAGAAAAAATGATACCTTTTTTGATCATTTTCAAATGATTATGAGCGACCTTACCAACGAGATTGTCTTACGGCCCCGTTTTCGCCTGTCCCTACGCACCGAATTGGAGCAGCTGGAGCAGGTTTTTGATGGGATAAATAATTCACCTTTTGACATTAAAAGGCTTGATGAGCATATTTTTATCAAGTTTAAAAAACCGGAGACCACCTTTTGGACCCCCCAACTACATTTGGAGCTTTCTTCTTTTGAAAAAGGAGTGAGCAACATACGGGGCGTGTTCGGGCCCAATCCTACGTTATGGACATTTTTTATGTTCCTACATTTTGGGGTCGGAACCCTTTTTATAATTATGGGAATTTTTGCCTATTCCAACTATTCTTTAGGAAAAGATATTACCCTATGGTTGGTGGGCATGTGCTTTTTGGTCGTGATTTGGTTCGCGCTCTATGCTTTTGGCCGCTTGGGAAAATCCAAGGGAAGAGGACAAATGGAACAACTAAAACAGTTTATAAGGGATGCTATTGCTCCTTTTGAGCAAATCAGCAACGAGGACTAACCGTTGTAACCAAAGCGCCTAAGTTGTTGGGAGTTGCTTCGCCAGTTTTTGTTCACCTTTACATATAGTTCTATGTGTACTTGTTTGGCAAAGAATTTTTCGAGGTCTTTTCGGGCCTCCACCCCTACTTTTTTGATGGCACTCCCCTTATGACCTATAATAATACCTTTTTGGGTATCCCTCTCCACCATAATCACTGAACGGATACGGATAATGTCTTCGTCCTCCAAAAACTCTTCAGTTTCTACTTCTACAGAATACGGTATCTCCTTTTTATAGTGCAGTAGGATTTTTTCACGGATGGTCTCATTAACAAAAAAACGTTCCGGTTTGTCCGTAATCTGATCTTTTGGATAGTATGGAGGTGCTTCGGGCAATAAGTCCAAAATACGGTTAAAAACTTCGGTCACATTAAAATTTTCCAAAGCGGAGATAGGATGTATTTCGGCATTGGGCAGCTGCTCTTGCCAGTATTGCATTTGGTCTTCCAACTTTTGCTGGTCAGATGTATCAATTTTATTGAGGAGCAATAACACTGGTATTTTACTGTTCTGTATTTTTTTAAAGAAGGACTCATCTTTAAGGGCCTTTTCCCCTATTTCAACCATGTAGAGCAATACATCTGCGTCCTCAAAAGCGGATTTTACAAAGTCCATCATAGACGTTTGCAGCTCATAGGCGGGTTTGATGATACCGGGCGTGTCGGACAAAATCATCTGAAAATCCTCACCGTTCACAATTCCCAAAATACGGTGCCGTGTGGTCTGCGCCTTTGAGGTAATTATTGATAATTTTTCACCTACAAAGGCATTCATCAATGTTGATTTACCCACGTTGGGGTTACCGATAATATTTACAAATCCAGACTTATGCGCCACCTTTTTTTCTTTTTTCAAAATATTGTTTGGATGCTGCATTTACCCTTGGTGCAAGATAAAGTACTGCAATCATGTTGGGTATTACCATTAGTGCATACGAGAGATCGATCAGATTTTTTACCAAGGTCAACGATGCAATCGAAGCAAAAACGATCATTACCACAAAAAATACATTGTACCATTTTCCAATCTTGGCGTTCGTCAAAAATGAAAGACTTTTAACTCCGTAGTACGAATAGGTAAATAGGGTCGACAATGCGAATGCGGACACAATGACCATCAACAATACATCACCTATACCATATAGTGTTGTTTCGAAAGCGGACATGGTCATTACAATACCACTGCAATCCTCAAGGTAGGCTCCGCTCAAGATAATTACCACCGCGGTAAAGGTACATACTAAAATTGTATCGATAAAGGGACCCAACATGGCAACCAATCCTTCTTTGGTGGGCTCATTGTTTCTGGATTGTCCGTGGTACATAGGCGCACTACCCAAACCTGCTTCGTTGGAGAACATGGCTCTTCGCACCCCAACGATCACCAATCCCCAAAAGCCACCTGTGACCATGGTATCGAAATTCCAGGCCTCTACCAAAATCATTCTTAGGGCGGGCCAAACTTCTCCTGCATTGCTGGCCATTACAAAAATTACCGCCAAAAGATATACTCCTACCATAAATGGTACAATGGCCGATGCTACTTTGGCTATTTTGCTCAGTCCCCCAAATATTACGATGGATGTAACAATTGCCAAAAAGAATCCTATACCCAACTTCCAATTGTATTCACTAGTTGCCCAAATGGTTTCGTGCGGCTCCACGACGCCCATAAAAGCTTCGGTGAACTGATTGGCGGTAAATACGCCCAAAAAGCCGAACAATCCACAAATACTAAAAAAAATGGCCATGGGCCTTGCCCATTTGCCCATCCCTTTGGTAATGTAGAACATGGGGCCTCCTTGCATATGCCCATCCGAATCGGTTCCGCGGTACATTATGGCCAAACTTCCGGAATAATATTTTATGCCCATTCCCAAAAGGGCCGTCATCCATATCCAAAAAACCACACCCGGACCTCCATCGTGTATAGCAATGGCCACCCCGGAAATATTTCCGAGCCCCACAGTTGCTGCAACTGCTGCCGATAACGCTTGGAACGAACTTACATCTCCCTTGGCATTCTTGTCGTCGTATTTGCCGGATACTACAGCAATGGCGTGGCCAAAATGACGAAAGGGTACAAACCTTGAGTAAAAGGCCAAAAATAGTCCACCACCTATTAACAATATTAACATGGGCCACTCGGTGTATGGCAAAAGTGATGCGATAAAATCGTTGATTGCGTCCATAAAGTAAAAATGTCCAATTTATGGATTTTGAACGGATTGCCCCTATTGAATACAGGAATATTAATTTTAGTTTGGAAAAGACAGAAAAACGGTTGTATATTTGCCGTCCACATCGCGGGGTAGAGCAGTAGGTAGCTCGTCGGGCTCATAACCCGAAGGTCGCTGGTTCGAGTCCAGTCCCCGCTACTAGAGCAGGCAAGGCCTCCGAGAAATCGGGGGCCTTTCTTTTTTACCATGGGTACAGAATAGGTACAGAATCCAAACTTTTTTATTTTGGCACAAAAAAATTGGTGTTTTTTGGTGGATTATGAATTAGGGAACAAGAAATCAAAGACAATAACCTTGGTAAAATTGGAAAAAATGCAGTTCTATCTAAAGGAAATCACAGTTTACTTGAACTTTAGCGACTCGGTTTGAGCTGTCTATTATCTTTCATAGCAATGATCGTGACCTTATCTTCTTTGAAAATATAATAGACGGTAGTGTTTTTATGGACGACAGCTCGTCTTAACGATTTCTGTTTTTGTGATTCCGGATAAAGCGTTG
Source organism: Flagellimonas marinaquae (assembly GCF_023716465.1). NCBI lineage: Bacteria > Pseudomonadati > Bacteroidota > Flavobacteriia > Flavobacteriales > Flavobacteriaceae > Flagellimonas > Flagellimonas marinaquae. The sequence continues at coordinate 979,646 of NZ_CP092415.1, forward strand.
GAAAATTGGATACAGTATTCTCAAATTGCCTCAAAAGTTCCTCAAATCTTACTATTTCCTTTCCGCTGAACCTTTTTTTAGATATGCTTTAATCTCCAATGCGTTGGATAACGACCTTTCGGTCCATTTGACCTCATACTGTTTAACCATTGGCCAAGCCGTTCCAAAAATCTTTTGAGCTCATCGCCAGACCCTGCTCAAAGTCCCGTATTCCTGAAAGAATATTTACCCTGTCACTTTCTGTAAGTTCATCCCACCAGTCACCTGACTTTCCCTCACTTGAAAGTTTTACCGAGTTCAAAAGCCCTAAAATCGTATCATCCTTTAGGGACTCTATCCAACCTACCAGTTCTTTTTTTGTGGATTTTGATTCTGACATGTTCATTGGAATATCACTTTGATATAAAGTTACAAAAATCGTGCTACACAGCAGATAAAAGCTTTTTGTGAATCGTTTTTTTGAACTATTAATTATTCAGACTGCCTTAAGGAGCTATTATTTCTCATATATTTTATTCCTTTACTTTTTTCCACATTTTGGAGCAGAAAGCAAAATAATTTAAACCATTTGGATACTCGAATAGTTCTGATAAATCATGAGAAGTGTCTTCTATTGTTATTAGCTTGTTTATAATACCATTTTCCTTTAAATATGAATTAATTATCCAACTTCCTCTTCTATCTGCTTCAAGAACAAATCGATCTTCATTGCCAATGTACATCTGAATCCCGATACTACTATTTATAATGCTTTCACGATTTTTGGTAACCGATTCTTTTAAACCTTCAATTGTATAATCACTCACATAGGAAAGGGATACAATCGAAGAAAACTTATTGGGATAGTTTACAGCAAAATTAAGTGCACCTGCAACCCCTCTAGAATGACCAATTATCGAGATTTTAGAGCTGTCCATTGTGCTATTGAATTTTTCATTGCAATATTTCCTTAATTCATCTTCTGCTTCGCTTGTGATCATATTTACATTTTCATCGCTGTACCATTGCATATCACGGGTGTTTTCTCCTCCTCTTAAAGCAATCACAACCATTTCTGGTATGGCTCCAGTTTTGACCCAATGGTTTAGACTGTCCGCAGGCAGGGCATCAACAAAGGAATATTCACTTCCATTTTGACCATGAAGTAATATAATTAATGGATATTCTGTTGAACTATCTTTGGACCAAGTTGGAGGTAGATATACATTGAAATCCACATTTCCCCTACTTTCACTTTTGAAAGAAGCATGTGTGTAAACGCCCGTTTTCAGAATTAATGTGTCGGAAGACTTATGACTAATAGTCTCAAAATCAGGTAATGTTGCACTGGCTAACCTGAAAATAGAAAGTAAAGAAACAAGAAGTATCAATTTATACTCTTTCATCGTTTTTTTGAACTTTGGTTATTATTCACTGAGCTCAATTCGGTTTTCATTTTGTTATCGAATCCCATAGTTCCACAAAAAAGGATTTCTTATTAGACACGAACCAAATTAAAGTAAATATCATAAGTATTGCTACACCGATATTTCCGACAAAAATCCGATAACTATATGGGCTATTTTTAGTTGGTTTTCGATACTTGACTGTTCTATAAATCCAGTAGACCATTAAAAGTTCCAAAATGATAAACTCTAAAATATACATCAATTGAAAATCTGAGTTTTTCTAGGACCAACGATATTATTCAGTTTGATTTCAATTCTCTGATGATACATTAGCAGATTAGTTTAAATCGTTTATTTAAACTTTGATATTGTTGAATACATCAAATTACTAATTCGTTACCATTTGTTGATTCAGAAAATCTGAGACGTCTTCAAAATAATTGTACAGACTTTTATATTCCTCTTCGCCAGGAATCCAACTTGCAAACTTCCAATACCTCCATTTTTGATTCTTAGAATCGGGCGGAATGATTAGAAAATATTGTTCTTCATCAATTCCTCCAATCAGGATGCTCCTCTTTAATTCTTCTCCAGTTTCTGATATACCATCCCTAGTCCAAATTTCAATTAGTTCGTTATCGATATTTTTTAAATAATCAACTCTTTCTATCGGCAGAAAAGTTGGTTCAACATCATTTGGCGCTGCAAACCCATTCGAGATTAATAAGAAATCTTTGTAATCACTCGGAAATTCAACATTAAGCCTTTTTTCCACCTCCGAAATTCCCGACTCACTAGATGGCTCATTACCCAGCCATTGATTATCCACTTGACTTATTGTGAACTCAATATCCTTTAACTTTAATGCCGTATCCGATATTTGAGATAGTAAGCTTTTCATAGGTTGAGCCTTTTATGGATATCGTTTATTTGAACTTTAATTGTTGTCCAACCACCATTCAATTACCTGATTAGATAATAACTCATATTCTTGTTTATCTATGGAAAATCCATAATTAATTTGATAGCTCATTGATATTTAAAACATCTATTTTGATTTGACTAACATTTAAGTTGAAGATGCTCCATTTTTTTTCCGCACAATAGCTTTTCTCCAACTTTTACAAACCCTAATCGCTGATACAATTTACTGGCACCAGTATTATCTAAATCCACCAGTAAACCTAACGTTTTCTTATCTTTAATTGCATATTCAGTGATTAAATATTTTAGCAGATTTGAACCTATGCCCTTTCCTTGAAATTTAGGGATTACACCTAAACTATCAATGTACAGTTCACCTTTTTCCGTCTCAATTTCAGGAGTAAAACCATTTTGGGACCATTTATTTATTTCATATAACACAGGTGTTCTCAACCTAAGAAAATCGGCGCCTTTATAAACATTGACGACGCCTACTATCTCCTCACCGGAAACTGCAACCCAACAATTCTCATATGAATATTGATTTGCCTCTTTTCGAACCAAACCTACCAGAAAACAACTTGCCTTGTCCATTGAGTCCTCCCCAATGAATTTATAAATTATGGTATCCATTGCAAGCAATAAAATATTCGTAATCACTTTTGAATCTTCCTTCCTAGCTCTTCTAATCGTCATGTTATTTTTCTATTTGATACTCAAAAATTTAATGTCTTTTCTTTGGCCGATGTCAAAAACAATGGTATGGTACCTATTGAGGTGCAGGCCAAAAATTCCAAGATTGGAATAATGTGCGAAAACTAAGTTTTAAATGAGTCATACCCTTTATTCACAGTCAAAACCAACAAGTCACATGTTAAACTGATTCTTACCTTAATAAGGTCGTCAAGATTTGTTTTAATTACATTGCTTTATCAATAATTGCAGGTTTTAAATGATATTGCTGATAACATAGGTCAGCAGTATTTAATTTAAATGGACTAGAAAACAATGAATCAATCGATTGCACTTTTCACTTAAAGCAATTAAATAACTACTTCTAAGTTTTTTTATTTTCTGTAATCAGTGGGAGTTATACCTGTTTTCTCCTTAAATAGTCGGCTAAAATATTGGGGGTATTCAAATCCAAGTTCAAAGGCAATTTCGGAAATAGATTTGTTAGTGGCCAAAAGGTTTTGTTTGGCTTTTTGAATAAGCTGAAAGTGTATATGCTCTTGTGTACTTTTACCGGTCAGGGTTTTAAGTGCATCACTCAAATAGTTGGGTGAGACATGTAAAGCTTCAGCCAAAGAAGCTACGGTAGGAAGTCCTGAATCTATTAAATATTTCCTTTCAAACCTATTTTTAACCTCACTCTGAAAACGATAAATTAAACCAGAGCTTGCGTCATTTCTTGTTATAAATTGTCTACCATAAAAACGGTTAGCATAGGTAAGCAATAGTTCTATGTTACTTAATACAACCGACTTACTGTAAGTATCGAACTGCTTATTATATTCCGAGTAAATATTTTCAAAAATTTGTTCCAGAAGCATTTCTTCACTTTTGGAAAGATGAAGTGCCTCGTTGACATCGTAATCAAAAAAGCCGTAATTATCAATCAACTCTGACAAGGGGTGTCCAAATAGAATTTCCCGATGGAAAAAAAGAATCCAACCAGAGGATCCAAAGGTAACATCCCTATCATAGGAAATTAATTGCCCTGGAGCAGAAAAGCCCATAACCCCCTCTTGAAAATCATACTTTTCTCTTCCATATTTCACATAACCATTCAAATTCCGTTTTAACCCTATGGAATAGAAATCATAACTCATGGAAGTCGGATATTTATCTGGTAATTTCGGTATTTCTTCCAAACGAACAACCATAATCAAAGGGTGGTTCAATGGTTTCATACCTCCCATACGTTGTAGTTCAAAAATGCTTTTTATATTGACAACTTTGTCCATGTTATTTTATTCGATCAGCAATAAATTATGCACCCCTCTTGTCAAATGAATTCGGCAACCAGTTTTCACTAGTTGGTCATTTTTCAATTCCCAAAAGTCAATCCAACCTTGCTTAGGGAACTCCTCATCTTGTTTTTGATAAACAGCAACAGCAATAGAATTGCTCTCCAAATCAAAAATTGCATCTTCTGGCAAGGCACCTTCAAAGAGGTATTCTTTGCCCAAAGTGGTCAAAACCCCTGAATCCTTGTCGATTTTCACCAAGGACAAAGATGCATTTTTACGGGCCGGTACAAACCACATTTTCTTAGGTCCATAAGTTCTACGCATATTTGCAACCACAGCGTACTTCCCATCTCGGCTAATGTCAAACCCTTCAGGGCTTAGGCCTACTTTAGTGGTTGATACAATTTTGTGATTACCATTTGAGTTGAAGTTTATTGAAATCAATTTTCCTTTTCCGTTAAAAATTGCACCCATTGTACCATTGCCCCAGGCCACGTCTGTCAATATAAAAAAGTTTCCTGATGGATGCCAATTTCCGACACTCCACCTTTTTGCAACCTCCATGGACTCACCGATTTGTTCAATATTAATTAAAGAGTCTTTTTTATTTATCCGATAGAAAACTAGATGGGTATTGTTAAGATTTACCGCGATAATGTTTTTGGTTGGATGAAATTCAATAGTCCTAATTCCTGAATTGTTATCTTTTTTTCTTAAAATATCAGGGTTTGAAAAATAAAAACGTGACGTTATTTTACCTTGTACCAGAGTTGCAATCATAATTTCTTTGCCAGGTTCCGTGGTACCCGACACCAATAAATCCGAGCTTGCGTTGATGGACACTCCTTGAATATTCTCACCCACATCAATCGATTGAACCAAATTAGGATGATTAGGATCGTTATAATCTACAACTGATACTTTTCTTCCTTGGGGCAAATCTTTCCAAACATCATCTACCACCTGTTCAGGTTTTTCAAAAATACCTCGCGTTTCGGCAATATAAGCTAACTTGACATTTGAATTCCAAGCAATGATTGATGGCCAAGAAATAACGGAGTTAGATACTGATTTTTGACTTACCATTATCGGTTTTCCATTTACCACCTTCACCAAACTTAAAGAATCTTCAATTCCATTTACTTTATTCAATATACCATCCGCATAAGCAGTGGCCAACATATCCGCATCGGATGTTGCAAGAATACTTCCCATAAATGAAGATTGCATTTCTTGGTCCTGAATAATATTTTGGCTGTATCCTATGTGCCAAATAAAACCAAATGCTACTGAAATAAAGATGCCTGTAATAGTTATTTTCGTGATTTTTTTCATTTAAAAAAGATTTAGATTCTCCAACCAATTATTATTCCTGGATTAGGCAGTACCGAATTCAGTTTAAAAGTTTCATCCGCCAAGATTGCTTCACCTTCCCCGAGTATAAATATTGCCCCTAGGTATGGATGAATCATCAAACCCTTCTTGCCCCATGGATACCAACAATAACCTACAATTGGTGACATAAATGAATCATCAACGGACGCTTCGAAACCATTGAATTTAATTGTCCATTCTTCATATCCAATTCGAACACCACCATAGAAACCTTCTTTGTCCATATTCAAATAATATCGTACCTCTGTGCGGATTAAGTAACGTAGCCGAACCTGTTCCAAGTTTTCTCCATTTTTGAAAACAGTTTCTTTTAAATTTTCATTGGTATAGGTAAGTCCCTCTACACTAGAACCAAAACTGAAATGGCTATTTGGTTTAAAGTATGATGCGCCGATTGAGTAACCATCGCTCAACCAATAAGGAATTGATGACTCTATGGATAATCCACCTGTTCCATCTTGGGAATGGATTTTATTATTTAACAGTAAAAACATAAAGGAAATAGTTAATGCTATTATTTTTTTCATGCGATTTGATTTGAATAATTAATAAACCAAAATTCGTACTCATGAATAAGTAAACTGTATACAAAACACGGATGTTTGTATACTAATTCCATAAAAGTGATGTACTCAAAAAAGGATTACCAATTTCTTGTCCCTACATTAAATTGAATCAATGTTTACTTAAGGAATCTAGGAACTAATTTTAGCTAACTGATTATTTGAAAAATTCTACACAGTAATAGGGTAAAAAGAATGGAAGAACTATTAACTAGTTTTATTTAAAATTTAACTACGCAAGCTTTTAAGGTTAGTTTGTACTAAATCAAAAATTAAATCTATGAATACAACAAAAATAGTTTATTGGATTTCTACTGGATTGATGTGCCTTATCTTTTTATATAGTGCGGGCATGTATTTATTAAACTTTAAGCAAGTTAGCCTATTCTTTGACCATTTGGGCTTTCCAAGTTGGCTAATTTATCCTTTAGCTATTGCCAAGGTATTGGGTGTTGCCATTATTCTTATTCGTAGACCTATATTTTTAAAAGAATTGGCATATGCTGGCTTCTTTTATGACGTCCTCTTGGCAATGGCAGCACATATTTTAGCTAAAGACGGTGCTTACTTGATGGCAATTCTGGCATTCCTTTTTATTGCTGTTTCTTGGTATACTGACCGAAAAGTTTTTATAAAGAAAAACTAAAACAATCAACGTAAGCAAGGGCATTAAATTCAAGAATAGTTTTATTTATTTGATAATATTCAGGTTAGTTTTGATAGATAACCAATATTGCGTTTTTGAAAATATTTTGAGTTGGATATTTACAATTCAAGAATTGTAAATATCCAAGAAATTGCCCAAACAGCTAACCCACCTAAACCAGGTTCACTTGATAGTTCTTCAATCCTTTTTAGTCAAAAGAAGTTTTATATCCCATAACTGATGGATAATATTCCAAGAGTAAAAAGTACAATTCTGATAAACTTTCTAGTCATTCAGTTTAAAAATAATGTCAAGCATGAGAATATCACATTCTCCATCTACTATCTTGTTATCGTTTAGTTGAACTTTAGTAACGCTATTGCTTATACACGTTGTTGTGGCACGTTTTTATTCGTACACAGCTTGTTCAGCAATTTCTCGGTTATTTTCTAAATCCGATTTAACGCTGTCCAATTTCATTCCGATTGTCATAAGTGGAACCTTTCCAAGAGGTAACCTAAGTGTGGGGTTTTCAGAATAAACCAAGTCAATAATTGCTTTTGACGCTTTTACAGGATGTCCTTCTTGTTTTCCATCAACTCCTTTCAGTTTGGTTCTAAACGCTCCTGCCGTATTCGAATAATCATCAATTACTTTTTCGGCTTCTCCAAGTCTGTTTCCAGCAAAATTTGTTCTGAATGGTCCTGGTTCAACTATCAAAACCTTTATTCCAAGGGGCTCCACTTCTTGTGACAAAGCTTCGCTAAAACCTTCCAATGCAAATTTACTCGCGTTGTAAATTCCGAAACCTGCAAACGCCTTAATTCCACCATGTGACGAAATCTGTATTATGTGTCCGTTTTTCTCATTTCGCATATGCGAAAGAATTGTCTGTGTCAATTTCAACGTTCCGAAAAAATTTGCTTCAAAAACCTTTCGGGCTTCTCCCATTGACGTTTCTTCAATTGCACCTACAAATCCAACACCAGCATTATTGACCAAAACGTCAATTCTTTCGAATTTCGAGATTAATTTTTCTACATTTCTTTCGATACTTTGTTCATCGATAATGTCTAAAAGTACTGAAAACGCTCTATTGGAATATTTCTCGTTGAATTCGTCAACTTGGGATTGCTTGCGAAACGTGCCGATGACGAAGTCGCCTTTTTCAATTACGGATTTGGCAAGTGCTTTACCCAAACCGCTCGATATACCTGTGATTAACCAAATCTTGCTTTTCATAACTCTTAATTTATAAGTGAGTATAATTTTTCTTTTTGGAAATAGCTTGCTATCAAAAATAGTATGGTCGGTAGCAACCAAATGCCGTTGCCAACAAAGTCATGTGCAACGTGAAAAGCAGCTATATTGAAAATTACAGGAAGTAGTATTAACCAACCCACAATTTTTGTTTTTTGGATAGCTAATAAAATTCCACCAATAATTTCGGCAATGGCAACAACTACAAATAGGTATGTTGAAAACATTGTTCCTATAAATTGCTGAGCAGTAGGGTCAGTTGGTGGTTCTACAGGAATAAAACCAAGAAACTTGTTAAGTCCAAAAACGACCATTAAAACTGCCAGCAGCCAATTTGAGATGTTTTGAATTGAGTTTTTCATTTTGACACATTTTTTAAATGGTTAATTATTTCAGAAGCCTCAACACGGTTTCTGTAATCGCCACCTAATGATTTTGCGAAAGAAACGGTTGAATCCTTTTCGATGACGAATACCGCAGGTATTGGCAATTCTCTTGAATCGTCCGAATAGTGAGCGTCAAAATCAAACCCGAGTTCAGTCATGGTATTTACTGGTGCATCGGCATTTTTGAATACGGTTGTATATTGTCTTGCCACCATATTACCATTGTCGCTCAAAACCTCAAAGTTGAGTTCATTTTTTTCTTTTACGTTTAGAGATTCATCTGGCGTTTGTGACGATATTGCAACTAATTCTGCTCCTAAATCGTGAATCTCGTCCAACGACTTTTGATAATGTGATAATTGCAAATTGCAGTAAGGACACCACGAGCCTCTGTAGAAGGTAAGGACGACTTTTTCTTTTTTTAGCAACTCTGAAAGTCTTACGGTTTTGTCTTTGGCATTTGTAAGAGAAAAATCGGGTGCTTTCTCGCCCTCTTGCAATTTCAGAATGGAATTGTGGTTTACTTGAAGACTTTCTGCATCGTTGTCAAATATTGCGAGTGCCTCTTTTGGAAGCATATTTCCTAAATTATCTCGCAAGTCTTTTAAGTTTTCTTGATAGGATTTTTTTTCTGTGTTCATTTTAATTTGTTTTTTGTGAAGTCAAAATCGACACTACAAAGGTGTGGCAATGTGCCAGCTTCAAAAATGAACTGGATTAGGAAATAGTCTTGAAGTAGATTAAGATTTTGAAGCGAGGTCTCTCCTTATCTTAGAAAGAAATTCGGGTGTAAAGCCTAAATATGAAGCGATCACTTTTTGCGGTACACGCTTAATCATATTTGGATAGCGATTGAGTAATTCCAAGTAGCGTTCTTCTGCTGTTAAGCTCAAATTGGATAATGCACGCTTTCTTGAAAAAGCAAATGCTCTCTCCGTTGTAATTCTAAAATATTCGCTCAAGGCGTGGATTTCTTTGCAAAGTCCTTCTATATCGTCATAGGTCATTTGAAGTATGGTTGAATCTTCTAAAGCTTCTACAAAAAGGGTTGCGGGTGTCTGTGTTATGTAGCTGTAAAAATCACTTACAAACCAATCCTCAAGTGCAATTTGAACGGTGTGTTCTTTGCCTTCGTCATCTATAATATAAGAACGAAATGCTCCTTTCACAACGTAGTTTCGGTATTGACAAACGTAATTCGGTTGGTCAATAAACTGTCGTTTTTTGACTTTCGTAGTTCGGATTATGCCAATAAATTTTTCCGTTTCCTCTTTGGTAAGAGTAACGTGTTTACCAATGTTTTCTAATATGCCTTCGTATTGTTTCAATGTTTTTTCAAATGTGCCACAACTTGTTTATATAAACACAAAATACATCTATATACATCAAAAATGGAATTAAATCGATGTATTTGATTATCTTCTATATGATCCCAACTTTCCCGAAAGCCCCCTATGCCTTAAATACTTGTAATAAGTGGCCTTGGAAATGCTCAATCGTTCACATATTTCGGTGACGGTCAACACGCCGTCATTGAAATACTCCTCACAAAGTACAGCTTTTTGTTGATTTTTCTTACTTAACCCCTTTGGAGCTCCCAAAATCTTCCCTCTTCTTCTTGCTGATTCCAAGCCAGCTTTGGTCCGTTCTATGATGATATCCCTTCCCAATTGTGCCAAGGCTGCAAATATGTTGATGATGAATTCCGAATGTGAAGACTTCTCCGTAGTATCTATGAAAGGTTCTGTGATACTCCTGAAACGAACTCCCTTTCCCTTTAACTTTGTAATAAGCTTGGTAAAATGAATCAGGCTTCTGGCCAGTCTGTCCAATTTTCATACAACGATTGTATCACCCTCTCTAACATATCTCAAAAGCTTGCTTAAACTCTTTCGTTCTTCCCTGGTACTCGATACTTTATCCGTGTAAATGTTCTTTTGTGGAATCCCTTCTTTGAGCAGTGCATCCAACTGAAGATCCAACCTTTGTTCCATGGCACTCACCCGCGCATATCCAAAAACCATAACCTGAAAGTTTAAATAAACGGTAGAATGTAAACTATTTATTTAGTACGGTGAAATGAACTTTAACAAACCAGCGGACTCGTTTTGCACTGAAAGTTCAATAAAACGGTGGTTAAAAAAACCTCTCATAAATCAGAAATCGATATAATGGCGAACGCAACGCAGTGGAGTGCTGCAAGCCCCAAATCTTGCCAAACTAACCTTACTGAGCGAGGCAATTTTATCTATTAATCCGGTATACTCTTCTCATCATTCGAAGTGATCCAATGGTCTGTTGCCTCAATTTTATATCGTTCCAATCTCCATTCCGTTATTTTAAGCTTTAGATTGCTTTTCCATAGGTGCGATTTTGTTTTTTAGTGAATTTGCGCCAATTTTTTCGTCAAAAATTTCCAGTGTTTACTGGGCCTGCCAAAGGATTTACTGTAGATTTCGGAAAAGTCTACTGTAGCCCCTGATTTTGTGCAGGATTTCAAAATTTGTTCAATTGACTGGTTTTCAACTTGTTGAAGACCCGAAAACAACCGTGATGGCGCAATTTGCGCATCACCCTCTTGCTATTCGTTTTTTCACGCGAGCGTGAAAACCCAAATACCTTTCTTTGGTGTATAGAGTATCAATTAACTAAGTGGTTGTTGTTTCCTTAGAGCAGTTAACTGAACTTGTCTTTCCGAACAGGGCAAAAAACCGATAGGAACCAAGCGCAAAAGTTGAAGGTAAGGACTTGTAACAAAATATATGATGTACGGTTATGAATAATTCTTTTAGACCAAATGATTTTTAAAACTACAAAGTGATTCGACTTGAATTTGAAAATTAAAAATTTATTACACTATCCAATGCCTCATCAGCTTCCTTATGGATAAAATTCGCTTGATAGTTCAAAGTAGTTTTTAAATCGCTGTGGCGATAGAGTTTTTGAAGCATTAAGGGATGAATCTTGTCTCCGGCAATATTCCCAAAAGTGTGACGTGCAATATGATTTGAAAGGGGTTTGTCTATTTCGCAAAGTCTAGCGATTCTTCGAAGGTATTTATTGAAAAGCTTTGTAGCATTTCTTGTTTTTACAAAAACCGCTTTGGTGTCTTTGGGATTGACATCCTTTAGAAAGGGAAACACATAGCCATTATTCAATTCTTTGTCATTCGTATATAAATTCAAAATGGCCTGCGCTTTATATGGGATTTTTAAACTTACCGGTTTAGAGTTCTTGTTCATTACATAGAACAAGCGATTATCTTTGAAATCACTCCATTTAATCTGCACAACATCTGAAATACGTATTCCGGCAAAATAAAAAGACATTAACCATACATTTCGGGTGTGCCAAATAGAAGTTCCTGGTTCTAATTCCAATTGTTCGATGCTTTCAACTTCTTTGATCGTAAGACCGATTTTATGACCTGAGCCAATCCTTATTTTTTCCTTGTCACCAGCAAAGGGGTAATATTTAGATGGAACTATGTCGTCTCTTATAGCCACGTTGAACAAAGTACGGATGAAGATAAGTTGATTGGTTATGGTTCGTTCTTTATGCCCTAAATAAATAGTACAAAAATTCTTGAACCTTTCAAGAAAACGTTCATTGATATCTTGAAATCTAAGTAACGGTTTGTTTTTGAAATAAAGTACCGAATCATAAAAGTCGGTTTCCGATTTGCGTCCATCACTTATGCGTTTTTTTCTCCGTCTTTTGATACCCTCAATGATTTCATCTTTCTTCAAGGAACGTTTAAGGTTTAAAAATTCATCGATATTGAAAAGAATTGACATTTCAGCCTTGGCAACAGAAATGGTTCCCCTATCGTATTTATCCTTTATACGTTCAGCAGCTAGCACAAAAAAAGGTTTTTCCCCTTCCACTCCTTTCAACTTTTGCAGGGCTTGTTTTGGAGTTAGGCTTTCTTTCTTCAAATCAAAATAAATATCATTGGCCTCTATCAACTTTTTCATAAGAAAGTTGTTCAACTTTTTATAATTGGGATGTGACCTTTTGACCGTAGAAGCAGTTTTATCCCAATCTTTTTCAAGAATATACTGGCCCAAAAACCGATAACTTGTTCTGTAATTATCGCTTACTCGCAATGCAAGTGGTGCTGAACCGTCCTTTCTTTCCTTATTTTTCCGCCGAACAATCTTAATACTGGCCATAACTATCCTCTTTAATCCTTAATAAATGTACAACTTTAAACAAAAAAAGGGGTACAGAATAGGTACAGAATAAATTGATTTTAAATGGAATTATTCGGTATTATTTAACATTTAAAAAAATATAATTAATTAATTTTCAATTATTTAAATATTTATTGATGTATAAATTATGAAGCTCATAACCCGAAGGTCGCTGGTTCGAGTCCAGTCCCCGCTACTAGAAAAAAGCCGAGAAAATTTTCTCGGCTTTTTTATACCCTTTTTTATTGATGCTTCCATTGCCTTTAGGATAGTAAACTTTTATCGGGGCTTACCTACTTTAATAGTTTGTTAACGTTTTTAACGCCTTATTTTCATAAATTGTTAATATCTAATTCATCATCAATCAAAAATGAGACAATCAACAAAATATATTGTCCTCATTATTCTATGTGCAAATGTGATGTTTGCCCACGGCAAAGCCTTGGACAGCTATGCCGGAATACCCGTACCGACAGCAGAAACTTTTAAGGATTCGCTGGATTGGGCGGACTATTATTTTAATATTCACCGGTTTGAGGATGCTGTACCGATATACAAAAAGAATCTAGAACTTCCTGATAAAGAACAGAAAATCCATGTTCTTAAAAAACTTGCCCTGAGCGAGGCGGCATTGGACCACCCGCAAGAATCTATTTCTTACATCTACGATTATTTCGAGATAGATTTTCACCCTGCGTTCCTCTTACACGAAGATTTTGACGGCATCCGAGATGAGACCGAATTTGTAAAACTATCCGGAACGGTGCTCCCAAAGCTCACGGTGTGGTCCATATTCTACTTTTTTGTTTCCCTAATCGGGTTTTATGTGACCTTTGTTCTATTGATCAACAAAAAAATTGACCTTCAGGCCAGGGGCCTGATCGCACTTTTTGTTTTTATACATTCCTTGTTCATCCTAAACATATGCGCAAACCAAACCAATTATGTTTTTGAGTTCCCGCACACATACCTAATGTCCACATGGTCTTCCTTCTTATATGGCCCACTCCTTTTCCTCTATTTTAAAAGAGTATCAAAATCAACGGACCTCAACAAAAAAGATTACTGGCATTTGTTACCTACGGTGGTGTTAACCATATACCTTACATTCACCGTATATGCATTTTCAGGTTCAGAAAAAGTGATACAAATGCTCCAAAGACTGGAGGACGGACTAAACCCTGGCGATTCCACTAAACTGGTTTTGTTGGTAGCCCTTAAAGCGATCTCTTTAGGTGTGTATGCCTACTTTGTCCATTCTTTGCTAAAAGAGAGCAAAACGGATTTGAACAAGAAGACCCGTATCTGGCAAAAAAACATCTATCTGATCCATGTAGGATATGTATTGGCCTATATTATTTATGGTGTCTATATTTCTACAGGAATAAAGAGTGGAGCATTTTTCCACGCACCTATAATTTTAATGTCCACCATGGTTTTATATGTAGGATATGCGGCCAATGTACAACCCGATGTTTTTAGTGGGCTATACTCCTACACCAACCGATTGTTTCCCAAATATGTGAAGTCGGGTTTAACCGATAGCCTCTCCCAAGAATTAAAGACCAACTTAAAAGATCTATTTCAGAAAGAAAAAATATATCGCCATAACGATATCAATCTGGATATGGTGGCCGAAAAATTGGATACCACCAGGCACAATACCTCCCAACTCATCAACGAACATTTTAATATGAGCTTTCGCGAGTTTGTAAATTCTCACCGAATCCAAGAAGCAAAAGAATTATTGGAAGAGAAAACGGAACTCAACATTATTGATGTTGCTTACGAAGTTGGGTACAACAATAAAGTGTCTTTCAACAAAGCTTTTAAAAAAGATACACAGCTTACCCCTAGTGAGTACCTCCTTCTCATAAAACAACAGTAAACTCTTATCGGGAACACCGATTTACTAGCATTTTATCGGTAACTAGTAGTCATCAATCAAAAATCATCAATCCTATGAAACGACTACTAAAACAACTCGTTTTTAAGTACATTGGGCAGGAACACCGGAGCCCGAGCCCATTGAACAGTCATGAAAAGTACAAGAAATCCGGACTCACTCATGAGGAAGCCCTTACCATTAGGGAAAAAATCCAAAGTGCCTTTGAGGTAGAAAAGATCTACAGGAACAATACCATGGGACTCGACGAACTATCCGAGCACATCCAAGAAAACCGGTATAAAGTATCCCAAGTGATCAACACCTACCTTGCAAAAAACTTTTATTCATTTTTAAATGAATATAGGATCAACGAGGCTAAGCAACTTTTGGTAACGGATCCAAACTTAAGTGTAAAAGCAGTTATGTACGAAGTAGGTTTTAACAGTAAGAACAGCTTCTACAATGCCTTCAAGAAAATTACGGGACACTGTCCCAACAATTACAGGGCATTGGCCAATGCAGATTTTGTACAGACCAAAATTCAAATGGCCTAACTAACTACCAACATTACTCTTCAAAAATGGTTTGGACCTAACGGAAAAAGTCTCTTGTTCTCTCAAGAGACTTTTTTATTGCTCATTATCAAACAGTTACTGTTACATTTCTTAGAATGTTAAAATCGGTACTTCCCCATAGGGATTTCAATTTATAAGGTTCTCGCCGTTTAAAAAGTACCTGTTCCAAAACCGATTTGGGTTGATTTGTTATGCAATTGTAAAGGTAGGGCGGTGAGAGGCCTTACTTCTTAAAAAAACAAAATCCATTGAGTTTTGTTCACTTCCCAGAAGTATTATTTGAATTAGCTATCAATATCCTTGCGCCGTCCACCTTTCTCAGTTGCCCTAACTCATTTCAAATTACTAACAAAAGTTTAATCGTATGAAAGTAAAGAAACTGTTTGGAGCACTAGCGGCAATGTGTTTATCCATACTATTTGCCCATGCCCAGGAAAAAACGGTCACCGGAACGGTCACCGACCAAGATGGCGTGCCCTTGCCCGGTGTAAACATCGTTGTTAAGGGTACGGTACGTGGAACACAATCCGATTTTGATGGCAACTACGCCCTACAAGCCAGTACAGGAGATGTACTGGTGTTTTCGTATTTGGGCCAAAGAACACTGGAAAGAAGTGTAGGCGATGCAAGTACGATCAATGTACAAATGCAAGAAGATGCCTCTCAACTCGAAGAGGTAGTAGTAACCGCCCAAGGTATTGTTCGGGAAAAACGTTCGTTGGGCTATTCAGTGACCACGGTAGAGTCCGATAAGGTAGAATCCAGGCCCGAAGCAGATGTGGCCCGGGTATTGAACGGCAAGGTAGCAGGGGTAAATATTACCTCCAACAACGGTATGTCCGGTTCAGGAACCAACATTATCATCCGAGGGTATTCATCGGCAACCCAATCCAACCAACCCCTATTTATTGTTGATGGAATCCCATTTGATTCAGGTACCAATACCCAATCCAACTTTTTGGACGGAAACACTGAGTCCAGCCGGTTTCTGGATCTTGACCCCAATAATATTGAAAGTGTAAGTGTCCTAAAAGGATTAAGTGCAACGGTTTTATATGGTAACCGTGGCAGAAACGGTGTAATCCTGATCACCACCAAAGGTGCGGCCACAGGCGATGCCCCTACCAAGACCGAAGTTTCCGTAACACAATCCGTATTTATGTCCAAAGCGGTACTTCCTAAATTTCAGGATAATTATGGCGGTGGTTTCCACCAAGGCTTTGGATACTTTTTTAGTAACTGGGGTCCACGATTCGATAGAACGGATGATGACGGAATTGCCTCGGCGGGACAATACCTGGGCACAGGGCCAAATGGCGTTGCTGTTTTGCAGCATCCCTTTAACTATATAGCCGACCCTACATTAATTGCTGGCTATGAAGACTTATTGGATGATCAATATTTGTACAAACCCTACAACGGTGTCGAAGATTTTTTTAGAACCGGTTACGTGTACAGTACCTCTGTAAATGTTCGAGGAGGGTCGGAAAAAGTAAGCTTTAATGCAAATTACGGTAGAACGGAAGATATCGGGGTAACCCCAGGGAACCGGTTATTACGAAACAATTTTAGTTTAGGGGGCAACGCCGCCCTTTCCAATAACTTTACCGTTTCCGGGGTGTTCAACTTTGCAAGAACCGGATACAAGTCGCCACCCAATGCAGTAAGTACGGGTAGTGGTGCTGCTTTTGATGGTTCCGCTATCTTTGGCGACGTACTTTACACACCACGGAGTGTAGATCTTACCAACCTACCGTTCCAAGCTGTAGATGGAAGAAGTTTGTACTATAGATCTGGTAACGACATTCAAAATCCATATTGGACCGTAGCAAACTCCAAGACCTCCCAAGAAACAGACCGGTTTACAGGAAATATCTCCATGAGCTATGCCCTTAACGATTGGATGAACCTCACCTATCGTGTAGGTCTGGACACCTATACAGAGTTAAACTCTTATGGACAAAACAGAGGTGGTGTGGATGGTCCAACTTTGGGAATCTTACGAACCAGTTCGGTTAGAAACTCCATTTGGAACCACGATCTTATTTTAAGTGCAGAGAAAAGACTATCCGACGACTTTAACCTCACCGCTACATTGGGCGCGAACAGTAGAAGAGACACCTTTGCACAAGATGGAATAGAAAGTCAAGGGCAATTGGTGTTTGGAGTATTGGAACATTACAACTTCACCACACCATCATCGGTGAACTCCTTTTCAGGAATCGATCTAAATCAAAATTTTGAAGAAAATCTGGTCGGTATTTATTTGGACGCCACCCTATCCTACAAAGATTGGATGTACTTAAACGTGGTGGGCAGAAATGATTGGTCCTCCACATTGGAAAGAGAAAACAATTCATTGTTCTACCCCGGCGCCAGTGTTTCTTTTATACCTACCACTGCATTTCCATCACTGCAAGGAAATGTGCTCAACTATGCCAAACTTAGGGTAGGTTATGGTTCATCTGCAGGTTTCCCAACACCTTTTAACACTCGGGATGTTCTCTCGTTGGGCGCAAGAACCTTTGTGGACTTTAATGGAAATGTAGTTTCTGGAAATACGGTTTCCGATATTCTGGGTAACCGGGATTTATCTCCAGAAAGAGTACAAGAACTGGAAATTGGTCTGGACACCCGATTGTTCAACAGACTCAATTTTAATCTGAGTTTATATCAAAAATCAACTACGGACCTTATTACCAACCGTACCTTGGATAGCTCAACAGGTTTCCGCTCCACATTTGTAAACATCGGAGAAGTAGAGACCAAAGGTATTGAAGCGGACTATGACTTCAATATCTTAAGGGAAAGTGAAGCTGGTATCGGATTTAACATCGCTGGTAATTTTACAGCAAGCGAAACTACTGTCACCGACTTGGCAGAAGGCACCAACAATATCCTATTGACCTTTGCGGTTGCTGGCGAGGCGGCAAACTATGCAGTAGAAGGCCGACCATTTGGTGTATTGCTTGGCAGCACCATACAAAGAGATGACAATGGCAATAAGGTAGTTGGGCCGAACGGACGCTATTTGGTGGACAACAATATCACAGAAATCGGTGACCCCAACCCAGATTGGACCACAGCATTGATCCCTACCATTACCTATAAGAATTTCACCCTCTCCGCAAACCTTCAATACCGCCATGGCGGTGATGTATACTCGGTGACCACAGCAGGGCTTATTGGTCGTGGAGTAGTAGATCCAGATGACCCAATAGATAGGGAAACCAATTATGTGTTGCCCGGCGTATTTGCGGACGGTACTCCAAACAACGTGGCCATATCGTCCACCGAATTTGGGTTCAACACATTCTTTGGCGGGGACATTAACGAAGTGAATGTTTTTGATGGAACTACTATCCGTGTTCAAGAAGCTTCCTTGGGCTACAGCATTCCAAAGAAAATGTTGGACAAAACACCCTTCGGTAGCCTTTCGCTAACATTATCGGGAACCAATTTATGGTACAAAGCAGTAAACTTTCCGGACAATGTGCGCTACGATACCAACTCCTCCAGTACAGGTGTGGGCAATGGTCAAGGGATCGATTTCTTTACGGGGCCCTCAACAAGAAGGTATGGTCTTACCGTAAGAGCATCATTTTAAAAGCAGCTAACTAGAATCAAAAAATATATTATGAAAAAAATATCAAATATACTAAGTCTCTTAATCGCTGCACTGACGATCATGTTGGGCTGCGAGACCACATCCTTAGATGTTGTGGAGAGCCCAAATGCATTGAACCCCTCACAGGCGAGTGTTGATTTCTTTTTGAATCAAATACAACTAATGACCGCACAAATCCATTCTGGCGAAGAGGGACGTGCAGAGAACGGACTAAGTCAGTTTGGCATGGAACCGGTCCGTATGCAACATGGTTTTGGACCCACATACCGCGAGAATTACGACCCATCGGATTTTGACCGGGTTTGGGACAATGTATATGCCCGGGCATTGATAGACATACGCACCATGAATCCCTTGGCCGAAGAAGCCGGGCAATTTACACACATTGCCATAGGGCAAATTTTGGAAGCCTATATAATGATGTCGATGGTGGATTTCTTTGGAGATGTTCCCTATTCCGAAGCAGTTTCGGGCGGCGAAGGCATCCTTAATCCAACCGTGGATTCCGGCGCATCCATTTATCAGGCAGCAGATCAGCTCTTGGTTGATGCCATTGCAAACCTCGGCAAGGACGAAACTTCGTTGCCGTTGAACGATCTTTTCTATAACGGAAACGAAGGGCAGTGGAGAAAGGTGGCCAACACCATGCGCCTAAAGTTGTATCTGCAGACACGTTTGGCAAACGCAGGAGGTTTTGGCGCCTCGGTTTCTACCTCGCGCATCAACGAATTGATCAATAGCAACCAATTGATTTTAGATGCTTCCGATGATTTCTATTTTCAATGGGGCACAAACAATGCTTCACCTGATAGTAGACATCCATATTTCGATGCCAATTACGACGGCGCCGGACCTAGTTCGGATTTTTATACATCCAACTATTATATGAATCTAATGGCCAACCAGTATAGTGAACCAGACCCTAGAATCCGGTATTATTTTTACCGTCAACAGGAAGACTATTCCGGAGCTGATGTAGTCACCAAGGAGTGCGTTACCGAAATATCCTTGCCTTCATGGTGGGACCCATCGGAACCCTATTGTTTGGTACCGTCCACCAATGGGCTCAGCGGATATTGGGGCAGAAACCACTTGGACGATGACGGTATTCCACCAGATGATGCCTTTAGAACATTGCACGGCACATACCCTGTGGGCGGCCCTTTTGACGACAATACATTTAGAAATGTATCGGGATCATCCGCCATTAACGAAGGACTGGTGGGCGCTGGTATTTCCCCCATACTGATGTCCTCTTACACCTATTTTATGTTGGCAGAAGCCGCATTGACCTTAAATACAACTGGAAATGCTAGGGATTATCTGGAATCGGGCATAAGACAATCCATTGGAACCGTGGTAAATTTTGGAGCCTCCTTGGCAACCGGAACAGGTTTTGAAGCAACGACCACGGCCATAGACAACCATGTTGCGGAAATATTGACCAGTTATGATGCTGCCGATGATACCGGCAAATTACGCATAATTATAGAGCAATATTTTATTGCGCTTTGGTGCAATGGCATTGAAGCCTACAACACGTACAGAAGAACAGGGCAGCCCGATAATCTTACACCGGCCTTCACAACTCCCGACCCAGGACCGTTCCTAAGGTCTATGTGGTATTCACAGACGGCAGCGGACAGTAACACCAATATTACGCAAAAGAGCGCTCCGAGCACACCGGTGTTCTGGGATACCAACCCTGATGGTTTCGTTGATTGATTCATAACAAAAAAACAATACAGATGAAAAGTAACTTTAAATATATAATCGGGTTGGCACTCTTAGCTATTGGGATTGTCGCCTGTGAAGACAGCGATAAAAACCCGTTTAATGTTTTTGAACTAGAGGATTCGGCCTCGCCCTATGTCCGGATAGTTTTAGATGAAACCATTGTGGCCAAAGGCGACCTTGCCTCCTCTTCGTTAACCGGCACTGTAGATGACCCTAGCGACAATGTGGCCTCTTGGGAACTAAGCGTAACGTTGGAATCTGGTGGGGTTTCCACCGACACGGTCCAGCTTATGACCATTACAGAGTTTCCTAGTGACATTTCCATTCCATACCCAGATATTGCAAGTGCTCTTGGAATTACGATAGACGACATTTCGGGAGGTGATTTTATCCGCTTTTTGGGCAAGTCCACCGGCACCGATGGCACCGTGACCACCGTGGACAATTATAGTGCTACGATTACCGGTCAGCCAGAGCAGTTACAGGCCTTTAATTTTATTGTTCTGGTAAAGTGTTCACCTATTTCCGGGACAACAGTGCCGGGAACTTGGGTAATCGAAATGCAAGACCTATTCGGTGATGGTTGGGACGGTGCTTTTGTAACATTCGAGATCGATGGCGTAGCAACGGATTACACCTTCACCGCTGGCGACGCCGCAACCTTTAATGTAGAAGTGCCAGATGGAACAAGTTCGCTGGTCATATCTTATACAAGTGGTGCTTTTGAAGAAGAGCATGTTTACACAATTGAAACACCAAGTGGTGATGTACTCGGGCCTTTTGGACCCAATCCGTTGCCATGCATCAATTGATCTTTACATACTATCCAACCCAGAAAGTCCCGCTCCAAATTGGAGCGGGACTTTTGTTTTACTTAAAAACAGTTCTATTAAATCGGGATAGGTACTTGTGGTTGAGGATTACCTCAAAAAACTGTAAGTAAATGTAGTTTAGGGCAAGTAAAAAGTAATCTTCAGAACAGCCTTGAACCCAAAATATCTTTTCAAAAGTATCTGTTTCATTTTTTGAATGTATTTGAATTAGTCCAATCCTCAAGGCTGTTTTTTTTATTCCCAATAAAGGCAATCCAACACAGAATTGTGTAAATATGTTTGCTTTCAATTCAAACAATACCACGTAACTTTGCCCACTAATTAAATTAGTTTGGACAACTCTTCACAACCAACAAATAAGAAAGCACTTTTATCTCTTGCCATTGGTGGTTTTGGTATTGGGCTTACGGAATTTGTTATTATGGGCATTCTGCCAAATATTGCTGGATCTCTAGAAATATCTATCCCAAAAGCTGGCCATTTTATTGCCATTTATGCTTTGGGAGTGGTGATCGGAGCTCCTTTTATGGCTAGGCTTACTTCTGGTCTTAACCCCAAAAAAACATTGCTCTTTTTAATGTTGTGGTTTACGGTTTTTAACACTTTATCCGCATTTTCCGGAAACTATTGGACCATGATGCTTTTTAGATTCCTTTCTGGTATGCCTCACGGTGCTTTTTTTGGTATAGGTGCCGTTGTATCGGGATACTTGACCAAACCTGGCAAAGCGGCGCAGGCCATGGCCATAATGTTTTCCGGACTCACGGTAGCCAATATTTTAGGGGTACCATTGGGCACATATATTGGTCAGGAATGGCATTGGAGCTATTCTTTTTTACTGGTCGGGATTTCCGGGATCGCCACCTTGGCGAGTCTATATTTTTGGATGCCAAAACAAAATTTAGAAGAGGTTGGCCCACAGGAAAATCAAAATGAAACACCTGTACTCAAAAACAAAAAGCTTTGGGCTTTAATACTGTTGACCACCGTGGGCACTGGAGGTTTCTTTGCTTGGTACAGTTATATAGCACCCTTGGTAATTACCATTACAAAACTGCCCGAAGCAAATGTGGGCTATGTAATGATCATTGCCGGTGTGGGAATGTTCTTTGGAAATTTCCTAGGTGCAAGAATGGTAGAAATCTTAAATCCCGTAAAATCCGTGGTCATAAGTATGCTCTGCATGACACTGGCCTTGATCTTGAATTCTATTTTGGCAGAAAGCAGCATCGCTATCTATACCCTGAGTTTTATTGTGGGCGCAATCACCTTTTCAATTGCCACTCCAATCCAAATTGCCATTATAAAAGCTGCCAAGGGGGCAGAAAACCTAGGTTCGTCCATGAACCAAAGTGCTTTTAACATGGGTAATGCTTCAGGGGCTTATTTTGGTGGCTTGCCCATGGTATTTGGTCTGGAGGTGAACTACTCCAGTTTGGTCGGCGGTATGTTGGCCTTTATGGGTGCCGCTATCGGTATTGCCATTATTTATACACAAAGGGTTCAGAAAAAGAGAGAAGAAGCAATCAGGGATTAAATACCAAATCAACTTAAAACCAGGTTATTGCCCCAGTTCTTGAGCATTAAAAAATACCATTTCCCGATTTTGGAATTTGGCTGTTGCCTCTATGGGATTGCAACATACTTCACAATCCTCTATGTATATTTGTTCACTTACCGAACTATCCAGCAAGAAAGAAATGGTTTCCCAACAGTACGGACATTGGAAAAAGTGTTCGTACATAAATTAAAAATCTACATTGAGCAATTGTCCGCTAATTTGAAGCATTTGAAGCTCAGCCAACTTGGCATTGTACTTTGCCTGGCTTTTGGCCAATTCCGCATTCAGTAAATTTAGCTGCGCTTGTCTAAACTCAATGGAAGTAACTTGGCCCAATTTGTAGCGCTCATCCGTTCGCTTAAAATTGTTCTGATTGGTCTGTAGGTTCTTTTCTTGCACCTGCAATACAAAAAGGGCGTTGGTATAACTATCCCAAGCATTACGGATATCCCTTTCCACCTCTAATTGAATCTGCTTTTTGGCAATTTCTTGGTTCTTGTAGGCAATCTTGGCGTTTTTTATTCCTGTAATGGTGCTGCCACCATCGAACAGGTTCCAAGTAAGGTTAATGGTTCCCGTTACTCCTGTAGAAGTATTTTGGAGCACAAAAGCCAATGGACTGTTATTATTGGACTCGTTCCAGCCATAAGTTCCGGTAAGGCCAATCGTTGGCAGATAACCGCTTCTGGCCACTCTAATATTATTGAGTCCCATATTTAAATCTTTTTCTGCGATCTGTAGTCTCACGTTGTTTAGCTGGGCCTCGTTGAACATACTTTCCATTTGTAGTTCGGGCACAAAATTCACCGTGGTGTCCGCAGAAAAATTTGAGGAAAGCTCACGATTTAGTATCAAGTTTAAATCCCTCATGGTATTTCTTAGCTGCTGTCTGGAATTTAAGAGGTTAATACTGTCCGTATTGATATCGACTTCTGCATTGAGCACATCCAGACCCGTATTCTGTCCAAACTCAAATTGATACTCTGCTCTTTTAAGCCTATCCTTGGAAATTTCCAGAGCTTGTTCCAAGGTATTGGTGTTCTCCGTAAGGCGAGCTGCTTCATAATACACCGTGAACAACTGTAAAATGGTTGTTTCTATGGTTTGGCGCACCTCAAGCTCCGATTGCTGGGAACGCTCCTTAAAGTTTTTATAATTATAATAACGGCCCAAGCCATCGAATAGGGTATAGTTTACATTTACGGCGGCACTATATCTTCTGGTTTCTGCTCCTTCGGCGGTTCTGGTATCGCCATTGGCAAGAACACCTTCGGAATCTTGTTTATCAATACTTCCGCTGGCATTCCCGGTAACACTGGGCAAATAGCCAGAGTTTAGAATATCCGCATTGTTATCGCCTATTTGCTTTGTGTTGCGGGCAACCTGAATGTCCAGGTTGTTCTCCAAGACCAGATCAATGGCCTCTTCTTTTGTAAGGAGTTGATCTTGGGCCATGGCCAATGGACCAGATAAAGACAATGTTAAGAACAGGGTATAAAAAATACTTTTCATTAGGTGGTCTCTTCTGTAACTTTTTGGGTTTCTTCTCCGTTATGGGAAACTTGCCGGTTATCGGTGCCGTTAATAGGTTGACTATCCGCTTCCATTTCCTCCTCCTCTTGCTGCTCCCGAATGGCTCTTTCCACTTCTTCCTTGGTAACCTTTTCTCCTGTCCAAAGTTTTTTGGCAAATACTTTTACATTGTTTCCGAAGGACAGCAACAAAGGAAGCATCAACAGCGTTAGTACCGTTGCAAAGGCAATACCGTATGCAATGGAAATGGCCATGGGTTTTAGGAATTGGGCCTGACGGCTTTTTTCGAGCAGCAAGGGTGCCAACCCGGCAATTGTGGTAACCGATGTTAAAAATATGGCCCTAAATCGGGAACGTCCTGCTTCATAGAGGGCATCGTCGAACGTCATCCCACTACGTAAGTTTATATTGAACTTACCTATTAGCACCAATCCATCGTTGACCATAATCCCAATCAATGCAATAATTCCGAGCATGGATAGTACATTTATCGGAAATCCATGGATCCAATGTCCCCAAGCAACTGCGGTTAGGCTAAAGGGTACCATAAAAATCAACAATAAGGGTTGACTTATACTTCTGAAAGTAAAAGCTATCACGATAAATATCAAAAATATAACGATGGGGCCAACAAAGCCCAAAGATCCGATCAATTTATTGGCTTCCCTATTCTGTCCTTCGTAGGATGGTGTTATGGATGGATACTTTGATAATATCTCTGGCAGCACTTCATTTCTAACCCATAGCATGGCATCTGTTCCACTGGTAGTCTCGGGATCGGTAAGGTCCGAGGATACTTGTATCTCTCTGCGTCCTTCAAGATGGTTGATGGCTACATCCCCTCGCTCAATAGTATAAGTGGCAATTTCTTTTAATGGGATGCGATCTCCGCTTGGTGCCAAGATCCTCATTTCGTCCAAATCGGAAATCGATGATCTATTTTCCCTGTCATAACGCACCCAAACCCTTATCTCGTCTTGACCACGTTGAAATCGTTGTGCCTGTGCTCCAAAGAAACCGCCCCTTACTTGGTTCATCACCGTACGAAGATCAAGTCCCAACAAATAGGCATTTTCTTTTAATTGCAGTCTTATTTCTTTGATTCCAGCTGGGTCGTTGTCGGTAACATCTTTTAGGTTCGCGTTGCTCTCCATAGTTTGTTTAAGCTCTTCCTTTGCTGCTTTTAACTCTTCGATATTGTTCCCTAATAGGGAAACGGATACTGGATTTCCACCAAAATTGCCTCCCGAGCCATAAATAAGGCTTTCCACACCGATCACTGGGCCGACCAACTCTCTAAGCCTTGTGGTAACCATATCTGACCGTATCCCATCTGGCCGTTCTTCTCCGGGCAAAAGGTTAATTTCCAATCGAGCGGATGAGGAACCGGGGCCTAAATTTTTGATCATATTCACGAACAGCATTTTATCCATGCCCTGTAAATATGTATCGGTCAATTCCTGGTTTACAATATGCGCTTTGTCCTGAATTAGGCTTATAATGGAATCGGTAACCTTTTCGTTGGTTCCATTGGGCATGGTCAACTGTATGGAGACTTGATCACTGGCAATTCTAGGGAAGAATGCGGTTCGAATTATTCCTCCACTAATAGACCCCAATGTTAGAACGAGGGCCATAAAGAACAGTGCAAAGGTCAAAATCTTGTAGTCCATCATAAAACGGAGTACGGGGCTATACCAATTGTCCCGCATGTAGTTCATAAGTCTGTCCCCTATTTTATTGATCACCCTAAGTCTGGCAAAAACCCTTGAAATTGCGGTCTTGGGTTCTTTTTTATGACGATGGAGAGCCTTGGAATGTGCTAAGTGGGCAGGTAGAATAATCAATGCTTCCACAAGTGAAACTACCAATGTTAGGATAACGATCACAGAAACTTCACTAAAGAATTCCCCAATCCGACTATCCAAGAAAAGGAAAATGGAAAAGGCCAAGATTGTGGTAATTATTGCCGAGATAATTGGCGGAATCACCTCCATGGTTCCATCCAGTGCGGCTTTTACCGGCGATTTGCCATCTTCGTAATGTTGATATATATTTTCCGCGATTACAATACCATCATCCACCAAGATACCGATAACAATGATCATCCCGAACAAAGAGAGCACGTTGATGGTAACATTGAACATGGGTGCAAAGACAAACATTCCTAGAAATGCAATGGGAAGCCCGAATGCAACCCAAAATGCCAATCTGGTGTTCAAGAAAAGTGACAAAAAGACCAAGACCAAAAGCATCCCAACAATAGCATTTTCCGTTAACAATTGGGTACGCTGTGTCAATGTGGTGGATCTATCATCGATTACATTAAGCTCAACATTGGTGTATTTTTCGTTGAAATCCTGGATATACTGCCTTACATTTTCGGCAGAGCCCATTAAATCTTCTGTATTGGTACTTGTAATCGTAATGTTAACCGCCAGTTCCCCATTAAAATAAGATGCATTGGGTGTCTCGGAAAATCTATCCCGAATAATAGCGACATCTTTTAAGCGGATTGCACGACCGGCCGCATCTCCCCTTACAACTATATTGGAAAGCTCATCTCCATAGTAGGATCTGTTGTTTGCCCTTATCAGATATTCTTCGGTAACGGTCTTTATATTACCCCCGGTTACCAAAATATTGGCATTGGCCACTGCCTGTGCCACTTCGGCAAAGGAAAGGTTGTAGGCCAATAGACTATTCTCATCTACGGCGATTTCTATTTCTTCATCCGGATAACCTGCTATTGAAATTTGGGAAATGCCATCGATTGCCCTAAGATCGTTCTCTATTTGGCGACCAATTTGCTTTAGTGTGGCCAGCGGTATATCCTTCCCACTCACTGCAAAACTGATAGTGGGCCTTACGGGTTCTTGCTTGGCAACTATCAATGGTTCCATTCCGGTGGGAAAGGTAGGAACCCTGTCCACAGCATTTTTTACTTCCAACAGCATAAAATCGACATTCCTTTCCTTCTCGATTTCCACATTGATGGTACCACTGTTTTCCCTTGATGTGGAAGTAACGCGCTCAACTCCCTCGAGTCCTTTTAGGTTATCCTCGATCTTTAGTACGATACCTTCTTCGACCTCTTGGGGAGATGCCCCAGGGTAGGCAATGGAAATGGTGATATTACGAGCTTCGTTTAGTGGAAAAAAGGAAGATTTTAGCGAAAGTATCCCCACTGCCCCAAAAACAAAAAATGCCAAAATAAAGACATTTACTGCCATGTGGTATTTTATAAAATACGAGATCAGTTTTCTCATGGCCGCGGAGGTTTAGGATTTATTTTCGTCGAATACTTTTACCAACATGCCTGCATAAGCCCCTGTCATTGGTCTGGAAACGATAACTTCTCCATCGGGAACGTTCTTTAGCACAACGGTCTTATCTGTAAAAAAAATGGGACTTACATCCATAAGGTCAAGGATGGAGTCTTTTACCACAAAAATTTGATTGTTTTCCAATAGTAATGACCGATCGATCTCTATGGCATCGGTTTCTTCTTTGGCCTCTAAATTGGCCTCGAGATATTGACCTTCTTTTAAATTATCCCCGCGCACCTCGATATACACTGTTATGGTTTGTGAATTTTGGTCTACCCTACCATTAACCCGGGTCACTTCGCCAACAAAAGATTTGGTTTTTTCCAAATTGGTCAGATTTACCTTTTTCCCCACTTTAAGGAAATCCCCATAGGTTTTGCTCACGGATACTTCTAGCTCATACAATCCTGTATCGATAAACTCCCCTAACTTTTGCCCGGACCTTATCAAGGTACCCTCAGTAACCAAGGCTTCGGTCAAAATGCCATTAAAGGGTGCCGTAATGGTATACTTGGACAAACGTTGTTCCAGATTCTTAACGTTATAATATGTAGTAATGATCTCCCTTCCGGTTATAAAGAACTTTTCCTTTTCCGAATCCAAGCTGGGCAATTCGGGCGTGGTTTTGTCCAAATCGAAACTATTTAAGTACTGCTGCCATTTTGGATAAATCTCAGGATAATCCAATCTAAGGTCAGGCATAATTGAAGTGAGCAAGTTGTACAGGTTACTTTTGGCAGATTGCACCGTGGCGTAGTACTCGTTCGCATCTATTCTGATCAAGGTCTGTCCGGCAGTGTAAGGTTGCCCTGTTCGAAACAATTTGCTCCCTGGCCTAAATACTCCTTGGACCTCTGAATAGAGTTCCACTCGCTTTTTTGCCTTAAGATTACCATTGGCGGGCACTTGGATAGGTACCGTGGTGTTTTTTATGGTATCTACAAATACGGTTTTAACCACTTTTTGGGAGGGTGGTCTTTTATTATCTTTTCCACCCGCAATTAGGCCTGCAAAATATAGTGAAGCAAAAATAATTATGCCTCCAGCAACTGCTGATATGATGAGCTTTCGCATGTGTTAGTTGGTTTAAGCCTTGCAAATCTATCGCCTACATCTTTTACATTGGTTAAATATTTCATAAAATCTCTTAAAAAACTGAGATAATAAAAAAAGGGGATACAAAACTGTATCCCCAAACCAAACAAACTAAAGTAATAATTTAACTACTCATTTTCGTCATCATCCTCAAACTTGGTATCTGCCATTCGAGTACGCTCAAATTGTAGATCGTTAAATTTGGGATTCAATGTTTTATCATCCGTGTCAAAAACCAGGAATTGTTTTGTGTCCATTGCTCGGAGCACATTAAAGGATTTGAACTGATTGTTCTGGAGCTGCAATATCTCAAGACTTGCCAATTGTCCAAACTCTGCTGGGATTTCTCCTCCCAATCTATTGTTGGACAACACCAATTCCTTCAGTTTGCCCAAATTTCCGATTTCCGCCGGTATTTGACCTTCCAACATGTTTTCGAAAAGCCCCAATGCCTCTAATTTGGAAAGCTGACCAATTGATCTTGGGATGGCTCCTTTTAAATTGTTACTGGATAGATTAAGCTCTTTCAAATTTTCAAGTTCACCAAAGCCTTCCGGAATTGGTCCGCTCAAGAAATTGTTGAACATGGAAAAGACTTCCATTTCCTTGAATTTTCCTACTTCTGAGGGAATTTCACCCTTGATTCGATTCATTTCCAAACGAAAAACCTTAAGTTTTTCAAGTTTAACAATATCCGATGGAAGTATGCCGGTAATTTGGTTAAACGCCAAATTTAAGGTGTGCAGGTGCTTTAATTTACCAATGCTTTCTGGTAACACCCCTTTTAAATTGTTCATAAAAAGGGTCAGGCCCACAACCTTCCCGTCCTTTACCTCCACACCTTTCCAAGTGTCGACAGGCGCATCTAAATCCCATGGAGCATTCCACTCCTTTCCATTGGTGCTATTATATAGATCCACCAAAGCGGCTTTTTCGGACTTGGAAACTTGTCCGCTGGCCAGCGAAATGGCCGAGCAAAACATTAAACAAAAGAAAAAAATGGCTGATCGAATCATTGAATACTTATTTTCTTGTAGGGAATTTACTTACAAAGTAAGAAAAAGAAGAATTACCCTACAAATATAATCGACGAATACACGCTTTATTGTTGTGTATCAGTAAAAAAACGATGTGAAAATGTAGGATTACTTCCCTAATCCAGTGATTCCAGCTCGTGAGAAATGTTTTCCCAATCCTCCATTAAAGATTCCAGGTCTTTCTTTTTACCCTCATACGAATCAAAAAAATTGGGCTTTGCTATGGTAGCATCATAATCCATGAGAAGCTCGTGGTCTATATTGGCAATCTCCTTTTCCAATTGGGAGATTTTCTTTTCGACACCGCTCAATTTATTTTTAAGGGATTTTTGTTTTTTCTGAGTTTGATAATCGTTTTCCTTAGGTTTTTCCTGAAGTTTCTCGATTTTTTTCTTTTCACCTTTTTCAACGCTTCGGAAATCATCCATTTTTCGTTGCTCCAAATAAAAATCAATATCTCCGAGATACTCCTTTATGTTGCCTTCTTTAAACTCGTAAACCCTATCTGTTAACCCTTGAAGAAAGTCACGGTCATGGGAAACCAAGATCAAAGTACCCTCAAAATTCTGAAGTGCCTGTTTTAAAACATTTTTGGATTTAATGTCCAGGTGGTTGGTAGGTTCGTCCATTACCAACACATTAAAGGGCTGGAGCAACATCTTTGCCAGGGCCAAACGGTTCCGCTCTCCCCCTGAAAGTACTTTAACATACTTCTCCACATCATCCCCCCTGAACAAAAAAGAGCCCAAAATATCACGGACCTTGCTTCGGTTGGTCTCATTGGCCGCATCGATCATGGTGTCCAGTACGGTTTTATTGCCCTCCAGATATTCGGCTTGATTCTGTGCAAAATAGCCCAATTGCACATTATGACCCATTTTTAGATGACCTTGATAATCCAGTTCGCCAACCATAATTTTGGCCAATGTGGTCTTGCCTTGACCATTTTGACCCACGAAGGCCGTTTTACTTCCGCGCTCTACCAATAAATCTATTCCCTCCAATACTTTTTTGGGGCCATAACTTTTGCCAATTCCGTCCAATTCTGCTACAACTTTTCCAGGGTTCACGGAAACCGGAAATCTAAGGTTCATTACGCTGTTGTCCTCTTCATCCACCTCTATACGATCCATTTTATCCAACTTTTTGATCAGGGATTGCGCCATAGAGGCCTTACTGGATTTTGCCCTGAACTTCTCGATCAAGCGTTCGGTCTGCTGAATTTGTTTTTCTTGGTTTTTTTGGGCACTCAGCTGCTGTTCTTTTATTTCTTTCCGATGCACCAAGAATTGTGTGTATGGTTTATTGTAATCGTAGATTCGTCCAAGAGAGATCTCAATGGTCCTGTTAGTGACATTGTCCAAGAACATTTTATCGTGCGAAACAATTACGACGGCTCCGGCAAAATTGCGTAGAAACTGTTCCAACCAAATAATGGATTCGATATCCAAGTGGTTGGTAGGCTCATCGAGCAGAAGCACATCGTTGCTCTGCAATAAAAGTTTGGCCAATTCTATGCGCATGCGCCATCCACCGGAAAAAGTGTCCGTTAATTTATTAAAGTCCTCCCTTTTAAATCCCAAGCCGAGTAGCACCTTTTCGGTATCGCCCTGGTAATTATAGCCTCCCAAAATTTCATATCGATGAGTAACATCGGTAAGATCCACCATAAGTTGATGGTAACTTTCGCTTTCGTAATCGGTACGTTCTGCCAATGCTGTATTGATCTCGTCCAGCCTAAGTTCCAAAGCCTTGATTTCCGCAAATGCTTGATGCGACTCTTCCAACACCGTCCTACCTTCTTCAAAGTCGATGTCCTGCTTTAAAAAACCTATCTTCACGTCCTTCTCGGTAGCAATGGTGCCCTCGTCCAAAGGCATTTCCTTGGCCAATAGTTTTAGCATTGTGGATTTCCCCGCTCCATTCTTTCCGATAAGTCCAACCCTGTCGCCCCCGTTAAGACGAAAGGATATTTCCTCGAACAGATATTCTCCTCCAAAAGCTACAGATAGGTTATGAATATTTAGCATTTATATGTGACCTTGATTACATTTAATTATTTGGTGAATGTGTACTTTTGCGCAAAAGCCTTGCAAATGTTAAAAAAAGGAACCAAAATGTACAGCATTTTAACAGGAAACTGCCCAAGATGCCACGAAGAAAGTATGTATGAGAATTCCAACCCTTATGCATTGTCCAAAATTTTTAGCATGAACGATAGATGTTCGCATTGCGGTTTAAAATACAAGATCGAGCCTTCCTTTTTTTATGGGGCCATGTACGTGAGCTATGCGGTCGGTGTTGCCTTTGCAGTGGCAGCTTTTGTAGTTTCTTTCCTATTTTTAGGTACATCCTTGGTAACAACCTTTATCTCCATTGTTGGCACCTTGATCGTTTTTATGCCACTTATTCTAAGGCTATCCAGAAATATTTGGATCAACTTTTTTGTAAAATACGACCCGACCGCTGTTAAAAATCACGAAGTGGTAAAGTAGTATTTTTTAGTAAATCTTTGCACATCCATTTCTGGATCAAGCTCTGATTGTTTTTCAATATGATCAAATAATTGATTGGAGGCATAGGGCCCGATGAGCACTCCCCTGGAACCAAATCCGTTCAACACATACATATTTTGATGTTCCGGGTGCCTTCCGACCAATGGCCTGCGGTCTACAACAGTGGGGCGAATACCCGCAACATGATCCACAATTTTAAAATCGCATTTTAAGAAGGTTTCCAGTTTTTCCAAAAGCTCTTTTTTGGACTCCTCGGTGGGTGCATTGGTCTTATCTTTCCACTTATAAGTAGCCCCTACCAAATAGTGATCACTATCCATTGGGATGGTAAACACGGAAGACTTGATTACATTTTCCTCCTTGAACTCAGGGGCATGTACGATCAACAGTTCCCCCTTTGTGCCATTAAGGGGCAAATATCCAAAATACGGGTTTTGCTTGAGCCCATATCCGCAGGCAAAAACAATGTTTTTGGCTACAGTGGACTTATATTTTATGCTTTCTTCCGATACAAGCAACTCATCAAAATCAAAAGATTCCTCCAATAGCGAATCCGATTTTTTAAGATGATATTTATAGTTGCGAACCAAAGAACCCGTATCGATCCTACCTGTAAATTTAACTTCTCCAAAACCATAAGGTGCATCGATGGCAGGGTTGACATTGGCAATGATCTTATTGGATAGAAAATGCCCTAAATTGGGACGGTCCGCCGCCTCAAACCAGAGGTTCTGCTCTTCAATGGAAGCAAATTTCCGCAATACGGGAAGCTCATAATCCAGTTTTACGCCCAATTTTTCTTCCAAGTCCCGATAGAATGGCTTTGCCATTTCCAGTTGATGCTTTGCCTTCCATGCCATGGTAAACCGTTTAAGGATTATCGGGTTGTACAATCCTCCCGCAACTTGGGATGCCCTCTGGGACTCATCGGTGATCACGGTAAAGGTTTTGCCTTCCTTTTCCAATACTTCGCAAAAAGAAATGCCCGCCAAACCCAAACCTACTATTATATAATCCAGCATACTGCAAAATTAGGCATATAGGTGATCATACCACAATTCATGCCCAAGTATAAAACAAAAAAAACGCCGCACTTAGTGCGGCGTCCTGTTCTATTGAATTGGAAATATTATTCGGCTAGTAAGCCCACATATCTTGTTCCCTGTCCCGAATGCCTTCTTTTATTCTTTGGCCTTCCAAGAGCTGGAACAGTGCATTATCGAATATGTAATCGCTGATTTTACGATCTTCGTGAACATTTTCCTCTTGGTAGATGACACCATTGAATCGACGCGCGTTCAACAACATATCAAAGGAAAGGGGTCTTGCCGAATTTCGTTGGTTGTACACTTTGGCTTCGTGCAAAATTTGCCTGGCCGCAGGGTACCATACCCAAAACAACTCTACTTTGTTCTGTCCCGGATCTACAGACTCATCATCTATAAAGTTTACGTCCGGGGCAACTGGGGCTATTCCCAATAAGCGATACTTAAGCTCACCTTGGCGTTTATCGAAATACCAGATTCCTTTTATGCGATACTCCTCGATATCGGCTGCGGTCAAATCCCTTTTGTTTATAAACTCGGGGGAAACTGCCTCACCGGCATTTACCTGCTCGTATCCAAGGTCTGTGGTATCTACCTTGCTCAAAGTGGCTCCAAGGTCTTCCAACTTTCTTTTTTCAGTAAAGTAGGAGTCTGTATAAATCTCGGTAAGATTTCCATTTCTGATATTTTTCATCAAAACGTGGTACAGTGACCTTCTGTCCTTTCCGATATCTATGGTATCGGTCGGGTAATATAATGGAAAGTTAACTCTCTCGTCAAGATCAATGATTTCCCATACGGTCTTGGACCAAAGGATATCCCTATCGTCCACATAACCATATTCCAAAGGCTCATCGTTGTCCTGCTCGATCTGAGCTTGGGTTTTCTTACCTATATCCTCTGGCATCTTGGCGTTCAAAATATTTGCCTGCGCCATGATCGATACCGGCAATATGCCCAACAATCCAATTAATAATGCGTTCTTCCAATTCATGATAACTTGTATACTTTTTATACTTCTTAGTTAGTAAGCTCAACCACTACAGGAGATACTTTTTTCAACTTGTAACTCTTGTTGTTTGTGATGTAGGCTTGTATATCGAATATCTGGACTGATTCGCCCCTACCTGCTCTTTTAAGTGCAGATTTGGCTCTTGCATCCAATTTGTTTCCATTTACAACTACGGTAGGCTGACCTGGCACTTTGAACTTGAACTGGCTAACAGCTAGGTTCAAATCAAAATCAAAATCTTCCAACATAGCGCTAACAGTTGCGATTTCCAGATTGTTCTTTGGCATTTTAATGCTTCCGGACTCCCCACGAACGGTTCCACTTGGTCTTGGAATGTCCTTGATACGGAACTCGGACTTGGTAGAGATACCTTTACCATCTGGCAATGTACCTGAAGCGGTAATGGTTACCGACCTACCTGTACCTGGGTTCATAACGTACTGGCTTCCGCTTCTTCTGCTCAAACCAGGAGCTGAAGCATTTACCTTGTTATCTGGAATTCCTGGGATGGAAATCGTCATTGGGTTGGCAACACCACGGTATACCACGTTCATTTTATCTGCTGAGATAACTGCTGCATTAGGCATAGAGATAGTTGCAAACGTATTGTTTACTTCTACCGGCACTTCTTCACCGTCCTGCATAAATGTCATGGTTCCTTTAATGGTGTGGTCACCAGGAGTACCGGCACTGATCAACATTTTGATTCCACCAGCTTCCAATTCGTAATCCTTTCCTTCTGTCATTGGTCTTCCGTCCAAGGTCAATTCAGCTTTTACAGGCGTGGAAGTCTTATCAGTTTTGCTGACAATGATCTTACCATCATACTTTTCTCCTGCATAATAAGCCGTTTTAGGAGCGGACAATGAACTTGCAAAGTTGGTCAAGGATACAGCTTCTGTCAACTCACCTTCCAATAGGGTCTTTAACACCTCTTGCTCGGTAGTTTTGATGTCCGCCTGCAATTGGGTCATCTTGGTCAAAGAAGCCACCAATGGGAATCCTTCGTAGTGATAGTTGATCCAATCTTGACGGGTTCCGTCTCTTTTCTCAACCTTACCTTCTGCGTCACCTGTTGCAAAACGAGCTTTAACGGCAGCTTTTAAGGATTCGAACTTACCTTCTGGCAATGCATTGATCACGCCATCACGATAGTTGTTGATGTAGTCCATGAACTTCTTTCCTTCTGGGCCCAAATTGTCCCCTTGAAAGAATTTTTGGTCCAAGTAATCCGACTTGTCCATAACCACATAGTCTTTTGGGTCTTCCAAATCTGCGGTCATCTCTTTTTTCAATCCTTCCAAATAGCTGTAGTAGTCATCTGAAAGTTCTTTTACCTTCTGGGCATCTTCGTACAATTCTCCGTACTCTTCAGCGTTTTCGGAAGCTTTTGTCTCCAAGCTAGCAAAGAAACTAGCGTTGTTGGAATCCATGCTCGTGTTGGAAGTTTCCAACTTTTCGTTCATAAGTCCGAATGCTGCAAGTACTTCCTTGCTCATATTAAGTGCCAACATCGCGATGAAGATCAAGTACATAAGGTTGATCATCTTCTGACGTGGTGTTTGTTTTCCTCCTGCCATGTTTTTCTAATTAGGTTTAATAATTAATTTGATTTGGTTTTGTTTTTTGTTGATCAAAAACCTCTAATTAGTTTTTTCCGCCCATGGCTGTAAGCATACCACCGTATACTCCGTTCAAAGATGAAAGGTTAGTGGCCAAAGACTCCATTTGGTCTTTCAAGGCACCTGCGTTCTGTACCACTTCTTCATTGATGGAAGCTTGTCTGCTAGCGCTTTCCAACTGTACTTTGTACAAGCTGTTCAAAGACTCCATTTGTGCTGCTGCATGAGACAATTCCTCAGAGTATTTTTTAGTGTGCTGAATAGCGTCTGTTGTAGGAGTGATATTCTTGGCGGCACCTTCAAAACTCTTGATACTCTCACCCAAATTGGCAAAAAGATCGGAATCGATTTTAGCTTCTTTAAGTAGGTTGTCCAATTTCTTGGATAGAAGACCTTCGGCTTCTTGGGCATCTTTGGCTTCTTGTTTTTTGGAAGCACTCTGTTGTCCTCCAGCCAATTCTGGGTACACCAATGACCAATCGTACTCGTCGTCTACTGGTTCAAATGCAGAGATAGCAAAGATCAATGCTTCGGTAATAAGTCCAACGGCAAGAAGAAGTCCACCTGTAAGTGGTCCGAACTCCCAGTGAAGGATCTTGAACAATGCACCAATAATTACTACCGATGCTCCTAGCCCGTAGGCCATGTTAAACAGTTTTTTTGTTGATTTTGACTGCGCCATAATTCTAGTTTTAATTAAGTTATATAAATAAGTATTTGGTTACTACTTTTACTTGTTATTTATATAATGTTCCCCTAGTTGAATTTTAATTAGTCAGGTAATCCTTGACCTCTTGTGGAGTCTTCCTCTCCCATATAATCCTGAACCGTTCTAAAGCCAATGTAGCTTCTTGCCGAATCCTGGTACTCGTAATCCCTTGTACTTACTTGTAGGAAGTAGGCAACATCCTTCCAAGACCCGCCACGGATTACCTTTCTTTGATTGTCCTGTGAACCAATGTTCGGGTTCATTGTGGACAGATATTCGTAGGCCCCTGGATCAAAGCTGGAATTGGTCCACTCTGAAACATTACCTGCCATATTGTAAAGGTTGTAGTCGTTTGGCTCAAAAGATTTTGCTTCTACGGTATACAGGGCAGCATCTGCCGCATAATCCCCTCGCTGTGGTTTAAAATTGGCCATAAAACAACCTGTATCGCTTATTACGTAAGGCCCTCCCCAAGGATATGTTCCCCCTTCGATACCTCCTCTTGCAGCATATTCCCATTCGGCCTCTGTTGGCAATCTAAATTGGTTTACAAACTGCTTTCCACGACTTTTTTGATCGTCGTTCTTGAATTTGGTTCTCCAGTTACAGAAAGCCTTGGCCTGCATCCAGTTTACCCCTACCACAGGATAGTCGCTGTAGGCATCGTGCCAAAAGTAATCGTTGTGCATTGGCTCGTTGTAGCTGTATTCAAAATCTCGGATCCAAACGGTGGTATCCGGATAAATTTCCAATTCTTCTTGTTTTATGAAGTCTTTTCTGCTGCCCGTTCTAGCTCTGGCGGCAGCTTCGATGTCCATCCAGCTGTATTTGTACTTGATTTTGGTAACATCAATACTCCTTAAACCATTGTAGCTTTCCTCTTCGGGAAGGTACATGGAATCCATTACTTCGGAGTAATACTCGTCGGGGTACTCGGAGGTATCCCAAACAAGGTCTACATCTTTGTTCAATGCACGGCCTTCGTAACCGGTGGCTCCCAGTCCCGCATAATTGTCGAGCATATATTTATCGTATGCCGAAAGTTCCGTGGTATCGGTATCTTTAAAAGCGTACTCTCCAATACCTTCATCTTCTGGACCAATGCCCAACTCATCGGCCAAAATGGCCAATTTGGTCCGTACAATGGAATCTTTGACCCACTCCACGAACTGACGGTACTCACTATTAGTGATTTCCGTATCGTCCATGTAAAAGGAACGTACGGTTACCGTTCTTGTGGGAGCGTTCAATACTTTTGCCTGATCCTCTTCGGCTTTACCCATTACAAAGGCGCCTCTGGGAATCAGTTCCATTCCATAGGGTTTTTCTGGATGCCATTTTTTTCCCCTTACCCCAACTAGTTCACCTTTTGACTTTGATTTAGAGCCACAACTGGTAAGCAAAAAAACAAGTGCTATAGATGACAAGAATAGCTTTCTCATACTTTAGGTTAAATTGTTCGATTCAAGATTTATAACTGTTATACACAGGTTCATTATTCTCAAAACTGATTTTTGAATAAATTATTGTGTTAAAAACAATTAATGGTCAAAAATTAATTTATTTAGTTCAAGCCTTTTCTGTAAGCTTTGAACCACCTTTCGGGAATGTTTTGGTTGCAAGCATCCAAATAGTCCTCTTCGGTGCATGGTAATAACGCCACCGAATTTGTTTTAGTATGTTCCGCTAAAATTGTTGGTACTTCTACCCACCACCTTTCTGTAATATGGCTTTTGTAAAAGATAAGTTCTTCCGTATCTGTAGGTACAGTGAATTTTGTGAAGTCTTCGTTCTTGGAACTGGGATATTCCTTTATTCTATAGCTCAGTCCTTCTATAAAATACCAAATGATTTGGGCGATCATCTGAAATGCCTGATGAGAGTTTTCGCCTTCGTAGATACCGAAAAGCGATACTTTGTCACTTATACCCGCATAACGGGCAATGGCACAAATCTCCCTACCGGTAAAGCCATTGGGGGAAAAATTACGGGCCATTCCCATTTCGCTTGCCCGTATCGCCCTTAGATCCAAGCTTACAATATCGCTACTGCGCAACACTGGTTCGGCCAATTCTATGTTTGAAGCGATCTCGCCCAAGCGATAGGCATCAAAAAACAAACGCTCCATCAGGTCTTTCTCTTCTTGGGCATTGAAATAACTTTGATACCCAATATTTGAAAAATTAAAAAGATTATTTGGTTTGTCTGTAATGATCTTGCTCATGTAGGAATGGGATGAAATCAACTCATCATCTTCCCCGAAGTCGAATCTACTATCAATGGAGACCAAGTTTACCATATTCTTGATCTTGTCGAAAGCACGGTAGGTCGGAAAGGTAATATCTTGGGTAAGCCCCAGTACAATTGGAATAATGTTCTCTTCCAATAGGCCCGCTACAATTTCCTTTACTACAAAGTATGTATCTTCTACCGTATTACCTTCTTCCACATCGCCAATATCGATTATGGTGGAATTCCAGTTGCCCATCATTAAACGGTAAAGCTGGATCCGCACCTCGTCCAGGTCGAGTTTCTCGGGTTTTTTTTCGAATGCGTTTCTGGATTCCAATACACCAAATATGGCAACATCGGCATGTGCAAATACCGGAAGTCCATCCTGTTCGGTGTGTACGTGTATGTTTTTGCCCAATGCTTGTTCTGGCAGCAATTCGGAATGTGCCAATACTTTGTCCTTGACCGGAACCAGAAAATCGAAGGCCATATTATTTCTTAGCTTTTGCTTTTGTCTTGGCTTTTTTCTTTGGTGATTTCTTTTCCAATAGCGCCTGTGCTTCTTCCAATGTTATTTTGGTAGCGTCCACATCTTTGGTGAGCTCCACTTTTACCCTACCTTTTATAATATTGTGTCTTCCCCAACGCGCTTTTTCTATTCTGATTTTTTCCTCAGGCCATTCTTGAACGAGTTTTTCTGCCTCCTTTTTCTTTTTGGCCTCTATCAATTCGGCAATATCGCCATCGGAAAGATTGTCGAAATCGTATTTCTTGTTCACATTGATGAACATACCGTCCCATTTTATAAAAGGACCGAACCTACCTTTACCTTTGGTAACATCTTTTCCTTCGTAGGTGGCAATTGGGGCATCGGCTCTCTGTTTTGCCTGGATCAGTTCAATGGCCCTATCCATATCTACATCGAAAGCACTTTCGCCTTTGTCCAAAGAGATGAACTTTTTCCCGAACCTTACATATGGACCGTAGCGCCCTACATTGGCCTCAACTTCTTCACCTTCGTAAACGCCAAGTTTACGTGGAAGTTCAAAAAGCGTCATCGCCTCTTCAAAAGTAATGGTTCCAATGGACTGATCGGGCAGCAAACTTGCAAACTCTGGTTTTTCCTCGTCGTCCACGGTACCGATCTGCACCATGGGACCAAAGCGACCCAATCTTACGGATACCTGTCGCCCAGATTTTGGATCGGTGCCCAACACCCGCTCGCCACTGGCACGTTCGGCGTTTTCTTCCACCTCCAATACATTGGGATGAAAATCCTTGTAGAAATTTTTCATCATTTCCTGCCAATCCTCATCACCTGATGCGATTTCATCGAAATCCTCTTCGACCTGTGCTGTAAAATTATAATCCAAAATTTGGGTGAAATGCGTAACCAAAAAGTCGTTTACGATCATCCCTATATCGGTCGGCACTATTTTTCCTTTCTCGGAACCTACCATTTCACTGAGTTGGCTATCGGACACTTTCCCATTTTCCAGAACCAGCTGTACATATTTGCGTTCCGATCCTTCAACGGTACCTTTCTCCACATATCCCCTATTTTGAATGGTTGATATGGTTGGGGCATAGGTAGATGGACGGCCGATTCCCAATTCTTCCAATTTCTTCACCAAAGAAGCTTCGGAATAGCGGTAAGGCGGACGCGAAAATCTTTCAGTTGCGGAAATGTAGACATTTTGTAATGCCTCGCCCACAACCATGGCAGGCAACATTCCTTCTTGCTCTTCCCCATCTTCGTCGTCGGTTCCCTCCAGGTAAACTTTTAGGAAACCATCGAACTTAACCACCTCGCCGTTCGCGGAGAATTCTTCGTTATGGGTACTTGCCTGTATTTTTACATTGGTACGTTCCAATTGGGCATCGCTCATTTGAGAAGCCAAGGTACGTTTCCAGATCAACTCGTATAGTTTGGCCTGATCGCGCTCTAATTGCGGCGACTGTAGCTTCATATCGGTTGGCCGAATGGCTTCGTGGGCCTCCTGTGCACCTTTGGTCTTGCCCGTAAAATTTCTGGTCTGACTATACTTTTCGCCATAATTGTCCAGAATTGCCTCTTTTGCCGCGGCAATGGCTTCGTTGGACAGATTTACGCTGTCCGTTCTCATGTAGGTAATAAGACCTGCTTCGTACAAACGTTGTGCTACCTGCATGGTTCGGCTTACCGAAAAATATAACTTCCGTGATGCCTCCTGCTGCAATGTGGATGTGGTAAATGGTGCGGCAGGTGATTTTTTAGCAGGCTTTTTGGCCAGATCGGAAACCGAAAAGTCAGCCCCTATGTTTTCTTTTAAAAAACTCTCAGCTTCGGTCTTTGTTGGAAAGGTTTTATTTAACTTGGCAGCAAAAGTACTCCCTCCATCTGTCTTAAATTCAGCCTTTATCCTGAACGATGCTTCTGGTGTGAATGCCTCTATCTCACGTTCACGCTCTACGATCAACCGAACAGCCACGGACTGTACCCTACCTGCAGATAGTCCTGGTTTTATTTTTTTCCAAAGTACCGGGGAAAGCTCATACCCCACCAGTCGATCCAACACTCTTCTGGCCTGTTGTGCATTCACCAAATTGTAGTTGATGTCCCTTGGATTTTCTATTGCCTTTTGAATGGCCGATTTGGTAATCGAATTAAACACAATCCGTTTGGTCTTGTCTTTGTCCAAACCAAGCTCCTCTGCCAAATGCCAAGATATAGCCTCTCCTTCGCGGTCCTCATCACTGGCCAGCCATATGGTCTCCGCTTTTTTTGCCAAATCCTTAAGCTTTTTCACCAAGGCCTTCTTCTCCTTATCTACGGTGTATTTTGGCTTAAAATCGTTTTCAACATCAACACCGAGTTCCTTGGATGGAAGATCTGCGATATGACCAAAACTTGACTCTACTTGGAAATCTTTTCCCAAAAACCGTTCAATGGTCTTTGCCTTTGCGGGAGACTCTACAATAACTAAATTCTTTGGCATGCACTGGGTTTTGTGACAACAAAAGTATATTAAAATTTAAACATCGGCATTTACCGGTATCGATTTCATCATAAATTCAAATAAAATCATCGAGAAAACAACCCTATTGATATTAATGTATATGTGATGGCAAATGGAGGTAAAATAATTGTTATTTTTAGAAGGACTAACTCAATAATCCTATTCTGATGACCAACCGCATTCTTTTTTTGGTACTGACAGTACTCTTTTTTTATCCCTCGCAAGCGCAACGCAAAAAAAACAAAAATAACACGCCCCAATTCAATGAGTCCCTTTATAGTGGCATGGAATGGAGGATGCTGGGACCCCACCGAGGTGGACGTGCCGGTACGGTCGCAGGTGTAATCGACGACCCCAATCTTTATTATATGGGCACTGCCGGTGGCGGTGTATGGAGAACCACCGATGCGGGAAACTCGTGGGAGTGCATTTCCGACGGTTATTTTGGAGGCTCCATTGGCGCAGTAGCGGTAGCGGAATCCGACCCTAATATTATTTATGTAGGCGAAGGAGAACAGACCCTTAGAGGAAATGTTTCCTCGGGACACGGGCTTTGGAAAAGTATGGATGCCGGGGAGACTTGGAAATTCATTGGACTGAAAGACTCTGAGCACATTGCTCGTATTCGCATCCACCCAAAAAACCCGGACATTGTGTATGTGGCGGCCATCGGAAATCTTTGGAAACCAAACGAGACACGAGGTGTTTTTCGTTCCACCGATGGAGGCAAAAACTGGGAAAAGATTTTATACATCAGCGATAAAGCTGGTGCGGGCGACCTGATCATGGATCCTAACAACAGTAGAATTCTGTATGCTGCCACATGGGAAATGAAACGAAACGGTTACCGTATGGACAGTGGTGGCCCAGATAGCAGAATGTTCAAAAGTACAGATGGTGGTGATACTTGGAAAGATATTTCTGAAAACTCAGGGTTACCAGGATTTCCTTGGGGAATAGTGGGCATTGCGGTTTCCCCAATTGATTCTGACAGGGTTTTTGCCATAATTGAAGCGGAAGATGGAGGTGTCTATCGTTCTGATGATGCTGGAACCACATGGAAAAAAGTAAACGAAAACAGAGGACTCCGACAACGTGCCTGGTACTACAGTAGGATTTATGCCGATACCCAAAACATTGACAAGGTTTGGGTGATGAATGTGAGTTACGGCGTTTCCACAGACGGCGGAAATACATTTACCCTAAAAAATGCGCCCCATGGGGATCATCACGATCTTTGGATAGACCCGAACAATAATCAAAGAATGATCATTGCCGATGACGGGGGAGCCCAAATCTCCAATGATGGCGGAAATAATTGGACTACTTATTATAACCAGCCCACAATGCAGTTTTATCGAATTGCTACGGACAGTATTTTTCCATACAGAATATACGGGGCACAACAGGACAATACCGCATTACGAATTTACCATCGCTCCTCTGGTTCGGCAATCACCCAAGCAGATTGGGAACCTACCGCAGGCGGCGAAAGTGCGCATTTGGCCCCGGACCCCAAGAACAACCAGTTGGTATACGGGGGAACTTACAAGGGATATATGAATCGTCTGGACCATACTACCGGACAAACGATTTCCACCAATATATGGCCAGACAACCCTGCTGGTTCCGGGGCCGAAGTGATGAAATACCGTTTCAACTGGAACTACCCATTGACTTTTAGCCGACACGACCCTAATGTACTTTATGCTGGCTCCAACTATTTGCATGCCACTACGGATGGAGGTCAATCCTGGAAAACCATTTCTCCAGAATTGGCCAGAGGAATTCCCGAGACCATCGAATCATCCGGAGGACCTATTACACAGGATAATACAGGCGCAGAATTTTACTCCAATGTTTTTGTGATTACGGAATCAATCCTGGAAAAAGATGTTATTTGGACCGGTAGCGACGACGGATTGATCCACGTAACCCGCGACAATGGAACAACCTGGGAAAACGTTACCCCACCGGCATCCATGTCCCCAAAATTGAATATGATCAACTGCATAGATGCTAGCCCTTTCAAGCCCGGAACCGTATATGTTGCCGCCACTTCCTACAAGTTTGGCGATTACACTCCTTATTTATATAAAACCGATGATTACGGCAAAACATGGACATTGATCACCAATGGCATCAAGGAGAATTATTATACACGGGCCATACGTTCCGATAAGGTCCGCGAAGGTTTATTGTACGCCGGCACGGAGTGGGGCATGTATGTTTCGTTCAACGATGGGAAAAACTGGGTACCGTTCCAACTTAATTTGCCCGTTACCTCCATTAGGGACCTTCATGTAAGGGACAACGACCTGATTGCCGCAACCCACGGAAGAAGTTTTTGGATGATAGATGACCTAACACCGCTTCAACAGTTATCCGAAGAAGTGGCAAACAGTAACTTTTACCTCTACAAACCGGATATGGCATATAGAATGCACCAGAATCGTGCTTGGAGAAAGCCCGACACTAAATTGGTAGGGGAAAATCATCCTGATGGTGCCATCATCAACTTTTACCTTAAAACACTAAAAGAAACCGATACCGTTACCATGCAGATTTTGGAATCCAACGGCAATGTTGTCCAAAGCTTCTCCAACCATGCCAAGCCGGACAAATTGGACCCGACATCGACTCAAAAATTAGATGTTTCCGAGGGAGGCAATCGTTTTATCTGGAATATGAGATATCCCGGTTTTCAAGAATTTAAGGGAATGGTCTTTTATTCTTCCCCGAACATAGGCCCCAAAGCGGTAC
This sequence comes from Flagellimonas marinaquae, assembly GCF_023716465.1. NCBI lineage: Bacteria > Pseudomonadati > Bacteroidota > Flavobacteriia > Flavobacteriales > Flavobacteriaceae > Flagellimonas > Flagellimonas marinaquae. The sequence goes on from NZ_CP092415.1 coordinate 1,024,492, forward strand.
CTGGCACTTATAGGGCCAAACTTACTGTGAATGGAAAATCCATGGAGCAACCGTTCAACATTGTAAAAGACCCAAGGATAGCATTGAGCCAAGCTGATTTTCAAGATCAATTTGATTTTGTAATGAAAGTGCGGGATCAAGTTTCCCGTGCCAACAAGGCCATTATCAACATCCGAAGTATTAAAAAGGACTTGGCCTACTTAAAGGAAAAAACCAAGAACGATGAAGAATTGCAAAAGATGGCCAAAGATTTTGAAACCGAGCTTTCAGTGATAGAAAACAATATCCACATGACCAAAAACCAAAGTAGACAAGACCCATTGAATTATGGCATCCGTATTAATAATAGGTTGGCCTTTTTAATGGTAGACTCTCAACGGGGAGACCAAAAACCGACCCAACAGGCCCAAGAGTTTTTTGTGGAAGTGTCCAAGGAACTCGACCAAGAGATCAATGCTCTTAACGCTTTGGTGCAAAAACAAGCTACGCTGATCAATCAAAAAGTGGATCAAAATCAAATAAAAATGATCTCTACCCCATAAGCGAATAAATCTTTTTTAAAAAAACGCCCTTAATTAAGGGCGTTTTTTACATAATTTATACATCCATAGAAATTCCTACGGTGTCCTTGTAAACAAAATAAATAGGGATTTTACCGAACATAGCTGTAAAAAACACACCTACAAAACATAGCACAACACCCAGTTGGGCAATCAATCCAGAGACAAGTACCAATAAAAAAATCATTAGCCAATTTTTGTTTCCAAGAGCAAATCCGGATTTTACTATTTCCAGTACAGAAAGCTCTTTGTCAAAAGCAAAAAAAGCCGGAAACAAGGATATGGGCACTATTAAATAAAAAATACCCAGCCCACAGGTAAGCACACCTAAAAGGGATAAACCCAACATAACCAGAGAAAGCAATAAAGCCTTGACCAGATATTCCTTCTTAAAATAATAAAAATAGTCGTCCTTGCTTGTTTCGTTTAAATCGTACTTTCTACAAATTCTTAAAAAAGCAGCGTTCAAGCAGATGCCCACCATCATCACACCAAGAATAAATATTGGCATAAACAATACCATGAACCCCGCAAAAGCAGGAGGCATTTCTTGCTGCTCCAATGAGCTCGGGTCACTTATGCCCACAACGATCATCGGCAAATATATCAAGAGATAAAACGGGAGTATGCTCACAAAGGTTATGATCAGTACAATAAATCCTTGCAACCATACCTTTTTGAAGAGCTCAACGGAATTGTTCAAAACACTCCCAAAGTCCACGGCTGCACTCTGCTTAATTCTTTCCGTAAGATGGATATAGTTCATAGGTAAACAAGTTGGTTTATCGGTTTGAAGGTAACACTAACAGAGAATATCTCAATATATTATTAAAAAACACTGCCAAATTGTCACTAAAATGTAATAAGCACTATCTTTGCAACTTGTTGAAACATTTATGACAGAGGAAAAGAGCGTGGAAAAAATAATAGACGAAAGCCAACAAGGAAGCACCTTGTCACTGGAAAACAATAACAATAACGGACGAAAGCTGTACATAGAGAGCTATGGCTGCCAGATGAATTTTTCCGATAGCGAAATCGTTGCATCCATTTTGGCCAAAGAGGGATTCAATACCACTCAAAACCTGGACGATGCCGATTTGGTTTTGGTGAACACCTGCTCCATTCGCGAAAAAGCAGAGCAGACCGTTCGTAAACGCTTGGAAAAGTTTAATGCGGTAAAACGAACCAAACCCAATATGAAGGTAGGTGTTCTTGGATGTATGGCGGAACGACTGAAAAGCAAATTTTTGGAAGAAGAAAAAATTGTGGATATGGTCGTTGGGCCGGATGCCTACAAAGACCTGCCCAACCTTATCCAAGAAATAGACGAAGGCAGAAATGCCGTAAACGTAATCCTTTCCAAAGATGAGACTTATGGCGATGTTGCCCCCGTCCGATTAAACTCCAACGGGGTTTCCGCCTTTGTTTCCATAACCCGTGGTTGCGACAACATGTGTACTTTTTGCGTAGTACCCTTTACGCGTGGTAGAGAGCGTAGCCGTGACCCGCAATCCATTTTGGAAGAAGTGAACGATCTTTGGGAGAAAGGTTTCAAGGAAATTACGCTATTAGGTCAAAACGTAGATAGCTATCTCTGGTATGGTGGAGGACTAAAAAAAGATTTTGATAAAGCGACCGACATGCAAAAGGCCACTTCGGTAAATTTTGCCGGTCTGCTGGAGCTTGTTGCCCAAGCACAACCAAAAATGCGTATTCGCTTCTCCACATCGAACCCACAGGATATGACCCTGGATGTAATCGAGACCATGGCCAAATACGAGAACATCTGCAAGTATATCCACCTACCGGTTCAAAGCGGGAGCAATCGAATTTTAAAAGCGATGAACCGTTTACATACCCGTGAGGAGTATTTTGAATTGATAGATAATATCAAAAAAATTATTCCGGACTGCGCCATTAGCCAAGATATGATCACGGGATTCCCCACCGAGACGGAAGAAGACCATAAGGATACCCTTAGCTTAATGGAATACGTAAAATACGATTTTGGATTTATGTTCGCCTACTCCGAGCGCCCGGGAACACTCGCCGAACGTAAAATGGAGGACGATATTCCAGAAGACATCAAAAAAAGACGTCTTACCGAAATAATTGAACTCCAACAAACACATAGCCACTATCGAACCCAGCAACATTTGGGTAAAATCGAGGAAGTCCTTATCGAAGGGACCTCCAAGAAATCAGATACCCATTGGATGGGCAGAAACTCGCAAAACACCGTTGTAGTTTTCCCAAAGGAACATTACAAGGTCGGTGATTTTGTGAACGTAAAAATCAATGAATGCACCTCTGCCACCCTAATCGGCGAGGCTATTGAATATTCTAAGAACAATTAACCATGGAGAGTGTTCAATCCATAAAACAAAGGTTCGAGCTTATTGGCAACGACGTTAAGCTCAATCGAGCCATCGAAAAGGCCATACAAGTTGCCCCGACCGACATTTCGGTTCTAGTAACTGGCGAAAGTGGTGTTGGTAAAGAATCCATACCTAAAATAATCCATTCGCTCTCGCACCGCAAACATGCCAAATACATCGCGGTAAACTGCGGTGCAATTCCAGAGGGCACCATAGACAGCGAACTCTTCGGACACGAAAAAGGGGCTTTTACAGGAGCTACACAAACACGCAGCGGTTATTTTGAAGTGGCCGATGGCGGTACCATATTTTTGGACGAGGTTGGAGAACTACCTTTGACCACCCAAGTAAGACTGCTTCGGGTGTTGGAAAATGGGGAATTTCTTAAAGTTGGGTCATCGCAAGTTCAAAAAACAAACGTTAGGATCGTAGCGGCAACCAACATCAACATGTTCGAAGCCATAGAAAAAGAAAAATTCCGTGAAGATCTTTACTACAGATTGAGCACTGTTGAAATTAATTTGCCCCCACTTCGTGAGAGACGCGAGGACATCCATTTATTGTTCCGAAAATTTGCTTCGGACTTTGGCCAGAAATACAAAATGCCTACGATTCGTTTAGAGGAAGATGCCATTCAACTCTTATTAAAATATCGATGGCCGGGCAACATCCGTCAATTACGGAACATTGCGGAACAAATATCCGTCCTGGAGGAAGAACGCAACATTTCTGCAGTAACACTGAACAGTTATTTGCCCAATGCAAGCGGTTCCAACTTACCTGCGGTAGTTGAACAATCCAAAAAAGAAGGTGATTTTAGCAACGAACGCGAGATTTTGTACAAAGTGCTTTTTGATATGAAAGGCGACCTAAACGATCTTAAAAAATTGACCTTGGAACTATTAAAGGACAACGACTCCAATAAAGTTCAACGGGAGAACGAAGGGCTAATCCGAAAAATCTACGGCAATCAAGATGAGGAAGATATTGAACACGAAGAAAGCCTATCCACAGAATTATTGCATCTTCCGGAGCCGGTGGTAGATTCGACCGCCCCTACCCCACTACAGCAACAAGCACAGGAGGACAGGTACCATTTTGCAGAGGAAATTGAAGAAGAAGAAACCCTATCTTTACAGGAAAAAGAAATCGAATTGATAAAAAAATCACTGGAGCGCAATAAAGGAAAACGAAAAGCGGCAGCATCCGAACTGGGTATTTCCGAAAGAACGCTCTACCGAAAAATAAAGCAGTACGATCTTTAAATTACAAATGAGCAATTCATGAAATTGATGCAAAAAAACGGAATTAAGTTTGCCATGCTGGGACTGGCATTTTTCTTGCAGAGTTGTGGTGCCTATAACTTTTCTGGAGCCGATATAGGTACCGCGCAAAGTTTCCAGGTCAACTTTTTCCAAAACTATGCTGACCAAACACCTGGCTCGGTGATCGTACCCGGACTGGGCAGGGATTTTACTTTGGCTCTACAGGATATGATCAACGATCTTACCAGTCTATCACTTACCGGAAGCAATGGTGATCTAATGTACGAAGGCGAAATAGTGGAATACAAGGTCGTTCCCATGACAGCGACAGCTGACCAACTAACAGCTCAAAACCGATTGACCATGAGCGTTAATGTCCGGTTTTACAATACCACCAAAGAAGATTCAGATTTTGAAAGACGGTTTTCCTTCTTTTACGATTTTGATGCCGCAGCCTCGCTGACCTCGGTACAGGCCGCAGCACACGAAGAAATTTTTGAACGACTAACCCAAGATATTTTTAATGCATCTTTGGGAAATTGGTAACACTTTATGAACGTTTCAGATTTTATACAAATTCTTCAAAATTCGAATACCATCCTGTCCCCAAAACAAACCAGGGAACTGGAGGATATTATTGAGGAATACCCCTATTTCCAAGCAGCACGGGCTTTGCACTTAAAAGGGCTTAAAAATCTGGACAGCTACAAGTATAACAGTGCATTAAAAGTAACCGCCGCCTATACCGCGGACAGGGACGTACTTTTTGATTATATAACCTCCAAAGAGTTTATCCAGAACAATATTGCCAATGCCATTGCCGGGCGCGGTTCCAAACTCGAAGACCAGGAAGCCGTCTCCGAGGAGATTGAGCCCAACCCGGATACGGTTAGCATGCTGACCGAATCCAATGAACCAGCACTTCCACAGAATATAAACGATGCCGAACAGATCCTGAACCCAGAACTCTTTAAATCGGTTGCGCCGCAAAAAGAGAAAAAAGAGGGCACCGAACCTGAAAAAGACACAGGTACCGATTTGCAATTGGGCAAACCTCTAACTTTTACCAAAAAAGAGAAACACTCCTTTACCGAGTGGCTCCAATTAACGTCGAATACGGAGGAAACCGAAGAAGTCCAAGCTGATGTTATGGAGGAACTGGAGCGTAAGAAAAAATTTGAGCTGTTGGACAAGTTTATAGAAAACAATCCAAAAATTGTCCCCAAGGAAACCAACCCAAAAGTCAACATAAAAGAGTCTACAAGAATTGATAAAAATGAATTGATGACGGAGACTTTGGCCAAGGTTTATTTGGAGCAAAAAAAGTACAAAAAGGCCATTCAAGCTTTTAAAATATTGAGTTTGAAATATCCAGAAAAAAGTGGTTTCTTTGCAGACCAAATTCAGGCGGTGAAGAAGCTGCAGAAAGAAAAAGATAAGAAATGAGCACGTTTACAATTTTTTTGGTACTGATTATTATCGTGTGCCTTTTGTTGGTCTTGGTCATTATGGTCCAGAATCCTAAAGGTGGAGGTTTGTCATCTTCTTTTGGCGGAAGTGGCAACCAAGTTGTTGGTGGTGTAAAAAAGACAGGCGACTTCTTGGACAAGAGTACTTGGACCTTGGCCACTTTGTTGATCGTTTTAATATTGCTTTCCAATGTTTCCTTAAAAGGAAGTTATAGTCAAGCAGATTCCAAACTACTTCAAGGGGACGATACCGAAATTCCCGAGACCATTCCAGAAGAAGTACCGGAACAAGTACCAGCAACTACTCCGAGTCCAACGGACACTATCGGGTAGTATAAGTGACAAAGCATAAAAAATGCCAGCTTGAAATGACAAGCTGGCATTTTTGTTTTACAGAATGTCAGTTTTTTTCCATTGGCACAATTTCTGTCTTTTAGATACCAGAATTTTTAAAACAAACATCTAAAATTTTAAATATGGCTAAAGTAAATATCAAACCATTGGCAGACAGGGTTTTGATCGAGCCTCTACAGGCCGAGACAAAAACTGCCTCCGGTATCATTATCCCGGACAACGCAAAGGAAAAACCACAAAAGGGAACCGTTGTGGCAGTTGGCCCCGGGACCAAGGACGAAAAAGTTACCGTTAAGGTAGGCGATACCGTTCTTTATGGAAAATATGCCGGTACCGAACTCAAGCTCGATGGCACCGACTATTTGATGATGCGCGAAAGCGATATTTTGGCAATTGTTTAATTAAAAAATCAACTAGAAAGAAATGGCAAAAGATATTAAGTTTGATATTGAAGCACGTGACGGACTTAAACGTGGCGTTGATAAATTGGCCGAGGCTGTAAAAGTAACCTTGGGGCCAAAAGGTAGAAACGTTATCATCAGTAAATCTTTTGGTGCGCCCCAAGTAACCAAAGATGGTGTTTCCGTAGCAAAAGAAATCGAATTGGAAGACGCCCTTGAAGACATGGGTGCACAAATGGTGAAGGAAGTTGCTTCCAAAACCAACGATCAAGCAGGTGACGGTACCACTACTGCAACGGTTTTGGCCCAAGCTATCGTAAAAGAAGGGCTAAAAAATGTTGCCGCTGGTGCCAACCCAATGGATTTGAAAAGAGGTATCGACAAAGCTGTTGAAGCCTTGGTGGCCGACCTAGAAAAACAAACCAAGGAAGTAGGCAACAACTCCGACAAGATCAAGCAAGTAGCTTCGATCTCTGCCAATAACGATGATACCATTGGTGATTTGATCGCCAAAGCATTCGGCAAAGTAGGCAAAGAAGGTGTGATCACCGTAGAGGAGGCCAAAGGTACCGACACCTACGTGGACGTAGTGGAAGGTATGCAGTTCGATAGAGGATACCTATCGCCATACTTTGTTACCGATACCGATAAAATGATCGCTGATCTGGAGAATCCTTACATCCTCCTTTTTGACAAGAAAATCTCCAACTTACAGGAAATTCTTCCCATTCTTGAACCCGTAGCACAATCCGGAAGACCACTCTTGATCATCGCCGAAGATGTTGAGGGCCAAGCCCTAGCCACTTTGGTAGTGAACAAATTGAGAGGTGGACTTAAAATTGCCGCTGTAAAGGCTCCCGGATTTGGAGACAGAAGAAAGGCCATGTTGGAAGATATTGCCATCTTGACCGGTGGTACGGTTATCTCAGAAGAAAGAGGTTTCTCTTTGGAAAATGCCTCGTTGGACATGTTGGGCACTGCCGAGACCGTAACCATTGACAAAGACAATACGACCATTGTAAACGGAAACGGAAACGCACAAGACATAAAAGCTAGAGTTGGACAGATCAAAGCCCAAATCGAGACCACTACGTCTGATTACGACAAAGAAAAACTGCAAGAACGTTTGGCCAAATTGGCCGGCGGTGTTGCCGTACTATACGTTGGTGCCGCTTCCGAAGTGGAAATGAAAGAGAAAAAAGACCGTGTGGACGATGCTCTACATGCCACACGTGCCGCCGTCGAGGAAGGAATTGTTGCCGGTGGTGGTGTTGCCCTGGTAAGAGCCAAAAAAGTGCTCGAAAAACTGGCAACCGATTCTTTGGACGAAACCACTGGTGTACAAATTGTAGCAAAAGCTATCGAAGCCCCACTACGTACCATTGTAGAGAACGCAGGTGGTGAAGGATCTGTGGTTATCTCCAAAGTATTGGAAGGCAAAAAAGATTACGGTTATGATGCCAAATCCGATCAATACGTGGATATGCTCAAAGCAGGAATCATCGATCCTAAAAAAGTAACCCGTATTGCCTTGGAGAACGCTGCATCTGTGGCCGGAATGATCTTGACCACCGAGTGTGCATTGACCGATATTAAGGAAGATGCCCCTGCAATGCCTCCAATGGGAGGTGGTGGCGGTATGCCCGGCATGATGTAAGATCATCAAACATCCCAATATAATAGTAACGCCCCGATGCAAATCGGGGCGTTTTTTTCTTGTTCAGATAAATAGCTCTCCGTGAGAGCCTAAACCAAGTTACTTCTTTTTACCAGTAGCTTGGGCAGTCTTCTTAGCAGCAGGCTTTATTGCTTTTGCTGGAGCTGACTTTCCATTTGACTTTGCTTGTTTCATCAGTCAATATATTAAAAACCGAAGTAAATGTATCTCAGTTTTGAATCCGCCGATCTTATTTGGCTAAACATTAACTAAAATTGAAGCAACATACTTACTGCCATCACCAACATTATAGCGTTTTCTATGAAAGTTGCCTCGGTCATGGGCAGGTTCAACGCGGTTCCCAAACACGCACAGCGGATACTTTTTTTATCCAACAAAGATTTGGTTACCCCATAGGTAGTGATTCCCAAAATTACAATGGTCAAAATCAAAGCAAGTGGTATTTGAACTCTCATTAAAAAAAGTAGTCCCAGTGCCAATTCCAAAAACGGATACATTTTTCCATAAAAAGGCACAGCCTTGGCCAATGGATCGTACATTCTAAAACTTTCCGGAAAACCTTTAAGATCCAAAAACTTAAAAAAACTGAATACAATATAAAACAAGCCCATAAAATCAAGCATGGCGTTATTGAAACTCCAATTCTGGTAATTCAACAAAATGGCCGCCGCGAACAAATACGCAAAAATCAAAAACAAGGGTCTTAATTGTTCCCATTTGGACTTTTCCATTGGTGCATCCATTGTTGTATGATTTTCCTCTTTGTCACCAATGGCATACTTATCGGAAAGGGCAGCTTCAAGTTTTTGCATTGAAACATGCCGGGACATGGTAATGGTTGCTTCCGCCTTCTCCAGGTCCACCTGCACATCCTGCACATCTTCCACTTTAGAAAGTTGTTCTTGTACGGAAGATGCACAGCCATTACAGGTCATTCCCTTTATGGAATACGTATGCTGCATTAGCGATGGTGTTTTTTGTGGGTTGAACTGTCGTCCGTATTATCTTCTCTGTATTTACAACAAGGATGTACCGCATCATAAGCTTCTTGAGTCGCTTTTAATTCTTTTGTATCATGACCCACGGCAGCAATGGCGGACTTTATTTTCATACTATTGGTTTTTCTTTCGTCCATTACCAACGACAATTGGTGGGAGGCCACATCCCAAGTTGCATATTTTACTCCGGATACGTCCAAAGCGGCCTTTTCGATGCGCATTTTGCACATTTCGCACTTTCCATCGACCTCGAATGTCATTTTCTTGTTTTTGTCCTGAGCAAATCCCACAACGGAGATGAGCATAATTACGAATACTGTGATTCCTTTTTTCATGGTATAATGTGTTACGAATTAAATTTTAAATCTAAAGCCCGTATAGAGCATTCGCCCAAAAATAGGGGCATAAACTATAGTGGTATCAAAATAATTGCCAAAAGGGTCATCTGCTCCCAAAACGGCATTGTACTGTCTAAAATTAGTTAAATTCTCACCTCCAACATAAATTTCGAACTTGTCCGAGAACACTTTGGTAATCTGGGCATTCATCAAACTATAACCATCGGCAAACTCTCCCAATCTATACTCCATTGGATTGGCCGCTGTACTTGGCAAACGTTGTTCCCCCAATAAATTAAAGGTATAATCGAACCGCCATTGCGAACCATTTTCCTTAGGCTGGGTATTGTACCCCACATTTGTAAAGAAACGATGCCTTGCCTGTAATGGTTTTTGCTGCAATCCTGTTTGGTACTCCGTTTTTACATCGTAGAACTTATACGCCGTTCGCACTTCCACATTGGGCAGCACCCTGTGGTTCAGCTCCACTTGCAAGCTGTTTGCGTAGCTATCACCATCTAGATTGGTAAATTTTACTTCCCTCGGATTCTCCCAATCCACCACAATTTGATTGTCGAAATCGGTTCTGTAAAAATCAACGCTGAAATCCCCAGGCCTATCGAACAATTTAAACTTTTGAATAAAGCTCAAACCATAATTAACCGCTTTTTCGGCATCAAAACCATAAATATCACCACCATTTCCATTTAACTGTATGGTTCTGGAAGAAGCGAACATTCTCTGGTTCTCGGCAAAAATATTGGCAGCACGCCTACCAATACCAAAGGAACCTCGAAAACTTCCATTTTCCCAAGGTGTGTAGCGCACATGAAGCCTAGGCGTGAAAAAATTTCCAAGTCTATTGTGCGTATCAAATCTTGCTCCTGCAGTAAGACTCAACTTGGCCAAATTGGTGTAACTATATTCAAAAAATGCCCCGGCAGAACGATCGGATCGCGCAAATACATTTCCATTCACCAATTCATCGTAACCATCATAAGCAAAAGAAACCCCTGTTTTAAATTTATGCTTTGTATTTCCTATGATGGAGTTGAACATTAGGTTGGAATAGATGCTTTCATGATCAATATCGTAGGTATTGAAACCATAATAAGAGTCTTGTGCATGATGACTATAGGACGCTTGGAAACCAAAACTCTGGAACGGCATTTCCGGAAACACATAGCCAAGTTTCACAGAACCATCAAAACGCTCTGTATCAATCTCGCTTCCCCATGCATTTGTGGTAAATTTATCCGTATCTGGATCAAACCCCGTTTGCCCTATCTGCTTTTCATCACTCAAATATCGGACATTGATAAAACTAACCCATCCCTTTTCCAAATCTTGATACTGCCAGCGGTTCATAATATTGATTTGATTGGATAAGGGATTGTCCAAAAAGCCATCATCGTTGTTATCTACCTCGGAATCCCTGCGATTACCATGAATGTACAATCCTGTACTCCATTTATCCGACAAGGTGGTGTTCAAATGTGTGTTCAGCTCCAACCTACCATTTAAATTAGCGTAACCATTCACAAAAATGGGAACATCGGTGAGTGGTTTTTGGAGCTCTGTATTGATTTGTCCCGAAATACTTTCATACCCGTTGACCACACTTCCGGCCCCTTTGGTTATTTGGATACTTTCCACCCAAGTTCCTGGTGTAAACGTAAGGCCAAAGGATTGGGATGCACCGCGCACCATAGGAATATTCTCCTGTGTGATCAACAAATAAGGGCTGGTTAGCCCCAACATTTGAATCTGCTTGGTACCTGTTAGCGCATCGTTGAAGTTGACATCGATAGCTGGATTTGTTTCGAAACTTTCCGAAAGATTACAGCAAGCCGCCTTTAAGAGTTCCGCGCTATTTACAGTAACTACATTTTGTGCGGAAAAGAAGGTTTTCTGCACGGCCTCCTTCTTTTGCTCTACCACGACTTCGTCCAGTGCATTCGAAGGCTTTAACCAGTGATGTATGCTTTTTGGACCGTTAACGGTCAAAGTGTCCGACTGAAAGCCCACAAAACTGATAACAAGCTTATTGTACTCTTTGGAATAAGGAATGGAAAAAGTACCATCCTCCAGGGTCATAGTCCCAATGGGAGAGCCCAGCCAGTATACATTGGCACCTGGGAGACCCAGATGTTTGTTTTCGGGATTGGCTTCCATTACCATACCCTGAACAGTGTCTTGGGCCTTAGCCATAAATGGAAGACAACATAAAATGATCAAATATTTTTTCATTAATTGGATTTAATTGAATTAGAACTAATTAAGCAACACATGTTGCGCCCGAATCAAAATTGAGACGGGTTAACGGTGGTAATTCAAAAAAATCAAATTAAAAAGACCTGATCAAGAACATGAATATCCCTGATCAAAATGGGTGGTGGGTATTTTTCGTTGGGAACAGGAAGTTTCTCCAACGGAACAAAAAGATCGATGTAAGACTGCGTAAATGCCACCAAAAATACCTGATGGTCCAAGTCAAGGTCGCTCCACGTCAATTTAAGATGATCTTGACCTTCTATGGTAAAGGATTCATCCTCACAACATGGGTTTTGGTAATCTTCTGAGTCTAAAGTGGCAATGGCAGATTCCATACCACAGTCCTCCGCATGGGCAAAAAAGGAAATGTCCATAACACGGCCCATACAAAGGTGCTTGTCCACCGTCCACGAGACTGTAGAAGCAAGAACCAAAACGGCCATGACCAAAGATATTATTTGTGAAAAAACCTTTTTCATCAATCAACAAAAATACAAATTCTAATTTTTACTTGGTTGTATTAACAAAAGTTTATCCCTTTTATAGAAGTAAGTTTATATTCCATTAACGGACCAATATACAATTGAATACATTTGCAAAAAAAATATCATGCTAACATCATTGGGGCCAAAAGTGCTTGAAATTATCCAAAACGGAGACAAAACCGTAGATAACCGACTAGAGGAGATATGCGAACTTTTACGGAGTAATGTGGACCATTACGATTGGGTAGGGTTTTATTTTAAGAATGGCGACAAGAGGGAACTAAAACTTGGACCTTATGCCGGTGCTCCCACAGACCACACTACAATCCCATTTGGAAAAGGTATTTGCGGACAAGTGGCAGAAAGTAACAAAAACTTTGTTGTACCCGATGTAGCCGCCCAGGACAACTACATTGCATGTAGCATAACCGTAAAATCGGAAATAGTTGTTCCTTTGTTTGTAAACGGGGAAAATGTAGGTCAGATCGATATTGACTCCAACACATTGGATCCATTTACTGCAGAGGACGAACACTTTTTGGAATTCATCAACGCCGAAGTGGCCAAAATTCTGTAAAACTTCCCAATTTTGTTGATAAACCATACTGTTTTTTAAGGCTAAATCGAGTACTTTTGCTTGCTTAAAAATCGATTTTTAAGACACTCATGAGCACCGCAAAAAAAGCCACCTCTGCATTGATTTCCGTATTCCATAAGGACGGATTGGAACCTATTGTAAAAAAATTGGATGAATTGGGAGTAACCCTATATTCTACCGGAGGAACCGAAAAGTTTATCCGTGATCTCGGTATCGATGTGGTACCCGTTGAAGATGTTACCAGTTACCCCTCAATTTTGGGAGGTCGCGTAAAAACATTGCACCCAAAGGTATTCGGCGGTATTTTGAACAGACAGGACAACGACAGTGATGTTTCACAAATGAAGGAATTTGACATTCCCCAATTGGACATTGTAATCGTAGACCTTTATCCTTTTGAAAAAACCGTTGCCAGTGGAGCATCGGAACAGGACATCATCGAAAAAATCGATATAGGCGGGATTTCCTTGATCAGGGCAGCCGCCAAAAACTTTAAAGATGTACTTTGTGTATCTTCCATGGAAGATTACGAAGACTTTTTACATGTAATCACCGAAGGCAAGGGAAATACCACTTTGGAAGACCGTAAACGCTTTGCGACCAAAGCTTTTAATGTTTCTTCGCATTACGATTCTGCTATCTTCAATTACTTCAACCAAGAAAAAGAAGAAACCGTACTGAAGATTAGCGAGACCAAAGGCCAGGTTTTGCGCTACGGCGAGAATCCCCACCAAAAAGGATATTTCTTTGGCGACTTTGACGCCATGTTCACCAAGTTGCACGGCAAGGAACTATCCTACAATAACCTTTTGGACGTGGATGCCGCGGTAAATTTAATGGGTGAATTTAAAAATGATGACCCCACTTTTGCCATTCTAAAGCACAACAATGCATGTGGTTTGGCCACAAGAAACACCATTAAACAGGCCTATGTGGATGCCTTGGCCGGCGACCCAGTTTCAGCTTTTGGCGGAATTTTAATCTCCAATGTGGAGATAGACTCAGCAACGGCAGAAGAAATCCACAAGCTATTCTGCGAAGTGGTTATTGCCCCAAGCTATTCCAATGAGGCCTTGGAGATTTTGAAAGGCAAGAAAAACAGGATTATTTTGATCCAAAACGAAATTGAATTGCCTGAAACTTTGGTAAGAACCTGTTTGAACGGCGTTTTGGTCCAGGATAAAGATTCCAAAACCGATACTAAAGAAGATCTGAATCCTGTTACCGACAAAAAACCCACTTCCGAAGAAATAGAGGATTTGATCTTTGCTTCCAAATTATGCAAACACACCAAGAGCAATACCATAGTTTTGGCCAAGAACAGGCAATTATGTGCCAGCGGTACGGGCCAAACCTCAAGAGTCGATGCTCTTAACCAAGCGATACACAAAGCAAAGTCCTTTGATTTTGATCTAGATGGTGCCGTAATGGCCAGCGATGCATTTTTTCCTTTCCCGGACTGTGTAGAGATTGCGGACAAAGCAGGCATTAAAAGTGTGATTCAACCTGGCGGCTCCATAAAGGATCAATTGAGCATTGATTACTGCAATGAAAACGGATTGGCGATGGTGATGACTGGTACTAGGCATTTTAAACATTAATTTTAGTACTTTAGCCGATAATTTTTTACCGTTAATCCGAAAAACAGACAATTTCTATGGGATTCTTTGATTTCATGACCGAGGAAATAGCTATTGACCTTGGTACTGCAAACACCCTGATCATCCATATGGACAAAGTGGTGGTCGATAGTCCTTCCATTGTAGCTAGGGACCGCGTATCAGGAAAAATAATCGCGGTTGGTCGCGAAGCCAATATGATGCAGGGAAAGACCCATGAGAACATCAAGACCATTCGGCCATTGAAAGACGGGGTAATTGCCGACTTCGACGCTTCGGAGAAGATGATGAACATGATGATCAAAAGCATTCCGGCCCTTAAGAAAAAATGGTTTCCACCGGCTCTTCGAATGGTTATCTGTATACCTTCCGGGATTACCGAAGTGGAAATGCGTGCAGTACGTGAATCCGCAGAACGTGTAAATGGAAAAGAGGTATACTTGATCCACGAGCCCATGGCTGCGGCCATAGGTATTGGACTGGACATAATGCAGCCCAAAGGAAATATGATAGTGGATATAGGCGGGGGTACTACGGAGATTGCCGTTATTGCCCTTGGAGGGATAGTTTGTGACAAGTCGGTAAAAATCGCCGGAGATGTGTTTACCAACGACATCATTTATTACATGCGTACCCAGCACAACCTATATGTTGGTGAAAGTACGGCAGAGGCCATAAAAATTGAAATTGGTTCCGCTACAGAGGACCTAAAGTCGCCGCCAGAGGATAAATCCATTCAAGGGCGTGACCTATTGACCGGTAAACCAAAACAAGTGCACGTTTCTTATAGGGAAATCGCCAAGGCGCTGGACAAAAGTATCCTTAGGGTAGAGGATGCGGTTATGGAAACCTTGTCCCAGACCCCACCAGAACTGGCAGCCGATATTTACAATACCGGAATTTATCTAGCAGGTGGCGGTTCCATGCTCCGAGGACTGGATAGAAGATTGTCCCAAAAAACAGATTTACCGGTATACATTGCCGAAGATCCCTTAAGGGCTGTGGTAAGAGGAACAGGAATTGCTCTCAAAAATATTGAACGATACAAAAGTATTTTAATAAAATAGGCCTGTTTTTAAAACAGTTCCATTATTTTAAAGGTATTCAACCTGAGTAACATACGATTGCATGCAACGCATCATCAATTTTGTACTACGCTATCGAAACGCATTTTTATATGCGTTTTTTGCGTTTATTTCTTTGGTGATGACCATTAGATCACATTCGTACCATCAATCCAAGTTTTTCAATTCATCCAAGTGGGTCACCGGCAGCATTTATGGAGCTGGTTCGGACGTTTCCTCCTATTTTAATCTGAAGGACGAAAATTCCAGACTGGTAGATGAAAACAGACGGTTGCGCAAGTTGTTGTTCAATTCGATCAGCGACACCATAACAGCATCTTTGGATTCGACCGAAATGCAACACGAAGTGCTCAGCGCCAAATTGATAAAGAACAGTTATATTTCCCCAAGAAACTATGTAACTATAGACAAGGGTGCTCGGGATGGGGTGCACCAGGACATGGGTGTCATCACAACCGATGGGATATTGGGCATTGTAGAAAATGTTTCCAATAAATTTGCAACAGTTCAAAGTGTATTGAACACAAAATCGAACATCAACGCAAAAATAAAGGGAACAGAATACTTTGGGTCACTGATCTGGGATGCCAAAGATTATACCGTGGTGCAGTTGGTAGATATTCCTCGATTGGTCCCTCTTGTTGTGGGGGACACTATTGTAACCGGAGGTATGTCGAGTATTTTTCCAGAGAACGTTCCTGTGGGTACCATAAAAAAATATGACCTTAACGATTCCAAGAGCTTTTACAATATTGATGTTGAACTCTTCAGCGACATGGCGAACATCAAAAATGTTTATCTGATCGAAAATAAGGACAAAGAAGAGATTCAAGAACTTGAGGCAAGAACCATAGAATGAACAATACGGTAATCATAAATATATTCAGATTTGTATTGTTGGTCCTAACACAGGTTCTCATTTTTAACAATCTGAATTTCTTGGGTTTTATCAACCCCATGGTGTACGTTATCTTCTTTTATTGGTACCCTATTAAAGTGAACAGGGCCGTGTTTATGCTCACTGCGTTTTTGTTGGGCCTAACAATCGATATTTTTTCTGACACCCTTGCCCTTAATGCTTTGGCCTCTACCACCGTAGCTTATTTAAGGCCGCCGGTTATGCGCTTTTGTTTTGGTATAAACTACGATTTTCAAAATTTCAGTTTTAAAAATACGACCAAGATCCAACGCATCACCTTTATGGCTTTAGTGGTACTGATCCATCATTTGATATACTTTTTCTTTGAAATTTTAAGTATTGCCCATATCCTGTTAATTTTGAAGAACGTTTTTGTGACAGGTGTTGTAACTTTAGTACTTTGTATACTGTTCAGTTCACTTTTTAGTCCAAGATCCGAATAAAACCGACTTTTTTTCCGTTGCATATATACAGAGCCAAAAAACATTAGGCAGTTCATGAAAAAGTTATTGTTATCATCCGTTGTTGTACTAATAGGATTCACCTTTATCGGTAGGCTTTCCTATTTGCAATTATTCCGGTTTTCACCCGATCAAATCTTGGATGACCCGGCAATCAAAAAAGTGTACGATTATCCCGAAAGAGGCTATATCTACGATCGGCACGGCAAACTATTGGTAGGAAACCAACCGGCTTATGATGTAATGGTGATTCCTCGAGAGGTTAAACCGTTGGATACTTTGGAATTTTGTGGCCTTTTGGGCATTGAGAAGGCCGAATTTATGTCCAAAATGGAAAAAGCAAGAATCTATTCTCCCAGATTGCCCTCTGTTTTGGTACCTCAATTATCCAAAGAGGATTATGCCAGGCTCCAAGAAAAAATGCGCCACTACACAGGTTTCTATATCCAAAAAAGATCACTGCGCTATTACAATACCAAAAGTGCGGCCAACGTACTCGGTTACATTAGCGAAGTTAACGAATGGGACCTAAAGAACAATCCTTATTATGTTGCCGGTGAATTAAAGGGTAGAACAGGTATCGAACAGCAGTACGAAGAAATATTGCGAGGTAGAAAAGGAGTAAAACATATTCAAAAGGACCGTTTTAACCGTGATATTGGCCCGTATAAGGAAGGTAAATTGGACACATTGCCAGAGCAGGGCAAAGAAATCCATATTACATTGGATAAGGTCCTACAAGAATATGGCGAAAAATTAATGCACGGCAAAAGAGGGGGAATTGTTGCCATTGAACCTAAATCCGGCGAGATTTTGGCCATGATCTCCGGCCCCACTTACGACCCCTCGCTTTTAGTGGGCAGAAAGCGTTCCAAAAACTATAGTAAACTGCACTACGACACCATATCCAAACCAACTTGGGACCGTTCCATATTGGCACAACCATCACCAGGATCACCATTTAAAACCCTAAATGCCCTTGTAGGATTGCAGGAAGGGGTTGTCGATGCCAATACCAAATTTCGATGTTATCATGGGTTTTATGTGGGCAATACTTTAAGAGGATGCCATTGTGGTGGCGGGGTAAGAGATATGAACTCCGGTATTTATCAATCCTGTAATGCATACTTTGCCGGTGTTTTCCGTAAAATATTCGATAAATACCAAACTACCGACGAGGGTATGGATGTTTGGGAAAAACACATGAAAAGTTTTGGACTTGGGAATTTTCTTGGCACCGATCTACCTACTGGTGCTCCTGGCCGAATACCCGATAAGGAATATTACGACAAATGGTACGGTGACGGCAGATGGGCGGCATCAACCATTATATCCAACTCTATTGGGCAAGGAGAAATTGCCGCAACGCCCTTACAGTTGGCCAACATGACGGCCGCCATTGCCAACCGCGGATATTTTTACACCCCTCACATTATTAAAAACATTGGAAACAACGGGGCCATTGACCCAAAATTTACAGAACCTCGGTACACTACCATAGATAGAAAACATTTTGAGCCGGTAATCGAAGGCATGAAAAACGTTTACAATTACGGAACGGCAAGATGGGTAAAAATTCCAGATATCGAAATAGCAGGTAAAACCGGTACCGTAGAAAATTTTATACGAGTTGATGGAGAAAGAATGCAGTTGACGGACCACTCTGTTTTTGTTGCCTTTGCCCCCGTGGAGAACCCTCAAATTGCCTTGGCCGTATATATCGAAAATGGTTACTATGGCTCTCGCTACGCAGGTCACATAGCTTCGCTGCTGATAGAAAAATACCTTAAAGGCGAGATAACACGAAAAGACCTGGAAAAGAGAATGTTGGAAAAAACGTTGGAACACGAATATGCCAAGCCATATAGTGGCGAACCTTTCAAGATAAACGAGTATGTCTGGTAAGGGTCTATTTGGACGTTTGGATTGGGTTACCGTAATTCTTTACGCTCTTTTGGTCTTGATCGGGTGGATCAATATTTATTCAACATCGGTCGGAGAATCGCACACCTCCATTTTTGATTTTTCCACGCTTTACGGCAAACAACTGTTTTTTATTGGCCTTGCCGCCTTGGGCATCATATTCGTGCTGTTTGTGGAGTCACATTTTTTTGAACGGTTTGCCTCAATTTTTTACATCGTATGCATTGTACTGCTATTGGGACTGTTCTTATTTGGCAAAACCATTGCCGGAGCCACATCCTGGTACGATCTTGGTTTTTTTAATCTGCAACCGTCCGAGTTGGCCAAAGTGGGCACATCGTTGGCCCTTGCCAAATTTTTAAGCGATATACAGACCGATATACGAACGGGCAAGCATCAAATATATGCGTTGATCATTATTCTTTTGCCCGCAATTTTAATCTTGCCGCAACCAGACCCCGGTAGTTCCCTAATCTATTTTTCACTGTTCTTTGTCCTGTTCAGGGAAGGTTTCCCAATTTACTATTTAGGTATATTAATTTTTGCCGTGGTGCTTTTTGCCACTACATTAATGTTCGGTACGGTTTGGGTCGCCATTGGCCTGATCATACTTACCTTGCTCATCTACACCTTTAAAAAGGCATCTGTAAAAATTCCAATATTGCCCGTGGTGGGCGTTATTGCGGTTTCCATATTGTTTTCCCTCTCGGTAAACTTTGTTTTTGAAAATGTTTTTGAACAGCGCCACAGGGATCGATTTGCCCTATGGTTGAGCTTGGAAAAAGATGAGGACAAACTGGACGAAATCCGAAAGACCATTGGCTACAATACCTATCAGTCGGAAAAAGCCATCGAATCTGGTGGTTTTACCGGAAAAGGATTTTTGGAGGGCACCCGAACCAAGGGCGACTTTGTTCCCGAACAACATACCGATTACATTTTTAGTTCGGTTGGCGAAGAATGGGGTTTTTTGGGCACTACAGCGGTTATCTTGTTGTTCTCCCTATTTTTTTTACGCTTGATCTACATTGCGGAGCGACAAAAAAGTGATTTTAGCCGGATGTATGGCTATGGGGTAATTTCCATTTTGGTGTTTCACTACTTTATAAATATTGGTATGGTCATAGGGCTTTTGCCAACCATTGGGGTACCATTGCCCTTTTTTAGCTATGGCGGTTCTGGTTTAATATTTTTTACCATGCTACTGTTCATATTTCTAAAGCTTGATTCCAACCGTTTAAAGGACGGGATTTAAAGTTTCCATTGCCCTGCATCTCCTATTGTAGCTTCCATTTTTTGTTGCCAATCTTTTGATTGCCCATGAAAAAAATCGATTCCGGTTTTTGCTTCAATCTCATCAATGGATATTATAAATTGTTGAAGTGGTTTTTTGGTTTCTTTGGCTGGGATCAAAAAAGCGATCGGTTCCATTTTTCCTTTATTGGACCTGACCACGATTTTATAAAATGTACGTGGCACATCCACATCCTCATCCCCAATTTGGGGAAGATCATTTTGGAGAACACCGCCCGTAATCACCATCAAATCGCCATATTTTTTACACCAATAGCGTACTTTCTGCTCTAATCGGTTCCATATGCCCGCATTAAAATACTTGTCCTGCGGACTAATATTGCTCGTGTAAAAAGTTTCGTTGTAGGCCTGTTCAGAAAAACGCCTGTCCCCTGCCGGACACAAATGCCCCCTATCGTAACCAGAACCTTTATAGTTTCGCCAATCCGCAGATTTGGATGTTACTTTGGGGTCCTCTATAAAATATGGCCGCTTTCTCTCATCATAGGTGAGGTGTTCTTTTTTTAAGGTATAGGCTACCCATTCCGCTTGTTCATGAGGTTCACTATAAGAAAGGGCATAATACGCATGCTGTACCACTTCGCCCATGGTTGAACTTGGCAATAAGTCGGATTCCAAAGTAATCTTTGGCGTTTCATCGGGAGGGGAATATGTTGCAGGGGTATAAAAATTATCGAATAGCCAAAATCCTATGACACATGCCGATATCAAAATGGCATATATAGTTCTATCCTTCATAAAGGTTAGTTATGATTTAAATTTTGACATCAAAAATGCATAAAAAAAACCAACTCAAATGAGTTGGTCTTCTAAATAATTTGAAACTGATCGGGCCTATCCTTTAACGCTGGCCAATTTTGTTTCTTCTTTTTTAATATTGTTTTGATGAAGATCTTTCAGCACATTGACTGCTTCCTCAACATAGATATCACGTGCCAAATCCTTGTGCCATCTATCCCTTTTCTCACGTAATACGGAGTCTTGGGTAAACAACTCTGTCTCGTATTGCAAAGAGCCAAAGGACAGTTTTGAATCATAGTCCTTTAAGCTTTTAAAACGTTCTGAGCGTTTCTTGGCCTCTTGTTCCTTCCCTACGTAAGCGTCGTATTTGAGTGAGATCAAATTTTCATCCTGTTGCTCTTTTAACCACTTGGCGTTTTCTTCTATCAACTTGATCTGCTCATTTTTGGCCATACGTTCTTTACTGTTCTTTACTGCTTGGTCCAAGTCGATGTAACCGTCCCATATCTTGTAATCGGCAGGTGTGATTTTATCCCAGCCCAATGGATTTTGCTGATCGCGCTCGCCCAGATCGATATAGCTATATCTGTCCGGAACAACAATGTCACTTTTTACACCTTCCAATTGGGTAGACCCTCCATTGATCCTATAGAATTTTTGGGTGGTCAATTTTATGGCACCTAAATCACCATGTTCGTTACCTCTAACAATTGGGTCCAAAGGAATAACGTTTTGAACAGTTCCTTTACCAAAAGTTTGTTTGCTGCCGATCACCACGGCCCTTTTGTAGTCCTGCATGGCCGCTGCCAATATTTCGGATGCCGATGCGGAAAGTTCGTTAACCAGAATTACTAAAGGACCATCCCATTGAATGCGCTCGTCCTTATCCTCATGCACTTCTTTTCTTTGTCCAGAGGAACGTACTTGCACAATTGGACCGTCTTTAATGAACAATCCTGCCATTTCTACAACGGTTTTTAGGGATCCACCCCCATTGTCCCGTAAATCCAAAATAATTCCTTCTGCACCTGCTTCTTTTAAACGTTCCAATTCCTTGGCTACATCGGTAGCTGCATTTCGTTCGGAATAGTCATCGAAATCCACATAAAATTTAGGTAGATTGATTAGACCGTACTTTTGGTTGCCGGCATCAATTGTGGCGGATTTTGCATAGGACTCCTCCAACTCTACCACATCTCTTGTAATGGACACCGTTTCAATAGTTCCATCTACTTTTCTTACGGTAAGTTCAACTATGGTGCCTTTGGGGCCTTTGATCAATTTTATGGCATCGTCCAGTCGCATACCAACTATATCTATAGGTTCTTCTCCTTTTTGACCAACCTTTAAGATCTGATCTCCCACCTCTAAACTCTGGTCTCTCCAAACCGGACCACCGGAAATAATCTCTACAATTTTGGCTCCTTCGGGTTTTTTCTGCAATCTGGCCCCTATACCTTCAAACTTTCCAGACATACCTATATCGAACTTCTCCTTTTCTTCTGGAGCAAAATAGAATGTATGGGGGTCAAATTCCTCTACGATCGTATTCAAATATTGTACAAACCAGTCCTTGCGCTCAAGATCATCCACAAAATCAAAAAACTCGTCCAAAGTATTCTTAGTAACTTCTCTCGCTTCTTCTTCAACCGCTACTTTGTCCACCGTACCTGGTATGTCGTTGAAAGATAACACCGGTTTTGCATCGGTACTGGCAACATCGTTGGCATCGTTGATCAAGTTGTCTATTTTGTTGTCGAATATATTTAAGGTGTTGTACTTTAATTGTTTTCTCCAACGTTCTTTGAGTTCTTTTTTGCTCGAGGCAAACTCTTGTTTATCGTAGTCGATTTCTATGGTTTCGTCAATGGTGTAATCGAATGGTTCGGAAAGCACCTCGTTGTAAATTTCCTTGGCTTCTTCCATTCGAACCATTAACCGTTGATAAACGGCATTAAAAAAGGTAATGTCGGTATTTCTGATCTCATCATCGATCATAAACCGATATTTTTCAAATTCGCGCAAGTCGCTCTGAAGAAAATATCTCTTGGTAGGATCTACGATGTCGATAAAATCATCAAAAACGTTGGAACTAAAATTATCGTTGATGTCCTTGGGCTCATAATGTCCTTTTTCCAATACATAGGAAATCAATTCCAATAAAAATTTATCCTTATCATCATTTTCAAAAGACTTATTGGTAAAACTACAGGAGGCTACTGCCACAAGGATAACCAAAAGTGCTAAGATGAAGTTCTTTTTCATAAATATGTTTTTTTTGAGGGAAACCATTTGACCTCATACTGCCAAATCTTCACAATGTCTTCCTTCGTTCTACTTGTATGAATTCTCTAAGATACAGAAAAAACCGTGCCAGTCCTTTCTGCTGAATTTAATTTTTTGTTAAACGACCAGAGCTTCATATCCTTATGAAAAACGTATTTTTATGCCTTTAATTATGCCATATGGAAAAACCGTTGATTCTTGTAACCAATGATGATGGAATTACAGCGCCTGGGCTCAGGGCATTGATACGCACCATGAAACAACTTGGTGACGTGGTCGTTGTTGCCCCGGACAGCCCTCAAAGCGGCATGGGGCATGCGATTACCGTTGACAGCACCCTGTTTTCCAAAAAGGTGGTAGTTGATCATAAAGAAGGTGCTCCAAGTGAGTACAGCTGCAGCGGGACTCCAGCAGACTGTGTAAAATTGGCGCTTCGGGTAATTTTGGACCGTAAGCCCGATATTTGTGTGAGCGGAATCAACCATGGATCCAATTCATCTATCAATGTTATTTATTCAGGAACAATGAGCGCTGCCATTGAGGCAGGTATTGAAGGTATTCCGGCCATTGGTTTCTCCCTGTGCGACTATTCTTGGAACGCTAATTTTGAACCAGCGCTCGATTGTGTAAAAAATATTGTCTCCGAGGCATTGACCAATGGAATTCCAAAAGGAACCGTATTGAACGTGAACATTCCAAAATCGGAAAATCCGCCTAAAGGCATTCGGATTTGCCGACAAGCACGAGGCAATTGGAAAGAGGAATTTGATAAAAGAACAAGTCCATCGGGCAAGGATTATTATTGGCTTACGGGCGAATTTGAGCTCCTGGACAAGGGTGAGGACACCGACGAATGGGCCTTGGCACAGGGTTATATTTCCGTAGTGCCAACACAATTCGACCTTACAGCGCACCACGCCATACCACAAATAAACAACTGGAATTTAAATGAACAATAAAAAAGAGATCATCATCGGATTTATAGTCGGGCTCATTGCAAACACATTTGGCACCCTGCTCTATATCCTATTATTTTCTGATTTAAGTGTTGGGGAAACCATCAATGCCGCCATAAGTCAAGGCCATATTGGCAGTTTGTTGGCACTGGGCGCTGTTTTAAACCTTGTTGCTTTTTTTGCCTTTTTGCGCATTAAGAGGGACCAACGGGCCAAAGGAGTAATGTTGGCCACTCTGGTTACCGCCCTGATCATATTAATGTACAAAGTTATGGGCTAGGTAAACACAGAACTCTTTTATATACAACCCAAACTAATCGATATTAATTTTTGATTTTTGCCTTTAGTTTTTGAATTTGATCCTTACCAATGAAATATTATATCATAGCTGGTGAAGCATCCGGGGATCTACATGGTTCCAATTTAATAAAAGCCTTAAAAAAAGAAGATACCTCGGCACAGATTCGATGTTGGGGAGGTGATTTAATGCAACAAGAGGGTGGAGAATTGGCCAAGCACTACAAGGACATGGCCTTTATGGGGTTTTTGGAAGTAATCAAAAACATCCCTGCCATTTTTAAAAATATTGCCTATTGTAAAGAGGATATTCAGAATTTTGATCCAGATGTGATCATATTTATCGATTTCTCGGGCTTTAACCTACGAATAGCAAAATGGGCCAAAGCTGAAGGATATAAAACCAACTACTATATTTCGCCTCAAATTTGGGCTTCTAGAGAAGGTAGGATCAAAAAAATAAAGCGGGATATTGACCAGATGTACGTAATCCTTCCTTTTGAAAAAGAGTTTTACGAGAAAAAACATGGATATCCCGTACAATTTGTCGGCCACCCTTTGATCGATGCCATTGAGAACACCCCGTTACAGGACAATCAAACGTTTAGAGAAGAAAACGGATTAGATCCCAAAAAACCGATAATCGCCTTGCTACCGGGAAGCAGAAAACAAGAGGTCCAAAAAATGTTGAACGTTATGCTTTCGGTAAAAAAGGATTTTAATCAATATCAATTCGTGATTGCGGGGGCACCAAGTCTTTCCAACGATTTCTACGCTCCTTTTTTAGAAGGTGACGAAGTACAGTTCGTTTCCAACAAGACCTACACGCTTTTAAAGCACTCACATGCCGCCATGGTCACTAGCGGAACGGCTACATTGGAAACTGCGCTTTTTGGGATACCTCAAGTGGTATGCTACAAAGGAAACTGGATCTCCTATCAAATTGCCAAACGTATTATTACCCTCGATTACATTTCTTTGGTAAACCTAATTATGAAAAAGGAAGTGGTCAAAGAACTGATTCAGAATGAACTGACCACAAAAAACTTAAAAAAAGAGCTTTCAAAAATTGTGAATGGACCTGATCGCGACCGTATATTATCCGATTATAAACTGCTAAAAGAAAAGTTGGGCGGTAAAGGTGCCAGTAAATTGGCTGCACAATTAATTGTGAAAAATGTGTAGTTTTATATTCCAAGAAAGTAAATCTACTCTTGGATGTTACGTAAAACCATAATCTTACTATTGTTTTTTGCCATAATGGCTTGTGGCCCGGGCAAAAAACGAAGAACCTACAGCAAGACCCGAACCGTTACGGTAGAGGGGTCCAACACCGACACTTCCCCTAAACCAAAATCCAAAAAGGAGGGGCGTAAAAATGCAAAGGCAAACAGAATTATTTCCACGGCGCTAACATATTCGGGCACTCGTTACAAATACGGGGGCACCACCAAAAAGGGCATGGACTGCTCTGGCTTGGTCTATGTCTCCTTAAAGGAAAACGACATTATGTTTCCCAGAACATCGTATCAAATGGCCCTGGAAGGAGAAAAAATACAAATTGCCCGTGTGGAAAAAGGAGATCTGCTCTTTTTTAAAACAAGTAAAACGGGCAAGCGCATCAACCATGTTGGGCTTGTGGTAGATGTAAAGGGCAACGACATTAAGTTTATCCACGCCACAACCTCACGCGGCGTGCTGGTATCCTCGTTACGGGAGGGATACTGGAACAGTGCCTTTGTAAAGGCCATGCGCATCCTATAAGTGCAACAACTTAACTTTATATCCGTAAAACTCACATTGTGGGTTGTACTGGGTATTATTTTTGGTTTTTATATTGATGTAAACTCCTTTTTATTGCTCATTGCGCTATCCGTATTGCCCATTGGCCTTTTCTGGGCAAGAGCAAAGCAAAAACGCAATGGACTCCCGTTTTTTGAGGCGCTTACATTTTTAACCTCTTTTTGTTTAGGAATTTGGGTCGTTGGAATTTCAATGGGCAAGGGCATGCCCCACCATTACTCCAAAAAGGATGTTACGAAGGAAAAAGTATGGCACCTAAAAGTAAGGGAAGTGCTCAAACCCAATACCTTTTCCCACAATTATATCGCCCAAATCATTGCTTCGGACAACGAACAAACAACCGGCACCATACTTTTCGGTTTATCTGTAGACTCACTAACTAAGCAGTTGCAGGTTGATGATGAGTTTTTGATCCATGCCAAACCAAGGTCAATCCGACCTCCATTGAATCCCCATCAATTCGATTACAAAAGCTATCTAGAAAAGCAAGGGATCGTACATTTCATCAAAAGCAACTATAGCTCCATTATAAAAAAAGAGAACGCTCCAAAAACCTGGGTCGGCAGAGCAGCCAACTTTAGGGAAAAAATTATATCCAAATTAAAAAAATACGACTTTGGACTAGAGGAATCGGGGGTTATCCAAGCATTGCTTTTGGGAAAACGGGACGACATTTCCGAGAACACCTACGATAATTACAAAAACGCAGGAGCAGTTCATATCTTGGCCGTATCCGGGCTCCATGTTGGTATATTTCTCTTTTTATTGGAATTTTTGCTTTCGCCTTTGGAGCGTTTACCTAAAGGTAAGACCGTAAAACTTTTACTTATAGTTTTGTTGCTATGGTCCTATGCTTTTGTTGCAGGGCTCTCTCCTTCCATTGTCAGGGCTGTTTCCATGTTTTCTTTTGTAGCGTATGCGATGTATCTAAATCGTCCTACCAATTCCTTTAACATTATTGCGCTATCCATGTTGTTCATTCTTTTGGTCAAGCCCTTGTTTTTATTTCAGGTAGGCTTTCAAATGAGCTATGCCGCTGTTTTCTCCATTGTTTGGATCTACCCAAAATTGCAAAAGTTTTGGTTCCCTGAAAATATCCTGGTCCGCAAAATATGGCAATTATTATCGGTAAGTGTTGCTGCCCAATTGGGTGTTTTGCCTATCAGTTTGTTTTATTTCCATCAGTTTCCGGCCTTATTTTTTGTTACCAACTTACTTGTTGTTCCTTTTCTGGGTTTGATTTTGGGCTTTGGTATCCTAGTCATCTTTTTAGCTTTGATAGACTTCTTGCCCAATATTATCGCCAAAGGTTTTGATTGGATCATCCGCTTGATGAATGCCACCGTCGGATGGGTGGCAAAACAAGAGAGTTTTATTATTAAAAACATTCCTTTCGATTCTTTTCAACTCATTTGGGGATACTTGATCATTACTGCTCTTGTGTTGTTTTTATCCAAACCCAAATGGAAAACCATGGCTGTTTTTTTCAGTGGGCTTATCATTTTTCAAGTATGGGGCATTTATAAACAGGTCGAGTTACATCAGAAGGAAACAATAACCTTGGCACATCGCTCCAGAAACACGGTTTTACTGCATCAATTAGGAGATTCACTCGTTATTATCGCTTCGGACACTTTCAATATTGGAAATATAGCGACGGACTATTCCTTAGCAGAGCGGATTCAAAAAATGAGTGCCGTTCAGCTCAAGAACAGTTATCGAATTGGCTCTAAAAGATTGTTCGTGGTGGACAGTCTCACCGTACTGCCCATTAAAGCAAGGCCAGAGTATCTTTTGTTGACTCAATCATCAAAAATTAACCTGGAACGGGTTCTGGACTCTGTACAACCCAAAAAAATTTTTATGGACGGGAGCAACTACCCAAGCTTGATAAAAAAATGGAAAGCGACTTGTGCACAAAAAGAAATCCCTTTTCACCACACGGGGGAAAAGGGATTTTATACGTTTAAGCTCAATTAAATTAATGCACGTTGCCCATCAACTTTTTGATCAATGGTGAAGCCACTATAACCAGAATTCCCGCTCCAATTGCATATTGGGCTATGAGCATAAATCCATCGGTATAAACACTTAATGTACTAAAACCACTAATATCGGAATCGGTGCTCTCTATCGCCATTTGTTTACCGATAAACCCTACTACCTGAAATGCAAATGCAGACGACAGGAACCAAACCCCCATCATAAAGGCCACTATCCTTTTTGGTGAAAGGTCCGTAATTTTTGAAAGTCCAACGGGCGACATGAACAATTCACCTACCGAAATCAAGAAATACATTAGCAATAAATAGGTAAAGGGGACAAATCCGTTGTCGTTTGCACTGGCACCACTAATGGCCAATACATAAAAACTGACCCCTGCGAACAAAAGTCCCATACCAAACTTATAGGGCGTTCTTGGGTTAAGTTTCTTTTTGGACAACCATTGCCACATTAAAGAAATCGGAATGGCCAAAATTATGATCCACATGGAATTTAAGGAATTGGTCTGTGAAGCGGTCATAATCCCCTCCAAATCCACATTTCTAGCGGCAAAAAGTGTGATCACACTTCCGGAAAGTTCATGAAAACCCCAAAAGATGGTCATAAAGAAGGTTATTAGCACTGCTACAAATAGCTTTTTACGCTCTTCCAATGTGGCTTTGTACATAATGTAGCCCAAGTATACCAATATGGAGAACCCAATTAGTTTAAATATCACATTTACGATATTCTGGTCTCCAAAAAAAGAACCTTCTACTCCCAATGCTTTGTAAGAGGACAACAAATAAGCAATTACGGGAACCGAGGCAAAAGCCAAAACTGGAACCATTATGCCTTGTTTTAGGCCCATAACCTTTTTCTCTATATTTCCATTCTCTGGAGGGAGTCCTTTATCGCCAAAAACACCTTTTTTGATTCCGCTCCAAAAAACGATCAATCCGGTAAGCATCCCTATTCCTGCCAATCCAAATCCATAGTGCCACCCATATTTGGCCGCCAAATATCCACAAAGCAATGGCGCCACCCATCCACCTATATTGATCCCCATGTAAAAAATGGTGAAGCCCGAATCTTTCTTAGGGTCTCCATCCTTATATAAAGAACCTACAAATGTTGATATATTCGGTTTAAAAAAGCCATTCCCTGCAATAATCAAGGAAAGGGCCATAAAAAAGGCGACATCGTTCTCAATGGCAAGCACAAAATGCCCTAGGGACATTAAAATGCCTCCAAGAAATATGGATCGGCGCATTCCAAGAATACTATCGGAAATACGACCACCAATTACCGTGGATGCGTACACTAATGATCCATAGGAGGAATATACTGCTGCGGTAGCGTAATCCCGTTCCATTAAGGCGGCGAAAATTACATCTACCATGTAGAGTGTAAGCAAGGCGCGCATTCCATAAAAACTGAAACGCTCCCACAACTCTGCAAAAAAGAGATAGAACAATCCCTGTGGATGCCCAAAAACTTGTTTCTCGTTCACTGGCTTAACTACTTCTGACATATTGGTTTGGTATTGGTTTTATTTAAAGATTTTCTTTAACAAAATTGGTCATTTTGGTATATAGGTGCAATCTGGTATATCCTCCATAAATACCATGGTTCTTATCTGGGTAAATAGCCCAATCGAATTGTTTATTGGCCTGTACCAATGCCTCTATCATACGCATAGTGTTCTGCACATGTACGTTATCGTCTCCAGATCCGTGAACCAACAAATACTTGCCTTTCAACAATTCAGGGTAGTTAAAAGGAGAGTTATCGTCATACCCCGTTGGGTTTTCCTGGGGAGTCTGCATGTATCGTTCTGTATAAATGGTATCGTAAAAACGCCAAGAGGTTACTGGCGCCACAGCAATGGCCATTTCAAAGGTGTCGTTACCTTTCAGCAAGGCATTGGTGGACATAAATCCTCCATAGCTCCAGCCCCAAATACCGGTTCTGTCCGCATCAATACAAGACCGCTCGCTCAATTTTTGAGCCGCTGCAATTTGATCTTCAACTTCGAATTTGCCCAATTCTTTTTGGGTCACCTTTTTAAAATCGCGCCCTTTTAAACCTGTTCCCCTACCATCTACACAGGCTACGATATATCCTAGAGATGCCAAGTGCTGGTGCCAATAATCGTTGCTGCCCATCCATTGGTTGGCCACTTGCTGCGAACCTGGGCCACTGTATTGGAACATGAACAATGGATATTTTTTATTGGGATCGAAATCTGCCGGTTTGATCATGTACATATTAAGATCGTTCCCATTTATATTGATGGTGGAAAATTCCTTAGGTGAAATCTCATAGCCTTCCAGTTTGTTCTGCAAAGCTGAATTATCCTTGATTGCTTTTACCAGTTTCCCATTGGATGCGTTGTGCAAGGTAAACCTATAAGGAGTTGTTGCACTGGAATATGTATTTATATAATAGGTATAATCGCTACTGAAGGCTGCTGAATTTGTTCCCTCTTCCACGGATAATTCTTTTTTGCGCTTCCCATTGGTCGAAATACTGTAAACGCCCCTATTGATGGAGCCGTTTTCCACGGACTGATAAAAAATACGATCGTTATCCTCATCGTAGCCATAGTACCTTGTTACTTCCCAAGGACCTTGCGTAATCTGATTTTTCAACTTTCCGTTTCTTCCGTACAGGTACAAATGGTTATAGCCATCGGTTTCGCTTGTCCAGATAAAACTGTCATCGTCCAAAAAAGTAAGGTCATCATCAATGTCCACATAGGCAGCATCGGTTTCCTCCAATAAAACAGAGAATGAATTATCCTTTGCATTTACGGCATACATTTTTAGGTCGTTTTGATGCCTGTTCAATGTTTGAACGCTCAAATGATCTGGGTGGTTCATCCATTTGATTCTTGGGATATAATATGGATCGTTCAAATTAACGTTCGATATTTTCCCAGAAACCACATCGTACATGTGCAATGACACGATAGAGTTTTTCTCTCCTGCCTTTGGATATTTAAATTCATGCTGAGAAGGGTACAGGTCCTTACCGTAAACATCCATGGAAAAATGGGGAACCTCGGTTTCATCAAATCTTAAAAATGCGATTTTAGTTCCGTTGCTGTTCCACTCAAAAGCACGGACAAATGCAAATTCTTCTTCGTACACCCAATCCGTCACCCCATTTATGATGGTTCCTTTACTTCCATCAGAAGTAACCTGTTTAGTAGTCCGATCGGCCAAATCCATCACATATAAATTATTGTCCAGGACATAGGCCACTTTACTACCGTCCGGCGAAAGTGTAGGTTCTTGAATTTTGGTCTCGGAAATCTTTACCAGATTTTTGGTGGCAATATCGTACACATAGTAAATTCCGAGCCGGGAACGCCTAAAAATGGGTTCCACTTCTGTGGCCAAAAGCACTTGTGATTCATCGTCACTGAAAGAATATGATGAAAAATAGGGAACAGCATCGGATGATGCCACTATTGTTTCCACTTTTTCCAATGTCTTGTAGTCGTACTTATCCAAACTACTGGCGCGCGGAGAGCGGGTTGTGTTTAATATGGTATATTGAGTACCGTTGTTCATGGATCGTAAAACATCCATGTATTCTGTCCTGAATTCCCCGCCCCAAATTTCTTCAAGGGTTATTTTTTTCTTTTGTGCAGTAGAAAATGTAAATGCTCCCAAAAGGAATAGGAATAGAAAATATTTTTTGTTCATGAAGTGAAAAAAATTGATTAAAAACTCCCAAGTTTACTAATATTTATCGGAAAAATAAACTTTGCTGTTGCGTTTGCAACAATTTTAACCTTTGCCGATGCGCTTCGGTTCCAAAATTTAGATGCGGCTCCTCCAAACGGTCAATATGCGTATCTTTGAACTCTTTAACCCTGCTTTATGAAAACGCCCGTTGAAGGATTTTCCAAACTATCCAAAACCCAAAAAATTGATTGGATAGCCACCAATTGCACTCAGGACCCAAAAGCTGCCAAACAACTCTTGGAGCAGTACTGGAACACCGATCCAAGAGTACAAAAACTGCACGATGAATTTATAGAGAATACCATTTCCAATTATTATTTGCCGTTTGCCATAGCCCCAAACTTTAAGATAAATGGAGAGTTCCTGGCCATTCCCATGGCCATAGAAGAAAGTTCGGTCGTAGCCGCTGCAAGCAAGGCTGCCAAATTTTGGATGGATCGTGGCGGTTTTAAAGCAGAGATTATTGGCACCGAAAAAGTAGGTCAGGTCCATTTTATATTTAAGGGCGAAAAAAGAAGACTCAAAGAATTTTTTATTGCTGCAAAACCTGAACTTTTAAAAAGTGTTGCTTCCATTACCCAAAATATGGAAAAGCGCGGTGGAGGCATCAACGATATTGAATTACGTGACCTAAGCGATAAAATTCAAGGGTACTATCAGCTCCATTGTACATTTGAGACTTTGGATGCCATGGGTGCAAACTTCATCAACTCCTGTTTGGAACAATTTGCCAAAACACTCAAGGAATTGGCCCTTTCTTTTGATGAATTTTCGAACCACGAAAAAAACATTGAAGTAATAATGGGCATTTTATCCAATTACGTTCCCAATTGTTTGGTAAGGGCAGAGGTAAGTTGTCCGGTTCCAGAACTGGACAATTCGGACATGGACGCCGAAGAGTTTGCGCAAAAATTTGTTCAAGCGGTAAATATCGCGAAAGTGGAGCCCTACCGGGCCGTGACTCATAACAAAGGGATCATGAACGGGATTGATGCCGTGGTGCTCGCTACAGGAAACGATTTTAGGGCAGTGGAAGCAGGCGTACATGCCTATGCTGCAAAAGATGGGCAATACTCTAGCCTCACCCATGCCAAAATTGAAGATGGGATTTTTAAGTTCTGGATAGAAGTACCCTTGGCCCTTGGCACAGTAGGCGGCTTGACCTCTTTGCATCCTTTGGTGAAGCTTGCCTTGGAAATACTTCAAAAACCAACAGCCAAGAAATTGATGCAAATTGTTGCGGTAGCAGGATTGGCACAGAATTTTGCCGCGGTTCGCAGCTTGGTCACTACAGGTATTCAAAAGGGACATATGAAAATGCACTTATTGAACATGTTGAACCAATTAGGTGCAACGGAAGCGGAAAAACTACAATTGGTCGCTTATTTTAAAGAGCGGACCGTTACCAATGCCGCGGTCAAAGAGGCTTTTGAAAATATTAAAGCTGAGTAATGGAAAAGGAGTTTTACAGTAATGGAAAGTTATTGCTCTCGGGCGAGTATGCCATTTTGGATGGAGCATTGGGACTGGCCATTCCCACCAGTTATGGGCAATCGTTGCAGGTAACTCCGAACACCAGTGGTTTTTTGGATTGGACCAGCTTGGACTTGAACAAGAATGTTTGGTTCTCGGCCCAACTCGACCTTACCAATTTAAATGTAGTTGCCACATCGGACAAATCCATGGCCAATACGTTAAAAACCCTATTGTTGGAGGCCAATGCACAAAATCCGTTGTTGTTAACAGACAGTGAGGGTTTTAAAATTGAAACACACCTTACTTTTCCAAGGAACTGGGGGCTTGGAACCTCGTCTACCCTGATAAACAATTTGGCACAATGGGCGCGGGTAGATGCCTACCAACTATTATGGAACGCATTTGGCGGCAGTGGTTACGATATTGCCTGTGCACAAACCAATTCACCCTTGGTGTACCAATTAAAAAACAATAAACCCAAGGTAGAAAGCATCGCCTTTGACCCGTATTTTAAAGAATCCCTATATTTTGTACATCTAAATCAAAAGCAAAGCAGCAAAAAGGCAATTGCCAATTATAGGGAGCAACAGTTCGACACTTCCGAGCTGGTTAAAAAGATAACCGACCTCACCCGAGCTATGATAGGAGCAACAACCTTGTCGGATTTTGAGTTGTCTATGGATAGGCACGAAACCGTACTTTCAGCAATATTGAAGATGACTCCTGTAAAAGAGCGTCTTTTCCCTGATTATTACGGAACAATAAAAAGTCTAGGCGCCTGGGGCGGTGATTTTATCTTGGCTACTGGTGACGAAAAATCCATTTCCTATTTTAAATCGAAGGGGTACAACACTGTGATCCCATATTCCAAAATGGTCCTTTAAACCACTTTTTATAATTATTCCCTGAATTCATTTACCCCATTCGTAAACTCAAATTATGTATTCGTCAATTAAATGAGTCATAAATATTATTTTTCATAAATTTACTAGCGAAGAATGTAGCTAATTCATAAGAATTTTCCGAAAACACATAGACATTATGTCATTTTTTTGGAGGTATTTATTAATATTTTTTATTGTTTTTGGGTTTATTGTGACGATTTTTTTTGCTTCAAAAAAGGGAGCGAATATACCTAAGAACAAATTTTTTCTATTACTCTTTCTATTTGTTTACAATGCTATACTTATTTTATATAGTCTAATTCAGTTGGAAAGTGGGTCACAAGTACTTATAGTGTATGCCCTTTTTGTTACCTTTTTACTCAAGAGCCTACTTATTTACCTGTACCTTAAGTATCCTAATAGATTTTACGAACAAGCTTCCCCTGTTTTTACGATAACCGATGAAAATATCAAATATGAAAAGACAGGGCTTTCCGAAACATTTTCTCAAGAATTAAAAGAGAAGCTGGAAAGTGTCATGATCGATCAAAAACTCTACTTAAACCATGGATTAAGATTGGGGGATTTGGCCGAATTGTTAAACATTTCCAGGCATCACGCCTCACAAGTAATCAATGAAAACTTCAAACAGAGTTTTTACGAATTTGTAAACACTTACAGAATAGAGGAAGCCAAACGTCTATTATGTGCTCATTCAAAAAATCCATCAATCTGCGTTTCGGACATTGCCTATCAATGTGGCTTTAACAATCGGGTTTCTTTTTACAAAGCTTTTAAAAAGGTTACCAAGCTTACTCCAAAGGAGTATATACAGGAACATCAGGACTAAAAAACACCTATTTGTTAATGTTAATTTTCTTCGGCAAATGCGTAAAGGTTAATAAGCGCTTACACAAAAAAATAGTTCTTTCCCTTTTTTTACTCCGCAATCTACCAAAGTAGGAGCCCTAAATCCATTCTTCTTGAAATCATTGTTTTTTAATCTGTAAGGAGAATTATTTGAATTAGCCGCAAAAAAAAGATTTATCTCCTACTTTGCCCGATTGCACTAACTAACTTTTAATCTAAAAATTTATGAAAGCTAAAAACTTTGGCATGTTGCTGGTGTTTTTGATATGCTTATGCACAAAAACGTTGGCGCAAGAAAAAAATGTTTCAGGTACGGTAACTGATCAAAATGGGTTACCGCTTCCAGGAGTTTCCATTATGGTCGTTGGAACCACAAATGGAACCCAAACAGATTTTGATGGAAATTATTCCATTACTGCAAATACCGGGCAGACACTTCGCTTTAGTTATCTAGGTCAGAAAACCGTGGAGCAAACCATTGGAGCGTCCTCCATTATCAATGTTGAAATGGAAGATGACGCACAGGCCTTGGAAGAAGTGGTAGTTACTGCCTTGGGTATTGCCAGGGAAAAGAAATCCTTAGGGTATGCTACTCAAGAAGTTCAAGGAGATGAAGTAAGTACTGTTAAAGCTACCAACTTTGTTAACTCCCTTTCTGGTAAAGTAGCTGGTATAGACATTAAGAGCAGTGGTACCATGGGAGGTTCATCAAATGTTATAATTCGGGGATATTCCTCAATTAACAACAGTAATCAAGCCCTTTTTGTGGTAGATGGCGTGCCCATTAGTAATATTAACAACAATGCAAGTGGCCAATCCAGAGGGACGGGTGGTTACGATTATGGAAACGCAGCAGCGGACATTAATCCAGAAGACATTGAATCCATAAATGTATTAAAAGGAGGTGCAGCTACCGCCTTATACGGATATAGAGCCTCCAACGGTGTAATTGTAATTACCACAAAAAAAGGAAAACGCAGCAAAGGCATTGGGGTCACCATAAATTCTTCAGCCATGTTCAATAAGTTCAATCCCGATACTTTTGCTGAATATCAGGATGAGTACGGAGCTGGTTATTATGATGGATTCCATCCCGGAGGATTCTATTTTGAAGATCAAAATAATGACGGGGTAGATGAGCCTTATGCCTTGGCAGATTGGGACGGTTCATTCGGAGTTGTTCCTTTCAACGAAAATCTATTGGTATACCAATGGAATTCATTTTACCCACAACTTGAGGATACTTTTGGCAAAGCCACACCTTGGGTCGCTGCCAAGAATGGTCCTGAATCGGTTTTTGAAACAGGAACGACCTTGTTCAACAGTATATCGTTGGACGGAGGAAGTGAAAAAGGCCAGTTTAAATTAGGGTATACAAAAATGGACCAAAAAGGGATAATGCCCAATAGTAATGTAAGAAGGGACAATTTTGATTTTTATGCTAGTCATAACCTGACAGATAGATTGACCGCAGCAGCCAAAGTAACCTATATCAAAACAAAAGGTAGAGGCAGATTTGGAACTGGGTACGATTCCCAAAACTTTATGCAGACTTCCAGACAATGGTGGCAAACCAATGTCGATGTCCAAGAACAACGCGACGCATATTTTGCAACACGGGACAATATTACATGGAACACCTCCTATATAAATCAGGATCTACATCCTATTTATCACGACAATGTGTATTGGATGCGCTACGAGAACTACGAAACAGACCTAAGAAACAGAGTGTTTGGAAATGCCTCCCTTAGCTATAAAATAAACGACTGGCTAGATGTTTTCGGAAGGGTATCCTTGGACACCTACGCAGGAAATCAAGAAGAGCGAATTAACAACCATAGCACATCTGTCTCTAAATATAGCATATACAACGAAAATTTCAACGAAATGAACTATGATCTTATGTTCAATTTCGACAAAGACCTGAGCGATAAGGTGAATTTTAGAGGAACCATTGGTACTAACATTATGCGCCAAAAATACAGCACTTATTTAGCGTCGACCAATGGGGGTATCAATGTGGACCGACTTTTTGCATTGAGCAATTCCGTAAACGCGATCAACGCGCCAAGTCAATATGAATACTCAATGGGAGTCGATGGTTACTATGCAAACGCCTCATTCGGATTTGACAATCTTGTTTTTGTTGAGGGCTCTTACAGATACGATGTCTCATCCACACTTCCCAGCGAGAACAACAATTACGATTATTATGGGCTCTCCGGTAGTTTTGTTTTTAGTGAATTGTTTGACTCCAATGTTGTACCATTTGGAAAATTAAGGATAGGTTATGCAAAAACAGGTAACTCGGCACAACCCCTAACTTTGTACAATACTTATGATTTAAATACTCCTGTGGGCGGTCAAGCATCAGGTTCTTTGCCTTCTACCAACAATAACTCCAACCTTTCCAACGAAAGCTCAGAAGAAAAAGAAATCGGTCTGGAAATGGAGTTTATAAACAAAAGAGCTGGTTTTGATCTTTCGCTTTACGACAAAAGATCTTATGATCTACTAAACAATATTGCAGTTACTCCGGCAATTGGATATTCAGGACAGTGGATCAATACGGGAGAAATGGAAAATAAAGGTATTGAGCTCGCATTATGGGCTACACCCATAAAATCAGAGGATTTTTCTTGGAATATAAACATGAGTTGGGGGAAAAATGAAAATAAGGTCTTGTCACTACCTCAAGGGCTGCCCGCATTGCAATTGGCTAGCGTTCAGTCCGGTCTTTCCATCAATGCTGTTGTAGGCGAGCCTTATGGTACACTTTATGGGTCCGATTTCGTTTATCTCGATGGAGAGCGTGTAATCGACGAGAATGGCAACTATGCCGTTACAGAAGGACAAAACGAAAATTTAGGTACTTTTCAACCAGACTGGAAAGGAGGAGTTAAGAACAACTTTAAGTACAAAAACCTATCATTCAGCTTTCTAATTGATGTCCAACAAGGAGGCAAAGTTTTCTCTTTGGATACTTGGTACGGTATGGCTACAGGTCTATATCCTGAAACTGCAGGACTCAACGAACTAGGTAATCCGGTAAGGAACCCGGTAACAGATGGTGCAGATAGTGGTGGTATTCTTTTGGATGGTGTACAAGCAGATGGGACACCGAATACGATAAGAGCACGTATGGATTATTATGCCCATACTTTGGGATATTCCAAAGCTCCGCACGCATTACATGTTTACGATGCTAGTTATGTTAAGTTGCGTGAAGTAGCACTATCATATTCATTACCAAAGAAGCTCATATCGAATACATTTATAAAGAACGTAACGCTATCGGCCACAGGAAGAAATTTGTGGATCATTCACAAAAATCTACCCTATAGCGATCCCGAAGCAGGGCTTAGTTCAGGTAATCTACAGGGGTACCAATCTGGTGCTTACCCTACCACCAAAGATTACGGATTTAGTGTAAAATTACAATTTTAAAAAAATAACGATGAAAAAAGCAATATATATACTCCTTGCTATTGGGATGACATTTGGTTGTCAAGACTTTGATGACTGGAATGTTGACGAAAAAAATCCCAGTTCCATACCCTCGACTTACCTCTTAACAAGTGCTGAAAAAGACTTGTTTACGAGAATGGGAAGTACCAGTGTGAACTATAACATATTCAAACTATTTGCACAATATTGGACCGAGACCCAATATACGGATGAAGTAAACTACAATATAAGAGGTAGGGACATAGGCGGAAATTTCTTTCTGTATTTGTACAGGGACATATTAAACGATCTGAAAGATGCCCAAAGACTTGTAGATGAGGACACCTCATTAAGCGCAAGCATTAAATCTACGCAAACCGGTGTATTGGAAGTGTTGCAAATTTATACTTGGCACGTCCTTGTGGACACTTATGGAGATATCCCCTATTCAGAAGCTTTACAAGGTATTGAAAACTTGACACCAGTATATGATGATGATGTTGAAATATACAGCGATTTATTCTCAAGATTGGACAACGCCATTCAATTATTAAATGCGGATTCTGAATCTTTCGGCGCAGCTGATTTAATTTATAATGGCTCTACCGACCAATGGAAAAAGTTTGCTAACTCCTTAAAATTGAGGATGGCAGTGAGAATATCCGACTATGATAACTCAACTGCCCAACAACTGGCATCCGAAGCCGTGTCGGCAGGTGTTTTTAGTTCCAATGGAGACAATGCATCCTTCCCATTTGAAACATCGCCTCCAAATACAAATCCTGTCTGGACCAGTTTAGTACAATCCGGGCGAAACGACTTTGTTGTTGCCAATACATTCGTTGACGCTATTTTACCTTTGAACGACCCGCGTACACCCGTTTTCATGGATGATAATTTGGAAGGTGGATATGAGGGTGCACCCTACGGTGTAGGAAGTGCTTATACAGATTATACACACATAGGCGATCTTTGGCACACACCTGATTTTGAAGGTATAATATTAAGCTATGATGAAGTTCAATTTTTATTGGCAGAAGCAATCGAAAGAGGTCTGATTGCCGGTGATGCAGCAACTCATTACTATAATGCAATAACAGCTTCAATTTTATACTGGGGCGGGTCACAGGAAGATGCGGACAATTACATCACCCAAGCCAGTGTAGCATATGATGCTGCCAACTGGAAAAAATCAATTGGTGTTCAAAAATATATTGCACTATATGGTAGAGGTTTTGAGGCATGGTCTTCTTGGAGACTTTTGGATTACCCAGATACATTTATAAGACCAGAAGTTTCGGGCGAACCTGTTCCTCGTAGATATTTATACGGTAACGACGACGGAGATGTGAACAGTGCCAACTATGAAGCCGCAAGTGCTGCCATGGGAGGCGACCTAAAAACCTCAAGAGTTTTTTGGGACATTACCGGAGAAGGAAACTAAGGTTATTACAAAATTGAGTTTAGTTTAACAATTACCCTAAAATTCCAGGGCTTAAACATGGCCCTGGAATTTTCCATTAATAAAGTTTCACTTACTATAAATCCAATCCTTTTTTAAATCATGAGACCCATAACAATTATAATATTGCTATTCCTTTCGATCTACTCACATTCGCAAAGAAATGATCCAAACCTAAGGTCTGGACAAATGCACAATTACAACCCATTAATTTCCAGCAACATAAATAAGTTTTTAGGTACCCAAAAAAATATACAGGGTTCCCGATTTGTATTTGAAAAATTCAATGAACAAGGTAAAATTTACACAAACAATCAAGTCTACAGTGCCAATGGCCTAAACATAGACGCACTAAATAATGATTTGGTTCTTAAAATCGGGAAAGATTCCATTTTGGTTTTGGAAAAAAATAGGGTTGATTCTATTCGAATTGACAATCAATTATTTAAAAGAGCTGGAGCAATGGAACTATTTTACGAGGTACTGTTTGAAAACAATAAGGTATCTCTCTTAAAAATGTACAATTGCCATGTAAAACAAGGAAAAACCAATGTTATGATGGGCAAAACAGAAAACGACAGCTATGTCCTTACCGAAAAATACTACCTATATGAAGAAGGAAAATCACCTTCTGCATTCAGATTAAACAAAAAAAGCCTATTCCAGTTCTTCAACAATAAGAAAACACAATTAAAAGCCCATATCAAAAAAAATAATCTTAAATTAAATCAAGAGGAAGATGTGATCAGGTTATTTAACTATTACTATTCCATTTAAAACTGATCTAATTGACAATTCAATATGTAAGATTATAATCCTCAAATAAAACCAAGCAAACCCTTTATCCATAAACCCAAACAGGGCATCCATCAATTAGACCCATTAATTTCAGGGCATTTCTTATATGTTTGATACCTATTCATCAAACTATTTATAAGAGATGGCCCAAATCTTTACCAAAATAGGTTATCGATTCCTCCTAGGAACCATATTCCTAACTGCTTCCCAGACCTTTTCGCAAATTGACCCAGCGGTTTCGAATAGGCTCAATGGCTTTATGCGCGAAAACTGCACAACCACATTTAATGAAATTTCTTCCACCCCAGTAGAAAACATACTCAAATACAAAGTCTTCCACATTGTTCAGGAGACCCAAAACATGTATGGTGAAAAGAAGAAAAACATCAATGAATTTATTGTGATCGATACTGGACAAAAAGTAGCAAGTTTTGAACACGTCCAAGCGAATACGAGCTTGCCTGAACTTACCAACTATATTCGGGAAGATTTTATTCTTGATCAAGAAAGCGCGCACGAATTCCAATCCCTCTTGGATTATATTTATCCCATAGAAGATTGGAAGCCCGACCATAGAGAATATTTTCAAAAAAATGGCAAATGGTACTTCTTACGCGATGCCTATTTCCGGACCAAGCAAGGGTTTGAGGTCACTGTTGATATTCAGGGAAGAATCACGGATATCTGCTATAAAATGAAATGGAACGGTTCCGAAAGCAAATAACTATCTTGAACAAACAAAAATGCCTCCCGTTCGGGAGGCATTTTTTATATTCTGTATGGCCATTTCTTAGTAGAACGTAGCTCTCTTATCTTCTATCTCAGCCTTATCTTTTAAGGCATTGTAAACCGAACCGTTTACCCTTGCAGCAGCACTACTTTGCAAATTTTGTGCATAGGTACTGTAATTTTCAACATCTGCAGCTTCGGTTTTATTGGTCACTTTGATCATAAAAACCCCTGAGTTGCCTTCGATCAATTTGGATGTTTGGTTTACATCCAGGGCAAAGGCACTTCCTACAACCAATGGCTCTCTACCGGCTCCTGGAATGGTAGGAGAAGACAAAGTCACCGCAGAGGCCGTGCTAACACTTACATTATTGTCGGATGCAATGGCTTCCATAGCCTTACCTTGATTGGCCGAAATGATCTGTTGTGCCTTACGCTCTTTTCTGATTGCAGGCAATGCGGTAGCAGAAGCATCCTCGGGCGCCATAAGACCTTTTTTGTATTTTTTGGTCAATTGCACCACAGCATATCCATTGTTCACATTAAACCGTCTGATGTCACCAACACTGGTATCTTCGTTAAACACCCATTGTACAATACTACGTTGTGAACCGAGTCCGGGAAGATTTTCTTCCATTTCCTTGATTTTATTCACTGGTCGAACAGTGTAAGAACTTTCTCTTGCGATATCACCAAAATTTTCGGGTTCTTCATCCAAAACGGCCATTTCAAATTTGGTGGCATCGGTAAACAAGGTGTTTATAGTTTCTTCGGAGGGCTCTATCTCCCTCGCCAAAGTTGCTACCTGGATCACATCTTGCTTATCGTCCACTTTGATCACGTGGTATCCGAACTGTGTTTCCACCAAACCTATGGTTCCCGTTGGGTTTCCAAAACAAAAATCGTTGAACTCGTCTGCCATTACACCTTCTTGGAAATACCCAAGGTCACCTCCACGTGGGGCCGATGGACCATCCGAATTATCCCTTGCCAATGTTGAGAACAAGACACCTTCTTTTTTGGCTTCTGCCAATAGTCGTTTGGCTTCTGTTTCGGCCTCTTCTTTTGTTCTGGTAATCGATGGATTGGCACGCTCTGCACCTTCCCAAGTAATCAAAATATGGCTTGCCTTAACGGTTCCATTGGCCTTTCTGTCCATTACTTTGGAAATTTTGTAAAAATCCCCATCCTTGTACGGACCATAAATATCACCAACATTCATCGCCATAAGTGTATCGGCCACAACCGTGGGCAAATCGTTCTTGGCCTTGTAAATGGTATCGAATTTAGTGTCGGAGTAGCGGTCCAAAAATGCGGCCATCGCTGTTGTATTTCGGAATCCGGCAATGGTATCGTTAGCGTCCTTTGCTTCTGAATATTCCACA
Organism: Flagellimonas marinaquae; assembly: GCF_023716465.1. Classification (NCBI taxonomy): domain Bacteria; kingdom Pseudomonadati; phylum Bacteroidota; class Flavobacteriia; order Flavobacteriales; family Flavobacteriaceae; genus Flagellimonas; species Flagellimonas marinaquae. The sequence continues at coordinate 1,067,492 of NZ_CP092415.1, forward strand.
GAATCGTCCAATAGAGCGGTAATACCTTCTTTTACATTGTTGTCATCTTCTGCGGATGGCTTTTCTTCAAAATACACAAATCTGATGTCGCGTGCCTTTTCCTGCTGAAACTTGGTCTTATGGTCGTTGATATATGCTTGTATATCACTTTTGGACACATTGATAGTGCTATCGGGTATTGAAGTAAAAGGAATACGAACGTACTGAAGGTCCACTTTATCGTTGGACATATCGTAGTCCAGTTTTCCTTCGGTCAAGGTCGCAGTAACTCCTCCTTTAACCAAATTAAAGTACATACGTTCTTTGGCAGCTTGAATGATAGAGGCCTCGTCCTGCAACCAAGCATCATATCGCAAAGGATCGTTCGCTTTCCAATCGGCAATGGCGCTTCTGAACACTTCTTCGTTAAAGATTCCGTTCTCATCTTGGAAATCCGGAATTTGAGCGTAGCCGGATGTTCTTACGAACTCAACGATTTGATCACTTTCCACATCGATTCCCAAATCTTCGAATTGCTGGTTCAAAATGGTCTTTCTTACTTCTTGATCGTACACCATGTTCACCAATTGGGTAGATGATACCGTTGGCCCATATCGTCGAGAAGCTGTTTCTACCTGAGCTCTAAACTCATCAATAGGAATGTTTTCCCCATTAACTTCAGCGACCGTGGAACCCACTTTTGTTCCAGAAAAATTATCGCTGCTGAATACTCCGGATATTACGAATGCGAACAACGCCAAACCAATTATTAGAATTAGAACTGTTGTCCGTTTTCTAATATTCTCTAATATTGCCATTTTACTGCTTGTTTTCTTTAAATTCAGTGGGCGAAAATACCACTTTCTTTTCAAATAGGAAAGCTAAAAAAGGGAGTGGAATATATTAATCTTCAGTCTGAACCACCACACTTACCAAATCAATTTTGGTATTGGACACTTCCAATATTTTGAAGGTGAAATTATCTACGGTTACTTCTGTATCTTTTTCGGGAATCTCGCCTGTATGGTTTACGATCAATCCGCCCAATGTTTCGTACTCTTCTCCCTCGGGAAGCTCCAATTTATAGTTTTCGTTAATGTAATCCACCTCCATACGGGCAGAAAACTTAAACTCGTTCTCACTTATTTTTTCTTCGTGCAGGTCGGTGGAATCGTGTTCATCCTCGATTTCGCCAAACAACTCTTCTATAATATCCTCTACAGTAAGAATACCCGATGTGCCACCGTATTCGTCCAAAACTACGGCCATGCTTTTACGTTTTTTAGTAAGTACGTTAAGAATATCCTGTATCAACATGGTCTCTGGAACAAATTCCACCGGTAGGAGAATACTTTTTATGGTCTTGGGTTTTTTAAATAGCTCATAGGAATGGACATAGCCAATTATCTCATCTATACTTTCTTTAAAAATCAAGATTTTTGAATACCCCGTTTCCGAAAAGAGCTTGGCCAAATTCTTAGGGGTCTCGCTCTGCTCCACTGCTACGATCTCGGTCCTGGGAACCATGACCTCTCTTGCCTTTACGGTTGAAAACTCCAGTGCATTCTGAAAAATCTGAATCTCGGAATCCACATCGTCCTCTTCTTCCACAGTCTCCATTTGCTCGGTTATGTAATCCCCCAATTCCAGTTTGGTAAAAGAGAGTTGCATATCATCTCCATCGGTTTTAAAGAAAACTCTAAGTATAAAGTCGGATACTTTAATAACAAACCAAGATATAATGGAAAAAAGCAGGTAGAAAAAATAAGCAGGTACGGCCAAGGCCTTTAATAATGCGTTTGCATAGATCTGAAAAAATACTTTGGGCATAAACTCGGCGGTGAGGAGTATCACCAACGTAGAGATCACCGTTTGCGATAGCAGGCTAAAATCCGTCAACAAAACATTTAGGAACTGATAATTGGTAGGCAACAAACCTTGGAACCATTCCATTAACAGGTCACCCATAAACAGACCATAGATCACCAAGGCGATATTGTTTCCAATAAGCATGGTGGCTATAAACTTTGAAGGCTTGTCCGTTAGCAAGGTAAGCACCTTGGCCAAAAAGCCTTCTTGCTTTTTCTCTATTTCAATATGAATCCTATTGGCTGAAATGAAAGCTATTTCCATTCCAGAAAAAAATGCCGAAAACAGCAGGGAAAGTACGATAATGATGATGGAGGGGTCCAATGCTACTTTTTATTATCCGAGTTGCGCTGTTCAAATCGTTTCCGATACCTTCTTCTAAAGAGGAACATTGCCACAGATACTACCGCGAAGAAGATAAAGATATAGGTCTCCTTTGGATTAATGCTCCAAAGTGTTGCGATCTTATAAATAGAAATCACCGCTACGGCCAAATAAAGGTATTCAGTATATCTTAAAATTTTGATCATCTTATTCTTCTTCTTTAATCGTCATTAGCCCAAATGTTTTGTGGGCCTTAAAAAAAGTAAAATCCTTATTAAAATCCATCCCTTCACCATCCATTACGGTTCCATCTTCGGGATTTGTGTACTTAAAAGTGGATTCTGTAAATATCCAATTGTTCTTTTGGTCGAAAAATAACTGGTCGGTTTCCAGTTTTTTTCCGTCGTGGGTCTCTATGACCACATTTCCTTGCAAATCTATCAAATTAGTTTGTGAATATTGGATTCCATAATCCGCAACCACTGTACTTTTTTGATTTTCGTCGTCGTAAAACTCCACCTGAAGTCCTTCGGGAAAGGTTTTAAACTTGAATCTTTGATTATCAAAATCCTCGGACAACGGACTGGACAAAACGGCAATCCGTTTGGAATGTGCAGAATCCTGCGTTCCCATGGCCTCTTTGGTCTCGGTATAGGTCAAGGTAAAATTATGGGCCACTCCTTGCGGATACAATGGTTTTACGGCTTCTTCACCTACTCTCCGGTAGTCGTCCCCACAGGACATAAAAAGCATTGCCACGGTAAAAACCGTGGCAAAACTGTTTAAAATATGTTTGGATGTTTGTTTCACCTTATAAACTAGGTACTTTAACACTACCTCCTACCCAACAGCTAAAGGTAATGGTCTGACCGGCTTTTCCTGAACTAAAGATCATTTCTTTGGTGGGAGCCTTTGCACTGTAACTTGCGGCTGTTTGGTTGGCACGTCCGCTCAATGCGGGATCAACCCTACCTGCCTTTCTTGCCATTTCGGCTGCTTTCCAGTACATCGCTCTTTTCTCGAACGGTGTGCTACCACAATCGTTGGCACTGGTCGCGTAAAGGTTGGCAATCAACAAATATGCTTTACCATTTGCCGGGTTGGCCTCGGTAGCTTTAAGTGCGTAGCTTCTTGCTTGTGATTTACTAGACCTTCTAACGGTTGTTGCAATCTTGTAAAGAATCTCAGATTTTTTGTACGCATCGGTTTCCAATTCCACAGCTTTGTTGAAATCGGCCAAAGCACCTTTTGTGTCTCCTGCTTTTTGTTTTAATACACCGCCATACATATATGCATCTGCTGATGGATCCAAAGCCAACTGGGCCTCGAACAACTTTCTGAACATAGGGTCGTCCGTGCATTCTTTGGAGAACATTCTACCCACGGCACGCTTTACCCATTTTACGTCGTCCTTTTTCTCATCAAAGCTTTTCTCGTACAATGGAATTAGGTTATCGCAATCTGCCAGAGCACCTAATTTGGAGTCTACACTGCTTGCTACCTTACCGAATGATTCGGAGTTTACCGTGGCTACCCTAAGGGTTCTTTTTTCTTTAGAGGTCAATGTTCCCAAAGAGTCTTTTGGAAGAAGTTTGGTTACCACATCGGTCAACTTTTTATTTTCTTCTTCAATTTTTCCTGTAACATCATCGTAGGTATTGAATACATCCTGAAGGTCTTTTTTACCAGACCCGTGCAAGTCCACTAAACTTGAGAAGTATAGGTACAATGCTCTCGGATTGGTGAAATTGGCCTGATCTTCTTGGAAGGCCTTGTCCAACAAGTTGAACAATTGCTCGTCCGATGCCATTTTGTTCTCGTACATCAATAGCGCTTTGTCTATAGCTACACCTGCTTTGCTGTACTTGGTTGGGAAATATTTTAGGCTGTTATCGTACAACGCCATCAAATCCTGAATAAAGGCATCTTTCTCTGCTCCTGTGGAGCTATCTATTTTTGCCTTTAGGATACGCTCTCCATAGGAGAAATTTGCTTTGTTGATATCTGGGCAACTTTCGTAAACCATTTTCCATGGTTCGTAAGCTGCATCGTAGTTTTTCACCTTTACGTGTTCTGCGTAAATAGACAGATTGGTCATACACTCGGGGTTCTGTGCTTGTGCCATACTTAATCCCGCCAACATCGTGACCATTATCATTGTTAAGTAGTGTCTCTTTTTCATCTTACTAATTTTAAAGCTGTTAAAGTACAAATTTTCATTAAAAAATCCTTCAATAGGACTTTCTATGGGTGGTTATTTATTAATTTTTCAAAAAATGGGCTTTTAATTTATTTTTCTTTGCTGAAACCATCTATCATTTAATGATAAGCCCACATTAACTTTGAAATAACTTTCCTCTATAAGGTTAGCATCGGTTGTTCCACGTCTTCCCAATTCAAATCCTAGGTTAAGATTGGAGAAGGATGACCCCAGCGGTAGACCAAGTCCAAAAGTTATGCCAAAATTATTTATTTCTTTTTCGTTCACTACCAAACCGCTTACATCGTAACGTAGGCCCGCACGATAGGTTACGCGTTTAAAGTAGCCCGATAATGCCCGGTAATCCGGTACCCAATACCCTCCAAAGGCGTAGGTGTTCGCATCGGAATAGGTTACATTTTCGAGTCCTAAAAATCTATTTTCAAAATCGCTCATTTGCTGAAAACTGTACTCTGCTCCTAAAAACCATTTCTTATTTTCACCAAAACCAAGACCCAAAGTGGTCCTAGTAGGGATTTTTAATTCGGTATTCCTAAGGTTGGAAGCATCCAAATCGACATCGACCACCTCAACATTGTTTCCATTGGAAAGCGAAAAAGACCCCAGGGTCTGCGTGTTTTTAGACACTAAATTCCCTTGTGTGTTGACCAAGACCGAAGTATACAGCGTGTATTTATCCTTAATGGTAGGGTTGTAATTCAAGGCATATTTAAAATCGTATCCATTTATTTTGGATTCGCGATTGTCCAATGTCCCAAACTGGACATCTTCGACACTTTGTATCCTCTGATATTCCAGGTTTCCAAAGTTATAGTTGACCGTTACCCCCAAACTCAAATTTTTAATGGGTTCAAACCCGACCGATGCGTACAATCGGTTTATACCTCCATCGCCTTCGTAAATATTGGTCACTTCGGCACCTTGTACATTGTCCATCACCGAGTTAAGACTATATCCCACCGAGGAGTAGGGCATTATCCCAAATCCGACTCCCAATTTATCCGCTATGGGAAAACCAATGGACAGATAATCTAAATTGGTCACGGATAGATTCTGCTCTTCGTTGAAGTCTTTTAGTCGGTATTCCCTATGGGAAATCCCTGCCGTGTATGTGGTCAATTTTAGCTTGGAGTATGCCGCCGGGTTGGACAAATTGATATGGATACTATCTCCGTACATACTTACACCGCCCATCATTTGGTTATCTACCGTCCCGTTGTTCCGATGGTCGCCCACTCCAAAGTAAGAGTATGGCGATATTGTTCCATTTTGTGCGAACAGACCATGGGCCGCCACGCAGAAAAAAGCGATCAAAATTTGTTTAATCATTCAGTTTGTGTTGTATTCCAGTAGGCAATTTAACCCCTCCAAGAGAAATTTGGAGTTCGCAAATATGGTGTTTTTTAGCCTTTTGTCAAAAAAATGGGAGTCTCCGCCTGTTAAAATAACTGTTAAATCTTGAAAACGAGATCGATATTGATCGATAACACCGTCTACCTCTTGGACTACACCATTGATTACACCACTGTGCATGCAGGATTCGGTAGAATTCCCGATTATATCCAAAAACTCATCTGGCTTTAGCAAAGGTAGTCCGGCCGTTTGATCGTGCATGGCATTGTACCTCATTTGCACGCCCGGGGAAATAGCTCCTCCGACATATTCTCCGATATTGTTCACCAAATCGTACGTTATGCACGTGCCCGCATCGATAACCAAAGTATTCCCCCTTGGGTTATGGTGATACGCTGCAGCAGCTAGGGCAACTCTATCCACCCCTAAGGTCTGTGGCGTGGCATAACTGTTTTTAAATGGGACTCTGGATGCATTGGTCAGTACGTGCACTTTGCAGAAAAGAGCAACCACATCCCGCTCTTTTCGGTCCAATTTACCCACAGACGATAGAATAGCTTGGTTGATCTGCGGATATTTTTCGAAGAGTTCCTTGATTTTTGATAAAAACAAACCGGATTCCGTTGTTTGATGAAAAATAATCCTTCCGTTCTCAAAAACAGCGAATTTGATGAGTGTATTACCGATGTCGATGACCAAGTTCATATTACAAAGATCGGGAATTGAAAAAAATCGGCACCTTTTTTTCCAGTTTTTGTTTGTATATCCTAATTTTGAAATTATATTTGCACCCGCTTTAGGGCATGGTACCTTAGCTCAGTTGGTAGAGCAACGGACTGAAAATCCGTGTGTCCCTGGTTCGATTCCTGGAGGTACCACTTTTAATTTTCACAGAAGCTCTGTAGGTCAACGACTTACGGAGCTTTTCTTTTTTCAGGGGACGAATGAGGGGACGACAAAGTATTTTAACCCACTATTTCAAGGTTTGAAGATGTTCTCTATATCCCAAAAACTCTTTGTCTCGAGGATTTATCTGAAGAACATAATTTACTCTGCCTATTAAATGCTTTAAATAGTTGGATTTTGTTTGGTTGGTTCTCTCCATATGATCTTCCAAACCATATTTAACAATAAAGTGCATTTCATTTCTTAAAATGTTCCTTACTTTTTTAGGAACTTGAGCTTTCTTATTAACCACGATTCCTGAAATCATTTGTGGTTGATTTGGTTTCATCAACTTTTTTTTATCCTCATTTAGCTCTAATCCAATTTTTGAAAGCTCTTTTTTAACAAGGTTTTCGATTTCATCAACTTTGATATCCCCAGAAAATGCCAAATCATCAGCATATCGAGTATACTTAACTTTGTTGGCAATGCAATAACTAGAAACAATTTCATCAAATTCTTTCATTATAAGATTTGATAAATAAGGACTTGTAGGCGCTCCCTGTGGCAATTCCCTCTCCCTAAAACACAACTTTGCCAGTAGGTTTGCCATGCGATTAGAATAACCCATCTCTTCGAAAAGACCCTCAACTAGATCAAATCTTATTTGACCAAAAAAATTCTTGATATCCAACGTTAATACATAAGGCTCATCAGTATGATAAATTGCATGTTCTTTAATACTTCGCTTGGGAACATAAGCCTTAGCATATCTGCTTACCTTATGTTTATATAAAATTTCCTCGAGTATCCACTCCTGAATTTCCTTCAAACTGGGCAATGGCTCATGAAGTGTACGCTTTTTATTGTTTCTTTTCTTTATCTCAAAATCTCGATAAAAATACTTTGAAAACTTTACAGCACGCTTAAGGTAAGATACATTATAACCCACCAATCCACTTAAGTGGCTAATATTATAAATAACAGGTAAATTTTTGGACAACAAGGGCTTTGCATAATTCAGACATTTCTCAATGTAGTCAGATGAAAAACCGCTTTCTTTTGCCTTTTTCGTGAAAGCTTTTGAGTAAGATTCTTGGTTAGTCATAATTCTATTTCGAATTGCTAATCCCTAATCCTTATGAACAGGGGACTACCCAGAGCCCCCGTTCGGAATAAGAACTTTTTAAAGGCAAATATCTCCGATTTTGCCTTTAAAAAGTTCGCTAGCTTGAAAGAACATTCACTATTTGGGAAGGTGACACCACCACCCATTTTCTATTAGAAATCAAGTTCTGTGTTATTGGGTAAAAATATAAAACTTTTATCAAATTTTTTAACCCTACTACTGTTTTCTGGCTTTATCCACAAATTCTTATTTGTCTCCCTAATAATATCTCTCCCCTTTTCTAAAAACTCTTTTCCCTCACCTGTTAACTCCAATTTTCTATCCACATAGACCAACAGACCCTTGTCTACAAGTTTAGTAATAAGCTCAGAAATGTCTTTATATGTCATATTCTCCCTTAGTAGTCTTCCCACACTACCAGAATTCTGTATAACATTCAATAATAAAATCTCGTCTCTTTTCATCAATATTCTATTGTGTCCTCTCTAGAAAAAGGCGCATCAAAACTTTGTTTCCCTTTTCTATATTTTTTCCAAAATATTGGGAATGTATTATCAGGTGTCCTAGCCAATGTAATCAATGCTTCACATCCATTGTAGCCTAAACTAAAATGGGAGCCGCCAGGAATCATTTTTTCCATTTTAAGCATTAAATCTATTTTCTCTTCACGTAATGGAGTTTCATTAAAATCACTAATTCCTTTTAGTGAACGGAAGTCCGAATAAAAGGCAATACCCTCTGCATCAAAGGCCTCTATAGTTTCTCTTTGAGCCGCAATAGTAAAGATACAGAGCTTATCATTTGTGATTTCTGCATTACCTCTAATCTCCTGCAAACAGTCATTTAAGGTTTCTCCAGACCCAACATAATCATCAATCAAAAAAATTGCTTCATTTGGCTTAAGTTTAAACTTATCTTGGGAAAAAAAATCAAATTTAGAGACATACTTGAACGTGATTTTCGAATATTTTTTCAATTGATTTTTTAACGCCTTAATTTGATAAATTAGAAATGAACCACTTTTAAAGCCTCCTTCATCTTCCACTTTTATTACTGGAAACAAATAAATAGTCTTTATTTGATTTATTTTTTCCTCCTCAATACTCTCCAATGAAGCTAATATTCTTTTCGGGTATTGTGAAAAGGAAATCCACTCATATCTCTCAATCAACTCTATTAGCAATTCACGCTCATCATTTTCAAGATTCTCTAGAAGTTTACAAAAATTGTGAAAGACAAATTCGTCAGTATCTTTTTCATGCCAATTTTTACTTTTGAAAACTTTGTTTAGCTGTGATATAGCATCTATTGCCGTCATAGCAACCTCCTTTTAAACTTAAATAAATTCATTACAATTCATTAAAAGGGACATAAATCTTTCCAGTTTCATTTGCCTTACGCCTCTTTTTGTAAAATAAATCAGTTAAACTAATACGTCCATCTAAAACTGCTATCAAATCTAAACCATCCATAATTATGATGGATTTAAAATCTGGTGATATCGCTTGAGGGGTTAGTCCATCTACCGAAATTAAAAGTCCCATTGCTATCTTTAATTTATTTTCTACCTTAAATGTAAAAGCTGCCAAATCCGCTCTTGTAACTTGTTGCTTCCATTTGGCTTCAATTAGATAATCAGTACCATCAAATGTTATAACTCCATCTATTTGCTCCCCATGATTTTTGAATGAAGATTTAGGGTCTAACTCATACAATAAAAATAAATCGTTAAGAAACTTTTCAAACTCAAAGCCTCTTTGCTGAAAATTATTATTTGTTGCCAACTTATTAAAAAGTTTCCTTAACTCTAAAAGTTCAGATTCAAGAGATTTATTTTTGGCTATTTTCAACTCAATCCCTTCTCTTCTTTTTCTTGCTCGCTCTTGTTCCTTAGTAATCTCAATATACCCCTTTGTATGTTTTCTAAGATTATCAACAGCCTGTGCAGCTCTTTGCTTTTTTGTTCCATCCTCATCCCAATAATCCAATTGAGGAAAGTCGGTTAAATCTGTTACTGACAATAGTAAGTTCATTAAATCTTCCTGATAAAGATCAGGTCTACCTGTCATTCTTTCAACAAGCTCCTTTACGCTCTCTCTTTTTGTAACATCCCAATTGATTGTTCCCAAAATTGCCCTATTATCCATGGAGTACTTCAAAAAATCTTTTAAATCATCCTTTTTCCAAGTTATGACAGATAGTGCCTCCTTGAGCGCAAGAATTGCTTGGGGGGATATTTTTTTGGAATTGGTCATTATTTTTTCTTTAAAATTTTCCCCATTTATTTCCTTTTCCTTCTTCCTTTATTCTTGTTTATTTCCTTTGCTATTTTTGTTAATCTCACTTCGTTATTATCATACAGCTTATTTAGTGCAAGCTCCAACATTTCATAAGTTTCAAGAATGTCCATTTTATCAAGTTCACCAATATGGCTGCCTGTATTACCTATCCATTTAATAGCAAGAAGAAATTCTGCTACATCTTTTTTTAATTTCTTGAATTCTTCAATTCTTTGATGTAGTGAAAGTCTTTTTCTATTTCTATTTCTGTTTATATAGGTTTTTTTAACACTGAACTCATCCATTAGGATTTCTAAAGAAACCCGAATTTTATTAGCACACGAAGCAAGGTCACTCCAATAAAGAGCAAATGATTCAGAAATAATTTCTCTTATTTTTGCTGGGCATTTATCTGGAATATTAAACAACACTAAAGCAGGATAAAAGTATTTTGGAGTATAACAAGCTTTTCCCTCCTCAATATATCTTTCGGTTTGGTAATCATAACTAGTGTAAAGCTCCAACCACCCATTCCCAAGAAAGGAAACAAATTCCTCGCAAGTTGGACATATTAAACTTCCTGAGAATGAATATCGAATAAATTCAGGTTCCCAATCTTCATGAGATTGCCATTCTTTAGAAAGAGCAGTTTCATCACTTTCAAAAGAACGAATCTTAAGAATAGATTTAGCACAATGAGGACAAGTCCAATCCGGAATACTTTTCTTTTCAAATTCTGATTTTAGCCACAACTGCTTATTCATACTTAAAATATTGAAATACTGATTTACATTAAATCAGATAAAACTGACGCTTAATTTAGTCCTTTTTTAACAATTTAATCAACTACTTCCTATACAATACATTAAACCACTGATTAAATCTATCATGACATCAATGCCCTATTCTTCTCATCCAACCTATTGTACAGCGGCAACGTTTTCCTATTCAAATCAATACTCTTTACCCTCAAAAATGTTCTATCCAAAGTATCTTTGACAGTAAACTCCCCTCTAACTGCATTAAGCTTTTCAAAGTTTCTTAGATAATCAGGGGTGGTATAGAAGTCTGTATATAACTGAGAAACCCTTTTGGAGCAGTTCCAAGGCTGACACTTGAACCTTCCATAGTTTTTGGTAATATATTTTGTCACATAAGAACCAGTTGCTTTGATATTCTTGGTATGGATTTGCTTAACATCAAAAGCACTAGAGGGGTTGAAATCTTTGCTTCGTGGATGCACCCCATTCTTCTTTTGTAAATCAGTCCAATATTTCCACCACTTCTCTATTTTCCAATATTTGTTGGTAATGATATGAAAATGAACATTGCCCTTAAATTCATCGTTCTTGGTTTGTCTTTCTGCCACCCAGATATATTGAAAATCATCAAAACGCTTCTTGGCATTATCCAAAAACTTTCTAAGCAAATCAACCGCCTGTTCATCTTCCACTTTGTTCATGAAAGTAAGAGTGACAAAACTGAACCTCTTATAACACCTTGAAAAGCATGTTATTTTCTTTCTGATTTTCCGTTTAGAACGTTTAGAAAGATGTCGCAACTTTGGTTTGCCCGCTTTCTTCTTGACAGGCTTGGACTTTTCCTTTTTGGGTTCTTCTTCATCTTCTGGTTTTTTCTTCTTTCGTTGGAGTGATGAACCAGTAAACTCTTCGTCTGGAACTACACCGAACATTCTCGTAGAAAACTCGACACTTGTTCCATAGGTATTCTTAACTATCATGCTACGCTAAAAAAATCGGAATCGTTGCGCATTTATAAATACCATATAAAGGTTTTTACTAAAGGTGCTTACAGAATGCGCAATGATTTCTAAAGGTTAAAAAAAGAAAACGCTACTCGCTTATGAATGGCGGGATGAAACTGTCCCTGTTGAACCTACACATAAAGGTGCCCGCCCTGCGGTTATACACGTTCATATACTCCCAATTGGGATGTTTCTTTCTCAAAAACAAGGAGAACCCGTTGAGCTTATGGACATAAGTCCATTTCTTTGGCTTAGTATTATCTTCAAAAAATACTATGACGGAATAATCATTCTTCTTTTTTAGCATGACAACCCTCCTCTCTTATTTGCAGGGTTTATCAAGTTTAAAGCTTGATCAATATCTACCTTCTTATACAAAACCCTATTGCCAATTCTATAGGCTCTAATCAAGCCTTCTTTTGTCCAATCGTGTAATGTGGGGAGAGAGATTCTCAGAAATTTGGCTGTTTCCTTTCTAGAGAACATATCAGGGTCACTTGCTTTTGGCGGATGAGCAAATTCCTTAATCGCCCTTTTAATTGCTTTATCCAATGCTTCTTCAAAAGCAGTTTCAAAATCAGTTTTCTCGAATGTTCTTAATTCAATTTTTCCCATTTTCATTTTATTTTATCAATTAATAATGGGGCAATGATAAAATGGGAAACACCCTGTAGTAGGTAGAGTAGTAACTACTTTAGGAGGAAAAATTTTAAGAGAATTAATCCTCTACAGAGTCCAAAGGAGCTTTAATATTCTTGATTTTATTACTTATCCTCTGCTTAAACAATTGAGATTTAAGAATATAAATAGTGTCAGTTATACCATCATCGTTTTTCTGAGTTTGAGCTATATACTCTTCCTCAAAAATGATTCTATTGTAGTCGGGATTTTTATCTGAGAATTCAACTTTGTAAAAGTTTCCTAAAGCTACATTATCGGAAAGAGAAGCTACCGAGCTTCCGTTGTACTTTTCGCCCTTGTAAAAAAATTGATAATCATATCTTCTTTTACTTGCCTTGTTTAGTATTGGCTTACTATCCAGAACTAGGGCAAATGCATATGATTTATTTTTATCGATTTCTTCATCTTTATAAAATGAGTTCAATATGAAATATATCAAAACAGGAACAAAAGCAATCCAATAATATTGGAGAACTAAAGATTTCGTTTTCTGAAATTTACTATTTAAACTCATGCCCCTTAAGCTTTTTCAAATCTTCTTCTACCATTTGTAATTCTTCACCAAACTCCAAGCTTTCAAATAAAAACTTTAATTTTTTTAAGCCTTTTTCAGTCTTAACTTTTTTATCCGTATTTCCTGATTTATGAAAATATGATAGGTGCTGACGTGTTGTTACTTCACTCTCTCCCATGATAAGTGATAAAATTTTTGCATACCTAGTATTTTCATATTTGTTAAACCTAATTCCCAAATAATAGAGAGCTAGTAGTTTTTCTTTATGATATAATACTGATTCTTGCCTAGTACTTTGTTTGGGTTTATCAACAGCACCTAAATTCTTCAACCAAGAATAATATTTAGCAAATTCCTCAGCCTGTCTCACAACCATTAATTTCTGCTGCACTAGGCTTTCTGGTTCATTTGGAAGAGATGTATAACTATAATTCCCCTCTACATAACTGTATCGAAACGCCAAAGCAAATAATTCATTTAAGCCTTTTGGAACAACAATTTTAAAAACATGCAAAGATGTGCGGTTAGGAGCTGAACCACTGCCTCCAGCCAAGGCATTTATCGGTGTGTGTTCTATTTTAGGCTCGAGAAAACGCTCTATTTCGGATATTTCATTTTCAACTAGGTTATTCTTGTTTGGAGCGTTTTCAAATCTTGCTTTAAAGTTGCTCTTTAATTCTTCAAATACGGTTAAGCTCATTAATTAAAAAATGGGTGATTCAACAATTTATCAGCGTTCTGCTCTTGTGAGATTTTTATGTACTGCATAAAAGAACGCTCAGTTTTGTGTCCTGTTATCTTCATGATGGAAATACTTGGAACATCTGCTAAATATAAATTTGTCGCAAAGCTTCTTCGAGCTGTATGGGTAGTTACCAATTCATATTTGGGACAATTGTTCTTTTGAACCTTACCGCCCTTGGTAATAGTTGTTTGTATCATCTGCTTCAATCCAGACACACTTGCAACCTCTTTTAAATACCTATTCATTAATTGATTTGTGTAAGCCTTTGGAAGTTCATTATTATATTTTTTGAGAATGAGTTTTACCGTAGGATGTAGCGGAACAGAAACACGCTGACCTGTTTTTTGTGTCCTAATTTGCAGGATGGATTTATTATAATCAATGTTTTCTGGTCTAATCTGGGTGAAATCAGAAAATCTAAGCCCCGTATAACACCCAACCAAAAACAAATCTCTTACCTTATCTAAGCGAGGACTAGCAGAAAAATCAATACCCTCCATCTTTTTAAGCTCATCAACGGTCAGATAAATATTTTCAGAATCTTCTTTACGTGCTTTAAACTTTCTCTTTTTAAAGTCCAAATTTTGATTCAATCCCCTGTCTGTTGCTTCATTGAGAAATATCTTAAGGATTTTGATATGCTTACCAACAGTATTTAATGAGAGGTTACATTTGTGCATCAAATAACTCGTGTACTGATTATAAAACTCTAGAGTAATGGAATCAAAGTCCAAAGATTTATTATAAGCATCTGCATACTCTTTTAAGTGCCTTAAAGTAGTCCTGTAGGCTTTAATAGTAGAGTGAGACTTCAAATGTTCACATTCTTGGATATAATCCTCCATGAACTTAAATAAGGTCGTTTTATCAGATTGCAAAACATTCCCATCAACAATTTGAAGAAAGGCTTTTTTTAAAATTGGATTTGTTGGCTGAACCCCATCATTAAGTAATTTCCTGAATGCGGTATTTATACCATTCTGCAATACATCCAGTCTTGCGTTGAATTCTGGATATTGAGGAAACTTCCTTGTTTCTTTTGCTCGATAATTTTTCTTGTTCCAAAATTGAGGGGCAATTTTTTCACCTGTGGAATACTTGAATCTTTTGTATTGATAGTCATAAACCAAGTACACCAAAGTCTCTGATTTGGCATTTGGTTCTTTTAGAATAAATCTTGCATTTGGCATGCTCCAAATATACAGAAGAAAAATCCCCTAGGGGACGAGAGAGGGGACGAATAATTTTTATTTCGTTCAATTACACGTTATTTCAGTTAATCGGAAAATAGCCTAAAAACCGCTTATAACCTCAGTAAATACGAGCAAATACAATAAAATAGAAAAAGAATTTATGGGGTTCTGGAGGTACCACAAAAAAACCCACAACAAATGTTGTGGGTTTTTTGTTTTTTATTCTTACCAGTCCTTACTGTCCCACTACCTCAACGCTTCTTTTACTATTTTTAAATTCACTCGGGCTCAGTCCATATTTCTCCTTAAAGATCTTGGAGAAATAACTCCGACTCGTAAAACCAATGGAATAAACTACTTCCGAGATATTCATTTCGGTATTCGCAATATAATCACGGGCCAGCTCCAATCGCGCATGTCGAATATATTCCGTTACCGTTTTATTGTACAACAACTTAAAACCTTCTTGCAACTTGGCCTGGGTAAGGCCGGTTTCCGCGGAAATCTCTTCAAGGGAAAAATCCTTGGCAATATTTTTTTCTATTTTTTTGGCATATTTCCGGATTGCCTTTAATTCTCGTTTGAGCAAATTGGTCTGCGGCCCCTTATTCTGGACTTCTTTATTGTGCTGTAAAATGTGCATGGACAGGATCTGATACACAAATCCCTCGATCATCATAATACGGACCATGCCTTTTGCCTTTACTTTTTTTATTTGTGATATGACCTCGGCAATCTTAAGGTTGTAGGAGCCGTAATAGGCGAATATCTTTTCGTGGTCGGTATCTAAAAAAACGCGGTACAATTGTTTGTTCAACTCTTCGCCCTGATTCAGCCTTTTGCGCAAAAATGGCTTTCTGCGCACTTGGATCACCGTTTGCGAAATCTTTACATCTTTCGGGAAATATCTGTCGCTTACCCCACCATCACGATTGGTTAAGATCACCGATTGAAATTGTTCCATGATCTTGATCTTGTCTTCTGGCTGATATCCAAATTTATGTCCGCAGTAGCCTTCGAGACAATAATAAAAATTAATAGGGTTGAACTCCGAAGTGTCCACTTTCATCAATACCTCATCAGAAAAAGTAATATCGAACTCCAACAGGCTCACTCCCCATTCAAATATTATGAAACGTATGCTTCCGGTTGCCCTCTCATTGGCAACATTCAACGAATACTGCCCCCATCGTTCCGTTATCTCTCCCCCGATCACTTGCCTGATCTGCTCGACCGACTCTGCGGTATCCTGAGCACTTACCTCAATTGTTATCATTAAAAGGTCTCCCTGCTTTTTGTTCAACTATTGATCCTAACCCATAAAGATAGTCTTTGTTGGCGTTTGTACAACCATACATTTTGCCTTTAGAATGATTTTGAGAAAAATAAATGGAAAGCAACACGATTAAAACGGTTTGAGTCAAACTTTTTACCCATTTATCAATTACTTGGAGTCCATTATTAAAGATTATGATTTACAAGCTTTCAAATGATGCAGGGAGAGAAGCCATAGAAAAGGAGTTTGGAATCTCCTTCAGGTATCCAAATCTATACAGACCAAACCCAATGATCAACGGTTTTCATGAAACCAACCTTAGTGTGGTGACCATGGAAGAACCAAAAGTAATCACATTTGCTATCTGGGGACTTATGCCCCAAAATTTTAAAGAAGACTGGCACATTTTCCAAGAGTACACCAACTCATTGAACGTAACATCCGTGGAACTCAACAGTGTTGACTGGATGAAGGATTCCTTTACCCAAAGACGTTGTTTGATCATTGTTACCGGCTTTTACACCTATTTATTGGAAAATGGCAATACTTATGGTTACCACATACAACAGGCATCCAAAAAGCCTTTCTACCTTGCAGGAACCTATAATAGACTAGAGGACGGTTTTTTGTGCACTGCACTAATGGTCAACCGAACGCACCCTTTTATTTCCAAGTACCACAACATCAGCAATCTGGCACCCGTTATTGTTTCCAAAGAGAATGCACCCACTTGGCTACAAGAAGAATCTCCAAAGGAGGGTTTATCGAACATTATTAACCATCCACAACAGTTGGATTTAATAGCCGAAGCCGTCCCAAGCAGATTTTTTCAACGAGAAAAGAGCCTATTTACCAGCGAACAACGTATTTAACTGGCTAGTGCACTATCGATTAGCTTTTGAGTCAAGATTAAAACCAAAAGCGACAAACTCCCGCTCCAAACCGACCGATATTTGTATTGTACTGATTAAGAGATAGTCAGACATTAACCTAAAAACACAATCATTATGTTACGTTGGACAGTTACCTTTATCATATTGGCCATAATTGCCGGTATTTTCGGATTTGGAGGTATTGCTGCTGGAGCAGCCAGTATAGCCAAAATCCTATTCTTCATATTTATTGTATTATTTATCATCTCCCTAATAACAGGAAGAAAAAAAATATAGATCACACACACTTAAAAACAAGTATTAACCCTAAACATAAAAGAACCCATGAAAAAGTCGATAAGTTTATTCACCATGTTAATTGCAATGGCACTAACGTTAAGTTTTACCAGTTGCAGGGAAACAAAAGAAGATAAGGCCGAAGAGGCCATTGAAGAAGTAGAAGATGCAGCAGAAGATGTTGGCGACGGTATTGAAGATGCCGCGGACGACGTGGAAGACGAAGTAGAAGATGCTGTGGACGATAGTCCTCAATAATCCTTTACTTCCCGACCGAACAACTCTGGCAATAGTTTTGCCAGAGTTTTTTTATTGTACCGATCCTCCCCTTACCTCACGATTTATTGGTAAATCCTGCTTAACTTAGAAGAAACTAACACCATCCTTTATTTGTGAAAACAACTTTCATTATTGTATATTTAGTTGTTTCCGTTTGGGCCATTGGGGCCATAATCTACCACGGAAGAAGGCCATCGCGCTCCATTAGTTGGGCATTCGCCATCATAGTTCTGCCCATATTCGGCGCCGTTCTCTATTACCTTTTTGGTATGAACCGCAGAAAATTCAAATTCTTCAATTCCAAAGAATTTGAAAAAAGAAACACCTACACCCACCCCAAGATATCGGCGCAGGACAAATTTAAGTCCCATTTTAACGAGGACATCCGAAAAGAAAGGCTCAATCGACTCATATCCAAAAGCTCCAATACCACTGCAAAAACAGGAAATAAAATAGCCGTTCTACAAGACGGGGCAGAAACCTTCAACGAACTCTTCAACGCCATGGAAGAAGCCAAAAAATTCATTCATGTGCAGTATTATATTTTAGAGAAAGGCGATTTATTCGATAAGATGTTGGACCTTTTCCAACAAAAGATTAAAGAAGGCGTAGAAATCCGGATACTCTACGATTCACTGGGCAGCTACCAACTGCGTGGGCGACCCAAAAAGAAATTTCAGGATATAGGGGTCAAAATACACCCCATAATGCCCATTCGGTTAAAGAACCTGTTGTTTTCTCTCAATTTTAGGAACCATCGCAAAATAGTGGTCATAGACAATAAAATAGCATTCACTGGCGGTGTCAATGTCTCGGACAAATACATTAAGCGCAAAAATGATCTAGGCAAATGGAAGGACACCCACCTGAAACTCGAAGGCCCCATTGTCAACGATTTGCACATGGTTTTTTTAAAAGATTACTTTTTTGCCAGTAAGCAGGAAGAGTTCAATATAACGGACTATTTGTTCGAACAAAAATCCAAAGGCGAAATAGAAGCTCAGGTCGTTGCCGGAGGCCCCGATTCCAAGCACCCGACCATAATGCAACAATATATAGGTATGATGAACCAGGCCAAAGCAACAGTTCGCATTGCCAATCCTTACTTTGTACCCGGCGAAGCATTTTTACAAAGTTTAAAGATCACCGCTCTCGAGGGAGTGGACATTACCTTGTTGGTCCCTAAAAAATCCGATTCCAAAGCCGCAAAGTTTGCCATGTTTTCACACTTTGAGGAATTACTGAAAGTGGGCGTAAAAATTTATTTACGGGAAGATTTTTCACACAGTAAAATTATGGTCGTAGATGATGACCTCACATCTATCGGGTCGGGAAATTTTGATATTCGAAGTTTTGAACTCAACTACGAGACCAATATTCTTATCTACAATACAGAAATAAATAAGGAACTAACATTGGAGTTCGACAGAATCTGCAAAAATGCGAATGAAGTTACGTTGGAAAGGTTCCAAAACCGTGGCCTTTGGCTCAAATTCCTCGAAGGGCTCTTCAAATTCTTCAAACCGCTTATTTAGCACAATAAATTAATGGTTTGCATCAATCATTAAATGATTTAAGACAAGTAAAAACAGGGTTGAGACTACCTTTGTCTCAAAATAAAACAATCATGAAAAATTTACTTGTATTTCTATTTTTTATTGGAGCAACAACCATGAGCGCTCAGAGTATTTCCAAAAATGCCCTGGGTATTAGAGTAGGTGACAACGACGGTTTTGGAGGCGAGGTTTCCTATCAGCGATACTTGAAAGAGAACAACAGATTGGAGTTCGACCTGGGTTGGAGGGATTCCGACAATGTCGAGGCTTTTAAATTGGTGGGACTCTACCAATGGGTAATGCCCATTGATGGTGGTTTTCATTGGTATGTTGGTGCTGGTGGAGGTATAGGTTCCTTTGATGCCGGTGAAAACGACGGGGCCTTTGCCCTTATAGCAGGAGACCTGGGAATTGAATACGATTTTGATATTCCTCTATTGATCTCACTGGACATGAGACCTGAAATTGGTTTTAATGATGATTATTCCGATGACCTTGATCTGGATATAGCCCTAGGTCTGCGATACCAATTCTAAAAAAGCAACATTCAACCAAATAAAAGGGCAACACAGTTTTGCCCTTTTATTTAACACTTTCATTTTGAAAAAAAGACTATTGCTCCTTTTTGTATTTTTTATCTGCTCCTTTATTATGATCACATTTTTTAAAAAACCTAAAAGCACCGTTCCCAAGAATATTCGTCAAGAGGTAAAAACGGCGCTGAGCTATTTTCCCGAATTGGATGGTATTCCAATTCGTTTCAAGTTCAAGACAAGTATAAAAAAATCGGTGATGCTCGCGCAGCCCACTTGGAGCGGACTGTTAAAACCCCGAAAGGAACGGAGTTACGTAATTCTTATCAGCGAAAAGTTTAAAATATCGGGAGAAGAATTCAAAACTGTGGATGTCCCGCGCGATGTGCTCATTGGGTGGATAGGTCACGAGCTCGGACATGTAATGGATTACCAACAGCGAGGAAATTTAAACTTAATGGGATTTGGAATTAGATATGTAATGCTTAAAGAATTTGTGAAAAAAGCGGAGCGAGCTGCCGACTCGTTTGCAGTATCGAGAGGCATGTCCAATTATATCTTAAAAACTAAACGGTTTATACTGAACCATGCCAATATAGACAATGGGTATAAAGAACGAATCAAACAATATTATCTGTCGCCGGACGAAATTATGGAAATGGTAAAAAAACAAGACTCCACGAACAACAGGGACCTTTTATAATTGTTGGGATATAAAATCCTCCCATTCCTGAAAGCGTTCCTCTCCCATCACTCTTTCCATTTTTACCTGTCCACCTTTTTTCTTGTTGGCACCACTCCATTCCGCAAACATTTGCTGCGGTACAAACCGCACCTTGACCCCTTGCAAGGCCTTGTTACGGGCGACCTTATAATTTTTATTGGCGTTTTGTAGATAATTATCCAAAATCTGGGCGGTGTTATCCCTGTCCAACTTTTTATCGGAGCCTAAGTACCACGAATGATAAAACCCATCGTCAAAACGTTTGGCGCACAATGTAAATTCCGGCACTTTTATGTTCAGTGCATCTTCCAGGTGTTTTACCGCATCGTTTAACTTGTTCACGGAAAGTTGGGAGCCAACGGTATTCAAAAAGAATTTGGTGCGACCGGTAATTTTAATTTCGGCCCGCTCTACATCCGTAAACGCAATAGTATCCCCAATGATGTACCGCCAAGCACCGGCCACTGTAGATATAATTAACACATAATCCACGTCCTTTTCCACCTTGTCCAATGTAAGCGATGGAGCATCTTCCGTTAAAGACCCATCTTGGTTGACATATTGGGGCTCGAAAGGGACAAATTCAAAATAAATACCATTGTCCGTAATCAACTTCATTGCAGTGGTCTCCGGCCGCACTTGGCAAGCAAAAAATCCTTCGGAAGCCAAGTACGTATCGATTACCTGAATGGGACGGCCCAAAAGAGCATTAAAGCTTTTCTCGTAAGGATCAAAAGCCACCCCCCCGGAAGTATAGGCCCGTAGGTTGGGCCATATTTCGTGAATATGGTCCACCCTATGATATTCCAGTACTTTTTTGAGCATTAGCTCCATCCAAGAAGGAATACCGCTCAATGCACCAATATCCCAGTTTTTGGCATGTTTGGCTATGGACAAAACCCGCTCGTCCCAATCATCTATTTTAGCAATCTTTTCTCCGGGCTTGTAATATTTTTTAAACCAAAATGGAATATTGCTGGCGCTTATCCCGCTTATTTCACCTTCCTTTTTTCCGTCTCGTTCCTCTAAATTGGTAGAACTGCCCAGCATCATAATCTCTTTTTCAAAAAAATCCGCTGGCATATCAAAATTGCTCATAGCGAACACTTGTTCTCTACCTGCTCGAGTAATGGAATCGAGCATGTCTTTGGTTACGGGTATCCGTTTGGATTTTTTGCCGGTGGTCCCCGAAGAAAGTGCGAAAAAATCCGGACTGCCCGGCCAAGCCACATTGGGTTCCCCGTTTATGGTCTTGTCCCACCATTCGGATTTTATCTTGTTATAATCAAAATAGGGTACGGAGTCCGAAAACGTCCTTTGGATATTTTTGGAATTCAAAATGGAATCGAAACTATACTTTTTTCCAAATTGGGTGTCCTTGGCCTTTTCCAGTAGGTCCACCAATACCTTTTGTTGCTCTTTTGCCGGATCACCTTCTATGCTCAGGGCGTCTCGCGCCTCGATAACTCCTTTTATAATATTTCCTATAATCGCCATTTTGGGTTTTTTGTTTTACTCAAAAGTACCCAGTGGAGCTCGGAGAGTTTTACTCAATCCATATTTAAATTAACGTAAATGATCTTAAAAATTAAGGCTAACCTGCAAGGACGAGGATACCTTGGCCCCTTTTTTTGGTTTTGGCTGCACAAGGTTGTTTTTAATTTTTGAAAAAAGTGGTTCTGGAGTTTCCTCATTCACCAAAACATAACCGTTGGATGGATTAATTTGCATTACGACCAAAGAAAGGTATTCCATTAAGTGTTCTGCCTCACCAATGAGTATCTTTACCACCTGTAACCGAACTGCATATTCCAGTTCTACGCGCTGGAAATGATCCAAACCCTTGCCGCTTTCCAAAGATTTCCAGATTATTTTCAAAATAAATTTTTTACAAAAATAATCTAAATAATATTTAGATAACAATTTATTTACATTAATTTAATGTTGACAAATTGATCTCCGAACATCAATTATAATCGCAACTTAGAATAGACAAGGCATTCCATAAATACCGATAGTCAACTCCTATGAGTTTCACTCTTTTAGATTTTGATAGGACTTTAGTAAATTGACTTCTTAATGTTTTCATAAATATGAAAATCAAATGGTTCCATAGGCAAAAAATATCAAACTATCTCTTATATTTAGCCGATTGCGAATAATTTTAAAAATAAAAAATGACCCAAGATCTATTAATTGAAAAGGCAGAGGAGTTTGAAAAAAGACCCATGAGCCACATGTCCACAAGTGATAGGGTTGAGGCCTCGAGAGAAGCAAAAAGTTTAATCCTATCCATTAACGAGATATATAAGAAAACCAAGGATTCCAAGTTAATGGAAGTTATGAAGAACATTACCGCCAAAAAGCGCAAAATCGAAAAGCGCCTAAAAGGTACCCCACTGGTTTAAATAATTTTATACAAATCTATTGCGAAAGGGCGTTGGTTAGGACCAACGCCCTTTCGCAATACTACAAACAAGCTTCCTCACAATTATTTAACCTCTTGCTTATCAGTAAGAAATAGGAATTTATTTTCTATTTCCTTCTACCAAAAAGGTTGTTTTCCCATCTACATAGCTTTTACGACCACTTATGTTGCATTTGCCGCAACCAATAAAAATATGCATTGGAATTATTGGTGTTTTAGATAATTTAGGTCTGTAGTTTTAACTCAACTAAATCAAAAACACCCAAAAAATGAACACTATAGAAGCAAAGTTAGGATACTTGTTCTGGTATGCTGTAATTGCACTGTCCGTCTACTCCCTATTAAGTAGTATTTATCTCTACTTTAATTAAGCTATACTAAACACCGACCAAAATATCCTCAGTTAGTAATGTGTCTGATCAGGCTCCTTTTTAGGGGCCTTTTTATTTCCATTCCATTTTAGGGAGCATTATTTCCCTTTTATTGTGAGAGTTCTCCACATTGATCAGTACTTCGTTCAAAAAAGAAATGGCCTCGCCAATATGGGGGCCTTTGTTCAACATAACACATTCGGCCTGTACAGAAGATGTAATATCCGTAATCTCCGACCTGGATGGCATCCCCTTTTTTGCCAATCCCTCCAAAACTTGGGTGGCCCAAACTACCGGGACATGGGCGGCACTTGAAAAGGAAAGTATCCCTTCTTGTACCATCCCCATGCTCTTCCACCCCACCTCAAGAGCAAGATCTCCTCGAGCTATCATTATCCCTATCCGTTTTCGCTGCATTGCCATAATTAAAATATTGATAAGGTTTTGGTACGACAATTTGGTCTCTATTTTTAAAATAACCCCCAAATTTACACCTGCGCCCAATCTTTCCAATTCAACATAAAGCTCATTAACGTCTTCTGCATTGTTAACATAGGAATAATTGACAATGTCCGCGTTTTCGACCACAAATTTGAGATCCTGCCTATCCTTTTCGGTCAATCCGGATATACCCAGATCCAAAGTCGGAAAATTAATTCCTTTTTCTCCTTTTAATTTAGAGCCTCCCTCTCCTGCTCTAGTTATCTCAACCCGAAAAGAATCTGCCCCCACCGATACGACCTTGCCTTCAATCTTACCATCGTCGAACAGAATGGGCGCTCCGGTTTCCATCCTTTGAATTATTTGAGGAGGCACGCAACTTACCTCTGCTGGCACTACCACCTTTCCCTCATGGTCCAACGTTGCCTCTACGGCAACATCCGATCGGCCGGTAACCACGAGCACATCGCCTTTGTTAAGTCGCAAAAATTCTTTTCTCTTCTTTTTCTTCTTTTTATGGTAACCCAAATCAATTTTTCCTGTTCTTACTTTGGCGCCGGACAAATCCATGGCGACCTTTACCATGGTGTTGCACTCCAGCGCCGCCTTTCTAACATTCCTTATAATGGCCGACCATACCTCCGGGGAATCGTGGGCACAATTTATTCGAGCACAATCCATTCCGTTTTTAACCATTTCCAAAACCAATCCATAATTCTCTGCCGCCTCGGTCGGTTGGGTGACCATTATGCGAACTCTTCGCGATCTTTTGGATTTTCCGAACAATTTGTTGGTATGTTTTTTTAACAGCTTTGCCCCGGCCCCAATGCCCAAGATTCTATCCTCTGCCAAATCTGGTGGCATACCCATCAAACTATGAACAATAAGTTTTAGTTTGAGCAGGCTTCCCAATATATTTCCTTCGGAATTGGCCAAACGTGTCAGTCCCAATTGCTTGAGCCCTTTTTGCATTTTTCTTGCATCAAAACTTCGAAAAGCCGCATAGTGCATTAGATTTTTTACACTCTCCTTGTACGTTCGGGACACCATTTCCACCAATTCGTAGCACTCAAGGTCTTTTTCCTGAATCAGCTCTATGACCTGGTCAATTTGTACTAGTATTTTTTGAAGTTGATCTACCGTAAGGCCCATACCTACTTTTTACTACAAAGATGAGCTTGAAACTTTATAAAAAAACTGATGTTCATCAGGCAGTGCTACTTTGCTCAAAATATTTTATAAAGATGATGAAGCTGCACTTTTTGCCTTGTTCTTCACAAGAATGTTGGCACCTTCAAAAATCCATACCCGACCATATCCTTTCTGGGAAAAAATTCATCTTTCTTGAAAGGAACGAACCTAAAAATCTACCTATCTTTAAGCATCGATTTGCAACAACAACTAAATATAAATACGTTGAGCAAGAATCTACTTCTTATCCTAACACGAAATCCGGAACTTGGCAAATGTAAAACCCGTTTGGCAGCAAAAGTGGGAGATACGGCTGCTCTGGATATTTATAAGTTTCTTTTACGCCATACGGTTTCCATTACCCAAGATCTACAAGTAGAGAAATGGGTCTTGTATTCTGAAAATATTTGGGAAGACGATATTTGGAGCAACCTTGGCTATAAAAAAAAATTGCAGGTCGGGGAAGATTTGGGCGAACGCATGTCACATGCGTTTGCCGAAGGTTTTAGGGCAGGATTCGAGAATATTATTGTTATTGGTAGCGATATGTTCCATTTGGACCAATCCGATCTGGAAAAAGCGTTTCTCCAACTCCAATCCAACGATTACGTAGTGGGACCTGCCGAAGATGGTGGATATTATCTTTTGGGGATGAAATCCCTGCAAGCAGCATTGTTCGAGAACAAAGCATGGGGAACCGATACCGTTTTGTCCGATACCCTAAAAGATTTAAGATCCAAAACCGTTTATTTTTTGGACGAGAGAAACGATGTTGATCATTACGAAGACATTAAAGATATTGAGGCCTTTGAGCCATTTTTAAAACACATTGAGCCATGACACAAAATCAAATCGACGAATCGGTAGATTATTTAAACAAAAGAGGCTTTGAAAATCCTGAAATAGGCATTGTACTCGGAACAGGGCTTGGTCAACTCATTGACAGCATCGAAAACCCGATAGAGGCCCATTACAACCATATACCCCATTTCCCGTTGGCCACTGTAGAATTCCATACCGGTAAGTTGATCTACGGAACCATTGAGGGTAAATCCGCCGTGGTAATGCAAGGGCGTTTTCATTTATACGAAGGCTACGATTTTTTGGATATTACCTATCCGATACGGGTAATGCACCAACTGGGCATAAAAAAACTGTTCGTTTCCAATGCCGCAGGGGCTATTAACCTAGAATTTAAAAAAGGCGACATTATGCTAATCGAAGACCATATCAACCTACAAGGCGGCTCCCCATTGGCATTTAAGAATGTGGGTGAGTTTGGAGATCGTTTTGTGGATATGAGCGAGCCCTACGACCTGCAAATGCGACAAAAGATAGAGCAAATAGCCACTAAAGAACATATTTCCCTAAAAAAGGGCGTCTATGCCTCGGTCGTTGGTCCACAATTGGAAACCAAGGCAGAATACCGCATGTTGAAAATAATGGGTGCCGATGCGGTGGGCATGAGTACCGTTCCAGAAGTTATAATAGCCAATCAACTACGGTTACCTATTGTGGCGGTCTCGGTATTGACCGACGAATGCGACCCGGACAACCTACAACCCGTAAAGGTTCAAGAAATTTTGAAGATAGCTGGTGAAACCGAACCCAAAATGATCAAACTATTTAAAGAGCTCATTAAGGACCTTTAAGCAATTTTACTCTGGTGAAAGGCCTAGCAAACCTGCCCATTAGCTCTATTTATAAAAGAAATACCGTTTTTACTTAACTGATTTCCCTAGAGTAATGATCGTCCCCGTCAATTCTCAAATTCCACATCGGCATAATCGTTCATAATGCCATGGCTGATCAAATTGGCAAATTCCTTTTTGTTCGGTTTGAGCGATATTTTGCTATCAGATTGTGGAGAAGTCTTTTCCAAGGTAAGCAGACTTATGGCCGGGAGTATGTTTTTTGCTAAATACAGACTGTGTTGGTCTTCAAAAATAAGACTGGCCTCATCTACTGTTTTATTGGAAATATTCTTTTGTTTAAACACTTTTTGAATACTCTGTGCAAAGCGTTGCCCCTGCGAACTTTTGTTATAGTGGTAAACAGCGACATCCATGGCACTGCTACCTGAAATATTCTCGCTCCGGATAACCAGTACCCGCTGATATTTACCCTTGTGCTGTAGATAGCGTTTGTTGATCACATTTACGTAGTTCCCCATTGGATTTTCGTTCGCCGATTTGGTCTTCGGCAAATCTTCTTCCATAATGTATACTTTGGCACCATGCGTCATAAGTTCGGCCGCCAATTGTTGAGAAATATCGCTTAAAAAACTATCTCCTTCACTCCTGTTTTCCGCAATTAGGTAATATACAGCATCTTTTAATTTTTCGCTCTTTAACGACATTTGGGCAAGTTCCTTATCAAAAATTGGCGCCTCTTCTTCGTTTTTGGGTGCTACGATTATACCTGTTTTTTTAAAGGAATCGCTAGCATTGGGTATTTTATATTCCTTACCCAGTTTTAGCGCACTGCCTTCTTTTATTTTATCTGAATTTAACGCTAAAAACTCGCCATAATGCTTTACCGGGTCCAGCCCCTGTTTACGAAGCAAAGAAAAAATACCGTCTCCTTGTTCTGCAATCGCAATGGTATATTGGTTTTCTTGGGAAAAAATAAATGTACAGGCCCAAACCCAAAATAGAAGGGATAATCTAAAATTCATTTTTAGTATGTTTTTGGGTGGGATGCCCTACAAAGATGGTAAAAAAACTGTTCTGATTATGTTTTGACCGGGAAAAAATTTCAGTAGATACACCAAAACCGTCAAAGCCTTGTTTTTCTTTCTTGGGAATATTGCTTTCGAATAACGGATTCGGCAGGTTTATTTTGTGGGGTAAACCTATTATCCTCATGTCCACCTACCTCATTATGTTGCATAAACCATTTCCAGACAAAACCTCCAGCAAACCAGCTCTCGGACCAAAACTCATCGAACAATACCTGGGTGGCCCTTGCCTGTGCCTCAAGATTGACATC
This sequence comes from Flagellimonas marinaquae, assembly GCF_023716465.1. Taxonomy (NCBI): domain Bacteria; kingdom Pseudomonadati; phylum Bacteroidota; class Flavobacteriia; order Flavobacteriales; family Flavobacteriaceae; genus Flagellimonas; species Flagellimonas marinaquae. The sequence continues at coordinate 1,095,388 of NZ_CP092415.1, forward strand.
GGTTTGGTTACGATCCACCAACCATGGTTTTTTCCCTGTAAAATCCATGCTCCTATACCCAAATTCCGTAAAAAGAATGGGGCTTTTTTTGTTTTTGGAAACCTCTTTTAATTTTGCTTTCCATGGTTGCCATCCTTTTGAAAGTGTTTCTACGGATGGATTTTCCTCTTCGCAAAGGGGAAAGTAGGCGTTTACCCCAATATAATCCAATCGGGACCAAAATGGTGTTTTTGCATACTCGTCCCAATTGGCTGCATAAGTAATTTCGCCATGATACACATGTCTGACCTTTGTGATGAGTTCGCTCCAAAATTCGGGGCGTTCGTTTACAAAAACCTTAAGCTCGGTACCTATACAGAATATATCGCTTTGAGTTTCCTCCGCTAAAGTTGCATATAGCAGAATAAATGCTTCGTAAGCCTCTTCGAATTGTTTCCAATCCGCTTCTGTCAACATTTTCAAGTTACCCGTAAAGGCTCCCCTGCTGATCCAAATTTGAGGTTTTACCATAATCCTGACACCATTTTGGTGCATTTTTTGGATATACTGCTCAACCCCTTCCCTGCGCTCTCCGAACCATTGCCTGTCGGAATCAAAAACCAAATCCGGTGAATTTATATCACTCGTAAAACCAAATGGCATAATGGCCGCATAATTGGCCTGGACATTAAGTACCGGATCGATATGCTGTTGCGAAGCTTCCTCACCAGAAGACACAAAACTAACACCGTTGACCTTATGGAATTTGGCGCTGCTGCAAGACACCAACACCGTGACACAAATAAAAATGATCTTCTTCATAATGATTGTAGACCTACTAAATTACTAATTTTAAAACATCGTGAGACTCCCAAAATCTTATTAAATTACTTTCGCTTGTTAAGTTCGCCCTATAAAGTCGACGTATTAAACAATCAAACTAAACCTATGGAACACATTGTTATTATTGGAAATGGTATTGCCGGTGTTACGGCTGCCCGACATATTCGAAAGTTGTCCGATAAAAAAATTACCATTGTTTCCGCCGAATCCAAATACTTTTTTTCACGCACTGCCCTAATGTACGTGTACATGGGGCATATGAAGTTTGAACATACCCAACCTTATGAAAACCATTTTTGGAAAAAGAACGGAATTGATTTGATCGAAGGCTTTGTGGATAAGGTGGACACCCAGAACAAACTTCTAAAAATTAAAGGCGCTGCCGACCTCAAATACGATAAACTAATTATAGCAACCGGCTCCAAGCCCAATAAATTTGGCTGGCCAGGTCAGGATTTGGATGGGGTACAAGGGCTCTACTCCAAACAAGACTTGGAGTTATTGGAAGAAAACGCCCCGAACAACAAAGTGTGTAAACGTGCCGTGATCGTAGGTGGTGGATTGATCGGTATTGAATTGGCAGAAATGCTGCGTACCCGAAACATCCCTGTTACCTTTTTGGTACGCGAAACCAGCTTTTGGAACGGGGTACTGCCAAGTGGCGAATCGGAAATGATCAATGAACACATTCGGGAACACCACATAGACCTACGTTTGGGCACTTCCTTAAAAGAAATAATTCCAGATGAAAACGGAAAAGTAAAGTCCGTGGTGATCGAGGAGACCGGCGAGATAATAGATTGCACTCTTGTTGGTTTGACCGCTGGGGTCACACCTAATATTGATTTTCTGAAAGATTCAGATATTGAGTTGGGACGGGGCGTAAAAGTAAACCGTTTATTGGAAACCAATACTAAAGATGTTTATGCCATTGGCGATTGTGCCGAACAGCATGAGGCCATTGGAAACCGTCGCCCTATTGAGGCTGTTTGGTACACCGGCCGGATGATGGGCGAGACCCTTGCCCAAACGATTTGCGGGAATCCCACCGAGTACAAACCGGGACATTGGTTCAATTCGGCCAAGTTTTTGGACATTGAGTACCAAACCTATGGTTGGGTTTTTTCGGAACGAAGAAAAAAAGATTCCGAAACCCATTTTCATTGGCGGCACCCCAAAGAAAAAATTTGCTTAACGATTGCGTTCAATAAAGATTCCAATGCCTTTTTGGGCATCAACACCTTTGGCATTCGCATGCGCCACGAGATATTCGACCGTTGGCTGAACGAAAAAAGGGATATCGATTTTGTAATGGAGCATCTGGTTGACGCTAATTTTGATCCAGAGTTCTACAAACGTTTTGAAAACGAAGTTGTATCCCAGTACAATAGCGACTTTCAAAAATCCATCAGACTGAAAAAGAAAAACCTAAAACGCATCTTCCAGATCGCCTAACCGAATATTATGAGCACTTTTGACAAAAGCATGGCCCTGACCGGGGAACCCCCAAAAAGCCTAAGTACAATTCAAAAACTGGCAACATTGTTGGGCCTTTCCGGCCTTGGCATTTTTTTACTTGCCATGTTCAACATCAACTTCCCGAACAAGGGGTTATGGCTTTCCATATCGCTATCAGCTATTGCGATCGGTATTATTTGGTTCTCTTGGGATGCCTACAGCAACAAACTTCCTGGTATAAAAAACGATGGGGTCTGGTTCAAATCCATATCCAGTCGCGGATTATGGGGTTGGGTGGCCGGAATTGCACTTACCGGATTTTATATCGTATTATATTTTTACCCCGAATACCTTGGCCTTGTCAGCGATGGTGCAAATAAAGGCATAATTGCACTTTTTGACCCTTTGAGCAGGCTTTTGAGCGGAAATCCGGCCAGTCAATGGTTTGTTTACGGCACATTATATACGGTGGCCATATTGGCTTTTGGCATAAAATTTCTCTGGAAATACCGTCACAACCGTTACGAAAAGCTGCGTACCATTAGTGTAATGTTCTTTCAAACCGCTTTTGCCTTCATCATCCCAGAATTAATGGCCCGTTTGAACGGTCACAAAATCTTGAACGGCGGAAGCCTTCCTTATTATGACCTAAAGAACGTTTGGCCGCTCAACTATTACAACTTTGAAAGTTACCGTATCAAAGCCTTTTTAAGTTCAGGTGAAATTGGTTTTGCTTTATTGATATTTGGTATCCTTTCCATTTTTGTGATTACCCCTATCCTTACCTATAAATATGGTAAAAGATGGTACTGCTCCTGGGTCTGTGGTTGTGGCGGTCTTGCGGAAACTGCCGGCGATTCGTTTAGGCAATTGAGTGATAAATCCACATTTGCTTGGAAAGTGGAACGCTGGGTAGTGCACAGCGTAGTGGTTTTTGTAACTTTAATGACCACTGCGGTAATCTATTCCTATTTGGGAACCGACACCAGTAAGTATTGGTTGACCAAAAGCACATTCCTTTTAAGTGTAGGTGGTTTGCTGACCTTGGTATTTGGCTGGGTCATGATCTTTAAACGAGAACAGCTTCAAAAAGATGCCCTTTACGGAGCCATTGGTTACTTTGTAATTATAATAGCTTTGATCGGGTTTCACTTTTTTAGTGGTGAAGGAGAAGTATTCCTATTCAAGTCCGGCACACTTCGTAAATCTTATTCCTTTTTAATAGGCAGTGTTTTTTCTGGAGTTATCGGCACAGGCTTCTATCCCATTTTTGGGAGCAGGGTCTGGTGTAGGTTTGGTTGCCCCATGGCGGCCATACTGGGCTTTCAGCAACGACTTTTTTCTCGATTTAGAATAACAACCAATGGAGGGCAATGTATTTCTTGTGGTAACTGTTCCACCTACTGCGAAATGGGGATCGATGTAAGAGCCTATGCGCAAAAAGGAGAGAACATAGTTCGCTCCAGCTGTGTGGGATGTGGCATTTGTTCCGCCGTTTGCCCAAGAGGCGTCCTAAAATTGGAGAATGGGCCTTTGGAAGGAAGAATTGACAGCAATCAGGTTTTATTGGGCAACGATGTAGATTTAATGTCCCTAGTGAACAAGAGGTAGTTATTTTCTCTTTTTGAAAAATAAAATAAGCATTCCTAGGAAAATTTTAGTTTTGCCACCTAAACACAAACTACAATTAAGCTGAACCAATGGCAGACATAAAAGTCATTATTCCTGCAATCAACGAAGGAGATTCCATTGGTCTGGTGGTTTCGGAAATCCCCGATCATGTCTCGGAAATAATCGTTGTGGACAATGGTTCCGGAGACGATACCGTGGCAAATGCAAAAAAATCGGGGGCAACCGTGGTCATGGAAAACCGCAAGGGCTATGGCTTTGCCTGTTTAAAAGGGCTTAAATATATCTCCGAACAATCCAAAACACCCGACATTATCGTATTTATCGACGGAGACTATTCGGATTATCCAGAAGAATTGGATAAGATAGTGGCCCCTATTTTGGAAAATGATATTGATTTTGTGGTCGGAGCAAGAAAAAAGTCGCTCCGTGAAACAGGTTCCATGACTCCTCAACAGGTGTTTGGAAACAATCTGGCCACATTTTTAATGCGTTTGTTTTTTAAATCAAAATTTACGGATTTAGGACCATTTAGGGCAATTAAATACGAAAAGCTCAAAGAATTGAACATGCAGGACACAACTTATGGGTGGACTGTGGAAATGCAATTGAAAATTCTGAGAAAAAAAATGTCATATATCGAAGTACCAGTGCGTTACAAACGAAGAATTGGCATCTCAAAAGTTTCAGGTACCATAAAAGGTACTATATTTGCGGGCATAAAAATATTGGGTTGGATCTTTAAATACAGTTTAAAATAATGGGACTTACTATTGCTTACATCATAATTGCTATTTATAGTATCGCCTTGATTTTGATTTTTTTCTACAGCCTTGCCCAATTGAATCTTCTGATAAACTACCTTGGCTACAAAAGACGAAACGAGGAAGCTCCCAAGTTTAATCTGTTAGATCCAAAAGAAATACCATTCGTTACCATTCAACTCCCCATCTACAATGAGGAATACGTAATGGAGCGTTTACTGGACAATATTGCCAAAATAGAATATCCCAAAAGCAAGTTGGAAATCCAAGTACTGGACGACTCCACCGACGATTCCGTGATAGAAACCGCTCGCAGGGTTCAAGAACTCCAAGAAACCGGACTGGATATTCAACATATCCGCAGGGAAAACAGAAAAGGTTTTAAAGCCGGCGCCCTTAAAGAAGGCCTGGAAATCGCCAAGGGCGATTTTATAGCCATTTTTGATGCGGATTTTCTACCCGAAACAGACTGGTTAAAAAAGACCGTACCTTATTTTAAAGATCAAGAAATCGGTGTGGTTCAGACCCGTTGGGGACACATCAACAGGGATTATTCTACCCTAACCCGCATCCAGGCCTTTGCGTTGGATGCCCATTTTACCCTGGAACAAGTTGGCAGAAACTCCAAAGGACATTTTATCAATTTTAATGGTACCGCTGGTATTTGGAGAAAACAATGTATTCTGGATGCAGGTAACTGGGAAGGCGACACCCTTACCGAAGACTTGGATTTGAGCTACCGTGCCCAATTAAAAAACTGGAAATTCAAATATTTGGAAGACGTAGAAACCCCTGCAGAACTTCCTGTGGTGATCAGTGCCGCCCGTTCCCAACAATTTCGTTGGAACAAAGGAGGTGCAGAAAACTTTAGAAAAACGGTTTGGAGCGTTGTTACCTCCAAAAATATACCGTTTAAAACCAAGTTTCATGGTGTAATGCACTTATTGAACAGCTCAATGTTCCTTTGCGTTTTCATTGTGGCTTTATTGAGCATTCCCATGCTCTACATAAAAAACACATACGGCCATTTGGGATGGGTGTTCGAGGTTACCAGCTTTTTTATCCTCAGCACCATAATCCTGTTTGTTTGCTATTGGTTTACCTATAAAAGTATACAAGGGAGCAGTTTCGACAATTTTGTGGATTATATAAAACTCTTTTTCACCTTCTTCTCGGTAGCGCTGGGCTTTTCTTTGCACAATACCGTGGCCGTTTTGGAAGGGCATTTAGGCAAGCGTAGTGAATTTGTAAGAACCCCTAAGTTCAATATCAATAACCTTTCCGATAGCTGGAAAGGCAATAAATATTTGACCAACAAGCTATCGCCGAACATGATCTTGGAATTCGCTTTAATGATCTATTTCCTATTTGGAATGTACAGTGCCATTCCTTTGAACGATTATGGATTGTTCCCATTCCACCTAATGTTGTTTTTAGGTTTTGGATTTGTTTTCTTTAAATCCATAACGTCCAAAGCATAAACCAAAACCATGCAATCTTACTGGCGACTGCATAGATATCCCATTCTTTTTGCCGTCGCTTGCACATTGTTTTATTGGAGCTTTGCATATAATCTCGTCAGAACCGATTTTACAAAGCTCTTAATGCTTTTTGGGGCACTCTTCTATCTTACCTCCAAAATACTCCAATTCGAAAAGTGGAACTATAAGTTTCTATTGGGCATAGGAATCTTATTTCGATTGGTTTTTCTATTCGCCGAACCTAATCTATCGCAAGATTTTTATCGTTTTATTTGGGACGGTGAACTCATAAAAAACGGTATCAACCCCTATTTGTACACCCCTGACCAAATTATGGAACAGGGCGAGATTGTGTTTACCGGTATGAACAAACTTTATGCCGGCATGACGGACCTCAACGCTCGACATTACAGTAATTATCCACCGATCAACCAAATCCTTTTTGCACTATCAGTTGTATTGGGAGGCGGAAGTGTAGTGGGATCCATGATCGTTTTACGGTTGATTATAATCCTTGCGGACTTAGGAATGCTATTTTTTGGACGAAAACTTCTTCAAAACCTCAATAGGGCCAACCACTTGGCATTTTGGTACTTTTTAAATCCATTGGTGATAATTGAGCTTACAGGAAATCTCCATTTTGAAGGGGTCATGCTCTTCTTTTTTATTTGGGCCATTTATCTCTTATCAAAAAACAAATGGCTGTGGGCCAGTCCTGTTTATGCCATTTCCATAATGGTAAAATTGGTCCCCTTGATCTTCCTGCCCATATTGGTAAAATACCTAGGGCTCAAAAAGAGTGCTATTTTTTACATTCTGGTCATAGCTGGCTGTATTATGCTCCTTCTTCCCTTCTACTCATCTGTATTTGTTGATAATTATACAGAGACCGTCGGACTTTGGTTTTCCAATTTCGAGTTCAACGCCAGTGTTTACAATGTGGTTAAAAAGATAGCAGTAACCTATTTTGAGGCCAAACCATGGGAACTCATCGACACTTATGGTTCTTATCTAAAAATAGCTGTGTTAATAATAGTCCTGCTTCTTGCCTTTCTTCGAAAAAACCAAAGTTTAGACCAGGTCCTCAGCACAATGGTCATTGCCTTGGCCCTATATTATTTCCTATCCAGCACTGTTCATCCTTGGTACGTGATATTCCTTTTGGGGTTTGCAATTTTTACGGATTACAGGTTCCCACTGGTATGGTCCTGCACCATAATTTTAAGTTATTATGCCTATTCACATCCCGATTTTAAAGAGAACCTATGGTTATTGGCCATTGAATACATCGTGGTAATAGGCTATTTTATTTATGAATTAATAGGAAGCAGGCCAAAAAAGTTATATTTCCTCAAAAAGTAATCACAACTTTAGTACAATTCGAATTAATTTGTACATTAGCCCCAGAATGAAAGGACAACAGTACATACTATCTACTTTGAGCATCACAGCTCCCATCAGTCCATTTACCCCCCGCCGTCGTCGCCCGTAAGGGTGCAACATATCTATTGGAAATAGGTGAGTCCATTTCCGCAAAACTCCAAATACATTTTTTTCACTTTTTTACAGATTAATCGCTTGCAATGGAAATTATTGTTGCTAACGAATCACATTATAAATACGCGCAGATTATTAGTGATACCATAACCGATTCCGCAAAGGTCAGAGGTACAGGTATTGCCATGCGAACTCCAGAATACATAATAAAACGTCTCCAAAACGGTAATGCAATTATTGCGTTGGATGGAGATAAGTTCGCTGGATTCTGTTATATCGAAGTCTGGGGGAACAAGGACTTTGTGGCCAACTCTGGTTTAATAGTCCATCCAGATTACAGAAACCAAGGTCTGGCCAAAAAAATTAAAAAAGCCGTTTTCGACCTTTCCCGAAAAAAGTTTCCCGACGCCAAAATTTTTGGCATAACCACTGGACTGGCCGTAATGAAAATGAACTACGAACTTGGTTATAAGCCAGTTACATTTTCGGAACTAACGGACGACCCGGAATTCTGGAAAGGCTGTCAAACCTGCAAGAATTTTGATATCCTTACCCGAACCGATAGAAAAATGTGCCTTTGCACCGGGATGCTTCACGACCCAAAAGCAAAAAATCAACAACCGGAAAAAGTGAACAAAAAAGCATTTCAGAGATTGAAAAGCATTAAAGAATCACTTTTTCTCAAAAAGAAAAATAAATAAAAATAGAAATCTGTTCGAACATGATCGAATGCATTTCCATTCGATCGTACTCGACTGGAAAACAACACATAAAGAATCAAAATGGAAAAATTAGTTATAGCTTATAGCGGCGGGTTGGACACCTCCTACTGTGCCAAATACCTTTCCAAAGAAGAGGGCTTCGAAGTACATGCAGTAAGCGTAAACACTGGAGGATTCAGCAAAGCTGAAATCGAGGACATTGAAGAAAAAGCACTTGCTTTGGGTGCCACATCTTACACTTCCATCGATGCCATAAGCACTTTTTATAACAAAGTGGTCAAACATCTAATCTTCGGAAATGTTCTCCGAAACAACACCTATCCCCTTTCCGTAAGTGCGGAACGAATCGTTCAGGCTATCGAGATTGTGAACCACGCCAAAAAAATCGGTGCTAAATATATCGCACACGGAAGCACAGGGGCCGGTAACGACCAAGTAAGGTTTGATATGATTTTTCAAATCTTGGCCCCGGAAATCAATATTATTACCCCGATAAGGGACAAAAAACTCGCCAGAGAGGAAGAAATCGAATATCTGCAACAGAACGGGATAGATTATTCTTGGGAAAAGGCCAAGTATTCGGTGAACAAAGGACTATGGGGAACATCAGTAGGAGGTGATGAAACTTTGACCTCACATCTATCCCTGCCCGAAAGCGCCTACCCAAGCCCCTTGGAGAAAGAACTGCCAAAAGAACTAAAACTTACTTTTAAAAATGGTGAGTTAGTAGCTTTGGATGGTGAGCCGGACACACCCGTGGCCAATATCGAGAAGCTATCCGCAATAGCATCAAAATATGCCATTGGCAGGGATATTCACGTTGGCGATACCATAATCGGAATCAAAGGGCGGGTCGGTTTCGAAGCGGCAGCACCCTTGATCATTATAAAAGCCCACCATTTGCTGGAAAAACACACCCTGAGCAAATGGCAGCAATACCAAAAAGAGCAAATGGGCAATTTTTACGGAATGTTGCTGCACGAGGGCAATTATCTTGACGAGGTGATGCGGAACATCGAAGCATTTTTAACGGACACCCAAAAACACGTTTCCGGTGACGTTTTTGTGACCTTGCACCCCTACCGATTCGAGTTGAACGGAATCACATCCAAACACGATTTAATGAATGCTTCCTTTGGAAGTTATGGTGAAATGAACAAAGGATGGACCGCCGACGAGGCCAAAGGATTCATTAAGATCCTATCTAACTCTGGAAAAATTGCCAACCACGTAAACCAAGAATCATGATAAAAGCTGGAATTATAGGTGGCTCAGGATATACGGGAGGTGAGCTAATAAGGCTCTTGCTCAATCATCCACGGACCGAAATCGATTTTGTGTACAGCACTACCCGAGCAGGAAAACCAATAACCTCCGCCCATCAAGATTTGTTGGGGCAAACAGAATTGAATTTTTCTGGAGAAATAAATTCAAATATAGATGTAGTCTTCCTCTGTTTGGGGCATGGAAATTCCACCACATTTTTGAACGAAAACAAATTTTCCTCTGCTTCAAAAATTATTGACCTCAGCAACGATTTCCGGTTACAGGCCGATTCTAACTTTAATGGCCAAAGATTTGTTTATGGTCTTCCCGAATTGAACAAGTCTGCCATAAAAGCTGCGGAGGCCATCGCCAATCCAGGTTGTTTTGCAACAGCTATCCAATTGGCATTGTTACCATTGGCAAAAGCAGGTTTGCTCGGTGCAGATGTACATATCAACGCAGTTACAGGAAGCACAGGAGCTGGAGTTGGACTATCCCCAACATCACATTTTAGCTGGAGGAACAATAACGTATCCTGGTACAAACCGTTTACCCACCAACATTTGGGAGAAATTGGGGAAAGCCTCAATTCTTACGGGAAATCTGTAGGTAAATTAATGTTCTTGCCCAATCGGGGCAATTTTACACGAGGAATCCTGGCCACTGCATACACCAACTATAACGGCAGTTTGGAAGAAGCAAAAAACCTTTACCACGATTTTTATAAAGACGCTGTTTTCACCCATCTTTCGGATGGGGAACTACACCTGAAACAAGTAGTAAACACCAATCAGTGCCATATTCATTTGCACCAGCACGATGGGCTTTTATTGGTTACGTCCGCTATCGATAATTTATTGAAAGGAGCATCCGGACAAGCGGTACAGAACATGAACTTGATGTTCGGATTTCCAGAATCCGAAGGCCTATTGTTAAAAGCAGGAGTATTTTAAAACAAAAAGGCTGAGCGTAGTCGAAGGGATTATGTAAAACTAGATTTCCGCCTACACGGAAATGATAAAGAAAGAAAATTATGAAAATAGCTATTATAGGAGCAGGTAACTTAGGGCTGGCCATCGCAAAGGGGATTTTGCACAGCAATGGCGCAACGACCATGTACCTGACCAAAAGGAACACCGATTCCATTCAGGAGTTCGAAAAATACGGCAATGTAACGGTCACAGCCAACAACAAGGAAGCCGTAAAAAATTCCGATATCTTGGTTTTTGCGGTACAACCCGGGCAATTCACATCCATTTTAGAGGAAACCAAAGATCTTCTATCCGAAAAACATGTGGTAATCAGTACCATTACAGGATTCAGTATTTCCAAAATTGAAGAGATTATCGGTTCGGATAAATTCATCATCCGTAGTATGCCGAATACAGCAATTTCGGTAGGCAAATCCATGACGTGTATCTGCAGCAACGAATTGGGCAAAAAAAGGGTGGATCTGGCAAGGGCCATTTTTAACCGAATGGGACATACCCTGGAAATTCCAGAAGGGCAAATGCAGGCGGCAACTGTTATATGTGCAAGTGGGGTTGCCTTTTGGATGCGATTGATCCGTGCCACCACCCAAGGTGCCATACAATTGGGATTTGATGCAAAAGAAGCCCAAGAATTGGCCATGCATACCTGTAATGGGGCGGCCAACCTTTTAATAGAGTCGGGCAGTCATCCGGAAGAAGAGATAGATAAAGTAACCACACCCAAAGGATGTACCATCGAAGGTCTGAACGAAATGGAGCATCAAGGATTAAGTTCTTCCTTGATCAGGGGAATTGTTACATCTTTTGAGAAAATCAGTGAAATAAGAAAAGGATAAAAATGAAATTATTTGACGTATATCCGTTATACGATGTTACTCCAACCAAGGCCAAAGGCATTGAAGTCTGGGACGATAAAGGGGAAAAATATCTGGATTTTTATGGAGGTCATGCCGTAATTTCCATTGGACACACACATCCACACTATGTAAAACGGATAAAAGAGCAATTGGACAACATTGCGTTTTACAGTAATTCTGTTCAAAATCCATTACAAAAGGAGCTTGCAGAAAAGTTGGGCCGTTTATCCGGTTGCGAGGACTATGATCTTTTTATGTGCAACTCTGGGGCAGAAGCCAACGAAAACGCGCTAAAAATGGCCTCGTTTCACACTGGAAAATCCAAAGTAATCGCCTTTACCAACAGTTTTCACGGAAGAACCTCTGCAGCAGTGGCCGCTACGGACAATCCAAGTATCAATGCTCCCATTAACAAACAACAAGAGGTGACTTTCTTGGCACTGAACGATTTTGATGCTTTTGAAAAAACAATTCAATCCAATGAATATTGCGCAGTAATCATTGAAGCAATTCAAGGTGTGGGGGGACTCGATGAACCAACTACGGAATTCTTCCAATTCATTGCAAAAAAGTGCAAGGAACACCAGATTGTCCTGATTGCGGACGAGGTACAATCGGGCTACGGCCGAAGTGGAAAGTTCTTTGCCTTTCAACACCATTTGGACACTGAGCGGAGTCGAAGTGTGCAACCCGACATTATTTCCATAGCCAAAGGTATGGGGAACGGTTTTCCCGTGGGCGGCATATTGATTCACAACTCATTTAAGCCTTCTTACGGGCTTTTGGGCACCACCTTTGGTGGAAACCACCTGGCCTGTACCGCAAGTTTGGCCGTTCTGGAAGTGTTGGAAAAAGAAAACTTGATTACAAACGCAGCCGAACTAGGGGCGTATTTTCGGGAAAAGGCATCGGAAATAACAGAAATCAAAAATATAAAAGGGAGAGGACTTATGATCGGACTGGAGTTTGATTTTGAAGTTGCTCCGCTGCGAAAAAGAATGATCGTGGAACAGCACATGTTCACTGGAAGTGCCAAAAACAAGAAGCTGTTACGATTTTTACCCGCATTGAACATCACAAAAAAAGATATAGACCTGTTCTTTGATGGGCTAAAAAAAGTAGTATAATGAAGCATTATTTAACCGTTAGCGATATAGAATCACTACCCGATTGGGTTGATGAAGCTATCGCCCTAAAAAAAGACCCCTATCAGTTTGAGGGTCTGGGCAAACGAAAAACCATTTGCCTGCTATTTTTCAACAATAGCCTTAGAACCCGTTTAAGTACACAAAAAGCGGCCATGCAATTAGGTTTGGATGTAATGATCATGAACTTTGGCAACGAAGGCTGGGCGTTGGAATATGGTGACGGCACCATTATGGATCAAGGAACATCGGAGCATATTAAAGAGGCCGCCCAAGTGGTATCCGAATATGCCGATATTGTGGCCATTAGGGCATTCGCAGGATTGGTGGACAAAGAAAAGGACGAATCCGAAGAAGTAATCACCGGTTTTGCCAATTATGCCACAATTCCTGTAGTTAATATGGAAAGTTCGGTGGGGCACCCACTTCAAGCTTTGGCGGACGCCATCACCTTAAAGGAAAATGAAATCAAGAAAAGACCCAAAGTAGTGCTTTCTTGGGCGCCTCACCCCAAAGCCTTGCCGCATGCGGTTGCGAACTCTTTTGTAGAAATGATGCGGATGCAGGACGCCGATTTTGTGATCACCCATCCGAAGGGATATGAATTAAATCCAAGGTTGACCCAAGGTTGCCAAATTGAATACGACCAAAACAAGGCATTGGAAGGAGCCGATTTTGTATATGTGAAAAACTGGAGCAGCTACTCCGATTATGGAAAAGTACTGAGCAAGGACACCGATTGGACCATTACAGAAAAGAAATTGGGGCATGCCAAATTTATGCACTGCCTGCCAGTAAGGAGAAATATGATCGTGGAAGATGCCGTACTGGACGGGAAACAATCTTTGGTGGTCCAGCAAGCTAAAAATAGGGTGTTTTCCGCTCAAATTGTATTAAAAAAATTACTGGAAAATATATGAAAAGGAGTATAATTGCCTTTACAACCAAACCTTAAAATGTGAACAACATCTGACACATTATAAATAACACAAAACAGATGAAACAAAAATTATCCATTGTAAAAATAGGAGGTAATCTTATTGAAGATGTCGAAGGGTGCAAACGTGTACTAGATCTGTTCTCCAAATTAGATGGAAACAAAATTTTGGTCCATGGCGGAGGCAAAAAAGCGACCGAATTGGCCAATCAATTGGGAGTAGAATCCAAAATGGTGAACGGTAGACGAATTACGAACGCGGAAGCTCTCGAAATTGCCCTAATGGTGTACGGAGGATTGTTCAGCAAAAAAATCGTGGCAAAATTACAGGCCTTGGGTACCGATGCCATTGGAATGAGCGGAGCCGATGCCGATGCCATTAGAGCTCACAAAAGACCTAAAAAAAATGTGGATTTCGGTTTTGTGGGCGATGTGGACCTTGTGAACACATATGGCATTTTTAAATTGCTTCAAGCTGGTTTTACACCTATTTTTTGTGCCCTTACGCACGACGGTAAAGGGCAAATGCTGAATACCAATGCGGACACCATAGCTGCCGAATTGGCCATAGCCATGTCCGAGCAATTCGAGACCACATTATATTACTGTTTTGAAAAAAAGGGGGTACTGCAAGATATAGAAGACGACAACTCCGTAATCCATCATATCAATTCCAAAGATTACGATGAACTTCTGGCCTATGGCATTATTGCCGATGGAATGCTTCCCAAAATGCATAATTGCTTTTACGCACTTCGAAATCAAGTAGGTAAGGTTTGCATCGGAAACACCGAAATGCTCGAAGCCAACAATACCGACTATACCACTTTGACCCTATGAGACCAACACAAACTTTATTGACCGAAAAAGCCATTGAACTCCTCAAAAAACTGATCGGGACCCCTTCGTTTTCCGGAGAAGAGGATAAAACCGCTGATGCCATTGCAGAATTTCTGCAAGGTTTTGGGGTAAAAACCCAAAGACAGCACAATAATATATATGCCTTCAATAAATATTTTGATGAAAGCAAGCCCACTTTGTTGCTCAACTCCCACCACGATACCGTTAAACCCAACAGTGCATACACCAAAGACCCCTTTAATGCCCATATTGAAGATGGCAAATTGTACGGACTGGGCAGTAACGATGCAGGTGGGTGTCTAGTCTCCCTTTTGGCCACATTCGTCCATTTTTATGAAGATGAGAATCTGAGCCATAATATTATTATGGCTGCAACCGGAGAGGAAGAGGATGCCGGTGAAAAGAGTATTCGCGCACTCCTTCCCATTCTCCCTAAAATCGATGTTGCCATTGTGGGCGAACCCACTTTGATGGACTTGGCCATTGCCGAAAAAGGACTAGTGGTATTCGATGCGGTAGTCGAAGGCACTCCTTCGCATGCCGCGCACCCCAACGACAATAATGCAATTTACAATACCATAGAAGTATTGCAATGGCTAAAAAACTACTCGTTCGACAAGGTTTCCGATGCCCTTGGAAAAGTTAAGCTCACAGTGACCCAAGTAAGTGCAGGAAACCAGCACAATGTAGTGCCCGGCCATGTGGATTTGGTGATAGATGTACGCGTGAACGATCGTTACACCAATCAAGAAATTGCCAATATACTACAAAAGGAAGCTCCTTGTAAAATGATTCCTAGATCGCTTCGATTAAACTCTTCTCGTATTGACCCTGAACATGATTTGGTAAAAAGTGGCCTGGCTCTTGGAAGAAAAACCTATGGTTCACCTACGTTGTCCGATCAGGCCGCTTTAACGTGCCAATCGGTAAAGCTGGGTCCGGGCGACAGTACAAGATCGCACTCTGCCGACGAATTTATATTTGTGGACGAAATAAAAGAAGGTATAGATATTTACATCAAAACACTAATAGGATTTTTGCAATAAACAATGACAAACCAGTAATTTAAAATGAGCCATTGTTTATTGATAATTGACAACTGATAATTGAATAGTATGAAACTCTGGGACAAAGGATTCAGTACCGATAAAAAAATAGACCATTTTACCGTAGGAGATGATCGTGAACTAGATCTGGTATTGGCAAAGTATGATGTTATCGCTTCAAAAGCACATGCTAAAATGCTGGGAAAGGTAGGTCTTATATCTCAAAACGAGGCCAAAGACCTTGTAACAGCATTGAACTCCATCGCAAAGGATATTGAAAAAGGAAAGTTCACAATCGAGAAGGATTTTGAGGATATGCACTCAAAAATAGAGTTTGTACTTACCGAAAAATTGGGCGACACCGGCAAAAAAATCCATTCTGCACGTTCCAGAAACGATCAGGTTTTAGTGGCTATGCAATTATATCTTAAAGATGAACTGGCCGAGATTAAAAATCAGGTAAAGTCACTTTTTGATCTATTGCTAAAACTCGCCGACAAACATAAAAATGTATTGCTGCCCGGATATACCCATTTACAAATTGCGATGCCCTCCTCGTTCGGGCTTTGGTTTTCTGCCTATGCCGAGAGTTTAATAGATGATTTATACTTTGTGCAAGCAGCCTACAAGGCAGCGGACCAAAATCCATTGGGAAGTGCCGCTGGTTACGGTAGCTCGTTCCCCATCGATAGAAGTTTCACCACGGCCGAAATGGGCTTCGACACTCTAAAATACAATGTGGTAGCTGCACAGATGGGCCGTGGCAAAGTGGAAAAAGCCACTACATTCGGAATTTCGAGTGTTGCTGCCACCCTTTCCAAAATGGCGATGGACATTTGCCTGTACATGAGCCAAAATTTCGATTTTATCTCATTTCCGAACGAGCTCACTACGGGAAGTAGCATTATGCCCCACAAGAAAAACCCAGATGTTTTTGAATTGATCAGGGCTAAATGCAATAAAATTCAAGCTGTGCCCAACCAGTTGATACTGATCACGAACAATCTGCCCAGTGGTTATCATAGGGACCTTCAATTGGTAAAAGAAGTAGTTGTCCCGGCATTACAGGACATACATGCCTGTTTGGAAATGATGACCTTTAGTCTTAAAGAAATCAAGGTCAACCCATCTATTTTGGACGACCCCAAATACGATTATCTCTTTAGTGTGGATACTTTGAACGAACTGGTTAAAAGTGGAATGCCTTTCCGTGATGCCTATAAAACTATGGGCACAGCCATAGAAAACGGTAATTTTAAGCCTAAACGAGACATTGAACACACCCATGAGGGTAGTTTGGGCAATTTGTGTTTAGAGGAGATACAAGAAAAAATGGAGAAGCTTTTTTAACACAAAAGCTCTAATTTCGACATATATGTAAATCCGTCATTTGGAACAGGGTAAAGATCAATTTCTACTAGAAATCCAATCAGAAAACCACTAACTTCATATTTGTAGATATAATTCACTAAAACGAATCATATCTTTATTGCTGTGCTTAAACAAGAAGAACTAAATTAAACCAATGAACAAACTACTAATTGGATTGGCAACTTTAATCTTAGTTGGTTGCAATACCAAAATCAAAAATGAGAAAGAAAACAGTAAAAACAAACAAAACTCTGAAACCGAAATAAACGGAAAAATTAGAGTCCTTAATTTTGGAACTGCTCATTTAAGCCAAACATCAGACGCAAATTCTTCTCAAATTGACTTGAATGACCCAAATGAAAAAGCTGATCTAAAAAAACTCGTTAAAAAAATCGTTGAATTTAAACCGACCATTATTTGTCTTGAGCTAGAACCTAAGAATAATGACTATATAGCTTCGACCTATTCAGAGTATGTTAAAGACCAGACTAAAAGACTAAATTATTCGGACGAATTAAATTCGATCGGACTTGAAGTGGCGCGGTTGAGTGGTACAAATCGAATTTACGGGATAGACAGCCAAACAGGTTTTAATTACCCAAGTTTAGTGGAGATTGCTAATAAAAAAGTCGCCGACAGTCTTTACATTTCACAAGTCATGAATAACTATAAGAGAGTTAATGCTTTAAAATTTAGAGAACAATTTAGGACGATTAACACGAGAGAATATAAAATGGAAACATTTGACCTATACAATTTTCTGGCGACACAACATACCACAGGAAATCAGGAAGGAGTTGATGAAATCACTAAATTCTACCAACGGAATCTAAAAATGTTCAGCAATTTTAATGATATAGAAATGACCGAAAATGACAGAGTCTTTATCCTTTTAGGAGCAACACACACTGCCTATTTTGACATTTTTCTGGAAAATAGCCCAAAATTTCAATTAGAAAATCCTAATGAATATACTGATTATTAAAAAGTACCATGCTCTACAACATATGAATCAATTGCTTGAAACAAGCCTATTTGCAAACCCTGGCAGATATTAAGTTCGGTACGTACCTGTTAAGGTAAATACTAAACCACACAACCAACCTTACACGAAGCCGATAAGTGCAACACCTAAATGGCTTCCTTCCGCTTCATCCTAAATCCATCAATTCAAACAGCCCATTTATCAATTAGCTATTATTTGATAATTTAATTTTACTACTTTTCTCTCGTGAACTGAAGGCCTTTCCATTTAACTATTAAAGAGATTCCGATGGCGGGCTATAAAAAATTTTATTATGAGAAAAATAGTCTATTATGTTGCCTCATCCATAGATGGATACATTGCGGGTGAGAATGATGATATCAGCAAGTTTATGATGCATGGAGAAGGAGTTGAGAAATACAAATCCGATCTAGCTAATTTCAAAACCGTCATTATGGGGCGTAAAACCTACGAATTTGGTTACCAATATGGTCTTGAACCCGGTCAGCCCGCTTACCCGAATATGAAACACCATATCTTTTCCAACACCTTAACTATTGAAAATATATCCGATATGGTAACCGTAGAAAAACCGAGTGTTGAACGTGTAAACGAAATTCGACAAAATGCAAAATCCGACATCTATCTTTGTGGTGGCGGACAATTTGCTGGCTGGTTATTGGACAATGGATTAATTGATGAACTAAAAATTAAACTAAATCCTATTGTTCTAGGAGGAGGTACTAAAATTTTTGGCACCTCCAAGTCAAGTGTCAATTGGGATCTTACGGAAAAGCAATCGTTTCCGGATGGGCTACAGATATTGACCTTCACTAAAAAAGATTGAAAAACTTCCTCCTTTCTTTAGTATAGCGCTTTAACATTTCTCCCAAGGCAAAAATGATTCATTGGCAGTAATCAGAGCAAATGATTACTTTTATGGCACTAAACGAACAATGATCAACCGAACCAACCTCATCCCCGTGCCCATGGCATTGGCCATGCTTTTTTGTGTGTTCTCCCAAGCCCAAAAGAAGAATGCAGATTTTAAAATACATCTGTTCAAAACGGATGAAACCTTTACCATTGATGGTATCGGCAACGAAGCCACATGGCAAAAAGCTGAACCGGCAAAGGATTTTTTCATGGTATTGCCCATGGACGATCGCAAAGCCACACAACCATCGGAAATACGGATGGCCTACGACGACAAGCAGCTTTATCTCTTGGCCTCCTTTTATAAAACTCCCGGAAACTCTTATGTCGTGGAATCGCTACGTAGAGATTTCTCCTTTAACGGCAACGATAACTTTTTGTGGTTTATGGACCCCTTTAACAACCAGACCACTGGGTTCAGTTTTGGTACCAATGCCTATGGCGCACAATGGGATGGCACCATGTCCAACGGTGGGAGCATAGACTTGAATTGGGACAGTAAATGGGTTTCGGAAGTCCAGAGTTACGAAGATAAATGGGTTGTGGAAATGGCCATCCCGTTTAAATCCATCCGGTATGAAAAAGGTGTAAAGGAATGGGGCGTAAATTTTTCGAGATTGGACCTGAGCACCAATGAAAAATCCAGTTGGGTGCCCATTCCCCGCCAATTCCCGACATCATCATTGGCATACAGCGGTACCATGGTATGGGACAATCCCCCGCCTAAACAAGGCCTAAATTATTCATTGATCCCCTATGTTTTGGGAACAGTAGGCAATTCCAGTATAGATGGCATTTCCTATGAAAATGAATTTAAAGTGGGTGGCGATGTAAAATTGGGAATCACCTCATCTTTAAATTTAGATTTGACCATAAATCCCGACTTTTCACAGGTCGAAGCAGATAGACAAGTGGCCAATTTGACCCGTTTTGAACTCTTTTTCCCGGAAAGGCGTCAATTTTTCCTTGAAAATGCAGACCTGTTTGCCAATTTCGGTTATAGCGAAATACGCCCTTTCTTTTCTCGTAGAATTGGTTTGGGCGTACCCATAATTGCCGGAGCAAGGGTTAGCGGTAATCTAAACCGAAACCTAAGGTTGGGACTTATGGACATGCAAACCGACAATGTGGACGAAACAGGGCTTCCCGGTCAAAACTTTGCCGTGCTTTCATTACAGCAAAAGGTGTTCTCGCGCTCGAATATTGGGTTGATGTTCGTAAACAAGGAATCTTTGGACTATACCAATTTGGCCGATAGTCTAAAAACTAGATACACCAAGTTCAACCGTAATCTGGGATTGGAGTATAATTTGGCCTCGGCCGATAATAAGTACAATGGAAAGATATTCATGTTAAAATCCTTTGGTCCCGATTCTTCCTACGATGGTTTTGCACAGGGAGCTCACTTGGAATATAGTAGCCGAAAATGGAACTGGCGAGTGCAACAGGAATATATTTCCGAAAACTTTACTTCCGAAGTGGGTTTTGTTCCACGAAACAATTACATAAAAACAGAAGGTTCTTTGGGGTATCAATTCTTGCCGGCCAGTGAAACGGTGGTAAGCCATGGTCCAAAATTCACCGGTTTTTATTATTTTGATCCTAACATGACGTCCACCGATTATGTTTCCATTGTTGGGTATGGGGTGGATTTTATGGATCGTAGTTCTTTTAGTTTTGATGTGTTTAACGAATATGTTAGGCTTTTGGCCCCTTTTGACCCAACAAATACAGGCAAAGAACAACTGGCCGCTGGCACGCGACACCATTGGAACGGAGTTTACATCACGTACAATTCCAAACCCAAAAGTTTATTTACTTATAATTTGACCACAAGGCTGGGTCGTTATTTTTCCAGTGGATATCGAACCAATTTCAATGCAGACGTAGGGTATCGTTTTCAGCCATATGTGAGTTTACGAGCCAATTTGAGCTACAACAACCTGGATTTGCCCGACCCTTGGTACACTACAGATTTTTTGCTCGTGGGCACAGAGGCGGACATAACCTTCACCAATAAATTATTTTGGAATACGCTTTTCCAGTACAACGAACAGAGCAATAACTTTGGCATCAACTCCCGTTTGCAATGGCGGTATGCTCCAGCCTCCGATTTGTTTTTGGTATTTAACAACAACGAACAATTATCCCCGCTCGAAGGAAATCTATGGTCGTTGACTCTTAAGTTCACATATTGGTTTAACCGATAATATTAAAAAGCCAAACCTGTCTATTCCATATGAGTATCCATTAATTTACGACCAAATGTTGGAATTTTTAAGGCTAATGGGAGGTTCACTATCTTCTATTTGTTTCCTTATAGTCTAGGGTTTTGATTCCCTTTTTTTAAGTATTCCTCCCCGTTTTCATCATCCGTCAACTCATAACGGGCATTGGTCAATTCACAAGAGAAAAATCAGAGTACTTTCCCCACTTTTATCTTTTTATAACCAAATGGAAGGATAAAATATATGATGGGATTGACCAAATTCTCTTTAAAAGAAAAGCATAGGGAGTACCGAAAATGGAGAAAGGAAAAGTTATTTAAAGGGGATGTAGTCCATTGTACTATCTGTAATTCCAACTATCGGGAATTTGGAATCTTTGGCAATACAAAAAGAAATAATGCACAATGCCACAATTGTGGTTCATTGGAAAGGCACAGGTTGGTCTGGAAATATATTCAAGATAAAGAACTGATCAACGAACCTATGCGATTGCTCCACTTTGCCCCAGAAAAAGTATTCTACAATCTATTTTCGGATGTTCCGGAGATTGAATATTTCCCATGCGACCTATTTCCACACGTATACAATTACAAAGGAAAAACCAAAATTATGGAAGTCGATATCACTAAAATCCCTTTTGATGACAGTTCTTTTGATTTTATTCTGTGCAACCACGTTCTAGAACATATTCCCAATGATCAACTTGCCATGTCGGAGCTGTTCAGAGTTATGAGGCCTGGTGGTTTTGGCATATTCCAGGTACCTATTGATTACAACAGGGAAGCAACCTACGAAGATTTTTCCATAACCACGGAAAAAGGGCGGTTGAAGGCGTTTGGTAGGCGAGACCATGTAAGATGGTATGGTAAGGACTATAAGGACAGGTTGGCAAACGTAGGCTTTGAGGTAAAGGAGGATGACTTTGTAAATACATTCTCAAAGGAAGAGCAATTTAAATACGGATTTGATACCTCAGAGAAGATTTATCATTGTAGAAAACCCTACAATCGTAAGTAGTTGCAAATTCTGATAAGTTGATTGTTAAACTTGCAAAACGCTTCTCAAATGATACATCAGTTTAATAAAACCTACAGTTTGCGCATATGTTAGAGCCATTAACAAAATTCACTTGTCCTTTTATGAGAGAGTGGCCACAAAAAAGTAAATTCGGCCAATAATTATCATTGTAGCCTATTATTAATGAAGAACAAGCTTAAAATACTTACTTATTCACTTGTTATTTTAATTACTGCAACCTCTTGTACAGAAAAAAACAAGGAACAAACCACAAGCGAGAACAAAATTCAACAATCGGTAAATCCGAATGGCGATAGCGAACTGGCAATTCTAATGCGAGAAATGTTCGATGAAGCGGAATCGATCAAACAGCAAATAGCCAATGGAAGACCTGTAAAATTAAACATAGACCATGAGAAAATGCTAACTGCCCATGCGACCGAACCTGAAAAAACAGCTTCAGGGCAGTATAAAGTGTTTGCCGACCTGTATTTACAAAGCATCAAAAATTTGGAGTCTGCAAAAGCAAAACAAATGGACAGTCTCTACAATACAATGGTAGTAAGTTGCCTAAATTGTCATAAAGCATTGTGTCCTGGACCATTGGTCAGGATAAAAAAGTTGCAACGGCTGTAGCACAAACAATAGCTAACCTCTATTTATATAGTCCTACCTCCTCAATAATCCCTTAAAAATATTACCTAATATTCTTCAAATTGATCACCTCTTGCTCGGTTAAGTACCGCCAATGGCCACGGGGCAAATCCTTTTTGGTCAATCCAGCGAAAATTACACGGTCCAGTTTGGTTACTGTATAGCCCAAATGTTCAAAAATTCGGCGAACGATCCGGTTACGCCCGCTATGGATCTCCACTCCTATTTCCCGCTTTGGCGCACCTTGTATATAACTAATGCTATCCACGGTAATAGGTCCGTCTTCCAATTCCAACCCTTCGCCAATTTTATGGAAATCTGCCAAGGATAGATTGTTATCCAAATGCACATGGTAAATTTTACGCACATTGTGCTTAGGGTGGGTGAGTTTTTTGGTAAGATCACCATCGTTGGTAAATAGCAACAATCCAGTTGTGTTTCTATCCAATCGACCTACGGGCAACAAACGATTGTTCGACGCGCTGGAAACCAGCTCCATAACCGTTCGGCGCCCCTTTTCATCACTCGTTGTGGTAATAAAGTTCTTGGGTTTGTTCAACAGAACATACTCTTTCTTTTCCAAATTGAGACGTTTACCATCAAAACGTACATCATCCGAACGTTTTACCTTGAATCCCATTTCGGTTACCGGTTTCCCGTTCACTGTCACATTGCCCGCAGCTATATAGGTGTCGGCTTCCCTTCGGGAACAAATACCGGCATTGGCAATATAGCGGTTCAGCCGTATTTCGTCCGGGTTGGATTTTTTCTTGGGAGTCCCCTGTTTTGGCCTTGGTGCATTACCCTTGCCAAATGGTTTTTTAGGGTCCCCGCCCTTGTAGTTTTTAGAAGGTCTTCTTCCTCTATTGTCTGATTTCGCCATCAGTCGTATTTTTTTGCAAATGTACTCTTTTTACACTCCAAAAAATCTAAAGCACAAAGAATTACAATATTCGGTTCAGCACCACCTCCACATCGATCAGAAGAATACTAAAAACTCCTGCCACGATAATAAACTTTATAATGTTGTGCAGCCATACATAGTGTTTTTTGGCATCTGCCCTCCACAATAATACCAAGAACAGCACCAAGAGCACAATACATGCCGCAAAGTAGAGGTACATATATCCAACATCGAAGGTTTTAATAAGTAAGAGCGCAGGAATCAAAGTGAGTACAATGAAAAGGGAAATCATCGTTTTGGACGTTTTGGGACCATACAAAATAGGTATGGTCCTATAATTCTGTGCCATATCGCCGGCCATATTTTCCAAATCCTTGATCATTTCACGCGCCAAGATCAACAGGAACAAAAAAATAGCGTGCACAAAAATTACCGCCTGGAAATTTCGATAATACACAAAAACCACAAAAAATGGCGCAATTGCCAATGTGGACGATACCAAATTACCTATAAACGGAATGCGTTTAAGCTTGTGCGAGTAGATCCAAATACCAAAAATATAGGAAGAGAAAAACAGCACTGCTCTGAACGAAATATAGCTTGCTGCAAAAACGGTCAAAAAATTAAGTATGAAATAGGTGGTGAGCTTAAAACGTTGGCTTACCAAACGATCCAACATACTCTTCGTGGGCTTGTTGATTAAATCCTTCTCGGCATCGTAGAAATTATTGATGATATACCCACTGGCTATGGTAAGTGCAGAGGCCGTAACGATCATAAATAGATTTGCGTCCAAAACCACTTCACCAAGAGGAATATCGGGTGCCAAAATATAAATGGAAGCCAAATACTGTGCTAGGGTAATAACAAGAATATTGTACCCTCTAACCACAGAGAACAGACTCAACAGCTTAAAAAGCAAGAGTTTGTTTTTTCTATTGAGCATGTATTGGTATTTAGAAGTTGTAAACCACTTCCAAAGTATGTCCCTTTAAAGCTTTTCTTGCCTTATCGAGGTCTTGGGTAAAGCCCAATATATAACCTCCTCCTCCGGATCCGCACAGTTTTAGGTAATAATCGTTGGTCTCGATTCCTTTTTGCCAAAGCTGATGGAACTTGGAAGGAATCATCGGCTTAAAGTTGTCAAAAACCACGTTGGATAGCTGCTTTAGATTACCAAATAAGGATTTTATGTTGCCATTCAGGAAATCCTCCACACAAGCATCGGTATGTTTAATAAACTGATCCTTGATCATATTGCGGAATCCTTCCTGCTTCATATTTTCCATGAATATTTGCACCATCGGGGCGGTTTCGCCAGTAATGCCACTATCCAACAAGAAAACAGCTCCTTTGCCCTCGGTATTTTGGGAGGGTATACTGGTAGATTCGATATTATCCTTGGAATTGATTAAAATAGGCAGACTTAAATAACTGTTCAATGGATCCAATCCGGAAGATTTACCATGGAAAAAAGATTCCATTTTTCCGAAAATCGTTTTCAACTGTAGTAACTTTTCGCGCGTCAGGTTTTCCAAAACCGTAATCTTGTCCGTAGCGTAACGGTCGTAAATGGCAGCCACCAAAGCGCCACTGCTCCCAATTCCATAACCTTGCGGAATGGAACTATCAAAATACATACCCTCGGCCACATCCCTTTCCAAAGCTTCGATATCAAAAGAGACCAAGCCTTCTTCCTTAATTTCCAGCGCTTTTAGGTACGCCGCGTAAGCTTTTAGACTTTTGTTGGATTCTTGGGCCATTTCCGAATTGTTCTTGTCCCACTTTAATGCTCCCTTAAAGAAATTATAAGGTATGGACAATCCTTTGGAGTCTTTGATAATACCGTACTCTCCAAACAACAATATCTTGGAATAAAACAATGGACCTTTCATATTACAGTACTAAGATACAAACAATTTTGTTTAATTTTTGATAAAATTTGATGAACAAATAAATTCTATCGTTAAAAATAGCATTCCCGATTGGTAAAAAACTTTGGCAAATAACGTAAAAAAACAGCTTATCTGTTCATTTTTAGCTGTTTATTTTGATGGCCCCCGACCCCACCACATCGTTAATGTACTGTCCGTTCTCGCAATGGTCCGCCAAGTTATCTTTGATAAACTTTTGTACCTTTTCCTTTTCTGATGACGGGTAGAGCAAATGAACATTGGCCCCAGCATCAAGCGTAAAACATAGCGGTATTTTGGTATCAAGTCTGAACTCCCAAACTTTGTTGATGATTTCCAAAGTGTCCGGTTTCATTAAAATAAAGTAGGGCATACTGGTCATCATCATGGCATGCAGGGTCAAAGCCTCACTTTCCACTAGCTTGATGAATCCTTCCAAATCCCCACTTGCCAGAATTGGTTTTAACGTATCCAAATTGGCAAAGGCCTGTTCAAAACGATTCGTGGCATACGGGTGACCGTGCATTAATTGATGGCCGACGGTGCTGCTCACCTGTTTTTGTCCTTTGTGGACCAATAAAATCGTATCACAAAAACCATTAAAAACCGGATGAATTTCGAACGGATACTCGATTCCGTACAAATTGGAACTGTTGGGAATGTTCTTGTGGGCGCCCCATTGCACCATACTGCCTTTTATGCTCCGGCATGCGCTGCCCGATCCCAATCGGGCCAAATAAGATGCCTTGGCATGGAACAGCTCATCCGACATAGCGGGGTTCAGTGTTTTCTCCATATCCATTAAACACATGGACAAAGCGGCCATTCCACTTGCCGAAGATGCAATTCCGCTGCTATGGGGAAAGGAATTGGTGGTATCAATGGTAAAGTGGTACTTATCCAAAAACGGAACATACTCCCGAATACGCTCAAAAAAAGTATGGATTTTGGGTTTAAAATCTTCTTTTGCCTTGCCCTCGAACAATAGATCAAAGGATATGCCCCCATTGTTCTTCTTTCCATACGATACCGATGTTGTAGTAGCACAGGTATCCAAAGTAAAACTTATGGACGGATTGGCGGGAATCTGTACTGGTTTTTTGCCCCAATATTTTACCAAGGCAATATTGCTGGGTGCTTTCCAGGTCACCTTGCCATTTTCGGGCAATTCCAAATACGTACCGGGCAAAAATTGTTTTTCCGTCATTGGCAATGGATATTTCAACAAATATAAGGAGCGCCAAATTTACAGTAATTAGGATACAAATAAATTCTTAATTTAGTCGAAGTTGAGCCAGCCATGAAAAAAAGAATTATTTACATCGCCATTAGTGTTTTGGTCTGCCTTGTCATAGGTTTTTTGTCCAGCATTGCCACCCAAAGTTCCGTGAACGACTGGTACCTTACACTGAACAAGCCCTCTTTTACGCCGCCCAACGAGCTTTTTGCCCCCGTCTGGACCGCTTTATATGTTATGATGGGCACTGCAGCTGGAATAGTGTGGTCCAAAGGATATCATCACATTTGGGTAAAAACGGCCTTGTATCACTTTGTTTTTCAGTTGTTGTTAAACGCACTTTGGAGCATAGTTTTCTTTGGACTTAAAAATCCTCTTGGCGGTCTAATTGTAATTTTGGCCCTGTTGACCATGATCCTTCTTACCATAAAATGGTTCAAGGTGATAAGCAAACCTGCCGCAATTTTAATGGTACCCTACGTAATCTGGGTCGCTTTTGCCTCTGCCCTCAACTACAAAATCTGGGAACTCAACGCTTAGGAATCTATCATTTCCAATAGTTTCAGCATCGTTTTTCGGTTTCGGGTCGTAGCCTCCACTTTTAGTTTGTTCTCGATGTAGTTATTGTTGAGTTTTGCCCTGCCATATCCATTTTTACAGAGTAAATACACACATTTATCGGTAACAAAATAATCTTCATGCTTAAATTGATGTTGATTAAATTGTTCTACCAAATCATGTTCAGGCGAAGTTCTTAGCCAAACATAATAGAGTCTGTTCTCTCCATCGGCATCCATAAATGGACTTTTGTTCAAAACATGCTCTATTTCTTCCTTATTGAACAGTAATACCGGCACCTCAAAACCAAAATTTTGATAAATAGCATCAAAAATATATCGCTGCAAATCGTTTTGTTCTATGTTGCCACCCTCAAAAACAATATTCCCACTTTGAATATATGTTTTCACCTTTTGAAGACCGATTTCCTCTAAAACTCGCCTCAATTCGGCCATTTTAATCTTTTTTTGGCCGCTTACGTTTATACCCCGAAGTAAGCCAATGTATGTATTCCCCATAGTGATTGATTCTGCACCCGAATTAATTTTAGTAAATTCAAGCGCATTAAATTAACAAAATGAACCAATACATCCTTGCTTTGGATCAAGGGACCACAAGCTCACGTGCCGTGGTGTTCGATAAAAAAGGCACAATTGTGTCCATGGCCCAAAAAGAATTCACTCAAATATTTCCCAGACCAGGATGGGTGGAACACGACCCCAGTGAAATCTGGTCCACTCAAGCAGGAGTAGCTGCCGAGGCCGTGAGCAAAAAAGGACTTAAATCCACCCAATTGGCCGCCATAGGAATCACCAACCAACGGGAAACCGTGGTCGTATGGGACAAAAACACCGGTGAGCCCGTGTACAATGCCATTGTTTGGCAAGATAAAAGGACTGCCGATTATTGCGATGAACTAAAAAAAGAGGGGAAATCCGATATCATCCGAAAAAAAACCGGATTGGTAATCGATTCCTATTTTTCCGGAACCAAGGTGAAATGGATCTTGGACAATGTAGAAGGCGCACGACAAAAAGCGGACAATGGCAATTTGATCATGGGTACCATTGACACTTGGCTTATTTGGAAAATGTCGGACGGAGCCCTGCACATTACCGATGTGACCAATGCCTCCCGAACCATGCTTTTTAATATAAATACCATGGACTGGGACAATGAATTACTGGAACTGATGGGCATTCCCAAAAGTATGCTGCCCAACATAAAACAATCCAGCGAGGTTTATGGAAATACCAGTCCCAATATTTTTGCCACCAAAATACCGATAGCCGGCATTGCTGGTGACCAACAAGCCGCATTGTTCGGTCAAATGTGTACAAAGCAGGGCATGGTAAAAAACACTTACGGCACAGGTTGCTTTATGTTGATGAACATTGGTGACAAACCCATTGTATCCGAGAACAATCTACTTACCACGGTAGCCTGGAAAATTAATGGTGAAACCACTTATGCCCTAGAGGGCAGTGTTTTTATAGCCGGTGCGGTGGTACAATGGTTACGCGACAGCCTAAATATCATTAAATCCTCCGAAGAGGTAGAAAAACTAGCCAGCTCGGTCAACAGTACCGAAGGAGTTGTATTTGTTCCAGCCTTTGCAGGTTTGGGCGCTCCCCACTGGAACCAGAAAGCCCAAGGAACCCTATTCGGTATTACCCGGGGCACCACCGATGCCCATATTGCCCGGGCAGCCTTAAAGTCCATTGCGTACCAGACCATGGATATTCTTAAGGCCATGGAAGCAGATTCGGGAATTTCCATTAAAGAGTTACGTGTTGATGGCGGTGCAACCGTCAACGATATGCTGATGCAATTCCAGGCCGATGTTCTGAATACCATCACCGTTCGACCAAAAATTGTTGAAACCACAGTAATGGGAGCGGCATATTTGGCAGGTCTTGCCGTTGGTTATTGGGAAAACCACCAAGAGATCCAGGAAATCTGGCAAACCGATGTACACTTTGAACCGACCAACGAGCGGGAAACCATTGAACAAGGCATAAAAGAATGGTACAAAGCAATAAAGGCACTTGAATTTTGGACGGAACTTCCATAACCATAAACACTAATATTACATTGATATGACTCCCTTTATAGCTGAAATTATAGGCACTTTTTTGTTAATGGTCCTCGGGTGCGGTGTAGTTGCGAACGTTTCGCTTCAAAAAACTTATGGAAATGGATCTGGTTGGATTGTGATCACTACAGGTTGGGCGATTGCCGTTTACACCGGAGTAGTAGTGGCTGGGCCGTACAGCGGTGCCCACATCAATCCAGCTGTCAGTATTGGGTTGGCCGTGGCCGGAAAATTTCCGTGGAACGAAGTTCCAGCGTATATTTTAGCACAATTTATTGGAGCCATGTTGGCGGCCTTTTGTGTTTGGCTAGTGAACAAAGATCACTTTAGTGCCACTAGCGATGGTGATACCAAAAGAGCCGTGTTTTGTACTGCCCCTGCCATACCCAATACGTTAATTAATCTTTTTTCAGAGTTCTTGGGCACTTTTGTGCTCGTTTTCTCGGTACTTTTTTTTACCGATGCCATGCTGACCACGGATAATACCATTATTGGCCTTGGTTCTTTAGGGGCCCTACCTGTATCCTTAATTGTTTGGGGCATAGGCCTTTCTTTAGGGGGAACAACGGGTTACGCCATTAATCCTGCCAGAGATCTAGGCCCACGGATTGTACATGCGCTATTGCCATTGCAGAATAAAAGCGGGAATAACTGGGGTTATAGTTGGATTCCTGTGGTCGGTCCCATTGCAGGAGCAGTTTTAGCCGCCTGGGCCGCTATACTTTTACAGTGAGCCCCTAGGAAGTTATGGCCTGTGCTGCAATATAGGCACCGGTCCATGCATTTTGGAAATTAAATCCTCCCGTAATGGCATCTACGTTTATAATCTCACCTGCAAAGTAAAGATCGGGATGCAACTTGCTTTCAAAAGTTTTAAAATTGATTTCTTTTAAATCCACACCTCCAGCGGTCACAAATTCTTCTTTAAACGTACTTTTCCCCTCTACCTTAAATGATGAAGCCGTCAATTGTTCTGCCAATGCCCGAAGCTCCATCTTCGAAATATCTCCCCAACGTTTCTCCGGCCCGATTTGTGCAGCTTCAACCAATCGTTTCCATAATCGTTTGGGCAGTTCGGTGACATTGGTCCGCATCACGGTTTTTTTTGCCTCCACCTCCTTTATTTCCCTTAGGCTGGCTTCCATGGATTCGGTGGTGTATTCCGGCAACCAATTCACCAATATTCTAAAAGAATAATTGTAATCGTTAAGAATATTTGCTCCCCAAGCCGATAATTTTAAAATTGCCGGTCCACTTAATCCCCAATGAGTTATGAGAACGGGGCCTTCTGCATAGAGAAAAGTATTTTGATCTAGCTTACTTTTAAGATTGAGCGATTTTTTATCCGTATGGAATACCTTTTTGGCCAAAACCTCGACCGAGGCGTATGTACTCAAACCTTGAATACCTTTAATTCTATTATCGGAAACATTAAAGGTAAAAAGTGAAGGGACGGGGGGTACGACCTGATGT
The DNA here is from genome assembly GCF_023716465.1 of Flagellimonas marinaquae. Taxonomy (NCBI): domain Bacteria; kingdom Pseudomonadati; phylum Bacteroidota; class Flavobacteriia; order Flavobacteriales; family Flavobacteriaceae; genus Flagellimonas; species Flagellimonas marinaquae. The sequence continues at coordinate 1,126,236 of NZ_CP092415.1, forward strand.
CCTAATTTTTCCAGAAGCTTCCAGATTTTCGGATTACTGCCAGTGGCCAACAATAGTTTTTTGGATTGATAATGCTTGTTCATCGTGGTCACCTGCCACCCCTCTTCTGTTTTATTTATATCTTTTACAGAACTGTTTCTTAAGACTGTTACACCCAATCGGTCCGCCTCTCCTACCAAACAATCAATAATACTTTGGGAGGAATCGCTCTTTGGAAAAACGCGTCCGTCCTCTTCCACTTTCAATGGTACGCCCCGTTCTTCAAAAAAAGCCATTACGTCCATTGGGGCATAGGCATGGAATGGTCCCAAAAGCTCTTTCTCGCCCCGAGGATAGTTGGTCGCCAAATATTTGGGCACAAACTCCCCGTGGGTAACATTACAACGTCCACCGCCTGAGATCTTTACTTTGGAAAGAACAGTCTTGCCCCTTTCAAAAATGGCTATTTTCAGATCGGGAGCACGTTCTGCCACTTGAATTGCCGCATAGAAACCTGCCGCTCCACCACCTACTATAATAAGGTCGAACATTAATTCACACGTTCTGGATAATTGGTGATAATACCATCGACCCCAAATTCTGTCATTCTTTGAATGTCTTCGGGTTCGTTGACCGTCCAGGTATATACTTTTAATCCTTCCGATTGGATTTTAGCAGTATTGTTTTGTGTAAGGGTTTTATAGTTTGGGTTAATGGCTACGGCATCCAACTCCTTGGCCACTTCCAACGCTTGCAACGGATCTTCGGAGGTCAATACGGCAATTTTAACATCCTTGTTGATCGCTCTCATGGCTTGGAGCTCGTCCCATTTAAAGCTGGAAATAATAAAGTTTTCTATATTCCATCCTTTTTCTTTTACATAAAAGTTGATGGCTTGATTAACTTTATCCGTAGTTCCTGCACCTTTTAGCTCTATATTTAGTGCTACCTTGTTATCTATGAGCTTCAGCACCTCTTGGAGCATGGGAATCTTATGCCCACCGTCCAATACAAGTTGTCGCAATTGAAACATATTATATTCCTCAATGTTTCCGCCGGCGTTGGCAAGCCGGTCCACCTTTTTATCATGGAAAACCACAATCTCGCCACTTTGGATCTTGAATACATCAATCTCGATCATATCCACTCCCAGATCCAAAGCTTTTTGTACTGATGCCAATGTGTTCTCGGTCTCGTGCCCCATGGCTCCTCGATGTCCAATTACCAATGGTTTTGATTTTGTCATTTCACAACTCGTTAAAAGCCAAATGGCTCCAAGTGCAATAAGTAAGTTTTTTTTCATGATGGTTTGGTTATAGGGCTAAAAATACAATTTGTAATTAAAAAATACTCTTCTTACCCCATGTAGAAACCCAACTTAACCTAAAATTAAAAAATAGGGCCAACTTAATCGGTCCTATTACTTTAATTTAAAAATATAAGATTGTAGTGGAGCCAAATCCAATTGGATTTGTCCTTGCCCATTTATTACGGAAAGTTTTGGGGAAACTTCTCCAAATAAGACCTCGGACAACGGGTAATCACCATCTGTTAGCTCCCATTTTGTGATTACATCTTCCGGTACTTTTAGATTTAAAGAATAGTTTTTTAGGGCATCAAAATTGGAAAGTACTATTAGTTTTTCATTGGATGTCCATCTAACGAACGATAGTACTCTGTGGTCATAATCCTCCGTATGATCTTTGTTGTAAAAATGAATTTCCTGGTACTCGCCCATCAACGCCTCACTGGATATGGTAAAATTTAACAGGCGTTTGTAAAAATCCCTAAGTTCCCTTTCTTCTTTGGTAAGTTGCCCTCCATCGAACTTTTTATTGTTGACCCACCTTTGGTGATGTGGCACCCCGACATAATCAAAAATCGAAGTCCGGGTCGGGTCACCAAACCCAGCATCTTCCGCCCCGGGCTCACCTACTTCTTGTCCAAAATAGATCATTGTAGGAGAGGTACTGATCGTTGCCGACACTACCATGGCCGGCTTTCCCAATTGTGCATTTCCTGCAAAATCGGGACTTGCGATACGCTGCTCATCGTGGTTTTCCAAAAAATGTAGCATGTGGTGCTCAATATCCGCCATGCCTTTCTGCACTACGGGGATGTGATCTGTCCAACCATACCCCTTCATTATATGTTTTATACTATCGTAGAGCTCGACCTTATCATACAAATAATCCATTTTTCCTTTGTGGATATAATCTCGGTAAAGGGCTGGATTATAGACTTCTGCCAATAGAAAGGCATCAGGGTTCTTCATCTTAATATTGGAGTTAAGGTAGCTCCAAAACTCCACGGGTACCATTTCGGCCATATCAAACCTGAACCCGTCTACTCCAAAATCCAACCAATATTGGGCAATGTCTTTGAACTTGCCCCAAGAATCCGGGAGTGTTTTGTCCTTCCAAAACTCATAATGTTCTTTATAATCTTTCTCTCGGAACGACTCTGGCAGTTCATCAAAATCTTTTGTACCGTCCGGGCGTACCCCATAGTTTATTTTTACCGTTTCGTACCAATCGTTGTAGTGAGGTTGTGCCAGTCTGGAACCGTTACCTGTCCATTTAGCGGGGTTTTCTTCAAACTTGGAGTCGGTCAAATTGTTTTCTTCACCACCAAGTGGCAGGTATCCTTCCTGCCAATCAGGTACTTTAAACGCTTCTCCGGGGATGTAATAAAAATTATTGTTTACCGCATATTCTTTTGATGTATCATCGGAGCTTCCAAAATCCTCGACTCCGTCCGGATTGGTCTTTCCTTCATAATTTCTTGCTACGTGATTGGGTACGATATCGATAATGACCTTCATACCTGCGTTGTGCGTACGATCCACCAGTGCCTTAAATTCCTCCAATCTTTTTGATGGGTCGATGGCCAAATCCGGATCAACATTGTAATAATCCTTAACTGCGTATGGGGAACCGGCCCTACCTTTTACCACATCGGGGTCATCATTGGAAATGCCGTATTCTGTATAATCATTGATCACTGCATGATGGGGCACTCCGGTATACCAAATATGGGTAACGCCGAGAGCTTTTATTTCGGTCAAGGCTTTTTCGGAGAAATCGGCAAACTTGCCCACACCGTTTTCCTCTATGGTACCCCATGGTGTATTGGTAGTGTTGGTGTTTCCAAAAAGACGGGTAAATACTTGGTAAACTACTTCTTTCTTTTTCATAGGTTGCGGAGCTGGCTTTGGTTTTTCTTTGCACGATTTTAATGCCGCAATGGCCAAGATCAAGATTAGGCCTTTTATTGTTCTCATGTTCTAAACAGAAATATTTCTTTGTAGAATTAATGTTCTATGGAATCCCTGATCACCAAGGTGGGCTCCAATATTTTGGTCGTATAGCTTTCTTCCTCCGCTTCGCTCTCTACTTTATCGATAAGCATTTCTGCAGAGACCTCGCCCATCTTTTCCCCGTGTTGGGCCACCACGGATAGACTTGGATTGGCATATTTGGACAGCACGCCGTCGGTAAAGCCGATAAAAGCGATATCCTCGGGAATTTTTAATCCCTTTTCTTGGACCAATCGCATGCTGTAGACCGCAAAAATTTCGTTTACGCACAGAACGGCATCAGGGTCCACCTCGTTCAAAAAGGTTTTGATGGCCTGCTCGTCCATCTCCATGGATGGAAGTTTTAAGATCAGCGATTCATCAACGCCCAAATTGCTTTCCTGAAGCGCTTTTAGGTATCCCTTTGTTCTTGCCTTACTTACACTTAGGTAATCGTCGGTGGTAATCAGGGCAATCTTGTTTTTTCCTTGGTCAATGAATTTTTGAGTTGCACGATAGGCTCCGAGTTCGTCATCGATAATTACCTTGTCACAGTCGATTTCGTTGGTGATCCTATCAAAAAGAACAACAGGTATGCCTTGGTCAGTAACCTCTTTTAAGTGATTGTAATCGCCCTTAGATTGTGTTTCGGAAGATAGTGACATAATAAAACCATCTATACTTCCATTGGCCAACATTTCCATATTGATGACTTCTTTATCAAAAGATTCTTCGGAAAGACAAACAATTACATTATAGCCTCTGGCATTGGCATATTTCTCGATACCTCGGATAACGGTAGTAAAAAAATGATGCACTATATCCGGAATCACCACGCCTATATTCTTGGTGCGCTTATTCTTTAAGCTAATGGCTATATTGTTGGGCTTGTAGTTATAAAGTTTGGCAAAAGCCTGTACTTTCTCTTTGGTGTCCCTACTGATCTCTTCGCTGTTCTTGAGTGCTTTGGAAACTGTAGATATGGAAACCTCCAGCTCCCTTGCAATATCCTTTAAGGTAATCTTTGACTTCAACTATACTTGTATTTAGATTGCAATTTCCGTAACCCTAAAAATACTTAATTAAGATGCTGTACGACGTAAGAAAATCACCTTTTTTACATCGAACATGTTATAAAATCCTATTGAGGCTTAGCGGCCAAAATTGGCAAAAGCATATAATTTACTATATTAGTGTAAATCTTACTACATTCTTAACCACAGCTCACAAAATTAAGATATACTCAAACCACTATATCCATTTCTGTGAATTCAACATTTCCTAAAGTTATCAACACGAAACCGTTTTCGTGATAAATTACAATATAGTTAAATTTACATTAACCTTTTTTTTATATATGTTTAACACTTGAATTAAATTAACTAAACTTAAAATTAATTATCTATGAAGATTACGCTACTAAAAAGCTTTTTGCTGCTTGGGGCATTTTTATGCTTCGGTTTGGCAAAGGCTCAGACAGTATCAGGTACCGTTTCGGATGCGAACGGGCCGTTACCAGGGGCGAGCGTATTGGTAAAAGGTACTACCAATGGTACGCAGACCGATTTTGACGGTAACTTCACCCTAAACAACGTAGAGGATACCGCCACTTTGGTTTTCAGCTACATTGGTTACAAGACCGCAGAAATTGCGGTGAATGGACAATCTACCATTAATGTAACCTTGGAAGAAGACGCACAAGCGTTGGACGAGGTTGTAATCATTGGCTATGGACAAACAACGGTAAAAGATGCGACCGGTTCAGTTGCCGCCGTAACCTCTGAGGATTTTAACGGTGGTGTTATTGCATCCCCGGAACAGTTGATCCAGGGTAAAACCGCCGGTGTACAGATTACACAGGCCAGTGGTGAGCCCGGCGCCGGAATGAACCTAAGAATTAGGGGTTCCAACTCCATTCGTTCCAACAACAATCCACTCTTTGTTGTGGATGGCGTGCCATTATCAGGTGAATCCACTACTCCTTCAGGTGGTGATGTGATCAACGGTAGTAATGCAACAAGAAACCCATTGAACTTTATTAACCCCAACGACATCGAAAGTATGTCCATACTTAAAGATGCTTCTGCAACGGCCATTTATGGATCCAGGGGAGCGAACGGGGTAGTTATCATTACCACCAAAAGTGGTAAATCTGGACAAGGCGGTGTTTTTGAATTTAGCTCCAATTTAAGTATTTCCACGCCAGCCAACAGCTATGATCTTTTTGATAGGGATGAATTTTTATCAAAGACCGCTTCAGTAAGAAGTCAAGCAATTGCTGATGCAAATGATTTTGGATACAATACCAATTGGCAAGATTATATTACCAGATCTGTTGCTTCCCAAAACCAAAACCTTTCATATTCCAGAAATTATGGAAGTGGTAACATTAGGGGTACGTTCTCTTACGGAAAACAATTTGGTGTAATAGAAAAATCAGCACAAGAACGTATTACGGGTAGAATCAATGCAAGTCACCGTTTTCTTGATGACAAATTAAGACTTACATTACAAGCATCCATTTCGCGTGTAAACGATGATGCACCACCAGTTAGTGGTACTTCTGGAGCAAGTGGTAACTTGATCGGTGCAGCATACTCTGCGAACCCAACTTGGCCAGCTAATCCAAATTTCTTTTTGGAAGGAAATCAATTGAATCCAGCAAACTATCTTGCCAACTTCCAGTCGGTTACGCATACAGACAGAGCGCTGGTCAACTTTTCAGCTGAGTACGATTTTACTCCGGAATTGACCGGTAAGGTAAGCGTTGGTTATGATGATTCGGATGCGGAGTCTATTTCTTCTATTTCCGGGGACGCAAACAACTTTAACCGGGTTACAGGTAATGGACAAACTGCATACAACACGTTGAATGCGACCAGTAAACTTTTAGAAGCGACGCTGAATTATAAAAAGACTTTTGATAATTCATCATTGGATGTAATTGTAGGTTACTCTTTCCAAGATTTCCAAAGAGAAGGTTTTAACTCACAGGGATGGCAAGCTCCAACTTCCGACTTGAATGAAATGGGAGAGTTGCTGATTGAAGACGTGAACAACATAAGATCAAGCATCAACGGGCCATACCAGCAAGCTGGATACGCCCCAAATGGAAATTTTGTAAACAGCATTAATCCTTTCGAGGATACTGCATCATTGGGAATTTCTTCCGGCGGATACACCTCGGTTTGGGTCGATACCTTTGATAATACTGATGAACTTCAATCTTTCTTTGCAAGAGCAAACTACACTTTGAACGATAAATTTTTGTTCACAGCAACAGTAAGAGCAGACGGTTCCTCAAGGTTTAGTGAAGATAACAGGTACGGATACTTCCCTTCCGGTGCTTTTGCTTGGAAAATTAATGAAGAAGATTTTATAGGTGACAATATCTCAACACTTAAATTAAGAATTGGAGCTGGTGTTACCGGTAACCAGGAAGGATTGGGATATGCGAACTTCCTAAGAAGAGTTCGTTTCTCCGAACCGAGTATTAGTGATAGTGGTGAAATCTTAAGACCAGGTGCACAAACCGTAGCCGTTCAAAACCCAGATTTAAAATGGGAGTCCACCTTGGATATGAACATTGGTCTTGATTTTGGATTCAACCTAGATCGTTTCAGTGGATCCATTGATTTTTATCGAAAAGAAACCAATGATCTCTTGTTTAGACAGGGTGCCGCTGCTCCTGCTGCAGACCCATTTGTTTTCAAAAATTTGGAAGATGGCACAATTATCAACCAAGGGGTTGAAGTCGCCTTGAACTATGATTTTGTGCAAACAGAGGATATTACATTCTCCTCTTCCTTTAACATAGCTTACAACAAAAACGAGGTTGAAGGGTTAAATGGTGTTACCGCCAACTTTGGAGCATTGAACGGGCCTGGACTAACAGACGCTTTTGCCCAAAGATTAGGAGAAGGTAGGTCACTTTTCTCTTATTATATGGCTGAGTACTCGGAAGACAGCAATGGCAATCCAAACTTTAACCCAGACGAGAAAGATTTTGTAGGAGAAGATGGCCTTCCAGATGTGAACGCAGGTCTTTCCTTAAATCTAAGGGTTAAGAATTGGGATGCATCCGCTTACTTTACTGGTCAGTTCGGTTTCTCCGTATACAACAACACGGCTAACGCCTTTTTGAACAGACCAACTTTTGAAACAACAAGAAATGTTGATCAAAGAGGATTGGACACTAACATTAGCCAAGAAGTTTCTACATTATATTTAGAGGATGGCGATTTTGTTAGATTGCAGAACGCAAGTGTCGGTTACAATGTTCCGCTTAGCGGACAAGGAGCCATTAAAAGTTTGAGACTTTCACTTACAGGACAAAACTTGTTCTTGATTACAGACTATAGCGGTCTAGACCCAGAGGTATCATCCTCTACAGGTGACCTTGGAACAGGTATCCCGAGTGCCAGTATAGATTACACTGCATTCCCAAGACCAAGAACTGTAACATTGGGTATCAACGCTAAATTTTAAAAAAAAAGCAATGAAAAATTTTATTAAACAAACAAACAGATATTTCTCGCTCAGCTTGTGCGTAGGTATTCTGCTAGCTTCCTGTACGGATTTGGAGGTAGAGCCAACGGACTCGCTACTAGACGATGGGTTTACAGGCATACAAACCGCTGAAGCGGCTTCAAGTCAAATTACCGCAATGTACAACGATGCATACGGGTATTTTGGCACACAAGCCAACTTATATGCATTGAACGAAGTTACCACAGATGCCCTTTTGGTACCCACTAGAGGTTCCGACTGGGGGGATAATGGTATATGGAGACAAATGCACCAGCATTCTTGGACTCCGGAACACTCCTATATTTTAGGCGTATGGAACGAATGGAACGGTCTTCAATTACAGGCAAGTGAAGTATTGGATTCAAGATCTGCCTCATCTACCGAATCCATCGGACACGCTTCTTTCCTAAGAGCATTGTCCATGTTCATAATTTTGGACAATTTCGGACAAGTACCTTATAGAGACACAGAAGCTGCTGATCCATTGGCCGATCCGGACGTATTTACCGGGGAAGATGCCATCACATTTATTTTGAGCGATCTGGACACTGCAATTTCTAACCTTCCAGCTTCCTCTGCAGGCGACGATAATTTCAGGGCAACCAAATCAGCTGCTAGATTCCTTAAAGCCAAAGTTCTTTTGAACAGACACATTTACAATGGTTCCGGTTCAGCTGCTTCGGCAGACATGACCGAAGTTATTTCATTGGTGGATGCTATCGAGTCGGATGGATATGAATTGGCTTCTGACTACTTTGATATTTTCGTTCCCGGTGGAGATACCGAAACTATCTGGTACGCACAAACATCTGCAGGCACTAGAATTTTCAACACATTGCACTACAACTCAACCGAGTTAGGTGGTGGTGGTTGGAACGGCTTTAGTACACTCGCCGAATTTTACGATTTATTCGAGGGTGATGCCGACAACAACAGAGGTAATAATAATGGCACTTTACTCGACGGTCAAGAAGAGCGTAGAGGTTTTGTTCCGGTAGAAGGAGGAATTACTTTCGACGGGACTTACGGTAAAGACGAAAATGACGACGGTATTGTTGATGGGTCCAATGTAGGTTTTGGTTTCCTAGTGGGCCAACAGTACGGACCAAATGGTGCCGCTCTAGAGGACAGAGGTGGTGAGCCACTTTCTTTCACAAGAGAGTTTGTTAGTGCAGTTAATGGACAACCAAGTCTAGTGGACAACAACGAGGTAACCGGTATCCGTGTGATCAAATACAACCCGAGAGATGGAGAATTTGCCAACCACATAATCTTCTTTAGATATTCCGATGCCTATTTGATGAAGGCTGAGGCCATGTTAAGAAGCGGTGGAGACCCAACTTCTATGGTGAATGAACTAAGAACAGTTAGAGGTGCCGCTCCACTTGGTTCGGTTACAGAACAAGACCTTTTGGACGAAAGAGCACGTGAACTGTACACCGAAGGATGGAGAAGAAACGATTTAATTCGTTTTGGACAATACACTAAGGACTGGGAATTTAAAGAAGCTGGAGCAGTGGGAGACACTAACCGTCAGTTGTTCCCAATTCCGTCAGCACAACTTATTCTAAACCCAAATTTGGTTCAGAATCCAGGGTACTAACAATCCAAAGTTTAAGCTGTTTTATAAATGGAAAGACCACCGCTCGGTGGTCTTTTCTTTTTTTTAGTGCTACTATTAATCAATTATTAATCCTTCTTTAGAAAAAGATTAATCGATAGCGTGCTGTTTCTTGGCCATGAATTAGTTAATTTACCCCTTTGCTACCGAAAAGAAATGAAAGGACCATTCTATATCATTATAGGCGTTGTACTTACCGTGTTAAGTTGTGGTAGAGATAAGGACAACACTCTTTTTTTACTAAAAAAATCGAGCCATACAGGAATAAAGTTCACCAATACCCTTACACAGACACCGGACCTCAACATATTGAACTACCTTTATTTTTACAATGGCGCAGGTGTAGCTGCCGGCGATTTTAACGGAGACGGTCTGGTCGATCTTTACTTCACCTCTAATCAAGGCAAGGACAAATTATACTTAAACAAAGGCAACCTTGCTTTTAAAGATGTCACCCAAGAATCCAATCTCGGCAATGAGACCGGATGGACCACAGGGGTAACCCATGCCGACATCAACAACGATGGCCTTTTGGACCTTTACATTTGCAAGGTGGGCGATCACGGGATCATCCGAGGTCAAAACTTACTCTTCATAAATCAAGGAAATAACGAAAATGGCATTCCAACCTTTAAAGAAAGATCCAAGGAATATGGCCTGGATTTTATAGGGTATTCCACCCAAGCTGTATTTTTCGATTATGATCTAGATGGTGATCTGGACATGTACTTAATGAATCATTCCGTAAACCCCAATCGATCCTACGGCAAAGGCAATAAACGTAAAATTGTGGATTCCATGTCCGGGGATGTCCTGTTTAGAAATGATGATGGCAAATTTGTGAACGTATCAAAAGAAGCGGGGATTTTTCAAGGCACCATAGGTTACGGCCTGGGACTTGCAGTAAGCGATATCAACAATGATGGTTTTCCGGATATTTATATCGGCAACGATTTTTTTGAGAACGATTATCTCTACATCAATCAAAAAAACGGCACGTTTAAAGAAATTATTTCTGCAGACAATACAAAATTGGGGCATACCACCCACTTTTCCATGGGAAATGACATTGCCGATGTGAACAACGATGGACTTGCCGATATCCTTTCCTTGGACATGTTGCCCGAGGACTTGGAAACCTATAAAACATCCGGACTGGAACACCCCTACCCAGTTTATCAACAATATTTAAAAAATGGATTTGCACCACAGTTTATGCAGAATACACTTCATTTAAATCTGGATGGTGAAAATTTCGGGGAAATAGCCAATTTAAGTGGCATAGATGCCACAGAATGGTCTTGGGGAGCCCTATTTGCGGATTATGATAACGACGGACATAAAGACCTTTTCATATCCAACGGCATACAGGGCGTAACCAACGATATGGATTATATAAATTACATATCCAATAAAGAGATCCAACAGAATATAGAAAAAGGCCTGTCCGACAAGGACATGAAACTTATAGACCGTTTGCCCAAAAAGAAGGTTCAAAACTATTTTTTTAAAAATGGAGGAAGCGCCAATTTTAAAAATGTAACCGAACTTTGGAGTCCTGCCTCACCCTCTTACAGTAACGGATGTGTGTATGCAGATTTGGATAACGATGGTGACTTGGAAATTATCGTAAACAACGTTAACCAAGAAGCCTTTGTGATGGAAAACACCCTGAAAAACGGGAACTATCTTAAAATCAAATTTAAGGGGAGCAACAAAAATACCTTCGGTATTGGTGCAAAAGTAATTTTGCACAACAAAAATAGGATATCCGTTCAAGAAAATATTGCCACTCGCGGGTTTATGTCCGCAAAGGACAATAGCCTAAATTTTGGTATCGGAAACGATACAATAATCGATTCCATTCAAATTGTATGGCCCAAAGGCAAGTTCCAAACATTGCACAAAGTCGATGCCAACCAAGTGCTGAAGGTTTCGTATGCCAATGCATCAGGCAACTATTATAAAAATACAGAAACCAAGGGCACATCGGATTACACGTCCTCTCCCACTCAACTAAACTTTAAGCACAAAGAGTACCCTAGTCTGGATTTTGACCGGAACCCGCTCACACCCTTTGCCTACTCCAACGAAGGTCCGTCCACGGCGGTGGCCGACATAAATAACGATGGTTTGGAAGATCTTTTTATATGTGGGGGAAAAAAACAAGCATCGAAATTATACCTACAGAATCAAACCGGGGCATTCCAAGAATATCAACCAGAACTATTTGAATCGGATGCCATAAACGAGGACACTGACCAGGTATTTGCCGACATTGATGCTGACGGAGACCTAGACCTGATCGTTGTTAGCGGAGGCAACGAATTTACCAATGGCAAGCCACTTCAACCAAGGTTGTACCGGAACATAAAGGGCCAATTCTCCAAAGAGGATAACACATTCAATGAAATTGAAATAAATGCATCTAAAATAGATGCTGTGGACTTTGATAACGATGGGGATCTAGACCTTTTCATCGCCTCAAATGCAGTACCGACAAAATTTGGTGCAAAAAGCAATCAATTTCTTTTGGAAAATGACGGCAAAGGCAATTTTAGGAATATCACCCCCGAGTTTGCACCCAACTTGTCATCTTTGGGCAACATAAAAGATTTTGTCTGGAAGGACATCGACAAAAACGGCTTCCCAGACCTTATTGTGGCAGGCCACTGGATTCCGATAAGCATATACCTGAACAACGGCAAGCAACTTTTGCCCCAAGTAAATAACGGCCTTGCCCATACGAACGGTTGGTGGAACTGCATTGAACTCGGCGATATGGACAATGATGGTGATTTGGACATCCTTGCCGGTAATTGGGGATTGAACACCAAATTTTCGGCATCGGTCAGCAAACCGATCACACTGTACATAAACGATTTTGATAACAACGGCTCCATAGAAACCGTGGTAACACATTACCATGGTGATCGAGAAACAGCTTTTGCATCCAAGGACGAACTCTCCAAACAAATGCCATTTTTAAACAAAAAATTCCTTTTCTATAAAGATTTTGCAAAGGCCTCTTTGGAAGAGCTGTTCGGTGAAGAAAAGTTACAGCAAGCCACAAAAAGACAGGTGTACATGCTGGGTACTTCCTATTTTGAAAATGATGGCAACAACAGCTTTACGTTGAAGCCCCTGCCACGACTGGTCCAATCTTCCTCCGTGAACGATATCCACTTGGCAAAAAACAATAAAGAAAAGATTAATGAAATATTAATGGTCGGCAATAATTTTGAGATAAGCACCCAACTTGGTAGATTGGATGCTTCGCACGGGTTTTTATTGACGAACAATGAGCAGGGCAATATAACCTGGAAGCAAAGTCTGGGCATTTCCGGTGCTGCCAGAAAAATTAAAAGAATTAATAGAAACGGAAACACTGGATTCATCATTACGATGAACAATGAAGCTCCCATTTTTTTGGTCAAAAATAGCGATAGATGAAACTAAAATATACAACTGCGATTATATTTATATTGGGTCTGGTATCTTGTAACAACAAAAAGAATGACAGTCCCCAAGAAGAACAAAAGATAGAAACCTTATTTACTCTTTTGGAACCCGAGGAAACAGGTATCTCCTTTATCAACAAAGTAGAAAACCAGAAGAACTTCAATATTTTCAAGTATCGGAATTTTTATAATGGTGGAGGTGTGGCCATTGGGGACATAAACAACGATGGCCTACAAGATATTTACCTAACCGGCAACATGGTACCCAACAGACTTTACCTGAACAAGGGCAACATGCAGTTTGAGGACATCTCGGAAAAAGCTGGTGTTTTAGGCAATAAACCCTGGTCCACCGGAGTGGTAATGGTGGACATAAACAACGATGGGTTAATGGATATTTATGTCTGCAACGCAGGGAATATGGAAGGCAATAACCACGACAACGACCTCTACATCAATAACGGGGATCTAACATTTACCGAAAAAGCAGAAGAGTACAATCTTGCCAAAACGGGCTTCACCACACACGCTTCCTTTTTTGATTATGACAAGGATGGTGATTTGGATGCCTATATTTTGAACAATAGCAATATCCCAGTGAGTAGTTTAGGGTACGCCGAGCAACGCGAAGTCAGGGCCCAGGATTGGGAAGGTGTTCCGGACATTTTTAAAGGAGTTGGTGATATGTTGTTGAGGAACGATAACGGAAAATTCGTAGATGTAAGCGAAGAGGCAGGCATCTACGGTAGCTTGATCGGTTTTGGCCTTGGTGTAATGGTCACCGATTTCAACGGCGACATGTACCCCGATATTTATGTATCCAACGACTTTTATGAGAGAGACTACCTCTATATTAATCAAAAAAATGGGACATTTTCGGAAGAGATCAAAGATTGGACGTCACATTTAAGCCTTTCCGCAATGGGTATCGATGTAGCCGACATTAATAACGACGGTCTCAACGATATTTTTATAACGGATATGCTACCAGAGGAAGAGTCTCGGGTAAAATCCGTTATGGAGTTTGAAGGGTACAATATTTTTGATTTAAAGAAAAGTAAGGATTTTGGACAACAATACATTCAAAACACCTTACAATTGAACAACGGAAACGGCACGTTCTCGGAAGTGGCGTACTACAGCGGAGTAGATGCCACGGATTGGAGCTGGGCCGGTCTAATGTTCGATATGGACAATGATGGCCTCAAAGATATATTTATAACCAACGGTATTAATCATGATCTTACCGATTTGGACTTTGTGGACTTTTTTGCCAACGAAATCGTTCAAAAAATGGCACTTACGGGCAAAAAAGAGTCGATTGATTCCATCATCAGTAGAATGCCCATAAAACCGCAGCCCAACTATGCGTACAAAAACAATGGGGACATTACCTTTAAAAACGCAAACAAAGATTGGGGATTTGATCTTCCCTCCCGCTCCAATGGGGCCGCATATGCAGATTTGGACAACGATGGAGATTTGGACCTGGTCATAAATAATGTAAACACTCCGGCCTTTGTCTATAAAAACAATACCGATTCTCAATTGGCCCATAACTACATCCAACTAAAGTTTAAGGGGCCAAAAAATAACCCCTTTGGCATTGGAACTTTGGCCAAAATCTATTTTGATGGAAATATAATTAACCAGGAATTGATTCCTTCCAGAGGCTTTCAGTCCTCGGTACAGTACGATATGACCTTTGGTCTTGGAAAGACCGAAGCTCTGGATTCCATTAGGGTTATTTGGCCGGACAACCAGACCCAAAAATTTGAAAATACAGAAGCAAATCAAGTATTGACAGTGGATTACACCAATGCAAAGGAAATCTATAGCCTTCCGAAGAATAAAGCTATAAAATCTTTTCTCAAGGAATTAAGTTCCGATGCGGTCAAGGCACACAAGGAAGATAATTACAACGACTTTGACTACGAAGGATTGATCTCCCACAAAGTATCCCAAGAAGGTCCATCACTGGCCGTTGCCGATGTTAATGGCGATGGCAACGAAGATTTTTATATCGGGGGCGCCAAAGGGCAGCCGGGCACCTTGTACATTCATCAAGGAAACGGCAAGCTTACGGCCAAAAAGGCAACCGCTTTTGAAGAAGACCGTGAGTTCGAGGATGTGGCCGCATCATTTTTTGATGCAGATGGAGATGGAGACCTCGACCTAGTGGTTGGCTCAGGAGGCAACGTAGTCAGTATGGAACGCACTTATAAGGCACGGCTATATGTAAACGATGGAAAAGGAAATTTTTCAAAATCCAAGAACGAACTACCCTCCACATTTAAAAATATTTCTACAATTTCTACTTACGATTACGACAACGATGGTGATGTGGATATTTTTATTGGGTCTCGAAGTGTTGTTGGAGTATACGGCATCTCTCCAGACCACCTGCTTCTCGAAAACATGGGAGATGGCACTTTTAACAATGTTACGGAACGTTTGGGGTACGACTTAAAAAATGCCGGAATGGTTACCGACTCCAAATGGGAAGATCTAGATGGAGATGGCAAAAAAGACCTAATCGTAACCGCCGAATGGGACACCCCGAAAATCTATAAAAACACAGGTCGAAGATTGACTAAAATGACCACCTCTTTGGACAGTTTGTACGGATGGTGGAACACCGTGGAAACGGCCGATCTAGATGGAGATGGAGACCAAGATCTTATTTTGGGCAATCAGGGTCTGAACCTGCATTACAAACCAACCGAGTATTCGCCAATGAAATTATACATCAACGATTACGATAACAATGGTACCATTGAACAGATTATGACGATCCAAGAAAATGGTGGGGACTATCCAATTCATCAAAAAAGAGAACTTACCGACCAACTACCTTCACTAAAAAAACAAAACCTAAAGGCGTCGGACTATGCACAAAGGACCATTCATCAACTTTTTCCTAAAGAGATCATGGATAAATCGATTGTGAAAAGAGTGGAAACTTCAGCCTCTGTGATCGCAATTAACGAAGGGGGGGGCAAATTCACCATAAAAAAGCTGCCTCCGCGGGTACAACTATCCTGTGTTTGTGATATTATGTGTACCGATGTCAACAATGATGGCAATTTAGATTTGATTATGGCAGGGAACAACTACGAATTTAAACCCCAATTCTCTCGATTGGATGCCAGTCAAGGCAACCTATTGCTGGGGGACGGAAATCTAAACTTTGATTGGCAAGATTATGAGACCAGTGGTTTTAAGATCAGGGAAGAAGTTAAATATCTTAAACAGTTCAAGGATAAAAACGGTAAAATTTATGTGATTGCCGCCATAAACAACAACAAACCTAAGATCTTTGCTGTAAATGAATAGGCTTATATCCATATTGTTTATTTTGGTTGTTCTGGGTTCTTGCAAAAAAGAGGGCAGCCTTTTTAACAACCCGGAGGCACAAAAAACCGGGGTAACATTTACCAATGCCCTGACCCCTACCAACGACCTGAGCATTTTGGACTACCTCTATTTTTATAATGGAGGAGGGGTATCCGTCGGAGATATAAACAACGACGGTCTGCCCGATATTTTCTTTACTGGAAATCAGGTGAAAAACAAACTATACCTGAACAAGGGCGACCTTAAGTTCGAAGATATTTCCGTCAGTGCGGGAGTACAAGGCAACAGTTCTTGGAATACCGGGACTACCATGGCCGATGTGAACGGGGACGGGTTTCTGGACATTTATGTATGTGCCGTGGTCGGCATCAATGGATTTAACGGTTTTAACGAGCTGTACATTAATAATGGGGACAATACATTTACCGAAAGTGCGGCCAAATACGGACTGGACTTCGATTCCTACAGTTCCAATGCAGCTTTTTTCGATTATGACCTGGATGGCGACCTGGACCTCTACCTCCTTAACCATGCCGTGCACACCCAAAACTCTTTTGGTCGTTTTGATCTAAGGTACGAACGCCGTTACGAAACAGGCGACAAACTTTTACGAAACGACAATGGAACTTTTACCGACGTAAGCGAAGAAGCAGGAATCTATGGAGGAATCAACGGTTATGGCCTTGGATTGGCCATTGCAGACTTTAATCAAGATGGATATCCCGATATTTATGTAGGTAACGATTTTCATGAGGATGACTACTATTACCTCAACAATGGAGATGGCACCTTTACCGAGAGCCTAAAAAAATACTTTGGTCACACCTCAAGGTTTTCCATGGGGAGCGATGTAGCCGATATCAACAACGATGGTAGGCCGGATTTACTTTCTTTGGATATGTTGCCAGAAGACGAAGTGGCCCTAAAATCCTCCGAAGGGGATGATAATATACAAACCCAAAAAATGCGAATAGAACGCTTCGGGTATCATTACCAATTTACCAGAAATATGTTGTTCGTTAACCAACCTGACGGCAATTTTATGGAAACGGCCTTAATGAGCGGCATTGCAGCGACCGACTGGAGCTGGAGCGCCCTTTTTGGTGATTATGACCTGGATGGCCAGCAGGATGTATTTATTTCCAACGGGATTCCCAAAAGGCCCAACGACCTCGACTTTATCAAGTTTGTCTCCAGTGAACAGATCCAGGGCAAAATGGACAATACCAAGTTAGTGGACCAGCAAGCCTTAGCTTTAATGCCTTCGGGAAATGTTCACAATTATGTATTCAAAGGAGGTAAAGACCTGTTATTCGACGACATGTCAGACAAATGGATCAACAAAGACACCTTAATTTCCGGAGCAACTGCCGTGGCAGACCTTGATGGTGATGGTGACCTGGATTTGGTAACAAACAACATTAACCAACCCGCCTCCCTTTACATCAATAAAACCAACGGCAAGGGCAATTATATAAAACTAAGGTTCGATTACACCAAAAACAATACTTTTGGAATCGGGACCAAGGTATATTCCTATTCCAAGAACGGACTTCAGTTCAAAGAACTTTTCCCGACCCGTGGGTTTCAGGCATCTTCGGAGCCCATGATTCATTTTGGTTACAAAAATGAAGAGCAAATCGACTCCATAAAAATTATTTGGCCGAACAAAACCTATCAAGTTCTGCCGGATGTAGCTGCCAACCAAACCATAACCATCAAACCAGAAAATACTAGGCCTTTCGACTATAGATCGTTGCATAAGCCGGTAAAACAATTATTTGAACCTGTAGCCAACACTTTGGGATTGGATTATTACCACGTGGAAGACAACTATACGGACTTTAATAGGGAAAAGCTGATTCCTTACCAAATCTCCGATCGGGGTCCGGCCATGGCGATTGGAGATCTTAACGGTGATGGCAAGCAAGATATTTTCCTAGGTGGATCCAAGTATAAATCCGCAAAAATTTATATTCAAAAAGACACCTCCTTTATAGATCAAAAGTTTGCCGATCTCCAAAAAGATTCCATTCAAGAAAATATTTCGGCCGCGATTGCCGATTTTAACAATGATGGTGAGAACGATTTAATCGTAAGTTCCGGTGGTGGGGATTTTTTCGGAAAAGCAAGTCCGTTGTTGGATGCATATTACCAGAAAAAGGACACGGTTTTTACATTGATCACCTTGCCGGAAAAATATCAAAATTCATCCGTTGTCCGTCCTTTTGATTTCGATGGGGACGGTGATCTGGATGTTTTCATAGGTGGACATACAATTACAGCGAAATTCGGAGCGCCAGCCAGTTCCTACTTGCTCGAAAATGAAAACGGCATTTTTACGGTGAACACTTCCTTTGAAACCCATTCCAAAGGAATGATGACCGATGCCATATGGAGTGACTTCGACGGAGACAACATAACCGACCTTATAATTGTTGGAGAATGGATGTCCCCTAAATTCTTGAAAAACCAAAACGGCACGTTCACAGAAATAAAACAGGACAATCTTTCCGGGCTTTGGCAAACTATTGAAGCATTTGACATCGATGCAGATGGAGATATGGATTATCTGCTTGGCAATTGGGGCACCAACTCTAAATTTAAAGCTTCGTCCAAGTATCCGATGAAATTGTTTTTTAACGATTTTGACAAGAATGGCCAGACCGAAACGGTTACGGCAATGCAAAAAAATGGCAACTATTACCCTTTGGAGACTTTGGATGGACTGGCATCTCAAATGGTCTTTCTTAAAAAGAAATATACTACCTATGCTTCTTTTGCCGGGCAAACGATGGAAGACATATTTGGCAAGGAAGCATTGGAGGAAGCCGCCATATTAGAAGTTAGCACGCTAAAATCGGGATATCTGAGAAATGAAGACGGGAATTTTGTTTTTGTTCCCTTTGCCAACCAACTTCAAGTGGCACCAATAATGTCTTTTCTGGTAGATGATTTTGATGGTGACGGCACATCCGAAGTTTTGGTCGGTGGCAATTATTTTGGTGTAAAACCATATCACGGCAGACCGGATTCTTTCCCGGGTGCCCTACTAAAAAGTGAGAACGAAATTATAATGGGCAATCAGTTGGGCTTGGATTTCACCAAAAAATCCATTCGACACCTTCAAACTATTAGTATAAACAACCAAAAATATCTGTTGGCAGTATTCAATAACGATAAACTACAAGTCTATAAAATCAATGATTAAACATAAGGCCATGAAAAAAAGAATAAGCATAATCACAGCATTGGTATTGGTTCTGGCATCATGCCAAAAAAAACAGGAACCTATTGAGATTTCTCCAGAGGAGTTCCATGCTTCTGTGGACAAAGTCATCGAGGTCATGATTCATGATATTTTCTCTCCTCCCGTTGCCAGTAGAATTTTTGCCTACCCGAATATTGCCGCTTACGAAATCGTGGCCCTAAAAAATGATTCATATAATTCCTTGGCGGGGCAGGTTACCGGTCTGGAAAGCATTCCAAAACCCGAAAACGAGGAGAACATCAATTACGAAATGGCAGCCTTGGTGGCCCACATGGATTTGAACAAGAGACTTATCTTTTCCGAGGAAAGGATCGAAAGTTTCCGAGACAGCCTTTATACTATTTGGACAGAAAAAAATGAACCTGTTTTTATGGCTTCCAAGCAATACGGCCTGCAAGTAGCCAATTTTATCGGCGAATGGATGGATAAGGACAATTACAAGGAAACCCGTACCATGCCCAAGTTTTCAGTGGATTCAGAGGACCCCTCCAGATGGCAGCCCACCCCCCCGGCCTACATGAACGGTATTGAACCACATTGGGAGAAAATACGTCCCTTTGCCATAGATTCAGCTCAACAATTTAAACCCATACCTCCTCCAGAATTTTCAATGGAAAAAGACTCTGATTTTTACAAAGAGGTGATGGAAGTTTATGAAGTACGCAAAAGTATGATCGGAAAAGGTGATAAATCCGAAGAAATTGCCATTGCACAATTTTGGGATTGCAACCCTTATGTTTCGGTAACCCGGGGACACCTAATGTTCGCAACAAAAAAAATTACACCTGGAGCGCATTGGATCGGCATATCCAAAATTGCTTCCAGAAAAACAAATGCCGACTTTGCCAAAACCGTTTATGCCTATACAAAAACATCTATTGCGATCGCAGATGCCTTTATTAGTTGTTGGGACGAGAAATACAGAAGTAATCTTATCCGTCCGGAAACCGTAATTAACGAGTATATTGACGATAGCTGGGAGCCCGTTCTACAAACTCCCCCATTTCCCGAATACACCAGCGGACACAGTGTAGTTTCCGGTGCTGCGGCCGTTGCCTTAACCGATATTTTTGGTGACGATTTTGCTTTTGATGACGACACCGAAGTAGCCTACGGACTGCCTGTTCGATCGTTTACCTCGTTTAATCAAGCTGCTGATGAGGCTGCATTGAGCCGAATGTATGGTGGTATCCATTACCGTGCGGCCATTGTCGTAGGCATTAAGCAGGGTAGAGATCTTGGAAAATTTGTAGTGGACAAATTGGATATGACCAAAGGTTAATCCCTATTTTTGTTCCTTAGTTATGAGGAAGATCAGTTCAATTATTTTAGCCCTTTTGGTGGGGGTGATCCTGTGGTATCTTTTTTTAAAACCACAGGATTATCAAGTTAATTTCAAGGCAAAGGCCATACCCGGCACCATATTCGAAACTGTTAAGGCTTGGAACCAAGGTTTCGACTCGGTGTCACCCATCCGGTACACGAGCCCCCGCCACTTTGAGCAGACCATTTTTGTGAACGACTCCACTCATGTGTACGAATGGGAGATCGACCCGATTCACGATTCGCTAAGTGCCGTTCAGGTAAATATCAAAGATTTGCACAATTCGTTGAACAATAGGTTGGCTGTTCCCTTTGCCGACACCGATTTTGAAAAAGGGTCACGAAAACTCCTTTTGGACTTTAACGATTTCCTGATCGATCATATTAAAAATTTCACGGTTTCCATTGAAGGTGAAGAGGAAACCTTCTCTTCCTTCTGTGCCTGTGTACAACTAAAAACAACCCCAGAGGACAAAGCCAAGGGTATGATGGCCAATTACAATTTTTTGAACGCCATTCTAATTGAAAAAGAAATAAAGCTAAATGGCCCTCCTTTTGTAGAAGTACTGGATTGGGATTTGGAAAACAATAGTCTATCCTATAACTTTTGTAATCCTATCATACGTTCGGAACGTTTGCCCGACCATCCGGATATTGAGTACAAACGAATCTTTAGCAAAAACGCCATTAAAGCAGTTTATCACGGAAATTATATAACATCCGACCGAGCATGGTATGCCATTTGGGACTATGCAGAAAAGAATAGTATCCCAATCGAGAAACAGCCTTTGGAAGTTTTCTACAACAACCCAAATATGGGAGGAAACGAACTGGAATGGACTACGGAGGTATTTATGCCCATAAAGGAAACCAATGAATAAAATTTTCTTTGCTTTTATTTTGATCGCATTACAGGCCTGTGCACAAAAGTCCTATTTGGCACAATTGGATCCCATGGGCAAGTTTCCATCCAAACTAAAAGAAGTATCGGGTATGGAAATTACCCATGATGGGGAAATCTGGGTAATAGAGGATAGCGGCAACAAAGACCATGTCTATTTGGTAGATCAAGAGGGTGATATAAAAAAGTCTTTGGAAATAGACCATGCCAAAAATGAGGATTGGGAAGATTTGGCCATGGACAACAATGGCAACCTTTATATCGGGGATTTTGGAAATAATGGAAATGACCGCAAAAACTTGGTGATTTACAAGGTTCCTAAAGACGAAATGGGCAAAAAAGAGCCCAACGCAGAAAAAATCGAGTTTAAGTACCCTGAGCAGAAAGAGTTTCCCCCTAAAAAAGAGAATCTATATTTTGACACTGAAGGTTTTTTTCACCTGGATGACCACCTCTATATTTTTACCAAAAACAGAACAAGACCGTACTCCGGAAAAACATGGATATATCGTGTACCGGATAAAGAAGGGGACTACAAGGCCGAGTTTTTGGGTGATCTGTTCTTGTGCAGTGATCAAGATCATTGCTCGGTAACCGGGGCGGATATTTCCCCGGATGGCAAAACTATAGCTCTTTTAAGCTATGGTTACATATTCCTGTTGACAGATTTTGATGCTCCCAACTTTACCAATGCATCCATAAAGATAATAGACATCAACACTCCTACACAAACAGAATCGATCTGTTTTGTAGATAACCGCACACTTTTTATTGCCGATGAGCAAAACAACCATGGTGGTCGTAAACTATACAGGTTGGATATCGACTAAAATCCCAACCCCAGGCCAAAGGCAAAACGCACACCATCCGTACTGTTAAAGAGTCCAAAGTTGGCAGATAGGACGTCGGCACCGTTCAAAATAAAACCACCCCCATAGGAATTATGCCATTTTTTGGATTCATCGCCAGGGAACCATACCCGTCCATAATCGAAACCACCATATATACCCGGGGTTACCGGCAACACACCGGTTTTGGTACGCCTAAAACTATAACGCAGGTCGGTACTTTGAACATAGGCCTTTTTTCCCGTAAATCTTTGGAAACGGAAACCACGAAGTCCATTGTTGCCCCCTAAACTTGCTGCTTGATAAAACTCGTAGCCGTCCCCAAGGGTAAAATGTGCGTTAACTTTTGAGGCCAACACAACTCGACCATCTGCGGTAAGTTTATGGTCCATGGAAAAGGAAGGTTTTATGTAACCAAAGGACCTTGAAGAATCGTCCAGATTGGTTTTGAACCCACCTTCTAGGCTAAATGCCATTCCGATGGTCGGGAAAGCATTATTGTCCGCATTGGAATAATGGTAAGAGGCATCCGCACCAAAGAAACTTAAATGGCTTTCCTCTCCGTTGGCAATATAGAATTCATTGATAAATCTATCCTCTGTCTCCTCTATTTCGATATTTTCATAAGAAATCCCAAGCTTTACCTTGGATCCATAAAATCCTCGCCACACCAAAGCAGGTGAAAACTGTAATGTTCGGATACGCACCCTGTTGTAGTCCAGCCCCAAAGGTTCATCATCATCATTGTTCACCGATTCGTTGCCAAAACCAAAAAAATTGAGGGTAAAATTAGGGCTTGTAAAACGGGCATCCAATGCCAGGTTGACCTTATTGAACACATGGGCAAATTCCCCACTATACCCTAGATCAAATCCATTGGTGGCAAAAAAATAGGACGCATTAAAAGTATGTTGTTGCGTAAATGGATTTTTTCTGAATCCATTAAAGGTATAGGTGTTGGTAAGTCCAATTTTTACCCCATCGTCCGGATTAAAACCGATCATGGGGAGCACTTGGTTGTTATTCCCTTTTATATTCAAAAAGTCATAGGTGTTGGTATCATAATCGTTCACTAATTTGATCCTACCGGCATAGGCTTCATCTAGAGTATTTTTCTTAGTTTTAAAATCATACACCGATATCCTTTTGGAGTCTTCGGAGATTTTATAGATGTCGTTGTTCTGTCCCCCTGCGATCCGAACCTTTATTTTGGAGTCGGCTGTTTTAATATTGAATACATCATCATCATCCAAACCATACAACCAGATTTCCTTGGTATATTCTGGGCTGTAGACCTTGCTGAAAAACAAGTCTGTCATCTCTCCACCTTTTATTCTATAGCCCCGTACCTCGACATTCCCATTGGGCATGGATACAATATTAAAATAATCGTCTTTATCCGTTCCCGTCACCACACTGTATTTATTTAGCACGGCAAAATATTCCTTAGCGGTCTCGACCAAGTTTTGCTTTCTGGCCAATAAAATTGACTTGATCTCCGTCAGTGTTTCGTCCCTAACTTCTTCGGGAAAAGCCATAAAGGCATCATCAATAATATCTGCATTGATATTATCTTGGATAAACTTGGCTTGCTCTATCCACATATCCAAGTCGGCTTCGGACAATAATGCCATATCCAAAGCAAATGTTCTTGGTGAGGATGTAAAGCCTTTAACGCTTCGCACTTTTCCGTGAAATCCTTCAAAAATTCGAAGTGCCGGTACAGCTCTAGAGCCAAAATTCATGATAAGACCATCTCCCCAGCGAGAATACACTTGATCACGATCTCTTGGAATGGGTTTATATAATTTATTCCCGTTTTCCTGCTCAAACTCAGCCCAACGCCATTGATCTACGTGCCTGTCCCAGTCTCCCACAAGGATATCGAACAAACGCGCCTTTACATATTCTTTGTGATCGATACTATACTCCTCATCTTCTCGTAATTTATCCATGAGGTCGTATGTGCTTTCTATTTTTTTTGTATAGCCAAAACTTTTTAGGTTATCGTGATCGTCGGACACATGCTCCTCGATCATATAAAGCTCATCGCCAAATTCTTGGTTATAGTCCCCCAAAACAGATTGTTTGGGCACGTAATACAATTTCGGGTTGGTATGGAACATTCCCAGGGCATCGGAAAGTTTACCTATGGTAAAAGGGGCATATGGGTGTGCGCCGGTATATAGGTCCAACAACAACTTTTCTGTGTAGGTATCCTCAAACTGACCTATAATATACTGATCCTGAAAAGCAATGGCCTGCAAATATCTTTCGGCGCTTTTTCTTAGGCCGCGCATTACATATTCCTTTCCTTGCCTATCGGCAAGACGCAACGAATTGGATTGATTCCCCCCTCCTTTCCTGACCACAGTCAATCCGCCAAAAAGCGTATCGAGCCGAACGGTGGGGGCCTTTACCTGTGTGGCATAATATTTTCGATAACGCTCACCCCAAAGCCACTTATGAAACCCACTTTTTTCTATATCCTCGGCCGAATACACCGAAGCCATTTTGTATGCTGGGAACTCATCGGAAAGTTCCACTTTTTTAGTAGATCTATCAGGAGGTAGGACTTGGGTTTCGAACAAAAGCTCGTGACTATCTGCATCGGCACCATAGAACTCGACTTTGGAAGAGCCGTCCGTGAATACTTTGAGGATGGCATATCCATTTCTTCCGGTGGAAAATTTGCTGCCATTCAATAAGCGTGTGGCTCCTGTTTTGGCTCCGGAACCGCTTACAATTTGTGGTTTTCCAAACTCCTTAATGTATTGAAGCGTATGTTCGTGACCGGAAGCAAAAATCACCTTGTCCGAATATTGAGAGAGGGTTACGATTCGTTTTTTCAGTTCGTTGTAGCGCCTGTTGGTAATATCTTCTGCCGTGGCCCCGGAAGTTTTTCTCAAAAGATTGATCGCCGACCCTAAAATGGGCATGGGCACCTTGCCACCATTAGGGTACAAACCTTGTTTAAAGGAATATTGACCACCGTGCGACCCATAAGTGAACATAGGATGGTGCATGGCCACAAGAATGGTTTTATCCCTGTTTTTTTTAATCAAACTTTCAAACTCCTCAAAGAACCGGCCCCTGTTTTTAATCTCGCACTCATCATTCATGGTTGGGTGCTTGTCCCAATTGACCAGGTACCATTCCGTATCGATGGCAATTACCAATAGTTCATCGTTGATTTCTATATCTTCAATGGGGCAGCCGTTCTCCGGTTGAAAGGCTTCATTATCGTCCAGTGCATCCTCCACGTATTCCTCCTCTCTTTTTAGACCCTTCAGCCCATCGCTGTACCAATCGTGGTTTCCAGGAATAAACAAGGTTTTTCCCTTAAAATTATCCAAAGTAGCCAATTGCGCATCCAAATAATGTTTGGAATGTTCATATCCTTCTCGATCTTTATCTTTATCCACAAAACCTGCCGGGTAAATATTGTCCCCTAAAAAAATTGCCGTGCTATTTTTGTCGGCATTGTCCAAAACATCTTTGATTTTTTTTAAGGTGGGGTTGAGCTCTCCCATGGGAGACTTCCCTGCATCTCCTATCAGATAAAAAGTGTGCTCTACTTCTTTATCTTCCCACCCGGTATTGTTGGTAAAAGGCTCGGCGTATTTGGTTTGGTACGTTGCACAGCCATACAAAAACACAATTAATAAGCCTATAAAGTAATGTTTCTTCATATCTCACAAGGTTGATTCCAAAATTTTGTAATTTGGATGTCTCCAATCAGAAGATATGTCGGAAATTGTTGAAAAAACTAAACTCTTCGTTACCAATCTATTAACAGAAAAGCTAGATTCCAAGTTCTTGTACCACAACTTACGACATACCGAACGAGTTGTTAAAAGTACTAAAGAATTGATCAACTACTATGACCTTGGAGAGGTAGAAAATGAAAGATTGCTCGTTGCGGCATGGTTTCACGATGTAGGCCATGTGAACGGAATGGAAGAACACGAAGAAAAAGGATGTAAGATCGCAACCGATTTTCTTACGGATAACGGGGTGGATAACACTACTATAGAGGAAGTATGCTCCTTGATCATGGCCACCAAAATGTCCAAAGAGCCCGATAATTTAATGGAGAGCATAATTTGTGACGCGGATTTTTCGCATTTGGCAAAGAGAAGCTATTGGGAGACCACCGATTTTTTAAAAGACGAACTTGAGGAATTGGGTGTTGGCAAGTATACCTCCAAGCAATGGAGGGACAAGAACATTAAAATGTTCCGAAATCATGTTTTTTATACGGATTATGCCAAGGAAAATTGGGAGGACGGAAAGCAAAAAAACCTAAAACAACTTCTTAAAGAAAAGAAAGACGAAAAGAAGATTGCCAAGAAAGAGGCCTTAAAGGCCAAATATAAAAGTGAAAGTCCTGACCGCAGTGTACAAACACTATATCGCGTAACCCTTCGCAACCACTTAAAACTCAGTGATATTGCAGATACCAAGGCCAACATTTTGCTATCTGTAAACGCCATCATAATTTCTTTGGTACTGGCCAATTTGTTCACCAAATTGGACAATCCTTCCAACTCCTATATGATCTACCCAACGTTTATATTGATTTTGTTCAGTGTAATTTCCATGGTCCTTTCCGTGTTGGCTACTAGGCCGAATATTACATCGGGCAAGTTCACCAAGGAAGATGTTGAGAAAAAAAGGGTAAATCTGTTGTTCTTTGGCAATTTCCATAAAATGGAGCTACAAGAATACGAATGGGCTTTAAAAGAATTGATCAAGGATAAGGACTATGTATACTCCTCTCTCACCAAAGACCTCTACTACTTGGGCGTGGTCCTAGATCGAAAATACAAGATTTTGCGCGTAACCTACAACATATTTATGCTGGGCATAATTATATCGGTACTTGCATTTGGGATCGCATTTAGGTTTTTTGGACCGGACAGATTGATTTTTTAGATCAAAGACTCAATTCGGCCATTAGGTCATCATACGTATAGGTCCTTTCCGATTTTTTATCCTTTTGATATAAAATCTCGGCCCTAATCGCCTTTAATCCAGATACACCCTGTACACCTTCGAGCTCAACAATTTCTATGTTATTGGTAAAATAACCCTTGGCCTTTAAAAAGCTGATGTACCTTAGGTATTCCTTTTCGTCCTTACGTTGCGAATACACTATGGACAACTTTCCTTTTTGGGTAAGGCGCTCATTGGTCCCTTTGATATAGGATTTATCGATACGCTTTTTAATCACCTCGTACCTTGCATTATATGTACCGTCCACATCAAAACGCTTTTCGTCCATTCTAAAACGTATGGCCAAAGATGTACTGTACACCAATAATAGGGAGGCCACATCCAATTTTACCGGCAAATGGGGCTTTAGGGCATAATATCTGTTTTCCATTTCGCACATTACCTGAAGTTGCCAAAGCCTTAGGTTGCTCAAGAACAACTCACTAAATTCCCTATCCTTGGCAATAGAACTTCCTATGTACATGTTATGCTCCACTCCATCGGTTTTGTATCGCTCAAAATAGTGTGGGAACATCTCCTGTGCTTCTTCCTGTTTTTTGTCCAGTAAAGCTGCCAGCTTCATGTTGGCCTCCATTACACTGTCATCATAATTTTTACGATGGTCGTAATAACTTTCGGTAGCTCTATCTATTTTCTCGTTGTATTTATCCAGAAGTACTTTTATCTCGGTGTCCTCTCCTTTTTGTAGGTGATCGAACACGGGGCACACTTCTTCTTTTACAAAATCAAAAACCGCTTGTTCCGTATGGGTAAACAAAGCTTCTTTAACCTCGCTCAAATAGTTGTTTACCCTGAACATTAATTCTTCGTAGATGGGAAGCTTGTATTTTTTGAAAGCAATTTCCAAAACATCGTTTATTTCGGAAAGCTGTATCATTAAATCCCTTTGAATCGCGAGATTTCTTTCTTTTGATGAATCCTTGATATCTATCTGGCCATACAACGGATACACGTTCTTGAAAACTATTTCCTTGAACACAGGTTCTTCGCCGGCCATTTCGGTGGCCATAAAGCGTTTGGCCTCTTCTTGGAACTTCCAATAGACCGACGGATGGACAGAGGTACACTCGTGTTGGATAACGGCATCTATCAAGTTTTCCTCCTCCTCAATGGTGCGCATCACTGCCGCAACAATATACGGCATAACATCATCCAATTTATTGGCATTCACGCTATTGAGCTCGTTTACTTTGCCGGACACCAATTCCAGCACTCCTACCAGTTCCCCATTAACGGCAATTGGGGCCAAAATGGCACTTTTTATGCCTTGGTCCATTAAGTTTTTATACGGTTGGACTTTTCCTTCTGTCTTTTTAAAATATTTCTCTACGTTGGAAATTGCAAAATATTTATTCTCCTTAAACAGTTTTCCATGGGAATAGGTACAAAAAGATGAATCGCATTCCTCCATATCGTTTCCGTTAAGGATGTAGCTCTCCATACCTTTGCCGTAGATCTTGAAAAAATGGTTCGCACTCGAATCATACCCTGCAAAACCTACTTTAATATCGTTCAGGTTAAAAAACGATCTAAAAGTATCTTCGAAGCTCTCCATAAAGGACTCCCTGTCCTTTTGGGTCTTTCCAATCAGGGTAGATTTTATTTCCGAAACCGAGTGCTCCGCGGTAACATCGAACATATTGGAAATAACAAATCCTTTGGCGATAAAACTATTAGGAGGAATTTTTTCTTTCCACAGGTCCAGATTATAAAAGTTGTCCAACAGCTCATCTACATCTTCCTGGGTAATTTCCTTGGCCTTTTCGGTGGGAGTAATTTCCATAAAGTCCGCGTTGTACAAAATTCGGTATCTGCGCATTACCCCATTGGTATCGGGGATATCGTAAAAGAAAGGACGCTTAAAATCCAAGTTGTACCCATAATAGAATTTGAGAATTACGGTACTTCTCATAATATAACCGAACTCATTGGGTATATTGGTTATTTCTGGTTCAAAGTTCTCCCCGGCATCTTTTAATATCTGTCGAAATCGTTCAGAAGAATTGAACACAATATTTTCAAAAGGGGTCGAAGCCGTCTTGATCTCATTTTTGGTCAAGATGGGCGAAAAAGAATCTTCTAAGATCACCCTGATTACATCCTTGTGCTTGTCCAATAAGGACAAGTCCGTAAAACCTTCCCTTAAGATAGGGTACGGAGCCTGCACGTCCAATACATACTTTGCCCGTTCGGCCACATGCTCGTTGGGGCTATTTACCTGTTCATCATAGTGTTCCAACAATTTATTGAAACTAACTAGTTGAACCAAAGGACTTTCAGCATTGTAATCTTGCTTCATACGCAATTAGTCGAGGATTGTGATGCAAAGTTACAAAAAGTAACGATGCCCGTCCTTTTATCGATATCTTTATGGACAAATCACCATTTTTAAGGATATTTAGCAAAAAACATTTTCATGTCCTCTTCATCCCGGTTGAACCGTGCCTATAAAAATGCCAAGACCATTTGGTTCGGCGAGGAAGACAAGTTCATCTTTTTCAGCGATTGTCATCGCGGCGACAATAGCTTTGCAGATGATTTTGCCAATAACCGAAATATATACTTCCATGCCCTTAACCATTACTATCGCGAAGGTTTTTGTTATGTAGAATTGGGCGATGGTGACGAACTCTGGGAAAACCTGAGCTTTGATTCCATTTTTGAAGCGCACAAGAACGTGTATCAACTCTTGCGAAGGTTCCATTTGGAGCAACGCTTGCACATGCTCTGGGGCAACCACGATATGGTGTACCGGGACCCCGAATACGTAGAAAAAAATCTCTCTCACTATTTTGAGCCCATTGATGGTTCGGACAAAGAACTTTTTGAGGGCATTACTTATCACGAAGCTTTGATCTTAAAACATAAGGATACGGAACAAGAGATCTTTTGTATCCACGGACACCAAGCGGATTGGTGGAACTATGTCTGTTGGCGTATTGGCCGCTTTTTGGTCAGAATCTTGTGGAAACCTCTCCAAGTTGTGGGCATTGCCGACCCAACAAGTCCCGCTAAAAATTACAAAGAGCTCATCCGAATCGAAAAACGAATCAAACGATGGATTCTCAGTAAAAACCTACTTGTTACATTGGCGGGGCACACACATCGGCCGCGATTTCCGGAACCTGGGCAAATACCCTTTTTTAACGATGGGAGCTGTGTTCACCCGAGGAGCATAACCGGCATCGAAATCGAAAACGGAACCATTTCACTGATTAAATGGCACATCGATACCAGACCAGATGGTACGCTTCAAATTGTGAGGGTATTATTGGAAGGTCCTGAAAAACTTAAAGATTATATAGAAAATTAGGTCCGCTCCGCCAACTTTTTGACCGCCACCACAAATTGATCCAGCTCTGCCGTCGTGGTAAATACATTGGGTGTTATCCTGCAACCGTGAACGTTTTCAAAATCTATGGCCACTGTCCAAATATTAAATTCATCCAATAGTATTTTGGCCATATCGCTTGGTTTTATATGTTTTAGGCCCACATTGGCAATTCCACAACTTCGGTGCGGTTCTATCGGGGTATTGATCACCACGTTCTCCACATGGCGCAATTGATCGCTCCAGTACCGTTGAAGATAGCGCATGCGTTCTTCCTTTCGTTCCAGGCCTATCATTTCCAGATAATCTGCCGAATCGTTAATGGTAAGGTCGGTATGTACTGGATGTGTCCCAGTATGGTTAAGTCTTCTGATCTTGGTGTGGTCCTTCTCATGTTCCGCCAATAAAGGCCATATTTTGGGTATGTGTTTTTCTTTTACGCACAACATCCCTGCTCCTAGAGGGGTAGCAAGCCACTTATGTAAACTGGCCCCATAATAATCGCAGTCCAAATCCAAAATATCCACCTTAATGTGCCCCACACAATGGGCACCGTCCACCATTACCTCGACCCCGTGCGAATGTGCCATTTCGCAAATCTTTTTAATGGGCAATATCTGTCCGGTTACATTCACCATATGGCATACCATTAGCAATTTGGTCCTAGGCGTAATCTGGGATTCGTAAAGGGACACTATTTCCTCATCGGATTCGGGATGATTGGGCAAGGATATTTTCTTGCATACTATTCCATAACGATCTTCCATCTGATGAAAATGAATCTGCATGGCGCCATAATCCTGTACGGCAAAAACAGCTTCGTCACCTTTTTTCCAAGGATACCCCCCAATGATCATATCGAGGGATTCTGTAGTGTT
Source organism: Flagellimonas marinaquae (assembly GCF_023716465.1). Taxonomy (NCBI): domain Bacteria; kingdom Pseudomonadati; phylum Bacteroidota; class Flavobacteriia; order Flavobacteriales; family Flavobacteriaceae; genus Flagellimonas; species Flagellimonas marinaquae. Next base: position 1,158,053 of record NZ_CP092415.1, read on the forward strand.
CCTGGTAATAATCAATTCTTTTTCCGAACAATTGACCAACTTGGCCACCCGAGCCGCTGCCTTATTTTTATTTTCCCATTGCACGGTTCTCATATAATACGACCCTTCAATATTTACGTTTTGTACATGCTGGGTAAATTTTTCCAAAATAGGAGTAGGGATTATATTATAATATCCACTTTCCAAGTTAATGTAATCCGGCTTTAGCTTATAATCCTGTCTGATCCTCTCCCAAAAAGCCTCGGTATTTTTATCCGGGTAGGGCAATGTATTCTTATAATTGTTCTCCACGGTGAGCGGCAGTAATGGAGCTGCCATGGCCGCTTGTCCAATATGGCGCAAGAATTGTCGCTTTTTCATTTTGATGTTGGGTCGATTAAAAAAAGAATGGTACTTGTTGTTTTTTCTTAGTTGTGTTAAGATACAATTTAAGCCGGCTCAATGGATGAGGTAAACGTTATTTTTGATCAAATCCCCATAAAGCAAGATCTTATTATTTTGAGCATACCTTTACTACGTCCCCTATTTGGATAAAAGAAAGAAATTAACATCAACCCTGCAGATTAACGATTTAACTCCATTTTATCATGTTCGTGGCAAGGTATTTGCTAAATTTATATTTGCATTATTACCTGTCTTGCCATGAAAAAGAGAGTTTTTGTTTTGTTGGGCACTGTGCTTTTGGCATTCCCTATGTTCGCCCAGGGCGATTTGCCCACCACCCGACCATTAAAGATTGGCGATAACAACAAACTCGATGTTAAGGCAAGCAACCAAGGTACTTTACTGCGAATGCCCTCTGTACTGGACGAAAACCTTACTTCCAAAAATGAGAAACCGGGTGTAAAAATGCTCCCCGACAGACAGTTATTGCAAGCAGGGCACGATATGGAGATCGATCCCAAAGTAATGGAAAAAAAGGAAAAAGGTGCAAACGAACATTTTGGCGACCAATACTTGGGCGATTTTAAAACTACAGCAAAATTTGTGGGCATTGTTGCCCGGGACCACGAGTATGTGGACGGGGACCGCATTAAAATTTATGTAAACGGCCAAGTGGCCGAATATAACCTATTGCTCGATGGTTCCTTTAAAGGAATCAACCTGGATTTGGTGAAAGGTTTTAACCGAATCGAATTTGAGGCCCTCAACCAAGGTTCTTCTGGACCCAATACGGCACAAGTGTTAGTTACCGATGATAAAGGTGTGGTAATCCACAACAACCGATGGAACCTTTCCACAGGTTCTCGGGCCAGCTTGATCATTGTAAAGGAAGAAGATAGCACTGTAGAAAACGGCAACGACTAATATTGTCAATGCTTTTCTCCCGGGGAATAGTTGGCCTTAGCTCGATTTAATACATCTTCCTTGTAAAATGCCGCGTCTTTAAATTCCATATCGGCATAGCGTTGTGCTTGATCATTAAAATGTGGCGAATCCGGGTCGCCACTTTGGCCACCGGCCAACATGGTCTTCGCTTTGACCTTTTCACCAAACTCCACTACCGCTACAAAACTATTGCCCCGGGTACCGTAGATTTTCTTTGTGTTGTTATCATAGCGAGCTCCATATGCCGCCAATGCTCCCCAACTACCACTGGCAAATCCAATGGGAATACTTGGTTTTTCGTCATCAAATGGTTGACGGATATCACCATTCAAACGTTGATATCGGTTTACCTCTCCCCAGGGTGTTTTCCATGAACCAAAATCATTTTTAAGCTTTTCCAACACTTGTTCGAACAGCACCAGCCTTCGCTCTGCGGACACCCATTCTTCATTGTTGTTAAATAATTCGAACTGTGAAGGGCGATTCTCTATTTTTCCGGTTATCGCTTCCCTCCAAAAAATTGTTCCATAAAAATGGGCCAAGGTCATGGCAATCGATTCTTTTGACGTTTTATAATCCCACTTTCGTAAAAGCTCAATGGGTTCTCTTAGTTCAGAAATCGGGTTTTGATCAAAGGCCTTCACCAAACCGGGAATCAAAGCTTTAAAAGCCGGCAGGTAGGGGTCGTGCGCAAGTTCGATTAGACTGTCCAAGGTATAACCACTGCGATCGGTCAACAGTTCAATAGCGTGAACACCCCTAAAGTTCTCTTGGTCCCTTGACATATATTTTGGGTAATCTTCACGGTTTGGACTATATTCCAAAGCCGAAGTGAATGGTGTAGAGTTACAGTTTTGAATCCAACCGTTCCCTGGGTTCAACACCAAGATATTTTCATCCACTGTATGCAATCCTTGCCAATCTGTTTTTGGATCACTACCGTCCACTGGCTCGGTATAATCAAAAATGGTATCGCGTTTGGGCACAAAGTTGCCATGAAAATAGGCAATATTGCCCTCGGCGTCGGCATACACAGTATTGTTGGATGAATTGGTTCGGATATCCATCATTTCCCTAAAACCATCGTATCCATTCTGTTTGGTTCTGATATAGGATTGCTCCAACGCTTTTACAGGTTCCCACATCATGGCCGAAGCCGTCCATTGTTTGCCCACTTGATGGGTAATAGGACCATGGTGGGTTCGGTACATCGGAAAAGTCCTCTCCTTTAAGGTTTCCCCATCCTTATATTTTAGTGTTACGGAACTCGAATCAACCGGTCGCAATTCTTCCCCATATTGATAATATAGCTTACCATTATTTTTAACTATGGTTTCCTTGAATTCATCCATTACATCGGTATAGGTCGAGGTGTGCATCCAACCTGTTTTTTCATTGAATCCTTGATACACAAAAAACTGACCCCAGGTAACCGCACCATAGGCATTCAACCCTTCTTCGCTTACTACGTGCACCTCTCCCCTAAAATAAAATGAAGTATGCGGATTGATCAACAACATGGCGTTACCGGACTCGGTCAGGTCTCCTGCAATGGCAATGCCGTTGGACCCCTGTGGCTCGGCCATTTCCTCTTCTTTTTTGATTTGTAATGCTTCCATCTCCGGCAATTCCATGCCACTTTCGTAAAAACTTTTGATTTTACGGGTAGATATCCGCTCAATATCTCCACCAATGGAACCTTCACTAAAATACATGGGCATCCATGGCTCAAAACGAGTAAGCAACTTGGGTTTTACCTCTGGGTGAGTATGTAAATAATAATTGATTCCATCCGCAAAGGCGTCACAAAGTTCTTGTAACCACTCTGGACTGTTATTATAGTTTTCCTTTGCTTCTTCTTCGGTCATAAAAAGTCTGGCCCTAAGATCACTGTACAACGCATCTTCACCTTCGACTTCCGCCAAGCGACCCGTGGCCCAGATATAATTTTGTTCTACACGGTTAAAATCATCCTCGCATTGTGCATATAACAATCCAAAAACGGCGTCTGCATCTGTTTTTCCATAAACGTGGGGCACTCCAAAGTCATCTCGTATAATTGTAATATTTTCGGCTTGGGACTCCCATTCTTGAACCTCGGTTCTAGGTGGTTCTGCACAAGAAAAAAATAACATTAGCACTACAAGGATAGTAATTCTCATATCGGAAGAAGAGTTTAGTTAGTTTTGTGAAAATACATTAAATCAGCTACAATTACCAACTCCCACTGGCACCACCTCCACCAGAACTCCCGCCACCTCCGGAAAAACCGCCCGACGAACTACTCCCGGACCCAGAACCAAAGGAATGGGTTCCGGTGGACGAAAATGTCTTGCTCATATAATCCTTATCCGATTTAAAAAACGACACCTTTATTTCTTCATCGCCCTTTCTTTTGATCTTTACGATTACCAATGCAATTGTTGTCAGGACAAAAAGGATAAGTCCCCAAAATATCCACGTTAAATCCTCCACCATGGCGTTCATTTGATCTTCCAAGCCAAAAAGTAAACCCATAAAAAAGAGGGGCATCCCCATAAATACCAAGCCAAAAATGACAGGCATTCCCATAAATAAGGCCATAAAAACTCCACGGAAAATAGCTAATTTTCCAATGAACATACCTCTTAGGATTTCCAGAAATGTACTATAGCCTTTATAAAAAACAAATCCTCCTGCGGCAACAAAGACCATCAAAAACAATCCAATAACCCCGTAAAGCCACCAGGGTGCTGCCTCTTCGGAATCCATTTCCTCCTTAAACTCTTCCAATGCCCCGGGATCTAAAAGAAACTTGATAATCTGGTCCGTTGCCAGGTCCAAACCTGAAAAATAGTCCTCTTCCTTAAATTTGGGGATCATGGTATTTCTAATAATCCTCGAGGCCACCGCATCGGTAATATATGATTCTAATCCATAGCCCACCTCTATCCTAACTTCCCTATCCAGTTTTGAAAAAAGAATCAGAATACCATTGTCCTTGCCCGCCTGCCCCAGCTTATTTTGGTTAAAGACATTGAGTGCATATTGCTCAATAGTCTCATTACCAAGCTCATTAATCGTAAAAATCACTAATTGATTGGTCGTCTCCGATTCAAATTGATAGAGTTTTGTGCGTAGCACATCGAGCTCGGATTCTGTAAAAATCTTGGCATTGTCCGTAACTATTTCGGTTAAAATAGGGACTTTTTTTTGAGCAGGGCTACTTATGGACAGTAGAAAAAGTAACCCGTATAATAATGTCCTTCCCATGTTTTTAATTACCAGAAGGACTAAAGATAAAGTTTTTGCTTTTTACTGGAACCTGGACTTTTAAGAGAAAGTTCCATTAGCCTTCTTCCGGTGCCAACTCCACCTCCAGACCATCCAAATCGTCGGTAATATGAATTTGGCAGCCTAAACGGCTATTGTCCTTTACAAAAAAAGCCTCGGCCAACATCGCCTCCTCATCATCTGTTTTTTCAGGAAGCTGGTGATCGGATTTCACATAGCACTGGCAAGAGGCACACATGGCCATTCCACCGCATATTCCTATGGTACCCTCTGGAGCAAGTTCGTACGAACGCACAACTTCCATTAGGTTCATGTTCATATCTGTTGGGGCATCCACCTCGTGCAGTTTGCCGTCCCGGTCTACTATTTTTAATTTGATATCGCTCATACCTATTTAAAAACCATTACAGGTGGTTTTCTTAACGATTTAAATTTAATTTATTCTTAGTCAATAGCTTTTACTACGGCTTTTGGTGCTTCTTTCTTGCTTCCGTCAAATCCCGTAACACCTCCTACGGTGGTATATTTCATTACATATTTTTTATCCGGGAATATTTTTTGATAGGCACTTTGGCACATCAAGGTAGCCTCGTGAAATCCACAAAGGATAAGTTTTAATTTGCCAGGATAGGTATTAACGTCCCCAATGGCATAAATTCCAGGAATATTTGTTTGATAATCGTAGGTATTGTCGACCTTTATCGCGTTTTTTTCGATTTCCAATCCCCAATTGGCAATTGGCCCCAACTTGGGCGAAAGTCCGAATAAAGGAATAAAAGTATCAACGTCAACTTCTATTTCTTCGGCGGTTCCGGTATTTTTTACCGTTACTCGCTCCAATTTATCTTCACCCTTTAAGGCAATTACTTCTGCGGGTGTAATCAGATTGATTTTTCCTTCGTTCTTGAGCTGCTGAACTTTCTCAACGGAATCCAATGCTCCTCTAAATTCATTTCTTCGGTGCACCAACGTAACCTCTTTGGCCACGTCTGCCAAAAAAATGGACCAATCCAACGCAGAGTCTCCTCCCCCGGCAATCAATACCTTTTTATCTCGATAGACCTCAGGTTCCTTGATCATGTAGGACACTCCATTGTCCTCATACTTGGTCAAGTTCTCCAATAACGGTTTTCTTGGTTCAAAGCTTCCCAGTCCGCCTGCAATGGCAACTATGGGCGCATGGTGTTTAGTTCCTTTATTGGTGGTAACGATAAAAGAGCCATCGTCCAATTTTTCGATGGTCTCGGCGCGTTCTCCCAAGGTGAATCCAGGTTGGAACGGTTTGATCTGTTCCATTAAATTGTCCACCAATTCCCCAGCGAGCACTTCTGGATATCCTGGGATGTCGTAAATGGGTTTTTTGGGGTATATCTCGGCACATTGCCCTCCCGGTTGTGGCAATGCATCTATTAAGTGACATTTGAGTTGTAACAGGCCTGCTTCAAAAACAGCAAAGAGACCCGTAGGTCCCGCCCCAATTATCAGAATATCGGTTTTGATCATAAACTAGAATTTTTGGCATGCAACTTACTACTTGCCCAAAAAAGGAATAATGATTTTTATCAGCTAGGTGATGTTGACCACTTTCTCAATCTGGGGAGCGTACTTTTTTATGGTCATTTCCACTCCGCTCTTTAGGGTCATTTGATTTACACTGCAACCAATGCAATTCCCTTCCAATCGCACCGTAACAATATTGTCCTCAATGGAGACCAAAGTAATATCGCCGCCATCACTTTGTAAAAACGGACGTATTTCATCCAATGCTTTTACTACATTGCTTCTTGTTTCTTCTGATGTCATTGTTGCCATGCTCATTTCTTTTTAACGGCGGAACAACCGGCCATTGTTGTAATCTTAATTGCTTCGGTAGGGGGAAGATCGGTATTTCTTCTCACCATCTCCTGAACCACGTTCTTGGTCAGTTCCTCAAAGGCTTCTTCGGTAGGGGTCGCGGTCTGTAAAGCAGCCGGCCTTCCCACATCTCCAGCCTCCCTGATGCTCTGCACCAACGGAATCTCTCCCAAGAACGGTACATTTAGATCTTCCGAAAGGTTTTTTGCACCGTTCTCACCAAATATGTGGTACTTGTTGTCCGGTAGTTCAGCAGGTGTAAAATACGCCATATTCTCCACGATTCCCAACACGGGCACATTTATCGCTTCTTGCTGGAACATGGCCACACCTTTTCTGGCATCGGCCAATGCAATTTCCTGAGGGGTACTCACTACCACTGCCCCGGTTACCGGTAGGGATTGCATAATGCTTAAATGGATATCTCCCGTTCCTGGAGGCAAATCCAATAACAAGAAGTCCAACTCTCCCCAATGCGCATCAAAAATCATTTGGTTCAATGCTTTTGCTGCCATAGGCCCCCTCCAAATCACAGCTTGGTTGGGTTCTGTAAAAAATCCGATGGAAAGTAGCTTTACGCCATAATTTTCGATAGGCTTCATTTTAGCCTTGCCCTCCACATTTATGGACAAAGGTTTCTCCGTGGCCACATCGAACATAATGGGCATGGACGGGCCGTAGATATCGGTATCCAACAATCCCACCTTAAAGCCCATTTTGGCCAAGGTTACGGCCAAATTAGCAGTAACAGTTGACTTTCCAACACCTCCCTTACCAGATGCAACGGCTATAATATTCTGAATTCCCGGAATGGGATTTCCTTTTATCTGATTCACTTTCGGTTTTGCAGGGGCATCAACCTTTAGGTTGACCTTGATCTTCGCCTTCTCATAAACTTCACTATGGATGATTTTCAAAATCTCCACTTCGGTCTTCTTCTTAGCCTGAAGACTAGGATTCTTTATGGTTACATCCACTTCTACCTCATCACCGAATACCTGAACATTCTTCACCGAACCGCTCTCGACCAAATTTTGGCCTTCGCCCGGGGCGGATATTTTTTCCAATGCTCTTAGAATGTCTGCTTTTTTCAACTTCATGAAACCTAATAATTTATTGACCAATTGTTTGAACTGGTTCTAAACTACAAAGATACGGTGTTGGGGTTAGATTAAGAAGTAGTACTGTTGAATTTCAAAATAAATGGGTTTTTACTTTTTACATACTGGCAACTACGCGATCCCTTTATAAAAAAGATAGATTATTATGTGCATTTTTCCTAAAATCTGTAGCTTAGAAGCAATTATCCAACTAACTCGACCAACATGCTACCAAAAAACAAAGTTACCCTGTTCGCCCTTTTGGTTATTTCTCTGTTTTGGATCTCTTGCTCAACCCATAAAAATTCCTTCACCAAAAGAGACGTAAAGAAATCCGAGAAATTGATCGGACTGAAGTTCCCCGATAGAGCGATCGACACACTTTACCCCTATCTTAAAAGAAATCGAAGCGGGTTCGATTCCTTGCGCAAATATTCTTTGGGCAACGATGTATTTCCTGCCGTGCGCTTTGACCCCACTCCTTTTGATTTTACCATGCCAGAGCAACAAAATGGCAGCCAATGGATTATTCCCGACAATGTAGAAATCCCTAAACCTTATGATCTGCTGGCCTTTTACACTATTCCTCAATTGGCCTCATTGATCAAAAATCAGAAAATTACCTCGACCGAGCTCACCACATTTTTTTTGGAGCGATTAAAAAAATATCAACCTGCTTTGCAGTGTACCATTACCATTACCGAAAGTTTGGCGCTTGAACAGGCCAAAAAAGCTGACGAAGAGATAAAAAATGGCAAGTATAGGGGCATCCTGCACGGTATCCCTTATGGAACCAAAGATTTAATGTCCGTTCCCGGTTACCCTACCACATGGGGCGCAGCACCCTATAAGAATCAAATTATTGATGAGACCGCCACCGTAATTCAAAAACTTGAGGATGCCGGAGCCATTTTAGTGGCCAAACTTGTATCCGGAGCTTTGGCCCGTGGCGATGTTTGGTTCGATGGCAAAACAAAAAATCCTTGGGACACTACCCAAGGAGCCAGTGGGTCTTCGGCAGGGTCAGGTTCTGCTACATCTGCTGGGCTTGTTCCTTTTGCCTTGGGCACGGAAACTTTGGGCTCCATTACCTCCCCGAGCACACGGAATGGGGTCACAGGCCTGCGCCCTACATACGGCAGGGTGAGCCGGCATGGTGTTATGAGCCTAAGCTGGTCAATGGACAAAGTTGGGCCTTTGGGAAGAAATGCCGAAGATTGCGCAATTGTTTTTGAAGCGATTCAAGGAAAAGACAAAAATGACCTGACCACCATAGACCTGCCCTTTGGTGTGGATTGGAAAAGAGACATCAAAAGTTTGAGGGTGGCCTATTTAATAAAAGATATTGAAAAAGATACTACTGATTCTGGCGATAATTTAAGAAACGCCTTAAAATCGCTAAAGGATCTTGGTATTGAACCCACCGCTGTGGAAATGCCCAAGGATATTCCTTATCGAGGATTCGATATTATTCTGAGGGCAGAAGCCGGTGCTTTTTTTGATGAACTTGTACGTTCTGGAGGAGTGGACACTATGGTTGAACAGGACCGGCGATCACGCGCCAATTCCCTGAGACAAAGCAGGTTTATCCCTGCTGTGGAGTACATTCAGGCCAACAGGCAAAGACAGGTGCTTATCCAAAAAATGCAGGATTTAATGAAGAATTACGACGTTTTGATTTCCCCTTCATTTGGAAACGATCAACTTTTGGCCACAAATTTAACAGGGCACCCTGTAATTGCAGTGCCAACCGGATTGGATAAAAAAAATCATCCTACCAGTATGACCTTCGTGGGGAACTTGTACGATGAGGAAAGTATTCTATTATTGGCAAAAGCTTTTCAGGACAACACTTCGTTTGATGAAATGCACCCCCCGGGATATTGATCATAATTCCACTACGGGATCCCAAAAGTATTTCTGAAAATCGACAATTTGGTTGTCCTTGACCGAGATGCCCTCGTTTTCCAGCAATTGTTGCATCATATTACTTCCATCAAAATGGTGCTTGCCCGTTAATATGCCCGCTCGGTTGACTACCCGATGTGCTGGAACATCTTTGGTATGGGAATTGTTCATGGCCCAACCTACCATTCTGGCACTACGGGCAGCTCCCAAATATTTGGCTATGGCCCCATAGGATGTCACCCTGCCATAAGGTATCTGTTTGGCTACTTCGTAAACTTTGTCAAAGAAGCTTATTTCCTCCATACTAGCGGTACATAATACGAATTAGGGTAATGATCAACAATAAGAGCATTAGGGCACTCAAAATATAATTGGAATTTTTGGAAAAACGGTTGGTCTTTGTTTCCATTTTATCAAAATAAAAAGTATACAGATATAGTACAGAAAATGTACCCGCGCCCGCCGCTACTACAAAGGTGGTAATGTCCTCGGCCTTGAACTTTATCCAACCCGCCTCGTTCCACATGGCATTTAAACCACTATAATAGGGAATGGTCAACAAATTAAGGGCCGCCAAGAGAACGCCCTTAAAAAAACTATTCTTTTTACTTAGATTTACTTCCTTTATGCCCTGCTGGGATTTGGTCTTGTTCCGTTTAGCCATCACAAAAAAGTAAATGGCAAAAAAGGCAAAGACCGCAACGGCAATTTTAAAAAGAATATCGATCACCTGCGGATTGCGGTACAGAAATTTTGATATGTACACTGCAATATAGGCCTGAACCATAATGGTGCTGGATACACCCAAACTGAAAATAACCCCATTGAGCTTTCCTTTTTCCACACTCACCTTAGCTGCATTCATATTCAGCAAGCCCGGGGGTACGGTAGCCATAAAGGCTGCCGAAAATGTGGCAAAAAAGAGGATGAGTACGTGGGTCATTGATTAGTTGATCCTAAATTGGATATATGTGATTGGTTTTCCGTTTTCAAGATACTGATTTTCGTAGAAAGTCTGAATTTCCAGAACTTCGGATGGTGCTCCTTCATTTTTATACACATCGTGGTTGGCATAGAGTATTTCGTGGCCCAAGCCCTGTAATAGGCCAAGGGTATACCCGTGCATGTACTCGCTGTCGGTTTTAAGATTAATTACCCCTCCCGGCCTCAGTACTTTTTTATAGCGTTCCAGAAACACAGGGTTTGTCATCCTATGCTTTGTTCGCTTGTACTTGATCTGTGGGTCGGGGAACGTAATCCAGATTTCGCTCACTTCGCCCTCGTCGAACAAATGGTCCACCAACTCAATCTGTGTACGCAAAAAGGCCACGTTACCCAGATTTTGCTCAATGGCTGTTTTGGCCCCACGCCAAAATCGCGCTCCTTTAATATCGATGCCAATGTAATTCCTGTCAGGGTTCATTTGGGCAAGACCTATAGTGTATTCCCCTTTTCCACAGCCCAGCTCCAAAACTATGGGATTGTTGTTGCCGAAAAAGGAGGCCCATTGGCCCTTATGCTTGAACCCGGCCAAAACATCTTCTCGTGTGGGCTGCACCACATTGGCAAATGTTTCGTTCTCCTTGAACCTCTTGAGTTTATTTTTACTTCCCACTTTGGTATCGAATTGCGCAAAAAATTAATGATTTGGCAAAACTAAGGAAATCTAAAAGCAATTCGCATTTTGTTTTTTTGTTGTTATGAATTCTTCCAAACGCATTCTGGTTGCTCCATTAAATTGGGGTCTGGGACATGCCACGAGATGCATACCTATTATTCATGAGCTATTAAAGCACGGACATCAACCTTTTATTGCTTCGGACGGCGTTGCCTTGGCGCTCCTTAAAAAGGAGTTTCCCCATTTACCGGTTTTTGATTTGCCATCTTACAAAATATCTTATGCGGAAAAAGGAAAGCATTTTAAAATAAAAATGATCTGGGATTCCCCCAAAGTGCTTAAAGCAATGGCCAAGGAAAAGAAAGCGGTAAAACGCTTGGTAAAAGAGTATGGGCTGGATGGCATTATTTCCGACAATCGTCTTGGTGCTTATTACAAAAAAGTGCCTTGCGTCTTTATTACTCACCAGCTCAATGTACTCTCGGGGAATACAACATGGATGAGCTCCAAGGCCCATCAAAAAATCATTAAAAAGTTTGATGAATGCTGGGTGCCCGATGTAAAGGGAAAACCTAATTTAACCGGAAAGTTGGGGCATTTAAAAAAGACGAAGCTGAATATTGCATATTTGGGCCCATTAAGCCGATTTGAAAAAAAGGAACTCCCCATTATCTACGATTTAATGGTCCTGCTCTCCGGTCCCGAACCACAACGCACCCTTTTGGAAGAAAAGTTACTCAAGGAGCTAAATGGGTTCAAGGGCAATATCCTATTTGTGAAAGGTAAGATCGAAGAGGAACAGACATCCGAAGAAATACATTCGCCCCATGGAAAAATAACCTTATTCAACTTTATGAAATCGGATGAGCTGGAGAATGCGCTGAACCAAAGCAAAAAGGTTCTTTGCCGATCTGGGTACACTACGGTCATGGATTTGGCAAAATTGGAGAAAAAAGCATTTTTTATTCCAACACCGGGCCAGTACGAGCAGGAATATTTGGCGAAACGTATGCAAAAACAAGGCTTGGTCCCCTTTAGCACCCAAGAAGACTTCATTTTGGACGACCTATCCAAAGTGGTCGATTATAAAGGGCTGAATCAGTTTGAACCGATGGTGGATTTTTCTTCTTTGTTCGGTGTTTTTGTCGCTGCGGAAGTTTTTTCCAAAGTGAATGAAAACTCGGAACCGACATCCACTTCGCTCTCCACATAGATTTTCTCACCATGGGCCTCCACAATATGCTTTACTATGGCCAATCCGAGACCGGACCCTCCTTCCGAACGGCTTCCACTTTGATCTACACGATAAAAGCGTTCGAATAAACGAGGTATATGCTGTTTTGGGATTCCGGCACCATTGTCCGTCACCCTTACGATAACCTTGTTCTTGATCAAATCTTCCACACTTACCTCGGCCGTTCCTTTGGGCAATCCATATTTAATGGCATTGACCAACAAATTGCTCATTACCTGTTGTATTTTTTCCTTATCCCCATTCACGTAGATGGGATTGGGATAATTCATATCAAAGGTTAAGGACACCTCTTTTTTGGCCGCCCTCATTTCCAAGAGATCGAACGTATTTTGAATAAGCTCCATAATATCAAAATCCTCTCGCTCCAGTTTAAGTTCTCCAGCTTCGAGCTTGGTGATCAAATCGAGGTCTTTTACTATGTAAATAAGCCGTTCAACCCCTTTGTTGGCACGTTGTAGATACTTTTTACGAAGTTTCTTGTCGTTCATTGCCCCATCGAGCAAGGTCAGAATATAGCCTTGCACTGTAAAAAGTGGTGTTTTTAGTTCGTGGGAAACATTGCCTAAAAATTCTTTTCGGTACTCTTCCCTAATTTTAAGGGTGTCGATCTCAATCTTCTTTCCTTCGGCAAATTTTTCGATTTCTTGGACCAAGGTCCTCATATCGGTGGTAACCGGTTTGGAAGAAAAGGTAGACGACTCAAGTAGCGACACATCATCGTATATTTTTTTTATTCTACGATAGATAAAACGTTCCACCCTGATCTGGATAATGGTAAAGCAAATGATAAAACTTATAAAAGCAAACAGCACTACATTTGGCCAGGGCATATCCCCGAAATCGTTATGGAATGCAACAAAAAGGACCGTAATCAAGAAAGTTATGACCAGGGAAGACCTTAAAGCAAATTTATATGACTTTTTAAGCTTTATAGCCATTAGAGTACAAACTTATACCCCACACCTTTTACAGTCTTAAAGTGATCGTCGCCGATTTTTTCGCGTAGTTTTCTAATATGTACATCTATGGTGCGCCCGCCCACAACTACCTCGTTGCCCCAAACTTTATCCAAAATAACCTCGCGCTTAAACACTTTGTTGGGTTTGGAGGTAAGTAGGGAGAGTAGTTCAAATTCCTTTCTTGGCAGTACCATTTCCTCTCCGGCATTCACAATTTTATATTCTTCCCTATTGATGACGATATCACCGACCTTAACTATATCCTCTACTTCTTTTTTCTCGTCCTTTAACCTTCTTAACAAAGCTTTTACCTTGCTTACCAAAACTTTGGGCTTTATGGGCTTGGTAATGTAATCGTCGGCTCCGGCATCAAAACCGGCCATTTGGGAGTAATCCTCGCCACGAGCTGTAAGGAATGTAATTATGGTATTGTCCAGACCGGGGGTACTTCGGATAACTTCGCATGCTTCAATACCATCCATCTCTGGCATCATCACATCCATAATGATCAGATGCGGGTTTTTCTTTTTGGCCTTGGCCACGCCCTCGACGCCGTTTTTTGCGGTAAAGACCTCATATCCTTCGGCCGAAAGGTTATACCCAATAATTTCCAATATATCGGGTTCATCGTCAACCAATAGAATCTTAATATCCTTGTTGTTCATGGGTTGGTATTTCTATGTTAAACGCTCAAATGTAAAGATAATACACTTACGGGATAAATGCTTAACGTTCATTTAATCTGGTAACCTTATTGTAACACAACTGAAATAAACACTTAACATACCTCTAACACGGCTTTTACACCCTCCCTGTTTCTTTGCAGCGATGAACTAATGGTTGAAATCGACCAAATTTAATTTAAACGAAAAAACAACTTTAAAGATTATGAAAAAATTCATTTTTTCTTTGTTGACCATTGCTTCCTTTGCGGTAAGCTCTTGTAGCAGCGATGATAACGGTGGTACAGATCCAACAGATGATGATCCGCCTGTTACGAGCGAAGAAATAACCAAGACTGGGTTTATAACGGCAGACGAAACTTGGGAAGCTGAAAACGTTTATATTTTGGATGGAAAAGTAATCGTTGCTGATGGTGTAACTCTAACTATTGAAGCTGGTACAATTATTAAAGGCGAGGAAGGACAAGAAACTCTTGCTTCCGCTCTTGTAGTTGACCAAGGCGGTACTTTAATTGCCGAAGGTACTCCAAGCTCTCCGATTATCTTTACCTCTGTACTTGACGGTATTGAGCCCGGAGAAACCACAGGAACATTGACTACAGCTGATACCGGTCTATGGGGCGGTGTTATAGTTTTGGGTAAAGCGCCTATCTCCGTTAACGGTGATATCGAGACTGCTCAGATTGAAGGGCTTCCTGCCGATGAAGATTACGGACAGTACGGTGGTACCGACCCAGCGGACGACTCTGGATCTTTAAAGTACATCTCTATCCGTCACGGTGGTGTTGCCATCGCTGCTGATAACGAGATCAATGGATTGACACTTGGTGGTGTTGGTTCCGGTACAACTATTGACCATATTGAGATCGTGGCCAACCAAGATGACGGTATCGAGTGGTTCGGTGGAACTGTGAGCGTAACCAACGCTTTGGTATGGTCCCAAGGTGACGACGGTTTTGATGCAGACCAAGCTTGGACTGGCTCCATGACCAATGGTGTGGTTGTTATGTCCACAGAGTCCGGTTCTGCTTTAGAATTAGACGGGCCAGAAGGCAGTGCCGCTACTGAAGGTGGTTATACTTTTGAAGATATTACGCTCATCGGAGCTGGTACTTCCAGCATGTATGCCGATCTTAGAGATGGTCTTATTGCAAACTTGAACAACATTTTTGCGTATGACTTTGGAGCTGCAGCAACTGTAAATATTAATGGAGCTGATTCAGCTACTGAACTTACCAACGATAGAATTACTTTCTCTAACTGGGAAATCGTATTGCCAGAAGGTGTGGTTATGGCCGATATCTTTGCCGGTGATTTTGCAGAAGGTGATGAAAGTAAATTTTTGGACAATGCCACCGCTGTAGGTAGTGGAAGTGTAGGTGCCAATATCGATGCTTTCTCATGGACATTGGCCGCTTCTGAAAGCGCTATTCCTGCAGAGCCTCTAGGCACAACAATCACAAAAACTGGTTTCTTGACTGTCGATGAAACTTGGACAGCAGAGAACATATATGTTTTGGATGGAAAAGTAATCGTGAGTGATGGTGTTACCTTGACCATTGAACCAGGTACAATCATTAAGGGGGCCGAAGGACAAGAAACCCTAGCTTCTGCACTTGTAGTTGACCAAGGTGGTATATTGATGGCAGAAGGTACTGCTGAAAGTCCAATTATCTTTACCTCTGTACTTGACGGTATTGAGCAAGGACAAACAACCGGCACATTGACTACCGCAGATACCGGTCTTTGGGGCGGTGTTATTGTTTTGGGTAAAGCGCCTATTTCCGTTAATGGCGATATAGAGACAGCTCAAATTGAAGGACTTCCTGCTGATGAAGATTATGGACAATATGGTGGTACCGACCCAGAAGACTATTCCGGTTCTTTAAAGTACATATCCATCCGTCACGGTGGTGTTGCCATAGCTGCTGACAACGAAATCAATGGATTGACACTTGGTGGTGTAGGTTCCGAAACGATGGTTGACCACATAGAGATCGTTGCCAATCAAGATGATGGTATCGAGTGGTTCGGTGGATCTGTGAATGTAACCAATGCTTTGGTATGGTCTCAAGGTGATGACGGATTCGATGCAGACCAAGCTTGGACTGGAACATTGACCAACGGATTGGTAATCATGGGGTCAGAGTCCGGTACTGGTCTTGAACTTGATGGTCCTGAAGGTAGTGTTGCCACAGAAGGTGGTTACACACTTGAAGACATTACGCTTATAGGCGCTGGCACTTCTAGTATGTATGCCGACCTTAGAGATGGCCTTATTGCTGACCTTAACAATGTATTGGCCTACGGCTTTGGAGCAAGTGCTACAGTTAATGTTAATGGTGCAGATTCCGCTACGGAACTTACAAACGATAGAATCGCTTTCTCCAATTGGGAAATCGTATTGCCAGAAGGTGTTCTTTTAGCAGATATAATAGCTGGTGACTTGGCTCCTGCAGATGCAGTGAAATTTACAAACAACGCTGCAAGCATTGCTACTTCCGGCGATGCAACTGTTGGAGCGGATACTTCAGTATTTGCTTGGACATTTGCATCTAGCGAAGAAGCTTTCTAAGCCTAGATAACATACTAAAAAATTAATGTCCAAAGGTTCTTTTCCAAGGCCTTTGGACAATTTTGTTAAATAAGATAATGCTACTTAAATTTTTGAAATGCTAAAAAATATTCTTTTGGCGACCACCATGTTTTTTGCACAATGGTGTCTTGCCCAGAACGGGACCATTAGTGGTAAAATAATGGATGGTGAGTTTAACGATGTACTACCATTTGCCAACGTAGCCATTAAAGGCACCACCGTTGGAACAACCTCAGATTTTGAAGGGGCGTACAGCTTGGATATTGAACCTGGCACATATACCGTCTCATTTTCTTTCCTCGGATACACAACACAAGAAATTACAGGCGTGGTGGTTGAGGCCAACCAAACAGTCGCGGTTAACGTAACCTTACAACCCGCAGCCTCCCAATTGGATGAAGTTGTACTTACCACAACAGTCAGGAAAAACACGGAAGCCTCTGTGTTGAACTTGCAAAAAAACTCGGTTACGCTTATGGACGGACTATCACTGGAATCCATTAAAGCAACAGGGGCCAGCAATATAGCTTCCGCTATTAAAAGAGTACCTGGCGTATCGGTACAAGAAGGCAAATATGTTTACGTACGAGGCCTTGGGGACCGTTATACTAAATCCATTTTGAACGGAATGGACATTCCTGGACTTGATCCAGACAAGAACACCGTACAAATGGATATTTTCCCGACCAATATCCTGGAAAACGTAATCGTACTAAAATCTGCTTCTGCAGAACTCCCGGCAGATTTTACCGGTGGTGTTGTGAACATAGTAACAAAAGACTTTCCAACGCAAAAACAAATGTCCATATCCGCATCCGTGGGCTATAACCCAAGCATGCACTTTCAAGACAACTATTTAAGCTATGAAGGCGGTGGCAGTGACTTCTTGGGTTTTGATGATGGAACAAGGGATTTACCCTTTCCATCAAACACAGATGTACCCAGCCCATCAGATTCGCAGAACAATGGTTCTTTGGAAGGTTTAACACGGTCATTTAATCCTATTATGGCCGCAGAACGACAAACTTCTAAACCAGACTTTAGTCTAGGGTTTAGTTATGGCAATCAATTCAACATTGGAGAAAACAGATTAGGATTCATTGCCTCACTTGATTACAAGAACACTACAACTTTTTATGAAGGGTTTGAAAACGGTATCTATCAAAAAGCTCCGGAGAGCGAAATCTATGAGCTCCGTTTTGATAGGAGACAGCGGGGAGATATAGGCTCCAATAATGTATTGGCATCTGCATTGACCGGTCTTTCTTATAAAACAGGGAAATCCAAATACCGATTAAACCTACTTCATATACAAAATGGTGAATCCAGGGCAGCGCTTTTTGAGCAACGCACCGAAATTTCGAATGCCATCGATGTGGTTAAAGACAACTTGGAATACTCTCAACGTTCTGTTTCCAATCTATTACTATCTGGTAAGCATACTTCCGAGGATGCTTCCTTCGTTACAGAATGGAGTTTATCCCCTACTTTATCCAATGTTCAGGACAAGGATGTTAGACTAACAACGTTCATTATCAACCCAGATGGTTTCACTATTAGTTCAGATGCCGGTTTCCCCGTTAGGTTATGGAGAGACTTGGAAGAAATCAATGCTACAGGAAAAATCGACTTTTCAAAAAGTTATGAGCTTTTTGGAAATAAGTCGATATTGAAATTTGGTGGGCTTTACAGCTACAAGAAAAGAGATTACAGTATCTACAATTACGACATTGCATTCTTCAATTTTAGTACAGCTAGCCTAAATGGTGACCCAAATGCAATTTTGGCTGACGAAAACATTTGGACAACAGATAATCGTTCTGGCTCATACATCAGAGGGAATTTTCAACCAGCAAATACATTTGAGTCAGAACAAAACACCATGGCCTTTTATATCTCCAATGAGTTTAAATTCGCTGAAAAGTTCAGAGCAATTTTAGGATTACGAGCCGAACAGTTCACGACTTTTTTTACAGGTCAGAACAATACCGGAACCGAAATTTATGAGGATGAGAAAACAATCGATGTATTGGACTTTTTCCCTTCTGCAAACTTAATATATGAGTTTAAGGAAAATACCAACTTTAGACTGTCATACTCAAGAACTACTGCACGCCCAAGTTTTAAAGAATTGTCTATTGTACAAATACCTGATTTATTGACAGGTATACTTTTTCTCGGAAACTTGGAATTACAGCCAACGTACATAGACAACTTTGACTTTAGGTTTGAGGTATTTGGAGAAGAAGCACAAATGCTTGCGATAAGCAGTTTTTATAAAAAGTTTACAGATCCAATAGAAATTGTGGCCTATGACATCACCGCCCCCAACCAATTCACCCCTCGGAATGCACCATCTGCAACCGTATTTGGTGTTGAACTGGAAGGAAGGAAAAACCTAGGATTCCTCTCCGACGGATTAAAGAATTTAAGTATTAACCTTAATGTATCCATTATAGATTCCAAAATCGATATGGCACGTGGTGAAAACCAAGAATACGAATCACGTCAGATTTTTGCCAGAGATGGGGAAACCATTGAAGATAGCCGAGATTTACAAGGTCAATCTCCATACCTTATTAATGCTGGCCTTAATTACGACAATAGAGAGACAGGATTAGAAACTGGTATTTTCTATAACGTACAAGGCAAAACTTTGGAAGTAGTTGGCTTCGGACAAAATCCAGATGTTTTTACACAACCATTCCATAGCTTAAATTTTAATTTTTCAAAAACCATTGGTAAAGAGCAACGCTCTAAAATAAGCCTTAAGGCTAATAACATCCTTAGCGATGAAAGAGTAAGTTTGTATGAATCTTTTGGTGCTACAAAACAAAATTTCTCCTTTAGGGACCCAGGTATGTCCTTCTCTATAGGTTATAGCCTAAGTTTTTAGGACCATTCCACATTATCGATACAAGTAAGCCCTCGAAAAATCGAGGGCTTCTTTTTTGCATTTCATCGAAAAGTAACCCTCTATTCATCAATTGGTTCCGGTTTGGCAAAGCAATTTTTATATATTTGTGGCATACCGTTTGCAACCATTAACGTATGAAGCACTTTTACTTCGTTATTCTTTTATTTATCTGTACACTTGGTTTTTCTCAGGATAATGCCAGGTCAAGTGCCGATATTGAAGGCTTCAAACTTTACCCCAATCCGGTTACTCAAGGAAAGGTCTACATCGAAACAGCTCTAAATGCACCAAAAAAAATCCTCGTTTTCGATGTGTTGGGGACACAGGTCCTGGAAACCACTATTCTTGGTAAGGAACTCAACCTTTCCAATTTGGATAAAGGTGTTTATATTTTAAGGGTTTTCGAAAAAAACAAGGTAGCCACTAGAAAGCTCATTGTTAAGTAGTTCGACCCTTTTTAACCTCATTTTCCAATCCTAAACAACAGCTTTCAACGCTTTACCACCAGTTTTAGTATTTTCACAACATAATGTGGTACAACTTAACATGGTTATCTACTTTTATATTGCACATAGACCCCAAATCAGCAATATGAAGAAAATCTACTTTGTTTTACTTATGGCTTTACCTTTATTTTCTTTCGGTCAGGAGCTGGTAACAGTGAACAATGAGCCCGTACAAGAGCTCAAGGGTTTTAAAATGTACCCTAACCCGGCCTATGGAAGTGAAGTGTATATTACGACGGAATCCAACGGAACCAAAGAAATCAGAGTTTACGATGTTTTTGGCGAAGTTGTGCTTACAAAAAGGATAAACACCAATACTTTGGACATTTCCAGATTGGTTCCCGGAGTTTATGTACTCCAAGTAACGGAACGCAAAAAAACAATGACCCGAAAATTGGTGATCAAATAAAAATTGCCCAACATTTTAAAGCCCTTTTCATCAAGGGCTTTTTTATTTTTAGGTAATTTTGGGGCTCAATGAAACAGTTTGATACCCATCGCATATTTTCCATCTCCAACGCTTACGATTTTGACCGGGTCGCATTGGATGTTTTTAGGTTTCAATACCAGAACAACCAAGTCTATCACCAATTTTGCAACCATTTGGGCAAGACCCCGAAAACTGTTTCGCTAACACGGGAAATTCCTTTTTTGCCCATATCTTTTTTTAAGACCCACGCTGTACGCTCCACAGAACAGGAAGCAGAAACAGTATTTACAAGCAGTGGCACAACCAAAACTTCCACAAGCAAGCATTTTGTTCCGGAAATCGAACTTTACGAAAAGAGTTTCTTGTCCGCTTTTTACAAATTTTATGGTTCACCAAAAGAGTTTTGTATTCTGGCCTTATTGCCATCTTACCTCGAAAGGGAAGGATCCTCATTAATTTATATGGTCAATGATTTGATCAATAAATCCGCTCATCCAAGCAGTGGTTTTTATCTTCACAATCTGGACGAACTGCACCAAAACCTGCTCAAATTGGAACAGAAGGGAACCAAATGTCTTTTGATCGGTGTTTCCTTTGCCTTATTGGATTTAGCAGAAAGATTTTCGATGAACTTACAAAATACCATTATAATGGAGACCGGTGGAATGAAAGGTCGCCGTAAAGAATTGATTCGAGAAGAACTGCACCAATTACTGCAAAAAGGATTGGGCGTGGAGAAAGTACATTCAGAATATGGAATGACGGAGCTTTTGTCCCAAGCATATTCGAAAGGCAATGGCATTTTTAAGACCCCGCCTTGGATGAAGATCATTACTCGGGATACCGAGGACCCATTATCTATCCAATCGGCCGGTAAAACGGGAGGTATCAACGTTATCGATCTTGCGAACATTTATTCTTGTTCATTTATTGCCACACAGGATTTAGGAAAAGCTTATCCAAACGGAACGTTTGAAGTTTTGGGCCGTTTTGATGATTCCGATATCCGCGGTTGTAACTTGATGGTCTTGTAATATCAGATAGTCCATACATCCAATTATACACAAAACCCATCTTTCCATAACATTATAACCTTCGCGCTATCAATATTTTACGTAATTTATTGAGATAACCAAACAATCGAGATTATGAATAGAAGTGCTTTTTTAAAAAGAAGTGCCCTCTCTGCAGCGGCATTGGCCACTTTACCTGGATTCGCCCATGTACATCCAAAGGAAGAAGAGAACAACAAAACTCTGGAACCAAAAATTGTACGAAAGGGAGAGGGCAAACAAGTAAATGTAATCGGTGACCAACAAACATTTAAACTTACCAGCGAGGACACCAACGGTCTTTTCACCTTAATAGAAGAAGTAAATCCTCCCGGCACAATGATCCCACCACACGTTCACACCAATGAAGACGAAATCTTTAAAGTTTTGGAAGGCGAGCTAGAAGTAACTGTTGGGGACCAAACAACTATTTTAAAGGCAGGTGATTTGGCATTTGCGCCTAAAAATATTCCACACACTTGGAAGGTAGTCGGGGATAAAGACTGTAAAACCATTTTAAGTGTATTCCCTGCAGGGCTGGAACTAATGTTCGAAGAATTGGGCAACTTACCCCCTGGCCCGCCAGATTTTTCCAAAATAACCGAGATTTGCGGCAGATATGGAATTACATTTTTAACCTAACAAAAAAGCCATCTTTTAGATGGCTTTTTTATATTGCTTTATGTTCAAGAAAATGTCCTTTGTTATCCTGAACTTTTTAAGACTGTCCCAACTATTTGTTTGACCCGTATGAATTGGTTATTCCGCAATCAACACAAAATAATTTTTTTTGCCCCTTTGTAGCAGTACAAATTTATTGTTGATCAAATCCGATTCGGTAATCAGGTAATCTTCTTTAACCTTTTCCTTGTTTACGGATATGGAATTCTGTTTTAATTCTCGTCTTGCCTCACCATTCGATCCTAAAAACCCGGTTTTGGCGGCCAACGCCCCTATCATGTCCAAACCTGGATTTAGTTCCTCTTTACCAATAGTGGCTTGTGGCACCCCGTCAAAAACATCCAAAAACGTTTTTTCATTGAGTTGTTTCAAGTCTTCTGAAGTTGACTTTCCAAAAAGGATATTGCTCGCTTTAATCGCATTGTCCAAATCTTCCTGGGAATGCACCATGATCGTAACTTCTTCTGCCAATCTCTTTTGAAGCGCCCTCATATGTGGAGCCTCCTTATGTTCAGCAACCAAATTCTCTATTTCCTCCCTACTCAAAAATGTAAAGATCTTGATATACTTTTCAGCATCTTCATCCGAAGTGTTCAACCAGTACTGGTAAAACTTATAGGGCGATGTTCTTTCTGCATCCAGCCAAATATTGCCGCCTTCTGTTTTTCCAAATTTGGTCCCATCTGCCTTGGTGATCAAAGGACAAGTAAGGGCAAATCCCTTTCCACCACCAATTCTACGGATCAATTCGGTCCCCGTGGTAATGTTGCCCCATTGGTCGCTACCTCCCATTTGAAGGCTACAATCGTGGTTTTGGTAGAGGTATAAAAAATCGTAACCCTGCACCAGTTGGTAGGTAAATTCGGTAAAGGACATACCCTCCTTGGCATCGGACGAAAGACGTTTTTTTACGGAATCCTTGGCCATCATATAATTAACGGTAATATGCTTGCCAACGTCCCGGATGAACTCCAAAAACGAAAAATCCTTCATCCAATCGTAATTGTTGACCAAGACCGCAGCGTTGGGCCCACCGCTTTCGAAATCCAGAAACCGGCTCAATTGCGATTTTATGGCTTCTTGATTATGGCGCAGTGTTTTTTCGTCCAGCAAATTCCGTTCGGCTGATTTTCCAGAAGGATCACCGATCATGCCCGTGGCACCACCCACCAAAGCATAAGGCTTGTGGCCGGCCAATTGAAAATGCTTCAACATCATTACTCCCACCAAATGTCCAATATGCAGGGAGTCTGCGGTAGGGTCTATCCCTACATAGGCAGAACGCATTTCCTCCATAAGATGTTCTTCGGCTCCAGGCATCACATCGTGTACCATTCCCCTCCATTGTAGTTCTTGAACAAAGTTCTTCGTCATGATCAGTTTTTTGGAATAGGTGCAAATATAAAATGAAGTTGGCATTTGACTGAATATTTCCAGCACAAATAGGTACTTTTACGGTATGATTTTGGTTACGGGAGGCACTGGACTGATCGGTTCCCACTTACTTTTCCATTTGATCAGCAATGGGAACAAGGTCAGAAGCAATTATAGGACAAAGGAATCCATTGATAAAGTCCACAACGTTTTTGGATACTATACCGACAATCCGTCAGATTTGGTGGAACAAATTGATTGGGTTAGGGCCGATATTACCAATTTAAGTGGTTTGGATTCGCTTTTTGATGGGATATCTCAAGTATTCCACTGTGCCGCACTGATCTCTTTTGACCCCAAGGATTTTAAAGCTTTAGAGCGCACCAATGTTGAAGGAACTGCGAACATTGTGAACCTATCCTTAAAGCACAAGGTAAAAAAACTGTGCTACGTAAGTTCCATTGCTGCCATAGGACCTAGCCTTAAACAAAAAGAAATCACCGAGGAAACCGAATGGCTCGAAACCAAGGCATCTGTTTACGGAATTACCAAATATGAGGCTGAGCTCGAGGTTTGGCGCGCATCACAAGAAGGCCTGTCCGTGGTTATCGTAAACCCTGGTGTTGTGATCGGTCCTGGTTTTTGGAAGTCTGGCAGCGGTACCTTTTTTTCCTATGCAGCCAAAGGAAAAAAGTATTACATCCCCGGTGGCACCGGTTTTGTAAGCGTGCACGATGTTATCAAAGCCATGACGATGCTCATGGCATCGGAGATTAAAACCGAACGATTTATTTTGGTGGGCCAAAATATGACCTATGGAGAACTATTTAAGAAAATAGCTCCAAAATTGGGCGTTGAGCCGCCGGACCGGAAAGTTTCCAAATT
Source organism: Flagellimonas marinaquae (assembly GCF_023716465.1). Taxonomy (NCBI): domain Bacteria; kingdom Pseudomonadati; phylum Bacteroidota; class Flavobacteriia; order Flavobacteriales; family Flavobacteriaceae; genus Flagellimonas; species Flagellimonas marinaquae. The sequence continues at coordinate 1,182,473 of NZ_CP092415.1, forward strand.
TATGTTGGAACTCTTTTGGCGGTTGGATTGGGCAAGAAGCCATTTGTTCGGAAAAAGAAGAAGGCTATCCAGAATAATGGCCAAAGGATTGTATCAACAGCAAATTTATAGTAATCGGAAGATACGATCGCAGCTAGATTTTACGTTTGTGGACCTGGACAAAGCCATCGCCTTTTGCTGCGATAAGTTTATGAAGAAGAATTAGATTTCTTTTCATTGGCTTCGCGCACGGCCTTAATGGAATCGGTCCGTTTTAAACTTGCCGCGCGAACACTATCGTTACGACGCTTTCCAATGGCCTCCAATGTATCTTTTTTCTGCTTCACCCTTGCTTCCACACCTTCATAAATGGCCTGATACTCCAAAGGAAGCGAAGCATAATACAGATCGCTCTGCGAAAACTGTGCACTATCAATATCGTACTTGGTGTAGATAAAATCCATAATATCGATTCTGGAATCCTTGAATTTTCTGCTCGTGGTTGCTTGTGCTGCATTAAAAATTGCCAGATCATGGAGAATATCCATCATTTGTTCCTTTGGAATAAGGTTTTCCGGTTCTTCCACTACTTTTTCCGCACAGGAGACCATCAAAAAAAATAGACCTATAAAAAAAAGTATGGTACGTATCATTCCTTATCGATTAAAAGTGAGCCTCTTTGCATTTTTCTCTGGATGGAAGCTACCATTTTCAAACGCCAATAAACCATTTACAAAGGTTCGCTTTATTTCGGAACCAAAAGTAACACCTTCGAACGGGGACCATCCACATTTATAGAGAATATTATCTTTTTTAACCTCGTTTTTAGAACCTCTGTGCACCTGAACCAAATCTGCAAAATACCCTTCTCGAACAAATCCTCGCCGATCAATATCAAAAAGCTTGGCTGGATTATGGCACATCTTCTCTACCATTTTTTCCAAAGTAATAACACCTTCCTGTTCTTTTTGTAGCATGGCCAATAGTGCGTGCTGTACCAGAGGTCCACCAGAAGGTGCTTTTGTATAGGGGTTGTCCTTTTCTTCCATGGTGTGCGGTGCATGGTCCGTGGCCACAACATCAATACGATCATCTAGGAGGGCTTCCCAAAGTTTGGCCCTATCGTTTTTGGTCTTAACTGCCGGATTCCATTTAATGAGTGTTCCCTTTTTTGCATAGTCCTCATCCGAAAACCAAAGATGGTGGATGCAGGCTTCCGATGTGATTTTTTTCTTTTCCAATGGAATCTCATTGGTGAACAAATCGGTTTCGATGCCCGTTGAAAGGTGAAAGACATGCAATCTCGCCCCCGTTTTCTTGGCCAAGGCAATCGCTTTTGATGAACTTAGGTAGCATGCCTCCGCACTCCGGATAATGGGGTGCATCTCTATAGGAATGTTATCCCCGTACATTTTTTTATATGATTCCAAATTGCTCCTAATGGTCCCCTCGTCCTCACAATGGGTGGATATCACCATTTCGGTATTTCTAAAAATCTGCTCCAATACTTGCTCGTTGTCCACCAACATATTTCCTGTTGATGAGCCCAAGAACAGTTTGACCCCGGAGCAGGCATTTTTATCCAACCGTTTTAGTTCCTCCAAATTATTGTTTGTGCCCCCAAAAAGAAAGGAGTAATTAGCGAAGGAATCTTTTGCAGCAATGGCAAATTTATCTTCCAATTTTGCTATTGTGGTCGTTTGCGGGTTGGTATTGGGCTGCTCCATAAAAGTGGTTATGCCCCCAGCTATGGCCGCCCTGCTTTCTGTGGCAATGGTACCTTTGTGCGTTAACCCTGGCTCCCTAAAATGTACTTGATCATCTATAACACCGGGCAACAAAAGATCTCCATTCAAATCGATTACCTTCGCATTGGGATCGGATATATCGGCATCGACACGGAGAATAAAATCACCCTCCAGCAACACATCGGATTCAAAAATGCTGTTCTCGTTTACAATGTTGGCGTTTTTCAACAGAATTTTTGACATACTAAAATTTCTTTTTAAAGAATACACTTCTAAATTTCATGGCTATCACACCAAAAATGGCCTCCCGGATAATTGCCGAGTTCATTTTAGATTTTCCTTCTACCCTATCGGTAAAAATTATCGATACTTCCTCTATCTTAAATTTTTTGAGGTACGCCCTATACTTCATCTCTATTTGAAAGGCATAGCCAATAAAGCGCACATTATCCAAATTAATGGTCTCGAGCACTTTTCGTTTGTAGCATACAAAACCAGCAGTGGGATCGTGCACTTTCATTCCGGTAATGAACTTTACATAGAAAGATGCACCATATGAAAGTAAGATCCTGGCCAAGGGCCAGTTGACCACATTTACTCCTTTTTTATACCGGGAACCCACGGCCACATCGGCTCCGTTTAAGCAAGCTCTGTGCAATCTGGATAGGTCGGCAGGTCTATGTGAAAAGTCGGCATCCATCTCAAAGATGTACTCATATCCTTTTTTCAAGGCCCATTTAAAGCCATGGATGTACGCCGTCCCCAAACCAGACTTCTCTTTTCTGACTTCCAAAAACAGTCGTTCCGGAAAGTCAATTTGCAATTTCCGGACGCAATCGGCAGTACCATCCGGAGAGTTGTCGTCTACCACAAGTACATGAAAATTCTTCTTTAGATCAAAGACCGTTTTTATAATGGCCTCGATATTTTCAATTTCATTGAATGTGGGTATAATGACCAAGCCGTCTGACATTCGCACTGTATTAGTTTGTCAAAAATAAGGTTTTCTATCTTGCCTGCACAAGTAACCTTTGGCAAGTAATACGGTCACTGGTTCAATATTTGTAACTTTGCGCCTTTAAAAAACCTATTTTGATGTCTCAAAAGTTTCCCAGACTTTTTTTTATACTATTAGCGGTTCTTTTTGTACTCAATCTTGTTCAAGCTTCGATAACGGAATTGATTTACGATGAGGCCTATTACTGGTACTATGCGCAAAACTTGTCCTGGGGATATTTTGACCATCCTTCCATGGTTGCCTTTTTGATCAAACTAAGTAGTCTTTTCTTTGATGGTGAACTAGGGGTAAGGTTTATGAGCACCATACTTTCGGCCGGCACCTATATTTTGCTCTGGCTTTTGGTGGACAACCCCAAGAAAAAGGACTATGTTGTTCATTTTTTCTTGTTGGTGTTTTCTTTTACCTTGATGAACGCATATGGTTTTTTAACCTTGCCCGATACATCCCTACTGTTCTTTACCGCCCTGTTCCTATGGCTATACAAACGCTTTCTTGAAAACGAGGCTATCTTGACCACCATTTTACTGGGCCTGACCATGGCTGCGCTGATGTACAGTAAGTACCATGCGGTATTGGTCATCTTGTTTGTTTTCCTTTCCAACTACAAACTAATTTTTAACAAAAAAGCGTGGCTTGCAGTAATACTGGCCTTGATTTGCTACATTCCCCACTTTGTTTGGCTCTATCAGAACAACTTTGTATCCATTACCTTCCATTTGTACGAACGGCCCAACCAAGCCTATTCCTTTGATGGTTTTACATTGGGATATTTCTTGAACATTATTGCAATAATCGGTCTATTGTTCTATTGGATCTATGGTTCGCTTTTTAAGTTCAGGCCCAAGGATACTTTTTCCAAAGCTTTGGTTTATTTGGTATACGGTGTATTGATTTTCTTTTTCATTTCCAGTTTTAACAGAAGGGTACAAGCGCAGTGGACCATTGTTGTCTCGATCCCGTTGGCCATAATTGCTTTTGATTACCTGATCAGCAATAAAAAAAGTAGAAAATGGATGTACCGAACAGGTATTGTCAGCTTGGTGCTTTTAATGTACGCTAGGGCATGGATGGTACACTACCCGTTATTTCCCATGCTCTACGAAACCCATGGCAACAAGGTTTGGACCAAAGAGCTTAAAGAAAAGTCCGGGGGTGTTCCGGTTGTTTTCGAAAACTCCTATCGCAGAGCTCCCAAATATGAATTTTACTCGGGGGTTCCAGCCATTTCCTTGAACAATTATATGTACCGAAAAAACCAATATTCCATAGATGGTTCCGAAGAAAGGGTTCGTGGCAAAAAAGTATTGTACGTATCCAAATACAAAAAGAGTGGGGATGTGACCTATATGCATTTGGACAGCACCATATTTTTTGGAAACTATATTGAAAACTTTCAATCGTACCGAAATCTAAAGTGCATAGTGGACAAGAAGGAAAACAATACGGGTTATTCGTTAAAAGTATACAATCCTTATCCTTTTGACATCCCGTTGGAGCAATTAAAATTCACCATTTCCTATTCCAACAAACACAAACAAGTAAAACAAATGCGCTCTTTAAAAGTTAATAAGCTAACGCCGAAAGCTTCAACCTTGCGGTCCAAGGACACTTTGTTCTATTCTTTTGATCTACCCCTGTCCAAAATGGAAAACCCATCTTACTTTAGGATTGGAATTGCAGAAAATGGATTGCCTCCCGGACTAAACGGACAACCTATTAAAATTGAATGATGGAACCGGTTGAAAAAACGATCATTTCTATAGATTGGATGACGGTTACGCTGTTCATCAGTTTGGTTGTTTTGGCTTTGGGCAAGTATTTGTACCACAAAAAATTCTTGAATTTTATTATCCTTCCATTTAATGATAAATACATTCTTCTCCATAATAAAAAAGGGCAATTTTCCCATTGGTTCCATCTACTTTTAACCCTTTTCCAATTAATCAACCTTTCACTGTTTCTTTACTTGGTCTTAAGAACTTTTTCCTTGTTGCCGGATGGCGAACCTCTTACCATTTATTTTATATTATTGGGTTTTTTGGCCCTGTTCGAACTGGTTAAATTTTTAGTTCAAATGTTCACGGGATTTGTTTTTAACAATACAGTTGTTATAAGCGGCCTGATTTTTAGTAAAATTTCTTACCTCAACTACAGCAGTATTGTAATTTTACTCACCAACATATTATTGATTTACATTACAACCAACTCAAAAACAGCAATATATACTGCAATTCTATGTGTTGCCCTAATTAATGGCATTGGTGTGGCCAAGCTGTTGAAGAACTATCAAAAAGCACTGTTCCCTTATTTTGTCTATTTTATTTTGTACCTTTGCGCACTCGAAATTGCGCCCTTGGTGTTAATTGGAAGCTATTTAAAAGGTTGATAACTTATGAAAGTAAAAACAATTTTGGTTTCCCAACCAGAACCCAAAGTCGAAAACTCACCTTACTCAAGATTAATTGAAAAAGAGAAAATTAAAGTAGATTTCAGACCATTCATTCATGTAGAAGGCGTAGAGGCCAAGAATGTTAGGCAACAAAAAATCGACTTGAACAACTTCTCTGCAATTATCTTGACCAGTAGAAACTCTGTTGACCATTTTTTTAGAATTGCTGATGAAATGCGCTTCAAGGTTCCGGATTCAATGAAATATTTTTGTCAGTCGGAGGCAGTTGCCTATTACTTACAAAAATATGTTGTATACCGTAAGAGAAAAATCTATGTTGGAAAAAGGACTTTCAACGAATTGATTCCTCTGATCAAAAAGTATAAGGACGAAAAATTCCTATTACCCTCATCTGATTCCCTAAAACCTATTGTCCCCGAATTATTGGACGAATTGGGAGTGAATTGGACACGTGGAATTTTTTACAAAACCGTGATCAGTGATCTTTCCGACCTAAGAAACGTTTATTACGACATCTTGGTATTCTTTAGCCCTTCTGGCATTGAGTCCTTGATGAAGAATTTTCCGGATTTTGAACAGAACAACACGAGAATTGCCGTTTTCGGCAATAGTACGGTAAAGGCCGCGACCAATGCAGGACTTAGAATCGATATTCAGGCGCCAACGCCAGAGACTCCATCGATGACCATGGCACTGCAGAAGTACATTACCAGTGTAAACAAATAAAGACGAAATTTAGATCAATAAAAAAGCCCCGAAATCGGGGCTTTATTTTTTTAGAATGCATACCGTTGCGGGCCTCCCCTTCGGATTTCCTCACTGGCATAAGATTCAAACTTTTTAAAGTTTTCCCTAAAGGCATTGCTCAATTTAAAGGCTGTTTTGTAGTAAGCCTCATCATTGTTCCAAGTAGTTCGTGGACTGAGCACTTCTTTAGGTACTCCAGGACATTCCCTTGGCTGTGCCACCCCGAATACGGAGTGTATATGATAGTTTTCGTAATTGTACAGCCCAAGTTTACCTGTTAATGCCGCACTTATCATTGCTCTGGTGTATTTTAACTTCATACGGGTACCAACTCCATATGGTCCGCCGGTCCAACCTGTGTTCACCAACCAAACATCAACACCGGACTCCTTCATTTTCTTACTCAACATTTCAGCATATTTAGTAGGGTGAAGCGGCATAAACGGAGCTCCAAAGCATGCCGAAAAAGAGGGCTGCGGTTCCACAACACCCGCTTCGGTCCCTGCAACCTTGGCCGTGTATCCGGAAATAAAATGGTATGCCGCTTGGGATGGTGTTAGCTTAGAAATTGGAGGCAACACACCAAAGGCATCGGCAGTAAGAAAGAAGATGTTCTTTACATTTTCCCCAATGGACGGCTCTTGAATATTTTCGATATGATGGATCGGGTAACTTACTCTTGTATTTTGTGTAATGGAGGTATCGGCGAAATCGACCACCCCATTATCGTCCATGATCACATTCTCCAAAATCGCCCCCTTTTTTATGGCACCGTAGATCTCTGGCTCTTTCTCTTCGGCAAGGTCTATAACTTTTGCATAACAACCACCTTCAAAATTAAAAACCGTATTCTTGGAGGTCCATCCATGCTCATCATCACCGATTAGCTTTCTGTCGGGATCAGTGGACAAGGTAGTTTTTCCCGTTCCCGATAACCCAAAGAATATTGCGGTATCCCCATCTTGCCCCATATTTGCGGAGCAATGCATGGGCAAGGTGTTTTTATATACAGGTAGAATAAAGTTCAAAGCAGAGAAAATTCCTTTTTTAATTTCCCCTGTGTACCCGGTACCCCCGATCAGGGCAATTTTTTTACTGAAATTAAGTATGGCAAAATTATGCTGGCGGGTTCCATCTTCCATTGGATCGGCCTTGAAACCTGGTGCATTTACAACAGTCCATTCCGGGTCAAAACCTTGCAATTCTTCTTCGGTAGGGCGAAGAAACATGTTGTAGGCAAACATATTGGACCAAGGATATTCATTGATCAACCGTATGTTCAACTTATATTCTGGATCGGCACAAGCATAAGAGTCCCTAACATACAGCTCTTTATTGTTGAGATATGCGATAACTTTATCATAAAGCTTATCAAACTTTTCGCTCTCAAAGGGAATATTAATGTTGCCCCACCATATTTTATCGGATGTAATATCGTCCTTAACAATAAAACGGTCCATGGGTGATCTTCCCGTAAACTCCCCCGTGTTAACGGCCAAAGCTCCAGAGGAGGCCTCTTTGCCCATACCCAACTCAATGGTAATGTCGTGCAGCTCGTCTGGTGATAGTTGATAATTGATATTATCGTGGGTTATCCCATACGTTTTTAACGAAATCGATTTCGTGGCTGAAGCAGAATCCTTCATAGTTTAGTTTATTTGTTGGTACAAAACTAGAAAATATTCGCTTTTCGACCTTTCAAATATGGGTTAATTGAGTTCTTTTTGGGTTAAAATGTGATATCCCAAATAAATCCAAGCCATGATCAAGAAAACTCCCCCGATTGGTGTTAAAAAGCCGATAATCTTAAAGTCAAATGAAGTTAAACTGTTCAATGCCAATAGGTAAATTGAAAAAGAGAACAATACAACACCCAATAGCAAAAGGATAAAAACCGGCTTCTTTGCTTTAATCTTAACACCATTATACATACCCAGGAAAAGAAGGAACAAGGCATGATACATCTGGTACCGAACCCCTGTTTCAAAAGTATCAACAGCATCGGAATCCACAAGTTTCTCAAGCCCATGGGCGCCAAAAGCCCCCAACACTATCGCCAACATTCCCAAAAAAGTTCCAGTGAGTAAAATTGTTCTGTTCATAACTTTTATTGGCTATTTTTTTAAAAATATAACAATTTAATACCTTAGTAACGATTAAACAAAAGTAAACAAAACACATGGTCCGCACTATATTGGTTTTAGGCGCAGGTAAATCAACCTCATACTTACTAGATTATTTTTTAAAAAAGGCGAACGAAGAAAATATTCATTTAAAAATCGGGGATCTTCGTCCCGAAAATATCCCCGATGAATTTTCCAGACATTCCAATTGCACGGTATTTACGTTGGATATTTTTAATGAGTCCGACAGGAAAAAAGCTGTATCGGAAGCCTCCATTGTAGTTTCCATGTTACCAGCAAGTCTGCACATCAACGTTGCACACGATTGTATCGAATTCAATAAGCATCTTATTACAGCATCGTACATAAGTAACGAACTAAAGGCTCTGGATGATAAAGTAAAAGAAAAGGGCCTTGTATTTATGAACGAAATTGGTCTTGACCCTGGAATCGACCATATGAGCGCCATGGAGGCAATAGATCGCATCCGGGACGCAGGTGGAAAAATGTTGCTGTTCGAATCCTTTACCGGCGGATTGGTAGCCCCGGAAAGCGACACCAATCTATGGCACTATAAATTTACCTGGAATCCCAGAAACGTGGTACTGGCCGGCCAAGGAGGCACAGCAAAATTTATCCAAGAGGGCACGTACAAATACATACCCTATCAAAAATTGTTCAGAAGGACAGAATTTATGGACGTCGAGGGCTACGGCACTTTTGAAGCCTATGCCAATCGCGATTCCTTAAAGTACCGCGAAGCGTACGGCCTGCAAGACGCGTTAACACTTTTTAGAGGAACCATGCGAAGGGTAGGTTTTTCCAAAGCATGGCAAATGTTTGTGGTCCTGGGCATGACGGATGATAGTTACTCCATTGAAAATTCCGAAGGAATGTCCTATCGCGAATTTGTGAATTTATTTCTTCCCTATTCGCCTACAGATTCGGTAGAGTTAAAAATGAGACATTACCTAAAGATCGACCAAGACGATATTATGTGGGGCAAGCTTTTGGACTTGAACATTTTTGACGACTCTAAAAAAATTCCGCTCAAAAATGCATCGCCTGCACAAATGCTCCAATACATACTTGAGGATAGCTGGACCCTGAAAGAAGACGAAAAGGATATGATCGTAATGTACCACAAGTTTGGATACGAATTAAATGGCGAAAAAAAACAGATTGATGCCAATATGGTGGTCATCGGAGAAAACCGACGTTATACGGCAATGTCCAAAACTGTAGGTCTTCCCGTAGCTATCGCCACCTTAAAAATCCTGAACGGAGAAATTACGACACCAGGTGTACAAATTCCTATAAGCAAAGAGGTATACGAACCTATCTTATCCGAGTTGCGTACCCAGGGCATCGAGTTCAAAGAATATCAAGTTCCCTATTTAGGTTACAATCCCGATTCGGTAGCGAGTTAAAATTTGTTAGATTTTGGATACCTTTAGCTATACTTTAAAATTCAAGAAGTGAAAAACAATAACAGTTCCGTAAAAATAGACGGTATTGACAAAAAGATCCTAAGGTATCTCATGGAGGATGCAAGACGACCCATTCTCGAAATAGCAAGAAACATAGGCATTTCGGGAGCCGCAATACACCAAAGACTCCGCAAACTGGAAAGCTCAGGGCTATTGGCAGGATCCAAATTTGTAATCAACCCAAAAGTATTGGGCTATTCTACCATGGCCTACATCGGCATTTATTTGGACAAGGCCATGACCAACCCGCGAGCGGTAAAACAATTGGAAGAAATTCCGGAAGTACTGGAATGCCATTACACCACAGGAAACTGGTCCATACTCATTAAAGTATTGTGCCGGGACAATGAACACCTCATGCAGGTCCTCAATAAAAAAATCCAACAGATCGAAGGAGTATCACGAACAGAAACCTTTATCTCCCTGGATCAGCAAATTGATAGACAAATACGGATTTGATATTTGTATTGAATCTAAATAAATATTACATTTGACCCCATGAATGTAGTATTCAAATCCAAATATTATACACTTTATCAATCCACGGCCGAACGCAGATATTATATCGATTTTGGACAAAAACTAATTCGCATGTCTCTTTGCGAGCTGTTATCCCTTAGGCATAAAATACTGTCCATCTCCGTAGAAGACCATTTTGATAGTGATTTGAATTCCCACGGTTTAGAAGTTTTGATGCTTTGCAATAAAGAGCATTTGTTCATCCTTAATACCCTAGAGGTACTAGATCTTAAAAATCTTATCCATAATGGTTTTGTGGCCATAGGACTTTCTGCCAAAGCCGAAGCCCTTACGTAAAAGACCTGCTTACTTTTATCCAGTCTTAATTGGTTTCTAAATTAAAGGGACCAGTACGCTGTACAGATTTAAATCTGTAACTTTATATCACAATCACATTAGAAACTTAGTATTATGAAAGATATCGCAAGACAAAGTATGAGCATAAAAGTGGAATCCATGGATTTGCTCAACGGACAAATACAAATGGAAGCCCATGCCTCTGCGACCTATTTGGCCATGGCTTCATGGTGCGAGCAAAATGGTTTTTTTACCAGCGCCAAATTTTTCTTTAAACAAGCAGAGGAAGAACGTGAACATATGATGAAAATCTTCAATTTTTTGGTTGATACCGGAGGGAACCCAATTTCACCGGAAGTAACCAATATCAACCACGATTACTCTTCAATTGTTGATGTATTTGAATCTACTCTGGAGCATGAGGTAAAAGTGACCAAATCGATCCACAATATTGTTAAAAAAGCCCGTGAATCCGGCGATATTGCAACCGAGCGTTTCTTGGATTGGTTTGTAATGGAGCAGGTGGAAGAAGAAAATACCGTAAGGGACATCTTGGATATGATCGAGGTAACGGGCACCGAAGGTGTTGGACTCCAAATGATCGACAATCAAGTAGCGAACTGGATTGACTAAAAAAATCCAATCACAACAACCAAAAAGAGGCAGATTTTCGTCAACCTGAACTTGTTTCAGGTTCTCATAGTGATTTTTTTATCAGTTTGACGAGATTCTGAAATGAATTCAGAATGACGACTTCAACACATACAATAAAAAAAGGGGCCGATCGGCCCCTTTTTTATTTGAGTTATAATTTCTTAATCTCTTCCTCCAAAAACCTGCACCGCCCAGTACAATAGGGAGGCCAAGGCGCCCAAAGCTGCGACCAAATAGGTTCTTGCTGCCCATTTTAGTGCATCCTCTGCTCCGGAATACTCCTCTTGGGTAACCATGTTCTTTTGCTTTAACCACACCAAAGCCCTTTTACTGGCATCGTACTCAACGGGCAGGGTAATAAAGCTGAACAAAGTGGCAAATCCCATCATAATCAAACCAGCAACAGCTATATAAAAGCCAATACCGCCCGCTACACCCGTAGCGGCCATCAGCATAATTCCACCAAAAACCACCCAAGTGGACATTCCAGAGGTAACGCTCACCACAGGAACCAATTTGGAACGCATGGTCAACCATTCATATGCCTGCGCATGTTGTACCGCATGTCCACATTCGTGTGCCGCCACCGCGGCAGCAGAAGCATTTCGTTGGTTGTACACACCTTCACTAAGGTTTACGGTTTTATTCTTAGGGTTGTAGTGGTCCGTCAACATTCCGGGTGTGGAAATAACCTTTACATCCCTTATTCCATGATCATCCAGCATTTTTTGGGCAATCTCCGCACCACTCATCCCATTGCGCAAATGCACCTTGGAATACTTCTTGAACTTACTCTTTAATCGGTTGCTCACCAGCCAGCTGATCAGGGCAATTCCCCCGATCAATATATAATATGTCATCATAATTTAATCGTTTATATAAATATACCACATAAATGCAAAAACCCCGCCAAATCGTGGCAGGGTTAAAATACTGTCAAAATGTTAGTCCAGTTAGACCAAAACCGGATCTAAATGAAAAGTTTCGGCGATCTCTTTGTAAATAATCTCTCCTTCAACAACATTCAATCCTTTTTTTAAGGACGGATCTAATTTGCATGCACTTCTCCATCCTAGATTGGCCAATTGTAGCACATAGGGCAGTGTAACATTCGTCAAGGCAACTGTAGAAGTATAAGGCACTGCCCCTGGCATATTGGCTACACAATAGTGAACTACATCATCTATAATAAACACCGGGTCCTCATGGGTTGTAGGCTTGGTGGTCTCCACGCATCCTCCCTGATCTACGGCAACATCGACAATTACGGTGCCCGGATGCATATCCTTTAGCATATCCCTGGTGATCAAGTTGGGTGCCTTGGCCCCTTTTAAAAGCACTCCCCCAATAATAAGGTCGTGCGTTTTTATATGTTTTCTGATGTTGAACTCGTTAGAAAAACCGGTTACAACATGACTTGGCATAATGTCGTTCACGTACCGGAGGCGCTTCATGTTCACATCCAAAATAGTGACCTGCGCACCCAGACCTGCTGCCATTTTAGCAGCCTGAATACCAACAGTACCCGCTCCCAGAACCAAAACCCTACCGGGTGAAACTCCGGGAACTCCACCCAAAAGCACTCCTTTACCCTTAACAGGCTTTTCCAGATACTTTGCTCCTTGCTGTATTGCCATTCTGCCGGCAACCTCGGACATTGGGGTTAACAAGGGCAAGGTTCCATCTTCATCTTCTACCGTTTCGTAAGCTATACAAATGGCCTTACTCCTGATCATGGCCTTGGTCAAGGCTTCACTGGAAGCAAAATGGAAGTAGGTAAACACAATCTGTCCTTCCTGAATTAGGTTATATTCTTCTGCTATGGGCTCCTTTACCTTAACGATCATATCGCTCATGGCATACACTTGACCAATGGTATCCAAAATTGTGGCCCCGGCCTGCTGATAATCCTGATTGAAAAAACCACTGCCTTCACCTGCACCTGATTGCACGTAAACCGTGTGATTGTTCTTTACCAATTCAAATACTCCAGCGGGCGTCATGCCCACCCGGCTCTCATTGTTTTTGATTTCTTTCGGTATCCCAACAGTCATTTTGTTGTTTTTAATGGTTTCTGGGACCAAAGTTGTACAAAAAAAATGAATCACAACAGAAATAATCGATAAAAAGTAGGGGTATCAGGTAAAATAATGTATTTTTTAATATTTATACCCTCTATTTATATGGGTCTAATTAATTTTTTTATATGTTTTTGACTTTGCAACCCTATTTTTTTAATGGGTGTTGTGTTTTAAATAAAAAAGCATGCCGGTCGGCATGCTTTTTTGAGGGTATTCTTATAAAATTCGTATTGATTTTATCGTATGAGATTCCGAATCGAGTTCGGAATGACAGCAACAATTTATCGGATTACCCAACAATATTTACAATCTTACCTGGAACCACGATTACCTTTTTAGGCTCTCTGCCCTGCAACTGCTCCTTCGTTTTTTCGTGGGCCAGCACCGCGGCTTCAATATCCTCCTTGCTCATATCCAACGGCAACTCCAATTTGAAGCGCATTTTTCCATTAAAGGATATCGGGTATTCCTTACTGCTCTCCACCAAATATTTTTCCTCAAACTTCGGGAAAGGCACTTCGGCAATGGACCCGGTATTGCCCAAACGCTCCCAGAGCTCTTCGGCAATGTGCGGCGCATAAGGTGAAACCAAAACTGCCAATGGACCCAGAATCGCCTTGCTGGTACATTTTTGAGATGTTAACTCGTTTACACAGATCATAAAGGTAGATACGGATGTATTGAACGAGAAGTTTTCGATATCCTCTTCCACTTTTTTGATGGTCTTGTGCAGCGTTTTGAGATTATCGGCGGTAGGTTCCGTTTCGGCTCCGCTCAGCGACCCATTTGTATATAACTTCCAAAGTTTTTTAAGGAAAGAGTGTACTCCGGAAATACCTGCCGTATTCCAAGGCTTGGATTGCTCCAAGGGGCCCAAGAACATTTCGTACAAACGAAGTGAATCGGCTCCGTACTCCTCACAAATGGCATCTGGATTGACGACATTGTATTTGGATTTGGACATTTTTTCGACCTCGCGGCCTACAATGTACTTTTCATTTTCTAGAATGAACTCCGCATCTTTATATTCAGGTTGCCATTCTTTAAAGGCCTCCACATCCAATTCATCGGAAGCATTTACCAAAGAAACATCGGCGTGAATTGGGACAACGTTCTTACCTTCTATCAATCCTTTTGAATATACCTTATTAGAATCCAATTCCCGATATATAAAAGCACTCGTACCCGTAATCATCCCTTGGTTGATCAACTTTTGGGCAAATTCGTCTTTGGGCACATAACCCATATCGAACATAAACTTCTGCCAAAAGCGGGAATACAACAAGTGGCCCGTAGCGTGTTCGCTTCCTCCTATATAAAGGTCCACATCTTGCCAATAGTTGATGGCTTCTGGAGAGAAAATAGCGTCATCGTTCCGTGGATCCATATACCTATTAAAGTATTGGGAACTTCCCGCCCAACCCGGCATGGTATTTAATTCTAGAGGGAATACAGTTTCATGATCAATTAATTGATTATTGACCACTGTACATTGTTTTACGTCCCACGCCCATTCGGTGGCGTTGCCCAATGGCGGCTCACCCGTTTCGGTGGGAAGATATTTTTCCACTTCGGGCAATTGTAAGGGCAAATGCTCCAAATCAATCATTTGCGGCATACCATCCTTATAATATACAGGAAATGGTTCGCCCCAGTAGCGCTGACGGCTAAATACGGCATCGCGCAAACGGTAGTTCACTTTTCCTTCGCCATGTCCGATCTTCTCCAACTCGGCAATGGCTTTCTTCATGGCATCCTTATAAGATAATCCATTCAAAAAGTCAGAATTGGCAATAATAGTAGTTTCCTTATCAGCAAATGCCTCTTCGGAAATATCCACCCCTTCAAAAATATTGAGGATATCTATATTATAATGTTTTGCAAAATCATAATCGCGTTGGTCGCCGCAGGGTACGGCCATAACCGCTCCCGTTCCATAACTGGCCAACACGTAGTCGCCAATCCAAATCGGGATAGGTTCTTTGGTAAACGGATGCTCTGCATAAGCTCCCGTAAATACCCCTGAAATGGTTTTTACATCCGCCATACGGTCGCGCTCGGAACGTTTTGCCGTAGCTTCCACATAAGCATCAACCTCGGCTTTTTGTTCCGGGGTCGTAATTTTGGCCACCAATTCATGCTCAGGAGCCAAGGTCATAAAACTTACACCGAAAATGGTATCGGGGCGGGTGGTGAAGACCTCTATCTCGTAAGGCTTCTCGACTGTGCTCAAAGTGACATCCCGGTCGCTTCGACTACGCTCAGCGTCCAACACATTAAAAGTAACCGAAGCACCTACAGATCGCCCAATCCAGTTGGTTTGGGAATCCTTTAAAGGTTGCGGCCAATCAATTTTATCCAATCCGTCCAACAAACGCTGGGCATAAGCTGTGATGCGCATGCTCCATTGCGTCATTTTTTTACGAACCACGGGGTGACCTCCACGCTCGGAAACCCCATTTACGATTTCATCATTGGCCAAAACGGTTCCAAGGGCAGGACACCAGTTTACTTCGGTATCCGCCAAATAGGTCAATCTGTATTTTAAAAGGATTTCTTGCTTTTCCTTGTCGGAATACGTATTCCAAGTGACTGCATCAAAACTTGGAACATCATCATCACAAGCGGCTTCAACATTGGTATTCCCTTCTTTTTCAAAAATGGAGATCAGACTGGAAATGTTTTCTGCTTTGTCCGATTTCTTATTGTACCAAGCGTTGAACAATTGGATAAAAATCCATTGTGTCCACTTGTAATATTGTGGGTTGGAGGTTCGCACTTCGCGGCTCCAATCAAAAGAGAAACCAAGCTGGTCCAACTGCTCACGGTACCGGTTAATGTTGTTTTCCGTCGTAATCGCAGGATGCTGACCCGTTTGAATCGCATATTGCTCCGCTGGCAACCCGAAGGAATCGTAGCCCATTGGGTGCAACACATTGAATCCTTTGTGTCTTTTGTAACGCGAATAGATGTCCGTGGCAATGTATCCTAGCGGGTGCCCTACGTGCAGGCCTGCCCCCGAGGGGTAAGGGAACATCGACAATGCATAAAATTTAGGTTTGTCGGAATCGTTGGATGCCTTAAAAGTTTCATTTTCTGCCCAATACTTCTGCCATTTGGCCTCAATCTCGCGGAAATCGTAATTCATTGTTAATCTTGTTCAATTTCGTGTGCAAAAATAGGTTTAATCCCCTAAATACAATTTACTTTTCTATTTTTACGTACTGATTCTATTCTATGAGCCAATATATTGAACGATATCAGAGACGAAAACTGATTTCCTCCTACTTTTCCGTGGCTTTGAGCATTGCCTTGGTCCTGTTTCTTTTGGGTGTTTTGGGCCTTTTGGTGCTCAACACCAAAAAATTGGCAGACCATTTTAAAGAGCAGATCACTATTTCGGTGTTTTTGAAAGATAATGCCAAGCCGGTCGAGATTGACCAGTTACAAAAAAGTTTGGCCCTTGCGGAGCACACAAAATCCGCCGAATACATTTCCAAAGAAGATGCGGCGGAACAATACAGCGAGGATATTGGCGAAAACTTTGAAGAGTTTTTGGGCTACAATCCCTTGAAAAATTCCATCGATGTGCATTTAAAGGCCGATTTTGTCTCTCCACAACAAATTGATGAGATTGCAGAAGACTTGGCGGCCAAGGCCTACGTGGACGAAGTTAGCTATGACAAACCCTTGATCTCCTTGCTCAACAACAACGCACGGAAAATCAGTTTATGGATATTGGTGGCCAGTGCTGTTTTCACCGTAATTGCCGTTTTATTGATCAATAGTTCCATCCGACTTTCCATTTATTCCAAAAGATTCATTATTAAAACCATGCAAATGGTAGGCGCCACGAAAACCTTTATCCGAAGGCCGTTTATCTGGACCAACATTAAACTGGGCATGGTCGGGGCAGTTGTCGCTTTGATCGGGTTGGGTGTATTGGTGTTCTATATCGACAAAAACTTCCCCGAATTGAATCTTTTGCAAGATTATATCGTTCTCATTATTTTGTTCGTTAGTGTATTTGGTTTGGGCGTTATCATTTCGTGGGCCAGCACCCATTTTGCGACCCAACGCTTTTTAAACCTGAGAACGGACGATCTTTATTACTAAATTTGCAGCATGAGCAAGAAAAACAACAACGGTTTAAAGCCTACAAAAGAATTTGTTTTCCAGAAGAAAAACTATTTCTTCCTATTTATAGGTATTGCCTTTATTGCCCTTGGGTTTATTTTGATGAGCGGTGGCGGAAGCGACGACCCCGAAGTATTCAACCCCGAGATATACAACTTTAGAAGAATCCGCCTTGCACCAACCTTGATTCTTATCGGTCTAGGCATTCAAGTATACGCCATTTTGTTGAATCCTAACAAGAAAAACAAGGAGTAATTTGGAGATAATCGATGCTATTATCCTTGGAATCATTCAGGGATTGACCGAATTTTTACCCGTTTCGTCCAGCGGACACTTGGAATTGGGAAAAGCCATATTGGGAGCACAGGCCGTTCCAGAGGAAAGCCTTTTATTTACCGTAATCTTGCACTTTGCCACGGCACTGAGCACCTTGGTGGTATTTCGGAAAGATGTTTTCGATATTTTGAAAGGCCTCTTTCAATTTAAATGGAACGAAGAGACCCAATTTTCCTTAAAGATCGTTATTTCGATGATTCCCGCCGCCTTGGTAGGATTGTTTTTAAACGATTTTATCGAAGTATTTTTTGATGGGGCCATTGTAATCGTAGGGATAATGCTCATAATTACGGCATTTTTACTGTATTTGGCAGATTTGGCCAAAACTACGGAAAAAGGTGTTTCTTTTCGTAGTTCCTTTATTATTGGAATGGCACAGGCCGTTGCCATACTACCAGGTATCTCCCGAAGTGGGGCAACTATTTCGGCTGCCGTACTTTTAGGAGTTGACAAGACAAAATCGGCACGTTTTTCCTTTTTAATGGTAGTCCCGTTGATCTTGGGAAAAGTGGCCAAAGATCTTATGGGAGGCGAAATCAATTTTCATGGTGATCAGGCCATAGCCATGGGGGCAGGGTTTGCAGCCGCTTTTTTTGCCGGATTGGCAGCCTGTACCTGGATGATCAAGCTGGTACGCCAGAGCAAGCTTAGTTATTTTGCCATTTACTGTTTAATAGTTGGGTTAATTGCCCTTGCTTGGAGCATTTGGGGATAGATCAGTATATTTGATGCCAAAATCCCAATTTTTTGAATACCCAAGAAAATTTTTTGAACGGTCGGATACTCTTGATCGATAAGCCTTTGGAATGGACTTCGTTCCAAGCAGTGAATGCCCTAAAATGGGCCATCCGGAAAAAATTCAATCTAAAAAAAATTAAAATTGGCCACGCTGGAACATTGGACCCTTTGGCCACTGGTTTGTTGATTATCTGTACGGGGAAATTCACCAAAAAAATTCCAGAGCTTCAAGGACAGATAAAAGAGTACACCGGAACTATTACTTTGGGAGCTACTACGCCTTCATACGACCTGGAGACCGAAGTGAACGAGACCTTTCCCACAGAACATCTTACCAATGAATCAATCCAAGAAGCTACTACACAATTTTTAGGAGAGATTGACCAAGTACCCCCTATTTTTTCAGCCTTAAAAAAAGATGGGAAGCGATTATATGAACTCGCCAGGGAAGGCAAACAAGTGGAGATAAAATCAAGAAAAATAGAAATTCTTGAATTTGAGATCACCCGAATTAATCTCCCCGAAGTGGACTTTAGGGTAGTCTGTAGCAAAGGGACCTATATACGTTCGCTTGCGCACGATTTTGGTAAGGCTTTGGGGTCCGGGGCCCATCTTAGCAAACTAAGAAGAACCAAAATAGGGGATTTCAACGTAGATAATGCTACAAGCCCCAATGTTTTCAAGGAAAAACTTGAGGTAAATACACCGACCTAAATAGGTCCAAATAAAATATTTTAATAAAAAAGCGGTTATAGTAAAGCCATGAACCTTAACAAGAGCCAGTTATCACTTTTGATTACTTTCTTCTCTATGTCCATAGTGATTTTATTGCTTTTCAATATTCACCTAGGGGGCGTACAAGAGGATGAGTATGTTATTGAAATGAGCCTGGCCGACGAGGATATTGAAAAGCTTATTGAGGAAGAGGAAGAGCGACTGGAAGAAATGCGAGCTGCCAATGACCCCATTAAAAGCCACATGGCTCTCAACGAAACCGCAAAACCCAGTGTTGGCAACCCAGAGCCTCTAAAAACACTGGAAGAGCTCATGGAAGAAAGAGCTTTGAGCAGCGAATCCGGGGAATATGCCGATAATTCCGGTTTCGAAGATCAATTAAAAAAACTCCGGGAACAACGCGACGAAAAGAAAGAAAAATTAGGGGAACGCGATGCCCAAAAAGAAGAGTACACCAACTATTTAAAAGATCGACGCACTTCCATTTCCTATTCATTGGTAGAAAGAAATGCCTATTATCTTCCTCCGCCTATTTACACCTGTATTGAAGGCGGCAAAGTGGTGGTGAACATTACGGTGGATAACAACGGGTATGTTACCGAGGCAAGTTTTAACGATAAAAGTTCCGGAACCAATAATGGTTGTTTAGTGGACAATGCCATTGCCTATGCATTAAAAGCACGCTTTAGCCCCGATTCCAAAAATTCGCAGATCGGAACCATAACCTACCTATTCCAAGGCAAGTAGTTCCAATATATCCTCTAGGATATTTTGCCCTTTGTTCTTATTGTACCACACCTGTAGTTCCTGTTTAAACTCGTCGGTAAGTTTCCCGTGTTGCCTTTTGCAGTCCTCTACCATTTTAGTGGCAATGCTAGGTCTTGGGCCCCATTCACCGACAATTTCATTTTTGTTCTTGTCCAGTACGATCACCTTGGGGATAGAACGTGCTCCTTTGGTAAGAAATGCATCCATTAGGTCAAGGCTCTCATCCCGTAAAACGATCTTAAAGGTAATATTGGGACTAGCTTCTGCTATTTTGGCGATTACGGGCAAGCTGGCCGCCGCATCACCACACCAACTCTCGGACAGGGCCAAAAAAACAAGTTGCCTATCCAGGTTGCTCAACTTTTGTTGGTCCTCTTCCGAAATCTTAAAGGTCTTCTCCCACCGCACCATTCTACGGTCGCCAAGTTTGGTATAATTAATTAGGGCATCGGATTGAACAGGACCAGTAGTTTTACCGGATTTTGCGAGTTCGCTCACCAATTCGCTATAAGTTCTGTAATCCATCCCTTTCTGAAGATATTCCCGGACTATTTCCAATCGATTCTTTTCCAATACTTCCATAAAATTGATTTTTTCAAAAGTACATTGGGCCATCCACCCATTTTCTGACTTTTGTCATTGGTAGTTATTAGAGGCTATTCCTTACAATGCTTTGGGGTTTATGGCCAAACTCTTGAACAACATCGCTTTGGTATGGAAAAATTTGTTCTGCATTTCGTTCTGCTTTAAGTAAGCATCGATAAGCTTGCTTTCCCTGGAATTGATCAAAAACAGGGAACTTTCCCCAAAACTGAATTTACGTTCTTCGGCGGTCAACATCGTGGAATAGTCATTTACTATATCCCGGATGAGCTGATTTTGTTGGGTAAAAGAGTCCAACTCGTTATAAATGGCAATTACTTTGTTCTGAATTTCCACTTCGGCATTGTCCCGCTCATATTCGGCATCCCTGAGTTTAAATTTTGCCAATTTTAGGTCTCCACGTTCCTTGCGCAGGAATATGGGCATTTGAAAACTTAAGCCCGCTTTGTAGTTCTCGGTAACAAATGAGTTTATGAATTCTGGTGTTTCGGTTATAAAATTGTATTCCGCCTTTAATTTTGGCAATAGTTTATTGGCTTTCAATCTTTTGTCAACCGTCAACCCTTCTATTTTATAGTTCAATGACAAAAGTTTCGGATGTGATGCCAAACTGAAGCTATCCAATGGCATACCCTCGATCTCCAATGTTGAATTGATATCCATTTCGGGCTCCAAATTAGGCCTTACCCCAGGTTGAAGCTCAACGGGTACATCCTCGATCCATAGGTAATTACTGAGTTCGAGTGATTTTTTCATCAGTTTCACCTTGGCCTGTTGATAACCTAAATCCCGGTTTCGAACAGCAATTTTTGCCTCTACTGTATCGATCATGGCAACTTCGCCGGCCATGGCACTTTCCTTGACCCCCTGAAAACGAGTTTCGGCATTTTGTAAAAAATCCCGGTACACTTCGGCATCCTTAAAGGCCCTTAACCAATCAAAATAGGCCAATGAGGCATTGTATAAGACTTGGTTTACCTGTAGATCTTGTTCGGCTTTGGTCTGTTCCCTAAAAAACTTTGCCCTTTTTAAGGTTGCCATACGCTCATTGATCCAAAATCCTTGCAATACGGACATGGAGACCCCTGCACTGTACAGACCATCATCTGGCAAAGTCTCGTCGGGATTGAGATAGGTGCCCTCACGCTGTTGATAATTCCCTTTTAGCTCAATACCAAACCATGTGGGTATCTTAAAAGTCGTATTCAATCGATCCCAATACTCGGTCCCTTTAAACTCTTTGGTATCGTAATCTACCTCAACTTTAGGGTCAAAGCCACCCCTTGCTTTCATAAGGTTGGCCTGCCCTATGGCAATATTCAGTTGTGCCTGCTTGGCAATTGGGTGATATTTTTTTACATACCCCAAATATTCCTTAAAGCCGAGTACCGATACATCTTGTTGTGCATAAAATGTACAGGTAGCAAAGATCAGTAGGGCAAAAAATAAAAGTTGGCTTCTATTTCTTTGTGGCATTTGCGCTAGTATTTTGGGGTTGATAATAATTTGGAGGGAAGCCGTTGAGCTGTCTCCACAATTCAAACCAAACCGGAACGTCTTCCAAAAGTGCGATGGTACTTGCTCCGGATCCTACACGAATATCTTTTGGCCATGGGGCTTCTTCTTCGTCCGGCGCCAATAGTACCCGGTATTTCCCATTGGGGCTGATGAAGTTTTCGATGGCCACGACCTTACCGCCAAAAGTACCGTAGGATGCATTGGGCCAGCCGCTAAATACGATAGCCGGCCATCCATCAAACTGAATCCGTACTTTTTCATCCAAATGAATCAAAGGCAAATCTATGGGCTCCACAAATGTTTCTACGGCCACATCATAATCAGCGGGCATTATACCTACCAATTGGGCACCTTCTTTAAAAGTTTCCCCGATTCCGGATTGGATCGCCTTTGTAATATACCCATTTTGAGGAGCACGTATGTACAACATATTGTTCCTCATCTCGTAGTTGGTATATTGATTCTCCAATTTTGTTACCTGTGCCTCGGAATCGAACTGATTGGATTGCGCCGTGTACAGATCGCTCTGTGCCTTGGAAATCTTATCCGTATACTCCGCCTTTACCCTATTGATTTCCACTTGCGCATTGATCACATCGTTTTTACTGGTCAACAATTTGTTTTCCTGACTTATCAATTTGGCCTGGGTCTCTTGCAACTTAAGGCGTTTCTCCTCAACATCTGTCACAGCTTTTAGGCCTTCTTCTTGTAATTTTTGAGTACGATCGTACTGCCGTTGGGCAATGGTAATGTTGGTGTTTGCCGCTTCCAGATCAATACTGTCGCTTTTCACCTTTAATTTGGACTGCACCAATTTATTTCGGGCTTGCTCCAATTTTAGTCCCAACTCACTTTTGAGTGCATTTATTTGTTGGTTCAGCGCTTTGACCTTTTCCTGATACGACGTTACGGCCATTTCCTTTGCTTTGATCTGCTGACCGGTGCGCTCTACCAAATTGGGGTCGAAATACTCACTTTTTACTTCGGAAATATATAGGATGGTATCCCCTTTTTGCACATAGTCCCCTTCTCTTACATACCATTTTTCTATTCGGCCAGGTATCGGGGACTGTATGGTCTGCGGTCTTTGATCCGGTGTCAGCGTTGTAAGGAACCCTCTACCCGTGATATTCTGCGTCCAGGGCAAAAACATCATAAAGAACACTGTTATGGAAAAATACGCCAAAAAGCGATTAAAATGTTTGTAATGTCTTTTATGAAAGACTTTTTGGCCCGCCTTATAACCTGTAAGGTCCACTTTCTCGTTCAACTTGTTATTGGAAGAAATATTGAGCATGAGCTTTATTTTATGTTTGTCAATCTACCGTTGTCCATTCGAATGATCTGATTACAGCGACTCTCCCATTTTGGGTTCTCGCTAACCACTACAAGTGCCCATCCATTGGCCGGATCCGTAAGGAAGTCCATCATCCGTTCTGTTGCTTCTTCATCGTATTGCTCCAAAGGGTCCTTTAAGATCATTAGCTTTGGTCTGGTAACAACACTGCGTGCCAAAACAATTTTTCTGGAGATAAAGTCCGGTATTTTTTTACCCTCGGGATACAAGATGGTTTTAAGTCCCTGTGGCTGTTCTTTAACGAACTCAGTAAGCCCCACTTTCTCCAAGGCCCAGTACACATCTTCCATCGGTATATCTTTGTTCCCAAAGGTAATATTGTCCAACAGCGTTCCCTCGAATGGATATTCTTCTTTAAGGGAATGCCCTAAATATGCACGGTACTGGCTCAGTTTTACACCTTGGAGCGATACATTGTTCACATATATTTTACCGGAATCGGGTTCTAGGATCCCAGCCATCATTCTTAAGAGCGTGGACCGGCCGGAACCACTTTTTCCCAATATCAACAATTTGGAATCGGGACCAACGGTCAAGGACAGGTTATCTATAATCTTCTTTTCCAGTCCGGGAACCTTGTACACTACGTCTTGTAGTTCAATCGTTAACCCATCTTGATCATTGAATGGGGTTTCCCCGTCTTTGGGCTCCAATTTCTTGTCCACGACCTGCCCCATTTTTTCTAAAGAGGTTAAAAGGTCATAAAATGTTTCCAATCCCAAAATCAGTTTTTCAACAGAACTGATCACCAAAAGAATAATGATTTCCGCAGCTACGAACTGTCCTATGTTCATTTGCTGGTCCAGAACCAATAATCCTCCGATCAACAACAATCCCGCCGTAACCAAGACCTTAAAACCGATCATTTGAATAAATTGTAGGACCAATACTTTAAAGTGGTTTTCCCTGGCCTCTAAATAATCACTTACAAGAGCATCGTTCTTGTCCAAGGCATGGGATGTTTTTCCAGAAAGTTTAAAACTAATAATGGATCGGGCGATCTCCTGTACCCAATGCGCCACTTTGTACTTTATTTTTGATTCTTCCAAACTGGTATCCAACCCTCTTTGTGCCGTAAATTTGAATACGATGTAAATCAATAAGAGCAACAAGAGTCCGTATATGATAAAGAACGGATGATAAAAGGATAGCAGCAACAGACCAAATACGATCTGCAACAGAGCTGCTGGAAAATCTATCAATATTTTGGACAGTGATTTTTGGACGGTCAGCGTATCAAAAAAACGATTGGCAAGTTCTGGTGGATAGTAATACCTCAATTCGCTCATCTTAATTTTTGGAAATCGGTAAGCAAACTCAAAAGATGCCCTGGTAAAAATTTTCTGTTGTAAATTTTCAATGATTCGTATCTGCATCAATTGCAAAACACCTACAAATGCAACCCCCAAGGTGACCAAAACTACCAGCACGATCCACGATGTGCTTACTCTGGCCCCCTGTATAAGATTAATTATGGCCTGTATCCCCAATGGCAGGGAAAGGTTGACCAATCCGGCAAAAATTGCATAGTAAAATATCTGAAAAATGTCTTTCTTGTCCAAGGTCAGAAGTCCCGTTAACCGTTGCCAAGCCGTGAGTATATGTTTAGCCATTTACTTTTTTGTTTAAGGTGCGAAAAATTAAATCTGTAAAAAAAGTTGTTGGTGTTATCTTATGGTTACAATTGGTTATGGTAGGGAAATGTTCCTGCAAAAAATATTGATGGAGCGATCCTTCCAAAACGTTGCTGGCCAAACTGATCGGATAAGGATAGTGATCGTCCACTGCTTTGATCATATCACTGAGACGGTTGATCAGTCTTTTGTAAACAACAAAGTAACCGTCCTTGTTTTCTTGGTTGATTTCTTTTACCAAATAGGATTTGGAGTATTCGTTGATGATCAATCTGCTCAATACCACTTCGTTCACATGGGTCACGGAAGTATCCTCCTCAATGCTCTTGGTCAAGATCTCCACCGCCTTTTCCAGTTTTTTTACCGAGTCGGATATCCCATTGGTGGCAAAAACCATTCTATACTCCATCCATCCCCAATACCACGTGGCCAAATAGAGGAGAAGTTTATGCTTGTTCTCGAAATACCGATAAATGGAACTTTCGTTGGAGTTTATTTTTTCTCCCAGTTTTTTGAAGGTAAAATGATCAAACCCGATTTCATCTATCAACAGTATACTGTGCTGCACAATATTCTTTCCTAAAGTGGAAGACTCCGGGTCTTTTATATAGAGTTTCTCGTTAACTCCAATTTTTAAGGATTTCATAAGTAAATCCATTACTCACACTTTTAAAATTTTCTCTCGCAAATATAAAAGTAATACTATTATTCTATAATACTTTAACTTTCAATTAACTCTAGACTTTTTCCATTACTTTTGATAAAAAGTGAACTGCGATGAAGAAACACAGGTGTGGATGGTGCTTGGGCGACCCGCTCTACGAAGCTTACCACGACACGGAATGGGGAGTTCCGGTTAAGGATGACTCCACGCTCTTCGAGTTTTTGATACTTGAAACGTTTCAAGCTGGTTTGAGCTGGATCACTGTTTTACGCAAACGCGAAAATTTTAGGGAGGCCTTTGATAATTTCGACTACAATAAGATTGCTCAATACAATCAAACCAAAATCGATAGCCTGTTACAAAACCCGGGCATCATCAGAAATAAATTAAAAGTAAATGCCACGGTATCCAATGCACGGGCATTTATGGCCACGCAAAAAGAGTTTGGTAGTTTTAGCAAGTATATTTGGGATTTTGTGAACGGCAATCCCATTAAAAACGAATGGGAAAATTATAGGGATGCTCCTGCCACTACCGAACTATCCGACATTATTAGCAAGGATCTAAAAAAACGAGGGTTCAAGTTTGTTGGCAGTACGGTTATTTACGCCCATATGCAGGCCACCGGTATGGTAAACGACCACGAAGTAAATTGTTTTAGATACCATGAAGTATAAAGTCATCATACTGGCAATACTTGCTATGGCACAGACCGTGTTTGCGCAAAACAAGTACGAAAGAGAGTCCAGAATAGAGCAAGAACAATTCCCTTCCAAATCCTATGGATTGATCCAAGAATACCTACAAAACGCCAAACGTGTTCGTTTTTATCAGGAAACGGACAGCACAAAAAAAAGCTACGAAGTCAAATTTAAAAAAGGCCGTCTGCATTACAGCGTGGAATTTAACGAGCAAGGTTTTCTGGAAGATGTGGAATTTAAAGTAAAAGAGCGGGACCTCCCCAATGCCACCTGGGATGCGATACAACACTATTTGGCAAAAAACCACAGTAATCACAGGGTAAAGAAAATACAGCAACAATATCCGGCCCGCAAAGGACAGTCCGTGGAGAAAACCCTATACAATGCGTTCCAAAATTTAATTTTGCCAGATGTAAATTATGAGCTTATATTCTCGGCAAAAGAAAAGAATGGTTTTCAAGAATACGAAGCTTTGTTCAATGCCGACGGAAATCTAATCGCCATTCGTAAATCTTTCCCTCCAAGCTATGACCATGTGCTGTACTAAGCGATTGCTTTTGTTTGTTTTATTACTTTCGGTATCCCCGACCATTTGGGCCCAAAAAAACTTAACGGCCTATTTGCAGCCACAGATCGCGGTCAACTACAAGGTTGCCGGATCGTACTCCCACAACTTTTCTTTGGCGAGCCGAAATTATATTTTTAGCAATGAGGATTTTCTTTTAAGAGCCAGGCAATTGGACCTTGCCCATTTTTCCAATTTAAATATCCGCGACAATCAAAGTATTGCACTAGGGGTCCAATATAGGTTCAGAAACAACTTCGAGGACAAAGAAAATGAACTGAGAACAACCCAACAATACAACATTGCCCAAAGGCCCAATGCCATACGTTACGGACATCGGATACGTGCCGAACAACGAATTACCCAATCGCTCACCACTCATCGGTTTCGATATAGGTATGCCATGGACTTTCCTTTAATCGGGGAAAAACTGGACTTGGGCGAACCTTATTTTGTTGGCAGTTTGGAAAATTTGCTGAGCGTTGCCAAAGGTACTTCACCACAATACGATACGCGCCTTTCCGGCCAGGTAGGGTGGCAACTCCAAGGGGGGTTAAAGCTTCAAATGGGTATTGAATATAGGCTGGAAGATTACAGCTCCTCTTTACCACAAAACATTCTTTTTCTATTGACGAGCATGCAGTTGTCCTTGTAGGATTTTCATAAATTCCTTTCTGGGCAGCAATTCGGCACCCAAACTTTCCAGGTGATCCGTATGCACTTGGCAGTCAATGATCCGATACCCGTTTTTATACATTTCTTGGGCCATTTTTATAAATGCGAACTTGGATGCATTGGAAGTTAGACTGAACATACTTTCTCCACAAAATACATGTCCCAGGTCCACTCCGTACAAGCCACCGACTAGTTCGCCATCTTCCCAGACCTCGTAGGATTTAATAAATCCTTTTTTATAGAGATTCATATAGGCCATTTTCATTTCAGGTGTAATCCAGGTACCCTCTTGCCCTTTTCGATGTATTTGAGCGCAATAATCTATGACTTGCTCAAAACATTTATTCTGGGTAAGGGTAAATTTTCCTTCACGGATCAGTTTGCGCATACTTTTGGAAATCTTCACCTTTTCTGGAAAAAGGACCATTCTCGGGTCCGGTGTCCACCAGAGTATCAGGGAATCATCGTTGAACCAAGGGAAAATACCATTCTTATAGGCCAACAATAATCTTTCTGGGGATAAATCGCCCCCAACAGCGAGCAATCCATCTTCTCCAGCAGTTTCAACGGGAGGAAACTGCAATCTTTTGCCCAAAAAATGTAATGGAGTGTTTTCCAAGATCAATTTTTCTTAAAAATACAAATAGGTCCCAAAACAAGAAAATCCGAACTCAACGCCCGGATTTCATTTATAACTTGTTTAAAATTGATTTTTTGATTAAAACGGCAGGTCATCATGATCCTCCTCATTTAGATCGTCCGCAGGCTCAAAAGCTTCCATTGGGGGTACGGGTGGCATATTGTCCGATCCTTGCTCTTGTTGCAAGTTTTCTATACGCCATCCTTGGATAGAGTTAAAATATTTGGTTTCGCCTTGTGGGTTTACCCATTCCCTTCCTCTTAGGTTGATACTTACCTTGACCATTTGCCCAACACTGTAGTTGTTCAGCAAATCACATTTATCCTGCACAAACTCTATCATTATATGTTGTGGATATTGCTCTTCGGTGGTCACGACCATCTCTCTTTTTCTGAAACCATTATTGCCGTATGTCTTGGTCTCGTCTATCATTTTTATTCTTCCCTGAACTTCCATGCAATGTTAATTTTTGTTGAAAACTCAAAAATACATAAAATGAATTCCATGGATCACCGTTATTTCAACTAACTATCAACATGTTTTCCATTTGTTATCTTTAAAAAGAAATTGACCTTTATGAACTTTAGTCCAAAAAGGAAAACCTCCAATATTATAATGCTGATCTCGGCATTCGTGATCGTCAGTCTTATTTTGTGGAATACCAATAGTTTCTTCCGTAAATTCAAGGAGGAGGAACGTTTAAAGATGGAAATTTGGGCCACTGCACAATTGGAGCTCATCCAATCCTCTGTAGATCAAGAACTGGGCAACCTAACCCTTAAAGTCCTTGGCAACAACACGTCGACCCCCATGATCTTGGTCAACGAGGAGGGTTCTTACAAAACACACAATATCCCGGAGGACAAAATAACCGATAGTGTATATATCCATAAAAAAATCGTTCAGTTCAAAAACGAGAATGAGCCCATACAGATCATTCAGGAAGACGAACTGCTGGAAACCTTATATTATGGCAATTCCGAGGTGCTGAACAAACTAAAATACTACCCTTTGGCCCTACTTTTGATCATTTTCTTGTTTGGCGCCGTAATCTTCTTTTTCTTTCGTACCAATAAGGCTTCCGAGCAAAATAAACTTTGGGCGGGCATGGCCAAGGAAACCGCGCACCAGATAGGAACCCCCTTAACTTCTTTGTTGGGATGGAACGAACTGCTCAAATCGGAAGATATCAACCCTGAGGTTACCCAAGAAATTGCCAAGGACATCGACCGTTTGGAGACCATTACCGAGCGTTTTTCCAAAATTGGCTCCATACCTGAGCTTCGGGAACACGATATTGTCGACGAGACCAAAAAAGCTTATGATTACCTTAAACAGCGTAGTTCCAAATTGGTCCATTTTTCTTTTAGTTCCAATGTGGATCAGGCCATGGTATTGATGAATCCCCCACTCTACAACTGGAGTATTGAAAATTTGGTAAAAAACGGTATCGATGCCATGAAGGGCAAAGGCAACATTGCCATACAGATTGAAAAAAAGGGGCAAAATATCAACATATTGATCTCGGACACCGGCCACGGAATCCCTAAAAGTGATTTTCAAAATATTTTTGACCCAGGGGTAACATCCAAGCAAAGGGGCTGGGGATTAGGCCTTTCTTTGGTAAAAAGAATCGTTGAGGAGTACCATAAAGGAAAAATTAAAGTATTTTCGTCCAGTAAAGAAGGAACTATCATGCAGATTTCCATAAGAGCACTATAAATTTAGGTTATGGCCAAGGAAAAAAAACTTGTAATTCAAGAAGCTGATATTACCAACAACTGCCCCGTGTGTTTTAATCAGGAACTTAAGATTACCTTTTATCAAAAACATACTTTTAATGCATTCTATCACAGGACCACAGGTGTGGTGAGTCACGATATCCAATGTAAAAAGTGCCACTCGACGATTTATCCCGTGGATTGGACCCCGGATATTGAACGTGTTTACGATTACTACAACAAACTGGTAAATCCCGACCGACCTGCGGTAAGGTTTACCATGCTCTTTTTTATTATTCTGATTTTAATACTATGCCTGGTAGCTGCTGGGGTATATTTTTACTTGGAAAGTTTTAATTGAGGTAAGATCTTATATCCTTGGCCACTTCTTCGAATTCTTCTGTGGTCAAACTTTCTTTTTGTTGAAAAGTTGCGTTTGCCATCGTGTTCAAAGGTATTAAATGCACATGCACATGTGGAACTTCGAGCCCGATTACGGACATTCCTACACGCTTACAGGGCACAGCTTTTTCTATGGCCTGCCCCACCTTTCTGGAAAAGGCCATCAACTTCATGTACGATTCCTCATCAAGATCTAAGATTTTGTCCACTTCTTTTTTTGGAACACACAAGGTATGCCCTTTGGTATTTGGGTTAATATCCAAAAAAGCAAAGTTATCCTCATCTTCCGCTATCTTATAGGAAGGTATGTCCCCGTTTATGATCTTTGTGAATATGCTGGCCATTATCCGTTGTTTTACATAAAAAAATCCCGTTGAAAAACGGGATTAAATATAACTAATTTTGTAGCGGTTACTCTCGTGTAATCTCCAAAATCTCAAATTTTAAGGTTCCATTGGGCACTTTGATCTCGGCAACATCGCCCACTTTTTTGCCCAACAAGCCTTTTCCAATAGGGGAGGTAACGGATATTTTTCCTGTTT
The DNA here is from genome assembly GCF_023716465.1 of Flagellimonas marinaquae. NCBI lineage: Bacteria > Pseudomonadati > Bacteroidota > Flavobacteriia > Flavobacteriales > Flavobacteriaceae > Flagellimonas > Flagellimonas marinaquae. The sequence goes on from NZ_CP092415.1 coordinate 1,213,278, forward strand.
TTAGGTCGGCTTCGCTCTCTGCCACCAGGGTGTATTTCATTTCCATACCATTTGCCTGGTTCTTGAGCTTAACTGTGGAAAGCACCAATATTTTGGAGGTATCCAATTGTGATTCATCTATTAATCGAGCATTGGCCAGGGTTTCTTCCATTTTGGATATTTTCATTTCCAATAGGCCTTGTGCTTCTTTGGCCGCATCATATTCTGCGTTCTCGGAAAGATCTCCTTTATCCCTTGCTTCGGCAATGGCCTGCGAAGCCTTGGGACGTTCCACATCTTTCAGGTGGTTCAGTTCGTCCCTTAATTTTTTTAGTCCTTCGGGCGTGTAGTATGAAACTTTGCTCATATCGTTAATTTTTAATGCAATAGGGCATTGAAGAAAATCAAAAAATTTCCCCAATACGCGCTTACTTTATAAATACAAAAAATCCTCAACTATACCCATGACCTGCACGGTATTTTTGCGAGGATTTAACGCAAATATATACAATTTTTCATCAACTTTGTCTCGGAAAGACATTCAAACTTTGATTATGAAACAGTTCTGGGCCATTGTTCTTTTAGCCGTTATTCTGTCGTGTAGCTCGGATTCATCCAATCGAAATCCATATTTGCAAGAGGTTCGGTTCCGCTTTGAACTCAACCTCAACCTACCGCTTTACAACGACCTCAACAATATTGGAAATCCTGTTTACGTTGGCAACAATGGTGTTGGTACCCGTGGGGCCTTTGTTATAAAATCGAGTTTAAATACCTTTTATGCCTTTGAGGCCAGTTGCCCCAACCACACACCGAACAATTGCTCTACCATGACGATTGACGGACAGAATGTTGTCTGCGGTTGCGAGGGATATACGTATAGCCTTTTTACAGGGCAACAACTGGACAGACCAGATGACGGCAACCGTTATTACGACCTTCTTTTTTACAATGCTACGCAGAGTGGAAATACGGTGATTATTTCCAACTGATCACTTTTGTTTTAGAATTTGCTCCATTACCCAACTGGTATGCAATCCCGTTTTTCCCGTTGATGGGTGAACCACCGCACCCAAAAGATGCTGTTTTATATGTCCCACATGATGTTGTTGAATGTGCTCTGGGTGATCAATATGTATCCGTTGATGGCCTGATGGGTTCTCTATTTCGATGGGTGCTTCATCCAAAACCGAAAACTTTATTCGCCCTTGTGAACCCAAAATCTCAACATTGTCCGATCGGTGATGCGTACCAAAATTCCAACTGCCACTACCGGTTGTGCCGCCTTCGTGCACCCAATGTGCAGTAACGGCATCGAAAGCGGGGTACAGACCAAGTTGATTGGTTCCAAACCCACTGACCTTTTTAATGTTTCCCAAAAGAAACGTAAACAGATCCAAACCATGGCTTGCCAGATCATCAAAATATCCTCCTCGGGCAATATTAACATCGGTTCGCCAGTTGTACGATTCCGATAAATCGATTGGGTTCGGGGGTTTTGTTTTTTGCCAGTGAATATGCCTTACTTCTCCAATCAGACCGTCCTCCAACCACTGTTTTACTTGTAAAAACCTTGGTAACGAACGTCGATAATAGGCGATAAAAAGCGGAATATCCTTGCTTTTAAAAGCTTCATATACAGCTAAACACTCCCGGTATGTAGGAGCCATGGGTTTTTCCAAACAGCAAGGCTTTCCTGCCTCGGCAACTTTTAAAGCGTAAAATTTATGTGTGTCGGGAGGCGTTGCAATATAAACCGCATCGATATCCGGATTGTTGATCACTTTATCCGCATCGGTTGTCCATTGTGCGATTTGGTGCCGGCTGGCATAGTCTTCGGCTTTCACTGCATTTCTTCGCATTACCGATTCCACCAGGAAGCCCTTGGTCTTCTGATAGGCAGGCACACTTTTTTTCTCGGCTACGCTACCACAACCTATTACGCCCCACCTAAGAGGGTGTTTTTCGGAAAAATTAAAACGGGATTCTGTCATTGTGTTAAAATTACAGAATCCCGATATAAAAAATGTATCAAAAATCAAATCCCGGTACATAACCCTTTAGGGTTATCCCGAACTTACTTTTCTTTTAAAAATTGATGGTCGCTCCCAATAAAAAATTAATCCCTGCTTGTGGGTAATAACCGGCCCCTTCAATGGTAGTAACGGTTCCTGGATTGGAGTAATCGTCATCAAAGGTGTAAAAATACCCATTGGAAACAATATCTGCATCAAAAATGTTATTGACCAAACCAGAAAACACAATACTTTTTACAAAAGAATTGGTTTGTATGGTGTACTGCACATTCAAATCCGTTTGTGAATAGCTATCCAGTACAGAATTGTCCGAATCGATATTGCCCATGTACTGTTTGCCCACAAATTTTGACAGAATGGACAATTGAAAATCTTGATCTGGCGAATACGTGATAATGTTCCCTGCAATCAATTTGGGAGAATAGGCAATATTTGTATTCCCTAAATTTTGAAGCTCACCATCTCTTTCAAAATAAAAATCGAGGTTACGGTTATCGCTCAAGGCGATGTTGGGCCTCCAAGTAAAGACATTGGACAAATTGACGGAAGCATCGATTTCGAGTCCCAACCTATAACTATCGCCCACATTGGAACGTAATGGTGCTCCAACGTCGTTCAATTCACCGGTAAGCACCAACTGATCTTTGTAACGCATATAATATACATTGGTGTTTACTTGAAAACTAGGGGAAACGTATCGCCATCCTAGCTCAAAATCGTTCAATTTTTCCGGTTTTGGACTTCCACTTTCGTAATCATTTCGGTTGGGCTCACGATTGGCCCTGGCGTAGGATAGATAAAAGTTATGGTTCCGATTCAAATCGAAAGTTACACCCGCTTTTGGGTTAAAAAAATTAAAGGTATCGTCCACCAATCCTGTATCCTCCCCATTGGCCTCGTAAGATACGCCACGATATTGTAGATCGCCGAACAAAGACCATTGGTCCGTTAACTGGTAATTGGCTTTGGTATAGAAGTTCAGATCGGTTTTTGTGGAGGAATCATCATAATACCTATCCCTAATTTCGGTGCTACCGGCGTATTCGGCCCAGATAATCTCTCCGAAATGGTCTCCTTTGTACTCGTTGTATCCACCTCCAACAATAAGTTGCAGACCATTATTTTTATATGTCGCGGAAAAAATACCTCCATAAAAATCATTGTCCAACCATCGTCGACGAATCAAATCGGTGGTTTCCACCAAATCTCCATTTACACTGATGGGCTCCAATCCATAGGTAGCAAAATCATCGTCTTCCCTAAATTGTTCAAAATAGCCTCTTCCCCGAGTATAATGTACGGCAAAATGGGTGTTCCAAGAAGCGTTCCATGTTTCGTACCAATGCAACTGAAAATGATCTTGTTTGTAATTATCCACTTCTTTGTCGTAGTATTGGGTGGTGCCGTTGTCGTCCGTATATTCTCCTGCGGAATTATAGGTACGGTCGTCCCTTAACTGTTCTGCGGTGATGCCGTTCCAAGCTTGGTAGGTGATTTCATGCCCTCCAAAAAGCAAGGCTTTTACCAGGGTGTTTTCATTTTTATATGCCCCTTGTAAAAAATAACCGTCCAGTTCTGATGATGCACGGTCCACATAGCCATCCGAAGTTATCCTGGACAACCTTCCGGAGAATTCAAAATGGTCGTTCAACAGTCCGGTACTGAACTTAACATTGTTCCGTAAAGTACTAAAGCTGCCCACAGAAGACGAGATCCTTGCGTATCCTTCTTCGGAAAATGCGTCGGTAAGCAGGTTTAAACTTGCTCCAAAGGCACCGGCGCCGTTGGAAGATGTTCCCACTCCACGCTGCAATTGCAAGTTTTGTGTTGAAGAAGCGAAATCGGGCATGTTCACCCAAAAGCTACCATGCGATTCGGCATCGTTGTAAGGTATACCATTAATGGTAACGTTTACCCTTGTGGCATCGCTGCCACGTACCCGAATGCTCGTGTAGCCCACGCCGGCCCCTGCATCCGATGTAGTTACCACAGCGGGCATAAAATTCATTAGAATCGGGATATCCTGCCCCAGATTCCGCGGTGCGAGTTCCACTTTGTCCAATTCGGAAAATGTAATGGGAAATTCCTTGGTTGCCCTCACACCCTGTACCAAGACTTCGTCCAGAGTCACTTTTTTGCCTTCCAATGTGTCGATTTCTTCTTGTGCACTTACAGAAAATGCCAAGCCGAATAGGGCTAAAGTGGACAACAAAAATTTAATGCGATAACGGTTTCTTTTCTTTGTCTGTCGCACTGAACCGCTTTTTAGTGCTGCGGCCTTGCACTGCATAATTGAATAAAGGGTTTTCATTCGTAAAATTGCTACGAATAAAAGGGGTCATTATTCTTTGTTAATAATTGATTTTTGTTTCTGATGAAACATAGAAATTCCAAGATGCGCGATCTGCGCATTCCCTTGGCGGCATTACCCGCCCAGGTTCATTGGGTATAATCTCAGCCTTTTGGTAAAAGCACCCCTTTGAGATGCGGCAAATGTAAGATGTTGTGATGATTTTTAAAAACGAATTGCAAGAAAACCGTTTACCCACAAATAAAAAAGACCGCCGAAGCAGTCTCTTTCACTTTGCGTGATCACAATCGCTTGGAAAAGCTATCTATAATCTGGCAAATGGACAATACATGGATAGTGTTTATATAGCATCACCCTAATTTTTAATATCCTCGTCTCTTTTTCTGTTCTGCAGATAAATTATCAATACGTATAGAGCCAATCCCAAAGAGATCAAATCCATAATAAGCACAATTTTGCTAAACATAGTATTAAGTATAGTGTTCTGTAATTTGGGCCTGATCTTAAAGAAAGCCGCACAATATGCACGGCTTCTTAACAAACCAATCAACCAACTTTAAATAACCCTTTCGGATTATCTCAATTCAATTCTATCACCGAAAATAATTTCGTGTTTACTTATAAGACACAGCTTTTGTTCATTGGTCACTTTCAAAAACAAAAAAACCCATTACATAAAATGCAATGGGCTCGAACTTATTGAAACATATTGTTTTACACCTGATGCGTAGGCTTTAAAAGATCGTTCACGGTTTTTACCGGATTAAATGTAACCAAGGGCACCTCCACAAAAATGGTGTTCCAAAATGCCATTGCTCCATTCCACAGACCTGGAAGCTCGAGTGCCTTGAGCTCTTTTCCTTCTTTGGTTTTTTCTGTTATAAAACCTTGTTTATGATCTACAAAATCCAAAAGATTATATTTTTCTCCTTTGTAATTACGCACACCACAAACCAAATCCACAGGGTTAAAATGTGTGGAGTTTTGTAAAATGGCAGCTTGTTGTCTATTGTTTTGATCTATCTGTGCGGATTCAATAATTTGAAGCGATATATTTCCTTCATTATCTTTTATCCAAAATGGACCTCCTCCAGGTTCTCCTTCGTTCTTCACCATTCCGCATACACGGATGGGACGATCGATCCTATCCTTTAAAATTGATTTTTGCTCCGCTACACTAAAATCATCGTAATTTCCGGGCATACGAACATTTAGGTCTTTCTCCAAAAATGCCTTGATCTCATCGGCTTTTTCAAAAGATACTTCACCCTCCAACAGTTTGGCATACGCAAAGGCTTTGTCCTGCACTTTCTTAAGGACTCCTGCCAACATTTTTTTGCTATTGGCCACGGTTTCGAGATTCTTATCGATAACAACGTTGTCTATGTTTTTAATAAAGACTATGTCGGCATCTTGATCATTCAAGTTTTCAATAAGTGCTCCGTGCCCACCTGGACGAAACAAGATAGAACCATCATTATTTTTAAAGGGCTTGTTGTCCATATCCACGGCAATGGTATCGGTAGATGGTTTTTGATTTGAGTACGAGATATTAAAACTGGTGTCCGTTTTTTCTGAAATTTTTGGCCCCACCTGTGCTTCTTCTTCGGCAAACATGGCATCGTGCTGTTCGGATACGGTAAAATGGAGATTTGCCCTGCCTTTGGTTTTTGCGTAAAGTACGGCCTCTTTTAAATGTTCCTCAAAAGGTGTTGCCGCACCAGTTTCATACTGATGGAATGGCAACAATCCTTTGGGATAAAATCCATAATTAAGTCCACTTTCCATCAACATTTCCTTTACAAAAAGAAAAGCTTCTTCGTCTCCATTGGATGCTTTTCCCTTGATCCTGGTCATAATCCGGTCATAAAACGGAAAACTGGATAGGTTATCCGTAAACTTTTTGACATCGGTATCCCCTGTTCTATCGATATAATCGGAGAGTTTTTCTTTTGATGGATCGTAACTGTCCAAAAAGTTGAACATGGCCTTGAACATTCTGGATGCCGCGCCCGAAGCGGGCACAAACTTTAAAAGGTCCAGTTCTGAGCGATGGTCTTCAAAATACTGCAGAAGATCTAACTGTTCTTTCTCGGAAAATCGAAGTATGCCATTGCCCACTACAGCTGCTTGCGATAACTGCACAAAGGGAATCCCATCTTTAAATGTTTGTATCTGATTTTCTACTTTTTCTTTGGATATTCCTTTGGAATCCAGTTGTTCCAAGTCTTTAGGACTTAATTCGATCATGTTTTTGGAGTAGTTTATCTATATGTTCAATTGCTGTTTTAAGCCTTGATGCTTTATCACCCCTTAATTTAATGAATTTCCTATTATTCTGTTCCAAAGCCTCCTTAAAATATCCGAACATACGCTCTCTTTCGTCCGGCTTGTCCCTCAGATCATCTGCCACCCAGGGCGTATCTATATAGGTCAAAAAATAAAGATCGTAACTGTTTTGGAGTGCATATTTTTCTATCAATGGATCACAAGTACTATCATAATAAGCCTCTGAATACACTTTGGTTTCCAAAAGATCAGTATCGCATATCAAGACCTTATTGGCTTTTTTGGCCAATTTGTTCTCCAATGCCATTTGCCCGTATGCAATTGGGGGCAGATCATGAGGTTCACAAGTTTTCTGTTCTCGGTCCCATTTGTCTTGTAGATATTCGCGGGCGTACTCGGGCACCCATTCTGTTTGGTAATGCGCTGCCAGTTGTTTGGACAGTGTGGTCTTCCCTGTGGATTCCGGTCCGAACAGGACTACTTTTATGAGGTTTGAGGGCTCTTGCCCAAGCTTTTCTTCCATGCTAAATATCCCTGTATTGCCAACACAGTAAAAATGAGGTATTGCAAAGAGAACATACCCCATCCCCTATACGCATACAAAGGTACGGTTATTAAATCACCCAATATCCAAAGGGTCCAGTTTTCCAATTTTTTATTGGCCATATACCACATTGCCGTAAAAAAAACACCCGATGTAAATATGTCCACATAATTGGTCGGACCGATTTCGGCACCGAAGATTTTATACACGCCATAGGTGACCAACATGGTCAGCACAAAAAAGCCGAAACCGATCCATTTTTCTTTGGAACTTGTTCTGGTTATATGCACCACGGGCTGCCTATTGTCCTTTCTGCGGGCCCAGTTCCACCAGCCATAGATACTCATCATGGAATAATAAAAATTCATCATCATATCCCCGAACAAACTGTCCACAAAAAAAATATACGTGGTTATTACGGTAGCGACCAAACCTGTGGGATATACCAAAATATCCTCTTTTTTGGCATAGACCACACTGGCAATCCCGAAAAAAAAGGCGGTTGCCTCCAGTATGATCAGGGAAAGCTCCCTATCCTCGTAAGGGCCTAGGAAAAAATCAAAAATGGGGTTCATACTCACTTCTGTCAGATTTCACCATTTTCATAGTCAAAACCACATGGTCCAAACTTTCAAAACTTTCCTTGATCTCGGTTTGAAGAACATCCATCACCCTATCGTAATCTCCAAAAACTTGGGTGCTCAATGGATTTTCCAAAATGGTCAATCCAGAATTACGCATTTTTTTGATAAACTCAATAACAGGGGCTTCAAAATCATCTTGAAGTGGCGACAGCGTAAGCTCTACGGAAATTTTCATTGGCGGTTATGGTTACTGGACAAATCTACAAAAAGGATTTATCACCCGCCCATCAATTTTAGGGCATACACACATGTAAAACCTTCAAATTCCAGAAAATCAATTTCGTAATGTGTTTTTTCTCCTTTGTATAATATTTCAGCTACGGTCCGTGTATCGTCAAAAGAAAAATCCATTACATCAATATGTCGTAAAAAACTGAGTCCTTGCTGTGCATAAATTTTGTACAAGGACTCCTTTGCCCCCCAGACTATGGTCAATTTTCGCATCAACGCCTCTGAATTGGCCAAGGTTTTATATTCTTGGATAGGGGTGAATTTGTGGGCTATTCTTAAGATCTTGTCCCTCTGCATCTCAATATCTATTCCCACTTCATCGGTTTCACTGACAATAATCCCGGTGAAATTATGTGAATGGGTAATGGAGATATGGTTGCCATCTTTTAAATGGGGCTTACCAAAATCGTCGTAATGGAGGTCGTGATCCACATACCCAGCCAGTGCCAGCAGGTGCCTGATACTTAAAAAAGCCCTTCGGTGCGCCTCCGATTTCATGCCTTCCATTCGTTTTTGGCAATGATCCGTCAACTCCACATTCAGAGCAAGTTGGGCCTCTGGCTCCGTAACTTTCCAGATGTAGACCTTTGTGGTAGGGGAAACTGTTATTGTTTTGTAAACTGGCATGAACAAAAGTTAAGCGAATTCGTATCTTTGTGCACTATTTAAGCGAAGCTACAAAAGTAAATTTATAAAAAGTATGAGCACAAAGACAATTCCGTATGTACCGTATAAGGTAAAGGACATCTCTCTTGCAGATTGGGGAAGGAAAGAAATTGAGCTTGCAGAAGCAGAAATGCCCGGGCTAATGGCCTTGCGCGAAGAGTATGGGAGCCAACAACCTTTAAAAGGGGCAAGGATTGCCGGTTGTCTTCATATGACAATCCAGACCGCCGTTTTAATTGAAACTTTGGTGGCTCTTGGCGCCGATGTAACCTGGAGTTCTTGCAATATATTCTCTACACAGGACCACGCCGCTGCCGCCATAGCTGCCGCAGGTATTCCGGTTTATGCTTGGAAAGGGATGACCGAAGAGGAGTTTGATTGGTGCATAGAGCAAACCCTGTTTTTTGGTGAGGACAGAAAGCCCCTGAACATGATCTTGGACGATGGTGGAGATCTTACCAATATGGTTTTGGACCAGTATCCTGAATTGGCAGGTGGCGTAAAAGGCCTTTCAGAAGAAACCACCACAGGAGTACACCGCTTGTACGAAAGAATGAAGAATGGCACGCTTCCAATGCCGGCCATAAACGTGAACGACTCCGTGACCAAATCGAAGTTCGACAATAAATACGGGTGTCGCGAAAGTGCCGTGGATGCCATTCGTAGGGCCACCGACACCATGTTGGCGGGCAAAAGGGTTGTTGTTGCCGGTTATGGAGATGTTGGTAAAGGAACAGCTGCATCTTTCCGTGGAGCTGGGGCCATTGTAACCGTTACCGAAATCGACCCTATTTGTGCTCTGCAAGCCTGTATGGACGGTTTTGAGGTAAAGCGATTGGAAAACGTGGTGCCCAACGCGGATATTGTAATTACCACTACCGGAAACAAGGACATTATCCGAGAAGAACACTTCAGGGCCATGAAGGACAAAGCCATTGTTTGTAACATCGGTCATTTTGATAATGAAATTGATATGGCCTGGTTGAACGCAAACTACGGCAATACCAAAGACGAAATAAAACCACAGGTAGATAAATATACCATTGAAGGTAAAGATGTGATCGTATTGGCCGAAGGTAGATTGGTAAACCTTGGTTGTGCCACCGGCCACCCAAGTTTTGTAATGAGCAACTCTTTCACCAACCAGACCTTGGCGCAGATTGAACTTTGGAAACACAGTGACAAATATGCCAACGAAGTGTACATGCTACCCAAACATTTGGATGAAAAAGTGGCCAAGTTGCATTTATCCCGATTAGGGGCAGAGCTAACCGAACTCAATAAAGAGCAGGCCGATTATATTGGAGTAAAAGTAGAAGGGCCGTTTAAACCCGAATACTACAGATACTAAGAAACAAAATGATATAAAAAAACCCATGGCAAACACCATGGGTTTTTTATTGTTCAATGTTTTTTATTCGGCCAAAAGGGTTTCGTTATAATAATAGGTATCCTTTTCTTTAAGTAACGCCAATCCTTCTTCTCTAGTACTCATAGGGTCTATTTTTACTTTCTCACCGTTGGGCATGTGAACAATATAGAAACCTTCTTCAAAAGAAGATAGCTTTATAATTTCTCCATTTGGTCTAATGGCATTCCACGATTTTTCGTCGGGCTTGTAGACCAAATCTATTTTCTTTCCTTTTTTTGGCCCTTCCACCACAGTTACCTGAATCCTGTTTTTGGTGGCGATCATCTCAAAAGTATTGCCATCGTGTTCCACCATCTGGGTTTCCGACTCGCCGTCCTTCATGGCAATTGGATTAGAGCCGGACCAAAACTCTATCACATTAAATATGATTGCATCGCCAAGAAAGAACAATCCGTAAACCGGAACAATGTTCAATCCCCAAAAAATCAAGTTGTCCAAGAACTTGCTGTCGGTCAGCCCTTGGTTCCAATCTTTTAGGTTATTGAACGCACTGAACGACCCTAAACAACTGGTAAACAAAATAGAACAAGCCAATAGTGATGAAATAACTGCTTTTTTCATGATTTAAGATTTATAGTTAATGTTCTTAAAGCTACAAAAAGAAATCCATTCGCTTATCCAACACAATCTCTGAATCAAACAAATAAAATTATCGTTCATCCCATTGTGATTGTTACCTTTAATCCCATAAATCTGGATATATGGACAGGGATTGGTACGTTATTAAAAATATTGAAACTGTGGATTCTCCATCCATAGCGCTCTACTTAGAAAATTTAAAGCACAATATTAACGAGATGGTCGATTTGATCGATGGTGACACGAATCGGTTGATGCCGCACATTAAAACCAACAAAATGCCCAAGGTACTGGAGCAAATGTTGGCAGCCGGCATATCCAACTTTAAGGCATCCACAATACCTGAAGCGGAAATAGCAGCAGAGGCCGGAGCTACATCTGTTTTGATCGCACATCAGCTTGTTGGGCCCAAGGTGGACCGTTTCCTTAGTTTGTCCAACCATTTTCCCAACACTGCCTTTTCCACCATTGTGGACAATATAGACAGTGCAGAGCTATTGAATTCGAAAGCTCGGGAGAAAGAGGCCTGTATCAGTATTTATATTGACATTAATAATGGCATGGACCGCTCTGGGATAGAAATAGGCCCGGGGTTGGATGAATTGATGGATTATCTAAAAATATGCAAATCTCTTTCCTTTAAAGGGCTACATGCGTACGATGGACATTTAAGGGATGTGGATTTTACTGTTAGAAAAGAAAAAATAGAGAAAGGTGTAAAGGATGTTGAAACTTATCTTGAGGCTCTGAAACCTGATTACCCTTTGGCCAAAATTATTTGTGGTGGAACTCCATCGTTCACCTCCCACCTGTTGGAAGAAACGCGAATTACGAGCCCGGGCACCTGTGTTCTTTGGGATTGGGGCTATGGGGATAAGCTGAGCGAACAAAATTTTAAACCAGCCGCTATTTTGGTCACACGAATTATTTCCAAACCTACGAAAGGCATAATTACAGTAGATCTAGGACATAAATCGGTGGCTGCGGAGAACCCGATCAACAAACGGGTAAAGTTCCTTAACCTGGACAATTACGAGTTACTTTCACAAAGTGAAGAGCACGGGGTGATCAAAGTGGAAGAGTGGAGCAAATTCAAGGTCGGTGATATCCTTTATGGCATCCCGTATCATATTTGCCCCACTATTAATCTTCATGATGAAGTTTCGGTAATCGAAAACGGTAAAAAAGTTGATGCTTGGGAAATTACCGCTCGAAAAAGGAAACTCAAATTCTAGGATTTATTTTAAGTCCAAGGCTTTGTTCAAATCATAAAAATAGAAGTCCTTTTCATCGTTCATGGCTACAAAAAGTCCGTTAGGGAACGTATTGTTCAACGGAACTGTCACCACATCACATCCATCGGTTTCCGTGGTGGACAGATTCACTGCTTTGATGAAACTGTTATCTTTTCTCGAGAAAATATTGAACTGACCACGTTGTTGGTCCGAAACAATGATGTAGCCCTCTCCATTTGGATATCTGGCAATGGCAATTCCTTCTATATCCTCTAAAAAGTGTTCGCCTCCAAAACAGGCCAACTCTTCATTACCCATACTAGGTTCTGCATAATATTTCTTAACACATTCACCTTCATCGGAATAATATACGTAGCCCAATTCGTTGTCCACAGCAATGGCTTCAATTTCTTTGCCACCAGTAAAGCTTCCAAATTTGCGAACCAAGTTGGCAGAAACCCCAGTACTGTCCGATTCCAATTTATATTGATATAAATAGGAGTCGCTAGGGCCAATTTTTCTTCCAACAATGGCATAAACCGATGAGTCTTTTGGGGATTTGTACAGGCTGATGCCCATAGCCAAACGGTTTTCGATGTTGGCCTCGTCTTCAAAAACAGGAAAACCACCACCATCCAACGGCTTCATTTCGGGCACGGAAAACAAACGAATTTGTTGCTTTTCCCTTTCGGTGAAGGCAATCACATCAACAGCGACCGAATCGTTCAATTGAAAACCATATTCCAAATCCACATTATTGGGACGTTGAATTCCGGTAATAGACTTTTCTTTGATGATTTTTCCGTTCAAATCGAAAGCATAGATGCCTCCATTTGTTTCTTTATCCGTACCGAAAACAATACTTTTTGATGCATCCTCTGGATTTATCCAAATGGCTGGGTCGTCTGTATCGTTCGGTGTTTTTTCAGTAATAACATCTGGTGCAATGGCAGGCAATTTGCTTCCTTGTTCTTTACAGGAAATTGCGGTCAACACCATTATTATTGGTATATATTTTTTAATCATGAGTTAAAAATTTATGTCTTATGTCAGTTCGAGCGCAGTCGAGAACGTTTCAATGCTCTAAGCATCTCGACTGAGCTCGATTTGACCTAGTATATAGAATATACTACCTGATTTTATTTTTTGAACAAATCGTACTTCAAGCCAAAAGTGAATCTTATACTGTAAAACTCAGCTTGTTGTGTTCTTTCCTTTACACTTTGGAAATAACGCAATGGTTGATTGGTGATATTGTTCACATCGGTATAGATCCTCAAGTTATTGGTGATGGCATAACTGGCGTTGAAATCCAAGAAGAACTGCGTATCGTAATATCTGTCCTCAAAAGCATTTCCACCAATCTCATCGATATAAGAATCGGAGAAGTTGGCTGAAAGTCTTGCACTGAATCTCTTATCGGCATAACCCAACGACCCGTTGAACATGTTTGGCGCTGTGTTTGGCAGATCCAAATCGGTACGCTCGTCACCATCTTCGTTACGGATACCATCCGCGCTTGAAGACAAATACGTATAATTCAAGTAGATGCTAAAGTTTCTGGCAAAGCCTGGCAAGAAATCCAATTGTCTTTGGAAAGATACCTCCGCACCGAAAATAGATGCTGAATCCCCATTTAAAGGTTGAAAAACATCATACCCTGTTGTTCCTGAACCAAATGAATCATCTTCTGCTTCTGTGATAAAAGTGTAGATGAAATCGTTGATTCTTTTATAGAACAACCCACCTGAAATAATACCTACACTTTCAAAATAGTGCTCTGCATTCAAGTCGAAATTCATGGAAGTGGTCGGGTCCAACTCAGGGTTTCCAACGATAACTTCTTCGTCCTCGTTAACAATCTCCGACCTAGGAATTAAATCCACGTAGTTTGGACGTGCCAGCGTTTTGGTCCAAGCAAAGCGTAGGATAGTGTTATTATTCAAATCGTATTTAAAGTGCAGTCCAGGCAAAAAGTTGGTATAGGAGTTCTCATCAGAAACAGGTTCTACCTCGATTCCCTCTTCTATTCCTGCATCTTCATCTTCTTCAATATACACCACTCGGTTTCCATCCGATTCGAGTTTTGTGTTTTCCACACGAAGACCTGCCAAAACACTCAACTTGTCGGTCAGCTTTTGGTTGAACATGGCGTAAGCGGCCAAAACATTTTCCTTTACTTCAAAGTTTCCTGGAAGGTATTCATCTGGCAAAGCTTCACCATTTGTAGTGTTCAAATCCAAAGAACCTAACCATTCTTCACTGGCAAAAGTACCTGCTTGGTATTTTTCTCCTGCCAAGAAATCTGAATCGGTGTAGTTTTTAACCGGAACAGCTCCCAAAGTAGGATACAAATCTTCCAAATCATATTCATAAAAGTCGTTGTCACGCATTTTTGTTTTAAAACGACCTCTACCACCAAATTTGATCGTACCTCCATTACCAAACAGATCCGCCGGTAATTCAAAATTCACAAAGAAGTTTATGTCTTCTTCCTCAGTATATTGGTTTTCGTTGGTGATCTCATCAAACTCAAAGTTGTCCATATTATTGAAATCACTTGGGTCGGATGCGGTCATTATTGGGTACTTTGGGTTACTATTGTCATTATTAACAATGTACTCCGCAGCATAGGCAGCGTATCGTTCGTTCAAACGCTCTTCGGAGGCTTTCGCGTAAGCTGCCATCCAATCCAGTTTTAATGAGCCGAACAAATGGTCTCCACCCAACGTGTAGTTTTGCATACGCTGGTCTTCCAATCGTCTGTTTTTGTTGCGTCCTCCAGCGATACCCCCTTTGGATTCGCGAACTGCTTCAATAGGAAAACGAGTCGGGACTCCATTGGTAATGGTAAAATCCTCTGCTTCAATATCCTCTCCATCCAAAATTTCTTGTGCGAAGGCAAATCTATTTTCACGATCATCCCTCCAATTGTACATGGTTTTTAGGTAGATATTATTGGCTGCATTGATCTGATAATCAAAATTGGCAGAAAAGCTTCTTCTCACCCTTTGTACCAAATATGTTCTTTGTTCGGTTACATTGGTGTAAGGGTCCACATCAACTTCTTCCAAAATAGGCTCTCCCTCTTCGTCTTCCAATCCAGTATTGTATTCGAACTCGTCGTTCCATTCGGCCTCAATGTTGTCGGAACCAAAATCATTGTCGTTGATGGTTGCAGAGAACATATAACCAAATTTACCATCGTTGGTACGGTCACCCACCAAAATGGATCCGTTCCAAATTCGTTTATCGGTGATAAAGTTTACACCAGATCCCGCAGTCGCAGAAAGTCTGAATCCTTGAGGTGCAGTTCTGGTTACCAAGTTTACAGAACCACCCAAAGCGTCACCGTCCATATCTGGGGTTACGGCCTTGTTCACTTCGATGGTCTGAATCATGTCAGAAGGAATAAGGTCCATCTGAATATTTCTATTGTCAGACTCCGCAGAAGGAATTCTACTACCATTTAAGGTAACTGAGTTTAATTGTGGAGAAAGACCACGAACAATAATGTTCCTTGCTTCCCCTTGGTCTACTTGCATGGTGATACCGGGAATACGTTTTATGGCATCACCTATATTGGCATCTGGAAATTTACCAATTTGGTCGGTTGACACCACATTGGTAATGTTCATGTTTGTTCTTTGGGTATTCAAAGCTTTGGACTGACCACTCAATCCGTAAGCACTTACCTGAACTTCGTCCAGCTCTACATTGGAAGGGTTCAATACAATGCTAACGGCAGTTGTTCGACCTGCTGTTACCGCAACTTCTTGCTCCACATCGGTGTATCCCATATAGGTAATGGAAAGTGTATAGGATCCCTCAGGAATGCCAACAAGAGTGAATTTTCCATCAAAATTGGATATTGCTCCTTTGGAAATGGATTCAATATAAACATTAGCTCCAGGAACATAAATACCGTTTTTATCGGTAATGGTGCCTTGGATGTTTCCTGATTGTGCTTGCCCAAGTGCTGTTCCGAGCACTAAAAACAGCGTTACATAAAAGAGTTTTGTTAGGTTCATCAGTTGAAATTTGAATTACATTACTTAGTCACCCAAAACTATGTATATCAACTCTTTATGATTTAAACTAAAAGAGAACAAAAGGGAAACAAATCGAAAAATGGCTATAAACATCAAGGCAACAATTACAGTTTGTTTACATGCGATTAACTTTTTGTAAAGAGTTGAAGCAAAAAGTGACTAAAGGTCAACCATAAAGTTTACCAATTCCTCTTTTTGATCTATCGGCAATTTTTTTCTCAGACGGTAACGTGCCACTCGAACACTGTCTGGGGTTACCCTTAAAATGGAGGCAATCTCTTTTGATGATAAGTTCAAGCGTAACAACATGCCCAATCGGAGCTCGGCCGGAGACAAGCTATTTTCGGAAAGGGAGGACAATTTTTTAATGAATTCCGGATGGATTTCCTTGAAAAAGGACATGAACTCATCCCATTCGTTCTCTTCCTGAAGATTGTGATCTATTTCCTTGACCAAGGTTTTAATCTTTTCCGAAGTGTTCATGTTTTTTCGGGATGCGATATTGGTCAAGGTTGAGGAAAGATCCAACAAGATTTTGTTCTTTTGGGAAAGGTGTAAACTGTATCTGGATAAGGAAGAGGTTTTGAGTTGCACCTCACGTTGTAAATTTTTCTCCTCTATCGCTTTTTTCTCCAACTCTGCTTTAAGCATGCGTTGTTTATATTCCTGCAATTTGATTTTTGCTTCTTTTTTTCTTCCCAAATAGAAATATAAAATGGTGAGAATAGCTGCAATGGCAAACAATGCCACCCAAAGAACATTTTGATTCGCCCTGCTTACTTTTCCTTGTTCTTTCAGCAATTCAATTTCAGCTTCTTTTTTATTGGTCTCGAAAATGGTTTGAAGCACGTTCAACTGGTCACTGTTTTGGGAAGTGATCATTTGGTTGTTGAATTCCGACGCCGACAATAAATGGGAATGGGCTTTTTCATAGTCCCCCATCAAAGCATAGGTTTTGGACAAATCTTTGTGGGCGCTTTCCAGCTGATGTAAATCGTTGATTTCTTCAGCTAAATTCAATGATTTGACGGTAAACTCAAGAGCTTTGGTGTAATCCTTAGTTTTCCTGAAAACATCCCCTAAATTATTTAGAACATTGGATTCTTCGATCGAAAAACTGCCTTTGAAAAAAGTATAGGCCTTTTTAAAGTACAGATATGCCTTGTCGTATTCCTCGAGGTCCTCGTAGATACTCCCGATATTTTCATTGGTGCGTGCGATTCCTGTTGAGTCTTTCAATTTTTGAAAAAGTGAAAGACTTTGGAATTGGTCCTCTAAAGCTTCTGGGTACTCCGATTGTTTTTCGTGACTTGCTCCCAACAAGCCCAAAGATGAAGCCAACCCGGCATCATATTTAAGTTCTCGGGCCGATTTCATGGATTCGGTAAAATACTGTTCGGCCAATTCAAATTTATTGAGTGCCAGATACACTCGACCTATGTTATTGTTCAGCGTAATGAACAGTGGGTCGTTTAAGGCGGTACCCAATTGATTTAATGCCAGATTGTATTGTTCGGTGGCTTCGGAAAAGAGGCCTAAAGAATGGTAGTATTCGCCTAGTTTTAAATAGGCATCGGCTATTTCTTTATAGTTTTCTGGATACTGTTTGACATTTTCCAACTGTTCTTTGAGCGGAAAATAGGCTATCTGGTTTTCAGCAGTGGCTTGGGCAGGGCCAGTATATGGAAATAGGCAACAACCTATCCAAAAGAAAATTAAAAATACCCTATTTTGATTGCCCACCACTTGCGTTTGAAATAAACCTACAAGTAAATCAATCGGACTAAAAAGAATATTACGGCTAGGTTATAAAACCTTTAAAAGTAACGCAAAACAAAAAGGCTCCACTTTAGTGGAGCCTTTTAAAATTATAAAAGTCTTTGTCTTAAGCTTGGAAAGGCTCGATGGAAACAAAAGATTTACCACCTGACTTTTTCTCAAACTTTACAATACCATCAACCTTGGCATGCAAGGTATGGTCTTTTCCTGCGTATACATTGTCACCAGGGTTGTGCTTGGTACCACGTTGTCTTACAATAATGTTACCAGCTACAGCTGCCTGACCACCAAAAATCTTAACGCCAAGACGTTTCGATTCTGATTCTCTACCGTTTTTTGAACTACCTACACCTTTCTTGTGAGCCATGATATATAAATTTTAGTTCGTGTCTTATTTACTTAATGCTTCGATAAGCTCGGCTTTCTTCATAGAAGAGTAACCGGTGATATCTTGTGCTTTTGCCAATTCTCTCAATTCAGCAACAGTTTTGGAACTTAAATCCTCTGTTGCTTTTGGAGCTTCTTTTTTGGGAGCTGCTGCTTTTGCTTCTGCCTTTTTAGCTTCAGCTGCAGGTTTTGCCTTAGCTGGGGCTGCTTTTTTAGCACCTTTAGCTACAATACCTTCAACAACGATTTCAGTCAAATATTGTCTGTGACCGTTTTTCTTGCGGTAACCTTTACGTCTTTTCTTTTTGAAAACGATTACCTTATCTCCTTTAAGGTGTTTAACCACTTTGGCTTCTACAGCCGCACCTTCTATGACCGGGGCGCCAATGGTTACGTTACCACCATCTTCCAAAAGAAGTACTTTATCGAAAGTAACTTTTTTACCTTCTTCTTCTTGCAAACGGTGAACGTACACTTTCTGGTCTTTTGCAACTTTAAATTGCTGCCCTGCCATCTCTACAATTGCGTACATAATGCGTTAATTAGATTAAAATTACTTCGCTTTATTAAAATAAGCGGGTGCAAATATACTGCTAAATCCTTAATCCACAAGTATTCTTAATGGATTTAGCCCATAATTTTTTTAGAGTTATTACTGGTTTTAAAAAGTTGCATAAAAGAAAGTGTCAAAACCAAGGTCGTGGCAAACCCCATAATGGCAACGGTAAAAAAGACAATTCCTTGAAAATTTTGATAATCACTGGCCCAAGCGGTCGAAAGATTATCCAAAAATACACTGTCCAGTTCCGTTGCATAAAACGCGAAGAATATGGTAAATAACAGAGTAGCAACAAATCCAGTGGTTATACCTGCTGTAAATCCTTTGCCGTAACTAAAGCCTTTTCCCTGTTTAATCTTGGTATACTTGATGGTCTCATAGATGCCAAATCCGGTAATTATCCCATTAAAAAGACTATAAAACACATTGGTATGTTTACCCATTAAGGCCAAAATCAAAAAATACGCTATCAGTACAGCGCTGGTAACTATCCCAAATCGAATAGGAAGAGTTAAATTTTTCATGTGATTTCTTTTTGGATTCATTGTATAATTTACTGAATGTTTGTGAATTATCCCACATTTTTAAACCCAAAGACCTATATAAACTCCTTATGCCCGATAAAATTATTTTATATTTATCGTAACATCCAAGTTAAAATGGATACCAACCTCGTAGCAACATCAAATATTTTAATACTAACTATTACAATGAAAAAACATTTGTTTACAGCATTTACTATGCTCTTTGCCGTAGCACTGATCTCTGCCCAGGAGGTGGTGTTCGAGGAGTATGATTTGGACAATGGGCTGCATGTGATCCTTCATCAGGACAATGGCGCCCCGGTGGTCACTACATCGGTAATGTACCATGTGGGATCTAAGGATGAAGATCCCGACAAAACAGGATTTGCTCATTTTTTTGAACATCTTCTTTTTGAAGGGACCAAAAACATTGAACGGGGCGAATGGGATCAAATTGTTTCAGCAAATGGCGGAAGGGCCAATGCCAACACTTTTTTAGATCGCACCTATTATTATGAAGTATTTCCTTCGAATAGTTTGGAAGTAGGCCTTTGGTTGGAATCTGAGCGTCTAATGCACCCAATTATAGGTCAGGTGGGCGTGGATACCCAAAAAGAGGTGGTCCAAGAAGAGAGAAGACTGAGAACGGACAATGCTCCGTACGGCGCTTTTTTTGAGCAAATTTTAAAAAATCTATACAAGGATCACCCTTACCGATGGGGCGTAATCGGTTCGTTAGATCATTTGGCGAGCGCCACCTTGGAGGATTTTAAAAAATTCAATCAAACATATTATGTGCCCAATAATGGAGTTTTGGTAGTTGCCGGTGATTTTGAGATGGATAAGACCAAAAAAATGATCGAGGATTATTTTGGGCCCATCCCAAGAGGTGCGGAGATACCAAGACCAAATATAAAAGAAGAGCCAATCACAAAAACTATCTTTGCCAAATACCACGATCCCAATATCCAAATACCGGCCATTTTATTGGCGTACCGAACACCTGGCCAGGGACAGAGAGAGGCTTATGTGATCAATATGATCTCTACCTATTTGAGCAGCGGTGAAAGCTCTAAACTTTATAAAAAATTGGTGGACGAGAAAAAAATGGCCCTACAGATTCTTTCCGTTCCGATCGATGCAGAGGATTATAGCTCCTACATTGTTGGTGGCCTTCCGGTAGGGGACAACTCCATCCAGGATATCAAAAAAGAAATTGATGAAGAAATCCTTAAGCTTCAAATGGAATTGATTTCCGAAAAGGATTATCAAAAACTTCAGAACAAGTTCGAAAATCAATTTGTAAACGCGAACAGCAGTGTGGAGGGAATCGCCAATTCATTGGCCGAAAATTACATGTTGAAGGACGACACCAACCTCATCAATACAGAAATAGATATTTACCGTTCCATTACCCGAGAAGAAATTATGGAGGTGGCCAAAAAATATTTAAAGGTGAACCAACGTGTTGAATTGGAGTATTTACCAGAACAAAAAGACGCTAATTAAAATGAAAAAGTATTTAGTTTTAACCGTGCTGTCCTTGTTTATGACAGCCGCTTACACGCAAATAGACAGGAGCACACAGCCGAAACCTGGCCCTGCTCCAAAAATCAACCTAAAAGAGCCTGCGCGTTTCGAACTTAAAAATGGGCTAAAAGTGCTTGTTGTCGAAAATCATAAATTGCCCAGGGTCCGCATCCAATTATCTATAGACAACCCTCCTATTATGGAAGGGGATAAAGCTGGCGTGTCCGCCCTTACCGGAAGTTTACTGGGCAAAGGCTCCAAAAATATTCCAAAAGATGAGTTTTATGAAGAAGTTGACTTTTTGGGCGCCAACATTTTTATTGGGGACCAAAGTGCCTTTGCAAGTTCACTATCCAAATATTTTCCAAGAATTCTAGAGTTAATGGCCGATGCCGCGCTAAACCCGAATTTTACCCAAGAGGAGTTTGATAAGGAAAAAGAGAAAATTATCACTGGCATCAAATCGGAAGAGAAAGATGTTTCAGCGATTGCAGAAAGAGTTCAGGCCGCTTTGGCCTACGGTAAAAACCACCCGTATGGTGAATTTATGACGGAAGAGACCGTAAACAATGTTTCCCTGGTAGATGTGGAGCAATTTTACAGGTCCTATTTTGTGCCCGCCAATGCCTATTTGGTAGTGATCGGCGATGTTGAGTTCGATACGGTAAAGGAATTGGTTACAAAGGCCTTTACCCCATGGTCCAAAGCCGCGCCGCCATCTTTCACCTATTCCGACCCCAAAGATGTACAATACACCCAGATCAACTTTGTTGATGTACCCAACGCCGTACAATCCGAGGTAGCCGTGGAGAACCTTACCCACTTAACAATGAAGGATGAAGACTACCTGGACGCTCTTTTGGCCAACAGAATTTTAGGAGGCGGAATGCAGTCCAGATTGTTTCAAAACTTAAGAGAGGACAAAGGATACACCTATGGTGCCTATTCTGGCATCAGGGCAAACAAATATAGCCCTATGAGATTTGATGCCTTTGCACAGGTTCGAAATATGGTTACCGATAGCTCGGTTGTGGAAATATTGAAAGAAATCCAAACTATAACTTCCGAGCCGGTTTCGGATCAAGAGTTGGCCAACGCCAAGGCAAAATATGCAGGTAGCTTTGTAATGGCCTTGGAAAAACCGGAAACGGTAGCACAATATGCCTTGAATATTGAAACACAAGACCTTCCACAAGATTTTTATAAAACTTACTTGGAACGATTGGATGCCATTACCAAAGAAGATGTACAAAAGGCCGCGCAAAAGCACTTTACTACTTCAAATGCTCGCATAGTGGTTACTGGCAAGGGCAGCGATGTTTTGGAAAACTTGGAAAAGGTGACTTTTAATGGAAAAACCGTACCCGTGCTATACTACGACAAATATGCCAATAAAACAGCAAAGCCAGATTACACTGCTGGTATTCCAGAGGGCATGGATGCCAATACTGTTTTGACAAACTATATAAAGGCTGTTGGCGGTAAATCCAAATTAGAAGGCGTTAACTCATATTCCATGATTGCTGAAGCTGAAATGCAAGGTATGAAGTTGGAGCTGGAAATGAAAAAGACTACCAAAGATCAGTTTATGCAAGATGTAAAAATGCAGGGCAATTCCATGCAAAAACAGGTTTTGGACGGAGATTCCGGTTATATGATAGTTCAAGGCCAGCGTAAAGACCTTTCACCCGAAGAAATCGCAAAGATAAAGGAAGAAGCCGCAGCATTCCCGGAGCTCAACTATTTGGCCGCCGGCGATGTTACCTTGGAAGGTGTGGAGCCTGTTGGTGATTCCAAAGCATACAAGCTAAAAATAAGCGATAACAAAACAGCTTTTTATGATGTGGAAACTGGACTAAAGGTACAAGAAACCAATACACAGGAAGTACAAGGACAACAAGTAACCAGCACCATTGGATTCGATGATTACCAGGAAGTATCCGGCATTAAATTCCCGTTCAAGTTAATACAAAGTATGGGACCTCAAAATATGGAGTTTATTGTAAAAGAAATCAAAGTTAACGAGGGTGTAGAAGCCACTGACTTTAAATAAGATATACTTTGATTCCATTAAAAAGGCGCCCAAAAAGGGCGCCTTTTTTTATGATTATTCTTGATTATTTAAAAAAACTTGCCCCTAACAATATTAGCTCAAAACAAAAAGCCGCTCCAATGGAACGGCTTTTTTATGAATGAATTCATTTATTTTAATCAGCTAGGACGATTACTTTATTGTCCTTCATCTCCACGGTACCACTCGATATTGCCAAAACTGTTTCCCCATTGTTTCCTTTGGAAAACTTATCGGCAAAATCCTCATCAATGGTGATGTTACCTTTCACTTTTACGTTTCCAGCTTGCAAAAGAGATACAATAGGTGCGTGGTTCTCTAACATCTGAAATTCTCCATTTACTCCTGGTACGGTAACCGAGGTTACGTCTCCTGAGAATAAAGTAGCTTCGGGTGATACTATTTCTAAATACATATTTATTAGTATTGAGATATTAGATGTGAGCATTGAGATATGAGTAAAAAGAAATCTAACTACTCAATACTAGCATCTGAAATCTTTTTTAGGCTTCCGCCAACATTTTCTCTCCAGCCTCGATAGCTTCCTCGATGGTACCTTTAAGGTTGAAAGCAGATTCCGGTAGGTGATCCAATTCACCGTCCATAATCATATTAAATCCTTTGATGGTCTCTTTAATATCAACCAATACCCCTGGAATACCAGTAAACTGCTCAGCTACGTGGAAAGGCTGAGATAAGAAACGTTGCACACGTCTAGCTCTACCTACGGCCAATTTATCTTCTTCAGAAAGTTCTTCCATACCCAAGATGGCAATAATATCCTGAAGCTCTTTATAACGTTGCAACAACTCTTTTACACGCTGTGCACAATCGTAGTGCTCTTTACCCAAAATCTCAGGAGTCAAGATCCTAGAAGTGGAATCCAAGGGATCCACAGCAGGATAAATACCCAACTCGGCAATTTTACGGGATAGTACGGTTGTTGCATCCAAGTGAGCAAATGTTGTAGCTGGTGCAGGATCCGTCAAGTCATCCGCAGGAACGTAAACCGCCTGTACAGATGTAATGGAACCTCTTTTTGTTGATGTAATCCTTTCCTGCATGGCACCCATCTCTGTTGCCAATGTTGGCTGGTAACCTACCGCAGATGGCATACGACCTAAAAGTGCGGACACCTCTGAACCTGCTTGGGTGAAACGGAAAATGTTATCTACGAAGAAAAGAACGTCCTTACCTTGTCCTTCTCCCGACCCATCACGGAAATACTCAGCAATCGTTAAACCGGACAATGCCACACGTGCACGAGCCCCGGGTGGTTCGTTCATCTGACCGAACACGAATGTTGCTTTGGAATCTTTCATTGCGGTTTTATCCACTTTGGATAGATCCCATCCGCCTTCTTCCATGGAGTGCAAGAAATCGTCTCCGTATTTTATAATGCCGGACTCCAACATTTCACGAAGCAAATCGTTTCCTTCACGAGTACGCTCCCCAACACCTGCGAACACGGACAAACCACCGTGACCTTTAGCAATGTTGTTGATCAACTCCTGGATCAATACGGTTTTACCTACCCCGGCACCACCGAACAATCCAATCTTACCTCCTTTTGCGTAAGGCTCGATAAGATCGATTACCTTAATACCTGTAAAAAGTACTTCTGTGGAAGTGGAAAGGTCTTCAAATTTCGGTGCTTCCCTGTGAATTGGAAGTCCATTGTCGCCAGTTCTAGGTAATTCTTCCAAACCATCGATAGCGTCACCGATCACATTAAAAAGACGTCCGTAAACATCTTCTCCGATTGGCATTTGGATTGGATTTCCGGTAGCTACTACCTCTACACCTCTGCTCAATCCATCGGTAGAGTCCATAGAAATGGTCCTTACTGTATTCTCACCAATGTGTGATTGTACTTCCAAAACCAATCTTGAGCCATCAGCTTTTGCAATTTCAAGGGAGTCATAAATTCTTGGGATCTCTACCCCTGATTCAAACTCAACATCAATGACCGGGCCTATAATTTGGGCAACCTTACCTGTTACTTTAGACATTAGTATGTTTATTTATAATTGAATACGCGGAAAATAACCGCTATTTTTTCGGCTGCAAAGATATGCTTTTACATTCTTATTCAGAAACTGATTTTCAGTTTTTTTTAAAGAAAAAAGGCGTTGGAAAACCCAACGCCTTTACTTTTTCTTTTTTACTACGGTTTAAGGGTTTATGGTCCAGGACAGATAATATATAGAACCTACAAAACCAGTACCAATCGCCGTGTAATATTCATCTCCCAAAATATTGGAACCACCTACTTTAAAGACAGATTTTAGAGATGGTACGGAATAATTGAGCTGTGCATCCAGCACGGTAAACGCAGGAATATCGCCATCGGCAAATGAAGCTTCCCAGAAATAGCTATCGCTCCACCTGTAATTTACATTGAATCCAAAGTTTTTGAACAACTCCGAATTTCCAAATGAAGCTTTCACCTTATGCTTTGGAGTGTTAAAATTTGTTCTTAAGTCAGGATATTTCCCTTCATCTATATCCAATTCAGCGAATGTATAGTTTACGCCAAGATCAAAGTTTCCTATTTTGGTATCTACCCCAAGAGTAGCGCCATAAGAATTTATATCGGCCTCTGAGTTGGTAAATGTTTGATATACTTGGTAATCTCCATTCTGTATAGCCAAGAGGGAAAGACCACCATCGCCTGCTTCACCATAAAAAGGTACAGCTGTAGTTGTGTTGGCCAAGAAATCGGAATAACTATTGTAATATCCGCTCAAATCAATGGTAAACCTGCCCACTTGTCCCCGATAACCTGCTTCGTAAGCAATAATTTCTTCAGGCTTAACAAGCGGCGTATTAACTGCCTCAGGAGCACCTGCTTGCAATGAGCTAGTTGAATAAGCGTTTTCGTAGGCTGCCCGACCAACAATTTCTACGGTAGCTGGTTGACCCAAATCATCTTGAGCTTTTTGACTTATATTAAAGGTACGCACATCCCTATCCAAGTTAGCTGGTGCAGAACCTACCAAAATGGCACGACCCGCATTTAAACCAATAAACAAATCCTGTGTTGTCGGGTTTCTAAAACCTTGCTGCACGGAAACCCTAAGATTATGGTTACGCTCCTCTCCCAATGTATAGGCAAAAGAAACCCTTGGTGAAAGGAAACCATCAAAAAACTCATTTTTATCGTAACGTGCAGACCCTGTGAATTTTAGACGATCGTCCAAGAATTTTTTCTGAACTTGTAGGTAAGCACCGTATTCGTTGTATTTGATCGGACCATCGATATCGGTAAAAATGGTTCCGTTGGAGTTCAGTTCATATTCCCTGAACGAACCTCCTATTTGAACATCTGCCCAATCATCAATTAAATGAGCCAGGTTATAGTTACCATTTACGTGACGGAATTTGGTCTTATCGATAAACTTGGCACCGGTCGTCAAGTCACCATCATTTACAACTGTATTAAAAGCACTTTGGAACGCAGGTGTGCCTGGAATTAATCGCCCTTGATCGGCAGCTTGCCTACCAGCAATATGTGCTTGGGCCGAAGCCTGTTCAGGAGTAAGTCCTGCTCCTTGAATTCCTCCTAGATAAGTAGGAATATAAGCCCCTGCATAATCTGTAAACCATTGAGTATCGGATTTCCAAGCCCTATTCACATTGATTGCCGCAAAACGCGTGTCGTACGCATCCCCGGAGTTCTCGGATACGATATATCCTCGGATAAAGAAGTTGTCGTTTTTGATCTCCAACTTATGCTGCTGCATGGTAAAGCCTGATACTGCGTAACGGTTTGCCCCTTGATAGATGGTTGTCCCCCTACCTATTCTACTGTTCAAAATTATTTCAAGATCATCCGCAAACGGCCTGTAGTGCAACGCAAAATCAGATTTTATACTTTCTGCTCCGTAGTCGGCCAAATCCGCCTCATCATACCCTGTTCTTGATATCAAAGCAGTTCCAACCGTTCCTGTTGGGAAACCAGCTGCGGCATCAAAATCCAACAAGGTAGAAACCTCATCACCATAAACGTTCAATCCGTCGTAAGCTGGATTGGAACGATCGGCCCCTGGGTTGTTTAAATCTACGCGACTATTGGCATGCCAATCTTCGCCCGTTAGTACCGAAAGGTTCGCCTTTATCGCAAGCTTGTCGCTAAAAGCGTGGGCAGCACGCACTCCAAAATCCTTATAAAAATTACTGCCGGCGGCATCTTGGGTAGTTACCCCTGCCTTGGCATAAGCACTGATTCCTTGAAAATCGAAAGGATTTTTACTTCTCATAAACAGAATACCGTTAAAGGCACCTGCACCATAAAGTGCGGAAGAGGCCCCTGGAAGGATTTCTACACTTTGCACATCCAACTCGGACATACCTACTAAGTTACCAAGAACAAAGTTCAGCCCGGGAGCTGTATTGTCCATGCCATCCACCAATTGCAAAAACCTGTTATTGGCAAAAGTGGCAAAACCTCTGGTGTTAATGGACTGGAACGTTAAACTGTTCGTGTTTATATCCACCCCTTTTAAATTTTGGAGACCCCCATAAAACGACTCTGCCGTGGTATTCTTAATTTCCTTTAGACCAAATCTTTCTACGGATACCGGCGATTCGAAGATACGCTCCGGGGTCCTCGAGGCAGAAATAACGATTTCGTCCAACATTGTATTGGCTGCCGAAAGCGTAATGGAAAGTGTTTGGTTGTTAGATGTTACATCGGTGGTAAAATCTGAAAATCCTATACTCGAAAATTGAAGTTTGAACGGGGGTGTTTCCGAAGTATTAAATGTAAAGTTTCCATCAAAGTCCGTAGTGGTTCCTTCTGCTTTGCCCACCAAAACCACGTTGGCGCCTGGTATGGGTTCATTGTTTTCATCAACTACTTTTCCCTGAACCGTAGTTTGACCGTAGGTGGCCAAACCAAGCAGCATTAGGGAAACAAACATAAGTTTTTTCATTTGCTATGGATTAGAGTTAATTTAGTTTATGTGCTTGTTTGTATCAAATGGGAAGATACATTTTTTTTTATTCCAATTATACAAATTTGAAAAAAATTATGCATGCATAATACTTTTTTGGCAAAAAAAAGTATCCATATCTACGTTTTCAACAAAAAAAGGAGCCCATATCGGCTCCTTTCTCCTAAAAATATGTTTTAAAAATTTATTCTACCGTTACCGATTTGGCCAAATTTCTTGGCTGATCTACGTTACAGCCCCTCATTACCGCAATATGATAGGATAACAATTGCAATGGGATTGTTGTGAGCAGAGGGGAGAGACTTTCCGATGTCTCCGGCACTTCGATGACATGATCTGCCAGCTCCTTTACCGATTGATCTCCTTCTGTTACAATAGCAATGATCCTGCCTTTTCTGGATTTGATTTCCTGAATATTGCTGACCACTTTTTCGTAATGTCCCTTTTTGGTAGCTATAACCACTACGGGCATTTGTTCATCGATCAAAGCGATTGGGCCGTGCTTCATTTCTGCTGCTGGATAACCTTCTGCATGAATGTAACTGATTTCTTTTAGCTTAAGCGCTCCTTCCAAGGCTACCGGAAAATTGTACCCCCTGCCCAAATACAAGCAGTTGGCCGAATCTTTGTACGTTTCGGAAATTTCCTCTACCAAGGGGTTGGACAACAAGGCCTTTTCCACTTTGGCGGGCACCGCTTCCAATTCAGTTAAATATTCATGAAATTTAGACTGGGAAAGTGTTCCTTTTTCCTGTGCCAGTTTTAATGCGATCAAACTCAACACCGTAATTTGGGTCGTAAACGCCTTGGTCGATGCCACCCCGATTTCCGGTCCGGCATGGGTATATGCACCGGCATGTGTTTCTCTTGCTATGGAAGACCCTACAACGTTGCACACTCCAAACACAAAAGCTCCTTTTTCTTTGGCCAATTTTATAGCTGCCAACGTATCGGCTGTTTCACCTGACTGCGATATGGCAATAAGGACGTCGTTTTCGGTTATCACGGGATTCCTGTACCTAAATTCCGAAGCGTATTCGACCTCCACAGGAATTCTTGCCATGTCCTCAAAAATATACTCGGCCACCAGACCTGCATGCCATGATGTACCGCACGCAACTATTATAATTCTGTTTGCATTCAAGAATTTTTCAAGGTTTTGATCGATCCCCGCCATTTTTATGATGCCCTTATCGGCCAACAAACGACCTCTGTAGGTATCCATAATAGCCTTGGGCTGCTCATAAATTTCTTTGAGCATAAAGTGATCGTATCCTCCTTTCTCAATCTCTTCAAGATTGAGCTGCAACTCCATAATGTTGGGATAGGCAATGGCATCATCCTTTATTTTTCGGAGTTTGATTTCCTTTCCGATACGCACAATGGCCATTTCTTCGTCTTCCAAATAAACGGCATTGTTCGTAAATTCTATAAATGGTGAAGCATCCGAAGCAATAAAATACTCGTTCTCTCCTATACCGATGGCAAGTGGACTTCCCAACTTGGCCACTACGATCTCATCTGGTTTGTTTTTGTCGAAAACAGCAATGGCATAAGCTCCAACAACCTGATTCAATGCTATCTGCACTGCTTTGCCCAGCTTAACCCCTTCTTTTTTCTTAACTTCTTCTATTAGATTGATGAGCACTTCGGTATCCGTATCGGATTCAAAAGAATACCCCCTTTTTATCAAAGCCTGTTTAATGGACTCGTAGTTTTCTATGATTCCATTGTGTATAATCACCAAGTCGCCAGAATTTGAATAATGGGGATGCGAGTTTACATCGTTCGGCACGCCGTGTGTAGCCCATCTTGTATGGCCCAAGCCCAACTTCCCTTTAATGGGTATCGTGGTCTCCGCCTTGTTTTTTAAATCCTCTACTTTGCCCTTGGTTTTGGCCAAATGGATGTTTTCTCCATCGAAAAGAGAAACACCGGCACTGTCGTACCCTCTGTATTCGAGTCTCTGTAACCCTTTGATTATAATTGGATAGGCATCTCTATGACCTATATAACCGACTATTCCACACATAAGTTTTTTTTTAATTAATAACCATCTGGGGGATTGGTCCTCAAATTTAAAATGTATACGTTAAAATATGCCGTTCTGGTTCTTTAAAACGATAAACGTTTAAAAAACTACGATAAATACAAGGTTAGTTGGCCTTAGTGTAGTAGATTTCAAGCTTTAGCTTTCGGTCTTCTTCTTCTGGGGCAACATTACTTCCATAGAGTATGGTTCCCAATGGGCTCATTGCGGCACCAACCGGATAATCTATCTCTTGCATGTCGCTCCCGAGCGCTTCTTGAACCGCGGTTAAAGCAATGTTCGGGGTTAAGGTCAAGCCCAATTTAGCGTTTACGGAATCCCTAACGATTATATTATTGATGTGCTCCGTAATACGAACCGTGTATTTTACACCTTGATTGTTGCTGGACTGCAACACTCCGTCGTGGCTCGCAAAATATCGCAACGAATTTGGTCCAGAATTCGGCGTTACATCCTCGTTGGCAATATTGTACAGGGGTAGATTGGTTTCTGCGTTGTACAGATAAAGCCTTGGCGGTTCGACCACGGAAGTTCCCAATGTCTCGCGATCCACGTAGAACACCAAATTTGCCTCGTTAATGATCCAATTGTTCTGCTTGATTTCATTGATGATCGTAGCGCCTCCGTTTTCCACTTCATCGAACAAACGCACCTCGGCAAGAGTGGCCCCTCCTTTTACATAAATTCGAGAAGCATTCTCTTCGGAATTCAATGCGCTCTCAATTTGTGAAGGAAGCATGTCGTTTTCGAACACGTTAACCGCATTTCCAGTAATCTGACCATTGGTATTGGCTACCAACAGACGAAGTGTAAAATCTTTCTCCGCGACCACAACTTCCTCAGCCTCGGCATCATAATCGTTATACTCGTAGGTAATAGTGATGTTGGCTTGGGTCAAATCCAACAAGAACATAAGTTGCTCCATATCGGACCCCGCTAAGTGGATACCTCTTATAAAATTTCTAAAATTGGATTGCCTCAACAACTCAGGCTGACCTTCTTTATCCAAAATGTTCTGTTGAAAAAAATCCGGGTTTAGGGGAATTCGAATGCCCGGGGCAATTCTACTCTCTACAACTGTTTGTGATTCATCTACATCTGCCGTATCGGGGTCATCTTCGGCAAAAACCAAGGTTTCGATATCGTCAATGGTTACTGTTTTTTGACCTTCGATTGACAATTCTTCGCCGATAAAAGCCGAAAAATCCTGATTGGAGTAATATTCTTGGGCTTCTTCAAAATTAGAATTCGGGTCCAAATCGCGCAAGAAGTAATTAGATTTGGAAACTGTCAATTCAAAAGTTTGGGTCCTATCGCCGTATATACTGTCCAAATCAAACCTATTGGGATAAATATTGGCAACAAATCCTTCGGCGGTGCCATCTTCGTTTGGGTCGTACGGATTGGAGCCAATGATCCTTTCCTGGTTATCGGTGACACCATCGCCATCGTAATCAGAATTTGGGTCTTCCGCATCCTCGCCACTTTCCAGTTCATCCGGAATACCATCACCATCAGAATCCGGCGAGGGGGCTGTTTGAAAAGGGATGTTCAAATACACTTCCTTTACTGTCTCGTTTTCCTCTACCGTTGTGGCATTATCGTCCGAGTCGGCCGTATCCTCCACCTCTTGCCTCAGGTCTCCAAAGGTTGGGGCTTCGGCGGACAATGCAAGTTGGGAAATTATGCTGGCTTTTCTTTGTCCATATACAGGGTCGTTGAATGTGCCCAGTTGGTACAAAGGCAATTTATTGGTCTGCACGGCAGTTATACCTTTATTAAAGGCAAAAACATCGTACTCTACTTTACCCGTACTGAAGGGTTCTCCTGCAACAACACCTTCGCCAATGGTGTCCATTTCATCATCACACGAAGCGATCAGCAAAAACAAAGTTCCAACAAGTGTCGCAACTTTGGTAATCTTGGAAAATCTCATTCAAACTATTTTAGAACCTCTGTATTATAGAAATTTGTGTATGCCTCCTCTGCTTCTTGAAGCGGGACATAAGGCAATACTGGTACGGAAAGATTATCTATGTGGTTTTTTAAATCCTCGGACAAATCCTCCGCGGCTAAAATAACGGCATCGGAATGATCTACGGCAACCTTTAACAAATTATTATACTCGGGCTTGGAAAGAACGGAAACTTCCTCTTTATCAATACCATCGAAAGCTATTTTGTTGATCATTTCGGCATCCAGCTCACCTTCAAAATCCTTGCCGTAAACGGAAGTAACAATTCTACTATCGGCGAACAAGGGTTCATCAGCATAATATTTTCTGAGGTAAAGTGGCACCATAGAGGCCATCCAGCCATGAACGTGGATAATATCTGGGGACCAGTTCAATTTTTTTACGGTTTCCACAACACCTTTGGCAAAAAAGATGGCGCGTTCGTCGTTATCCGGGAACAAATTCCCATCGGCATCTGCAAATGTTGCCTTTCTTTTAAAATACTCATCGTTATCAATAAAGTAGACCTGAATCCGTTCTTTTGGTATGGAGGCCACCTTAATGATCAAGGGCATATCCATGTCGTTGATCACCAGGTTCATCCCCGATAAACGTATTACCTCATGTAATTGATGCCTTCTTTCGTTAATATTTCCATACCTTGGCATAAATATCCGTATTTGCCCACCATTACTGTTCACCATTCTAGGTGCTTCGTAAGACATTAAGGAAACAGGATTCTCTGGGAGGTAGGGAACTAATTCAGAAGATACAAACAATACCTTTTTACCATTCATAAACGCTTTCTTTTGTTTATCTGAAAAACATAGCTGCAAAAGTACAAAAATTATGCTGATTAGCTGTATTTGTAGTATTTTTGCACCCTTTTGTACCTGTATATGAAGATTTTCGACCGTAAAAAAGAACTCAATGCCTTTAGTTTGGAGGAGCGCAGAAAAGACCGCACCATTGGTCTTGTCCCCACTATGGGCGCATTGCACTCCGGTCATATTTCGTTGGTAAAAAAAGCCTTGGCCGAAAATGATTTTGTGATTGTCAGCATTTTCGTAAATCCCACCCAATTCGACAAAAAGGATGATTTGGAAAAATATCCGAGAACTTTCCAAAAAGATGTAAGCCTTTTAAAAGAAGTATCTGAAAACATAGTTGTTTTTGCACCTACGGTAGATGAGATTTATGCCGGAAACCTTAAATCCGAATCTTACGAGTTCGATGGATTGGACAAAGTAATGGAAGGCGAATTTAGAACAGGACATTTTGACGGTGTCGGCACTATTGTGGAGCTTTTGCTGCGAACTGCCGAACCTAACAAAGCCTATTTTGGAGAAAAAGATTTTCAGCAATTACAGATAATCCGAAAAATGGCCGAAACAAAAGACCTCCCATATACCATAGTAGGATGTGCCATTGAGAGGGAACCCCATGGACTTGCCATGAGTTCCCGAAACGAAAGGCTCTCTAAAGAAACCCGCGAACAGGCCAGTTTCATTTACAAAACCTTACAGACTGCCAAAGCTAAAATTGGCACGAAAAGTGTTAAAGATATTACGGATTGGGTCACTTCTGAATTTGAAAAACAACCCTTGTTCGATTTGGAGTATTTTGAAATAGCCGATGAAAACACATTGACACCCGCTTTAAAAATTCAGGACAACCAAAAATATAGGGCGTTCATTGCCGTTTATGCGGATGGCGTTCGCCTAATTGATAATCTAAGATTGAATTGATATTTTTGCACCATGCAAGTAGAAGTCGTAAAATCTAAAATTCACCGAGTAAAAGTTACCGGGGCAGACCTAAATTATATAGGAAGCATTACCATTGATGAAGATCTTATGGATGCCGCCAATATTATTAGAGGCGAGAAAGTGCAGATCGTGAACAACAACAACGGCGAACGATTGGAGACTTATGCCATTCCCGGACCAAGAGGTTCCGGTGAGTTGACATTGAACGGTGCCGCTGCCCGAAAAGTGGCGGTCGGCGACGTATTGATCCTAATTACCTACGCTTGGATGGATATCGAAGAAGCAAAAACATTTAATCCAGCATTGGTGTTCCCGAACGAGGAAAACAATCTACTCCAATAAATTTTGGGCAAATCCCTAAAAAAATTCCTGAAGATATTTGTACCCATTGGATTTGGGCTTTTCTTGGTTTGGTACTCCTACAACTCCACCACACCGGAAGAACGCAATCAAATTATCCATTACATTTCCAATGCAAGCCCATTCTGGGTGGTAATATCCGTAATTATAGGCATACTGAGCCATATTTCCCGTGCCATTCGCTGGAAATATCTTTTGGAACCCATGGGTTACAGGCCAAAAACCTCAAATACCATATTTATTGTCCTTATATCCTATTTTGCCAACTTGGGCATTCCCCGTTCTGGTGAAATTTTAAGGGCAACAGCACTTACCACCTACGAAAAAGTTCCATTTGAAAAAGGTTTCGGTACAATCGTTACTGAAAGAGTAGTCGATTTACTGATGCTCTTGACCATCATTATGACCACCTTGGTGCTCCAAACCGATTTTATCCTTGGGTTTTTAGAAGAAAAAGGAGTCAATTTCGTAGGCGCTATCGGTATTTTATTAGCAGGCATGATAGGTTTGTTCCTGGGGTCGTACATAATTCGCAAATCAAAATCCCCTTTGGCCCTTAAGCTAAAAGGGTTTCTATCCGGCCTGCAGGATGGAGTCCTCAGTGTTTTTAAAATGAAGAACAAATGGCCGTTTATCCTTCATACTCTTTTTATCTGGACCGCCTATTTTGGCATGTTCTGGGTCATTAAATATACTGTGGAAGAAACCATCCCGTTATCCTTGGGCGAACTATTGGTCGCTTTTGTCGCGGGAGCCTTCGCCATGTCCACAACCAATGGCGGAATAGGCCTGTACCCTATCGCCGTTAGTGCCGCATTGGGCATTTATGGCATCAGCTCCGTTTCCGGGGATGCATTTGGATGGATCATGTGGATCGCCCAAACTATTATGGTGGTTGTTTTTGGTACAATATCCTTTGTTGTATTACCGTTATTGAATAGAAATCGGTAAGCCCCAACCGCTAAAACTTAACCAATGAAAAAAAGTCTATTTTTACTGATAGGCCTTATTTGCCTGAACTCCAATGCCCAGGTAAAAAAAGAAATCTTTGAATCTTTCAAACTCCAGGAACGAAGGGACGTCTCCTATTATTTCCCCGAAGATTATTCCGATGACAAACTGTATCCATTGATCGTGGTTCTCGATGCCGACTACCTTTTTGATTTGGTTGTTGCCAACGTTAAATTCCAAAGTCGATTGGACCGCATGCCCGAGGCCATCGTGGTTGGAATCCACCAAGCAGAAAACGATCTAAGATGGGAAGATTGCGATTATGATGAAGCCTCAGGTTTACCCACCGAAAAAGGTAAAATGTTCTATGAGTTTTTGGGAACGGAATTAATCCCCTACATGGCCACTACATATAAAATTGCCCCCTTTAAAATGTTCGTGGGGTACGACATCACTGCGAATTTTGGCAACTTTTATTTGTTCAAGGACAATTCATTCTTTAACTCTTTTGTGAGTATCTCACCGGTACTGGCAACCGAAATGGAGAATCGTGTCCCCGAGCGTTTGTCCGCATTGGACCAAACTATTTTTTATAATCTAATTGTAGAAAAGGCGCCATCGGACGACAGACAGCGCATACTGCAAATGAACCACAGCATCAATTCCATAAAAAAAGAATCGTTGCACTATTTTTTTGATGAATACGAGGAGGCTGATCACGAATCCATCGCAGCTTACGGGATCAGCAAAGCATTCGATAACGTATTCAAAATATATAGACCAATAACCCCCGAGGAATACAAAACTGAGATTGTTACTTCCGAAGAGCCCGTATTTGACTACTTGGAAAACCGATACAACACCATTGAAGATCTATTTGGGTTTGAAAAACAAGTGGAACTCAACGATATTATGGCCATTTATGCCGCTTGCTTAAAAAAACAAGACTACGATTCCTTAAAGCCATTGGCCGATCTATGCAAAAAAGAATTCCCAGAAACCATGATGGGGTTTTATTTTGAAGCAGAACACTATGAGTTCATCGGTGAGCCCAAAAAGGCATTTAAAGCGTTTGAAAAGGCGTTCCAAATGGAAGAAATCGACTTTTTGACCAAAGATTTGGCTCTGGACAAGATAGATGCTCTGAAAGCAGACTTTGGGTACTAGATTGATCGATTATTGGGTTATTGGATTTATTGGGTATTGACCACTTGGAGTACTCGATCATACAACTCCAAGAATCTATTGCTTCGAAAATCCAAGAATCCAATTCGCAATTCCATATCTTTAGGCTCCTCATTTTATTTTGAATGGCCAAGACCAAAACAGCATTTTTTTGTCAAAATTGTGGAGCTCAATTCCCAAAATGGATCGGGCAATGTTCCTCTTGTAAGGAATGGAACACCATTGTAGAAGAAGTTGTCCAAAAAGAGGACAAAAAAGGGTGGAAAACAGATCGGCCCGCCAACACCTCCAATAAGCCGCTTCGTGTTTCCGAAATAACACAGGAAAAGGAACTCCGCTTGGACACCAAAGACCAAGAGTTCAACCGCGTGTTGGGCGGTGGATTGGTACCAGGGTCTTTAACCTTATTAGGGGGGGAACCCGGTATTGGAAAAAGTACCTTGTTGCTTCAAATCGCGCTAAAACTGCCCTATAAAATACTTTATGTGTCGGGGGAGGAGAGTCAAAGACAAATTAAAATGCGAGCAGACCGTATTCAACCTAAAAGCGAGAATTGCTACATCCTTACCGAGACCAAAACACAAAATATATTCCAGCAGATTGCCTCTATTGAGCCCGATTTAGTGGTCATCGACTCTATTCAGACCCTGCACACGGATTATATCGAATCCGCAGCGGGGAGCATTTCCCAAATCCGGGAATGCACCGCGGAACTGATCAAATTTGCCAAGGAAAGTCATACTCCTGTTATTTTGGTAGGACACATCACCAAAGATGGAACTATTGCAGGCCCCAAGATTTTGGAGCATATGGTGGATACCGTTCTCCAGTTTGAAGGAGACCGCAATTATGTATATCGCATTCTCCGTTCCCTTAAAAACCGCTTTGGTTCCACTGCCGAACTGGGCATTTACGAAATGCAAGGAAGCGGCCTACGCGAAGTGAACAATCCATCGGAGGTGCTTATTTCCAAAAATGACGAAGACCTCAGCGGCACTGCCATCGCAGCCACGGTGGAAGGTATGCGACCCTTGTTGATAGAAATTCAGGCCTTGGTTAGCACAGCGGTCTACGGAACACCACAACGTTCCGCCACAGGTTTTAATGCCAAACGTTTGAACATGCTCTTGGCCGTTTTGGAAAAACGCGCAGGTTTTAAGTTAGGGGCAAAAGATGTTTTTTTAAACATCACCGGTGGAATATCCGTGGATGATCCTGCCATTGACCTGGCTGTTATGGCCGCCATCCTATCAAGCAATTCCGATATCGCCATAGAAAAAGGCGTTTGTTTTGCCGCAGAAGTCGGACTTGCGGG
The DNA here is from genome assembly GCF_023716465.1 of Flagellimonas marinaquae. NCBI lineage: Bacteria > Pseudomonadati > Bacteroidota > Flavobacteriia > Flavobacteriales > Flavobacteriaceae > Flagellimonas > Flagellimonas marinaquae. The sequence goes on from NZ_CP092415.1 coordinate 1,250,668, forward strand.
AGAAATTAGGCCAGTGCAACGAGTAGATCAGCGCATTCTCGAAGCCGAAAAATTGGGCTTTTCCAAAATATTTGTCTCCAAAAACAATAAGATAGGTTTAAAACAATCCGGCATACAGATTCAAAAAGTATCCAAGATCGAGGACGTCGTTGCTCATCTCTTTGGTTGATTTAAGGAGCAGGGTTTGGAATGGCGTTGTGTATTTCCTCAATGCCATCCAATACCTCATCGGAAAGGTCCACATCGATACTGGCGATGTTTTCCTTGAGTTGTTCCATAGTGGTAGCGCCAATGATATTGCTCGTTAGAAATGGTCGGGTATTTACAAATGCCAAGGCCATTTGAGCGAGGCTAAGATTGTGCGCCTTGGCCAAGTCAGCATATTTTTGTGTGGCCTGTGTAGCAGTTTCTCCACTATAGCGACTATAGTTTGGGAATAAGGTTATCCGTGCTTTTCTAGGTGGGATTTCGGTAAGGTATTTACCGCTCAGCACCCCAAATCCAAGAGGAGAGTACGCCATTAAACCAATTTGTTCCCTCATCGAGATTTCGGAAAGACCTACTTCAAAAAGTCGGTTAAGAAGGCTATACGGGTTCTGAATGGTACGCATTCGGGGCAATCCTTGGTGGACTTTGCTCTCCTCCAAATAGCGCATGGTGCCCCAAGGGGTTTCGTTGGACAATCCTACATGCCTAATCTTACCTTCGGCAATCAAATCTCGTAGGGTCTCCAAAACTTGGTGTATGTTGTCGTCCCAAACATCAACAGCATGGGCATTGTAACCTCTTTGACCAAAATAATTGGTATTTCTTTCTGGCCAATGGAGTTGGAACAGGTCAATATAATCGGTCTGTAATCGCCTTAGGCTTCCTTCTACCGCACTAACCAAAGCTTCTTTACTGAACCCGGTACTTCGAATATGGTTTGCGACCTGCCCCGGTCCTGCAATTTTTGAAGCCAAGACCACCCTATCCCGATTCCCTGTTTTTTTGAACCAATTCCCGATCAATTCTTCTGTAACGGCATATAATTCCTTTTTGGCCGGAACGGGATATAATTCTGCTGTATCAAAAAAGTTAACGCCTTGGTCTAGGGCATAGTCCATTTGCTCCTGCGCTTCCTCTTCATTGTTTTGCCGCCCCCAGGTCATGGTGCCCAAGCAAATTTTGCTGATTCGGATATCGGTATGCGGGATTCTGGTATATTTCATTTTTTACAAATTAGGACGGTTAACGATTGGGGCTCTCAAACCCAACCATCTTACTTTCTACCTTTAGAATAGCATTATTTTTCAACCTCCAATAAAATGGGGCAGTGATCACTATGTTTGGCTTCGGACAAGATCACGGAACGCTTTAACCGATCTTCCAAAGGATCGGCCACCATGCCATAATCCAAACGCCAGCCTTTGTTGTTGGCCCTGGCATTGGCGCGGTAACTCCACCAGGTGTAATTATCGGGTTCCTTATTGAAATGCCTAAAACTGTCAATAAAGCCACTTTTCATAAAATTGCCGATCCATTCGCGTTCCACAGGCAAGAATCCCGATACGTTTTTGTTTCGGACAGGATCATGAATATCTATAGCTTCATGACAAATATTATAGTCTCCCAACACAATTAAATTGGGACGTTCTTTCCGAAGCTCATCTGCATATTTCTGAAAATCGTCCATATACGTCAATTTAAAATCCAGGCGATCCATATTGGTGCCGGATGGCAAGTACATGCTCATTATGGAAACGTCTCCGTAGTCGGCTCGGATATTTCTTCCTTCATGATCCATGTAGTCGATACCCGTACCAAATTCCACATGGTCCGGCTCCTCTTTACAAAGTAAGGCCACGCCACTATATCCTTTTTTTTGGGCGCTGAACCAATAATTATGGGAATATCCTGCCTCTTTAAAAACAGTAGTATCCAATTGCTCCTCCATGGCCTTGGTCTCCTGCAGGCAAACCACGTCAGGGCTCACCGTTTCCAACCATTCCACAAATCCTTTTTTAAGCGCTGCCCGAATACCGTTTACATTGTAGGATACAATTTTCATATACTCAATTTTGTTCAAAAATAGCTATTGTGAACGGCTCCTTAAAATTGAATTTACCTATGAATCTATCAATGGAATGAATTGATGTCCCATTTTTTGATCTTTTCGTTTACTTTTAAGCCAAAAAGCTTCCTCATGACAGCTCTTGTTCTAATCGATGTCCAACGCGGACTACAAGAAATCGGGTTTTACGGCACAGAAAGAAACAATATGGATGCCGAGGAAAATTGCGGAAGGTTATTAACGTTCTTCAGGAAAAAACAATGGCCCATCTTTCATGTAAAACATAATTCCACCGACCTTGGTTCCCCTTTGCACCCAGGTAAAGTAAGTAACTCTTTTCATCCGGCCGTGGAACCTATGATCAATGAACCGATTTTTGAGAAAACGGTGAACAGTGCTTTTATTGGCACTGAACTGGAGGCTCGATTAAAAACAGAGCACATCACTAATTTAGTGATAGCGGGTCTAACGATAGAACATTGCATTTCCACCTCGGTAAGGATGGCGTCGAATTTAGGTTTTACCGTTATTTTGGTTTCCGATGCGACCGCTGCCTTCGATAAAATAGGACACGATTGCAACACATACGCTGCTGATGTTATTTTCCACGCAGAACTGGCCAACCTTAAAGATGAGTTCGCAACGATAAAGGATACCGACACCATATTGAAAGAACTTGATCATTAGTCCCTATTTTTACAACTCTAATAATTCTGTTATTCTTATGGTAAGATCAGCATCATTTTTTTTATTATGTTTCTTCCTTGCAATCGTACAATTGTTCAGTCAGTCCGAACCGCTTAAAATTGGAATCGCAGGACTTACGCATACCCATGTTCACTCGATTTTGGGCCGTGATGCCATTGGCGACATCAAAATTGTGGGCATTGCAGAGCCAAATCGTAAGCTTGCCCAACAATATGCCGATCAACACGGGTTTTCCATGGATTTGGTGTACAACAGCCTAGAAGAAATGATTGCCGCCACCCAACCAGAGGCAGTAACCGCATTTGGCAACATATTCGATCATTTGGAAGTAGTTCAGACCTGTGCACCAAAAGGAATCCATGTTATGGTAGAAAAACCATTGGCGGTAAATATGCGACATGCCAAAAAAATGAAAGCGCTTGCACAAGAACACCGTATACATCTGCTCACCAATTACGAAACCACTTGGTACCCGACCAACCATAAAGCGAAAACCCTCTTGGACAATGGCGAAATTGGAGACCTTAAAAAAGTCGTTGTCCGGGATGGTCATCGCGGACCCGTGAAAATTGGTGTTAACGAAGAATTTCTGGAGTGGCTCCAAGATCCCGTGCTCAATGGCGGTGGTGCCCTCACCGATTTTGGCTGTTACGGGGCAAATCTTACGACGTGGCTATTACAAGGCAAAAAACCTAATACCGTTACCGCTGTTACCCAACAATTACAGGCGGAAAACAATCCCAAAGTAGATGATGATGCCGTTATAATTCTTACTTATGACGGCTGCCAAGCGGTATTACAACCTTCTTGGAATTGGCCCATAGGCAGAAAGGATATGGAACTTTATGGCTTAACAGGTGCTATTTATGCAGATAACAGAAATACACTTCGGGTAAGAACTGCAGAAGGTTATGATGGCTACCAAGAAGAAATCTCAATCTTAGAAGAAAGACCCTATCCCTACAACGACCCATTTTCACTTTTGGTTGCTGTGGTGCGCGGTTCCGTTGAGTTAAACCCAAATAATCTAAACGCGCTCGAAAACAATATGACCGTAGTGGAAATATTGGATGCTGCACGCAAAAGTGCAAAAACGGGCAAAACCATCAAACTAAAAAAATAACCTCTACCAACATTTGTTTCCAATGAGAGTCTTTGTTTCCCTATTATGTGTATCACTGCCCTTACTTTTACTGGGCCAGATTTCCCCAAAAGACTCCATAACCCAATTGGATGAAATTATTCTAGTCCAGAACGCCGTTCCAAAAAAAGCCACGGGAATCACTCCTTCTTCAAAAATTGCCGGTCAAACCTTTGAGCGTTTCAACCCCACGGACATCCCTTCTGCCATCAATCAGATTTCGGGTGTTTATATTTTATCGGGAGCCATCAACACCAACCGCATAACAGTTCGAGGCATTGGAGCAAGGACACCATACGGAACCAATAAACTACGCATGTACTTTAATGGAATCCCTGTAACCAATGGTACCGGCTCTTCTACCATTGAAGCTTTCGACTTTGAAAACCTGGGTGCCATAGAGATCATAAAAGGACCTAAAGGCACTGCGCATGGCTCCAATCTTGGCGGAGCTTTTATTTTGGACACCAAAGCGTCCATTGAAAATAAGACGCAATTGACCAATACGTTTTCGGTCGGCTCTTATAACATGGTAAAGGACAACCTAACATTTTCGCATGCAGAAGATGGTCTTAAACTAAGTTTAAGCTATAATCATTTGGAAACCGATGGGTTTCGCCAGAACAATGAATTTGAGCGTGATGGATTTTTACTGAACACACAATTCCGAACGGGAAGAAACAGTAGTTTGTCCTTTTTAATGAACTATATTGATTACACGGCCCATATTCCAAGCTCCATTAACCAAACGGATTTTGATGAGGACCCTACCCGTGCTGCATCAAACTGGCTGGCCGCAAAAGGATATGAAGCTAACAAATATGTTTTAACGGGTCTCTCGCATACGTATCGATTTTCACAACATCTTCAAAATACAACCAGTATATTTTATACCTATTTGGACCATTACGAACCAAGGCCATTCAATATTTTGGACGAATTCACCAATGGGTTTGGTTTTAGAACCGTTTTTGAAGGCGATCTTGGCAAGGTTCAATTTACTTTAGGGAGTGAATTCTATAAAGATGAATACCACTGGGGCACGTATCAAAATTTATATGAGGAAAACAATGGCAATGGCAGTTTACAGGGAACTCAACTTAATGACAATATAGAATTCCGTCGACAATTCAACCTTTTTGGAACGCTTACCTATCCCATTACCTCTGCATTTTTGGTACAGGCCGGTCTCAACTTGAACAAAACCCATTACGACTATAGGGATTTGTTCAACCAAGGAGCAGAAAACGCATCGGCAGAGCGTGATTTTGATGCTATTTTACTTCCAAACCTTGGACTCAACTACCAATTAAAAAATGGAAAGATCTATGCGAACATTAGTCGGGGTTTTTCCAATCCCAGTTTGGAAGAAACATTGACTCCCGAAGGCGTCATCAACCCGGTTATTGCACAAGAAACAGGTATAAGTTATGAGTTGGGAAGTGAGTGGTCGCTGTTTGAAAAGAGACTTACAGCCAACATTGTCCTATATCGAATGAACGTAAAAAACCTTTTGGTGGCCCAACGTGTTGGTGAAGACCAATATATTGGCAGAAATGCGGGAGAGACCCGCCATCAAGGGTTGGAACTGGACCTGCAGTATCAAGGTAAACTGTCTCGGTCCCTCACCTTTTCTCCTAATCTCAGCTATACTTTGAACGATCATAGTTTTTTGGATTTTGTGGACAACGACAACGATTATTCTGGAAATCCGCTCACGGGAGTCCCTAAAAATCGCTTAAGTTCAGGTATCGATTTTCGCCATTCGAATGGATTGCTGCTCCATCTTACCCATCAGTTTGTAGACGAAATTCCTTTAACGGATGCCAATACGATTAACAGCGATTCCTTTAACGTATTCCATATGAAGTTGGGATTCCGCACTTCACTTTCACAGAACATCAGTTTGGGACTGAACGCAGGTGTCAACAATATTTTTGACACCAATTATGCTCAATCCATACTGATCAATGCGACTGGTTTTGGCGGGTCGCAACCAAGATACTTTTACCCGGGAAATGGTCGGAATTTATTTGGAGGGATACAATTAAACTATGTTTTTTAATATTTGATGCATGACACCTAGAATCGAAACCTTGCCGACCACATTTTTGATTGGCCAAAAAACGACAACATCTTTGGTCAGCGATAAGACCAGGGAACTTTGGCAAAGCTTCTCCCCAAGAAAAAAGGAAATAAAAAACTTGGCAAGTGAAGATCTATATTCCGTTGAAATCTATCCAGGTCCGGAATACTTTCAGCATTTTGACCCAACTATGGAGTTTGAAAAGTGGGCGGCCGTTGCCGTATCGGATTTTGATGAAATCCCGGAAAGCATGGATGTGCTGACCATCCCTTCGGGAGAATACGCTGTGTTTCACTACAGAGGAAAAACCAGTGAAGTCATGGAAATATTCAAGTACATTTATGGCGAGTGGTTCCCAACTTCTGGATTCACTATCGATCATAGGCCCCACTTTGCAGTAATGGGGAGTAAATACAAAGGAGAACATCCAGATTCCGAAGAAGATTTCTGGATACCGATCAAGAATACATAAAAAGATCATTGGAATTAATCCCAACAACAAAATTCAGTTAGACTAAAAAGGATGAAGGCAACAACAAATAGTATAGAATCCTTATCTTAGTTTTCCAATCTGCAATTAAATAATGAGGAAACTTGTTCCGTTTTTACTATTGCTTCTATTTTTTTCTTGCAACGAGCAGGCAAAAAAAGACGTGAGCTCAATCGACCCCGTTAATTGGAACAACCGTATTGCTTCTATATCCGCTAAAGATTCTTTATTGAACGGAACTTCCTACCTCTCCGTGTATTCCCAAATCTATAGCGAAACAGAGCATCGCACTCACAACCTTACGAGCACTATAAGCATGCGGAACACAAACCTACAGGACACCATTTACATCAAAAAAGCAGAATATTTTGATACCAAGGGCAATCCTATCCGAACGTATTTTGATGAGCCCATCTATATAAAGCCCATGGAAACCGTAGAGATCGTGATTGATGAGAAAGACCAATCGGGCGGAACCGGTGCCAATTTCCTTTTTCAATGGTCCATAAAACCCAATGCCCACGAACCCTATTTTGAGGGAGTGATGATATCCACATCCGGACAACAAGGGCTATCTTTCACCACCCAAGGACGACGCGTGGAATAAGGTTCACAGAGCTATCAAACTCCATCATAGTTTTACTGCATCAATTATAGTATATTGTATGTGATTTGCAGGCAAATCGCACACGATTCGTTTGCGCTTAACCCATTAATTATGTCCGACTTACAAATTGCCAAAGGTGTTTCTTTAAAACACATTTCCACCATTGCCGAAAAATTTGGGATCGATTCCGATGAAATTGAAATGTTCGGGAAATACAAGGCCAAACTACCTCTAAAGGCCATTAATAGGACCAAAGCCCAAAACAGTAATCTTATTTTGGTTTCGGCCATTTCCCCGACTCCTGCGGGCGAGGGAAAAACCACTATGTCCATTGGGCTTTCCGAAGGCTTGAACCGCTTGGGCAAAAAAACGACCGTGGTTCTACGGGAGCCTTCTTTAGGTCCTGTTTTTGGCATAAAAGGAGGCGCAACTGGGGGCGGTTATTCCCAAGTATTGCCCATGGAGGACATCAACCTACATTTTACCGGTGATTTTGCAGCCATTGAAAAAGCGCACAACCTATTATCGGCAGTTATCGACAACAATATTCAAAGTAAGACCAACTCTGTACGATTGGACCCCAGGACCATAGGTTGGAAAAGGGTTATGGACATGAACGATCGTTCCCTCCGGCACATTATTGTAGGCTTGGGCGGTACAACTTCTGGTGTACCCCGCGAAACAGGTTTTGATATTACCGCTGCTTCCGAAATTATGGCCATCCTCTGCTTGGCCGAAAGCCTTAGCGACCTAAAAAAACGCTTGGGCAATATTTTTGTGGGCTACACCTTCGACAAAAAGCCGATCTACGCCAAAGATTTGAAGGCAGAAGGCGCCATGGCTGCTTTATTAAAAGATGCCATAAAACCCAACTTGGTTCAGACTATAGAGGGAAATCCCGCCATTATTCACGGTGGGCCTTTTGCGAACATTGCTCAAGGCACCAATTCTGTGATCGCCACTTTAATGGGCATGTCGCATTCCGATTACACGGTAACCGAAGCTGGATTTGGTTTTGACCTTGGTGCCGAAAAATTCTTCGATATTAAATGCCAGAGTGCCGGCTTAACACCAAAAGCCGTAGTGCTCACTACAACTATTCGCGCGCTAAAATATCATGGGGGAGCAGATTTAAAAACCTTGACAGAACCCAATGTGGAAGCTTTAAAAAAAGGACTTCCGAATTTGGAAAAACACTTGGAGAACATAGCCAAGTTCAAGGTAATCCCTGTTATATCCATAAATAAGTTTATATCCGACACAGATGAGGAGATTGCCGTAATCAAAGAATTGGCCAATTCCAAAGGAATCCGCGTAGCCGTTGCCAATGTTTGGGCCAAAGGCGGTGAAGGTGCAGAAGAGTTGGCCAAAGCAGTAATCGATATTGTAGAGTCCAACGATTCTAATTTTGCACCATTATATAATTGGAAATCCAGTGTAAAAGATAAAATCGCGACCATTGCCACCGAAATATATGGTGCCGAGTATGTGGATTACACGGCCAAAGCCAAAGCCGACCTCAGAAAAATTTCTGATCTTGGATTGGATCGGCTACCCGTTTGCATTGCAAAAACCCAAAAATCTTTATCGGATAATCCCAAACTATTGGGCAGACCAAAAGACTTTATCATCACGGTGCGGGAAATAGAAATTGCCGTTGGTGCAGGTTTCTTGATCCCGATTACCGGAAATATTATGCGAATGCCCGGTTTACCCGCTCATCCAGCTTCCGAAGGAATGGATATTAACGATGATGGTGAAATTACCGGATTGTTCTAGATCTTAAATCTTCTGCAACCAATAACGCATATCCACCTCTTTGGAAATGATTTCTTTCACCTCCGAAAGTTTTACACGGTTTTGCTCCATGGTGTCCCTGTGACGGATGGTTACCGTATCATCTTCCAATGTTTGATGATCAACGGTAACACAAAACGGTGTTCCTGCCGCGTCTTGGCGACGGTAGCGACGGCCTACGGCATCCTTTTCGTCATAATCCACATTGAAATCCCATTTCAATTCGTCCACCAATTTCTGGGCGACTTCGGGAAGTCCATCCCTTTTCAATAATGGGAGTACGGCGACCTTGTTCGGGGCCAGAACGGCCGGAATTTTAAGTACCGTACGTGTGGACCCGTTTTCCAATTCCTCCTCTTGCAAGGAGTTGGAGAACACCGCCAAGAACATACGATCCAACCCTATGGAAGTTTCCAATACATATGGAGTGTAGCTCTGGTTTTCTTCGTGGTCGAAATATTGTAGTTTTTTACCTGAATATTCTTCATGTTTCCCCAGATCAAAATCGGTACGGGAATGGATTCCCTCCAATTCTTTAAATCCGAATGGGAACTTGAACTCGATATCGGCCGCGGCATCTGCGTAGTGTGCCAATTTTTCGTGGTCGTGGAAACGATAATTGTCTTCTCCCATGCCTAGGGAGAGGTGCCATTTCATGCGTTTTTCCTTCCAAGCTTCGTACCACTCCATTTGGGTGCCCGGTTTTATAAAGAACTGCATTTCCATCTGTTCGAATTCCCTCATCCGGAAAATAAACTGACGCGCTACGATCTCGTTACGGAAAGCTTTTCCTGTTTGGGCTATCCCGAACGGGATTTTCATTCTTCCAGTTTTCTGTACGTTCAAAAAATTGACAAAGATTCCTTGTGCAGTTTCTGGACGAAGGTACAGATCCATCGCGCTATCGGCAGAAGCGCCCAACTTGGTTCCGAACATCAAATTGAACTGCTTTACATCCGTCCAATTTTTAGATCCGGACAATGGACAGGCAATTTCGAGCTCTTCGATCAGTGCTTTTACATCGGCTAAATCTTCCTTTTCCAAAGACTGACCCATTCTTTTTAAAATGGAATCGGCTTTTTCTTGATAGCCCAAAACTCGATTGTTGGTGGCAAGGAATTGTTCTTTGTCAAAGCTATCGCCAAATCGTTTGGCGGCCTTGGTCACTTCTTTCTCGATTTTGGCCTCTATTTTGGCGACATAGTCCTCGATAAGGACATCGGCACGATATCTTTTTTTGGAATCTTTATTATCAATCAACGGATCGTTGAAGGCATCCACGTGGCCCGAGGCTTTCCAAGTGGTAGGGTGCATAAATATGGCGGCATCGATGCCCACAATGTTCTCATTGAGCTGCACCATGGCTTTCCACCAATATTCGCGAATATTCTTTTTTAGCTCCGCACCATTCTGACCGTAGTCGTAAACAGCACTAAGTCCATCATAAATTTCACTGGATTGGAATACGTACCCATATTCCTTTGCGTGTGAGATTACCTTCTTAAAAACGTCTTCTTGATTTGCCATTGGGCAAAAATAGAATTTTACCCAAAAAGAAATAAGCTATTTCAACTGAAATTCGGTGGAAGCCAACAATCTTTCGTCCTCAAATACATTAAGTGTGTAAATTCCCTCTTCCAAAGAACCTTCCGGAACGGTAATGGCATCGCAGATACTGATCTCTTTTCCGGTATATACGATTTCCACCTTTTTACTATAGGTATTCCCACTTACCGAAATGGTATTCGCGTTGTCCTCGACAACCCTCATGTTGGGGTCCAAAAATTGAAGGTAGAGTACTTTAATATCGCCTCTGGAACTAGCATCGCTCAGAATGGTAACGCAACCACGTAATTTTTCGATTACGGAAGCCTTATTGGTTTTGATAGGTCTTCCTGCCCTTAACCTAAATCCGCTACCTTCTGCATCTTGCAGCTTTAAATAGCTTTTTATTCGGAGTTCCCGGGTTAACTCTTTATTGGTTTCCCTGAGCAGGGATTCGGTTTGTTGCATGCTACTTGCCCTGCCACGGAGTTCTTCCAATTGCTTTATGGTCTCGTCGTACTTACTGGCCAACAAGCTATTGTTGTACCTAAGAAAATTATTCTTGAGCTTGAGACTGTCAAAACGTAGCTCCAACTTTCTTAGCTCTTTTCGGGTTTCCTTTAATTTGGTAATGCTAAAATTTAAGCGTCCCACAGAATCCAAAAGTTGCTGAACCCTAAAGCGCGAGGTTTGGAGCTCGATTTCGTTAACCTCATTTAAACCGGACAAACGATCCACCTCGGCCCGCATCAACGTCAAATCCTTTACCAAAAGTGACTTTTCTTCTTCTAAATAGATCATTTGGTTCTTGGATTGAGCGTAACTGTAATAAAAGGCAATTAGAATCCCCACGATTACCGCTACCAGAGCGGCAAAAATAATTTTATAATTGAAATTGTTATCTTGGGAGTTCATGGGGTTGACAATCTGCTCTAAAACATATATAAGTTTTGACACCAAAAAGGTTGGCTAAGATAATAAACGAGATTAACACCATCCTATTGCCAAGGGCATGTTTTGGATGTAATGCGCAATTATTTACCGAAGAGCATATTTTGTGTGCAGTTTGTCGACATGATGTGCCACTCACCGATCATAACTATCTGGAAGAAAATGAAGTGGACCGCATATTTTATGGTAGAGTTCCCATAAAAAAGGCTGCTTCGTTCGTATTTTTCTCAAAAAATGGACCTATAAAAAATTTACTGCATTGGCTCAAGTATAAAAACCAAGAACAAATTGGTGGTTTTTTTGGGGATTGGTGCGGCTCGCTTTTACAGCTACAGGAAGAACTTGATGATATTGAGGTTGTGATCCCTGTTCCCTTACATAACAAAAAACTTAAAAAGCGCGGGTACAACCAAGTTGCGCTATTTGCCCGAACAATTGCAGAACGACTTGGTGTTGTTTACTGCGATGATTGGCTGATCAAGGTAAAAAACACAAAAACACAAACCAAAAAAGGTAGGCAGTGGCGCTGGGAAAGTTCCAAAGATGCCTTTCGCCTAGATTCGTCCAAAAAGTACACCTATAAAAAAATATTGCTGGTCGACGATGTGATCACTACAGGGGCCACAATAGAATCCTGTGCCCAAACTCTTCTCCAACAACCGGGTATGGAAATTTCGGTATTGAGTATTGCTGTTGTTCCTGAGGGTTAAAATTTATTAATGCGACACACCAGTTTTTAAATAAGTTGTTTCTTTGTTGCACATTATTTTAGGCATGGTGCACTTAAAAAAACTGTTCGGACTCCTTTTCTTTGCTTTTATGACCTTGGCACTTTGGCAATGTGCCAAACGTGGTTCTCCGAGCGGCGGTCCAAAAGATGTAACCCCACCTAAACTTACCCGTACGGAACCAGAGAATTTTAGCACTAATTTCAAGGAAAAGAAAATTCGACTTTATTTTGATGAATTGATCAAGCTTCAAGATGTACAGAATCAATTAGTGGTATCTCCTCCATTTAAACATGCTGCGGAGATAAAGCCCCAAGGCACCCCCAGCAAGTTTATAGAGGTTACCATAAAGGACACACTTCGTGAAAATACAACGTATACCATCAATTTTGGGCAAAGTATCCAAGACAATAACGAAGGAAACCCCAATAGTTTTTTGAGCTACGTATTCTCTACAGGGGACTATATTGATTCCTTGACCTTATCCGGAGCGGTAAAAGATGCCGTAAACAGAAAAGCCGATGAATTTATCAGTGTTGTCCTCTACGAAATGGACAGTACCTATACCGATTCCACTATTTACAAAGAACCTCCTTTGTACATTACCAACACCGGGGATAGTTTGCCGCTCTTTGAATTAAGAAACCTAAAGGCCGGAAAGTATGCCCTTTTTGGTTTAAAAGATGTTAACAAGAACAATATGTTCGATCAGGCCCAGGACAAAATTGGGTTTATCGAGGATACCATTACTATTCCGACCGATTCAATCTATTTGCTAAACCTATTTAAGGAAGAATTAAATTATAAAGCTTCGGTACCCAGTTTGGTGGCCAAGAACAAAATAATATTCGGGTATCAAGGCAATCAAACAGATATGGATATCAGCACTATTACTGCTCTTCCCGATTCCGTGAGCACAACTATTTTGAAAGAGCGAGACAAGGATACTTTAAATTTTTGGCTGACACCGACCGAGTTGGATTCCATTGTTTTTCTGGTAAAAAACGACAAGGTCGAGGTTATCGACACCTTTACGGTAAAAATGCGCGACCTCGCCATAGATTCGTTAAAACTTTCTACTTCGGTAAACGGGAAAATTAATTTCGAGGATACTTTTAGCATTTTGGCCAATACGCCCTTGGTTACTCTGGACACCACACAAGTCTCCCTAAATGTAAGCGATTCTATTCCTGCCCCGTACAGTGCCGCTTTGGACACCATAAAAAACAAAATTGATTTTGATTTTGAAACAGAACCCAATCAAAATTATACGTTTACATTGTTGCCCGGGGCCATCACCGATTTCTTCGGGATACAGAATGACACCCTCTCATATAACCTTTCTACCGGTAGTTTTGCCGATTATGGAAATCTGCGCATGGTACTGGGAGGAGACGTAAACTATCCTGTAATTGTTCAGCTCACCAACGAAAAAGGAGAAATTCAGCGAGAGATTTTGGCGCGCGAATCACAAATTTTTGAGTTCAACAACTTGCAACCTGGAAATTATGTTGCCAGAGTAATTTTGGATGAGAATGGCAATGGCAAAATGGATACGGGGAATTTTCTTAAAAAAATCCAACCGGAAAGGGTAAGTTATTATCCCGGAACTATTGAGATCAGAGCTAATTGGGAAAAAGAAGAAACTTTTATTTTATCAAATTAAAAGTGTCCCTGTCTTCCAAAAATTTTAATTTATTTCTTGTATTTTCAATGTGTTCCTTATGCAGTTTGGCATAAAGAACTTCTTCATTTCTCGAGAATGCCAACGGTTCGCCGAGCACATTATAAATTGCGGAATGTCCAGGATATTCAAAACCCAACTCATCCATTCCGCACCGATTGACCCCGATACTGTAGGACATATTCTCTATGGCTCTTGCCTTTAAAAGTGTATCCCAGGCATTAATTCTCTTTTTTGGCCAGTTTGCAACATAAATGAGTATATCGTAGTTTTCGGTGTTCCTTGCCCAAACAGGAAACCGAAGATCATAACATATCATAGGACATATTTTAAATCCTTTGTACTCAAACATCAATTTTTGGTTTCCCGCTTTATAAACCTCATTTTCTCCCGCCAAGGTAAATGTGTGCCTTTTATTATAAGTGTACATTTCCTGATCTGAGGAAACAAAGAACAAACGGTTGTAAAATGCATCTTCTTCCCGATACACAATGCTTCCCATAACCGCCACATTAGTGTTTTGAGCAATAGTATGCATCCATTGTACAGTAATTTCGCTTTCTTCCTTTGCTATGACATCCGGGTTCATGGTAAACCCGGTAGTAAACATTTCTGGCAGTACGATCAAATCCACATCATGCGAAATGCCTGCTATTTTATCCTCGAACATTTTTCTATTGGCTTCGGGTTTTTCCCAATGCAGATAGGTTTGGATCAATGCGAGGTTCAATGTGGGATACATCTAATATTTTTTTAGGAGTTCCTGCATTTCGGTGATTCCTTGTTCCACCACATGATCCATGGCTGTTTTACCCCTAGCATCCTTTACTGTGGCATCTGCGCCATTTTTAAGCAATAGTTCCGCCATATCTTTCCGGTTAAAGGTAACCGCATAAATTAGACAGGTAGCTCCCATCGCATTCTTTACATTTACACTGGCCCCTGCATTGATCAGAGTTTCTGCAATACCTGTATATCCTTTAAAGCAAACTCCCATTAGAGCGGTGTTTCCGGAACCGTCCAAAGCATCGACTTTGGCCCCTTTGTTCAGCAAGGACCGAACAATATCGCTATGTCCATAATACGCAGCCAAAAGCAATGGTGTTGATCCACGTTGATCTTGTGTTTCCAAGAGTACTGGATCGGTCTGCAATAGGCCTTCCACTCCTTGGAGATTTCCATTTCTTATATGGTTGAAGAGTTCTTCCTTCCTATTTTTAGTCATGCTGAAAGTTATAAAAAAACTGCCACAACCGTATGGGTCATGGCAGTATTGAAATTGATTTTCTTTTTCTGTTTATTATGTTTTAATTCAAATCAAATCGGTCTAAGTTCATCACCTTTATCCATGCAGCCACAAAATCTTTTATGAATTTTGTTTTTGACCCGGACTCGGCATAAACCTCTGCTATTGCTCGTAAAACGGAGTTTGATCCAAATACCAAATCTACACGGGTACCCGACCATTTAAACTCACCGGTTTTTCGGTCAACGCCCTCGTATAATGATTTTTCTTCGTTGGTAGCTTTCCATTCCGTAGACATATCGAGAAGATTCACAAAGAAATCGTTGCTCAACACTCCAATATTCTCGGTAAAAACCCCGTGTCTCGACCCATCAAAATTGGCTCCAAGTACGCGCAAACCTCCAACAAGGGCGGTCATTTCCGGTACGGTAAGTGTCAACAATTGAGCTTTGTCCACCAATAAATGTTCTGCGGGAACTTTAACCCCATCCACCACATAGTTTCTAAATCCATCATAAGGCGTGTTCAAAAAGTCCACTGATTCTATTTCGGTCTGCTCTTGTTTTGCATCGTTACGACCTGGAGTAAACGGTACTTTGGTAGAAACACCAGCGTCCTCGGCTGCTTTTTCTATAGCGGCACTACCCCCCAAGACGATCATATCTGCAAGTGAGATTTTTTTTCCGCCACCTGCATTCTTGTTGAATTCATCTTTGATTCCCTCCAAAACCCGTATGGTTTTATCGGTTCCTTTGTTTACTTCCCAGCTTTTCATAGGTTCCAAATTGATGCGGGCGCCGTTGGCTCCCCCACGTTTATCACCTCCTCGAAAAGTAGCTGCCGATGACCAAGCCGTATAGACCAAATCGGATACTGAGAGATCGGAATCCAATATCTTCGATTTCAACAATGCCACATCGGCATCATCGACCAAAGCATAGTCCACAGCGGGAATTGGGTCTTGCCAAATTAATTCTTCTTTGGGCACTTCTGGTCCAAGGTATCGGGAAACCGGTCCCATATCTCGGTGTGTCAGTTTAAACCACGCTCGGGCATAAGCCTCGGCAAAGGCCTGTGGGTCGTTGTAGAATTTTCGTGAAATCTTCTCATATGCAGGATCAAAACGCAAGGACAGGTCCGTTGTCAACATAGTGGGTTTTCTATTGGGGCCTCCAAAAGGATCAGGAATAATGGCCTCGGCATTTGCCGCTACCCATTGGTGAGCACCGGCAGGGCTTTTGGTCAGTTCCCAATCATACTCGAACAAGAATTTGAAGAAATCGTTGCTCCACTGTACAGGGGTAGATGTCCAAATTACTTCCAACCCAGAAGTAAAGGCGTCTGGACCTTTTCCTGAACCGTTCTTATTTTCCCAGCCAAAGCCTTGCGATGCTAAATCTGCTGCTTCTGGGTCTGCATCCATATCCACTTTTGCGCCATCACCATTACCGTGTGTTTTACCTATGGTATGCCCACCGGCAATCAATGCCACGGTCTCTTCGTCGTTCATTGCCATTCGCTCAAACGTCTCTCGGATGTCGTGTGCAGCAGCTACTGGATCGGGATTGCCATCCGGACCTTCTGGATTTACGTAGATCAATCCCATTTGTACTGCGGCCAATGGATTTTCTATTTCTCGCTCCTCTTTATTATGTTGGTAGCGACTGTTCGGGGCATCACTCAATGCCAACCATTCAGTTTCGTTCCCCCAGTAAACATCTTGGTCCGGTTCCCATACATCTTCTCGACCTCCGGCAAAACCAAAGGTGCGGAAACCTGTGGATTCCAAGGCGACGTTCCCTGCTAATATCATAAGGTCCGCCCACGATATTTTCTGACCGTATTTTTGTTTAATGGGCCATAACAAGCGTCGAGCCTTGTCCAAACTCACGTTGTCGGGCCAGGAGTTCAATGGAGCAAATCTTTGTTGCCCTCGGCCTCCTCCTCCACGTCCATCTTGCACTCTATAGGTTCCGGCACTATGCCATGCCATTCGAATAAACAAACCTGCATAACTGCCAAAGTCGGCAGGCCACCAATCCTGTGAATCGGTCATAAGATCTTTTAGATCTTTTTTGAGAGCTGAATAGTCCAGCTTCTTAAATTCTTCGGCGTAATTAAAATCTTTTCCATGTGGGTTCGATTTTTCTGAGTGTTGGCTCAAAAGTTCCAACCTTAATCGATTAGGCCACCAATCTTCATTCTGCGTACCTCCACCGGCAACTTCGCTTAAAAAAGGACATTGACTTGCATCTGCCCCATTAGCCATTTCTTTACTCATGATGATATTGTTTTTTAAAGGTTTTTCGGATTACTAAAATTACAAAAAGTAGATCTCTAATCATAGACGTTTGATATTAAAATACTATTAAATCATAACTGTTCTCTATCCTTATTGATTCATTATATGTAAAGTTTAGCTCATATGCTTTTCTTAACAATTATTGTGAAAGTCTTTCCTGTAAACGACTTACGCGTTTTCTACCTTTGAATTGAATACAAAAAACAACAGATATGAAAAAAATAAAATCAGTGATCGTTGTGGCCTTGATGTTAATTGGAACAAGTGCCATAGCCCAGAACAGTAAGGACAGAAAGATTATGGCCGATGCGGAAAGGGCCAAAACAACCCTATTGGAAACCAGTCCTGCTTTGGACCAGTTTTTTGAAGAATCCGCAGGTTACGTTATTTTTCCTAATGTTGGAAAAGGAGGATTTATTATTGGCGGGGCATCGGGCAATGGTGTAGTCTATGAAGACGGTGATGCCGTGGGCATGGCAAATCTTAAAAAATTGAATATCGGGCTACAGGCTGGTGGACAGGCTATTATTGAAGTTATTTTCTTTGAGACCGAAGTGGACCTGCAACGTTTTAAAACCGAGAAGTTCCAATTTGCGGCAGAAACTTCTGCTGTGGCCCTAAAATCCGGAATTGCCTTTGAGGCCAAATACAAAGACGGTGTAGCCGTTTTTGCACTGCCGAAGGCCGGTCTTATGGCAGATGCATCGGTCGGTGGACAAAAATTTAAGTATACGGCTTTCTAAACAATTTACTCCCTAATCCCCGGGGAAAAATCCTCGGGGGCATTTTGGGGCGTTTTAATGGTTCCTGCATCTCCCGAATCGTTAAAAATGGTCCATTCACCAAAGGTGAAGATGGGACTGCCCTTCAAAATATCGGAATCACGAACGGCGCGCCCATCTTCAAACTCATGATCAGTGCCTGTTCCATCCTCTCCAATTACTCCGAACACATCTATTACCTCGCCAAAAGGATCAACCAATTCCAGATTATCATCCCCGTTGGAGTCTGCCGGGCTATTGGTGGACACGCCCAAGTCTGGTGCAAAGCCGTAAACCAGCTCAAATTCTTCCGCATTGGGCGAAATGACCAAAGTACTTTCCGGACCAATAACAAATCCCGACAAATCAATAGTGGAGCTAACTTCTGTATTATCGTTAGTGTATCGTCGGAGTGTCCACAGGTTTAAATCCAATGGTTCCAAAGCGGAATTGTACAGTTCTACAAACCGAGCTTTTGAATTATTGTCGGGGTCTGCCAATTCGGAAATAAATATTTGATCAGAGGTGAACTCTGTAATAATTTCTGGGCAACGCTCTTCGGTAAAATTTACATCTTCCAAAGTTCGAACAAACAATTGCGGTACATCTCCATCCTTTGTCAAAATAGCTGTAAGCGTCCCGTTATTTTCAGGTAAAGATTCGGCTTGGAAGTCGGCATACCCACTATTCACGAGCATAACCTCATTTTCATCACAATCCTGTATGGTTCGTTCCGTCTCTTCTTCTGCAATGGCGTAGGTTTCCCCAATAATTTCATCAGCAAATTCAACACTTTGCAATTGTACTACTATGTTTGATGGCAGGCTGTTCATTTCGGGAATGGTTGTGACCACAGGATCTACAATTCCGCCACCGTCACACGACACAAAAAGATGCTCCAATACTTTTCCAGAAGGTATCCTCCCGATGGAAATGTTTCCAAATGAAGAAAAAACACTGCCTATTCGGATATTGTTGCCCTTTTTGCTCAAATAAAGACCTTTTAATTTTACATATACTTTACTCCCTAATGGGAATTTTAAATGCGATTCCCTCAAATCCATTTCCAATTGAATTCCTTTGGACGGATTGCTCAATGCATCTTGCAGATAAAGCTCTCCGAAAAAGTTCCCAGCCCGGTCAGATGAAATCACGTAGCCTTCCAAAATCAAATCCTCTTGAATTTGGACTACCTCTTCTTGTACCATCGAATCCAAGTCTTTAAAGGAGATGTTGGCGGCCATATCGGTCTCACAATTACTGCCAATTTCATCAAACTCTCGGCCATCAACACAACATAAAAGGGTCATTGATCCAATAACAATAATGGTTTTAAACAGTACATTTTTCATAAGTAGGATTTAAAAGCTAATGGCCAAGTTCAAGAAATAGGTCCTCCCGTAACTGTACCAATATTTGGGTGCAAAAGAGGGAGAGCTGCTTTGATTATCTTGTTTCAACTGACCAAAATTTCCGTTCCGGCTCTGTTCGTAACCACCGGTTCGAAAGACCGTATCAAAAACATTGTTGATGCTGGCAAAAAAGCTGATGTACTTTCCATCAACGAGCCAAGATTTACCTCCGACCAGATTGAGCAAATAGATATCATCAAGCTTATTTTGCTTTAGCAATTTGGCTACATTTTCCTCCGTAGCATCGGAAAAGGTTTCACCGGTTTCCGGGTCTATTAAAAAACTTGCAGTTCTGGTAATTGTAGACAGATTGATGTAATTATTGGTGAGAAAATTGGTGGTTCCGCTTATCCACCAATACTTAGGAGCTCTGTAGGAAACTCCCAGCGCAAATGCCGTCTGGGGTCCCTGGGCCAGTTTTAGGTCTTTAAGGGTGGCAACGCCCAAGTCAATATTTCCTTCTGGCGCTATCAGGTCTTCCTCAGCACCTGCAGTATCAAAATTGATTTGGACAGATGGGTCGCTGGCGTACACATAATGCCCCAGATTTCCAGCAGCGGTCAATTTTACCGTAGATGATGCTTCGTACTCGAAGCCAAACTCAATGCCTTTATGTAGCCTATCCAATCCCGTGATCACCTCCTGTACAAAATCGGAACCGAGTCCTGAATCCACAAAAAAGAAATTGATATCCGTGGTATGCTGGAATCTTGTGTAAAACGCACTGATTCGTCCTGTTAAGCGTGGCAAGCGCACAAAATAGCTCAAATCCACACTGCTTACCAACTCTTTCTGAAGCTCAGGAACTATTTCATTGTTTTCCCTTGGGTTGATGAATATATTTTGAACAATAGGTGACCGTTCCACCATAGCTGCATTTGCAGCAAACCAATGCCTCCCCGTTAAGAAATAGGTAAATCCTCCTTTGTAGGCCAAATTGGAAAATGCTATTTTATCGCCCGTTCCAAAGGAATTTTCCAAATAGCGCTCGTTTTTAAAGAATCCGTTACGCTGCACATTAAAGTTGGAGTACGATGCGGAAGCAAATCCATTCCACTTTTTAGCATTAAGTTTCACCTGTGCAAATCCTTCCAGCTGCGAGGCATCCAAATTGTAATGGTAATTGAATTTTTCACCTTCGGTTTTCTGTAATTCTCCATCGACATGGTTCAATGTACTGGAAAAGGTATCCATATCCTCATGATAACTGGCACCCAACAGATCTTGAATCTCTGCATAATTTTCTGATGATGTGGATCTAAAATTTCCACCAAATCCCAGTTTAATGAAATCTCTCAATGTATAATTGAAGCTAGTGGCTGCAGAAATAGTTGTGTTGTGAGCAATATCATCATAAAGCAGGTAAGCTGCTTTTTCTCCATTGTTACTGTTAGCCGTGTAGAGTTGTCCCCAATCCAATTGCGGGTTTTCCAAAAAGGCTTCTCTTGCCAAGTTGGCATTTATAAAGTCCGCTCCAATGGAACTGTTGATGTGGTAGCTGGGCAAATAGCGATAGTAGGTCGGGTCGGGATTCGGCGCATTGTAATAGCCAAGTCTGCTTCTGGAATTGATCCCCGTTTGATAGGCAAGCCCAATATTCCAATCGATTTTATTCTTATCCAATGCATAGTTCAAGAGAAATAACGGTTCAAAAACCTCACGTTCCCTAGAATTCCTGATTTTTCCATCCTGTTTTCCCCAATACGGATTGTACTGGTTGCCCCTCAAATCAAAAACCTCCTCCGTTAAGGCTGAAGAACGTCCGCGCCGGTTACGTGCCAAAATTGAGGTAAATGTGATGCTATTTTGTGGGTTGAACTGGTACTCTATTGCTCCAAAAACTGAATAAGCATCGTACAACGTACCTTCTACAAACCCCTCTTTGGCCCACCGCCGCGAAACGGATACCGAATAAGCCAATCCCCTCGGTTTTTCTCCTGAGTTATAAGTGGCCATAAGTCTACCGCGATAGGTACGATTGGAAGCTGATGAAGATAAGCGTAGGCCTGGACGCATAACAGAGGGCCGGGTGTTGATATTGGTATTTCCCAAAATGCCCCCAAATGTATAGGGATCGAATGTTAGACCATTGGTAAATTCTTGATTTCGTACCGCATCATTAAGTCCGCCCCAATTGTTCCATTGTGGCCTGCCATCAAAAAATTTATTCATTGGAATACCATTAATGAGCACTTGTCCATTTTTGGAATCGTAACCTCGTACCTTAAAAAATGCTTGACCAAAATCAAAAGCGGCACGGTTCAAGAAAATATCGCGTGTAGATTGCAATAATCCCATGGAAGTGGAAACGGATTCAGCATCATCGGACAGGTCGCCATCGGTAAGCGAAATCAAATTATCCGTTTGCTCGTGGGCAATATCCCGTTCGAGATAAATCAGCCCTAAATCAATCGGGTTTCCTTCCAAATAGACCGAAAATCGCTTCGATATAAAATCCAAAGCGGAAATACGGAGCATTTGGTCTCCGGATTTGGACAAGGTAATTTCAAAGGCTCCGTTCTTGTTTGTCTCAAATTCTTGTGAAGTGTTTTCCAATGTAATTATAGCATTGGAAATGGGCACATCCGAACCATTCTCCATTAATTGTCCTGTAATTCGAGTACTTTGTTGTGCATACAGCAATTCACAACAACAAAGTACAGCCACTACTATGGCTAGCCTCATAGCGTATTGTAGGTTAATTAAGAAAAAAGGGGTTGTAATTGCTGTACAAACTGCGGAAAAGCGAACAATTCTACATATTTTAGCTGCAAAATCAAAATAAAATGCGATTATTAATATGCCTACTTGTATTAATATCGACCTCACTGTATGGACAAAAGTCCAAGGCTTACACCTTAAGAACAATTGCTTTTTACAACTGTGAAAACCTGTTCGATACGGTAAACGACTCCCTTACTTTTGATGACGACCGCACCCCGGAAGGACGGTACCATTGGACGCAGGAGCGTTACCATCAAAAGATTGAGAATCTATCCAAAGTAATTTCCAAAATTGGTTATGAGACGTCCAAAACATCTCCAGATATTATTGGTCTCTGCGAGGTTGAAAATCTGGATGTGCTTGAAGATTTGGTGCAACATCCCAACTTGCGGGAAAAGGATTATGGCATCATTCATTTTGATTCGCCCGATGAACGTGGAATTGATGTTGCCCTACTTTACAAAAAGGCTTCCTTTATTCCATCGTCGTTCAAAAGTCATAGGCTTTTGTTGTTTGATGACATGGGGGAACGGGAATATACCCGTGATCAGTTGGTGGTCGGCGGTACCATGGATCAAGAAGAAGTCTATTTTATTGTGAACCATTGGCCCTCCCGAAGGGGTGGTGCCGCCAAAAGTCAGCCATTTCGGGTACGGGCGGCCTTGCTCAATAAGCGCATCATAGATTCCATTCAAAAATTGGATTTGGATGCTAAAATTATTGCCATGGGAGACCTAAACGATGACCCCATTGATGACAGTTTGAAAAAAATATTGAAAACAAAAGTCAAAAAAGACCAATTGGATAGTTTGAGCCTTTACAATCCGATGGAGGCCATGTTTAAGAAAGGCGTTGGCTCTTTAGCATATCGAGATAAATGGAACTTGTTCGACCAAATGTTTTTTACATCCAATTTGGTGACCAAAGACCGAACTAGGCTCACATTCTGGAAAGCCGGAATCTTTGCGCCAGAATTCATCCGAACCGACAAAGGAAGGTTCAAGGGTTATCCATGGCGCACATACTCCGGCGGCACCTATACGGCTGGATACAGCGACCACTTTCCTGCGTATTTGTTTTTGTTGAAGGAGGTACGGTGATAAATTTCCTGTTAACTGTTACATCGTGTCCTTCGGCTTCGCTCAGGATAAACCACAACCGAGTGTTTTGAGCACTTTTCGACTGTGCTCAAAGTGACAAAATATTTCACATGCCTTGTAGATTCCTACTTTAGCAATGACATCATAACATTTTTAAGCGAACCACTGCCCCCAAGGAATACGGCTTAAAATCAATAACAAGCCCAGTCCGTAGAAAATGGAAATGGTCTTGAATTTTTTATTGCTCTCCATAAATTTTTTGTGGCGGGACCACCCGATGGTAATAAGTACCAATGCTATAATATTAATGAACGGATGTTCTACCGCTAATAAGCGCGCAGGAGCGTTAAGCCCGCTCATACCCAAGGTCTGTATGGCCTTAAGACCGTTTGTTGAGGTAAAGTACAGTAAAAGTCCGACCAATAGCTGAATGTGGCTCAGTATTAGTGCAAATAGGCTTACACGAAGGTCCTTTTGCATAGTAAAGTCCTTTTTGCCCAACCAGCCGGCAATGGTATTGACCACTGCGATTACCAAAACGGCCAAAACCACGTAGGCCAAATAAGAGTGTAGGTTCTTGATGATTTCCATAGGTATAGTTTGAGCTCCTAAAAATACGGAATTTTGGAGATAAAAAAAGCCCCTTGCAAAACAAGGGGCTTTTAATTGTACCTATTTTAAATTCTATTAGAACCTATAGCGTAGACCTAAGTTCCAAGTTCTTCCGAAGCCCCAAAATACATTGTTAGCAACATTAACACCGTTCCAAGTTTCATCTCCAGCTTCAGCTTCTCTGTTGGAAGTTGATTCAGAAATGTACACTTCGTTGAATACATTGTTTACGTTCAATCTTAAATTCAAGTACTTGCTTTTTTCTTTACCCAAAGCCATTCTGTAAGAAAGACCCATATCAATCAAATCGTATGCTGGCAATTTCAATTGGAAATCTCCACCATCTGGTTGTCCATCACTGTTCTCATCTTGGAAAGAAGGAACATCGAATTGAGCGTAAAGATTTGCTGCATGGTACCAACTAGCATCGAAGAAAAGGTTTTCCACTGGTTCTACAGTAGCCCCCAATCTCATTGTAGTCTGTGCAGCATCATCTACTTTTACTCCATCCAAAATAAGGCTTGATTGGCCCACTAGATTTTGACCTTCATCAAATACATTTGCAATTGGATTTCCATTATATTTCCAATCGCCTATAGACAACATACCATTGAATGTTAAGAAAGAGGTTGGTCGAGCCGTAAAGTCAACTTCAACACCCATGTGTACCTGCTCAATGCCATCATAATTTGCAGTTCCTTGGAATAAAAGGTTACCTTCAGGATCGGTGATGTTCACTCCTTCTGAAAGGAACCTATCCGACCAAGAAGTTCTATACAGGTTTACATTAGCACTAAAAAACTGACTTCTAAATCCGTATCCTAATTCAACTCCAAGTATCTTCTCGTTTTGATAATTATCATTAATATCATTCACATAGTTTAAGAAAATAGCATCAAAAATTGGTTGCTTAAGATAGTACCCTGCATTAGCAAACACGTTATGCTTTTCGTCAATATTGTAGTTAACACCACCTTTGATATTTCCGCCAACGATATTAATCCAATCTGTTTCCTGTTCTGGGTCGGAATCCAAATAATTAAAGTAATCGATTCTCTTGAATCCTTGATTAGAGACTCCTCCTTGAAGGAAAGCAGAAATCTTTTCTGTTTTGTACTCTACTTGACCAAAAGCACCCAACCAGTTTACCTTACCATCATTGTAATAATCAATTTTGGTTTCATCATCCACATTTTTGAACACATTCCAGATATTGCCAATTGTAGGCGCATATGTGTCAGTAGTAAAATTATAAAGGTTATTGATATCATCATTGTTAACATAAACATCTGCTCCCAACAAATCAACTAATCTTCGATAGTGAATCCCTTTATACATTCTTGCGTCAATGCCCGCATCAAAAGACCAATTTTCATTCACGTCATTGTGAAAGTTAATTATGGTACCATACCAGTTGTGAGAGTTCATAGAAGAGCGTTGTGAAATACCGTTCTCATTTCCGAAAATATGACCTCCATCACTAACTGCATCATGTGGAGAGGGGTAATCACCACCATTTACAAACATTCCCTGATATGCACCACCTCCGCCAGTATATCCAGTTCGAGAATCACCAAAAGCAGCAATATTAACACCCCTATTCCAAGCTTCTATATCGTCTATTCTAACATGTCCATTGGCATCTTTGAATGTACTTGAAAAAGATCTGTTCCCGTTAATTCTACCAATAGAACCTATAGAGCCACCACGACCTAGGGAAGCATAAACCACTGAAGACAAAGTAGATTTGTCTGAAATCTTCCAATCCCAGTTGATCATCGCCTTTGGTTTGTGATAGAAGTTACCAGAGAAGGTATCCTCTTTCCCGTTTCTATATCCGTAATCGGAATTATAACGGATATTTGGATCTACACCATTGTTCCCGTATCTGATGTAATTACTTATAGATTCGGCGTAACCTCTCTGGAAATGTTGCTGAGGAGCACCTGTAACCATAAATTGGAAATCGTGCTTATCATTTGGTTTGTATCCTATAGCCACAAAATAGTTATATGCTTCGAAAGGGGTTCCTTGAACGTACCCGTCTCCAGCAGTACGGCCGAACATTGCACTAACAGAAAGTCCATTTTCCATTAGACCAGTGTTGTAACCCATTGTAGTTTTCAAATAATCGTTGTTTCCAACTCCTGCAGAAATTACACCACCTTCCTTAAGGTCAGCTGCTTTAGTAATAACGTTAATTGTACCACCAACGGATGAAATGGCAAGTTTGGAAGAACCAAGACCTCTTTGTACCTGCATTGCAGAAGTTACATCGGAAAGTCCAGCCCAGTTACTCCAATATACCCAGCCATTTTCCATATCATTAACAGGTACACCGTTGATCATTACCGCAGTGTTTCTTTGATCAAAGCCACGAACGTTGATTCTAGCGTCACCAAAACCACCACCTTGTTTTGTCACATAGATGGAAGGAGTAGACCTTAATATTTCGGGAAATTCCTGAGAACCTAATTTTTCAACTATTTCTGTTGATGTAATTGTGGATACAGCTACAGGGGTTTCCCTGTCCTTTGCAATATCCATCACACCTGTAACCACAACTTCACCTAATTGCTCAGCATCCGGCATCAATATAATTGTACCTATATTTCCTGTAGAAGTGAAAGCAACTTCCTTTTTAAGGAATCCAATGTATGTTACCACTAGCGTTCCTGAGCTTTGGTTTACTTCCAAAGTAAAGTTACCGTCGAAATCGGTAGATGTTCCTGTCCTGGTTCCTTTAACCATAACAGTTGCTCCTGGTAACGGTCCGCCTAAATCCCCGTCGACAACCGTTCCAGTAAGAGTTCCTTGTGCAAATGCCATTGCTGAAACAAAAATAGCCGCAATAGCCAAGTAGAATCTTTTCATTTAATTCAGTGTTTAAGTGTTTTATTAGCCCTGCAAATGTGATCCAAAAATGGATCACACCCATTAAGCCAAAGTTAAAATCGATCAAATATAATTAACACTAAATTAACAAACAAAAATCCCTGACAAACAATTATTTACGGTTTTCACAACTATTTGAGAAGATAACGATCTACCCCTTAAAATAATGCAAAAGGTTCAGTGTAGAGCTGTCGTGTTTGCCGATTGTTGAATTTTCTATGTCGGATAAAATATTTTTTGCCAATTGCTTGCCCAATTCAACACCCCATTGATCATAACTGAATATGTTCCAAATTACCCCTTGTACAAATATCTTGTGTTCGTACAGGGCCACTAAGGCACCCAAACTTTTTGGCGTAAGCTTATCTATTAAAATGGTATTTGTGGGTTTATTGCCCTCAAATATTTTAAAAGGAAGCAGTTCATGGACTTTTTCCCCCGAGAGACCCTGCGTCTCCAATTCTTGCTTAACCTCATCCGATGTTTTCCCGTTCATTAGAGCTTCGGTCTGCGCAAAAAAGTTGGCCATTAATTTATTATGATGGTCCACATCACCGTGCAACGAATTCTTGAAACCGATAAAATCGGTCGGAATCAGTTTGGTGCCTTGATGTATCAGTTGGAAAAAAGCATGTTGTGAGTTGGTTCCCGGTTCTCCCCATATTATGGTGCCGGTTTCGTGACCTACCCGATTGCCCGACCTATCCATACTTTTTCCGTTGCTTTCCATAATCCCTTGCTGCAAGTATGCCGAAAAACGGTGAAGATATTGGGTGTAGGGAATAACGGCTTCGGTCTCCGCACCATAAAAATTGTTGTACCAAACACTGATCAGTGCCAGCACAACGGGGATATTATCCTTGAACGGTGTTTCCTTAAAATGAACATCCATTTCGTTGGCCCCAGTTAAAAGCTGCTCAAAATTCTCGTAACCCACGGAAAGGGCAATAGACAAACCTACGGCACTCCAAAGGGAAAACCTGCCCCCGACCCAATCCCACATGGGAAATACGTTCTCATCGGCAATACCGAACTCTTGTATCTTTTCTAGATTGGTCGACACGGCAACAAAATGATCGGCCACGTCTTTTTCCTTAGCGTTTTGTAGAAACCATCTTTTTATGGTCAGGGCGTTGCTCAAGGTTTCTTGAGTGGTAAACGATTTGGATACAATCACAAATAGTGTGGTCTCTGGATCAAGTTCCTTTAACACTTCGTGCACCAAATCACCATCCACATTACTTACAAAATGGATCTTAAGGTCGTTTTGATAAAACTTGAGTGCCTCGGTTACCATTACAGGCCCCAAATCCGAACCTCCAATACCAATGTTAACAACATCTGTAAAGGGTTTACCTGTATGCCCTTTTCGTTCACCGGAAATTACCGCATCGGAAAAGGATTTTATTTTATCCTTTACCTCAAAAACCTCATCTACAATGTTTACTCCATCAACATAAATCTCCTCGCCTTTTTTTGCCCGCAAAGCGGTATGCAATACGGCGCGCCCTTCGGTCTGGTTGATAAGCTCTCCTTGGAAATAACTTTTTAAACTATCTTTTAAACCGACTTCATCGGCCAGTTGCAACAACAACTCCAAGGTTTTATCGGAGATCCTATTTTTAGAATAGTCCACCAAAAAATCGTTCCATTGAATGGAAAGTTTTTTTCCACGTCCTTCTTCCGAAAACAGTTCCCTTAAATGTACTTCTTTGGTTTCTTGATAATGCTGTTGAAGTTTTTTCCAGGCGTTGGTAGCAGTAGGGTTGATTGTGGGTAGTGCCATTACTGGTTATATGATATTAGGGTTTCTTCAGATTCGAAAGGTGATGGATCGGCATATTCTATGCAATCCAATTGTTCTTTTAATGGTGAAATATGTGCCAAATAATCCGTACGCAATGAATCCGCTATGGGTTCTGCCGCGGGAAGTTTCTCTTTTAAGGGATCCACCTGTCTGCCATTTTTCCAAAAACGATAACAAACATGGGGGCCACCCGTATTACCGGTCATGCCCACCCAACCAATAACATCGCCTTGTCGGACAAACTCGCCCTTTTTTACTTTTTGGGCTTTCATGTGGAGGTATTGTGTGCTATAGGTCCCGTTATGCTTTATTTTAACATATTTTCCGTTGCCCCCTCTTCGAGTGGATTCCGTTACGGTACCGTCGGCAGTTGCCACAATTGGCGTACCTACCGGTGCGGCATAATCTGTTCCTTTATGTGGCCTAACTTTATAACCATAGTAAGCGATTCTACGCTTTAAGTTATATCTTGAGGAAAGCCTATATCCAAATTTTATCGGCGCCCTTAAAAAAGTGCTTCTTAAGTTATTGGCTTCCTGATCGTAATAATCCAAAATATTGTTTACCGTATCCGCTACATATGGGAAGGCATAGACTTCACGGCCTTTGTGTTCAAAAAGCGCCGCTTTTATGGGGCCACGGCCCGCGTAAACCGTATCGTTGATATAGCGTTCATCAAAAATCACTTTAAATTTATCGCCTTTTTCCAGTCTAAAAAAGTCAATGGTCCACGCATAAATTTCTGATAGACCGATGGTAACACCGTAATCTACACCCAAGTTGTCCATAGCTTCCGATAAACTACTGGTTATAACTCCACCTACCTCTCTTTCCCTTAAGGTCACCTCCTTTTTGTTCTTGTAGGCCACAGCCGTATCCCGAAGGTCTACAACAGTATAATTGATCTTATCGTTCTGATATATAAAAACTTCGGCCACTTCCGAAGTATCTTTCGATTTTAAGATAACGTAGGGTTTACCAACCT
This sequence comes from Flagellimonas marinaquae, assembly GCF_023716465.1. Lineage (NCBI taxonomy): Bacteria > Pseudomonadati > Bacteroidota > Flavobacteriia > Flavobacteriales > Flavobacteriaceae > Flagellimonas > Flagellimonas marinaquae. Next base: position 1,280,302 of record NZ_CP092415.1, read on the forward strand.
GTATTTTGCGCACGTCGAAGGTGTCCCTAAAATTTTCTGATATAGTGGCAATCTTTGGATAGTCCACTTTGTTTTTGAGCATTAGCTCCCCAAAACTGTCCCCTCTGCGAACGGTGTCGTGGACTACTTTAAATTCTTTAAGATCAAAACCATAATGCAAGACCGGTGGTTTCACAATAGTTTCAACCGTTGCCACCTCTTCCAATGGTTCTCTTGTTTCTTTGCATGACACCAATACAACCATAAGTGTCAACATTGCCCCAATAATTCTATGCATTTCTATTCCTTGTATTCTACGTTTGCTGGGTTAAAAATATGATCTACCCATTGTTTACCCCACGTATCCAGTTCATAATCTGAGTACAAAGTTGGGAAAAATATTATTTTCTGAAAACTAGGGGGCAAATACTCTTTCCAATTTGTCCCTCCCGTGGCCTCTACATCCTTGCCTTCCTTGGCCAAATATCTATGTGCCGAGCCCATGTGCATTAACGGCCAATTAACGTTGGCGTTCATATCCAACTCCTTTAACGCAGAGATCAATTCTTCATTGTTCCGCGATACCTCGGGCAATTGCAGATATTTATGATAAATAGTACTGTTCTTTACCGCGTTGGCAATTCGTAAAAGTCGTGGGGTATATCGCACCTCAAACTGTTTTAGGGTGAGTGTTTTCTCCCCAGTGGCCAAATCGGTGGCCCCTTTTTTCCAGTATACCTGCTCAAACAATTCTTCAATGGTATTTTCTGATGAGAATGTGTCCCTTTGCGTGGAATGTACCAAATTTTCCAATGGTGTGGCGTAAAACTCTATCATCCTATACTGTGCGGACTGAAATCCACTTGCTGGCAACAAGGCCATCCGATATCTTAGGAACTGCTCCCGCTCCATCCCTTTGATCATTATACTGAATGAAGAGATGAGTGCTTTGAAATAACTGTTTATTCGCCGTGCCTTTTCGGTAAAAAAAAGTACATCCTGTGACCTGTCCTCTACAATTTGCTTTTGCTCATGAAGAATAAGTTTAAAATAAAGTTCCGTGATCTGGTGGTACATAATGAAGATTTCCTCGTCGGGAAAATGCGTTCTGGGCACCTGTAGACTGAGCAGGGTGTCCAAATGAATGTAATCCCAATAGGTGAGGTATTTTTGATAGAGCAGGCCGTCCAAGTACGAACTCAGGTCTTGGCCCGAATTTTTGAACTTTTCTTCTAGCTTGTTTATCTGGGAAGCGATTTTTGCATTCTTGTCCATTAATGCCTACTACTATTTCATTATTATTTTAAACTGGTTCTTTAAACCGTTGTAGCCATCCAAATCCGCTTTGAGCGAGCCTACGGCCAAATCCGCCTTGATCCTGATAGGAATTTTGTTCCAATCGTTTGATACCCAAAGAGTAAGACTCTCTTTTTCTTTAAAAACACGTCCGGACTGAACCAATGGCCTAAATTTAAGACATTCCACCTTTCCAAACTTGGTTCTGAGTATTTCTTTTCCCAAATATTTTAATTGAAACTTGAACACCCCATCATCATCAAACAACATATCCAGGTTTATGGCATCCCCGACCTCGAATTCTTCCAAATTGTAATTGCTCCTTAAAAAATATGAGGCAGATATCAAATCCTGTATTTGATCATGGATGGGAATATTCATTTTAGTGCCGTTCTTATTGTCTTTGAGTACGGCCTTGTCCTCCTTGTAATCAAAATCGATCTCGATATCCTTGGTATAGCCACCTTCATCAATCTTACGGATAAACTTGTAGGGTTTCCCATGATCAATATCAAAATAGCTTTCGTAGGTGTCGTCCACCTTAAAAAATATACTGGCAAAACCCGTTGTTTTTCCCCGGCCGACCACGTGGTACACAGGAACCCCGTTCAACGTATTGGTAGTTAGGTGCATTGTTGCATAACTCGCATTCAGGAACCCGTAGTGTATCCTAAACTTGAGCCATTCCCCTGGTTTAAAAGCTGGCCTGGGTTCTTGCCCATTTGCCGATATTGCCATTATGAGCAATAGTAAGGGCATCAGTATCTTTTTCATAAACAATTAATTGATATAAAATTAGTAAAATAGCTTTAGGGGTTATGCTGTTTTACATATACTTAAACAAAACTTATTCCAAAATAGTATAACAAAAAAAGCCCAGTCTCGAGACTGGGCTTTTCCTAAATAACCAACCAAACTTTAAATTATGAAAAACCAATACTTAAAGTTATAAGGGAACCACCCCTTATGTGGGTGTAAAGATACGGCAGCATTTTGTAGGAAAAAGTGTTTTTAACGGACTTTAACTAAAGTCGCTAAGAATTGGTTGTTTTTGTTCTTGTTTTTGACAATTTTTTAAGATTGCCCAACATTTTATACAAGGGTTGCAATCAAAACCAATAGCCCACGCTCACAAAAAAATTACCGTTATCCACTTCGGGCGACCACGAATAATATAATTGGATCGGACCAAGAAAAGACTCAAAGCCATAACCCAGTCCAAAACCGATAAAATTGGGCTCCTCGAACCAATCTCCGGTCCTAAAAAGGTCATCGGCCACATTGGCAATGTTCGCGGAAAACAACATATGTTGTTTTGGCGCGAACCTATAGTCCAATCGGCCATAGCTCTTTACATAACTATTACCCGGTATGCTGAGAAAATCGTATCCGAAAAATGGTGTAAAATTGTTTACAAAATTATTCCCGAAACCTCCAAGGATAAAATCAAAAGTAGCTACAGAGGATGTTCCCAGTTTTACACCCCCCTCGGTCTCCAAGTTTAGGCTAAGATTATGGAACAATGAAAACACCCCGCCCAATTTAGCCTTGGCGACCGCAAATTCTTTAAAATTTTTGTTGTAATCGGAAGAAAAGGCATAAAAATGAAAATCCCCATCGAACAAAAGTCCCTTGGTCGGGAAATATTTATCGTCGTAAGTATCCAATTTAATCTGGGAATAAGCACTAAAATAATTGGAATTCTCAAAATTGCTCCTTCTATTGGCAGATTGGGATCCTTCTTCCCCCTCAGGGTCCACTTGGTTCAGTGTGCGTGTACTATAATTTATAAATTTATGTTCCGCCCCGATCACAAAGGCAAATTCCTCCTGTAGAACTGTTTGCAAATATACCTGGTTGGTTAGATCTGTCACATCTACATTGATCCGTTGGATATTGGGGTCGTCCGGAACATTAAAATTGCCCCGAATCAGGGAAAAGTCGATATCTGCATCAAAATCGGTGAGTCTGGAATTTACCCCAAAACTCCAATAGTAGCCTTTATCCAAGTAATACTGCATATTGTACCGGATATGGTCCCCCAAAATAAAATCGAAGGATGCCACATCGTCTTTCATCAAAAAGTTTTTCTTGGTCAGGTTGATCAGGGCGGCACTTTTGTACAGGTCATCGTAATGTGCAGACATTTTGATGAACATTTTAGTTGGCTCTTCCTTAAGTTTTAAAATCAAGTCGGTGCCCAACCCATTTGAAACAAGGTCGTACCGAATGGCCTTAAAGTTACCCGTAGCAGAAAGATTGTTTATCCCTTGCTTTAAATCTTCAAAAGCAATCTTTTCCGATAAGTTGAACCTTAGTTTTCCTTTTATATAACCACGGGTATACCTATCGTTCCCCTCTATGATCATCCTATTAATGGTAAGGCTATCCATCAACTTAATGTTCTTTTTTGGTTTGGGTTCACTTTTTTGGGCCTCTGCAATCTGCACAAACTGGTCCATTTTGGCTCGTGCCGATATTTCGCCATTGTCTATGATCTCCCTGCCCCTTTCAAAATCGATTACGGAAAACTCATCTATATCGGGCCTAATATAAATGTCGGTTTTCTTGGATTTTGATTTCATGTCGTTCACCGTACGATAATTGTTGATCTGCAATAAAATTTCCGTAGCGGAAGAAAGTGATTCTCGCGTGGCCAAGTCGTGTTGAACATCTACTCCGATGATGATGTCGGCCCCCATTGCTTTTACATGATCAATAGGATAGTTGTTTACCACGCCTCCGTCAATTAAAATTTGCCCCTCTATCTCGGCCGGCTCAAACAAAGAAGGAAACGTTCCGCTGGCCACAATGGCCTCGGGCAAATACCCTTTGTCCAGCAAAATCTCCTCTCCAGTTTCCACATTGGTGGCCACACACAAAAATGGGATTGGCAATTTTCCAAAGTCTTGAACGTCCTTTACATGAAAAAGCAACTGCACCAGAAGATTGTAGATGTTCTGTCCACCCGAAATTGCCTGTGGAAACGATACTTTAAAATTCTCAAACGGCAACGAAAGCGCATACCGTTCCGAATCTTCTTTTTCGTAAAAAGTTTTGGCGCCACGAGGTACATTGTCCTGTATAAGATCTGTAAAATCGGTACTCTTAAAAATGGAGTCCAGTTGATGTGCGGAATAGCCCGAGGCATATAGTGCACCAACAATGGCGCCCATGCTTGTTCCTCCGATATAATCGATTTGTACTCCCGCTTCTTCTAAAACTTTTAGTGTACCGATATGTGCCAAACCCTTTGCACCACCACCACTTAGCACAAGCCCCACCTTGGGCGGTGTATTGTCCTTGGCGCTTTGGGCCATGGCACATAAACCGACCATGGCAAATACTATTGTAATGATGAGACCTTTTTTATGCATGGCTATTTATGAAAGGTTTTAAAGATTTTTTTTGCTTTTGATGCCCCCACGGAAGCAGTTAAATTTTCGAGCGAGGCTTCCTTGATGCGTTTTACCGATTTAAAGCTTTTTAATAATTGTTGAGCCGTTTTTTCCCCAATCCCCTCAATGTTCACCAACTCGGAGTTAATGGCGCCCTTGCTTCTTTTGTTTCTATGGTGGGTAATTCCAAAACGATGTGCCTCGTTCCTGAGCTGCTGGATAATTTTTAGGGATTCCGATCTTTTGTCCAAATAGAGCGGGACGGGGTCGTCTGGAAAATAGATCTCCTCCAAGCGTTTTGCAATGCCCACTATGGCAATTTTTCCTCTCAGGCCCAATACTTCCAGACTTTTTAATGCCGAGGACAATTGCCCTTTCCCCCCATCTATCACAATTAGCTGTGGCAGGGGCTCTTCTTCGCTAAGCAATCGTTTGTATCTCCTATGGACAACCTCTTCCATACTGGCAAAATCGTCGGGGCCCTCTACCGTTTTTATGTTAAAATGGCGATAATCTTTTTTAGAGGGCTTACCATCTTTAAAAACCACACATGCCGCCACAGGGTTACTGCCTTGAATATTGGAATTGTCAAAACATTCAATATGTCGAGGTTCTTCCGATAGGCGAAGATCTGTCTTCATTTGGGCCATGATCCGTTTGGTATGGCGATCTGGATCGGTTATTTTAATTTGCTTCAATTTATCCTGTCGATAAAAACGGGCGTTCCGTTCCGATAGATCCAATATCCTACGCTTATCCCCTAATTTGGGCAGAGTTACCTTTAAATCATCATCAACAGCAACGGCAAATGGAAGATAAATTTCTTTTGATCTTGAACTGAACCGTTGTCGAATCTCGGTAATGGCCAATTGCAGCAACTCCTCATCGGATTCTTCCAGTTTCTTTCTAATCTCCATGGTATGGGACCGGATTATGGCACCATGTGATAATTGCAAAAAATTGACATAACCATGGGTCTCATCAGAAATAATGGTGAACACATCTACATTGTTTATTTTCGGGTTCACCACTGTAGATTTTGCCTGATAATTCTCGAGTACTTCGATTTTATCTTTGACCCGTTGTGCCTTTTCAAATTCCATTTGCTCGGCATAGTCGGTCATTTGTTGCCGAAATGTCTGTATGGAGCTTTTTAGGTTTCCTTTGATAATCTGCCTAATATCCTCGATTTGGTTTAGGTATTCTTTTTCGCTCTGCAGCCCTTCACAAGGTCCCAAGCAATTTCCCAAGTGGTAATCCAAGCACACCTTATATTTTCCGGATCTTATCTTTTCTTCGGAAAGGTCATAATTACATGTCCTTAAAGGGTAAAGGCCCTTTACCAAATCCAACAACGTCCTAACTGTTTTCATGCTGGTGTAAGGCCCAAAATATTCGGACCCGTCCTTGATCAGCTTTCTTGTAGAAAAAACCCTGGGAAAACGCTCGTTCTTAATACAGATCCACGGGTAGGATTTATCATCCTTGAGCAGCACGTTGTAACGGGGCCTTAATTTTTTGATCAAATTGTTTTCCAACAAAAGTGCGTCCGACTCCGTAGGGACTACAATATGTTTTATGGAGTCTATTTTCTTGACAAGCACCCTGGTTTTTCCATACTCCTGCTTTTTATTGAAATATGAAGAAACCCTCTTCTTAAGGTTCTTGGCCTTGCCCACATAGAGTATTTTACCATCTGTATCATAAAATTGATACACTCCGGGATTGTCAGGGAGTGCACTCAACTGTACTTTTAATGATGCTGATCTGGACATAAAAGCTTAAAAAATGGACCTCAAAGGATTTACAACAAAGTTATATTTTATAAATGGGGTTTATTGTTAAACTTGATCAATTCCTTATTTGGATCGACCCCTAAGGTATCTCAATGCACAAATGATACAAATCTAAATCGGAATTAAATTTGGTAACAATTTGCGAAGGATCAATAGATTGGGGTTTTTCCGCAAATAAACTATGGAAAAACCCCAGTTCCATGTTAACAAACCAGTCCAATTTGTTAAACAGTTGCTAAATATTGTGTATTTCACCGATAAAATGTGCAGTTCATGGTATATTTTTCAATTGTTTTACTTACATTTAACGGTATAAAAACAATCCAATGGAAAACTATATCATTGTTTTGGGAATGTACTTGATTTTGATGCTGTTCTTCAAAATCTTTTTCTCCGTTGCAACAAAGGGAGAGTAATTTTTTTATAGTACCCCCAAATAACCCCTTAATCTTCAACAGTAAATGTTGAAACGTGAACTAAGAAAAAAATATAAAAATCTGAGGATGGGATTATCCCCGGCACAAGCCTCCGATTTTAGTTTGATTTTAGCAAACGAATTACTACAAATCCCGATTTGGGATTTTTTTTATTACCATACTTTTCTGAGTATGGAGGATAAAGTCGAAGTGGACACTCTTCCCTTGATTACCTTGCTACAGGGCAAGGACAAAAATATTGTTGTTCCCAAAGTTGCAGGCCCAAACTCCATGGAGAATTATCTGCTCACAGATAGCATAACGATAAAAAAAAGCCCTTACGGTGTTCCAGAGCCAATTGATGGCATAGAGATTCCGGAAAACAAAATTGATGTGGTGTTTGTTCCTTTATTGGCATTTGACACTACAGGAAACAGAGTGGGGTATGGCAAAGGATATTACGATGGCTTTTTGAACAAGTGCAGAAAAGAAACCGTAAAAATCGGCCTTTCCTTTTTTGGACCGGAAACGGAGCCTATTTCGGATATCAACACGAATGATGTGAAATTGGATTATTGTGTAACCCCGGAAAAGATCTACAAATTTTAATTGCCCAAATCTTCCTTTACCTCGTTGGCCTCATCGTTTTTCGGAAAGGCTTTTTTGTTGAACACTATTAAAATACCTACTCCTGTACTTATCGCAGTATCCGCTATATTAAAAACGGGTTCAAAAAAACGAAAACGTTGACCTCCCCAAGAAGGAACCCAACTAGGCCAGGTTGTATCCACTAAAGGAAAATAAAGCATATCCACCACTTTACCATGAAACAGGCTCCCGTAGGGCTCATTTGTAAAAAGTGTGGCCACCTGCCCATTGCTGTGATCAAATATTATCCCGTAGAAAACCGAGTCTATTATATTACCTACAGCTCCGGCAAAAATCAAGGAAACTGCCAACACCAATGTTCTTGGCGATTGTTTTTTAATTATGTCCCAAAGCCAATATCCGATTCCCAAAACCGCAAAAATCCTGAAAATGGTCAACACCAATTTTCCGGTAGGCTCCGAAATTGGTAAAAGATCGCTCAATTTGGTTCCCCATGCAGCTCCTTCATTTTCTATAAATAGAATTTTGAACCAACTGAACACCTCATGTGATTCACCAAGCACAAAACTTGTTTTAATGAAGATTTTACTTATTTGATCCACGAGCAGAATCAAGAGAATGATGATAAGGGACTTTTTTAAACTCATACTTTTAATAAAGGATTGCAAAAATATGGATATTATTTTGTTTTTGTAAGGAAGATGTCCCCTTCTATGGTCTTAAGAACAAATAGATTATGTCCAAAGGGTATGGACTCACCATTTACTTTCCCATAAGTGCTCTCCGCAACTATTTCGCCCTTTGGTGTTGCCAGCAATATATCGCCTTTTTGTGTAGTTACGGTGACGGACTCCGAAACATCCTGCAACGTACAACGACCATCGGACAAGGTTATATCCAAGTTTTCGTATTTGCCGCTGGAATACACATTGGTATTGGTTCCATAAACCGCAACATTCTTATACTCGGGCACGCGTACTTGCAAAGCAATGGAAACCACTTTATGCGCACTAAGCTTATCATTCGGATCTACAAAAAGTGGCTGAAAATCGGCACCGATCATTACCGTGGTTCCGTTTTCTTTGATAGAGATCAATAAATCCTTGGCATATTCGCCCTCCATACTGGCGGAGACCTCTACCTCGTTGGAGGTTGTGGTCTGCAGATCAATTCTATAACAATACCGCGAATCGATCTGGATGGTTTCTGTTCTAGGGCCAATAAAAGCTTTTCTAACCAGTTTTTGCCCATGTACGTGCACGAGTGCAAAAAATACCGACAAAAACAACAACGCCCTCATAAAGAAAAAACGCCCTAAGGCGTTTTAATTATTTTTGCATGTTTTTCGCCTCAATACTCAATGTTGCATGGGGCACAAGCTTTAATCGCTCTTTATTGATAAGCTTTCCGGTAACTCGGCAAATTCCGTATGTTTTGTTCTCTATACGAAGTAAGGCGTTTTTAAGGTCGCGGATAAATTTTTCCTGACGTATGGCCAGTTGTGTATTCGCCTCTTTGCTCATGGTCTCCGAACCTTCTTCGAAAGCCTTGAACGTTGGCGAGGTATCGTCCGTGCCATTGTTACCATCGTTCATGTAAGAGCTTTTTAACAGCTCCAAGTGGTTTTTGGCCTTTTCTATTTTTTCCTCGATCAAGGTTCTGAATTCTGCAAGGTCTTTGTCGGAGTATCTTACTTTAGAATCTTCTGCCATTTTCTTAATGTTTTTGAATAAACAATTTTGTGTTCACTTCATCAAAGGTGATCGCTACACCTTCTTCAAGTTTCTCTTCAAAGTTGAGCTCGGCGGTCAGTGTTTCCGTTTTGATGTATTCTTCGTTACTGGAAACTGCATTTTCCACCAGGCCGTCCTTCAATATTTTAATATCAATTTTATCGGTTACCTCGAATCCGGACTCCTTGCGCAAGTTCTGGATTCGGTTAACAAGTTCCCTTGCAATGCCCTCTTTTCTTAAGGTATCGTCTATCGTTACATCCAGGGCTACGGTCAAAGGACCTGAGCTGGCTACCAACCAACCTTCGATATCTTGGGAACTGATCTCTACATCGGTTAACTGTAAATTAACGGTTTTATTTTCCAATAGCAGCAATATTTCTCCTTCGCGTTCAAATTTTTGAATATCCTCTTGACCCAATTTTGATACTTCTGCTGCAATGGCCTTCATGTCCTTGCCGAATTTTGGACCCAACACCTTAAAGTTCGGCTTAATTTGTTTTACCAATACCCCTGAGGCATCATCCAGCATTTCGATCTCCTTTACATTTACTTCGGATTTTACCAAATTCGAAACTGCTTCGATATCGCTTCGTTGTTCATCATCCAAAACCGGTATCATTATTTTTTGAAGCGGCTGACGTACTTTTATTTTTTCTTTTTGACGGATTGAGAGCACCAAAGAAGATATCTTCTGTGCCAATTGCATTTTACGTTCCAAATCCTTGTTTACCATATTGGCATCAAAAACCGGAAAATCCGCCAAATGCACACTTTCAAAACCTTCTTTTTGCGTAGTGGCATCCAAATCCCGGTACAATTGATCCATAAAGAACGGGGCAATCGGTGCGGATAATTTAGCCACGGTGGACAAACAAGTGTACAGTGTTTGATAGGCCGAAATCTTATCTTTTTGATAATCACCTTTCCAGAAACGTCTCCTGCTCAACCGCACATACCAGTTACTCAAATTTTCCTGTACATAATCCGAGATCATCCTAGCTGCACGGGTAGCTTCGTAGTCTTCGTAAGCCTCGTCCACATTTTTGATCAAGGTATGGAGTTCGGATAAGATCCATTGGTCGATTTCAGGTCTTTCAGTCAATGGAATATCGGTCTCGGAATAATCAAACTCGTCTATATTGGCATAAAGTGCCATAAAGGAATAGGTGTTGTAGAGTGTTCCGAAGAACTTTCGTTTTACCTCAACTACGCCTTCAATATCAAATTTTAGGTTATCCCAAGGGTTTGCATTGGAAATCATGTACCAACGGGTAGCATCTGGGCCGTGTTCTGGCAATACCTCGAACGGATCTACGGCATTTCCTAACCTTTTGGACATTTTTTTGCCTTCCTTGTCAAGTACAAGTCCGTTGGAAACCACATTTTTATAGGCTATGCTATCAAAAACCATGGTAGCAATGGCATGCAATGTATAGAACCATCCTCGCGTTTGGTCCACACCTTCGGCTATAAAGTTGGCCGGAAATGCAACACCATCATCTATTAGTTCTTTGTTTTCGAAAGGATAATGCCATTGCGCATAGGGCATGGAGCCACTATCGAACCAAACATCGATCAAATCCGATTCGCGTTTCATGGGTTGCCCAGATGGTGATACCAAAGTAATACCATCCACAATGTTTTTGTGCAGATCGATCTTGTCATAGTTTTCCTCGGTCATGTCGCCCACTACAAAATCTTCGAAAACGTCTTTGTCCATCACTCCAGCTTCAACAGCCTTGGCCATTTCCGATTTAAGCTCTTCCACGGAACCAATGATAATTTCTTCCTTCCCATCTTCGGTCCGCCAAATAGGCAAAGGTATTCCCCAATACCTTGATCGGGACAGGTTCCAATCGTTTGCATTGGCCAACCAGTTCCCAAAACGGCCTTCTCCTGTAGATTTTGGCTTCCAATTTATGGATTGGTTCAGGTCGAACATACGTTCCTTTACATCGGTAACTTTGATGAACCAAGAGTTTAATGGATAATACAAGATAGGCTTATCCGTTCGCCAGCAATTTGGGTAACTGTGTACATATTTCTCGACCTTAAATGCCTTGTTCTCTATTTTAAGTTTGATGGCAATCTCGACATCGACCGATTTTTCGGGTGCTTCACCCTCATCGTAATATTCGTTCTTTACATACTTGCCGCCAAATTCTTTGAGTTCGGGTCTAAACTTCCCCTGTAGGTCTACCAAAGGCACCGGGTTATCATTCTCATCCAAAACCAGCATGGGAGGTATCTCCGGAGTGGCTTGCTTGGCCACCAGGGCATCGTCCGCACCAAAGGTGGGCGCCGTATGTACAATTCCGGTACCATCTTCGGTGGTTACAAAATCACCAGCAATTACTCGGAAGGCATTCTCGGGATCTTGGTAAGGCTGCACATAATCGATTAATTGCTCGTACTGTATGCCTACCAAATCTTTACCTACAAATGATCCTCCTATCAAAAATGGAATCTTTTTGTCTCCTTCGCCGAAAGATTTTAATTCCTCCTCGGTTTCTACTTTAAAAAACTTTCCTGAAAAATTGTAGTCCACCAGGTTTTTGGCCACCACAACATTAATAGGCTCGAATGTGTATTGATTGTAAGATTTAACCAATGCATACTCAATCTTTGGACCTACGGTCAGAGCCGTGTTCGATGGGAGCGTCCAAGGCGTGGTCGTCCATGCCAAAAAGTGAATATCTCCCTCGACCTTTTTTAAAAAAGCGGGAAGTGAATCTTGTTTTGCTTTAAATTGGGCCGTGACCGTGGTATCGGTCACATCTTGATAGGTTCCCGGCTGGTTAAGCTCATGGGAGCTTAAACCTGTGCCCGCCTTTGGCGAATAGGGTTGTATGGTATAGCCTTTATATATAAGGCCTTTATCGTAAATCTGTTTAAGCAGCCACCAAACAGATTCCATGTATTTGGGCTTGTAGGTTATGTACGGGTCGTCCATATCTACCCAATAGCCCACTTTTTCGGTCATTTCGTTCCAAACATCCGTATATCGCATCACTGCTTTTTTACAGGCTGCGTTGTACTCCTCGACCGATATTTTTTTCCCTATATCCTCTTTGGTAATACCCAGTTCTTTTTCCACACCAATTTCCACGGGCAGACCATGGGTGTCCCATCCGGCCTTTCTTTTCACCTGAAAACCTTTCATGGTCTTGTACCTTGGGAATATGTCCTTGATGGTACGCGCCATTACATGGTGGATTCCCGGCATTCCGTTTGCAGAGGGCGGTCCTTCAAAAAACACATAGCTCTCCTTGCCTTCCCTGGTGGAAACGCTCTTTTCAAAAATCTGTTGGTCTTTCCAAAAGCTTAGAATTTCTTCAGATACTTTCGGTAAATCCAGCCCTTTATATTCCGCAAACTTCATATACTTCTTCTTCTAGTAGAATTCAAGTTTGCAAAATTATGAATTTAGATGGAATTACGCCTTGCAATTTAATATTAGAATGCACATAATCCCCTTACCCTAAATATGATATGCCAACAGGCTTCTTTTTCCATTAAATTTTCTATCTTAAAACCTTAATTAACACTTAACCATTTTAATTATGAAAAAAGTAGTATTGACTGCGATGGTGTTGACTTTATCCTTAACAACATTAACATCGTGCAGAGAAACAAAGGACAAAGCCAAAGAGGCGACCGAAGAAGCTGCAGAAACATTGGAAGACGCAGGCGATGACCTAAAAAAGGCCGCCGATGATGCAGCCGACGCCATGAAAGATGCTGGAGAAGAAGCCAAAGAAATGGGCGAAAAAGCAATGGACAGTCTCAAAAAAGCAGGTGAAGAAACCATGGATGCCGCAAAAAAGGCCGGTGATGAAATGAAAGAAGCCGCCAAAAAAGCGATAGACAGCATTTAGCAACGTTGCGGATAAAAGACAAAAAGCTGTATGGCTCGGGAATTCCCGGGCCTTATTTTTTAAAACACATACCCTATCCCCAACACCAAATTGGTTCCAGGGGCCGCAATTCCCGAAGAATACATTCGGTAACGTTGATTGGTCATGTTTTCCAAACTCATGGTGGCCTTTAGTGCATTGGTGATTTGATATTGCGACCTAAAGTTCAAGGTGTACCAAGAGGGGGAATACGGATTGCCATTGGCGTCGCTGGCATACATATACGTTTTGCTTTGTTCCGACAATGCCAAATCATCACTACTTACCTCCCCATTATAGTTTAGAAATATGTCCGCTTTTAATTTTTGGTTTTGCCATATTAAGTGCACATCCCCGAAAGTTGGAGCGGCATGTCGCGATGGACTATCGGTTCCATCGTCATCTTCTTCGATTCCTTCGGTCAATGTTAAATTGGAATTCAACGATAGGTTTTCATTAAAAAAAGCTTCCACCCCAAATTCAAATCCATACACATAGGCCTTAGCGGCATTCTGGATAGCCTGAACATTGCTGGGTTCACCATTGTACTCTATTTCCGTCTCGCCATTGAACGTAAAATTCCTTCTTACCAATGCATCGACCAGATAGGTGTAATACGCTGCTCCTTTTAGTACTAGAACGTCGTTGAAGTTTTTCCTTAATCCCAATTCGCCATTATAGGCATACTCCGGTTCCAGATCTGGATTGGGAACCACTACGGAACCAGGTTCAGAATCAAATATCTTCCCGATATCGTCGATATTGGGCGCGCGAAATCCTGTTGACCCGTTTAAAGTTACTTGCCAATCGGACCTAGGAAACCAACTAAGTCCCAAACTTCCCGTTAGTGCCCCTGTTACAATATCGGCTTCATCAAAAGGAAAGGAATAGTGGGTGTTGCTAAAAGAAGCATCTACCCATACCTGACTATATCGCACTCCGGACAATAAAGTAAAGTTCGGTTTTAGCTGGTACTCTCCGTTTACATAACCAGCCAGGGTCTGCCAAGTTGAACCATCGGGATACCTGGATGCTGTTTCTTCCGTAGCCTCTGTTTCAATATTACGCATACTGCCATTGGAATGTACTTTGTTGAAAACATATTCGGCCCCATAGTACAAGTGAAGATCTCCTATTTTTTTGTTTTCAAAATCTAAATTTACTGAGACTGCATCCACCTTTTCTTCGGTTGAATAGAGTTCCAGACCTTGAAAATCCCTGTCGTGCCTACTTTCTTCAAAAAATTGATAGGCCGTGGTGAGTTTTATTCCATCGTAGAATTTATTTTTTCCTTTTTGGGTTATTTGGAAATTTCCCATAAACCATTTTTGTGGACCATAGTACCATTCCGCAGAACGAAGCCCAGTGCCATCACGGCCAGGTCTTATCAATCTATCATATCGGGGGAAATTGGAAGTTTCCGAATAATACAGTCCCAGATCATAGTTCCAAGTACTGTTGGGTCTGTAAGTAAATTTTTGAAGGAAGTTGATCTGATCGTAGCCGGAACCTACCTGTTTTTTGGGATCATTGTTGGTAATTAATACATCTTCTCCGTTCTCACGAACCACATAATTGTTCCGTAAATAGGATTCTGGGCCGTGTTCACCCATCTTTAGATCATCAAAATGATTAAAGGTAAAACTGGTATAGGATGCCCAATCTTGCTTTCCGATATTAATATCCACATGCGCCGTGTTTTCATTATTTGCCGATGCAAATCGATAATCCAGTTTACCGGAAAAAACCAAGCTGTCCGCAAAGGAAAAACGTGGTTTTTGTGTGTAAAAGTTCATTACGCCGCCAATAGCATCGCTTCCATATATAACGGAACCAGGACCAAAGGTCACCTCTGTCTTTTTTATGGAGAACGGGTCTATGGAAATTACATTCTGAAGGTTTCCTCCTCGAAATATGGCGTTGTTCATACGTACACCGTCTACCGACAATAAAATACGGTTGGTCGCAAAACCCCTGATCATTGGGCTACCCCCTCCCAATTGGCTTTTTTGCACAAATACTTTGCCGCTGTTCTGCAATAGATCGGCGGAGGTCTGCGGATTGGCAAAAGCAATGTTTCGTGCATCAATAGTTTCTATTTTCTGGGGTATGTGCTTTTTTTGTTGTTCCCATTTGGACACGGACATAACAACTTCTTCCAATTCTTCTGTTTTTAAGTGTAGGTACACCCTATTGCCCCGACGATAGATCTGTGCCTTTGTTGTGGTATAAGGCTCGTAACTAATATGTTTAAAGGTTATTTTTTCGTTACGGGCAAAAGCATCCAGGTCACTTTTTCCGTTCACATTGGTTATAGTGCTCTTGGATTGATCTTTGTTAAATATGGCGATATTGTCTATGGGCACACCAGTATCGGCATCTAAAACGGTTACCTCTTGGGCATAAGTGATAAGCGCAAAAAACGAAAGGAATAGGGTTAAGGTTGATTTTAGGTTTTGCATTTTACGTAAATACGGCATTAAGTACTGCGAGCGACTTTGGCTCCCGAAATCCATCTACATGCAATTTGTAATATTGGACAACGGTTTTTAAAAGTTCTCGTCGATTGGATTTAGTTAGTTGTATTGTGGACAATGCCTCAAAATCCATGCCTAAAAACTTCTTGAAATTATCCAGGTTTTCGCTCTGTATCAAAGGGTTGAGCGACGGTGTTTTAGTGAAGCTACCTTCCAAAAGATCAAAAAACGGCAAATTATTGTAGGAAGTGTCGGGGTAAAAGCCCAAATATTTGGTAAGATTGAGCAAGAACATAATATGAAAATTAGGTGATAACGCATGCATATCCATCCAATGAAAAGCGTATTCCAAATAATTGAAGAGACTTTCATCCTGCTCTTGTTCCTGAATGCTATTGCCCAACATCTCCGCCAAAAAAAGCACAACACTATTCTTAACGATATTCGTATGCATGGTTTGATAAGGCACAGCTACCTTAACCTCCCGTAAACTTTCCAAATTTCCTTTGTTCTTGTGATTGGCAACAACCTCCAACTGCATTAATGGAAGAAAATAGGCGGGCTTGATTTTTGCCCTTTTGGAAGTCAGAACCCCTTTCAGCAAATACGATTTTACCCCATCGGATCGGGTAAAGGCCTTAACGATAAGGCTCGTGTCCCCGTATTTAAGGGAAGAAAGTACAATGGCTCTGGTCGTAATTTGCATATGCCAATAAAAAAGCAGTTACCGGAGGTGTAAATGTAACCACTAGTTCCGGTAACTGCCAATCAAAAATTACTGTTGATGCTGGGCGCCTTAAATCACCCCTTGTGCCAACATTGCATCTGCAACCTTAACAAAGCCGGCAATATTGGCCCCTTTAACATAGTTGCAATATCCATCTTCGTTTCCGTATTCCACACAAGCATCGTGGATGTCGGACATAATTCCTTTTAATCGTTTGTCCACTTCTTCCCTGGTCCAGCTTATACGCAAGGAGTTTTGGCTCATTTCCAATCCGGAAGTGGCAACACCTCCTGCATTGGACGCTTTTCCTGGAGCAAATAGAATTTTTGCTTCGTGGAATGCATGGATCGCTTCTGGGGTGGAAGGCATATTTGCACCCTCTGCAATGGCAATACATCCATTTTTAATCAATGCTTTGGCATCATCACCATCCAATTCGTTCTGGGTTGCACAAGGCAGGGCAATATCACAGGCTACCTTCCAAGGTGTTTCTCCTTTGTGATATTCGGCAGAAGGGTATTTATCCACATATTCGGAAATTCTACCACGCTTGTTGTTCTTTAAATCCATTACAAAGGCCAACTTTTCCTCGTCAATACCGTCCTTGTCGTAAATGTAGCCTCCTGAATCGGAAAGGGTAAGAACCGTTCCTCCAAGGTGCATCACCTTTTCGGCTGCATATTGCGCCACGTTGCCCGATCCTGAAATCACGACTTTCTTCCCTTCAAAAGTTTCATTTTGGGTCTTTAACATGCTATCCGCAAAGTATACCGTACCATAACCGGTTGCTTCCGGACGGATCAACGATCCTCCCCAAGAAAGACCTTTACCTGTTAACACTCCCGTAAACTCGTTACGGATCTTTTTGTACATACCGAACAAGAAGCCGATCTCACGAGCCCCTACTCCAATATCTCCGGCAGGAATATCCGTATTAGGCCCAATATGCCTACAAAGTTCAGTCATAAAAGCATGGCAAAAACGCATGATCTCGTCATCCGATTTTCCTTTAGGATCAAAATCGGAACCTCCTTTACCTCCGCCCATGGGCAAAGTGGTCAAACTATTTTTGAACACTTGCTCAAAGGCCAAAAATTTAAGAACACTTGCATTTACGGTCGGGTGAAAACGTAAACCTCCTTTGTACGGCCCGATCGCAGAGTTCATTTGCACCCGGTAACCACGGTTTACATGGATTTCACCACTATCATCTATCCAAGCTACACGAAACGAAATCAATCGTTCCGGCTCTACCATTCTCAATAAGATGTTTTTTCCGTGATA
Source organism: Flagellimonas marinaquae (assembly GCF_023716465.1). Classification (NCBI taxonomy): domain Bacteria; kingdom Pseudomonadati; phylum Bacteroidota; class Flavobacteriia; order Flavobacteriales; family Flavobacteriaceae; genus Flagellimonas; species Flagellimonas marinaquae. Next base: position 1,297,916 of record NZ_CP092415.1, read on the forward strand.
GATATCGTTTTGGGCGATATAAGGAATTACCGTTTCTGCAACTTCCTGCACTGCTTGTATGAATTCGGGCTCATGACCATTCCTGGCGATTACCTCATCCATAAATGCTTTTATTTTATTTTCCATAAATGGGTTAAAATTAAATGTCTCTCCGCTAGCGAAAAGCACTTTTATTGTTGAATTGTGATTTTGAGCGCAAAATTATGTTATTTCAACAATCTGATTATAATATAATTATAAATTTTTCAAAAAAATTAATTTAGGGCCTGGTCCAGGTCTGCCATCAAATCATCTACATCCTCTATGCCCACACTTAGCCGAATCAATGCGTCCACTACCCCGTTCTTTTCCCGCTCCACTTTGGGAACGCTACCGTGCGACATACTCGCTGGGTGACCCACCAAACTTTCTACGCCCCCCAACGATTCTGCAAGTGTAAAAATCTCCAGCTTTTCTACGATTCTAATTGCCTCGTCATAATTTCCGCCCTTGGGAACAAAGGAGATCATTCCGCCATAGCCATCCATTTGTTGATTAGCGATCTTATGGTTCGGATGAGTCTCAAAGCCGGGCCAATACACTTTTCCGATCTTGGGATGGTTGTTCAAAAAGTTGGCGACCACCGCTCCGTTTTCGCAGTGCCGCTGCATTCTTACATGAAGGGTTTTTATACCGCGCAGGGTTAAAAAACTATCCATAGGCCCACAGATGGCTCCACTGGATTTTTGGATGAAGTAAAGTTGTTCGGCCAGTTTTTTGTCCTTTACCACCAAAGCTCCGACCACTACATCGCTATGTCCTGCCAAATATTTGGTAGCGGAATGCATTACTAGATTCGCACCAAGATCCAAGGGTCGCTGTAAAAACGGGGTAGCGAATGTATTGTCCACCCCCAACAAAATACGGTGTTTTTTGGTGACCTTGGCCACTGCTGCAATATCGATAATATTCATCATAGGGTTGGTAGGTGTTTCCAACCAGACCAATTTGGTGTTTTGTGTTATTTGCGATTCCAGTTCGCCCATATCCGACATACTAGAAAACAAAAACTTAATACCATACTTTGCATAGACCTGTTTAAAAAGCCGATAACTCCCCCCATATAGATCATTGGTACAAATAACCTCATCACCCGGGTCCAAAAGCTTCATTACGGCATCGATTGCTGCCATACCGCTTCCAAAAGCCATTCCAAAACCACCGTTCTCCAAACTGGCCACCGCATTCTCCAAAGCTGTCCGGGTAGGATTCGAAACTCGGGAATATTCATGTCCCTTGTGCTCGCCCGGGGTAGACTGTGCATACGTGGAGGTTTGATATATCGGTGGCATTACGGCACCGTAGCCCCTCTCCGGTATTTGCCCACCGTGGATGGCCCTACTGTTAAACTTTAACTCTTTTTTGCTCATGCTCAAACTATCTTCCTACAAATGTATCGTTATCTTCCCGAAGTATTATTTTTGATGCTCCAAAACCTCAAATCATGAAACAACTGCTAGGTGCTTTCTTATTCTTCTTTGTATTGGTAAGTTGCCAAACGGAGAGCAAACTTACTTTTGAACCTCTACACTTGAAAGGTGAAAATTGCGAAAGTTGCCCTAAAATCGACATCAATATTCCCAATGCTTTGGATAATTCGCCCGTTTCGCAGGCCATAAACAGATCGTTACAAGAAGAGGTCATCAGTATTTTGTCCTTTAGTGAAGATGATACGATTGATGAAATGGGCAAGGCGCTACAATCTTTTTCCGATAGCTATAAAGAACTGAGGACCAAATTTCCGGACGAGGTACAGTGGGAAGCCGAAATAGATGGCATTGTGGTTTACGAGGATGAAAATGTGATCACTTTTATGTTAAATTCATATTCCTTTACCGGGGGAGCCCATGGTTATGCTTCCACATCGTACCTGAATTTTGACAAAAAGAAAGGTGTGGAACTGGAAAATTGGCAACTTTTTGAAGATTTGGACGGGTTCGAGGATTTTGCCGAGACCAAATTTCGAATCCAAGAAAAAATACCCCAAGATTCCAATATCAACTCAACCGGTTTTATGTTCGAGGGAGAATCCTTCCACCTGCCCAACAATTTGGGGTACACCAATGAGGGGCTTAAACTGATCTACAACCAATACGAAGTAGCTTCCTATGCCGACGGCCCAATCGAACTGATCTTACCTTACAACGAGATAAATCTGTATTTAAAGCGAAAAGTAAAAGAATAGCCCATCTATTTAAAATAGTACCTGATTCCAGCGCCCAATAACAGTGTAGAATCATTCAGGTAGCTATTAAAATGGTAGTAACCGTTAATGGGAATGATCAAGGAGAAGGCATCGGATATATAGAAATCCATTTCAAAAGAGGCATATCCCCCATAAATAAAACTACTTTCCGCCTCCAATGCGTCAAAAGCAAACTCTGTATTGCCCTTGTTAATATATTTGTAGCCAGCTGAAGGGCCCCCTCCAAAATAGAAAAAAATCCCCTTGTCGGGAGCACTTAAAATAGTGGTAAAGTATCCTAGACCGAACAAGTAATCATCGTATGGAAACTCAACCCCCGAATTTGGTTTTTCTTTGGAAAAAGTCGCCGCTAGAGACACTTGCATAAAATCCGTGGTGCTATGATAGTAATTTGAGTTGAGCTGTATACCGTAGCCGTCCGTTTTATACGTTGGCACCAAGCCCAAAGATAAGTTTCCCCGTTGCGAAAATACTTGTTGAAAAGAAAACAAAAGGAGTGCCAGCAGGACCCCATAGTCTAAATGGTAGTTCTTCATTTTGATTAAGATTTGGGTTCTTAAATTCTGGCAGGTAAATATAATTGATTTTCATGGACTTGGGTTTACCTCCAAATCAATTCAGTGGAAAAACCATGAAAATCTGGCGACTAAAAAACAATCCAAAGCATAAGAGGGCGAAAAAATCAACCGCTCGCCAAAGCCCTTTTAAGGGCAAGAATGGAGCCTAAATGGAGCCCTTCGTGGAAAACATTAAATTGCAGTGCATCCTCCACACTGTTCAACCCAACCTTTGGCGTAGTCATATACTCCTGAAAATTTTTGAACGTACCTCGTTCGTAATCCTGTTGGATTTGTTCCACGGTACTGAATAGATAGGTCATGATCTTTTCCATTTCAGTTGGGGATGGCTCTCCCTCTGGAAAAGTTCCTTTCTTGTATTTGTTGACCAGTTCCTCTTCAATGGTAAAATCCAGACCGCTCAATTTATACAGCAATAATTGCGGGGTTACCACAACATGGGCAATGTTCCACCAAATATTATTGTTAAATCCTTCAGGAATTTTGAACAGATCCTCTTTTGGTGTGTTTTGCAAAAAAGTGTGAAGAATAGTTCTGTTTTTTAAAAGAATATCAAAAATCTTGTCCATGGTTTTGGGCTATTTGTTGTAAAACTAGTCTTAAAATTTTAAACCGCACCAATAGCTGGAACATACTACAATAATTAATTAAACATCTCCCACAAAAGGTGTTGAAATTATCTATTCCCCATGCATTTTGATTGATTTTTAACTTCCTTTGTTCCTCCAATACGTAAATCATGAAAAAAATATACCATCTGGGCAGTTGTTCCACCTGCAAGCGAATCCTAAAAGAATTGGAACCATTGGACGGCGTGGAGCTTCAAGAAATTAAAAGTGAATCGATTACCTCCGAGCAATTGGAACACATGGCAAGTTTGAGCGGAAGCTACGAATCCTTGTTTAGCAGAAGAGCAATGTTGTTTAGACAAAGGGGGCTGCACGAAAAAGACCTTTCCGAAACGGATTACAAGGACCTGATCTTGGAGCACTACACTTTTTTAAAAAGGCCAGTGGTAGTGGTCGAAGATCAAATCTTTGTCGGCAACTCCAAAAAAACGGTAGAAGCCGCCAAAGAAGCCCTGCATCCATGAGTAAAAGAACCCTCGCCATACTTGCTGCTATCGGAGCAACGGTTATTTACGGTATTAACCACACCGTAGCCAAGGGTGTAATGCCCGTCCATGTAAAACCCTTTGGGTTTATTTTTTTAAGGGTGGGAGGGGCATCTTTACTTTTTTGGCTTATATCCATTTTTGGTCCGAAGGAAAAGATAGAAAAAAGAGATTGGGGACGTGTATTTATATGTGCTTTGCTGGGCATGTCCATAAACATGCTCACTTTTTTTAAAGGACTACAGCTTTCCACTCCCATTAACAGTGCGGTTTTAGTTACCATATCCCCAATAATCGTTGTGGTAATCTCTGCACTTTTTTTAAAGGAGAAAATCACCTTGAACAAGGGTCTTGGCATCTTTCTGGGCTTTGTAGGAGCGGTGGCTCTTATCCTTTTTGGCGCCGAAGTACGGCAAGATGCTCCAAATATTCCATTGGGCAATATCTTGTTCATCATTAATGCAGCTTCGTATGGGGCATATTTGGTCGTTGTAAAAACCTTGATAGAAAAGTATCATCCATTTACCATGCTCAAATGGTTGTTTACTGTTGCCTTTGTTGTAAACCTGCCCATTACCTTGCCAGAGGCCATGGAAATAGAATGGGCCTCTATACCATCTTGGGCCTTCGGTTCTATTGCTTTTGTAGTTATAGGCACTACATTTTTAACCTATCTTTTCAATATATTTGCACTTACCCAGCTCAAAGCTTCCTCTGTGGGCGCCTTTGTATATATGCAACCTTTGGTCGGGATAATTTTTGCGCTTTTTTCGGGCAAAGATCAACTTACCGTAGTTAAACTGATTGCCATGGCCTTTGTGTTAGTGGGTGTGTATTTGGCCAGTAAAAACCCTAAAAGACCTTCATAACATTGATCAAAACGGCACCTACGTCAAAACAGAAGTGCCATCCATCAATTTGGCGCTATATTCCATAAATGAATTATGTAGTTTTCCCGTAAAACGGAACACTATGCCAGCACATTCTACACAAATTCAACGAATCAAGAACAAACTCGTTCGTGCTAAAGAGAAAGATAAGCTATATAAGGTTTTTGGAGCCGGAGGCCATAAATATCAAATTAATGCACCGATAGATAGGCAAGACATTAGTGCGTTCGAGCACAATTTCCAGATAAAACTGCCTGAATGCTACAAACACTTTGTGCTACACATTGGGAATGAGGGTTCCTCTTACCAAAATTCGGGTGCCGGACCATATTTTGGCATTTATCCTTTTGGGCAACATTTGGACGACCTGATTTATAACCATGTTGAAAAACACCTAAAAAGGGATTGTATTTTACATCCGTTCATAACCCAAAAACAATGGGACGAATGGACCGATCCATTGTACGAGGACAACATTAGCGATACGGATTTTGAAGAATTGAACGGTCAATTATACGGAGGCATATTACCTCTTGGCTCACAGGGTTGCTCCTTTATACATGCGCTGGTGCTAAACGGCAACTATAAGGGCAGGGTTGTGAACTTGGACAGAGGAGAATTGTCGCCGCCAAAATTTTCTGAGGACCTTACCTTTTTGGATTGGTACGAACGTTGGTTGGATGAAATCATCTCGGGGAAATTGATCACCAATACCCCGAGCTGGTTCGGTTATCCTAAAAATTGAGATTTCTCCTTAGATCATTTCCATATCCTTGGGCACTTGCACATGCTTGCGGGTATCCTCTTTGGTCAAGGTTTTAAAATCGTCCGTTTTTTCCATGGCCTCAAAAGCTTGAAGAAATTCATCGGGCAGACCGATTAATTTACGCTCTTTCAAATCGATCCAGGCACCCATCATTTCGCAACGGGCAAAATTTTTCCCATTATGGTCGTAGAAGTTGTGCCTAAATTCAAAGAACATCCCGTCCTCGCTCATCCCGGTAAACTCCAACGAAACCTTTACAGGTTTACCTGGAAATGCCTCCTTAAAATAATACATGTGCTCATAAAATACTACAGGCCCGATATTGTTTGTGGCCATGCTCTTATGGTTAAAGCCGAGCAGTCCCAAATATGCCATTCGGGTATGACTCATAAAATTAATATAAGCGGAGTTCGCCAAGTGTCGATTAGCGTCAATATCGCTCCATCTAATTTCAAATTCTTTAAAAAACATATCAGGTTATTTTGTTATGCATGCATAATAATTGTAAAAATACCATAGTTTTATAACTGATTCCTATAAAGAATAGGAATTGTTCATATTTTTAAACATAGTTTAACACAGAAGCCATGAGTGAAAAAGCTGAATTCATTAAAAAATTATCCCTTCCGGTGGTTGCCGCTCCCATGTTCCTTATTTCGGGACCAAAATTGGTGGTAGAATGTTGTAAAAATGGAATTGTGGGCACATTCCCGGCCCTCAACCAGCGAACCAGCGAGGGTTTTGAAGAATGGCTCATCCAAATAAAAGCAGAATTAAAGCAATTTGAAGAGGAAACCGGCAAAAAAGCTGCCCCTTTCGGTGTAAATTTAATTGTGCACCCAACCAATCCACGATTGGAAGCCGACATAAAGCTATGCGTAAAACATAAAGTCCCGCTCGTAATTACATCCTTAGGTGCCGTAAGCCAAGTGGTAGATGCCATCCATAGTTATGGCGGATTGGTGTTCCACGATATAATTAAGAAACGCCATGCCGAAAAAGCTGCGGAGGCAGGCGTGGACGGTCTTATTTTGGTATCCGCCGGGGCAGGAGGGCATGGAGGTACCATAAACCCAATGAGCTTAGTAGCGGAAATCAAAAAATTCTATACCAAAACCATATTATTATCAGGGTGTATCAGCACTGGACGGGATATTGCCTCTGCTTTGCAAATGGGCGCAGACCTTGCCTATATGGGCACCCGTTTTATAAATACCGAAGAAAGCAAGGCCACGGAAGAATACCGTAAAATGATCATGAACGCTGGTGCGGACGATGTTATATATACGGCCGCCATTTCGGGTGTGCCCGCTAACTTTTTGGCAGAAAGTCTCCGTGCGGCCGGAATTTCCGAAGAAGACTTAAAAAAAGACCGTAAAATAGATTTCGGCAAAGAGTTGGATACAGAAGCAAAGGCTTGGAAAACCATCTGGTCAGCTGGCCAAGGGGTCACCACAGTAAACAATGTGTTGCCCGTATCCCAACTAGTAACCGACCTTAAGAGTGAATTTAAGACCTCAGTAGAAGAGCAGGCCAATCTTTTAAAAACCTATCCAAAAGAATAAATTGTACCAATGCCCCAACAAGACTCCAATTATGCACCTCCTATTTTGTTCAGAAACGGGCACTTTTCCACCATATATTCGGGTATAATCCGATCGGTGAACGGTGTGGTCCAAAACAGGGAACGGATTGCCCTTTCCGATGGTGATTTTTTGGATCTTGACTGGAGCTATGCGCAATCCAAATCAAAAAAACTTGTAGTGCTCCTCCACGGCTTGGAGGGAGATGCACAACGCCCCTATATTACCGGAAGCGCCAAAATACTTAACCAAAATGGTTACGATTGTTGTGCAGTGAACTTTAGGGGCTGTAGCGGGGAGCCGAACATAAAATACAGATCTTACCATTCGGGAGCTACCGAAGATTTGATGAACATTCTTGATCATATACTGAGCACAAGGGATTATAAGAGCATCTTTTTGAAAGGCTTCAGTCTGGGCGGAAATCTTTTGCTCAAATATTTGGGAGAGGGAAATCAAATCCCAACCGAATTAAAAGGCGCCGTTGCTGTTTCCGTGCCCTGTAATTTGCACGACTCTTGTAAACAACTTCTCAGCACAAAAAATATACTGTATGCCATCCGGTTTAAAGGCAATCTATTGGAAAAATTGAGACAGAAACAAGCTATGTTCCCAGAGAAAATTAGCAATGCCGACATTAAAAAAATTAAAACCTTAATGGATTTTGATGATGCTTATACTAGCAAAGCACATAATTTTAAAAATGCTTTGGACTATTATGAGCAATGTAGTTCACTTCAATTTTTACCCAACATACAGGTACCCAGTTTGATCATCAATGCCAAAAATGATTCCTTTCTAGGGCCCGATTGTTATCCGGTGTTGGAAACTGATAATAATCCGAACCTACATTTAGAGATGCCCAACTATGGTGGCCATGTGGGGTTTTGGGGCAAAAATAACATAACCTATACCGAGAAAAGGGCTTTGGAGTTTTTCGAATCCCTATAAACAAGCTGGTGAAGTCATTTTGTGATGCACAAAACAAAATCCCTCCGGTTTTTCTTCCCTAATTGCCTATCTTAGTGGCAACATTTACACAAACAAACTTCAATAAAATCAGAATGAAAAAAACTGTTATGGTCTTGGCACTAGGTGCCATGATAGCGAGCTGCGGAGGAAAAAAAGAAGAGAAAAAAGATGGTTTTGAGGTAAGCCGCACCAAGACCGAAGAAAAGAAAGCCACGGAAAAAGAAGAAGTGCCAGTTGATTTGGACAACAAAGGTGTCGGGCCAATTACCGACTTGGAGTTACCAGATGATATCAACAATGAGATGGTTGCACGGGGCAAGGCCAAATTTGAAGCCATTTGCGTAGCCTGCCACATGGTAGATAAACGTATGATAGGCCCTGCACTTAAAGGGGTTTACGACAGAAGAAGTCCTGAATGGGTAATGAACATGATCTTGAACCCTGACGGAATGTTAAAAGAAGACCCTATTGCAAAAGCATTGCTGAAAGAGTACAACAATGCGATTATGTTGAACCAAAATTTGACCGAGGACGAGGCAAGGGATATTGCCGAGTATTTAAGAACGTTGTAACAGCCTTAATCAAAAATTTAAAATGCTGTTGTTTAATTGTTTAAGCAACAGCATTTTTATATTTTAGGAGAAAATCGAACCTATGAGAAAGTTTATCACATATTTGCTGGCGTTTATGGCGATTTCAATACTACAAGCCCAAAACCAAAAGGGGGCTTGGACCACAACTGTTTCCGCAGATGATGGCCGTATAATTGAACACGTACTTATTTTAACCGAAAACCATTTTTCCGAAGCCATTTTTGAAAAAGAAAACGGAAAATTTATACGCACCAAAGGCGGTAGTTATAGCACTTCGGATGATTCACTGACTTTTTTGTTCGAATTTGATTCCAATGCACCCGAAGTTATTGGTGAATCCAAAATCGAAGCATTCAAAATAAGGAATGGGGTACTTGAATTGGGCAATTCCAATTGGACTCGAATTGATGATGGCTCGCCTGGCGATCTTAATGGTGCCTGGTTAATCTCTGGAAGAAAACGGGACGGTGAAATTGTGAAACGGGACACCTCCGGACCTCGCAAAACCATGAAAATATTATCTGGCACCCGTTTTCAATGGATAGCATACAATACCGAAACCAAACAATTTATGGGAACGGGAGGGGGTACCTACACCACCATTGATGGCAAATACACCGAAAATATAGGTTTCTTTTCCAGAGACGACTCTAGGGTCGGAGCTAGTTTACAATTCAACTATGAGGTAAAGGATGGCGATTGGCATCATTCTGGTAGCAGCAGCAAAGGAAAGCCCATTTACGAGGTTTGGAGCCAAAGGGCTGAAAAATAATCTGCCGTAGTATGAAAACCACCACTATATTGCTTTTCCTTTCCGTGTTTTTGGCCGAATCCTGCATAGGTACAAAATCAAACGAAGAAGGATTATACGGTACAACCTGGGAACTCGAATTTATCTCGGAGTCAAAAATTGCGTTTGAAGGATTATTTCCCGATAAAAAACCACTGATCACTTTTAATAAAGAATCTGGAAAGGTTACCGGCACCGATAGCTGTAACGGCTACTCGGCACCTTTTAAAGTGGAAGAGCATAACATATCTTTTGGGGAACCAGGCCCATCAACCATGATGTTCTGTGGAGGAAGTGAGCGTCAATTTTTGGAAATGATGGCTAAAATAGACGGATACTCCTTGGAGAACGGCAAACTCAGTTTACTAGTGGATCAAGACCCCGTGTTGCGTTTCAAAAAAATATCGCCATGAAAAACATTTTAACCCTTAGTTGTATCGCTTTCTTATTTTTTAGCTGTTTGGACAAGAAAAAACAAGAACCTTCCCAAACCATCGTAGCACCAGAAGCAATTGTAAAGGACACTATGCAAAAAGAAGAAAAAGAACGAGAAATGGAACCCATTGCCATCGATATGGATGGTAGTTATTTTAAGGCTACAGGTACCGAACCGTTTTGGGGATTAAAAATATACAACAATAAAATTGAGCTCAAAACCATGGAGGACACCATCCAGACCCCTCCAACGGAACCCATAAAAGCACAGGATTCCAACATTGCCATGTACCGCATACAAACCGAAGCTACCTTATTGGATGTTATTATTGCGCACAAGGAGTGCAGCAATGCCATGTCCGGCGAAGTGTTTCCATATACCGTTACCGTATCCTATAAGAATACGGGCGGAGACGAAACCAAGGTATACGAAGGCTGCGGTTCTTACATTACCGATTATAGACTTCATGATATTTGGGTGTTGGAAAAGATGCAAGGAACCACGGTCAGTAAAGAAGATTTTAATGGCAATGATGTTCCCAATATGGAAGTCAACATCAATAACAATCGATTTTCTGGATTCTCCGGATGTAACCGGATGAACGGAAGTTTATTTTATGAAAAAGATGTGCTGCGTTTTACACAAATCGCCTCTACACGAATGGCATGCCCGAATATGGAAAAGGAATCCGAATTCTTATCGGCATTGCAAAGCAGTGTCAACTACAAAATTGAAAACAACAGACTCTACCTCTCCAATGATTCGGAAGAAAATTTATTGATTTTCAAAAAAATAGACTGACCATGAAAAAATCAATGATAGCCTTGTTACTAATCCTCGTTGTAGCAAGCTGCAAAACCAAGGAAAAAGAGACGGAATCCACTCAGGAAACCACAGAAAATCTTACTGTGAAGGTTCCATCGCCCACTTTGGAGATTGGATGTTATACTTATGATGCAAACGGAAACAAAGTGGTTATGAAGATTACCCAAATCAACGATTCCGTGATGGGCCAACTTGATTACTCCCTTAAAGAGAAAGATGCCAGTTCAGGGATATTTTCCGGTGCTTTAAAAGATAGTCTGCTCTTTGGGAGCTATGTTTTTATGTCTGAAGGCATTGAAAGTTCTAGGGAAGTTGCCTTTTTATTGACCGGTAATCAACTTATTGAAGGGTTTGGCGAACTGGATGAAACTGGCATGGCGTTCAAGGATAAAGAAAGTATCAATTTTGCCTCATCTATGCCTTTGACCAAATCTGAATGTTATTAAAGCTGTTTTTGTTTTCAAATTCCACCTTTTATAAAACATCTGTATCCTTTCTCTTTATTTTAATGCTTCAAGTAAAATATTATTAGGCAAAAGAAATGAAACTACCCTACCGAGAAATCCCAAAATATCCAGAAAACTACTTGCCCGGAAATATATTGGCCAGATTAATAGATGGCTTAGGGTATCGATTCTATTGGGCAACCGAGGGGTTGACGGAGAATGACCTTGCCTACAGACCATCAGAAAAGGGACGATCCATTTTTGAAACCATGGAACATATTTATGTATTGTCCAACAATATATTATTGGCACCAGATGCAAAACCCTATGAAAAGCCAATAAATCCGGCTCCATATTCTTTCAAGGATTTAAGAAAAAAGACCTTGGGCAACCTTCAATCTGCGAGCAGTAAGGTTAAAAATGCCACCATGGAGGATATGGAAAACTATAAAGTGATCTTTAAAAAAGGTGAACATAAATTCGAATTTCCAATTTGGAACATCATTAACGGGATGATTTCGGATTGCATTCACCACACAGGCCAAATTGTTTTGATGCGACGTGCCAGCGGCAATCCACAAAATCCAAATGTGAATGTGTTCATGGGAAAAACCAAGGAATAAGTATATACTTTAGTCCACCACAACTTTATAGGTTGGGTCTTCCAATACGTTCACTTCGATAATATCGTCGGCATTGGCCAATAATCTTCTACAGTCTCGGCTCAAGTGTTTCAGGTGCACTTTTTTGCCCACTTTTCGATAGCGTTCCGTAATCTTGTTCACAGCTTCAATAGCGGACATATCGACTAACCTACTTTCCGCAAAGTCGATGACCACTTCCTCCGGATCGTTCAAAACATCAAATTTTTCAGCAAATAAAGTGGTACTGCCAAAAAATAACGGGCCGTAAATTTCGTAATGCTTTACGCCCTCCTCATCAATGCTTTTTCTGGCGCGGATACGTTTTGCGTTGTCCCATGCAAATACAAGTGCGGAAATAATCACACCTACCAATACGGCCAAGGCCAAATTGTGAAGGAATACGGTGACCAAAGTAACCAACACCATCACCAACACATCGGATTTTGGCATTCTACGGAAGGTTTTTAGGCTCGCCCATTCGAAGGTTCCCAAGGCTACCATGATCATAAGTCCTGTAAGTGCGGCCATAGGAACTTTTTCAATAAGGCTGGAACCGAACATTATAAACACCAAGAGCATTAAAGCGGCCACAATACCAGAAAGTCGTGCGCGTGCACCGTTGGAGGTATTGATCAAACTTTGTCCGATCATGGCACAGCCACCCATTCCAGAAAACAATCCAGAGAGTATGTTGGCCGTTCCCTGGGCAACGGCTTCCTTATTGCCCCGACCACGTGTTTCGGTAATTTCATCCACAATGTTCAGTGTCAGCAAACTTTCAATAAGACCAACACCTGCCATAATTCCGGCAAAAGGGAATATAATCTGCAAGGTTTCCCAAGTAAAAGGAAGGTCGGGAATATGAAATGGAGGAAATGTTCCTTGAATGGAGGCTATATCTCCAATGGTCCGTGTGTCCAATCCCAAGAAAAAAACAATCCCGAAGACTAATAGAATGGCTGCTAAAGATGCCGGAACTACCTTGGTTAGTTTGGGCAGTCCCCAAATAACTACCATAGTAAGCAACACCAAACCCAAGAAAATGTACAAGGTACTTCCGCTCAACCACTCGCCATCCACGGTTTTGAACTGGCTCATCTGCGACATAAAAATAATGACCGCCAAACCGTTTACAAAACCAAATATAACCGGATGGGGTACCAAGCGCATCAATTTTCCCAATCGAAGCACTCCGGCCAACAGCTGCAAAATACCTGCTAGGATTACGGTGGCAAATACATATTCTACTCCATATTGCTGTGCCAACGTTACAATTACCACGGCCACGGCCCCGGTCGCACCAGAGATCATTCCTGGTCTACCGCCCAAGATAGACGTGACCAATCCCATTACAAAAGCAGCATACAAACCTGTCAATGGCGACAGGCCTGCGATAAATGCAAAGGCAATGGCTTCGGGCACCAGAGCAAGTGCAACGGTTAAGCCCGATAAAATTTCTGTGCGATAGTTTACTTTCTGGGAAAAGTCAAAAAGATTAAGATACTTTTTCATGGCTTATTTCTTGAAGCGGGCAAAATTAGCATTATTAAATGCAAGACCCTAATTGCCCAGGAATTTTTAAGGATTTGATAATGTAACAGTTAGTGCGATCTATAAAACAGCTCTTTTGGTGAACGATGGTTAACGGTATCGTATCCACTTTAACCTATCCATAAAAAAATCGCCCCGATCAATTAAGCTCGGGGCGATCCTTAACTAAATAACCAACCAAAAAAACTGTTTGTATAGTCGAACCATAAAGTTCTTCCTTACATATTTCGTTGACGGGAAACATTCATTACAGGATTGTTGGTCTTTGAACGTTTTTTACCTGTTCCGCCGTTCGATTTTAAATATTGGATGTATCCTCTACCTGTAAACTCGTACACGGTTCCACTGGATACATGGTACAATTCTATAGTGTTATCATTGATAACGTACAACTCAAAATAATCATTGCCCAAGAAGTCATAATCGAGTGTTAAAGTTTTCAGAGTGGCATCGTTGGCAACATCGAACACTTGGTAATCTCCCTGATAATCCCATTGTATATTGGTCAATGGAATTCCCTGTGCATCTACGGAGGATCTAAAATACCCGCCATCATCTGAAAAAAATTGCAAGTAGTTTTCATTATCGAACTCATTTAGTGCGCCTAATTCACTAGTGTAGGTCTTCTCCCAAACTTGATACTCCTGCAATACATATTGGATATTATCGTAGAAGACCATATCATAATCAAACTGACTTTTTTGATAACCTTCCAAAACATAGGAGGTATCTGATCTTGAATCATATATTTCCAATGTATTATTATCCAGCGCATACACATCCAGCAACCACAATCCATCCACATCGTGGTTTATTTCCACTTGACCGGCAAGGGTCGCATACAAGCCTACATCGATACCTTTTCCATTACCTGTTTTTCCCAGACCTGAAAGATTGTTGTTCGCATAAACGGTTCCCCTGTCAAAAGAAATCGTAAAGGCGCGTTGCAAAAAGGGAACTTCACCATTGCCACGAGTTTCATTGATATCCACATACCATAGATCATAGGATTCCAAGACCAAGGCGGTATTAATGGGCGATTCTTCTATAAAATCGTCTTCCACAATAACCTCGGTATAACAAGAACCGGCCAATAGGCCTATGAGTATAATTCCAAAGAGTAGTTTTTTATTTTTCATAATCGAGGTTTTAAGGTTCACTTTAGCTAGACCAATCACTGTGCCATTTTTATTAACCATTTGATAATCAAGCTAAAACAGACACACTATTTTATTTTTTAGATTTACACCATAATTAGGATACATGAAAGACAAGCTTACCTTTGGCGTACTTGGAGGTGGAAGTTGGGGAACAGCCATTGTAAAAATGCTGACCGAAAATTTGGATCAGGTAAACTGGTATATGCGAAGCGATTCTGCTATCCGGCATATTGAAAAGGAAGGTCATAACCCCAATTATTTGAGTTCGGTGGAGTTTGACACCGATCAACTGCGCATGAGCCACAATATAAACAAAGTGGTCGATGCTTCGGACGTACTCATTTTTGTGATCCCGTCGGCTTTTTTGGAAAGGGAGTTGCAATGTTTGACGAGTTCCTTGACAGGAAAAATTATCTTCTCGGCCATTAAGGGCATTGTTCCTGAAAGTGGGCGTATTGTTGGGGAACATTTTAATGAGAAATACAATATCCCATTCGAGGATATAGGTGTGATCACCGGCCCATGCCATGCTGAGGAAGTGGCACTGGAGCGCTTATCTTACCTAACCATTGCCTGTGCGGATGCCGATAAGGCCAAAATGGTGGCAAATCACTTAAAAAGTGATTATATCCGCACTAAAATCTCCGATGATATTATTGGAACCGAGTACGCTGCCATGTTGAAGAACATTTATGCCATTGCAGCGGGGATCGCCCATGGTCTGGGATATGGGGACAATTTCCAGAGTGTGTTGATGAGCAATGCCATCCGGGAGATGAAACGGTTTATTGACAAGGTGTACAAAATGAAGCGTAACATCAATGCTTCTGCCTATTTGGGCGACCTATTGGTAACAGGCTACTCCGTTTTTAGCAGAAACCGCATGTTCGGGAATATGATCGGCAAGGGCTACACGGTTAAAAGTGCCATGATGGAAATGAACATGGTGGCCGAAGGCTATTATGCCACCAAAAGCGCCCATGACCTTATGGATAAACTACAGAAAAAGTCCAAAACACCGATCATAAACGCGGTGTACCAGGTGCTTTATAAAAACAAGAACCCGAAAAAGGTGTTTGAGAAGTTGACGGAGAAGTTGGATTGATTTAAAGCTTATACGAAATCTTAAACATCACAATCCTTGGCATAATGGCAGTGAATTGATCGCTGATCAAAAAATCCGAAAAAGAGTTCTGCCTTTTGAACCGCACATCAAAAAGGTTTTGAACGGAGACTTCGAAACCCCAAGGACTGTCTTCCTTTTGATAAAACAGCGATGCGTTGGCTACATCAAAAACATTGGTCAGGTTTTGTCCCTCATTAGTGTATTCCGTTCGCTCATAATCACCCTTCAAATGAAAATCATTGAGAAACACATAATCCAGATTTGCAAAGATGCTCGAATTGGTAAAGGTGTTTTTATTAGTGGGTGTGGTATAAACCGATGGGTTGTGCGTGTAACCCAGCTCAATATTGGGCCATTTATCGAAAAGGGTCTCCACCTTACCTGTGGCAGAAATAGAACGGGACAGGTTTTTGGACACATTGTTGTTCACCAACTGGAAAAACTCGTTATAGCTTCCCCTACTTTCTACGCTAACTTTCATCTTGTTGATTCGCTTTCCAAATCTAAAATTGGCATTTAAGGAGTTTTCGGGCTGGTTGAACAGGGTGTAGGTTACAAATTGATTGATGCCGTCCAATACTGTGGTGTTCTTTACACTTTGTGTTCTTTTATTATAGGTCAAACCAACATTCAGATTTAAACCTCGGAATAGACTGAACTTATAATAGGTCAAGGAATAGGAATGGTTTCTTCCATTTTGTAAATCGGGCGTCCCCAACCCCACCGAATTGAAGGATCTCAGCATAAAATTAGTGCCCAACTGGTCAATGGTCGGGAATTGCATCCGCTGCCGGTATCGGAATCGTATTTTTTCACTACTATTGAACTCCGCCTCTGCATCAAAAGCCGGCAGCAGAACTTGGGTGCTATTGTTTACCGAAAGCCTGTCTTGCTCATTGTCCCAATTGTAATTGTGATAAAATAGTCCTGATTTCACCGTAAAAATACCTGCTAAAAATTTATATTCCAGCCCCAGAAATGTGTCATTGAACCGATAATCAATATGGTTTCCAAAGCCATTTTCTGAAAAATCATTGATACTTCCATTGGTGAGTTGTTGTATTTCACCACTTGTGAAATCATCGAACCGTAAATTGGTGCCGAAGGTGGTATAGATGTGGTTGAAATTGTTGAGCACCCAATAATCCTTCAATACTAAATCAAAGGATGTGGTCCGGGTCTCTTTCTTCTGAAAAACTTGATAGGAATCGTTTTCTTCCAGAGGAATCAAATCTTGCAGAAAAACTTGGTCCGTTTCCCAAGTATTCTCCGGAGTGCTTTTTTGAAATGCCATAGAACCCTCCAAACTCAGGGTTTGAGCTCTTGAAAAACGCTTGCTGTATTCAACATCCTGCTTAAGTTCCAGTGCGGAAATATTTTGCAGGGTGTTGAAAAAAGTACTTCGATCGTCACTCTGAGTCAAAATGATGCCATCGCCCTTGTTTTTGGTGAATTTTGCAAACGAATTCAGGGTTACATTCTCATCGCTGTTGGGTTCGTGTTCCACCGTTGCCTTCCCGATCAAAAAGAAATTGTCGTAATTGTTGCGTTCCGTTCTGTCTTCGTCCAAGAATCCATCGGAGTTGTTGTAAATGTTCAGGGTGTTGGATTCCGTTTCGGTATCGCTGCTGTTGGCAATTACATAACTGTTGATGTCCGTTTTGGGCGAGACCGTTTGCCTAAGATTGAATGCCCCAAAGCGATTGGTGTTCGCCCTGAAATCGGTGTTGTTCAAAAATTGGGAGAAATCGTCTCGGCTCAGGGAAAAATAGCCGCCAATATCGTCCATAAGCTTGCCAAATCCCCCATTGAACTCCAAATAATCGGAAAAGGAGAAACTTTTGACCCCAATATTGTTCAAGTCCCCAATAAAATTGATGTTGGTGTTGGGGCTATAATAAAATAGATTGGGATGCACCAAGTAACGGTCTTTGATTCCGCCACCTGCTTCCATATCGCCAAAAGCGAATTTCTTTTTGTCCTCTTTTAGTTTGATGTTGAGCGCCAGTTCATCGGAATCCTGCAGTCCTTTGAGAAATCCGATTTTATTATAATTGTCTAGCACTTGAACTTGATCTACGGCATCGGCAGGAATATTGTTTACGGCCAACTTGCTATTGCCCGTAAAAAAAGTCTTGTCCTCCACCAGTACCTTGGTTACTTTTTTGCCTTGGGCGGTCACATTGCCTTCTCGGTCCACCTCAATGCCGGGTAGCTTTTTAAGTACTTCACGCAGTTTACGTTCCTCTCCGGTAACAAAAGCATCTGTTTGGTAGGTTATGGTGTCCTCTTTTACTTCTATTGGAATTTTGTATTCCAAGACCACCTCATCGAGGTCGTTGGTTTTGGGCACCATTTTCAAATCTTTTATTTCATCTTGTATTGCGGTATAATCAAACGAGAGTTTTTGGTAGCCGAGGTAGCTCACCTCAATGGAGTAGGCCACCTCTTTTTCCAAGCGCAGCACATACTCACCCTTATCGTTGGTAATGGCAAACTGGATACGCTCACCATCATTTTTGGGGAAGGCCAAGATGTTGGCGTCGATCATTGGTTCGTTGGTGGAGCTGTCCAATACAACGCCACTTAAAACCACATTTTGTGCGAACACATTTGTTATGCCAAAAAAAAGAATGCCTATCTTAAAAAGGCATTTTTTTATTAAAACCGAAACTTTGATACTATGCAATCCGTATAATTCTAAATAATATTAATTAAAAAATTATCTTTCTCTACTATCGCTTAAATTTCTCTCGTAATTTATCAAATTCTTCTTGCGTGATTATGACTCCTGTATTAAGTTTAACTATGTTATAATCAGATTGGTTCAATAAAATTTCTGTAGCACTGTACGTGCGCTTGTCATCCGTCAATTCCAAAATTAATCCTGGTAGACCAAAAAAACCGGATGGGCCGAACATATATGGAATTTCTGGGCAGTACCATGCGATTACATTTTTTTCAAAACTTCCAGCATCATTTTCAATTGAGTAGCGGGTGGTCGCCTTGTAGCATTTATATTTTCCAATCATTTTTGAGCTTTTGGACAGTTCCCAATTAGGTTTGTCAATCGGAATAAGAAAAGTTTCTCCATAAGCCACTTCTTGTTTTAAAAACTCCTCAGTTTCCAAGTTGTAATAGAACTTTTTCGTACCCCCCAACATTACTTTGGCAATCTTGGCTTGAAAATCATTGGTGCCCATCCTATCCTTTATTTCAAAAAAAGCCTCTCCTCTATTGAAGGTTAATTCAAAATCCATAGGGTTATTTTTGATGGCTTTATTCATCGCATTATATTGTTGGTTTACCGTTTCTGATTTTTCATTTAATCTGAAGGTCGAAGAGGCTTGATATGTAATCTTACCTGTTTGTGCTTTTGTAGAAAGCACCATTGTTAAAAAAAGTAATCCAAATAACTTGATATTAGGTATTGTTTTCATACTTAATTTTAAAAAAATTAAACATAGGACAACCTTTTGAAAGGTTGTCCTGTCAGATATTTTCTCACATTAAATCAGCTTCGCACCATTCTTGAATAATTCCAGACATATGGTAGGCATCTGCATGGCTCATCCCCGCTCCTTGAAGTTCATTGTGCACATCAATTGCTAGAATTTCACATTTACTAAGCTGCAACGGAGACATAGATAATAAGGCTACACTGAACACCAGTGCCCCGATTTTAATTTTTATATTTTTCATAATAATGGATTTTAGAATTAGTTTTTTAGAAAGAAGCTCCCCATTCACACCATTCCAATGCTATCCCAGATATGTGATATGCATCAGCATGCGAATAACCAGCTTCTTGTAAAGATTCGTGAATATTAATTGCCGCAATTTCACATTTACTTAACTGCGGTACGTTGGTTGCCCGACCTAAAAACAACCCTGAACCAATAAAAAACATAATCATTAAAAAAATTGCTTTTTTCATTTTCAAAAAAATTAAGTAGGTTAAAAAATCAGTTTTACTTACTTCAAGATTTGCGCAAAAATGTAAGATTGGTGTCA
This sequence comes from Flagellimonas marinaquae, assembly GCF_023716465.1. Taxonomy (NCBI): domain Bacteria; kingdom Pseudomonadati; phylum Bacteroidota; class Flavobacteriia; order Flavobacteriales; family Flavobacteriaceae; genus Flagellimonas; species Flagellimonas marinaquae. The sequence goes on from NZ_CP092415.1 coordinate 1,317,649, forward strand.
AGCTATGTAAATATTATCTTTCAAAATCCTCTAAATCAATGGGCGCCCCTTTTGAGTTGACAGATAGCTGTTTTGAATTGATGAATTGATAATTTTCAGTGTTCTTCGAAAGAAAAATCGTGTGGAGAACTGGAAATCAACAAAATCCTATAAATTTTCCTCGAATTGATAGGTTTTGGCAAAGAAAAATATAATTAAAGAAGAAGTTGGATTAATCCCGCTCCAAAGAAAAATCGGAATGCTCCTTTAACTGGGCATCCAATTCGGTTGAAAAAGCCGCCATTGCCTCTTTTGAATAGTTGTAGGCTTTCTGGAATTCTTCGAACACCGGCTCCTTGTATTTCCGAACACTATCAATATCAAAATAAAGCCTGCCCGTTCTCCGAATGAAAAAATCCAAGGGATTCAATGCTTTTTCGTAGGCAATGGCAAATTGTACTTCTGCCCGAATCATGTTTTCTTGGGGGTCGTTTCCCTTAATCTTAGCATATAATTCCAAAATAGTTTCTGCCTGCTTACCATAGGTGGTTACTAAATACCAAGCTTCGTACTTTGTAAAACCATCCCCTTGAAGCCGCTCTTGAAGTTCGGCAATGTATTTTTTTACATGTTTGAACTTTTTAAAGTCGTTTCCACAAAGTGGAATCTTATCCGTGGTACACGCTTTGAGTTCCACTCCATAATCTTCTTCCATTTTTTGGGAAATACGGTTCACGGTGCGCTCGGCCATTTTTCGATAGCCCGTAAGTTTACCTCCGGCAATACTCACTAATCCAGATTCAGAGGTGAAAATTTCATCTTTTCGGGATAATTCAGAAGCGGATTTGCCCTCTTCGTGAATCAAGGGGCGTAGTCCAGCCCATGAAGAAATAATATCATCCAGTTCCAGTTGAATGTCGGGGAACATATGGTTAACGGCAGAAATCAAATAAATGGCATCGGCCAATTCTGTGGTCACATGGTCCTTGTCCGAATTATAATTGGTGTCTGTCGTCCCAATATAGGTAACCTTGCCACGTGGAATGGCAAACATCATCCGCCCATCGGGAATATCAAAATAAACGGATTGCTTCACGGGAAGTTTTTCCTTCGGAAATACCAAATGGACACCCTTGGTCAAGTGCAAACGCTTGCCTTTTTTGGATTGGTTCACACTACGCAGCTCATCCACCCAGGGACCTGCCGCATTGATCACATATTTTGATGAAATCTTGTACTCGTCTCCAAACACTTCGTCCGTAAACTTGACCCCTGCTACCTTTTCATCGTCATACAGAAAATCGGTGACCTTGGTATAATTGAATATCCGCGTACCAAATTGAAGGCTTGTTTTTAGGTTTTCCAAAGTAAGTCTCGCATCATCGGTGCGGTACTCTGCATAGTATCCTGCACCGTTCAAAATCTTTTTGGGCAAAAGGGGCTCCAGTTTCATGGCCTCCTTCTTCTCCAGCATCTGGCGTTTATCGTCCCCCGAAACCTGCGCCAGAATATCGTAGACTTTTAAACCAATGGAAGTCAACCATTTTCCGTAGGAACCACCCTCGATCAAAGGGAGCAACATTTTTTCGGGAATCACCAAATGCGGGGCCAATTTATGTACGATGGCCCGTTCGGAACCTACTTCTTTTACCAACCAAAAATCAAATTGTTTTAAATAGCGTAGTCCGCCGTGGATCAGTTTAGTGGATTTGCTACTGGTACCAGAGGCAAAATCACCTTTTTCAAGCAGTAAGACTTTCATTCCTCTGGAAGAAGCATCCAAAGCAATACCGGCACCGGTAATACCGCCGCCGATAACCACAAGGTCATACAAATCCCTATCAATATTTTGGAGGGCCTCTCTTCTATTCACATTTGAAAAATCGATGTTCCCTCCCATAAAATTTTATTTGTTGAATTCGTATTCACGCTCCACGCGACATATGCGTACTTTGTACCAAGAATACCAGGTTTCTATTCCTCGTTTTTGAGCTTTTTTATGATCTAGTTGAGATTTCCAGTTGGCAACGGCCTCCAGACTTTCCCAATAACTAACGGCAATGCCCATGCCATCCCGGGCACTTTCAAAACCCAAAAACCCTGATTGTTTTCGGGCCAATGCTTCCATTTCTTCAGCCATTTGGCCATATCCATTATCTCCTTCGGTTCTCAGGTTGGTAAAAATTACAGCGTAATATGGTTTTTTAAGTTCCATTTAAACAATGTACTCCTTTTCCAGAAAATAATTCACCACAGCTTCCTTCATTAACACGGTCTGCTCCCCTGCTTTTAGCGGTGGTAGTTGTTCCTTTACTTTGTAATGGGGCCATCCATCTTCATCAAAAAAATCAAAATCGTAATAGCCATAAGGTTCCAAAAGGCGGCAGATAGCAATGTGCATCAGATTGACCTTCTCGTCCTTTTTAAACTTACGATGAAAATCTCCAAGCTCTTGGACCCCTACCAAATAAACAATCCCGTCCAACTCCAAAGGGTCACCATCAGAAAACTGTGCAGACAATTTTGCCACCAAAAATTCCCATCGTTCCTTTAATTGTTCGTCTCTTGACATCTGTTTTTGATATGAGTTTCAAAGGTACAAATCAATATTCTATATTTGTTAAAACCCTTGTATGAGCTTTTTGGACATCATCATCGGAATTCTGTTGATCTGGGGCCTATATAAAGGCTTAAAAAATGGCCTTTTTGTTGAGCTGGCATCCCTGATCGCCCTTATTGCCGGAATCTACGGCGCAATACATTTTTCCCACATCACCGGCGATTATTTGGCCGCACAATTTGATTGGAGCGAGCAATACCTAAAAATAGCGGCCTTTTTGATAACCTTTTTTGTCATCATCGTTACAGTAAACTTGGCCGGTAAAATATTGACCAAGATTGCCGATTTTGCCATGCTCGGGCTTTTGAACAAAGTCGCAGGCGGTATTTTTGGCGCGTTGAAGGTTGCTGTTATTCTAGGCGCTTTCCTTATTTTTTTTGAAAAGCTCACGACTCCTTTGGGCCTAATTAATGAGGAAACCAAAGAAGATTCTGTTTTTTACGAACCGATCAAAGATTTGGGCGATCTGATCTTCTCCTATGTTTTTGATGACGAAAAAACTATACCTTCCGATAACATTGAAGCCACCGAAGAGATAATATAACCGGCTTTGGTATAGAATGATAAAAATCACTCCCAAAAAACCCTTTGTTTCCTTTTTCCTGTATTTCAACGTAATAATCTGGCCAAACATGGAAATTTCATGGAATAAGAAAGGTGCTCCGCTATTTTAGCAATGAGAACACAAGGGAACTTAGAACACTCCCGAAAACACCCCGAAAATGAAAAAATTATATGGCACTTTGCTGGCCGTAGCGCTTGCTCTTGCCCTGACCACTTGTAGCACTACACCCGCGCAAGAAGATGAATTGGGATATACTGAAGCTACTCTTGGAAATGAAAAACAAACAGTTGACCCGGCTAAAATGGAGGAAGATTTGTTAGGTTTGGTCAACGAACATCGCAAATCGAAAGGGTTAAGCTCACTATCCAAAAGTGCTCCCTCCTATAAATATGCCGAAGAACATAACGATTACATGATTTCGCGCAATGCCCTTAGTCACGATAATTTTGATTCGAGAGCATCAAAAATAGCAGCAGAAACCGATGCTATCAGTGTCTCGGAAAATGTAGCAAGATACTATACCTCGGCGGCCAAAACTTTAGAGGGTTGGATAGAAAGCTCCTCTCATAAAGCTGCCATGGAAGGCGATTTTACCCATACTACACTTAGTGTACAACTAGATAAAGAGGGGAGACCGTACTACACCCAGATTTTCTTAAAGGTTGAATAGGTTTTTCGAGTAAAAGTATATCAAGACCCGTCGTTAAGCGGGTCTTTTTTGTTAATCGCTATGTTGCCAGCAAGGATTTTTTTACCTTTCGTAAAATCTTTGAAAATGGCTATACAGGCACCTTTCAATCTAAATAAATGGATTGAGGAAAACCGAGATACCCTAAAACCGCCGGTAGGGAACAGAAACCTCTATAAAGAATCCGGTGATTATATAGTAATGATCGTGGCCGGGCCCAATGCACGCAAAGACTATCATTACAACGAAACCGAAGAGCTTTTTTATCAGTTAGAAGGTCATATTGAGGTAAATATCCAGGAAGATGGACAAAAGAAAACCATGAAGTTGGGCCCCGGGGACATGTACCTTCATCCAGCTAAAGTACCCCACTCCCCGGTACGAAAAGAAGGCTCGATCGGGCTCGTGGTGGAACGCAAACGTACCGATCTGGATGCAGAGGATGGATTATTGTGGTTTTGCGACAATTGCAACCACAAACTGCACGAGGTTTACTTTAAATTGAATGATATCGAGAAAGATTTCCTAGGTCATTTTAAGCACTTTTATGGATCGGAACAATTGCGCACCTGTGATAATTGTGGTACCATTATGCCTGTGGACGAACGTTTTGTAGCCAAAGAAGAATGATACTCCTATTCGCAAAGATCATAATTGGGATCGTGGCCTTGCTCCACATATATTTTCTATGGCTGGAAATGTTCGCTTGGACCACCAAAGCAAAAAAGGTATTCCGTAGTTTTCCGGAAGATTTGTTCGAACCTACCAAAACATTGGCCGCCAATCAAGGCCTTTACAATGGTTTTTTGGCAGCAGGACTGATCTGGTCACTGTTCATACAAAATGCCGAATGGCAAATTTATGTGGCCCTCTTCTTTTTGGGGTGTGTTGCCGTGGCCGGACTGTACGGAGCTCTCACCGCATCTAAAAAAATATTGATCGTGCAAGGCCTTCCGGCCATCTTAGGTCTAGGCTTGCTTCTGATCCATCAATTCCTGTAAACCCTTAAGAATAATAAGATTATTCGTAATATTGTAAAAATATAACAATTCACTACTAAAAAGTTATAAATGTCAAAAATAGCAGCTGCTTTTGGAATAGAAGAAGCCTTAAAAGAGTTGGGCTTGAACGAAATCAATAATGGTACCTCTACCGGAAAAGATTGGTTTTCAAATGGTGAAATCATAGAATCTTATTCTCCAGTAGATGGTGCACTTATCGGGAAGGTCAAAGCTACCACCCCTGAAGATTATGAAAAAGTGATCAGTACCGCTCGGGAAGGCTTCAAGAAATGGAGAACCATGCCAGCACCCCAACGTGGCGAAGTGGTTCGTCAATTCAACGATGAACTTAGACGGTTAAAAGAGCCATTGGGCAAGTTAGTATCCTACGAAATGGGAAAAAGCTACCAAGAAGGATTGGGCGAGGTGCAGGAAATGATCGACATCTGTGATTTTGCAGTGGGACTATCCCGTCAACTGCACGGACTTACCATGCACAGTGAGCGTCCAGGTCACCGCATGTACGAGCAATATCATCCACTAGGAGTTGTAGGAATTATTTCCGCTTTTAATTTCCCCGTGGCCGTTTGGTCCTGGAATACAGCCTTGGCCTGGGTCTGCGGTGATGCCTGTATCTGGAAAGGTTCGGAAAAAACCCCCATCACATCCGTTGCATGCCAAAATATTGCTGCCCGTGTATTTGCCGCAAATGGCGTTCCCGAAGGTATTTCCTGCTTAATTACCGGAGATTATACCATAGGCGAACTGATGACAAAAGACGAGCGCATTCCATTGATCTCCGCCACGGGATCTACAAGAATGGGAAAAATAGTGGCCAAAACCGTGGCCGAACGCCTTGGTAAAACATTGTTGGAGCTTGGGGGCAACAATGCCATAATCGTTACCCCGGATGCCAATATTAAAAATACCGTTATCGGAGCCGTATTCGGAGCCGTGGGCACTTGTGGACAACGTTGTACCTCTACCCGTAGATTGATTGTTCACGAAGAAGTTTACGATAAGGTGAAAAATGCCATAGTTGATGCCTACAAGCAAATCAAAATTGGAAATCCTCTGGATGAAAACAACCACGTAGGACCGCTTATTGATAAAGATGCCGTTAAAAACTACTTGTCCGCATTGGAAAAAGTTGAGGCAGAAGGTGGAACTATTTTGGTTGAAGGTGGGGTACTGGAAGGTGAAGGATATGAAAGCGGTTGCTATGTAAAACCGGCCATTGCAGAGGCAGAGAATCATTACGAAATTGTCCAGCACGAAACATTTGGCCCTGTACTATATCTTCTTAAATACAGCGGAGACCTTGAAAATGCCTTGGAACTCCAAAATGGGGTTCGACAAGGACTTTCTTCCGCTATTATGACCAACAACCTGCGTGAAGCTGAACGATTCCTTTCCGTAGAAGGTTCCGATTGTGGAATTGCCAACGTAAATATTGGAACTTCCGGTGCTGAGATCGGTGGAGCGTTTGGTGGAGAAAAAGAGACTGGTGGAGGCAGGGAAAGTGGTTCCGATGCTTGGAAAATTTACATGCGCAGACAGACCAACACCATTAACTATACAACGGAGCTGCCTTTGGCACAAGGCATTAAGTTCGATCTATAAAAACATAAAGCCGCCCTTTCAGTAGTCTTACCGGAGGGGCGGTCTTTAAACCAACTTAACTAACTCAAACTTAAATTTAAAACCCTACTCCAATGCCGGAACTTTGTCGGGAGAAATAGGGTTCTTTACCTAATATTTGGCCTAAAGTTCAATATATTCCCCTTAGTTTCTAAAAGGTATCTTACAAGTGGCCATAAAAATTGTATGATTGGTTCCTTTTTGCCCTTTATCCGTTTCAATTCCTTTTCAGCGAATCGTATTTTTTGCTAACTCCCTCAATTTCTGATACATTTATTTAGAATTTTAAGATTTTTTTAATATTTTAAATGTCTCGTTTACATGGTGTTTATTTTTTAAAATGGATTGGGAAACTTCAGCTTTATGGTATTGGATTTTACTGGCCGGTGTGGGGATCATTTCTGCTGTTCTCGGTTATTTTTTTGGAAAGTCCGACACGCCTTCCATTTCACAAAACACAGAGGCGCTTAATCTTCTTGAAATTGAGAACACCAAGTTAAAATCGGATTTGGAGAATTGTCATAAAAGGCTGGACAACTCAAAAATAAAATCCTTGGATATTGAAAAAATCGTAGGGTCACCAAAAGCGGAAACGCACCTATTCGACCCCTCGGAGGCTAAGGCTATATTTGGGAAAACCATTAAAGAAAATGATCTAAAACTTGTGGAAGGAATCGGCCCCAAAATTGAAGGTCTGTTCCACAACGTTGGCGTTAAAACATGGAAAGCTCTGTCCGAATGTTCTGTGGACAAATGCCAAGAAGTTTTAAATACTGGTGGAAAAAGGTACCGTATCCACGACCCTGCCTCTTGGCCCATGCAAGCAAAAATGGCTCACGAAGGTCTCTGGCAGCAGCTATTCGATTGGCAAGAAAAGCATAGGGCAGGTAAATATTAAAAAAACTCCATTGGACCAACCGGTCGTTCTACATTCTTCCGTTGGCTTCGACCCATTTAAAAATGTACTGTTCCTGAGAAAACTGCATTCTCTCGGAAATCCGTTGTAATCGCTCTGGAAGCTTCATAAGATAGTCCCTTGCCTTTTCCGCTTTATCCGAAAGTCCTCTAAGATTTCCAAGGTCCCAATACTCGTTCAACTTTTTTAAGATGTCCACATAATCTTGTGCCGTATAGACTCCGAGTCTTTGTGCACAATTGGAGAATTGTTCGAATGCTTCACCAATGTTACCCCCTGACTCTCTTAAAAAATGGGCGGGCATAACTATTTTCTTCTTCATCATATCGGCAAAGGCCAAAACCATTCCGTCGGGGTCTTGCCCCATAATGGTCTTTACAAATTCTCTATAGGCCAAATGGTGCCTCATCTCGTCGCCAGCTATTATGGTACACATTTTTGCCAGCAGGCCATTTCCCTTTTTCTTTGCCAATTTACCCACTCTTTTGTGGGATATATTGGTCGCGAGTTCTTGAAAAGTGGTATACACAAAGTTTTTATAGGGGTCTCTATCCGTTCCTATATCAAAACCATCGGATATCAAATGCTGGGTGGTGATTTCTATTTCTCGCATATTAACTCGTCCGGACAGATACAAGTATTTGTTCAGGACGTCACCATGTCTGTTCTCCTCTGCGGTCCATGCACGAACCCACTTGCTCCATCCATTATCCTTTCCATTGTGCTGATCTATACCTTCAACATCCATTAACCAAGACTCATAGGTAGGCAAAGCCTCTTCGGTAATGGTATCGGCCACGAGTGTCACCCAAAAATCGTATTCCAACTCTTTGGCTTCTTCCCTGATCTGTTCGATTTCATCAAAAAAATTATCGCTCTGCGAATTGGGCAAAAAGTCGGTGGGTTGCCATATTTTTTCGGTAGGAATAAGGAATTCATCTATAAACCCTTCTACTTTGGGTTCAATTGCCTGCATTACTTCCAATCTTACATTCTTTATCGACATACTTGGGGTTTTTCACAAAGGTCAAAATAAAATATTGGAATCTATCTAATTTCTTCCTCTTTCCTCAGGATAAAATGTATGCACCGGATCACTCTGCCAAAATTCTTTGGTTTCCACATCCAGCATGGTCAATCCGCCCATAAAGGCAGCACCGGTGTCCACGTTCCAAACATTCGCACGCCGTTCCGGCTCCACAAATTTTGTTTTCGACAATGGAGTATGCCCAATAAAAACTTCGTTATAATGGGTAAGTCGTTTTGGAAACTTTGGGTCCTTGGGTGTTAGATCCGGATCAAGAGCGGTCGCAAGTTCCCAAAGAGTTCTATCCCAGTAAAACGACTGTTCAAAATACTCAAAATCTATTCCTTTAAGGTTAGTGTAACCTGCATGTAGATATAACCGGTTGTCCTGCGAGAGGTAATAGTTTTTTAACCCTTCGTAAAACTTAATATGCAATTGCCATTTATCCTTGTCCGCTTTTAAATACGAATTTCGGGTAGCTGCTCCACCATGCGCCAACCATTGTGGGTTCTCCTTTTGATCCATGAGCCATGCCCGGCAAAGTTCATCGTGGTTGCCTCTTAAAAAGGTGCACTGATGATCGGTATTTAACTGAATCAAAAAATCCACAGTTTCCACAGCAGTGCTCCAAGCATCAACATAATCTCCCAAAAATATTATATGATCGGAAGAAGTTACCTTGGCCCTTTCCATTAATTGCTCCAAAGCTCTTACTCCCGAGTGGATATCACCCACAACCAATGTACGCATAGAATAGTTTTTGACAATATTACACACAAATCCCTGTCCAATAAAAAATGATAGGAGCTTTATCGAGTATTTAACCTTCAATTAAAATAAGGACCCCGATTTTTGGACGTGGTATAAATTTCTATGTACCTTAGAATATTTCGAAAAGCGTATGAAGAAAATTTACTGCATAGGTGAATTACTTATAGATTTTGTTGCCGAAAAGCAAGGCAGTGACCTTTCCCAGGCCTTTGAGTTTACAAAAAAAGCAGGTGGTGCACCGGCCAATGTGGCCTGTGCGATTTCCAAACTTGGAGGAAACGGGATTTTTATCGGTTGTGTTGGGTCTGACCCATTTGGTTCTTTTTTATTGGAGACCCTTAAAAACGAAGGTGTTGATATTTCCTTGACCCAACTATCCGACACCTTTACAACGCTGGCCTTTGTTTCCCTTTCGGAAGATGGTGAACGGGATTTTGTATTTAACAGAGGTGCGGACAAGGAGCTCAAGTACAATGCAAATCTTCGAAAAAACCTGCATGGGAACATCCTTCACTTGGGTGCTGCGACCGCACTATTGGGCGGTCCTTTGGAAAAAACCTATACCAAATATCTTTTTGATGGTCTTACCAAAGAAATGTTCATCAGCTTTGACCCAAATTTTAGAAGCGACCTTTGGAAAGATGACGAGGAAACTTTTATAAAAAAGTGCATGCCCTTTGTAGAAAAATCGCATTTGTGCAAATTTAGTCAAGAAGAGGCTCAACTGATATCGGGTAAAGAGAACACTGAAGAAGCCTGCGATTTTCTACATACAGTAGGTACAAAGATCATTACCGTTACTTTGGGAAAAGACGGCACACTTTTAAGTATGAACGGCACAAAAAAAATAATCCCGAGCATACCGGTAACCCCGGTGGACACTACCGGTGCCGGCGATGCCTTTATTGGCTGTTTACTCTATCAAATTTCAGATCTGGGCAATTTTGACCCCGTAATGGAAGACTTCTCCCTCCTCGAAAAAATGGTTGCCACTGCCAATAAGGCCGGAGCCATCACTACAACAAATTATGGGGCCATTGTGGCCTTGCCAACAAAGGAACAGTTGTAAAATTCCATGAACCAGACCAGTTTACATCAACTTCTCTCCAAAAATAAGGTCAGTAATGATCTTGAGCTATGCCATTTAAGGTTGGCCACCAACCTCACTTTGATCCAAAAACTGTTCTTCTCTTTATATCCAGAAGAACAGAATCGGGAGCATTTCCAAAACCTTTTGGCACTGCTGCCCAAACTGTTTGCAGAAAGACCAACGGAATTAAAAAAACAGGACCTTGAACGATTAAAATCGGGCAATTGGTATCAGTCGCAGAATATTGTTGGAATGCAATTGTATGTTGAACACTTCAATAAGGACATAAAAGGTCTGCAGGAAAAAATACCCTATTTTAAAAAACTTGGTGTCAATTTTTTGCACCTAATGCCCATCACCACACGCCCAAAAGGCGAAAATGACGGCGGCTACGCGGTGAACGATTACCTTGAAGTGGACAAAAGATACGGCTCCAAGGACGATTTGTTGGGTTTGACCAAAGCTTTGCGTAAAAATGGCATTTTTTTAATGCTAGATTTTGTAGTAAACCATACGTCCAATGAGTATTCTTGGGCAAAAAAAGCCGCAAAGGGCGATAAAAAATACCAAAACTATTATTACGCGTTCGAAGACCATACCATTCCAGAGGAGTTTGAAAAGACTTTGCCCGAGGTATTTCCAGAAACAGCGCCCGGGAATTTTACCTATATCCCCGAAATGGAAAGATGGGTAATGACCGTTTTCAACAATTACCAATGGGACCTCAACTATACCAATCCCGAGGTATTTCTAGAGATGCTCACCAACTTGGTCAAATTGGCAGATATGGGAGTGGATGTTGTCCGTTTTGATGCCCTGGCCTTCCTTTGGAAGAAACTTGGTACAATTTCGCAAAACCTTCCCGAAGCACACAACCTTATCGCCCTCTTCCGTTTATGTCTTCAGATCGTTGCCCCTGGAACCATTCTATTGGCAGAAGCCATTGTGGCCCCAACGGATATTATTAAGTACTTTGGGGAGGATGAAAAACGAGGCAACGAATGCGAAGTGGCCTACAATGCATCCTTAATGGCACTTTTATGGAACTCAATCGCCACCAAGAAAACGCATTTGTTGTACAAGAGTTTAACAAACGTACCCCAAAAACCCAAAGAATGTACCTGGATCAATTACATCCGTTGTCATGATGATATTGGGTTAGGTTATGAAAACCATCTTATAGAAGAGTTGGGCCTAAACCCGCAAATGCACCGAAAATTCCTTTTGGATTATTATTGTCAACGATTGGATTGGTCGCCAGCCACCGGAATGCTGTTTATGTACAATCCCAAAACCGGTGACGGACGCATTACCGGGAGTGCCGCTTCGTTGTTGGGACTGGAGAGAGCCCTTGCCTTAAAAAACAAAACATTGATAGAGCAGTCCGTGGCCAAAATAAATATGTTGCACGGGATCATCCTTGCCTTTGGTGGTATCCCATTGATCTATGCAGGGGACGAAATAGGCACTTTAAACGAGTATTCCTTTCAGGAAGATAACAACAAAAAAGGGGACAATAGATGGGTAAACCGGCCCTTGCAGGATTGGAAAACCATCGCCAAACTGGAAGATACCACTCTTCCACAATCCAGAATATTCGGCACCTTGCAAAAGCTTATAAGAATTCGGAAAGAAAACTCTGTTTTTGCCGACCACAACAATGTTGAGCTCTACCATACCGGAAACGACCACATATTATCTTTTGAAAGAACATGCGAAAAACAAAGGTTGTTGGTTATTTGCAATTTTGATGAAAATCCGCAGGTAATCGATAGTGGTTGGATAAAAAAGCTGGGATATTTCAGTAAAGGAGAACCCTTAGATCTGGTATCCGAAGAAAAGATAAAACTAAACAGTGGCCTTGTGGAGATCGGCCCCTATCAAATGTTTTGGCTTTTAAATGCCTAGGCATACCTAACTTTGCGCAAAATTCTTTGGGACTCTTTTAAGGATTGGTACACATGGCTATCGTATGCCTTTAACAATTGCCTGGCACCATCCATTTTGTCCTTGGCCTCTTCAAACCCGTTCAAATAACAAATGAGATAAGTTGCCGGCAGGTGGGTCATATCGGTATGTTCGGAACTCGTGAGGGGAATATGGCTTTCCAACTTTTTTAGGAGGGCATTGTTGGTATTGTATACGTGAAAAAGTGTTTTCTTGTCGAACTGTGGAGGTTCAAATATCAATTTGCTATGTATCGAGTACTTGCCATTGTCGGAAAAAGTGATCGTCATTTCCTCCAAAGGATAATATTTTTGTTGTGACCCCAATCCCAATTGCACATATTCCAATGTTTTAAAGGAATCATCGTCGTAATCAATGGTGATTTCGTCCAAAGCGGAGTAAAAGAGTTTTACCTGCTCATTGATCAGTTCGATATCCACCCGTGAATAATATACCTTGCCCTTGACCTTTTTTTTATTGCCTGCCCAACAGACCACAAATTGTTCTTTAAAAACTTTATAATCGCTTGTTAAGTCGGGATGGCGTGTGTTGAAGAAATTGAGAACGGCATCCAGGGTATATTCAATGTTGTTCCTGGCATGCTGCTCAATGGTGGCCACCTTTTCAGAATTGATGTCCTTAAGTTCAATATCAAAGGCTTTGGGCAGACTTATACTGCCTTCCCTAAAGAAAACGGCACCACCATAATACTTCCAAATATTTTTGCGCAACGCACAGACCTTTCCGTTGGACCTGATGGTAACCAGCCCTACTACCTTGCCTTCGGGCAAATGCGGGAAAGGTATGTTTTCATAAGAAATTAAAGGTGGGTTCTCCAAATAGGCATTGACCAGGTTTTGGATTTTGCTGTCATCAAAAAAATCAACCCCGACAATTTTGTTGTCTTCATCTTCTACTCCAATAACAATAAAAGAGTTGTTGTTGGGATTGGAATTGGCCAAGGCACAAACATGTTTGAGAAACTTGGCCTTGCCTTCCTTTTCTCCAATGGATATAAAACGCTTTTTGTCGTAAAAACTATTCTCGTCGTTATGGGCCAATAAGTTTTTTACGAGTAGGCGTTTATTGATCATAGTTCTTTCTTCACTAATGTACTGCTGGCCTGTGCAGTGGGCATTACCACAAGGTCGGCAATGTTTACATGATAGGGCCGGGTAACCACAAACAAAATAATGTCCGCAATATCCTCCGGTTTTAAGGGTTGAAAGCCTTGATATACTTTTGAAGCTTTTTCAGCATCGCCCTTAAACCTAACGTCGCTGAACTCGGTTTCTACCAGTCCTGGGTTTACGGCTCCAACTCGAATTCCATAAGCATTCAAATCTATTCGCATTCCCTGATTTATAGCGTCCACGGCGTGCTTGCTGGCACAATACACATTCCCATTTGGGTAGACTTCCTTGCCTGCCGTGGATCCAATATTTATAATATGGCCCGATTTACGCTCTATCATTTTTGGAATGATGGCCTTGGACATATAAAGTAATCCTTTCACATTGATATCCAACATGGCATCCCAATCATCTGGGCTGCCCTTGTCAATTGGGTCAAGACCGTGGGCATTACCGGCGTTGTTGATCAAAATATCGATTTCTGAAAATTCCTTGGGCAAATTGTCGATGGCCGAGAATACATCCTCACGATTTCTCACATCAAAATTGAGCGTAATAATAGCTGTATCCCTGCCCAATTCGTTCTTAAGTTGATGTAACCGCTCTTCCCTACGACCGCAAAGAATCAGATTGTAGCCTTGCTTTGCAAAAAGTTCGGCAGTTGCTTTTCCTATACCACTGGTTGCTCCTGTTATTAATGCTGTTTTTGACATTCCAATTAAATTCTAAGGAACATCGTGTCCTTGGCTAGCTACCATAAGGGCAAACCAATCCTGAAGTTCCAATTCTATGTTTACGGCGGCTGCCGATTGTTCAATTCTTTCTTTGTTGGTGGTTCCGATCACCGGGTGTACCTTGGCTGGGTGTTTTAAAATCCAAGCCAAGAGCAACTGGCTTTCATTCGCATTATATTTGTCCAACAATGGATTCATCACTTCTTTTATCCGCTCTGTCTGCTCATCGGTTTCCCTAAAAAAGCTTCCCAATGGACTCCAGGCCATGGCCATTCTTTTATTGCCGATACTATCATCAAAAGTACCATCGTACATTGGGTTATTATGGGTCAGGGAAAATTCGACCTGGTTTCCCTCCACCGGCATCCATTTTTCCAACATGGCGACTTGCGATGGGGTAAAATTGGAAACTCCGAACCGATTTATTTTACCGCTTTGCAACAAATGTTGGGCTGCTTCTGCAATTTCTTCGGGCTGCATTAATGGACTAGGTCGGTGTATCAAGAAAAAATCCAGATAGTCGGTATTCAACTTTTTTAAGGATTCTTCTGCAGATTCAATAATATATTGTTTATCGTATTGGTAATGATTGATCTTGTTGTTCCTCCCATCGGTAAGTTGGATTCCGCATTTGGTGATCAATTGGACATTCTCCCTTTTGATACCGCTCTCTGCAAAAGCTTTTCCAAATTCCGACTCTGTAGAATATCCACCATAAATATCGGCATGATCAAATGTAGTGAGTCCACAATCCATGCTGTGGTGCATTAATTCGACCATTTCTATTTTTGAAAGTTTTTTGCCCCAGCTCCCCCAGGTCATTGCTCCCGATATAATGCGGGAAAAATTCGTTGTCTGTTCCATAAGTGCTCAAAGTATAAAATTAAACCCTTAAATCCTTCATAAAACTAGGGCTTTAGCGTTTTTTTTAACCATTAATTAACAGGTGGGTTTTAAATAAATTTTCATTTTGCACACCTTAGTAAAAACCCCGACCTTAACACCAAACAATAAAAGTATACAATGGAAGAAAACACTACTATTGATATTAGTGCTGTGAATGAGAAAATCGCCCAAGAAAGCGCTTTTATTGACCTTTTAACGGTTGAAATGAACAAAGCGATCGTGGGCCAAAACCATATGGTAGAACGATTGTTGATCGGTCTTTTGGGCAAGGGCCATATTTTGCTCGAAGGTGTTCCCGGATTAGCAAAAACATTGGCCATCAACACCTTGGCCAAAGCAGTAAAGGGAAGTTTTAGCAGAATACAGTTTACCCCTGATCTTTTGCCGGCAGACGTTATCGGTACATTGATCTACAACATAAAAGAAAACGATTTCTCCATAAAAAAAGGACCAATTTTTGCCAATTTTGTGTTGGCGGACGAAATCAACAGGGCACCTGCCAAGGTACAATCCGCACTTTTGGAGGCCATGCAGGAAAAGCAGGTTACCATTGGTGACGAAACCTTTATTTTGGACAAGCCCTTTTTGGTAATGGCCACGCAAAACCCCGTAGAACAAGAAGGTACCTACCCTCTTCCCGAGGCCCAAGTCGACCGTTTTATGCTAAAAACGGTGATCGATTATCCAAAACTCAATGAAGAACAACTCATTATTCGCCAAAACCTAAGAGGCGAAACAGAACCCATTAAGCCCGTAGTGTCCTTGGAACAAATTCTTAGGGCCCAAGCAACCGTTCGCGAGGTTTATATGGACGAAAAAATCGAAAAATATATCCTCGACCTCATTTTCGCAACACGATACCCTGAAAAATATAACTTGGAAAGCTTAAAGCCGCTCATTAGTTTTGGCGCTTCTCCAAGAGGTAGTATCAACTTGGCGAATGCATCCAAGTGCTACGCGTTCATCAAACGAAGAGGTTATGTGGTCCCCGAAGATGTAAGGGCGGTGGTACACGATGTGCTTCGCCACCGTATCGGGATCACTTACGAGGCCGAGGCGGAAAATATTACTTCCGAAGAAATCATCAACAAGATTGTAAACGAGGTAGAAGTGCCTTAGCGGTTCAATGTTTATCGGAATAAGTAGCAATACTTTTAACCAACCCGAAAACCTATTTATTTGAACCAAATGGATACAAAAGAACTACTAAAAAAAGTACGTAAAATTGAAATTAAGACCCGGCGTCTTTCCGACCATATTTTTGGTGGGGAATACCACTCTACGTTCAAAGGTCGGGGGATGACGTTCAGTGAAGTAAGACAGTATCAGTTTGGGGACGATGTAAGAAGTATCGACTGGAACGTGACCGCACGCTACAACGAGCCATTTGTTAAAGTATTCGAAGAAGAACGCGAACTTACCATGATGTTGATGGTGGACGTAAGCGGATCGGAACTTTTTGGTACATCCAACCAATTTAAAAAAGAAATCATTACCGAGATTTCGGCAACCCTTGCATTTTCGGCACTTCAGAACAACGATAAGGTAGGTCTCATTCTTTTTTCTGACGAAGTGGAACTTTTTATCCCGCCAAAAAAAGGGAAAAGTCACGTACTTCGAATAATTCGGGAATTGTTGGAATTTCAGCCAAAAAGCAACAAGACCAACATTGCGGAAGCTCTAAAATTCTTGACCAATGTTATGAAGAAGAAAGCCATTGTTTTTGTGCTTTCCGATTTTATGGCGGACGACTACGACAATACCCTTCGCATTGTGGGCAATAAGCACGATGTTACCGGGATCAGGGTATTCGACAAACGTGAAGAAAACATTCCAAATCTTGGTATGGTACAGATGCAAGACGCCGAAACAGGCGAAGTTCAATTGGTTAACACCCAATCCAAACAAGTGCGTTCTGCCTATGGAAAACATTATATGGAAAAGGTCGCGTATTTCACCAATTCCTTTAAAAAATCCGGTTCCGGAGCAATTAACTGCAGAACGGATGAAAGCTATGTAAGAAAACTATTGGGCTATTTTAAACGAAGAGGATAATGCTAATGGACAATTTACATATAATCAGAGATAGACATAGGCATCCAATCATATGGATCGCCCTGTCGCTCCTATTCCTCTTGCCCATAACGGGCCGGGCTCAATCCGATCCAAAGGTAAACGCCGAAGTGGACACCCTATCCATTAAAATAGGGGAACAGATACAATACAAAATTACGGTGGAGGCGGACTCTACCGATGTGGTTTTCTTTCCCGAAGGGCAAACCTTTTCGCCGCTTGAAACCGTAGAGGCCATTATGGCCGACACCATAAAAAATGAAGAAAAAGTAATCCTTCAAAAAATCTATGCCCTGACCCAGTTTGACAGCGGCGCGTATACCATTCCTCCACAACGGATCGCCATTAACGAGCAACCATTTTTTACAGATTCGTTCCAAGTTAAGGTAGCCGATGTTGCAGTAGATACAACCAAACAAAAGATGTATGACATCAAGCCTTTGATTGAGGTAGAACGGAGCAATGCCGATATGTGGCTTACCGCTCTCTGGATTCTTTTGGGGCTGATTGTGGTCGGTGGTCTGGTCTATTGGTTCTTTTTACGCAAAAAACCATTGACGGAAGAGGAAAAAGTAGCTTTGCTACCGCCTTACGACCGTGCCTTAATGGAACTAAAAAAGCTGGAAAATTCCAAGTATCTCATACAAGACGAGTATAAACAATACTATTCCGAGCTCACAGATATCGTTAGGGCCTATTTAGAAGAGGACGTACACGTTTCGGCGATGGAGAGCACTACCTCGGAACTCATCACCAAGTTGGAAATGCTCAAAGATGCCGGTGAACTCAATTTGGACGACGACACCATCCATCAGTTTCAAAAAATATTGCAGACCGCGGATCTGGTGAAGTTTGCCAAATCAAAACCTGCTACTTCCCTTGCTGAACACGATAGAAAAATTGTAGAACAAATCGTTATAAAAACCCATGAAGCGCTGCCAGAGCCCACAGAGGAGGATTTGCTTTTAAACGAAGAGTATCTAGAAGAACTGGCCAAGAAAAAGCAGCGCAAACGTATGTATTGGGCCGCTGCCATATTTATTGGGATAATAGTTATGGGCAGTGTTTTTTCGGTCGCATATTTTGGCGCAAAAAAAGTAAGGGACACCGTGTTCGGCTATCCTACCAAAGATCTTTTGGAAGGAGAATGGGTGGCAAGTTCCTACGGTTTTCCACCAATTTTGATGGAAACGCCAGACGTATTGGTCCGTAAGGAAATTGAGCTGCCCAAAGAAACCGAAGAGCTAATCAAGGAATTGCAGACCTTCTCCTACGGCAGTTATGTCGGTATTTTTTCCGTTAGTACGAGTTCCATCACCTTTAAAGAACAGAACGAAGATCCTAATTTTGAAGCTATAATTGTTTCCACGCTAAACAAGTTCGAACAATTGGGTCTTAAAAACATCATTACCAAACAGGAAGAATTTGTTACCCAATCCGGTGTAAAGGGATTAAAAACCTATGGATCGGGATCTTTTGGCGAACCGGATGGCGATAGTAAAAAAGCAAAATACAACATTCTATCGTTCGGTGGAAAAGGGTTTATTCAACAAATAGTGATCACTTGGGAAGATGGCGACGAATATGCCGAAGAGATCGTGGAACGAATTTTAACCAGTTTAGACGTAAAAACACAAGCATAAATGTTTGAGAATATAGAGTTTGCAAATCCTGAATTTTTCTGGCTGCTTTTATTGCTGCCATTGGCTTTGCTATGGTATTTTTTCAAACGAAAAAATGAAATGGCATCACTCCGTATCTCCAGCATCAAAGGATTTACGGTCAAAAGTTGGGCCTCTAAAATAAAACCAGTACTGTTTGGAATCCGACTATTAGCCTTGGCGGCGATCGTCACAGCTTTGGCAAGACCTCAAACAGAGGATATCTCGACACGGACAAAAACCACAAAGGGGATTGATATTGTTATGGCCATCGATGTGTCTTCCAGTATGTTGGCCCGCGATTTAAAACCGAACCGACTATCCGCCCTAAAAGAAGTGGCGGCTAATTTTATTGAACAACGCCCCAACGATCGTATCGGACTAGTAGGATATGCCGGAGAGAGTTACACCAAAACCCCTATTACCAGTGACAAGACCATTGTTTTGGCCGCCCTGGACGATATCACCTATGGTGAACTGGAAGACGGTACCGCCATTGGAATGGGCTTGGCCACATCGGTAAATCGATTAAAGGAAAGCAAGGCCATCAGTAAAGTTATCATTCTTTTAACGGATGGTGTCAATAATTCTGGCTTTATTGAACCCAGAACAGCAGCCGATCTTGCCGTGGAGTTTGGAATAAAAACATATACCATTGGTCTGGGAACCAACGGCAATGCACTTTCTCCCATTGCCTACAACAGAGATGGCTCCTTTAGGTACGGAATGCGACAAGTGGAGATTGATGAAAAGCTTTTGGAAGAAATCGCAGAAGTGACGGGCGGCAAATATTTCCGTGCCACGGATAACGAATCTCTGGAAGAAATTTATGACGAGATTAACAAATTGGAGAAAACCGAAATAGAAGAATTTAAATATTACAAATACGAAGAAAAATTTAGGCCCCTAATATTTCTGGCCGGTATTTTATTGTTGTTGGAATGGGGGCTGCGCAACTCCATCTTTAAAAGTTTTATTTAACGAATGATTCAGTTTGACGAAAAAATTTATTTCTATCTCTTGGCCATAATTCCCGTTATGGTCCTAGCCTTCTTTTTTCTTCAAATCTGGAAAAAAAAGACCCAAAAACGATTTGCGAACACCAATCTGCTCAAACGATTGGCCCCTAATCGGTCCTCATTTAAATCCGCTGTAAAGCTGGTATTTTTGTTGGCCGGCCTTACTTTTTTGATTCTGGGCTTGGTAAACCCCAAAATTGGAACAAAACTGGAAACCGTAAAACGTGAAGGCGTGGACATCGTCTTCGCCATCGACGTATCCAAAAGTATGTTGGCAGAGGATATTGCCCCAAATCGGTTGGAGAAGGCAAAGCGTATCGTATCAGAAATAATCAATCAATTGGCAAGCGATCGTATCGGGATTATCGCCTACGCCGGACAAGCCTATCCGCAATTGCCCATTACTACAGATTATGGTGCTGCAAAAATGTTCCTACAGGGCATGAATACGGATATGTTATCCTCCCAAGGAACCGCCATAAACGCCGCAATTGACCTGGCCAGCACCTATTACGATGATTCACAGCAGACCAATCGGGTGCTGTTCATCGTGTCGGATGGAGAGGACCACTCGGAAAACACCACCTTGGATGCGGTCGAACAAGCCAACCAAAACGGAATCCGTGTTTTTACTATAGGCGTGGGCAAACCAAAAGGAGCACCTATACCCATTAAAAGAAATGGCATAGTTGAAAGCCTGAAAAAAGATAACCAAGGGGAGGTTGTTATTACCAAACTAAACGAAAACGTACTGATCGAGATTGCCGATAGGGGCAATGGTGATTATATTGATGGCTCCAACACCGAAAATGCGGTGGAATACATCAAAGAACAATTGAACAGGATGGACAAAACCGAGTTCGAAGCCAAGCAATTTGCAGAATACAAAGACCAATTCCAATGGTTTCTTGCAGCCGGCTTTTTATTTTTATTTTTGGACATCTTTGTTTTGGACAGAAAAACACAATGGTTGAAAAAACTGAATCTTTTTAACGAGCACGATGATGAATAAGATGACGTTAATGTTTGGACTATTGCTAAGTTTTACAGCGGTCCAGGCACAGGAAAACAATATCGAAAAAGCGCAGAGAGAAGCTGAAAAAGCACTACAGGCCTCTACCAATATCACCTACGAGGCCAACCAAGAGCTAACTTCCAACAACTTTGTGTCCGCAGAGGCAGAATATAGAAAGGCCATTTCCAAAAGCGATAAAAACGCGGCCGCTAGATTTAATTTGGGCAATGCCTATTACAACCGAGAAAGTTTTGGCGAAGCCTTTGGCCGGTACAAAGAAGCCGGTGACGCCGCAGCGGACAAGAGTGAAAAACACAAGGCCTTTCACAATATGGGCAATGTGTTCATGAAAAACAAAGAATACGAAAAAGCCGTTGAGGCCTATAAGCAAGCCTTGCGCAGCAACCCAACCGACGACGAGACCCGTTATAATCTTGCCCTGGCCAAAAAAATGCTCGAAAAACAGCAGGACGAGCAAAAGAACGATCAGAATAAAGACGATCAAGACAAAAAAGATCAAGAAAACGAGGATAAGGACAAAGACCAGAACAACGAAGGGGGCGACAAGGAAAAGAAAGACGAGGGCGAACAAAAAGAAGACGAAAACAAGGACAAGGGAGACCAAGGTGAAAATGGTGAGGACAAGCCCGAAGAAAATCAAAAGGGCGATGGTGATAAGAAAAAAGAACAGGAGAAAAAGCCCAACGAAGGGGACCAGCCACAAGACCAAAAACAACAACCAAAACCCAATCAGCTTTCCAAGCAACAGATTCAGAACCTGTTAGAGGCCATGCAAAACGAAGAGAAAAAAGTACAGGAGAAAATGGAAGCAAGAAAAGTTCGGGGCAAAAAAATTAAAAACGAAAAAGACTGGTAATGAAAACCTTGATGGGCAACATAGGGTTGATTTTGGGCCTCTTCCTTTTAACAGGAATATATTCCCATGCTCAGGAAGATTCCGATCAGGTTACGTTTACCCTGAACTTGAGCAAAGAGGAATTGGGCATAAACGAACGCCTAAGAGTTGATTTTACCATGAACAGGGATGGCGATAACTTTAAACCGCCCCAGTTTGATGGTTTTAAGGTAGTTATGGGGCCTTCCCAATCCATAAGCTCCTCGTGGATTAATGGCAAGCGCAGTTTTTCCAAAACCTACACCTACATCCTAGTACCCACGGCCAGAGGAAGTTTCACCATTAATCAGGCAACCATAGAAATTGAGGGGACAACTTACAAGACGACTCCACAAAACGTGGAAGTGACCGCAGCAGTGGACAAGCCGAATTCTCAAAAAACTGTTGATGATGTTGCCGATGAGAGCCTTCATTTGGTCGCAGAGGTATCCAAAGCAAATCCTTATCTCAACGAAGCCGTAACCGTACTTTACAAACTATATGTAAGTCCAAACATTAGTGTTACCAATTACCGCCCATTGGACAACCCGACCTACAACAATTTTTGGAGTCAGGATATCCCGGTAACCAAGCATACGGCCCAAAATGGAACATATCAAGGCAAGCCATACCGCTACGTGGTTTTAAAACGAGTGGTACTATATCCACAAAAAGCCGGAAAGTTGGACATAGAACCGTTATCGTTGGAAGTGTTTGTTGATGTGCCTACAGACCGTAGGGATTTTTTCGGGGGCAGGATTTACACCCAGACCAGTAAAACGGTCTCCGCAGGCAATAGGACGATCAACGTAAAACCATTGCCCGAAGCCGGTAAACCGGAAAATTTTAGTGGAGCGGTGGGTGAATTTGATTTTTCGGTAACTACGAGCAAAACACAACTGAACGCTTCGGAATCGTTGCAGGCAAAAGTTGAAGTGACCGGAAAGGGTAACCTAAAATTATTTCAACTTCCCGAACCAGAATTGCCTAGCTCCCTGGAAGTTTATGATCCAGAATACGACGAGAACATCCGTACCTACAGTACTGGAATGGAAGGTAAAGTAGCCAATAATTACACTATTGTGCCCTCTTTCCGAGGAAAATATCCCATACCCAGTATCTCCTTCAGCTATTTTAATCCTTCGACGGGAAGGTACAATACCATCAACTCGGAAGAAATAAACATTGAGGTAATAGAGGGACCAACAGGAAATTCCGACAATGTCTCGGTACCTTCGGCGAATAAACAATTGGTTGTGCCGACCGGGGAACAGTTCCATTTCATCAACATTAATCCCAACCTAAAGCCCATCGATCAAAAGCGCTTTTTTGGCTCAAATACGTTTTTTATCCTTTTATTGGCACCCCTACTCTTGATTCCATTGGCCATTTTCTTTTTTAAGAAGCGTGAGGCCATTGCCAGCGATGTGATCGGAAACAAAATCAAGCAAGCCAACAAATTGGCCAGAAAATATCTTTCCACCGCAAAAAAGGAGCTTGGCAATAAAGAGGCATTTTATGTAGCCCTGGAAAAAGGACTGCACAACTATTTAAAAGCAAAGTTACATATAGAGACCTCGGAATTCAGCAAGGATAAAATAACCCATATTCTTTCGGAAAAGAATGTCGACACAAATGACATTTCTGGGTTTATTGAATTGCTGAGAAGTTGCGAAATGGCTCGATATAGCCCATTCTCCAATGTTCAGATGCAACAGGATTACGAAAAGGCGAGCGATGTAATATCTAAATTGGACAAGCAGTTATGAGCACAAAAAAAATAGTCCTTTTAATTTGTCTTGGTTGTTGCTCTTTGGGATTTTCCCAAAATGAAGCACTCTTTAACGAAGCCACAGAACTGTACAACAATGGCGAATACTCTTCGGCCATTGAGAATTATAAAAAAATACTTGAAAACGGAGAACATTCGTCCTCGGTATATTTCAATCTTGGGAATTGCAACTATAAGTTAAATGCCATAGGCCCAAGTATTTACTTTTATGAGAAGGCACTGCTTTTGGACCCGAACAACAAAGAGATTCAAAACAATCTTAGGTTTGCGCAGAATATGCGTTTGGATGCCATAGAAGAAATGCCAAAAACTGAGCTTTCACGGATATATACTGCCATAGTCGGTATGTTCTCTTCCGATCAGTGGGCATATATTGCCGTTGGACTAATTTTTTTATTCGTTCTGGCGTACATGGCCTATTATTTTTTACGACCGGCCAACCAAAAAAGAGCCGCCTTTATCTCGAGTATTTTTTCTTTAGCATTGGGAAGTGTTTGTATCTTAATGGCTTACCTCAACCATCAACAGTACAAAAATGATGATCCAGCCATTGTTTTTAGCAAAGAAGTTCAAGTAACTTCCGAACCAAACAACAACAGTGCGGCCATTTTCACCCTACACGAAGGGACCAAAGTAAACATCTTGGAAGAGTTGGATGATTGGAGGAGAATACGCATTGCAGATGGTCAAACTGGATGGTTAATGGATAACACCATTAAGCCATTAAAAGATTTTTAGTTATATTTTAACAGAAATCTTTGCGTCTTATCGTAAATTTGCAAAACTTATAAGTATTTATGCGAATACTGGCCTTACCACTTGCTTCTTTTTTGATGGTCTTCATTCTGATGACCTCTTCCTTTGTGCCCCTTTTGGGCAAGGAGTACAGTACGGCCATTATTTTAGGTTCTTCCGAAGAGGAAAACAACACCCACGACACATCGAACAATAAAACATTTGATAGCAAATACTTCCTGTACAAAAGCTTTTTTGCTATGAATCCTTCTATAAATCAGGAGAAAAGCAACAACGCCTTGGGATATGTATTCGCTGTTTTAGAGTTTACACTCGAAACACTAGACCCTCCTCCCCGAAAATTGGTTTAACACTCAATTTTACGTTCAAATCAAATTTTCAACGTCCCCTACCCAGTAATCCCGGTGTGGCGGACAAATCTTACTTATTATTATGTTCAAGAATTTAAAAAATGACTTGCCTGCAAGTATAGTGGTCTTTTTTGTGGCACTACCCCTATGTTTGGGTATCGCCCTGGCCAGTGGAGCACCTCTCTTTTCGGGTCTCATCGCAGGTATTATCGGAGGAATCGTTGTTGGAGGATTAAGCGGTTCACAAATAGGGGTAAGTGGCCCGGCAGCAGGACTGGCTGCAATTGTTCTTACGGCCATTGGCACTTTGGGGGGTTATCAGAACTTTCTGGTTGCCGTGGTTTTGGGAGGTGTCCTACAGTTTCTTTTCGGAATCTTGAGAGCTGGTGTCATCGCCTACTATTTTCCATCATCCGTAATTAAGGGAATGCTTACCGGTATCGGTATCATCATCATTCTAAAACAGATTCCCCATTTTTTTGGTTACGATGCCGATCCCGAAGGAGATTTTGCCTTTTTTCAAGTAGATGGTGAAAATACCTTTAGTGAAATCATCAATACCGTGAATTTTATAAGCCCGGGTGCTACCATTATTGCGTTTATCTCGTTGGCAATATTGATTTTGTGGAGCCAGGTATTGACCAAAAAATCAAAAATCTTTGAACTTGTACAAGGACCATTGGTAGCCGTAGTCCTTGGAATCATTTATTTTACGGTAACACAGGGAAATGAGACTTGGGGCATCTCTCAAGAACATTTGGTCAGTGTTCCCGTACCCGATAGTTTCGAGTCCTTTTTAGGTTTCTTTAGTTTTCCTAATTTTTCGGTGATCACCAGCACCGAGGTTTGGATCACAGCGTTTACCATTGCACTTGTGGCCAGTTTGGAAACCTTGCTCTGTGTGGAGGCCACAGATAAATTGGACCCTTTAAAAAGAACTACACCCACCAACCGAGAGCTTATGGCCCAAGGAGTAGGCAATACACTGTCCGGTTTGGTCGGAGGACTGCCGGTAACACAAGTTATTGTGCGTAGTTCAGCAAATATTCAATCTGGAGGTAAAACAAAAGCTTCTGCCATTATCCATGGTTTTTTACTTTTGGGATCGGTCATCATCATCCCGACCCTTCTCAATAAAATACCTCTGTCCGTTTTGGCGGCCATCCTATTTATTGTAGGTTACAAACTTGCAAAACCGAGCTTGTTCAAAACTATGTACCAAGCAGGTTGGAAACAATTTGTTCCATTTATCGTAACCGTTGTTGGTATTGTTTTCACAGACCTTTTGGTAGGAATCAGCCTTGGTCTATTGGTTGGAATCGTGGTAGTTTTGATCAAGAGTTACCAAAACTCACACTTCCTTCATATAGAGGATAAGAGCAATGGTGCCCACAAAATTAAAATGACCTTGGCAGAAGAAGTAACCTTTTTCAACAAAGGGGCCATTCTAAAAGAGTTGGATAGCCTTCCAGAAAATTCGTACCTGGAATTGGACGTAAGAAAAACACGCTATCTTGATAATGATATCGTGGAAATTTTAGAGGATTTTTCCAGCAAGGCCAAAAATAGAAACATCGACATCAAAATAATTTCTGAAAGAGGTGAAGTCGAAAATCCGGAGAGCTATATCGAATTCTTTAATCTAAGACCGAAAAAATCGGCATAATAATATATTTATGAAAGCACACACAAAAGAAACGCAGTTGACGATGACCCCTAAAAAAGCCATCGATTTTTTAAAGGAAGGGAATGAGCGGTTTCAACAAAACTTAAAAGCAAACAGAAACCTTTTGGAACAAGTGAACGATACCAAGGATGGGCAATTTCCTTTTGCGACCATTTTAAGTTGTATCGATTCCCGAGTTTCTGCAGAGCTTGTGTTCGATCAAGGTCTTGGCGACATTTTCAGCATAAGAATTGCCGGGAACTTTGTGAACGAAGACATTTTGGGGAGTATGGAGTTTGCCTGTAAGTTGGCCGGCACAAAAGCTATTGTTGTACTAGGCCACACAAGCTGTGGTGCTGTTAAGGGAGCTTGTGACCATGCTCGCCTAGGTAACCTAACTGCTTTGATAAACAAGATTGAGCCTGCAGTAGAAGCTGTATCCGAGCCAAAAGATGAAAGCATGAGAAACTCCAAAAACTTGGAATTTGTTGATGCTGTCGCGGTTAAAAATGTGGAAATGACCTTGGACAACATCCGAAAACAGAGCGAAGTGCTCAAGGAAATGGAGGAAGCGGGTGAAATAGCCCTAGTCGGTGCCATGTACGACATATCCGATGGTAAAGTGACTTTTTTATAAATTCACATTAACTTTACGTAAGCAATGCCAGTAGGGTTTCCTGCTGGCATTTTTTAAGTATAAATATTTCTATATTCAATTACCAAAAACAACAGCCATACCATGTTCAAACACTTTAGAGGAGATTTATTCGGTGGAATTACAGCGGGCATTGTAGCGCTTCCCTTGGCACTAGCCTTTGGTGTAAGTTCCGGTCTTGGTCCGAGCGCTGGTCTGTACGGTGCTATTTTTATTAGCTTTTTTGCCGCACTTTTTGGTGGTACAAACACCCAAATCTCCGGCCCTACCGCACCCATGACAGCGGTTAGCATGGTAGTTATTGCAGGTATTATTGCCGTAAACGATGGAGATGTGGGTAAAGCACTCCCGGCCATTCTTACTGTATTTCTTTTGGCAGGCCTTATGCAAATTGGTTTGGGTCTTGTTGGGCTCGGAAAGTATATAAAATACATTCCATATCCCGTGGTTTCCGGGTTTATGACCGCAATTGGTGTAATAATACTAGTTACCCAGATATTACCAGCTGTTGGGTATTATCCAAAAGAAGACTCGGACTATGTAAACCAATTTATGCCAGAAGCCGAAGAAAAAATCTTGGAAAACATTCTAAAAGAAGAAGCCGGAGAAGGAATTTTGGTATTGGAAAATTTCACGGAAACCATTAAAAGAGCCGAAAAGATCACCCATGATGATATGTTGAAAGAAGCCAGTACTTTGGCATCCAAAGATGCCTCGGGCGTTCTTGGAACTTTTAAAGTACTGCCCAGGGCAATCAACAACATCAATTGGTTGGAGCTTGCTTTGGCGTTAGCGACCATTTTTATAATTTATGGGTTCAAAAAAATTACAACCGCAATTCCGAGTACTTTGGTGGCTTTGATAGCTGTTTCCGGGGTTGCATATGGTTTTGGTTGGAACTACAGGCCCATAGAACAAATTCCCAGTGGCTTGCCCGTACCAAATCTGGATATTTTTACGTCGTTTCAATTTGATTCGGTAAGCCCCTACATTTTTACGGCACTTACACTGGCACTGCTTGGTGCCATTGATTCCCTTTTAACCTCCGTGGTTGCCGACAATATGACCCAGACCAAGCATAAACCCAATCAAGAATTGGTAGGCCAGGGTATCGGAAACAGTATTGCTGCCATTTTTGGTGGAATCCCTGGAGCTGGTGCAACCATCAGAACCGTTGTGAACATAAATTCTGGTGGAAAAACAAAGCTCTCCGGTATGGTCGCTGGCATTTTATTATTGGTTATTCTGCTAGCCCTAGGACCAGTAGCTTCGCAAATACCTGCAGCCGTGTTGGCCGGTATATTGGTCACAGTAGGTATCGGTGTTATGGATTATCGGGGATTAAAAGCCATTCCACATCTGCCCAAAGACATTAAACTTGGACCACTAAAATTAAGCTCGGAAGTGATTATTATGTTAGTGGTATTGGTACTTTCTTCGGTTTGGAACTTGGTATATGCCGTTGGTATTGGTCTTGTTATAGCTTCGCTAATGTTCATGAAAAAAATCGGAGACCTAACCGCTAAGCATTCCAAAGTAAAGGCTCTTCGGGAAGAAGCATGGTCAGATGAAAAAAATGTGCCAAAAAAAATCCTGGACAAAGTATTTATAAAACACATAAACGGACCTTTGTTCTTTGGTTCGACCAACGAGTTTCAACAACTTGCCTCCCAAATTCCAGATTCTGCTTCCACTGTAATAATTAGAATGGGCAGAATGCAGTATATGGACCAAACAGGGCTCTATGCAATGGAAGATGTGTTGCAAGATCTAAAACGAAAGGGCGCAACAATACTATTGGTCAATATTTTGGAACAGCCAAGGTATATGCTCGAACGAATAGACATTATTCCTGACCTGATTCCGGAAAACAACGTTTTTAGCAATTTAAAGTCGTGTTTGGCATGGGTAGATACCCATCTAAACACGGAGGAATAAAAACGAACAGACATTGCCAAAAACTATTTTCCGCCCGAATATTTACTTTTTAACCATAGAATATTTTTTGGGATGAACACTATTTACAGTGAAATCCGGTTCTCGGAACGGTAGATATTATCGCATAACCCATATATTCTAGGACAATTTGCTAAATTTGTCCGCCAATAGCGTAATCAATCATGATTGAGACCATAAAGGAACATATTGCCGAAGTAGAAAAGTTCACTTCGACCTCTACAGATGAAATTGAAGCATTCCGAATCAAATACTTGGGAAAAAAAGGACTGTTGAACAGTTTCTTTTCGGAATTTAAAAACGTGCCAAATGATCAAAAAAAGGATTTTGGCAAGGTAATCAATCAATTAAAGAGTGCCGCTACCAATAAAGTGAACGAACTCAAGGAAGCATTGGAAAGCCAGGCTGAAGTAGCTGGGAAATATGGGGACCTAACACGCCCTGGCGAACCTGTATCGCTAGGTGCACGCCACCCTATATCCATTGTAAAGAACCAGATCATAGATATTTTCTCAAGAATCGGTTTCAATGTATCCGAAGGTCCTGAAATCGAGGATGATTGGCACAACTTTACAGCGCTCAACCTACCGGAATACCATCCGGCACGGGATATGCAGGATACATTTTTTATCCAGACCGACCCCGACATCCTACTGCGTACCCACACCTCATCGGTACAAGTAAGGTACATGGAAGCCAATCAGCCTCCTATTAGAACTATTTCGCCCGGGAGAGTGTACCGAAACGAGGCAATTTCTGCCCGCTCACATTGTTTTTTTCACCAAGTGGAAGGTTTGTACGTAGATAAAAATGTGTCTTTCGCAGATTTAAAGCAAACGCTACAATATTTTACTTCTGAAATGTTTGGGAAGTCAAAAATAAGACTACGCCCATCTTATTTTCCATTTACCGAGCCCAGTGCCGAGGTAGATGTATATTGGGGGCTGGAAACCGAAACCGATTACCGTATGACCAAAGGTACCGGATGGCTGGAGATTATGGGCTGTGGCATGGTGGATCCCAATGTGCTCAAAAATTGTGGAATAGACCCAGAAGTATATTCAGGCTTTGCCTTTGGAATGGGAATAGATCGGATTGCTCTTTTGTTGCATCAGATTTCAGACATTAGATTGCTCAGTGAAAACGATGTACGTTTCTTGGAGCAGTTTAAGAGCGCCCTTTAGATCATAATTTTTATGAAAAAGGATTTTGAAATTCCGATTGCCACCGACGTACACGTGGCCATAGTACATGAATGGAACGAAGAATTTCTATCCAAAGATTGGAACGCCTATTTAATAAACAACAGGTCGGATACCATCGAAATGGCCATTGTGGTTTCCAAAGGGTTTGATGGAGATACCAGAACATCCACCATACGACATGGTATTGGAACACTGGAACCGGGCAGCTTTAAAAAAGTAGAAGTATTGCAAGAAGATGTCCTTGCACTAAACAATGAGTTCTTTGTAACTTTTTTTGCCGAGAACAAACTCTTTGAAAAACGATTTTTATTTCCAAAACATACGGTTACAGAAAAAAATCTCAGTACCATCCCCGTAATACAATCAGAAGGGGTTTTATCAAAAGATTGACCTAGCGTTTTCCTCCATTTCCATCTTTTAACAAACTTTTAGTTCTTATTAGTTCGGTAATTACCGAACCAACACTAATTTTGCGCTTCAATTTTTAAAAAAATGTCCAGAGAAGAGCAAAAAAAAGAACTGATCGAGGAACTTGGAATCCATTTGGAAAACCAACACGATATTCCGCCATTGGCTGCAAGACTATATGCAATGCTTGTGGTCACCAACCGTAATGGGCTCAGTTTTGAAGAATGCCAAATTAACCGATGTGCAAGTAAAAGCTCCATATCTACCGCAATTAATCTCCTACTAAAATTGGGATTGATCACCTACTTCACCAAACCGGGAGACAGGAAAAGATATTTTAAGACATCAGCGGCCAACACTTTCTACCTAAACAAATTGGAAGAAAAGTTAAAACGTATTGAGACAGAAAACCGAATTATAACGAAAATCAGAAACTATAATCAAACTTATAATCCCGAAAGGTACGAGACCAATAAAGAACGGGCAGAGATCTATCACTCATTTATTAAGCAAAGTGAAGAATTACTGAGCAACACCCTTCAAGTACTTAAAGAATTAGAAAATCATAATCACAATTAAACAACCCCAACAATAATAAACATGAAAAAAATTGCATTAGGCCTATCTGCCATTAGTCTTGCTATTTTTGCTTCCTGTGGTGGTAAAAATGAGCAACAAGCCACTGCTCCTCAAGCGCCATCACTAAAAGTAAATACCCTAGAGAAACAGGACATTACCTTGTACAACTCCTACTCTACCAATATAGAAGGGGAACAAAACGTTGAAATTTGGCCAAAGGTCTCCGGTTTTGTCCAAAAAATCTATGTTGAAGAAGGTCAACAAGTTAAAAAAGGCCAGTTACTTTTTAAACTGGAAACCCAGACGCTTTCTCAAGATGCCCAAGCCGCCAAAGCAGCAGTAAATGTCGCCCAAGTAGAAGTGGACAAGCTAGTTCCGTTGGTTGAAAAGAACATTATAAGCGAAGTTCAACTAAAAACGGCCAAGGCTCAATTGGAACAAGCAAAAAGTACCTATAGCAGTATTGCAGCCAACATTGGGTACTCCAATATTGTTAGTCCCGTTAACGGTTATATTGGGGAGATTCCATACAAAGTGGGCGCCTTGGTAAGCAGTTCAATGGGACAACCATTAACGGTAGTATCGGATATAAGTACGGTACGCGCTTATTTCTCCATGACAGAAAAGCAACTTTTGGAGATGAAGAGCAAAATGACCAAAGGTGGTGCTTCGGTTTCTTCGGAGAATTCTCCAGAGGTGGAATTGGTAATGATCAATGGTGAAACATATCCACATAAAGGGAAGATTGCCATGGTGAACAATATCATCAATCCAACTACAGGAAGTGTTACCTTAAGAGCAGATTTTAACAATCCCAACTTTTTATTGAGTTCCGGAAGTACGGGAACCATCAAGGTACCTTCTCCTCAAAAAGATGTTATGGTTGTCCCCAAAATGGCCACAGTGGATATACAAGGGAACAAATTGGTCTATATTCTTCAAGATGACAACACTGTAAAATCACAAAAAATCAACATTATTAATCAGACCGATTCGGAGTATTTGGTATCCCAAGGTGTACAACCCGGAAACACGATTGTTGTAGAAGGTGTTTCCAAACTTAGGGAAGGACAATCCATAAATCCAATTAAATAACACATCACATAAGTAAAAGATAACCCATGTTTCAAAGATTTATAGATCGGCCCGTGCTCTCCACGGTGATTTCGATAATCATTGTTATTCTCGGTCTTTTAGGTTTAAGTAGCCTAGCGGTAGAAGAATATCCAGAAATTGCTCCGCCGACCGTTCAGGTAACAAGTACCTACACCGGTGCCAATGCGGAAACCGTCCTCAAAAGTGTGGTGGTTCCTTTGGAGGAACAAATCAACGGTGTAGAAGACATGCTCTACATGACCTCCAATGCCAGTAACGACGGTAACGCCACAATCAATGTATTCTTTAAGTTGGGCACAAACCCCGATATTGCCGCGGTAAACGTGCAGAACCGAGTGGCCCGAGCCAATAGTGTACTGCCACAGGCTGTGGTACAAACAGGGGTAATTACCCAAAAGTCACAGACCAGTGCCCTTATGTTCTTCTCTTTATTCTCGGAGAACGAAAATTACGATGCAACCTTTGTAGAGAACTACGCAAGAATAAATATAGTTCCCAAACTTCAACGTATTGAAGGGGTTGGAAATGTTACCGTGTTCGGTTCCAAGGATTACTCCATGCGTATTTGGTTGGACCCAGAAAAGATGTCCGCATTTAACCTGATGCCATCCGACATTCAAGCAGCATTGCAAGAGCAAAACCTAGAGGCGGCAACTGGTAAGATCGGCGAAAATGCCGACGGTGTATATGAGTATGTCCTAAAATACAAAGGACGGTTAGCAGAAGAAGCAGAATATGAGAACATAATTATAAGAGCCGAGGAAAATGGCCAGTTTTTACGCCTGAAGGATGTAGCTGAAATAGAACTTGGCGCTTTTAACTACGGAACCAAGAACGAAGGTATGGGCAACCCCGGAACTGCAGTGGGTATTTTCCAAACTTCGGGATCCAACGCCAACGAGATCATTGAAAACATCGAGGCCATTTTGGAAGAATCAAAAGCTAACTTCCCAAAAGGCTTGGATTATGTTATCCCGTTCAATTCAAAAGACTTCCTTGATGCTTCCATAGACCATGTAGTGCAAACCTTGGTAGAAGCATTTATTTTAGTGTTTATTGTGGTTTTCCTGTTCCTTCAGGACTTTAGATCGACATTAATTCCTGCGATCGCCGTTCCCGTGGCCATTGTAGGTACCTTTTTCTTTCTACAGTTGTTCGGGTACTCCATAAACATGCTTACCCTATTTGCCATGATCCTAGCCATTGGTATTGTGGTGGATGATGCCATTGTAGTGGTGGAGGCGGTACACGCCAAAATGGAAGAAGGTGCACAAAATGCAAAAGTGGCCACCAAAACGGCTATGTCCGAGATTTCCGGAGCCATTATCTCCATCACCTTGGTAATGTCCGCCGTATTTATCCCGGTATCCTTTATAGGTGGGTCTTCCGGTGTGTTTTATCAACAGTTCGGTATTACCTTGGCCGTTGCCATTTTAATTTCTGCCATAAATGCCTTAACACTGAGTCCTGCACTAGCGGCCCTGTTTTTAAAACCGCACGACCATGAAAAAGGTAAAAAATCAAACTTAATTGCCCGTTTCTTCAAAGCTTTCAATATTGGTTTTACGGCAATGACCAATAAGTATACCAACACCATTGGTACGTTGGTCAAAAGAAAGTGGGTAACCTTGGCTCTTTTAGTAGGCACAGGTATAGTCGTATTTTTCCTCTT
Organism: Flagellimonas marinaquae; assembly: GCF_023716465.1. Classification (NCBI taxonomy): domain Bacteria; kingdom Pseudomonadati; phylum Bacteroidota; class Flavobacteriia; order Flavobacteriales; family Flavobacteriaceae; genus Flagellimonas; species Flagellimonas marinaquae. Next base: position 1,351,485 of record NZ_CP092415.1, read on the forward strand.
CAGGACCACGCCTTCCGGGTTTATCCCCAACGAGGACAAAGGAATCATCTTTGCAGATGTTACCATGCCGCCCGGAACAACTTTGGAGGAAACCCAAAAAACGGTTAAGAAACTGGATTCCATATACGAATCCATGGGAATTATTAAAGCCCGTATGAACATAACCGGTTTTAGTATCCTAAACAGTGTTAACGGTGGTTCCTACGGATTCTCCGTAATTCGATTACAAGATTGGGAAAACAGAACAGAACCTTCACAAACCGTTGAGGCTACCATTGGGCAATTATTTGCAAAAACAGCAGGATTAAAAGATGCTCGTATTTTCTTCTTTACCCCGCCAGCGGTAAGGGGATTCGGTAACTCGGCCGGTTTTGAACTAAACTTACAGAACACCGATGCAGAAGATTGGCAATCCATAGGTAAAACTACCAACGAGTTTTTAGCTGCCTTGAATGCAAGACCGGAAGTCCAGTATGCCATCACTTCGTTCAACCCAAATTTTCCTCAGTATGAGTTACAGGTGGACGTAGAAAAAACCAAGTTGGCAGGTTTGGCCGTTACCGATATATTCAATGCAATGCAAGGCTATTATGGGGGACTGTACACCACAGACTTTAATAAGTTCGGTAAACAGTATCGAGTAATGATCCAGGCCAGGCCGGAAGACAGGGCGGACGAAAAGAGCCTTAACCACATATTTGTCAGCAATGCAACCGGTGAATCTGTTCCCGTATCTCAATTTGTTTCCTTAAAGAAAATATACGGCCCCGAGATTGTAAGCAGGTTCAACCTTTTGAACTCGGTTAAAGTCAATGGTGCCATGAACCCTGGTTACAGTACCGGTGATGCGATTACCGCAATTGAAGAAGTTGCCGCACAAGTATTGCCCAACAACTATACTTTCGAGTATTCCGGCCTTACCAAAGAGGAAAACAGTGCGGGCAGCCAGACCATAATCATCTTTATTTTGAGCTTGGTGTTCGTGTACTTCTTATTGAGTGCTCAGTACGAAAGTTATATTTTGCCGCTTTCCATATTGCTATCGTTGCCATTTGGTATTGCAGGAGCCATTTTATTTGTGAATTTGGCCGGTTTGGAAAACAATATTTATTTCCAGATTGCACTGATCATGCTCATTGGACTCTTGGCCAAAAATGCCATTTTGATCGTAGAATTTGCCCTGCAAAGAAGAAAGTCGGGATTATCGCTTTATGATGCCGCCGCCGAAGGGGCCAGAGCAAGGTTACGTCCAATCTTAATGACCTCCTTTGCATTCATCTTTGGTCTGTTGCCATTGGCACTATCTTCAGGAATTGGTGCCATCGGAAACCGTTCAATCGGTGTAAGTGCAGTAGGTGGCATGCTTGTGGGAACCATTCTGGGCGTATTTGTGATTCCTGTCCTATTTGTAATATTCCAAGCCATACAGGAGCGTTTTTCAGGCAAGCCCGAAGCATCTCAAAATCAGAACAATGCCTAATCATCCTTTGAACCAACAAAGATTATAATCCATGAAAATTAAACCTTCATATAAATTGTTTTTGCTACTTGCAGTACCTCTGCTATTGCAATCTTGTTTTGTGGCAAAAAACTACAGTAGACCAGAACTTGAGACCGAAAGTCTTTACAGGACCGACAATTTGCCACAGGATAGCATCTCAATGGCAGATGTTTCTTGGAGAGATCTGTTCAAGGACAAACAGCTTGCGGCTTATATTGAGCAAGGATTGGAAAATAATATTGATATCCGAATTGCGCTACAAAATGTTGTGGCCGCAGAAGCTTATGTAAAACAGGGCAAGGCCGGTTATTACCCAACCCTGTCCGGCACAACAAGCTTTACTAGGACAAAAAACTCCGAGAACAGTCAGTTTGGAAGTTTTTTTACCAGACCTCTGGAGCAGTACGAACTCTCGGGCACCCTTTCTTGGGAGGCCGATGTTTGGGGTAAAATCAGAAGTAACAAACGGGCTGCCGGGGCATCTTACTTACAAAGTGTTTCTGCCCACCAAGCTGTAAAGACCAATTTAATTGCGGGAATTGCGACCTCGTATTTCCAACTTATGGCCTTGGACAAACAATTGGAAGTGGCCAAACAGACTTTGGACGCCCGAAAAAAGAGCCTGGAGACCACCATGGCCCTAAAAGATGCAGGACAGGTTACGGAAGTCGCCGTAAAGCAAACCAAAGCTCAAGTACACACCACCGAGATCATTGTGATCGACTTGGAGAACAACATTAAATTGTTGGAAAATGCTTTTAGCATTCTTTTGGGCGAAGGACCGCAAAAAATTGAAAGAGGCAATTTGGACAATCAATCCATCGATACAGATCTAAGTACCGGGGTCCCATACCTGTTACTTGCCAATCGACCAGATGTGATGCAGGCGGAATACGGTCTTATCAATGCTTTTGAACTTACCAATGTAGCCAAGAGCAGTCTTTATCCTTCGTTAAGCCTATCCGCTACCGGTGGTTTTCAGAGTTTGGAGTTTGATAATTGGTTGGATGCCAGTTCGCTATTTTCAAATCTTGTAGGCTCGTTGACCCAGCCGATCTTTAATGGCAGAAAACTACGTACCCAAATGGAAGTGGCCAAAGCACAACAAGAACAAGCTTTGCTTGCTTACAAACAAGCCCTGTTAACGGCCGGAAGAGAGGTCAGTGATGCCCTATATACCTATAATGCGGAAAGCCAAAAGTTGGATGCACGGGCCAAAGAACTCGAAGCATACGCAACGGCCGAAACTTATTCCGAAGAATTGTTGAACAATGGTTTGGCCAATTATTTAGAAGTGTTGACCGCAAGACAAAATGCATTGAACTCCGAACTCAACTATGTTGATTCACAATATGCACAGTTAAGTGCTATTGTGGAATTGTACAGGGCACTGGGCGGAGGCTGGAAATAGTTTATTTTGAGTGATAAAATCGAAATATTGGCCCACGCTATCGAGAACTTTACCAAATTTGGGAGTAAACGATTCTCTATGGATGAATTGGCCTCCGAGCTAGGAATTTCGAAAAAAACACTCTACAAGCATTTTAGCAGTAAGGAAAAGCTGGTCTCTGAAAGCTTAGCGTATTTTTTGAATGATATCCGTACAGACATTCAAAAATACATATCAGAAAACCCGAATAAGGAAGAGCCCCTTACCACTATAATCTACATATACAAAAAAGGGTTGATGGTATATCAAAACCTCAACCCTTCTTTTCTAAGAGGCCTGAACAAATACTATCCCGAAGCCTATCAAAAGTATATTGAGCTTAAAAAAGAGATTGTTTGGAACATGGTACACCCTCTTTTGCAAAAGGCTCAAATATTGGAACAAATAAGGCCTAATGTCAATCTAGAACTGGTTTGTACATTATTTCTGTCCCGCATGGAAGACATTGTTTATTCCAAAGAAAATCTCTTCAACGAGTTTAGCATCAAAGAACTTCTGGACCACATTATCATAAACAACTTGCGAGGTATTCTTACGTTGAATTATCTTCAAAAATGCCCTGTTTAACGGCAATAATATTGCTCTTTTTTTAAATTTTAAGCTTATTTATTGAGATAACATATCTTTAAACCCCTGTTTTTTGCGTTTTTATCGTTGATTTTAGTGAATTGATCATATAATTTTAATTTCTTCTAAAAACTAAATAACCAATGGGAACTACAACTAACATCAACAGACGCGATTGGATAAGAAAAAGCGTTCTCACAGCAGGTGGGGCAATGGCTTTGCCATATATGGGATTGGCCGAAACTCCTAAAGCTCCATTGACCTTGGATGCCGAAGGAAACGCAATATATAGTCCGTTCTTTAAAGAATATTTGCCAAAACCTGAAGATTTAATGCCAGAATTGGCTGCAAAGTTAAATGCAAACGAAAATCCATACGGGCCATCTCCAATGGCCATGGAGGCATTTAAAAACTCCGTTTCCGGCGGTAACAGATATGCTTGGAAAGAACTATTTCAGTTGGTCGACAAAATAGCCGACTTTGAAAAAGTTGAGAGCAAAAACATTATGATGGGGCCAGGGTCGTCCGACCTTTTGGAAAAGACTGCCATGGTTTTCTTTAAAGATGGTGGCAATGTTGTTTCCGCCGATCCTTCTTACATGTCCTTGATCAGAGTGGCCGAATCCGTGGGAGCAACTTGGAAACCTGTTCCACTAAAAGAGGATTGGTCCCACGACCTCAAAGCAATGGAAGAAGCTATCGACGACCAAACAAAACTGGTCTATATCTGTAACCCGAACAACCCCACCGGTTCTATGACCGATCATGAAGAGTTGGTTGACTTTTGTTCACGCGTATCGAAAAAAGTACCCGTTTTTGTAGATGAAGCCTATTTATGGTTCTTGGAAGATGGTGCCAAAAAAAGTATGGTGTCCTTAATAAACCAAGGAAAAAATGTTATAATCGCAAGGACATTTTCCAAAATACATGGTATGGCAGGACTTCGGGTAGGCTATATCGTAGCTCTTGAAGAAACCTTGGACAGGTTGAAAAAGATAACCCGAGGCGGAATGGGAATTACGCTGCCTTCCGTATATGGGGCTATTGCTGCCATGGATGATGCTGATTTTATAGATAAATCACGAACCCTAAATGCCGAATGCAGGGAGTATGTGTACTCAAGTCTAAAACAATTGGGAATAGATTCTTATGTGCCTTCTTCCACTAGTTTCATAATTTTTCCTATTCAAATGGAGGGCAAACCGTTCCTTGAACAAATGACCGAGTTAAAGGTGGGCGTTCGAGCATTTCAATTTATGGATCAAAACTGGTGCCGAGTAAGTATGGGCACCATGGAAGAAATGAAAACTTTTACCAGTGCACTCAATAAAGTGTTGGTATAGTGGATATTGGAATTCAAAAAACCATAGTATTCCTTTTTTTCATCTTTATTGGAATCTTGCTCAAAGCTAAATTTAAATCCAAAGAAGAAATTACTGGAATAAAAAAAGTGATTCTAAACCTTGCACTGCCGGCAACCATATTTATTGCGTTGTTGGGAGTCAAGGTAGAACTGCCGCTTTTAATATTGCCCTTATTGGCCCTTGGCCTTAACGTTTTGCTGTTCTTTTCCATGTCCGTTATTTTACCCCCATTGGGCATTGGCAAAGGAACTTCGGAGTATAGAACAGCTAAGTTACTGATTCCCTCATTGGCACCTGGTTTGTCCGCTTTTCCCTTTATCGTGGAATTTTTGGGAGAATCCTATTTGGCAAAAGCGGCGATGTCCGATCTGGGCAATAAGATTTTTGTGCTCTTTTTTTTATATCTCGTTGCTATGAACTGGCATTATGGCCAACAATCCAGCAAAGAAAAAAATGGCGGAACCCGATTAATGCCCTTGATCAAAGCAATGGTTTCCGAACCGGTCAATATATTTATCGGTGCTGCTTTGGTTTTGCTGGTCTTTGGTCTAACTATGGACTCGCTTCCGTTTTTTATGAGTGAAACACTCAAAAAACTCAGTTTGATCATGACTCCTTTGGTATTATTGTTTATAGGTTTGGCGGTAAAGATCAAGAGAAAACAGTTTTTTCAAATATTTTCCTTATTGTGCGCCCGGGCAGGATTGGTATTGTTGATTTCTGGACTTTTTGTGGCCATAATAGGGATTAACGCGCAAAACGAAATCTTGTTAACATTGGCCTTTGGTCTTAGTGCCTGTAGTTTTTGGCCCTATGCCCATATTGCAACTGTCGATGGAATGGAGATGGATAAAAAAACAAAAAGCAAAACTTTCAATAGTGATTTTGGGGTAACCATTCTAGCTCTTTCGTTCCCACTTTCCACCATGTTGATTCTTGCAACATTGAACAGTGGATCCTTCTTTGTAAATCCGTTTAATATATTTTTGATGGCCGCTTTATTTTTAGGCGTTGGATTCACTTTTCCTTTGATCAGTGTAATCAACAAAAAAAAGTGGTCAGAGCAAAAAACTATCAACCATAAACTAAATCCAACAACAGAAAAAGCTGCTTAAGTTCAATTGGCAACGAGCCAATTATTCTGACGGTCTTAAAACGAGGCTTCTGGCAGCATTTGCAATCAGACCAATACTTAGCCAATAGCTACTGAGCACAACGATTCCCGAATAAGCAAAGGCTGTCTTGAACTTGGAGATGGCGATCATGGTATCGGAGAACATAAAACATAGTACCGCTACTGCGATCCAACCAAATTCCTTCCCCTTATGTTTTAAATAAAGACCTATTCCCTGCCATGCCATAGTGCAGATTACCAAAATATAAATCGCGACCGGAACCAAAAAATCGCCAAGTCCCGGCCACAGCCAATAAAAAATTAGCCCCCCAGTACCTAAAAACAGTACTAAAGAACTCAAATTGCGCTGAAATCCATTTATATGTACAAATCCCCAAATAAATAGCAGGTGTGCCACCAAAAAAGAGGCAAGGCCGAACACAAAGTATTCCGGAAACAGTAAGACTATATCGCCCAACAAGCAAAAGGACAAAGCTAGAACAACAATTTTTCTAAATATGGACCTGTTTGCTTTTGGAACACAGACCAGTAATGCTATCACCAAAATCGTAGTAAGCGGCTTTAACAATCGATATACCGATTGATATTCCAAATATTCCATAACCATGGCCATAACACCACTGATTATGATCAGTAGATTTATAATTACAGTGGATTTCCTAGGTTTTGCTACCACACCTTATACGGTTTTTTGCTTAGTTGTGAATTATAATACTTGATCCTACCTGTGACTTCCTCTCCTAACCATTCCGGTCTTTCAAAACGTTCCTCTTCGTGCTTAAGTTCCACTTCTGCCAATACAAGGCCCTTGTTCTCGCCCAAAAACTCGTCAACTTCAAATATTTGATCACCAAAAGGCACTTCGAACCTTATTTTTTCCAAAATCCCAGATTCGCACAGGTCTATTAGATTTGTAGCTTCGGATACAGAGATTTCGGTTTCCCATTCAAAACGGGTGGTTCCCGATGCGTTGCTGGCTCCTTTAACGGTCAAAAAACCTTTTTCTCCTTTTATTCGAACCCTAACAGTTCTATCCGGATCCGTATTCAAAAAGCCCTGTACAATCCGGTTTTGGGAGATAGCTTTCTGTTTATACCCATCCGACTTTACTAAAAATTTTCGTTCTATTTCCAAATGTTCCATCAAACTAAATATACCCTAAATTTGAAAATGGACTTTAATTTTCCCCTAAGAAAAATAATTCATGTGGATATGGATGCATTTTATGCTTCCGTTGAACAGCATGATAACCCTGACCTCAAGGGGAAGCCTATTGCCGTGGGCGGAGGGTCCAAACGAGGAGTAGTTTCCGCTGCAAGCTACGAAGCCCGTAAATTTGGGGTGCGTAGTGCCATGGCCGGTGCCATTGCCCGCAGAAATTGCCCCAACCTCATTTTTGTAAAGCCCCGTTTTGATCGCTACAAGGAAGTTTCCATGCAGATCCGCAGTATTTTTTTTGAATATACCGACTTAGTGGAACCCCTGTCGCTGGACGAGGCCTATCTGGACGTAACAGAGAACAAAAAGGGAAATCCCTCTGCCACTTTGATTGCCAAAGAAATACGCCAAAAAATTCTTGACAAAACTGGTTTAACAGCATCGGCCGGAATATCCATAAACAAATTTATCGCCAAAGTGGCAAGCGATTACAACAAACCCAATGGACAAAAAACAGTGAATCCGGAGGAAGTAATCGAATTCTTGGAAAACTTGGATATTCGTAAATTCTATGGAGTGGGCAAAGTTACCGCCGAAAAAATGTACCGCCTTGGCATTTTTACTGGATCGGACCTAAAATCAAAATCGTTGGAGTTTTTAGAGCAGCACTTCGGAAAAAGTGGCCAACATTATTTTAATGTAGTTCGCGGCATTCATTTGAGCTCGGTTAAGCCTCATCGTATCCCTAAATCGATGGGAGCGGAACGTACTTTTTTTGAAAATTTAAGCAGTGAGATTTTTATGCTGGAAAAATTAGAGAATATTGCCGCTGAGCTGGAAAGAAGGCTACAAAAATCCAAAATAGCCGGAAAAACAGTTACTTTAAAAATCAAGTACAGCGACTTTACCCTGCAAACACGCAGCAAAACACTGCCCTACTATATTGGCAGCAAGGATTTGATCCTAGATACCGCCAAGGAACTTTTGTACCAGTCTCCTTTGGAAAACTCCGTTCGGTTACTGGGTATTTCACTCGCCAACCTCAACACGGAAAAAGAAAAACAAAGCACGGAAAAAGAATCCGTGCTTGTTCAACTCAAATTTGATTTTTAAAAAAAGAAGCTGTCTAAAAATACTTTTAAGTTGTCCGTCATTCCGAACTAGTTTCGGATTCTCATCATGAAATTCTAAAAGGGTTATGAGAACCTGAAACAAGTTCCGGTTGACGTAAAAAAACTTCTTGGACAGCCCTCTACAATTTAGTTTTTTATATCGGTTTCCATTGGCTTTACCGCAGGCTTTATGGGGTTGCCATCGGCGTCTATTTCTATGATGTTATCAAAACCGAGTTCATCCAATTTTGTAATGATCTCAGCTCTATCACCAACCATGAACCAATTCACTTTTTCGGGCTGCACTACCTGGTTGCTCACCTTTCTAACATCGTCCACGGAAAGGTTTCTCACGTTTTGATCATATTTTTGATAATAATCGTCCGGTAAATTATACCTGACCAAGTTTCTTACCGAGCTGTTCACGGAACTATTGGTTTCCCACTGTCCAGGGAGTTTCAAAACTTGGTTGGTCTTTACTTTTTCCAGCTCTTCGCTGGTTGCCGGTCTGGTCGATGTAAACTCAGAGATCTCTTTTCTGATTTCGGTAACGGACTCTGCCGTTTTATCGGTTTGAACCGGAGCATATACAATAAACGGCCGTGCTTCTTTGGAACCCATAACAAATCCTCCGGCGCCGTAGGACCAATGCTTGTCCTCCCTTAAATTCATATTGATCCGCGATGTAAAATCTCCTCCAAGAATACTTACCATTTGCTCCAAAGCGATCTCGGAGACATCGCCATATTTTTCGGTAAGATGACCGGCCAAGATCACGGATTGTTGGGATTCGGGACGGTTCATTAAATACAATGTATTCTTGGAATTGGTTTTTGGCGCATTAAATGCAATTGTGGGAACAGTACCGCTCTTCCATTTGCCCAATTTCTTTTCCAACTTGGATTTGAGCTCTCCCATCTCTACATCTCCCGTAACGATCAAGGTGGCATTATTGGGCTTAAACCATGTATTGTAAAAATCGACCACGTCTTCCCGTGTCAATTTTGAAACGGTATCCTCGTATCCAGTTCCCGTATAGGGACTGCTGTATGGGTGGTCCTCTCCATAAAGGTACTTGTTCATTACACGAAGTGCCATGGTTATGGGTTGGGATTTTTCTTGTTTTATATTGTTTATTTGTTCTTTTTGAAGTCGTTCAAATTCCTTCTCTGGAAATACAGGGTTGAGGACCACATCCAAAAACAGGTCCAAACTTGCATCCAAGCTTGGTTTAAGGGTGCTCATATAAACATTGGATTCATCCTGACTGGAAAATGTGTTCAAGGAAGCCCCCAACAACTGAAGCTGTTCGTTTATTTCCAAAGAAGTTTTGTCCTTGGTTCCTTCATCCATCAAGTTCATGGCCAACATTGCCGTTCCTGGACTGGCCAAATAATCCGTTTTGTAACCGGCATCAGCGACCAAATTGATTACCACGGTCGGAACGCCTTTGCGCTGTGCAAGTACCACATTGAGTCCATTGGAAAGTTGCGCGCGCTGGAGATCTGGAAATTTTGAACTTTTCGGCGCACCAAGTTCCGGCAATTTACTTCTGTCCACGGACGATTGCACAATATCGTACTCTGGAAATGGGTTACAGACCAAAATATGTTTTCCTTTGGAAAGCCATTTTTGGGCCGTTTTTCTTAAATCTTCCGCAGTGGCATTCTCAATATATTTTAAGGTCGTTTTATAATAGGATGCATCTCCATGATAGGTTTGGTTGGAAGCAAGAATATCCGATACACCCCCAAAACCTCCTATACGTTCCAATCCTTTAATAAAATTGGCAAAGTAATCGGCCTTTACCCTTTTAAGTTCTTCTGCGGTAGGGCCTTCTTCGATAAATCTCTGGATTTCCGCCTCAAGTTCCCTCTCCAATTTGGATGGGTCTTCACCCTGCTTTACGTTTAACCAAGTAATAAACTGGCTCGCAATTTCGCTGGAGGCTTGGAAAGACACTGCTGCACTTGCAGATTGGTCCTTATAGATAAACTTTTGGTACAATCGTGAATTCTTCCCATTGCTAAGAATAGCGGAAATCAAATCAAAATGGAGGTCCTCCTTAACACCAAATGGCGGTGTATTCCATGCAAAGAGCACTCTTGTTTCGGGAACACGATCCTCGTATACCTGACGAGAATCAAAAATCTTATTGGGAATATTGATCTCTTGTCGTTCCACCGTGGGTCCTGAAGGGATATCCCCAAAATACTTGATTACCTTCTGATGCACTTCCTCGGCATCCACATCCCCTGCCACGGCAACAACGGCATTGGCCGCGCCATAGTAAGATTTAAACCATTCCTGCACATCTTCCAAGGAAGCTGCGTTCAAATCTTCCATTTCTCCAATAACCGTCCAAGAATACGGATGACCTTTAGGGTACATGGCCTTGGTCAAATAATCCCACTGCATACCGTAAGGCTGGTTTTCACCTTGCCGCTTCTCGTTCTGTACCACTCCTCGCTGCTCGTCGAGTTTTGCTTGATCAATAGCTCCCAATAAGTGGCCCATTCTATCGGACTCCAAAAACAGTACTTGATCTAATGCGGATACAGGTACATTCTGAAAATAGTTGGTGCGATCGTTATTGGTTGTTCCGTTAAGATCGGTTCCCCCGATACTCTCCAAGGCTTGAAAATAGTCGGTATTGTAATTTTCGCTCCCGTTGAACATTAAGTGCTCGAATAAATGGGCAAAACCACTTTTTCCTGGTTTTTCATTCTTCGACCCAACATGATACCAAACGTTGACCGCCGCAATAGGTGCTTTGTGGTCCTCATAGACCAAAAGGGTAAGACCATTGCTCAATGTGTACTTTTTGTAATCGATGTTAATGTCATCGGCTTTAAATTGAAATCCTTGGCCAAATCCAACGGCAAAGGACAAAAGCCCGATAAAACAGGCTAGAAGTAATTTTTTCATCTTGATAGTGTTTTAATTGTTTTGATTGATAATACTAGTTGCAACAAGATAGGAAATTGTTTCCAACAAACACTATTCTAGGCGATTAACCTATAGGCGAAAAATAATTTTCTTGAAGATACGTTCTTTTAACCGTTAGTGTCCATAGGTATAAAGGTGTACTTGATAGGGGTTTAATTGCCCGACCCAATATTTCTTTATTACTTTGTACCAACAGCCCCCACTTTAAACACTATTACACCATTTTTCTATGCAGCGAAGCGAATTGCACGAACATATCATAACTTCGGCGGGCAACCTTTTTTATTCGCAAGGTTACAATTCTACCGGCATCAACGAGATCATATCAAAATGTGGCATTGCAAAAGCGACGCTTTACAGTCATTTTAAATCCAAAGAGGATATTTGCAAGGCGTATTTAAAACAACGGCACAACGCTTTTATTGCTCGGTTAAAAAACTATGTTGAGCAAAGGAATACGGGCCGACCAAAGCTGCTGGCCATTTTTGACCTGCTACGCGATATGTATCTGGATGAGGATTTTCGGGGTTGTTGGGGCATTAATACACTTGGAGAACTTTCACCGGACCAAACGGCCATATTGGCCGTAATCCAACAACAAAAAAAAGAGCTGCTATTGTATTTGGGTGAAATTGTTGGCGACAATATCTCCAACTTGTCCAAGGCGGAAACCGAAAAAATCTCGGGAGGCATTTATATGCTATATGAAAGTGCCGTAACGGAGAGCCACCTTTTTAAAAATGATTGGCCCATTTTTATGGCAAGGAGCATTGCCCCAGCGCTTTTTAAGGATACTGAGCTTATCTAAACGCAAAAAATGTCAGTTCGAGCGCAGTCAAGAACACGTTATGCTGTCAATGGACAAAACATATTGGCTACGCTCGTTGTGACATTCTCCTATTAAAAATAATAGGATTTGTTAGGTTGTAATCGCTATTATGCGCCTACCGTCTCCAAAGGCTGGGCCTCAGGGAAATCTACAGGTACTTTAGTTGTACTGTGTATATAGTTGGATATGGTTTTGTCGCCTACCAACACAATAGTGTCGATCAAGTTTTCTTTGGTCCATCCGGCCGCAAAGAAATTATCCACTACTTGGGCATCTGTAGCACCTCTGTTCTCGGTAATATTTTTGGCCAAACGTGCCAAAGCGTCCAATTTTTCATCAAAAGATGCCTTACCCGCTCTTAATTCAAGGATTTGCTCGTCGGTAAAGCCGTTCATTTTACCAATGGCAGTGTGAGCGGACAAACAGTAAATACAATTGTTTACTTGACTAACTGCCAAATTCACCACTTCTTTCTCTTTGGCCTTCAAAGAGGTCTTCGCATTGGAAAGTGCTAAATAATTGCCCAAAGCATTTTCTGAGTGGGCATAGGTCGCGAAAAGGTTCGGAACAAAGCCTACTGCTTTCTCCAAGTTGTCAAAAATGGCCTGATTGGCCGTACTTACTTCTTCTCTTTTAGGTACATTGATTGTGCTCATAATTGTAAATTTTAAAATGAATTTTATAAAAGGATTAATAGGTCTGTACAAAGGGTTTTTCTACATCACAGTAAAAATCGTGATGGTACTTTTGCTCACAGTGTTCTGAAGCTCTTACAGTTTGCACCGCGGTTTTTGGTGTTGTTCTAAAAATCTCGATGAGATTAAAAATTGATTTTTCCGTGATATTCATCTCTTGTCTGTTTTTTAATTACAGTGCAAAGATGCTTCGGAAAGGAGGGTGGGTGTTAGGAGCAATTTCCCGATGGCTTGACGATTTTTCCCTTAGGCTACCAAAAGCAGGTTTTCTCGGTATTCGGAAGGGGTCATCTGGGTCATTTTTTTAAAGAAACGACTAAAGTGGGCCGGGTCGTTAAAACCAAGTTCGTACGCTATTTCCTGATTTTGCTTATCGGTAAAGTTGATAAGTCTTTTGGCTTCCAACGCAATTCTATCCAAAATAATCTGTTGGGGCGACTTTTGGTTGTAAATCGAGAATAGGTTGGAGAGGGTTTTGGGAGATTTGTGCAACAGTTCGGCATACTCGCTCACTTTTCGCTTTGTTTTGTAATGCATGTCCACCAAAAAATTGAATCTTCTGATGGTATCGATTTGGTCATTCCCCAAAGTTTTTACGATCAACTGTTCCTTCGCCAATCGCGTACTCATAATTATCAACCTTTTAAGCAGCATTTGGAGCATATCTCCCTGAATATTGTCCGGAGTCGAAAATTCTTCGATGAACATATCGTGCAATAGGTTGAACTTGTTCAATTGTTCTTTGCCAATAGTTATTACCGGTATATCCTGAGTGCCAAAAAACAAAATTCCATTACAGGAAACCTCGCTATCATGATCAGAAATACAATAAAACTCCCGGTTAAAAAGAATCCCTGTTATAGGCAATTGGGCCTTGCTATAAGAAACGTGTTGTAGATAGGTTACCGTAATAATTTGGTTTGGCAACAGTTCCAGGTCCAGTCCATCAATTTGAATGGTCAAGGGACTGCCATTTCTGTTCCACAAAAATTTTATGGTCTTGGAAGTTTCGGAAAAATATCTTTCCTCTTTTTTAATATCATCCGTAAACCCTAATATAGCACCTAACCTGGAATCTTTGTATTCGTGTTTCATTGATCAATTACTTCTATACCCGCTATTTAGTCCCATTTAGTGGTTCATACTTACATCACAGTGGCCCCTAAGGCCACTAAAATAAAAAGGTGTGCTTTGCAGAGCACACCTTTTTTATTTTTGGTATATAACTTCTTTCTAGAAATTACATGTCTCGATTTCGGTCACCCGTAGGGTATTTACCATTCCCTTTTCCTTGATCGGCATTGCAGCCAAACTCACCAACATGTCCCCAACTTCCAAAAATCCTTTTTTACAGGCAATTTGGTTAACGTCTTCTATGGTTTGATCCGTGGAAACGAACTTATCATAATAAAAAGCTTTAACGCCCCAGAGAAGATTAAGCTGGGTCAAAATCCTTTTGTTCGATGTAAATACGAGAATATGTGCCGCTGGTCGCCATGCCGAAATCTGGAATGCGGTATATCCGCTGTTGGTCAAGGTGGATATGGCTTTTGCAGATATCTCGTTGGCCATTAAAGCGGCGTGATAACAAACTGATTTGGTGATGTACCTTTTGGTACGGATATGTGGTGGATTTTGAGGTACCTTGATCAAATTGGACCCTTCTACGCTCGTGACAATGCTCGACATTTTCTCAATTACTTGGACAGGATAGTTGCCTACCGATGTTTCTCCAGAAAGCATTACGGCATCGGCACCGTCCATAACGGAGTTGGCCACATCGTTTACTTCGGCGCGGGTAGGTGTTAAACTGGTGATCATGGTTTCCATCATCTGGGTGGCTATGATCACGGGGATTCTACCCTTTTTGGCACTCAATACCAGTTGTTTCTGAATCAGTGGAACCTCTTGTGCCGGCACCTCCACACCCAAATCGCCACGGGCCACCATAAGACCGTCGGATGCTTTTACGATTTCCTCGATGTTTTCCAGTGCTTCTGGTTTTTCAATTTTTGAGATTACAGGAATTTTATGCTCGGTGTGTTCCTTGATCAAATTATGAAGATCGTATATGTCCTGGGCATGACGAACAAATGAGAGTGCAATCCAATCTACTTCTTGACCGATAGCAAAAATGGCATCTTTGATATCTTTCTTGGTCAATGCCGGTAAAGAAATATTGGTATTGGGGAGGTTGACTCCTTTTTTGGATTTTAGCGGCCCGCCCTGTATTACTTTGGCTACCACTTCGTTTTCTCCATTGGTGGACTTTACCTCGAATATAAGTTTACCATCGTCCAGAAGAATTCGCTCACCGGCCTTTACGTCTTTTGGGAAGTTCTGGTAATTCATGTAAACTCGTTCTGCCGTTCCCTCAAAAGGTTCTCCGGTTACAAAAGTTACTTCATCGCCCGGAGAAACTATGGCCTCTCCTCCCATTACGCCCACTCTTAGTTTGGGTCCTTGTAAGTCGGCAAGTATGGCGGTGTTAATTTCCAACTCTTCGTTAAGTTCCCTGATTATTTTGATCCTCTCTGCTACATCTTCATATGCGGCGTGGGAAAAGTTTATCCTGAAAACATCTACTCCGGCCAATATCATTTCCCTTAGGGTTTCCTTTTTACTGGTAGCTGGCCCGAGGGTTGCTACAATTTTCGTTTTCTTAGTAGTTGGCATTGTTAAAAGATTAAATTTCTTTTTGATTTCAAATTTTGCGTGTCCAATGGATATGCTGTGATAACCTTGGATATCTTATTTATGAACTTGATTTTTTGGGAATATAGATCTTCGTTCTCAGCATCTACCTTCAAAAAATAATCCACTTCCTTCTTTTCTTTGATCAAATGATCGGTCCGCGTGGTTACATTGTTCTCGAACAAACCTAAAGAAGGTGTTTCCTCCCTTACTTCACATTTATTGGAGATCAGGGTCCAGTATACATCGTTCAGTTCATCGTCCCAATCGAACAGCGAGAACGACATGTGACCATCGAGACATAGGTCTTTCTTCATGCGTTTTAATTTGAGTCCGCAAGCGGAATTTATTGCATATGTAATGGCGTAGTCCTCCAAATTGCTGTGTATGGCAATAAGGGAAAAATTGTCGTCATATAAATCTGCAGATATCCTGTGCGTTGTCAAATTTCCCATAACACGAACCGTAAATATAAGGCTTAATCTTAATGCATGTCCAGTTTTCTACAGGACAATACTTCTATTAAGTAAACGAAAACGTTAGAGTTAACTATTATTTAAAGTTACTGGTTTTCAATCTTGCTCTGCAGAGCGAAATATGCTCGTTTTGAGGCTTTTTCCTCTGCTTTTTTCTTGGAGGTTGCCCGTGCTTTTGCCAACATTCTATCACCAATGGTAAGTTTTACGGCAAAATGTTTTAACTCGTCGTTTCCTGTGTCCTCATATACGTGATAATTGAATGTCTTTTTTTCTTTTTGGCACCATTCTATCACCAAACTCTTATAGCTGATCACTTTACCCTCGAGCTGTTCAATATCCACATAGGGCTCTATTACTCTTTCATTTATGAATTTTTCACAATACATGTAGCCTTTATCCAAGTAGATCGCACCCACAAGTGCTTCAAAGACATTACCATGAATATTCTCCCCAAAATGTGCTTTCGGAATCCTACTTTCCACAAAATCCAGCAATCCAAGGTCTTTACCAAGCTCGTTCAGGTGCTTACGGCTCACTACCTTGGAACGCATTTTGGTGAGATATCCCTCGTCCCCTTCCGGTACTTGGTTGTACAAATGTTTTGAAATGATGGTTCCCAGCATTGAATCTCCCAAAAATTCGAGGCGCTCGTAGTTTACAGGATTCCCTTTTTCGTCCTTTTTGTTCATGGACCTATGAAGGAACGCTGTTTTATAGAGCTCCAAGTTTTTGGGCTTGAAACCAAGGATCCTTTTCATACCCAAAAAAAAATCCCCATCCGAGTCAGGATGGGAATTGAATATTTTGGAAGTGAGTTTCATGTTACAAAACTACCCTATTTTTTTAAATAAAATACAAGCATTGTGTCCTCCAAATCCAAAGGTGTTGCTCATGGCGACCTTTACTTCGCGCTCTTGTGCCTTGTTCAAGGTCAAGTTGAGCGATGGATCTATCTGATCATCCACTTCACTGTGGTTTATGGTCGGTGGCACCAAATTATGCTCCATGGCCAAAATGGAGGCAATGGCCTCAATGGCTCCTGCCGCTCCCAACAAATGGCCAGTCATGGATTTGGTTGAATTAATGTTGATGTTTTTGGCGTGATCACCAAATACTTTGCTAATGGCCTTTAATTCGGCAACATCACCAAGTGGGGTTGAGGTACCATGTGTATTTATGGCATCTACATCTTCTGGTTTAAGCCCAGCGTTTTGCAAACAGTTTTCCATTACCTTTACCACTCCAATACCTTCTGGGTGCGGAGCTGTCATATGATGGGCATCACTGGAAAGTCCTCCGCCCAAAACTTCGGCATATATTTTAGCCCCCCTTGCTTTGGCGTGCTCATATTCTTCCAATATTAGCGCACCTGCTCCTTCTCCCAGTACAAAACCATCTCTTGTGGCATCAAAAGGTCGAGAAGCGGTTTCGGGGCTTTCGTTTCGGGTAGATAGTGCATGCATGGCATTAAATCCGCCCATACCTGCAATAGTTACAGCGGCTTCGCTACCACCTGTCACAATAACATCGCAATGACCCAATCTAATGTAGTTGAGCGCATCGATCATGGCATTGGCCGAAGAGGCACATGCAGAGACAGTGGTATAGTTTGGTCCCATAAATCCATGTTTAATGGATATGTTCCCAGGTGCTATATCCGCAATCATTTTTGGAATAAAGAACGGATTAAAACGTGGTGTTCCATCGCCATTGGCATAGCTGATCACCTCGTTCTGAAAAGTTTCCAAACCTCCGATTCCCGCGCCCCATACTACACCAACCCTAAACTTGTCCACAACGTCCAAGTCTATTCCAGAGTCTGCTATGGCCTCATCCGATGAAACCAGGGCATATTGGGCAAACCTATCTAGTTTTCTAGCTTCCTTCCTATCAAAAAAATCCGAAGGATCGTACCCTTTAAGCTCGCAAGCAAACTTTGTTTTAAATTTTTCGGTATCGAAGTATGTAATGGGGGCAGAACCGCTTTTTCCGGTTCGTAGTCCTTCCCAATAAGCTTCCAAATTATTACCAATGGGCGTTAACGCTCCCATTCCGGTAACCACAACTCGCTTTAACTGCATTGAACTATTTTTTTACCCTTTAGACGTAAATTATAAAAAAAATTATCCATGTGACAACAATCACATGGATAATTTATAATCTTTAGCGATATATCATATAATTACTTAGCTTCTTCTATATAGCTAATGGCCTGACCTACAGTGGCGATGTTTTCTGCTTGGTCATCTGGTATCTGAATATCAAATTCTTTCTCAAACTCCATGATAAGTTCAACAGTGTCCAAGGAATCCGCTCCTAAGTCGTTGGTAAAGCTAGCTTCTGCAACTACTTCATTTTCATCTACACCTAGTTTATCAACGATGATAGCCTTTACTCTTGATGCAATGTCTGACATAATTATTGTGGTTTTAAAAATTTAAATCGTTGGCAAAAATATAAAACTTTGGATTAAATACACTATTTGACGATAAAATGTGATTCAAATTAAACATCTTACATCAGTGTATCTTACTTTAGCCGACGTAATTTAGTCCAAAATCATATCAATTCCTAACGAATGAAACGAATTGTAATCTTTGCATCGGGCAGTGGGTCCAATGCAGAAAATATCATATCCTTTTTTCGCAAAGACACTGCGATCACGGTTGCGGCGGTACTTACCAATAAAAATTCGGCAAAAGTACTTGAGCGCTGCGACCGCCTCGGCGTGCCCGCTTTCTATTTTAACGGGCCAGCTTTTAAGGGTTCCGGTGCTATAGTGGATCTTTTACACGGTCTACAGACGGATCTTGTGGTACTAGCCGGCTTCCTTTGGAAAATACCGGAAAACCTTGTTGAGGCGTATCCAAATAAAATCGTAAACATACATCCTGCCCTTTTGCCCGATTATGGCGGAAAGGGCATGTACGGCGACAAGGTACACAAGGCCGTTAAGGACAACAATGAAAGCGAAACCGGCATAACCATACATTATGTCAACGAAAATTACGACGAAGGTGCCATCATATTTCAGGCCAAGACCATGATCGAACCCACGGACACCCCAGAAACCATAGCTCAAAAGGTACACCAGTTGGAATACGAGCATTTCCCTAAAGTGATCAAAAAACTACTGTCCTAATGGCCAAGAAAAAAAAGTTTTATGTGGTTTGGAAAGGAAAACATCCCGGAATTTTCGAGTCTTGGGCCGATTGTAAGGCGCAAATAGATGGCATTAAAGGAGCACAATACAAATCCTTTGCTACGTTCGAAGAGGCCAAAAAAGCCTACAACGGCAATTATGCGGATTTCAAGGGTAAATCCAAGGGCAAAAGCGAACTTACTCCAGAGGAACTGCTTAAAATCGGGAATCCCAATTATAATTCTATAGCGGTGGATGCGGCCTCCAGCGGCAACCCGGGAAAAATGGAATACCGCGGTGTGGATACCAAAAGTAAAAGAGTCCTTTTTCACCAAGGCCCTTTTGAACAGGGTACTAGTAATGTAGGTGAGTTTTTGGCGTTGGTCCATGGATTGGCGTTTTTAAAACAACAAAAAAGTGAACGTACCCTCTATTCCGATTCCAGAATTGCAATTGGGTGGGTAAGAAAGAAAAAATGTGGAACCAAACTGAACAAAACCGAGAAAAATGCACAGCTTTTTGAGCTTATTGCACGTGCCGAAGAATGGCTCAAAAAAAATCGGTTCAACACCCCAATAGTTAAATGGGAGACCAAGGCCTGGGGGGAAATACCTGCTGATTTTGGCAGAAAATAGAAAGCAGATACCAGTAATATTAGATGGCACGCCTTTATTAAGTTTGCGCTTGAACTTGAGTTTAATCCCTCATTTATTCTCTGTTTTTCTTAAATCCTTTGTTAATGATTCCAATATGGAATATCAAACCGTATATTTGCAGCAAAATTTAGGTAATGGGCAAATTACTGATCGTGGGGACCATGGCCTTCGACGCTATTGAAACACCGTTCGGAAAAACAGGAAGAATATTGGGTGGTGCCGGCACATTTATAGGTTTGGCAGCATCACAATACAAAATAGACTCCGCAATTGTTTCTGTCGTCGGAGACGACTTTCCACAGTCCTACATGGACATTTTTATAAACAAGGACATCGACCTATCCGGTGTTGAAGTGGTAAAAGGAGGCAAAACTTTTTTCTGGGAAGGAAAATACCATAACGACCTAAACTCTCGAGATACCTTGGCCACAGAACTAAATACTCTGGCCGATTTTAATCCCGTAGTACCGAGCAACTTTACCGATGCGGACATAGTAATGCTCGGCAATCTTCACCCCAACATCCAGCTAAGTGTAATCAATCAAATGGAAAAACGACCAAAACTCATAGTTTTGGATACCATGAACTTTTGGATGGACAATAGTTGGGACGATTTGATGAAGGTAATCTCTGAAATAGATGTTATCACTATTAATGATGAAGAAGCCAGACAAATGACCGAGGAATATTCCTTGGTGAAAGCGGCCGAAAAAATTCAAAAGATGGGGCCTAAATACGTCGTCATTAAAAAAGGGGAGCATGGAGCACTTTTGTTCCACAAGGAAAATATTTTCTTTGCGCCCGCATTGCCATTGGAAGAAGTATTTGATCCTACCGGTGCCGGCGACACTTTCGCCGGTGGATTTGTGGGGTACTTGACAGAGGTAGGCAACATATCATTTGAAAGTATGAAGAACGCCATTATACATGGCTCCAATTTAGCATCGTTCTGTGTAGAGAAATTTGGCACCGAGCGCATGGTGGATTTACATAAAAGCGAGGTAAATGCCCGCTTACAACAGTTTAAGGAACTGACACAGTTCAATATTGAATTAACCTAAATGCGTGCCCTGAAATTTTCGGGGCTTTTTTTATTTGATTTGCTATGAGTGATCCTATTAAGCACGAATGCGGAATATCGTTGATCCGTTTGCTTAAACCCTTGGAGTACTATAAAGAAAAGTACGGTACAGCTTTTTATGGTGTAAACAAGATGTACTTAATGATGGAAAAGCAGCATAACCGCGGACAGGATGGCGCCGGTTTTGCAAGCATTAAAATGGATATGGAGCCTGGGGAAAGATATATGAGCCGGGTAAGATCGGCACAGCAGCAGCCCATCCAGGATATTTTTGCCCAGATCAACAACCGTATCAATACGGCACTGACCGAAAACCCAGAGTTTGAAGATGATGTAGCGTGGCAAAAAAAGAACATCCCGTACATTGGGGAACTTTTGATGGGACACGTTAGGTATGGCACCTTTGGAAAAAACAGTATCGAGAGCGTACACCCGTTTCTGAGACAGAACAACTGGATGCACAGAAACCTTATTGTGGCCGGCAACTTTAACATGACCAATGTTGACGAGCTTTTTGGCAACTTGGTGGCCTTGGGTCAGCACCCCAAAGAAAAAGCCGATACCGTTACCGTAATGGAAAAAATCGGCCATTTTTTGGATGACGCCGTGGCAAAATTGTACAAGGAGGTCAAAAAAGAAGGGTACTCCAAAAGAGAGGCCTCTCCACTTATTGCCGAACGCTTGAACGTTGCCAAAATACTACGAAAGGCTTCCAAAAACTGGGACGGCGGTTACGCCATGAGCGGATTGATCGGGCATGGCGATGCTTTTGTAATGCGCGACCCGGCAGGAATCCGACCGGCATACTATTATCAGGATGATGAAGTTGTGGTCGTAGCATCCGAACGCCCCGTGATCCAGACCGTGTTCAATGTAAATTTTGATGATGTAAAAGAGCTAGATCCGGGCCATGCAGTAATCATTAAGAAAAATGGCTCCATGGCGTTAAAACGTATTTTGGAACCTACCGAGCGAAAAGCCTGCTCTTTTGAACGCATCTATTTCTCCAGAGGGAGTGATAAAGAAATCTACCAGGAAAGAAAAAAATTGGGGAAACTGGTTTTTCCAGAAATTTTGAAGTCCATCGACAACGATTTGGAGAATACCGTCTTCTCTTACATTCCGAATACTGCGGAAACTTCGTTCTTTGGAATGGTAAAGGAGGCTCAAAATTACCTCAACAAGAAAAAAGAAGAACAAATTCTGGCCTTGGGGCCGAACATGACAGGCGAGGAGCTTCATAAAATATTGAACATTCGTCCGCGAATAGAAAAAGTGGCCATCAAAGATGCCAAGTTAAGAACCTTTATCACCCAAGATAGCAGCAGGGATGATCTGGTGGCCCACGTTTACGACATCTCCTATGGCTCTGTAAAACCTACCGATAATCTGGTAATTATAGATGATAGCATTGTTCGCGGTACTACCTTAAAACGTAGTATTTTAAAAATACTGGACCGTTTGTCTCCCAAGAAAATAGTGGTTGTGTCCTCTGCACCACAGATCCGCTATCCGGACTGTTATGGTATCGATATGGCAAAGTTGGAAGATTTTGTTGCCTTTAAGGCAGCTTTGGCTTTGCACGAGGAACATGGCACTACCCACTTGATCAAAGAGATTTATGAGAAGTGCCTTACCCAGACCGAAGCTTCAGACAAAAATGTGATAAACTACGTGAAGGAATTTTATGCACCATTCTCAGCAAAACAAATTTCCAAGAAGATCGGGGAAATTCTAAGTCCTGAAGGAATAAATGCAGAGGTAGAGATTATTTATCAAACCATTGAAGGTTTGCATAGCGCCTGTCCCAAAAACTTGGGCGATTGGTATTTTACAGGAAATTATCCCACCCCGGGCGGTAATAAGGTGGTCAACAAGGCGTTTATCAATTTTTTTGAAGGAAAGAACGAAAGAGCTTATTAATCAACCACATAGAAAAAGAGCGCAATCTGTGCGCTTTATCGATGAAACTAGCAGTATAGCGGGTTTTTATACGAACAGAAACCCACAACCCTACTTTAGTACTTGCCATAGCATAAGTAGGTTAAGTTCATGGTAAGATTTGGGGCAAAAAAGGTGGAGTTTATCCACCTTTTTTATTTTCTACAACTTTGCCCATATTTCACTCTCTCCTTTGTTTTCTTGACATTTATCAATAATCGAGCCCTGTTGAACATTTCAACCAATTAAAGAGGGTTTCATCTAAAAGCTTGGGTTCAAAATCAACTCTTGACTTACATTTGGAGGACCATAGCATAAGTAGGTTAAGTTCATGGTAAGATTTGGGGAAAGAAGCCGGAGCATGCTCCGGCTTCTTTATGTTTGACTACCAAGGTTTTAACAATTTTATCGATGAACTGCACATTTTATTTTTACTTCCAAAAGCAAAATATTTTTTAAAACCCTTTGTTATTTTACACAATACCAGTATTTTAGTCGTGCCATAGCATAAGTAGGTTAAGTTTATGGTAAGATTTGGGACGAAAAGGGTGAGGACTTCCTCGCCCTTTTCTATTTTATAAACATGAATAAGAATTTTTGTCTTTTACGGATAGCCGGTAATCAATTGAGAAAGAAGATTATCTTTTAGAAAAGATGGAGTAATTACAAAGACTTTCGAAAATTACGTAATCAAAACTTTGCAATTATGAGTTCTTATTTCTAGGAATACAATAAAAAAAGCGCCCCTCATCAGGACGCCTTTTTTAATCGATAGCACTTTTGCTCTTAAAATTTATATTGAACAAATGCGGATAGATTTCTTCCTGGGTCGTTAATGGGCACTCGACCAAAATCAGCTTGATTCACAAAAGAAAAGTTCAAGTGGTTATTGTAGGTCGCATCAAAAATGTTGGATGCAGCTACTCCCACTGTAAAATGTTTGAATGGTCTTGCACCAAAGCTCAAATCCACAACACCATAACCATCTGTAACCTGCTCTCCAAAAGACAGTGCAATGTCCGACTGTTCCGAAGTAAGGGTATAAGTGGCCTTGGCCCATATTTTCTCTTTTTCAAAATTAAGGTTAAAACGTGTCACTAGAGGTGGGGTCAACGGCAGGGATTCATTCAAATCCTTGTTTTTTGCATAAACATAGGACAACTCTGTTTTAAAGCTAAAGTCCTCCAAAAATGCCAACTCTCCATAAACTTCGAATCCTGTTTTGTATGCATCGTCCAAATTCACGAACCGTTTAACTTCGGTCGGTTCTGCCATTGGCATATATTTTTTGTCCAAAGTTGGGTCAATTACCGGAACAATATAGTTGTCGTAAATGGAATAATAAACCGATGCTCCATAGTCCAAACGGTTAAAAAAGTAATTCTCAAAGTCTGTTTTTGTTTTGATCCCCAGCTCAAATTGATTATTTACCTCGGCATCCAGATTGGGATTTCCCACATATTCGAATGGGTCCTGCCCCACAGTAAAGTGGTTGATATACCTCTCGATCATGTTCGCTGATCGCACACCTCTACCAAAGGCCAACTCTAACAAGACATCCGAAGACACCATATATTTGAAGGAGGCTGTTGTACTTATATTGTGCTCGGTTCGAGTATCCAAATCGGGATATTCTGCGATAAAATCATCGGAAGGGTCATCGGATTTGGAACGAACCATATCGTACCTTGCCCCGACGTTGAGCAAAAGCTTGGTGGATAACGGATATTTTGCCTCTACGAACAATCCGTAATCATCTATTTGGGAATCTTGCCAAACACCATCCACAAACTCCATGGGAGCGGGCAGTGGATCTCCCGTCATCATGTTCCTTTTCACCAAACGGGTTCTTTCACCCGTTCTTCCTACGGAGAATGCATCCAATCCCGTGTAGAGCTTTATATCTGAACCGGGGCGCCATTCCAATTCGACCCTGCCACCAATTGTAATCGCATCCACTTCCGAAACTGCCTCTGTCATCATAAAGCTAGGTCTCAGTTCGTTGGTCATTACATGATCTACCTTGGAACGGTACACCTTAGCGTTCAAGGTTTTTAATCCATCGGAAATATTGTCCAATTTATAATCTACCGAAAGTACGTTGCTATCGTCTATTTCGGTATCCATGGGCAGACCGGCATGCAGCACATCCCTTCCGAAGGATTGTCTAAAACCAACTTGCAATCTTTGGTTTTCCGTTGGATTAAAGCCTACTTGCACTCCATAATCCGTACTTCTGAATGATGATGGTATTTCGTTGCCATCCCCATCTTGGTAATTTCCAAAATCACGATACCCAAAGTTCAGGTTTACATCGAACTGCTCTCCAACATATTTTAAATTAGCGAAACTTGTAAGGGCGTTTCCATTGTTCTCGCCACCAAAATTAACGGTACCATGGTAACCTTTTGCTTGCTTTTCCACCTCTTGGGTCACCAAGTTTACAATTCCACCAAAAGTTGGACCATACCTAAAGGTATACGGCCCTTTTACAACTTCTACGCGTTCAATCTCCTCGGGAATTACATGGGTGGTTATGGGATCCATTCGGTTGGGGCAGGCATGCATAACTTTGGTACCGCCATTGAACTGGACATTCAATTGCTCGTATTGGGAAGCACGAAACGATGGGTCTATTGCATAATTCCCCCGTTTGATCAACCCAAAGCCATTAATGTCCTTAAATAGATCGGCTACATTTTTGGATTGCACAATTTTTCGCGCCGGCTCACTTTTAAAGGTAGAAAAAACAGGGTCTGTCTTTCTCTTTCCTTCTACCAGTACTTCGTCCAATTGCACCGGCTCTTTGGTCAAGGTATCTTGTTCGGTAGACTGTTGCGCGTACAGCACACCGGTACCCATAAGCAAAACACATAGTTTTGCCAGTATACTTTTATTCATTTTGATTATTGTTTAAGATTTAACATGCATGGTCCAGGCTACAGACCATTTTCAGAAAAAAACCTTAAACCCTTGGTGGTTCTAATGGGGTATCGGTAAAACTATATGTGTAGTGATCCTTGTGATAAAATACGTTTAGACCGTTTTCATCACTACGGAAAAGAAAAACTTTAGGCAATTCCATATAAAACACCAAAACCTCCTCCCAACCAATTTGTGGAAAGGGCTCGTCGTCTTCGGTTTGTGCGTTGAGCATTTGTGCCAAAACACATTTTCCATCACAGTTCAATTCGGGCACATCCTTGTTTTCGCAAAGTTGTTCTACAAAACCTTCCCTATCCAAACTGTAATACACATACATGGAAGAAAAACGAAGATTGCTCATCAGTATTAAGCTGATGAACAAGCCCGTATAAACTGTTCTAAAATTGAATATGGAAACAATTCTTCGCAAAAACATGAATTTGAAAGCAAATATATTCGTAGTCCCTATTGTTTTTTATGACAAAAATCATCTTACCGGATTTAATGATTGCGAATTGTATGATAGTGTTTGTGGTATGGTTATTTTTGTGCAAAATTTGTACACAATGAAAAAATTCCAAGCCATTTTAATTTGCTCTGTCCTATTCTTGAGTTTTTCCTGTAAAGAGGAAAAAAAATCGACGGAAGAGTCCTCCCAAATGAAAAAGGTAATGGCCATCCATGACGAGGTAATGCCTAAGATGAGCACCATAGGAAAGCTTGTTGGCGAAATAAAGCCAAAAGTGGATTCCACCGAAATGGGACAGAATTACGAAGTAGCCATGAAGGATCTACAAGAAGCCAATAGGGCCATGATGGACTGGATGAAGGATTTTGGAGACAGGTTTGACCACGAAGAAATATTGGAAGGAAAAGAGCTTTCCGAAGAAAAGCAACAGTGGCTGGACGAAGAAGAGGAAAAGGTAAAAGTGGTGAAGGACAAGATCAATGGCAGCATTGAGCGCGCGCAGGCACTGCTTGCCAAGGATACTGTGCAATAATCAGTTTTTCCATTCCAGACTTTCCATAATTTTCCTGATATCGTTCTGCAGATATATAGCGGCCGGTAAAATGGAATCGTAATTGGGTTTTGCGTAAAAATACAGGGATCCGGTTACAAAGTGGTTAATACTGTCCGTTACATAAAACTGGGATTGCGATGCGGCATTGCCACTTACTTCATAAAACATCCCATAGACCTTTTTCTCGGCATTGATAAAAGGTTGCTCAACAATATTGTCGGCCTTGACCACATGTTCGTACGACAATTTTTGTGCATCTACCAATAAGGTATCCAGGTTACCCCGCACAGGCTTGTACGTTAAATATATAGACCCGTTCATAATAGGATAGTCCAGAACCAAAGAACAATCCTTGTTTTCTTTTATATTGGAAAGTGTGTTCTTATTAAAGGTGTATACACAGTCGGCATCGGTAATTGTGTATTGGGCGGTTGGATAATCCAAATGCAACATGGCCTTGGGCTTTGGCAACACATCATCCTTACAGCTTAAAAATAGGGAGGTTACCATAACTAAAATCAAAATTTTATGTTTCATGTGGCAATGTAACTTTTATTCGTTTTAATCTTTTCTTGTCCATGCTCTCCACAATAAAGCGGTAGTCCTTGAACATAACTTTTTCTCCGATCTTGGGAAAACTGCCCGATATTTCCAACACAAATCCCGCTATGGTCTCGGATTCTCCTTTCTTGCTCTCGAACTCCTCTTCTTCTTCAATTTTTACGACCCGATAGAAATCCTTTAAGGCCGTTTTGCCATCGAAAACATAATTATGGTCGTCCAATTTGGAGAATACCAGATCTTCGTCGTCGAACTCATCACTAATATCCCCAACGATCTCCTCTATTATATCTTCCAAGGTAACAATTCCAGAGGTGCCGCCATATTCGTCCACGACCACGGCCAAATGGTTCTTTTTTTCCTGAAACTCTAGCAACAAATCGTCCAATTTTTTGTTTTCCGGGACAAAGTAAGGCTCTCGTATCAAGGACATCCAATTAAAGGTTTTTCTATCGATATAAGGCAAAAGGTCTTTCACGTAAAGTACACCCAAAACATTATCCATATTTTCCGAAAATACCGGAATTCTAGAATAGCCGTTTTTCTTTATCTCCTCGATTACCTCCGGGAATTTCATTTTCTCGTTGACGGCAAAAATATCTATCCGCGGTCGCATTACCTGCTTGGTATCGGTATTGCCAAACGTTACGATGCCTTCCAATATTTTCTGTTCTTCTTTGGTGGTATCCCCCTCGGAGGCCAGTTCGAGCGCTTGCGATAGGTGATTAATGCTTAAATTGGATTTTTTCTTTCCCAACTTATCTTCCATGTATAATGTAATCGACCGCATTGGGGAACTTAAAGGGGTAAATATATAATTGAGTCCTTTTAGTGGAATGGCCATAAAATGGGAAAACTGAACACGATTGCGGTTCGCGTAGATTTTGGGCAAGATCTCACCGAACATTAATATTAAGAAAGTGGCCACTACCACTTCCAATAAAAAGCGCAAGGTTCCTTCGATTCCTTCAAAAATGGTATCGCCAATGGAACTAAATAGTAGAACAATTCCAATATTGATGGCATTGTTGGTGATCAGTATGGTGGCCAGCAACTTTTTGGGCTTGTCCAACAATTGTACAACAAGTTTGCCTCGTTGGGAATCGTTTTCCTGCATTTCGTTCAAATTGGTCTGCGAGAGACCAAAAAGTGCCACTTCTGCGGCCGAAATTAATGCGGAGCATGCCAATAGCAGTACCAGCACAACAATTTTTAAGGTGAAGAGTCCACTAAAAGTGGTAAGATAAATTGCCAAACTATGGGGCTCGGGATCCAATTTAATATTGCTTTTTTAATCTTTAGTTCTTAGAATGGTAGGTCGTCATCCTCTTCTTCTGAATTTTGAATAGGCGCCGAAGGTCTTTCCTGCTTGGATGGTTCTTGGTAGTTCGAAGACGACGGGGATGTCTGTGCATTCACCGTTCCTCCTTGTCCGGCGGACAGGCTTTCCTTTTTGGTCGTTAAAAAGGTAAAATCCTGTACGTGTACTTCGGTAGTGTATCGGGTATTTCCGTCCTCACCCTGCCATTGTCTGTTTTTTAAACGGCCCTCCACATATACTTTATCGCCTTTGCTCAGGTATTTTTCACAAATTTCAGCAGCCTTGTTCCGTACCACAATGTTGTGCCAATCCGTATTGGTAACTCTTTCGCCCGTTTGCCTGTTGGTATAGGTCTCGTTGGTGGCCAAGGGAAATCTGCCGATACAATTGCCTCCTTCAAAGTAGTGTACTTTGACTTCGTCCCCCAAATGCCCGATCAGCATTACTTTGTTTAATGTTCCGCTCATATTTCTTTAATTAATCAAAAGTACTAAATTTTAAATGTCTTGATAAAATCTGCTATCAAAACTGGTACAGGAAAATCGCCTATCTTTTTCCAGGGCGTTCCCTCCTCTAAGATATAGGAAGTTTTTAGGATCCAAAATTTTGTGTGCAAATGTTGATGGGACAATTTGTGCACAATGGTTTCATTATTATATAAGGATAAGGACTCATATTCCGGCAATTGGCCATTCCCTTGGATTAAAAGTTTTAGTTCCTCCGCCTTAAGGTTCTTATCGGACTCTACAAGAGGAAACTGATACAGATTTTGCCAAATACCCTTTGCTGTTCTTTGCTCCAAGATGGTATTATTTTCCGGATCGATGGGAATTACATAATTAAAATAGCGGTTCTTTACCTTGGTCTTGTTCAGTTTTAGAGGTAGCTCACTCACTTTTCCATCTTTGACAGCTACACAACTTTCCTGCAAGGGGCACAATAAACAGTAGGTTTTTTTGGGGGCGCATTGTACGGCTCCAAATTCCATTATACCTTGATTGTAATCCCTAATGTTCCCTGAATCCATTACCTCTCGGGCCAATTCCTTAAAATATCTGATGCCCTTGGTACTATTAATAGGTATATCTACTCCAAAATATCGGGACAATACACGATATACATTTCCGTCCACAACCGGTTCCGGAGCATCAAAACAAAAAGATGCAATGGCACTTGCGGTGTAATCGCCAACCCCTTTTAACGTTTTTAACTCTTTATATGTATTGGGAAATTGGCCATCAAAATTGTTCGCTACTATTTTTGCTGTGGCATGCAGGTTTCGCGCTCGGGAATAGTATCCTAGCCCCTGCCATAGTTTCAACACTTGTTCTTCTGGTGCTTTGGCAAGATCTTGAACCGTTGGGAAAGCATCAACAAATCGCAAATAATAGGGCATACCTTGCACAACGCGAGTCTGTTGGAGTATAATTTCCGATAACCAAACCTTATATGGGTCACGTGTTCTTCTCCATGGCAGATCTCTCTGATTTTCATGGTACCAATTCAGGATTTTTTGGGCAAAACTCATCAAAGAAAGTAATAAAGGTCAAATGTATCAGTTTATATACTTAAAATTAAAGGGTTAAAGGGAAAGATTAATTATAATGTTTATATTTGCAAGCCGAAAAAAATTAGAAAATTAATAAGACGAAATGACGAAAGCAGATATTGTAACTAGGATCTCAGAAAAACTAGGTATTGAAAAAGGAGACGTGCAAGCGACAGTTGAATCCTTTATGGAGGAGGTTAAATCATCTTTAGAGAATGGAGACAATGTTTATTTAAGAGGTTTTGGTAGCTTTATCATCAAGACCAGAGCGGAAAAAACAGGTAGGAACATTTCCAAGAACACTACCATAAAAATTCCTGCACACAATATTCCTGCTTTTAAGCCGGCCAAAGTATTTGTGGAGGGCGTAAAGACCAATGTACAAGTAAAATAATATAATTAACAACTCAAAAGCAAGAGCCATATGCCGAGTGGAAAAAAAAGAAAAAGACATAAGGTAGCCACGCACAAGCGCAAGAAGCGCAGAAGAGCTAACCGACACAAGAAAAAGTAGTTGTTTCAACTACTTTTTCGTTTTACCCAATTACGTTCTTTGACATAGAGATTCCAAAAACGAATTTCAATCGGTTCGAAAAATAACCGATTCCATATATTGTTTAATCATTTGTCCCAAAATTCATGTGGGATAAATTAAAATCGATTCAGGTGAATAGAGAATTAATAGTAAGATCTACGCCGGAAGCAGTCGATTTTGCCTTATTAAAGGATGGAAAATTAGTAGAATTACACAAAGAAGAAGACAACAACAACTTTTCCGTAGGGGATATTTTCCTAGCCAAGATTAGAAAACCCGTAACGGGCCTTAATGCGGCTTTCGTTAACGTAGGTTATGAAAAAGATGCGTTCCTGCACTACCATGACCTCGGACCACAACTGTCTTCCATGTTGAAATTTATCAAAAAAGCTAAAACAGGGAAGTTAAAGGACTACACCCTAAAAGATTTTCCATTTGAAAAAGATATTGACAAGAATGGCAGCATCAACGATGTATTAAAAGCCAATCAGTCGCTACTCGTACAAATTGTAAAAGAACCCATCTCCACCAAGGGACCAAGAATAAGCTCCGAGCTTTCTATCGCTGGGCGATACTTGGTAATGGTGCCTTTTTCAGATAGAGTTTCGGTATCCCAAAAGATAGCGAGCAAAGAAGAAAAGGACCGACTTATTAGACTTGTAAAAAGTATAAAACCCAAAGGATTTGGTGTAATTATCCGTACCGTAGCAGAAGGCAAAAAGGTTGCAGAACTGGACAAAGATCTCCAGAACTTGTTATCCAAATGGGTAGCAATGTGCAAGAAATTGCAAAGAGCGCCCCATCCATCCAAAGTATTGGTGGAATTGAACAGGGCCTCCTCCATCCTTAGGGATGTATTCAACGATTCCTTTACCGGAATCCATGTTGATGATGAAACGCTTTACAACCAAATCAAGGATTATGTGCACGAAATCGCACCAGAAAAAGAATCCATTGTAAAGCAATACACCGGTTCGGCACCCATTTTTGAAAAATTTGGTATTGAACGCCAAATAAAAACCTCGTTTGGCCGAACTGCATCCATGAGCCGAGGAGCTTATCTTGTAATTGAGCATACCGAAGCGCTGCACGTTATAGACGTAAACAGTGGTAACCGCTCCAACAAGGCAAAAAACCAAGAGGATACAGCATTAGAGGTAAACCTATTGGCCGCTACCGAAATTGCAAGACAATTACGATTGCGGGACATGGGTGGAATCATCGTTGTGGATTTTATTGATATGACCAAAGGCGATCACCGCAGAAAACTGTACGATCACCTTAGGGAAGAAATGAAGGACGATAGGGCCAAACACAAAATTTTGCCCCCGAGTAAATTTGGACTTGTTCAAATTACACGACAAAGAGTGCGTCCGGAAATGAATATAAAAACCAGCGAGGAAAACCCGAACCTGGCGGGAGCCGAAGTAGAAGCTCCCATTGTGTTGATCGATAAGATCCAAGCGGACTTGGAAAGAATCCTAAAACAAAAGCAAAAAAACAATGGAATTGTTCTTAATATCCATCCGTTTATTGCAGCTTACCTTACCAAAGGGTTCCCATCTATCCGTTCCAAATGGTTCAAAACCTATAAAAAATGGATAAAGATCCAACCTAGGGATGCTTACACGTATCTCGAATATCGTTTTAAGGATAAAGACGGTAAAACAATACGAGCATAATACAAAGCGACTCCATTTTTTTGGGGTCGCTTTTTTGCTTTTATACATTTCCGTTCAAAGCTTTATTTTTGAAAGACAAGCACAATTATTATGAAAATTAGAATCCCCTTGCTTTGCTCCTTATTGATTTTGGCCTGTACCCCAAAATCTGAACCGTTACTTTCCGACATATTGAAAGAGACCCCTAGTATTTCGGGGAACAGCGAATATTTGTCCTCTCCTTTTGTAACGGCCGGGAACAGAGTTTACATGGTCGGACATCAAGATGGTACCTTCCCGCCTTTGGGTTGGCACATAAAGGGCGAAATGGGTGGAATATGGAACCACCCCATTAAACTTATGGATGGCTTTGATGCAGAACTAACTGTGAACGCAAACACATATTTACTCAACAAGGCTTCGGAATTTGTGAACTACCCCTTTGCCAACAAACACATTTTTGAACTTGAAGACGATACCCTTGTAATTGAGCGAGTTCAGTTTGTGCCCGATAACATTCAAGGCATTTCGATACAGTTCATCATAAGAAACAATAGTTCCAAAAATATAGAAGGACAATTAAAATTCACTGGGCATACCAATTTAAGACCCACATGGCTAGGGGAACAATCCAAAATGTTGGACACCAAAGACTATGGGGTTTTAAAAGAAAATCACTGGTTGGTAAAAGACAGTTTAAATCCATGGCACAATGTTTTTGGGTCGGACCAAGCCCCAATTGCAACACAGGAAATCAAAAGTGCAAAACAACCCAACTGTACTTCCCATTTTTTAACCTATACCGTTCAAGTACCTTCTAAATCCGAGCAGGTTATCAACTTTGCCGTAGCTGGCTCTTATACTTCCGAAGAAATTGCACTAGATCAATACAAAACCATACTGAGCCAACGCAAAGACTTGTTTCAAGAAAAGAAATCCCGCTACGAAGCGCTTACAAATCAGTCCAAGCTGACTATTCCTGACAAACACTTACAAGAAACCTTTAAGTGGTTAAAGTACAATTGTGATTGGTTGGTGCGCACAATTCCAGAGATAGGAACAGGAATTGGGGCCGGTATACCGGATTACCCCTGGTATTTTGGGGTCGATAGCGAATATGCCCTAAAAGGCTACATGGCCATTGGACAGGATAAAGTAGTTGAACAGACCATAGAACTTTTGGACAGTGTTTCCATGGCCGTTAACACCAACGGTAGGATTCTTCATGAAATGTCCACCAACGGAGTAGTTTTTAATAAAGGTAATATTAATGAAACTCCCCAGTTCACATCGTTGATATGGGAAATATACAAATGGAACGGCGACAAAGAATTTTTGACCAGGTATTTTCCGACCATAAAAAAGGGGTTGAATTGGCTATTGGAAGAAAACGACGACAACAACAACCTTTTTCCCGATGGCTTTGGAATGATGGAAATCCATGGACTTGACAGTGAAATGATCGATGTTGCCTCTTACACCCAACGAGCTTTTGCCGATGCTGCCCTGATAGCCGAAGAATTGGGCAATTCGGAATTGGCCAAAAAATATCAAAATTTGGCAGATGAGCTAAAGACAAAGATCAACGAACAGTTTTGGTCGGAGACGTTTAATTCTTATGCGGATTTTATTGGAACCGATGACCAAGCCCTTCATTTAATAGAAGATGCCTTGGTAAGGGCGGACACTTTGAACAAACCTTGGGCCATTGAAGAGCTGGAGGCCACCAAACAACAAATTTTGAGCAACCCTTCCGATACACCCAGGCCTTTTGTGCTTTATCATAACTGGGTGGTGAACACTCCCATGGAAATGGGAATTGCAGATTCCACCAAAGCGATTTTGGCCTTGGACAATGCCACAAAATTTACTAATCCATTTGGGGTTTTTGTAACAGGAATCGATCGTGATGAAAGCGCAGGCGAGGACGATGGTTCCTTTGAAGGCAGCAAGGTATTTTCCTATACCGGTGCGGTAATGACACTCCCAACAGGGGTACAGGCCATTGCCGAGAACAATTATGGTCGTCCAGATCGAGCTTTGGACTATTTACAGAGAATGTCCCGCACTTTTAGCTATGCGCTACCGGGAAGTATCTACGAAGTTTCCCCGGATTACGGAATGATGACCCAAGCTTGGAATATTTATGCCTTTGCTGTTCCCATTGTAAATCAATTTTTTGGAATTCAACCTATGGCGCATAAAAAAACCATTGTTATTGAACCACAGATGCCAACGGAATGGGGCGAAGCATCTTTGGAAAATGTAAAAGTAGGGGACAATACTGTTTCGATTTGGTACTCTGGCAGCAAAATCAAGATTCAACAGACTCGTGGCGATTGGAAAATAAGGCTCGTATTGCCCGAGGCAGATTATATGGCAACCGAGGGCAATCCAGAAAGGACCACAACAAATGGAAAAACCATCCTTACTTTTTCGGATAAGGACATTGTTGTTTCCAAATAGGCAATCTATGAGATCACAATTTTCCGGACAGAAGTTTTACTCCATCCAAGAAGCAACCCAAAAAATGGAACGCTACTGTGCCTACCAGGAACGATGCCACAAAGAGGTAACGGAAAAACTAAAAAATATGAACATGATCCCTGAGGCCATAGATCAAATTATTGGGCATTTGATACAGGAAAACTTTTTGAACGAGGAACGTTTTGCAAAGGCATTTGCACGTGGAAAGTTCAATATTAA
Organism: Flagellimonas marinaquae; assembly: GCF_023716465.1. Lineage (NCBI taxonomy): Bacteria > Pseudomonadati > Bacteroidota > Flavobacteriia > Flavobacteriales > Flavobacteriaceae > Flagellimonas > Flagellimonas marinaquae. The sequence goes on from NZ_CP092415.1 coordinate 1,386,518, forward strand.
AAAGTGGGGGGCAAACCGCATAAAAAATGAGTTAAAGTATAGGGACATTTCTGCCTACAACATAAAGAGCGCCCTGGCTGAAATCTCCGATGAAGATTATTTAAGGACCTTGGATGAGCTGGCCAGAAAAAGATTAGACCAGATCAAGGAAACCAATAGCTTTAAAAAAAAGAAGAAATTGGCAGATTATTTACTCTACCGTGGATGGGAGAGCCATTTGGTCTACGAAAAAACCAACGAGCTGATCAGGTAGCTATTATTTTTGGAGCAATAGCTTTTGTGTTCGCTCCACGGCCTTCTCGTTCTTCCAGTCTATCCATTTTTGTCCTTTGAATTTTCGCATAAGGTTATCAAAATGCCTCATTACAAAAATATTGTAGACCGCTTGGCCAAAATTCCTGGGTTTTCTGGCAACCGCCCTCAAGCTCATTGAAAATCCTGGCGTTATATATTTCATATGATGCCAATATCCTTCCGGAATGTAAAGGACATTACCATGTTCCAACTCTGTTATGTGCCCTTTTGCATGTTGCAGGGCGGGCCATTTTTCTAAATCCGGATCGGCAAAATCAATATCCTCCCTGGTAATCAAGGAATGCGGGATTTTATAGAGGTATTTGGTCTCGGATTGCGAAAAAAGAATGCACTGCTTTTTCCCTTCAAAATGAAAGTGAAAGATATTGGCAAGATCTATGTCATAATGCATAAAGGTATGTGAATCCTCCCCGCCAAAAAATAGCATGGGCAACCCTTTCATTAAACGCAAACCAAAGTCCGGGTAATAAAAGTCTTTTTGAAGTACCGGAACTTCTTTGAGCACGTTCCAAAGAAAAATTCGGTAATTTGTTGGACCACTTTGCAATAGATCTACATAATCGGACATCTTCATTTTAGCGTGCGGTTCATTGAATCCTTCGTCGTGTTTTACTGGGCGATCATCGTACAATGGCACTTCCTTGTCCCCTGCCACCTCTTTTACATAGTCCAAGCTCCATTTGGAATATGCAGGCCAATCCTCAATAAAGCGCTCAATGACTACTGGCTTCTGGGGCTTGAAATATTTTTGGACAAACTCTTTCTTGGAAAGGGTTTTTTCCCGAGGTATCTGTTCAAGATTCAGCTTCAAGATTTCAATGAATTTGAAACCACTAAATTAAGAAAAGGATTTGAATGGTCTCCAATCCAACTTTTTGAAATTGTTTTTCCCATGTCTCGCTTTAGCTTCAATACTTGACCACGCTTTCGGGGGCGACCTTTGTTCCTACTAGTTTCCATCCTACTCATGTGCGATATTACAACACAGATTGGAGTGCCTATCTAAAACTATAACGCAGACCGAAAAGCACGTTGCTCGGCGGCATGGGCACAAAACCCGACTCTATGTAATCTGCATCGAAAATATTGCTAGCCGTTATGGTAAGCTCAGCCTGATTTACTTTAACGGCCAAAGAGGCATCCCAAACATTATAGGTTTGTCCCGTAGTACGTTCTGCGTACTTATAAACTATATTCTGACGTACATTCTTGAACAATTGCGTACTTAGGCGTGTGGTGTATTGATGTTTTAAAGTGTTCAAAGAATATCGCGATAATGCTTCATTCTGATCCAGAATATTATCATCCAAAAAAGCGTAGCCTACATTCAGTGTCTGAACAAAATCTTTGAACATAAAATTATAGGCGGCATCCAGCTCCAGACCTTTGGTATTTACCTCTGTAATATTAGTAGCTGTAAATACGTCTTCAGAAATATCGTTTCTGATATAATCTATAAGATTATCCGCATCTCTGTTAAAAACAGCTATACTAGCGTTAAACTTGATTGTGGTATACTTTAATCCTAATTCTTGTGCAAAAGCTTCCTCTGGTTCCAAATCTGCGTTTCCACTAGTAACAGGGTCGTTGTAGAACAAATCGGTATAGGTAGGAACGCGGTAAGTATAACCTATGTTACCATATACTTTAAAATTGTTTGTTAGGCTATACCCTATATCCAATCCGGGAAATCCTTTAAACTTAAAATCTGAAAAGTAGGTGAGTGCCACACCTGGTGTAATATCCAGCTTATTGTCCGCAACACTAAAGCGGTGCTCTAAAAACACATTGGACATAAAACGATCTCTATTACCAAGGTTGTTACTTCTTAAATAAATTTTGGAAAACTCTACCCCAAAACCTGTAATTCCCAGTTTAGAGAGGTAGGATGCATTGGTTTCCACTCCAATTTTATTGGAAATATGCATGTTCCTATAAAAACTCGGTTCGTTTCTTCTTAATAAAAATAAATCTTGATTACGTTTCCAGTAAATTCTTGGTTGTATTTTAAGCTTGTTGTTGTTAAAAGTGGTAGAAAACGCCAATAGGCTGTTTTGAGTTTCTTCATACTCATTAAAGGTAGGATTGGTGGTGTAAAAATTCTCGGCCCCAAAATTACGCTCCATAAATGTAGCTGTCATTTCTATAGGCTGTGCATTTTTATTGAAAATACTTTTTAAATAGTAATTGCCATTATCATAATCCGAGTTGTTTCTATAACCTTCGGATGTTATCCTGCCCACATGTATGATATGGGATGAGTTTTCCTTTTCCACGCCAGCCGTTACGCTACCATTCAATTGTCCAAAAGAACCTGCCTCTACATTTAAGGACACCGAATTGTTCAAATTCTTTTTGGTAATGATATTTATTGCGCCTGCAAATGCATTTTGACCAAAAACGCGTGCCGCAGGTCCTTTTATAATTTCAATTCTTTCTATTACCTCCAATGGTAATGCAGCATTCATGGTATGGTGACCGGTTTGTGCATCGTCCATTTTTACACCATCAATCAATAATAAGGTCTGGTCAAAGCCGCCTCCTCTTATGTACAAGTCGGCTTGGCTACCCCCGGTACCGCGCCTCCTAATATCTACGCCCGCAACTTGTTGTAATAAATCCGCAACATTAACTGCAGCACTGTTCTTTATATCACTAGAGGTAACTATGTTTATGGTTCTTGAATTTTCTTTGAAAGGAAGATCGATACGATTTGCGGTCACTACAACTTCGCTCAACGAATCTACTTTTACAACAGCATCATCTTGCTGTGCTTTTACCTGAGAAGCACCCGTAAGTAAAATCGCAGAAAATAAAATTGATTTCTTCATAATTGGAATTTATAACCGGTTGAAAGTTGTTCAATTAATGCTGCAAAAGTCCTAACTTTCCGGACGATTAAACTAGTCCAGTTTTAAAACAATGAATAGTCCGGTTTTTGAATTATTGAATCAGCTGGTATCGATAGATAAATCCTTGGTTCAGCCTGTATATGTGCAAGTGGCCCAACAAATTATGAACGCGATACAAAGAGGCTATTTAGAAAAAGGCAGCAAGTTACCTGGGACACGAGGGTTAAGTGATTTATTGGGCGTTCATCGGAATACGGCTGTGGCCATTTACGATGAATTAGCTTCGCAGGGATGGGTAAACATTATACCCAATAAAGGAACCTTTGTCGTGGTCCCGGAAAATTCCAAGGTAAAAATCAAGGCAAGCACACAGCACATCAATCGGGCATACGAATATCCAAAAGCCCCCGGGTTCCCGTTCCAACAATCCTTTAATCTTTCTTCAACAAAAGAAGAGACTACCGCTAAATATGCTTTAAGCGATGGTAAGCCCGATTTAAGACTGCATCCGGTGCATCAATTTTCCAGGTGGTACAGTGCGGCAATGAAACGAAAACCGTTGATCAACAAATGGAACAGAACAAGTGCTTTTGCCCCTTCCATTTTTAGCACGCAACTGTGTAATTACTTAAATGCCACTCGAGGATTTCATATTGAGCCAACCCATTTATTAAATACACGAAGCACGGAAATGAGCTTGTATATTGTTTCGCAGGTGCTAATTAATCCGGGCGATTTGGTACTGGTAGGTCAACTGAGCAATTATGTGGCCAACATGATATTTCAGCAAGCAGGGGCAAAAATAAAAACAGTGCCCATAGATGATGAAGGCTTGGATATTGGCCATATAATGGAACATTATTTACATGAGAACATTCGTTGCATCTATGTTTGCTCCAACAGGGACTATCCCACAACAATAACCTTAAGCACCAAAAGAAGGTTGCAATTGTTAGAATTGGCCAAAATTCATGGTTTTGCTGTAATTGAGGACGATTATGATCATGATTTTCAATTTGAAGGAAGTTCCATGTTGCCGATGGCAAGTTCAGATGCCGATGGAAACGTTATTTATTTGGGCAAACTAGGTCAGTCTTTATTTCCGAGTTTTCATACTGGGTTTGTTGTTGCGCCAGAACAGGTGATAACCGAAGCCAAAAACTACCTTCAATTATTGGATGCCCAAGGAGATTTAATACAGGAACAAATGCTTTCCGAATTGATATCCGAAGGCGAAATATACCGGCTCAAGAAAAAAAATATAGTCACTTACAAGCAACGTAGAGATGCTTTAAGCGCTTTATTAAAGCAGCACTTTGCCAATATCCTTGACTGGCGAACACCTTCTGGAGGATTAGCTGTGTGGTTGCGCTTTAAAACTCCGATATCCTTAATTAAGCTTGCCGAAGAAGCTGAAAAACTGGATTTATTTGTACCAAAAACCATCCTCTATCAAAATAAGGCTACCTGTGCCATTCGTTTTGGGTATGGACATCTAAACGAGGAAGAACTCAAAATTGTGATGGAAAAATTAAAACAAGCTTATCTGCAGGTAGTAGCTGCATAAAACAAAAAGAGACCATGTAAAAATGGCCTCTTTAATGGTTTGTCTGTTTTATGCACTTTCTGAAGATTCCGGCTTGTCCAAGTCCTCTTTAGAGTTTTTCCCGGCAACCTTATCTTTTCCTTTTAAATATTCTGGCAATTCCATCCCTGCCATGTTGAACATTTCTTGTAAAGGCGGTACAGATTTGTACATGCCTGAAATAAAGTTTGCCGTAGAATTCTTACCGTCTTCACTATTGCCAGAATCCCAAACAGTGACCTTATCTATCTTGATATTTTTAATGGCCTCGGCTTGTTTTTCAACAAGTTCCGGAAGTTTGTCCGCAATTAATAAAAGTACTGCATCCTTTGGGTTGTCTCCTGCTGCCTGAACGATTTTGTCCAGACCTTCTGCTTGTTTGGTAAGTACCTCAAATATACCCTTGGCCTCTGCCTGGGCTTTAAAAAGTATTGCATCTGCCTCTCCTTTTGCTCTTCTACGAATCATTTCGGCCTCAGCTTCCGCTTCAATTTCTACCTTTTGTTTGTCTATTTGTGCTGGTACGACAATATCTGCCATTTGGGAGCTTCTTTCGCGCTCTGCCCTAGCCATTTCCGCATCTTTCTCTGCCGCATAAGACTCTTCCAATGCTTTTGCCGCCTGTACCTTTTCTGCTGCGATCGCTGTGCGTTCCGCTTCTGCTTCGCGCTGTCTTCGTAAGGAATCTGAATTGGCAACATCAATTTTAGCAACGTTTTCCCCTTCTACCGCTTTGGCATTGGCCGCAGCTACCTGGGTACGCTCATCTTGTTTGGCATTGGCCTCACCAATAGAACCATCCCTGTTCTTTTCTGCTACGGATTTCCTTGCCGCATTTATGGCATGTGCGGCGGCTTCTTTACCCAGTGCTTCAATGTAGCCAGATTCGTCTACAATATCGGTAATATTAACGTTGATCAGTTTTAACCCAACCTTCTTCAGTTCCGATTCAACACTTTGAGAAATATTGGTCAGAAATTTATCCCTGTCGGCATTGATTTCTTCAATATCCATGGAAGCAACGACCAATCGCAATTGACCAAATATGATTTCCTTGGCCAATTCCTGAACTTCTTGCATACCAAGTCCTAAAAGCCGTTCAGCGGCATTTTGCATAATTCCCGGCTCTGTAGAAATACCAATAGTAAACCGAGAAGGCACATTAACCCGGATATTCTGTCGACTTAGTGCATTGGTAAGATCAACTTCGATAGAAATTGGTGTTAAATCCAAGAATTCATAGTCTTGGATTACCGGCCATACAAATGCGGCCCCACCATGAATACATTTTGCAGAATTACCTGTACCTACTTTTCCGTAGACTACAAGAATACGGTCAGATGGACATCTTTTATAACGCCTTATAAAAGAGATTATAATAATAAAGAAAAAGAGGATGGCGAAGCCTATGGCCAGTAAGGTAGCCCCTCCGCCCATTTGTAATGGTAGTGTTAGCATAGTAGTTTTATTTATTTAAAAGATTAACGATCAAAATCCCAGTGTCTGTTACCTCATGTACTTTTACCACATTGCCCTGTACCAGGTCTTGGTCTTCATCGGTCAAAGCTTGTAGTTCGCGCAGTGTCCCCTGAACATTTACGGAAACTTTGCCGATTCGAGTTCGATTAGCTCCAATGGTTAGGTACACTTCTCCTATTTGATTTACCGCATTGGAGAGTTTTAGCGTGCCACTGCTCTGCAATTTTGCCAAATAGTAGAATAGGGAAGCCATGGCAAGCATCATTAATAATCCGCACACCACAGAAATGAAGACTGTGAGTCCGGTGGACACCCCATTTTCAATACATGCAATTCCAGACCAACCGAAAATGGTAAAGAAGCCCATTAAGTTTTTAAAGGATAGAAATTGAAAATCAATTCCAGTATCCGCCTCAATGTCTGTATCCACATCCCCCAGATCATCTACATCGCCTCCGATCAAGGTTATTATTACAAGGACCAAAAGGATTGCCGAACCAGCAATGGCAACAATCCAATAGACTTTCTCAAACACAGTCAAAGCTGCAAACCAATTTTCCATGGTATTAAAATTTAAAGTTGGTTATAGGTGTTAAGATACTACTTTGAATCGATATTTTGGTAGGATCAAAGTTATCCAGCGGAAGGTAATATGGACTCTGCATTTTTACGAGATCTCGCAGCGTTTACCATAACGTTTCATTCTTTTTGGGAAATGCTTCGTAAGTTTCGAACGCAATCGGACAGGCCCAAGGTGTTCAAGAATAAAAAACAAATATTTCGGGGCCAAGAGGGCCTGTAGCTTCAAAAACATGATCTGTTCTACTTTCCAATTATATGTAGTTACAAATCAAATTTTGTTACAAATTACTTTTCAATAATTTTTCAAATGCAAAGAAACTATCAAACCATCCAAATTTATATATATTGCACAGAAGATAACCAATGGCCCAATTGCTCAACTCCATCGTGCTTCAAAAAAATGCTTCTTTAAGGTATCATAGCTTAGACTGGAAAACTGTCTTATTTATTTTGGCGCTATTGGCCATATGTATTCGGTTCCCCTTCTTTTTTAGGGATTATATAGATCGCGACGAGAGTACTTTTATCTTAATGGGTCAATCGTGGGTCGATGGTCATTTACCGTACACCCATCTTTGGGACCTTAAGCCTCCCATTACATTTTTATACTTTGCCCTGATCATAAAACTTTTTGGTAAGAGCTTTATCGCAATACGCTTGTTTGGTTCCTTACTTGTTGCCCTTACAGCCTTGTTCACCTACGGTATAGCGACAAACATTACTTCTAGAAAAGTTGCTTTTTGGACAGCGGTTTTCTGTGTTTTTTTTCAAAGCTTGTTCGGTAGTCTTCAAGGTGTAATGTCCGAACATATCAGTATTCTGTTCTTTGTAATGGGTATTTATCTTCTTTTTTGCAAAGAGAGTTGGGTTTCCTATCTGGCCATCGGGGGCCTAATTTCCCTTTCCGTACTATCCAAGTTGAACATGGTGTATCCTGCCGTATTTTTGGGATTGTTTTTAATATGGGAGGGACAAAAAACAAAACAATTGTCCCTACGGATCCGGCAATTATCATGTATGGTGATTGGGGCGGTGCTTATCGGTATTCTTACAATATTGCCCTATTATTTCCAGAACGAAATTCATGTGTGCTGGCAATCTATAATTGAGGCACCATTGGCCTATTCTGGAGGAAAACTACATTCTACCTTAAAAACATTGCCGTTTGTATTGGTGGTTTTGGGACTTTTAATAACCCTTTCAGTTCTTAAAATAATAGATTGGAAGGATACAAAAATCCAACTTTTGATTGTAATTACCCTGTCCATTTTATTGTCCTTTGTTCAGGCTGGAAAAGTGAACGGGCATTATTTGATCCAATTATATCCCTTTATTTTGATCCTTTTGGGCATTGCCTTCTCCAAACTTCCAACCATTCAAAAAAAATATAGGCCCCTAATTGCCATCTTGCTGATCTTAATCCCAATGGAATCGTATTTGGAGTATGGGAATATTATTTCCAACAAAATAGAAAAGGGCACTTTTTTTAATGGTGAAGGTATAGAAGTGCCCCAATACATAAATGATCATAATTTGGATGCCGAGAACATTTTTTTTACGGAATATCACATAGGGTATTGGCTGTTGAATACGGAACCCCCCACAAAAGCAGCGACCCACCCAAGTAATATAACCCGCGAAGAAATGTTTCCGTTTATGGAAAATCCCAGAAACACTGGAATGCAAGAACTCCGATATATTATGGAGGTTGTCCAGCCTAAAACTTTGGTGGCCAGAAAAGGAAAAAAGATATTCGACAAGAAATTGGTCGAATACAACACCTACATAGATGTTTATCTAGAAGATCATTACAATTTGGAAGCTACTGTTGGCAGAGGTCTAATTTATAAACGCTTAGAATAATTCCATTGACCAATGCTCAGCGAGCAGGCCTCGTAATAAAGTTGCACTGCATGCATTGGTACTTTCTAGGTTCAAAAAATGGAAACAGCTTATAGAAAACATTGCTTCTAGAGTAATAAATTTCTGATTTGGTAGCTTTACAATTGGGACAGACAACTGGGTTTCCCAACCTATCGGTAGCGTAACTCCGGATATCATCAAAAATTTCCTTGGCCCGTTCCCTATCGCTCGAATATACCTGAAGCTTAACCCCGCCCAGAGCGGCACTTATCAGAGGGTCAGAATTAATGGTAGCTTCGTCCCTCAAAAAAACAGGAATCCCCTCTGCTTCCAACTTTCCTTTAATTACTACGGCATCGGCAGGAAATTCAAAGGTTCCCAATGTGTAAAATTCTGTTTTCATGCTTCTGTCGATTTACTGAATAATTGTAATGCTGGTCTTCTTTTGATATAATGATGCATATAAAATAATTGGGAAAAATTAGCCACTCCACAAATGTAGTACTTACGTTGATTAAACTGTATCTTAGTCAATCTTAAACCTTTACCAAAAATGAAAATTACACTTTCTTTTTTATTGCTATTCTCGGTTCTATTACTAAACGCACAGACCAATACCTATCAAATCTCTTTCGAGAACGCCGAACATCATGAAGCAATTATTGAAGCCTCTTTTCCCGATCTAACCTCGGACACCGTTGAGTTCCGGATGAGCAGGACTTCTCCCGGGCGGTATGCCCTACATGAATTTGCCAAAAACGTATATGGCTTTAAAGCCACAGACGGTAAAGGAAACGCTTTGACGGTTACCAGACCTAACCCCTATGCTTGGAAAGTTAGCGGACACGACGGAACCATCAACATAAAATACGTTTTGTTTGCCAATAGAGGGGGCGGCACTTACTCCCAAGTGGACGAAACACATGCGCACCTGAATATCCCTGCGACTTTTATGTTTGCCCCAACATTGGAGGACCGACGCATCGAGGTAACTTTTAATGTCCGTGAAGACTTAGGTTGGAAGGTCGCTACGCAACTTCCATTGGTTTCGGGAACTACCTACTCGGCACCAGACCTTTATTATTTTATGGACAGCCCCACGGAAATCAGCAATTATATGCTTCGCTCGTTTAAATTGGATGGAAAGACCATCAGTCTTGCATTGCATCACAATGGCACGGAAGAAGAAGCCGATGAGTATTTTGAAAAGATAAAGAAAATAGTCTTGGCGGAGAAAGAAGTTTATGGCGAATTGCCCGATTTTGATTATGGAAGCTATACCTTTTTGGCCTGCTATATCCCAAATGCCTCTGGTGATGGCATGGAGCACAGGAACTCCACCATTTTAACAAGCACGCGCAGTTTGGCGAACGGTGGAATGGAGCGCAACATTGGAACAGTATCCCACGAATTTTTTCACGCTTGGAACGTGGAGCGTATACGTCCTAAAGCTTTGGAACCTTTTGACTTTGAAGAAGCCAATATGAGCGGTGCACTTTGGTTTGCTGAAGGGTTTACCAGTTATTATACCAACTTGATTCTTTGTAGAGCCGGTTTAATAACGCCCGCAGTATATGTGGAAGGTTTGGCCGGAACGTTCAATTATGTTTGGAACTCTCCCGCACGGCAATTTTTCAACCCCATTGAAATGAGCTTCCAAGCCCCTTTTGTGGACGCAGCCACCTCAGTAGATCCGGTAAACCGCGAAAACATGTTTATTTCTTACTACTCCTACGGTAGTGTTTTGGGTTTGGCATTAGATCTATCTCTACGCGAAAAAGGATTGAACTTGGATGATTATATGAAGTCGATCTGGAAAAAATATGGCAAACCCGAAATTCCATATACCATTCAAAACCTACATGATGCCTTAAAAGAATACGCAGGAAATACTTTTGGTGACGATTTCTTCAATAATTACATCTATAAAAGTGAAATGCCCGACTATAAAAAACTTATGGAGTCCGTTGGCGTTGTATTGGAGCAACCCGAAACCTATCCCTATTTTGGTGCATATGTTTCCATGTTGCCCGATAGATCCGGCTATAAGATTCTCAGAAACACAAAAATTGGCAGTCCTGCCTACCAAGCCGGTCTAGACAATGGGGATGTAGTTCTTAGTATAAATGATAAACCCTTTACCGAAGACCAATCTTTTGAGGATTACCTCGACCATTTCAGTATAGGAGAGCCTTTACTGGTAACATTCGCGAGGTTCGGAGAGGAAAAAACTACAGAAATGGTTTTGATCCCAAGTCCGGATTATATATTTAGTTTGATGGAGGATAAAGAGCAACAACCATCAAAAAAGATGCTGGAACGGCGAAAAGAATGGCTTACCATTAAGTTATAATAAAAAAAGCCGCTCCAATGGAACGGCTTTTTAATTGTATTAATTTCTGCTCTTACTTGTAGGCAGCGTAATTTTCTGCAACCTTATCCCAATTGATTACATTAAAAAATGCATCGATGTATTCTGGTCGCTTGTTCTGATAGTTCAAATAATATGCATGCTCCCAAACGTCCAATCCTAAAATTGGTTGTGCTTCGCAAGTTACTCCGGGCATTAGTGGATTATCTTGGTTTGGTGTTGAGCAAACTTCCAACTTGCCACCTTTGTGTGCACACAACCAAGCCCAGCCCGACCCAAATTGGGTAGCGGCAGCGGCCGAGAATTTTTCTTTAAAAGCATCGAAAGAACCAAAAGCATCATCTATGGCAGAAGCCAATTCTCCGGATGGAGCTCCTCCACCGTTTGGGGACATTACTTCCCAAAAAAGACTGTGGTTAAAAAATCCGCCACCATTGTTTCTGACCGCGGCATTGGACATGTCCAAATTGGACAAAATGTCCTCGATTCCTTTTCCGTCCATATCTGTTCCTTCGATGGCAGCATTCAACTTAGTGGTGTAGCCATTGTGGTGCTTGGTATGGTGGATTTCCATGGTCCTTGCATCTATATGGGGTTCCAATGCATCGTATGCATACGGTAACTTAGGTAGTTCAAAAGCCATAATATTCTGTTTTTTTAGGTTATTACTTTATTTAGGTAAAAATACAAGTTTTAACATTTATATTCCGCTAAAACCATGTTAACATCAAGCTGGGAATCCTTATTTTGCAAGAAAAATACACTTGGACGGCTCCAATTTTAAAATATACAGTGCATCTGCAGGTTCGGGCAAAACATATGCCCTTGCCAAAACCTACCTAAAATTATTGCTTTCCAACGATTCCGCCATAAAATTCCGTCAAATCTTGGCCATTACCTTTACCAATAAGGCAGTTGACGAAATGAAATCCAGGATTTTGGACAATCTTTTTGCTTTTGGACAACATGTTGTGCCAGAAAAACAGAACGGTCTGTTCTTGGCCATTTGCAACGAACTTTCACTGTCCGAACAACAATTGCGGCAAAGATCGCAACTCATTTTAAAGCGTATTCTCCACAACTACTCTTTTTTTGAGATTTCCACCATAGATAAGTTTAACCATAAGATCATAAAGACCTTTGCAAGAGACCTTCATCTATCACAAAATTTTGAAGTGGAACTCAACACGGACGTCCTATTGGAAGAAGCTGTTGGCAGATTATTAGAGCGCGCCGGGAACGACGAGAACCTTACAGAGGTCTTGATTTCCTTTTCGCTCGAAAAAATTGATGATGATAAAAGTTGGGACATTACCTACGATTTAATGGAAATTGGAAAGCTGCTGTTTCAAGAAAACCATGCCGAACATGTGGAACCATTGCGTGAAAAATCGATCAATGATTTTAAGGAAATCCAAAAACGGATAGCAACTGAGAGCAAGGCGATTAAGGAAAAAGTGGTGCAATTGGCTCAAAGTGCACTTCAAGAAATAGAGAATCAAGGATTTGAGCAGACCGATTTTTCGAGAGGAACTCTTCCAAATCATTTTATAAAAATATCCGAAGGCTTTTTTGACACTAAAAGACTGTATGCCAACCAACTGGAGGAAAACCTTAGAGAGAACAAAAAACTCTTAAATGCAAAAGACAAAAGAGACTCTTCCGTTTTAGCTTCTTTAATTTTAAAGCAATATTTACTTATAAAGAAAAATCTCCATCAACTAGCCTATCTCCAAAACATATACGGCAACATAGTGCCCATGACGGTCCTGAACGAAATCGCCAAGGAAATCAAGAACATAGAACTAGATCGTGACATTGTGCCAATTTCGTCTTTGAACGCAATTCTCTCCAAAGAAATCAAAAACCAACCTGTACCTTTTATTTATGAGCGGATGGGCGAAAAATACCGCCATTATTTTATAGATGAGTTCCAGGATACCTCCAAAATGCAATGGGAAAATTTGGTGCCGTTAATTGGCAATGCCCTGGAAAGTGAGGATGAAAAACAAGAACGGGGATCCCTTTTTTTGGTGGGCGATGTAAAACAGGCCATTTATCGCTGGCGAGGCGGCAGGGCGGAACAGTTCCTGAACCTGATCAATGGAAAATCGCACCCATTTGTTGTGGAACCAAGTATTAGTTCGTTGGATACGAATTGGCGCAGTTTTGACGAGATCGTCAACTTTAACAATAGCTTTTTTACAGAAACGGCTCCTGTGCTTGCCAATGAAGATTATCGAAACCTCTTTTTGAACGACTCTCATCAAAAAACGAACAACAAGCCCGGTGGCTACGTTCAAATAAGCTTTTTGGACAAGGACGAGAAGGACAAAGATCACGTTTATTGTAATGAGACCTTAAAATATATTCAACACATTATTTCGGAAAAATATGCTTATTCCGACATCTGTGTGCTGGTCCGCGATAACAAAAAGGGCATGTTGTTAGCGGATTATTTGGCGCAACACAAAATCCCTATTATTTCTTCGGATGCTCTATTATTGGCCAATAATGAAAAAGTGAGGTTTTTGATATCCGTTCTTCGAATTTTTGAAAACCTAAAAGACCGGGAAGCAGCATACCATATATTAAGGTATCTATCCCCTGATCAAAATAGTGCCCACGAGTTTATTTCCGGACATTTGGAAAATATAGCGGTATTCTTGGCATCCCAATATAGTTTTAACCTTGTTGATTTAAAGGGACAACCCGTACTCACCATATTGGAAACCGCAATTGTACATTTTGAGCTTTACCAAGGTTCCGTTGCACACATTTCTTTTTTAATGGACGAAGTGCTCGATCTCGAAAAAAGGGAAGGACCCAGCGTGTATGCCTTCCTTAATTATTGGGAAGTAAAAAAAGAATCCCTGTCCATAGCTGCTCCAGATGGAGTGGATGCTGTAAAAATAATGACCATCCACAAAGCCAAAGGACTAGAATTTCCTTTTGTGATTTTTCCATTTGCCAGTGCGGCATTGATCAAAAGGGACAAAAAGTCGTGGGTTGCCGCCACTCCTCAAGAAGACAAGATAGGCCTGAATGAGTTTCTTTTGAACACCAAAAGCGATATGCTGGAGTACAACCCCGTAACACAAGCAAAGTATTTGGAAGTCGAACAAAAGTCCTTGTTGGATGCAATGAATGTCCTTTATGTGGCCCTTACCCGCCCCGTAAAAGGATTGTTCGTAATTACAGAATCGGGCAAAAAAGAAATTGTTACTATCGAAGATGCATCCTCCTATCCAGATCTTTTTCAATGGTATGTTCAGCAAAAAAACCTATCTGAATCCGAGAAAGGTGTTTTTGCCATTGGTACATTTCCTGTAAACAATGAATCTTCTTCGACTTTAGAGTCAACCGAAAACTATATCCCATACCTCACGCGGCCCAAAGAAGATACTGGCTTTGCCATTTCCACCAAATCTGGCCGCATGTGGGACGATGAGCGTTTGGAAGCCATAGAAATGGGAAATGTTATTCATTTTGCCTTGAGTCAAATCGAAACAGCAAAAGATATTGACCCGATTTTGGAACAGCTGGAAATCGAGGGGCATTTTCCCAAAGGAGCAACTGTCGACATCAAACAAAAAATAATGGCGGTGGTCAACCACCCAAAGTTAAAAGAGCTGTTCCTGGAAAACCATCAAATTTTAAACGAACAGGAAATTCTAACCACAGATGGTCGATCATTACGCCCGGACAGAATTGTACTGGATGGCAATAATGCCTACGTAATCGACTACAAAACCGGCAAACCAACTCCCAAGCACAAAGAGCAGATTGCCAACTACGCAGATGTGTTGAGAGATATGGGCTATAACATCAAAGAATCTGTTATTGTTTATATTGACCAAGAAATAGACCCTATTTTTGTATAAAGCTAAATAAAGATATGTACGGAAAAATTAAAGAACATTTGACCAAAGAGCTGGAAGAAATCAAAGAAGCTGGCCTTTTTAAAAAAGAACGCATCATAACATCACCTCAAGGTGCTGTCATAAAAATTTCCACTGGTGAAGAGGTCATTAATTTTTGTGCGAACAACTATTTGGGGCTATCCTCCCACCCAGATGTGATCCAAGCCGCCAAAGATGCGATGGACACCCACGGCTTTGGAATGTCCTCGGTACGATTTATTTGCGGAACACAGGACATCCACAAAGAATTGGAACAGAAAATTGCCGATTTCTGCGGTACCGAGGATACCATATTATATGCCGCCGCTTTTGATGCCAATGGAGGTGTTTTTGAACCCCTGCTCACGGCTGAGGATGCCATTATCTCCGATTCCTTGAACCATGCCTCCATTATAGACGGTGTTCGTTTATGCAAGGCAAAAAGATATCGATACGCCAATAATGATATGGCCGATCTAGAGGTACAACTAAAACAGAGCAAAGCAGATGGAGCCCGTTTTAAGATTATAGTCACCGATGGGGTTTTCTCCATGGACGGTCTAGTGGCCCCATTGGATAAAATTTGCGACCTCGCCGATAAATATGATGCCATGGTAATGATAGATGAATGCCACGCCGCAGGTTTCATTGGTGAAACAGGTCGCGGTACCTTGGAAGAAAAAGGCGTTATGGACCGAATTGATATTATAACAGGTACTTTGGGCAAAGCCCTAGGTGGTGCCATGGGCGGTTATACCACAGGAAAAAAAGAAATCATTGAACTCCTGCGCCAGCGTTCCAGACCCTATCTGTTCTCCAATTCCCTGGCACCTGCCATCGTTGGAGCCTCCATTAAGGTTTTTGACATGTTGGACAAGGACACCACATTGCGCGATAAACTTCAGAGCAACACAGAATATTTTAAAAAAGGCATGAAGGAAGCCGGCTTTGACATTATCGACGGGGATTCCGCCATAGTGCCAGTTATGCTCTACGACGCCAAGCTCTCACAGAATATGGCAGACATGCTGTTGGATGAGGGCATATATGTTATTGGATTCTTCTATCCCGTAGTTCCCAAAGGCAAGGCAAGAATACGCGTACAACTATCGGCTGCTCACGAAAAAGAACATTTGGACCATGCCATAAAAGCATTTTCCAAGGTGGGAAAATCGTTAAAGGTCATCTAAATTCGACGAAATGCAATAAATCTTCTGGCAAATGAGTCAAAAAAAAAGAAATTTAGATTTTGTTAATAAGTCTTAACAACTTACATTTGCTGCTGATAAACACTTAAACTTAAAATTTTGAGCATGAAACATCTTAGCAAATTATTGGTTGTTGCTCTTGTATTTGTAGGGATTAACAGCATACAAGCGCAAGACGAAAATAATCCCTGGCAAGTAAGCATAGGGGTGAATGCAATAGACGCTTATCCTACTAACGATAGTAACAATCCATTTTCCAGTACTACGTTGTTCGATGAGTACTTTAACGTATCCGATCACTGGAATATTTTGCCTTCTGTATCTTATGTAGGTGTATCCAAATATGTTGGTGATGGATTTTCTGTTGGAGCCAGAGGTTCCTTGAACAGAATCGAGAAAATCGGAGACTTCGAAGTAGATGAGCTTTCTCACTATGCTATCGATGGTACTATCAAGTACAACATCCTTAAAAACACTACCATTGATCCTTTCGTTGAAATAGGTGGTGGTTATACTTGGATCGATGAAATCGGTGCCGGTACTGTAAACGGTGGTGTTGGTGTTAACTTGTGGTTCTCTGACAACCTTGGTTTAACGCTTCAAACACAATACAAGCATGCTTTCGAAGATTATTTGATTACACACTTCCAACACATGGCAGGTCTTAGCATCAAATTTGGTGGTACTGACACTGATGGTGACGGTATCTACGATAAAGACGATGCTTGTCCAGAAGTTGCTGGTCTAGAAGCCTTCAACGGATGTCCTGATTCTGATGGTGATGGTATCGAGGATGCTAAAGATGCATGTCCTAACGAAGCTGGATCTAAAGAAATGAACGGATGTCCTGACTCTGACGGTGACGGTGTAGCCGATAAAGATGATGCTTGTCCAAGCACTCCTGGTCTTCCTGCACTAGCTGGTTGTCCTGATGCTGACGGTGACGGTATCGCTGACAAAGACGATAAGTGTCCTAACGAAGCTGGTCCTGCTGCAAACGATGGATGCCCTTGGCCTGATACTGATGGAGATGGAGTTCTTGACAAAGATGATCAGTGTCCAGAAATCGCCGGTACTGTTGCTAACAACGGTTGCCCAGAAGTAACTGAAGAAGTACAAAAGCAGTTGAACGACTACGCTAGAACTATCTTGTTCGATACTGGTAAATCTTCTATCAAAGCAGAATCAACTTCTGTAATGGTTGACATTATCCAAATCTTGAACGAGTATCCTAACGCTAAGTTTACTGTAGAAGGTCACACTGACAGCGTTGGTAGAGAATCTACTAACCAGAGCCTATCTGAAAAAAGAGCTAACTCTGTTAGAGATTTCTTGATCGACAAAGGTATCGCTGCTGATAGATTGACTGCCATCGGTTACGGTGAAGCTAAGCCAATCGCTACCAACAACACAAGAGCTGGTAGAGCACAAAACAGACGAGTTGAAATCAACTTGGTAAAATAATCAGAAACAAAGTTTTCTAGAAAAAGGCTCCGCAAATGCGGGGCCTTTTTTATTTTTAGTCCATGCAACAAACATTCCTTGAATACGTACTGGACGACCTCCAAAACAAACAGTTGAATTTTATAAACTGTACTTTTGTATTGCCCAGTAAACGATCCGGCACTTTCCTAAAAAAACATATATCCAACCGTCTCGAAAAAAACATTTTTAGCCCAGAAATAATCTCCATTCAAGAATTTATAGGAGGGCTATGCGATCTAAAACAAGCTTCCAATATTGACTTATTGCTGTTGCTGTTCGAGGTATACAAATCCTCGAACATAGAAGATTCCGATGATTTTGCAGCCTTTATAAACTGGGGACAGACCCTCTTACAAGATTTTAACGAAATTGATGGTTACCTAATTCCCGCTTCGGATATACTCAACTATCTATCCGCCATCAAAGAAATTAACCATTGGTCCACAAGTAAGGATAAATCAGAGCTCATCGAGAACTATCTACAGCTGTGGAAAAACCTCGAAACCATTTACAATACTTTCTACACCGCCTTGTTAGAACAAAAAAAAGGTTACCAAGGCCTTATCCAAAGAGAAGCCGTAAAAGCCCTAAAAAACGAAAGCAATCGAAAAATCAGGTCCAACCCGATTATATTTATTGGCTTTAATGCCTTAAATGCCGCCGAATCAACTATCATTGAACATTGTCTAGCTCAAGAGAATGCCCATATTTATTGGGATATAGACGCCTACTTTTTAAACGACAATATACACGACGCCGGATTGTTCATCCGGAACTATCAAAATAATTGGCCGTACTACAAACACGGTCAAAAAATAGATTCTCAGAATAATTTTCTCAAACCTAAAAATATTAACATAACCGGGGTTCCCAAAAACATATCCCAGACCAAATATGTGGGCCAGTTATTAAAAAAGTTAGGGGAAACAAAGGAAATAGACCTTACCAAAACTGCATTGGTACTTGCGGACGAAACTTTACTAAACCCTATGCTCAATGCTGTTCCCAGTAGCATCCCAGAGGTAAACATCACCATGGGGATGCCTTTGGACAAAACAGTTTTGTATTCCTTTTTTATAAGCTATTTGGAATTACATCTAAATGTTTCCGACCAAGGATGGTTTTTTAAACG
This sequence comes from Flagellimonas marinaquae, assembly GCF_023716465.1. Lineage (NCBI taxonomy): Bacteria > Pseudomonadati > Bacteroidota > Flavobacteriia > Flavobacteriales > Flavobacteriaceae > Flagellimonas > Flagellimonas marinaquae. The sequence continues at coordinate 1,405,292 of NZ_CP092415.1, forward strand.
TGTCTTGGAATTGCTCTCCAATCCGTACACACTTACCCTATCCGGTGAAGACCAAGGCAACTTTGCTCAAAATCTATCCAAAGATATTAAAGAAGGTAACCTACTCTATATAAACAAGGAAGCACTTTTAAAATATCCCAAGGCAGAAGATTTATTGACCCTTATTTTTCATTCAGGAAAAATATCGCCGATGGATTGGATAAACAATTGTCTAGGGCTCATTGAGCGGTTAAAAAACATTTATCAAAACGAGAAAAATGCATTAGAACTGGAATACTTGTACAGATTCTATACTCTTTTCAATCAATTGGGACAATATTTGGACCAAGTGGATTTTGTGGGAGAACTCAGGTCCATTAAAAATCTTTTCAAGCAATTGGCCAATATGGAATCCTTGGATTTTATCGGTCAACCTTTAACTGGGTTTCAGATTATGGGAATGTTGGAAAGCAGAAACTTGGATTTTGACATTGTCATTATCACCTCTGTGAACGAAGGGATTCTTCCCTCGGGAAAGTCAAACAATTCCTTTATACCCTTTGATGTAAAACGTGATTATGGCCTGCCCACTTACAAGGAAAAAGATGCCATTTATGTTTATCACTTTTACCGTTTGATACAACGCGCCAAGAATATTTACATTACCTACAATACAGAACCCGATGTGTTGGAAGGTGGAGAAAAAAGCCGATTGATTTCCCAATTATTGACCGATAAAAATCTTATACCGCACATTGCCCATACTATTGCCACCCCAAAAATATCCATTGAGGCAAAGCCACTGATCCAAATGGAAAAGGACAGCCGTTTCATGGATGATCTTATGGCATTTACAGAAAAAGGCTTTTCACCCACTTCGCTTACCAATTACATTCGAAATCCAATCGATTTTTATACCAGAAACATTCTTAAGATCAATGATTTGGATGAAGTGGAAGAAAATATTGCGGCCAACACTTTTGGAACCATTATTCACGATAGCCTAGAGCAGCTATACAAACCGCTCATTAATCAATTTTTGACCGAAGAACATATTAAATCCTTAAAAGAGAAAGTGCCTGAAGTGGTGCAACATCATTTCACCCAAAACCTCTCTGGGGTCGATGTTTCCAAAGGAAAGTTTCTATTGGTGTACAATGTTATCCTCAAGTATCTGCAAAATTTCTTGGACGATGAGCTACGTCAACTTAAACGGCACGAAATCAAAATATTGGCACTCGAGGAACGTTACGAAGAAATAATTACAGTTCCCGGGGTCGGTTTTCCCATCACCCTAAAGGGAACATTGGACCGTGTAGATCAGTTTGATGGAACCGTGCGCATTATCGACTACAAAACCGGTAAAGTAGAGCCAAAAAATGTAAAAGTCACAGATTGGAACGAACTGATCACGGATTACGACAAGAGCAAAGCGTTCCAATTGCTATGCTATGCTTATCTGTTTTCCAAAAAACACAATATTGGCGAAGTACAGGCCGGCATTATATCCTTTAAGCACTTGGGCAAAGGCCTGTTTCCGTTTTCAGAGGAGAAGAATACCCGAATACATTCGGATACTCTTGCAACCTTTGAAAAATACTTGTTCTTACTTATACAGGAAATATGCAACCCTACTATTCCCCTGATCGAAAAGGCGGTCTAATTATTTTAAATCGGGACGCGTGGGGCGTACTTCTATTTTACTGGGCAAGGTACGTGGATGCATGGTCAACAAATCAACGACCAATTTCCCGATATCCTCTGGCTGTATCTTCCACGCATCTTTATCCGATGGGTCGTTGTTGTTAAAATTACTGGACACCGATCCCGGCATAATCGTGGTGACCTTTATATTGTATTGTCTTAAATCGAGCATTGCGGCCTGGGTAAATCCTACCACGCCAAATTTTGTGGCATTGTAGCCCGCTGCGGTGGCAAAAAAGTTGGTCCCCGCCAAGCTTGCCAAGGTCATATAATACCCTTCCGATGTTTTTAAAGCCTCTACGGATGCTTTTAAGGTGTAGTACACCCCGTTCAGGTTAGTATTTATCATCTGATGCCATTTATCGTCCTCCAATTCATCGATTGGTGCAAAATGACCCACTCCTGCGTTCGCCATAACCACATCCAACTGCCCCCATGTATCGAGGACAGCGGCAACGGCCTTTTTCTCATCGCCCAATTTGGAAACATCGGATACCAAGCCCAATACCCTATCCGGTTTATTCAGCCTTTTTACAGCTTCATCGGCACTTTCTTGACTTCGTCCACTAATCGCTACTTTCATGCCCTGCTCCAACAAGCTTTCGGCAATCCCATATCCTATACCCTTGGTTCCTCCAGTAATGTACGCTACTTTTCCTTCTAATTTCATGTTGATTTTGTTTTGAAGTAAAGTTCAAAAAAGCATGGGCCAAATACAAAAAACAGATATTAAAAGGTTGATAAAGTTTGTTGCAGGAAAGGAGGACACGCTAAACCATGGTATAAAATATGGTACATTTACGGTTATTGATATGATTAATTAAGCCATGGCAAAAAGTAGATTGATAATTTTACTGGTACTTTGTTTGAACCAGGCAATCGCACAAGATCAAAACGACATTACGCAATTTAACAGCGCACTGAACAAATTCCTAAATGTTCGTGATTTATGTATTTCAGAAAATGGTAGCGAAGCATTTTTTACTATTCAGAGCCCATTGCAAGATATTTCCCAAATCGCCTTTATCCAAAAAAAGGGAAACGAATGGACAGAGCCCGAACTGATGTCTTTTTCGAGTTCTTATATGGATTTGGAACCGTTTTTGTCTCACGATGGAAAACGATTATTCTTTGTTTCCAATAGACCATTGGACGACTTGAGCAAAGAAAAAAAAGATTTTGACATCTGGTATGTGGAACGAGGTGGTTCTGACCAAGAATGGTCCATGCCCAAAAACATTGGCGCTCCCATAAATTCGGGCCTAAATGAATTTTATCCATCATTAAGTAAAAACAACAACCTATACTTTACCTTGGAGTCGCCGAACGGACTTGGAAAAGATGATATTTACTTCTCACGTTGGGAAAATGGTTCTTATTCAACACCACAACTATTGGATAAAAACATTAATACTCCCGGGTATGAATTCAATGCCTTTATTTCCAAAGAAGAGGACTTTATTCTTTTTTCCCGATATAACGAAGAGGATGGTCTAGGTAGTGGGGATATCTATATTTCCGTAAAAGATGATCGGGGAAACTGGGAAAAAGCGAGAAATGTTGGAGCTCCGATCAATACCAAATACATGGAATATTGCCCGTTCTATCACGAAGGAGACCAAACGCTCTATTTTACTAGTCGTCGCAACGAACTATCCCCCAAGTTATTCAACTCTGTATCGGAATTTCAAAAATACATGTACGAAAGCAATAATGGATTGAGTAAAATCTATATGACCCAATTAAAAATCAAGGGCATCACTAAAGAGTAGAAGCATCATTAAGCAAATTGAAAACCATACCGTTCCTCATATTACGGTGCCCCAACGGCTACAGGAGTATGGTGTGGGAATTTTTAAAGCTTTGCCCACCAAATCGGCACTTAAAAAGGCTTTAAAGAAAAGATATATAACGGTAAATGGAATACATGCCACCACCGCGACCATAATTTCTGGTGGAGAACACATTGTTTTATCCATTCCTCAAAAAAATATACCCAAAAGGCAACTTATACTTCCCCTTAAAGTATTGTTTGAGGATGACCATCTGGCCGCTATACACAAACCTGCTGGCATTGAAGTGAGCGGCAACAAGTTCAGGACCATCGCCAATGCTTTGCCGCAGAACCTACAACCCAGTTCGCTATCAGATGCTGTAACTCCCCAACCTGTCCACCGTTTGGATTATGCCACCACGGGTATTGTTTTGGTGGGCAAAACGAGCACTAGCATCCGTGCTTTAAACAAACTGTTTGAGGATAAGCTAATTTGCAAAACCTATTATGCCGTTACCATTGGAAAGATGAGATCCAATGGAGCAGTTACCACGGAGATAGATGGAAAACCCTCCCGATCGGATTATAATGTAATGAAATCCGTGCCCTCGGAACGTTTCGGTACATTGAATTTAGTAGAATTAAGTCCCAAAACGGGCAGAAGGCATCAATTGCGAAAACATCTTCACGGTTTGGGGCATCCTATTCTGGGAGACAAAGATTACGCGATAGAGGGGTTGGTTTTAAAAGGGAAGGGCCTGTACCTGCACGCACACACTTTGGAGTTTGAGCATCCGTTTACTAAAAAAACCATCAAAATAACAAATGTGCTGCCTGAAAAGTTTGGGATGATTTTCCTTCTCTAAATAAAAAAGCACCCTGTTTGAGGTGCTTTTACATTTTTGGTGGAGAATACCGGATTCGAACCGGTGGCCTCTTGCCTGCCAGCAAGAGGATTACCATATCAATCCAATACAAATAAATACATAATAATTTGTTTTTCAATATTTTATATAATTTCGTATTCATTTAATTTCAAATAAAATCACCCATTTGCGTGCAAATTGCGTGCAAATTTTTTTTACCTTTGATTAGGATGAATACTAATATAAAACTTTCTTTAGATACGCGTAGGAAGAAAAAAGATGACTCCTATCCTATTATTTTACGGTTAACCCATTTTCGAAAAACAACTTCCATAAGCTTAGGTCAATCAATAAAAAAGGAATTTTGGGATAATAAAAACGAGAAAGTTAAAAGAGCATTCAAAGGAACTTCATCAGTTAGTAAACTAAATAATCAACTCTTAAAAGAAAAGACCAGAGCGGTCGACATAATTAATGACCTGAACGAAAAGGACGAGCTTAACTTTTTATCCATTTTGCAGCTTAAGAAGAAGATTGTAAAAACCGCATCATTGGATTCATTTTTTAAGTTTAGCGAGGATATTGTCGATGAGTTAAAAGCAGCTGAACGTTATGGTAATGCAAACACATACTACGCGGTAATTAAGGTATTGGAGAAATTCGTTGATGGAAATGATATCAAATTCAACGAAATCAATTATGATTTTCTCAAAAGATTTGAGAACTGGCACTTTTCCAAAGGTAATTCTGTTAACAGCCTATCGACGTATATGAGAACAATCAAAGCGGTCTTTAACAAGGCCATTAAGTCTGATGTTGTTTCCAGAGATGCTTATCCTTTTACACATTATAAGATTAAAACTACTCCTACAGAAAAAAGAGCGCTTGACATTAAAAGCATCAAATCAATTATGCTTTTAAAACTGGAAGAAACGGATAGTCTGTTTCACTATAGAAATTACTTCCTTGCCTCTTATATGCTTTATGGTATTTCCTTTATGGACTTGGCTTTTTTAAGGGTTCAAAATATCATTGACAACCGAATTAAATTCCAAAGAAAAAAAACGTCAAAGCCTTATGATATTAACATCACGCCTCAGTTAAAGGAAATCCTCTCGTTTTATCTTAAGGATAAAGAGAGGTCTGAATTTATATTTCCAATCATTAAAAGAGCCACATTTGAACTTCAATATAAAGACGTCTTATGGGCACGAAAGAGATATAATAAAGGGCTTAAAGAAATTGCAAAAAAATGCAAGATAGAGCAGCGGTTGACCTCATATGTATCTCGTCATAGTTTTGCAACCCAAGCTATGCTGCAGGACGTTCCCTTACAAGCTATTTCTTCCATGCTTGGCCATAATCGACTATCAACTACTCAAATATATCTGAAGTCCTTGCCGAATAATATACTAGACAATTATAATCAGAAATTGGTTAAACTGTAGCCTTATCCCTTCCTAGTCCCAAATCCTTACTCACAACTTCAGCGCATGGATCCTGGCCTATTTTTGTAGCGTTTGGGAAGATAAGCGTTGAACAAAAATAGGATAGGGCGCTGTCCTACTTTTGGCCATTATCCTCCAACCATTTTTGGTATAGTACCTTTGCCTCTGGGTTTTCTTTAAAGAATGTCCCGTAGTGTTCAATGGTATCATGCTGACCTTTTAAATAAGCAGCCTCTTCCTTCTTGGCTATCCTTGATACCTGATGGATTGAAAAACCAAGGACCAAAAGGACCGCGACCAACAACCCCCAAGCAAGTTTTGTGGCCCAACTGGGCAATAGAATGGATCGCTCTACTTTATGAAGAATCCTTTGCATCAATCTTTGTTGTTCCTCAATATTGTCTTTTTGGTTGTTGCCGTACTCCTTTAGAAGATTATTTAACTCAGTGGTGTCAGGCCTTAATGGAAGGTTTTTCAAATTTTCATGTGCCTTTTCCAATCGGCCGATGCTCTTCTCAAAGCCGTTGATTTCCTCAGTCAACAGTTCCGCTATTTCATCCAGCTTTGCCATGTTGTTGTATTTAGATTCCTATTCCAGTGTCCCTGACCACTTTTATGGCCAATTTTATGGTTTTCTTTATGATGGTCTGAGTCAAACTTGTCGGGATATTCACTGTCCTGCCCAAAAGCTGCATGCTCTTGTCCTTGGCGATTCGTTGTGCCATGTTCCTTTCAAAGTTCATTTGACGGGCAATCCGGCCCATGGACATGGACCGGTGCACCTCGCTTCCCTTGAGATTGGTTCCCTTATGCTCAAAACGGAAACCCTGCAATTGGTTCTGCCTGTTAATGCTCGGGATGACCTTTACATTGTTCTGCTCCATGGACTTGATGTACTGGTCAAAGTCCCTTGGCCGCTCCCTGGCCATGACCTTTTCATGGATCTTCTGTATTTCAGAGCGGACATGTTGCATCCGGTAGAGTTTTTCCTGCTGTACCTCCCTTACCGTGGTCAGGTCCATTTGTTTGGCCACCCGCTCCGCTACTTGTTGGCTACGCTTCCCGATAAAACTGTCGTTATAGGCCTTCCCCTGAAAGTTTATCCGGTTGGCATACAGGTGGACATGCACATGTTCCTTGTCCCTATGGACAAAGGCAACGGCCTGATGCTGCTTGAGGTTCATTTCCTTAAGGAACCTTTCGGTCATTTCCTTGAGCTGTTCCCTTTCCAGTTTCCTCCCGTCCTCAATGGTGGGACTCAGCACAAAGCTCAGCGTGTTCTTCCGGCACAGTTCGTTCTGCTCTTGGATGACCTTGAACTCCTCGGTAATCTCCCGAGGGGTCTCCCCGGCCAGATATTGGCTGTGGACAATCTCCGATCCTTTCTCCTGGTTCATCCCATAGCTCATCGAGGCTGCAGTGTGCGATATGGATTTGCCCATGCCAATCATTTCTTAAAATTTAAAAGGTGTTGTCGTATCTCTTTGGCCAGTTGAGCAGTTTCCTCTGCCAACTTGGGGTTCCGCTTCCGGAACATGTTCGTGATTAATTTGAAGTTCCGCTGGTATTTGACCAATAGTTTATAGGCCTCTATCTGTTCGTCCGTCATCCGCTCCACTATCCGGTCTTCGAAGGCCGCACGGCGGCAATACTCACTGATGGAAAGACCGCTCTTCCGGGCCTTGATCTTCAGCAGTTTCTTCTCGTAGACCGAGCACCGGAACTGGACGAACTCTTTCTTCATTTTTCCATCATCTTTTGCGACCTTCGGGAGCAAAAGCAAGATTTGTCATGACAATGACACATCTTGAATTCGTTGCCGAACTTCATCCTTCGCGCTTTTTACCTTCCATTCGTTCATGTCCTTAAAATCCTCATAGAGAAATGACATATCCCTGCTGTTCGGGCACTTTTCCAATAACAGTTCCGCCATCCCCAGTCCCGTTTTGTCCCTATCAAGAAACAGCTCCACATTTTCATATTCCCCTATCTCTGTGGTCATCCGTTTTACAAAGGCCGTGGTGTTCAATATCAAAAGGTCATGGCTATTCCCGATATCCGGTATCAGCTCCATTAGGGTCAGCATATCGAACATGCCTTCTGTAATGGCCAATTTCTTGAATCTCTTCCCGATCATCGAAACATCCTTTGGCGATGTGGACCCTTTCCAATATCTGTTTCGCAGCTCCCAGCCTCCCGACCTGTTCCTGAGTCCGATGGCAAAGTATTTTCGACCACCTATTCGATAATGGATTTCCTTGCAAAGTTTTCTTGCGGTCTTGGTCGATATCTTTCTGGAGCTCAGATAGTTTTGTAGGGCCTGGTGTTCGATTTCCTTTACCTCGATGATTTCAATAGGATTGGCCTTATGTTCAGTTTTGGTTGGATTCGACCGCCGGTGAAAAGAAAAATGGTCCATATTTCCGGACAAACGCTCCAATGCCTCCTTTACCGAACAGTTCTCCATTTTCATGACCAGGTCTATGGTACTGCCCCCTTCGAAGGTCCCGAAGTCTATCCAATAGTTTTTCTTCAATGATACCTTGAAAGAGGCTTGGGTCTCGCTCCGGAACGGGCTGAGGAACCAAGCTTCTTTTTCCGTTTTCCGGACTGGAAAGTGCCCCGACTTGGCCAGCGTGGAAACGATGTCAATGTTGCGGGCTTTTTCGCAGTCCATTCTCTTTTCCTTCATGGTTCTGTTTTTAATCGATTTTTGATGATTTGATGACAAATCTCTGGGAGACCCTGTAAATACTGGTTGTTCCCCCGTCATCACTTTGTCATCGTTTCATCACTTTTGTTTTTTTCTTCATTGTCCCTGTCATCATTTTTTATTTTGATGACAGAATGATGACAAAGTGATGACAGCCTGAACCCTTATAAACACTGGGCTTATATCAATCTGTCATCAAATCATCAAAATTTTGGATCAAAAAATTCTTTTTTATGGTAAAGTACCTTCCCTTGGCGTCCTCGATGTTGATCTCACCGGTGTTCCAGATGGTAATCTTTTGGTACTTATTGGAATTGGGCTGGTTGTCCAGTTTCCAATCATTTTTTAGCAACCGCCTCAGTTGGGTAAGGTCGGTCTTGACCCGTGTGCGGTTGAGCATGTGCAGGGCATCGATGGGACAAAGGTCCACATAGTCCATCTCGAACTTTTCCATGGCACTGAGCAATAGGCTGGCCAGTTCCTTCTCCACCCTGTTCCGGTTATTGTTCACCAGTTTCTTCAGTGCTGTGGTATAAACCTGTTTGGGCGTGAACCACATTCGGGTTCTTTGTTTTGTGCTGTATTCCCTTTTTGACAGGAAATCCAAAAAAGCGGGCACTTCCTTGGACAACTGGTCCAAGAAATCGGTGTCCTCCCTTTTAAGTGAAGGAATCTTCCTAACCCAGAACCTGGTCTCATGGGCATCGATCTTGATAAAACTGTCCTCGTTATTACTACAGAGGATGAACTTCCCGAAGAACTCCACTTCCCGTTTGTCCTTTCCCTTGGCCTCCAGTTTGTTCCGGTTGGTGGTGCTCAGATATTTGATGCGCTCAGTAAGCTCCTCTTTGTTGAACAGTACCTCGTCAACGCATATCAGCAGCTTGTTAGCCCAGTCCGCATTGAATTGGCTTGCAAAGCTGTCATTGGTCAGATAGGTAAGGTTGTTTCCAAAGATTTCCTTGAGCCATTTGAGGAACGTGCTTTTCCCGGTGTTCCTTTCCGTGGAGACCAGACAGAGGATGGGGAGCACCTGCACCGGTCTTTGGTACAGGAGTTTCAGATAGTCCAATCCCAGCTCCAGCTGGTTGCCGAAGATATGCCCCAAAAAGGCCCGTGTCCTTTTGATGCTTCCCTCTTTCGGTTGGTGCGACAATGGGGAATAGGTGTTGTAGAAACCATGGTGCTCCTTTTTAAAATCCACATGGCAGGGAATACAGGCGAACCCATCATATTTGGGCACCTTGCCCAGATAGTCCTTGCCATGGTCCTGCTTGATGATATGCTCGTTCCAAGGGACCAGCTGCTCGTTGAAATGTCCGGAAATGGTCGGAACCCTGACCAACTTGTAAAAAGTGGTCCCGACCCTTATGTATGGTACTGTTTCCATATTGGTGCTTTTTGGAATTTTGTGATTACTTCCACTTTTGGTGAATCCACAAATAATTTAAAAATGATTCCGTGGCTAAGGATTTGAATCCACAATCGTATCGCTTTCCGGCAATGGCTTACGTTGGTTCTGTAGCAACCAACTGACTATCTTTTCCCTTTCAAAGAATATCAGTTTTCCATTGGGCTTGGAGTGCGGGATATGCCCCGCAGCGGTAAGCTTGTACAGATAGCTTCTTGATATGCCGGTGTAATCACAGGCCTCATCAAATGTGAGCACCTCTTTGTTGGCTATCATTAGCCTTTCCAAACGGTCGAGCCGTTCGAGTATCAAAAAATTGTCCATTTTGTTTCTTTTTATAGATTAAAAATGAACAAAAGCGCTTTTGTTTTCTTTTGAAGAATTCTTTGGATAAAGATAAAGAGAGGATTAGGGAAAAGTAAGATTGGACGACATATTTTATTCACAAATATCTGATTTACTGTTTTTTACATAAAAATAGTTCAGATTAAATAGCATTGATGAATCCTTAGATTTATTTGGTTTTATTTGATACCAAATCAAGCTATTTTTAATATGGGCAAATAGGTGGTTGAATAGAAGAAATTGGGGTTATCAACAATTAAGACTAGCAGAAGTTGAAAACTGGTGCTATAGAAGAGGTGGATTTTTGTGTTTGTTTATTTCAAGTTTTAATGCCTCTGATAGAAAGCTAAACATTTCTGGGAAAAACTGTTCTAAAATTCGTTCTTATTGTGATACTCATGAATATCAATTAAAACGGGTAACTCAATGAAAACAAAAAAACAAACCATCCCGTTAAATACTGGATTTAAAATACGGCTAAGAAAACTGTTAAACCAATAAATTTCATTCAATCTGCTTACAAACAAACTTTAATGATGATATTCCCTTATTTTAGTTATATACTACTAGAGGATAATCAAAAGCATTCCAAAATGGGCCGTAAGTTTTACAAAAAACCCCACAACTGGCGTTGGCAACGACTTTATGAATTGAAGAATTCCCAGACTTCTTTGGAGCAAGAACTGGAACAATACCATTTAGACAAATCTGGAGGCCATGTCCATGATATGTACTGGAACAACCTAAGGGACCCTTTGGCCGCTTTGAATGGTTATATTCCCGGTTTCCACTGTTGTGTTGATTGCTATTATAGCGACATTGGCATGGGAAGCCAAGAAGATATCTGCGAATACAATTATCAAAGGGTGTACGAGAAGGTCATCAGCCAGGAAAGGACGGTTCAGAAGTTAAACATCGGTGATATGCTGCCTTGGGATTCACGTCTACAAGAACTTCAAAAGACTTTGGTGCCGGGGAACCAAATCGAGGAAAGACTGCACTCCTATTTTAAGGATTTAAATAATCTACCAGACACTATGGACAAGACCGTGGAATACCTACGAAAAGCGATTGGTGATCTATCAAATATCGAAATAATCAGAAAGGCGGTAGGCCCAGAACATGGGGAGTTTATTGCAAAGTGGTGCAGTTTGTTGTCCCCTTTTTGGTTGAGAGGTCCTGAATCTTGGACACCGGAAAGCGGAGCACACATCCTTGATCACCTTTTCACAGCATACTATGTGCCCAGTTTTCTCAATGAACAATGGTTCCCAAATCACAATGGCGGCTTTGGAAGAGACTACATTCCCTTCAAGTGGATATGCTGGTACTTGATTATTGGACAAGGTGGAAGTCTTAAGAAGGCGTCAGAATACTTTGGATGGAATATTTCCAATAAATTCCAGCACTTTCTTAAAGACGCACCCAACACCGATTACCCCATGGAATCATGTCTCTATGCAGAAATACGAAGGTTGGGAGGGAACCAACAGGACTTCATGCGCATTATGTACAGTCGTTCACTGGTGATTGACCCGACGGAACGGACGTCCGATGAGCCTTATCGCAGATTTTGGAAAAACACGGTGGTATGGTTGATTAGAAACCGAGAGTCAATAAGCGACGAGGAAAGCAACCTAATAATTGATTGGGCTCTTCATCGATATACCGAAGCGACTCGTAATGGTATTGAAGCGGAATTTACATGGAAGGGGAGGACGGTAAATAACGTGCTCGCGGCCAGCGAGGAATATTTGGCCTCCCGATACTTGCCCTCATGGATAGGATACCAATGGGAGGGGCATTATTGGGATTGGACCTTTACGGACGGGAAGGACAATACATGGGATTTTGTGGAACTGACCAACGGCAAACAATTGTATGAAGAAGGACGGATTATGCGTCATTGTGTGGGAACCTATGCAGGAAGGTGCGCCTCGGGCACTTCGGCAATTTTCTCCCTGAAAAAGAATGGAAACAGGGTCATTACAATCGAGATAAGTCCAAAGTTCCGCATATTGGTACAGTGCTTGGGCAAAGGCAACAGAAGACCTTCGGAGGAGGAATCCAAAGTGACCAAGCAGTGGTTGTCAAGTGTCTGTAGCAAAGATTTATAGGGAAATTTTCCACTTAAAAGATGACATTTGCTACATTTGGTTATATACCATAAAAACAAGATGAAACCAACCCTTTCCACTCTTCTAGTCATTCTCCTTTTTAAATGGTCCGGTGCACAGGAACTGCCCTTGGATAAACTTGACGAAGCTATAGCCGTCTACACCTCCAAAGTTGAAGATGCAGCCTTGTTGAACAACTGTGGCCATGCATTTGATGGCCCCGCCTTTCTATTGAAACAGGCGGAGAACAATTGGCTTGATTTTGCACTCTATATCAGCAGTAATTCCAAAAGCTCCATCGGCAGGGAAATTTACAGCCGATACGTCTTGTTGGGCCAATTGGACAACACCCATTTTGCCAGGGAAAAGGTCGAGGAAATCCTACAAGAAATCTCAAAGAACGTTTCCCGTAAAGGGGTAAACTACAAATTGAGCATACTTAAATCGGATGAAATCAATGCTTTCGCCACTCTTGGTGGCTATCTCTACATCACCACCGGACTATTGGACTTTGTGGATTCCTATGACGAACTGGCCTTCATCATTGGTCATGAAGTTGCCCACGAGGACCGATTGCACACCCAGCGTAAAGTGACCAAGCTCACACTCTCCACTGATCTAGGGGATATGACCCGAATGGACGGTTTTGCGGAAATAGCCAGTAAAATCAACAGAACACTGGCCCCGCCCTTTGATCAAATTGACGAATATGAGGCCGACAAAGTCGGCTTTGAGCTTGCCAAGGCCGCAGGGTACAATGTTAACCGATTTGCGGATTTTTTCAAAAAATTGGAGCGATATGAAAAACAGGATTTGCTAAGAAAGCTTACTTCGACACACCCCTTTGCAGAACATAGAAAGAACTGCATACACTCCTATATAGACAACAATAGATAAAAGAGATGTATTTAATTTACAATACGCGGTCGATACCCCTTGAGCCGGGGAAAAAGCTGACCATTGGAAGAAATGGACACGGTGCGGAGATTGAAGTGGACGGTAGAAGGGTCTCCCGGGAGCATGCCCAAATTGAACGAAGATCAGAAGGGGTCTTTATCATCGACTTGGAGAGTGCCAATGGTACCAAGGTGAATAAAAAACGCCTGCAGCCTAATGTTTGGTCAAGTTTGAAACCAGGGGACATGGTCAATATCGCTTCTTTAACCTTTTACCTTTCCACTGAAAAACCTACCAAAAAAAAGGAACAAGAAGAAATTGAAAGACAAGGTCCATTCGATTTCAAACAAAAAATAATGGCGAAAGGGATTTTAAAAGTTGGACGCCAAAAAAGTAATGACCTTGTTTTGGAAGACCCTACGGTGACCCGTGAACATGCCCTGCTGTCATATTCCCAGGGAAGTTTTTGGGTTGAGGACCTAGGGTCTACCAATAAGACCTATCTAAACGGAAAAGAAGTAAGGACCAAGACAAAGCTGAACGACAGTGATACTATCACCATATCCTTTTACAGCATAACACTTGGTAACGGTCCCAGAGACCTAAGAAAAATCAAAAGTGCCATTATGGCCCGTGCCATACAAAAAAAATACCCGAACAACAAAATCGGGCTCCAAGATATGTCACTGGATATCCATCAATCCAAGTTCGTGGCATTGATGGGTCCCTCAGGTTGCGGAAAATCAACTTTATTAAAATGTCTCAATGGGGAGAATCCCGCCACTTCTGGGGAAGTACTGATTCATGGACTTTCGCTGACAGAAAATTTTGGCTTAATCAAAAAAAAGATAGGATACGTACCACAGGATGATATTGTCCATAGGGAACTGACCGTTTACAAGACCTTGTTCTATGCCGCCAAATTGCGTTTGCCGGATGATACGACCAATGAAGAAATCAATGAAAGAATAGACAAGGTAATCTCCGATCTAAATCTGGACCAAGACAAAGAGAAAGATATTCGGACTATAAAAGTAGGTAGTCTATCTGGCGGTCAACGCAAGCGTGTCTCCATTGCCGTGGAACTTTTGACCGAACCTACTATCCTCTTTTTGGATGAACCCACCTCTCCACTGGATCCTGAAACTATAGAGGGTTTCTTGACCAGCTTAAAAGAATTGGCACACAATGGGACTACTATAGTCATGGTCACTCACAAACCAGAAGACCTCAGTTATGTGGATGAGGTCATATTTCTGGGAGTACAGGGGCATTTGGTCTTTAAAGGATCAGCGGATTTATTGACAGCCCATTTTGAAGTGGGCAATATTGTAGAGGTTTACAGCAAAATGAGCGATTTCGAGGTGGTTGGTAAGTTTTATCAAAAACCGCCCAAGCAAAGTGTGCCTAGGACGATTAACCAGGAAATCAAAAAAGAGCGGAAAGACTCCCATTGGCTGCAATTGTTCTGGCTGATTTCCAGGTATTTCAGAATCAAGGTCAACGACAGGGAGAACCTCGGACTTCTCTTGGCACAACCTGTTATTATAGGGGGGCTTGTTTGTTTGGTCTTTGACAAGTTCCAGGTAGGGGTGCTGTTCTTGATGGCCATTTCAGGGATTTGGTTCGGAGTCAGTAATGCCGCCAAGGAAATTGTCGGGGAACTCCCCATTTACAAAAGGGAGCGCATGTTCAATTTGGCCATCAATACATATATTCTTTCCAAATGGGCGGTTCTTGCGCTCATCGCACTGATTCAGACCCTGATTTTTGTGGGCATTGTGTATGTTAACTTTAAATGGAATTCCCACCCCGACTTTGAAGAGATATTTCTTCGCTCGTTTTGGGGAAGCGCGGCATTCATGTTCTATATCTCCGTTTCGGCGTCACTCATAGGGCTTTGGCTCTCAGCGACCTTCAACAATACAGAAAAGGTGATGACAGTGGTACCCATTGCATTGATGCCACAGATTATGTTGGCAGGGGTAATGACCAAAATAAACAATACCCTTGTGGAACTGTTGAGTTTTTTCACTCTGGGAAGATGGGGCACCGAGGGATTGGCACGGGTACAGGACAAAGTATCCCCGAATTTGGAAGGCACTGTCGATACCACACAATCCGTAATTGCTACAGTGGCACTGCCCCCTCCTGCCAACGGGGTACGGGATGCCCCCTCCTCAGCCCTTCGAATATTGGACCTTTATAATGAAAAACTGGTGGACCAAGGAAAATTGATAGGAAGTCTCTTTGATGGGTTTGATAGGAACCTTCTAGCCATCGCCATTCTCAGCATGCTTTTTTACCTGCTGATTTTCGTATCACTTAAAAAGAAGGATGCCCTATGAAAATAACAACCGAAATAAAGGCAACAGTCCTGTTTGCCGTCCTTTCTGTCATTATCTCATGTGCCAAGAGACCGGAATTCGTGGCCATCGACAACATTGCCATTTTGAATTCCAAAAATGACACCCTTATGGTAGGGATGGACTACATTGTTTACAACCCAAACAATGTCAGGACAAAATTGCGCCAATCCAGTATGGAAATCTACTATAGGGACTCGTTGGTGGGCAATGGATTCTTAAAGGAACAGATTGCGCTAAATGCAAATGATACCATAGGAATCCCTGTAAGCTGCAAAATAAGCCTAAAAAGGTTAAGCACATTTTATCCCGAACTGCTTACCTCGGACTCTTCGACTTTTGAGCTCAAGGGAAACGGAAAGGTCAGCTTTATGTTGAACTCTTTCAGTATAGGATTGGATGACCAAATTCATCTTAATACCAAAGAAGCTATTCTGACCCAGATTGAGCAAAACTTGGACTATGGTAAAAATTTTAAGTTACGCTCCATATCCAGTGACAAGCTACCTTCTTTAAGAAAAACGCAACTCAGACTCGAAATGGAGGCCATCAACCAAATGCCCATTGCATATCAAATCGATAGTTTGGAGCTGGGCTTTTATCTGGATAAGGCTAAAGAATCCGTAGCACATTGGACGTTGGAAGAACCATATGATCAGAAACCCATGGGGTCACAAATAATTCCTTTACAGGTTACTTTTAACAATCTGGACTTGTTGAAACAAATGAAATTCTCTTGGCTGACCGATCAAAAAGTGAATTTTGTTATTTTGGGGGAGGCACAGGTACTTATAGAGGGGTATAGGTTCAATGTGCCCATAGAAGACCTACTTGAAATAAGTTTTTAAGAAAGCCTTTTGACTAAATGACTGACCACGAACTTTTACGCCAGCTAAAATCAGGTAACGAGGAATGCCTTGGGCAGTTATATGCCCATTTGGGGATGGTAAAAAGCTGGATTTGCAGAAACAATGGGGACGAGGAAGATGCCCTCGATGTGTTCCAAGAAGCGATAATCGTCTTTTACAAGAATGTCATGTCGGGAAAATACGAGCAAAGAAGTAAAATAAGCACATACCTGTTTGAAATTTCTAAAAGACAGTGGCTCAACCAACTCAACCGAAGAAAGCGCCACGAACAACCTAGGGAAGCCAATGGTTTTGAAAGCAAGTTTGAAGAAGAACTGATCTATGAGGTTACCCACCCAGGGCCCAGATTAAAGGATTATTTGGGCAGGGCCATGTCACGCTTGGGGGAACCGTGCAAATCCCTTCTGGAAACCGCTATTTTTTTTGGCATGCGCATGGAGGATATCGCCGAAAGGTTCAACTATTCAAGCGCCAGGTCGGCAAGCCAGCAAAAATTAAGATGTCTCAAAAAGCTAAGGTCCAGCATTTCGTACGAGGACATAATCGCTTTAGAACAGTAAAATGATAGAGGAATTAAAGTACATAGCATTGATAGACAAATACCTTCGAGGTACACTGGCCCCATCGGAAAAAGATGAGGTAGAGGAATTAATGCACCACAATCCCGATTTTGCCAAAGAGGTAAGGGTCTATGAAAAAATATATGAGGGAATAACCAAGAAAGAAAAGGCAGAATTAAAGAACCGCTTACGAAAGTACTATAAAGAGTATCAAGAAAACCAAGAAACTCCAACTTCAGACCGACCAAACGGAAGATATCGAAGACTTTTCATTTATAGTGGGGCAATAGCAGCCTGTTTGATAATCGGTGGGGCCATTTTACTGTTCAATCAGTACGGCCCTTCAACATCAAACACCGAACCCACCGTGGTGGACGTGGATACAACATCCACAATGAAGACCGATTCCATTTTTGATCTGGATGAGGGAAAACTGGTCGAAGAAAATAAGCTGGATAAGCCAGATATTGATAGAGTGCAGGATAATGACAATCTGGTCAATCGAGAGAATACCGATGGTTTACAAAAACACGACAGTGTTCAAAATCCCAACACAGAGAGCGAGGTACAATTGGCTATTGGTGGTTACAAAACCCTTCCAAGCAGAGCGGTAAGAAAATATCAATCCTCTAGGTCCCTTTCCTATACTTTTCATGACGGTGTTTTCAAATTGTACGGTCGTCCATTGATGGGGAAATTGGAAGCCCTGTCCCTTAGGATTTTAAAGAACAAGGAATCTGGCTATTTTCTTAAGTATAAAAACGACTACTATGATCTGGAAAAAACAAAACGGAGGTTACCGTTGATAAAGGTTGATGCAAAGCGCAACAACAAGGGGGTGAATACACTTTTCAATAGACCCATTAAATCAGTTCCATCCCAAGAAGAGGTAACCGTGAACATTGTTGGCGTCCAAAATGCTTCAACTGTCCTATCGGAATTGTTGGTTAGGTTTGATAATGACAATAGTGGAGAACAAACATATTTTTTCAATAAAGAAGAACGGCAGTTGGAACTTATAATCCAAGCCGATCTGGATTTGGAAAAGGCAATGGTATACCGTGTGGAAGAAGCTGGACGATATTACTATTACCTGGTCCAGGACAGTCAAATTTATGCTTTGGATGAAGATGCAAAAGATGCGACGCCCTTAGTTACCGTTGATATTACCAAGAACAGATTGGCACGACTTTTTATAACAAGGGAACCCATAAAAACAGTAGTTTACGAAGAAAGATAAATGGGAATGGAAAAAAGAGACAAAATCCTTGCCCCGGCTCTCGTTCGCGGAAAATGGGGATATATCAATAAAGCGTGCGATTTTGAAATACCGCTCCAATTTGATAGGGCCTTTGGTTTTTATGAAGGCTTAGCGAAGGTAGTGCTTGGAGAAAAATGCGGCTTCATAAATACTGTGGGAGAATTCGTGATTCCTCCCATTTTTGACATAGATGGTTCCTATAATTTTTTTAATGATGGTTTTGTCAAGTTAAAACTAGAAGAGAAGTCCTTCATAGCAAATACAGATGGAGAAGAAATCGACGTAAGTAAATTTGAAGAAATTTATGGGTTTTCAGAAGGTCTGGCCGCGGTCAAAACAAATGGAAAATGGGGATACATCAATAAACTTGGCGAAATGGTCATACCCCCAAAGTATAGCACTACCTACGAATTTCAAGAAGGTTTGGCCGAAGTCGAATTAAATGGGAAATGGGGCTACATCGACAAAATAGGTAACGAGATCATTTCTTTAAAGTATACCGATGCCTCGGAATTTTCAGAAGGTTTGGCCCGTGTAGAATTTGGAAACGGTTATGGTTTTATAGACAAGAGGGGCAATGAAACAATTCCTGGCAAATATGAGCATGCCAGTATATTTTCTGAGGGCAGGGTTGCCGTGGCGAAAGATAAATATTGGGGATATCTTGATTCCCAAGGAAATCCCATTACTGAATTTAAATATAATGAGGAATCCCCATTCCATTATGTGCTCAATGAACCCCAAGCTTTTTCTGAAGGCCTGGCAGCGGTTCAATTCAGTAACAAATATGGTTTCATCAATTCAGATGGAATCGAGGTCATACCATTCAAGTTTTCTATGACTCATGGTTTTAAAGACGGGTTTGCTTTCGTTGTCAATTCCCTTGGAGGCTTTATAAATAGTGATGGGGATGAGGTAGTTCCTCTAAGGTACTGGGAAGCCAAAAGGTTTTCCTACGGTTTGGCCCCGGTCAAATTTGAAAAAAAATGGGGCGCGGTGAATACCGACGGCGATGAGGTCATTCCTGTAAGCCTTGATTATTTGGGAATTTTCAGAAAATGCAGCTCACCCTTTGAACGGATAAAAGAATAGAGGTCGTAAAAAAGATGACATTTTCATTTTATGGTTATACATGTATGTAAACATGAACCAAACAGAAGATGAAGACCTTAAATTACATAAGCTTTAAATTACCCCCACTTTTATTGATTATTTCCTTCGTATTCTGCTTCCTAATATCAGGGATGAAACATGGATATACCCAAAATGCACAAGAACAACGGTCAGTCATAGGATTTCACTGCTCTTTTTTCGGCAGACCAACAAAGTTGGTTTTGGAAATGGAGTTGGCCATAAAAAGATCGGAACATGAAAAGATCCGTAAGCTGCTTTTCTCGAATGATACCGGAAAAAGATATTTGGCGGTAGTGCTATGTGAGGCATTGGAAGAACAAAAAGTTATCAAATTGACCAATTTGGAGAAACTTTACGTTAAAGGTCTCTATGATTCGGAAAGCGAGGTATCGTTTTGTGCTGGTTGTGCATTTTTCGAATCGCACAGTTTTAGGGACTTGCTCGGAGAGCATACCCGGTTTGGGGAAGAAGCCAGGAAATGGGCTTTCAAAAAAGTAAGTAGATCAAACTCTAATTATAACCATAAAAGCTGAAATAATGAAAAAATTTGTTTTGATAGTATTCTTAATGGCCCTCGTTCCAAACATAGCCATGGCCAAAAGGGTCAGGGGTCTTTTCGGAAAAAGCGAACGCATAGAAAAAATTATGGATGTAGACATAAAGGGTTCGAATGGGGAAGATCTTTATTTAGGATATAAGACCACTTCCCAATTCTTCTTTATGGGAGTATACATAAAGGATGATGGCTACGTTTTGGGCATTAGGGGAAAGTTTGGATCGTACTATCCACTGGATAACCAACAACTTTTATCCTTTCAAGAAAACGGTAGTCTCCCGAATCCTATGCCGTCTTACGAAATACCATTTACGGATTGGCTATGGGGTTTTTCTCTTTGGATATTAATGGTAATATTGGCGGTGATTTGGTTCTTTCCAAAAAGCGGAAAGTCCCTTTTTGAAAGGGGTTGCACATACTATTTTGGGAAAAATGTCAAAGTGGACTATTCCAAGGCTTTTGCATACTTTCAAAAATCGGCAAAAAAGAAATATGCCCCGGCGATATTCAATTTGGGAATCATGCACCTCAAGGGCCAGGGAGTGCCAAAAGACATCCAGCAAGCCGTTCCGCTATTTGAACAAGCATCGGATATAGGAAACACCAATGCAAATGTGACATTGGGCAACCTCTACTATGAAGGGGTGGAAATTCCGAAAGACTTGGGCAAGGCGAAGGTATGGTTCAACAAAGCTTGTGGACAAGGCCATGATGGGGCATGCAAAATGGTGGCTCATATCCAAGAACAACATTGATTTTTAGTACATTTAGAAAACGACCGAACAAACAACAAAAAACCTATGATACTATCACATTATGAGTGGGACCCTGAAAAAGACCTAATCGCGGAAGGTGGATTTGCCGAGGTTTTCAAGGCACGTGATTTAAATACCGAAGGCAGGTATGTGGCACTAAAGATTTACAAAGAAGCCGTATCCAGGGGTACACAAGGGAGTACGGGACAGAAAAAGTACAGTCTGGAACAGGAGTTCTCCAAAATTGATGGGCTTTCTCATACGCATCTGATCACTTATTATGATCTCGAGTACATTGTCCACAAAGATGCCATGGGAAGAAATGCCAGCTATCCAGTTCTTATTATGGAATATGCTGGGGAGGGCACCTTAGCCCAGGCCATACAAAAAGGCCTGTCCCTAGAGGATTCCGAAAAAATCATTTTGGAAGTCGCCCAAGCCGTGGATTATCTTCATGGACAGGGTATCATTCATAGGGATTTAAAGCCTGGCAATGTTCTTTTCGGCAAGGATAGAGGCGGAAATAGAGTTTCCAAAATAACGGATTTTGGTATCAGTCAAGATGTCCTATCCGAAAAAACCATCCAACAGTCCATGACCGAGGGGGTAGGAACACCCCATTATATGGCCCCTGAGCAGTTCTTCAAAAAGAAGTTTGGATTGAATGGTGAAATCGGTGAACGAACGGACGTTTGGGCCTTGGGAATCATGTTTTACAAGATGTTGACGGGTAAATTACCTTTTGGTCATGGCAGTAAGGACTATGAACTGACCAGGGATAGTATCATTGGTGAAGAACCGGATTACTCGGAAGTTCCAGAAAAATATAAAGCCATTTTACGCACCAGTCTTGAAAAAAATGCCATAGATAGATTTTCCTCTGTCTCCGGCTTCGTACGTGCGGTGAACGAAATCGATGATGGCGAGGGCACCATTTTTATTCCTTCAAATATATCCAAGGACAAAGGTAAAAGGGGAAAAAGGAAAAAGGTCTGGCCTGCCCTGATAACATTCTTTTTGGTTTTGGGACTGGGCTTCGGGGGCTACGCTTTTTATCGCTCCAACAAGATAAATACGCTTTTGGCAGATGGGTGGAACCTTTATAAAGAAGGCAAATTCAAAGAGGCCTATGACATCTTTATTAAGGCCTCCGACTATGGGTCCGGAGAAGCCTTTTATTTCCTTTCCAGATTCAATCAAAATGGGTACGGGACAGAGGTCGATTACGAAAAGGGCTTTGAATATGCGGATATGGCCATTGATGCAGGATATGACCTGGCGAACTTTAATCATGGATGGGCCTATCAGAACGAACTCGGTGTGGATATGGACACGGTCGAGGCCAAAAAATTCTATGGAAAGGCAAAGAACAGCATTGTGACTCTAAGCGATGATGGCAACCCAGAGGCTCTAAATCTAAGGGGGTTAATGCACTTTTTTGGTTTTGTTATGGAAAAGGACGCGAGTAAGGCAAAACTGTATTATGAAAAAGCTTCTAGTAAGGGCCATCCAGCTGCAATCGAAAACCTAGCAATCCTCAATACGTCTGAAAAAAATTATAAGGAAGCGTTCGAGGGGTATGAAAAATGCGCGTCCATCGGCAGGTATTCTGGATATCGGGGCATGGCAAATATGTACAGGTTTGGTCAGTATGTGGCCAAAGATACTGTGAAGGCTTTGGAACTATTTACAATCGCTGCTGAGAACGAGGATATTATTTCCCAATTTAATCTGGGCATTTTCTATAAAAATGGAGTATTGGCTAAAATGGACCGCATAAAGGCAATACAATGGTTGACCAAAGCGGCAGATAAAGGACATTTGGGAGCTCAAAATGAATTGGGCACTTTATATTTCACCGACAAGAATTATCAAGAGGCCAAGAAATGGTTCCAATTGGCGGCCGATAAGGGAAATACGTTCGGAATGCACAATATGGGTCTTCTGCACTATTATGGATGGGGTATTACAAAAGACATAAAAAATGCAAAAGGTTGGTACCAAAAAGCCGCTGACAAAGGGTATGCCAACTCACAATACATGATGGCCAAAATCCTTGAATATGGGGAAGCGGATGGAACCATAGATCTGCCCAAGGCAATAAAATATTATGAGCTTGCCGCTGGTCAAAATCAAGGTTCAGCTCTTTACGCTTTAGGCAGATTATATTATGAAGGAAAAGGAATAAACAAGGATTACGAAAAGGCCAAAGAATTTTTTACCAAATCAGCGGCCCAAGATATTTTAGCTGCAGACTTCATGTTAGGCACTATGGCTGAAAAGGGTTTGGCTGGGCCTGTAGACTATTTGGAAGCCGAAAGAAGGTATCTCAATGTAGCTACTAAAGGCCATCTCGAAGCCCAAATAAAATTGGCTGACCTGTATTACGACCTCAAGTTGGGCAAGGACAAAAAAGGAAATGCTACCCCGTGGTATTTGAAAGCCGCAGAAAATGGTGACTTGCACAGCCAATACAGGGTGGCGGTGATGTATTACAATGGCAAATATTATTACGCTGCCAAAAAATGGTTCCAAAAGGCGGCCGATCGAAATCATGCCAATGCGCAAAGTTATCTCGGCTATATGTACGACAGTGGCCTCGGAGGGTCTAAAAACATGAAACGGGCTTTTGAACTATATCAAAAGTCTGCCAAAAATGGTGATCGAGTCGGAATGTATAACCTAGCCTCTTGTTACTATAGTGGCCTTGGAACCGGAAAAAACACCTATCTGGCAAAAACCTGGTTTCAACGATCTTGTGAAAAGGGGTATAAAAAAGCCTGTGATTGGGTTGTTAAAAAATATTGAAGAAAATGGAAATTCAACTACCGGTCCGTTGCAATGAAATAGGCAGTAGGGAATCAAATGAGGATACCATATACCCTGCAATTCCAACCAAGGATTCCCGTCTGTTCATGGTATGTGACGGTGTCGGTGGCCAGGCCAAAGGTGAATTGGCATCCCGTCTGGTGTGTAACGAAATGGCTTCCTTTATCAAAGATAACCCTTCCAGGGGAGTGCAAGATCCAGCCTATTGGTCGAAAGCCCTAGAATTTGTGGAAAATACCTTCCGTGAACATTTAAGAAACTTTCCGGAATCAAAGGGCATGGCAAGTACATTGAGTCTTTTGTATATATCAGACCAAGTTGGAAAAGTGCAGATAGCTTGGTTAGGTGATAGCAGGATATACCATATTCGTGATGGAGAAGTGCTCTACCGCACCAAGGACCATTCAGTTGTGGAGGCAATGTTGGATATGGGAGAGATTACGCCGCGGGAAGCAAGGAACCATCCCAAACGGCATATCATTACGAGGGCAATCAATGGCCTGAACCCATCCAAAGTAGATGTGAAAACCATCGAAAATCTTCAAGAGAATGATTTCTTTATGCTCTGTTCCGATGGAATCCTCGAGAATATAGACGAGGAAAAAATTGGAAAGTTGTTTAAAAAGGAAATTCCTGTTGAGAAAATATCAGCAATGATAACGGCCGAGGCAAAGGGAAACACGAAGGATAATTACTCCTTTTACCTAATAAAAATTGATAAGATATAGGTACTGCTTTGAGCCTTAAAAACTTCTATAGAAAATTTGAACCGATGAAAAATACGTATTTAAAAAATTCAGTCCTTATAATGATAGTTATGTTCCTTAGTTCCTTTGATTACCCTGTTGAACAACATCCAATCAATATTAAAAAGAGCGGCGATTCCATGGAACTGAATACAGAAGGATTATACTATGCAGAGTTCTTTGACTATATCTTTCGGGGGCATTTTGAAAACATTGAAATGACCAGGGAGGACATGGAATTCCTATCTTTATTCAGTCAATATCTAAGGGCTTTTGGAAAGCATTGCCCTCAAGCACTACCCTATGATAAAGTTGAGATTATGGAAGATGTTTGCGTTAGGGAACGAGTCAAAACCGATGTTTTCGGGGTGGAGACGGATAGGACATGCGTACAGTGGGAAACCGTGGGTACAGGAATCTATGCACGTCCTCAACTTTACGGGGCTTATTTGACCGTTCGTGACATACAGAACAGAAACGCACTAAAGACTACTATTGAGATTATGACCGATCCCAACGCCATGGGAAATACCGTTGATATGGCCCATAAAGCCAAAGGTCTGGCAACGGATATGACCATGATCTTCAATCTTAATCCCTGTTCCAGTCCCTCTATTGAGCGCCTTGAAGAGAATTTGCGATTGTTTGCATTGGACCGGCCGGCAATTCGAATGAAGGAGCGCAGCAAATATGAAAAAATAAAAAATTCAGGAGGGCCAAGTGGTGACCAAGACTTTGAAAGATTGATAGACGACCTAGTGGACGACCAGGCAAAAACTTGGGCATTCAATCGTTACGTTCCAAACAGTGTATCCGGTGTAAAAAAATATACAAATGCCAGAGGAAGACCCACAGAGCTGGTCGCAAATTACAGATACAACGGGTTCAAAACCAACAGTCCAGGAACTGTTAGGATCACCTTTGAAAAAGGTATTCCGAAATGTATCTATTTCTCCGATTTCCCGAATAATTGTAAAACACCAAATGCATCCATATTGGCTTCTTATGCGAAAGGAGAATATTCCAGGTAGATTTTTTGTGGAGATTCCTTTTTTAATGAAATTTATCAATATACTCCTATGGTTCAAAACATGAAAACCTGATTGAAAGAACATCTATGCCTCCATCCACTAGTAGTTGGAGAATGATATAAATGATATTCCCATTGGTTTTGGGAAGCAAAAAGTGAAAAAGAATCAGGATATTTACTCAAGTTTTAATGTAATGACTATTTGGGTTTTCTCTTTTCTTAAAACAAATTTTGAATTCCTTGAGAAGGTGACCATAATTCTCCAAAGACAAAAATAGACCATACAATTATGGATATACTGGAAAGAACAAAAGACTACGCTATCAGAAAACATAAAAGTGTAAATCAAAAATATGGCGAACATGATTATGATTTTCATTTAAACATGGTGTTTGAAACAGCTTTGAAATTTATACACTTGATAGAATTTGATGAACGGGAAAATGTATTGGCTGCTTGTTGGGTACACGATATTATTGAAGATGCAAGAGAGACCTACAACGATGTCAAGAGGGAGACAAATGAAACAATTGCTGAACTTGCTTATGCCTTGACAAATGAAAAGGGACGGACCAGGCAGGAGCGGGCCAATGACAAATACTATAAGGGAATCAGAGAGACCAAAAATGCTTCATTCATAAAGTTTTGCGATAGAATTGCCAATGTAACTCATTCAAAAAATAATGGTTCAAGGATGTTTGAAAAATACAAAGTTGAGAATGAGGCTTTTATAACCAAAATATTTGTTCCCGAATGCGAAGAAGTCTCTGAATACTTAAAAAAAATATTGGAGGAGTAATATGATATCAACTATAAAAAAACGGAACACTCACTTTTTTGTTTAAGATTGATATTTTTTAAGCTGATTCAATTAGTCCTACAAAAACGGTAAAAGTTGGCATTAAGGCTATTTTAATATCATATTTTTCTTTAATAGTCATCGTGAAGATTTAAAACATCAATGTTTTTATTTCGTAAAGGACTCGCCGAATCCGTTGAAATCTTTCCTTTTAATGGAAAGGTGTGTATAAGGGAGAACAGCCACAGTGGTGAACATTTGTTATACATCCCAAAGAATAAGGAAGAATATTAGTTGAAAAACCTGAGGTAGAAAAATCTTCTAAAAAGATTATTTCTATGGATAAGGAAAGAGAAATTGTCCCAAAAGCAACTGAAGGAAAAACTTATTGCACAATTAACCGAAACCTTCTTTTACAATGACAAAAATCCTATGGTAAACAATCATTTCTTTTTCAAGAAGTATGAGCTTAAATTGGACGAGGAATATTGGCCAGATTCGGATAGGTTATAAAGGAATATTTCTTAGAAACCTTACTCAAATATTTTTAAACCTTACACAGTGTTGTAGTCGTTCGTGCTCACCTAAGAATTGAACTTCTTTTTGAAGTTTTTTAAAAGATTTCTTGGTCCGAAGAATTTAAAGGAATCTGCTGGTTTTTCACTCCAGTCTTTCACAACGGGCGATTTAAGGAACGGTTCTCCAATAATTACTACTTTCCCAGAGTTAGTCTCAATGGTGGTTTCTTTCATGGTTTCGTAAATTCACCTTTTATGGGACATAGCTTTTTAAAGCTAAGAAGAAGTTAAGAATGTAATAGATGATGTGATACTCTTTCAAAAATATACTCCAAAGAGTGAAAAACATCAAAACAGACCAGTTTATATCATAAAAAACTAAGTTTAATTTGAAACCAAAATTGCGTGCAAATTGCGTGCAAATGAAAAAAGCTTCAAAAGTCATAAACTCTTGAAGCCCTTGTAAACATTAGTGGAGAATACCGGATTCGAACCGGTGGCCTCTTGCCTGCCAGGCAAGCGCTCTAGCCAACTGAGCTAATCCCCCAAGGAGAGCGCAAAATAAATACTTTTTTCCGAAACTATCAAAAATTGCATTACTTCCCTAATCTTTTTTAACACTGAGCACCAATACCGGTATCTTAACAAAGAACTCCGATTTTTGTATGGTATTCTTTTCCCATAGTTTTTTAAAGAACCCACGCTTTCTTCGGAACACGCATAGCATATCCGGTTGTTCCTTTTGGAAATATTCCGTTACCCCTAAATACGTTGTACCGTTCTCGGTAATGGTCAATTGGGAGCTCAAATCCATCAAGGCAGTGTTAACTTTTAAGTCATCCTCGGTATAACCTGGTCTCTTTACCAACAATAAGCTTATTTCCGATCTAAACTTGTTTTTGATAATGATCAAAGGGTTCAAAATACTACTACGCTTCAAAATACCGGACCCAAAGGCCGTTAAAATCTTTTTGACAGGTTTAAAAGTTGTTCCCTTTGGAACGATCAAGGTCGGGATCTCGGTCTGTTTGATAATTCTTCCAGATGTGTTGCCCAAATAAAGTTCTTCTTTAATATCATTACTTCTCGGGGCAATAATGATCAAGTCAATGCCAAGTTCTTTGTTAATGCTCTTCAAACCATCGATAATATCGCCATTATAGGTCGCTATTTTTATCTCAACACCTTTGGTGTCTACTTGATCTATAACTCCTTTTAACTGTTCCTTGCTACTTTTTGCTACTTTTTCTTCCACATTCGCCAAACTCCCTACGGCAGTAGTCACGGAAAAAACATCCATAACATAGATCATAGCCCCGAATTCGGAAGCAAAATCAACCGCATATTGTAAGGTTTGAGAAGCATTTGGAGAAGTTCCAATAGGTACAAGTATATTGTTCATGGTTTGGTGATTATGATTAAACCTTAAATTTACAATTAAATTGAAACGAATCAATGATAAGACGAGCAAAGATTTCCGAAATCACCGACATCTTGTCGATTACCAAGGCCTGTGCCGTAAAAATGCAACAAAATGGAATTTTTCAATGGAACGAACATTACCCCTCCAAACAAGCCTTTTTAAAAGACATTCAGCGCAACGAACTCTACGTGATTGAAGAAAACCACATTATTTTGGGCACTATCGTCATATCAACTTTAATGGACGACGAGTACATACCCATACAGTGGCTTACACCTAATGGCAACAGCTCGTATATCCATCGTTTATCAGTCCATCCGGATCATCAAGGAAAAGGGTTGGCCCAAGGGCTAATGGACTTTGCTGAAAGCCATTCCAAGAAAAATGGATTTGTATCGGTGCGGTTGGACACCTTTTCCCAGAACAAAAGAAACCAAAGATTTTACGAACAACGGGGATATCAAAAACTAGGCGACATCTTCTTTCCAAAACAAAGCGAACATCCCTTTCATTGTTATGAATTAGTGCTGTAACTTGCACCCGATTTGAGCAAAGAGGTAAATTTTAGGAGCATTAACCAATTGGCGGTTCCCGCTACCATATCGGGCATTGCAGAACCTATACTGTCCATTACCGATACCGCTATTGTTGGCAATATTCCGGTAGACGGACTTGAATCTTTGGCTGCGGCCGGTATAGTGGGCTCCTTTTTGTCGATGCTGATTTGGGTTTTGGGCCAGACCCGAAGTTCCATTTCCGCCATTATATCACAATATTTGGGAGCAGGAAGATTGGACGAGGTAAAAAATATGCCCGCACAAGCCATTTTTCTCAACATCTGTTTAAGCATCATTGTGTTGATCACCACTATTTTTGTAATTGAAGAGATTTTTTCGCTCTTCAATGCATCGGGAAAAATATTGGAGTATTGTGTCTCCTATTATTCCATTCGGGTTTGGGGATTTCCGCTTACCCTGTTCACCTTTGCCATTTTTGGTATCTTCCGGGGTTTGCAAAACACCTTCTACCCAATGGTCATCGCCATGCTTGGGGCAGGACTTAATATTGTACTCGATTTTGTGTTTGTTTATGGTATTGAAGGTTTTATCCCTGCACTATATTTGGAAGGTGCCGCATGGGCCAGTTTGATTGCACAGGCCATTATGGCGCTTTTGGCACTATTCTTTTTAATGAAGAAAACGGATATCAGCCTAAAGTTGACCCTCCCGCTGAACAAAGAGATCAAACGACTCATTTTTATGAGCCTTAACCTTTTTGTAAGAACCTTGGCCCTAAATGCTGCGTTGATGTTGGCCGTTCGAGAAGCCACTACTTTAGGAGATTGCTTTATCGGGGCACATACCATTGCTGTTAACCTATGGTTGTTCGCCGCATTTTTTATTGATGGTTATGCCGCAGCAGGCAACAGTATGGGCGGTAAACTTTTGGGAGCCGAAGATTATGATGGCCTTTGGAATTTGGCCAAAACAATATTCAAGTACGGAATGATCGTAAGTCTGGCCCTTATGTGCTTCGGATTTATTTTTTATCGACCCATTGGTCAACTTTTTTCGAACGAGGAAATCGTGCTCAACACCTTTTACAGCATTTTTTATATTGTAATCTTAGGACTTCCCATGAACACCTTGGCCTTTATTTTTGATGGGATTTTTAAGGGTATGGGCGAAATGAAATACCTGAGAAATGTACTCCTTGCCGCCACCTTTTTGGGGTTTATCCCCTGTCTTTACCTGGGCATGTATTTAGGTCTTGGTTTTTACGCCATTTGGATCGCTTTTATTGTTTGGATGATGATTCGCGGATTCTCACTGGTCTGGAAATTTAGAAGAAAGTTCCGGCCCTTGGTTCAAAACCCTTAATTTAGTATCCAAAGACATCTGATAACTAAATTGAATGACAACTGATAGAACCAACGGAAGTTTATATACTCGAATAGAAAACAGGATCGCTACGGTCGAATTTGGCCATCCGGCAAGCAATTCTTTTGTTTCGGAGCTTTTGGCACGACTGGCCAAGGAGTTAGTTGCACTAGGGGAAAATAATGAAGTTTCCGTTATTGTCTTAAAATCAGAAGGGGAACGGGCCTTTTGCGCCGGCGCTTCTTTTGATGAACTGGTGGCAGTTTCCAATTTAGAAGAAGGAAAACAGTTCTTCAGCGGATTTGCCCATGTGATCAATGCCATGCGCAAATGTCCCAAACCCATTATCGGCCGGGTGCAAGGGAAAACTGTTGGTGGCGGAGTCGGATTGGCCTCGGCCTGCGATTATGTGCATGCTACCGAAGCAGCGGCAATCAAACTATCCGAGATTTCCATAGGAATAGGTCCGTTCGTAATTGCCCCTGCGGTGGAACGTAAAATGGGAAAGGCGGCTTTGGCAGAACTCACTTTGTATCCCACAGAATGGAAAAATGCCTATTGGGCCAAAGAACAGGGACTTTATGCCAAGGTATACGGTTCCATTTCCGAAATGGACAAAGAACTGGACATTCACCTGCAAAAGTTGGCGAGCTATAATCCCGAAGCCCTTGCTGAAATGAAAAAAGTGCTTTGGCAAGGAACCGAGCATTGGGACGACTTATTGTTGGTGCGTGCCGAAGCCTCCGGAAGATTGGCACTATCGCCCGATACTAAAAAAGCATTGGAAAAGTTTAAAAAGTAGTTGTGTGCTCTCTAATTATAAAAATATGCGTCACCCTGAACTAGTTTCAGGGTCTCATTAAAAAGATAAAGTTGTGAGATGCTGAATCAAGTTCAGCATGACGGTTTAAAACGAGAGAAGAATTATAAAATTTAGAATATGAATGATTTAGTTTTCCCCATACTCGCGCTCTTTGTGATTGTGGTATATGTGGTCAACAGAATACGAAGCAACCGACGTTACAAAAAATAAATGAAGAACATTGCCCTGCCTAAAGGCAAAAAAGTCTATTTCGCGAGCGATAACCATCTCGGAGCACCCACTCGAAAGGATAGTCTCCCCCGTGAAAAAAAATTTGTAGCTTGGCTGGATTCCATAAAAGATGATGCCGCTGCCATTTTTTTAATGGGCGACCTTTTTGATTTTTGGTTCGAGTACAAAACTGTGGTTCCCAAAGGCTTTACCCGCACCTTGGGAAAACTGGCCGAGCTATCGGACATGGGCATCCAAATTACCTATTTTGTGGGCAACCATGATCTATGGATGAACGGCTATTTTGAGGAAGAACTCAATATTCCCGTTTACCACAAACCACAGCAGTTCCTTATCAACGACGCTTCCTTTTTTATCGGACATGGGGATGGATTGGGTCCTCACGATAAAGGTTTCAAACGAATGAAGAAAGTGTTCACCAATCCCTTGGCCAAATGGCTTTTTAAATGGTTGCACCCTGATTTGGGTGTTCGCTTAGGGCAACATCTTTCCGTGAACAACAAGGTTATTTCTGGAGATGCGGATGCTACATTTTTGGGTGAGGACAAAGAATGGCTGATTTTATATGCCAAGCGCAAACTGGAGCAACAACACTATGACCATTTTATTTTTGGTCATCGACACCTGCCCATGGAAATCAAACTCAACGAAAAATCCACCTACACCAATCTTGGGGATTGGATTTCCTATTATACCTATGCCGTTTTTGATGGTGAAAAATTGACTTTGGAGAAACTGCAGGGTTAATCCTCCTTTTCATGTTCATCAATGTCTTTTTGAAGATCCAGTCGGCGAAAGGTCGGTGAAACAATCGCGGTTGTTCCAGCGGTCAAAAGCGTCATGCACCCACCGAAAACCACTGCTGTAACCGTTCCCAATAATTTGGCCGCCAATCCACTTTCAAATGCCCCCAACTCGTTGGACGACCCAACGAACATAGAATTCACAGATGCGACCCTTCCTCGCATATTGTCCGGCGTTTTCAATTGTAAAATAGTCTGCCGTATGATCATGGAAACACCATCCACCGCACCACTCAAAAACAAGGCTATTACGGATAGCCAAAACAATTCCGACAGTCCAAATACGATAATACAAATACCAAAAGCAAAAACGGCCATCAATAATTTTTTACCTGCTTTTTTATGCAATGGAAACCGTGTTGAGCCAAGCATGGTTATGGAAGCCCCTACCGCTGGGGCTGCACGTAAAATCCCAAAGCCTTCGGAACCCACATGTAAAATATCCTGAGCATATACTGGCAACAGTGCAACAGCGCCACCGAATAAAACAGCGACCATGTCTAAGGTCAGGGCTCCAAAAATGGCCTTGTTCCCAAAAACAAACTTGAGTCCATCTCGTAAACTTTGAAATACCGGCTCACCGATTTTTGGATTTAAGATTGGTTTTCTCGGTATTTGGAACAAGAAAATAAGTGCAAGTACCGAAAACCCAAAAATAAGGCACATGCTCCAATGTACCCCGATCCAACTGATCGAGAACCCGGCCAAGGCCGGACCCAAAACAGATGCCAACTGCCATGTGGAACTGCTCCATGTTGCGGCATTGGGGTATATTTTTTTGGGAACGATCAAAGCGATCAAAGAGAAAATTGTAGGGCCCAAAAACGAACGCACAAACCCGCCCAAAAAAACCAAGGCATAAATCGAGTACAGTATGGTTTTAGATTCCCAAGAATCTTCAAGCCCGGGCCAGCTCAACAAGAACAGCCCAAGACTGATTACCGAGAATCCAGCAATGCAAGTCACCAAAAGGTTTCGCTTTTCCCGCTGATCTACAATATGTCCGGCAAACAGGGCCATACTCACCGCAGGAATCACTTCCATCAACCCGATAATGCCTAGTGAAAGTGGGTCCTTGGTCAAGGAATACACTTGCCATTCTATCACAATAAACTGCATGGACCATGCAAAGACCATGGCAAAACGTACCAATAAAAATATGTTGAATTCCTTATAACGAAGTGCTGCGTAGGGGTCCATAAATTGCTAGCGAATATCTCTTAGTTTTAACTGAAGGCTCACCGTTCCGTTCCATTCATTTTCATCCAACGAAAATACGGCATCAAATGGTTTTATGCTTTTAACTCGTGTCAATTTATTGCCCAAATTAAACCCAATTGCGCCAATGGGATTGGAACCGGGCTGATAGAGACTGCATTTCAAGTGCTTTTCGCCCTGTCCCACCCCTCGGGCATGGCCGGTATCCTTTAAACCTTCTGCCATAAAAACAGGTGCCATGTTACCCGGTCCAAATGGGGCGAATTGCTTTAAGATCCGCATTAGTTTTGGTGTGATTTGATGCATTGAAATTTTTGCGTCGATAGAAATTTCGGGCTGCAACAATTTTGGGTCAATTGATTCAGAAACTACTTTTTCAAACTGCTTTTTGAAGAGTTCGTACTGTTCTTCCAATAGGGTAAGTCCTGCTGCATACATATGTCCGCCAAACTGCTCCAAGCAATCTGAACAGCCTTCAAGGGCATTGTAAATATCAAACCCCTTGACCGAACGTGCCGAAGCAGCCAATTTGTCCCCACTTTTGGTAAACACCAAAGTGGGCCGATAATAGGTTTCTGTTAATCTAGACGCCACAATTCCTATGACTCCCTTATGCCAATTTTCGTTATAGACCACAGAAGTGAACTTGTCCTCTTCTCGATTTTCTTGTATTTGCACCAAGGCCTCTTGTGTGATCTCTTGGTCCAAACTCCGTCTTTCGGTATTGAACGATTCAATTTCCGATGCAAAACGTTGTGCTTGCAAAAAATTGGTTTCGGTTAACAACTCTACAGCGTGTTGGCCATGCTTCATCCGTCCTGCGGCATTGATCCGAGGTGCCAAGATGAACACTACATCCGTAATGGTAAGTTCGCGCTTTTTGGTCTGATCGATCAATGCTTTGATCCCGGTTCTCGGGTTTTCGTTGATGACCATTAACCCGTAATAGGCCAGAACCCGGTTTTCTCCCGTAATCGGAACTATGTCCGCGGCAATGGCGGTGGCCACTAAATCCAGGTAAAGCAAAATGTCGTCGATGGTCTTTCCTTGCTGATCGGCCAGAGCCTGAATCAATTTAAAGCCAACGCCGCATCCGCAAAGCTCCTTGTAAGGATATGCACAATCCTCTTGTTTTGGATCCAAAATCGCCACTGCTTCCGGTAAATCTTTCCCCGGTCGGTGATGATCACAAACGATCACGTCAATACCTTTGTCCTTGGCATAAGCAATCTGCTCAATGGCCTTGATGCCGCAATCCAGGGCAATCATAAGGCCAATATCATTGTCGGCGGCAAAATCGATCCCTTTAAACGAAATTCCGTAGCCTTCAGCATAGCGATCGGGAATATAAGTCGCGACATTAGGGTGGGTTTCTTGCAAATAAGAGCTCATCAGGGCTACCGAAGTGGTTCCGTCCACATCGTAATCCCCATAGACCAAAATGTTTTCACCATTGGCAAAAGCTTGCTCAATGCGCTCCACTGCCTTTTGCATTCCCTTCATTAAAAAAGGGTCGTGCAAATGGGTTAACTCTGGTCGGAAAAAGCTTTTGGCCTCCTCATAATTGGTCACTCCTCGTTGGATCAACAATTGGGCAATTAAATCATCAACTCCCAATGCTTCGGAAAGATCATCAATGCTTTTTTGTTCTGGTTTTGGTTTTACGGTCCAGCGCATATTAGGTATTAGTTTGATGTTGGGACGTTGCTTTTAAATCTTTTAACGAGTGAAAATGTAATAAAAATGTGGGCCAGGTAGTAGGTAGGTGTAATCAGAAAATCGAACGAATGATAACCCACGAATTCTTTGAATGCAATTATAGTATCCGAAAAAATAATCAGTACAATTCCAAAAATAAAGCTTCTTTTAGCGGCCAGGTCTCCTTTTATCCCCATGGCCGCGCCCAAAGAAAAACAAGAAATGAGCAAATACACCAAAGATGCAATCATCAACGTAACATCTGTAAAAGTGGGATAGAGCACTAAAAAGAAAAATGCCAAATAGATAGTCAAAACAATCGCAGTAAACATTCCTCTTATACGACCGTTCCGCAATGCGTAGAGCAAATACCCCAAGTGGGCCAAAAAAAACAGGGCGATTCCCTTTACGAACATGGTGCTATCACCGTTCATATGGGATAAAAACCAATCCCCGATTATGGAAAATAAAAAAGCTCCGATTATCCACCAAGCTTCTTTAATCCTAGATTTGTCCACAATACCCATGATGAGGATAATAACAGCCCCCATACCTGCCGTACCGGACTTAAAAACAAAGTTTTCGGTCGTAACCCCCAACATTGCAAGAATCACGGAAACCGCTAGCAGTACATATAACCCATTCTTTTTTAGCCACATTTGATTTATATTTTACAAGTAAAAACATGTAGGATTTTGGTAAAAATCCCATTTCGCCAAAAAGGAACCAGGGGTTATCGTCCTTTTCTACATTTTAGCTATTGTGATATAAAATTTTGATGTCCAATTTTGCAAACTTCCTGAACATTTCCATTACACCACAGTATTTTTCCACTGATAGGTCTACCGCTTTTTTCAGCTTTTCCTCGTTAAGGTCAGAGCCGGTAAAATGATACTCTATTACAACGGAATCGTAATATTTTGGATGCTCATCGGTAAGGTTTGCAATGGTCTCTATCTTGAACTCCTTTACATCCAGTTTCATTTTTTTGATGAGGGATGCCACGTCCAGGCCCGAACAACCTGCCAGAGAAGATAGCATCAATGCCTTGGGGCGCAATCCTTCTCCAGATCCACCGCTTTCCGGTCCTGCATCTATTTTTATGGTCTCCCCGGATGGGTTATTGCTTTCAAAAGCCATTTCACCAAGCCATTTGGTGGTAATGTGATTTGTCATGAATATAAATTTTTGTTTCTTGTAGAAATCAAAAATACAACTTAAAATCTCATCGATGGCCTTAGTAAATCCTCTATCTCCCGATCATGACTTGGAAACCAAACAACTGGCGGAGTTCTTTAACGAAACACTTGGGTTTTGCCCGAATTCCGTTTTAACCATGCAGCACAGGCCCGCTATTTCCAAGGCGTTTATCAACCTTAACAAAGCGGTTATGGCCAACGAGGGAAAGGTAACCTCTGCCCTTAAACGAATGATTGCCTGGGTAAGCAGCAACGCGACCGGATGCAGATACTGCCAAGCCCACGCCATACGCGCTGCGGAACGTTATGGCGCCGAGCAAGACCAACTTGAAAATATCTGGGAATATAGAACCCATCCTGCTTTTTCGGAAGCGGAAAGAGCCGCTTTGGATTTTGCGCTAGCTGCTTCTCAGGTTCCGAACACCGTAAACGCCGATATAAAAGAAAGACTCCATAAATATTGGAACGATGGCGAGATCGTTGAAATGATGGGTGTAATCTCTCTCTTTGGGTACCTGAACCGTTGGAACGACTCCATGGGCACCAATATTGAGAATGGCGCCGTGGAAAGTGCTGAAAAATACTTAGGCGAAGTAGGCTGGGAAAAGGGCAAGCACGATGGCAGCAAATATTGATATGTATATGATTTCTTGATCTGCATCAACATTTATGTGCTTGATTACCTTAAAATTTGTGGTTTTAAATCAACAACAATTTTTAAGCGTATGGCCAAGTTATTCCTAACACCTGAAAACCAAATTCAACGATTGAACATTGTGCTCAACAATGTGGTGTCCCTACAAGAACTCGATACAGATATGCTAACAAACGTATCGGTTCCGGATACATGGAGCATTATTGAAGTATTGGCACACTTAAATATTGCCTACGGCCCTTACCGAAATCAGTTAGATGAAGCAATTTCCAATATGACCGATTCAAATGAAGAGCAAAAGCCCTTTAGAGCCAGACCTTGGCAAAAAATGATCATTGAAATGCTACGTCCCAAAGGAATCCGAAGAAAATGGAAAATGAAGACCATGAAACGATTTGAACCCTTGTTGGACAGGAAAAATATGGGGAAGGAAAAAGTGGAAGATATTTTTCGTGAATTTTTTGAGCTTCATGGTCACCTGAAGCATTCAATCCTAAAAAGTAGAAATAAAGATATATCCAAAATTAAAATCACTTCAGGGATAGGACCCATTGTAAAGTTCTATCTACCAGAAAGTTTTGAGTTTCTGTTGTGCCATTTGGAGAGGCATATGGTACAAATTGATGAAATTTTAAATCAACAGAAAGTCTTGACTCAGTAATTTATAGTGGGAAATTGCCCCAACTGTATTATTCCTATTTTTATGGAAACCAAGTGATTCTAAACAATGGAGGTCGAAGCATCCCTTATTTTGAAATCTTTCTTTTCAAATCTTGATTTATCGAAAGATGAAGAACAACATTTTACATCCCTTTGGACACTGAAATCATTTGATCAGTATGATATAATTACGGAAGCGGAAAGTATAGAGCGTAACTTTTATATTGTTCTGGAGGGTGTACAAGCAATCTATGTGCTAAATGAAAAAGGCGAAAAAGTGGTTTTGGGATTTTCCTACGCCGGAAGCCCTTCAGGAGTATTTGATTCCTTTGTAAGAGGAGAGCCCTCTAAAATTTTCTTGGAAGCTTTGAAACCATCTAAATTACTGGCTTTATGCAAACAGGACTATGATGAGATGTTCAAAAACCACCTCTCTTTTTATAAATGGGGACATCTTTTTTTCCAGGACGTGCTTTTTGGGCGATTGTCCAGAGAGGTGGAGCTTTTAACCCTTACGGCCGAGCAACGCTATGTTGCCTTTATGAAAAGATGCCCAGAAGAATTAAAGGTAATTCCACAAAAGTACCTGGCATCTTACCTCAACATGAAACCCGAGACTTTCAGCCGATTGAGGGCGGCCAATGTGTACTGATTTTTCTTTGCCCATTGAAATACCTCAATAAAGCTATAATATTTGTAAAAATGTAAAGTTTTATTTACTTTTAGACAAAAATACTAGCAAATGGATGTTCAAATACTACCAAACTGGGGCAAACGACTTGGCCTTTTTGTTTTCTTTATCTCCCTGTTTTTCGTAGCAGGGGATGGATTTTTAGATGGATTCAATGGTTCTCCAGACGGAACACATCATTATTTTGAAGATTTACTGGGAACAACACTTTTTTATTTTGTCAATGTTCTGCCAGTAATAGGTCTTTTGATCTACATGTTGTCCAAAGAAAAAGTTGAAGATGACTTTATAAGATTAATCAGATTACAATCCTATCAGACTACCGTAATTATCTTATTGATTATTGCCTTGGCCATTTATCTTTTCGACGTTTATTATGAAGTTAGTTTAGACATGGTTCTATCATTATTCATGATATTGTTTTTGATCATATTCTACTTTAAAAAACAGGCGCATTCATGAAGAATTTGGTAAAAGTGGAAAGAGCAAGATTGGATATGACCCAAGCCGAACTGGCCAAAGAATTGGGCGTTTCACGACAGACCATCCATGCCATAGAAAAGGATAAATTCAATCCTTCGGTTACCTTGGCATTAAAAATGGGCAGATTGTTCAATCTTCCCGTGGAGGAATTATTTATTATTGATGAGGATTAATCCTTACGTCCGCCGACCACAATCACAAATTCGCCTTTGGGCGTCTTATTGTTAAAGTGCTCCAGTACCTCCGTAACCGTTCCGCGAACGGTCTCTTCGTATAATTTGGTCAATTCCCGGGATACGGAAATGGGTCTGTCTTCTCCAAAATACTCGGCGAAATGGGTCAAGGTTTTAAGGAGCTTATGGGGCGATTCGTAAAAAACCATAGTTCGGGTTTCTTCGGCAAGTTCCAAAAGTCGTGTCTGACGGCCTTTTTTTACAGGCAAAAATCCCTCAAAAACAAATCGGTCATTGGGCAATCCACTGTTCACTAAAGCAGGAACAAAGGCAGTTGCTCCGGGCAAACACTCTACTGCAATACCGTTTTCCACACAAGCACGGGTCAATAAAAATCCTGGATCGGAAATAGCCGGGGTGCCTGCATCGGATATGAGAGCGTAAGTTGTCCCTTCTTTCATTTTTTGTACCAACACATCCACCTGTTTATGCTCGTTGTGCATATGATGGCTCTGCAACGAGGTGTTGATTTCAAAATGCTTGAGGAGTTTTCCGCTGGTCCGGGTATCTTCTGCCAAGACCACATCGACCTCTTTAAGCACTTTAATGGCACGAAAGGTCATATCTTCCAAATTTCCGATCGGTGTAGGAACCAGATATAATTTTCCCATACCCAAAGTTACGGCCTTGAGATTAAATTCAGCTTGAAAAAATCAATTTAAGCGAACCGTCTTTCGATAAGAGCCACAAATCGGGCTTCGTACTCTTCCTTACCTTTCCAATTATTGTACTCGGGCTTAACCATATTGTTGATAAAAGCTATCGATCGCTCCTGTGAATCTATGGTGGTGAGTTGGGATAGCACCCGGGTGTAATCCTCCATACTGTTGTTGAACAGATGCTTTACAAATGCCAGCTTATCGTTGAGCCCTACCTGAAAATCTTTTGCCAACCTATCGTTTACGGACTTTGCAGATGGTGCAGAAACTGGACTATCCTCTTGTGGTGCCAGATTTTCCTTGTCGTTCTTCATAAAGTTTGGCTTGGCCACAAACTCCGCGAACACACGTTCCAAATCCGCATTGGAAGGCATTTCGGAAACAATATCCTTAATGGTTTCCATGGATGGGGTGGTTATAATGTCCTCTTGGTGCGGATTGCTCTCGGGAACAGAGGTGTTTCCGCTCAAAACGGCGTTTGCCATTTTCTCGAATCTTGAGGCTATGACGTTCTGGGAAACATCGACTTCAACATCACTCAGTTTTTCATCGATAAACTTCAATACGGCCAATTTCTCATATATTTCTTTAGATCTATCATAAAGTGCCGCAAGATCGGTATCTTCCCTTGCCGTAATTATTTCGGTGGACAATTTGATCAACTCTTCCCTCAATTTCCGTATCATAGCTTTTATTCTTTACTATAAAAATAAAACGATTTTGCAAAAACCCTATCAACAAAAGGTTAAAATCTTATTGAAAACAAGGGTTCAATTTTTTAGTAGCTTTGTGCTCGTCCCATTATAACGGGAAAACAAACAATTTCTTTCAAAAATACGTTATGTTTCTCGAAAACACAGTAAACCATAAAGAACAATTTGGATGGATCGAGGTGATTTGCGGCTCCATGTTTTCGGGAAAAACAGAAGAGCTGATTCGACGTTTAAAACGGGCCCAGTTCGCCAAACAGAAAGTAGAGATCTTTAAACCGATCGTGGACACACGCTACCACGAAGAAAACGTTATTTCTCACGACTCCAACGAAATTAGATCTACTCCTGTGCCTGCAGCTGCCAATATTAGGCTTTTGGCAGACGATTGCGATGTGGTCGGAATCGATGAGGCGCAATTCTTCGATGAGGAAATTGTTACCGTTTGCAACGATTTGGCCAATAGAGGAGTCCGCGTTGTGGTCGCCGGATTGGATATGGACTTTAAAGGAAATCCCTTTGGCCCTATGCCCGCCTTAATGGCGACCGCCGAATATGTCACTAAAGTACACGCCGTTTGCACCCGAACGGGGAATTTGGCCAATTACAGTTTTAGAAAATCCTTAAACGACAACTTGGTGCTCTTGGGCGAAACCGAAGAATATGAACCCTTGAGCAGGGCTGCTTTCTACAAGGCCATGTTGCGCGAAAAAATAAAAGAAATGGATGTGGACACAGAAGAAGTAAGCGCCAAAAACAATAAATCGGATGAGTAAGGTAGGAGAAACCACCTTGGTTTTGGACCTGTTGGCACTAACGCACAACTACAACGTACTGCGATCCAAAATTGATCCAGACACAAAATTCTTAGGGGTCGTTAAAGCATTTGCCTATGGGAGCGACATGGTGGCCATTGCACAAAAATTAGAGGAACTAGGTGCCGATTATCTGGCCGTAGCCTACGTAAGTGAGGGAGTTTTACTTCGGGAATCGGGTATAAAACTACCTATTTTGGTTTTGCATCCATTGGCCTCAAATTTTGATGATTTGATCGCAAATCAATTGGAACCGAGCATCTATTCCATAAACATCCTGAACCAATTTCTGGACAGGGCAAAAGAAAAAAAACAAACGGATTATCCAATCCATATTAAATTCAATACCGGGCTGAACCGTTTAGGCTTTTCTGAAGCAGATGTTGATTCTATCGTAGAAAAGACCAAAGAGAACAGGTGCATAAAAATTAATTCTGTTTTTTCTCATTTGGTAGCCTCGGAAGATGTAAACGAACGAGTGTTCAGTTTAAAACAGATCAGCTCTTTCAAAAACATAAGCGATGCCATGACGGAAAAGTTGGGCTATGCCCCCATCCGCCATATGTTGAACACATCGGGAATCATCAATTATCCTGAAGCACAATTTGAGATGGTCCGTAGTGGAATTGGTCTTTATGGCTATGGCAATCAAGCAGAAGTGGATGCACAACTACAACCTGTGGCAACCTTAAAAACCATAATCTCTCAAATTCACGAAATTGGACTCGATCAATCCGTAGGCTATAATCGAGCATTTAAAGCAACCAGTGCGATTAAAAGTGCTACTTTGCCCATAGGGCATGCAGATGGTATTGGCCGTCAGTATGGAAAAGGCAAGGGATTTGTTACCATTAATGGGGAAAAGGCTCCTATAATCGGAAATGTGTGTATGGATATGATCATGGTAGATGTCACGAAAATTGACTGCCAAGAGGGAGATGAAGCCATAATTTTTGGTTCCGAAAAATCTGCTGAACAATTGGCCTCCATGGCCAACACGATTTCTTATGAAATTCTTACCGCTATTTCTCAAAGAGTAAAAAGAGAGGTCTTAAATCAATAATTTGTTTGTGTTTTTAACCAAATGGACGGCTTTTTTGCTTAATTTGTTTCTATATAACCAATACTTGACTATAAAATGGGATTTTTAAAAGAGTTTAAAGACTTTGCAATGAAAGGAAACCTGGTGGATATCGCCGTTGGTTTCGTTATGGGTGCTGCTTTTAAAGAAGTAGTGTCATCTTTTACCGGAGGAATTGTTTCTCCTTTGATCGGATTATTGTTCAACTCAGATTTCAACGATTTGAAATATGTGATCACTGAAGGCACACCAAATGATGCCGGAGAAATTGTAGGCGAAATTGCCGTATTGTACGGTTCGTTCTTAACCAATGTTATCGATTTTATTATCGTTGCATTTGTTATGTTCCTTATTGTAAAAGGCGTAAACAAAATGAAGAAAAAAGAGGAACCTGCGCCAGAAGCTCCGAAAGGACCGTCCCAAGAGGAACTCTTGGCCGAAATCCGCGATTTGTTGAAAAAATAAAAATCGTTGATGCTGAAAATAATTCAGCACTCCGCTACATCAAAATAACCTTTAAAAACCATCAATGTGTTTCGCTAATACATTGATGGTTGTTTTATTTATAACGTTTTGTTATTTTTTTATAAATGAAACTATATATGCTTGTTTAAACCGCTGACTGAATTACCTTTGCTACAAGAAATAGTTTTAAGATGAAAGTAGCAGTTGTTGGAGCCACCGGAATGGTAGGCGAAGTGATGTTGAAAGTATTGGAAGAGCGTAACTTCCCAATTTCAGAATTGTTGTTGGTTGCCTCGGAGCGTTCCGTTGGCAAAAAATTGACTTACAAAAACGAGGAGCATACCGTAATCGGCTTGGCAGATGCGGTAGCCGCTCGACCCGATATTGCCATTTTTTCGGCCGGTGGAGACACTTCGCTCGAATGGGCGCCCAAATTTGCAGAAGTCGGAACTACGGTTATCGATAACTCCTCAGCTTGGCGTATGGACCCCACCAAAAAATTGGTGGTACCAGAAATCAATGCCAGTGAATTGACCGCAGACGACAAAATCATAGCAAATCCCAACTGTTCCACCATTCAAATGGTGCTGGCTTTAGACCCTTTGCACAAAAAATACCAGATGAAACGTGTCGTAGTTTCCACCTATCAATCCGTTTCGGGAACAGGGGTCAAAGCTGTGGAACAAATGGAAAACGAAGCCGCGGGCATCGAAGGGGAAATGGCCTATCCCTACCCCATCAACCGAAACGCCTTGCCCCATTGCGACGTTTTCTTGGAAAACGGGTATACCAAAGAAGAGATGAAACTGGCTCGAGAGCCTCAAAAA
The DNA here is from genome assembly GCF_023716465.1 of Flagellimonas marinaquae. Classification (NCBI taxonomy): domain Bacteria; kingdom Pseudomonadati; phylum Bacteroidota; class Flavobacteriia; order Flavobacteriales; family Flavobacteriaceae; genus Flagellimonas; species Flagellimonas marinaquae. The sequence continues at coordinate 1,448,523 of NZ_CP092415.1, forward strand.
ATATTGGACGACCGCACCTTTTCCGTTACCGCGACTGCTGTACGTATTCCAACCGCTGGCGGGCACTCCGAATCCGTAAATGTAGAGTTTCACAACGACTTTGATTTGGCCGAAGTTCGAAAGCTCCTCAGTAAAACCCCCGGTATCGTAGTGCAGGACAATCCAGAAACAAACACTTACCCCATGCCTGTTTTTGCCAACGGGAAGGACGATGTTTTTGTTGGTAGAATTAGAAGGGACGAGACACAACCCAACACATTGAACATGTGGATCGTGGCGGACAACCTAAGAAAAGGGGCTGCAACCAATGCAGTGCAGATTGCGGAGTATTTGGTAAAGAACAATCTGGTTTCGAATACATCTGAACTAATTTCATAAATTTCGTTAAAGCATCGATTGCAGCCAATTGGTTTATGTCTTTTGTGGTATTTTTATCAGAATCAATCCGATAAAACATGAAAAACATTAGTCTGTTGGCTGCTTTGGTTTTGTTTGCAGCCTGCCAAGAAACTACAAAACAAAGAGAACCTATTACCGTGACCTACCCCACTACCAAAAAAGTTGATACCGTAGATAATTACTTCGGTACAGAAGTTCCCGACCCATATCGTTGGTTGGAGGATGATCGCAGCGAAGAAACCGAAGCATGGGTAAAACAGCAAAATGCCACGACTTTTGGTTATTTGGATAAAATTCCATTCCGCAAGGATCTTAAAAACCGACTGGAAAAACTTTGGAACTACGAAAAAGTAGGCTCCCCATTCAAAGAAGGAGATTATACCTATTACTACAAAAACAACGGTCTACAGAACCAATATGTGGTTTACCGTAAAAAAGACGATGGTAAAGAAGAGGTCTTTTTGGACCCTAACACTTTTTCCGAGGATGGTACTACATCTTTAATGGGCCTAAGTTTTACCAAAGACGGTTCCAAAGCCGCCTACCTTATTTCCGAAGGAGGGAGCGATTGGCGCAAGGGCATTGTGATCAATGCCGAATCCATGGAAATAGTTGAGGATACCTTGGTGGATATCAAGTTCAGTGGAATTTCGTGGAAAGGAAACGATGGTTTCTTTTACTCCAGCTACGACAAGCCCGAAGGAAGCGAGCTTTCAGCAAAAACGGACCAACACAAATTGTATTACCACAAATTGGGAACACCACAATCTGAAGATAAGATCATATTTGGTGGAACTGATGAGGAAAAACACCGTTACGTAGGCGGTTATGTTTCGGAAGATCAGAAGTATTTGTTCATTTCCGCTTCGGTATCAACATCGGGCAATAAATTGTTTCTGATGGACCTCTCCCAAGATAATCCTGAACTAGTGACTATTTTGGACGACACTGATTCCGATACTTATGTTATCGAAAACGAAGGGTCAAAACTCTATTTGGTAACCAACCGTGAGGCTCCCAACAAAAAGGTGGTCGTTGTAGATGCATCCAACCCTACTCCCGATAATTGGAAAGACCTTATCCCAGAAACAGAAAATGTTTTGACCGCAGGAACCGGAGGAGGATATTTCTTTACCGAATACATGGTAGACGCCATTTCCAAAGTACTCCAATACGATTATGACGGAAAATTAATCCGAGAAGTTGAGCTGCCAGGCGTAGGAAGCGCAGGTGGGTTTGGCGGCAAAAAGGAGGACAAGGAATTTTATTTCTCCTTTACCAATTACAATACACCTGGATCCACTTACAAATACAATGTGGAAACTGGGGAGTACGAGCAATATTGGAAGCCTCAGATTGATTTTGATCCGGACAACTACGAATCAAAACAAGTTTTCTACAACTCCAAGGACGGCACTAAAGTGCCTATGATCATTACCTATAAAAAAGGAACGGAACTTAACGGAAAAAACCCGACCATCCTATACGGCTATGGCGGTTTTAATGTGAGCCTTACACCCTCTTTCAGCATAGTAAATGCTGTTTGGATGGAGCAAGGCGGCGTGTATGCCGTTCCCAACCTAAGAGGAGGTGGGGAGTACGGCAAAAAATGGCACGATGCGGGCACCAAGCTTCAAAAACAGAATGTGTTCGATGACTTCATCGCCGCTGCCGAATATTTGATCGAAAACAAATACACCTCAAAAGAATATTTGGCCATCCGTGGAGGATCTAATGGTGGTCTTTTGGTGGGTGCAACCATGACCCAGCGACCCGATCTAATGCAAGTGGCTTTGCCTGCCGTAGGTGTAATGGACATGTTACGCTATCACACGTTTACTGCTGGTGCAGGATGGGCCTACGATTATGGAACTTCCGAGGATAACGAAGAAATGTTCAACTACATTAAAGGATATTCTCCCGTGCACAACGTAAAAGAAGGTACTGCCTACCCAGCTACTTTGGTCACTACAGGAGATCACGATGATCGCGTGGTTCCAGCGCACAGTTTTAAATTTGCTGCCGAATTACAGGAAAAACAAGCCGGAGACCAACCTACTTTGATCCGAATCGAGACCAATGCAGGACATGGAGCGGGCACCCCGGTAAGCAAGACCATTGAACAGTATGCCGACATCTTCGGGTTTACGCTGTTCAATATGGGATTTGATGAATTGCCCAACCAAGCAGTGCTCAAAGAGTTTAAAGATTGACATATTATAGGCTGTTCAGAAAGTAACTTAAAACGTCATTCTGAATTTATTTCAGAATCTTATACATTAAAAACAACATAATGTGAGAACCTGAAACAAGTTCAGGTTGACAAACATAGCTTCTGAACAGCTTTTTACACGTTTATGCTAAAAGTTCAAATAAATTCTTTCGGTTATAAAAACCGGGCCATTTTAAAGGATATTGCTTTTGACGTTGCTCCAGGGGAGCATGTGGCCTTAATGGGCGAAAGCGGCTCTGGAAAAAGCACCTTGCTGAAAATCATCTACGGGCTGCTCCATGTAGAAGAAGGCTCTGTTTTTTGGGGCGAAAAAGAAGCTCTTGGACCCAATTTTAATCTGGTTCCCGGAGAGCCATACATGAAATATTTGGCCCAAGATTTTGATTTGATGCCATTCATCTCCGTAGAAGAAAATATAGGTCAGTTCCTTTCTGTTTTTGAGCGGGAAACACACGAGGAAAGAATCAACGAATTGTTGGAGCTTATCGAAATGATGCCATATGCCAAGACCAAAGTAAAATTTCTCAGTGGAGGCCAACAGCAGCGTGTGGCACTTGCCCGGGTATTGGCGCAAGAACCAGAAGTCTTGCTTTTGGACGAACCTTTTGGCCATATCGATAACTTTAAGCGCAGTTCCCTTAGGAGAAATCTTTTTTTATACCTAAAAAAACAAGGCATTACCGTACTTACGGCAAGCCACGACCCCAGTGATGTACTTCCCTTCGCTGAGCGCACCCTTATCTTGGAAAACGGTACAATAATCGCCAATGAAAACACCAAAGACCTGTACAACAATCCACCCAATTATTACACAGCCTCTTTGTTCGGACAAGTGAACCAAGTGCCCATGAAGTTATTGAAATCTTATTCCGAAATCGATAAATCGGTGTTGGTCTATCCACACGAATTCAAATTTTCCGATTCTTCGGGCCTACAAGTGGAGGTAAGACAAAGTTTTTTTAGTGGCGGCCATTACCTGAATGAAGGAACAGCTATAGATGGAACCATCATTTTCTTCAACTCCGAGAAAAAACAGGAGGAAGGAACAACCATTTTTCTTAATGTATCTTTGAAGACCATTAACAAAAGGCTTCAGGTTGGACAAAAAACAAATTCATAGGGAACTTCAGTTCAAGGCCATGCGAAGCAGTGGTGCCGGTGGGCAACACGTAAACAAAGTTTCTTCGAAAGTGGAACTCACTTTTAATATTTCTACTTCGCAAGGACTATCCGATAGGGAAAAACAACGGATACTTCTTAAACTACAATCCCGACTTACCCAAGATAGCGCTTTAATTTTGCAATGCGACGAAGCTCGCAGTCAACACCGCAACAAAGACCTTGTAGTCAAACGTTTTTTCGACATTCTAAAAAATGCATTGATAATCCCTAAAAAGCGAAAAGCGACCAAACCCACCAAAACTTCTAAAGAAAAACGGTTAAAGTCCAAAAAGAAAACCGCAGAGAAAAAGATATCCCGTAAGCGTCCCGATTTGGGAAACTGATAATTTTTCAGTTATTAACTCACAGAATTACCAACCCTTCAAAAAAAACATCTGTGATAAATTGATATCATATCCATTTAATTTCCTCAATACAAATGCTTAAATTTCAAGCATATTAAACTAATTCATAAAATGATTTCTAAAACTAAAAGCTTAAAAACACTACTGTACTCCACCGTTTTGTTTTTGTTCTGTGCTGCATTTTCAATAGCCCAGAATGTTCCCAAACCAGAAGATGTATTTGGATTTAAATTAGGTGCCGATTATAAATTGGCTGATTATTCACAGATCGAAGATTACTTGATGAAGCTGGACAATGCTTCCAGCAGGGTAAAAATGCAAGAGATCGGTGAGACTGTTTTAGGTCGCAAAATGTATATTGTTTTTGTTTCCTCGGAAGAAAACTTGGCACAGTTGGATAAATGGAAGGATATCAGCACCAAATTGGCGCGCGTGCAAGTGGGCGAACAAGAAGCCGTAAAATTGTCCGAAGAAGGAAAAGCCATTGTTTGGGTGGATGGCGGTATCCACTCTACGGAACTGGCAGGTACACAAGTTACTCCGGAAATGGCATACACCTTGGCCACTTCCGAAACAGAGGAAATGAAAAAGATAAGGAATAATGTGATTACCATTATTATGCCCAATATGAACCCCGATGGTCTGGATATCGTCGCTGATTGGTACCGTAAAAACTTGGGGACACCTTACGAAACATCTCGCCCCCCGATTCTTTACCACTATTATATGGGGCACGACAATAACCGTGATTGGTTTATGAACAACCTACCGGAAACCTACAATGTTACCAAAATACTGTACAACGAGTGGTACCCGCAGATTGTTTTTAATCATCATCAGACTTCACCATCTTGGACCAAGATTTCCATTCCTCCCTATGCCGACCCAGTAAACCCAAGAATACATCCGGCAATTACATCAGGAGTAAGCGAAGTTGGTTCTGCCATGTCCAAACGTTTTTCTTTGGAAAATATGCCCGGAGCCATTGCCGATAACTTTTATACAATGTTCTGGAACGGTGGAGCACGTACCGTGCCCTATTACCATAATATGATCGGTATTTTGACCGAAACAGGGCATGCCTCCCCCACACCACGATATTACGACCCTGAGAAATTGCCCAAGACCGTAGCCGGAGGAACACCTACCGATGGCACCGACATTATGTACCCAGACCCATGGAAAGGTGGAGAGTCCCATTTTAGGGATGCTGTTGATTATATGTTGACCGCAACATGGGCTACTTTGGACCTTGCTGCCGACCGTAAGAGCAACTACCTGTACAACATCTACAAAATGGGTAAATCTTCTGTCGATAAAGGCAAAACAGAAGGTCTGTATGCTTACATTATCGGTAAAGAACAATGGGATTCCTTTGAGGCCGTAAATTTGGTAAATGTTTTGCTCAGAGGCGGAATCGAAGTCCAAAGAGCCACCAAGGATTTTACGGTGAACGGTGTAGAATACGAAAAAGGTTCTTACTTAATCTATACCGCACAGGCGTTTAGACCGTACTTGCTAGACCTCATGGAAAAGCAAAACTACCCCACCCGCTTTCAATATCCGGGCGGTCCTCCGGACACCCCTTATGATTTGGCAGGATGGACATTGCCCATGCAAATGGGAATTGAGGTCGCTAAAATAGAAAAGCCTTTTAAAGCACCTACCGAAAAAGTATCGGGCTTGGTTAACTATTACGAAGGTACCTTAAACCGAAATGGTTCCTTCGGATATGCACTTAACGTAAACACCAATGCCTCCGTAATCGCAACAAACAAAATACTAAAGGCAGGAGGTACGGCACACAAGAGCATGACCGAGTTCAAAGCGGGCAAGAAAACCTTTCCGGCAGGATCCTACATTGTTTCTGGAGATAAGGAATTGATGGAATCACTAGCAGATGAATTCGGATTGGAATTCACTGGACTGTCCGCAAAACCAGAAGTACAACTCAAAAAAATCCATTTGCCCAAAGTAGGTTTGTACAAGTCTTGGGTGGCCAATATGGATGAAGGTTGGACACGCTTTATCATGGACGAATATGAGTTTGATATGGATACCTTGCACGATGCCGACATAAAAACCAAGGATTTATCGCAGTATGATGCCATTATTATCCCATCGCAAAGAGCAAGCTCCATTTTGCACGGACACAATACAATGAGCATGCCCGAGAAATTCACGGGAGGAATTGGGCTTAAAGGAACATTGGCGTTGAGCAACTATGTTGAGGAAGGCGGAACCTTGATTGCTTTTGATGCCGCCAGTGATTTTGTGATAGAACAATTTGGTTTGCCATTGCGCGATGCCGTAAAAGGCGCCGACAACAACGATTTCTTTATTCCCGGCTCCTTGATCAAGGCCGGAGTGGATACTTCTCATCCGTTGGCCTTCGGTATGAAGGACACCGTTGCCGTTTCCTTTAACAGGAGCAGGGCCTTTACCATAAACAAACAGAGAAAAACGGGCGAAGGCGGAAAAGAGGACATTAAAGATGCCCCTGCCCCCGAAGTCGAAGTTATTGTTAACTATGCTGCAAAAGATCTGTTGATGAGCGGCTGGGCCATGGGCGAAGATCGCTATATAGCAAAAAAGCCGGCAATGGTAAAAGCCAAGTACGGAAAAGGTGCGGCCATCTTGTTTGCCTTCCGTCCGCAATTTAGGGCACAGCCACGCGGCACTTACAAATTGATTTTTAATGCGATTTATGAAGGTGCTTCAGAGTAGAAGAGCATCTTAATGTATAAAGGAAAACCGCATCAAATTGATGCGGTTTTTTTTCTTGTAAAGAATGTGAAACCTATCGTTCTGTATGGGTTTCAGATTGATGAAAATCCATGATATCCTCTCACTTAAACAAAATCGCCACGGCACCAATCGCGGTTACGATCAAAATAAAGCGTTTGTAATTTTTTTCGTTGATCTTCTTCACCAAAAAAACACCTAAGATCAAACCGCCTCCAATTGCCGGCAATAATCTCAAATTAATCAATAGGCTATCTGCCGAGATTGTTTTCCAAACAAAAACATGAAAAGGCAGTTTAAACAGGTTGGTAATAAAAAACAGCCATGCCGCCGTGCCCACAAATTCATTTTTTGGCAATCGCATGGCCAAAAAGAAAATATTGGTAAATGCTCCCGCCAAATTCCCAATCATGGTGCAAATCCCCGCCAAAACGCCCATGGAGCCGGAAAACAACCAATGGGTAGGGACCTTTTTGGACTTCCTGCGATCCCACCAGATCAGCATCCCCAAACTAATAAATATCACTACCACCATGCCCCATTTAAATTCGCGCTCTGGCAGATCTTTTCCAATAAATACCCCGGCCAAGATCCCCAAGATCATCCATGGAATAAATTTTATAATGTATTTCCATTGGGTATGCCGGTTGTAATAGACCACGGCAAAAACATCGCCCACGATCAACAAGGGAATAAAGAGCCCCGTAGATGCACGCGAACCGAAAGCCAATGCCATAAGGGTTACATTAAAAATGGACATCCCTTTAAGTCCGGCCTTGGAAACACCCATTAAAAAAGCCGCTGTAGCGGCCATGGCCCAAGCAGTAACAGATATATCGGAAAAAGCAGAGAGAAGCATGTAGCATTTTTAGAGGTACACAAAAGTAACCCAAAAAAGCTATCTTTAACTCCAGCCAAACCAAGCAAATGAAACTAGAACTTTTAGATTACATCATCATTTTTGGGTTTTTTGCCCTTGTTCTCTTTATTGGAATATACGTATCCAAAACATCTGGCAAAAACACGGCTGAGTACTTTTTATCGGGGCGCAGCATGCCTTGGTGGCTTTTAGGGTTCTCGATGGTGGCTACCACTTTCTCTACCGACACCCCCAACCTGGTAACGGATTTTGTACGGACGGACGGTGTATCCGGAAACTGGGGCTGGTGGGCCTTTTTACTTACCGGCCTGCTCACGGTTTTTGTATATGCCAAACTATGGAGAAAATCCAATGTCGCTACCGATATGGAGTTTTATGACCTTAGATATGGAGGAAAACCTGCTCATTTCTTAAGAGGGTTCCGGTCTTTATATCTTGGTGTGGTCTTTAATGTAATGGCCATGTCGGCCGTAACCTTGGCCGCTATCAAAATTGGGCAGGTAATGCTCGGTCTGGAACCTGTTGAAACCGTTCTTATCGGTGGCACCGTAACTGTGGTCTTTAGTGCCATTGGAGGGTTTAGAGGTGTGGTCTACACAGATTTCATTCTGTTTTTTGTTGCTATGGGCGGTGCCATTGGAGCCGCGGTATATTTGGTGAATATGCCAGAAGTTGGTGGGCTGGACAATATTTTGGCCAATACACAGGTACAGGAAAAAATGTCGATACTTCCCGATTTTTCGGATACCGATGCTTTGATAAGTTTATTGATCATACCCCTAGCGGTCCAATGGTGGAGTGCTTGGTACCCCGGCGGTGAACCTGGCGGAGGCGGTTATATTGCACAACGTATGCTGGCCGCAAAAAATGAAAACCATGCCATTGGAGCAACCTTTTTCTTCAACATTTTGCATTATGCCCTTAGACCCTGGCCATGGATATTGGTAGCATTGGCGTCTATTGTTGTATTTCCGGATTTGGAAAGTATCCGGCAAGCCTTTCCCGATGTGCCGGAAAACATCCTCAAAAATGATCTGGCCTACTCTGCCATGCTTACCATGCTGCCCACAGGACTATTGGGACTGGTATTGGCATCGTTGGGAGCGGCATATATGTCAACCATCTCCACCCACCTTAATTGGGGATCCTCTTATATTGTGAATGATTTTTACAAACAGCAGGTCAACAAAAAAGCTTCCGAAAAAGAGTTGGTTAATGTGGGACGGATTTCCACGGTCGTCCTGATGGTCCTGAGCAGTCTATTCGCTTTGGAACTTAGCAATGCGACCCAGCTATTCGATATAATCATTATGTTCGGGGCAGGTACTGGACTTATCTTTTTATTGAGATGGTTCTGGTGGCGAATAAATGCGTGGAGCGAAATAGTGGCAATGTTCTCATCCGGAATTATTTCAATAGTATTCTGGCAATATGAAGATGTCCTCTTTTTATCAGACGGGGCTCCTTTCCCCACATGGAGCAAATTTCCACTGGTTGTTCTTATTACCACTATTTTATGGTTAGCCACTACATTTTTGACCAAACCAGAAGAAAACAAAGTGCTCTACCGTTTCTACAAAACCACAAAACCTGGTGGCCCAGGATGGAAAAAGCTTCATGAAGAAGCTAAGGCCGAAGGCATTTCTTTGGATGATGAAAATGTGAAATGGAGCGTCCCATCCGGTGTTTTGGCCATGATCGTTGGTTGTATTTTGGTTTATGGTTGTCTTTTTGCTACCGGAAATTGGATCTACGGCAATTATCCTTTGGCCATGGGGCTCAGTATCTTGGTATTGGTAGCCACATTCATACTTTTGAGAATTTGGCGGGGAATGAAAAATGTATTCTAATCGACTTAGTCTCGCAGTTCCAATAACCTCGAAACATACTTTCCGACCACATCAAACTCCAAGTTTACGGTAGAACCTACTTTGTAGGCATGAAATCGGGTGTGTTCGTAAGTGTAGGGTATAATTGCGACACTAAAGCTGTTCTTCTGTGAGTTTACCACTGTTAAACTTACACCGTCCACGGTAATGGATCCTTTTTCTATGGTCACATTGTTTACATGGGGATTGTACTCAAAAGTGTAGATCCAGCTTCCGTCTTTTTGATCAATGGATTGGCAAACGGCCGTTTGATCTACGTGGCCCTGCACAATATGACCGTCCAATCGGGCGCCCAACACCATAGCTCGCTCTAAATTTACCTCATCGCCAACTTTTAACTCGCCCAAATTGGTTTTGCTCAAGGTTTCCTCGATTGCCGTTACGGTATAATTATCCCCGTCCAAGGACACTACGGTGAGGCAGACCCCATTGTGCGAAACGCTTTGGTCTATCTTCAACTCCGAGGTAATCTCGGCCCTAACGGTAATATGGAGATTTCCCCCATCTTTTTCTATCTTTTCAACCTTACCCAAAGTCTCAATGATCCCTGTGAACATGTGTATTATTAATTGACTAGTTTTGTAATGCAAAAGTAGCCATAACAGCGTTCATTTTATGAAGGAAAATCAAAAAATAAAGTTAGGGATCTCTATTGGGGACATTAATGGAATTGGGTGCGAAGTGGCACTAAAAACGTTTGAAGACCCTCGTATGTTGGACTTTTGTACGCCGGTATTCTTTGCGTCCAATAAAACTATTTCACAACAGATCAAAGATTTGGGCCTTAACATAAAATTCAATGGTGTTAGGGATGCCGATCAAGCACTGGAAGGCAAAATCAACATAGTAAATGTTTGGAAAGAGATGCCGAACATTGCCTATGGGGAGGCCACAAAGCAAGGGGGCGATTATGCCATACGCTCCCTACGAGCGGCCGTTGCTGCTTTGAAAGAGGATAAAATCGATGTGTTGGTAACGGCGCCCATCAACAAAAACAACATACAATCGGAGGACTTTAATTTCCCCGGCCATACGGACTTCCTTGCCCAAGAACTTAAAGGTGAAAGCTTAATGTTTATGGTAACCAACGAGTTGCGCGTTGGTTTGTTAACCGACCACATCGCCGTTAAAGATGTGGCCAAAACCATTACGCCTAAATTAATCCGTAACAAAATTGCCATTATGGAGAAATCCTTAAAAATGGATTTTGGGATTCGACGGCCCAAGATTGCAATGTTGGGAATCAATCCGCATTCCGGAGACAACGGGACCATAGGTGAAGAAGATGATAAAGTACTTAAGCCCACAATACAAGAACTTTTTAACAAAGGTACTTTGGTTTATGGCCCTTATTCCGCAGATAGCTTTTTTGGCTCCGATAACCATAAGGGGTTTGATGCCGTTTTGGCAGCCTATCACGACCAAGGTTTGATCCCTTTTAAGACGCTTTCCTTTGGAAAGGGAGTAAATTACACGGCCGGATTGGATAAGGTAAGGACTTCTCCCGACCATGGAACTGCCTATGAAATAGCAGGAAAAGGAATGGCCGACGAAAGCTCTTTTAAAGAGGCGGTATTTACTGGAATCCAAGTGTTTAAAAACAGGACCGAATACTTGGACTTGCACAAAAACCCGTTGCAAAAACAAAAAATGAAGCGTGGCAATTAAAAAGTTAGAAGCAATTTGGATATTTGTTGTTGTAAGAATTGCAGTTTTGTAAATTAGTAGTATCTTTGCACCCGCCTTTAAAGGCTGGTACACAAACCTTAAGTGTAGAAATGATGAAGCTGAAAGAGTATATGATCCCTTTTTCAGGTCTGAAGCTGGGAGAACATAAATTTGTGTACGAAATCGATGATGCGTTCTTTGAATCTTTTGACTACCAAGAATTTAACGGAGCTTCCGTTCATGTAGATGCCATTTTGGAAAAAATGAGCACCATGATGGAACTACGGATAAAAGCCAAGGGAACTGTAAATGTGGATTGCGATCTAACTGGCGAACCTTTCGACCAACCTATCGACTCCGATTTAAAGCTCGTCGTCAAATTTGGCGAAGAGTACAACGATGAAGATGATGAAATCTTGATCATTCCCCATGGCGAACACCAGTTCAACATTGCACAGTATATTTATGAGATGCTGGTACTGGCCGTCCCACAAAAAAGGGTTCATCCCGGTGTGGAAGACGGTTCGCTCCAATCGGATATCTTGGACAAGCTGGAAGAGCTTCAGCCAAAAGAGAAAACCACATCATCAGAAAAAACAGATCCCAGATGGGACGATTTAAAAAAGTTACTAACGGATAAATAGGTTAATAATGGCACATCCTAAGAGAAAAATATCGAAAACCAGAAGGGATAAAAGAAGAACCCACTACAAAGCAGTTGCGCCAACAATTGCCAAAGACTCAACAACAGGTGAAATGCACTTGTTCCACAGAGCTCACTGGCACGAAGGTAAATTGTACTACCGAGGCCAAGTGTTAATAGACAAAACTGAAGAGGAAACTGCGGCCTAACCGCAACTCCCTTAAAATAAAGCAACTCCCGTTGAATAATTAACGGGAGTTTTTTTATGCGCCCATATTAACACCCCCAAAATCGGTTAATTTTACCCGTAAAGTCATATAAAATGACTAATTTTCACCGCTTTTGGGTCAAATTTCAATGTTTTTGACAATAAAGAGAGGCTAAAATGAAGAAAACAACGGCAGCGATAACAGCTGTAGGAGGATACCTTCCAGATTTTGTTCTTTCCAATAAAGTATTGGAAACCATGGTGGATACCAACGACGAGTGGATCACCACCAGAACGGGAATAAAGGAAAGACGAATCCTAAAAGAAGAGAACGCGGGCACATCTTTTATGGCTATAAAGGCCGCAGAAGATTTGCTTAAAAAACGAGGTGTCGATGCTTCCGAAATAGATATGGTCCTGGTTGCCACAGCAACTCCGGATATGCCAGTAGCAGCTACTGCCGCTTTTGTAGCTTCGGAAATCGGTGCGACAAACGCATTCGCTTATGATCTGCAAGCTGCCTGTTCCAGTTTTTTATATGGCATGTCCACCGCGGCCAGTTATATAGAGTCTGGCAGGTATAAAAAAGTATTGCTGATCGGGGCCGATAAAATGTCGTCCATAATAGACTATACCGATAGAACCACCTGTATAATTTTTGGTGATGGTGCCGGAGCGGTTCTCTTTGAACCGAACGATGAAGGTTTGGGACTACAGGACGAATATTTGCGATCCGATGGCATAGGGCGTCAGTTTTTAAAGATAGATGCAGGAGGTTCCATTATGCCCGCTTCGGAAGAAACCGTTAAAAACAAACAGCATTACGTTTTTCAGGATGGCAAATCCGTTTTTAAGTTTGCCGTTTCCAATATGGCCGATGTTTCCGCATTGATCATGGAGCGTAACAACCTGAGCAAGGATGATGTACAATGGTTGGCACCTCACCAGGCCAATAAACGGATTATCGACGCCACGGCCAACCGAATGGGCCTGGAGCCTGAAAAGGTTCTCATAAACATAGAACGTTACGGAAATACAACATCCGCTACATTACCTTTGTTGCTTTACGATTTCGAAAAGCAATTAAAAAAGGGAGACAATATTATTTTCGCCGCTTTTGGTGGAGGTTTTACATGGGGTTCCATTTATCTTAAATGGGCCTATAACTCTTAATCACACAACTAACTAAATTATAATCCATGGACATTAAGGAAATTCAAAGTTTGATCAAGTTTGTGGCCAAATCGGGTGCCAGCGAGGTAAAGTTGGAAATGGAGGACATTAAGATCACCATTCGAACAGGAAGCAACGACTCCAGTACACCAGAAACCACAATCGTACAACAGATTCCCGTAGCCCAAGCGCCTACAGCAGCTGCGCCAGTCGCAACACAGGCCGCACCGCAGGAAGCAGCGGCACCATCACCATCAGCTCCAGGTAAAGCCGATGATGACTCAAAATACATTACCATTAAATCCCCCATCATAGGAACATTCTACAGGAAGCCATCTCCGGACAAACCACCGTTCGTTGAAGTTGGCAGCACTATAAACCAAGGCGATGTTCTTTGTGTGATAGAGGCGATGAAACTTTTTAACGATATCGAATCAGAAGTTTCCGGTAAGATAGTTAAGATATTGGTTGACGATTCCTCTCCTGTTGAGTTTGACCAACCATTGTTCTTGGTAGACCCATCGTAGTAAATTTTAGATGATATAGCTTGAGCAACGCCAATGTTGCTCGGGACCATTTAAAATTTTATCATTCAAAATTTAAGATTGTGCTCTATGTTTAAAAAAGTATTGATTGCGAATAGGGGTGAAATTGCCTTGAGGATCATTAGAACCTGCAAGGAAATGGGTATTAAAACAGTTGCCGTTTACTCCAAGGCCGATGAAGAGAGTCTTCATGTGCGCTTTGCAGACGAAGCTGTTTGTATTGGCCCAGCACCCAGTAGCGAATCTTACCTCAAGATTCCAAATATTATAGCGGCCGCGGAAATAACCAACGCCGATGCCATACATCCAGGATACGGTTTTCTATCCGAAAACTCTAAATTCTCCAAGATCTGTGCAGAGCACGATATTAAGTTTATCGGTGCCTCTGGCGAGCAAATAGACAAAATGGGAGATAAGGCGACCGCTAAAGAAACCATGAAAAAAGCCGGTGTTCCCACCGTGCCAGGTTCCGAAGGCTTGCTCAAAGATGTAGATCATGCCAAAAAGGAGGCCAAGAAAATGGGGTATCCTGTGATGATCAAAGCTACAGCCGGTGGTGGTGGTAAAGGTATGCGCGCCATTTGGTCCGAAGACGAGATGGAGAAAAACTTTAACAGCGCCGTTACAGAAGCAACTGCTGCCTTTGGCAACGGTGGCATGTATATGGAAAAGTTGATAGAGGAGCCTCGCCATATCGAAATTCAAGTAGTGGGGGATCAGTATGGAAAAGCCTGCCATTTATCGGAAAGGGACTGTTCCGTACAACGTAGGCATCAAAAACTTACCGAAGAGACCCCTTCTCCGTTTATGACGGACAAGCTGCGAGAAGATATGGGAAAGGCCGCTGTAAAGGCCGCGGAGTTTATTAAATACGAAGGAGCAGGCACCATAGAGTTTTTAGTGGACAAGCACCGAAACTTCTACTTTATGGAAATGAACACCCGTATTCAGGTAGAACATCCTATAACCGAACAAGTCGTGGACTACGATTTGATCCGCGAGCAAATATTGGTCGCTGGCGGTGTACCTATCTCGGGCAAAAACTACTATCCCAAGTTACACTCCATAGAGTGCCGGATCAATGCCGAAGACCCTTATAACGACTTTAGACCATCTCCGGGAAAAATCACTACCCTGCACACGCCAGGTGGTCACGGAGTTCGTCTGGATACCCACGTGTACAGTGGTTATATGATTCCTCCGAATTATGATTCCATGATCGCCAAGTTGATTACCACTGCCCAAACTCGAGAGGAGGCCATCAACAAAATGAGAAGGGCCTTGGACGAATTTGTAATCGAAGGGATAAAAACTACGATTCCATTCCATCGTCAGTTGATGGACCATCCAGATTATTTGGCCGGTAATTATACCACCAAGTTTATGGAAGATTTTAAAATGGATCCAAAATATAAACAAGAACATTAAGCTAAGCCCCGATCAATTCGGGGTTTTTTAGTTATGGATTTAAGTTATTGGGAATATAAAAGCTGGTTTTCCAACGTTGATTTTACTGTAGTTGGCAGTGGGATCGTTGGAATTAATTGCGCTGTCCGTTTAAAGGAAAAATATCCCAAAAGCTCTATCTTGATTTTAGAAAAAGGAATTCTTCCACAGGGTGCCAGCACTAAAAATGCGGGGTTTGCCTGCTTCGGGAGTGCTTCAGAAATATTATCGGACCTGCAGCATCATACGGAGCAGGAAGTAGTGGAATTGGTCCAAAAGCGAAACAAAGGAATTCAAAGACTACGTAAACTACTTGGCGATACGGCCATAGATTTTCAATTGCACGGCAGTCACGAGCTTTTTCCTTTAGGAAAAACGCAGTTGTTCGATAAATGTTTGGAGTCCATCCCATACCTCAACGGTCTCATGGAACCCATATTTGGGAAAGGTCCGTTTGTGACCAACGACAATAGCTTCAATTTTGGGAAAATCCAGAATAAATACATCACCCATACAGAGGAAGGACAATTGGATACCGGAAAAATGATGCGCTCCTTGATCCAAAAATGCTTGTCCATGGAAATACCGATCATAAATGGGGTTTTGGTTGAAGAGGTGGTCGATTTGCAAAACAGAGCTATCATAAAAACGCCCGGTTTCGAATTTACAACCAAGAAAGTATTTGTTGCTACCAATGGATTTGCTTCCAAATTGCTCAAATCTGATACCGTTCTGCCTGCCAGGGCACAGGTGTTGGTCACAGAGCCTATTAAAGACCTACCTATAAAAGGTACCTTTCATTTTGATGAAGGTTACTATTATTTCAGGAACATAGAGAATAGGATCTTGTTCGGGGGCGGAAGAAATCTTGATTTTGATGCGGAAGAGACCGTTGAATTTGGACAAACGGACCTTATCCAAAATCAATTGGAAGTTTTGCTTAAAACCATGATCTTGCCCAATCAACCCGTAAAAATTGACCGTAGGTGGAGCGGAATAATGGGGGTGGGTAAACAAAAAACACCTATTATCAAGCCCGTTTCCAATTCCGTTTACTGCGGTGTACGTTTGGGTGGAATGGGCGTAGCCCTAGGGAGTCTAGTAGGAGAAGAATTGGCCGATCTGGCCGATTAAACCATTCTTCCGTCCAACAAATTAATGATCCTGGAACCGTATTCCGCATTTTTCTCAGAGTGTGTCACTTGAATTATGGTTACCCCGTCATCATTCAATTGTTTAAAAAGCTCCATGATTTCTTCTCCTTGGGTTGAGTTTAGGTTGCCCGTAGGCTCATCTGCCAAGATCAATTTAGGGTTGGATATAAGCGCTCTGGCCACTCCGACCAGCTGTTGTTGTCCTCCACTCAATTGTGCGGGAAAAAGATCTTTTTTTCCAACAATATTAAAACGGTCCAACATATCGGCAACCATTGCCTTGCGTTCGGAGCCTTTTATCTTTTTATAGATAAGCGGCATTTCCAGGTTTTCCTTTACGGTGAGGTCATCCAGTAAATGATAGGACTGGAACACAAAACCGATATATTGTTTGTACAGGTTTGATCTGTGTTTTTCTTTTAATGAATGTACAGATTCGTCCATAAAATTATACTCGCCCTCGTCAAAGGTATCGAGCATCCCGATAACGTTTAGCAATGTGGATTTACCGGAGCCCGATGGTCCCATTACCGAAATAAACTCTCCTTCCTGTACTTCGAGGTTTATGTCCTTGAGCAAAAAAAAGCGTTGACCCCCTGAATGGACCCATTTAAATATGTTGTTAAGTTGTAGTAGCATGTTATTTCTTATTTAGTTGTTCTATCCTTTTAGTTGCATTATCGCACCAGTAGCAATTAGATTCGGGCTTAAGTTCCAAGGCTTTTTTATAGCTTTTTAATGAGTTAACCGTGTCGTTTATCAAAAAATAGCCTTCTCCCAAGGTATCCCATAGGTTTCCGTCTTCGGGGAAAAGCTCGGTATTCAATTTTAAAAGTGCTATGCCCCAATTTATGTCCAAATCTTCCGAAACCTGCTTAAATCCAATACGGTTCAACAATGCCTTTTCCTTTATTGGCGCTCCTGTTCGCTTTTCTATAAACCCTGGCAATTCGCTCAATTTATTAGGTGTATTTGTCCTTATAAAATCAAAAACCAATTCATATGAGTTTTTTGGTATAGGATCGGGATCATAATCTTTATCCGTCGCCATTGATGCAATTTCCCACGCAACATTCTCCGATTGTGGATTTAAAATACTGCTCGACAATGCAATAATTACCATATCGTCCTCAACAAATCTGAGGAAGTCCGCAAAGTAAATGCCATTGCTGCCGTTGTGTGCAACAATTTTTGAGTTGTTCTGTGTATTGAATATCGCCCAACCATACCCATAAAAGGAACTGTTTGATTCATTCTCGGACACATATGGGTACTCCATCATTTTTTTGGATTCGGCAGAAAGTACTGTGTTTTTTTCCAATGCCAGGTGCCAAGTATATAAATCTTCTACCGTAGAGTATATATCGCCTTTTCCGATACTGTACCAATGATCATTGTTCGCGGGCAAATACTGTTGTGTTATCCCCCAATCTTTCCATTGCCCTGTGGTGTAATGGTAATAATACCCGTGAGCAATTCGCTCGCTATTAAACCCAATTCCTTTGTACCCGGTATGGTTCATTTGTAAAGGTTCCCAAAAGTTGATTCTTAAAAATGATTCATAATCCATTTGGGAGACTTTCTCAATAATAGCGGCCAACATTATGTAATTGGCATTGGCATAGGTGTGCTTGGTTCCGGGGGCATACATTAGCTTGGATGTAAAAAACTCCTTTAAAAAGGCTTCTTTTTTAGCTGGGTCGTATCTAAAACCTCCTGTACTTGGTGATATACCAGATGTCTGTACAAGTAATTGATGAACGGTAATATTCTTCTTATCGATGGGTGATTGAGGGAAGAACTTTTCAATTTTATCCGAAACATCCAACTTGCCATCTTCCATTAGCTTTAATATTGCCGCTGCGGTAAATTGCTTTGTCACAGAACCAATATTGAATACTGTAGATGGGGTGTTCTTAATTTTCAATTTTTTATCGGCCCAACCATACCCTTTTGAAAAAATAACCTTTCCTTTTTTGGCCACAAGTACACTTCCCGAATATCCATTGTTTTCACTTTGGCTCAAATAGTTATCAATTTTAAGCTCAAGTTCGTTTTTAGTAACGGGAGTTTGGCCAAAAGTAGTCACTACAAACAGTAATATCAGACCTATGGCTTGCAATACAGAGTATCTCATGTTGTATAATTATTCTGTCCGTAAACTTTTCACGGGATTGATCGAAGCTGCTTTTACGGTTCGTGACCCAACGGTAACCAATGCTATAAAAGAGGCTACAAGGCCGGCACCTACAAAAAACAACGGACTTAGATACACGTGCGAAGCATAGTTCTGTAACCATTCATGCAAAAAATACCATGCAATCGGTGTGGCAATTATAAAGGCCAGACCAACAAGTTTTAAAAAATCCTTGGTAAGCAAAAGTGCTACGGAGGAAACACTGGCCCCAACCACTTTTCGTACACCTATCTCCTTGGTTCTTTGTGCCACCACTAACATGGAGATGGCAAAAAGGCCTATACAGCTCAATAAAATGCCAAGTATACTCCCACTGGTAATTATTGTCGCCATTGTTTTTTCCCGGCGGAAAGTCCGATCTACGTTTTCATCCAAAAAAGACCCCAAAAACTCTGCTTGGGGCTCTATTTTTTTCCAAGCAGTTTTAATGGCTTCAAAGGAATTTGCCACATTATTTGGTGATACCTTCACATAGGCATAGTACAGGTCCCAATTTTTATCCATAAAAAGTGTGAGCGGCTCTATTTTTTTACCCACATCCTGAAAATTGTAATCTTTTATCACCCCTATTACAGAGTACACCACGTCTTCGTCCATGGGTATAGTGACCGCTAATGGGTCCTCTGCTCCCAATTGTTTTGCCATGGTCTCGTTTATGACCAAACTAAGACTATCGGTCTGGTGTTCCCTGTTGAACATTCGGCCCGTTATTATTTCCAGGTCTAAGGTCTCTGCATAGTCGTAATCAACAGTAATGGTATTTGTGACCACGCCACGCCCTTGGTAATCAAAACCCATCATACTGCTGGAAAGGCTTCCGTCCCGACCCAAACCAAGGTTGTTGTCCGCGCCGGTCACGCTTAAAATATCCGGGTTTCCCGTAAGTTCTTCCCGTAACAGTTGTACCACATTGTAACTCTGTTTTTTGCCATTTAAGGGTATAGAGATCACTTGTTCTTTGTTGTAACCCAAATCCTTGTTCCTCATAAAATCCAATTGACCGTTCAAAACCAAAGTTCCGCTGATCAAAATAATGGCTATGGCAAACTGCACTACAATGAGTCCATTACGCAATCTATTTTTACCAAGGTCTAATTTGCCTTTTAAGGCTTTCAGAGCACCCAATTTACTCATCAACAATGCCGGATATCCTCCTGCTATCAAGGTGATACAAAAAATAACCAGTCCAAAAATTAGGATTACTTCTGGTTGGGCAACATCGGCGAAAGTGGCCTTGGTATTAAAAAGTGTCTTAAATGGGTTCAATAGCATTTGGCTGACCATTAATCCCAGTACGATGGACAATGCAAAAACAAATAGACTCTCCATCCAAAACTGAAAGAACAATTGCTTTTGTATAGCGCCCAAGGTTTTACGCATGCCAACTTCCTTTAAGCGTTTCTCGCTAAGGGCAATGCTCATGTTTATAAAGTTTGCGCTAACTATAAAAATAATTACCATGGCAATGCACAAAATTATAATTGGAAATGTACGGTTCGCCTCCGCCACTCCGGTATTATAAGATACAAAGTGTAGATCGGTTATAGGTGTCAAATGGAATTGCTTGTAATGGCCTTCCGCATTGGGTTGTGCTCCATCCCTAATATCGCTTTCTATGCTTTCTTGGTAATGGAGCGAGGTAAAGGCCTCTGTACTCTGCTCAAACTGTATTGGATCCACTCCATTTTCCAATTGAAGATAAATTGGGTGGAACTGGGAATCCCAGCGATCAATGTTGGAAAGAAATTCCGGATGGTTCTCAAATGGAATCACTATCCCAAAATCGATGCTGCTATTGGCCGGGGTATCCTTTAAAATGGAAGCAATCGTAAATGGCTTTTCTTCTCGTCCGATTTTTATGGAAATCGTTTTTCCGACCACATTATCCACGGTGCCGAATATTTTTTTTGCGGTCTTAACGGTAATTCCAACAGAATTCTTCTCTGGCAAAGGATTTCTTGTATCATCCCACAAGGTTGGATAGGTAAAAATTTTAAAAAATTCCGGATCAACATACTCGGCATCCAAACTCAGCTCCTTGGTATTGTAGGTGACCAAAACATCCTCGCTCACAGTTCTTGCGATATATTTTATGCCAGCAACCTCCTCTTTAAGGGCTGGTGCCAAAGGAACAGGGTTGGACACACTTGCCTCTACTCCCCTTGGGGTTTGGTGGGATAAGTAAAGTTGATACGCCACATCTTTATTTTTATGGAACTGGTCGTAGGAAAGTTCAAAAAGTGCCGTCATTACCAAGAGAATGGCCACAGCAAATGCGGAGGTCAATCCTATCATATTGGATAAGGTAAATATTCTGTTCTTGATAAGATTTCTCCAAGCGATTTTTAAATAGTTCTTGAACATACTATAGTTTTTTGATTGATGATTTTCGACTATTCGTTCCTTAGGCTATCCACGGGGTTGATCTTTGCCGTTTTATAGGTTCTGGCGCTGATCACCGCAATGGCCACCAATACCATTCCTAAGCCACCGGACATAAATACCCACCAACTCATATTGGTTTTATAGGCAAAGTCCTGAATCCATTCTTGTATCAGGTACCACGAAATGGGCACAGAGATCGCAAAAGCAATTCCTACCAAAATCAAAAATTCCTTACAGAGCAATAGGTTCAATTGTGCAACATTGGCCCCCAACACTTTGCGAACCCCGATTTCCTTTACCCTGCGTTCCGTGGTATATACAACCAATCCCAAAAGTCCCATACAACTGATCAATATGGCCAATCCCGTAGCCCATTTTAGTAATTGAACCGTGCTTCTTTCGGTACGATAAAAATTCTTGACTATCTCATCCATAAACTGAAGACGCATTTCCTCTTCCGGATAAACTGTGGACCAAGCTTCCTCGATTTGTTTGATTGCAACGTCCCATTGTTCAGGATCTGGGCCCAGATCAAAATGCACACTATGGAAGGGCGAATAGTTGTCCCCGCCCCAATCCCCGGTCATTGCCATTGGGTTTATTCCTGATTTTAAAGAGCGTTGGTTAAAATCCTGCATAAGTCCTACTATCTGAATGTTCGTAGTGTCCAGTTTTAAAAATTCACCGACCACGTCCTCGGGGTTTTCAAACCCCATTTCCTTGGCAAAAGCTTCGTTTACGACATACTCCTGTATACTGTCGTTCAAACGATCACGACCAGATATGATGGGAATATTGTAGGTATCCAAATAATTTGCATCGCCCCACAGTATTTGAGTGGATTGATGCTTCTCAAGATCACCCTTAAAGTAATCGAGCACGGTGGACGTATAACTGTTCGAAGCCGGAGGGTCTCCTCCCAAACTAACTGAGGATAGTTGTTTGATTTCTTTTACTTGACTAAAAAAACGCTCTTTTTTAATCGCTGATCGATCGTTCCGTGGAACGGTAACAAATGCTACGGCATCGGTTTTAATGCCCATGTCGGTGTTCATTACATAATGCAGTTGTTTGGCCACCAAAAGGGTCCCGATGATAAAAACCTGTGCGACCACAAATTGAAAAACCGTTAAGGTCTTCCGCAATCGTACACCTTGATCTCCTTTGGAAAATTGACCTTTTAAAACGGATGCCGGTCGAAACCCGGATAGCACAAAAGCAGGATAAAACCCGGACAATATGGCTACCAGGACAACTAGACCAATAATTCCAAGTATCCCAACAAAGGAATAAAGCACGGAGAGTGAAATATCTCCAGGCAAAAAATCTGAGAATTGCCGGAGAAGAAAAGGTGCCAGTACCAGAGATAACGCTGCCGCTATACTGGTTAAAATGAATGATTCAAACAAAAACTGCCGAATCACCTGCTTTTTGGAGCTGCCCAGTGTTTTGCGTATTCCTATTTCTTTTGCCCTTGTGAGTGCTTGTGCCGAATTAAGGTTAATAAAATTGGCACATCCCAACAATAAAAGGAACAAAGCCACAAACCCTAAACTCTTTAGCACTTTTATACTCGCAACGTGTTCCGAATTATTGAAAGGATACTCAGCGTATTCCCCGCCAAAATGTATTTCGGAAAGGGGTTGCATAAGAAAGGTGCGTGTTTCGTTCTCGGCCCAAGGCGCTTTATTTTTATGTTCTTTGGCCAATGCATCCAAACGGGATCGTATGGCAACTATACTTGCCTCGTCCTTTATCTTAAAAAATAATTGGTTTCCTGAACTGGTACTGTTCCATTCATTATTTGTTTCTATATCGGGCAGGCCAAACATTTTGGCCGATGCCATGGACATAAACTCACTAAACCTTAAATCGCTGTTCTGGGTAAAATTGGCTACCACGCCCGTTACTTTTACCGGAATGGAATCGTTATACATCAACGTTTTACCAACAACAGTCCCAACTTCCGTATGCGGGAAGTATTTTTCTGCTGTTTTTCTTGTGAGTACCACTTGGGCAGCTTCGGCAAGTGCCGACTCCTTGTCTCCAGCAATCCAATCGTAGGTAAACAACTGAAAGTAGGTATTATCCGCTAAAATGGAGTTTTGAATGTTCTTAAATGTGAGGTCCAAGTTCTTGTTTTCAACTTTTGAAAAACTTGTGTTTCTAAAATGGGTGGCCAGTTCAACCCCTGTTGTTCCTTCTTGAAAAGTACGGGCCAACGGTAGGGCGACCCCTCGATTGGAAAACGTATTTCCGTGGGATTCCCACTCCGTCGTTAACCGGTAAATTCTGTCCTTATCTTTATGAAAGGTATCGAACGTAAAATCGTAATGGACAATTGAACCGATCACCATCGTAGCACAAACACCTATGGAAAGCCCCAGTACATTGATCAAGGAAAAGAGCTTGTTCTTTAATATACTCCGCAAAGCGATTTTAAGATAGTTTACGATCATTTTACTTTTTTAATTTGTTTCCTTTTATTCTGCCCTTAGGCTCTTCACCGGATTCACAATGGCTGCCTTTATACTTTGGTAGCTCACGGTTACAAGTGCAACGCCGACAGCCAACAATGCGGACAGGGCAAAAATCCACCATGGAATATCGATTCGGTACGAGAAATCCTGTAGCCAACGGTCCATGGCATACCAGCCCAATGGCAAAGCTATAACCACCGCAAGCCCCACCAGTTTTAAAAAGTCCGAGGACAAACGGTAAACTATCTGTCCCACGCCTGCTCCCAGTACTTTTCTTACACCGATTTCCTTTACGCGTTTTTGAGCATTGAATGTAGCTAGGCCCAAAAGTCCAAGACAGGCAATAATAATGGACAATATGGTGAAGATCATAAAAATCCTTCCCAGTCTTTGTTCCGCATCGTAGCTGGTGTTAAAAGAATCGTCCATAAAATAACTGTCGAATGGCTGGGTAGGCGCCATATTCCTCCAAATATTCTCAATTTCGGTAAGAGTTCGGGACACATCGCCTCCATTTAGCTTTATGGCCAAGTTGCTGGAAAATTCCGCTCCATTGAACAGAGCAAGAGCCCCTACTTCTTCTCTTAGTGTCTCAAAATGAAAGTCTTTTACCACTCCAATTACGGTTGATAAGGTGCCCTCTTCCAAATTATTTACAAATTGGGTTCCGATAACGGTTTCCGGTGTTTTTCCGAGTATGGAGACCGCTTTCTCGTTCACAATTATGGCCAATGAGTCTGTGGCGAATTTATCGAGATCGAAAGTTCGTCCGGAAACCAAGGAAAGTCCAATAGTAATCAAATAATCATCGTCCACGGCCCATTGTTGCATGTTGATGGATTTTTCCTGGCTGCGGTCTTCTGCCAACAAATAAGTGCCGCTGCTGCGGGCCGAAGGTGTGGGCAAAAAGCTGCTCAATGTGGCATTGTCTACTTGACTAAGTCGCAATACGGCATCTTTAAATGCTTGTTTTCTTCCTTCGAGTGCGTTTACTCCTCCTATGATCAACACTTGGTTCTTTCCATACCCCAGATCTTTGCCCTGGATAAATCTGAGTTGTTGAAATACGGTGAGTGTGCCCATGATCAAAAACACCGATATACTAAATTGCAGTATGACCAGGGCATTCCTTACCCTTCCACCGCCGATGGCGTTGTCCCCTTGCCCCTTAAGTACTTTTGCCGCTACAAAACGTGACATAAAAAAGGCAGGATAACTTCCGGAAAACAGACCAAGAACCAATGCGGCAATAATCAAAATCAGCCAAAAAATTGGATTGGAAAAAGGAACGGACAATTCTTTTCCTGAAAGCTCATTATAGAAAGGAATGGCAATATAGGCCACGATTATGGCAAATATCAGGGCTCCCATGGCGATAAGTCCAGACTCCGTTAAAAACTGACCAATCAATCCGCTGCGCTGGGACCCCAATGTTTTTCTAATTCCTACTTCTTTTGCTCGTTTTAGCGAATGCGCCGTGGAAAGGTTCATAAAGTTAACACTGGCCAATACCAGTAAAATAAGAGCAATGGCTCCTAGAATATACACGTTTTTGATATCGCTCACGGCACTGAACTCCGGGTTTCTTCCAGAATGTAAGTGAATGTCGGTCAAAGGAATGGTGGAATAGTTCACATAATTGCCTGAATCCAGAAATTGCTGTTCCGTAATGCCCGGAAAAAACCGCTGTGCGTAGGGAATCAAATATCTTCCCACCATGGCCTGTAACTCATTTTGTATGTCGGTTCCGGTGGTGCCGGGCACCAATTTTATGAAGGTAAAATAATTATGGTTGCCCCATTCGGCCAACTGGGCATCCTCATATCCGGACATGGCCAAGAAAAGAGGTTTGTCCTTAAAAATTGAGTTCTTCGGCAAGTCTTCCAGTACACCTGTTACGGTGTACATATCTTGATCATTGATCACAAGTGTTTTTCCTACGGCCCGATCTATGGGAAAGTGTTTTTCGGCAGCAGTTCTTGTAATCACCATTGTATTGGGCTCTGTCAATGCGGTTCGCTTATCACCATACAGCAATTCAATGCCGAACATATCGAAAAACGTAGAGTCGGCATAGGATACTTGGGGCTCCCGAACATTGTCTTTAGCGTTTTGGGAACGAATAAAAACACCTCCTATATTTCGAAACCTTGTGGCCATCTCCACTTGGGGTATGTCGTTTACCATGGCTCCTGCCATGGGTGCCGATACCTCGGCATTTTCTTCCGCTGCACCGCCGAACTTCATATCCGTATTGATGCGATAGATGCGTTCCGCGTCCGTGAACATTTTATCGTGGCTCAGGTCATCGTAAATGTAAAGGCCGAGCAAAAGCCCACCAGCCATTCCTATTGCTAATCCGAAAACATTGAGAAAGGTGAAGAATGGCTGCTTTTTAAGGCTTCTCCAGGCTATTTTTAGATTGTTCCTAAACATGGTGTTCGTTTTTGATTGATGTAGTTATTACTCCTACAGAATTGATGTTATTCTGTTCGTAAACTTCGGGCCGGGTTGGATTTTGCCGCCTTGATCGCCTGAAAACTTACCGTGATTATGGTTACGGCCATGGCCCCGATCATGGCCAGGACAAAAATCCACCATTTCAATATCACACGGTAGGGATACTCTTGTAACCACCCGTTCATTACATAATAGGCAATTGGCACTGCAATAAAGCAGGAAATGATCACGAGCTTTAAAAAGTCCTTGGACAACATGTTCCACACATTAAATACAGATGCTCCCAGCACTTTTCTTACCCCAATCTCCTTGGTTCGCTGTTCCGCCACAAAAGAGGTTAGACCGAACAGTCCCAAACAACTGATCAAAATGGCCAGAGCGGTAAAAATGCCCGAAAGTCGACCAATGCGTTCCTCCGCTGCAAATTTTTCGCCATATTCCTCATCAACAAAATCATAATGAAAAGGGATATTTGGGAAGTGTTCTTTAAAAACCCTTTCGATTATCGCAATATTTTGACTGGCACTTTGGTTGGGGTTCAATCTCATATTATAATATGAGCCATTTCCGTGCCTGTCGAATACATACATACCTTGTTTTACTGGTTCGTATGGGGATTGGGCAATCATGTCCTGAACCACTCCAATGATCTTCATGGGTTCAAATGGGTCTTCGGTGTCGGAGTCCGTAATAAACTTGCCTACCGGGTCCTGTAGTCCCATATATTTTACGGCAGTTTCATTTATGAGCACGGCTGTGGAATCGGAAGCAAAATCTCTTGAGAAATCACGCCCTGCCACAATTTTTAGATTAAGGCTTTTTGCATACTCGGGAGATACCTCGGTCCATGCAAGATCTTCTTGAAATCCTTCTGGTTTTCCTTCCCATTTGAATCCGCTCCGATTGGACCAAATATTGGTTGTGGGTGCACTTGAAGTGGACATTTCTGTCACTGCTCCAGAGTTTGTGAACGCTTCTCGCATCAATTCAAACTTTCCCGTAAAATCTTCGCTCATGGTAGGCACTTGAATCAATCCTTCCTTATCGTAACCAATAGGTCGGTTTTTGGCATGATTGATTTGTTGCATTACGATAACAGTTCCGATAATAAAGGCCACGGAAACCGTAAACTGTACCACGACTAAGATTTTTCTTGGCAAGCCAGAGTGTTTGCCCGCCTTAAAGGTGCCCTTTAGAACATCTACGGGTCGAAACGAGGAAAGGTAAAGTGCCGGGTAACTGCCGGCCAGAAGCGCTGTGAACAATATAAATGCCAAGGAGGCGCCCCAAAACCCCATTGATAGCCAAGGAAACTCAATCTTTTTTCTGGCCAAATCATTAAATCCGTTTAGAGATAGCACAACGATCACAATAGCGATAAAAAAAGCAAAAAGCACAACTAAAAAGGACTCGCCCAAAAATTGATTGATCAACTGGCCCCGCTGTGATCCTATTGATTTTCTGATGCCTACTTCCTTCGCTCTTTTCTCAGATCGTGCGGTACTAAGGTTCATAAAATTGATACATGCCAACAAAAGGACAAAAACACCGATTATCCCGAACAACCATACATATTTTATTCTGCCACCGACCTGCATTCCGTTCTCGAACCGAGATCGTAAGTGCCAGTCTTCCATTGGCAACAAAAACAATTGAGGATTAAATTCAACGGTGTCCTCGTTCAGGTTTTTCTTAACATTCCGAATCTTTTCAGTTACGGTTTCCATCGTTGTATTGTCGGCTATCTGAACAAACATTTGAAACGAGTTGTTCCCCCATTGGTCCTCGGCATTTTTTATCCATTCGTTGATGGATACGTATTTATCCCAAGGCATTAAAAAATGAGTGTCGTTAAAAGATGTATTGAAAGGAATATCCTCGTAAACCGCTGTTACCATCATGTCGTATTGACTGTTTACCTCTATAGTTTTGCCAATAGGGTCTTCATTTCCAAAAAGTGCTTCTGCGGTAGATTCGGATAGCATAATGGAATTAATTTCCCGAATTCCGTCCATTTCGCCCTTTAAAATGTTTAAGTCCAACATTTCGGGCGCTTCCCTTTGTGTAAAGTTTCCTTCTCTGGAAATACTGGTTTCTTTATACTTTAGATACTGGGGCGTGGTCCATGAAGACATCACCATATGTTTAAAATTATCCATATAACTTTCCCGAAATGCCATTTCCAAAGGGCGTGGTATCGCAGGGCCTGTTCCGGTTTCACCGTTAAAGGTCTGTGATTGGAACACCTGGGCTATCCGGTTTTTATTGGAAAAGTAGCTGTTGTGCGAAAGCTCGTCCATGATCCACAGCCCTATGATCAGGGCTACGGCCATGCCAAGGGCCAGACCTCCTACATTGATTATGGTATATCCCTTGTTCTTGGTAAGGTTCCTCCAGGCAATTTTTAGATAATTCTTAAACATGATCGATGGTTTTTTGATTGATTTATTCTGAACGTAAACTTTTTACCGGGTTGACCCTGGCCGCATTTATGGCCTGAAAACTTATGGTCACCAAGGCAATGATTATGGCAATGGCCCCTGCTATGGCAAATGCCCAAGCATTTATGGAAATACGATAGGAATAGCCCTCCAGCCAATTCTGCATTAAGAACCAGGCCACTGGAACGGCAATGATTATGGCCATGAGCACCAAACGCATAAAATCTTTGGACAGTAGGCCAACAATTCCGGTTACACTAGACCCCAACACCTTACGTACACCAATTTCCTTTCTACGTTGGTCTGCGGTAAAGGCCGACAGCCCGAACAATCCCAAACAGGAGATGAATATGGCCAGCAATGCAAAAATTTGCGAAAGGCTTCCTATTAATTTTTCGCTCTTAAATTTGGCATCGTAAGCATCATCCACAAATTCGTATTCAAAAGGAAAAGCTGGGTTGAACTTTTTCAATGATGCCTCCATAGTTGCCAAAGCCGTTGCCGTTGCTATACCGGATTTGGCCTTCACATACATAAAACGGGCTTCGCTCGGGTCGTTAAAAAATATAACGGGGTCACTGGTTCCGTACATATCGTCGTATAAATAATCTTTCACCACCCCGATTACAGGATAGTCCTCTTCCACGGTTTTACCAATGGCACTTCCACTCCCCATCAATTTTGCAAAAGATTCCGTCACGATGATATTGGTACTGTCCTGAGCGGGATTTTTACTGAACCCTCTTCCTTCAATAATTTCCATTCCTGCGGTATTGAAAAAATCGGATGTGATATTCCTCACCGAAACCAGGACATTTTCGGTATCTACGCCCCCCTGCCATTTGAGCCCCGATGTATTGTTGCCCCCGGAAAGGATGTCGGAATTGTTCAGCCCGATGCTTTCTATATTGCCCGATGCCTTCATTTCCTCTTCAATAGGAACAAAATTTTTGATCATATCCCCGGTCACTGGTATTTTGACCAAGTTTTCCTTATCATAGCCCAAATCGCGTGCTTTTACATGCTGTATCTGTTGGTAAACGATAATGGTACTGATAATGAACACAATGGAAACTACAAATTGGGCGGCGACCAATCCTTTTCTAATGAATGCTGCGCTCCCTTTTGTTATTCGTGCCCCTTTTAGCACCTCCACTGGCATAAAAGAGGACAAATAAAAGGCTGGGTACCACCCTGCAACAATACCACATACCAATGTAATGCCGGCCAGAGTAAGTAAATGGACAGGGTCCAAAAGCCGTAGCTCCAATTGCTTATCGATAAGTATATTAAATTGCGGCATCAGTAATTTTAACAACAGTATGCTCACAAAAGTGGAGATGGTTGCGGTTATTATAGCTTCTGCCATGAATTGTGAGATCAACCCCTTTCTTCCGGACCCCAATACTTTTCGCACTCCAACCTCGTTGGCCCGCTTTTCGCTACGGGCAGTTGCCAAGTTCATGAAGTTGATACAGGCGATCAACAATATAATGATCGCGATAAGGCTGAACAGCCGAACGTAGGTAATTTGGCCTCCGACGTTTTTTCCTCCTTCAAAAGTGGACCTTAAATGCCAATCTTTCATTGAGAACAAAAAGGCAACGGTTTCATCGTCTTCTGTCTTTTCGGGAAGTATTTGCTTCACTTTCTGATTGACAACATCAAAATTTGCTTCGGGAGATAGTTCAACAAAAGTGTCAGAAAAATTAGCTCCATATTCCTTCATCCAATCCTTCCCTTTGGCAAAACGTTCAAAAGGAGCTACCCAATCAAAACCATAGGTCACGTTTTTGGGCAAATCTTCGTATACCCCCGAAATCGTATAATTGGTATCGTTATTTATTTTAACCACTTTACCAATGGCAGAAGAATTTCCCCCAAATAATTGCTTTGCAGTTTCTTGTGAAATGATGATGGCATCCACCTCATTGAAAGCGGTTTCCAGGTTGCCTTCAACAAAATTTAAGCTGAACATGCTCAAAAAATCAGGATCTGCAAATCGTCCGTATTTATTGACCGATATTTCATTTACCCTAAATAAAAGATCTTCGCCTTTTGTTCTAGCAGCACCAATAATACCGGGTACTTCCTGTTTCAAAACTTCGGCCAACGGACCGGGAGTGGCCTCAAAAAAGGTTCTCCACTCGCCATCGTACTGCTGATTGGTAGGTATATAATACACCACATCCTGTTTCGCAAAATTCTTATCGTACCCTACCTCATCCTCTACCCAGAGCAAGATCATGGCGGCACATGTAATGCCGATAGTCAGTCCAAAAATGTTCAGCATGCTATAGCCTTTATTTTTCCAGAGGTTTCGCCATGCGATTTTTAGGTTGTTCTTGAACATGATTATGGTTTTGATTTATTTGATTGTTTTTTTGATTGACCCTTTGCTTCGACTACCTGGCTGCGGCAGTCTGGCGCTCGACATAAACTCGATCAGGGCAGGTGAATAAACTCCTATACCATACTTTTCATAGGTTTGTTTTGGCTCTCGGTCACAATTTGACCGTCAAATAGGTTAATGACCCTATGCGCATAGTGTGAGTCGCGATCGGAGTGAGTTACCATTACAATAGTGGTCCCTTCTTGGTTGAGTTCGGTCAACAGGTTCATTACCTCTATTCCGTTTTTGGAATCCAAGTTACCGGTCGGCTCATCCGCCAATATCAATTTTGGATTGGTTACTACTGCTCTTGCTATGGCCACCCTTTGTTGTTGCCCTCCGGATAGCTGTTGTGGAAAATGTTTTTCCCGATGTGCGATCTTCATCCGTTCCAAAACTTTCAACACCTTTTCCTTGCGTTCAGCTTTGTTCATCTTAAGGTAGATCAAGGGTAGTTCTACATTCTCAAAAACCGTTAGCTCATCGATCAGGTTAAAGCTCTGGAAAACAAATCCGAGATTTCCTTTTCTAAGTTGGGTACGCTGGCTTTCTTTTAGGCCGCCGACTTCGTGTCCGGCAAAATTGTAACTTCCCTCGGATGGATTGTCCAGCATGCCGATAATATTCAACAGGGTTGATTTACCACATCCAGAAGGGCCCATGATTGCGACGAATTCACCTTCTTCCACTTTTAGATTTACGCCGTTAAGCGCCAAGGTTTCCACTTCTTCCGTTCGAAAACTCTTTTTTAGGTTTGTTATCTGTATCATTTTTGATGGTTGTTTTTTTCGATTTATTGTAAAGACTGTTCGTTTTTGATGATTGTTACATAGGCTTGGATCATTTCAATACGATCCGCTCGGCATCGCCAAAACTATCGTAGTTGCTGGTAATGACCTGTTCTCCTGGCTGAAGCCCTTCCAAGACCTCATAATATCTTGAGTTTTGTTTTCCCAATCTTATGTTTCGCCTAATGGCTTCGTTCCCGTTTGGGTCTACAACAAAAACCCATTGTCCTCCGGTGCTTTGGAAAAATCCTCCTTTCGGCAATAAAAGCGCATCGTTGGACTCCCCTAGTTGTAATCTGATATTGTAGCTCTGTCCGGCACGGATGGTTTCTGGCTTGTCATCCACAAAGACCAGATCCACCCGGAACCTTCCGTTTCTCACCTCAGGGTACACTTTTCGCAATCGCAATTTGTATTCGTTCCCATTACGCTCCAAAGTGGCCGAAAGATCTCTTTTTACGCGATCTATATAATGTTCGTCTATATCCGCTTCAATTTTAAAATCGGTAAGTACATTAATTTGCCCTATGCGTTGTCCCTGTGAAATATTTTGCCCTATTTCAGCATCCAAAAAACCCAATTGTCCGTCGGCGGGGGCGCGAACATTTAGGTGGTCCAAGCGATCATAGACCATGGAAAGTGTTTTTTGCATCCTTGCGAGGTCGGCATCCAATCCAGTTAATGATGTTTTGCGCAATTCATCGTCCTGCTCTGTTTGGAGCTTAACAATATCGTATTGTTTTTTGGCCAGTTCGTAGTTTTCTTTGGACAGTAGGTAGGTTTCCTTGGATATTAGTTCGTCTTTGAACAATTCTTGGTTCTGCTCGTAGTTACGTTTTAAGCGTTGGAGATCGTACTCTGCTGTGGCCAAGGACCTTCTACCTTCTACCTGTCTGGAATCAAAAGTGAGCTTGGTAGATCGTAGATCGTTCTGTTTTAGGGCCAAGTTACTTTCACTGGCCAAAATTTGTTCGTACAGGGCCATGTTTTCCAGTCTTAGGATAATGTCCCCCTTTTTTACCATGGAGCCTTCCTCTATCAGTTTTTCGGAAACCCGTCCGCCTTCGTAGGCATCCATATAAATAGTAGCTATCGGCGCCACATTACCATTAATGGTAATATAGTCGTCAAACTTGCCATCGGTAACCGTGGAAAGTGATAAACGTTCTTTTTCGGTTCTAAAAGTGGACATGGAACTGGCAAATACCAATTTATAACCAACAAACAATAGTAATATCCCCAAAGCGATGTAGCCGTAGTGTTTGAGTTTAAGTCCTTTCTTTTTTTCTAATTGTATATCCATGGTATGTTTTAGTTGATATTGAAAATGGGCAGCCCGTTATAAAAATCTATGGTGCTTTGATTTACTTTAAGTCTTAGGCCTACTTGCAGGTTCTGGTTCTGTGCAACTCCGTACAGATTTTTTGCCTGAAAAAGTTCCAATGCGTTGATCAGTCCTTTTTCGTAACGTTTTTGTGCAATGTCAAACGCAATTTTTTGAGATTCCACTTGTTTGGCACTCTGTTCGTACTCGGCAATTAAGGCCCTGTTGTCCTGCACCAATTGTTGTAATAATTGAAATAGTTCCTGCTCTTGTATCTCTAAATTGTTTTTGGCCTGCATATAGGCTATTTTCTGTTGCTTTACCCGTGAGTGATTGGACCATCCACTACTGATCGGAATGTTCAATTGCGCTCCTACAAATTTGGACTGATTGTCCGTAAACTGTGTTTTAAATGGAATCACCTCTCCGTTCTGATCCACGTTCGTTTCGAAATAACTGGTGCCGTAACCCGCAAATAAAGATAAAGAAGGATATAAGGAGCCCCTTGTGGCCTGCATTTGCTTTTTTGCTGCCGTGACCCGGTATTCCTGTGATTTTACCAACGGCACAAAATCTCTTGCTGTTTTGTACAGCGAGTCCAGGGAAATCCGCTCTTCCATGGCCGCCATTTCCTGGCCCATGGTTTCCTGCAGTTGTATATCGGACGCTCCGGTCCAGTTCATTTCTTGGATCAATACCAGTTTGGCATTGGTAAGTTGGTTCCTGTTTTGGGTCAATAACAGTTTATCCCCCAATAGATTGGATTCTGCTTCGTAAAGATCGGCGCCGGCCATCAAGCCCAATTCCACCTGCTTGGCCACCAAGTCGTAATTTCCTTGCGAAATTTCGAGCTGCTCCAGGGAATTGGCCACCAACCCTTCAAAAAACTTAATATCGTAATACGCGCTCATTACCCTAAAGGCCAACAAAAATTTTTCCTGTAATATATCTTCTTGGGTAGCCTTGTAGATAAATTTGGATGCGCGGATGGTATTCAATTTTTGAAAGCCCCGGAACAGATCCAAATTGGCGTTGAGTGAATAATTATTGCTAAAAAAATCCGTGTTCACAAAATCGTTGGTCTGTGGGTCTGCGGACCTACCGTATCGAATGGTGTAGTCGGCCGAGCCAGAAACAGTAGGCAACAAATCCCTGACCGACTGTCTGTAAGATTCTTTGCTGGAATCATTATTATATGTAGTGTTCTTTACCTGTAGATTGTGTTCAATGGCATAGTCCACACATGCTTCCAAAGTCCACAACTTTTGCGAGAACGCTACCACGGATGTGATAAGAAATAATGATGTTATGTATGTTTTTAATCTCATAATGATATCCTGTGCCAAATTCAAGGCTATTCTTGTGCCAAAATAAATTATTGCTGATTACCAGACAGTTGTGTCCGTAAAGTTATAATATGCTTGAATGAGGTGTAAAAATTTTGTACAAAATTTGTCCAAATATTTTACACTTTTGGCATTTGTACTCTGGCATTTACTAGTTTTAAAAAAGAATAGGAAATAGTAGTCTTATGGTCGATGCCAATATTTTAGTGGTTGATGATAACAAAAGCGTACTGAGTGCTTTGGAAATTCTTTTGCAGTTTGAGTACAAAAGCGTCCAAACGATATTCAATCCCAACCAGATCACCTCTTTTCCAAACTTGGAAAAAATAGACATTGTGCTTCTCGACATGAATTTTTCTGCTGGCGTCAACACCGGGAACGAAGGACTGTTCTGGCTCAACGAGATAAAAAAACGATCCCCGGACACCTCAGTAATAATGATGACAGCCTATGGAGCCGTGGATTTGGCGGTAAAGGCCCTGAAGCAAGGAGCATCCGACTTTGTATTGAAGCCATGGAACAACGAACGTTTAATGACTACCGTAAAATCCGCCCATGAGCTTAGAAAGTCCAAACAAGAAATAAATAAGCTCAAGAAAAAAGAGAACCATCTAAAACAGGTCATTAACGAGGGAAGAAATTATATTATCGGTCAATCCAAGGCGCTTACCGCGGTGTTGAACTTAGTGGCAAAAGTGGCAAAAACGGACGTTAACGTACTGATTACCGGTGAAAATGGCACTGGAAAAGAACTAATTGCTCGTGAGCTGCACAGATTATCGACCCGAAAAGAAGAAGTTTTTATTCCGGTAGACATGGGGTCCATAGCCGAAAACTTGTTCGAAAGTGAACTTTTTGGGCATGTTAAAGGATCATTTACCGATGCCAAAGAAGATAGGGCGGGTAAATTCGAGGCCGCACACCAAGGTTCGCTTTTTTTGGATGAGATTGGTAACCTTTCCCTACAAATGCAGGCAAAACTATTGTCCTCCATCCAAAACAGAACAGTGGTAAGGGTAGGCTCGAACAAACCTATCGATGTGGATATTCGGCTTATCTGTGCCACCAATTGCAATTTGGAGCAAATGGTCGCCAATGGATTGTTCCGCGAAGATCTATTGTACCGCATCAATACCATTCATATCGAAGTCCCCCCCCTCAGAGATAGGGATGATGATATTTTAGTGTTGGCAGACTTTTTCCTTAAAAAATTTGCCCATAAATATGATAAAGGGGGTCTAAGGATAAATCAAACTGCACAGGAAAAACTCCTGGAATATGCATGGCCAGGCAATGTTCGTGAATTACAACATACCATGGAACGAGCGGTTATCCTATCCGATGGCAATGTTTTAAAGCCTTCGGATTTTCTGTTGCACGCCAAGCCCATGCAATCTATGGACAACGAGCCTATGACCCTAAACGAGATGGAACAGCAAATGATTCTGAGGGCGCTGGAACAAAATGAAGGAAACTACAGTGCGGCCGCGGAGCAACTGGGCATCTCGAGACAAACGCTCTACAATAAACTGAAGAAAAAAGGTGACTGATGGCAAGTAGAAACTTTTATATTCAAATGATCATACGGGTGTTATTTCTCACCTTTACTGCACTTGTTCTGGCATTCTCAGTATCAAAACAATGGTATTTTACTTTAGGTATCTCTGCCGTCGCTTTGATTTTACTCGTGTTTTCCCTGATCACTTTTTTAAACCGCACCAACCGAAAAATCGCTTACTTCTTCGATGCAATAAAAAACGAGGATTTTACGCTACGATTTCCCGAGGGCGTTACCATTGAATCTTTTAAAGAGCTGAACAAAAGCCTAAACCGGGTAAATGGTTTAATACAAGAAGTACATGTACAATTACAGGTCAGGGAGCAGTACTATCAAGAAATATTGAAACAGGCCAGTATTGGTATAATGACCTATAATGACAAGGGACATATTCTATTTGCCAATCCTACCCTGGAACAACTATTGGACTACACTCCCTTAAACCACATAAAACAACTCAAACAAGTGGACGAAAATCTATATCGGATTTTTAAAAATTTTAAGCCCTTTGAGCGCAAATTGTTTCAGTTGACCAACGAACGGGAACAAACCCAATTGGCATTAAAATCGACACACTTGTCCTTGGATGGACAGTCTTTGCTGTTGGTAGTGGTTCAGGATATCCATAAAGAACTGGATGAAAAAGAGACCGAATCTTGGGTACGGCTTATCCGAGTGCTTACCCACGAGATCATGAACACCATTACGCCCATTGCCTCCATATCGGACTCCATTATTAAATATTATAGAAAAGGAGGGAAAATTACACCAATGGCAGAGTTGGAGGAAAGTCAGATAAACAATACTTTGAAAGGGCTGGAAGTGATCAAAGAACAAGGAAGCGACCTAATGGATTTTGTACAATCTTACCGTAGCCTTCTACATGTGCCCGAACCCAATAAATCGTTGGTCAAGGGCAAAGACCTCTTGGAAAAGATCAATGTGCTCATGTCTGCAAGATTATTGGATGGGGAAAGCGAGTTCAAGGTGTTTTGCAAGCCCGAAGATTTAGAATTTTATATTGATGAAAAGCAAATAGGCCAGGTCTTGATCAATTTGGTCAAAAATGCGCTTCAATCCGTAGAGTATGCCGATAATGGTAAAGTCCATGTAATGGCCGGCATAGACACCAATGGCTCCAAATATATTGAGATACTGGACAATGGCCCTGGAATTTCTCCCGAAATGATGGATGAGATCTTTGTTCCCTTTTTTACCACAAAAAGCGAGGGGACAGGTATTGGTCTAAGCCTATCCAAAAGAGTAATGCAATTGCACGGCGGAAACATACAGGTACGGTCCATTCCCAAAAAAGAAACCGTTTTTCGACTAACTTTTGCGTAACAATATGGTGAAAGAAGAGCTTTTAAAATTCTGCAGGAACTCTGTTGAAGAAAGAGCGGCCCGGCTTAAAAAGCAAAGCGATGGACTCCAAGAATCCTTAGGTTCCGAGGCCAAAAGTTCTGCAGGTGACAAGCATGAGACCGGGCGGGCAATGGTGCAACTGGAGCAGGAAAAGCTGGCCCAACAATTACAAGAACTTGAAGCTACCCGGAGCATTCTCCATAAAATTAAGATTGATGCGCCTTCTGGTAAAATCCGGTTGGGCTCCTATGTGGAAACCAGTATGGCCCACTATTTTATTGCCATTTCTGCTGGAGTGTTCGAACAAGCAGGAGAGAAATTCTATTGTATTTCGACAAGTGCGCCCATTGCCCAATTACTTATGGGCAAGGAAAAAGGAGACACTTTTATTTTTAATGGAAATACGCACCAAATTACCAAGGTTGGCTAAAAGATTGTTTTAGGAATCCTCCTCCACAAGTTTCATTCCCGAACTTTTTTCGCGCTTAAAAACTATCACGATAAAGAGTATTCCAATAATGATCAAAAACACAATTT
Source organism: Flagellimonas marinaquae (assembly GCF_023716465.1). Taxonomy (NCBI): domain Bacteria; kingdom Pseudomonadati; phylum Bacteroidota; class Flavobacteriia; order Flavobacteriales; family Flavobacteriaceae; genus Flagellimonas; species Flagellimonas marinaquae. The sequence goes on from NZ_CP092415.1 coordinate 1,486,305, forward strand.
CCAGAGTGGACAACAACTGGTTCATGCCAAGAGATCTCTTGGAGCGCTGTGTAAGTTGTTTTCCTTCGGACAATTGCACTGCAGAAAGTTCATCAAGATTGTTGCTAATGCTGTTCAGTACGGAAATAATTTTTTCTTTGTTGCCCTGATCGTCCTCCAATCTTTTTAGGGCCGCGTAATTTTCCCTTAACTCTTCCAAATGTAGGGATTCATCAATGGTCAATTCGGTATTGGCGAAATCCACTAGGATGTTCTTGATATCCGGATGCTGAGGCATTTTATCCAAATAAACCGCATTGTTCGCCAAAAACAATTCCTTTTCGTGGAAATAATTGTTAAGGGTGTAAATATATTCCTGGACCACCAAACGATCTTCAAAAACCGAATCTACTCCTTGTTCCACGGTAGAAAAGTTTCTGTTGTTCAACCGGTTGGAAGCAAGTACCAATAAAAATGCCGCCGCCAATATAAATCCCGAATTAATACGTTGTTTTATGTTACCCATTGTGGCATTTTGTTTTTAAAGTGTTCAAATTCTGGTTGTTCCGATAATACAAATTCATTTTAAAATGAAAAATCCGCCCAGCCTTGCTAACCATTCATGAGCAAACCTAATAGCTTTTAGCTGAGCGGAAAACATCACAATCAAGCAATTATAATACACTCAACTCGCCAGACTCAAGTGCATTTTTTAAATTTGCTTTTACCACTGAATGGCTATTAAAGAATCTTTTGCCATCTGTTTTTTTAAGTTTTACCTCTACCACACCATCTTTGGTCTCTTGAATCTCGGTTACAACCACCTTGTTGCCGACCACTTTTTTAAAATCCGCTATCCCTCCTTTTTTAATAATGAAGTTGGCCCTGGGAAAATCAATGTGTTTAAATTGCGGCATGTCCGGCTTGCCGATCTCAAGTACATCGCCAACCTTGATATCTTGTGGTGTTACATTCTGTGCATGAATATTTACGGATGCTACCGCCATCAAAAATGTGAAAAGTAAAATTCTCATATCTATACTATTTAAGGTTAATAATTAAATGCCCAGTTCTTTTTAGACTTCAAAACTCGAGGATAATCGATGGTTTTTTGCCACATCAACAATCCTAAAGGATTGAACATCTGAAGGAAATCCAAATTGGATAAGATCATCTACTGCATGTCCTACCAAATTGGCCCCGACCATACTCACTACTGAAACGGTTTTTTTATTGATATCGCCTTGGATGGATGGAACGAGTTGAAAAGTTTTCCGTGCTCCATATGTCGATTCCACTGTTACTTGGGAGTTTAATCGAACCACATCGTCCGGCATATCCATTTCATCTTCAACCATTGCCATACCAATTTTTTCGCTCAACCGCTCCAGTGCATCTTTATGAGAGTAGTCCTCATAATACCTATAGAAAATAAGCAATTTTTTTAAGGTAACAAAGTCCTTTTTCTCCAAAATCAGCCTTCCATATTTCATTCTCAGTACTTAGCGAACAGGACACGAATCGCATCCAATATTTGGCAGGATAGCGCAAAGTATATGCCACAGGAAAGCGTTGTTAAATATTGTTAGCTTTATGTTGCTGACTACCAATTATTTATAATATGTTGATGTTGAAGAGATCTTTAGTAAATCGGGTAAAAAATACCCAGGTGGAACATTTTGACCCGGTCAAAGATGCCGGTTAAACTGCTAGAGAAATATTGCCCGCATAAAAGTTTGTTATGCACAGTTTCCACAAACCCCGGTAACTACACAATTGGCCTTTTCCATAACGTAACCAGCTGGCAATTTGATCTGTATTTCTTGATCTAAACAGGATATCGTGTCGCACGAAGTGCACCTAAAATGAAAATGGTGCTCCATAGGATCGTTTTGTTTGCACTTCTGAATAGCAAAGTATTGCTTTCCATCTTCTGCCACAATGCTATGCACCAATCCGTCTTCACAAAACTGGTTCAATATTCTATAAACGGTCGCCCTATTGATATCCAAATCTACCATACCCATGATCACATCATGGCTAATGGCCTCATCGCTCTTCAAAAGAATATCCAACACGGCTTGTTTTGATGGTGTATTTCTTCTTTTCATAAATTTATCGCGACTTTGTTGCAATAATATAAATTATTCATAATTTTGACAAAAGTTTTACGACCATCCTTTAAGGATGGACAATATACAGCAGCTAAACACTTGTATCGGTTTTGGTGTTGTCGTAAAACAGCGAACCATTAAATACAAAATATGAAAGCAAAAACACAAACTTACGATATTATAGCTATGACAAGTTCACTGATATGCGCAATACATTGTGCCGCTGTTCCCATTCTATTGTCGTTCTCGTCTTTGTCCAGCCTGCACTTTTTGCACAACCCAATTATCGAGTGGTCCTTTATTGGACTTGGAATTGTATTTGTATTTATATCGCTCTGGCCAAGCTATAAAAAAGCGCATCACAATTCAAGGCCATTGCTTATCGCGGCTGTTGGTTTCGGAATTATTGCCCTAGGACGACTGGATTTTAGCGAAGCTTGGGAAACGGTCAACACTGTAAGCGGTGCCATCTTGGTTTCTGTGGCCCACTTTGTCAATTGGAAAATTATGCCCTCAAAAGCTGACCACAAACACTGACCATTTTCAACTTTTATTCTTTGCCTCTTCAACTTTAAGGCCTCTTTAACATTATTTATAATAACTTTATTGCCTTATGCAACAAGGCTACGTAAAACAAGGGATCGGCTTACTCTTTTTAACCATTTTTTTAATGGTCAAAATGGCTGGACTCCATGTTTTGGTCCACGATGAAGACCAAGACCAGTACGCCCACTGCATTGTTGGTGAACATATTATAAAAACACAACAGGCACCGGAAATTACACCATCGGCCACGGCATATGACCTTTTAGTTGAAGAACCCAGGCCCAAAAAACAAATTTCACAGGAATATAGATTTATTACTGTTGGTATTTTAGCTTCCAGCCAGCTTTTCTGCAGGCCACCACCACTCACCACTTAGTACCTCAATATTTTCTGTTTATTGGTAATGGCGAGTGCATTTGCGCATATTTCTCCAAAACCAATGGTCGTAAACTATATGGGGGGCAAAATACCGTATAACAAATACGTAATTTGGCTTCTTACCCGCATTTTAGCCTATACTTTTCACATATAGATAGGGTTTTTGATAGAAATAATAAATAAACCAACACCAAAATGATAACCACGAATAACCTTACCAAAAAATTTGGTGACTTTGTTGCCGTAGATAATCTTTCGATTTCGGTAAAAGAAGGTGAAATATTATGCCTGCTCGGCGCCAATGGTGCCGGTAAGTCCACCACAATAAACATGTTACTTAATTTTATTAAGCCAACCTCGGGCACTGCCGAAATAAATGGGATGGATGTAGTTAAGAATCCTCTAAAAACCAAGGAATTCGTCACCTATATCCCTGAAAACCTTATGCTGTACCCCAGCCTGACCGCTATTGAAAACCTGGACTATTTTTCCGGGATAGCCGGCAAAAAACTCTCATCGAAAACACTAACGGATTTTTTAAGCGAAGCTGGACTGCAAGAAACTGCCTTTAAAAAACGGATATCCACTTTTTCCAAGGGAATGAGACAAAAAGTAGGGATCGCCCTTGCTTTGGCCAAGGACACCAAGGTACTGTTATTGGACGAACCCACTTCCGGATTAGACCCCAAAGCCAGCAATGAGTTCGGTGAATTGTTGCAAAACCTTAAAAACAAAGGGGTTGCTGTTCTAATGGCAACCCACGACCTTTTCCGAGCCAAAGAGGTCGCGACCCATATCGGTATTATGAAAGATGGCCAACTTCGCCAACAATTTGTCGCAAGTGACATTTCTCTTCCAGAATTGGAAAAAGCATACTTGGATACGATGAACTATAAAGAAGTATTGCCATGATCGTAAAAACCTTTTTAAAAGAAAGCAAGGAACTTTGGCGAGACGGTCGGGTTCGTGTTGCGTTTGCCATTGTAACCATACTTTTGGGTATCGCAGTTTGGATCAGTGCACGACAGTATCAACATATAAATGAGCAGTATCAAAACGCAAAGAGCGCAGAAAGGGCCATATGGGACGACCAAGGTGAAAAAAACCCACATTCCGCAGCACATTACGGCACATATGCATTTAAACCTAAATATCCTTTGTCCTTAGTGGACCAAGGTGTTGATAAGTATGTCGGAACCTCAATTTTTTTAACGGCCCACAACAGGAATGAAGCCCAATTCAGTGCTGCAGCGGATCAAACCGGATTAGCACGTTTTGGGGATCTTACACCAGATTTTATCTTGCTTTTCATAATTCCATTGTTGATCATTTTATTGGCATATAACAGTTTTACCAAGGAGAGGGAAATGGGTACCTTGACTTTATTAAAAAGTCAGGGCATTACGCCATGGCAATGGGCAATAGGTAAATGGAGCGCACTGTTTTTTCCGGTGCTCATTGCAACGATTGTTCTTTTTGTAATTGCTGGTATTGTGCTGTCCAACCTCAAAGATTTTGGTGTGTTCCGTTGGCAATCCTTATTCATTTTATCCTTGGTGTACATTGGATATTACATCATCTTCTTAAATATTGTATTATTTATTTCACTGAAAGCGAAAAAATCCGGGATAGCCTTGGTGCTTTCCTTATCCGTTTGGATATTGGCCTGTTTGGCAGTGCCCAAGGCAGCCAGTAATATTGCCGAATCCAAACACCCCTATCCCACCCGACAGGAATTTGCTGCCAATGTTTTAAAGGACAAACAAAATGGCCTGGACGGCCACAACCCCTGGAGCAAAGAATCAAAAATGTTGGAACAGCAAGTATTGGCCGAGCATGGGGTGGACAGCCTGCACAAACTTCCTTTTAATTTTGATGCTTACCGAATGCAGAAAGGCGAGGAGCACGAAGCAGAAATATACGCCAAGCACTACAAATATTTAAAGGAACAATATTCAAAACAGTCCAGCCTTTATCAAAGTTTGGCAATAATATCCCCGTATTTGCCCACTCGTTTTTTAAGCATGGCAATTGCACGCACCGATTATTCAGCCCATTGGGATTTTTCGGATGCGGCAGAGGACTATAGAATTGCCACACAAAAGTTTTTGAACGACAATTTTGCACAAAATTCTTCCTACGGCGAATGGGACTACCGGGCCAATGCCAATTTCTGGGGCAAACTACCCGAGTTCAGCTATAATCCACAAGAACTCAATGCAATCCTTACTACAAACGCTTCGAGTTTGTGGATTCTGGGAGCGTGGATCCTGCTTTCCTTTGGCGCTTTTCTTATAACCACAAAATCCATTTAACTATGTTACCATACAATTTTAAATACGAACTGCGCTTATTGTTGCGCAGCCGTTGGATTCAACTTTTGAGCGTGTTATTATTGGTCCTTTTTGGTTTTTCCACCTATAATGGTAGCACAAAGGTCGAAAAACGAACAAATGATATTTCTTCTGCCAAAAAAGAGGTTGAGGAAACCGACCGGGCCATGCTCAAATTATTGGATTCTGTTGAACGTGGTATGGAGGTGAGTGCCTCCCCATGGACCATTCCCACTAGTCCAATGGCCGTTGGGAACTATCACCCAAGGGTGGCGGCAATGGAACCCCAACCCATGGCTTTTGTTTCCACTGGGCAGGCAGATCTTTTTACCCATTATGTAAAACCAACGGTATCCGGGGATGATTTTGCCTTGAACTTTACCGAAATGACAAGTCCGGTTCAGCTTCTTTTCGGAAGCTTTGATCTGGCATTTGTAATTGTATACCTTCTGCCATTGCTTATTATTGCCTTTACCTATAATGTGCTTTCATCGGAAAAGGAGCAAGGCTCTTTGCGATTATTGGCCTCGCAGCCCATATCCGTTCGAAAATGGGTGTTTCAAAAATTGATTCTTCGCTTTTTCTGGTTGTCGATATTGGTAACACTTTCCTTGTATATCGTATTTCTCATCGTTGGCATTCAAGCACTGGATTGGCTGAGCGTTTTGAGCCTGTTGGGATTAACCTTGTGCTATATGCTGTTTTGGTTTGCCCTTGCATTTTTGGTCAACCTTTTTGTGGATAGTTCGGCAAAAAATGCCGTATCACTAATAATGCTCTGGGTAATTTTTGTACTCTTGACCCCTTCGGTACTCAATCAAACGGCAAGTACGCTTTATCCCATGCCTTCACGAACCATATTGATCAGTGAAATGCGGGAGCACAAAGCAGAGGCGACCAAAAAACAGGACGAGATCCTGGATAACTTTCTTAGGGACCATCCGGAATATGCAATTAACGATTCCACACAATCCAGAAACTTCTATCACCGGTATATGGCCTCTCAAAAAATTGTAAAAGAAGAATTAGAGCCCATAGTGGGGGAGTATGAAGATCAATTACAAAAACAACAAGAATGGTCCAGAAAATTACAATGGTTATCTCCTGCCATTGTGGTTCAGGAGTCGTTGAACCAATTGGCCGGAACATCCACCGCAGATTATGAAAATTATCGGGGGCAAGTCATAGAATTTGCAGAAACCTGGAGAACGCATTTGATCACATTTTTATATAACAACGCAACATTTTCGCAGCAAGATTATGCATCACTCCCACAATTTACATATTCCAATAATACCAATAGAAATATTGGGTTTTCCTCTGTGGTTTTGCTGTTGATAGCGGCAGCACTGCTTACTTTTGGGTTTGCGGTGCAAGGTAGGTCGGAGAAAAAAGGAATGTTGAGCCAATAAAATAACAATAACCGGATATACGTGATAATGATCCATGTAGTATGATACAAACCAACAATCTTAAATTTAAATACGATAACGACAACACCATCTTCGAGTTCCCCGACATCACATTGAGCAAAAACCAAAATCTTTTGATCTTGGGAAAGTCTGGCATCGGGAAAACCACACTTTTACATCTTTTGGCGGGTCTGCTCTCTCCATCGGATGGAAGTATACACATAGATGATGTGGATATTCAAAAACTAACCAACAAACAGTTGGATAAATTTAGAGGTCAAAATATCGGCCTTGTTTTTCAAAACAACCATGCGGTACAATCTTTGAGCGTTATGGAAAACTTGGAGGCAAGACTGTTTTTTGCCAAAAAAACCATTTCCAAAACCGTGATCAAAGATTTGCTGGAGCATCTCGATATTGAAATGTGTAAAAACAAAAAAGTGAGGGAGCTCAGTGAGGGACAGCTGCAGCGGTTGGGCATAGCCATGGCCATAGTGCACCGCCCACAACTTGTTTTGGCCGATGAGCCCACCTCTAGCCTAGACGATACAAATTGTAAAAAGGTGATGCGACTTTTAATTGAGCAAGCGGACGCCAACAATGCCAATTTGATTGTAATTACCCACGACCAGCGCATTAAACCATTGTTCAACAAAACCTTGGAACTATGAACATTTGGAAAATCAGTGTAAAAAACTTTAGGTACAAGCCTCTATATACTTTCTTGGGCATTTTGATCCTTTCCGTTAGTATTGCCCTACTTGTCGGAATTCAGCAGTTGGATACATCCTTCCGCAAACAAATGGAAAATAGTTTAGGGGATATAGATATGGTAGTTGGTGCAAAAGGCAGCCCATTGCAATTGGTTCTCGCCTCCGTGCTCCATATAGACAATCCTACAGGCAATATTCCTTATGAAGAAGCCAAGAAATTATTGAAAAACCCCATGATAGAAAAAGGCGTGCCCATTTCTTACGGCGATAATTATATGGGATACAGGATTGTAGGGACAACCCCAGAATTTACCGCTCTTTACAATGCAATACTAAAAGAAGGGAAAAACCCGGAAAAACCAATGGAAGTTGCCATTGGTGCAACAATTGCCGATGCTACCGGTCTGTGGATCGGCGATACATTTCAAAGCTCGCATGGCTTGGCAGAAACAGGCGGGCATGCCCACAACGACCTTTTAAAAGTGGTCGGAATTTACGAGCCCACCCACAAGGTTATGGACCGATTGATCATTACCGGACTACAGACTGTTTGGGATGTGCACGATCACGAATCAGAGCCAAGTTATTCAAAGGAAGGAGGGGTGGTAGAACAAGAGAAGCACCACCATGAAGAGGGAGAACACCATCATGATGAGGAAGGACATGAACACGAACATGAAGAAGAACATGAACATGAAGGGCACGAACAGGAAACGGAACACGGACATCAAGAGGAGCACGAAAAAGAAATCACTTCTATGTTGATTTCATTTCGGAATCCGATGGCACTTTTGACCACTCCCCGAACCATCAACGAAAACACGAACATGCAAGCGGCACTTCCAAAATTTGAACTGGAGCGACTCTATCAATTTACTGGTGTCGGTGTAAAAACCATTACCTGGATAGCCTATGCCATCCTCGTAATTTCCTGTATCACCATTTTTATAAGTCTGTACCGCATGGTCCGTGATCGCGCTTTTGATCTCGCACTTATGCGGAGCTACGGCGCCAATACTTTTCAGTTGATCAAAATGGTGGCCTACGAAGGATTGTTGATTTCCCTTATTGCTTTTGTTATTGGTGTACTTTTATCGCAAATAGGGATTTATTTCATATTTGAGATGATAACCGATCAATACAAACAAAAAATGCCGCTTGAGCTTGGATTCCAAGAATTGTTCAAAACCGCTGTATTGGTTTTGTTAATGGTTCTTTTTTCCATTCTACTTGCTATTAACCCTATCATTAAAATGAACATATCAAAAATATTGAGCCATGAGAAATAACATAATTATTGCCTTTTTTTATTGTCCACAACGTTCTGTTTTTCACAAACCGAAATAAATTGGTGGGATTTGGCCCGTATCGATTATACAGAAAAGTTTTTTCCTGCTTATGATCAAAACTTTCTTTACCCGGAATTTAGCGATCACATGAAATCTCTCGAGGGCAAAAAAGTGGCCATTACAGGATACTTTTTGAACATTGACCCTAGTGGCAAATTGTTCATCTTGTCCAAAAACCCAATGGCTTCTTGTTTTTTCTGTGGAATGGGAGGGCCGGAAACAGCCATGGAGCTCGAGTTTAGGTCCAAGCCCAATTTTAATACCGACGATGTACTTTACGTAACCGGGACTCTAAAGTTGAACGCTGACGATGTTCAGCACTTTAACTACATCCTTACCGATGCCGTAGCTCAAAAAATGAATTAACCTATCACAATATAATAATCAAAAATGAACAGAAGAAAGTTTTTTAGAAACGGGGCCTTAACAGCCGTAGGTGCCTCGATTTTTACACCATTTGAAACGGTAAGGGCGTCGGACCTTGAGAGTGAATGGAAAAGAAAAAAAGCCAAGAACATCATCTTATTGGTGAGCGACGGGATGAGCACGGGTACCCTGAACATGGCCGACCTTTACCTCTCCAGAAAAACGGGAAAAGGCAGCAATTGGCTAAACCTGTACCGGGAAAATAAGGTGAACCGTGCACTAATGGACATGGCCTCGGCCAATTCTATGGTAACCGATTCCGCTGCTGCTAGCTCTTCTTGGGGAGGAGGTGCCAGAATAAACAACGGAGGAATAAACTACGGCGTAAATGGTGAGCAGCACCTTCCTATTTGGCAAAAATTTAAATCCGCAGGAAAAAAGACCGGATGCGTTACAACCGTGCCCATTACACATGCCACTCCCGCGGGCTTTTGCGTGAACGAAAAATCCAGAAACGACCAAGCATCCATAGCGGAAAAATACTTGGAGCATGGGTTTGATGTGTTAATGGGGGGAGGCAACGAATATTTTGATGCCGAAAAACGAAAGGACAAAAAAGATATGTACCGCGCCTTTGCAAACAAAGGGTATGTGGTGGCACGGTCCAGACAAGAAATGATGTCCGCCCCGGCCCATCAACAAATCCTTGGTGTGTTTTCGGACAATGGCCTAGCCTACACCAAGGATAGGGAAAGCAACAAAGAACTCATGGAAAATATTCCAAGTTTGGCGGAAATGACTCAAAAAGCCATAGAAAACCTGTCTGACAGTCCAAAAGGATTCACCCTACAAGTAGAAGCCGGAAAAGTGGATTGGGCAGCACATGCCAACGATATTGCCGGTCTGCTATATGATCAAGTCGCCTTTGATGAAGCCGTGCAGGTTGCCATGGATTTTGCTGAAAAAGATGGAGACACTTTGGTTATCATAACTACCGATCATGGCAATGCCAACCCAGGGCTCATTTATGGAAAAAATGCCAACGATAATTTTGATACCGTTCAAAAATACAAACATACCAATGAATGGATCTTGAACGGTATTGGCAAGGAAACATCCGTGAGCAACTTAAAGGAGCGAGTGGAATTTGCCAATGGATTTGCATTGACGGACGAAGAGGCGAAAACCTTGCTGAGCTATTATACCTCCTTAAAACCCAAGGACGGGTGGTACAATCCTAGGAACCTTCCGTTCAACGCGTTGGCGGAAATCCAGAAAAAGCACACCTCCGTAGGCTGGATAAGCATGCAACACTCCGCAGATTATGTGGAATTGGCCATGTACGGCCCCGGTAGCGAATTATTGAATCCCTTTATAAAAAATACGGACCTACATTTCCTAATGCTGGAAGCAGCAGAGGTGGAAAACAACTTCTAAGGATGTAGGGCAAAACCTGAAAAGGATAATTCTTGTTTGGAATACAACCGATGGGGCTTTGACTTCCTTTGTCCTATCGGGGGTATCCTGCAGGATTTCCCAGTAACTTGGTCGTTAAATCTAAAGCCGAGTATTAGAAAAACAAAACCCCTCCAAATCAAAGACTTAGAGAGGTTTTCCGTGGTCCCACCTGTACTCCATATATTTTTACTTCATCTTGCTCTAACTGATTGTATTTTATACATTTAATGTAGCGTTTATAGGGTTTTACAGATTAACCAAAAAAGGGTTTAATTAAACGTAATTAAAAATATTTGTCCCCTCTCTCGTCCCCTATGGGATTCTTGTTTCATATATTTGGGATATGCCAAACGCAAGATTTATCCTAAAAGAGCCAAACGCCAAAACTGAAACTTTGGTGTACTTGGTTTACGACTATCAGTACAAAAGATTTAAATATTCCACAGGGGAAAAAATAGACCCTAAATTTTGGAACAAGAAAAACCAAAGAGCAAAGGAAACAAGAAAGTTTCCACAATACCCTGAATTTAACGCAAGGTTGGATATGTTGGCAAACGGTATTAATACGGCTTTTAGAAAATTACTAAATGATGGTATTCAACCCAACAATGAAATTCTGAAGAAAGCTTTTTTGCAGGCCGTTGAGGGAAATGTTATTCAACCCGACAAAATCACTCTTCTAAATTTTATTGAAAAATATATTGATGAAAGCAAAACTTCAAAAAAAGAGGGGACCCTTAAGGCATATAAAACTGCATTTAGATATTTAAAAGAGTATTCTCAAAAGATTAAAAAGCCCTTAGATTTTGATACAATTACCTTAGAGTTCTATAATCAATATACTGGCTATCTAACCTATGAGCATAACTTATCAGCGAATACCGTTGGGAAACATATCAAGACTTTGAAAACGTTCTTAAATGAGGCAACAGACAGGGGTATTAATCAAAATATGGACTTTAAAAAAAGAAAGTTCAAAACCACTAGAGAAGAGTCAGACAGCATTTATCTCTCTGTCGATGAACTTAAAAATATAGAGAGTATAGATTTCTCGGACAGTCCAAGGCTAGATAAGGTTAGAGACCTTTTTCTCATTGGTTGCTTTACAGGTCTTCGTTTTTCTGACTTCACACAAATCAAACCAGAAAATATTGATTATGGCAAATCAATACTACAGATACGCACTCAAAAGACAGGTCAAAGAGTCTCTATTCCTTTGCACGCAACTGTAAAAAGAATACTAAAAAAGTATAACAATGAGTTGCCCAAAGCTTATGTAAATCAAGTAATGAATAAGTATTTAAAAGATGTTGCAAGTATTTCCGGGTTAAAACAACTGGTTCAAACCACTATAACAAAAGGCGGTAAAGTTCAGAAAAATAATTGTCCCAAATATGAGTTAGTGACTACACATACAGCTAGAAGAAGCTTTGCAACAAATCTTTATTTGGCAGATGTTCCAAGTATTTCCATCATGAAGATAACAGGACACAAAACTGAGCGTTCTTTTATGCAGTACATAAAAATATCTCAGGAAGAGAACGCTGATAAATTGTTGAACCACCCATTTTTTAATTAATGAACACCTACTTTTTCAAGCAACTACAATCCAATTTTCAAAAGGAACTGAATGAATCCACAAAAAAGCAGAATCTTATTGAGAATGAAATCAGGGAAATAGAACACTTTCTCGTGCCCAAAGTTTATCATCAACCCACTAATGTATTAGCGGGTGGAAGTGGGACGCCACCAGAAAGAGAAAGTTATCATGTATTCAGGGTTTCAATTCCAAAGGGATATCATCAATTATTTAGCAGGGCTTTCAAACAATTTGATATTAAGGGAAAGTTTGATTTTGAGCCTTTTCCGAATACACCTGAAAGCACCATTCAAAATTCAATGTTGGTAATTCAACAAGCCGAAGAATTCTCAAAATATTATTCTTGGTTAAAAGATTTGATTAATGGTTCAGAAAAAACAGGCTTTAGAAGTAAATTAAGCCATGCACAAAAGCTATTAGCGCTTCATTACTTAGGCTTGGATTTAAGAAATTATGATTACAGTAAATCAGCAAGAATATTGACTGAAGTATATGGGCAAAATTCAGCGGATATTAGAAAATTGATACCACATCTTACTGGTTCCAACAATAAAGTAATGAATGAAAAGAACATAAAAGGTGTTTTAAATCTTTTCAGAAGTATTGGTTTTACTGGAATTACAGAACAAATAGAATTGGATTTAGAAAAGAACACAAAAAAGTCCTAATATATCTGGGGGCACCCCAATGCCCACCCCAACCTACTTCCTGTTTCATCTTTACGCCATTATTAACGTAATATTTAATTAAGATGAAGCAAGTATTATTAACAACGCTGCAACTTGAAGACATCAAGAATGTAGTTCAAGAAGTTTTTGAAAACAATTTTTCAAAGCTAAACCCACCCAAACAAGAAATCAAGAATGTTCTGCTTTCCAGAAAGGAAACTGCAAAATTCTTGTGTATTTCTCTTCCAACTTTAAATGATTGGACAAAAACAGGAATTGTTAAAGCCCATCGAATAGGGAATAGGGTATTGTACAAAGAACAAGAGGTTATTCAGGCATTGAATGAAATCAAAACCTCAAAATCAGGAAGGGGGTCGTCATGTTAAAGAATAAAAATGACTACTCGGTGATTGTATTTTTTGAAGATGGAAGCAAACCCAAAAAATGGATGTATGTCCATAGCCTTTTTTGTTTCTCTAAATTCTTAGATAAAGAACATTCCAATTGGGAGTACATGAACGTTTATATCCGTCGCTCTGGGGATTTCCTCAAGCGATATATCCGCGGTCAGTTCATCCCCAATAAGCCGAAACCGTGAGTTTCCTTTTTTTTAACCTTTAAAATTATTTCCGCACAGCTATTCACCTTTAATAATAACCTTTAAATGGTATTTATAAATGTGCAACAATTCAGATTTTTAAAATTTTAGCATGATTGTAAAAAACACATACGGAACAAGTATACAATATAGCCCAAAAGCATTCGGGTATGTCCCAACACGGGAATTTGTGGGGTCTTCTCTTCTTCGCAAAAAGCAGCAACCAAAAGAGAAAAGGAAGAAAACTGATTCTAAAACTGATAAGGGTAATTCTGGATTGCCGAAACAACGAAGTCTTTCTCCACGTTCTAAACAGAAGATTAAAAGGAAAGTCGTTTGCTTTAGTAGATGCTATGACAAAATGAGTTTTGTTACCCTGACCTTTCTGAACAAAGTAGATGATGTACAAGCTGTAAAAATGCTCAAAAAGTTTTTGGACAATGCAAAAAAGAGGTTAGATGATTTCCAATATATCTGGGTAGCTGAACGTCAGGCAAAGAACGACGAGTTCAAAGGGAATGTTCATTTCCATATAATCACCAACAAATACTGGAAGATTGACAAATGGTGGGACTACTGGATTGATTTACAATTAAAAAATGGAATCAAGCCAAGGGATAAGAACTTTAAGCCCTCAAGTGCTTTTGATGTTAAGCGGTTAAACTCAAAAAATATAAAAGCAATTGGTACGTATGTAACCAAATATGTAACCAAGAACAAGGCAACGTTCCGTTGTCAAGTTTGGAACTGTTCTAAGGCCGTTTCTTTGATTAATACAGATTTCTATACCTCTCATGAGTTCTTGGAGAATTTTGAGCGTTTAAATGCCATTAGGGGTGTGTTCAAGGTCAAGGACAAATTAGGAGAAACCCTTATTACCGTAAAGAACATGGATTTGAATAGGCAGACCTTGCACCTTTATAGGAGACTTGACGAAAGGAATAAAGCAATAATTGAAAAATATATAACTAATAAAAATGCAAAATAACTTAATTGAAATTCAACCAAGAACGGGGGTTTTTTACACTTTGGATAAACAATCTATATTTTTGAACAGCAATATGTTAAAGAAACATACTGTTGATGTATCAGGGGTTCCAGGTTCAAATTTTAGTGTGGTAACATATGATTTGAATGATGAGATAGTACAGACTATTCTTAAAAATGGGATTGTTCCAGCTTGTCAAATCAAATATGGTTCATACAGTAAGATTGAATCCATTCAATCTAAATTTTTACAAGAAAAATTTGGTGCTTATCTAGCTAACATAGTATTGATGTGCTTGGAACAAAACTAGGTTAAATTAGTATTCTAACTAACAATTATAATAGCCCAGGTTTAAGTTTATCAACTTTATGACCTGGGCTTTTTATTGATTATTGCCTTTAATGCTTCTATGCTTAAAGTATTTATTTCTCTATGAAGCATCCTATGACAATTTGAACAAACTAACGCCAAATCTGATAGTTTAGTTTTTGAATTGGGTTCTAGTTCTGAAATAGGAGTGCGATGATGGCATTCGATAAATCCTTTTCCCAACTTCCCATAAGTTTGAAAAAAATCAAAAGAACACACCTCACAATCCAATTTTCCATTTTCCTTAAAATATTTGTCCTTTTTGACCTTTGTAATCTTAGGGTTGCGCTCTCTATATTTATGTAATTTATAAATTACCTCTCCTTCTCTAATTGAATCGAAATCTTCTTCTAGGTCTTCTATTGACAACAACTTATTTTTTAAACTTTTATCGCCTAAGGTCGTTTTAATTCTATTAGCAACAATTTTAAGTTCAGCCCTTTTTTTATAAAATTCTTCAAATACTTTTTTATCCAGTTGACTAAAAGAAGTCATTCCCTTTCTACCACTATCTGGGTCAATTGCCAAAAAGTTACTTAGTTTTAAGCTTACTCCATTTGGGTTCCTAAACGTTTTAGCATCAGGCCTAACTTCATGTAACGGCAAAGAATTAAGTAGTTCTGAAAGCTCGATAACCTTTGGGTTGCTATTATGTATTTGTCCCGGTTCTAGTTCAAAGTACAAGTTAAGTGTCAGTATGATTTCATCTCTATGCCATTTCGGATTTCTCATTAGCTGCAATTAAAAAATATCTGTTAATCTAAAAATTCTCCTGGTATTGATAACCTAACCGCGGGCATTGATCTAACCAACATTGTAAACGAGCTTCTTCTTGATAACAAATCCCTCAATTCTCTTCCTTTCTGTCCTTTTTCTTGAGACCCTTCTTCTGCTTGTTGCCATTCAATAATTTTATTTAAAATTGTGACATATTTTTTATGAATTGAATGGCGTAAATTATCTGTTCCCTTAATTGTTCTTTCATCATGGCCATTATGGATGCGGTTCAGTAAATTACACGTATTTGTCGTTTTTACACAGTTTTTGTCCCGAGCTTCAAAACCAGGGTCAAACCCATATATACTTAATGTATAAATTATTTGACTTTCAACATCATCATTAGGGTTGCTTGGGTCTAAATAACCTCCTTCCGGTGTCATTCTTGGCTTTAGCATATTAGAATAATGGTCTGCTGGAAATAGGTTCTCCCAACTATATCTTAAGTCTGGCCTTTCAGTTTTGGATATAAAATGTTCGACATCCATAATGGAAGCATTTTTAAACTTCAACTCTGTTAAATAACATTTAGCATGGAAATCAACACTAAAAGCTTCTAACAGGTCTGAGTTCCTATAATTTGCCGGGGGACTTGGCTTAGGGCCTCCTTGGGGATTGCTTAGGTAATCTGAAATATCTTCAATGTATTGTTGTATTTCTTCAGTTTCCAAAGAAGTTGGCGCCTCTTCTCTTCTGCTTACATTAATCATTCTTTTCCTTATTTCTAGCGGTTATTATTTGAGATTCAATTTCTAACCTAAGAGCGGGTGTCAAATACTTGTTGTTATTTTCAAGTATTTCATTAAGTGCATCATAATCTTTATTTTTTACAGCATCGTTAACCTTTTCAATTATTTCGTCTGCAATAGGGGAATATTCGTTGTCAAGTCCAAAATGGCTAATCATAAGCTCTGAAAAACTGCTCCCAAGTATCCAATCGGACACTTCTTCCTTAGTGGTTAAATCATAAACTATTGCGTTTTCTGCGCTCGATATGATTGCAGGAGAATGTGTTGCTATTATTAATTGGATGTTTGGGAATAAACTTGAGATTATTGGTAATATATTATACTGTAATGACAAATGAAGGTGGGTCTCTGGTTCATCAATTAAAACAATCCCTTTTGGATTTAGTGAGTAATCCCCTTCTATTTTTCTAATCAGATCAATCCGAATCATAAGGTCCATTATGATGTTGAAAAATGCTGAAAAACCATCTGAAAGCTGGTTAAATGTAATTCTCCTAGAGTCTTTTAAGATTATGTAAAACTCAAACTCTTCTTGCACAAATTCTAACCGAAGACTAGAATCTTCAAAAATATATCCTAATGCGCTTGTTAACTTTTCGAAAAACTTTTGGCTCTGTTTAATTTTTTCCGTTTCAGAGCCCATATAATTGAATGCCTCGTAAACTTTTTTATTGACCAAATACTGTTTTAGTCTTTTAGTGAAATTTTCATTTGGTGTTCCGTTTTTCAATTGTGAAATGAAATTATCTTCCCTTGTTACGGTCTCTACGTTTAACAGTTCCACTTTTCTATTTGCCTTGTAAAAATAGATGACGGTCTTTTCAATATCATCTTTTGGGGGGGGTGGAAATGATGTAAAAGGACTTAAAAAGTTAATTTCAACATCCTGAATTTTCTCTAATCTTTCATTTAAAGACTTAATATTTCTGTGATTAGGGTTTGCATGTATGGTCCTTTTCAACTTATTAATGGCATCTTGCTGTAAAGTGCCTTTTTGTATAATTTCACTTAGAACATGATGAATCCTGCTAAGAATTGTTGTTTTACCAGACCCATTTTTGCCAGTTAATATTATATGCTTAAACGTATCAAGACTCTTATTTGGGATTTTAAAATCTTTATGGGTATAGCAGTTATTTACCTTTAATTGCGAGATATAATTGAACTTCATAACTGTATTTAATGGTTATATTTTTTAAAATCTATTTTTATTATAATCCTCCCTCCCTAATTTTTATCTAATGAGATTATCTGAATGATTTGAATCAATCAAACGCAGATTATATTATTCTTTTAAAATTTTATCTACTGTTAGAGCCAAATCCACCAAAATTTTATTCTGCTCATGTGTTGCCAAACAACTCAAAGGTTTATTAGGATCATTTAATGCTTGAAAAATAGAAACAGAATCAACTTTTGTGAAAAGAGAATATTCTACAATAACAGGCAAAATCTTTGTCCCGTATTCTTTTGCATTCTGCAGTATTTTAGGAACCTCTTCATCCTTGATAAAATCCGAAGCTAAAAAATCAGTAGAAATAAGTAATATAGCTATCCCTGACTTTTCCAAAGCGGACTTAATTTCTTCTTTCCAATTTTGCCCTGCATTAATTTTCGTGTCATCCCATACCGTAAAACCAATATCATTATGGTTTTCCAAAGCCTTCAAATGTTTCTGAACCTTTTCCAACCATGTTTTATCCGCATGTGCGTAGCTTATAAAAATATTTTGACTATTGACCTTTTTGGTGGGCTTCTTCAATAATTTTGATGGCCTCCCAGATGAAGCTTTACTCATATGTAGGTTTTCTTCAATCATTTTTTGTAAATAAGGCAAGCTATTTCCTCTTATAGTTGATAGCGTTATATAATTTCTAGATACTTCACTACTACTAATTTTAGGACCATAAGAATATACTTGTTTCAGGTTCCTTCCTAGTTTAATTTTTTCCAAATCAAACTCTGTAACATTTAATCTGTTAATCCAAAGGCTTTTCAAGCTATCAAGATTAAAAACATCATATGGAATGGTTTCAAAGCTATTGCCCGAAATATTTATTTCTTCTAACTTTTTGTTCTCTTGAAGCTCAATAGGTAGGGTTTTAAGGTCATTATTCGACAACATTAAGTGAGTCAGTTTCTGTAATAACTTAATCTGCCTTGGTATGGATTTTATCCTATTATTATTGAGATTGAGTCGTTTAAGCCTTTCTAGCGAGCAAAGCTTTGAATAAAACTGAGTAATTTCATTATTTGCTAAGTCCAAGGTTTCTAATCTATATAGCTTAATAACTTCTTTGGGAATTATGCTAATCCTATTGTTACTTAGATTTAGTGATTTTAGGTTCTTTAATCCTAGGATTTCTTCAGGAAATTTTGTCAAACCTTGATTAGACAAATCTAGTTTTGATATAAATGGAGATGGTATAACAACCTTACTCATGGCAAATCATATTATCTTTTAAAAATACATTTTAATATGTATATTGGTTTTGTCCAATTGGAGGAATTGGGATAAATAAATTAACATATGGGGATAAACATGTCCAAGATACTGGACCGGGAGACCCGTTTTGTCAACATATGTCGCTTCGGCAACCTCACAAAAAGTAACTTAAGTTATCGCCCGAGCCGGTCAAAAATGACCACTCGGGTTTTTTTGGTTCCTATCCAAAAAAGAATGATTCGCCCCCTTATTCATCCCCTTAAAAGAAAAAAGCCTCGTAAATCATTGATTTACAAGGCCTTTACATTAATAAAAGTGGTCCCACCTGGGCTCGAACCAGGGACCCCCTGATTATGAGTCAGGTGCTCTAACCAGCTGAGCTATAGGACCCGCATTTTGCGGATGCAATATTAGTGTTTATTTTTCTTCAGCGCAAGGATTTAACCGTTCTACCCCTCTTTTATTTCTTGACATAGCTCCACCAGCACCCCATTGGTGCCCTTTGGATGCAAAAACACCACCAGTTTGTTGTCCGCACCTTTTTTAGGGGTTTCGTTCAAAACAGTAAAACCTTCATTTTTTAAACGATCAATTTCGGATGCAATATCCTCCACTGCAAAAGCAATATGGTGGATGCCCTCTCCCTTCTTCTCCAGATACTTGGCAATAGGGCTGTCGGGCTTGGTAGCTTCCAACAATTCTATCTTATTGGGCCCGGATTTAAAAAAAGAGGTTTTTACCCCTTCCGAGGCCACCTCTTCAATTTTGTAGTGCGGTACACCCAACAGCTTTTCGAAAAGCTTGTTCGATGTCTCCAAATCTTTCACCGCAATTCCAATATGTTCAATTTTTTCCATAGGAAATGTAATTTGCCTTAATTTTCTGCCTTTTTTCAAAATTAAGCACTGTAATCGGTTCATAAAGTGAGGTTAGTCATTAATTCGCTTATTTTTGTACCATGGAGGAAACACAACGACAAAAAAAGATAGCAGGAATCATTCAAAAAGACCTGGCCGATATTTTACAACGTGCCGCTACCGATGGTGGCCTTAAGGGAACTTTGATCTCTGTATCCAAGGTTTACGTTACTGTGGACTTATCATTGGCCAAAGCTTATGTAAGTATTTTTCCGAACAAGGGTGCCAAAGAATTATTGGAGGGCATCAAAGAGAGCCAAGTGGCCATTCGCCACGAACTTGCTCAGCGAACAAAGCACCAACTTAGACGTGTACCAGAACTCAATTTTTATCTGGACGATTCCTTGGAGTATATTGAAGGAATCGAAAAATCCTTAAAAGGGGAAGAAAACCCAATAGAGAACAGAGACTTGCTCGATAAACGTAAGAAATCCTGATTTTGAACTTTCCGCTTTATATCGCAAAACGTTACTTACGGTCCAAAAGCAGTCAAAATGCGGTAAATATCATCAATTTTATTACTTTTTTGGTGATTGTGATCGGTTCCGCGGCCCTTTTTATCGTTCTTTCCGCTTTTGCCGGTCTAAAAACGTTCAGTCTTTCTTTTTCCAACACATTTGATCCCGACCTCAAAGCTTCTCCCTCTATTGGAAAGCATTTTTCAATTTCTGCGGACGAAGAATCTGCCCTGAGCCATATTGAAGGTTTGGCCAGCTTTTCCAAAGAACTGGAAGAACGGGCTTACCTTACCTATAAAGAAAAAAGTACCATTGCCTACATTAAGGGGGTGGATCAAAATTATCGCAATGTTACCGGTGTGGACAGCACTTTAATTTTTGGTAATTGGGGCTCGGATTTATTCAATGGTGTTATTGGCATCGGAATCTATAACTTACTGGGTGTGCCTATCAATAATCGTTCGGCCATGGAGGTTTTGGTCCCAAAACCTGGCGAAGGCTCCTTTTCCCAACAAGGGTTTATTAATCCCAAACCTTATGATGATATTGCCTTGGTGGTGAGCGGTGTTTTTGCTGTGGAGGAAACATTGGACAAAAAATACGTTTTTGCACATCTTCCCGTAGTACAGGAATTATTACAAAAAGATAGTACGGATATATCTGGCATCAATTTTAAATTGATGGAGAATGCCTCGGCAGAAGATGTCAGGAATTCCATTGTTGGGATTTTGGGGGATAAGGTTTCGGTTTTAACGCGCAGGGAGCAGAACACCTCTTTATATCGGATGCTCAACACCGAAAATTTAGCAACTTATTTGATTTTTACCCTAGTACTGATTATTGCTCTGTTTAATGTAGTTGGGGCCATTATTATGATGATTTTGGACAAACAACAGAACTCCAAAACACTATATAGCTTGGGCACAACCATTAAAGAATTGCGTCGAATCTATTTTATCCAAGGCTTATTGGTCACCTCTTTTGGCGGGCTGATCGGTGTACTGATCGGTTCCTTGTTGATTGTTTCACAATTGGTTTTTGGTTGGCTTAAAATTACGCCCTCTTTGGCCTATCCGGTGGAATTTAATGCCCTCAACGTATTGATCGTGGTCGGAACCATTGTGGTTCTGGGCTTTATTTCTTCAAAAATTGCGAGTAGCCGAATCAACGAAAAATTGATTTCCGCTTAAGCGAACTGGTAATCCCCAAATTTTTCCTGAACCTCGTCAAAAGCGGCAAAAACATCTGCGGCATCGTCACTGGTTACCATCTTCATCCGGTATTCCTTAAAGTGTGGAATCCCTTTAAAATAGTTGGTATAATGTCTTCGTGTTTCAAAAACGCCCAGTTTTTCGCCCTTCCAATCAATAGCCATTTGCAAATGCCTGCGCGCGGAATCGACCCTTTCCTGCATTGTTGGGGGGGCTAAATGCTCTCCTGTTTCGAAAAAATGTTTTACTTCCTTAAAAAACCAAGGGTAACCAATACTTGCCCTACCTATCATGGCTCCGTCCAACCCAAACTCGTCGCGCATTTTTACGGCAGCTTCGGGCGTGTCCACATCGCCATTGCCAAATACGGGAATATGCATCCTTTGGTTGTTCTTTACCTGTGCAATGGGTTTCCAGTCGGCCTCGCCCTTGTACATCTGTACACGGGTACGCCCATGGATAGAGATTGCTTTAATACCAACATCTTGCAAACGCTCGGCCACCTCAACAATTTTGATGGAGCTGTTGTCCCATCCCAATCGGGTTTTTACCGTTACGGGCAAATGGGTCCTTTTCACAATTTCTTCGGTAAGTTTCACCATTAAGGGAATATCGCGTAAAATTCCGGCACCTGCATTTTTACACACTACCTTTTTTACCGGGCAGCCAAAATTGATGTCAATGATATCCGGGTTGGATGCTTCCACAATATCCACAGCTTGGAGCATAGAATCCAATTCGGCGCCAAAAATCTGGATGCCCACAGGGCGTTCTTTTTCGTAAATGTCCAGTTTAATCACGCTTTTTGCGGCATCCCGAATCAACCCTTCCGAAGAAATAAACTCGGTATAGACCACATCGGCGCCCTGTTCCTTGCAAAGTTTGCGGAAAGGAGGGTCGCTCACATCTTCCATCGGAGCTAAAAGAAGCGGAAAATCAGGTAGTTCTATGTTTCCAATTTTTGGCAAATCCTACTGTTTTTTGGACTGCAAAAGTACAAAATAGCTTAAAACCAAAAAGCTAGTTCGGTGATTGCAGTCGATCGCGCTCTTTTTTATCGATGCCGCGTTCGTTATCCTCCAACCTAAAGTTTCCGAAATTATAGGTAAATCCAAAGCGGATAAATTGAGTCTCAGGCCGTCTTCGGTAAAAGTTGTCCTGATTCAAATACTTAGAGCGGTAAGTGGGAACATATTGTTCCAAAATATCCTCAGCGGCAAGCGATACTGTAACTTTATTATCAAAGAGGGTCTTTCTTAAGCCTATGGTAAGATTGAATTGTTCATCCGACACATATGATCCAAAAAGAAACTTGGAAACATAGGTGCCCGCTATCTCTCCCGTAAAGGTACCATCTTTGGAAAGGGTTAAATAATTCCCCAAATAGGCATAAACGCCATTAACTTCGTTTGTGTACGGAACATTGCCACTTTCTTCGGCCAAAAAGGTCTCTTCTTCGTGAAAAAGGGACGTATAAGCATACATAAACCAAGCTGGGGCAATGGATTTGCTCAAGGTAAAGTCCAGCCCGTAGGACTTACTGTCCAAAACATTCTGTTTGAATTCTACCAAGGTTTGGTTTTGGTTATCCTGAAACACCAAATAGGCAATATTACTGCCATTGTCACGATAGTACACGTCGAAGAAAAACTCACTGTTCAGGGTGTAATTAAAATTGAAGTTGTTGCTGAAGCTCGGTCTCAAGCTTGGATTTCCTTCTTCAAAATCATTCTCGTTGTAAAAAAATCGAAAAGGGTTCAGATCGTTGTACTTGGGCCGGTTTATATTTCTTCCATAATCAAACGCAAAGCTATGTTTGTCAGATGGCGAATACAGCAAATAAACCGATGGAAAGGGTTCAAAAAAGTCTTGGGTGTTGGTTTCGTCCAAGGTAATCGAATTCCCTTTGGCCTTGGTAAGCTCCCCACGAACACCAAGTTTCATGGACCATTTCTCCCAGTTTTTTACTAAGCTCATATAAGCCGCGTAAACATCTTCATCATAAATATATCTGTCGGATTTGGATGCGTCCACGGTGTTGCTCGATCCATTGAAATTGAAAAAGTCCATAGTGTTCTCCGAAGTAATCGAAGATAGCTTGGCCCCGGATTCAAAAGACATACTGCCAATAGGTGTAGAATAGTCCAGTTGTCCGGTAAAAATCTTTATCTCTTGATCGGAATCGGTATCAAATCCAAAATCCCTTAAAAAGGAACCGTTGGCATCAAAATAACTGGTGGACAGTCGTTGAAACATTTCTCCATTGAAGTACGTATAATGTCCATTTGCTCTAATCTGCGCGCCCTCCTTCTTTAATTTATGCACATAGGTAAGATCAAAGGCCAAGTTGGTATTGTCCAAATTAGAGCCGTTTCTCGTGGCAAAGGTGGAATCTAATTGTGCCTGTGCATTTCCCATATCGGTGTTTAGAATAGTTTCCTGCTCTTGATCTAGGTTAAACAGTAAATTGGAGGTTACATTCAGGCTGTTTTGAGCATCGAAAGTATAATCCAGGATAAAACTCGCATTTTGCGATTGCGATCTATTGGTTTGATCATAGTCAGTATCCCAAACAGAGAAAACGGCATCACTACTATCTATAAAATTGATGCCCTTGTTCGTTTTGTTGATTTCCTTTTGGGGGTTGATGGTGTAATTGGCAAACAAATTAAGCTTATCCGTTTTGTAATAATGGCTTGTACCTATGCTAAACTTGGGAAAAACGGCTTGAGTGAAGGTTCCGTTTACACTGCCCTTATATCCCGGCACAATGTTTTTACTCGTTACAATGTTCAAAATTGGGCCGCCCTCGGCATCGTAACTTGCCGGAGGATTGGCAATAACCTCTACCGATTTAATATTTGTTCCCGACAAGCCCTGTAGCAAATCTTGTACCTCCTGTCCAGATAACTGAACCTTCCTGTCGTTCAAGTAAACTGTTGCGTTCTGTCCACGAATCAACAATTGATCTTGATTTACGATGACTCCGGGCGTATTTTTTAGAATATCCCAAGATGTGCCCTGGGAGACCACTGTGTTTTCCACCGAAAAGACAAGTCTGTCCGGCAATCGTTGTAGCTTTGGCCTTTGAGCGGTGACTACCACTTCCTCCAGTTCGTTGTCCGATAAGGGAATGATCAATGCCCCTAGGGAAACATCGGTGGTAATATCCAAAGCCCTGGGTTCCGAGCCCCTCCCTACATAGCTTGCCTGTAAAAGATAAAGATCGGGTGCAACCTCAACAAGTTCAAAAAAACCTTCGTCGTTGGCAGAAGTCCCTTGAACAAAAGTGGAGTCGATCGCTCGAAGCAATAAAATATTGGCATATGGAACAATCTGGTTTTGCTCGTCCACAACCTTGCCTGTAACCTTATAGGTTTGTCCGTAAGTACAGCATATAGCAAAGAGTACCCATAAAATGGCAATGGTCAGGTTCTTCATTCGAGGTTTGGGTTGAACCTCAAATCTAAGAAATTATTTTTGAGGAATATAGGAGTCGATTTTTCTTATTTGTAAAAATGCATTTACAGGTATATAAAACAACTATATTTGCAGTTGATTATATCCCATTTTTGGGTATGTTATAGTTGATATGGAGAAGATCAGGAATTTTTGCATCATTGCGCACATAGACCATGGTAAAAGTACCTTGGCAGACCGTTTGTTGGACTTTACCGGTTCGGTCACCGAACGCGAAAAACAAGACCAGTTATTGGACAATATGGATTTGGAACGCGAACGTGGCATAACCATAAAAAGCCACGCCATCCAAATGGAGTACGTGCACAACGGAGAAAAATATGTGCTTAACCTGATCGATACTCCCGGGCACGTGGATTTCTCCTACGAAGTCTCCCGATCCATTGCCGCATGTGAGGGTGCACTTTTAGTGGTAGATGCCGCGCAGAGCATTCAGGCACAGACCATTTCCAACCTCTATCTTGCGCTGGAAAATGATCTGGAAATAATTCCCGTACTCAACAAAGTTGATTTACCAAGCGCCAATCCTGAAGAGGTTACCGATGATATTGTGGATCTTTTAGGGTGCTCCCCAGAAGATGTAATTCCTGCAAGTGCAAAAACAGGCCTCGGTATCCAAGACATATTAACAGCAATAATAGAACGTGTTCCTGCCCCAAAAGGCAACCCCAATGAGTCGCTTCAAGCTCTTGTTTTTGATTCTGTTTATAACCCGTTCAGAGGGGTGGAAACTTATTTTAGGGTCGTAAACGGAGAAATTACCAAAGGACAGAAAATTAAATTTGTCGCCACCGGAAAGTCTTATGAGGCCGATGAAATCGGAACCTTAAAATTGACCCAGGTGCCAAAAAAGAAAATTTCCACAGGAGATGTGGGCTATTTGATCACCGGCATCAAAGATGCCCGAGAAGTTAAAGTGGGTGATACCATTACGGATTCTGCACATCCCACCAAAAACCCGATTGGAGGGTTTGAGGATGTAAAACCTATGGTTTTTGCCGGTATTTACCCTGTTGACACCGAAGATTTTGAAGATTTGCGTTCTTCCATGGAAAAACTACAGTTGAACGACGCCTCTTTGGTATTTACCCCGGAGAGCAGTGCCGCATTGGGCTTTGGTTTCCGATGTGGGTTCCTGGGCATGTTGCACATGGAAATTATACAGGAACGTTTGGAACGTGAGTTCGATATGACGGTAATAACCACGGTGCCCAACGTGAGCTACCATGCATACACCACCAAAGGTGATGAAAAACCAATTATCGTAAACAACCCTTCCGACCTGCCCGACCCTTCGACCATAGATCGGGTAGAAGAACCGTACATTAAAGCGACCATTATCACAAAAGCTGATTTTGTGGGCAACGTAATGTCGCTCTGTATCGAGAAACGCGGGCAAATCGTTAACCAAACCTATTTGACCACCGAACGTGTAGAGTTGATTTTTGATATGCCCTTGGCAGAAATCGTATTTGATTTTTACGACCGTTTAAAAACTGTATCCAAAGGCTATGCCTCTTTTGATTATTCCCCGATCGGAATGCGCCAATCAAAACTGGTAAGGGTAGATATTTTGTTGAACGCCCAACCCGTAGATGCGCTTTCCGCTTTGGTTCACTTTGACAACGCCTACCATATTGGTAAAAAGATGTGCGAAAAACTGAAAGAGTTGATTCCAAGACAGCAATTCGACATCCCGATACAGGCGGCCATTGGTTCCAAGATCATTTCCAGGGAGACCATTAAAGCATTGCGTAAAGACGTTACCGCAAAATGTTACGGTGGGGACATTTCCCGTAAGCGTAAGCTATTGGAAAAGCAGAAAAAAGGTAAAAAACGAATGCGCCAAGTAGGTAATGTGGAAATCCCACAACAAGCTTTTATGGCCGTTCTAAAGTTGAATGATTAACTGGGAAAGTTAAAGGTTTTTAAGCTATTCTTCCGCCCCATTATCCACATCGGCTTCCAATATTTTACCAAGGTAAACCAATTTATAGCCTTCTCCTTTAGGGGAGAAATCCTTACTGTTGGCAGGTATTATATCAATACTACCACTAGGTGATTTGGTGAACAGCGGAACTATATCCCTCATCTTTTTGGTGATGTCGATCAAGCTATCGTAATGTTCCTTGTTCTTAAGGTCAATTTCATGGATGGTAGGATGTTTCCGAACGGTATCCATCAATTGAATAAAATCATCGGTGTGGGAAAACAGTCCTTCTTTTGGGTTGTTCTCCGGATCGTTGACTTCCTCTGTGTTCACCAAACGGAAAGCGCCGTTCTCCCCAAACTGTTTCTGAAACTTATTAATCGCAAATTTGTTAATGTCCGAGTTGCCGGTCAACGCCATGAGATAGCCCATGTCGTTCAACTCGATATTGTCGGTTAGCGAATCAGAAAAAATGTTGGCCGTAATCGCTTCCATACCAAGCTTTTTGGCTTTTTCCACATTGTTCTGGTTGTTATCGATCAGAACAACATGCCTATTGTTCTTTCTAAGGTAATTCCCTATTAGCCTGGAGAGCTTGGATGCGCCGATAATCAGAATGCCTTCAGATTTTTTCAAGAAGACGCCCACAAGTTTTGCAAAAAACCTTGCGGTGGTAGCGTTCAACAAAACGGTGCCCAAAACAATCATAAACACCAATGGGGTAATGTATTCTGCACCGGGCTCCCCCCTTTGCATCAGTTTAGAACCAAAAAGAGAGGCAATACCAGCAGCAACGATACCTCTTGGCCCCACCCAGCCGATAAATAGCTTCTCGTTAAATTTTAAATTGGATCCCTGCGAACTTAAAAATACACCCAAAGGCCGTATTATAAATACAATTACGGCAAATAGAGCTACCGTGTTCCAGGTATAGATCAGTTCCAAATCGCTCATATTGATGTTGGCCGCCAACAAAATAAATAAGATAGAGATCAGCAGAACACTAAGAGATTCCTTAAAATAGAGCAGTTCCTTTAAATTGGGGAGGTTCATGTTCCCCATAACCATTCCCATTACCACAACGGCCAATAGTCCCGACTCGTGTGCAAACAGGTCGGACTCTACGTAAACCAACAATACTGTTGATAAAGAAACCACGTTCAACAAATAATGGGGTATAAAATTTCTTTTTATGGCAAAGGCAAGTGCATGGGCAAACGTAAACCCGAATGTGGTTCCGAACAAAATAATCTTGCCGAACTCAATCAAAGCCGTTTGGGTAAATGCCTGTCCTTCCCCAACACTTATAAACTCAAAAACCAATACAGCAACGAGCGCGCCTATAGGGTCTATCAAAATTCCTTCCCATTTTAGAACGGCCGACACATCTTTTTTAAGGGGGATGTTCCGTAGAATTGGTGTGATCACAGTTGGTCCCGTAACAATGATCAAACCGGAGAACAAAAAGGAAATTTGCCACGATAACCCGAAAATATAATGTGCGGCCACACCAGCTCCAAAGAAAGTCACAATGGTTCCAATGGTTATCAATTTTGTGATTACCGGACCAACATTTGATATCTCTGCCCTTTTAAGAGTAAGTCCTCCCTCGAATAGGATTACACTAATGGCCAAAGAAACAAAATAGTAGAGTCCCTCCCCCGGGAATAGGCCTTTATTGCCGTTCCAAATAGGTTCTATAAGTTTAGATCCGTCTTCAGTGTACAGGGTGGCAATGGGGCCAACCAACAAACCTATTAAAATAAGGGGTAGAATCGCAGGCAGTTTAAAGCGCCAAGCTACCCATTGTGCAATAATGCCAAGAATTATAATTCCCGCAAGTTCGACCATGGTGCAAGTTTTGCGGAAATTTAATGTTTTTCTTTTAGATTATCGTTCCGCTCTAATCGCCACAATCGAAATCGGGTCAAATGCCGATGTCGATTTGAGCAGATTCAAGGAGCGAATGTATTACCATGAACCCTTTTTTGTTAAAATACGGCTAATAAATCTTTATTTTTTCGGCAATTGGGTGGGGCTTTTCTTATTTTGCAGACCATTTTATTTTCTACATGACAATTTATCCCATAGAAACAGGAAATTTTAAATTGGACGGCGGTGCTATGTTCGGTGTAGTGCCCAAATCCATATGGAATAAAACAAATCCTGCCGATGCCAATAACATGATCGACCTTGCAGCTCGCTGTCTTTTGATTGAAGACGGTGAACGTCTTATTTTGATCGACAATGGCCTGGGCAACAAGCAGTCAGAAAAGTTTTTTGGTTACTATTATCTCTGGGGCGATCATTCCTTGGACAAATCCTTAAAAAATGTCGGATTTCATCGTGATAATGTAACCGATGTTTTCTTGACCCACCTACATTTTGACCATTGTGGTGGAAGCATTCAATGGAACAAGGATCGAACAGGATACGAGCCAGCTTTTAAAAATGCACGCTTTTGGACCAATAAAGACCACTGGGAGTGGGCCACAAAACCCAATGCAAGGGAAAAGGCCTCCTTTTTAAAAGAAAATCTAATCCCTATGCAGGAAAGTGGTCAACTCCATTTTATTGATCGAAAAGAAAGTTCCTTTTTGCAAGAATCCGAGCTTGGATTTGGAATCCATTTTGTAGATGGACATACGGACAAACAAATGCTGCCACATTTAAATTATAAAGGAAAGACCATGGTTTTTGCGGCTGACTTGATTCCTACGGTGGGACATATACCCCTACCCTATGTAATGGGCTACGATACACGGCCATTGTTAACACTACAGGAAAAGGCTTCATTTTTGGAAAAAGCCGTAGACAATGATTGGCTATTACTGTTCGAACACGATGCCCATAACCAGATCTGTTCCCTGAAAAGAACCGAAAAGGGAGCCCGTTTGGACCAGCTTTTCTCTTACAACGAATTGTTCAACACACAATAAATCCTCACTCACATAA
Organism: Flagellimonas marinaquae; assembly: GCF_023716465.1. NCBI lineage: Bacteria > Pseudomonadati > Bacteroidota > Flavobacteriia > Flavobacteriales > Flavobacteriaceae > Flagellimonas > Flagellimonas marinaquae. Next base: position 1,516,099 of record NZ_CP092415.1, read on the forward strand.
TAAAATAATTCTATGAAATATACATATCGCAAACTATCGTTCTTTGCCTTGGGCGCATCTCTTTTTTTTATGGGATGTGGTTCCACCACATTGGTATCGACCCCTGTTGAAAATATCGATGCCGTACCTTTAAAAGTTTCCGAACTTACAGATGCGGAGAAAAAAAATTGGGGTCACTTGGACCTTATCGCGGATACCATTCCCGGAATGAGTGTGGACAAGGCCTACAGAGAAATCATTAAAAACAGAAAGGGAAAAACAGTTGTAGTTGCCGTTCTCGATTCTGGAATGGACCTAGATCACGAAGACCTTAAGCCCGTGCTTTGGACGAACAAGGGCGAAATTCCCAATAATGGTAAAGATGATGACGGTAACGGATACGTGGACGATGTGCACGGCTATAACTTTTTGGGCAAGTCGTACAACGAACAACTGGAATATGTTAGAATGCTCCGTTTAAACATAGGCGATGCCTCCGATAGGGCTGCCGCAAGGTTAAAATTGGATAAAGAATATCCCGAAGCATTGCAGAACAAGCAACAGTACGAGCAAATTTTCCAAGTGGTAAAAGGAGCCGATGAAGTTGTAAAAAAGGAATTGGGCAAGGACTCCTACACCAAAGAAGATTTACTATCGATTGAGGCAAAGACCCCTCAAATGGAACAAACCATTGCTGTTTTAACACAAATGTTCACCTACGGCGACAGTATTGAAAAAGTATTGTCTGAACTGGAGGAAGGTATTACCTACTTTACGGAACAAGTAAACTACAACCTTAACAAAGATTTTAATGGCCGAACTCCCGTAGGGGACGACCCATACGACATCACAGATATTGTATACGGAAATGGCAACCCAAATAATATGGTGGAAACCGAGAGCCATGGAACGCATGTGGCGGGAATTATAGCTGCCCAAAGGGACAATGGTATCGGAATAAACGGTGTTGCAAAGAATGTCGAAATTATGAGTATCAGAGCCGTACCCAACGGGGATGAGTATGATAAAGATATTGCAATGGGCATACGATATGCCGTGGACAATGGGGCGTCCATTATCAACTGTAGTTTCGGAAAATCTTTCTCGCCAAAGGCCGAGTGGGTCTACGACGCCATAAAATACGCAGAGTCCAAAGATGTTTTGATCGTACATGCCGCCGGCAACGATGGCTTGGACCTACAACTGCCAGAAAACAAAAACTTCCCGAACGATCACAAGTTTGAAAATATGGAGTTTGTGGACAACTTAATTACTGTAGGTGCCCTAACGAGCAGCTATGGGTCGGAAATGGTGGCATCATTTTCCAACTATGGAAGTCAAAACGTGGACATTTTTGCTCCAGGAGCAAAAATTTATTCCACCATGCCCAACAATACTTACGAATTTCAAGGGGGGACCTCAATGGCCGCTCCGGCTGTTGCGGGCATTGCAGCGCTGATCCGTTCTTTTCATCCAGATCTTACCGCGGCACAAGTAAAGAGCATCATCATGCAATCGGGTCTACAAACAAAAACTTCCGTTATTGTGGCCGGCGATGAGAGCAAAGCCATGTCTTTTGATAAAATTTCCAAGTCCGGCAAAATGGCAAATGCCTATAATGCCTTAATTTTAGCAAATAACATTTCAAACGGTAAAATGACCCTAGAAAGCAATTCCAAATAACATATGAAGCGTTTAAAATCATTCCTTTTTTCAGCCTTTTTAGGAGCTAGTTTCTTCCTAAGTGCACAAAATTCAAGTAGCTGGCAACAGCATGTGGACTACACCATGGATGTGCAAATGGACGTAAAGACCTATCGATACACTGGCACCCAGAAATTGGTCTACACCAACAACTCACCAGATGAATTGAGTCGCGTTTACTATCACTTATTTTTCAATGCCTTTCAACCGGGCAGTGAAATGGACATTAGGCTCCAAAACATTAAAGATCCGGACAAAAGAATGATGGAGGGCGACAAAAGCAGAATTGCTTCGCTTTCTGAAGACGAAATAGGGTATTTGCACGCCAAAACATTAACCCAAGATGGGCAGCCCGTTGATTTTACCGAAGAAGGGACCATTCTAGTGGTGGATTTGGCCAAACCGATTCCTTCTGGGGGCAAAACTACGTTAGAAATGACTTTTGATGGCCAAGTGCCGTTACAAATCAGACGTTCTGGAAGAAACAGCAAGGAAGGTGTTGCCCTTTCCATGAGCCAATGGTACCCAAAACTTTCTGAATACGATTTTGAAGGATGGCACGCAAACCCATATATAGCTCGCGAGTTCCACGGTGTATGGGGCGATTATGATGTAAAAATCACATTGGACAAAGAATACACGATTGGAGGTACCGGATATCTCCAAAATCCGAATGAAATAGGGCATGGTTACGAAACCCCGGGCACAAAGGTAAAAACCAAAGGAAAAACGCTAACTTGGCATTTTAAAGCCCCTATGGTACACGATTTTATGTGGGGAGCGGACCCTGATTATATTCACGATGTATACCAGATGGAAAATGGGCCCACGCTCCATTTCTTTTACAAGGACAAGCCCGAACTCCAAGAAAACTGGAAAAACCTTCAGCCCAAAACGGCAGAAGCCATGACTTTTTTCAGTAACAACATAGGAAAATACCCATACGATCAATATTCTGTTGTGCAAGGTGGAGATGGGGGTATGGAATATGCCATGAGTACCTTGATCACCGGTGAACGTGAATTTGGAAGTTTGGTCGGTGTTATGGTCCACGAAATGGCACACTCTTGGTTCCAGCACGTACTGGCCACCAACGAATCCAAACACGAATGGATGGATGAAGGGTTTACATCTTTCATTAGTAGTCTGTGCATGAACCAAATTATGGAACAGAACAAGCAAAATCCATTCGAAGGATCGTACCGAGGGTATTATGCCTTGGTAAACTCTGGTTTGGAAATGCCCCAAGCTACTCACGCCGATCGGTACACCACCAATTTTGCCTATGGCATTTCTGCCTATAGCAAAGGTTCTATTTTCTTGTCCCAGTTAGGTTACATAATCGGTCAGGATAAATTAATGGAGACCATAAAAAAGTATTTCGATGATTTCAAGTTCAAACATCCTGTTCCCAACGATATTAAAAGGACTGCCGAAAAGGTATCTGGAATGGAGCTTGGTTGGTATTTGACCGATTGGACACAAACAACCAACACCATCGACTACGGCATTAAAAGTGTCGAGGCGGATGGCGAAAAAACCAAGATAACCATGGAACGTATTGGCGAAATGGCCATGCCACTGGATATTTTGGTGGTAAACACGGACGGAACACAGGAAACCTTTTATGTTCCAATTCGAATGATGTATGGAGAAAAGGAAAATCCTTATCCCAACCTAAAGCGCACCGTTTTGGAAGATTGGCCTTGGGCATACCCTACCTACGAATTTACTGTGGAAATGCCACTGGAAAAGGTACAGGCCATAATGATCGACCCATCACAGTTAATGGCAGATGTCGATGGAGAAAACAATGTATACCAAGTAGAGGAATAGTCTCAATTTAGTAAACACAAATTTTAAGGGCGGCCAATTGTGTCGCCCTTTCTTGTTCTATATCGGACTTATTTGAGTAATTTGTCTTTAATAATGGAGCTGTCCGAACAATGTTAGAAAAAAACACCCATCCAACCACTACAGGGACCCAAAAGAATTTAAACAAAAGATCTTCAATGGATTTCTCTTTCCCAAAAAAAGAAAAGCTTACCAATAAAAAAGTGTTCGAAACTCTTTTTACAGAGGGGAAGGCCCTGCGTGAATTCCCATTACAACTAATTTACGTTAAGACTGCTCCCAATGGCGAGGTTCCCATAAAGGTTGCCGTGGTCGCCCCTAAAAAAAAGTTTAAGACCGCTGTGCAGCGCAATCGGATAAAACGCTTGTTGCGAGAAGCCTATCGGCTCAACAAGCCCATCATTTTTAACAACATTGAGGGAAACTTTGCGTTCATATTTTTATACCTTGGCAAGAAGACCCCAAACTTTAAAGAGGTAGATCTAGCCATGAAAAAGTTGTTGGAGTCATTTTTAAATAAAGAGTTCCATGAAAAGATTGATTAAAAAGCAGGTGTTTGTTCCCGTTTTGGCTGTGGCAATTTTTGTTGGGGCCAGCAGTTTTAAGAGCGACTTTTTTGAGATTGCAAAGCAGATAGAAATATTCACCACATTGTTCAAAGAACTCAACATGAACTATGTGGACGAGACCAATCCGGCAGAATTGATGGACTCGGCCATAAAAAACATGCTGGGCGAACTTGATCCCTACACCCAATTTTTAAATGAGCAGGATGTTGAATCCTACAAAATCAATAATTCTGGAGAATATTCCGGCATAGGTGCGCTCGTGCGCTCGTACGAAAGTAAATTGGTGGTTGTGGAACCTTATGAAGGATATGCGGCCGACAAAGCCGGTTTAAAGGCCGGTGACGAAATTATTAAAATAGGTGAAACATTGGTTGCCGATTTCGACGACAATGCGGGAGAACTATTAAAAGGAGCGAACAATTCCACGGTAGAGGTAACTTTTGTGAGACAGGGAGAAACCAAAACCACTTCCATTACCCGGGAAGGTGTTGAGGTCGATGCCGTTCCTTTTTATGATATGATCGATGAAAAAACCGGTTATATTGTACTTGCCCGTTTTAATAGAAAGGCATCCAAACAGACACAATTGGCCCTGCAGGACCTTAAAGGTCGAGGCGCCGAGCGTTTGGTTTTGGATTTAAGGGGAAACCCGGGGGGATTGCTCTCCGAAGCCATAAACGTTACGAACTTGTTTGTGCCCAAAGGAGAATTGATCGTTACCACAAAATCAAAAGTAAAAAAGTTCAACCAAGAATATAGGACCAAGAACAAGCCGGAAGATGTAGATATTCCTTTAGTTGTTCTTATAAACGGAAAAAGTGCCTCCGCCAGTGAAATAGTCTCGGGCGGTTTGCAGGATTTGGACCGTGCCGTAATCTTGGGGGCCAGAAGCTTTGGGAAAGGTTTGGTTCAACGTCCGCTAAAACTCACCTATGGAACACAGTTAAAGGTTACCATATCCAGGTATTATACCCCTTCCGGAAGATGTATCCAGTCTTTGGATTATTGGAACCGGGATGCTGAAGGAAATGCAGTTCGAAACACCAAGTTTAATGAGTTCACCACAAAAAACGGCCGAAAAGTTTGGGACGGTGGCGGTGTTATGCCCGATGTAACCATTGAATCGTTAAAAACCAATTCCCTTATCGATGCTCTGGAGGCGAACAATATTATTTTTGATTTTGCAACGAACTATTTCTACGAACATAATTTCGATGATGTTAGCGATTTCTCATTTTCGGAAAGTGATTATATGGCTTTCAAATCCTATGTAAAAGAACAGAACTTTACTTTTCAGACAAAAACGGAAAAGCTTTTAGAAGAGTCTATCAACGCCGACGATTCGCTTTTAGGGCAAGATGTACAGGAAAAATACAAAGACCTCTTATTGGCCGTAAACCGGGGCAAGATCACCGCGTTGGACAGCTATAAAAAAGAAATTCAGAAAAACCTGGAAGACGAGATCATCACCCGATACTTTTATCGCAACGGTCTCTATAAATATTATTTAAACCACGACGATGCCATTTTAACTGCCAAAGAACTATTGGCCAACAACAGTAAATACAATGGTATTTTACAATAAAATTTGGTAGCCAACAACCCATATTGGGTATCTGTCAACTCATAAGGGTCAACCGTCAATTGTTTGGGTCAGGGTAGGTTTTTAGATACTACCTTAAGCCAAAAACTGTAAATGACCTACACAATACTTACCCTGGCCTTGGTTGGCATAATCTTGCTTTTTTGGCTTTATCATTTAATGAAATATTGTTTCTGTAGGTATTTCTGTATTTACAGAAATCAAAAGAACGGTTCTATTGTAAAAAGGCAAGCTACCATCTTATCTGTTACAACCCTTAAATTGGGCAAAAAACCATTGTTGGAGCTCCTGTTGTTATTTAACAATCTTTCTGGATATCCCATACATAGAAAAATAAGAGTGTGGGACAGTAAGCCCTACCTAAATCGCTTTGAGGTGGACAAGACCATTCCTATTGGTATTAATCTGGCGAAAAAACCGAAAGACCCTGTTTTTTTATCATTGAACGAAAGTCGTATATCGTTCACTTTTGTGCTTATTTGTAGTATAAAACTCATTGTTTATGTTACAGGTTGTTATCTTTTGATGAGCGAAGCCATTAACAAGGTTTTTACCTCACCAAACCAATATGAACGTGTGTTCGCCAATTCAGATATTTGGTATTCTGGAGTTTTCGTGTTGGTAATAATTGTTATTGCATATCAATTATTGCGCACAACAGGTCTATTGTCCAATAAAAGTGCGGAAACATCAAAATGGGACCTAATCTATTATGGGCAAACCGTCTCGGCGGAAATAACTTCTTTTAAAGATACTGGAACATTGGTAAACCATAATCCTTTAGTGGAGTTTTTCTACTCTTTTAAAGATGGTTCTGGAAACATCATTAAAGGATCCGATAGAAAAATAGTTGGGAAATTGGAAGTTGGCTCACTATACGGTATGCAAACTATAGATGTAATGTATTTGCCAAAAAATCCTTCTTTATCCAAATTGGCGGAAAACTTAGAGGCCAAGGGCATATCAAAATACTTGTCCTTTATTCTTTTATTGACTATGTTCATTTTCTCGGCCAATGTAATTTATTGGTTTTATAAAATTGTAATTTAACTTCCCTATTCGTGGTATTGGTTATATTACATATTAAAATAGGTTGGAATGGATAAGCCAGACCGTAACGATATTAAACTTGTGGTGCTGCACAGCAATTGGTCCGAACAGGGTGTGGACAGAGCTTTGTCTGATCACGTATATTCCAACAAATACGCTTGGCTGCGTTTTTTAAAGTTACTTGTTCTAACGCTCGGTATTTCGTTTACCGTTGCAGGAATTATCTTCTTTTTTGCCTATAACTGGGATAGTTTAAACAAGTTTTTAAAGCTTGGTGCTGTTCAGTCTCTTGTACTAATATTCACATTTTTAGCATTATTTATAAAACAGAAGGCTTTTATAAAAAAGTCAATATTAACGGGTGCGGCTGTTTTAGTTGGTGTAATGTATGCGGTATTTGGGCAGATATATCAAACAGGAGCAAATGCTTACGACTTTTTCCTTGCCTGGACCATTTTTATCACTATCTGGGTGTTTATATCCAACTTCCCTACATTATGGTTGATCTACGTGTCGCTTTTGAATATTACACTTGTACTTTATGCCAAACAAGGGGTGGAAAATTGGTCAGAATCGGAGGTATTTATCCTTCTATTTCTTTTAAATACTCTAGCGCTCATCTGTTTTTTGTTTTTACCAAGATTCTTAAAAGCAAATTATTATCCCAAGTGGTTCACCAACTTCTTGGCCATAGCAGCTGTAACCGTGGCAACTGCAGGGGTTACGGGTGGAATACTCGAAGATGAACAAGATTATTCCTTTTGGTTATTATTGTTTCTTTTTTTCTGGATTGGGAATTTGGATGGGGTTACTAAAAAAGAATTTGTTCTATATCGCAATAATATGTTTTAGCTGGGTTGTTGTATTTTGTTCGTTCCTACTTAGTGAATCCGATGGAGCAGGGTCTTTTTTTACCGTAGGAGTTATAATTATAGTGGCGGTTACCTTTCTAATCCGATATTTAAAAAATCTTCAGAAGAAATTGACCATCTCCAAATTATGTATTTACCATACGACCCATCAGTTTCACGAATTTCCGAAAATCTGGAAACATTGGAGTTCAATCGATTTCTCAATATCCTGTTTATGATAGTCAGTTTTATTTTTTCGGTGGTGTTCATCTTTTCATTTTATAAAACTGTTTTTCATTCATGAAATTAGAATTAATTAAAAAGGAATAAATCCTATTTTTGGGCATGCAAAAACTAAAGGTATGTGAACTTTTTGCCGGTGTGGGCGGGTTTCGTTTGGGACTAGAAAACACAGGACATTATCAAGTGGTCTGGAGCAACCAATGGGAGCCCTCTACTAAAATGCAGCACGCATCCTTGGTTTACGAAGCCCGTTTTGGAAAGGAAAATCACTCGAATTCCAATATCGAAACGGTACCTACCAAAGATATTCCCGACCACGATATACTAGTGGGCGGATTTCCCTGCCAAGATTATTCCGTGGCCACATCTTTAAAAAACTCCAAAGGTCTTATAGGTAAAAAAGGGGTGCTTTGGTGGTCCATTCATCGTATCCTTTCAGAAAAAAAGAACAAACCAAAATATCTTTTTTTAGAAAATGTGGATCGTTTGTTAAAATCGCCTTCCACTCAACGTGGTCGTGATTTTGCCGTGATGCTGCGCAGTCTATCGGATTTGGGCTATGCGGTGGAATGGCGGGTAATAAATGCGGCCGATTATGGGATGCCACAGCGCCGAAGGCGCGTTTTTTTTCTGGCCTATTTAAAAGGGACCACATTACATTCCAAACTAAGAAAAACCCTGCCAAATAAATGGATTTTGGAAAAAGGTACATTTGCCGAGACTTTTCCCGTGGACCAAAATACGCCAAAACCCGTTTCTTTTGTTTTAAAAGAAAATTTGGTATCCTTATCCGAAACTTTTAACAGTAAAAAAGAACTTTCTCCGTTCTTAAACTCGGGTATTTGCTTAAACGGTAAGGTCACAACCATAAAAACCAGTCCCGATTTTGATGGAACCAAAACGGTTCTTTCCGACATTTTGGAAAATGACTGCATTGCTCCAGAATATTACATTAATGAGTCCGATATGCCCAAGTGGGAATATTTAAAAGGCTCCAAAAAAGAAATACGCAAGACCAAAGCAGGTTTTGAATACAATTACAGCGAGGGCGGTATGGTTTTCCCCGATGCCCTTGATCAACCTTCCAGAACTATTATAACCGGTGAGGGCGGTAAATCCCCATCCCGGTTTAAACACGTGATCCAAACCTCCAAGGGACCACGAAGACTTTTACCAGTTGAATTGGAACGGTTGAACATGTTTCCGGACAATCACACAAAATTGGAGGGTATTTCCGATACCAAACGCGCCTTTTTTATGGGCAACGCCCTGGTGGTCGGGATTGTGGAAAAGATAGGTGCTTCCCTGTTCCGGAAAATAAACGAAGTTGAAAAGCAAATTCAAAGCTGATCTAAAAAAAGAACAAAAATTAACCCCATTATTAGACTCGTATTACCAAGAACACTTGAAGCATTATAGTTTTGAGCGGATTTCCCAGCTTAAAAAACAATTACAGGGCATCGATGTTATCCTAAAGGATAAACGTTCTTCAAAACAGTTTTATGTTGATGAAAAAGCCCAACTGGATTATATTAACGAGAGCTTGCCCACTTTTGCTTTTGAATTGTTTTATCAGAAAAATGGAGTCCAAAAACAGGGTTGGCTCTTCGATGCCGCAAAAAAAACACATTTTTATGCATTGATCACCAGTATCTATTCAGATGAAGAGGATCATTTTACCTCATGTAACATCACCATAGTAAATCGGGAAAAATTAATTCAACACTTAGATGAAGTTGAATTATCGCAAAAGCAACTGGAAAAAATTATTTCCAAAAACCCGATTGTCCATGGTAAATTGAATTTAGAACAACTAAACCCAAAAAGTAAAGGATATTTGTTCTTTTCTACCAAAAACAAGGCAGAAAAGCCGGTGAATCTTATCCTTAAATTAGAGTATTTGATCAAAATTGGTGTAGCGAAAAGGTTGGTTTAAACAGTTTTGTTACTCCAATTTATAAAGAAATCCATTTTTAAGGCAATAAAATCACAGCGTACTTCGACTTCGCTCAGCATCCCTGTGGCAAAACAGTATAAAATTACTCCTTCAACATTCTCCGATGTGGAATCCCATCTTCCAAATATTCTTCACCAGTGACCTTAAATCCCAATTCGGTATAAAATTTTAATAAATAGGATTGTGCGGAAATTTCGATGGGTTGATTCGGAAATCTTTGGTCTATCGCAGCAAGTGAGGCTTGCATAATCTGTTTTCCAAGACCATATTTACGTTGATCTTGGCTTACCACTACCCTACCGATACTTACATTGTTAAAATAATCCCCTGGTTTAAAAATACGCGTGTAGGCAACTATTTCACCATTTTTTGTGCCTATAATATGAAGGGCCTTTTGATCTTTGTTGTCCACATCTTGGTACACACAATCCTGTTCCACTACAAAAACTTCGCTGCGGAGACGTAAAATTTGGTAGAGCTCTTCTGTAGTGAGCTGATCGAACGTTTTTATGGCCACTTCCATTAGTCCTGGACTATTATGCTTTTGGAATCGCACTTATCAAACTCTGGTTGTATATTCACATGGTTAATTCCATGTTTATGGTATACGTGCTCTTCTATCTTTTCCAAAATTTCATCGAACTCCGATAGGCGAATATCTTCTTTAAAATCGATATGTGCTTCCATATGAACTTCTTCTTCATTGAGTTGCCAAATATGGACATGGTGCACATTTTTAACTGGGTCTATAGTACAAATGGATTCCACAATGTCCTGAATCACGACCGATTTTGGGGTAAAAAGCATTAACACTTTTGTGGATTCCTTCAATAGATCGTATCCCATATAAATAAGGTAGATTCCAATGATCATGGTCAATACGGCATCTACCCAATAAATTTCAAAATACTTCATTAATATACCGCCTACCAAAACTGCCACGGAGGCCATCATATCCGTGAGCAAATGCAAATAGGCAGATTTCATGTTCATGTTATGGTCAGAGTCCTTTTTTAGGAGAAGAACACTGAATCCATTGAACATAATAGCTATCAATGCCAACCAAATTACCAGATTGGATTCAATTTGTTGGGGATTTAACAACCTTTCAACGGCTTCTTTCATTAAAATTATGGCCACAACCACTAAGGTTGCCGCGTTTACAAATGCGGCCAAAATCTCTGCTCGCTTATATCCGAACGTTTTTTTTCTACATGCTTGTTTTTTGCCCAACCTTTGAGCAACAAAACTTATGATCAGCGAAAGTACATCGCTAAAATTATGGAGTGCGTCCGACAGCAAAGCCAAACTACCGGAGAGCAAACCCCCTATAACTTGTGCCACCGTTATTCCAATATTAAGGAATATGGAAATAAGCAGATTTCTTCCTTTTAAATCGGAATGGTCATGTGAATGGTGATGGTGGTGATGGCCCATATCACTTATCTACATGGTATTTTTTCTATCCTGCGTTCGTGCCTGCCCCCATCGAATTTGGTGTTTAAAAAAGTATCAACCATTTCCAAGGCCTGCGGTAGAGATATAAAACGTGCCGGTAAGCTCAAGATATTGGCATCGTTGTGTTCCCTTGCCAACTGTGTGATCTCCTTGTTCCAACATAATGCTCCCCTTACGTTCTGGTGTTTGTTAATCGTCATGGTAGCACCATTGCCACTACCACAGAGAACAATACCCATATCTACATTACCATTGGCCACATCGGTGGCTACAGGGTGGGTAAAATCCGGATAATCCACACTATCCGTACCATCGGTACCATAATTGACAACTTCTATACCCTTGGATTTTAATAGGCCAATAATGGCCAATTTATAATCGGTTCCGGCGTGGTCGTTTCCTATCGCAATTTTCATGTTTTTGTATTAAAATAGATGCTAAACAAAGGTACGATATCTTTTAATGGGATGCTGTTTATAAAAATGGGAAGCTTTTTGCATTTAGTTAAAAAACAAACACTTAACAACATCTATATTTTGTTAATTCTTTTAAGAAAAAATATGGTAACGAAATTTTGATTTCTAATAAAATATATCAGTAGTAATAATTATTTAACCTTGACTATAGATTTCATTAAAATTAATCAACGAATATGAAACATTTATGTTAGGTAATTAACATTAAAAACACATTAACTTTTCAATAAATTGATGTTGACAACGGTTATTAAAAACCGTGAATAAAAAATATAAAAGCCTGATTCTTAAATTTCTTGTACGCTGACAAATTGTGAACAAAATATTTTGACTGTTCAAAGCAACTTTTTTCTAAAAATTTTATTCCACATTTCAACAATCTATCATAATCATCATTTTTATAAAATTTAAAAAAGAAGAAAAAATATAATATTGATAATTGTTGATAAAAGCAGATTTGTTTGTGATTACTTTTTCTTTCCTTGTTGGTCACGGATTATAATTTGTATTTTTCAAAAAAATAAGGACGTTAATGTCAAAGAAAAAGAAGAGAGCAAGTAGCCAGCGGAAGAACGAGATAACCAAGGGCATTTTTACCATCCTGGAAAAAGAACCGTCCAAAACCTTTAATTACAAGCAAATAGCTTCTAAATTGGGTATTTCGGATACACAAGATAGAAACCTGTTGATCAAACGATTAGGTCAGTTAAGGGCCAGTGATCGTATTGTTGAGGTGGAAAGGGGCAAATTTCAAATGAAACCTTCTTTGCATACCTATTTTACAGGTAGGGTAGATCTTACTACCAGTGGCAATGCATATATTATCGTAGAAGAATTGGAGGACGATGTATTTGTTCAGAACAATAATTTGAACGGAGCTTTCCATGGTGATACGGTCGAAGTATTTATAAGGCCACGGAAGAAGAGTAAGAAAATGGAAGGTGAAATTTCCAAGATACTCGAAAGGAAAAAAACATCTTATGTTGGCATTGTGGACAAACAAAAAAGATTTGCTTTTGTTCGTCCTACGGATTCCAGAATGTACACCGATATATTTATTCCACCGGAAAAATTGAAAAATGCCAACGATGGTGATAAAGTATTGGTTCTTTTGGGAGACTGGCCCAAAGATGCGGATTCTCCCTACGGTGAAATTATAGAAGTGTTAGGAAGACCTGGGGAACACCATACCGAGATTCATGCCATTTTAGCGGAATATGGCCTTCCCAATGAGTTTCCGTACGAAGTGGAACAGTATGCCAAAACTTTGGATACCAGTATTAAAGAATCCGAAATTGCCAATCGAAGGGATATGCGAGATGTGTTGACCTTTACCATTGATCCCAAGGATGCAAAAGATTTTGACGATGCACTCTCTTTTCAACAGTTGGAAAACGGGAACTATGAAATAGGTATCCACATTGCCGATGTTTCCCACTATGTTAGGCCCGATTCAATTTTGGAAGAAGAAGCGTACAATAGGGCCACTTCGGTGTATTTGGTGGATCGCGTTGTACCCATGTTGCCGGAAGTCTTGTCCAACCAAGCATGTTCCTTACGGCCCAACGAGGAAAAATATACTTTCTCCGCAGTTTTTGAAATGGACAACAATGCGCGATTGGTAAATCAGTGGTTTGGAAGAACCGCCATCAATTCCAATGAAAGATTTGCCTACGAGGAGGCACAGCACATAATTGAAACCGAACAAAGTCAAATTCCAAAGGAAATATCCATCCGTGGAAAAGCCTATGCAGTATCCCAAGATATTGTAAATGCAGTGTTGACATTTGATAGGTTGGCCAAGATTATGCGCAAGGCCCGTATGGATGCCGGAGCGATCTCGTTTGATAAGATCGAAGTGAAATTCCATCTTTCCAAGGACAACGAACCCGTAGGTGTATATTTTAAGGAAGCCAAAGATGCCAACAAACTAATAGAAGAGTTTATGTTGCTCGCCAATAGAAAGGTGGCGGAGTATATAGGTAAGCAGAAAAAAACATTTGTTTACCGTGTGCACGACAAGCCGGACGAGGATAAATTATTGGCCCTTAACGGTGTAATTTCCAGATTTGGACATAGCATTAATCTTAAGGACAGCAAGTCCATTAACCAATCCTTGAATAAGTTGTTGGAGGATGTAAAAGGCCAAAAAGAACAAAATTTAGTGGATACCTTGGCGATTCGCAGTATGAGCAAGGCTATCTATACTACGGAAAACATAGGGCACTACGGATTAGGGTTCGATTACTACACACATTTTACCTCTCCCATTCGAAGATATCCCGATGTAATGGTACATAGATTGCTACAGCATTATCTCGATAAGGAAAAGGCCCCAAATGCCACTTTGTACGAAGAAAAATGTAAACACTCTTCCGACATGGAGCTGTTGGCCGCCAATGCGGAAAGGGATTCCATAAAATACATGCAGATAAAATTTATGGAAAACCACAAGGATCAAGAGTTCTTGGGTGTAATTTCCGGGGTTACCGAATGGGGCATATATGTGGAAATAATTGAAAATAAATGTGAGGGTATGATCCGTATCCGGGACATTAAAGATGATTATTATGTTTTTGATGAACGCCAATATGCCATAATCGGAGAAAGGACCAAACGAATGTACCAATTGGGAGATGAGGTATATGTGATGGTGAAGAGTACCGATCTTGTAAAACGGCATTTGGATTTTTCGTTGTTAGGCAAAAAGAAATAATACTATTTTGGAACAGAATTTGTTATTCTATTGATAACCAAATTTTTATAACATGAGATTATTTGCGATTGTTATTATATTTCTGTCCTTTCAATTTATTGAAGCTCAGGACGCCACCATAACCCAAGACCTACAAAAGTTCACTGAAGTAAAGGGGTTCGATGGAATTTCCATCAACTTGATAAGATCCAACGAAAACAAAGCGGTGATTACAGGTGCCAATACCAAGAATGTCGCCATAGTCAATAATAATGGTGTACTTAAAATTAGGATGGAAATCGTAAAGATCTTTAGTGGTTATAGAACTTATGTAGATCTCTACCACTCCGAGGAATTGGTGGTAATAGATGTTAACGAGGATGCGAGAATTTCGTCCGATGATACTTATATCCAAGATGTATTGGAACTTAAAGCTCAAGAAGGCGGTGAATTGGAAATTAATTGCGAAGTGGACCAATTGTTGATCAAATCCATATCCGGGGGAGAGATCATTGTTGGAGGATTTTCCAACACACAAGATGTGATCATCAACACAGGTGGATCCTATCAAGGAAAATCGTTTAAGACAAAATTTACCACAATAAACGTAAATGCGGGCGGAAATGCCGAAATTTATGCATCGGATTACGTAAAGGCCAATGTAAAGGCCGGAGGCGAAGTACTAGTGTACGGAAATCCAAAAAAAATGGATGAACACACCCTTTTCGGTGGTAAAATAAAAAGAATCAAATAATAATGATTGACGATATCCAAGCAGCGATTCCCTTAGGATTTTTGCTCAGCTTTATGATCGGTCCCGTTTTCTTTGTTTTATTGGAAACCAGTGCCACAAAAGGTTTTAGAGCGGGAGTAAGTCTGGATATTGGGGTTATAGTTGCGGATATTGTTTTTTTAATCATTGCCTACTTCAGTAGTTTCCAATTGTTGGAAAACCTAAGTAACGAGCCGGGACTGTTCGTATTTGGAGGAATGATTCTTTTGGTGTACGGAATTTATCTGTTCGTTAAAAAAGCCAAGAAAAAATCTAATGTAAAAGCTTCCAAGGGTACCTATTTGGGGTTAATTGTAAAAGGATTTTTATTGAATTTCATCAATATCGGTGTTCTAGCATTTTGGCTCGGTTTAATTATTGTTGTAGGACCAAGTTTAGAGAACAATCCAAATCGAATGTTGGTATTTTTTAGTACGGTGATCTTAGTGTATTTCGCGACCGATCTTATAAAAATTATATTGGCCAAACAGTTAAAGCGTTATTTGACCCAAGACCGTATTGTAGTCATAAAAAAAGGATTAGGTATTGTTTTGATCATTTGTGGCATTGTTTTGATCAGCAAAGGATTCCTGCCCAAAGAAAAATTCGATATTAAAGAAGGAATAGAAAAGATCAGTTAAAAAAAACCCAGCACAAAGTACTGGGTTTTGAGGCATCGAGCGGATTCGAACCGCTGTACAAGCTTTTGCAGAGCTCTGCCTAGCCACTCGGCCACGATGCCGATTAAGAGTGCAAATGTACTATTTTTTTTAGCTTACCCAAACGATTATTATTGTCTTTGAGAGTTTAAAATAACGGCCACGCTTTCCACATCTCCACCTATTGGGGGATTAATTTTAGCTACTTCCACTTCTACCTGGGTTACTTGTGGCAATTCCAAAAAGATACGGTCTATAATACGTTTGGCAACGTGTTCCAAAAGGTTGGAACGCACCAACATTTCATCTTTTATAATATTGTTGAGGTGAACGTAATCCACGGTTTCGGTCAATATATCGGAATCTGCCGGTTTGGAAAGGTCGGAGGTTACCTCCAAATCTACACGGTAATCGCTTCCGATCAACATTTCTTCTTTTAAACAACCGTGGTTGGAATGTATTCTAACGTTTTTTAATCTTATTTTTCCCAAAACTGTGATTTAAGAATGGGCAAAAATAGGACAAAACGGTTAAATCAATACATACATCTACAGTTACTGATTCCCTGGAACAGATCCATACCCACGGTGAGGACGTGCGTACCTGTACTATATCCCAAAATTTCGTTGGTAATTACCTGATAGGAATACCCAAAATAGAAGTTACTCTTTTTAAAACCTGCCAAAGGTGCAATATAAAGCGGTTCTCCCAATTGGTCGTTCAAAAAGCGATAGGTAAGTCCTACGTAGTAATAGTCTTCAAAATCGCGAAAACGGAATTTGGCATTTAAATCCGTAACCGAACGTCCATCACTTTCAAACCATTGAAAAAATACGGAAGGTTCTATTTCCAATTTACTGTTTTTACTTTTGGAAAAACTATATCCTGAATACAGGTAATAGTTTCTAAGCTTATTGGGTTCTATCCGTATAATATCTGTATTGAAATTGGATAGATCTTTATTGAGGACGTTTCCGGCATTTGCACTAAAGAAAAATTTATCGTACCGATATAAAAACCCAATATCAAAGTTATGATTTGTTGTGGCTTTATCGTCTGTAGGCAACTGACCATTGTTTTCCTCGAACTGTTCCACATCTATCCTAAATTGGTTAAAATTATAGGACAGACCGAACGAGAGGAAGATATCGTCATAACGGTCCAAGGTCAAATGGTGGGCGAAAGATACCCTTGCACCCCGTTGTCTTGTAAAACCGTTGCTATCGTTGTAAAGCAGCATACCTACCCCCGATCTGTTTCCAATTCTGGCATCGGCTGCCAGTGTTTGGGTATCCGGGGCATCCTCTATGCCCACCCATTGCGTTAAGCCGTTTAAACGAACTTTTATATGGTCGCCGATACCTGCATAGGTAGGGGACATTAAAAAGGGATTGTCGGCTATGTATTGAGATAATTGGGGTACGGTCAACTCCTGTCCCTTGGCACAAAGTGACAAGGAAACCAATAGGATTGTTGAATATACTTTTTTAAGCATGGGGTTAGCAGGTTAAGTGTTATTGTCGATATAGTGTAAAATGGCCTACAAACTCGCGGTCGTCCAATGGACCTTCCAGTTTAACAACGTACCAGTAATCTCCGGTAGGCAATGGTTTTCCATCGTAATTGCCATCCCATCCCTGTACGTTTCGGGTCATCTCTTCCACTACTCTACCATAACGATCATAAATTATAATTAGTACGTCCGGGAACCCTTCAATGTTGTCAGGTAGCCATATATCGTTGAGACCGTCGCCATCTGGGGTGAAAAAGTTCGGAAATTCAACATCTATGAATTCCATAAAGATCTCCGCAGTGGCCTCACATCCATTTTGATCAACAACGGTTACAGTGTAGGTATCCGTTCTGTTGATGTAGAATGTGTTTTCGGTTCCATTATCGATATCGTTGAAATAGAACGTATAGTCTTCTACACCACCATCAGCTATTGCTGTTATCTGGTTGATGTTGTTATTCTCCAAGGTTAATGTCAATGGTTCAAATGCTTCGATAGTGAAGTCATAAGTCGTCATACAACCATTGGCGTGGGCTACGGTCAGGTAATGATCGCCGGGTGCCATATTGGTAAAGTCGGCCGTTAATTGCATATCTGCCGGATCGGTGGAATCCAAAGCGAACATTAAGTCGTTGGTAATGGATTCGTCCTCAAAAGCAATATTCAAATAGTTATCCGGAACAATATCACTACACTCGTACATTGGTGTAACGGTTGCCGCTAAATTTACGCCAGGATCAATTTCAACGATTACATTGGTTTCACAACCTTGTGCATCCCTTACAAAAACTACATGGGTTCCAGCGGTCAGATTTTGGAACAAGAACTGGTCCTGTACAAAATTTTCATCTGCTGTTGAGTTTAAACTGGTTTGGTAAGGAGCAGTGCCACCAGAGATTTGAACTTCAAAGGATCCATCGCCGCTTTCAAAACATACCTCGTCCATAATGTTGATGGTCTCGGCAACTACCGGTTCTGGTTGTGTAAGTTCAAATTGGAAGGTGATAAAGCATCCGTTTTCATCCTGGGCAATTACATCGTAAATACCTGGTGCCAAATCTGTAAAGGTGTTTTCGGTATCGAACTGATCTAGATTTGGTGAAATGGCGTAAAGTATCTCACCAGTTCCTCCGGAAACTTCAACAGTAATGGTTCCGTCCTCCATACCAGAACAAGTGATATTGGTAAATTCTTCCCTATCGACAACCAAAGGATCTGGATCAACAATGGTGATTACAGGTGAAACCTCAACACAGTCTACGCTGGTTACTCTTACATAATAATCTCCTGCCATTAGTCCGCTAAAGGTTCCACTGGTTTGTGGCCCATTTACTAGATGGGTCAAAGCTGCATCACTGAACAATTCGTAGTTGTAATTGCCCAAACCACCGGTTGCGCTTGCAATAATGGTCGCAGAAGCTTCGCCCATACAATTGATGATGGCTGCAGAATCGTCTATTTCGAGCATTAGGTCTGGCACAGCATCTACGGTTACCTGGTTGGATATCATAGCATCACAACCGTTGGCATCTCGAACATAGTATTGGTATACTCCAGGTGCTACATCGAACGTATGAGTGTTTCCACCGCTCATGGCCGTAAAACTTATGCCATCCGTACTATAGAAATAAGGGGCTGTTCCACCGGCCGCACTCAATAGGATCTGTGCATCGTTGGTACAGGTCATTCCACTTAATTGGATCAAAGATGCCATAACCTCTGTTGGTTCGGTAATGGTCACTTGAGGGGTTTCCACACCACAGCTCCAGCCATCGGATACGGTTATGCTGTATATTCCAGCACCCAATCCTGTAAATGTATCACTGCTTTGTACGCCAGTGGTGAACTGGATGGTTGTTCCGGTAGCATCATAAATATTTAATTGGTATTGGTAAACACCTTCGCCACCTAAAACATTATCAGCCCAAACCGCAGCACTATTGTCGCCATAGCACAAAAGATCTATTGGGGCAGCATCAATATCCGCAGTAATCGGAATGGGTTCCGTTAGGGTGATCGTTCTATCTTCAACACATCCACCATTGTCCGTAACACTTACCGTATAATTTCCTGCAGATAAACCTGTAAACACATGGCTTGCAACATTGTTTATGGTATATACCTGTGTTGTAGTAGTGTTGGTCAATACAATGTTATAAGGTGCATAACCTCCTGTAGGAGCTATCAATATTTCTCCTTGATCATTGGTACAGGTTACATTGGCCACTTCTTGTGGTGTATAATCCAATGCTGAACTTGGCGATATTATGGTAATGGTATTGGAATCTTCAATACATTCCGGATACCCGGTTTCGGTTACACGCACAAAGTAGTTTCCACCTACCAATAATGGATCGGTTATGGACATTGGATTCGTGGTTGTATTACCACTTCCCGATATACCAGTTGTTGTACCATCGGCATTGAATACTTCATAATTGTAAGTGCCAGTGTAACCAGTTACATCAATTTCCAGAGTTCCTGCATCACCAAAACACATAGCAGGCGATGTTGCCGTGGCCACAACGTCAATGGTATCGTATGGAGCTATGTTGTGTGTAGTCTCCACATAGCAACCGGTAGTATCATTGGTAGCCCTGAATGTATAGCTTCCAGGTTCTGTTAACTCAAATGTTGCTGTTGTTCCTGTTGAGGTTGTGATTGCTCCATAAGGATTTCCAACAGGCAACAATTCAAAAGTATAGGTGTCGCCACCGATGAATTCAGTAACTGTTAAGGTCACAGTTTCTGGATCAACACAAGAAATGGCAATATCTTGATTTAAGTTTAGGGTAAATGTGTTCAGAGGTTGAACAGTTATACTATCCGGATATTCACATCCATTGGCATCCCTAACAATATAGTTGATGGTTTGTACGGTCGTATTGTCCACAACATTGAAAGTAGCATCGGAAGTGAAGCTGTTTCCTTCAAAACTATAGGTATAGGGTGCTGTTCCTCCAAGGGCCGAAATAGTTATAGTGGCTTCGTTTACACTATTACTTGGGCTACAAGCAAAATCTGTCGCAGAGGCAGATGCTGTTAATGCAGACGGTTCGCCCACGGTTACATCAAAAGAGTCTTCACATGCTCTTGAAGAGATTACCCTAGCTTGGTAATTACCTGCAGGCAGATTATCAAAAACAGGACTCGATTGAGCAAATCGGTATGGATTCACCAAATCCGACATTTCATAAAGTTCGTAGGTGTATACAGGATCAACTACGGTAGCAGGATCGAGTACAACGGTCAAACTTCCGTCGGAACCTCCATTACAGCTCACATCTTGTATGATAACATTATCGATGATCGGATCAACTTTATCATCCAATTCTTGGGTAACTACATAAGTACATGGTGTGGCAGTATCATTATCTGTTACCGTAAAAGTATACACACCGGGCATGGTTAAACCTGTAAATACTCCTGTAGTGTTTGTTGGAAGTGGCGTTGAACCATCCGGGAATTCTACTTCGAATTCTAAATTTGTAGATCCACCGGAAACATTAACAGTAATTTGTCCGCCTGGATCGCTAATATCACAATCTATAGGTTTAACCACAGTTGTATTGGCTGTCATGGCATCTGTAAGAACTACTGGTCCAACAGTTGTGGTACAGGACCACTGATCGGCGATCAACACTTCATAGGAACCAGCTCCAAGACCTGAGAATATGGTATTTGTTTGTGGAGAACCAACATTTGTTCCATCTTTAATTAGTTGATAGGTATAGTTGCTTCCTTGTCCACCTGCTGTTCCCACCACTTGGATTTCACCTTGCAGATCGGTACAGTTTTCCACATTGATTTGCAATGTGGCAGTTATCGGATTAGGATCGGTTAAGGTTACGGTATCCACCAATTCTTCACAACCACTAGAATCGATTACCCAAGCTTCATAAGTTCCAGCAACGAGTCCGGTAAAGTTTGGACTGGCCACATAGTCACCGAGCACTGTTGGAGAAGAAGTACCTACATAGTAGGAATATCCGCCCCATCCACCGGCAACATTGGTAATCTGGATGGCACCATCGTTGCCCAAACAGGTAATATCGGTTACTACCGTGGCTCCGGTAATGGCAGCAGCTGGACCCGCAATAGTGAAGGATTCGCTGTACAGACATGCAGCTCCCGGAGGATTGGTATCCGTTACTTCGATATAATATGTTCCTGCAGCGAGTCCTGTGATGGTAAAACTTCCGTCGGTATCTGTACCTGTTGTAATGGTATCGTCTCCCAGATTGGTCGGAGTATTTAAGAAATCGTAATACAGTGTATAACTTGTAGCACTTGCATAGGTTGTGCTGAAAGCGTCAACAAGGTTCAGTTCCACTTCGCCATTAATGTCTCCAAAGCAAGTAATATCTGTGGTGCTTACCACATTCAAATCCAAAACTTCTGGATCGGCCACTTCGTGTGAAACAGTTCTAACACATCCTGTTACTGTGTTTCTAACTTCAAAATTGTGTGTTCCAACACTCAATCCTGTAAAGACTCCGGTAGGCTGGAATATACCAGAAGGCAATTCCCTAAATTCATAATTGGCCGGATGCGTATTGGAATTAGTGATAGATCCTACTGCGGTAATGGTAATATCCTCGCCAGTGGCACAAGTAGCAACTGCATCAACCGTAATAATCGCGTTGTCCAAGCTATCAAACGGTGCAATGCTAGCTGTGGTTGTGCCTATACAACCATTACTATCATATACATTGATGGTGTAGTTGCCACCGTTGATATCGGTTTCGGTATACACAGGGTTGTTACCCGATTGAACCACTACAGATCCCGCATCGTTGATAAATTCATAGATAACATAGTTTCCACTACCCCCTATTATAGAAGCAGTGTCCACGGTTATGGTCGCGTTGTTCATGTTGTTGCCAACACTACAACCGAATTCAACTACTGATGCGTTTACATTGGTTATGGCATCTGGCTGGGAAATAACGATCCCTGTAATATCAAAGGGACAGTTATTTGCACCAATTGCTCGTACATCGTATGTTCCTGCAGGTAAATTTTCAAAAGTATTTCCATTTAATACAGCGCCAACAGGCATGGGTGTTAGGGTATATGTCAATGGAAGTATACCATTGTCCACAGCTGTTAGGGTAATGCTACCATCGTTTCCACCAAAACAGGTTACATCTACATGGGTTTCTGTAAAATCTGGAATAGGTGCATCTGGAACTTCTATGGTTATGGTTTTAGGACAGTTCGGTGGTGCTGTACCCATGTCGTACACAATCACATCATAACTACCGGCAACTGCTGCGCCTGTCCAAGTAAATTGATTGAAAGCATTCAATGTAAGAACACCTCTTGCTACATCATTGGTGCCTGGTCCATCGATCATATACTCATAGTTTCCAGATCCCGAGATTACATCGATCAATAGTTCAGCATTACCGGCAGCACCAATTTCACAATCCAATGCTACTGTTTGTGTAACCGTAAACTCCAAAGGTGGATGAATATCAAAAGTTTCTGTTTCGGCACATCCGTTCAGGTCTCGAACAGTTATTGATTGACCTGTACTTGAAGATAGGTTGGATATTAAATATTGATTGCTTCCATTGAATGTAAAGTTTTGGAATGCGCCACCATTAATACTAATTTGGAACGGTGCCATGGCCACTGCTGGGTTGTCCAACGTAACCATAACCTGGAATAGTCCTTCGTCCACACATTCATCTATTATGGCCAGAGAAATATCCGGGCTTGGATCGAGTAGAACGGTAACGGGATCACTTTGTATACAATCGTTCGCATCTTTTACATACACAATGTAATCACCAGCTTCTACATTGGCCGTGTTACTGCTTGTCCATCCAGCGGTAGCAGCTGTAGGAGCGGGGTCGGTATCCAATAAATACAGATACTCGTATGGAGCAAGACCAAATTGGGCCGATGCGGTGATAACACCTGCATTTGGATTACAGTTGTCGTTAGTTGGTGAACTAGCTGTAACATCTAGCAAAGTAGGCGCTTGTTCAATAAGGAATTCATCAGAAGCAATTACACAACCAGCGTTAGGTCCATCGGCCTCTTCGAAAAGAATGTAGTATTCTCCGGGGCTCAAACCTGTTGCTGTATCGCTTTCTGGGCCTCCGATTGCACCCGATATTGTATCCGATATACCTGTGGTAGTATGGGTATTGGTGTAGAAAATCTCGTAATTCACATTATTTCCACCATAACCGGATATGGTAAAATCTACTGTGCCATCGGCAGCTCCTGTACAAGTTATATCGGTTGAAGCATCTATAGTTGATACCAAAGTAGAGTTGGTAGCCACAGGAACGGTTGCTTCCTGAATATATTCACAATTGGTATCCGTATCAAAAACAATAAAAGTATAAGTTACACCGGGGGTAAGACCTGTGAACAAGTGGGTGTTGTCCGGTGCTGGTAGCGGATCTTCCGGGAACCATGCAGGATCGGCCGCATTGAAAGCCGGAGCAGGATAGATGGCAAAATAGAATGTTCCTACACCCAAAGTTCCATTGGAAGCTTGAGCCTCAACAGTCATTTCACCGCTACCAGGCGTACAGCCCGAAGCCCCTGCCGTGGTTATCAATATATCCGGACCTGTTGTAATGGTAACCGTTGATATGTTTTGACATCCATTGGCATCAGTAATTTGTACGGTGTAATCTCCAAAATCAAGACCGGTAAAGGTATGATCATTGGTTCCCAAAGAAGTATCGTAGGTAAGGTTTACACTGAAATCAGTGTTGTATACCTGATAGATATAATCTGGTGTTCCTCCTGAAGCATCAACGGTTATGGTTCCCAATTCGGTGGTCGATGCAACACATGTAAGATTGGTGTGCGTTACATTTGGCAAAATAGGAGTTGGTTCAGAAATAACCACAGGGAACGGATCGGAAACACAACCTTTATCATCGGTTATGGTTACTTCATAAGACCCTGCTGGCAAACCTGTGGTCTGAGTTCCATAGTTGGTAGGCCCACTTGTTTCTACTACATTAATGGTGTATGGCGGAACGCCAACCGAGGTATCGATTACAACGTTCAGAGACCCGGTACTATCACCAAAACATAAGATATCTGTTGGGATAACATTGCTGATTACAGGTTGGGTTGCCGGAGTTACTATAACACTATTTGTTACTGTGGTACAAGTAGCTGTATCGGTAACACGGAACTGATAGGTTCCATCGGTATTTGTAGTGAATACGTTTCCAGTGAACCCGGTTGCAAAATAATTGGTTCCTCCATCGTTGGACCATTCGTAGGAATAGCTACCGGAACCACCAGTTGCATTAATGGTTATGCTGG
Source organism: Flagellimonas marinaquae (assembly GCF_023716465.1). Classification (NCBI taxonomy): domain Bacteria; kingdom Pseudomonadati; phylum Bacteroidota; class Flavobacteriia; order Flavobacteriales; family Flavobacteriaceae; genus Flagellimonas; species Flagellimonas marinaquae. The sequence continues at coordinate 1,540,790 of NZ_CP092415.1, forward strand.
CATCGGCCAAACAGGTCAAATCACTGTTCAACGATGCTGAAGCGGTCAATGCTGGATTAATGGTTGCAGTATCCGTGGCTGTACATCCAAATGCATCTCGTACGTCTATGGTATAGGTTCCTGCCGTTAAGTTTTCAAAAAGGTATGTTGTACCGTCGGTTGGTGTGGGCGTCATCCAAGCACCGCCATTCAAACTAAATTGATAGGTATCGTTTCCATCGGTAACATTTACTTGAATACTTCCATCATTATTTCCACTATAACAAAGTGTAGGTGTTAGATTAAAAGCGATGGTTGCCGGAGGATCAATTGTTATATTGGTCGTGTCCTCACATAAATTAATATCCCTTGCACGGATCACATAATCCCCTGCGGCAAGTCCGGTAAACACATTGGAAGTTTGGAAAGTTGTGATTATACCTCCCAGATCATCTTCTAGCTGATATTGATAAGCAGGTGTTCCATCGGTGGCCGTGGCCGTGATGGTTGCACCTCCGTTGGTACAGGTCAGTACATTGGTTATTGTTGCGGTTACATCCAGAATATCGGGCTGTGTCAAGGTTTGGTTCAACACCACTGAACAGGCAGGGTCCCGTAGATCAACTATGTTGATGGTATGTGCGCCTGCTGCGAGTCCGGAAACAGTTATAGGACTGGCAAATTGGGCGGCCGATACAGCACCGCCATCCACTTGATACGTAAATCCGATTGCTGGATCAAAGTTTTCAGCTTCAAAAACGATAGTTCCGTCCGCAGCACCATTACAGGAAATATTGGAAAAGGAAGTAATGGCACCATCAAAGGCATGGCCATCTTCAACTGTTACATTCAAGGTTAAGGAATCGGTACAAACCTCGGGTATTTGGTATGCTTCGATGTCGTCAATGGCTATATCGTTTCCATTGATTACCGCAGAGTTGGTTCTAATAACGATATCCAGATTGGAGTTTGCCCCAGGGTTAAGGTTTACGGTATAATTGTGCCAATCGTTGGCACCTGTGTTTTTTGGAATATTTCCTGTGGTTGTACTGGCAATAACTGTTCCGCCTCCATCTACCAACTGAATTTCAATAGTTGGGTCACCACCACTGGTTCCATTACGCAATAGGTTAAACGCATATAGCGAAACAGTGATATCACGGTTGGGTACTACTTCTACTCCTGTTTTTTGGTAAACGATTCCACCAACACCGGCTACTCCACCCACATTTATGGCCAAGAACCTTCCATTCGCCACTCCAGTATGATCGTTTGGACTTTGCCAAGAAGGATAAGGGTTTACAATATTTTGAGTTACAGAATATTCACCATCTTGAATATGTGTGTCCGCACCAAAACCTGCACATGCGCTGGCACTGCCATCTTGCGGTTCGTAACAGTAAGCAGGGTCAATTTCGGTGATGCTTGTATTTGGTCCCACCCCAAAATTTTCGGATAAAAGAATACTGGGTGAAGGGGCTATGTTACTGGTGTAATTTACCGTAATGGTATGGTTGCCCACGGGTACGTTTGGAAATACATTATTGGTATCCGGTGTGTTAGGCGTACCATTAATTTCGTAAGTATAGTCAAAATCGGTGCTGCTTGGTGTTACCGTAATGGTTCCTTCACCATCACACTCGTAATCAATGGTTGTGGTTGCGGTAGGAGGTGTTGGTTCTGGATCAATGGTTACGGACATTGGATAGGTACACAAGTTGGCATCTCTAATGTAAAGTGTGTGTGTCCCCGGCAATAGATATCCAATGGAACTTGTCCCATAGTTGGAACCGCCATCAAAACTGTATTCGTAAGGAGCTGTACCTCCAATGGCATTGGTGATACGCACCTCAGCACCCATTCCAGGGAAACATTCTGCCAAGGCAGTTACCGCGGCAGAAGCCGAAAGGGTCAAAGGTTCTGTAATGGAGTAAATTTGGGTCACCTCGCAATTATTGGCATCGCGAACCCTGATATTATAGCTACCCGCTGCTTGATTTACAAAAATGTTGGAAGTTTGATAGGTGGCCCCATTGTCAATGCTGTAGGTGTAAGGTGCTTCACCACCTGTCGCAGTTATGGTAATTTGGGCTTGAGCTTCACCACTACAAAGAATGTCCGTATTGGCAATGGTTAAGGCCAATGGATCGTCTTGAAGAATGGTAATATCGTAAACGGCCTCGCAATATCCTGCGGCACCATTGTTATCTCTTACGTACACATCGTAATCTCCTGCCCCAGTAATAGTAATGGGGTTTGCAGCTGCGAAATCTCCAGCGGTTGGTGTAGCCCCATTATTTACAATGGCATATACGTAATTTCCATCTCCTCCGGCCGCTGTTACGGTCACATCCGTATCTGTTCCACAGGCTGTTATGTTGGGCGCTGATGCCGTTACACTAAGTTCTGGATCAATGGTGATTGATGCCGAATCGGTACAATCGTTCCCATCCCTAACATCAATGGTATAGGTTCCCGGACCGAGGCCTGTGAATATATTTATGGCCACGAACGGACCTCCATTTAGGCTGTATTCATAATTTCCATCTCCTCCAGATGTAACATTGGCCGTTAAAGTCAATCCCGTGGCATCGTCATAACAAATATCGTTCGGAACAATATCCAAAACCGGTGCAATGGCTTCCGTTAGTGTAAAAGTGTCCGTAAACACACAACCATTGGCGTCGGTAACGGTGTAGGTATAGGTGCCACCAATATTTAAACCGGTGAACAGGCCGTTAGCTTGTGCTGTTGGCAGTACGTATCCTGCTGGGCCAGCAGTAATTTCGTAAGTATAACTTCCCCATCCATCAGCCGCAACAATATCTACCGAACCATTGGCCACACAGGTGGGTTGTGCCACAGTAACTGAAGCGTTGAGTGCTGCAGGCGGAGCTACAACGGTAACACTTGCGGTGTCCGCACAGTTGGTAAAGTTATCGGTAACGGTAATGGTATAGGTTCCTTCGGCCAATCCAGAAAGGGTGATTGTTCCATTGGTTTCGGCGGTTCCCGAAAATGTTGCAGGACCAGTTACGGAATAATCATAATCGGTATTGAAGTCGGATACATTGTACCTTATTTCTCCATCTGAATCACCAAAACAGGTAATGTTGTTCAGCAATTGACCTGTTACTGCGATTTCCGTTACAGGGTCAATGGTAAAACTTTCATCATAGAAACAACCATTGTTATCGGTTACCCGGAACATATAGGTTCCTGGAGACAGACCTGCAAAGATTGCATTGTTTCCGTTGTTTACTGCACTAACGGCAGGGGAAATAATTTCATAGATCAAATTAGGCGTTCCACCTGTAACGGATAGGGTTACGTCCGAAACAAAAGTCGGACAAAGGGGGTCGGTTGCCGTAAAACCAATATCGGTGGGGGGGTCCAATGGGTCTATGGTTACCGGATCGGTAACAAATGTACACCCGCTATCGTCTCTTACGGTAATGGTATAGGTTCCATCCGTTAGATTGTTAAAAGTAGGTGAAGCAACAAAGTTGACCCCGTCTATGCTGTATTCGTAAGGAGCGGCACCTCCTATTACGTTTTGTGCTTCAATAATTCCATTTTGCAGACAAGTGTAGTCTTGTGTCAAAACTGCGTCGGCAGTTACACCTGATGCCGGACCACTTATCGTAAAGGTCTCAATAAAATCACAGGATATGCCGCCCTGTGTTTGGGTTATGGTCAGAGAATAATTTCCTTGAGGTAAGTTTGTGAAAGAACCGGAGGTGTTGGATGTGGTCGAGGTATCGGGATAAGTCAACGTATAAGAAAGACTATATCCGTTGGAGTTGGTCACATTTACGTTAAATGAACCATCGTCTGCCCCGAAACAAGTTTCGTCAACCACGCTAGTGGTATATTCCACCGCAGGAGAAACTGAAATCACAGCGCTATTGGAAATGGCATAACAGCTATTTCCGTCCACGACCACGAACTCGTACGTTCCTTCCTCTCCGTTGGTAAAGGTAAAATCGGTACTGGTCTGGTAAGCGCCGGGAGGAATATCACCAATATCGGTGTATAGGTCTGTGCCGTTGTAGCTCCAAATAGCGTAGTAATAATCAGGGTTTGGGAATCCGCCCGATCCGGTCACAGAGATAATACCATCGGTACAATCTATGTTTTTTGTGGTCAAAGCGTTTACTGCCAAATCGGTTACATCGTTAATGGTAACTTGTTCGGTATAGTCGCAACCATCATCTGTGGTTACGGTTACGTCGTAAACACCATCGTTCAGATTTTCAAAAGTGTAATTGTTATCGTTGGTTGGTCCGTGGGTATCCACCACGGTGCCTCCACTTGAAATTTCGTAGTAATATTGCGCCTCAACATTGAGAACGGAGATGGCAATTTCTCCCAACCCGTTACAATCGGTGTCTTGGGGAACAACATCTACCTGGAAATCCCTATCCAGAATACCGATATTGTCCAACACAAAAATACAACCATCGGTTACTCCTTGTTGTCTTATTTCCACCATGTAGGCACCGTTGGTGTCAACATCAAAGCTGGGGCTGGATTGGTAAGGAGCTATAATCGTTCCTGTGGTCTGGTTCACCAATTGGAACTCATAAGTCAAAGGGACATTGGTAACGGTGATGTTTCCATCGGTATCACATATAATATCGCTGCTGGTGTATCTCGGATCCAAGGGGTTCTTGTAAATATTGAAATAGAACCTACTGAAGCATCCATCCTCATAATAGATTACCAATCTATATTGGCCAGTGTCCGAAGCCAAGAAATCGTTTCCGGTATGAACCACATTCCACGTACAACCGGTATTTGTGTTAGCACAACCATCTACGGGGTCTCCACAGCTAGATTCGTCCAGTTGTTCCCAATCGATTCGTGTAGCATCGGGAATGTTAATCTGTAGAAGTTCTGTATCGTTAAGTCCACACAAGAAAATTTCGGGCAGTTCACTACCGTCGTTGGGGCATATTTCAATATCACCATCTATGCTGTTCGATGGGTCGTTGATCAAGGCTGTAATTGGGTTGGATTGAACCGAACCAAACAATTCTACGGTAATTATTTCTTGAAAGTCTTTACATGGGTCGGCCACTTGCTTGTCCACAATATAAGTGCCAACTTCTGTAACCAACATGGTGCTGGGATCCGTATCTGAATCGGCATCGGTAATAACCGTATCGATTCCTATATCAATTTGATTGTTACCGTTTTCGTCGCGGTACCAAATGTAGTTGTCAAAGTTATCTCCCGCGTTCAACAATACATCCTCACCACAGAGTTGTACGGTCCTACTAAAGTTACACGCGCTAAGGTCGTCCAACAAGAAATTTGTGGCACCAGGAGAACCAAATCCACAACCATCAAAATCGTAAACACTGGGGTCGTCGGTAATTTGGTTTGAGTTCAAAACACCCTGATAAGTGGAATATGCCAAATTTTGAATGATATCCGTACAGGCATCGATAAAGTCGAAACAGTTTTCGGCCACTTGTACCCGCATACGGATAACTGCTGGTGGATCTCCTTCCTCAACAATATCATCGGGAATGGTAAAAACTATGGTTCTGGTTGCAGGATCGAAGGTATAGGTTACCCCAGAGGGCATGGTTATACTGGATTCGTCCAAGGTCACATTTATGGGAAGAACGTCCCTTATGGTATAATTTGTGGCATCGTCGTTTCCTACGTTTTGGAAAGTAAGCACATAATCCAGATATTGACCTAGGTGCACACCTTGTCCAGTAATATCGTTACCACCTATATCCTCGACAGTTTTGGCCAAGTTGATAGATGGTTCAATGATCTCCACATCCAAGGAGGTGAAGAAAATATCGTATTTATCCTGTGAAGACGAAGCTCTTAATGTTGCCCCTGTTTCTCCGTTGGGTATTACGGACCGGCTTGGGTTTGGAATGGTGAACAGATCTACGTCCCAACCCAAGGTGTTGATACTATTAGGGTTACGATTGGTTTGAATTACCCCTTCGTTGGTAATATTACTATTAAAAAAGTTATTGGATGGATTTGCCGTGTTGGACAATGTGGTGAAAGACCCATTGCTATCTGCTCTAATGGACAGTCGATCCCCGGTAATACGGTTATCTCCTTCCAAGGCGGCTACACCAAGTTTTGCGTTTACCGGGAAAGGTGCTGGCAAAGTGGTAAATCCGCTAAAGGGAATATCTACTGTTTCTCCGGATTTAATACCGGCATATCCGTCAAAAGTAGTGATGTATTTTCCTGGATAGGTCGGGTTTTCATAAACGATCACTAAAGACCAACCTCCGGAAACGCCTCCAGTAACGTTATCTCCCGAACTGGCCCGTACATTGGCCACGGTATATTCTCCATCTGGATTGGTCAAGCCCGTTAATATAGATGTTACATCTTTATAGCAGGCATATGGAGCGTAGCTGCCAAAATCGGAATCTCCATTACCATCAAAAAGAATTTCATCGGCAGTTAGATCTACGTAGCCGGCACCTGGCACCCTAAACTTGATTTCGTCAAAATCTGTCTGGCGGTTGTTATCTCTATAAACGGCAGACCAATATAGTCCCGCATATCTAATTCTTGAACAATCCGAATCTGGTACTGCCAAAGTTGCACTACTTGAGCTAAAGGTACTAGGGTCGCCATCAACATCAATATATTGCATGTTGAGGTCATCGTTGTAACTGGAGCTTGAACCAGTGCTATTGTATGGATCTTCCGGATCTCTATTGTTGGAGTCCCGGTTTACTATATTATTGGCAATAAACGTAAGGTCTCCCCTAATTTCGTTTGCGTAACGAACATCGAAATCGTTTTTTACTTGTGAAAATCCCGCGTATGCAAACAGGAGTAAACAAGTAGTTATGCCCCACCTGAGTAGTGATACTTTCATAAGCGTGGTGGTTAAATGGTTGTGTTTGGTTTTATTCGCATGATCCACATATCGTCTTCATACGATGCGTTGAGTTTGGTATAGTAAGAGGTCAATGCATTGCTCCAAGTATCGTGTTTTTTTAAGTACACATACCTGTGCTTGTCCTGGGGGCTTATAAAGTAACTGGCATGTAGTCCTCTGGCATTTAGTTCTTTAACAAATTCTTTCGCGCTTGTAGAGTTTTCGAACACATTGGCAATAATGTAATACCCTTCGGGCAATCCTTCTCCAGAATGGGTTCTTATTACCACATGGCGTTTTCCTCCAGAATTTGCTGCGATGTTTTTGGACAACAAGCTATTTCCATATTTGGATTTTTTAGTATTGCTTTCTTCATTGTATCCAGCAATTGGCGAGTTTCCTCCGTTTACGTTCATTACCCAGGCGTCTCCTTGGTAAGTGCCGTTCATTTTTGTGCGATAGGCATGTAAGGCTTCTTTCTTGTCGTTAAACTCGGCGATATAAACATAGTTGAGTCCGTTTTTTGGATTTTCAAAGTAATCGGCCTCAATGCCTTGTGCCTGTAGTTTTTCTATAAAAGAATGCAGGTTGTCCTTGTCCCTAAACACATTGGCGATCAAGTAATGTCCGCTTTCCACATTTGGAACAACATGAGCTTTGTATTTTACTTTATTGTTTTTTGTATTTCTATAGGTTCTGTCCTGTTTTGCCCTTGCAGTTGAGGCATAGGCCTTATTGGTATTATCCTTTGCCTCGCTGATCTTTATTACCTTTTTGGTAGCTGTAGTATTGGATAGACCATGGTTGGCAAGCGGTTGCTTTTTTCTTGTTACGATATCGGCACTGTCCATATTGGCGAAGTACACTTCTTTGGCCTTTTCCTCCAGCTCCGGGTTTTGTCCACGGGTTTCGCGCTGTACCATTTTCATAACGGTCTCAAAGCGTTTTTCAAGATCTTGCCTACGGTTGGATTCTATGGAATCTTGACGCATGAGCAATTCATCGAGAATGGCATCGTTTTCTGCCAATTTATCTTTTAATTGGGCTATTTCGAGGTCTTTATCGGTAATGCTTAAACTGTCCTGGGGTACATCTTCTTCGTTCGACACTAAGTCTTCTCCTTCTTTTTCCAACATTACCCTGTCTTCCGTTAGATTGGGGGTAAAGGAATAGGCGAGAGAGATTTCGTGGGTGACCCCAAAGTTTTCGAACTCGTTGGACAATCCTTTTTCTACTGTATAACCCAGCGATATATTTTTGGTAAGGTTAAATCCTAAACCTGCCGACGCACCATAAAAGTCATCGTAGCCAGCTTGCACCCACCCTAGTTTTGGTAAATCCAAGATAAGGTTACCACCAAGGGTAATTTCTTCTTCACCTACTTTGCGCACCCTTGCCAATGGCATTAAACGGGCCTGCTCCATAATACCTGTTCCGTTTTCGAACTGATGGGTATATTGTAAGTGACCGGAATAGGTTTTTTCGTTAAAATCGGTTACCGATTCGCTGGTTTTAAGATTATAATCGAAAAGGTTCTCTGCAAAGCCACCAATATCGAATTTACCAATAGAGAAGTTGAATCCTGGTTGAAAGCTTACCAAGGAGCTACTTTCCAAGGTATTCAAAAACGGGTCATCTTCAACAGAGTTTACCCGATCTTGGTTAAATGCACTTTGGTAGTAGCTAACATTGGCACCAAAAGTAAAAGTACTGTTTGTGCTTAACCTGACACCATAGGCGTAGTTGGCATGTACACCAAAATTATTGAACAGCCCTTCCCTGTTGGTGAACAAGCTTAAACCCACACCACTTCTATCGCTAACTCTACCACTATAGCTCAAGAAGTAAACCTGGTTGTTGTCATCAAAAGATACCGATTGGTTTCTATGGAATAGATTGATGTACGACTTGTCTTCCCGAACCGTGGAAAAGGTGGGGTTCAACAAGAACCGATTGAACTTCATAAGGTTTTGAGAAGGCACGTTATAGGGTACGTACACTTCCTCTTCCTGTCCTCTCGTTGGTGAGAAGGCAAGTAGCAAGAAAGTTAGTAATAGTAGAGGTTTGTTGATTTGCATTGCTGCTTATTTAATAACTGTGATAGTTCCTTGTTTAAGGCTTTTACCACCTCGCGTGATCTTGTAATAGAAAATCATGCTCTGTTTGTTAAAGGATGTGGTGGATTGAGGCCAATTATTTTCGTAGCCGGCTTGGCTGAATACCTGTTCTCCGCGCTCATTAAATATGGTAACGAGAACGTTGGGGTCTCTGGAATAAGTGTTCGGCAAAATCCATAGGTCGTTGATTCCATCACCGTTCGTAGTTATAACGTTCGGTATAGCAAACATATCCCTATAGGTTATTGTGATCACCTTGCTAAGGGTACATGTACCAAAGCTGGCAATTAGCAAGTATTCTCCTTCTTCTGTAAAGTCGTAAGAATTACTGGATGATATTAGGTTGTTGCCAGCATCGTACCACTCATAGGAGTCGGCACCGCTAGCGGTAATTGTTTCGGTTTCCCCTTCGATTATGATGAGGTCTTTGGATTTATCCAGTACCAGTAAAGACTCATCAAAATTAGTTATGGTCACCTCATTGGAAATCAATGGACAATCATTTGTGTTTATGATCAATTGATATACACCGGCAGCGGTTACGGTAAGTGCTTCAGAAGCCGTATCTACTACGGTACCATCTTTTTGCCATTCAAAGGCTTGGTCGGTAAGATCCAATCCACTATTTAATACAATAGCTTCTCCTCCTTCACAGAGCACCGTGCTATTTGCGGTTATTGCCAAGGATTCATTCGAAGCTAGTCGAACTTCAAGTCCATTGGAAATAGCATCAAAAGCGTCTATAGATCCAAATAAGGTATAATTTCCGTTGCCCTCTTGATCGGATATGGTGATAGTTTTGGAGTTTTCCCCAGCTATGTTGGTACCTTCTTGCTTCCACTGGTAACTGAAAGAACTTTGTAGATCGGCCGTAACATCTGTTTTGGAGCCGTTTTCGCCAACTGCATTTATAGTCGTTAAGCTCATGGTTGCGTCGGTACTGGCGCAAGAAGTGTAAGTGCCCACATAGTCGATTACGAGTTCAAAGGATTCTGGCGAAACCACTGTTGTAGTAGCGGAAGCCAAAGGTGCCGGGGTACACGGACCACCATTTTCGGTTACTTCTACATAGTACTCACCCACAGTATCAATATCCAAAGAACTATTGGTTGCATCGGTAATGGGCGAACCATTTTTATACCATTGATAGGTAGCATTGGTCGCGGTGGTACTTACGGATAAGGTTTTATTCTGAGACGGAAGCAAAACAATATTTTCTTCATGGTCCAAAGTGATATCAAAAGAACCTGAATTGGAAACAACAACTGCGTTAGAGGATTCTTTGCATATTCCGGAACCTTCTATTTCTACAACATAAGAACCTTCAAACCCTGAGATGTTGGCATTTACTGTATACGAGCTACCATCAACCGTAGGGCCGCTGACTATATTTCCGTTTTTATACCAGGTATAGGTATAGCCCATTCCGCTAATGTTCGCCTCCAAAAGATGTGTTGCACCGGGACAAACCTCAATGGAACTGGCTCCGTTAATAGCAAGCCCAGAACTGGTTCCAGTTGTTATTTCTATGGTATTGGACAAGGTGTTGGCCGAGCCCGAACAATTGCCATAATCTAATTCTACGTAGTACATTCCAGGATCAGAAACGGTGATGCTCTCTGATTTTTGAGGAAGTAGTGTACCGCTTCGATACCAATTGTAGATATAAGAATCTGCATTTGGGATATTGTGCGGCTTTAAGGTTACCGATTCTCCCCCACAGATTTGAATCTGGCCTCCGGAAGGGATGGTTCCGCTCCCGTTCTCACTAATTAGCAATGGTGAATTATAGTCGATAAAGTACATGGAAAATGCATCAGACGGCGGACTGGTCTTGGCCGGGCTGGTGCTGCGTACCCTCATTTTAAAGTTGTCACCTCTCATGTTCGTTGGCAGGGCAAACTCAAACTCAAAATCAAAAGTTCCGTTTTTGTCGCTAACCCTGGCAAGTTCGGTAGGTGAAGAAAAGTATCCATCGCTATCCGATAATTCAAGGATAAATTCGTTGCTACTGTCCACCATGGGCGGTAGCCAAGTAAAGTTTACGAAGTATTCGTTAAAACCTGCCGATGCACAAACCGCGGTCCAAGCGGAGTTTCCGGCTAGGTTGGGGTTATCTGCGGGTACAGGTTTGTTGAGAATTTGAGCGTGTACGCTCAGGGTACCAAATAGCACAAAAGCCAAGGCCAGAACTAAAATGCTATTTGTTGAATTACTTTTTTTCATCACCGTTAGATTTTAAGAGGTTATGGGCCATATAGCCCTGTTAGTTTGTGCCCCTTAATAGTAATTCTTTCTAAAGACGGTGTTCAGGCGTCTCTTTTTCATATAGTAATCCAATAACAAATATGATTCTATTTTCGACGAATGGAAAGATATTGTTGTAGGTCGCTGAAAATCTGTTGTGAAAATGCCTACTTTGTATACACAGATGCACTAAAAATAGCTATCAACATGGGATTTTACTACATTTGCGCATCAAATCAAGGGTATGTCAGAAGAAGCTAGATCGCTCAATTTTATAGAACACATTATCGAGGAAGACCTAACAAAAGGTTATGTAAAGAACGATTTAAGGTTCCGATTTCCTCCTGAACCCAATGGATATTTGCATATTGGACATGCAAGTTCCATTTGTCTCAATTTTGGATTGGGATTACGGTACAACGCACCTGTTAATTTACGTTTTGACGACACTAATCCGGCCAAGGAGGAGAAAGAGTATGTTGAAGCGATTAAAAACGATGTGGAATGGCTTGGGTTTAAATGGGACAAAGAGTGTTATGCATCCGATTATTTTCAGCAGTTGTACGATTGGGCCGTATACTTGATTAAGGAGAAAAAGGCTTATGTAGATAGCCAAACTTCCGAACAAATTGCCGAACAAAAAGGTACACCTACCGAACCAGGTAAGGAAAGTCCGTACAGAAATCGTTCCGTTGAAGAGAATTTAGAACTTTTTGAAGGTATGAAAGAGGGGCGGTTTAAAGACGGGGAACATGTTCTTAGAGCTAAGATTGACATGGCATCTTCCAATATGTTGATGCGTGATCCGGTAATGTACCGAATTTTGCACAAAGCACATCACAGAACAAATACCGATTGGTGTATATATCCCATGTACGACTGGACGCATGGCGAAAGTGATTATATTGAACAAGTATCTCATTCTTTGTGTACATTGGAGTTTTTGCCCCACAGGGAGCTCTACGATTGGTTTTTAGACCAAGTGGTATCTTCGAATAAACTTAGGCCAAAACAAAGGGAATTTGCCCGTAGGAACCTAAGCCATACCGTTGTGAGCAAGCGCAAACTGCTGCAATTAGTGGAAAAGGGTGTTGTTTCCGGGTGGGACGACCCAAGAATGCCAACAATTTCTGGATTGCGAAGAAGAGGTTTTACACCTGAGTCCATTAGAAATTTTGCGGATACCATCGGTATTGCCAAAAGGGAAAACGTGGTAGATGTCTCGTTATTGGATTTTTGTGTTAGGGAGCATTTAAATAGAATTGCACCACGGGTCATGGGTGTTTTAAACCCATTAAAAGTGGTTATCACCAACTATGAAGAAGGAAAAGAAGAATGGTTGGTGGCCGAGAACAATCCGGAGGATGAGTCCGCAGGAAGTAGACAAGTACCATTTTCCAGGGAAATTTATATAGAACAGGAAGATTTTAGAGAAGAGGCCAACAGAAAATTCTTTAGGTTAAAACTTGGTGGTGAAGTACGTTTAAAGAATGGATACATTATAAAAGCCGAAACCTGCACAAAGGATAACGAAGGTAATATTACCGAAGTGCAATGTACTTACGATCCAAAAAGCAAAAGTGGCTCCGGCACCGAAGAAAGTCTTCGAAAAGTGAAGGGAACTTTACACTGGGTCTCTGTACCACATGCTATTACAGCCGAGGTTAGATTGTACGATCGTTTGTTCACGGACCCAACACCAGATGGTCATAAGGACAAGGATTTTTTCGATTTTGTTAATCCAAATTCATTACAAAAGGTAACAGGTTATTTGGAGCCGAGTCTCAAAGATTCACAAGTTGGAGATCAAATGCAATTTCAACGTATGGGATACTTTAATGTTGATAAAGATTCCACTCCAGATAAGTTGGTGTTCAATAGAACGGTTACTTTAAGGGACACTTGGGCCAAATTGGAGCAAAAAGGATAGTATAAGACTTATTTATTCTGTACTTGTTGTCCATTGAGTTACCTTATCAAAAAGCTGCTTTTTATTTGCGTTTTGCAAGCGTTTTGTTTTTCTGGAAACTATTTGCATGATGTGGACCACTATGGTTGCTTAAAAGGCTTTATTCTTAATATTTTGTCAAAAGTTATCTAAAGCGTCAAGGATTAGAGCGATTGAATCGATCATCGTTCTTTTGGCGCTTTAATTTTGGAATAAATCAATTGTTCATCCGATTTATAATCCGACTGATTGGTTTGTTAAAACAAAGTTTAATCAAAATAGATAACATTATGTCAAATAACACAGGAAACGTATTAACCGCATTATTAACCGGAGCCGTTGTGGGTGCCGGAATAGGAATTTTATATGCTCCGGACAAAGGAAAGAAAACCAGAAAGAAAATTAAAAAAAGTGCCGTTAAGGCCAAAGACGATCTTGCACAAAGTCTTCACAACGCCAAGGATGAGTTCTCTAAAACGGCGGATGCCAAAAAAGTCGAATTTGAGGAAAAATTGGAGGATACCCTTTCCAATATGAGCTATAAGGCCGATGATATTTTGGTAGCATTGGAGAAAAAGCTGGAAGACCTTAGAGAAAAGAATGCCCAACTTCAAAAGTAATATATGGCATTCGAAGACATTAAAGAGCAAGTGGGCTATGTAGAGGATGGTGTGAAGAACTACCTAAAAAACAGCCTGGACCTATACAGACTGCAGAGTTTTAAGTCCATGATGAAAGGCATCACTATGGCCACAAAGGCATTGTTTATAGGTGGCTTTGCATCAATTGCCCTTTTGTTTTTATCGATAAGCGCTGCTTTTTGGTTGGGATCATGGACGGGCAATACCGCAACGGGCTTTTTAATTGTAGGATGCTTTTATGTACTGATTGGTATGTTTCTTTTTATTCTCAGAAAAAGGATAGAAAAGCCACTTTTAAAACGATTTTCTAAATTTTATTTTGATGAGTTATGATGCATACCGAATACACATCTTTTGAAGAAATAGACCGAGACCTTAAAATCCTAAAGTTACAAAGGCAGATACACGAGGAAAAGGTAAAATTAGCGGTACAGAATACCAAAGAGGAATTTTACCCAGCCAATATATTGGGAGGTTTGGCCCCATTGTTCCAAAAAATCGCAATCTCTTTGGTGGCAAAAAAATTGCTTAGAAAGTTAGGTTAGAATTTGGTAACCAGCACAAAAAGGCTCCCGATCGGGAGCCTTTTTTATTGTTCATTACAAAGAGTTATTCGGTTGTGCCCGAATCTTTTTCGTTTTGTTTACGTTTCATGGCCTCTCCGATTTGGTTACTTGCTGTAAAGGATGCTACCATATTGTTCAGCATATCGCTACCCGCTTGAGGGGAGTTGGGCAATAGAATCAGGTTGGTGTCGGTTTCTTCACCAATGGCCTGCAAGGTATCGTAGTGTTGGGTAACAACGATCAATGCAGATGCTTCCTGGGAATTTATGCCCACTTTGTTCAATACTTCAACAGATTCTTCCAGTCCACGTGCAATTTCCCTGCGTTGGTCGGCTATACCTTGACCTTGCAAACGCTTACTTTCTGCTTCGGCCTTAGCTTTTTCTACTATAAGGATACGTTGGGCATCACCTTCAAACTGTGCTGCAATTTTCTCGCGCTCCGATGCATTTATTCGGTTCATTGCGGCTTTTACCTGCGCATCTGGATCAATGTCGGTAACGAGGGTCTTTATTATATCGTATCCATACTCGAGCATGGCATCTTGCAATTCTGATTTTACCGCGATGGCGATATCATCTTTTTTGACGAAAACGTCGTCCAGCTTCATTTTTGGAACTTCTGCACGCACAACATCAAAAACATAAGAGGTAATTTGATCATGCGGATATTCCAATTTATAGAATGCTTCGTATACTTTTTCTCTGATTACAACATATTGCACGGACACCTTCAACTTTACAAAAACGTCGTCCAATGTTTTGGTCTCAACGATTACGTCCAGCTGCTGGATCTTTAGGCTCAGTCTGCCGGCGATTCGATCAACAAGTGGGATTTTCATTTGTAATCCTGAATTACGGATACTCTGAAATCTACCAAAACGCTCAACAACAACAGCGGTCTGTTGCTTTACGATAAAGAAAAATTTGAATAAAATAATAAGCGCGACAAACGCAATAGGTATTAGTAAATAGTTGCCCATAGTGTTTAGATTTTATGTTAGAAATGGAAATTACAAAACTCGACCAATGTATTAGTAGTCAATTATTGAATATTGTTACAGTTCCTGAAAATCTAAAGTTGTTCAATGGCCGTACTTATGCGTTTTACACTTTCTTCTTTACCGATTAAAGCCATAATGTCGAATAGATGCGGCCCTTTCATATCCCCAACGATCACCAAACGCAGCGGAGGCATAACCTTACCGAACGAAAGCTCTTTTTGTCCTATCCAGGCCTTAACTTTTTCTTCTACTATGGCAGATTCAAAGTCATTTATACCTTTTAGGATATCAATAACTCCCTTCATAATGTCCGGCGTATCCTCTTTCCATTGTTTTTTTACCGCTTTTTCGTTGTAAGTGGTGGGCGCCGTGAAGAAATAATCGGATAGTTCCCAAAAATCCTTCACAAAAACAGCACGCTCTTTTATCGAATAAACTACCTGTTTTATGTAACTGGAATTTGCGGAAATTCCTTTGGATTCAAGATCTACAGTAAATAGTTGGGCGAGTTCATCGTCGCTCTTTTTTTGTAGCCACTGCTGATTATACCAATTGTTTTTTTCTGGATCGAAACGCGCCCCCGACTTGTTTACACGTTCCAGCGAAAAAGCGTTTACCAATTCTTGTAGGCTGAATATTTCTTGTTCGGTTCCAGGGTTCCAACCGAGAAGCGCCAAAAAGTTGATCACTGCCTCGGGAAAAAAACCAGCTTCTTTATAACCCACAGATTGGTTCCAGCTTAGTGGGAAAACAGGAAAACCTCCCTTTTCTCCATCACGCTTGCTTAATTTCCCTTTCCCTACTGGCTTCATGATCAATGGTAGGTGTGCAAATTCGGGTGCCTTCCAACCAAATGCATCATAAAGTAGTTGGTGCAACGCCAAAGAGGGCAACCATTCTTCACCACGGATCACATGGGAAATCTCCATTAGATGGTCATCAACGATATTGGCTAAATGGTATGTGGGCATACCATCACTTTTAAACAAAACTTTGTCATCCAGAACATTGGTGTCTATTTTGATTTCACCTCTAATGCTATCGTTGAGAATGAGTTGTTGGTTCTCCGGCGATTTAAATCGAATAACATAATCCTCACCATTATCAATTTTTGATTTTACTTCTTCCGGGGATAGAGATAGGGAATTGGTCAGTTTTAGACGGTTATGCCAATTATAAATAAATGTTTTGCCTTTGGCCTCATGGTCTTTTCTGTGATGATCTAAGGTTTCCGGGGTATCAAAAGCGTAATAGGCTTTATCTTTTGCAATAAGATCAAGAGCATATTGTTTGTAGAGATGTTTTCGTTCACTTTGACGATATGGACCAAAAGCACCTTCTTTGCCTGGACCCTCATCAAAGGGAATTCCGGACCAGTTTAAGGAGTCTATAATATATTGTTCGGCACCCTCTACGAACCTGTTCTGATCGGTATCTTCTATACGAAGTATAAAATCGCCATTGTTTTTTTTGGCGAACAAATAATTGAACAATGCGGTTCGCAGGCCTCCTATGTGAAGGGGGCCGGTGGGACTAGGTGCAAAACGGACACGTACTTTCTGACTCATAACAGTGTTAAATTTACTCGCAAAGATACGTTCCCCCACACGAATTGGAAAGATTTTGGATGCTTGCTTTCTGTAGTTGGGATAATTGGAAAAGAGTAAGGTTTAACAAAATTTTTCTGTTGGTTTACTAAGGATCAGGTAATTTGGTAAGACAAATGCATTATTGTGAATGGATATCAGCACATATTAGATAAGTTAGAGGACTTCACTAAACGATTTTATGCTAAAGAATTGATTAAAGGTTTGTTCTTGTTTTTAAGCTTGGGAACAATTTTTTGGTTTGTTGTTGTTGGATTTGAATACTGGCTCTGGTTGGATAATGCTTGGAGAATGGTGCTGTTCTGTGTTTTTATTTTGGTGGAGCTGTATTTATTGTACCGTTATATAGTGGTTCCTTTGCTGTATCTTTTTAAAATCCGAAATGGAATTGATACAAAAGACGCCTCTAAACTTATTGGGTCACATTTTCCAGAGGTAGGAGATAAACTCTATAATTTATTGGAACTATCGGATAACAATGAAAAAACAGAATTGTTGTTGGCCAGTATTGATCAAAGAGCCGAACAACTAAAGCCGGTACCCTTCACAAAAGCAGTGGATTATAGAGAAAGCTATAGGTATGCAAAATATGTGGTAATACCCCTGATGCTTTTAGTTTTTATTTGGTTAACAGGAGATTTGGTGTCGTTTTTCAACTCCCATAAAAGGGTTGTGCAATACGATACCGCCTTTGAGAGACCTGCACCTTTTTCATTTGTTTTATTGAACAACACATTAGAGGTTATGGACAGCCAAGCCTTACTAATCCAGGTTAGAACGGTTGGCGAAGTTCGTCCCGATCAAGTGGAGATCGTTGTTAATAATGAGCCGTTGTTAATGCAGAAAAAGAACGATTTTTATGAATATACTTTTCAAGCGCCAGTATTAAGTTCAAAGTTCTATTTTTCTGCTAATGGATGGAATTCCAGAACATACACTGTAAATAGTTATAGGACTCCAACATTGGTGGATTTTACGTTGGAGTTGGATTTTCCAAAGTATTTAAACCGGGTGTCTGAGAAGGTTAGCGGTACTGGGAATGCGGATATCCCGGAAGGCACCAAGGTGACATGGAATATTTTGGGAAATTATGTGGAAGACATAAAGATGAAAGCTATGGATACAGTCCTTGCTTTTCAAAAAGATGGTGATCTATTTAATATTGATAGAAAAATATTTAACGATTTTGATTATGAACTGCGGACATCCAATGAGAGGGTTAAGGATTTTGAAAAACTCTCGTATCGTTTAAACGTGGTCAAAGATCAAAAAGCTACCGTACAAGTAGATCAAGTATTGGATTCATTGAACCCGAACGAATCATATTTTATTGGGGAAGCGGCCGATGATCATGGGATAAGTGATATTCGTTTGGTGGTTTACCCAACGGATGATTTAGAAAACCAGCAACGCTTGTCTTTGGAAAAGCCAAATAGCAATGTATATCAGTTTTACTACACTTTTCCTTCTGGATTGGCATTGGAAAGTGGTAAACAGTATAAGCTGTT
Source organism: Flagellimonas marinaquae (assembly GCF_023716465.1). Classification (NCBI taxonomy): domain Bacteria; kingdom Pseudomonadati; phylum Bacteroidota; class Flavobacteriia; order Flavobacteriales; family Flavobacteriaceae; genus Flagellimonas; species Flagellimonas marinaquae. Next base: position 1,559,286 of record NZ_CP092415.1, read on the forward strand.
TTTCGAAATTGTTGATAATGATGGAATTAGAGGCGGCAAGGTGACAAAAAGCGCTACGTTTAATGCCACTATATATAGTGATAAAGAGTTGATAGACAAGGAGATGGAGCATCAGAGCACTACTTTGAAAAAGTTGGATAATACATTGGAAGAATATAAGAAGCAAGAAGATATACTGTCCGAGATCTCTAATTTACAAAAGGAGGAAAAGGCGCTTAATTATGAAGAGAAAAACCAGATAAAGAATTTTTTGAACAAGCAAAAACAACAGGAAGAGCTGATGCAAAAATTCAGCAATGATTTGAACAAAAGTATAGAGAAAAGTTCGCAGGATACTGAACTTAAAAAAATGCTTCAGGAACGTTTGGAACGACAAGAGGCAGAGGCTAAGAAGAATGCCGAGCTTTTGGAAGAATTAAATAAAATTGCTGAAAAATTAGAAAAGGAAGAGTTTCAGAACAGGCTGGAGGAGCTAGGTAAAAATCAAAGTAAGAATGCAAGGAACCTCGAACAGATCTTGGAATTGACCAAAAAGTACTACGTTACTGAGAAAGCCAATCAAATAGCTAATAATCTTGAACAACTAGCTAAGAAGCAAGAAATATTGTCGGAATTAAAATTGGGTCAGGATTTTAGTGACAAAGAGCAGAACAAATTAAATGATGAATTTAAGGAGCTGGAAAACGAGATACGAGACCTGGAGAAGGACAATGATAAGCTTCAAAAACCATTGGACTTAGGTACGGATAAGAAAAAGACAGATGCTATTAAACAGGATCAAGAGGAGGCACTAGATGAAATTAATAAGCATCAAGGCTTGGAAGAATCTTCTCAATCGGAAGAGAGACAACAAGCTGGAAGGAACGCTTCCAAAAAGCAAAAGTCCGCTGCCCAGAAAATGAATGAAATGAGCCAGTCCATGAAATCCAGCGCCAGCTCCGCCGGAGGTGAAACAGATGCTGAGGACGCAGAAATGTTAAGGCAAATATTGGATAATTTGGTAACGTTTTCTTTTCAACAAGAAAATTTATACGATAACATTCAGAATGCCGATGTTGACATTTCTCAATTTTCAAGAACAGTAAAAAACCAACAAAACTTACGTAGGTTGTTCGAACATGTGGATGATAGTCTATTTGCACTTTCATTGCGCAGGGCAGAATTGTCGGAATTTGTCAATGAGCAAATAACCGAAGTGTATTATAACATAGACAAATCATTGGAAAGTATAGCCGAAAATCAGATTTATCAAGGAGCATCTTATCAGCAATATGTTATTAATGCCACAAATGCATTGGCTGATTTTTTGGCCAATGTGCTGGATAATATGCAACAAAATATGCAACCCGGACAGGGTAAGGGGTCTGGTCAGGATTTTCAATTACCGGATATCATTCAAGGGCAAAAGGATATCCAGGAAAAAATGAACGGGAGTGGTAAACAGGGACAACAATCCCAAGGTGAAGGCCAGGAGCCCGGTAAGAGTAGTGGCGGTCAAGAAGAGGGGAATACTGGCGGCCAAGGTAGGGGAAACAAAGGAGAGAAAGGAGAATCTGGTTCTACGGGAAGTTCTGATAGGAAAGAGCAAAAAGGTGCGCAAGAGGGAGGCAATGGTATTGGTGAAATGGACCTGAACGAGGTTTACGAAATTTATAAGGAACAGCAATATTTAAGGGAAAAGTTGGAACAGCAATTAGAGGATATGTTACAAGAGTCTGATAAAAATCTCGCTAAAAAGCTGGTCCACTTAATGGAAGAATTTGAGAATGACCTATTGCAGAACGGTATTACGGAACGCACCCAGAGTAAGGCTAACAACATTCAACATCAATTGATGAAGCTCGAAAATGCAGCTATGGAGCAAGGTGAGAAAAAAGAAAGGGAAAGTAGCACTAGCATTAAAAGATTCGATAACCCCATTACTACACGACCGGAGCTCCTTCGGGATTATAGAAATAGCATTGAAATATTAAATAGACAAGCACTACCTTTGCGCCAAAATTTTGAAAAGAAGGTAAAGGTTTATTTCGATAATGATTGATTTTCATTTTAAAAGTGATTTTGTTTTAGAGAACAAACCCAAGTATTCAGATTGGATAACTAGGGTAGTAGATTCAGAAAATTATTCGGTGGGTCAGATCGATTATATTTTCTGCACAGATGATTACTTGTTACAATTGAACAAGGAGTACTTGAATCACGATACGTTAACGGACATCATTACTTTCGATTATACAGATGGATCGGTTATTTCTGGCGACGTTTTTATTTCTACCGAGCGTGTTGAAGAAAACGCTATAAAGTTTAAGGAAGATTTTTTGGATGAGCTACGCAGAATAATGAGCCATGGGGTGTTGCACCTTACTGGATATAAAGATAAAACGGTTGCCGAAAAAGAGTTAATGCGCAAAAAGGAAGATGAAAAAATTAAAATGTTCCACGTGGAACCATAGCTATGTTTGAAAAGGAATATAACGTAATTGTTGTTGGTGGAGGACACGCTGGGGCGGAGGCTACCGCTGCCGCCGCGAATATGGGCTCAAGCACTTTGCTGGTCACTATGAACCTACAAACGATTGGGCAAATGTCGTGCAACCCTGCAATGGGTGGAATTGCAAAAGGTCAAATTGTTCGAGAAATAGATGCATTGGGGGGATATAGCGGCATCATCACGGACAAGTCGGCCATTCAATTTAAAATGTTGAACAAATCCAAAGGCCCCGCTATGTGGAGTCCAAGGGCACAGAACGATAGAATGCGGTTTGCTGAGGAATGGCGCATGGCTTTGGAGAATACACCAAATGCCGATTTTTATCAGGAAATGGTAAATGGTTTGTTGATTGAAGGGGATAAAGTAGTGGGCGTAAAAACAAGTCTTGGGCTCGAAATTAGAGGCAAGGCGGTTGTCTTGACCAATGGAACTTTTTTAAATGGGTTGATCCACATCGGGGAAAAACAATTGGGAGGAGGAAGAGCTGGTGAGAAAGCGGCGACAGGTATTACTGAACAGTTAGTTGACCTTGGTTTCGATAGTGGACGAATGAAAACGGGAACACCGCCAAGAGTGGATGGCAGGTCCTTGGATTACTCCAAAATGATTCCCCAGCCAGGAGATGCACAGCCAGAAAAATTCTCGTATTTAAACACACCGGTTCTTACTGAACAGAGAGATTGTTACATGACGCATACGAGTAAATTGGTTCACGATTTATTGCGAGAAGGGTTTGAAAGGTCGCCAATGTTCAATGGGAGGATTAAAAGTATAGGGCCCAGATATTGCCCCTCTATTGAGGATAAGATCAATCGTTTTGCAGATAAAGATTCTCATCAAATATTTGTTGAGCCCGAGGGTTGGAATACTGTGGAAGTTTATGTAAATGGCTTCTCAACCTCATTGCCCGAAGATGTTCAATATAAAGCTTTAAAATCCGTAAAGGGATTCGAGCATGTAAAGTTTTTTAGACCTGGTTACGCAATCGAGTACGATTATTTTCCTCCAACACAATTAAAGCATACCCTTGAAACCAAGTTGGTGAACAACCTTTATTTTGCAGGACAAATTAATGGCACAACTGGCTATGAAGAAGCGGCTTCCCAAGGGTTAATGGCCGGGATAAATGCTCATCTTAAAATTAACGAAAAGGAACCTTTTGTACTTAAAAGAGATGAGGCATATATTGGAGTTTTGGTCGATGATTTGATTACCAAAGGGACGGAGGAACCTTATCGTATGTTCACATCAAGGGCGGAATATAGAACATTGCTACGCCAAGACAACGCAGATTTACGCTTAACACCAAAGGGATATCAAATCGGTTTAGCTAAAGAAGAACGGGTAAACAGGATGGAAGAAAAGATGAAAAAGTCTGAGGCTTTTGTTCATTTTTTCAAGAAAACCAGTTTCAATACGGAAGAAATCAACCCCATTTTAGAAGGGCTCCATTCATCTTTGGTAAAGCAGTCGGATAAACTATTCAAGGTGTTTTCAAGACCAAAGGTTACCATGGACCACATGCTTCAATTAGATGCTGTCGCACAATTTGTGAAGGAAAACGAGCTCGATCCCGAAGTGCTGGAGCAAGCCGAGATCCAAGTAAAATATTCTGGTTATATAGAGAAAGAAAAGACAAACGCGGATAAACTTCAGAGGTTGGAAAATGTCCGAATTCCGGATAATTTCGATTATTCAAAATTGAAATCACTCTCATATGAGGCAAGAGAAAAGCTGGAGAATATTCGCCCGGTAACCATTTCGCAAGCTTCACGTATAAGTGGTGTTTCTCCTGCCGATATAAGCGTCCTTTTAGTCTTTTTGGGGCGATAAGGAGCCAAACTGTTCCACGTGGAACAACTGTTATCTTTTTGGCCGGATGTAATTGGCTCAGTTTTTGATTTGTATTTGCAAATCAACTTGTAAAATGAAACAGCATCTACTTCTTGCGTTAGCGGTTATGTTTTTGCATTCATGTATACCACTGCGTATTGCCCCCACTATAAAAGATTATAAAATAACCCAAGGAAAAAAGTTTAAAAGGGGACTGCCCAAGAAAACAGTTTTTGTGTTCGAAGACCCAAAAGATGCCGACGAGTTTTACCATTATGTAAACACAAAATATCAACTGGACGATTATTACGTGGATGTGCAAGTACCATTTACAATCAATGACCAAACCTTTTATTTTTCATTTTACGAAGTCGAGATTCCGACCAAAACCATAAACCTGGTTCCTTTGGCGTTGGATGTGGCATTAAGCCGAGCGGCCGATATGGATCCCATGTTTGAGGATGCCCATGCTACACGAATAGGTAATTGGTACATAGCCATAGAAATATTCAGTGCAACAGAAGAAGATTGTTTATCGTTCGATTCAGTTTCAAGAGAATTGGTTTTGTCCTATCTTCGGGATTTGAAGAAAGAATATTTGGCCACCGATAATTATAATGAGCTTGTTTTTAAAAACTAAAGACTTTTCTGTTTCAGGCGAAGAATTTGAACTACATCATGATCAAGACCTGGATATGTTGGTTACTAAACCACAACCCGAAAGCCTTGACTTATATTACGAAAGTGAGGACTATATATCGCATACCGATGCCCAAAATACTTTTACAGATAGATTGTACCAGTTTGTTAAGCGCAGAAATTTACAAAATAAAATTCAAGTAATTGATAATCAGGTAAATAAACCAATAAATCTACTTGACATTGGTGCAGGAACTGGAGATTTTGTGCTTACGGCAAAAAAACATGGATTTGAAGCCTTTGGGGTGGAGCCCAACAACAAGGCTAGGGAACTAGCTCTAAAAAAAGGTGTGGGGCTAAGCGCCAAAATAGAAGAGATAAACACTAATAGGTTCCAAGCCATCACTCTTTGGCATGTACTAGAGCATTTACCGGATTTGGAAAAAGATATTAAAACTTTGGTGGGTCTTTTGGAAGAGGACGGCGTAATGGTAATCGCTGTCCCAAATTTTAAATCGTATGATGCAAACCATTATGGGTCGTTTTGGGCCGGTTACGATGTTCCCAGGCATCTTTGGCATTTTTCAAAAACAGCGATCGCCAAAATATTTGCTGCACATCAAATGGAAGTGGTAAAGATTGGACCCATGCTCTTCGATGCATTTTACGTTTCCATGCTTTCAGAAAAATACAAAGGCAACAAGCTTTATCTGATCAAAGCCTTTTTTATTGGACTATGGTCAAATTTAAGTGCCTTCTTCACCAAAGAACACTCTTCACTGATTTATATCCTCAAAAAGAAGCAATAAGCCGTTTTAAGTCTTTTGAACAGCTCATTTCACACTAAATAGGACAATTACATTGGCCAAAAAAGAAACGCTTTCAGAGAGCCGTTTCTGAACGCACAGAACATAAGTGAGCTCAATAGAAATTGAAACTATGAATAAGAAAAGCTTATAGTTCCAATTTTAACTTTTTAGAACGTTCCAACTTAATTATCCCTATTTGAAAACCTTTTCTATTTTTGCCATCTATAAAAACTTAATGATGAAAAAATTACTAGTGCTTGTAATTGCCATAACCGCCATGGCATGTCAGCAGAACAAAATCGCATTTGTGGATAGTGTACGAATCATGGACGAGTATCAAGAGAAAGTAGATGTTGAGGCCAGGTTCAAAACCAAAGCGGATGCCATGGGCAAAAAAAGAGATAGTATTTCACAAGCTTTTCAATTGGAATTGCAACAGTTTCAGACCAAGGCGCAGAAAATGTCACAGAAAAATGCACAAGAGGAATACGCACAACTACAACAGCGTGGGCAATTTGTTGGTCAACAGTTGCAACAAGAAGAGCAGCAGTTACAGCAATCCAGTCAGGCAGAGATGGACAGCTTGGTAAAAAAGGTGAAAAAAGAAATAAAAGCCTATGGCGAGGCAAATGGTTTCACGTACATCCTTGGAGGTGGCGACGGGGGCTCCGTTATTTATGGGGACGAAACAAATGACGTTACCGATGCCATTCTAAAAATATTGAACGATAAATACGAAAAATAAAATTATAGTTCAGTTGTACACCAGCCCGCTTTTAAGAGCGGGCTTTTTGTTTTTGTGCCTTTGATTTTTTATATGATGTGAATAAAAAAGCACCGAACGCAAGTTCAACCACGGCACCACTAAGTGCTGAAAGGCCGGGAGATGCATTTAGGAAAAACAACCCAAAGGCAGTAGCTCCCAAAAGCCCGCCCAATATCCAATATATCTTAATCCCGTAAAGCGTGGTAAAGGTCAAATACCTTCCACCAATGATCAAAAGCATACCTTGAAAAAACCACGCATGCTCCTGCAGAGATAGCAACAATGCCAGAGGAATGCACATGAGCATAAAAAATGTACCCTCCATGGCCAGTTTTCCCAATGCATTTTGATTGGAATGTTTACCAGGAACACCGGTTAACCTAGCCAACAACAATCCTAAAGGATTAATAAGCATGCCGCCGAAAAAAAGCGTCCAAACCGCAGTTTGGCCATTGACCAAAAACGCCACTGATCCAGAAACAAGCCAAACCAATCCGGATGACAATACACCCAACGCCCCATAACCGTAACCCTTGCGAAGGTCGGATTGGGCAACATTAATATGGTTTAGGTCTTGCGTACCGGAATTGTTACTTGCTGTGTCCATATAAAATGGGGTTAGTTTTTTAAAAAGATTAACCAAATAAAATAATGAAACTTAGGCTACACACGCGTATAAACTTCTTTAAATGGAATACGCATGCGATCGCCCCATACCCCGCCTTCTGCACGAATGCCACACGAGATAATCATGTTGATCTGTGCTCCATAGGGCAATTTTAAAATGCGCTTTGCCCGTTTGCTATCAAAGCCCTCCATGGGACAGGTATCATATCCTTTGGAAGACATGGCCAGCATAAAGGTTTGGGCGGCCAGTGCACATGTTTTATGTACAACTACATTCATATCGCTTTCGGATACTTGGTAAACCATAGGTCGGAACAACCCGACTATATTTACCATAATTTTTCTGATAACTCCAAGCACACCAAAAAAACGAGCATATAAAAATGGCATTACCCTTCCATAATACAGCTGCCATCTCTTTATGCGGGCCTCTTGTTTTTCTCTTGGGCTATTCTTTTGGACATTTTTGGTTTCTAGTTTTAGCATATCTCTTTCCCTTGTCCGATGAAGATCTTGGCGTGTAACAAAAACCACTAATTGTTGGGCTGTTGTGGCCGCCTGTTGGTCCAAACAAGCCACCGAAAGTTTTTTAAGCACCTCAGGATTTGTGATATGGTAAAACTCCCAAAGCTGCATATTGGAACTATTGGGTGCCAAAGTGGCCATTTGGAGGCAATGTTTCACGACCTCTTCATCAATGGCCTCTTCTTTATAATTTCTGACGGAGCGACGATGGATTACGGCTTCTTCAAATGTCATTGGGGTGGTGGATTAAGTAGAGTTGATTAAAATTAAAAACGAAAGTCAAACGATTTTGTATGGGAAACCAAAGAGTTCTTGCAGCCCATATCAATTTCCATTTAGGGCCAATCTCAATTATATATGGGAGCGTGCTCCAAACGTGTCTTATTGCATTAAAAACACTAAAAATAGGGTAGGTATCAAGTACACAACAATAGTTTGGGCACCTACGTAATCTTTGGCGACCCTCTGACCCAATAACAACATCAGCAAGGTAATTCCCGACAGAATGGCGCCGTAAAAGCCATAACTGCTCTCACTATCAACAATAAATTGAAAAGCGCCGACACCGGCCAGTATTCCCGATAACATTTCCAATACCAAAACAATTCCCAGAAGTCCGGGGACCATTCCCCTAAAAATGGATTTGGAAAAATGACCGGTCAACCAATCCAAATTGCCTTTCCAATCTAAAATTTTATCTATTCCACTTTGCAAAAATGTAATTGTCAAAAACAATAATAAGAGGATTTCTGTGGCGTTCGCGAATACATTGTTCATAAACTATATTTTAAATTAGGCGGCCTTGGCGTGCAAAAGCCTTGTAAGTTTTATGGACAGGTCCGTAAAGATCAATTTGGAATTTCCGTTACGTTCCACGTGAAAAATAGCCTGTTCCAACTCCTTTACAATATCCAAAATATTGTTTTCATGTACAAAAGGAGCAAATTTGTTGAGGTCAAAGCCCTCCATATGTATTTTCGCATGTACCAGTTCCGTGGCGCTATAATTTAGCAAAAGTGCTTGGCGCATCATGGTGAGACAGTAATTCAAAAACTTCTTTTGCACCTCACGTCCCGTTTTTGCCACCTCGTCGCTCCACAAGATCAGTTCCTGTACCGCAGCTTTGTTACCTTTGGCCTTAAATGCGCTGCGCACCCATTGTACAAACCATCTTTCGAAAACCAAATCCTCGGAATCCTTGTTCAATAGATCCAAAGCTTTATTAAAATTCCCGTTTGCTTCCAAGGCAATGGTCAACGCTTCGGTCTGGTCCACACCTTTTAGGAGGAGCGCATCGGTAATCGCTTGTTCCGCAAGTGGGGGAAAATTCAAAATTTGACAACGGGATCTGATCGTGTTTATGATTTGTTCTTCATCTTCGGCCAAAAGGAGCAAAATGGTTTTGTTTGGAGGCTCCTCGATCAATTTTAGCAGCTTGTTCGCAGCGGAGACATTCATTTTTTCCGCCATCCAGACAATCAAGATCTTATATCCGCCCTCATAAGACTTTAACGATAGCTTTTTAACCATGTCCTGGGCTTCGTCCACCCCGATTTGGCCCTGTTTTTTTTCAATGCCGATATGCCGGTACCAGTCGAACAGGTTTCCATATGGTTGCTCTTTTACAAATTGGCGCCACTCTTCCAAATAATGGTCGCTTACCGCATGCGATTTTATCTTGTCCGAATTGGAAACGGGAAAAGCAAAATGAAGATCGGGATGCGACAATGAGTTGCATTTGGTATTGCAATCGGTATGTCCTCCTTCATTTTCGACACCGATGTTGCCACACAACAGATACTGGGCATAGGCAATTGCCATGGGCAGAACGCCGGAACCCTCTGGCCCCACAAATAATTGAGCATGCGCCACCCTTCCGGTTTCAGCTGTGGTCACCAAATGGTTTTTGATGTGCTCTAAGCCTAAAACATTTTTAAAAAGCATGTCCCAAAGATACATTTTTAACGGCTGAAGTTTCCCTAAGGAAAACAGGGTATCCCAAAGAAGGTTTAACAGAATTCAACGAAAAGGTTAAATCCACTGAAACTTTTAAATATTAGTACGGATGAATAGCCGAAAAAGCAGGAAATCTTTACTTTTGAAATTCTCAAAAAAGGACACACAGATGAAAACGATAGACGATTTTAATTTTGAAGGAAAAAAAGCATTGATACGAGTAGATTTCAACGTGCCGTTGGATGGCGATTTCAATGTAACCGATACCAGCCGGATCGATGCTGCAAAACCCACCATACTAAAAGTTTTGGAAGACGGCGGGTCTGCGGTCTTAATGAGCCATTTGGGCCGGCCAAAAGGAAAAGTAAATCCGGATATGTCGCTATCGCATATCGCCGAAACCGTATCCGATATTATCGGGGTACAGGTGAAATTTGTGGAGGATTGTGTTGGAAACAAAGCGGATGAAGCCGTAGCAGGGTTAAAAAGCGGCGAGGTTCTTTTGCTGGAAAACCTAAGGTTTTATGCTGAGGAAGAAGCTGGAGACGAATCGTTTGCCGAACAGTTGTCCAAACACGGGGATGTTTATGTGAACGATGCTTTTGGAACAGCGCATAGGGCCCATGCCTCTACAACAATAGTGGCCAAGTTTTTCCCCGAAAACAAGTGTTTCGGATATTTGTTGGCCAAAGAAATAAAAGCAATAGACAAGGTGACGGAAACAGGGGAAAAACCAGTAACCGCAATCTTGGGCGGCGCTAAAGTTTCTTCCAAAATCACCATTATAGAGAATATTCTGGACAAGGTGGACAATTTGATCATCGGAGGGGGTATGACCTACACTTTTATAAAAGCCCAAGGGGGTAAAGTCGGGGACTCCATCTGCGAGGATGACAAAATGGATTTGGCGCTCGATATTCTAAAACAGGCAAAAGCCAAGAACGTTCAGGTATATTTACCGGTAGATGTTCTGGCCGCCAATGATTTTGATAATGCCGCCGACACCCAATTTGTGGAGGTAAACGAAATTCCGGATGGATGGCAAGGCTTGGATGCCGGACCTAAAACCCTTGAAATTTTCAAACAAGTAATTCTTGCTTCCAAAACAATTCTTTGGAACGGACCCGTTGGAGTTTTCGAAATGGAAAACTTCGCCAAAGGAACCATAGCCGTTGGCAACTATATAGACGAAGCCACTCAAAATGGAGCGTTCTCGCTAGTTGGCGGAGGTGATTCCGTTGCGGCCGTAAAACAGTTTGGTTTCGAGGACAAGGTGAGCTATGTTTCTACAGGTGGTGGGGCCATGTTGGAAAGCTTGGAGGGCAAGACCTTGCCCGGAATTGCTGCAATAATAGGCTAAGTCTCACGTTTTGAGATATTGGGGAAACGTTAAAAGAAAGAGAATTTTATCTCTTGGCTTTAGTATTTCAGAAAAAAAAGCCAATTTAGTTCGCCCCAAAAAAAATCAAACCTTGTCCAAATGAACCAGAAAATTAAAAAAGCTGTTTTTGCGGCCATTCTTTGCGTAGCTTCGAATATGGCAGCACAACAAGTGGATGATCAGCAGAATGTTGATGGAGATTCAACCAAGGATCAGGAGAGTGAAAATGCCACCATTGCCGTATCAAACATCAAAATAGATGGGCAATTGATGGCTCTTGAAACGCAAGAGGACGGCAAATTTAGACTGCGCGATCTGGAAGAGGCATGGAGATACGATAGCCTTTGGCTCAAAGAGCTTCACAGTAACGCTGAGCTATTCAGTGATATGTTGTTGGAAATCCAAAGTGCACCGGAACAAGAGCCGGCTGTTTTACTGGATTTGCCCACCGATACACTAAAGGCCCGTTTAGCCCGAATGGATGAAAAAACACCCTTCAACATCTCATACAACCCATCGTTGGAAAGCGTTATCAAATCCTTTTTAACACGAAGGAGGGACTTAATGCAACGGATGATGACCGCCAGCCAGTTTTATTTTCCACTGTTTGAACAAGAACTGGACAACCAGAACATTCCTTTGGAAATAAAATATTTGGCAATTGTTGAGTCCGCACTCAATCCCAAGGCAAGGTCCAGGGTTGGGGCAAAGGGCCTGTGGCAATTTATGTACAGCACCGGAAAAATGTATGGGCTGGATGTGAGCAGTTATGTTGATGAGAGGCATGATCCGATCATGGCCACCAAAGCGGCGAGCAAGTACTTGTCCAGATTGTATGATATTTTCGGGGATTGGGATTTGGCCCTTGCGGCCTATAACTCGGGACCCGGAAATGTAAATAAGGCCATAAGGCGCTCCGGGGGATATGAGAACTATTGGAACATCCGACCGTTTCTTCCACGTGAAACAGCAGGATACCTCCCTGCATTTTTGGCTACCATGTACATTTTTGAATATGCGGAGGAACATGGGCTACAATATAAAAGAGCAGAACGCGCTTATTTTGAAACCGACACGGTTCATGTAAAAAACCTGATTACGTTTGATCAAATATCCAAATTGGTGGATATAGGTAAAGAGGAGCTGGAAATGTTGAACCCGGCCTATAAATTGAATATTATCCCAAAAGTCGAAGGGAAGAATTATGCACTCCGTCTGCCGGTTTCAAAAATTGGAAAATTTGTCTCCAACGAGGAAGAAATCTATGCCTATGCCAAAAAGGAATTGGATTCCATGGAGAAACCATTGCCCAGTATGATCAAGGCACAGGATCAAATAAGATATCGTGTAAAAAGTGGGGATTATCTAGGCAAGATAGCGGAGCGCTATGGGGTTGGTGTAAGCCAAATAAAAAGATGGAACGGACTTAGGAGCAATAATTTAAGGGTCGGACAGCGCTTAACTATTTTTCCAAGAAAACCGTATATCGCTAAAAAAAGCAGCAATAGCAGTAGTTCCAAGTCAAATGGAAAGGTAGCGGACGGCTCAAAAATCCACACAGTAAGATCTGGGGATTCCCTTTGGACCATTTCCAAAAAATACCCGGGTGTTTCCATCGAAAATTTGCGAGAATGGAACGGTATTAGCGGTAATAATCTAAAACCGGGCACAAAACTAAAATTGTGCGATTGTTCTTCGTAAATTTAACACAAGATGAAAAAATTAGGAACACTATTTATTGTCACCGTATTGCTGGCATTGGGAGCTTGTAACAGCTCGGGATCAAAAGAAAGGTTTTTACCGCCATCCACAGGAGGGATCAACTCCTTAATGGTAGTTATGGATACTGAACTCTGGCGAGGCCCAGTTGGCGAAAAAATAAGGGAAGAGTTTGCGGCCCAGATTGTAGGATTACCGCAAATAGAACCAAAGTTCAGCCTAACCCAGATACCACCAAAAGTGTTTAAGGGAACAACCACCCATTCCCGATCACTGTTGTATGTGGAGCAAGACTCTACCTCCTTGGCCCACATTAAAAACGATGCATATTCAAAACCTCAAAAAGTAGCCGTTGTAACCGGGCCTACAGAAGAGGTGTTGATCAAAAACCTGGATTCGTTGGCCGATAGGGCAATAAAAGAATTCAAAGCAAACGAGATTGCCGAGGCCCAGAAGCGATTTGAGCGTTCCTTGAGCAAGGACAAAGCACTGGAAGAAGAGTTCGGAATACAACTCAACGTGCCCTCGCTTTACAAAGTGGGCAGAAGGGAAAACAAATTTGTTTGGATGGACATTCAAATCCCAAAAGGAACCATGAACATTATTGCTTATGAGATGCCATGGGACTATTTTAATAACGACTCTACCTTTGTGGAGGATATTGTAAGAATGAGGGATTCCATTGGAAAAAGCTTTATTCCCGGCCCGTATGAAAACACGTATATGATTACGGAAAAAGCTTTTGCCCCTTATGTTTTTCCTGCAGAAATAGGTGGCAAAAAAGCGGCTGAGGTAAAAGGCGTTTGGGAAATACATGGTTACCCAATGGCGGGTCCGTTCTTAACCTACATCATCAACGATAAGGAGAACGATAGAAAAATGATTATCGAGGGATTTACTTTTGCTCCGTCCGAAGCAAAAAGAGACTACATGTTCGAGCTGGAAGCCATTTTAAAGACCATAAAGTTTGATTCCGATCCTCCAAAAGGATAGGAACAACCAAATTCAAATATCAAAAAAGCCCAGTGCACATTGCCTGGGCTTTTTCGTTCTTTAAAACTTAGGCTGATTAATCAAACGCAAAGCCTGTTGCTATCCTGTAAATAAAGGCATAAAGCACAATAAAGAACATGACAAAGCTGAACCAGGCAAATATTTTAAAGTATTTTTCCACGATGATGTGCCCCAAGTTGCGGAACGCATCCATATAGATTTCTTTGACGAGTACTAATTTTTTCATAAGCTTGATTTTAAGATTTAAAGACATGTCAAAGATTCGACTACGAAGGTGAGAACCGAAAACAAAGGGATGAAACGCAGGAAAAAAGGGGTGAATGCTGTTGTGAAAAGTGTTAAATCCGTAAGATTGTGCTTTTGATCGATAAACTACATATTGCCCTGATCGGCTATACGATCAATTTCATCGATAAACAGTAGAAGTTCTGTGTTTTTAAGTCGGATAAACACAGTTTTAAGGCCTGTAAGAGCTTATTCGGCAATTAGGATAAACTCCGACCTTCTGTTTAAACGGTGCTGACCAGGAGGACAGGATTGGCTATCTCCACAATTGTTCAATAAACGGTCTTCACCAAATCCAGAGGTGCTAATAATTCGGCTCGGGTCTATACCTTGCGAAACCATATAGTCTTTGGTAGACTTGGCCCGCTTCTCGGAAAGATATTTATTGTAAGCCTTGGAACCAATAGCATCGGTATGGGATTCAATCTTTAAGGATAGCCCTTTGTTCGATTTTAGCACAGTAATCAGTTTATCCAATTCTTGTGCGGAACTCGGGGTTATTTCGTAGCTATCAAAGCTGAAATAAACATTTTTGGGTTCAAATGTTTTAACAATGGCCTCTGCTGCGGATTGTTTGATCTCTGCCTTCAGCTTTTGGGTCACCACTATATTTTTGTTATCGGCGGTTTGTATCGCAAGACTATCGTTTAGGTACCCCTCCTTTTTCGCCACCACCATATAATTGGTAGTTGGGTTTAGGTTGGGAAAGGAATAGTGGCCCATTTCATCTACGGTTGTTTCATTTATCATTCTATTTCCTTGCAATAGTAATACGGTAGCGCTCGGCAATGCTTCACCTGATGCCAAATCTTCCAGAACCCCTGTGATCGCATTTAGGTTTGGAGTGTATGCAAAGGAATAAATATCGTCATCACCTTTGCCTCCTTTTCGGTTAGATGCAAAATAGCCCTTCCCACTAGAGGCGTCCACGATATACGAAAAATCGTCCCTATTACTGTTAATGGGCTCGCCCAAATTCATCGCGCCTGCAAAAGTCTCATCGGAACCATCGGATTTGTAAACATCTAGCCCGCCATATCCCATTGGTCTGTTGGACGAGAAATAAAGACTGTTTTCCGTTACGTACGGGAACATTTCCTTTGTATCCGAGTTGATTGTCCTACCCAGGTTTTTGGGCTCGGAAAACGCACCGTTTTCTAGAATATCCACCACATAGATGTCCGTTTCACCAAAACCGCCGGGCATATCGGAAACAAAATACAATTTTTTGCCATCCGGACTTACCGTAGGGTGTCCCGTTGAATAATCTTCACTATTAAAGGGAAGTTCTTCTGCGCTGGTCCATTGGCCATCTATGTTTTGTGAGCGATAGATCTTGAGGTGGTTAATACCATTTTTGCCTCGCTTCAATCGTTTACCATAGTTGTTTCTGGTAAAATAGATGGTTTTTTGGTCAGGAGAAAAGGCAGATGATGCCTCATGGTATTTTGTATTGATTTTCTTGGAGAATTTTTTGGGCGGCAATAGATCACCATCATCATTTTTCTTTTTCGATACATATAGATCAAGAAAAGGCTGGTTGGTCCAGCGATAACGACGTGTGGTCAAAATGGAAGAATCTTTTGCGGAAGCATATACGATATCCGAATCATTATGGAACATGGGCGAAAAATCGGAATACTTGGAGTTAATATCCAAATTCTTGATCGTCACTTGTGTTGCGCCTTTCCAAGTATTGGTGTTTAACGATTCCAGTTCGTTCAGGGGCTCGTTCCTTTTTTGTCTCAATATTTTGGTCAAAGCTGCCGCTCTAAGATATTTTCCCGTTCCCTTTAGGGTTTGGGTATATTTAAAAAAGGTGTCTGTATTTATTTCATCTTCGTATAATGTGAACAGCTCATTGTACCACTTGTACGATTTTTCCAGATTACCGGTGTAATAATGGGAATCGCCAGCTTTGGAAAGTATTTCGTAGGTGTGCTTTGTATCGGTTTTTTCGAGGACAATATCAAAAATGCGGGCAGCTTCGGCATACCACATTTTGTTAAAGTACGAATTGCCTCTTTGGACCAGTTTTTCGGCCACTCCTTTTTTACCAAGGTATTTATTGAGCTTTTTATTATTGAGCCCGTCGAGGTATTTTACAAATTCACTTGGGGATTCATCGCTGTTATTGTCCATCAGTGTATCGGACAACAAAGTATCCTCTCCAATATTGGAAAGGGCAAGCTCCTGGGCATTTGACCCTAGGAAGCATGAGAAGAAAAAAAGCAAGATCAATCTTTTCATTACCACTCCGTCTGCACAAATGAACAAAAAAGGCTCATTTGGAGGTTAAGCATGCAAGCCTAACAGTTTAGTTGTAACCGCTAAAATAGGATAAGGTAATTGGGGGGATAATTTTTTGTTGTGAAAGGCTGAAATATCGACATTGAAACCTTAAAATATGTGGTCGTTGGTCGAAAACCAATTAAAAACCAGTGCGTTTCAACGCCCAAAAAATCCGTTTAGGAATTAGATTCGTTTTTTCCGCCTTCCAGTTTCTCGTCTTCTTTGGTCGCGTCCTTAAATTCTTTGATGCCGCTACCAAGCCCTCTCATAAGTTCCGGAATTTTTCTGCCTCCGAAAAGCAAAACTACCACGGCAACAATCAGGACAATCTGCCAAGGGCCCAACATTCCAAGTAATATAGTTTGAGCAATCATATCTTCAAAAACCTTTAATTTAGAAAGGTAAAGGTACTAAAAAGAAGTGGAAGAGAATATTCGATTAACGAAATTTAGGATTTAAAACTGATTTTTAGACTTGTAAGCAGCGTAGCTTTTTAAAAAGCTTAACATCCATATTAAAATCTAAGACTATCTTTGTTGACCATGGCAAAGGACAAAAAGAAAAGAAAGGAGATAAAACGTAAGCTACTGCACAAGTATCGCTTGGTAATTCTTAATGAAAGCACCTTTGAGGAGAAAATTTCGTTTAAACTCAATCGGCTCAATGTTTTTGTTACCGGAACCTTATTTATAATTGTATTGATAGGGCTCACGACATTGATCATTGCCTTTACGCCCCTTCGAGAATATATCCCGGGATACTCCTCAACAAAATTAAAGAGACAGGCTACGGAACTTACCTATAAAACAGATTCTTTGGTCACTGTTCTTAACTATACAAATAAGTACTTGGACAATGTTAGAAAAGTACTGCGCGGCGATATCGAGAATAACCAGACGAATAGGGACTCCCTGTTCGAACAGTACAAATTGGACCCCTCCACAGTAGACCTGACACCCATACGCGAAGATTTGCTTTTGCGTGAAGAAGTGGAATTGGAAGACAAGTACAATCTTTTTGAAAGGGATGTGGAAAACCTTGGAACACTTTTCTTTTCTCCCGTTAACGGTACTTTGACCCAAGGGTTCGACCCAAAAACAAAGCACTATGCTGTGGATTTGGTAGCGCCAAGAGATACACCGGTCAAAGCAATTGCGGACGGCACCGTTCTTTTTGCGGAATGGACCACCGAAACAGGGTATGTGATCATCGTGGAACACCAAGAAGGCATTACATCGGTGTACAAACATAACGGCTCGTTGAGCAAAGCTCAAGGCGATATGGTAAAGGCAGGCGAGGTAATAGCTTCAATAGGAAATACAGGAGAGCTTACTACAGGACCACACCTACACTTTGAACTTTGGAGAAAAGGCAAACCAGTGGACCCACAAAACTATATTGATTTCAATTAGATGTCCTTAAAAGCATTTGCAGCTAAAATATTTGCGAATCGAATTGCAAAAAAGACCGATAAATGGGTAAAACAGCCCGTTAAGACCCAACAAAAGGTTTTTAACCAATTGATAACCGAAGCCAAGAACACTGTTTTTGGCAGGGACCATGGCTTTGACACCATTAAATCACATCAAGAATTTACGGAAAGAGTTCCTATTAGGGATTATGAAGAGCTCAAAGGCTATGTTCAGCAAATTCTTGATGGTAAAAGCGATGTGCTCTGGCCCGGGAAACCCATATATTTTGCCAAAACTTCCGGGACAACATCTGGTGCCAAATATATTCCCATCACCAGACCATCAATTAAAAATCAGGTAGAAGCCTCTCGAAATGCCATACTCAATTACATCCACGAAACCGGTAATGCGGATTTTGTGGACGGCAGAATGATTTTTCTTCAGGGCAGCCCCATGTTGGAGGAAAAGAACGGCATAAAATTGGGAAGATTATCGGGCATATCGGCACATTACGTTCCCAATTACCTTCAAAAAAACCGCTTGCCCAGTTGGGAGACCAATTGTATCGAGGATTGGGAAACAAAGGTGGACAAGATTGTAGAGGAAACCGAAGAGGAGAGTATGACCGTTATAGCGGGCATTCCCTCTTGGGTCCAAATGTATTTTGAAAAGCTGAATGCAAAAACGGGCAAAAAAGTAGGGGAGCTTTTTAAAGAATTCCAACTGTTTATTTATGGAGGCGTAAATTATGAACCATACCGTGCAAAATTCGAAAACCTGATCGGCAGAAAAGTGGACAGCATTGAACTGTTCCCCGCTAGCGAAGGTTTTTTTGCCTATCAGAATTCCCAAAGGGAAAAAGGAATGTTGCTGTTGTTGGATGCGGGTGTTTTTTATGAATTTGTAAGGGCCGACGAGTTTTTCGACGAAAACCCAAGACGGTTGACCATTGCCGAGGTTGAGCTGGGTGTGGACTATGCCATGGTAATATCTACCAATGCGGGGCTTTGGGGCTATAACCTTGGGGATACCATTCGGTTTATTTCCAAAGACCCGTATAAAATTGTGGTTTCCGGCCGTATAAAACACTTTATCTCCGCTTTTGGTGAGCATGTAATTGCCAAAGAAGTGGAAGAAGCCCTTCGATTGGCAGTGGAACAGACCGATGCCCTTGTAAACGAATTTACCGTTGCCCCACAGACCAATCCGCCAGAAGGGGAACTCCCGTATCACGAATGGTTCATTGAATTTGAAAGGGAACCAACTGACCGAGTAAAATTTGCCGGAATTATTGAGGCAAGTATGAAAAAGCAGAACAGTTACTATCTCGACTTGATCGATGGACATATCCTTCAACCCTTAAAAATTAGTAGTGTCAAAACAAATGGCTTTCAGGATTACATGAAATCCATTGGTAAACTTGGCGGGCAGAACAAGGTTCAGCGACTTGCGAACGACAGAAAAGTGGCGGACGGATTACAGTCCTTTAAAATTAGTTGACTCATAACAGTTTAACTTTCATAGGAATTCACTTATTTTTGCCAGAAGATATGATGGCAACAGAAGTAAAACAGACTACCAGGGCACAGGAATCTACCAATGCGATCGAACGCTTGTACATTACCATGCGCCATTTGCTCAATCGCGGTTTTTATAAACCATCGGGCGTTTCGGGAAACGCCCTCCGCAGTGCACTTTTGCTGCTCAGGCCCGAAATATATGGTACAATTGCCGAGGAAAAGGCAGAGCTCAACGGATTGATCTATGTATTGGAACGTCTTCCAGAAGGCATTGAGGAATGTCGATTTATTAACCTTACCTCGGATGAAGGCTTCGCCAAATCGCATTTAAAACCTATTGTTCCCCCAAAAAGAAGACGAAACTGTTACCGCATTGACGACGAACAGATGAACATAGAAATAACCCGGGGACGTAGTGATATTTACGATATTTTGACCCACCTTACCTTCTTGTTCATTGAGTCCGGAAAAATTTCCAAAAGAGTTTTGGTGGACGATGGGAATGCAACCATTAGAGATTGGGACAAACTTACCGAGTTTGTACTGAGCGAGGAAAAAGATAATGAAGAAAGAGAAGTGGCCCTGATACATTGTGCCAATATCTTGGGCAGAACCTTTGATGAGGTAGTTGATATTCAGAACAAGCTAAAAACCCAGAAAGATCCAGACCGTTTTTTAAATGTGATGTACTGGTTGGGCAAATTGGCCATTGAGGAAGAAACAACTGGCAATAAAAGAACCATTACATTTAGTCCGTTGTTGCGCGAACGGTTAGGGCACCACATTCATGGGGAAAAGTGGGCCAACAAAATAAAGAACACCTTAAAGCAGAACAATTTAATACATAGGCCATTGCATATCATCAGTGCCAATATGCACAGTGTAATGAATTCCCTTTTTGCCAAAAAGGCATTGGCCGAAGAATTTCCGGACAACGATTCCCTGGACATTTATGTAGCATTGGGTTCCGAAAAACACAAATCGCTGAACCAAAAAGTAAAGGAACTGGCACAGAGCAATGGGATGATTTTCTTGGACGATGAATCCGGGGCCAATATCGATGTCCAAATATTTGATACTGCAAAGTTTGGTGGGGAAAGCTGCTGTTACAATTTGCCGGAGGGTATCTCCGAGGACGAAAAACCGGTTATATTCGTAATGGATTATGCCTTTGGGGAACAAGCATACGAAACCATAGATGAACTGTTGAAGCCCTTGGAAGAGGATGGTGAAAAGATTTTTTTGAATGTGGATTCTGTCTCCATTATGGGCAAGGCCGGAATTCTGGAAGGAGGCAAAGGAGATTTAATGATTCCATCCGCCCATATTTTCGAAGGAACTGCGGACAATTACCCCTTTAACAACGAACTCTGCGCCTCTGATTTTAAGGGACATGGATTAAAAGTAATGGAAGGAACCATGGTCACAGTGTTGGGAACCTCGCTTCAGAACAGGGACATACTCCAGTTTTTCCACGAGTCCACTTGGAACGTGATCGGATTGGAAATGGAGGGTGTACATTATCAAAAAGCTATACAATCGGCTTCTCAAATACGAAAAAGCATAAACAAAGAAGTTAAGGTGCGCTATGCCTATTACGCATCGGACAACCCCTTGGAAACTGGGAGTACCTTGGCTTCTGGCGGACTGGGCACTACAGGCGTTAAACCCACTTACTTGATTACGGACAGAATTCTTAAACAAATATTCAATACATAAAAAATGGCGGACCAACCAGTAAATCAGAATAGTTCAGACGAAATAGATTTGGGGCAATTGTTCCAAATGATTGGAAAATGGTTCAATAAACTTGGAATTTTCTTTTTGCGCGTTTTTCTATATTTAAAGAAAAACGCAATAATTCTCGCGGCTTTGTTTGTACTAGGTGGGGCAATCGGATATGGATTAAAATTTATTACTTCTGAAAAAATGCAGTTGGATGTAATCGTTAGGCCCAACCTGGACAGTAAAGACTATTTGTATGATGTAATAGATGAAATTGATATAAACCTTAAATCCGAAAACAAAACTTTTTTGGATGAATTAGGGGTGACGTTGGAAGAAGTAAAAGGCTTTCAAGTAACAATAGAGCCTACAAAAAAAGATACAGAAAATTCAAAAGAAAAAGAATTGGAGTATCTGGAGACGCTTCAAAAATTTCAAAATACAGACTTAGTAGCAGATGTATTGCGCGATGAACTTCTAAAAAACTCCGAATTAAATCACAAGGTCACTTTTAAATATAAGAATCCTTCAGGGGCAATTGTTGCAGAAAAAATAATGAAGTTTATTAACTCAAATACTTATTTTAAAGAACTTTTAGCAGTCCATACAGAGAATTCAATTTCAAGAATAAATCAGAATAAAGTCTTAATTGGACAGATTGATACTATTATAAAAGGATATTCTTCAAAATTTAACGGCTCGAGCAAAACATTTGAGAGCGGAAAACTCATATTGCAAAATGAAGATAACCTGAATGTCTCAAGTTTACTCAGCCTTAAAACAAGGTTAATTGAAGACATTGAAGATAAGCAAAAAGAGCTCAAGGAATTCTCGAACACAATAAGTATAATTAACTTTGGCAAACCTCATCGGGTCACCAAGGCTTTCTTTGGCAAGAAAATTATATTATTGCCCATGTTGTTAGTAGGATTGTTCTTTTTGTTATCATTCCTTAAATATCTCAACAAGAAAGCTTCACAGATAGAAGTTTAACACTTAGTTTTTCCATCAAAATGTCTAAAATCTTGGTTACGGGCTCCAAAGGACAATTAGGGCTTTCCTTGATGCATGCGGCACAAGGTTTTCCAAACCTGGATTTCGATTTTAAAGCCTCTAATGAACTTGATATTGCCAACAAGGAAGATCTGACCAAGGTAATTCACCAAAGCACGTATAGCTATTGTATCAACTGTGCGGCATACACCCATGTAGAACAGGCCGAAAAACATCCTGATTTGGCATTTAAGATTAATGCCGAGGGAGCAAAAAATATAGCAGAGCTTTGTAATGACCATAACGTTACATTGATACATATTTCCACAGACTATGTTTTTGATGGAGAAAAGGAAGGCCCTTATCTGGTAGGCGATAGGCCCAACCCGATCAATGTTTATGGAGCATCCAAATTAAAAGGAGAGCAGTTTATTCAAATAATAATACCCAACCATTTTATTGTTCGGACATCCTGGTTGTACAATAAAAAACATGGACATAACTTTTACCGTACCATTTTGAACAAGGCAAAGGCGGGAGAGGAATTGCGAATTACAGATGCTCAGAAAGGATGCCCGACCAATTCGGATGCCCTGGCCAACTATATTTTAAATGAAATTGTTTGTGGAGAAAGGCCATTTGGAACCTATCACTATACCGATGGGGAGCCTACAACTTGGTATGGTTTTGCACAACAAATACTCAAGGAAAACGGTTTGGAGGAAACCGCCAACCTTATTTTGGACAGGAATTATCGTACCTTAGCAAGGAGACCTAGGAATAGTGTACTCGCTGCTACATAATTAGAACCTAAGGGGCTTTAAGCATATATTAATGGAGCACAATATTTCCAAAAACATTCTTATTACCGGCGGTGCCGGGTTTATAGGCTCACATGTGGTTAGGCGATTCGTTTCCGAATACGAAAACTATCAAGTTTTCAATTTGGATGCCCTGACCTATGCAGGAAATTTGGAAAACCTTAAAGATATTGAAGACGCGGACAATTATACCTTCATCAAAGGAGATATTACCGATACGGACTTTGTAAACAAGCTTTTTTCCAAACATCATTTTGATGGTGTGATCCATTTGGCGGCAGAGTCCCATGTAGATCGTTCGATCACAGACCCGTTGTCGTTTGTAAGGACCAATGTTTTTGGAACCGTTAATTTGCTGAATGCATCCTTGGGGTTGTTCCGGAATAATCCAGGGTTTGTGTTTTATCATATCAGCACCGATGAGGTCTATGGTAGTTTGGGAAGTCATGGTTTTTTCAAGGAATCTACAGCATATGCTCCCAATTCCCCTTATTCGGCCTCTAAAGCAAGTTCGGACCATTTTGTAAGGGCATATGGGGAAACGTATGGCCTTCCTTTTGTAATTTCCAATTGTTCCAACAACTATGGGCCAAACCAATTTCCAGAAAAGTTGGTTCCTCTCTTCATCAACAATATCATTCAAAAAAAACCATTGCCCGTTTATGGTGATGGCAACTATACTCGGGATTGGCTTTTTGTAAAAGATCACGCCCAGGCCATAGACTTGGTGTTCCATCAAGGAAAAAAGGGGGAAACATACAATATTGGCGGCTTTAATGAGTGGAAGAATATTGAACTGACCCAATTATTGTGCAGATTAATGGATAAAAAATTGGACAGGCAGGCAGGCACTTCGGCAAAGCTCATAAGCTTTGTAAAGGATCGTCCAGGACACGACCTAAGATATGCCATCGATGCCTCGAAAATTAATAAAGAATTAGGGTGGGAACCATCGGTAACATTTGAAGAAGGTTTGGAGCTAACAATAGAGTGGTATTTTGATAATAAGGAATGGCTAGACCATGTTACTTCGGGAGACTACTTGGAATATTATAAAAAGCAATATCAAGCATAAATAGGATGAAGGGAATCGTATTGGCAGGAGGAACAGGCAGTAGATTGCACCCACTTACCTTATCGGTGAGCAAACAGTTGATGCCCATTTACGATAAGCCGATGATCTATTACCCCTTGTCTACCCTTATGTATGCAGGAATAGAGGAAATATTGATTATTTCCACACCCAAAGACCTTCCACTTTTTAAAGAATTGTTGGGCAATGGCCACAAATATGGTTGCTCATTTTTCTATGCGGCCCAAGATTCACCCAACGGGCTGGCGGAAGCATTTATTATTGGGGAAGAGTTTATAGGGGATGATAAGGTGGCACTTATTTTGGGCGATAATATTTTTTATGGAGCGGGATTGTCCAAGTTATTGCAGAGCAACAATAATCCCGAGGGCGGCATTGTTTATGCCTATCGCGTAAACGACCCACAAAGATATGGGGTTGTGGAGTTCGATGAGAATGGCAAGGCAATTAGTATCGAAGAAAAGCCCAAGCAACCCAAATCCAACTACGTAGTACCGGGCATTTATTTTTATGACAACGAAGTCGTGGACATTGCCAAAAACATTGAGCCCAGCAAAAGGGGCGAATTGGAAATCACTGATGTAAACAGGGCGTATCTAGAAAGAGGAAAACTGAGCGTAAGTATTTTGGACAGGGGCACTGCCTGGTTGGATACAGGAACCTTTCAGGCCCTAATGCAGGCTTCCCAGTTTATAGAAGTAATCGAGGAACGCCAAGGATTTGTGGTTGGATCTATAGAAGTGGCAGCATTTGAAATGGGATATATAAATGCAGATCAGTTTAAAGAATTGGCCAAGCCCTTAATAAAGAGCGGCTACGGTGAACGTTTATTGGGTATTTTGAAGAAAGAGGGATGATAAAGGCGACGGAGACCAAGTTAAAAGGATGTTTTGTAATCGAACCTACAATCTTTAAGGATGACCGAGGTTATTTTTTCGAGAGTTTTAATCATAGAGAATTTTGTAAAGCCATTGGGCAAGAGGTGAATTTTGTACAAGATAATCAGTCCTATTCCAAAAAGGGAGTGTTAAGAGGACTGCATTTTCAAAAAGGCGAACATGCCCAGGCCAAGTTGGTTTCCGTATTGGATGGAAAAATTCAGGATGTAGTGGTCGATTTACGTAAAAATTCCCCTACTTTTGGCGAGCATTTATCCATTGAACTGGACAATGAGGATAAAAGACAACTGTTTGTACCAAGAGGATTTGCACATGGTTTTTTAACTTTGAGCGAATTCGCAAGAGTTTTATATAAATGTGATAATTATTATAATAAAAGTGCAGAGGGAGGTATAGTCTATCGGGATATCGATTTAGGCATAGAATGGAAAATCGATTCTAAGAACTTGTTACTTTCTGATAAAGACCTAAAGTCGCCCACCTTGAAAAATTATTTAGAAACCGGACAGTCCTATCAAAACTATTTAAAGGGGTAGGTAGTTTAACAGTCAGTAAAAAAGAAATTTTTGAAGAAAAAGAACCTTATTGTTTTTGGAACTCGTCCAGAGGCCATCAAAATGGCCCCTCTGGTAAAGCAATTTGAGAAGTATACGGATGAATTTGAGACCAAAGTTTGCATAACAGCCCAGCATAGGGAAATGTTAGACCAGGTGCTTTCCTTTTTTGAGATAATTCCGGATTACGACCTTAATCTAATGAAACCCAATCAAAACCTTTATGGTTTAACGGCAGACATTATCTTGAATCTAAAAGAAGTTCTTGAAGAATTTGAGCCGGATTATGTGTATGTCCATGGCGATACAACAACTACAATGGCCACAAGTATTGCAGCCTTTTATTCTGGATCAGGTGTTTGCCATGTTGAAGCTGGTTTGAGAACCTTCAACAAAAAATCTCCTTTCCCTGAAGAAATGAATAGATGCGTTACGGGAGTAGTCAGTGATATTCATTTTGCGCCAACGGAAACATCTAAAGAAAATCTTTTAAAAGAAAACAAGCCTTCAGATTCGGTTGTAGTAACAGGCAATACCGTAATCGATGCATTACAGATTAGCGTTGCAAAGGTAAGCTCCAATACATATGAAGACGAGGAAATCAGCAAGGTGTCCCAAATTTTGAAGCCGAATAAAAAACTTATTTTGGTAACGGGTCACCGTAGGGAAAATCATGGGGATGGGTTTTTGAGTATTTGTGAAGCTTTAAAGGAAATTTCCCAAAAATATGATGATGTTCAAATAGTTTATCCGGTACACTTAAATCCTAAAGTTCAAGAGCCGGTATACAAAATACTTGGTGGTGTTCCAAATATAGAATTGATAGCTCCTTTATCTTACCCGTCCTTTGTGTGGCTTATGAATCAATCTTATATGATAATAACCGACAGTGGAGGTGTACAGGAAGAGGCGCCAAGTTTGGGCAAGCCTGTACTAGTAATGAGAGATACAACCGAAAGGCCAGAAGCAGTTGAAGCGGGTACGGTTCTTTTGGTCGGTACAAACAAAGAATTGATTGTATCCGAAGCTTCAAAACTTTTAGAAGATAAACACGCATACGATAAAATGACAAAATTGCATAATCCTTATGGTGATGGAAAAGCTTGTAAAAGAATTGTGGAACATATAAGAACACAAAAATGATAGACCCATCAGTGGTAATGGTAGGATTGGGCTATATAGGCCTTCCTACGGCTGCATTGGTAGCACAGAACAAAACAAAGGTATTTGGTGTGGACATCAACCCGGAAGTGGTTGAAACCATAAATGCCGGTAAAATTCATATTGTAGAACCAGAGTTGGATGTAGCGGTTTCCAATGCGGTTGCTTCTGGTTATTTGAAAGCTGGGACAGTGCCTGTTGCCGCCGATACTTTTATAATTGTAGTGCCAACTCCATTCAAAGGAAAGAATGAACCGGACATATCCTTTGTTCAGGCCGCTACAAAGGCCGTCTTACCTTTGTTAAAAGAGGGAGATTTGTATATCATTGAGTCAACGTCGCCGGTTGGGACTACGGAAAAAATGCGTGATTACATATACCAAGAAAGGCCAGAGCTTGAAGAGAAAATTTTCATTGCGTATTGTCCCGAAAGAGTATTACCAGGCAATGTTATGTATGAATTGGTTAACAATGACAGAGTAATAGGGGGAATCGATGAAGAATCCACCGAGAAGGCAACTGAATTCTATTCGAAGTATGTGAAGGGTAATTTGCACAAGACCAACGCTCGTACTGCTGAGATGTGCAAACTAGTGGAAAACTCTTCAAGGGATGTGCAAATTGCTTTTGCCAATGAATTGTCCCTGATAAGTGACAAAGCCGATATTAATGTTTGGGAGTTGATAGCGCTTGCCAATAAACACCCTAGAGTAAATATTCTGCAACCCGGTTGTGGTGTTGGGGGTCATTGTATAGCGGTGGACCCTTACTTTATTGTTTCAGACTATCCTATGGAATCCCAAATCATCGGTAAAGCAAGAGAAATTAACAATTACAAATCATTTTGGTGTGCAGAAAAAATCAAGAATGCGAAGCTTGATTTTCAATTAAAAAATGGTCGAAAACCTAAGATTGCTTTGATGGGTTTGGCCTTTAAACCTAATATTGACGATTTAAGAGAATCCCCTGCAAAATATATCGCACAAAAGGTTTTACAGGACGCTAATGATGAAGAGTATTTTATTGTGGAGCCCAATATTAACGAACACAAAGTTTTTAAACTCACAGGGTATAAGCAAGCTATAGAAAAAGCGGATATCATAGCTTTTTTGGTGGCGCATGATGAGTTTAAAAACCTAAAAATCAATGAAGATAAAGTGGTGTTAGATTTTTGCGGGGTTAACCGTTAATGAAAAGTAGCAACTAATGAAAAATACCTTTTTTTCTCATGAGACGGCAGTGATTGATTTTGGCTGTACTATAGGAAACGACACAAAAATTTGGCATTTCTCTCATATAATGCCCAATTGTGTTATTGGAGAAAGATGTAATATAGGCCAGAATGTTGTTATTTCTCCTAAGGTCATATTAGGAAGAAATGTAAAGATACAGAATAATGTTTCAGTCTATACAGGAGTTGTATGTGAAGATGATGTGTTCTTGGGTCCCTCCATGGTATTTACAAATGTTATCAATCCGCGTAGTGCCATCAACCGTAGGGGGGAATATGCAAGAACTGTGGTTCGGAAAGGGGCGTCAATAGGAGCTAATGCAACAATAATCTGCGGGAACGATATTGGGAAATATGCTTTTATTGGAGCAGGAGCAGTAGTAACCAAAAGTGTACCTGATTATGCGCTGTTGGTAGGTAATCCTGCGAAACAAATTGGCTGGGTGGGAGAATACGGGCACAGATTAAAATTTGATAATAACGGAAAAGCAATATGTCCAGAGAGTGGTCAAGAATACCAGTTGGATAATGAGAAAGTAATACGTATTAAATAATGAAAATAGATTTTGCCAATCTACAGAAGGCCTTCCAAGAGCACGAGGAAGAATTTTTGTCTGTGACGAAAGAGGTCATGACCTCGGCTCGCTATATTCTGGGGAAAGAAACGGATGAGTTTGAAGCTGAGATTGAAAAGTTTACAGGTGTAAAATATGCCTTAGGAGTTTCATCAGGTACAGATGCGCTACTATTGGCTATGATGGCCTTAGGTATTAACGCTGGGGATGAGATTATCACCACCCCATTTACCTTTATCGCTACAGCTGAAACCATTGCTTGTTTGGGCGCCAAACCAGTATTCGTGGATATAGACCCGCAGACCTACAACATTGATGCCTCTAAGATAGAAAGTGTTATTACGGATAGAACTAAGGCAGTTATGCCAGTTTCCTTGTATGGTCAAATGGCAGATATGGGGGCAATCAACACAATTGCCAAAAAGTATGCCCTTGCGGTTATTGAAGATGCGGCCCAGAGTTTTGGCGCCACACAAGATGGAAAAAAAAGCTGTAGTGTCTCTACGATTGGATGCACTAGCTTTTTCCCAGCAAAGCCTTTGGGGTGTTTTGGTGATGGAGGGGCTGTATTTACCAATGATCAAACGCTTTATCTTAAAATGAAGGCTATGCGGGTACATGGACAGGTAGAACGTTATATTCATAAATATATTGGAATGGGAGGGCGTCTGGATAACATTCAGGCTGCAATCTTGGGAGTTAAATTAAAGTATTATTGTCAAGATATTACAAGACGGCAAGAAGTGGCAGAACGCTACAATAGTTTATTGCAAGGATTTGTTCCCTTACCTATAGTGAAAGCAAAAAACGACTCGGTGTGGGCTCAATATACCATTCGAGTTGCGCAACGGGACAAAATTCAAGAATATTTAAAAGATAAAGGCGTTCCTACAGCGGTTCATTATCCCATTCCCTTACATTTACAGGAGTGCTTTGCCTATCTGGGTCATAAAAAGGGAGATTTTCCTTTTGCGGAAAAGGCGGCAAATGAGGTTATGAGTCTTCCTATGAACCCATACTTGACACAAGAAGAACAAGAATATATTATTAATACACTACTTAAATCCTTACATCAATGAAAAACTTTGCCTTAATAGGAGCGGCCGGCTATATTGCACCTCGGCACATGAAAGCTATTAAAGATACAAACAATACGCTTTTAGCAGCGTATGATAAAGGGGATAGTGTAGGCATTATCGATTCTTATTTTCCAAATGCTGATTTCTTTGTGGAATTTGAACGGTTTGATCGTCATATAGAAAAGCTCAAGTATGAAAAAAAAACATACTTGGATTATGTAAGTATTTGTTCACCAAATTATTTGCATGATGCACATATTAGGTTTGCTTTAAGAAGTGGTGCAGATGCAATCTGCGAGAAACCCTTAGTTCTGAATCCATGGAATATTGATAAACTGAAAAAGGTAGAAGAAAATACGGGTAAACAGGTATTTAATATTCTCCAGTTAAGAGTACATCCTAGTATAATTGCCTTAAAGGAAAAAGTAGCCAAATCTGATAAAAGCACAAAATTTGAAGTAGATCTTACCTACCTAACATCTAGAGGGCACTGGTACCAGACCTCTTGGAAAGGGGATGTGAGCAAGTCTGGAGGGATAGCGACCAATATTGGTGTTCACTTTTATGATATGCTTTCTTGGATTTTTGGGAATGTTCAGGAAAATGTGGTTCATGTCCATGAAAGAGATAGGGCCGCTGGTTATTTGGAGTTTGAGAATGCTAGAGTAAGATGGTTCTTATCCATTAATGCTGAATATTTGCCCCAAGAGGTGAAAGCTAAGGGACAAACCACTTTTAGATCTATTACTATAGATGGGGAAGAGTTGGAGTTTAGCGGAGGTTTTACAGACTTGCACACCATGGTATATAAAGATATTTTGGCTGGTAATGGTTATGGCTTGGAAGCGGCAAGGACTGCTATTGAAATTGTTCATAAAATAAGAAATGTTGAGCCGGTTGGGTTGAAGGGGGAATATCATTCCTTCCTATAAGACTAGCAACCAAAATATGAAAAGGTTACTTGATCCATTTAAAACCGAATATTTCAATAATGTATCCATCCAGCTGATTGGCACTGGAATCGCACAATTGATACCGTTTCTAGTATCCCCGATACTTACAAGGTTATATCAGGAGGAAAACTTTGCTACGTTCACCTTTTTTATGGCAATCGTGGGAGTACTGGTAATACCGAACGGAGGCAGGTATTATTATGCCATGGTGGTTCCACGAAAGGATTCAGAGGCCATAGATTTGGGGAAATTGAGTTTTTGGCTCATTATTTTCTATAATTGTTTTTTGCTTCTTTTAATAGTCTTCTTTTATAATCATCTAAACGCATTTTATGCCCTTAAAGGGTTATGGTTTGTAATACCATTATACGTAGCATTTTTTGGCATTTATAATATAGTCCTTTATCTATCGGTAAGGCAAAAATTTTTCAAGGAAAACGCTATTGCAAAAATCGCCCAAACTGTAAGTACTTCTATTTTTAGTATAGTATTGGCCTTTTTTGGACTTATTAACTCTGGTTTGATTTTCGGCAAGATAGCAGGCACTGTTACTTCAATACCTTTCTTTAAGGCTAAATTGAACCTGCAAACAGATGCAAAGCGACTTGTAGCGGTTGCAAGAAAATATATAGACTATCCTAAAGTCACTATTTTGCCGGCACTTTTGGACGTGTTTTCTGTTCAGGCCCTTATTTTTTTTGTTGGAACTTACTATTCGGAAGAAACTTTGGGGTATTTGGGACTCACCAATATGATTTTGGTTGCCCCAATGGCACTGATAGGGGTTTCCTTTAGGGATGTGTTTTATCAAAAGGCAGCTACATTTTTCAATAAAAAGAATTATTATAAAGCGAAAAGACTATTTTTAGGATCGGTATTCATTCTTTTTTTAATAGGTGGGTGCATAGCTTTCATTCTTTACTTTTTTGGCAAGGAAATCTTTTCTTTGGTCTATGGAGAAAATTGGGAAACCTCGGGTAGTTTTGCAGTCATTTTGGGTTTTTCTCTGTGGGCAAAGTTGTGTACCAGCCCACTGTCCTCGATTTTCAATGCCACCAATCAGCTAAAATTGCTTTCGGCATGGCAAATCACCTATTTTTTTACCACAGTGATTACCCTTTTATTTACAATAGTGTATTTTAAATTACCAATAAAACAGACTTTGATTGTTTATACAGTACATGAGGTATTAATATATGCCCTTTATTTTTTCATTCAAAAACAAGCACTTAAAAAATTTAAAACTCATTAGCAATGTGTGGAATAGCAGGAATCATTAATAAAAAGGGAGATTCACCCAAGTTGGCTGATATTAAAAAAATGACAGATGCGGTTGTTCATCGAGGGCCGGATGGGGAGGGTCACTTCATAGATTCCAATATTGCCTTTGGCCATAGAAGATTGGCCATCATAGATTTGAGTAGTGCTGGTCATCAACCCATGGAGATGGATAATTTGGTCATAACCTATAATGGTGAGATATATAACTATTTGGAAATCAAAGATGAGCTAAGGCAAAGAGGTTGTGTTTTTACTACCAAGACAGATACTGAGGTGATTTTAAAGGCCTATGAGTACTGGGGAGAAGGGTGTGTTAACAAATTTAATGGCATGTGGTCTTTTGCTCTTCTAGATAAGGTGAGGGGAAAAATTTTCATTAGTAGGGACAGGTTCGGCATAAAGCCTTTTTATTATTTCGAAAATAAAGAAGTTTTTTTGTTAAGTTCCGAAATACGACAAATTTTAACCCAAATCCAAGAACCAAGCGTCAACAAACAAACATTGTTCGATTACCTATACTTGGGATATCATCATCATAGCGACGAAACTTTCTTTAAGAATATTAATTCCTTACCGCCAGGGCACAATTTAAGTTATGATATAGGTAAGAATACATTTTGCATAAAAAAGTACTATGAGTTGACAATTAACGAAGATTTCACTTCACTTAATTTTGAAGGTGCAGAAAAACTTTTCCAAAAAACAATAGATAAAGCGATTGCTCTCAGGCTGCGCTCTGATGTAAGGGTGGGTACCTGCCTGAGTGGCGGAATGGATAGTTCTTATATTGCAGCAACAGCTGCAGAGGAATACCATAAAAGTAGTACAGACAAATTTACTGCGTTTACAGCTAAATCAATAGAAAAAAGAAATGATGAATCACACTTTGCCAAAATGGTAGTAGATGCTTTCCAATTGGATTGGAAAGTGACTCAACCCTCAAAGGAAGATTTTTTGGAAGTGGCCGAAGAGGTAATCGAAACACAGGAAGAGCCTTTTGGGTCTCCATCGATTATTATGGCTTATTTTGTAATGAAGAAGGCAAAAGAAGAAGGCTGTACGGTACTTCTCGATGGTCAGGGCGGCGATGAAAGTCTCCTGGGATATGACCGTTATTATCCAGCCTATATCAACCAACAAAAAAACATTTTTCAAAAAATTAAAAGTGCTGTCCAGATTTCTCGAAATTCAAAACTATCTCTAAAAGATGTTATGTTGTATAACATTTACTTTAACAATGCCTCAGTGCGAGCATTTAGGCAATTGAGAAGACATAATTATATAAAAAGGGAGTTTACTTTCTTTATCAATAAAAAGTTACTTCAAGACGTCGCCTATGCTAATAAGGACATACATAGGTTGCAGAAATTTGAATTGACCAAGGTGCAGTTGCAAAAACTCCTGAAATTCGAAGATAGGAACTCCATGAAATTTTCTATAGAAACAAGAGTTCCTTTTGTTGATTACAACGTTGTAGAACTGGCCTATTCGCTACCTTTTTCATATAAGATGCGCAAAGGATGGTCGAAGTATATACTGCGAAAATCAGCTGAAAATAGATTGCCGGGTGAGATTGTATGGAGAAAGAACAAATTTGGATTTGAGGCTCCGACAAAAAAATGGTTATCGGACAAAGAATCTTTTTTAAAGGAAATAAAGTCCTCATCATTTCTGGAAAGGTTCGTGCAAAAGGATAGGTTAAATAAAGGTATCGATGACATTACCTTATGGAAGTTATATAATATTGCTGTCTGGGCGAGAAAATTCGATATCCGGTTTGACTAATTTGTGGGTTTAGGTAAATGAAGAGAATTAATCCAAATAGTGTGTTGAAAGCACAATACTTTACCTTATACGCTTTTGCGTTTACCTTACCTTTACACCAAAAAATATCGACTTTAATTTTAGTCCTATTATCCGTTTTGTCCTTGCTTCGGCTAAATAGGAAAATTGATTTCGGGATTCCTTCATATATTTTTCCTGTGGCACTCTACATTTTGGTAGGCCTTTCCTTGCTGTATTCGGAGAGTTTTGAATTCAAGTATTTGGAAAATCGAGCTTCACTGATAACTTTCCCATTAATTTTCTTGACGCTTAAACTAGATAATGTAATTGTTGTAAGAATATTAAAATACTTTGTTCTTGGGTGTTTAACAGCCATTGTATGCTGCTACTTAAACGCTTTTAATAATTCGTTAGAGTGGAGTGGTGGAAGATTGGTGTTCCGACCATTGGTAAACGAAGACTTTTCTTTTTTTTATGCCGTGGTTAGGGATGGTAATTATTTTTTTGCTAAACACTTTTCTATTTTCCACGACACCATATACTTCTCCCTTTATTTGAATACGGCTATAGCCATAATCCTTTCCCATTCCGTAAAAAAATCAGGGTTCAACAAATGGAATATTCTTGCGCTGTTTTTGTTAACCCTCGTTGTTTTTCAATTGTCCAGTAAAATGGGAATTATTATATGCTTTATTTTATTCACATTGTTTTTATTTATAAAATTGAAAGACCTGAAACTTAAAATTTTAATTCCATTGCTTATAATTATCTTAGGCTCAGTGTTTCTTGTCAAGAATCCAAGAGGGAAGGTCATGGTAGAAACTTTTATAGAAAAGGGGTTGACTATCGACCCTGAAAATAGATTTGGTTATGGCCTAAGGTTAATGTCCTGGGACGCTGCTATATCTATAATTGAGGGAAATTTATTGTTTGGTGTTGGAGTAGCAGATGCTCAAAAAGAACTGAACAAGACCTATAAAGTCAAAGGCTATACTACTCCTTTAAAACAGAATCTAAACGTACATAATGGATTTTTACAAATATTATTAGAGTGTGGCTTACTCGGTTTATTTGCTCTCTTGGCCATTTTTATCGGTTTCTTACATGCACTTTTTAGCATTCCTTCAAAACAATTGTTTAATCTGTTTCTTCTAATCATCTTAGGTTTAGGATTTCTTTTTGAAAGTATGTTAAATCGTTTTTCAGGAATATCCTTTGTGATGCTTTTCTATTGTTTACTTGTAAATTACAGCCAGAATGTTAGGAAAACAGCATGTTAATGTAATCGTAGATAGAACTAGAGGCAAGAATGCTACTCTTCTTATTGTTCTATTCCTTGTTTTGCAAATATGTTTTACCCAAGTTGTAAAGGATCTCTATGTTTTTCAAAAAGTATCATTATCGGTAGGCTTAATCTTTGAGTTTAAAATATTTCGCTTTTTGTTGGCTACCTTTCTAATTCTTGCCTGGATTGTTTTAATTACGTTGGTTAGAACTAAAGGATTCCTCTACATGATTTTAGTATTAATTCTTGTCTTTTTTGTTTTCCCTAGTGGCATCTTATATTCCAATACTGTTAGTATTGATTCTCGAATTTTTCTTTCCCATAATCTATTTTTTCTAACAACATTGGGTCTGGGTAAGATTAGGTTGAAAATACCATCCAAAACCATCGATTTATATTCTTCTCGAAAGTTATTGTTGAATACTGTTTTGATTGGGATAATTCCATTTTTAATTTTGTATCTACCTCATATAAACCTTAAAAATTTATTGCTAAAGGAAGTTTATGAAACTAGAGCATTTATGTCGGCCTCTGTTAATAATTTTTACACCGCATATACCTATTCTTGGTTTAATAAAATTTTAATTCCTACTCTGATAGTATTCGGCATATATTTTAAGGATAGAAAAACGGTCCTGTTTTCGGCCTTCACCTTAATTTTTTTATACCTGTGTGGGGCACACAAAGCTGTCTTTGTTGGATTATTGATGGTTTTAATCCTTTATAGATTTGATTACTGGAAGAAGGCTACCTATTTTATCAGTTTTATTGTTTTTTTAGCACTTTTCTCTCTGTTTTTATCCCAGACTTTTAATAATGACTTTTTAATGGTAATGACAGTGCGTAGGGCAATTTTTTTGCCAAATCTCCTGGACATCCTCTATTTTAATTTTTTTGATGGAAACCATCTTTATTGGTCAGAGACGTTTGATGGTCTCTTTATAAACTATCCATATGAATTATCGCATTCTTATATTGTGGGCGAGGCTTTTTTTAATGATATTAAATGGGGTGCAAATAATGGAATAATATCAGATGGATTTATGAATTACGGATTGATCGGTGTTTTTATCAATATTTTGATAGTTAGCTTTTATTTTTCAATATTAAATCAATTAAATATTAGCAGTAGATTTTTTGGTGTGTTTTTCTTACTGTTTTTCGTTTTAATTAGTTCTTCCCTGCCTACTGTAATGTTGACCCATGGAGGCTTTTTATTAATATTGGTTTCTTTTATCTTTCTAAAAGACACTGCTTTTAAAATGGAACAATAAAGAGTAGAACGTAAACTAATTAGATGCGAAAAGTACTAATTCTTACTAAAACAAATTGGGATGAACCGCCTAGAATAAGGCATCAAGTCACTCGAATGCTTAAAAAGCATGGCTACCAAATTACTTTTATAGAAAAGTGCTCCTATAAGAGTTTCTTAGTAAAAGAAAGAATGGAAGAGGGAATAACCTTTTATTCTCATCCCGAGTTGATTCACCATCAATTGAGGCAAAGTAGATTTATCCAAAGAGCCAATAATGCCCTCGTGAAGTTCTATTTAAAAAAAATTATCCATAATTTAGAATTCGACTTTGTAATTAATTTTTGTTACGATTATTCTTTTTTGCCCCAGTTAGCGGGCAATAAAAAAATCATTACAATCATCAATGATGATTTTGAAGCACAGGCCAAACTTGGAATGGAAAAACAAATTCGGCTTCAAACACAGGCTACTTGTATGAGTTCAGACCATGTTTTGACCGTTTCCTATCCCCTTTATGATAAACTCAAGACATACCGAGACAATGTCACCTTATTTTTTCCTTGGAGCCAAAAAAAATACAAAAAACCGAAGAACTCTCTAGATCGGAATACTGTTCTATATTGGGGTTTTATCGGAAGAATGGATTGGCCGATGATTGAACGAATCATTAACAACACGAACTACCACTATCGCTTTATAGGCCCCCCTGACCGAAATGAGGATAAAAAAATGGTTGATTTTATGACGCGGAACCATGCAAATTTTGAACATATACCTTATTCTGCCTTTAATGAACTTAAAAGTGACGATGTCTTTTGTTCCATTATCCCCTATAATCCAAACAAAGAAAGTGTTCAAGCTTGCACTATTAGTAATAAGGCGTTCAACCTTCTTTCTTTGGGTTTGCCTTTGGTTTATGCAGACCTTAGGCATCTCATAGAGGCGCCTAGCACAGTAATGAAAAAAAATAAATCTTTAGAAGAGTATGTTGATACTCTGAATTTTTATAAAAACAACTTTGACGAAGTTCAAAACGATATTGAATTGTTTCTACATGATCATTATGAAGAAAAGCGCTGGTTGGAGTTAGAAAGAATTATGAACAGCTAATCGAATTTAGGGCTTTAATATAACAGGCCCGAAAAACCTGCAGTTTCAATATGAGGTTAATTTTTTTGTTTTTAGAATCTTTGTTTTGTTTTAAACTTGAGGCCCGCCTTGAGACAGAAAATACAGATACTGTTATTTTTAAGAATATTATGGTTGTGTGTTCATCCCCCAATTTATAGGATAGCTTTTAAGATTAGGCATGTGTAAGTACGTGATTGTGTACAATGTAACTGAGGTGCGAACTTTTAAGAAGCTTAATATTAGGCCTTCTCGCCCTTTTGGTAGAATAACTTATAAACCTTATCCGATACTTTTATCTAGGAGGGGATTTTGAAATTGATTAATATGATTAATAGCAATTTTACCATACTTTTGAAGCTTAAAAACATGCAATGAAGCAAATCATCCAAGACCTTAAGAACGGCGATACTATTTTGGAGGAAGTTCCAGTACCACGCATTAAGTCTGGAAGTGTTCTTATTAAAACTACAAGAAGTTTAGTCTCTTTAGGGACTGAACGTATGTTGGTTGAGTTTGGCAAAGCCAATTTCATCCAAAAAGCAAAGCAACAGCCAGATAAGGTCAAAATGGTTTTGGATAAAGTTAAAACAGACGGTTTAAAGCCAACTGTTAGTGCTGTTCTCAATAAATTGAACCAACCGTTACCGCTTGGATATTGCAATGTGGGAGAAGTGGTTGCGGTTGGTAAAGGCGTAAGTGAATTTTCTGTTGGGGATCGCGTGACCTCCAATGGAAATCATGCAGAATATGTTTGTGTGCCCAAAAACCTAGTGGCCAAGATTCCAGACAATGTCAGCGATGATGAGGCTACTTTTACAGTGATAGGATCTATAGGGCTACAAGGTCTAAGATTGTTAAATCCTACTTTTGGTGAAACCATAGTGGTGGTTGGATTGGGATTGATCGGTCTTGTAACTGCAGAATTGTTATTGGCCAACGGTTGTAATGTGATAGGCTTTGACTTTGACCCTGAAAAGGTTAGAATAGCAAAAGAAAAAGGGATTACGGCAATAAATCCAGCTGAAGGAACCGATCAAGTCAAATTTGTGGAATCCTTCACAAACGGAATAGGTGCAGACGGAGTCATAATCACAGCATCCAACAAGAGCAATGAAATTATCTCCCAATCTGCCAACATGTGTCGAAAAAGAGGCCGAATCGTATTGGTGGGGGTAATAGGATTGGATATCAGCAGGGCGGACTTTTATGAAAAGGAAATCACCTTTCAAGTATCATGCTCCTATGGCCCTGGCAGATATGATGATGAGTATGAGCAAAAGGGGAACGATTACCCCATTGGATATGTTAGATGGACAGAAAAGCGCAACTTTGAAGCGGTTTTGAATGCGATATCAAAAGGTATGCTAGAAGTTAAACCGTTAATCACGGAAAGCCTTTTGTTGGAAGACTATAAAAAGATATATGGCGATATGGCCAATTCGAGGTCAATTGCATCGATTTTGAAATATGACAACACCAAGGAACAGTCCAAAACCGTACAAATTGTTGAAAAGGATTATAAAGGGAAAAAGGGTGTCATTGGAATTATCGGCGCCGGAAATTTTACCAGTTCCACAATTCTTCCTAACCTTTCAAAACTCAAGGCAGATATAAAATATATTGCAAGCTCAGGCGGGCTGTCCGGAACTATACAGGCCAAAAAGCATGGAATATCCAACTCAACATCAGATTACAAAGAGATTTTGCAAGATAATGATGTGGGCCTTGTTTTTGTAACAACGCAACATAATATGCATGCCACAATGGTATTGGAAGCTATACAAGCCAACAAAAGTGTCTTTGTGGAAAAACCATTGGCATTGACTCATGGGGAACTTTCCAATATTGAAAAGGCGTATGGAGAAAGCAATTCCTGTATTTCAGTTGGGTTTAACAGAAGGTTTGCCCCATTGGCCCAAAAAATGAAAACCCTACTTGGCAAAGCACAAACACCCATAAATATTGTTGCCACCATGAATGCTGGATATATTCCACCAGAGGTCTGGGTGCACGATATGGAAGTTGGTGGAGGAAGAATTATTGGAGAAGGATGTCATTTTATAGACTTGTGTAGCTATCTGGCAGATAGCAAGGTGGTTGCAGTTTGTATGAACGCCATGGGGGAAAACCCAGAGGAGAACACTGATAATGCTAGTATTTTACTTAAATACGAGAACGGCACTAACGCAGTCATCAATTATTTTTCCAATGGCAGCAAGTCCTATTCAAAGGAACGTGTAGAGGTTTATTCCCAAGAACGCACGTTGGTCATGGACAATTGGAGAAAGTTAAAGACATATGGTTTTAAAGGCGGTAATATGTCTTCAGGGCAGGACAAAGGACATTTTAACCAGTTTAAGGCCCTGTTGGATCAACAACGAAACGGAGGAAAACCAATTATACCCTTTGAAAGTTTAATGAACACCACTAAGGCCTCTTTTGCCGCCATTGAATCCCTTAAACAAGGTAAATGGATTACCATAGAATAACGACTTTATTCCACACACTTAAGTTTTTAAAGGGTAAACAAATCTATTACAGGCTGTTTTACTTTGTTGGGAATAGATTCTTTTCCAAGAAAGCCTATAAAAGCCTTAATAAGGAAGTGAACGGCTTGGTATGGAATGGGAAGGAAATTTATTTTCAAAACGCATTCCATGAAGCTCAAAAGTTTGAGTTTCTCAATTTGCTGCATGATTTCACAAACAAAATAGATTGGAACTACAATGGGTTTGGAAAATTGTGGACCTATAACCTAAATTATTTTGATTTTCTCAACCAAAAAAATAGTATAACCCAAAAAGGACTTGATTTAATCAAGGATTACATGGTGGCCGAAAGCCAACTGAAAGATGGTCTGGAGCCCTATCCAATTTCGTTGAGAGGAATAAATTGGATAAAATTTCTTTCAAGAAACCAGATAAAGGACCATGCCATAAACCAAACCCTTTACAAGCACTATCAGAGGCTGCACCACAATCTGGAATACCACCTGCTTGGGAACCACCTTTTGGAAAATGGGTTTTCCCTTTTTTTTGGAGCATACTATTTCAAAGATGATCAATTTTACAAAAAGGCAGAATCTATTCTAAAAACAGAATTGGAGGAACAGGTTTTGAATGATGGTGCTCACTTTGAACTTTCTCCCATGTACCATCAGATTTTGTTGCACCGCTTACTGGATTGTATAAATCTTGCCGAATTGAACCCTTGGAAGTCTAACAGATTGTTACCATTATTAAAAGGGAAGGCCGAAAAAATGCTTTCATGGCTTCAAACCGTTACTTTTTCGAATGGTAATATCCCTATGGTAAATGATAGCGCTTATGGAATTGCTCCATCTTCAGAAGATTTATTTGATTATGCGAATGACCTTGGGCTAAGATGGAAAAGAGGTAAACTAATCTCATCAGGATACCGAAAGTTCGAAAAGTCCAATTTTGAAATTTTTATGGACGTGGGAAATGTTGGCCCCGATTATCAACCTGGACACGCACATTCCGACACTTTTAGCTTTGAATTGTATTTCAGAGGCATACCTGTAATTGTTGATACGGGAACATCGACCTACGAAAAAAACGAATTAAGACAGAAAGAGCGAGAAACTGACGCACACAATACCGTTAAAATTGGCAATAGAGAACAGACACAGGTATGGGGTGGTTTTAGAGTTGGGAAAAGAGCCAAGGTCGTTGACTTTGAAGAAGGGAATAGTTATGTTAAAGCCTCCCACAATGGATATTATCCTACCCTTCATGAAAGAGAGTTTAGAATTGGCGATAATGAATTCAAAATAATAGACAACATCAAAAACCAAAAGGAACATGCAATCGCGCATTTTCATTTCCATCCAAGTATTAACAACATAGAACAAGAAGGGGATTCAATCATTTTACGACCAGAAGGAATTGCCATCTTTTTTCAAGGAGAGGGAATAAAAGTTTCCAATCAATCATGCCATATTGCTGAAGGCTTCAATACCCGAAGAAGAGCAATTAAAATAGAGGTAAACTTTAATCAAACCTTAGAGACAACTATAAGAACAATAAATAGATGAGAATTCTTTTTCTAACGGACAATTTTCCACCTGAGTTCAACGCTCCAGCGTCTAGAACTTTTGCCCATTGTACCGAATGGGTAAAAAAAGGGGCAGAAGTTACTGTAATTACCGGTGCGCCAAACTTTCCAAAAGGAGAAGTCTTCGAGGGCTATAAAAACAAATGGAGACAAGAAGAATGGGTAGAAGGTATTAGAGTAATTCGAGTTTGGACCTATATTGCCGCAAACGAAGGTTTTTTTAAAAGGATTTTAGATTACATCAGTTTTATGATTTCTGCAATTGTAGCAGGACTTTTTGTGAAAACCGATTTGATTATTGCAACATCTCCACAATTCTTTACAGCCATTGCAGGAAGATGGCTTTCTATATTCAAAAGGGAAAAATGGATTATGGAGGTTAGGGACATTTGGCCAGAATCGATCAAAGCGGTGGGGGCCATGAAAAGTAATTTTATTATCAGTTATTTTGAGTACTTGGAAAGACGAATGTACAAAACTGCATATAAGATAATTACGGTAACAGATAGTTTTAAAAAACAGCTAGTCGAAAAGCACAATATCTCGCCAGAAAAAATAGGGGTTTTTAAAAATGGTATAGATGCCTCCTTATTTCAGCCCACTCCCAAAAACCTAGAACTTTTAAAGAACCTTAGGTTAGCGGATAAATTTATTTTTGGGTACATAGGAACCCATGGTCTGGCACATAAACTAGACTTTATTTTGAATGCGGCTAAAAAAATAAAAGACCCTAAAATTCACTTTATATTTCTTGGTTCAGGTGCAGAAAAAGAAAATCTGTTGAAATTAAAAGAAAAACAGGGCTTACAAAATGTTACCATGTTGGATTCAGTTCCAAAAGAAGAAGTAAGCAAGTATATTTCACTGTTGGATGTAGGACTAGTAAATTTAAAAAAATCAGATACTTTTAAATCGGTCATACCTTCAAAGATTTTTGAGTTATCAGCGATGCACAAGCCTATTTTATTAGGTGTAGAGGGAGAGTCCGAAGTTCTTGTCAATAACTATGGGATCGGAGAGTCATTTGAACCCGAAAACGAAATGGATTTTTTAGCCAAAGTTGAAAAATTAAAAAAGGAAAAAGGCAAAGATTATCCTTTCGACACTTTTGTATCCGATTTTAAAAGGAATAATATTGCAATTCAAATGTTATCATTTATAAGTAAATAATACAATTTTCTAATTTTAATGAGATGAATTTTCTCGAAACGGCCATCCTAGTTTTTATAGGTTCCTTTTTGTTGGTTTACCTTACTATTCCCAAGATCATTAGTGTTGTGGAATATAAGAGACTTATGGACGACCCGAACCAAAGAAGCTCGCACAGCAGTAAAACACCGACCTTAGGGGGAGTTTCTTTCTTTTTTACACTAATTATTGCCCTATTCTTTATTAAGAATTGGCACGAATATTCTGAGGACATGTACCTTATACCTGGTTTAACAATCTTGTTTATTGTAGGTCTTAAAGACGATATGGTAGTACTTTCTGCCGGTTCTAAATTAATAGCCCAAGTCTTTGCAATCAGTTTTGTACTAGTAAATGATAGTTTTGGAATAGAGTCTTTAAACGGTTTTCTCAATATTTATGAAATCCCTTATTACCTGTATTTGGTGATTGGAGGTTTTTTGATGCTAACAATTATCAACTCATATAATTTAATTGATGGGATAGATGGTCTTGCTTCAATAGTTGGTATAGTTATCATGGTTATTTATACTACGATTTTCTACTTATCCCAAGAATATTTTTTTGCGTTGATGGCTATTACTATGAATGCTTGCTTAATGGCGTTTTTTGGATTTAATGTATCTTCTAATAAAAAAATATTTATGGGTGATACAGGTTCATTAATCGTTGGTTTTATAATAAGCATTCTTACTTTAAAATTTTTAGCGCTAGAACCAACTTCTTATGGCGAACTACCATTTTTATTGGAGAATGCGCCATTGATCGCCATTTCTATTCTAATTGTCCCTTTGTTTGATACGGCTAGAGTCTTTGCAATACGATTGGCTAACAAAAAAGGACCATTTTCTCCGGATAGAAACCATGTACATCACGTCCTTATCGATTTTTGGGGATTATCCCATAAACAGGCAAGCTTTATAATAGGTTGCTTCAATATCATTTTTGTAGTGCTTTTTATTATTCTGGGCAGTAAAGCAAAAAATACAGGAATGGTGATAATGTTGGTAAGTGTAGTAATTTTTTTAGGGTATATATTTTTTAGATACAATTATAACTTCACCACCTTAAAACAGAAAATTCGTCTGAAAAGAAAAATTGAGGCTATCAAAGGGAAAAAGGAGGATTCTCCTCAAAAGAAGAAAACTAAGGAATGAAAAAAACACTCATCACCGGGGCAGCCGGATTTTTAGGCTCGCACCTTTGCGATAGGTTCATTGCCGAGGGCCATCATGTTATCGGAATGGATAACCTGATCACAGGCGATATCAAAAACATAGAGCATCTATTTCACTTAAAACGTTTCGAGTTCTTCCATCACGATGTTACCAAATTTGTCCATGTACCCGGAAAAATGGACTATATCCTCCACTTTGCCTCACCGGCAAGCCCTATCGACTATCTTAAAATTCCGATAGATACCCTTAAAGTGGGCTCCTTGGGAACCTTGAACTTATTGGGCTTGGCCCGTGACCATGGAGCAAGAATTCTTGTGGCATCCACATCCGAAGTGTATGGCGACCCCTTGGTGCACCCACAAAATGAGGATTATTTCGGCAATGTTAGCCCTATTGGTCCAAGAGGGGTGTATGATGAGGCCAAGCGCTTTATGGAATCCATCACCATGGCCTACCATAGGCATCATGGATTGGACACCCGAATAGTTAGAATATTCAACACCTACGGTTCTCGAATGCGATTGAACGATGGCCGTGTAGTCCCTGCTTTTATGGGGCAGGCACTTCGTGGCGAAGACTTAACGGTTTTTGGGGATGGCTCGCAATCACGCTCCTTTACCTACATCGATGATCAAATCGAAGGAATCTACCGTTTATTGATGAGCGATTATGTAGAGCCCATCAATATTGGTAATCCCGATGAGACTACCATTCTGGAATTTGCGGAAGAAATAATAAAACTAACAGGAACCGATCAGAAAATCGTATTTAAACCATTGCCGCAAGACGATCCTATGCAACGCCAGCCCGACATTTCGAGGGCAAAAGAAATACTCGACTGGGAACCCAAGGTGCACCGCTCCGATGGGCTCAAAAAAGTGTTCGAGTATTTCAAATCGTTATCACATGATCAGTTGTGGGAAGCCCATAGAGAATTTTCACAATAGATCATTTGCAAATAACTCTTAAATTAAAATACAATTGAGTTATTTTTGCCAAAACTTTAATACATGAACATTCTGGTCCTAGGTTCAGGTGGTCGCGAGCACGCCATTTCCCTTAAAATATCCCAAAGCCCTAAAACTTCTAAACTTTTTGTTGCGCCCGGTAATGCAGGCACTTCTCAAATAGCGACAAATGTCGAAGTGGGCGTAAACGATTTTGAAGCCATTAAACAATTGGTGTTGAAAGAAAGCATTGATTTGGTGGTAGTGGGGCCGGAAGACCCTTTGGTAAAGGGGGTGCACGATTTTTTCTTAAACGATACCGAGCTAAGGGCAGTTTCT
Organism: Flagellimonas marinaquae; assembly: GCF_023716465.1. Lineage (NCBI taxonomy): Bacteria > Pseudomonadati > Bacteroidota > Flavobacteriia > Flavobacteriales > Flavobacteriaceae > Flagellimonas > Flagellimonas marinaquae. The sequence continues at coordinate 1,604,105 of NZ_CP092415.1, forward strand.
GTAATTGGGCCGGAAAAAGCCGCTGCAGAACTTGAGGGAAGTAAAGAGTTTGCCAAAGAGTTTATGATGAGGCACAATATTCCCACTGCAGCATATCAGAGTTTTACGGCAGATACATTAGAAAAGGGCTATGCCTTCTTGGAAACCTTAAAACCGCCCTACGTGCTCAAGGCAGATGGCCTGGCGGCAGGTAAAGGAGTACTTATTCTTCAAAACATTCAAGAAGCCAAGGATGAGCTTAAATCCATGTTGCTCGATTCCAAATTCGGAAACGCAAGTGCAACGGTCGTTATCGAAGAGTTTCTGGACGGCATAGAACTGAGCTGCTTTGTTCTTACCGATGGCGCTAATTATAAAATACTCCCTACAGCAAAAGATTATAAACGAATAGGAGAGGGAGACACTGGGCTCAACACAGGAGGAATGGGTGCTATTTCCCCTGTTCCATTTGCCGATTCCGAATTTATGGACAAGATAGAGCGCCAGATTGTAAAACCGACCGTGGATGGCCTTAAAAAAGACAATTTGCCTTACATAGGTTTTATCTTCATCGGCCTGATCAAAGTTGGCAACGAGCCTAAAGTGATCGAATACAATGTTCGGATGGGCGATCCTGAGACCGAGGTGGTGATCCCAAGGCTTAAAAGTGATTTGGTAGAGGTGCTTATGGCCATGGCCAAGGGGACATTAGATAAAGTAGAACTGGATATTGACAATAGAGCGGCCACTACGGTAATGGCAGTTTCTGGTGGCTATCCCGAAGCTTATGAAAAAGGCAAGGTAATTACGGGTACAGAAAACGTTAGGGATTCCATTGTGTTCCACGCCGGAACCAAAGTGTCGAACGGGCAAGTAGTTACCAATGGAGGGCGTGTAATCGCCATCACTTCTTTCGGAAAAGATTTTAAGGAAGCGTTACAGCAATCCTATCAAAATATGGAAAAGCTCCATTTTGATGGAATGTACTACAGAAAAGATATTGGTTTTGACCTATAGATAAGAATGGGAGCTGATCTCCTTGTTCTCTTCGTTATTGTCATTAAAGATCTTTAATTGTTTCATCCAATAGACCATTGCGATAAAACCAATGATCATAAAGATCCAGTTGATCGTGTTGGCACCCCACCAGCTGTGCATAAAGCGTAGAAAATCCAAAGGTGCGAATAGGTAATTTACAAATAAGTCCTCTATACCGTAAAAAAACTTGCTCATGTTGGCTATATTTACTTTACAAAAGTAGCAAAAGATAGGATGATTTCAAGCTTTTTCGGAAAAACAAAGCCCATAAACTATATTGTGCTGGGAGTGTTCTTGTTCCTTTTTTATTTTGCCAATATTTTTTTTGGGCCTAGCGGGCAAAAATTTAGCCAGATCATCCCTTTTGAACTGCTGATGTTCACCGCATTGCTACTCTCCGTTTTTATCACAAATCAAATCGTGAGAAAGGAAAAGGCGACCGAGTCCAATTCCTATACCATGGTGTTTTTTGTGCTTTTGGCCATCTCCTTTTCCGACCATTTGGGGCACCAGAACATTATTTTTGCCAATTTTTTTCTGCTTTTGGCATTTTGGAGGGTGTTGTCCATTAAATCCATTAGGAACGTAAAACACAAGATTTTTGATGCTTCCATGTTAATAGCCACCGCAAGCTTATTCTACGATTGGTCTTTGGCGTTTATGCTCTTGATCTTTTATGTGATAGGGGTTTACGACCGTAAAACCTTTAAAAATTGGCTGGTGCCTGTTTTGGGAACGGCCACTGTTTTTGTTTTAACGTTTACCGTGCTCAAGCTAAAGGGATCTCTTCATTTTTTTGCGGAACACTATCAATTTTCTTTAGGATTGTTTACCGATAAATCCTTTTTTCAAGTGTTGGATTTCAAAATATTGATTTATCTAATTTTGATCACCATTGTTTCCATCACGGTATTTGTGCGCCTGCGAAATGTGAGCGGGGGAAAATTGTTGCTCCTACGAATTGTGTTTTTCACCTTTTTGCTGGCCACGGTATTGATTCTGTTTAACCCTGTGGATCGTTCGCCGGTAATGATCACGTTTTTTCCCGCATCAATTTTCCTTACCAATTATTTTGAAGAAATAAAAAAACAAAACCTTCAAGAAGTGGTTTTGATCGGTTGTTTGGTGTTGGCCTCCACTCTTTTTGTGGTCCATCTAAACTAAGTACGCCATAAAGCAATATCTTTGAACAAAACTACTATTATGTTCAGCGATTTTGCCTTCAACATATTTGAGGAAAGTATAGAAAAGTACCATCTCAAGGATGATGTCTATCAAGAATTTTCCAACCCTTATCCAAAGGATAAAGTGGAGCACCTGTTGTATAGAAAAAATTGGATAGACACCGTTCAATGGCATTATGAAGATATTATACGTGACCCGGAAATTGACCCTGTTGCAGCCTTGGACCTTAAACGTAAAATTGATGCAAGTAACCAAGACCGTACCGATTTGGTGGAATATATAGACAGTTACTTTTTAAATAAATACCAATCGGTACAGGTAAAGCAAAATGCCAAGATCAATACGGAGAGCCCGGCATGGGCCATTGACAGGCTTTCTATTTTGGCCCTGAAGATCTATCATATGCAAGAAGAGGTAAACCGAACGGACGCTTCTTCCGAGCATATTAAAAAATGTAGCGATAAACTCGCCGTATTGCTCGAGCAAAAGAAAGACCTGTCCACTGCCATAGATCAATTATTAATGGATATTGAATCCGGGGACAAGTACATGAAAGTGTATAAGCAAATGAAAATGTACAACGATGATGAACTAAACCCGGTTTTACGTGGACAAAAAGGGTGAACATACCCATATATTGGTTATCCGCTTGTCTGCAATGGGTGACGTGGCCATGACTGTGCCCGTACTACGAACTTTTACAGAAAAATACCCCCAAATGCGGATTACGGTGCTTACCAAAAAATCGTTTGCGCCTATTTTTAATGGGATGGGCAATGTGGAAGTTGTAGCAGCGGAGGTAAAAAAACAACACAAGGGACTTATTGGGCTTTGGCGGTTATTTAAAGAACTTAAACCATTAAAGGTTGATGCAGTGGCCGATCTTCACAATGTACTGCGTAGCAGGGTTCTTAAAAAATATTTTACTTTGGAACGGGTGCCCGTTGTACAATTGGACAAGGGACGAAGGGACAAAAAAGCACTCACCCGGCCCAAAAACAAAGTTTTTGAACAACTAAAGACAACCCACCAACGCTATGCCGATGTGTTTGCCGGACTTGGTTTCCCCATCGACTTAACCAAAGCAAAACCACTGGAAAGGATCCAGCTATCTGAAAAAGTGCTGGGTCTGGTGCAACAAGATACCAAGAAATGGATTGGAATTGCACCTTTTGCAGCTCATGATGGAAAAATGTATCCTTTGGATTCTACCGAGGAAGTTATTAAGCAGTTAAACAATACCAATAAGTATAAAATTTTATTGTTCGGAGGTGGGGCCAAAGAGGTTGATGTGTTGGAAAAGGTAGCAGGAACGCATGAAAACGCCTTGTGCATGGCGGGCAAGCTCGATCTTTCCGAAGAACTACAATTAATTTCAAATTTGGATGCCATGTTGTCCATGGATAGTGGAAATGCACATTTAGCAGCAAACTATGGTATCCCGGTGGTGACACTCTGGGGGGTTACCCACCCATATGCTGGGTTTTATCCGTTTGGGCAGTCCATGGACAATGCCCTATTGGCGGATAGAAAAAAATATCCTTTGATTCCGACCTCTGTGTATGGCAACAAAGTGCCAGAGGGATATGAAAATGTTATGAGCACCATCAAACCTCAAGAGGTGCTGGATAAGCTAGTGGAAATATTGGACCATTAAGCCACCGTTCCTTGGCAACTGCTGCCGGCCCCTGCAGTGCACCCATAGCAATGTTGTGAGATAATTATATCCCGATTGCTCAGCACATCATCATTATAATCCTTGATGTGTTTTACTTTACTTGCCACTTTAAGGTCCAACATTTGGTTAAAATCGCAATCGTACAACCATCCATCCCAGCTTACTGAGATGGTGTTGGTGCACATTACATTTTCTACCGCAGCAGGGTTGTAGGCATCTACCAAAGAATACATATAATCCTCGTAATTGTCCGAAGCGATGAGGTAGTCCAAAAACCGTGAAATAGGCAAGTTGGTAATGGCAAAAAGATTATGAAAATCGATATCAAAATCAGCTTTCAACGCTTTTTTAAAGTCATGCTCCATGGCAGCTTGATCAGTGGGCAAAAATGCTCCGGAAGGATTGTACACCAGATCTAAACGTAAATCGCTATCTGGCCTACCATAACCCACTTGGTTGAGCATTTGCAAAGCCTTTATGGATTTATCAAAAACCCCATCGCCACGTTGTTTGTCCGTTTTGCCACGGGTATAGTGGGGCATGGATGAAACTACATGAACATTGTGCTTTTTAAAGAATTCCGGCAGATCGTGGTATTTCTTGTTGGCCAATATAATGGTCAAGTTGGACCGTACGATAAAATCCTTGATACCGGCCTTGGAAGCCTCTTCCACAAACCACCGAAAATCAGGGTTCATTTCGGGGGCACCACCGGTAAGGTCCAACGTATGGGCGCTGGTATTCCGGATTACGGATAAACACTGTTCCATGGTCTCTCGGGTCATAATTTCCTTTCGGTCGGGGCCCGCATCTACATGGCAATGTCCGCAAACTTGGTTGCACATATATCCGACGTTGATTTGAAGCACCTCTAATTTTTTTGGTCTTAAGGGAGACTGACCCGTTTCGGCAATTTTATCCTTAAAGTATGGTAGATCGCCACTCTCAAAAAGTTCCCCGTTCAATATTTCCAGTTGCTTTTGCGTACTGGCAAGTGCGTTTTGGTTCGCTTTTAAGGATTTTTTAGCTGCTTTTTTTAGGTCTGTCAATATGCTTTGTTCCATTTAATGCTTTTATAGGATTTAGAGCAATCCAATTCAATTGAGGTTATTGCTAACATCTACAAGGGTAGCGGTCTTGTTTCTATGGGCAAGGCGCTCTAGAAACTACATGGAAAGTTTCTCGTACTTGTTCATCATCTGAACACCATGAACCAAAGTGGCACCACTTTCGATCGCTGCACCTGCGTGCACGGCCTCCATCATTTCCTCTTTGGTGATGCCTCTTTGCAAACCATCTTTGGTATAGGCATCAATACAATAAGGACACTTTACTACATGCGCAACAGCCAGGGCGATCAATGATTTTTCTCGAGCGCTCAAAGCACCTTCCTCGAACACTTTGCCGTAATAATCAAAAAATTTATTGCCAAGCTCTTCGCTCCACTCTGTAATATTACCAAATTTTCTCAGGTCTGCCGGGTCGTAATAGGATTTGGACATGCTTCAAATTTTTATGTTACACCTAAACTTACAACAAATATCACGATTGTATTTTGCTGTAACCTTCAAAAATCCATTTCTATCTGCAATAGACTAGTAATGTAGCCTGTTTATCAACTTAATATTAAGATGACGATTCGGTTGATATATTTACACTATGGAACCATCCAAAAATGTACATTTGTTATAAAAGGAATAGATGTTTAAGAATAAAAGAATAGGGCTTGTGCTATCCGGTGGGGGTATACGGGGAATGGCTCACATAGGGTTGATCAAAGCCATGCGCGAACACGGAATCGAGGCCAATGTTGTTTCCGGAACCAGTATCGGGGCATTGGTTGGCGCACTTTATGCCAATGGAAATTCCGCTGAAGAAATGCTCTCTTTTTTTAAAGAAACACCATTGTTCCAGTATAGTTTTTTTACCATAAATAAACCCGGTTTTATAGATACTGAACGGTATGCCAATGTATTTGAGCACTTTTTCCCATCCAACTCCTTTGAAAGTTTGGGAAGGCCACTTTATATTGTTGCCACCGATTTAATGAGGGGCAAGGAAACTGTTTTTAACACAGGCGAACTTATAAAACCCTTATTGGCTTCCGCCGCGCTTCCCCCAGTTTTTAGTCCTGTTGAAATCAATGATGCCCTGTATGCCGATGGGGGAATTATGAACAACTTTCCAACGGAATATGTGGAGGATAAAACCGATTTTATGATCGGGAGCAATGTGTCCGTCACCGTGCCACTGCAAAAAAAGGACCTTCGAAATTCATTTCAATTGACCGGGAGAGTCACCAGTTTGATGATACATGCTTCCAACGACGAAAAATTGCAGAGGTGCGACCTTTTTATTGAGCCCCAAGGACTTGAAAAAATAGGCGTGTTGGACAAGAAAGGCATTGAAAATGCTTATAACATCGGCTACGAACATGGGCGCAAGGCCTTGGACAACATACTTTCCAAGACCTGACCCAGTTTATACATTATCGAAATCCACGGTAATTTTTGATGTAATTGGGTGTGATTGGCAAGTCAGGACAAAACCATCATTGATTTCGCCATCGGTTAGAATTTGGTTTTTCACCATTTCGGCCTTGCCTTCGGTTAGCCGAGCTATACAACTACTGCAGACCCCACCTTGGCAGGAATACGGCGCGTCTATATCTTGTTTTAGAACAGCATCTAGGACAATTTCTTTTTTATCCATTACAAAATTGTAGCTCTCATCGTCCAAAATTACGGTTACTTGGGTTTTCCCTTCCAAATCTTCGGCCAAGGAATCTTCGGCATCCCCACTTGTGAAAAGTTCAAAATGAATTTCGCCCTCATCAACACCGTTATCTTTTAAAGTGTCCGTTACCAAGTGGATCATGTCCTCTGGTCCACAAAGATAAAATCCATCAAAAGCAGTTTCCTTGAACTTGTTTTTTAGCACAAAGTTTACGGTGGATTTTTCTATCCTCCCAAAAAGAGCGTCCTTTTCTGTAGATCTGCTATACACATATTGTACAAAAAAACGATCACCATATTGTTCTTTAATAGCCTGTATTTCCTTAAAATACATGGTCTCTTCTGGCGATTGATTGCCAAATACCAAAACAAAAACATTCTCGGGATTGCTTTCCAATACGGTTTGGGCAATGCTCATTATCGGGGTAATACCACTACCTGCCGCAAAAGCAGCAATGTTTTTGGGCGAATCGTCTTCAAAGATAAACCGGCCTTCGGGGGGCATAATTTCAAAGGTGTCGCCAACTTTGATATGTTCATTGGCAAAAACGGAAAAAGTACCATTTTCCACCTTTTTAATGCCCACTGTAAGTTTACCAGATGAAGGGGGGGATGAAATGGAATAGGCTCTCCGGAGTTCTTTTCCGTCCATCTCGTGTTTTATAGTGATGTATTGTCCTGCTTTAAAGGCAAAAGCGTTTGTAAGGTTTTCAGGAATGTTAAAAGTAAGGGCCACAGCGTTTGGAGTTAGTTGGTCCACTGCAGCTATTTTTAAAGCATGGGATGCGCTCATGTACAAAATTTTGTTACAAAATTAAGCATTACGCTTGTTTTGAACAGTCATTTTAAGAAAAAGCATGGGTTTTGTAACAAAACCGATAAATTAGACACCAACAAAAAAAAGCCAGCCATGCTCAAACATTTTATGGGACTTCAATGGAAGTCATTTTTTAGGTCTGCCAGTTTTAAAACAGAGATTTGGTTTAAAATATTGATGGCCTTGGGTGCCCTTTACTTTATTGTCGTTTTCTTGGGAATGGGGGTCGGGGCCTTTTATTTGATCGAGAAAATGGAGATAGGCGACCCCTTGCGTGTTGTCAACCAGTTTATGGTCTATTACATGGCCCTTGATCTTGTTTTTAGGTACATGCTGCAAAAAATGCCGGTGACCAATATAAAACCATTGCTCTATTTGCCCATAAATAAGAGCAAGGTGGTAAACTTTTCATTGGGGAAAACGGTAATCTCTTTTTTTAATATTGCCCATGCCTTCTTTTTTGTGCCGTTCAGTATTGTTTTACTGATAGAGGGCTATCCTCCCGTGCAGGTTATTGGATGGCACTTGGCATTGATGTCCCTGTTTTACTGTAACAACTTTATCAATGTTATGGTGAACAATCAAAATGGGGTTTTCTATGTATTTGCGGCCATATTTATATTGGCCGGGGCATCGCAGTATTACCAATGGTTTGATATTACTGTTTACACCCAACCTGTTTTCGACCTATTTTACGATATGCCCTGGTCGGCCATAATACCATGGGCAGCTGTAGCTGGCATGTATTATGGAGCCTATGCTTATTTTAAAAAACATATGTATTTGGATGGTGGTCTGGCCAAAAAGCAATCGGTGGCCAAAACAGAAAATTTGGAGTGGTTGGACCGCTTTGGCAATTTGGGAACATTCCTCAAGAACGACATCAAACTGATAAAAAGGAACAAGAGATCACGTTCGGCCGTAATAGCAGGAGCCTTCTTTATTTTTTACGGACTTCTATTTTTTACCGGAGCTTTGGAAGTTTATGAAGGCCCTTTCTGGAAAGTATTCGCAGGCATATTTGTTACCGGAGGTTTTCTCTTCAGTTTTGGGCAGTATGTGCCCAGCTGGGACAGTAGCTATTATCCTTTAATGATGAGCCAGAATATTAAATATCGTGAGTACCTTTCCTCAAAATGGTACTTGGTAATCATTGCAACCATTATTTCCACCATTTTGGCTTCATTTTATATCTATTTTGGTTGGGAGGCCTATGCCGCAGTATTGGTAGGCGCCATCTATAATATCGGTATTAACAGTTACCTTGTGCTTTGGGGAGGGGCCTATGTAAAAACACCGATAGATTTAACCTCCAACAAAAAGGCCTTTGGCGATAAACAGGCATTTAATGCCAAAACACTATTGCTCACGCTGCCAAAGTTGGCCTTGCCCATGGGTATTTACGCCATTGGACACTTTTTAATTTCTCCTATGGCCGGATACATTTTTGTGGCAGTTTTTGGATTGCTCGGATTTGTTTTTAAAAACAAAGTGTTTACCATGATCGAGGGCATCTATAAAAAGGAGAAGTACAAAACATTACAAGCATACAAACAGAAATAACCAACATAAAAAACACAGATGATAACAGTTCATAATTTAACCAAGACCTACGGACAGAACACCGTTTTGAACATTGATCAATTGGAAATACCAAAAGGACAGAGCTTTGGCCTTGTTGGGAACAACGGAGCAGGAAAAACCACTCTATTTAGTTTGTTGTTGGATTTGATTCAACCTTCCACAGGCCATATTATAAACAACGAGGTACAAGTGGACCAAAGCGAAGCATGGAAACCCTTTACCTCCGCATTTATTGATGAGACTTTTTTGATCGGCTACCTGACCCCGGAAGAGTATTTTTACTTTATCGGCGAACTGCGTGGCAGGAACAAGGCGGATGTGGATGCTCTCTTGTCCAATTTTGAAGATTTTTTTCATGGGGAGATCTTGGGTCAAAAAAAGTATCTGCGGGACCTTTCCAAAGGAAACCAAAAGAAGGTAGGTATAGTGGCCAGCTTTATCGGTAACCCCGAAGTGGTTATTTTGGACGAGCCATTTGCCAATTTGGACCCCACCACGCAAATTCGATTAAAAGGAATTATAAAAGATCTGGCCGCAAAAGAGGGAGTTACCGTTTTGGTGTCCAGTCATGATCTGATTCATGTAACCGAAGTCTGCGAGCGTATCGTGGTGCTCAACAAAGGCGAAATTGTAAAGGACATCCACACCTCGGCAGAAACCATGAAAGAGCTTGAAGCTTTCTTTGCGGGTTGATGTTTTAAAACGACCTGAAGAAATTCTTGCACTTTATCGATAAGGCTTATAATAATCCGCTCATTTTTGAGTTAATGGTTACACAAGATTATCGATAATTTTGAAGCTTCATCACACATTTATAGGCGCCATGGTTTTGGGAGGACTGGTTTTTAATGCCTGTTCCACCAAAAAGGACAAATTCGTCAACCGAAATTGGCATGCACTCAACACAAAGTACAACACCTTGTACAACGGAAATTTGGCCTTTCAACAAGGGCTGGAAGAAATCAACGCCAATTATCGGGACGACTATTGGGAAATTTTGCCCGTGGAACGCCTTAAGGTCACCGACGAGGTAAAACTCGACTCAGAAGATAACAATCCCAATTTTATTATTGCTGAGGAAAAGGCCACCAAGGCCATCCAAAAGCACAGCATGGACATTAAGGATGAAGAAAGAAACCCACAAACAGACGAAGCCTTTCTTTTACTGGGGAAGTCCCGATACTTCGATCAACGCTATATCCCTGCCTTGGAATCTTTCAACTACATCCTGAGAAAATATAGTTCCAGCGATAAACTCAACGAGGCAACCATCTGGCGAGAAAAAACCAATATGCGATTGGACAACCCCGAGGTGGCCATAAAAAATCTAAAACGCCTTTTTAAGTACGAAAGGCTCAAGGATCAGGAATATGCCGACGCCAATGCCGTTTTGGCCCAATGCTACATCAACCTTAATGCCCCGGATACAGCTATCCAAAAACTTAAAATATCGCAGGCCTATACCAAAAAGAATCCGGAAAAAGGTAGATACCTGTTCATAATTGGGCAGTTGTACGATCAATTGGGGCATAAGGACAGTGCCAATTTTGCCTACGATAAGGTAATAGCACTCAACCGCAAATCGCCGAGAGTGTATATGATCAACGCGCATCTGAAAAAAATCCAAAATACCCAACTTACCGAGGACAACAGGGAAGAAATGTTGGAGTACCTTACCAAACTGGAAGAAAACAGGGAAAACCGACCTTTCTTGGATAAAATTTATCGACAAGTGGCCGAATACCACATGGCATTTGAATCCGATAGTTTGGCATTGGCCTATTACAACAAATCCATCCAAGCCACACAGGGAGAACGAAAGTTAAATGCGCTCAATTATCAGAGTTTGGCCGATTATTATTTTGATGAAGACGAGTATAGGATTGCGGGGTCATACTATGATAGTACTTTGACCAACCTGAATGAAAATACCAGAAAACACCGCGATATTACAAAGAAGTTGGACAACCTTGAAGATGTAATCAAATACGAGGATATTGTTCAGCATGCCGACAGTGTTATTACCCTATATCAAATGCCCGTTGCCGAGCGTAAGGCCTATTTTGATGACTATATTGCCGAATTAAAACGAAAAGAGGAGGCAGAGGCAGAAAAGCAACTGCAAAAAACAGTGGCCGGATTCGCCACTTTTGCGGACAGTAAAGGCGGAAAGGAGAACAAAGGCAAGTTCTATTTTTACAATATTACCAGTTTGGGCTACGGAAAAAACGATTTTAAGACCCGATGGGGCAACAGAGCGCTCGAAGACGATTGGAGATGGAGCAACAAGGCCAGGGTCTCCGTTTCCGAAGCTACAGGTGAAATTATCGCCAACAAAGAGGATAATTTAACAGAGGACCAAAAGTATTCCACGGAGTACTATTTGGCCCAGATACCTACCGATGTGGCCGTGATCGATAGTTTAAAGGGCGAGCGCAACTTTGCCAATTATCAGTTAGGCCTTATTTATAAAGAAAAATTCAAGGACAATATGCTGGCTGCCGCCAAATTGGAGCGCGTACTATCTTCTAATCCCGAGGAGCGATTAATATTGCCATCAAAATATAACCTTTACAAAATCTACGAAGAATCAGGAAGTCCATTGGCGAACAATATAAAGCAGGATATTATTTCCAATCACCCGGATACACGATATGCGGAGATCTTGCTAAACCCACAGGCGGTATTGGATGGCAATACCGATAGCCCAGATGCCAGGTACGCAGCATTGTTCAAACAATACCAACAACAGGAATTTTTAAATGTAATTACCCGATCCGAAGAATATATAAGCAAGTTTACGGGAGATCCCATTGTGCCCAAGTTCGAAATGCTGAAGGCCAATGCGATTGGCCGCCTACAGGGATTTGAACCTTTTAAAGAGGCTTTGAACTATGTGGCGCTGACTTACCCCAATAATCCAGAAGGTAAAAAAGCGGAACAGATCGTGGAGGAACAATTGCCAAAATTGGGGAACAAAGAGTTTTCTCCAGAAACGGGTTCAACAGGAGCCGGTAATTGGAAGGTAGTATTCCAGTTTAAGATCAGGAACGACGAAAAGGCGAACGAACTGAAAAAGAGACTCGAGGAGGTAATAAAAGAACTGCGGTACAACAACCGGATTTCCAAGGACATCTATAATTTGGAAGATCAGTTTGTGGTGGTACATGGTTTCCGTTCCAAAGACTTTGCCTTGGGCTTTGCAGAACTTATAAAAAACAACAGGGACTACCTTATTAAAGATGAGAATTTTGTAATTTTATCAGAGAATTACAAAATAATACAAGTCCACAAAAACCTAGAATCGTACAAAGCACAATTTTAAACCCCAAAACCCCAGAACACCATGTTTTCCGACAACAAAAAACCACGACCTATGAATGAATTTGGCGGCCAGCCCAATAGAATTGAAAAGAACACGACAATAAAAGGCGACATTACTTCCGAGGCCGACTTTAGGATAGACGGTAAACTGGAAGGAAATGTAACCACTTCCGGTAAGGTAGTCATTGGGAAAGATGGTTACATCAACGGAAAGGTAGAGTGTGTAAACGCGGATATAGAAGGGAAGTTCAATGGAGAACTTATGGTAAAAGATCTACTCTCTTTAAAATCTTCTGCAACGATAGAAGGAACCGTGAGCGTGGCCAAATTGGCCGTAGAACCCGGAGCTACCTTTAACGCCGCCTGTACCATGGGCAAAGGACCTGTTGCAACGGCCACTAAAATGCAGTCATCCAAAAAAGATGAGCCAGCAAAAGCCTCCTAAGAAAAAGTATAACAAAGCAATTAATACAGCTGCCCGTTTGTCTGGTTCTGCCATTCAAATGGGCATTGTTATTTATTTGGGCGTATGGGGAGGCAAGTGGCTGGACGCCCATTACGGTACCGAAAAAATATTCCTTCCCATTTGTACCCTGCTAGCGGTTGCCATTTCCATATATTTGGTGATTCAACAACTAAAAAAAATCAACGATTGAAATTTAGGTATTACCCGGCCCTTTTTGTTTCCTCCTTGTTATTGGGTCTAGTTGTGCTGTTTTTTGCCCAGATTTGGCTGCTTGAAAATAAAGGGCATCAACTTTCCGGCCTTCAAATTGTGAAAAGCTATGTGCTGAACGGCATAATGGCATTGATCGTGTTTTTTGCCATTTATATTTTTCGAAATAAACATCGTGATCTGCTGGGCTTTTTTTTCTTGGGGGGAAGTCTTATAAAATTTACCCTATTCTTCATTTTTTTATATCCAGGATTTAATCAAGACGGCAATATGGAACGTTTGGAGTTCCTTGTGTTTTTTGTGCCCTACGGATTTGCATCGGTGCTCGAAACATTCTTTTTGGTGAAACTGCTTAATACTGTGTAGCAAAGCCCTGAAAATCACCTAAAAAAACAATAAAAAAAATAATACTGTAAAAAGCTTTTTTCTTTTGATTGGGGAATGTATTTTTGCACCAATTTTTGAGGACCCATTAGTTGGATCATATGCGAAATTCTTTTTTCAGTAAAAAAATAGTTGCCGTAATCTTTTTGATTGCGGGATTTGTGTCGGCCCAAAACCATGAGGGAGAAGAAGTTGAAACCGGCGGCCATGATTTAAAAACAGAGATTAAGGAATACATCGACCATCACCTTTTGGATTCGCATGATTTCAACCTTTATTCCTACACTACGGATACAGGGGAACATAAATACGTTGGCTTTCCGCTTCCTGTAATTCTTTGGGACAACGGTCTTAAGGTTTTTTCCTCATCTAAATTAAAGCACGGAGAAGGCGTGGCTGAGGTTGATGGGAACTACTACAAGCTTTACCATAATAAAATTTATAAGACCGACGCCGAGGGTACCATTAATTACGGAGGGCACCATGGTGAGGAAACACATACCGAGGATGCTTTTGGTGAGAACTTGGTGGTGGACGATTCCCATCCTACCAACGAAAAGCCTTTGGATTTTTCCATAACAAAGAATGTTGTGTTCATAATTGCAGTGGCGCTTCTTATGTTTTTGGTGTTCCGCTCCATGGCCAAAAGATATCAGAAGAGTACAATGCCAAAAGGATTGGGAAGATTCTTGGAGCCCCTTGTTCTTTTTGTTCGCGATGAAATAGCTATCCCTAATATTGGTGAGCACAAGTATAAGAGGTACATGAGCTATTTGTTAACGGTATTCTTCTTTGTGTGGATTATCAACCTTTTAGGATTGACACCACTTGGGGTTAACGTAACCAACAATATTGCCGTTACTTTCGCATTGGCGATCATTACCTACTTTATTACAACATTTACGGGGAACAAAAACTACTGGAAACACATTTTTTGGATGCCGGGAGTACCTGTTCCAATGAAAATTATATTGGCGCCCATCGAATTGTTGGGAACCTTCATCAAGCCATTTTCGTTGATGATTCGTTTATACGCCAACATTACCGCAGGTCACGTGGTATTGATGAGTATTATCGGGCTTATGTTCATATTCAAGAACTGGATAGGTAGCCCATTGTCTTTCTTGTTGGCATTCGCACTTTCCTTATTGGAATTGTTGGTGGCGGCATTACAGGCGTATATTTTCACCATGTTGTCCGCTCTATACTTTGGTATGGCGGTAGAAGAAGATCATCATTAATTAGAACGTTTAATATTTAAATTCATATATCATGACAATTCCAAACATCGTAGGTGCTGGTTTGATCGTAATCGGAGCAGGATTGGGTATCGGTAGAATCGGTGGACAAGCAATGGAAGCCATTGCACGTCAACCTGAAGCTTCTGGTAAGATCCAAACAGCAATGTTGATTGCAGCAGCCCTTATTGAAGGTATCGGTTTCGCCGCTCTTTTTGCTGCTTAATAACCGTAAAAACATTGATGAAGGCCATAGCGGTTGGCTGTGGCCCTTCATTGATTTAAATGATATAGTTTAAAAGAATTAATAGAATAAGATAAATGGAAAAGTTAATCGAGCAGTTTTCCTTCGGGTTGTTTTTTTGGCAGATGTTGCTTTTTATCGCTCTTTTATTATTGCTTAGAAAGTATGCATGGAAACCTATCCTTGGTGCGGTTGAAAAACGTGAAGAGGGTATAAAAGATGCACTTGAGGCAGCTGAGGCGGCAAAAAAGGAAATGCAGAACGTTACTGCCGACAGCGAAAAGCTTTTGAGGGAGGCCAAAGTTGAAAGGGACGCGTTGTTGAAAGAGGCCAGGGAAATCAAAGAAAGCATTATTGCTGAAGCCAAGGAACAAGCCCAAGTTGAAGGCGATAAGGTGATCAAGCAAGCTCAAGCTACTATTGAAGCTGAGAAGAAAGCTGCGGTTGCCGACATCAAAGCGCAAGTGGCCAACCTATCCGTTGAGATTGCGGAAAAAGTAATCAAAGAAGAATTGTCCGATAAAACCAAACAACAAAAGTTGGTAGAGGACATGTTGGGCGATATTAAACTGAACTAACAGACCATGAACCAAAACAGGGCAGCCATACGCTACGCAAAAGCAACCTTGGATTTCGCAGTCGAAAAGAAAGCGGCCGATGCCGTTGAAAAAGACATGCGGGAGATAGCTGCGACCATTTCTGAAAACGTGGAACTTCAAAATGTATTGGAGAGCCCTATCATAAAATCAGAAGTAAAGAAGAACAGTTTGCTCGAAATCTTCAAAGGTGCCAACGAAATCACCAAAGGTCTTCTTCAAACGTTGATCAGCAACAAGCGAATAGATATGTTACAGGAAGTGGCCTACAAGTACATCATCCTTCACGAAAAATTGAAGGGAGAAGAAGTAGCTTATGTAACAACTGCTGTTCCTTTGACCTCCGAGTTGGAGAAAAAGATTTTGGACAAGGTTACCAAAGCTACCGGCAACAAGGTGACTTTGGAGAATAAAATCGATGAGAGCATCATCGGAGGGTTTGTACTTAGGGTGGGCGACACCCAATACGATGCAAGCATCGCAAACAAATTGAACGGATTAAAAAGAGAATTTACAAATAGTCTATAAAAATGGCAGGAGTAAAAGCCGCTGAGGTATCAGCAATTTTGAAAAAACAGTTATCAGGTTTCGAAGCATCCGCTTCTTTGGATGAAGTAGGTACCGTATTACAAGTAGGTGATGGTATTGCCCGTGTATATGGACTTTCCAATGCCCAGTACGGGGAGTTGGTAGAGTTCGAGGGTGGTATGCAAGGTATCGTTCTTAACTTGGAAGAAGACAACGTAGGTGTTGTATTGTTGGGCCCATCCAAAGAGATCGTGGAAGGCGCTACTGTTAAGAGAACCGAGCGTATTGCTTCCATCAATGTTGGTGAAGGAATTGTTGGCCGTGTGGTGGATACCTTGGGTAAACCTATCGACGGTAAAGGACCTGTTGCTGGTGAAACCTACGAGATGCCTTTGGAACGTAAGGCTCCTGGTGTAATTTTTAGACAACCCGTTGACGAACCAATGCAAACAGGTATCAAGGCTATCGATGCCATGATTCCGGTTGGTCGTGGACAAAGGGAGTTGGTGATCGGTGACAAGCAAACAGGTAAGACCACAGTTTGTATCGATACCATCCTAAACCAAAAAGAATTTTACGATGCAGGTGAGCCGGTTTACTGTATCTACGTTGCCGTAGGTCAGAAAGCATCAACGGTAGCCGCCATCGCCAAAACGTTGGAAGAAAAAGGGGCATTGGCCTATACGACCATTGTTGCCGCAAATGCTTCCGACCCTGCTCCTATGCAGGTATATGCCCCGTTCGCGGGTGCTGCTATCGGTGAGTACTTCAGGGACACAGGCCGTCCTGCATTGATTATTTATGATGACTTGTCAAAACAGGCAGTAGCTTACCGTGAGGTTTCCTTGTTGTTGAGAAGACCGCCGGGACGTGAGGCTTACCCTGGAGATGTTTTCTACCTTCACTCCAGACTATTGGAGCGTGCTGCGAAAGTAATCGGTGACGATGCTATTGCAAAGAATATGAACGACCTTCCTGAATCGTTGAAGTCTAAAGTAAAAGGTGGAGGTTCTTTAACAGCACTTCCAATTATCGAAACACAGGCAGGTGACGTATCCGCTTATATCCCTACCAACGTAATTTCCATTACCGATGGTCAGATATTCTTGGAGCAAGATTTGTTCAACCAAGGGGTTCGTCCTGCGATTAATGTAGGTATCTCCGTATCACGTGTGGGTGGTTCCGCGCAGATCAAGTCCATGAAGAAAGTAGCAGGTACCTTGAAACTTGACCAGGCCCAGTTCCGTGAATTGGAAGCTTTTGCCAAGTTCGGTTCCGATTTGGATGCCGCTACCTTGAACGTAATCGAAAAAGGACGTAGAAACGTGGAGATCTTGAAACAAGGTCAGAACGATCCATTTACCGTAGAAGATCAGGTGGCCATCATCTTTGCAGGTTCCAAGAACTTGTTGAGAGATGTTCCTGTGGACAAGGTAAAAGAGTTTGAAAAAGATTACTTGGAGTTCTTGAACGCCAAGCACAGAGATGTTTTGGATACGCTTAAAGCCGGTAAATTGACCGACGAGGTTACCGATACATTGACTGCTGTTTGCAAGGACCTTTCAAGCAAGTACAAAGCATAACAATTGTCATTTCTGAAGGGCCCTGAGCGTAGTCGAAGGGCACTGCAGGAATCCATAACCAAAAAGATTCCGCATCAAGTGCGGAATGACAAAGAAGAATATGGCAAATCTAAAGGAAATACGTAACAGGATATCATCCATCTCATCAACGATGCAGATTACCAGTGCCATGAAAATGGTATCTGCTGCAAAGTTGAAGAAGGCACAGGATGCTATCACGGCGATGCGTCCCTATTCCGATAAACTGACCGAGCTCCTACAAGGGCTTAGCGCCAGTTTGGAAGGAGATGGAGGAAGCGAGTACGCCGACAAAAGGCCAGTGAACAAAGTTTTGGTGGTAGCCATTACTTCCAATAGAGGTCTTTGTGGTGGATTCAATTCCAACATCATCAAGCAGAGCAACAATTTGGTGTCCAATAAGTATCCGGGCAAACAGGTCGATTTCTATACCATTGGTAAGAAAGGAAACGATATCCTTAGAAAAAGACATACCATTTTAGGCGACCAGAGCAAGGTGTATGATGATTTGACCTTTGAGAACGTTGCCGAGATTGCCGAACTTTTAATGCGTTTGTTCACCAAAGGTGATTATGATAAAATCGAGTTGGTGTACAACAAGTTCAAAAATGCCGCGACACAGATTGTGATGACAGAACAGTTCCTGCCCATTGTTGGCGCAGAAGGTGATGAAGCCATTGCTGCCGATTACATTTTTGAACCTTCAAAAGTGGAAATCGTAAAAGAGTTGATACCTAAATCCTTGAAGACACAATTGTTCAAGGCCATTAGAGATTCTTTCGCGAGTGAGCACGGTGCCCGTATGACGGCCATGCACAAAGCAACGGACAATGCCGCAGAGCTTAGGGACGAGCTTAAATTAACGTATAACAAAGCCCGTCAAGCAGCGATTACCAACGAAATCCTCGAAATTGTTGGTGGAGCGGAAGCGTTGAACAATTAAGCCGAACCAAAGTGAGGCTAAATATTCAATAGCGGAAGCGTTGAACAATTAGGATATACATAATTTAATATATACAAAGGCCACCGATTCGGTGGCCTTTTTGGTTTTTCTTAGGACAATAAGGTTTAGGTAATACTGGCTTTTGCGTAACTTGTAGCCGCCTAAGCAAGGTTTTCAAAGAAGCAACACCTATTGAATCCACTAAAAAAGCTTTTTAAACAAACATTTATCTATGGTTTGGCCACGGTATTGCCGCGGGTCCTCTCCTTTATATTGGTGCCTTTGTACACTTCTGTAATGGACCCGGAAACCTATGGGGAAATATCGGTGATCTTCTCATGGTTTGCCATTTTTAATGTAGTGTTGGCATATGGTATGGAAACAGCCTTTTTCCGATTCTTTAATAAATACCCGGATAAGGGAAATGTAATTTCTACATCCTTGATATCCTTGCTGTTGTCTTCCCTTATATTTTTTGGTGCAGCCTTTCTCTTCAAAGGAACCTTTGCCGCCTTTATAGATGTACAGGAATCGTTGATCATATATATTATTTTGATTCTGGTGCTAGATGCATTGGCCATAGTGCCGTTCGCTTGGATCAGGGCAAATGAACGGCCATTAAGGTATTCGATAGTAAAAGTCACCAGTGTGGCCATTAATTTATTGTTGAATATATTTTTCTTGACCCTATTGCCCGGATTAGCTGAAAATGGGCAATCATTTTGGGCAGCTCTTTATAAACCAGATTTTCAGATAGAGTATGTCTTTATTGCCAATGTAATTTCCAGTGGTGCTGCCTTTTTATGGGTGAGCGGAATTTATTTTGACACCAAATATAAATTTGATAAAGGTTTGTGGAAGGAAATGCTCAAGTACTCCATGCCCATTATGGTGGCCGGACTTGCATTTACGGTCAACGAGGTGTTCGACCGCATTCTTTTAGATCGATTATTACCAGAGGACATTGCCAAGGCAGAGATAGGGAAATATTCGGCCTGCTATAAATTGGCGGTATTCATGACGCTGTTTGGAACCGCTTTTCGGTTGGGGGTGGAACCGTTTTTTTTTAGCCACGCAGACTCGGAGAACCCTCAAAAAACCTATGCCCAGATTACCAATTACTTTGTAATTATGGGCAGTCTCATTTTTTTAGGGGTAATGGTGTTCATAGACCCTTTAAAAAAATTGTTGGTCAGGGATTCTGCTTTTTGGGAGGCTTTGGACGTGGTTCCTATCATACTTTTGGCAAGTTTCTGTTTGGGCATTTATCACAACCTTTCGGTTTGGTACAAAGTAACGGATCGCACCAAATTTGGCGCCTATATTTCTTCCGTTGGAGCAATCATCACTTTGGCCATCAATATAAGCTTGATTCCCAAAATAGGATATATGGCATCGGCCCTGGCAACTCTGGCGGCCTACGCGACCATGATGGTCCTATCGTATCACTTTGGAAAGAAATATTACCCTGTCCCCTATAACATGAGGAAAATTGTCTTTTATTTCGCTGTATCACTCTTGTTCTCAATACTATCGTTCTATGTTTTTAATAGAAATTTAATAGTGGGCAGCATACTACTTTTCTTATTTTTGGGGTTAGTATATAAGATGGAAGGAGATAAACTTAGAAGTATTTTTATAAAACGTGAAAATTAAAATAATCAATACATCCGGCCACAAGTTGCCACATTACGAAACCCTTGCCTCGGCAGGGATGGATCTAAGGGCCGATATCGATTCGCCCATAACCTTAAAACCATTGGAACGAGCCATTGTTCCCACGGGACTGTTTATGGAACTTCCCGTAGGTTATGAGGCACAAGTACGCCCTCGTAGCGGATTGGCGGCAAAAAAAGGTATTACTGTGCTCAATGCACCAGGAACCATCGATGCCGATTATCGTGGTAATGTCGGGGTAATCTTGGTCAATTTATCCAATGAGGATTTTATTGTGGAAAATGGAGAGCGTATCGCCCAAATGGTAATTGCCAAACATGAGCGCGCCGAGTGGGAAGAAGTTGAAACACTTTCAGAAACTGATAGAGGCGAAGGTGGGTTCGGAAGTACCGGAACCAAATAAAGAAGAATGTAGGGTCGAGCTTAGTCTTGACCTTTTTAATAAAAGTCTAACCATTAAAAAGAGACACCTGGCCAGACAGGTGCGTAAACTATGAAGATAATCGTTCCAATGGCGGGAAGAGGTTCCCGATTAAGACCACATACATTAACAGTTCCGAAACCATTGATACCTGTTGCGGGAAAACCGATAGTACACCGACTGGTTACCGATATCGCCAAAGTGTTGGGTGAACCAATTGATGAGGTTGCCTTTATTCTGGGCGATCCCGCCTTTTTTGGCGATGATGTTGTAGAGAGCTTAATGGAATTGGCCAGCGAAATGGGAGCCAAAGGATCAATATATAGACAAGATCAGCCACTTGGAACCGGACATGCCATAATGAGCGCAAAAGACTCCCTTAGTGGACCAGCGGTAATAGCTTATGCCGATACATTGATCCGTGCAGATTTTGATTTGGACAAATCTGCGGACAGCGTAATATGGGTAAAACAAGTAGAACATCCCGAAGCTTATGGAGTAGTACAATTAAATGATCAAAATGAAATTGTTGAGTTGGTCGAAAAACCAGCAGAATTTGTTTCCGATCTAGCGGTAATCGGAATTTACTATTTCAAGGATGTGGAAGTTCTCAAAAACGAGCTACAACATGTGTTGGATAACGATATTACGCATGGGGGCGAATACCAAATCAACGACGGCATAAAACGAATGATGGAAAAGGGCATGAAATTTGTTCCCGGAAAGGTGGACGAGTGGATGGACTGTGGCAATAAAAATGTAACCGTGGAAACCAATCAGCGCATGTTGGGCTTTTTGGAGCAGGAAGGGGAGAATATGGTGGCCGAAACGGTACAACAAGAAAATGCAAACATTATAGAACCATGCTTTATCGGTGAGAATGTTGTGCTAAAAAATACAACTGTTGGCCCATATGTATCCGTAGGGGCAAACACGGTTTTGGAAAATTCTACCATAAAAAACAGCCTTATCCAGAGCAACAGTAAAATTAGCAACGCAAACCTGGATAATGCCATGATCGGCAATCACGTGGTGTATAATGGTAATTTTGAGACCATTAGTATTGGAGATTATTCCGTTTTGGAATAACTTTAGTATAGATTTTTAGTTTGACGGGGACTTAAGACGGTATGAAAAATGTATTACTTCTTTGGGTGTTTTTAACAGCATCAATCTTGATGCATTGTGATACCTATGCCCAAGAAGAACAGGAAAGCGCCGAGGTCTACCTCGACGAATATACCGATGAGTTTCAAGAAAACTTTTTTGAGGCCTTAAAACAAAAAGGTATCCAAAACTACGATAGAGCAGTTGATCTGTTTTTAAAATGTAAGCAATTGGAGCCCGATAACAGTGTTGTGGACTACGAACTGGCCAAAGCCTATCTTTTGGACAAAAAGTACATACAGGCTCAAGATTATGCTGTTGCAGCGCTTCTTTCAAAACCAGAAGATTATTGGTATTTGGACAATCTATTGACCATTCTCGACAAACAGGGAAGCCCAATAGAAGGGATTAAGCAACGCATACCTTATCAAAATGAAAAGTTACGGCAAAACATGGCGGTTTCGCTCTTTAGGATGAAAAAGTATGAGGAAGCTTCTAACGTGTTGGGTACAATGGAGAATTCGGGTTTAAAAACAGAGCTGACTCGAAAAATAAACGATTCTTTGGAAAAAGGAGGTCAGATGCAAGAAGTTCGGACAGTAGAACAAAGAAATAATAGCAATGATCCGGTACTGCAATTGCAAGCAACAATGGAACAATTGATCTCAGCGTCCAATTTTAAGAAGCTGTTGAGCGAATCGCAAGAGGCTCTGGACACTTATCCCTTACAGCCCTATTTCTATTATGCTTATGGCACAGCACTAAATAACACGGGAAATGCAAGCAAGGGTGTTGAAGTGTTGTTAAGCGGACTGGACTATCTGTTGGATGACAACCAGCTTCAAAATAAAATATACAAGCAGCTATCCGCAGGATATGCCAAAATTGGTGACACACAGAAAGCCAATGAGTATTTGAACAAAATCAATTCGGGATTATAATGAACCTACATAAAAATATAATAAGATTCACCGCAATACCAATGTTGTTGTTCGTATTGGGCGCTTGTAAGGGCACTAAATCCATTACTGGTGGGGAGGTCAATTCGCGCCTTACTGCAAAGAACATTATAAACGCCCATTACGCCAATCAATCCAATTTTAAGACATTGAGGGGAAGGGTAAAGATAGATTACGCCAACGGAGACGATTCGCAAGGAGTTAATGTGAGCCTAAGAATGGAAAAGGACAAGGTTATTTGGATGAGTGCTCCCTTAGGAGTGGTCAAGGCGCACATTACCCCAAAGAAGGTTTCCTTCTACAACAAGTTACAAAACGAATATTTCGATGGTGATTTTAGTTATTTGAGCGAACTTTTGGGCACCCAATTGGATTTTGAAAAAGTACAGAACCTACTCCTCGGCAATGCTGTGTTGGACCTGCGAAAGGAAAAATTCAATAGCGAAGTGTACAATGGGAATTACCAATTAAAACCGAAAAAGGCCCAAGAGCTTTTCAAAATACTGTTTCAGTTGGAACCCAAAAACTTTAAGATAGCGTCTCAAGAAATATCCCAGCCGGAAAATTCCAGACAACTAATGGCTAAATATACCTATCAGGATATTTCAGGAAATGTGCTGCCGAACGAAGTTAAGATTGTCGCCGAAGAAGCAGGTGAGCTGACCACTATTGACCTAAGTTTTAGAAACCTGGAATTGAACAAACCCATGAGTTTTCCCTATAAGATACCCAAAGGATATGATAAAATTACATTAAAGTAGTATGAAAGATAAAACTTCATATCTGTTTTATTATGCGTTAGTTATATTCTTTGTTTCATCGGGGAGTTTTGCCCAGACCAGCGAGCAAAAAGTACTGGAGGCCAAACGTGAACGACTGCAGAAAGAAATTAAGGAAATCAATAGATTGCTCTTTGCAGAACGTAAAGAAAAGGGCACCGTATTGGACCAAATGGAAGCCTTGGACAACAAGATCAGCGTTCGCCAAGAACTTATTCGAGTAACCAACCAACAGTCGAACTTGCTAAATAGGCAGATAAATGTAAACATCAGAAGCATAAGCAAATTAAGAGAAGACTTAAATGCCCTAAAAGAAGATTATGCCCATTTGATCCAAAAAACCTACCAGAATAAATCACAGAACAATCGACTCATGTTTTTGCTTTCAGCTGAGAATTTCTTTCAGGCTTTTAAAAGGCTTCAGTATATGCAACAATATGCCAAACATCGAAAAAAACAAGGGGAAGATATTGTAAAGAAAACCGAAGAGCTTACCCTTTTAAACCAGGATTTGGTAAGTCAGCGCAAGCAAAAAGACCAACTCATTGCGGAGAATAGAAAGGCAAAAGATGAACTGACCAAAGAAATTGAGACCCAAAAGAGACTTTTAACGAGCATAAAACAAAACGAAGCAAAATATACTACAGCAATAAACAAGAAGCAGGCAGAGGCCCGTAAAATTGATCGAGAGATAGAACGAATGATCAAAAGTGCGATCGCCAGCTCTAATAAAAGCTCCGGTAAATCGACCAGCAGTCCAACTTTTGCCATGACCCCGGAAACAAAATTGGTTGCGGACAACTTTACCTCCAATAAAGGAAGGCTCATTTGGCCGGTGGAAAAAGGAGTTAAAAGCCAAGGGTACGGGGTTTATGCCGATAAATTGTATCCTGGAATCAAGCACAGGAACAATGGGGTTACCATTACTACGGACAAGGGCAGCAAGGCAAGGGCTATTTTTGAGGGAGAGGTAATAGCCATACTTACCGTTCCAGGAGGGAACAAGGGTGTTCAAATAAAACACGGAAACTATATCACCACCTATTATAACCTATCCGATCTTTATGTAAAAAAAGGGGATAAAGTAGCTGCCAAGGATATTCTGGGCGAAATAAATACCAATCGGTTTGATGGCACAACAAAATTGAAGTTCTATCTGTATAGGGATTCCAACCGATTGAACCCTGAAGATTGGATATATCAACTCTAACACTATGAAGAAATTATCAGACTTGCAAGGCTCCTTTGAACTCCACAATGGGGTCCAGATGCCCTATTTAGGGCTTGGTGTTTACCTTTCCAAAGATGGAGAAGAGGTGATCAATGCGGTAAAAGAAGCTTTGAACCACGGTTATCGTCATATAGATACCGCTGCCATTTACGAAAATGAGGAAGGGGTAGGCGAAGGAATAAGGCAAAGCAATGTACCTCGGGAAGATGTGTTCTTGGTAAGTAAAGTTTGGAATACCGATCAAGGATACGAAGCTACATTGAAGGCATTCGAAGCCAGTTTAAATCGTTTGGGAACCGATTATCTGGACCTGTACCTCATCCATTGGCCCAAAGGGGACCTGTCCAAAGACACCTGGCGAGCACTTGAAAGACTGTATAGGGAAAAACGGGTGCGCGCCATCGGAGTTAGCAACTTTTTAAAGCACCATTTAGAAGATCTTTTGGATACCGCCGAGATTGTGCCCATGGTCAATCAAATGGAGTTTCATCCCTACTTGGTGCAGCAAGAGTTGATGGATTTTTGCAGCTCGCACCAAATCCAATATGAAGCGTGGTCCCCTTTAATGCAAGGGAACATCTTTGATTTGGACATTATGAAGGACATGGCAGCTAAATACAACAAAACAATTGCCCAGATCGTGCTGCGATGGGATCTGCAAAAAGGAGTGGTCACCATTCCTAAATCATCCAAAAAAGAACGGATCAAAACCAATTCGGAGCTGTTCGATTTTACACTTTCGGATGAAGACGTAAAGCTCCTCGATAGTTTGGACAAAGGCAAACGATTTGGCCCCGATCCGGACAACTTTGATTTTTAAACTTTAGGAAGTAGTAAACAATGCTTTTAGTTCGGTAGCATCGGCAGGTTTCATTTTACCGGCAAGTACCAAGCTGAGCTGTTTACGTCGTAACGCAGCGGCAAAACGTTGCTTTTCCAGCTCGGTTTCCGGCTCCAACGGTGGGACTTCCGTTGGTTTGCCGGTGTCATCCACCGCAACAAAGGTGTAAATGGCCTCATTTGCCTTGGTACGCTCTCCCGTAAAGCGATCTTCTATCCAAACATCCAAGAAAATTTCCATGGAGGTATTAAAAGCGCGGGAAACAGAAGCCTCTACGGTCACCACACTGCCCAAAGGAACTGCGCTGTTAAATGCAACATGGTTCACGGAGGCAGTTACGGTGATACGTCTGCTATGTCTACGGGCAGAAATACTGGCAGCACGATCCATACGGGCCAATAGTTCACCGCCAAAAAGGTTGTTCAACGGGTTGGTTTCGCTGGGTAATACCAAATCGGTCATTACCGTACGTGATTCACTAGGAGTCTTAGGCGTCATACCTTTAAATTTTGCGCAAAGATATTGAAGTACGGAAAGGTTTTAAAAGAAAGCGGGATTATTTATTTTTCGGAAAGCATCCAAGCATCCCTGGAATCCTCAACTTTGACCTTTCGTAGGAACAGCAGTGCTTTTTGAGGGTCTTCAAAGCTATCGTAAGCCACTTGGTGCAGGCCATATTTGTTCACCCCAAGATAAAAGGCATTGTATCCTTTTTCCTTAAGTTGATCTACCCTTTTTTCAGCATTCTGTTGCTCCCGGAAAGCTCCCGCGATAATATGGTGGTGTCCCCTTTTCTTTTTGGTCACGCTAAGGTTGATGGCGGGCAGTTCCAAAGGAGAACTCTCAAAAAAAGTAGCTTCTTGGATCAAACGGGAAACTTCTTGTTGTGCATCTTGCTGGGCCGCAACCTCTTTTTGCTGTAAATCATCATAAGTTCGGTACGATGTTACACCCATGGAAACGGCCAATAGAATAACCGCGGCATATTTTAACCAAGGCCTGAACGAGGTCTGTTCCCTTTTCTCAGGGGTAATTATAAATGGGATGCGCTCTTCCAGTTCTTCAACCTCCTCCTTGATCACCTCACGCTTAATCGGCGTAGCGGCAAAAGCGGACAATCCAAAGGAAGACGTCAAAAAGTTGATTTTTTCCTCTGGCTGAAATTGGATTCTATGCTCGTTGTTGTGCCATAGTTTGCCTATACCAAAAAGCTCAATGCTCTCACCTTTGGATAATTTATTGTTCCAATCCAGTGAGATATTTTCCACTTCCTTTAGCATTTCCTCGTACCCGATATTCTTTTCTTTGGATATGTGGGATACCAATAGCCCATCGTTTTTGGTAAGTTGGGCATTAAAGGAAATTACCTTGCTCGGTGGTACCAATGTGTTGGTGGTCAAATCGATTTCTGCGGATTTTCCGTGAGCTAAAAACGCCCCAAAACCGGGAACAACCACACAGTTGTACTCGAACAATAATTTTTCTAGGTATGAGTCTATCCGCATAGCCACAAATATTGCAAAAAAAGGGGGAGTACAAAATATGCAGCATAACTTTTTATTAACATTTAAAAATCTGTATTTTGTGAACAACTTTGACTCCCAAATCAAATGACTGAACCTGAAATTATTGCGGCTTTACGGCTGCAAAACATTCCGAATATCGGGGATGTGACCGCCAAGAAATTAATTGCACATTGTGGAAGCCCAACAGCAGTTTTTGAAGATAAAATGCATCATCTTTTAAAAATTGATGGCATTGGAAAAGTTACTTTGAAAGGTCTGCAGGACACAATGTACCTTGAAAAAGCCCAAGAAGAATTCGAATTTCTGTCCAAGCAGAATATTTCCACCTCCTATTTTATGGATGAAGATTATCCGGCCCGGTTGAAACATTGTTTGGACGGGCCTATTATATTGTTTCAGCGCGGGAATATAGATTTAAAGGGTCAAAAGCTAATCAGTGTGGTGGGCACAAGAAATGTGACCAACTATGGTGTCTCGTTCTGTCATCGATTTATAGAGGAATTGGCGCCTTTGAACCCGGTTATCGTTAGTGGATTCGCCTACGGAGTGGATATTGCTGTTCAAAAGGCGGCCATGGACCATGGATTACAGACCATAGCTTGTATGGCGCATGGATTGGATCAAATATATCCTAAGGTACATGCCAAATATCAAACCAAAATAGAGCGAAATGGTGGGTTTATGACGGAGTTTTGGAGTACAAGCCAGCCTAATCGGGAAAATTTCCTCAAAAGAAACCGGATAATTGCAGGAATAAGTGAAGCAACCATTGT
This sequence comes from Flagellimonas marinaquae, assembly GCF_023716465.1. NCBI lineage: Bacteria > Pseudomonadati > Bacteroidota > Flavobacteriia > Flavobacteriales > Flavobacteriaceae > Flagellimonas > Flagellimonas marinaquae. The sequence goes on from NZ_CP092415.1 coordinate 1,631,969, forward strand.
GATCGAATCTGCGGAAAAAGGGGGGAGCTTGGTAACCGCCGATCTGGCACATGGGTACCACCGGGAAGTTTTTGCCGTTCCTGGCAGGGCTACCGATAAATGGAGCAAAGGCTGTAATGACCTCATAAAATATCAAAAAGCGCATATATTGACGTCTGCAGCCGAACTGGTTTATCTTCTTGGATGGGAAATTGAAGCGGAAAAACAAGAAAAAGCGGTGCAAAAGCAGCTGTTTGTCGAGTTGGATGAAACAGAACAGTCAATCTACAACTACTTGCAAATAAACGGAAAACAACTACTGGACACCGTTGCTTTGGAATGTAATCTGCCCATTTTTAAAGTTTCCAGCACATTATTGAACATGGAAATGAAGGGCGTGATCCGACCACTGCCCGGTAAACTGTTCGAGGCGGTGTAGTTTCCAAGATTCAATTGGTAGGGAGCAGTCGGTAGTAGGTCGTTGAGCGTATTCGAAACAATAGTCGGTGGTCGTTCAACAGACAGTTATGGGTGTGGTAAGGTGTTGTTGCGAACCGTCATCAAGAGCTCTCATCCTGAGCTTGTGGAAGAAGAGCAAAGAATTCCACCAGATTTAGTTTTCAGTTTTTTGATGATGGATTCCTGCCTGCGCAGGAATGACATTCGTCGTATGGAATGATAACAGAACAGTCACTCTGTTTTAGGGCGTTGTTCATCGAAGACTTGCCACAAAAAATCGGGTTTTATTTCCTTTTTAAAAAGGGTTTGGCAAGGAAGTCCAAATTTACCCGCTCCTTGAATATGGGCCTATTAAGTCAAAATATCGATAAAAGGCTAATACCCCAACTTTTCTCGAACACGGACCAATACCTCATTGGCCACTTTTCGGGCTTTTTCCGCACCAAAGGCCAAAGCCTCGTCGATCTCGCCTGTATGGTTCATGTAATACTCAAACTTTTCCCGGGGCTCTTCGAACTTTTCTATAATAAGCTCGTACAAGGCTTGTTTGGCGTGTCCGTAACCATAATTGCCCGCTAAATAATTGGCGCTCATTTCCTCGATTTGCTCTGGGCTGGCCAAAAGCTTGTACAGTGCAAACACATTGTCCTTGCTGGGATCTTTGGGTTCTTCCATGGGTGTACTGTCCGTAACAATGCCCATGATCTGTTTTCTTAATTTTTTATCGGTTTGGAAAAGGTTTATAAGGTTGTCACGGCTTTTGCTCATTTTTTCACCATCTGTTCCTGGAACGTATTTGGTCTGCTCGTGGACTTTGGCCTCGGGCATTACAAATGTTTCGCCCATCTGATTGTGAAAACGAGAAGCTACATCCCTTGTTATTTCCAAATGTTGCAGTTGATCTTTCCCTACAGGAACAATTTCTGCATCGTACAACAATATGTCCGCGGCCATTAGCATGGGATAGGAAAAAAGTCCTGCGTTCACATCTTCCAGCCTGCCGGCCTTATCTTTAAAGGAATGGGCCAAAGTAAGTCGCTGGTATGGAAAAAAGCAGCTTAAGTACCAAGCCAATTCCGCAGTTTGGGGAATATCACTCTGTCTGTAAAAAACAGTTTTTTCAATATCCAGGCCAAAAGCGAGCCAAGCAGCAGCAATGGCATAGGTATTGCCCCTTAACAGCTCCCCATTTTTTATTTGAGTTAACGAATGCATATCGGCAATAAACAAGAAGGAATCGTTTTTAGGGTTTTCCGCCATTTCAATGGCAGGGACAATTGCACCTAAAATATTTCCTAAATGGGGCGTGCCTGTACTTTGTATTCCTGTAAGAATTCTGGCCATTTTTAATTTTTGACCGTAAAAGTAAGCATCCGCTGATTATAAAAAAAGCTGGATATATGACTGTTTGTTTAAAGAACCGGTTATGCCCATACATCCCATATCGATTAAAATTGGGAAATAGGTTACTTTTGGCAGATGCTTGGAATAATCAAAAATGTGGGGCATTGGTTGTATAGGGTTTGGTTCTATATTTTGGTGGCTGTTCCTATTTTTCTGTTTTTTCCCTTTCTACTGGCCACTACAATTTCGGAGAAGACCTATCCCCAATTTTTCTGGTTGGCCCGAAATTTATGGGCTCGTCCCATTTTGTACGGTATGGGATGCTTTCCTAAAGTTGTGCGCGAACAACGGATGGATAGGGGGAAGAGTTATATGTTGGTGGCCAACCATACCAGCATGCTCGATATTATGTTGATGCTCCATGTAAGTAAAAACCCTTTTGTTTTTGTGGGCAAAAAGGAATTGGTAAAGATTCCCATATTTGGATTTTTCTATAAAAGAGTTTGCATTTTGGTGGATAGGGACAGTGTTAAAAGCCGCACAGGTGTGTATCGAAGGGCACAAAGGCGATTGGATCAAGGTTTAAGTATCTGTATTTTTCCAGAAGGAGGGGTCCCTGACGAAGAAGTAGTTTTGGACAGTTTTAAGGACGGAGCATTTAAAATGGCCATAACCCATAAAATTCCGGTGGTGCCGATGACTTTTTATGATAACAAAAAGAGGTTCTCATTTACTTTTTACAGTGGCGGACCTGGTAGAATCCGGGTACGGGTGCATCAATTTTTTGAAACCGGGATCTTGAGTCCGGAGGACACATCCACCTTAAGGGAAGAGGTCAGGGATGTTATTCTTGAGGAACTGATTTGAGTTAATCCATTGCGTTTTTCGATATAGCAAGGTTGGGCAGTTGTAAAACAATATGTTTTATATCTGTTCCATTGTTGAAGGAGCTCGTGGTCTCATGGAAAATTTGATACCCTTTTACCGTGTTCAAAAGTTCAATCTGCTCTTTCCAATTTATCATGTTTTTACGGTACCAATGATTGTCTGTGGACTCGGAATCCATCCCTTTACAATGATATTCAACATCAAAAGTAACCTTGTTTTTTATGGTTTTTATTCCAATCTTAAAATGCTGATCGGTAACTCCATTTATAATGGATTGTTCCACAATATTCTCAAAGAGCATAAGTATTACAAAAGGCGGGATGTAAGCTTCTTTTGAAATAATATTATTTTTTTCCATTGAGATAGTGTAGTCGAAAGAATCATCATATCTCAATTTTTGAAGCTTTAAATACCAATTCAACATGTCGACCTCGTTGTACAGAGAAGCCGAGTCTTGACCTATCTGCTTTAAATAAAACCGGACAAGCTTACTAAATGTAGAAAAATAATCAAGGGCCAACTTGGTATTTTGAGAAGTAATAAAGTATTGTATGGCATTTAAGGCATTGAACACAAAATGCGGATTAAGTTGCGAACTCAGTGTTTTTAACTTTAGCTCGAGTATTTCCTCCCTTACCTCAATAAGCTTACGCTGTTTTTCCAGCAATTGTCTATTGGTGCGCACACTTCTAATTTTTATGGCACAGATAGATGCAATGGCAGATAGCATTTTTAAATGCCGATCAGTAAAAAAACCTTTTTCCGGGTGTTCACAGTCTATTACACCATAAATTTCATTTTCATATTTAATGGGGACACAAATTTCTGAGTGCCTAAAATCATCATCCACGATATATCTCGAGTCCTTCGTAGTGTCGAGAATCAGTTCGGGTGAACCAGTGGTTGCGACACTGCCTGTAATGCCTTCTCCAACGGCAATTTTCACAGGGTTGTACAATGTTTGGTCTTTTGGGCTTTTTGGCCCGTATGCCGCTTTCTGAATTAGCATTTTTTGGCCAGGGTCAACCAAGTAGATCACACAATCGACAAACCCCAATTTGGAAATGCAGTTTTTTGCAACATCCCAAAGAATGTCTTCTTCATTTTCCATGCCCATAAGGGATTTGGAAAAATAGATAAGGATATTTTCAAATTGATCAGCATTCACATTGTCAGGGAGTTGGTTTGTGTTTTGAGGCATAATGTAAGAATAATATGCGAATATTTTGTTTAAAAAAAGCGCTCTTGATTAACAAGAGCGCTTAAATGATTGCATAGAGGAGCAATCTTCCTAACCAACTTCTTTATGCTAAAACCTAAAACTAAAACCACTGTAAACACCAATGGAATACGGTTGAAAATTACCCGAAACATTGGAAAAGGTGTTCAATTGATATTTAAAAACAGGTTCCACATTTATCTTGATTTTTTTGGAAAACTTATAATTGAGGCCCATGCCCACATTAGCACTAAAGTTTAGCGAATTTATATTGTTCGCTTCACCCACCTCTGTTACCAAATTGTTGGATTCCAACAACACGGAATTATCCACCAATAACAGAGAACTAAAGCCCCCTATCAAATCCACACCGAACTTATTGTCCACAAGAGCATAATTTACTTCCAAAGGGACCTCTATGTAGCCCAATTGTTGCACCATTTTACCATCTAGGGCGGGAGTACTGTTCAACGCTATTTCTTTAGAGGTCGCGGATGGTGAACCTTTGTTTGCATCCCTACTTTCAACAATTATGTTTGTTGGGTTTGGTTTGTAGTCAATATTAGCGATTCTGTCCGTTGCTGCGGCGTTTAATGTAGAGGAGAAAAGAACATCGTTGGTGCTGTACCCGAAATTAACGCGATGTACCCCGGAACGGAGTTTTATTTTTTTTCCTATTTCGTAGGCTACGGTGAGCCCGTAGCTTAGATTAAGGTTTCCCGATTTTGAATTGGAAGAAAAGTCGGGGCCGATTGGGGAGCCATCACCAGAAGCATCAAAATAAACTGGTGCCAAAGAAGGGCCAACGGACCATTTGCCAGCGTTGTTGTTGGCAACAGCCTTATCTAGATCTTCTTGTTCTTTAATAGCATCATAAATGGATTGTTTTTCCATCTTATCCTTTTCTACTTCGGTAGACGCAATTGCTTCCTCTGAATTGGGAGTAGTTGGAATAGACTGCTGCTTATCAGTAGGTTCTCCAACAAGTTTATTGGAGGCCAAGACCGCATTGCTTTCTGATGCTGTTCCACGGCTTTTTGAAAATTTAGGTTTCGATGGGGCCAAATTATTTTCAGGTACATTATCTGCTACAGTGAAATTGTTTTTGGTGGTGGAAGTGGGCAATGAGCTCGAAGTTGTATTTGCTTTATTGTTAGAAGGCTTGGAATTACTGTTCTTTTTGGAGTTTTCCGTATCTGCCAAAACTTTGTCGTCAAGCGTTAAATCAGTACCAGGAGAAAGAGATGGTTTATTGAAAGTGTCGGTATCCACATCCTTTTCGGCATTGGTTGGAGAGGAGGGGTCGTCCTCGACATTTGTAATGATTTGTTGCTCTGCCGGTTCACCGGCAAATGGATCGATAGCGAACAATACGACCACCAAGGCAGCGGCAACACCGCCTAGGTGCCACCAAATGGGCACGATCCGTTTCTTCTGTTTTTTGTTGTCCAAAGAGGATTCAATGGCACTCCATACTTTTTGGTCCGGAATTTCTTGATAGTCCCGAAACTGTTCTTTGAACAATTGCTCTAAATTCTTTTTCCCCATGGTCTGTCTATTTAAGCAATGTTGATCTTGGTTTTTTCTATTTTATCTCTCAAAATGGCCTTGGCCCTCGCCAAATTCGATTTTGAGGTTCCTGTTGAGGTTCCCAATAGCTCACTAATTTCTTTGTGGCTATAGCCATCCAATACATAAAGGTTGAATGTTAACCGGTATTTATGCGGCAATTCTTGAATGTATCCCAAAAGTGTGGAGAGGCTGACATCGGTAGCCTCGGTGTCCACCTCGACCTCATCTTCTGTGTTTTCCGAAACCACATTGAGGTGTTGATCCTTTCGATACTTTTGAAGAACTGTGTTTACGGTTATTCTTTTGATCCACCCTTCAAAGGACCCTTTAAAATTGAACTGCCCTATTTTCTCGTAAATGGTCATAAAACTGTCGTGCAGATTATCTTCCGCCTCGGTTTTGTTCCGGGAATATTTTAGGCACATACCAAATAGGATGCTGGAATACCTTCGGTATAACTCAGCTTGCGCCTGCCGATTCCCTTTTTTACAGTTATGTATCAGTTCTTCAAGATCCAAATGTTGGTCAATTCTGGATTCGTATTTTTACTTTTGCGTGGATTCCGTTGCTACAGGAACTGTATATTCCAAATAGGTCGGGTTCCCCTCGGCATCGTCTCCCGCATAAAACCTAAAGGTATAATCTTTGTTGTAAATTACATTAAACGTTAATGTGGCCATTACTTCTTCAACAGCTTGTGTACACGCTCTGTTTTCGTCGGTGAGCACGGATCCGATCACCACCACATCGCGATCGGTCATTGCGGTCTGCACCACATCGAACCCTTCAAAAAATGTACAGCCATTAGGGCGTTGGTAGGTTATGTCGATGTCGTAAGTTCTACCGTATTCGAAAGATTCGGGCACATCGGCCTCTATCGTATGAAGCGCGGTAAAGTAAAAATTGGGGGAATCATCGTCCACTTCACAGGAAACGAACCATGAGCATGCCACAAATAATACAATGGGCATTAACACTTTTTTCATATCAAAAATCCTTTTTCCCTTAGATGTGCGGTACAATCAAGGGTTGCGTAGGATTTTCATAACCAAAAGTTAATCTGCCCAAAAAATCGATTAAAAGCTTATTCGCTTACTGCGGCAATGGCTTCCCGTATTTTTTCTTCTAGTTCTTCGGACAGTTCGGGGTTGTCCAACAGTAATGTTTTTACCGCGTCCCTGCCTTGTCCCAATTTGGTGTCTCCATAACTGAACCAAGAACCGCTTTTCTTTACAATTTCGTATGCTACGCCCAAATCGAGTATTTCGCCGATTTTTGAAATACCTTCTCCGTACATAATATCGAATTCGGCGGTTTTAAATGGAGGTGCCACTTTGTTTTTTACCACTTTTACCCGGGTCTTGTTCCCTTGGACTTCGCCATCGGTACTCTTAATTTGGGTAGACCTTCTAATATCCAAACGCACCGAAGCATAAAATTTTAGGGCATTCCCACCGGTGGTAGTTTCGGGGTTTCCGAACATTACCCCGATTTTTTCCCGCAACTGGTTTATGAAAATTACGGTACACTTGGTCTTGCTTATGGTAGAGGTAAGTTTTCTGAGCGCTTGGGACATTAATCGTGCATGGAGCCCCATTTTTGAATCGCCCATTTCCCCTTCGATTTCGCTTTTTGGAGTTAAGGCCGCTACGGAATCCACAATCACAATATCAATGGCGCCGGAACGGATAAGGTTATCGGCTATTTCCAAGGCCTGTTCCCCATGATCGGGCTGTGAGATGATCAAATTATCGATATCCACCCCCAGTTTTTTCGCATAAAAACGATCAAAAGCATGTTCGGCATCGATAAAAGCGGCAATGCCGCCGGCCTTTTGAGCTTCTGCGATCGCATGCAAGGTCAAAGTGGTCTTACCGGATGATTCCGGACCATATATTTCAACAACCCTTCCTTTTGGGTAACCGCCGACCCCGAGTGCAATATCCAGACCTAACGACCCTGAAGGAATAACCTCGACATCTTCAACAACACTGTCCCCCATTTTCATAACGGCACCTTTGCCGTAGGTTTTGTCCAATTTATCTAGTGTAAGTTTGAGGGCTTTTAATTTTGCTTCTTTCTCTTTGCTCATGGTAAAAATTGTTAGGAAGGCTAAAATACCATTTCTTTCTACATGCCACAAAGACGACGCAACCTTTTTAATAACAATGCATCTTGGGTGTACTAACTCATCTTTATAGAGCTGTATTTAGCTCAGAATTGCTAGAAAAGAAAATTTAGTTGTGAAAAAGAAAAAGTGAATTAAGGGGGCCTAATGGCCCTTTTGATTTACTGTTCTTTTCAATCCCTATCTTTGCAAAAAATTTAAAGGACCATTCTTTAACTTAATCAAGTATAGCATGCAACTGTACAATACATTAAGTGCAAAAGAAAGGGAAGCTCTTATTGAGGAAGCCGGCAAGGATAGGCTTACGATCTCTTTCTATAAATATGCACATATAGGGAATCCTCAAATTTTGAGGAACCATCTTTTTTTGGCTTGGAACGATATGGATGTTCTTGGCCGCATTTATGTCGCTCACGAAGGGATCAACGCCCAGCTTTCGGTGCCGGCAGAGAATTTCGGGATTTTTAAGGAGCATTTGGATAGCATTTCTTTCTTGGAAAATGTACGCTTGAATATTGCCATTGAACAGGACAATAAATCTTTTTTAAAACTCAAGGTAAAGGTCCGCAAAAAGATTGTGGCCGATGGCCTCAACGACGACACTTTTGATGTCACCAATAAAGGAGTCCATGTAGGAGCAGAGCAATTCAACGAACTTATTGAGGACGAAAGTACTGTGTTGGTGGATATGCGCAACCACTACGAAAGTGAGATAGGCCATTTTAAGAATGCCATAACTCCAGATGTAGACACCTTTCGAGATTCACTCGATATTATTGAGCAAAATTTAGCTGAGCACAAGGAGGATAAAAAACTTGTGATGTACTGCACGGGAGGTATCCGCTGCGAAAAAGCCAGTGCCTACTACAAACACAAAGGTTTTAAAAATGTGTACCAACTAGAAGGCGGGATAATCGAATACACCAGACAAGTGCGCGAAAAGAACTTGGAAAACAAATTTCTCGGTAAGAACTTTGTTTTTGACCATAGGAGGGGCGAACGAATTTCTGAAGAAGTGATAGCGCACTGCCACCAATGCGGAAAACCTTGCGATACCCATGTGAACTGCGCCAACGAAGCTTGTCATTTATTGTTTATTCAATGCGAGGAATGTGCCCAAGAGATGAACAATTGTTGCTCCGTGGAATGTAAAGAAGTGCATGCTTTACCTTATGAAGAACAAAAACGTTTGCGAAAGGGAAAGGGCGCCAGCAACAAAATATTTAAAAAAGGACGTTCCCCTGTGTTGAAATACAAGAAGTAGCATTTCCCTGCTGCCACAAATTGTACTATATTTACAATGAGTAATTTTTATGAACCCTATTTAAGGAGATGGTTCAAATTTCCTTAAATCAAGATATTAAATATGGCGTGTAGCAGTTGTTCAACCGGCAAGGATGGACAACCGCGTGGTTGCAAGAACAATGGAACTTGCGGCACAGATGGTTGTAACAAGCTAACAGTCTTTGATTGGCTTTCCAATATGTCGTTGCCCAACGGTCAAAAACCCTTTGATTGCGTTGAGGTACGTTTTAAAAATAGCAGAAAAGAATTTTATCGGAACTCGGACAATCTTCAATTGTCCATAGGTGATGTTGTGGCCACTCAGGCCAAGTCCGGTCACGATGTTGGTGTGGTTACATTGACCGGTGAACTGGTGCGTATTCAAATGAAACGCAAAAAAGTTTCACCAGAGGACAAGAATATTCCAAAGATCTATAGAAAAGCTTCACAAAGGGATATTGATATTTGGCAAAAATGTAGGGACAAGGAAGAAGAAATCAAAAAGCGTTCCCGTGAGATTGCCATATCGCTTAAACTTCAGATGAAACTGAGCGATGTGGAGTTCCAAGGCGATGGTTCCAAAGCTACCTTCTATTACACGGCAGAAGATCGTGTGGACTTTAGACAATTGATCAAGGACATGGCCAAAGCCTTTGGTATCAGAATAGAGATGCGCCAAATCGGCTACAGGCAAGAAGCACAACGTTTGGGAGGAATCGGTTCCTGTGGGCGTGAACTTTGCTGCTCCACTTGGTTGACAGATTTTAGATCGGTGAGTACCGCCTCTGCGCGCTACCAACAGCTTGCCTTGAACCCCCAAAAATTGGCAGGTCAATGTGGCAAGCTAAAATGTTGTCTCAACTATGAGCTCGACATGTATCTCGAAGCCCTAAAAAACTTTCCTTCGTCGGACTGTAAGCTAAAAACAAACAAGGGCCTGGCCTTTTGTCAGAAAGCCGATATTTTTAAAGAAAAGCTCTGGTTTTCATACAAGGACGAACCTGCAATTTGGCACACTTTGACCAAAGATCAAGTGTTGGAAATTTTGGAACTGAACAAAAAAAATCAAAAAGTGGCAAGTCTCGAGGAGTATGCTGCCGACAATGTGATCGAAGAGAAAACAACCTTCGAGAACGTGGTCGGTCAAGACAGTCTTACCCGATTCGATAGGCCCAAAAAGAAAAAACGAAGAAATAAAAAGCGAAGAAAGCCAAAACCTAAAGCATCATCCAATGCGAAATAAATTTTTGTTGCTTCTTATTGCAGTAGTGACCCTATCTTCTTGCAATGAGTTGTTGGTGTATTCCGATTATCGGCCAATCAAGGAAGGAAAGTGGGAGCTCGATAAAAAAGTGGATTTTGAATTCTCCGGACTTGATTCCACGCAGACATACAACCTGTTCATCAATATTAGAAATGATGATTCTTATCCTTTTAGCAATTTATTCTTAATTACCGAGTTAGAGTATCCAAACGGCAACACAATTAAGGATACGTTGGAATATAGAATGGCGGAACCCAGTGGAGAATGGTTGGGAAAGGGAATGGGAAGCGTAAAGGAAAATAAACTTTGGTACAAGGAAATGATCGATTTTTCGGAATCTGGCGTATATAAAGTGAATGTTTCGCACGCCATGCGCAAAAATGGCAATGTGGAAGGACTCCATATTTTGGAAGGAGTAACAGATGTTGGTTTGGAAATAGAAAAAGCACCCAAATAATAATGGCAAAAAAGCGTCAAAAAAAACAGCAACAAAATTTTCGACCTTTTATTAAGTGGTTTTGGATTGTATTCGCAATAGGAATACTTTCCGTTGTTCTTATTTTTCAATTGGCCTCTTGGGGCGCGTTTGGCGAAATGCCCACTTTTGAACGATTGGAAAACCCCGAGACCAATCTGGCCACGGAATTCATTTCAGCGGATGGCGAAACCTTGGGTAAGCTCTATTTGGATGACAACCGTACATGGGTGGATTATGAGACCTTGCCTCAAAATATTGTGGACGCATTAGTTGCAACAGAGGATGCCAGGTATTATGATCATTCAGGAATCGATGCCAGGGGATTTGCCAGAGCATTGGCCTATCTGGGATCCAAAGGAGGTGCAAGTACCATTTCTCAACAATTGGCACGTCAGCTTTTTGTGGGGGTAAGATCCAGAAACCTTTTCGAAGCCGTTACCCAAAAAATAAAGGAGTGGGTCATAGCCACCCGTCTGGAAAGGAACTATACCAAAGAGGAGATCATAGCCATGTACTTGAACATTTATGATTTTAACTACAATGCCGATGGTATCCGTTCCGCGGCCAGAATCTATTTTGGAAAAGAACCAACAGAGCTAAAAACAGAAGAATCTGCCGTTTTGGTAGGAATGCTCAAAAATTCATCGCTATACAATCCCATACGAAGAGAAGAATTGGTGTTCAACCGAAGAAACACCGTGTTGGGCCAAATGGCAAAATATGGATACATCTCGGAAAAGGAGAAAGACTCACTCCAAAGCTTGGAGATGAAAATCAATTTTAACCCAGAATCACACAGGGAAGGTTTGGCCACCTATTTTAGAATGTACATGCAACGCTGGTTGAACCGATGGGTAGAGGACAACCCAAAGCCCGATGGTGAAAAGTATAATATCTATTTGGATGGGTTAAAAGTTTACACGACCGTAGATTCCAGAATGCAAAAAAATGCAGAAGAAGCGGTACAGGAACACATGAAAAACCTTCAGGCCGAGTTCTTTAACCAAAATACGCCCGAGCGCAACCCTACTACACCATTTTTGGACATCAGTAAAGGCGCTGTGGACACCATAATGCGAAACGCCATGAAACGCTCTGCAAGGTGGCGTCATCTAAAACGCGAGGGACTGTCGGATAAAGATATTGAAGCCACTTTCCACAAAAAGGCGGAAATGACCGTGTTTGATTGGAACAGTGATTCCTACGAGAAGGATACCATAATGACCCCACTGGACTCAATCAGGTACTATAAAACCTTTTTGCGAACCGCGATGATGTCCATGGAGCCACAAACTGGTCATGTAAAAGCATGGGTCGGAGGAATAGATTACAAGCATTTCCAATATGATAATGTGATACAGGGAGCAAGGCAAGCAGGTTCTTTGTTCAAGCCTTTCGTGTATGCAGCGGCCATTGATCAGTTGCGTTATTCGCCTTGCTATACCTTGCCGGACAATCAGTATAGTATTGAGCCAGGAAAACATGGAAACATGGAAGCCTGGACCCCAAAAAATGCCGATGGCAAATACTCTGGGGAAGATATGACCCTAAAGAACGCTCTGGCGAACTCGGTAAACACAATAACAGCTCAACTTATAGATAGAGTGGGCCCGGGTGCGGTGGTTTCAATTGCGAAAAGCATGGGGATTACCAAAGAAATTCCCGAAGTGCCTTCCATTGCGCTGGGAACACCGGATGTATCCGTTTATGAAATGGTAGGGGCCTTTGGAACATTTGCCAATCAAGGTGTGTACGTTAAGCCCGTAATGGTTACCCGTATAGAAGATAGGAATGGAACCGTGCTTTATGAATATACACCAGAAACTAAGGATGTGCTGAGCAAAGATGTGGCCTATGCAGTAGTTAACCTATTGCAAGGCGTTACCGAAGCCGGATCGGGCGGAAGGCTTAGACATACATATGGAGTAAATAATACAGTTTACAAAGAAGTTGTAACGGGTTATCCATACAAGCTGTATAATCCCATAGCTGGTAAAACAGGGACCACACAGAACCAAAGTGATGGTTGGTTTATGGGAATGGTACCCAACTTGGTGACCGGTGTTTGGGTAGGCGGAGAGGAAAGATCTATCCATTTCAATCGTTTGGCTTACGGTCAGGGTGCTGCGATGGCATTGCCTATTTGGGCCTTGTACATGAAAAAGAATTATGCCAACGAAGAACTGGGAGTGTCGCAAGATGCATTTGAAGAGCCGGAGGACTTATCCATAAATGTGGATTGTTCCAAGCAAAAAGAAGAGGAAGATATTGATACTGACGACGATTTGGACGATTTGGACTTCTAACTGGAAATAATTTAAAAGAAAGCCCCAAGCATATCATAATTTGCTTGGGGCTTTTTTATTTAAATCGTAATTTCAGGCAATCATAAATACGAAATGCATGATCAATAAAACAGTTGCGAATGTTGCCGAAGCTTTACATGGTGTTAAGGACGGTATGACATTTATGTTGGGCGGATTTGGCCTATGTGGCATTCCGGAAAATGCAATTGGCGAACTGGTACGTTTGGGCATTAAGGACATTACCTGTATCTCGAACAATGCTGGTGTAGATGACTTTGGGCTTGGCCTGTTGTTGCAAAAACATCAAATTAAAAAAATGATATCTTCCTATGTAGGAGAGAATGATGAGTTCGAGCGTCAAATGCTCAGTGGAGAGCTCGAAGTGGAATTGACACCACAGGGCACCCTGGCAGAAAAATGTCGGGCAGCCCAAGCCGGATTCCCTGCGTTCTATACTCCGGCAGGTTATGGTACCGAAGTTGCCGAAGGAAAGGAAACTAGGGAGTTCGATGGCAAAATGTATGTGCTGGAACCCGCCTTTAAGGCCGATTTTTCATTTGTGAAAGCTTGGAAAGGCGATGAGGCGGGAAACCTTATATTCAAAGGAACCGCAAGAAATTTTAATCCATGCATGTGTGGAGCTGCGACCATTACCGTCGCAGAAGTGGAGGAGCTGCTTCCTGCAGGAAGCTTGGACCCTAATCAAATCCACATTCCGGGAATATTTGTACAACGAATCTTCCAAGGTGAAAAATTTGAAAAACGAATTGAACAAAGAACCGTAAGACAGAAAGCATAGTTATGTTGGAAAAGAATGGAATTGCAAAACGCATCGCAAAAGAGGTCAAAGACGGGTATTATGTGAATCTAGGGATTGGAATCCCAACCCTGGTGGCCAATTTTGTACGCGATGATATCAGTGTAGAGTTTCAAAGTGAGAACGGTGTACTCGGTATGGGGCCTTTTCCTTTTGAAGGAGAGGAAGATGCCGATATCATTAATGCAGGAAAACAGACCATTACCACATTGCCCGGAGCTTCATTTTTTGATTCTGCACTTAGTTTTGGAATGATCCGTGGACAACATGTACACCTCACCATTCTTGGAGCTATGGAAGTGGCCGAAAACGGGGATATTGCCAATTGGAAAATTCCCGGTAAAATGGTCAAGGGAATGGGAGGCGCCATGGATTTGGTGGCATCGGCGGAAAATATCATCGTAGCTATGATGCATACCAACAGAGCAGGGGAATCAAAACTGTTAAAACGCTGCACACTGCCGTTGACAGGTGTAGGATGCGTAAAAAAAATAGTGACCAACCTTGCGGTGCTCGAGGTGACGCCAAAAGGGTTCAAATTATTGGAGAGGGCTCCCGGTGTTTCGGTGGAAGAAATCAAGAAAGCTACTGAGGGAGAGTTGATTGTGGAAGGAGATATTCCCGAAATGAATATTTGAATCGAATCAATCGCAATTTTACAACAAAAAAAAGAGATTACACAACAATAGTTTTTACAGGCAGTTCATCGATTATATATTTGGTTATATCGAAATTTTTACCCAAATTAACACCGTTAAAACCTATTAACCATGGCACTAAAATCAAACACCACGATGAACGAGAACGTACAAGTTTACAGAAACGATTTTTTTACAGGTTTTATGTTATTGATCAAGAAGCTTTTTATGCTATAGGTCAGTATTCATCCCCCTGAAAAAATTGGAGCCAACATCGTGTTAGGCTCTTTTTTTATGGTATTTTGAGATGTAATTTAGATGGAATGGCACTTTATTTTCGACAATGTGATAGTACGGACCTAGACTCTCTGGTACAACTTTCCAAAATCACATTTTCAGATGCTTTTGAAAAGGACAATGATCCACATGACTTTCGTACCTATCTTCAAAAGGCATTTGGATCCAAACAATTGGCCAAAGAACTTTCCAATAAAAACACATTTTTTTATTTTGTATACGATGGCCAAGAATTGGTAGGATACTTTAAACTAAATGTTGAATCTGCCCAATCGGATGTACAAGACCCCAAAGCTCTCGAGATTGAACGTATTTATGTGCTCAATGAACATCAAGGCAAAAAGATTGGCTCACGGATGCTTAAACGAATTGCCGAAAAGGCCAAAGAAATGCACAAGCAATATATTTGGCTGGGTGTCTGGGAGCATAACCCAAAGGCCATACGTTTTTATCAGAACCATGGATTTGTAAAGTTCGGAGAACACCCATACTTTATAGGAACAGATGAACAAACCGATTGGTTGTTGCGATTAGAGATTCAATAAATCTCCCAGAAACAGAATATCCCCCTCTGCTTGTAACTTGTACGCAAAAGAATTCTCGAAAGCAGCATGGATAAGCAACGAAATTGCATAAGCATTTAGTTTGGTTAAGCTATTGGTCCGGTAAACCACATCTCTAATGGTAGAAAAGCTAACATTGCTTTTAATGGCAATATTGGCAAAATCGTTTTTTGTGGTGTTTCGTCGAAGTACAATGGAAAGCCTTTCGTTAATAGGCTTTCCATAATCTTCATCTCTAAAAATCAGTTCGGTTTTTACAATGGGCCCAAGCCCTTTAATTGATCCCATACATAAGTCGTGTTAAATAATAATATGTTGGGGTCGAAACCTATTTTCTATATTTGGCTTGTAACCCAATTACAGAAAACTAGATAAATTGCTGCGTTAAGTGCGTATTGCGTAACAATATTACACAATATAGAAATAAATGTATATAATTAAGCAGTTACGAAGAAAAAATAATATTAGCCAATCACAATTGGGGAAAGAAATTGGTGTAAGTCTGCGCACTATTCAGCTCTACGAACGCAAAGATGCGAATATCCCGATCAAAAATTTAACAAAGATTGCCGAGTATTTTGGGCTTACCATTGCAGAACTCTACATGCACGAAGTCAACGATATGGGCGAGGCGTACACCAAACGACAGCCGTTTACCAAGCACGGCAGCGTTTTCTACCCATTGGAGCACGGTAAATATTTGGTAATGGCCCCTCTGGTATTGGTCGAGTGGCACAGAAAATATATCGAAAGTCTTCAGAGCACTAGTTTGACCAATCCGTTCCAAGGCGGTTTTGTAATTGATTTTTTAACCGACGAACCCCATCGAATTTTTGAAATTTCCGGGGATTCCATGAACGATGGTACGTCCAACTCAATTCCGAACAAGGCATACGTGCTAGGCTTGGAAGTAAAAAAGGAGTCGTTTACAAAAAGCCGTCCGACCTCTTGGAACCAATCATATGTATTGGTTTGTTCGGATAGAATTATCTGTAAACAGCTTACAGGGTTTAATAAGATCAATAAATCGCTCCAGTGTCATAATTTGAACAAATCGCCCGAATTTAAGGACTTTGAATTGCCTTTGGATGATGTGTTACAGGTATTCAAAATCGTTAAGAAGCAGTTTTGATACTTTTTAAATGGTCTAGGACTAGGCCAAGGCATTCATCCAAGTTTTTCTTAATCTCGCTTTCCCAAAACCGGAACACGGTATATCCTTTTTCCTTCAGGGCATGGTTCACCTCTTGATCACGTTGTATGTTCCGTTCAATTTTGGGAATCCAGAAATCTCGGTTGGTCTTGATTTTTTGCTTGCGTTCTTCCCAATTATAACCGTGCCAATATTCGCCATCAATAAATATAACGGTCTTGTACTTTTTAAGGGCTATATCGGGTTTTCCTATGAGCTTTTTGTAGTCGATACGGTATCGGTAGCCCGCTTGCCACAGAGCTCTTCTAAAGGCTAGTTCTGGCTTTGTGTTCTTGCCCCGGATTTTCCCCATGATCTTGGAACGCTCAGGGGTGGTGTAAAAACCGGACTCCTCATTGAACCGAGGGACTTTTATGCGCTCTGTTGGGTATTCTTTGGGCATACTCCAAGATAACAAAAAACCCAAACTCCTATTGGAATTTGGGTCTCGAGTATTAAAATGTATTGTGTTTATCCTTTTAACGAAGCGGATAAATACTCACGGTTCATACGTGCAATGTTCGTCAAGGAAATACCTTTAGGACATTCCACTTCGCATGCTCCTGTGTTGGTGCAGTTACCAAAGCCTTCCAGATCCATCTGGCGAACCATGTTCTGTACACGCTCCACGGCTTCCACTCTACCTTGTGGCAACAATGCAAATTGCGAAACCTTTGCAGATGTGAACAACATGGCGCTCGCATTTTTACAAGCAGCAACACACGCTCCACAGCCAATACAGGTTGCAGCATCCATGGCTTCGTCCGCAGCATGTTTGTTAATAGGAATCGCATTGGCGTCTATGGTGTTTCCAGAAGTATTAACGGAAATATACCCACCAGCTTGTTGAATACGGTCAAAGGCACTACGGTCCACGATCAAATCTTTGATCACGGGAAATGCCTTGGCACGAAACGGCTCAATAACAATGGTGTCACCATCGTTAAATTTACGCATGTGTAACTGGCAAGTGGTAATCAGTCTATCGGGACCATGGGGTTCGCCGTTAATTTGCAGGGAACATGTTCCACATATACCTTCCCTGCAATCGTGATCAAATTCAACAGGCTCCTCTCCTTTGGAGACCAGTTCTTCGTTCAAAATATCCAACATCTCCAAGAAAGACATATCACCTTCTACACCATCAAGGGTATAATCCACTATTTTTCCGGGGGTGGATGCGTCTTTTTGACGCCATATTTTTAGATATAATTTCATAGTTTCTTATTTGTAGGATCTTGTCTTCAGTTCAATATTCTCGTATACCAAATCCTCTTTGTGCAATTTGGCGTCTTTGGGCTCGCCCACGTATTCCCAGGCGGCCACATACTTAAAGTTCTCATCGTCTCGGAGAGCCTCACCCTCTGGGGTCTGGTACTCTTCGCGGAAGTGACCTCCACAAGACTCGTTTCGGTGCAAGGCGTCCTTTGCGAAAAGTTCGCCCAATTCCAAGAAATCGGCAACCCGTCCAGCTTTTTCTAGCTCCTGGTTTTTGGAATCCATGGTTCCGGTAACCTTCACGTTTTCCCAGAAATCTTTTCTAAGGGCGGAAATTTCCTCGATAGCTTCTTTCAATTCTTTTTCATTACGGGCCATGCCACATTTGTTCCACATGATCTTGCCCAGCTTTTTATGATAGTAGTCCACGGAATGGATTCCAGAACCGCCCATCAATTTTTCCATTCGGTCTCGTACTTGTTGCTCTGCCTCTTCGAACTCCTTGGAATCTGTTGGAATAGCTCCCGTTCTAATGTCGTCGGACAAATAATCCCCGATGGTATATGGCAGCACAAAGTAACCGTCGGCAAGACCTTGCATTAGGGCAGAGGCTCCCAAACGGTTGGCTCCGTGGTCACTAAAGTTGGCCTCTCCGGCGCAATAGCAACCGGGAATTGTGGTTTGTAAATTGTAATCCACCCAAAGACCTCCCATGGTATAGTGTACCGCTGGATAGATCATCATTGGGGTCTTATATGGATTCTGGTCCACAATTTTTTCATACATCTGGAAAAGGTTACCGTATTTGGCCTCGACGACCTCTTCACCAAGTTTGGTGATTGTGGCCTTATCGGGATTCTTGATCCCAGAAGTCAGTGCCTTTTCTTTTCCATATCGTTCGATGGCCGCTGCAAAATCCAAGAATACGGCTTCACCGGTCTTATTTACACCGAAACCTGCATCGCAACGCTCTTTGGCCGCTCTGGATGCCACATCCCTTGGAACCAGATTACCAAAGGCAGGGTATCTTCTTTCCAAATAATAATCGCGATCTTCTTCGGCCAGTTCGGTAGGCTTTAGCCTTCCTTCGCGAATGGCGATGGCATCCTCCTTTTTCTTAGGCACCCAAATACGCCCGTCATTTCTAAGTGACTCCGACATCAAGGTCAATTTGGATTGATGATCGCCAGAAACAGGAATACAAGTCGGGTGGATCTGGGTAAAACATGGATTGGCAAAGAATGCTCCTTTACGGTGTGCTCTCCAAGCGGCCATTACGTTACTTCCCATGGCATTGGTAGAAAGGAAGAAAACATTTCCGTATCCCCCGGTTGCCAGAACAACGGCATGTGCACTGTGCCTTTCAATTTCGCCAGAAACCAAATCCCGGGCAATGATTCCTCTTGCTTTTCCGTCCACCAATACCAAGTCCATCATTTCGTGACGGTTGTAGGCTTGGATCTTACCACGGTTTATCTGGCGGTTCATTGCGGAATAAGCACCGAGCAATAATTGTTGTCCAGTTTGTCCTTTGGCGTAAAAAGTTCTGGATACCAATACTCCACCAAAAGAACGGTTGTCCAACATTCCGCCGTACTCACGGGCAAAAGGAACCCCTTGTGCCACACATTGGTCTATAATGTTGCCGGATACTTCTGCCAATCGATAAACGTTGGCTTCGCGGGAACGGTAGTCGCCACCTTTTATAGTGTCGTAAAAAAGACGATAATTGCTGTCACCATCTCCTTGATAATTTTTTGCCGCATTGATACCTCCTTGGGCAGCAATAGAGTGTGCCCTTCGGGGTGAATCTTGGTAGCAGAATGTTTTTACATTGTAACCCAGCTCGGCCAAAGTTGCTGCTGCGGCACCACCGGCAAGTCCTGTTCCAACAACAATAACGTCGATGTTCCTTTTGTTGGCAGGGTTAACCAGGTTGATGTCGTTTTTATGCTTGGTCCATTTATCGGCCAATGGCCCAGATGGAATTTTAGAGTCCAATATGCCCATACTTAATGTGTTATTGGGTTAAGGTGGTGGTATATGGCGATAAATGCAAATGCCAGGGGTACCACTACCGCAAATATTTTAGCAAATTTTGTGAATCCAACGGTGTATTTGTTGTTTGCACCCATGGATTGGAAGGATGAAGCAAAGCCATGCCACAAGTGCAAGCTGAGCAGAACAAAGGAAATAACGTAAAGAATGGTCCTCCAGAAAGGAGCGAATTTCTCCACGGTTTCTCCATAGTAACGTGTTGGGTCCTCAGGGTTGGCCTCAATGTACTTGTAAGCCATTTCGTGTACCCAAAAGTCATAAAAGTGCAAGGCCAAAAAGGCAAGGATTACCAGGCCGGAGTAGATCATGTTTCTGGAAACCCATGGAGCATTGGCACTGCCCTTGTACTTTACATAACGAACATCCCTTGCTTTTTTGTTCTGGATTTCCAAAACAAAGCCCATCACAAAGTGCACAATCACACCAATGATCAAAATAGGTTGCATCAAAAATTGGACTATTGGGTTATAGCCCATAAAATGGGATGCTTCATTAAAAAATTCCGGGGAAAATACCGAGGCCAAGTTGATGGTCACGTGTAGAATCAAAAATATGACCAAAAAAAGACCCGATAGGGCCATCACATATTTTCTGGCCAACGAAGATTTAATCAAACTCATCAGAAGTTAGTTTTTACACAAATTTACGGCACGGATGAGTTTTTAACAAGCTTTCAACAACGCAAAACAGGTTATTTAGACTCATTTTAAGCTACTGGGATTTAACCCTTCAGGATTTATTTTTCGGATTTTTAACCGATATTGGGATTGATTATCAAACCAATGTAAAACATGGACATTGCCCTGCTTTCCGTAAGTCTAAACGTGTATTCCACAGCGAGAATCGCGGAGGAGTTCGAAAAAGCGGGACACTATGTTGAGCATATTGATCACACTAAATGTTCCGTGCTTTTGAGCGGGGAAAGACCTCAGATTTTTTTCGAATCCGAGAACATTACGGATGAGTTCGATGCCGTTGTGCCGAGAATCGGCACTACGGTTACTAGGCATGGTGCAGCGATCGTAAAACAATTCGAATTGAACCATGTGTTCAGTACCGCAAAATCCCTTGGCATACTAAAAGCAAGAAACAAAGTGGCCACCCTCCAGTTGATGTCCAAAAAAGGAATTTCAATTCCCAAAACGGTATTTTCCATCAATCCCAACAATGTAGAAGATCAAATCGAATTGCTGGGCGGAGCTCCCGTAATTATAAAACTACAAGAGGGGACCCAAGGCAAGGGGGTTATTTTGGCAGAAAGCAAAAAGTCCGCAAAATCCGTGATCGATACTTTGTATAATATGAATACTAGTATTTTGTTGCAGGAATTTATACAGGAGGCAAACGGGGAAGATTTAAGAATAATCGTGGTGGGCAATAAAATTGTGGCCAGCATGAAAAGGACCAGTGGACTGGACGATTTTAGATCTAATGTGCACAGGGGAGCAGAGATACAAAAGGTGCAACTAACACCGCGAGAAAAGTATATGGCCTTGAATGCGACCAAACATTTGGGACTTGGGGTGGCGGGAGTTGATCTGATCAGATCCAAAAGTGGTCCCTTGTTGATAGAGGTCAATGCTTCGCCCGGGCTCAAGGGAATCGAATCTGCCACAGGTGTAAATGTGGCCAAGGCAATCGTTCGGTACGTGGAGAAAAATGGTAAGCGATAATGGCAGTAGCTTTTTTATGCAGATAGGTCGATTTCTTTACCCGAAACTTTGGACAGACTAAATTTAATGGCGTTTTCCAGATTGGAAAATTGACGGATTTTATGACGAAAGAACATTCGCTCCAACACTACACTGGCCAATCCACTTTTGTTATAGGCAACAATGGAGTAATGCTCCAATCGATGCCGATGTTTGTAAAACTTTAACCAATCGGTGGGAACAACGGAGTAATCGTTGATTCGATTGCTGATATAGGCAATGGGCTTGTCCTTTCCTAAAACTTGGTAGGCAACTAGGATGATCTTTTCGGCAATATCCCAATTAAAAATTGCACCCTCTTTCATTTCGGAGATGACCAAACCGTCAAAAAAATAAAATATGCCAAATTCGTATTCCCTGATCTCCCGGATGTTTTTAAAAAACTCCAACTCTTTAACGCTCTGCATAAAAACTGTTCTTTTTTTGATGAATCCATGTCTTCATCAAAAATAGAGTCAAGCATAGGTTATCAATGGCGCTATTTTACCGATGCCCCTTGTTGGTTGGTGTATCGGCCGTTTCAATTGACGGGAAAATCGACCTTTTTTTGCCAAAAAGAAGTATTCCTACAAACACCGTTAAAAACCCTTATTATTTTTCCATATTCTCCAATTGAATGCCCAACGCTTTTGTGGAAAGTTGAACTTCTAAAAGGGAGAGTACCAAGGAAATCATTAAAAAGACCAAGCTTATGCCAAATATTACATTGGCCCAGACCTGCATTTCCACATAAATTAAAAACATGGTTATCGCTGACAATAAAAAACTGACTATCGCAGAGGCCTGCATATTCTTAATTATGCCCAAACGGGAGCGTAATTGGTTGATCTGTTGCTTAAGGGGTTGGGCGGAGGTTTCCTCGAATTGTTTGTGCAATTGCCGAATTAAAGCGGCAATGGCCAAATAACGGGCGTTGTATGCCAACATGGTCAACGAAATGGCAGGAAAAAGTAGAGCTGGAATACTTAGGCTGAGCTGCATAGTTTTAATTTGAAAGGTAAGGTAAGAATTTGTCATCGGTATGGCAATTACCTAAATTTGAGCAAATCAAAATATAGATATGAAATACGATCAAATAGACAGCAAACTTTTTGTAAAGAACCGTAAAAAGTTCACGGCATACATGAGGCCCAAAAGTATTGCAGTATTCAATTCTAACGATATTTACCCCATTGGCGCAGATAGCACCCTTCCTTTTGAGCAAGATCGGGATATTTTTTATCTGAGCGGTGCCGACCAAGAAGAGACCGTTCTGTTGCTTTTTCCGGACGCAATGGATCCCAAACACAGGGAGATTTTATTTGTTAGGGAGACCAATGATCATATTGCGGTGTGGGAAGGGGCAAAGCTGACCAAAGAAAAAGCGACCGAAGTGTCGGGCATAGAAACCATTTATTGGCTTTCGGATTTTGACAAGATATTCTTTGATCTGATGACCGAGGCCGATACCATTTATTTTAATACCAACGAACACTACAGGCAAGCGGTGGAAACCCAAACCCGGGAAGACCGTTTTATAGAAAAGGTAAAAAAAGAATATCCGGCGCACCAATGGGCGAAGAGCAACCCCATCCTACAAAAAATCCGCGGGGTCAAGGAACCCGAGGAAATAGCAATAATGCAAAGAGCTTGCGATATTACCGAAAAAGGGTTTAGACGAGTACTTGGCTTTGTAAGGCCGGGCGTTTGGGAACACGAGATCGAGGCAGAATACCTGCACGAATTTATCCGAAATCGATCAAAAGGATTTGCCTACAGTCCTATTATAGCATCTGGTGGGAATGCCAACGTATTGCACTATATCGAGAATAACCAACAAACCAAGGCAGGTGATTTAATTTTGATGGATCTAGCCGCTGAGTACGCCAACTATTCCAGTGACATGACGCGGACCATACCGGTTAGTGGTAAGTTTACCGAAAGACAAAAAGAGGTATACCGTGCCGTTCTCCGAGTAAAGGATGAAGCTACAAAAATGTTGGTGCCCGGGACCATTTGGGCCGAATATCATAAAGAAGTTGGAAAGCTTATGACCTTGGAACTCTTGGGGCTAGGACTATTGGATAAAGCAGATGTGCAGAACGAAGATTCCGAATGGCCAGCGTATAAAAAATACTTTATGCACGGTACCAGTCACCACATAGGACTTAACACACATGATTATGGAGAGTTAAAAACTCCGATGAAGGCCAATATGGTATTTACGGTAGAACCTGGTATCTACATTCCAGCAGAGGGTATGGGCATTCGTTTGGAGGATGATGTGGTTATACAAGAAAAAGGAGAACCGTTCAATTTAATGCGCAACATCCCAATAGAAATCGAAGAGATAGAAGAATTGATGAATAGTTAATGTGTCAATTTAAGCAAATATAAATTGCTGTGACACCCCTTTTTTAAACACGATGTATATGAATCTATTCTGGTCGATTCAACAATCCAACATTGAACAAAAAATTAAGGAAGCTCCCGATAGCGCATACGAAATAGGTGTGGTGATCGGGAGTTACCTCCCTTTTGTGGTATTGGCAGGAATTGCTTATGCCATATACTATTACAACAAAAAGAACCGCGGTTCCGACTAGCTGAGGCAATCCCATAACAATACCTTTTCTTATAAACCTTAAACTACGGGTTTATATATGGTGCTGGACTTGCGACCTTTGTTGGATTCGCTTAACTTAGGTTTTCGCAATTTATCGTATAAAAAATGTCCAGAACAACTTATATTTTTTCATTGCTTTTTGCTTTCGCTTATACAGCGTACGCCAATCCAAATACAATGGTCGTCCAAAAAGCCTTTAAGGTTACGCAGGTTCCTTCGGAACATGGCTCTTATGTGGTTTCCCCGGAAATACCTGCAGATGGAATAGTGCTTTCCGGTACGGAACTTACCGTAACGGCAACGGCAACGGCAGGATATAGTTTGGATGCGATTTATTATACCTTTAAGGGCGGGCCTTGGGGTACGTTGAGTGTAGAGAGCTTTGAGCCTACCATGAAGATAACCGTGGACAGGGATTTGGATTTGGGAGCAGTTTTTGTGAAAAACAGTTTGGTGGAAAACCTCAACGTTACCCATGATGTAGTCTATGCCCGACCGGGCAAAAAACCTTTAAAATATGATGTGTTTTCGCCTAAGGGGGCACATAAATTGCCTATGGTCATTATTGTACATGGAGGTGGATGGTCTGCCAACAACGAAGATATTATGAGGGGTTTGGCAAGGGAATTGGCAAAAGACGATCGATATGTTGTTTTTAGTATCGATTATCGCTGGATAAACAATTTGGATGGGGATACTGAGGCCAATTCAATGCACCAACTGATTGAAGATGTGTTCGGGGCAATTGCACATATACAGGAGCATGCTACCAAATATGGCGGGGACCCCGATCGCATTGCAGTAACGGGAGATAGTGCGGGAGGACATTTGTCGGCCTCAGCGGCAGTATTATGTTCGTTGATCGGGGATGGTGGTTTTGGCATTGCCGATGGTGTCTATCAGTTTGCTCCAACTTATATTCCCAAGGGAAAAAGTATGGAAGAAGTCCGTTCACGGATTATGGGAGCAATAAAAGTAGCGGCGCCGAGTTATGGCCTTTTTAGTGCCTCGGATTTTAAACCATTTATTCGCCAGGAGGATCAAGGATATTTAGATGCCATATCTCCGGTTGCCCATGTTCCGAGCAGTGCCCATAGGGCCATACCACATTTTATGGTCAGAGGGACCGAGGATGGCTTGGTCACCAAGAACGTAGTGCAACCATACGTTCAAGAATTAAAGGAGCAAGGGCAGACGGTTCAGAACATAGAGGTTAAAGGAGCCGGACACGCTTTTTTTGATTGGAAACCGGATGCACAGACCAGGAAAACTTTCGAAAGATACGGTGCCCCTTACGCTGCAAAAATGAAATCCTTTTTTGATTCTGTTTTTTATAAATGATGAAAAAAAGAAAAAATCATTGGGAAACCGTTTATCGGACAAAAAATCCGGATGAGGTCAGCTGGACCCAAGATGTCCCAAAAACATCACTCGAATTGATACAGGCAATTAATTTGGACAAGAGCGCCAAAATAATTGATGTAGTCGGAGGAGATGGTAAGTTGGTCGATTTTTTGCTGAACGAAGGATTTGAAAATATAACGGTTCTTGATATTTCGGGCAAGGCGATTGAAAGAGCTCAATCGAGGTTGGGAGACAAAGCTCGAAAAGTAACATGGGTCGAGTGTGATATCACTGATTTTTACCCCGAAGAAAGGTATGATGTTTGGCACGATAGGGCGGCATTTCATTTTTTGACAGAGGAAGATCAGATTCAGGCTTACGTGAATTTGGCAGAAAAAGCTGTTTTGGACTATTTGATTCTAGGCACGTTCTCCGAGAACGGGCCCAAAAAATGCAGTGGCTTGGATATTAAGCAATATAATGAAGTTCAAATGGCAGAAACGTTTCAAAATTTCACAAAAATCAGTTGCCGAACACTTGACCATATCACACCTTTCGGCACCAAACAGAATTTTACTTTTTGTAGCTTTAAACGAATGGGTGGCTAATACTTTACGCTTGTTTTTTTCCGTGAACCAAGTTGGAAATTAAAAAAGCCACCAAACTGGGCAGAACCCAACCTAATTGATAATCGTTAAAAGGTATCCAAGTGGTATAATGGGATATATGATCGCCCAGTCCAACACTTCCCAAAAAATCGGGAATACTGAACAGAACAGTTACACTTACCACTCTTTTGAACACTTTGGAAGAGCTCCATTGTTCCGGAATCACGTTCAATAGAATCAATACAATAGTGATGGGATAAATAAACATAAGTGCAGGAACCGCTACGGCAATAATATGGCCTACATTAAATTGCCCCACCATTATCCCTAGAAAACAACTTATAAGTGCAGTGACCCGATATGCTAAAATGGAATTGTTGAACCTACCTTTTATAAAATCTGCCGTACCCGTTACAATGCCCACGGCTGTAGTAAAACAGGCAAAGCTTACCAATACACTTAGGAAAAAGTTGGCTTTTTGACCCAGAGTTTCGGTGCTAATGCCTCGTAAAAGTGCGGTTCTGGAAATTTCGTCATCAAAAGACCCTCCAAACAATGCGCCGGTTAAAATTAGTCCTCCATAAACCAAAAGCAACCCAATGCCCGCCCAAAGTCCCGCTTTTGCAATAAGAGTTTTCTTTTCTTGGAACGAGGCTGTTTTTTCCTTTATGTTAACGGAAATGATGATTACGGCCCCAACGACCACCGCTCCAATGGCATCAAAGGTTTGATAGCCCTCCAAAATCCCGGAACTAAAAGGGCGTTCCATCTCGGAAGTTACAAAGTCAAAATCCAGGGAAAAAATCGTTGCGGCAATTATCGCGATCAGTATAATAAGAATGCCCGGGGTCAATAATTTACCCAAAAGGTCCATTATTTTGGAGCGATTTATGGCAAAAATAAATACCAAAATAAAATAGATCAAACTGGTCAGTAGTGATGACGAGTCCAAAAATGGTTGAATGGCCATTTCGTGGGTCACCGAAGCTGTTCTTGGTGAAGGCAGAGAAATGGCGATGCCATAAATTATGTAGCAGTATATGGCACTGAACATGGGCGACACCTTTTTGGCAAAATCGAACAAGGTTCCCTGGAGTTTGGCATGTGCCATTATTCCTAAAATAGGGATGAGAACACCCGAAATACAGAAACCTAGGGTGACTAGCCACCATAAACTCCCTGATTTGTATCCTAAAAGCGGTGGCAAAACCAAATTTCCTGCGCCAAAAAAGAGGGAAAACAGAGCAAATGCAGTTACAGTTAACGTTTTTTTATTCTGGCGTTGTTGATAATTTGTTTTCAATATAGTATCTTTCAAAAGCGTTTTTTGGCGGAAAAATATGTCTTTTAGTCGATTTTTTGGTATTTCATCGAAAAAAGTATTTTAACGGTGTATTGATAAAATAAAAAGTTATCAACATCCGTTCCAGTAAAAAGAGTAACCTCTAAATTATATTCTTATAACAAAAAATTACAAGTAACCAATTTAAGCATTTTTCGAAGCCCCATTTCGTCAACCATTGCTTTTCTTCAAACAAACCAGCTTATGAAAACATCTACTATCCAGCATGGCAAAAAATTATCTTCTTTCTTTTGTAGTTTGTTCGGGCACCATTATGTGGTTTCCAAAAAAGTAACAGAACACATTAAAGAGTACAAATGTGTACATTGCCAAAAACAGGTTACAACGGATGTCAGCGGAAAACTATCTGCATTGACTCCTCAAATGCAAGAAATCAACAGTACATTGGAAGATATGTACAGAAAACGAAAAAGTAGGGTGGTGCACCAAGTGGCATAACCCTTTTTCTTTTTAAAAAAGGCCCAAATCTTATCCCGGAAACTTAAGTAATTACCTACTGCTACTGGTTACGTGCCCCAATACCATGTTGTAGGGAAATCTTGATTTTCGGGATTTTTTATTTCTCAAAAGAATTCCAGCCCTGCGCCGTAATCGGAATTTTGGTCTCCGCCCTGGTAATCAAATGTATCCCCTCATTCTTTTCTGTCATGTGACCTATTACGGTTAAATTTGGGTTTCCTTTAATTTTTGGAAAATCAGCTTGATCAATGGTGAACAGCAATTCATAATCCTCCCCGCCACTCAGGGCAATCATGGTGCTATCCATTTTAAATTCTTCTGAAGCAGAAATAACCGTGGGGTCCAAAGGAATTTTATCCTCAAAAACATTGCATCCCAAATCACTGTGCTTGCACAAATGAAGAACCTCTGAAGATAGTCCATCGCTAATATCTATCATGGAAGTAGGTTTTACTTCCAATTTCGTGAGGAGTTCCACAATGTCCTTGCGGGCTTCAGGCTTTAGTTGTCGCTCCACGATGTAAGAGTAGGGTTCAAGATCTGGTTGGCTGTTCGGGTTTACCTTGAACACTTCCTTTTCCCGTTCAAGTACTTGTAGTCCCAGGTAGGCGCCACCAAGGTCTCCGGTCACTACCAATAAATCGTTTGGTTTGCCCCCTTTGCGGTAAACAATGTCATTTTCATTGGCAATGCCAATTGCGGTAACGCTTATTATCATTCCGCGTGTAGAAGATGTAGTATCGCCACCTACCAAATCAACATTGTACAATTTACAAGCAAGTGCAACCCCGGCATAAAACTCTTCCAGGGCTTCGAGGGGAAACCTGTTGGAAATGGCCAACGAAACCGTAACTTGTGTTGCCATGGCGTTCATGGCGTAGATATCGGATAGGTTCACCATCACAGATTTATAACCTAAGTGTTTAAGGGGCACATAACTCAAATCAAAGTGAACTCCTTCCACCAACATATCGGTGGAAACCACTGTTTTTTTGCCATTGTAATCCATAACGGCGGCATCGTCCCCAACACCCTTAATGGTTGAAGATTGGGATAGTTCGAAATTTTTGGTAAGGTGTTCGATCAGGCCAAATTCACCCAATTTCTCCAGTGCAGTACGTTCTTGATTCTTGTCTTCTAGCATTTTGCAAAAATAATGAGGATAATCTAATAATTTGGTGTTGTTGGCGACATAATATTTTTTGGTCCAATTTGAGCAAAACATGTTGTTTAGTGCCTATAAGTTCAAGGTTGCTGGGCCATATGGCTCTATCGGTACTGTTTTCTATAAAGAACACCTATGGAATCATTCGTTATAATAATGTTAGCTGCTATGGTAAAACACTACTTATACAGTATATTTGTAAGCTATTTAGATTAAATTCAAGTAAGATGATTAAGGTTTCAGAATCAGCAAGGCATAAAGTGGTGTCGCTCATGACCGAAGAAGGTTTCAATGCGACCACAGATTATGTGCGTGTTGGTGTAAAGAGCGGAGGATGCAGCGGATTGTCTTATGAGTTAAAGTTCGACAAGTCGGCTGCTGATACAGATAAGGTTTTTGAGGATAATAACGTAAGGATTATCGTGGATAAAAAAAGCTTTTTGTATCTCGTGGGCACCACATTGGAATATTCCGGAGGTTTAAACGGAAAGGGCTTTGTTTTCAATAATCCAAATGCCCAACGAACCTGTGGATGTGGAGAGAGTTTTTCACTATAAAATGAGTTAAAAGAGCTAAACATTAAAAAAGTAAAAGTATAAATGTACAGCTCTTTTGAAGACTTGGAAGTTTACAAAACAACAATAAAGTTTACTGGCCAAGTTTATGATTTATTGAAGAGAAGTCCTTTAAAAGAAGATTTTGCAATGGTTGACCAAGTACGAAGAGCTACCATTTCAATTTCAAACAACATTTCGGAAGGATTTGAAAGGGAAACGGATAAAGAGTTGATAAGGTTCCTTTATTTCTCCAAAGGTTCGGCCGGAGAAATCAGAAATCTTTTTAACTTAATGGAAGAGGTAGGATATTTTAAAGCTGAAGAATTGGTCGATTACAAAAAGCAGGTAATCAACATTTCAAAACAGCTTGCTAATTATATCAAGTACGTTAAAAAGCGAAGCAATCTTTGACTTTTTGACTTTTAACTGAGAGAATATATGGCTTATACAGAGGAAGAATTAAAAAAAGAACTGGAGACCAAGGAATACGAGTACGGTTTCTACACGGATATTGAATCGGACACCCTGCCCAAAGGGTTGAACGAGGATATTGTAATAGCTATTTCCAAAAAGAAGGAGGAGCCCGAGTGGATGACGGAGTGGCGACTGGAAGCTTTTCGTGCCTGGAAGGAAATGGAGGAGCCAGAATGGGCCAATGTGACCTATGAAAAACCCGATTTTCAAGATATCTCCTACTATTCGGCCCCTAACAAAAAACCCAAGTACAATAGTCTGGACGAGGTAGATCCAGAATTGTTGGAGACTTTTAAAAAGTTGGGAATATCCGTGGACGAACAGAAAAAGTTGGCCGGGGTAGCGGTGGATATTGTGATGGATTCCGTTTCTGTGGCCACAACCTTCAAAAAAACCCTGGCGGAAAAAGGAATAATTTTTTGTTCCATTTCAGAAGCTATCCAAGAACATCCTGAATTGGTGAAGAAATACTTGGGAACTGTAGTGCCCAAAAAAGATAATTTTTATGCAGCGTTGAACTCCGCCGTATTCTCCGATGGGTCATTCTGTTATATCCCAAAAGGAGTAAGATGTCCCATGGAGCTTTCCACTTATTTCCGTATCAACCAAGCGGGAACAGGACAGTTCGAAAGAACCTTGGTGGTGGCGGATGAAGGCAGCTATGTAAGCTATTTGGAAGGCTGTACCGCACCTTCCCGCGACGAGAACCAACTGCACGCAGCGGTTGTAGAGCTTATCGCCTTGGACGATGCCGAGATCAAATATTCTACCGTACAAAATTGGTACCCGGGCAATAGTGAAGGTAAAGGAGGGGTGTTCAATTTTGTGACCAAGCGAGGGATCTGTGAAAAAAATGCCAAGATTTCTTGGACACAAGTGGAAACAGGATCGGCCGTAACTTGGAAATACCCATCATGTGTATTAAAAGGAGACAACTCAATAGGTGAGTTCTATTCCATTGCAGTGACCAATAATTTTCAGCAAGCGGATACCGGGACCAAAATGATCCACTTGGGAAAAAACACCAAGAGTACCATAATTTCCAAAGGAATTTCCGCCGGACAATCACAAAATAGTTACCGAGGCCTGGTTCAAGTAAACAGCAGGGCCGAAAACGCCAGAAACTTTTCGCAATGTGATTCCCTGTTGATGGGCAACCGTTGTGGAGCGCACACATTCCCCTACATCGAGGCCAAAAACAAATCGGCACAAATAGAGCACGAGGCTACCACTAGTAAAATTGGAGAGGACCAAATTTTCTATTGTAACCAAAGGGGGATCGATACCGAAAAGGCCATTGCCTTGATCGTGAACGGATTTAGTAAGGAAGTGTTGAACAAACTTCCAATGGAATTTGCAGTAGAAGCACAAAAACTATTGGAAATTAGTTTGGAAGGATCAGTAGGATAGCTTCGGTTGAGCTCAGCTACCCAATTCGATTTGTGGTAGAGTTAAGTCGAAATCACAATTAATAAGATAGGATACAATTATAGAAGATGCTAGAAATCAAAAATTTACACGCAAGCGTAGACGATAAAGAAATCCTTAAGGGAATCGACCTAAAGGTGAACGCAGGAGAGGTGCACGCCATTATGGGCCCCAACGGTTCAGGTAAAAGTACTTTGGCCGAAGTAATTGCAGGTCAGGAAGAATTTGAAGTGGGAGAAGGAAACATTCTCTTGGAAGGAGAGGACTTGGAAGAACTTTCACCAGAAGAAAGAGCTCACAAAGGAGTGTTCTTGTCCTTTCAATACCCAGTTGAGATTCCTGGAGTGTCGGTGACCAACTTTATGAAGACCGCAATAAACGAATCCAGAAAAGCACAAGGATTGGAAGACATGCCGGCCAATGAAATGCTCAAAAAGATTCGTGAGAAGTCCGAAATGTTGGAAATTGACAGAAAATTTCTTTCACGCTCTTTGAACGAAGGCTTTTCTGGTGGTGAAAAGAAACGGAACGAGATTTTTCAAATGGCAATGATGGAACCCAAATTGGCCATTCTCGACGAGACCGATTCCGGATTGGATATCGATGCACTCCGTATCGTGGCCAATGGCGTAAACAAATTGCGCAGCAAGGACAATGCCATTATTGTGATAACGCACTACCAAAGATTGTTGGATTACATTGTGCCGGATTTTGTACATGTATTGTACAATGGTAAAATCGTAAAATCCGGGACCAAGGAACTAGCTTTGGAACTGGAAGAAAAAGGGTACGACTGGATTAAAGAAGAAGCTTCGGTATAACCAGTTTTGTCATTCCCATGAAAATGGGAATCCAAATGAAAAAGAATCATTAATTCGATTCCTGCTTTCGCAGGAATGACAATTAAAAACGAATGGATTTAAAGGAAAAATTAGTCTCCTCATTTTTGGCTTTTGAAGATGGTATGGATTTAGACCATCCCGTACACGAAGAAAGGTCCAGGGCCATAAAGAATTTTGAGAGCAAAGGGTTTCCGTCCAAAAAAGACGAAGCCTGGAAATATACATCCCTTAAAAGTTTGGAAAAGATAGATTTCAGCATCTTTCCAAAACACGAGACCTCGTTGGAGTACAAGGATGTCAAAAAATATTTCCTACACGAGATAGACACATACAAAATTGTATTTGTAGATGGAGTCTACAGTTCTTACCTATCTGAAACCACACACGATGGAGTGGATGTATGTTTGATGAGCTCGGCCTTTAGCAAGCCCATGTTCCAGCAAGTGATCGAAGTATATTTCAACAAAGCGGCATCAAAAGATGAAACGCTGACCTCGTTGAACACAGCTTTCAGTAAAGAAGGAGCCTATATCTACATCCCAAAGAACAAAATGCCCAAAAAACCCATCCAGATTCTGCATTTGGCAACGGGTAACGAAGCGGCCCTGATGTTACAGCCGCGTAACTTGATCGTGGCAGAAGACAACGCGGAGGTCCAGATTATAGAGCGCCACCAGAGTTTGACGGGGAACGAAGTTTTTACCAACTCCGTGACCGAGATTTTTGCGGGCAAGGACGCTATTGTTGACTACTACAAGGTACAGAACGATGCATCTACAGCCTCCTTGGTGGACAACACCTATATTTCACAAAAGGATAGCAGCGTAGTGCGCGTACACACTTTTTCTTTGGGCGGTAAACTTATCCGTAACAACCTGAACTTTTATCAGAATGGGGAACGTATCGACTCTACCTTGAAGGGTGTAACCATTTTGGGAGATAAGCAGCATGTGGACCACCATACCTTGGTGCACCACGCACAACCTAATTGTGAGAGCCATCAGGATTATAAAGGCATTTTTGGCGATAGTTCCACCGGGGTCTTTAATGGTAAGATCATTGTGGACAAGATTGCACAGAAAACGGATGCCTTTCAGCAGAACAACAATATATTGTTGAGCGATAAGTCTACTATAAATTCGAAGCCCCAATTGGAGATTTTTGCGGACGATGTAAAATGTTCGCACGGATGTACCATTGGTCAGTTGGATGATGAGGCCCTTTTTTACCTAAGATCAAGGGGAATACCAAAAAAAGAGGCCAAGGCTTTAATGATGTACGCTTTTGCGAACAACGTATTGGAAAGCGTTCGAATCCCTGAACTAAAAGTTAGGATCAATAAAATCATTGCGGATAAACTCGGCGTTCGTATGGGTTTTGACCTCTAAAAAAAGGATTTTCACCGTTACATTACCATGATAGAGACCACTTTGGACATACAGACCATTAGAAAGGATTTTCCCATCCTCCAAAGAGAGGTCAATGGTAAGCCTTTGGTATACTTGGACAATGCAGCCACCTCGCAGACGCCACAGCAGGTGATTGACACCATTGTCGATTATTATCAAAACTATAATGCCAATATCCATCGTGGGGTGCATACCTTGTCGCAAGAAGCCACTGACGCCTACGAGGCTGCCCGTCACAAAATCCAGAAGCATTTCAATATTGCAAAAGCACACGAGATAATTTTTACTTCGGGAACCACGCAAAGCATCAATTTGGTGGCAACCGGATTCACTTCCTTTTTAAAAGAAGGAGATGAGATTTTAGTGTCTGCCATGGAGCACCATTCCAATATTGTTCCCTGGCAAATGCTATGTGAACGCACGGGAGCACTTCTTAAAGTGATTCCAATGAATCTGAATGGGGAATTGGTCATGGAGGAATACCATAACCTATTGTCCGATAGGACGAAGTTGGTCTTCTGCAACCACGTGTCCAATGCATTGGGAACCGTTAACCCAATTGAAAAAATTATTGATACCGCACACAAGGTAGGGGCAGCAGTCTTGATAGATGGAGCACAGGCAGCCCCACATATTAAAGCTGATCTGCAAGCTTTGGATGTGGATTTTTACACCGTTTCCGCACATAAAATGTGTGGACCAACGGGTGTTGGAATGCTATATGGAAAAGAGGAATGGCTCAAGAAATTGCCTCCTTACCAAGGCGGAGGCGAAATGATCGCGGAGGTGACCTTTGAAAGGACCACCTATGCCGACCTGCCCCATAAATTTGAAGCCGGAACACCCAACATTTGCGGTGGAATCGCTTTTGGAGCAGCTTTGGACTATATGAACAGTATCGGATTTGATGCCATTGCCCAATATGAAGATGAATTGTTGCAATATGCTACGGAGCAGTTGCTCACGATCGAAGGCCTCAAGATTTACGGAACTGCAGTACATAAAACTTCGGTGATATCCTTTAATATTGAGGGAATCCATCCCTACGATATCGGTACCATTGTGGACAAACTGGGGATAGCTGTTAGAACCGGTCACCATTGTGCACAGCCCATCATGGATTTTTACCAAATTCCGGGAACTGTACGGGCCAGTTTTAGCTTTTACAACACCAAGGAAGAAGTGGATAAGCTGGTAGAAGGTATAAAACGAGCCAAAAACATGTTGCTTTAGGCAAAGCGTTATCTTTATCTTAAACACTTGAATCGCAGCATAGCGAGTTGTATTTTTGAACAAAACCATTGCATGACCATAAAAGAGATACAGGAAGAGATAATAGACGAGTTTTCCATGTTCGACGACTGGATGCAGCGCTACGAATACATGATCGAGCTCGGTAAATCACTTCCGTTAATAGAAGAAAAATATAAAACCGACGACAACATCATAAAAGGTTGTCAGAGCAAAGTGTGGGTACACGCCGAACTGGATGGAGACAAGTTGGTTTTTACAGCAGATAGCGATGCCATTATCACCAAAGGCATTATTGCCATTTTGATCAGGGCGTTCAGCAACCAAAAACCACAGGACATTATTGATGCCGATACCGAGTTCATTGATGAAATTGGACTAAAAGAACATTTGTCCCCCACCCGCGCCAACGGATTGGTAAGTATGATCAAGCAATTGAAACTGTATGCAGTTGCCTATCAAACACAGTTAAAATAACACAGAATGAGTGAAGAAACTACCATAGATACACAAGAATTGGGCGAAAAAATCGTAAAGGTGCTCAAGACCATTTATGATCCGGAAATCCCTGTGGATATTTACGAGTTGGGACTGATTTACGATGTATTTGTGAACGAAGAATACGAAGTTAAGATCTTGATGACCCTGACATCCCCTAACTGTCCCGTGGCGGAAACTTTGCCCGTGGAGGTAGAAGAAAAGGTAAAGTCCATTGACGTTTTGAAGGATGTGGAAGTGGAGATTACTTTTGACCCACCATGGACCCAAGAACTGATGAGCGAAGAAGCCAAATTGGAACTCGGGCTCCTGTAAAATACACAGCCAAACCCAAATGCAGATGACCACAAGACAAATCGATAGGATTATTGAGATGGCTTGGGAGGATAGAACCCCTTTTGAAGCCATAGAATACCAATTTGACCTCAAGGAAAACGATGTAAGGGAAATAATGCGCAGCAACCTTAAACGTTCGTCTTTTGAGTTGTGGAGAAAGCGGGTAAAAGGAAGAAAGACCAAGCACCAGAAAACATCGCCGGCCAATCGGTTTCGTTCGCAGAATCAAAAGCTCTAATGCATTTTTTGTTTTCTTAGAAATGTCCACTGGTCGGTATTTAGGTCTAACTACTGAAATCTAACATCTGATGTCTGAAGAAATTGTAAATAGAGTAGCCCAAAGCAAGTTGATCACTTTCAACCTAGAGGATTATTATCCAAAGGGAGAGCGAAAGGTGTTGGACATTAAGGATTGGCTGTACGAAGGCTTTATTTTACGTGAAAAGGAGTTCCGTGCACACGTTGATGAACATGATTGGACAGCCTATCAAGATGCCTATGTGGCGCTACATTGTTCCTCGGATGCCATAGTGCCCGGTTGGGCCTTTATGCTGATTGCCTCTAAACTACAGCCCTATGCCAAAAAGGTGATTCATGGAAGTTTGGAATACTTGGAAACCGCTTTATATCAAAAAATATTGGAGCAATTGGACGTTTCTGATTTTAAGGACAAACCCGTGATTATAAAAGGATGTTCCAATAAACCCGTCCCAGAAAACGCCTACCTTATGGCCTTGACCAAAATACAGGAAGTGGCCAAAAGTGTAATGTACGGCGAAGCCTGTTCCTCGGTGCCCTTGTTTAAAAGAAAGAAATAGATTTCAATTGGCAGTAGTCCAGCGGGCAGTAGGCAGTATGCTGCTGACACCAATTTCACGAATTATCACCAATAGGACTCTTTGTCAATTCGAACGTCGTGAAGCACCTTTTTTATCTATTAAATAAGCCTGTCATTGTCATTTCGAGCTGTCGCGCTAAGTATCGCTCAGTCGTAAAAGCAGTAAGATTTTTGTAAATGAAATAGGATGAAGTTGTTTTCTACAACGCAGTATTCATTGCTCATTGATTTGACAAGAATTATACTTATTATCATTATTGTCCTTAACAACTTTAAACATTCATTTCTAGAGTTTTATATCAAAAATCTAACATCTGATGACTGATTTCTGTATTGATAATACTTTAGAAAGTGACTTTTCTTATTTTTGCGGGTCTTAACACTAAACTCCATACTATGAAAAAACTGTTTTTTACAGCTATGTCCCTTTTTGTATTTGTGTCTGCTTCGGCACAGACAGCTGAGGAACTAAAATCAGAAATTGCCCCGAAAAAAGATTCCATTGCGGCTATTCAGGCAAGGGTGGATGCCCTACAGGCAAAACTGGATGCTCTTCCCGGATGGAAAATCGGTGCTTTTGGAACTATTGGTGGAAGCATTTCCGAATTTAATAATTGGTTTGCCCAGGGCATTCCAAATAACTCTGCCGGAAACATAGGTTTTACCGTTAATGCATTTGCCAACCTTCAAGAGGAAAAATTCTTTTGGCGTAATGCGGCCAACATAAACCTTGCTTGGGTAAAGTTGGATGATAAGGACGATCCTACGGACGACGATAGCTTCCGACAGGCTACAGATGTTTTTAATATATCATCATTGTACGGTAGAAAACTGAGCGAAAAATTTGCGATTTCCGGCTTAATGGAATATCGTACTACCATATTAAGCAACTTTAACGATCCAGGTTACTTGGATTTAGGGGTTGGTGCTACTTGGACGCCCATACCCGATTTAATAGTTGTAATGCACCCTCTCAACTATAACTTTGTGTTCAGTGATGAGGATACCATTTTTGAATCTTCTATGGGTGCCAAGATTGTTGCCGATTACACCAAACAGATTGGAGCAGTTAGTTTTAAGAGCAACCTTTCCATGTTCCAAAGTTACAAGAGCGGTGATTACAGTAACTGGACCTGGACGAACTCTTTTAGCTATACATTATGGAAAATGATTGGGGTTGGTTTCGATTTTGGGTTAAGAAACAACAAGCAAGAAACCTTGAACTATGTTCTGAACAATGCCCCAACGCCAGATCCTACAGCAACTTTTGAAAGTATAGATAACGAACTACAAACGTATTGGACTTTAGGATTGAGCTATAAGTTCTAAAAACAAGCAGAAGTAAAAGTAAAAGCCGGACAATTGTCCGGCTTTTTAGCTAATGGTTAGATTGCCCCACTAGAGGGGTAGATCCATTAAAAATTATTCTAAACCAAAATATGTGGCCACAGCGTTGTAATCCGAAGTATCTACTCCAGCAGCTTTTAGTTCTGCCATTATATCATTGCTTCCGTTTTTATTGCCCAATGTAGAATGTTCGATGGCAATAATTGTAAGAGAAAAATACTCAGCAATAGGTACAACATATGGCGAGTCATCAGAAGTATTAAAAAAGCTTAACTCACCATCTCCATTACCTTCATTATAATAGATTCTTGCGTAGTGGTCATTGTTTATAAGGTGACCTGGAACCGGGTACATATTAAGGCTTGCGCTTTTTAGATAAAAAAGGAAAGAATAATTTGGCAATTCTTCCACAGGAATCCCAGTTATTTGATCAATTTGAAATTGATAAATACTTCCAATAGAAACGTCTTGAATAAAGAGATCCTCTATTGCTATAACATTCGCATTTCCATCTTCACCTTGCTCTCCACTTTCGCCTTGGCAGTCCTGTGCATCAAAATTCCCATCTTGGTTAATATCCTCATCCGCATCTCCAATACCATTTCCATTAAGGTCCCAACAGCTAATTCCATCGTCTCCAGCTGGACCTTGTGGTCCTGGAACTGTACTATCTGCACCGGGATCTCCTTGCGGTCCAGTTTCACCATCCTCGCCGCTGCAGGATGTCATAATCATTGCCATGGAAAGCATGGCCATACATACTAATTTTAAAGATTTCATAATTTTTTGTTTTTAAATTAGGGTTATTAATGCATCAAAAGTATGGTAGGAAAATGGGGTGATTTTACCCTAATTAACGTAGACAGGCCACCATTTGATGGATGATGCTTATCAATTGATGTAATATTTATATTGTAAGTATTTTCTTTCTATTTTGTTTCAGCAAAATAAAAAAGCCCCGGAACGGGGCCATTGTTTTAT
The DNA here is from genome assembly GCF_023716465.1 of Flagellimonas marinaquae. Classification (NCBI taxonomy): domain Bacteria; kingdom Pseudomonadati; phylum Bacteroidota; class Flavobacteriia; order Flavobacteriales; family Flavobacteriaceae; genus Flagellimonas; species Flagellimonas marinaquae. Next base: position 1,670,890 of record NZ_CP092415.1, read on the forward strand.
CTATATTAAAGAGTGTTTTTATTTAAAATCCACCTTTACCAATTGTTTCCTGCCTCCTCGTTTGGCATAGAAAAGCATTTTATCATCCATCTCGTCCTTTAGTGGTTTGGAGACCATGAGAGGCAATCTTGCTTCTTGTTGGTCTATTATTTTTTCATAATCCATTACCCCGTTTTGATCCAAAGAGATCATGAACACATTCCGGTTTCTACTAAACCCTTGTTTAAAGATCAAGCGTTCGTTATTGATCAATTGTGGGTTTTCTGCAGCAGTGCAGATAAAGAAGTAGGTATTCCCGTTTTTGCTATACGAACTGTAGGAGGCATAGGCTCCATCGCCTTGGGTAACTTCGGTCTTGTTGATGTTCCGTGCCCACTCCATATTGCCGTTCGCATCTAGTTTTACGCTCACAATATCGTTGTGGTGATAGCGTTCTATCTTGATCCGCTGACCGGCTCCGGTGGTTTCCAATCCGGAAGTAACAAAATACTCTTCGGCATTAAAGAAGATTTCTTGTTCGTCCGTTACTTCAACCCCCTTAAAAACAAGGTTCTTGATGTCCTTATCTTCTTCACGGCCAAACTTATCGTCCATAAACTGTTGGGAGAATGGGTTGTATATCTGCGATTGGATCGTTAAACTGTTCGGGGCAACATCGAAATAAGCGATACCGTTGTACCTATTATCCTTTCTATCCGAATAAAAGCCTACGCAAATCAATTTACCTTTATTAAGAACGGGATACAATGCTTCTGGATACTTGCCCGGATCCACAAAGGATTGTGTTTGACTGCCATATTGAGATACTTTGATCAACTCGTATTGGAACTTTCTTTCGTCTACCCTAAAGCGTCGCTTTTTAAAGTAGGCCTTTCCCACTATATAAGCTGTTTGTAGATCGGGAGAGAAAGCCACGTTCTCGAAGGCATAGTTTTTTTCTTCTATCTCATCGGAAAAATCATATTCGAATTTTTTGTTGAGCGCGGTATCGAACATATGGATCATATGTTTATTGCTCTTTCCTTTTTTATGATGCGTACTGATCACAAAACCGGTTTTATCCTCGTTAAAAAGAATGGCCGTGGTAAATCCGCGCGAAAAATCACGATTGTAATAATTTTTTCCCACGGGGTCGCTTACTTCTGCCGATGCGATCGACAGTAACTTTTTTTCCTTAAAATTAAAAGCAATGGTTGGACTGCTATGCGCCCAATATTCATACTCTCCCTTTAGCGGGTTGTAATTTAAAAATAGAAGATGCAACTGCCCATTTTTAAGGAAGCCGTTTACAAAATCCAGCCCCTTGAGTTTGTAGTTATATTCGGAAACCAATTGTAGATCGCTATTATACTTTTCGATCAAATAGCCCTTTGGTTTAAGAATGAGCCCTTGGTAATAGGATCGGACCAAAATGTATCCTCCCGAGTCGTCCTCTTCTATGGCGACTAGATTGGAGTAGCGATAGCGATCCTTATATTTTTCTCCAAAATCGTAGGATACGGGCATTTTTTGGGCATTTACAAACATGCCCAAAATTGTACAAAAAAGTAGTAAGAAAGTTTTTCTCATGATCTGGCTTGGTTAGGCCAATGGTCATGATCCGGGGAAATCGGCTTTACGTTTTTCCAAAAATGCTGATGTACCTTCTTTAAAATCGTCGGTTCCAAAGCAATGGCCAAAAGCATCGATCTCCACAGAATAGCCATCGGCGTCATACTTAAAACCAGCATTTACGGCTTTTATTGCGTGTTTTATGGCAACTGAGGAATTATTCGATATCCTGCTTGCTATTTTTGTACAAAAGGGCAACAGTTCTTCCGAAGAAACCACATGGTTCACTAATCCGTAACCAAAGGCCTTGTCCGAATCTATCATTCCGGCCGTCATAATCATTTCCATGGCCCTCCCTTTTCCTATCAATTGCGGCAATCGTTGCGTTCCGCCGTAGCCTGGGATCAAACCTAAGGAAACCTCGGGCAAACCCATTCGTGCATTGCTACTGGCCACTCTAAAATGGCATGCCATGGCCAATTCCAATCCGCCGCCCAGGGCAAAGCCGTTAATGGCCGCTATTACGGGAGTGGATAGATTTTCCACAAAATCGAACAGCGTACGCTGGCCTGTAGCTGCAAGTTGACGCCCTTCCTTAACCGAAAACTCGGCGAACTCCGAAATATCGGCACCTGCCACAAAGGCCTTTTCCCCACTTCCGGTTATTATGATCGCCTTTATATCCTTGTCTTCTTCCAATTCTTTGAACGCAACATGTAACTCCTCTATGGTCCTTTTGTTGAGCGCGTTCAATTTTTTTGGCCTGTTTATGGTAATTGTGGCCAAATTGTTTTCTTCTTCAATGTAAATGTTCTCGAAGTCCATGTTTGCTATAAATTTGAAATGGTCTATTAATTTTTCCGTTCTGTACTTTGCTCTTTTGGGAACCTTACACAAAAAACTGTCCCCTTGCCTACTTGAGAAGTAAAGGTAATGGTTCCGCCATAGTTTTCCACAATGTTCTTTACCATTCCCAGGCCCAAACCTGTTCCGCTTGACTTTGTAGTGAACTTTGGTTCATAGATCTTGTGCTTAAATTCTTCCGATATACCTATGCCGTTGTCCGCTACCGAAATTTTTACTTCGGGACCATCAGTTGCAACGGTCACTAATATTCGTGGGGAGTCTACCCCGGGTACTGCCTGTATGGCATTTTTCACCAAATTGGTAATTACCCTGATCAGCTGTGTTCTATCCAGTTTGGCAACGATTTCCTCTTCGTCCGCTATAAAATGAATATAATCCTCGTTAAAGATCTCCAAGGCCAGCTTCACAACTTTTACCACGTTCAAGGTTTCGTTCTGTTGGGCCGGCATATCTGCAAAACTGGAGAATGCCGTGGCGATATTGCTCATGGTATCTATCTGCTGGATCAACGTTTTGGAAAACTCTTTCAGTTTTTCGTGGATGTCTGGGTCGTTGGGGTCAAATTTGCGTTCAAAACTCTGTACGGTAAGGCGCAAGGGTGTTAATGGGTTTTTTATCTCGTGCGCTACCTGTTTGGCCATTTCCCGCCATGCCTGTTCCCGCTCGCTCCGAGCCAATTTTACGGCGCTTTCCTCAAGCTCATCGATCATTCGGTTGTACGAATCCACCAATTTTTCTATTTCTTCGCCCGGACGATCTAAATAGATTTTTTCATTTTCCTGGGTAAGATTGGTCCGGTTCATTTTATCGGATATCGCCTGCAAGGACCGTGTAATGTATTTTGATATGAAATAGGCAAGAATTATGGCCGCAATCAACATTAACACATATACCATTCCCAACCTGAAAAGAAATTCCTTCAATTCCATATTATTGAAGGTGTTATCCTCAAAATAAGGTAAGTGCAAAATACCAATGGGCTTAAATTTTAGGTCGTGGATGTAGGTGTAGGTGGATTGATAGTTATCCCCTGCAGCTCTTTTTTCCTCAACAAACCGTGTTTCTCCACTTCCTCTTAAAAAGTTGAGTATCTCGGCATCCAAGCACGTTGCAAATGTGTTCGAATCAAAACTGGGCCTTGAGTTTTTGACCAGATTGCCTTCCAGATCGTATATATTGAAATTTACGTTTTGAATATTGGCTATCTTGTAAATGTCCTCACTAAAAATAAGATGAAGATTTTCGGTAGTAACCGGGTAGGTGGTCTCTTTTAAGGTGTAATTGATACTTTTGATCAATTGCTCCTCCTTACGTTCCAATCTTTCGTTATGGTAATCGTCCCCTTGTTCCTTATATTGGTAAACCGTAACCCCGGCTATAAGTACAGAGGCAACCACTACCAAGGTGATCATGGCAAAGAAAATACGTGATCGTAAGGATAGTTTTCTAAACAAGCTCGCTTGATTTAATGATAAATTTACGCAATTATCGAGCCAAGTCGAGATATATCCACGGCAGTTTTACGTTTAGGCATTGGGGTTTCTTTCCCGCACTTTCTTGTACCATCGTATTCCCAACATCAACAATATCATCAATAAAAACATGCCCACAATACCGTAAATCCAATTGAAGGCGCTTTTTAAGACTACCAAAAAAACGACCGCAAAAAGAATAAGGGTCGCCACTTCGTTCCAGATTCGCATAAACTTTGAGGTGTACTTTACTTCATCGTGTTGCAACTGTTTAAATATTTGATGACACTTAAAATGATACCCAAAAAGCAAGGCCACAAAGGCAAGTTTTACATGCATCCAAGGTTGTTGTAGCCATGCCGGCATTAAAATTAAGAGCCAAATGGCCGTAAGCGTGCAAATAATTGCAGAGGGCCATGTGATGATGTACCACAACCTTTTGGTCATTAATTTTAACTGTTCGGATAAAATTTCTTTATCCGGTGACGGTTTTTGCCAAGCCTCAATATGATAAATAAAAAGCCTTGGAATATAAAAAAGCCCGGCAAACCAAGTTACCACAAATATGAGGTGCAACGATTTTATATAAGGATACAGCAATAGATCTACGTTTTAATTTTACAGTTGAATGGCACCAATGCCATTCTCCCAAAGTTTGGTGTTAAAATTAGGGATTTCTGTTTGTATTAAAGTTTCTGCCCGTTGTTTTAATCCGATCCATTGGGCATCCAACTCTGCTTTTCTATCTTTTGATGGTTGATTGATCTGTGGCAGTTCACTGTTGCTTTGGTTCATCACAAAAAGATACTCCGCAGTAAACTTGTTGGGAAAATTCTCCACATCGTCATACGCTTGGGATTTACGTTGCACCATATCCTGGTCCCAAAATTTTAGTTTATCCGACAAGTCTTGCCCTTCTTGTTTTAACCCTTCATTGTCCATATCCTTGATCAGTGCTCCCAATTGATCTTGTACTTTTTTTAGCTGGTTCACTCTATTGTGCATCTCGGTTACCTTGGCCTCAAAATCGTTCATGATCGCATCGTATTCCGCAAAACGTTCCTTGCTTATGTTTGTTTCTGGTGTTGGGATTACCGTTCCTTGCACGGTAACCACTTCATCTCCTGCCTTAAGTTTGATGGTGTACTCCCCCGGAGGCACTTTATGGCCGGTAAAATTGGCTTCGATATAAACGCCCGGAACACCCGGAACTATTGGCGTTTTTAAATCCCACACAAAACGGTTCAAGCCTTTATCGGTCCCCAGAACCGGAGCAGGCGGGGCACCCCCACCATTATGGGGAATATAACCAGGGTCTTTTTTTGATGTAAAACTCCGTACCACTTTCCCTTGTGTGTTCGTAATTTCCATAGTTACTTCGGATGAATCCATTTGTTTTGGGAGATGGTAATAGATTACCATTCCATTAGCTGGGTTTACCCCCTCAAAAGGGTTGGTACCGCTCAAACTTTTAGAATTACTGTTCATTGCACTGCCCCAAGAGCCAAAAATGGCCTCTTCTGGTTGGTAAAGCCCCAGACTTTGTGGACTACCATTGTATTGCGACAGGGTAGTAATATTATCCAAGATCCAAAAGCTTCTGCCCGATGTGGCCACGATCAAGTCCCCTCGGTGCACTTTTAAATCGGTGATGGGTGTCTTGGGTAGATTCAATTGCAAGGGCTCCCACATTTTACCATCGTTCCAAGAAACATACAATCCTTTTTCGGTGCCGGCATATAATAGTCCTTTTTGTTCCAAATCCTCACGGACCACTCGGGTAAATGCGCCATATGGTATGCCATTGCTGATGTTTGTCCAGTTTTTTCCGTAATCGGTGCTTTTGTACAGGGCGGGGGTGTAATCGTTGAACTTGTAGCGGGTCGTGGCAATATAAATAGTACCAGGATTGTGTGGGGATACTTCGATGGCGTTGACCAAACATTCCTTTAACCCCTTTGGGGTTATATTTTGCCAAGTCTCTCCGCCATTTTTGGTAATATGTACCAAACCGTCATCACTTCCTGTAATTAAAACGCCCTTTTCATGTGGCGATTCAATAATATAGGCCAAGGTTCCATAGTTTTCAGCGCCTACTGCTTCGTTGGTGTATGGACCTCCTCCTTTTCCTTGGAGTGCATCTTGGTCTCTGGTAAGGTCTGGTGAAATTTCTTCCCAAGTTACTCCATTATCCCGTGTTCTCAGTACCAATTGTGCTCCATGATAAAATGTTCCCGGCTCGTGTTTAGACCATATGATCGGTGCATTCCAATTGTACAAGTATTTCATGTCGCGGGCATCCCTGCCCAAGTATTGAATTGGGGCCGCCATAACCTTGCTGGACATTTTGGTTTCCATGTCCAACAACTCTATTGTGCCTAAATAACTTCCTCCCATCACATACCTCGGATCGTCGGGATCAAAGGCCAAAAATGCACTTTCGCCTCCTGCGGAATAATGCCAATCTTCTTGGTTGATGCTCCATCTGCCCAACGAAAGACTTGCAATTTTCACCGAGGTATTGTCCTGCTGTCCTCCATAAATGTTGTAGGGGAATAGGTTGTCCGTATTGATTCGATAGAATTGAGCCGTGGGCATATTGTCCAATGTGGACCAATCCTTTCCGTAGTTAAAGGTTATGGCCGCACCTCCATCGTTGGCCATCACCATATTTTTGGAATTATCGGGGTTGAACCACAGATCATGGGTGTCGCCATGGGGCACAGAGATAGTCTCCCAAGTTTTCCCACCATCTTCGGAACGTAGCATAGGTGCACTTAACACATATACGGTATTTTCGTTGTTGGGATCGGCAAAGACCTCAATATAGTACCAGGCGCGTTGCACCAATCTGTTATCACCGCTCACCATATGCCAGCTCTCCCCTGCATTGTTCGATACAAACAAACCGCCTTTGTCTTGATTGGAATCGCTCTCGATCAAAGCATATACCTTTTCAGAATTTGCAGGACTTACGCTAATGGCCATTTTGCCTTTTTCTTCTGGCAGGCCTTTGGTCATCTCTTGCCAAGTATTTCCTCCATCGGTGCTTTTGTAGAGACCACTGCCCGGTCCACCGCTAATTACGATATTGGGTTTACGCTGGTGTTCCCACATAGCCGCATACAGAATCATTGGGTTGTTTGCGTCCATTGAAAGTTCGGCAGCTCCCGTACCTTCGTTTACATAAAGGATTTTCTCCCATGTTTTTCCGCCATCCATAGAACGGTAAACCCCTCTTTCGGGGTTCGGCGCATATAATGCTCCTTGTGCGGCAACATATACAATTTCAGGGTTTGTTGGATGAATTATTATCCGTGAAATATGTTGAGTTTTTTCCAGGCCGAGCTTTACCCATGTTTTTCCAGCATCGTTGGACCTATATACACCGTCTCCATAAGATGTCATTACACCTCGTGGAGCATGTTCTCCCATCCCACAGTACACAATATTGGGATTGGATCGGGAAACCGAAACTGCTCCCACGGAGCCCATTTCAAAATAACCATCGGAAATGTTTTCCCATTTGCCGCCGGCATTACTGGTTTTCCACAATCCTCCACCAGTAGTTCCCATATAATAGGTAAGTGGGTCTCCAACTACACCGCTAGCGGTAACAGACCGACCACCACGAAATGGGCCGATGTTCCTAAATTTCATGGGTTCAAAATAATCGTTGGCGGTCTGGGCGAATGCTAGCGTCCCAAAAACCCTGCATAACAGAAAAAGAAGTCCTTTTTTCATGGTAAATGCTGGTTTGTTTAAGAAGTATGGTAGTCTAAAAAAAGAAAAGCCCCTATGTTTTACGTAGGGGCTTTGGTGTATTATTCCTCAATGCTCAAATAATCCAATTTGAGTTGATTGAATTCATTATTGAATGCTCCAATTTCTTGGTCCACAAGTTTATCAAAAGCCTCCAACTGCTTTGTAATTTGTGCAGACAGTTCATTTTTTACAGCGATATCCTGATCTGTTGGAGGAAAATCGTCGATTGAAACCAAACTGTTCAAATGTGCCAGTTTGTTGGTAAGCTTTATCGGGAAGTTCAATGGATCTTGATTACTTCTGTTTTTGGTCTGATACAGTTCTTTTTCAATGGCACCAAATTCCTCCTTCATCTTTTTGGCTTTTTCCACCAATGCTTTGGTAGCTTCATCATCCTTATATTTTTTGATGAACTCGTCCAACTTTTCGTTGATGGCCCTTATTTTTTTAATGGATTGATGTGCTCTATCCACAGTTTGGTTTACTTCTGTGATAAAATCGTACTGCTTTTGCATATCGGCCACCGAAACTTCTGCCCTAGGGTCTGGAAGAATGGTAAATTCCTCCGTTTGCCCGTTGCCGTTCACATTTAAACTTACCTTATAAGTTCCGGGAACAGCTTTGGGACCGCTTAAGTTGGCCCACCAAAGAATCATGCCCTTTAATCTTTCGGCTCCTTTTCCCCGGGTATTCCACACAAAGGTATTCCCTCCTTTTTTTGCTTCTAGTTTTTTACCTCTTTCTTTGGAGAATGTGCTGTATGTGGCCAAGGTGTCTCCGTTCATTTTGGTATAGGTCAACGAAACGCTGTCCTTTTCGGAGAAATCCTTCAGATAAAAATGGGTAATTACGCCATTGGCAAGGTTTTCTCCTTCGGTTTTTGATGGTCTTCTGGCCTTTCTTCCCTTGGTTCTATAACTATCTCTTGGCTTGTACAAGATAGAGCTTGCAGACTTCTTGGTATTGTCCAATTGATGCAAAACGGTAAGGTCGTCTATCACCCACACACTTCTACCTTGGGTGGCTACGATTAAGTTATCGTCCTTAATGGTTAAATCGGTAACGGGAACAATGGGCAAGTTCAACTGGAACTTTTCCCAGTTTTGACCATCGTTAAAGGAAATATACATCCCTGTTTCGGTTCCGGCATACAACAACCCTTTTCTTTTCGGGTCTTCCCTAACCACTCGGGTAAAGTGCTCATCATCTATTCCATTGGTAATCTTGGTCCAGGTTTTTCCATAATCGGTGGTCTTGTACAGATAGGGGGTAAAGTCGCCCAGTTTGTATCGAGTAGCAGCAACGTAACACGTACCTTCATCAAAAGCAGAAGGTTCTATGCTATTGATCATGTTCCACTCCGGCATATTGGGCGGTGTCACATTTTCCCAGGTCTGTCCTCCATTTTTGGTAACGTGAATCAGTCCATCATCACTACCTACCCAAATCAATCCCTCGGTCAATGGGCTTTCGTTAGCAGCAAAAATTGTACAATAATACTCCACACCTGTATTGTCCTGGGTAATGGGGCCACCACTGGAAACCAATTTATCGGGATCATTACGGGTAAGATCATCGCTCAACACTTCCCAACTTTGACCTTCGTTGGTGCTCATATGCACATGGTTGGAGAAAGTGTATAGTTTTTTTGGATCATGCTTGCTGAACATTATTGGAAAGTTCCACTGAAAGCGATATTTCATCCCTTCCGCTCCATAGCCCATAGGGTTATCTGGCCACACATTTACCGCCCTTGCTGTTTTATTGGCGTGGTTCACTCGGGTTAAAAAACCTCCGTAACTTCCTCCATAAACAATATCATTATTGGTTGGATCCACTGCAATATGAGCGGATTCGCCACCTGCGGTAGATTCCCAATCGTCTTCGCCGATGGACCCATCGTCACTTCTATAATTTACCCTCAAGGTGGAATTATCTTGCTGTGCTACATAAATACGGTATGGGAAAGCGTTATCTGTGGTAACCCTATAAAATTGAGCTGTTGGCTGGTTGTGGTATGTGCTCCAAGTTTCACCACCATCATAACTTATCTGGGCACCACCATCATCGGCAATAATCATTCTATTTGAATCCTCTGGGGCTATCCAAAGATCGTGATGGTCACCGTGGGGTGCATTCGAAGATTCAAATGTTTTACCACCATCGGTACTTTTATGATAATTTACATTCAATACATACACTACATCCTCGTTGTTGGTATCTGCATATACCCTAGTGTAATACCATGCCCGTTGTCTTAAACTTCTATCGCTATTAACCAACGCCCATGTTTTTCCGCCATCTTCGGAACGGTACAATCCTCCTTTATCTTTATTCTCAACAATGGACCATACCCTATTACTGTTCTTAGGGGAAACCGTAACACCAATAATACCCAAAGTATCTGATGGAAATCCTTCGTTTTTGGAAATTTCGGTCCAAGTTTCTCCACTATCGGTACTTTTCCAAAGACCAGACCCTTCTCCACCGCTGCTCAAGCTATATGGGGTACGCTGTACCCGCCAAGTAGAAGCATAAAGTATTCTTGGATTGTTTGGGTCGATTATTAGATCTACGGCTCCTGCCATATCGTTCGCGTAGAGCACTTTTTTCCAAGATTGACCACCATCTGTACTTTTGTAAACACCTCTTTCGGTGGTTGGTTTGTATAAATTGCCCATTACGGCCGCGTAAACTATATTGTGGTCTGTAGGGTGAATCCTGATACGTGAAACATGCCGACTTTTATCCAAGCCCAACGATTTCCATGTTTTACCTGCATCCTCGGTTTTCCATATTCCGTATCCTGAAGAAACATTGCCCCGTACAGTTTTTTCTCCACCTCCAACATAAATCACGTTTCGGTCACTTTGTGCTACGGAAACGGCACCGATACTTCCGCCAAAATACCCGTCGGATATATTTTCCCATGAGCGACCCCCATCCGTAGTTCTCCATACACCTCCTCCGGTAGCGCCAAAATAAAATAGGTTGGGCTCTCCGGGTACACCGGTTACCGTTGCGGAGCGACCTCCTCTAAATGGGCCGATCAATCGGTAATCTAAACTTGAGTACAATTCTTCGGGGTATTCCGGTGCGCTTTGTTTTTTATTTCTGCGCTGGGAATGCATTGGTGTAACAAATAATGATACGGTAAGCAAAAGCAAACCGATTTTGAAAAAGCAAATCTTCATTTTTAAAGTGTTGAGTTAGTCTGCTTTAAATGTAGTGAAAAACCCGCAAAAAAATTACACTTTATTTTGTACTTTAACCATCCTTACAAAAAACAAAACCATATTTATTTCTTAGTGTTTCCGTTCACTTTTTTTAAAGGGAAATTGTTTTTACCGAAAAATGAATGGATGCGTAAGGGTTAAAATAACCAGAATCAACCATGAACAAAAGAGAGTTTATTAAAAAGAGCAGTGTTGGGGCCTTGGGCATTATGCTGGCTCCTTCCTTTTTGGAAAAAGGGTTTGCCAAAGAAAAGCTAAGAACTGCACATATTGGTGTGGGTAATATGGGTATGGAAGACCTTAAAGCTATTTCTTCGCATGCCGCTGTAGAAGTAGTTGCCCTTTGCGATGTGGATGCCATTTATCTGTCCACTGCACATAAAATGCATCCGGAGGCCCGTGTTTTTTTTGATTATCGTGTGATGTTGGAAGAAATGGGGGATGAAATCGATGCGGTAATCGTATCGACCCCGGACCATACTCATGCACCGGCTTCGTTATTGGCCATGGAAATGGATAAGGCGGTATATTGCCAAAAACCATTGACCCACTACGTGTCCGAATCCAGGGAGATGAAAAAAGTAGCGGAAGAAAAAGGCTTGATCACGCAAATGGGCATTCAGGTGCATTCCTTTTACGATTACAAACTCGCCACACTTTTGATTCAGTCCGGTATTATTGGTAAAGTGCATACGGTACATGCATGGTCGCCAAAAAATTGGGGGTATGATGGACCATTGCCCCAAGGCCAAGACCCAATTCCGGATCAATTGGACTGGAATCTATGGTTGGGAACTTCCACCAAACGACCCTATAAAAAGGATCTGTACCACCCCGGCAATTGGAGAAAATTAATGGATTATGGTTGTGGAACCTTAGGAGATATGGGAGTACATATTTTTGATACGCCTTACAACGCGCTCCAATTGGATGTTCCCAGAACCATTAAAACGGAATGCCGTCCGAGCAATGGATTTGGGTTTCCAGAAAACAATACCGTTACCTATGAATTTCCCGGCACTAGATATACGGGTAAATCCCTAAAATGGATATGGTACGATGGTCCAGGTGCTCCCACAATGCACGAAGACCTTTTATTGCCCGGCATGGAAATGAAAAAGAATACCGCATCCGTTACTAAAAGCGCAAAAGATAATATTTCTTTGGATGCCGGAGTGGCGGGTGAAAATGAATTACCAGAACAAGGAGCCATGTTTGTAGGTGAAAAAGGACGGTTATTGCTGCCCCATTTTATGCAATTGCCCAAAAAAATCAGAAAAGGGAAATACGTGGATATTTCAAGGGAAATTACCAAAGTTTCGAAAGAACACAACTTAGGTGAGCCCATCCGAAATTATAATACTGAAGGCCCAAAGCATTATCATCAGTTTGTAGATGCTTGTTTGGGCAAAGACAATACAACCGCTCCTTTTGACTATGCTGCCCGATTGACCGAGACTATTCTCTTGGGAACCATTGCAGGCCGTTTCCCTAGCGAAACTTTGCATTGGAATGCCGAGACCGCCCAGTTTCAGGAAGAAAAAGCAAACAAATATCTGTCCGGGGATTACCGGAATTTTTAATCATAAAAAATTATATATGTCATCCTCCCAGGAATATTGGCTCAGCGGCCCAATAGAAAATGTACCGTCACTTTTACAGCCCGCTGCCCACGCTTTGTTGCAATCAGTCAGGGAAACAAAGAACTATTTGTTGGATTTTCCAGAAGAAAAACTCTGGGACACACCGTTCGGCAGGGCTTCTGTAGGATTTCATCTCCGTCATCTTACCGGGGTATTGGACCGATTGCTCACGTATGCAAAACAGGAGACACTCACGGATGAGCAATTCCAATTTTTAAAAAACGAAGGTAATGGGGAAAAAGCACCTTCGTCGCAACAATTGATCACCGAATTTGAGCAAAAGGTCAACGAAGCTCTGGACTACTTTAAAACCATTCCCGAGTCTACACTAACAGATGAAAGGTTTGTGGGGCGAAAAAAATTGCCGACCACCGTTATCGGTTTAATCTTTCATTCGGCCGAGCACAGTCAAAGGCATGTGGGACAGTTATTGGTAACGGTTAGTGCGCTAAAAGCGTGATTTATTGCCGATTGTAACATTCTTACATCATTTTACACTAATCTAACGGAGACTTTCTCCTTTTTTTGATAAATTAATCATCTAAATAAAACACTACCATGGATATTTTTGGAAAGATCAAAGAAAAACTCAGCAATGAGTTTATTGATATTGTTGAATGGCTCGATTATACCGATGACACCATAGCATATCGATTTGAACGCTATCAAAACGAGATAAAGAATGGCGCAAAGCTTATTGTCCGGGAAGGACAAACGGCAGTTTTTATCAACGAGGGCCAACTGGCGGATGTTTTTGAACCGGGCACTTACGACCTTACAACTCAAAACCTACCTATTTTAGCTACCCTAAAAGGTTGGAAATATGGGTTCAACTCTCCATTTAAAGCAGAGGTTTACTTTGTAAACACCCACTTATTTACCGATGAAAAATGGGGTACAAAAAGCCCAATTACATTAAGTGATGATCGCTTTGGATTGGTGGAAATCCGTGCTTTTGGGACCTATGCCTTCAAAATTTCCGATGCAGGCAAATTTATCAAGGACATTGTAGGAACCGACAGTAATTTTACCAATTACGAAATCAACGAACACTTAAAAAGTCTGATTGCTACAGGGTTCACGAATACCGTTGGCCAAGCCAATTTGCCCATTGAACTATATGCTGCCAACACTACGGAACTTTCTGATACTTGCCGCGAGGTGATGTCTCCCGAGTTTGAGAGTGTGGGTATTTCCTTGGAGAAATTCTACATTGAAAACGTATCCATGCCCGAAGATCTTAAAAAGGAAATCTTCGAGTACAGCCGTATCGACAAACTTGACCTGGACAAATTGACCAAGTTCAAGACAGCCAAGGCTATCGAGGCCGCTGCCCAAAACGAGGGCGGAACCGCTGGAGCAGGAATGGGCATGGGCATGGGATTTGTTTTGGCCCAACAAATGGGCGGTATGATGGGCGGAAATATGCAAGCTGCCCCACAACAAGCTGCACAGCAAACTGCTGGAGCTGTTCCGCCTCCAATGCCAACGCAGACCATGTACTATTATGCCACCAACGGAGTACAACACGGACCGGTTACATTTGAACAGATGCAATCCCTTTTTGCCTCAAGAACCATTAACCGTGATAGTTTGGTTTGGAAACAAGGCATGTCGGCTTGGGCATCTCTTAAAGAAGTGGAAGAATTAAAATCGTTTTTGGGAGGAAATACCCCGCCGCCATTACCAACAGAGTAATCTTTTTATTGTCATTTCGAAATGAGTTGCAAAACAACGATTGAGAAGGTTCATCACTAGAAACACTCTAGGGGTCTCTCACTTTTGTTCGAAATACTAATTTATCTCAATTGATAAAGATGTCCGCCTCGGCGGAAAAGCAAGCATGGAAGAACCAACGATCCAAAAGACCGAACTCAAAAAAGCCTGTGTCAATTGTGGCGCAGAGCTTAAATACAAGCCCGGTACTACCCAGATAAGCTGCGAATATTGCGGACATTTGGAGACCATTGCCCTGGATGAAAACGGGTTCGAGGAATTGGAGCTGTATCCTTTTCTTGAAGAAATGGGTGCACAAAAGCACAGTGAGGAAATTTCTATGCTCCATTGTAAAAACTGTGGCGCGGATCAGCACGTAGAGGAAAACTACAAATCCCTGCATTGTGTGTATTGCGGTCAACCCTTGGTTATTGAAGATACCTACAAAGAAGAATGGATTCTTCCTGGTGCCGTACTCCCGTTTCAAATAGATAAGAAAAAGTCTTTTGGGATATTCAAAAATTGGGTTAAGCGCTTATGGTTTGCCCCAAACAACTTAAAAAAAGCAGCGCTCGACCCCCAATTTACCAAAGGTCTGTACTTGCCCTACTGGACCTTTGATGCGCAACTGTTCGCCACCTACACCGGCCAACGAGGCGAATATTATTACGAGACCAAAAGAGTACGCAATTCCAAAGGAAAAATGGTGACCCAAAGGGTACGGAAAACTAGATGGTACCCTGCATCTGGACAAGTTTCAGGATTTGTGGACGATACCTTGATCAAGGCATCCCACCAAAAAACAGGCCGGATTCCAAACAAAATTGCATCTTGGGACTTAAAAAAACTACAACCTTTTGATAGTGGTTTCCTGTCTGGGTTCGTGACAGAAAAATACACGATTCCCCTTAAAGATGGGCACCTGCGTTCCAAAGAAATAGCCAGGGATATTGCGGATACTTGGTGCCGAAGGGATATTGGCGGGGATACCCAACGCGTACATTCCATGAACATGAGTTTGTCCGAAGAAACCTTTAAACATATTCTATTGCCTGTTTATGTCAGTGCTTACCGATTCAATGGAAAGGAATATAATTTCTTTATAAATGGGGAGAATGGGCGAATATCTGGATCAAGACCCTACAGTTTTTGGAAAATATTCTTTGCTGTTGTAGCTGTACTTGCCTTTATTGGTGTAATTGTACTTGTTTCAAAAAAATAATGCGGACATGAAAAAACTGCTTTTGCTCTTACTTTTAATCGGCAGTATTGCCTGCGCTCAAGATGGAAAAATTATCTCAAAAGAAGCTTTGGTTGTTTCGGATTCAATAAGAACCCGTTTAGCGGAAAGTGTCCCGGAGTTGGATGCAATTCAGTTCTCTAAAATCACATATCTGTCCGATGGCCTTAAGGTAACCGGATATATTGCCGAGCCCAAAAAAGAAGGAAAATATCCCTGTATAATCTCCAATCGGGGCGGCAACAGGGAATTTGGTGAATGGAATCCATTGAGCGTTGCGTTTTTTATGGGCAAAATGGCAAGTTGGGGATATGTTGTGGTCGCCAGTCAATATAGAGGAAATGATGGTGGTGAAGGAATTGAGCAGTTTGGCGGCGATGATATTAACGATGTTTTAAATTTAATGCCCGTTTTGGAACAATTGCCAAAGGCGGACACTGCCCGAATAGGTATTGAGGGTGGTAGCCGGGGAGGCATGATGACTTATTTGGCCATGAAAGAATCGTGCAGGTTTAAAGCGGCCGCAGCGATCGCTGGAATGGCAGATGCTCATTTAAGTATAAAAAACAGACCCGAAATGGAAAAGCATGTATTTTCGGAGTTGGCACCAAATTATTGGGCGGACAAGGAAAACCAACTTAACATAAGATCTGCTGTACTATGGGCCGACAAAATGTGCAAAACAACCCCTCTGTTAGTTATGCACGGTAGTGCCGATTGGCGTGTTTCTGCGGAGGAATCATTGAGCTTGGTAAGCCAATTGTACAAGTATAAACACCCTACAAGGTTCATTTTGTTCGAAGGAGCAGACCATGGCATTCGAGAGTACCGAGAAGATATGTTCCATGCCATGAAAAATCACTTTGATCGCTATGTCAGGGACGAAAGCCCGCTTCCCAATATGGAGCCACACGGAAGATAACCTTAGTCCAAAAACACCAAACAAACAGGGTTTGGGTGGCTGGTCTCATTTAAAAAAGCAAAAACAATTGTAATGTAATCTGCACATATTTTGTAAGTTAGTGTTCCTCTTCACACTAACCTCTTCTTATGAAAAAAAATTTTCTTCTAACCATTTTGGTTTTTTCAGTATTAATATGTTCTGCCCAAAAAGATTCTATTTCAATTCAAGAATTAACAATCATTCAACTTGAGGATGAGATTAATGATTTAAATAGAACATTAGAAAACAACAATAACCATATAAAAGATCTTCTTATTGAGAATGAGAAATTGAGCAATTCCAATTTTGAAAAAGTTGATGGTAGACTAACAAATTTTATTTGGTTGATTTCTGTTGTGGGAGGTATTGCAATTGCTGTATTAACTTTTTTTGGATGGAAATATTTATCCTCCTCCATTAACACTTTCTTTACAGAAAGAGCTCACGAATTATCAGATGCAAAGTTGAATAAAATACTTACCGAAAAATGGATAAGAGAGCAAGTTGAAAAAAAATCAGAGATTCCTATAAAACGGGCAATTGAAAATCTTCAATTAGACTTTTTGAATATAAGTGAGCAAATGATAAATGAAGAAAAGTCAAAAATGAAGCAGCATCATGAAAAGGCAGTAAAAACTGTTGAACAAATAGAAAATCTAAGGGATAAAATAGAGAAAGAGGAATCTCAATCCTATTTAGGCAAATTGAATCAAGAAGAAAAATTAAAGGTAAAAGAAGCCTCAAAAACACCCAAAAGAATAGAGGATTATAATGGAGAAGATTGGTACTGGTTAGGTAGGAATGAATATGAAGAAAACAATTTAGAAGAAGCTATAAATGCTTTTAAAAAATCAATCGAATTAGGATACAATAAACCTATTAACCTAGTTTTTATTGCCCTTGTAAAAGAAAAACTTGGCGATTTAAAAACAGCAATTAGCCAACTCGATGAAGCAATTTTATTAAATCCAAATTTAGCTTCAGCATGGGATATTAGAGGCAATATCAAAATTGATCTTAAATTATACAATGAAGCAATCCAAGATTTTGATGAAGCAATTAGGCTAAATCCCGGGAACTCAAATTCATTTAACAATAGAGGATATGTTAAAAATATTCTTGGGCAATTCCATGAGGCAATTGATGACTTTCTGCAAGGAATATTGGTAAATGACCAAAGTCCAAATCTTCACGCTCATTTGGCATTTTCATATTTAATGATAGGTGAATTAGAAAAAGCAGAAAAATCGAACAAAAAGGCAATGCTTTTAAAACCTAATTATAATAGGCCCTATTTTAATCAAGGATTGATACATCAAAAGAAGGGAAACTTAGATGAAGCATGTAAATCATGGAAAATATCATTAGATCTTGGGTTTATGGAAGCCGAAGAAAAAATTGATGAATTTTGTAATTCAAAGGATTAATCCAAAAACACCAAACAAACTGGGTTTGGGTGGCTGGTCTCATTCATAAAAGTCAAGGTTCCGTTTTCTTTATCTCTTTTAAAAACTGCAATGTTGCTGGTCTTTTTATTGGCGACCAACAAGAATTCGCCCGTTGGGTCCATGGAAAAGTTTCTCGGCCAATCCCCTTGAACGGGTTCTCTTCCAACCAATTCCAATTGACCTGAATCGCTATCCACAGCAAAAATTACAATAGTGTTTTCCCCACGGTTGGAACCATATAAAAATTTCCCGTCCGGAGACAAATGCAAGTCGGCACAAAAGCTTTCCCCATCAAAATCAGCAGCTAAGGTCAATACCACCTGAACTTCTCGGTAATTTCCTTCACCATCTTTTTCAAAGACGGAAATGGTGCTGTTCAATTCGTTGATGACATATAACATTTGACCATTCTTACCATAGGTAAAGTGGCGAGGGCCTGCTCCATCTTCAAACGATATTGAACTCTGTTCGGCAGGAACGAACTCTCCATCCTTTTGATTGTATCGTTTTACCGTATCCAGTCCCAAATCGGTAACCATTAGTCCATCTATATTAAACTGTGCCATGTGCGCATGCGATGTTTTAACGGAGTCCAATGGTTTATGATCGATGATTTGTGGATTTTCAGATAGAGAACCGTCTTCATTAAGGGAGAAAATAGAAACATTGCCACCGGTATAGTTGGCAACGGCCAAATGTCCGTCTCCAGAAAGTGACAGATGACAAGGATGTGCCCCTTGGGTTCCCATGCTGTTCTGAAGTTCCAAAATATCATCTTTCAACTTAAAAGCGGAAACACCCCCGCCCAAACTATCAAAATTGGCAGTTTCTTGGACCGCATACAGGTTCTTTTTGTCTTCCGAAATGGCCAAATAGGATGGGTTCGTCAACTTCGCCGCCAGTTTTTTGCTGGACAGTTCCCCTGAACTCGCATCAAAAGAATACGTGTAGATGCCTTCACTATCTCCATCGGTATACGTTCCAACAAATAGGGTGTACATGGGTTTTTCTTGAGGTTTTTCCGCACAAGCGATTGCTAAAACAGCAACTATACCCACTAGAATAATTTTTTTCATGGATGTTTAGTTAGGCCACCCAAATTAAACATTCTAAATCAAAATAAATGGATTTAAGAGAGTTCGTTCTTGATTTCCTTTTGAAGAAAAATACCGGTCACAATGGTCGATAGCAGATCGGCAATACAAAATGAGAGCCATACACCCAACTCGCCCATAAACTTGGGCAATACCAAAATCAACGGGATAAAAAAGAAGCCCTGTCGGGTCAAAGTGAGCAATAAGGCGGGAATGGCTTTGCCGATTGCCTGAAAATATGCGGCACCTATTAACTGTATGGCGATAATGGGAGTCGCGGCAAACACCAAGCGCATGGCCAAAGGCGTATGCTCCAAAACAAAATTGTTGGTTGCCAGTTCTTCGACAGATAGCTCCGGCCGGTCACTTAGGAACAATGAGGCGATTTCCGAGGGAAAAACCATAAGAACCACAAAAACAAGGGTTGCTACCAAGGCTGCATATTTAATTGCCGTATAGATGGATTGTTTTACTCTTTCAAATTTTTGGGCGCCATAATTGTACCCAGCTATCGGAAGAAATCCTTGGGTTACGCCAAAAACGGGGAACAGGGCAAACATCAACATTCTGCCGATAATGGCATACACCGCTACCATCGCCTCTCCTCCCAAGTTGAACAATATATTGTTCATCAACAAATAGGTAATGCTGGTAACGGCCTGTCTGGCCAAGGTCACAAACCCCAAGGAACCGATTTCCCGAAGAATGGGTCGATCTAGTCCAAAATGGGAAATATCTATTTTTAATTCCGAATTTTTGGACAGAAAAAAGTAAAACACATAGAAGAAACAGAGCAAATAACCTACCGTGGTGGCCCAAGCGGCCCCATGCATACCCCAATCGAACACATAAATAAAAATGTAGTCCATTAAGAGGTTCCCAACGGACGGGATGATCATAGCGATCATGGCAAATCGAGGTTTTCCTTCTGCACGTATCACGGTGTTTCCCATCATGCAAAGTGCAAGAAAGGGCACTCCGTACAAAATGATAGTGTAATAAATCTTAGCGGGTTCAAAAATGGAACCTTTACCGCCAAAAGCTGGAATCAGGTTATCCACAAAATAGAGCCCTAGCGCCACCATGGAAATAGTGACCAACAAGGTCAACGTAATCTGGTTTCCGAACGTTTTAAGGGCCTTTTCCTTGTTATTTGCTCCAAGTGCCCTCGAAATAATGCTGGAACCCCCAATACCAATCGCCATGCCCAAGGCAGCGATAAAGAAGGATACGGGCAACACTACATTGATTGCGGCAATGGCAATGGAGCCTATCCAGTTGCCTACAAAAATGGAGTCCACCAATACGTTCAGGGACATTACCAAGATACCAATCGATGCGGGTACGGCCTGTTTGATCAGTAATTTTCCGATGGGTTCTTCGCCGAGTTCGCTTGAGGTTATTTTGGCCATGCCGGATTAAAGCTTTACATATTTTGTTGGTTGCTTAACTACAGGGTTCCCACCAACTTGCTCTTTTTCTTTTCCAATGTTTGTGCAATGCTATTCCAAAGCGCAATTCTCACCTTTAATGCCTTGGTGCTATAAACCTTAACATCGTCCCATTTTTGCTCATCTGCACCACATAGGGATTTGATCATACGTAGGGCCAAAGGGCCGTGCTCATCGCCATCCAGCTCTATGTGCCTTTTAAGATAATATTCCAATTTTTTGTACCTGCTCGGCCCATTTGAGCCAGATTGTTCAATAATGCTCAAGAACATATCAGGAATTAAATCCTCCCGGCCAAAGGTAAATGCTGCTGCAATTATATGCGGTTGTCGGGTGCTGATAACATCAAAAGTAAATTGAAGAAAATCCTTTTCTGCTTGGTTGAGTTGAGCTTTTTTAATTTGATCGGAGATTTTATCCAAATTATTGAACGAAGAAATAGTTGCTTGCACTTTCTCCGTATCTGCACCAACCTCTTTCATGGCGTCGAGGTACATTTCAAAATGACTTTTAGGCTCTCCCAACTCGTTGCGGTCCGTTTCTTCCTCCAGGACAATTTCGTTGATGAAACGAGCCACCTCGGTATTGGGGCATGGCTGCCAGGGCAAATCTACACAAGTTAAGCTGCGCTGAAGTGCTTTTAGGAGAGACATAAAATCCCAAACGGCATACACATGGCTTTCCATAAAGGTTTTAATGTCATCCAACGAATCCAATTGGGTATAAAGTAGGTGATTTTTGAGCGTATTGCGAAGGGGTTCAAGTTCTTTCCCCAGATTTTCAATTTTCATATTCTCTTTGGTTTCAGACTTATCGGATATGGGTTTCTGGCAAAGCACCGTTAACTTCCCATGCTTTGATCCATTTGGCCATAAGTTGGGCCCAGTCGTCGCGGTCGTTCAAGCATGGAATGTGGATGTAGTCTCCACCGCCTGCTTCTTGGAACTGTTCCTTGCCTTCCATGGCAATTTCCTCAAGAGTTTCTAGGCAATCGCTCACAAATGCAGGAGTGATTACGGCCAATTTTTTTATACCTTCTTCCCCTAATCGTTCAAACTCCTTGTCGGTAAATGGTTGCAGCCAAGGGTCACTGCCCAATCTAGATTGGAATGAGGTGCTCACCTTATCTTCTGGCAAATTCAGCTCTTTCTTTACCAGTTCGGTAGTATCGTAACATTGGTGGCGGTAGCAGGTATGGTGCGCTACGGAATTGGTCTTGCAACACTGTCCGTTCAGCTGGCAATGGAACTTGGTCGGGTCTGATTTTCTGATATGCCTCTCCGGAATTCCGTGATAGGAAAATAGGATATGGTCGTAATCGAAACCCTTTAAACCTTCCGCTATACTTTTGGATAATATTTTGATGTAATCTGGATTACTGTAAAAGGCCGGTAGAGTGGTCATTTGCATATCAGGGAAATCTTGTTGTTGCACCTCCAGTGCTTTTACAACAACCGTTTCATAGGAAGACATGGCATAATGTGGGTACAGCGGCACCAAGAACACCTCATCGACCCCTTTCTCCTTCAATTCTTGTAACCCTTCTTTAATGGACATGGAACCGTATCTCATGCCCAATGCCACCGGTAATTCGATTTGATTTCGGACCTTTTCTGCAAACCTTTCCGAAATAATGATCAAAGGAGAACCTTCGTCCCACCAAATTTTAGAATATGCTTCGGCGGATTTTTTTGGGCGAGTATTCAGAATGATTCCTCGAACTATAATATTCCTTAAAACAGGATTTACATCGATTACACGTTCGTCCATCAAAAACTCATCCAAATACGGCTTAACATCTTTGGCTGTTGGGCTGTCCGGCGACCCAAGGTTGACCAATAAAACTCCTTTCTTCACACTTATTTGTTTTGAGCAGCTAAAATACAACACCAAGAGGACTTCGCCTTTTGTAGCTTACAAAACTTTCTTATGATGAAATAATGAATATCGATTTTGTTTAGACTTTGGGATTGCCTTGAATTTTTCTGTCTTATTTTTGGAGTATGGAGTCCTTTTATGATACAGTTTCCAAAGAGTCGCTTATTTACTTGGGCGCTGCCCTTCTTGTGCTCGTTCTCCTGTTTTGGGGTACAGCAGCGCTGATGAAACGATTGGGCAAGAATCCGAAGTATCTTTTGCCCAAAAGTTCTTTTAAACGATTGGCTACGCCATTGGTTTTGATTTTTATTGCCGTACTCCTTAGGATGAAGGCATTACGTGACCTCCTTAACCTCGAGGATGCAGGATATTGGTTTAGAAAGGCCAGCACCATCCTATTTATTTTTGCCATGGCGTGGGCAATGATCGCCATGTTAAAGATTATAAAAGCGGTAATCATCAAAAACTACGACATTGGTGTTGCCGATAATTTAAAGGCACGTAAAGTTTATACACAGTTTACAATTCTGGAGCGTATTTTTATTTTTATCATAGTCTTGCTTGCAACTGGTTTTGCATTGATGAGCTTTGAAGAAATCCGTGAGGTGGGCATCAGTATTTTTGCTTCTGCAGGAGTGGCGGGTATCATTATCGGGTTTTCGGCACAACAGTTTATCGGTACTATTTTGGCTGGCATCCAAATTGCCATTGCCCAACCCATTAAACTTGATGATGTGGTAATTGTGGAAGGGGAATGGGGCCGTATCGAAGAGATTACTTTAACGTATGTTGTGGTGAGTATTTGGGACAAAAGGCGTTTGATCGTGCCTACACCTTACTTTATAAATCAGCCCTTCCAAAATTGGACCAAAACATCTGCCGATTTAATGGGAACCGTTTTTCTGTATGTGGATTATAATGTTCCGTTTGATAAAATTCGAGAAGAACAAACAAAAATCCTGAACAATACCGATCTTTGGGACGGTAAGGTAAACGTTGTACAAGTTACGGATACCAAACCAAATTATTTGGAAATTCGATGTTTGGTCAGTGCCAAAGACTCGTCCACGGCCTGGGACCTCAGGGTGTATTTAAGGGAAAGACTGATTGTTTACCTCCAAGAAAATTACCCAGAAAGTATTGCTAGAACCACGAGATTGACGGTTGAACATAAAAATGAAGAAAATTGATGAAACAAACTATACTCGCTCTTTTATTGACTTTGGGATATGGGTTAAATGCACAACAGATTACCTGTTCCCCAGAGGACAAATCGCTTTTTGAAGTTAAGCTTTTGGACCTAATGCAAACCAAAGGCGCCAACTTGGGCGACACCATTGCACAGGTGGGCCGATCGTTCCTTGGAACTCCGTATGTGGAAAAAACTCTCGAAGTTGGTGATACGGAAACTTTGGTGGTGAACTTCGGCGGATTGGATTGTACAACATTTGTGGAAAATGTATTGGCTTTTAGCCTGATGCTGCAAAACCGGCAAAAGGATTTTGAAAGCTTTACGGACAATCTGGAGACTGTTCGGTATAGAAACGGCAGTTTAAACGGGTATCCTTCTCGTTTACACTATTTTACAGAATGGATTCGGAATAACGAGCGTAAGGGGTTAGTAAAGGACATCACCGAGGAATTAGGGGGCGAGAAACTGGAAAAGTCCATTAATTTTATGGGGACCCATCGTAACCTGTACCCTTTTTTGGCCAGCGATGAGAATTTTGAAGCAATATTAGAGGTGGAAAAGGCACTGGACACAGAAGAAATTTGTTATTTGCCAAAGGGCCAAATAGAAAGCAAGGAACACCTGATAAAATCCGGGGACATTATTGCTTTGGCCACATCTATAAAAGGATTGGATGTAACACATACCGGAATTGCATTGCACAGACCCGATGGTAGGTTGCATCTATTACATGCTTCCAGTAAGAATGGTGAAGTAGAGATTTCCGAGTTGCCGTTGGCGGATTACCTCAAAAACATCAAAAGCAATATAGGAATCATTGTTGCCAGACCTGCTTTAGTCTCTTTTTAAACACCATTCGATAGCGCCCAAAAGATGCTGGCGGAACATAGGCTCATTGAACGAATCGTCCGTATGGCCTCCCCCTGTATAAAAGGCCCTGCCACCATCAAACTCTTGGAACCAGGCAATTGGATGATCGGGTCCATTGGTGCCCCCTTCATAACTGGTCTCGTCCAAATTGAGCAATACGGTAACATCGGGACTTAGATTTTTATAATTGTACCATTCATCTGTTCTGGTCCAAGTTTCCTTCAAGTGGGCAGTGGACGGGTGTATATTGTTTACCACATCAATTTTAGCTTTTCTCACATTAGGGTCATTTGGATGGGAATCAAAATAGCCCCCTACCAATTTACCGTACCAATCCCAATCATACTCGGTATCGGCAGCGGCATGCACACCCATAAAAGCACCACCTCCTTTAATAAACTGCTCAAATGCAAGCTGTTGAGTATGGTTCAGCACATCCATGGTTGTGTTCAAAAAAACCACTAGCTTGTAATTATCAAGATTTAAGGTGTTAAAATCATCTCCGGATTCGGATTGCAAGGCAATAAAACCATTTTGTCTGCCCAATTCCCTAAAGGTCTGTACCCCTTTTTCTATGGATTTATGCCGGAATCCTTGAGTTTTGGTAAAAACAAGAACCAAATCGGGCATTTTTTGCGTATTCTCTTTTTCAGCGGGTATATCTTGTGCCGAAACATGAAGGGCGAAACAGAAGCTGAGTAAATACAGCGCAAATTTTTTCATAAGGGTTTAATTAGGCATTTGAAGTTAAATATTTTTTAGGTGTTGTGCCGAACTTCTTTTTAAAAGAAGCAATAAAATGACTAGCGGTACTGTACCCTACTTTTAATCCCACCTCGTTTACATTGTGCTTTCCTGTTTCCAACATTTTACGGGCATATTCCATTTTGTAATCGAACAAAAAGCCAAAAACAGAGTCTCCATAAATTTGTTTAAAGCCTTCCTTTAGTTTTTTAAGGCTTAACCCAACCTCTTGCGAGAGTTCTGCAAGTGTTGGCGGTTCAGCCATACGGGAAATCATAATTTCCTTGGCCATTCGAATTCGGCGAACATTGTCCTCGTCTGCCAAGTAGGGGCATTGTTCAAGATCGGCATCTTCGGTTTTATTAAAGTACAGGGAGATCAACTCGTACACTTTGCCTTTTAAATACAGTTTTTTTATGGATGGATGCAAATTATAGTTCATTAACTGGCTAAGGACAACGGCCGTGGCCGGAGATACCATTTCTTGAGAATAGTATTTCTTCTCCTTGTTTTCGTCGCTTAAGAAAGGAATATAATCCGCTTCGTCGGAAAACAGGGAATGGAACTTCCTTATCGTCATAACTACGGAAAGCAACCAAGAGCCAGGCGAGACCACCAGATCCAAGGGTAGGTCCTTTTGGGTGTTGTACAAGAGCAACGAGTTTTCCTCATTTACTTCCAAATAGTAGTTACCTTCATTAAAATTGAATTTGGACCTCCCCTTTAAACAAAAATGGAATTGGATGTACGTGCTGTCTATTTCACGCTCAATAAGTCTAGGGTCCTTGGAGTCGTTCTGAATCTTTAAGATGTAAATTCCGTCCTCTACTAAAATTTCATCATAGGAACCGCTAGCGATATTTTTTAAGTTGTTTTTCAATTTGGTTTAGATGTTTCGTTAATTTAGAATGGCTCTAAATTGTGTTCTGCAATATCAAATTTATCAATAATATCAATACTTGACGTAAATTTTATCAAAAATAAAACACGAAATAAATAGTAGTGGCCTATCTGGTTCCGCTACCGTTATTTTTTGATACATAAGCCTGTTAATTTTGTTCTGCGATTTATATCCTTTATGAGGAACTACCATATTTCAAAACATAATTCCTTCTACGCCATTGGGTTGAGTTACAAGAAGGCGGATGCAGAGGTTAGAGGAAAGTTCAGTCTGGATGTTCCTGCCATTGATCATATATTGTTCAAGGCGAAGGAAATGGGCATCGATGGACTTTTGGCCATTTCTACGTGCAACAGGACCGAACTGTATGGATTTGCACAGCACCCCTATCAACTTATAAAGCTGTTGTGTGAGGAGACCAAAGGCACTGTGGAGGAATTCCAGGAAGTGGCCTATGTATATAAAAACCATGACGCGATTTCCCATATTTTCAAAGTGGGGACTGGTCTAGACAGTCAGATTTTGGGTGATTTTGAAATCATCAGCCAGATCAAACAAGGTTTTTACCGTGCCAAAAAGCAGGAAATGGCCAATCCGTTCTTGGAACGTTTGTGCAATTCGGTGATCCAGGCCAGCAAACGCATTAAAAACGAGACGGAACTATCTTCCGGGGCCACCTCGGTTGCATTTGCATCGGTAAAATATATTCTGGATAATGTGGATGATATTTCCAATAAGAACATTTTACTTTTCGGGACTGGCAAGATTGGACGGAACACCTGCGAAAATTTAGTAAAACACTCCAACAATTCCCACATTACACTGATCAACAGAACCAGGGAAAAAGCAGAGGATGTTGCAGGCAAGTTTCAATTAACGGTAAAAGATTATGGAGATCTGCAGTCGGAAATACGAAAGGCCGACATACTTGTTGTGGCCACAGGGGCCCAACTGCCAACCGTTTCGAAAGCTTTGGTATACACTAAAAAGCCCTTATTGATTTTGGATCTGTCCGTACCCAAAAACGTATCCGACGATGTAAAAGAGCTGGAGAACGTTACCTTGGTGCATTTGGATCAGCTGTCGCAAATTACTGATGAGACTTTGGCCAAAAGAAAGGAATTTATCCCAAAGGCAGAAGCGATTATTGAGAAAGTGAGAAAAGATTTCCTTAAATGGTTGGAAACGCGAAAGTTTGCTCCGGTAATCAATGCCCTTAAGGACAAACTGAACACAATGAAAACTGAAGAAATCGATTTTCAGACCAAAAAAATAGAAGGTTTCGACCAAATTCAAGCAGAAATCATCTCCGATAGGATCATACAAAAAATTACCAAACAGTTTGCCAATCACTTAAAGAGCAACGAAGTTGATACGGAGGACAGTCTGGAACTTATCCAGAAAGTATTTCAGCTAGAACTACATTCCAAATGAGCAAGATAATCCGCATTGGAACCCGCGATAGCGAATTGGCGCTGTGGCAAGCCACTACCGTTCAAAATAAATTGGAAACACTAGGGTACGATACCATTTTGGTACCCACAAAATCCATGGGGGACCAAGTGTTGGACAAACCTCTGTACGAGTTGGGCGTTACCGGTATTTTTACCAAAACACTGGATGTAGCCTTGTTAAAGGGCGATATAGATATTGCTGTACATTCCATGAAGGATGTACCCACCCAACTCCCTAAAGGCATAGTACAAGTGGCCGTACTTGAGCGCGCCGTTACCCACGATATTCTGGTGCATAAAGGTTCTGGTTTTTTGGAGCAGGACCAACCTGCGACCATTGCCACGGGCAGTTTGCGCAGAAAAGCCCAATGGTTGAACAAATACCCCGACCACAAAGTGGTGGACCTTAGGGGAAACGTAAACACTCGCTTGTTAAAACTTATCGAGAACAACTGGCAAGGTGCCATTTTCGCACAAGCAGGATTGGAGCGTATAAAACTATTGCCCAAAGACGCCATTCAATTGGATTGGATGGTTCCCGCTCCCGCACAAGGTGCCATGTTGGTGGTCGCCAAACAGGAAGATGACTTTACCCAACAGGCATTGGCCCATCTTAACCATTCGGAAACCGAAGTGGCAACAACCATAGAGCGTGAATTTTTGCGCACTTTGGAAGGAGGATGCACTGCCCCAATAGGAGCATTGGCCCAAATAAAGGATAAGAAAGTGCATTTTAAAGGCGTAGTGTTCTCTTTGGACGGCAAAAAAAAGATTGAAATCAAAAAAGAGGTGAAACTGTCCGAAGCAAAGAACCTTGGTCAAGCGTGTGCGGAAGAAGTGCTAAAAAACGGCGGTGATAAATTGATGCAGGAAATCAGAAATGAAAACAGTGCTGTCCACTAAAATATTAAGCCCGTCACAAAAAGAACTTTTTCTAAATTCCGGCTTGGGATTGGTGGAATACAATGCGCTATCGATCGAGTTTCTCGAAGACAAGATACCTTTGGAACACAAAAATTACGTTTTTACCAGCCAGAATACAGTCAAGGTTTTTATAAAGCAAACCGAAGGATTGGACAGGGCCGGGTTTCGTGCATTCTGCGTAGGCGATAAAACGCGATCGCTTTTGGAAGATAATGGAGTATTGGTCGTGGAATCCACGCAGTATGCTTCAGAATTGGGAAAAGTTATTGCACAAAAATACCGCTGTGAATCCTTTTTGTTTTTATGTGGGAACAAAAGAAGGGATGATTTGCCCAATGCCTTTAAAAAAAATAACATTCGGTATAAAGAAATGATGGTGTACCGGACTCACTCGAACCCTAAGGCCTTCAATAGAAATTTCGATGGTATTCTTTTTTACAGCCCCAGTGGTATTCAAAGTTACTTGTTGGAAAACAAATTGGGCAACAGCATGTTGTTCTGCATTGGAAACACCACCGCTGCCGAAGCTAAAAAACATTCAGAGAATATAATTTTAGCCAACAAACCGACTGTTGAAAATGTGTTGGTACAGGCGATTAACTACTATAAGAACTTATGATAAAAAACGACTTGTTCCTAAAGGCTTTAAAAGGAGAAACCGTTGATCGTCCACCCGTATGGATGATGCGACAAGCGGGACGCTATTTGCCAGAATTCATGGAACTTAAGAAAAAATACGATTTCTTTACCCGTTGCCAAACACCGGAACTGGCTTCTGAAATAACCGTACAGCCCATTCGGCGCTATGGCATGGATGCCGCCATATTGTTCAGTGACATCTTGGTAATACCCCAAGCTATGGACATCGAGGTGCAAATGAAGCCCAACTTTGGACCGTATCTTCCCAATCCGATCCGTTCGCAAAAAGATTTGGACCATGTGGTTGTTCCCGATGTTCATGACTCGCTTGGGTATGTAATGGACGCAATTGAAATGACAAAGGAGAAATTAAATGATGAAATTCCTTTGATCGGATTTGCAGGCTCTCCTTGGACCATTCTTTGCTATTGTGTGGAAGGGCAAGGGAGCAAAAGTTTCGACAAGGCCCGTGGTTTCTGTTTTACCCAGCCAAAAGCTGCCCACGAACTGCTTCAAAAAATAACCGATACCACCATTGCTTACCTTAAAGCAAAGGTTAAAGCTGGTGTTAATGCCGTACAGGTTTTCGATTCTTGGGGAGGAATGCTTTCGCCCGTGGATTATCAAGAGTTTTCATGGAAATATATCCAACAAATAGTGGATGCATTAAAAGATGAGGCCCCAGTAATTGTATTTGGTAAAGGCTGTTGGTTTGCATTAAAAGAGATGGCCAATTCAGGTGCGTCCGCAGTTGGGGTCGATTGGACCTGTTCTGCGCAAAATGCCAGATACTTAACAGGAGGAAACATCACGCTTCAAGGTAATTTTGATCCAGCAAGATTACTTTCACCCCCAGAAAAAATCAAGGAAATGGTGACACAGATGATCCGTGATTTTGGCAAGGACCAATACATTGTAAACCTGGGCCATGGTATTTTGCCCAACATTCCTATCGAGAATGCCCAAGCTTTTATAGAAGCGGTTAAGGAGTATAAAGGGTGAAGCTTTTTGCGATACTGAAACGGTTAGATGTAAAGAATCTCCTAAAGGTTATCGGTATTGGTTTGAGCAAGCCTCTCTTTATACTCCCGACTATAAGAGCAACAAAGGATTGCTTGGCCATTTCGAGCAAGTACTTTGGTAAACTGCACCATAAAAATGGTCCGGCGAACGCATTTAGGCATGCACTATGGAATTATTTGATTGCCAAAAGATGTTTTGCCTGGAGCAGAAACGAAGAATCGGCAACCCAATGGGCAAAAAGGGTAACCGATTGGCACGAGGATTCGTTTCCAAACAAAAAATTGCCAAAACAAATGGATTTGCACAATAATGAGGTAGGTAGGTTTATTTATAGGCAAAATGCCGATAAAGCGGAGACCGAGGTTATAGCCAAGTTGAAAGAAATGACCGGTGAATCCATCAAAATAAATGAAAAGTCAAAACTTTCCAATTATAAATACCAAATGGTACATATTCTTTGATAAGTTATGATGAATACAGCTTTTCAAATAGATTATCTTAATCCGGACGATGCAGAAAGCTTATCTCTTTTAATGCGATCGAACCGGGAGATATTTGAACGTTTCTTCCCAAACACCCTGCAACAAAACCTTTCAGTGCTCGATTCTCGAAATTACATTGAAAAAAAAGACCAAGAAATTGCTAAGAAAGAGGAATTCACCTTTGCCATAAGAGAGAATAATGACCAAAGCATACTCGGCTTGGTCATACTAAAAAACATTGATCACAACATCGGAGAGGGAGAACTTGCTTATTGTTTGGACAGTGATTACCATGGTAAGGGCATCACCAGTTCTTGCATAAAACAAGCAATAGATTTTGCTTTTGATAAAATAGATTTAAAAACCCTTAAAATTATAGCGCATAAAACTAATCGAGGAAGTATAGGGGTTGCTCTAAAATGCGGTTTTCAATGGAAAAGAACGATCCAAAAAGCATATCGACCGCCCAACGAAGATTTTCTCGATATGGAACTTTACGAATTATATTATGAAGGATAAATTTTACGAATACATTCAAAAACTACAGGATACCATCACCCATAAATTGGAAGAGTTGGATGGTTCAGCTAAATTTCAACAGGATTTTTGGGAGCGCGAAGAAGGTGGTGGAGGCAGAACACGGGTAATCGAAAACGGAGCAGTTTTCGAAAAAGGCGGCGTAAATATTTCAAAAGTACATGGCCCGTTGCCCAAGAGTATGCAAAACTACTTTGGAGTGGAAGATGTGGACTTTTTCGCCTGCGGACTGAGTTTGGTGATTCATCCAAAAAATCCAATGGTGCCCACGGTGCATGCTAACTGGCGCTATTTTGAAATGTACGACAAGGAAGGTAACATTGTGGATCAATGGTTCGGAGGCGGACAAGATCTTACTCCCTACTACCTGTTCGATGAAGATGCCATTCATTTTCATTCAGTCTGTAAAAAAGCCTGCGATGCCCATAATCCGGATTTCTATCCCGACTATAAAAAGAAGTGCGACAACTACTTCTGGAATGCCCATCGGAACGAAGCCCGTGGGGTTGGTGGATTGTTCTTCGATTATTGCAAAGCATCCGAAGAAACCAGTATGGAAGATTGGTACAATTTTGTAACAGAGGTCGGGGACAGCTTTTTGGGGGCCTATGTTCCTATTGTCGAAAAAAGAAAGGAATTGCCGTACTCCCAAGCACAACGCGATTGGCAGGAGATTCGGAGAGGACGCTATGTGGAGTTCAATTTGGTGCACGATAAGGGCACGCTCTTTGGGTTGCGCACCAATGGCAGAATAGAAAGTATTTTGATGAGTCTGCCACCTCATGTACAATGGAGGTACGATCACCATCCAGAAAAGAACAGTGCCGAAGCAAAATTGATAGAAGTACTCCAATACCCAAAAGAATGGGTGTAATATGTAGTCGTAAAAACAAGCCATGAGACAGAAAATTTATCAAATTGATGCATTTGCCAACCAGACTTTTGCCGGCAACCCTGCCGCCGTTTGCATATTGGATGCCTGGTTGAGTCCAGAACTGATGCAAAACATAGCTCGGGAAAATAATTTGGCCGAGACCGCATTTGCCGTTAAAAAAGATGACACCTACGAAATTCGCTGGTTTACTCCAGAGCTGGAAGTGGACCTATGTGGCCATGCCACCTTGGCTACCGCCTTCGTATTGTTTCATTTTTATAATTTAGATATGGATACCGTTCGGTTTTTCTCGCATCGTAGCGGAGAACTTACTGTTGCCAAAGCTGATAATGGCTGGTTAACAATGGATTTTCCGGCAGATATTCTTGTTGCAATCAAAAATATTGACGAGATCGATCAAGCTTTGGGTAAGCCCCCCATCAAAACCTTTAAGGGTAAAACCGATTACATGCTTGTCTACAGTTCTCAAAAAGAGATTGAAAAAATTGAGCCCAACTTTTTCCTTTTAGATCAAGTGGATGCTAGAGGAGTTATTGTTACCGCACCGGGCACCGAAGTGGATTTTGTATCGCGGTTTTTTGCCCCTTCCTGCGGTATACCCGAAGATCCGGTTACCGGTTCGGCACATACTTCCTTAACGCCCTATTGGTCCAAAGAATTGGATCGGACCAAAATGACGGCAAAGCAGCTATCCAAAAGAGGTGGAGACCTGGTTTGCGAATATTTAGGGGATAGGGTTAAAATTTCTGGCAAAGCAGTACCTTATCTGGAAGGAGAAATAGATATTTAGGACTAAGTCATAAGCTATAAGTTTAAGCTATGGTAAACTATAAGAATTATAAAGTCTGGGAAAGGTCACATCGACTTGTTTTAAGCGTATATGGACTTACCAAGAACTTCCCAAAATCGGAAGAATACAACTTAATTTCCCAAATGAATAGAGCCTCCGTATCCATCCCTACCAATATAGCAGAGTGTTGTGGTAGGGAAACTCAAAAAGAATTTATTAGATATTTATACATCGATTCAGGTTCTGCTCACGAATTGGATTATCTTTTGCTGCTGGCTTCTGACTTAGGATATATAGAATCAGAAACATCTAAAACCATTATTTCAGAAATAGATGAAATCAAGAAAATGCTTGCATCCTTAATCAAGACGATAAAAAAATCAATAAGAACTTAAATAATATAGCTTAAAGCTTACAACTTAAAACGAACACCATGTACCCACTAATACGAAACCGAAGACTGCGCGCATCCGAATCCATTAGAAGATTGGTCCGAGAGACCCAAGTTACACCATATGATTTTTTGGTACCTCTCTTTGTAACCGAAGGAAAAGGAATCAAAGAAGAAATTCCATCTATGCCCAACTATTTTAGATTGAGTCTGGACAATCTTGAAAAAGAAGTGAAAGAATTGTGGAAGATGGGATTGTGTTCCGTGCTACTTTTTGTAAAAGTTGATGATAAACTAAAAGACAACAAAGGTACCGAGGCCATTAATCCGAACGGGTTGATGCAACGTGCCATAAAAACCGTAAAAAATGCCTGTCCACAAATGTTGGTGATGACGGATGTGGCTTTAGATCCCTTTTCAGCATACGGGCACGACGGTATTGTAGCAGAAGGACAGATCTTGAACGACGAAACTGCAGAAGTGTTGGCCGAAATGAGCGTGTCCCATGCCCAAGCAGGCGCAGATTTTGTAGCACCAAGCGACATGATGGACGGACGAATCCTTACCATTCGTGAAGCCTTGGAAGATCAAGGCTACTTGAATACCGGCATAATGGCCTACTCCGCAAAATACGCTAGTGCATTTTATGGTCCTTTCCGCGATGCATTGGATTCCGCACCTGTGGATATTGCGGACGTGCCCAAGGATAAAAAAACCTATCAAATGGATTATGCCAATCGGTATGAAGCCATTAGGGAAACCCAAATGGACATTGACGAAGGAGCCGATATTGTAATGGTAAAACCCGGTCTGTGCTATTTGGACATAGTCCGTGAAATTAAAAATGAAGTCGATACCCCCGTTGCCGTGTACCAGGTATCCGGAGAGTATGCCATGGTAAAAGCAGCTGCAGAAAAAGGGTGGTTGGACCACGATGCCGTGATGTTGGAGCAATTGACCGCCATAAAAAGAGCCGGTGCAGACATTATTGCGAGCTATTTTGCCAAGGATTTTGTACGATCTTTGGGATAAACCTTTACCAAATGAAGAAAATATCCATTTCACTCTTGCTCATCACTTTAGTGATGCCCCTAACCTTTGCCCAACGCGAACTTATACACGCATATCCATCCAAATTAGGGTTCAACGAAGATTTCATCAATCAAAAAGTGGATTCTATTATGGAGATGGGCATCGACAGTTTGGCATTCCCCGGGGCTCAAGTTTTGGTGGCCAAAAACGATACGGTAATTTTTCACAAAGTCTATGGTTTTCACACTTATGATAAGCTGCGACCTGTTGCCCTGAACGACATTTATGATTTGGCATCGGTAACCAAAATTACTGGGCCACTGCCAGCCCTTATGAAATTAGTGGACGAAGGCAAATTGGACCTGGACAAACCTTTCAGTACCTACTGGAAACCTTGGCAGAATATAAAAGACAAAAAAGATCTTACGCTCCGCGAAATTTTAGCGCATCAGGCAGGGCTAGAGCCATATATTGTGTTTTTGCAACAAGTGCTCCGAAAAAATGGCAAGATCAAAAAACGGTTTGTCCGCAATTCATCCAATAAAAGATTTAAGGGACAAGTGTATGATGGTCTGTACATCAATGACCGTTTTGGAAGAAAAATGAACCGACTCATTGGCCGCTCCAAAGTTTCAGATGAAAAGAAGTATAGATATTCCGGTCTCACGTTTCTTATTTTCCCTAGTTTGATTGAGCAGCTCTCGGGAATCGACTATGAGACTTATCTGGATGTAAATTTCTACCGCCCATTAGGGTGCCATACCTTAGGATATCTGCCAAAAAACAACCATTACATAAATGCAATAGTGCCAACGGAAATAGATACTCTTTTTAGAAAATCCTTGGTAAAAGGTTGGGTACACGATGAAAATGCCTTGCTTATGGGCGGTGTATCCGGCAATGCAGGATTGTTCGGTACGGCGGACGACCTTGCCAAGATCATGCTTTTTTATCAAAATTATGGTATGATGGACGGTAAGCAACTTATTTCGGCCGAGACCGTAAAAGAATTTACCCAAGTGCAGTACCCGGAAAACGAGAACCGTCGTGGTTTGGGTTTTGACAAGCCATTGTTGGATAATGCCGAGCTTGCCCTGGAGGATGCTTACCCCTCTCCTAGGGTAGGGCCTAAAAGTTTTGGGCACTCCGGATTTACCGGCACCTTTGTATGGGCGGACCCAGAAAACCAACTTACATTTATTTTTCTGTCGAATCGGGTATACCCTTCCAGAAGCCATCGTCAACTGTACAATCTGAACATCCGGACAGCATTGCAGGATGTTTTTTATAAAGCTCAGGGTATAAGCCATTAAATTGATTCCGATTGCCTATCTTGGTACTAAAGATTTAGCCATTCTATGGGACTACTCATTTTTTACGCCCTCATTTCAATTTTCTTTTCATTCTTGTGCTCTATTTTGGAGGCAGTGCTACTGAGCATAACCCCTACGTTTATCAATGTAAAAAAACAAGAGGGAAAAGAATATGCAGCCACTTTGGAAAGCCTTAAAAAGGACGTTGACAAGCCGCTGATCGCCATTCTTACCCTTAATACCATCGCACATACCGTGGGCGCTATTTTGGTGGGCGTGCAGGCCAAAGTTGCCTACGCAGAAATGTACGGAAGTGCCGAACGTAGCATTCTTGGTTTTACACTTACCGAAGATCTTATGGTCGGGATCGTTTCTACTATTATGACGATTTTAATTCTGGTAGCTTCGGAAATAATTCCCAAGACCATTGGGGCCACTTTTTGGAAGCAATTGGCCAATTTTACGAGCAAGGCATTGAACATTATGGTGTTTATCCTAAAATGGACAGGTTTGTTATGGCTATTACAACTTTTCACCAAACTTGTAGGAGCCAAGGGAGAGCACGGAAGCATACTGAGTAGGGAAGATTTTAGTGCAATGACGGAAATTGCCGAAGAAGAAGGTGTGTTCAAGGAATCAGAGTCCAAAATGATCAAAAATTTGCTCTATTTTGATGAAATCCTGGCCCGTGATGTAATGACGCCAAGAACGGTAATGAAAGTAGCGTCCGAAGATACCCCGATCAAAGAGTTTTTTGAAAAGAACCGTCCCCTGCGATTTTCCAGGATTCCGTTGTATAAGGACCGTATGGACAACATTACCGGTTTCTTTTTAAAGGACGAACTATTGGAAGCCATCATCAACAAAAAAGGAAATCAGACCTTGGCCACCATCCGTAGGGATTTGCTTGTTACCAACCGGGGAAAGTCCATAAATGATCTTTTTAAAACATTTGTACAGAAACGCGAGCACATTTCTTTGGTTGTGGATGAGTATGGTTCGGTAAGTGGCTTGGTAACCATGGAAGATGTAATAGAAACTCTTCTTGGGTTCGAGATTATGGATGAAAGCGACAATGTTGAGGACCTACAAAAGCTGGCCAGAAAGAATTGGCATGCCCGTGCCAAACGGTTGGGTATTATTGAAGGTGAAGATGAGGTTGAATAATGGAAGTTGCTTATATACAAACACCTATAGGTGTAGCCGAGTTAAAAGGAGACAAGAACGGACTTGCATCGGTTACGGTTTTAAACAACAAAAAACCAATTGGTACAATACCAACGGAACTTAAGGAAGCAGCAGAGCAATTTCAACAGTATTTTAATGGAAACCGAACGGTATTTAACCTTAAGCTAAACCCATCGGGCACCGATTTTCAAAAAAAAGTATGGAATGCTCTTTTAGAAATTCCTTTTGGAAAAACCATTTCTTATTTAGAACTTTCCAAACAACTCGGTGATGTAAAGGCCATTCGTGCAGTAGCCTCGGCCAATGGCAAAAATCCACTTTGGATTGTGGTTCCTTGTCATCGAGTAATAGGAACCAATGGAGACCTCACAGGATATGCAGGTGGACTGCATAGAAAAAAATGGTTATTGGAACACGAGAGTCCTGCAAAGCAGACGACTCTTTTTTAATTAGTTGCCATGCTTTATAAACTTAACCTGGAACATATCCTTTTTTTGGATATTGAGACTGTGCCCCAACATCAACATTTCACCGATTTGGATGAAACTGGTCAACACTTGTGGGAACAAAAAACACAATATCAACGTAAGGATGAATTCACCGCTGAGGAATTTTACGGCCGGGCCGGAATTTGGGCCGAATTTGGGAAGATCATATGTATATCTGTTGGTTATTTTACCCATAAAGGAGACATAAGGAGTTTTAGGGTGACTTCCTTTTACGGTAGTGAAAACAAAATTTTAATAGAATTCAAACAACTGCTCCAAGACCATTTTAATCATGCCAAACATCTCTTGTGTGCCCACAACGGAAAGGAGTTCGATTTCCCCTATATCGCCCGCAGAATGGTAATAAACGGAATCAATCTACCCTATAAACTGGATCTTTTCGGGAAAAAGCCATGGGAAGTACCCCATTTGGATACCATGGAACTATGGAAGTTCGGTGATTACAAGCATTATACCTCCCTCAAATTATTGTCGCATATTCTTGGGATACCTTCACCAAAAGAAGATATGGATGGCAGTATGGTAAAGGATGTATTTTACAAGGAGAATGATATTGACAGAATCATTGCCTATTGTGAATTGGATGTTGTGACCACTGCACAGGTGTTTTTACGCATGCGCAACGAGGAACTTTTAACGGATGATGAAATTAAGAAGGTATAGGCATGTTCCCTTTACCATGCTAATTATATGTCTTTCCAAATGCAGTAAGGTATCTTTTTTTATCTACTAAAAAGTCTGTCATCGTCATTTCGAACTGTCAGCCTGAGCGCTGGTTATTGAGCTAAGTCGAAATGGGTCGAAGGAAGCAGGGAGAAATCTTTTTATTTTGAGATTTCTCAATCGATGCTTTGCATCTCATGTTGAAATGACCTCCGATATTACTTTTGCATACATGGTGTCCCATTAATGGGCTTTTGGTGTGTACACTTCAAAAGGTATCGCTGTCCAGAGTATAAACAGCATGACATATAATCGATAATTTCTTTGGATAGCCTTAGACCTTCTTACTACAAAAAGTCTAGTAAAATCTCTATTTGGGTTCAACAAACTTCATTTCCACGATTACCTGTGGCAAACTTTCGTTCAATAGCCTACAAAAATAGAGTGACCGTTCTGTAAATCCCGATATCGATGGATGGTGGCCTTTTCAGAGCGGCAAAAGGTTATTGGCACTCCGGCCTTACCTCTAATTCTTATAAAACTTGGTACTTTTTATCCCAGAATAATCCTGAATGACCAAAACATATAGGCCGGAAGAAATTGAAGATACATTTATTGAGCCTTGGGTCTTTCCTTTTTTTATAACATTTCCGGAAGTCGTCACAATAGAGAATTCTGCATCTTTGGACAACTCACCGTTTACATTGAGGTAGTCCACGGTAGGATTAGGATAAACGGAAATGCTCAACTGCTGTGGTACGTACATAGGTGTATTCTGAATCAATACTGTTTCTATACCATTAAACTCAAATTCAATCGTTTCCGAAAATTCGGATACTGCATTCTCGGTACAAATGGAACGTACCCGTGCTTCGTATACCTTTCCCGTTTCCAGTAAATCAAGATTAAAGCTGTTTTCCCAAATCAGTTCATTGCTCCAGTTATCGGAATCAATACTTTTATATTGAAATTCGAACAATGTTTCATCGGCATTGCTCCAAGAAAGTGTAGTGCCTGCTTCCGTAGAGTTTTTAATTTCAAAACCCGTAGGAACCTCAATAGAGCAATTGGATATTTGAGCCCCGGACACGATCAAGGAAAAATCCTGGATTCCGTTTTTTAATCGCCCTTTATGGCTTACAGTGATGGTATACGTACCCTTGGCATTTTCGATTTCAATTCGTTCGAACGGGTCTACCTTGTTATCTCCCAAGGTTGCCGGGTCGTTGGCTCTGGCTGGATTAAGTTTCCAAGGAAAATAGTTCTTTCCATCTTTTGTGATACGAATATCCAAATCGTTGACCAAAGCGGCTGTTGTGCTGTTCAAGTCTCCACGGTTAATGTTTTCCGATTCTGGGTCGGTCCAGGATATGGAAGCGATCAAAGGATGGTTTTCAAGTGCAGTTACCGTTAAGGAATAGGTATCACCATTGATCAAACTTTCTTCATTGACCAAGGAGGTGTAGTCTTTGTTCTGAAGCACCTCTGCCGCCGATTTGGCATTCATCACCCCCCAACCCATTTTGTAATCGGGTCCTTTGGCATCCACATCATCTGCTGTATGAAGAGCCAATCCTTTTAAGGTTGCCGCTTTCATATACTTGCCAAAAAGCTCTTCGTGGTATTGTTGCAGCAAAAGTAAAGAACCTGTTACTCCGGGTGCTGCCATGGAAGTTCCGGCAGACACTTGATAACTACTGTTGGTCGATGAGCTGGTAGATAGAATATTTCCTCCATCTCCTGCAAGGTCCGGCTTAACACGGCCATCGTCAACAGGGCCAAAACTGCTATATCCGGCCACCGATACGTTCTTTAAATTTCCTTTGTTGTCTATTTCTGTATTTGCACCGGCAATGGTCAATCCGTTTTTTGATGTTGTAAATCCCAATAAAAGATCAAAACCATCGCTGGTCTTACCAAAGTTTGGGCTAGCATTATCGTTGGATTGTCTGGCATTCCCTGCTGCGGTCACCATCAAATAATAAGGAGCATTGTACATGATCCTGTCCCAATCTTGGGTAGCTTTTATGTAAGCCCCAAAGTACCAATCTGGTACTCTGTCGGACAAAATTCCATAGGAATGGTTGCTCAACAACAGGCCATTTGCGGCAGCCTGTGCCACTTCGATCTTATCTCGGCTCCAATCGTGGCTCAAGGCCTTGGCGTTATAGGCCACACCTTTGGCATTGGGCTCTACTCCTGCAGATATAAGGTTGCCCGTTACCAAGGTGGCATGCAGACTTACTTCGGTGGAATTATCATTTTTGTATGCCCTTGTATCAAACTCTTGATGCGAGCTTAGAGCAATGCCGGAATCCCATACGCCCACTTCCATATTGCTTCCTGTAAGCCCAAGGTTCAACAGGCCATTATCGTACAAGGTATGGGCTCTCGATGTTTGGGATGCTGGGTCGTTCAATGTTGTATAAAACAAAGGAGTGCCGTCGGAGCCGATATCCTCAAGTGCTATTTGAGTGCCATCACCTTTATTTTTTGACGCAAAAAGACCTTTGGTCTTTATTAATTCTTCTATTTTTTGACGCTTATTTTGGTGCTCCGATTCAAAATCGGAAATCAAGGAAGATATTTTTCCTTGATCGTAGGAAAAACGAATCTTGTCCTTCTCGTTTTTAGATTGTGCAATTAGGGAACTCACGCTGAGTAGTGAGATACATAAAGAGAAGATAGCTCTCTTGGTCCCTAAAGGAAATCTGTAGTCCATAATTAAGTTTAGGTAAGATTTGGACTACGAATATATTAGGAAAGATGATATACTTCGATAAAATTCCTACTTTATTCGACGAAATACACGGCTTTTTACGCCTTTTGTTGTGAAAATTAACTTTTACGTTGTGTAATTTATTTCTTACTTTTTAATTTTCTTCTAAAATAACATAAACAGGAAAGTGATCGCTATACCCTCCCAAATAACTACCTCCTGCATATGTCCTGAACGGGTTCCCCTTATACTTCCCATGCCATTCCTTTAAAAAGCGCGGCGCGAAAATTTTGGCTTCAACAAAACTATGTGTGCCAGCTTGGAAATTCAAAAAACTATGGGAAATCAATATTTGATCAAAAAGATTCCAATTTCCCCTATAGTTAGCACTGCCTGTTTTGGGGGACAGTAATTTATTCATAGGGTTTATAAATCGACCCGTTTCCATCAAGGTTTGTATACTTTCCGAACGTGGATCATCGTTAAAATCCCCCATTATGATAATGTTATCGGAATCCCCTTGCATTATTTCCAATTTATCCAGAATTGTTTTTGCGGCTTTGACTCTTTTGAAGTTGGTTTCATCTGCGCCCTCCCTTCGGGACGGCCAATGATTTACGAAAACATGGATTTCCTCCTGGTGAAGTACCCCTTTAACATATAAAATATCTCGCGTAAAATCCCTTTCCCCGTTAGTGTTATCTACGATCAAAGGAATGGTTTGAGCATCCAATACCTTAAAATGTTGTTTGTGGTAAACCAAAGCCGTATCGATTCCCCGTTCGTCCGGAGAATCAAAATGGATAACATCATAGGCAGTATTCTTTAATTTATGGGCATGTAATATTTTTTCGACCACAAACTTGTTTTCTACTTCGGCCATACCGATTAAAACCGGGGGGTGGACACTCTCCTTTCTTCCAATTTTTGAAATGGCTTTCGCAATCCGTTTTACCTTTTTGCCAAATTTATGCTCATCCCACTTTCGAAAACCTTTTGGTGTAAAATCATCATCCAACAAATAGGGATCGTCCTTGGTGTCAAAAAAATTCTCAAGGTTATAAAAAGCGATGGTGTACCTATTCTTCTTTTTTAGCAATTTTTATTGATTGTTACTGTTCAAAAGCGAATGTACAAAAACAGCTTCCAAAACATTATGTAGATTTGCAATCTAAACCCATTTAATGCTAGAAAAGAAGACTATAGAATATGAAAAGGCGGTGCTGGTCGGTGTAATGAACCAGCACCAGAACGAGGAAAAGGTAAAAGAGTATTTGGACGAACTCGAATTTTTGACCTACACTGCAGGAGGTGAGGTCGCAAAACGATTCGTACAAAAAGTCGATGTGCCCAATCCCAAAACATATATTGGAAGTGGAAAAATGGAAGAGGTTCAAAGTTTTGTTAAGGAGAACGAAATCGGCTCTGTTATTTTTGATGATGAACTCTCGCCCGCACAACAGAACAATATTGAAAAGCTGTTGCGCTGCAAAGTGCTGGACAGAACCAGCCTTATTTTGGACATATTTGCCCAAAGGGCAAAAACAAGCTACGCCAGAACCCAAGTGGAATTGGCCCAATATGAATATTTGTTGCCAAGGCTTACAGGTCTTTGGACCCACTTGGAAAGGCAGCGAGGGGGTATAGGAATGCGTGGCCCCGGTGAAACGGAAATTGAAACGGATAGGCGTATTGTTCGCGACCGAATTGCTTTGCTCAAAAAGAAACTTGCCAAAATAGACCGCCAAATGGAAACCCAACGTGGTAACCGAGGTTCTTTGGTCCGTGTAGCTTTGGTCGGGTACACCAATGTAGGGAAATCCACTTTAATGAACGTGATCAGCAAGAGCGATGTGTTCGCGGAGAACAAGCTTTTTGCCACTTTGGATACTACCGTTCGAAAAGTGGTCTTGGGCAACCTTCCTTTTTTATTGAGTGATACAGTTGGGTTTATACGAAAATTACCCACCCAATTGGTGGAGAGTTTCAAGAGTACGTTGGACGAGGTTCGCGAAGCCGATCTCTTGCTTCATGTGGTAGATATATCGCATCCTAATTTTGAAGATCATATCAGCTCAGTAACCCAGATTTTGGACGAGATAGAAAGTTCCGACAAGCCTACCATTATGGTCTTTAACAAAATAGACCAATATAGCCCGGAAACAATAGAAGAAGATGACCTTGTAACCGAACGCACCACTGCACATTTCACCCTTGAGGAATGGAAAAATACTTATTTTAACAAATTGGGCGACAAGGTTCTGTTTATTTCTGCGCTTAACAAGGAGAACATGGACGAATTCAGAAAACGAGTGTACCATGCCGTAAGGGATATTCATGTGACCCGCTTTCCGTACAACAACTTTTTGTACCCGGAGCATTTGGATGAGTTTTAAGGCGAACGGACGTTCGGCCCGTTTTTTCGATAAACTACATGGGTGAGGCAGGTTCACCACAATTTCAGTGCCCTACACAACAAAAATTTAGAAACTGACCACCGGCGGTATACTTTCA
Source organism: Flagellimonas marinaquae (assembly GCF_023716465.1). NCBI lineage: Bacteria > Pseudomonadati > Bacteroidota > Flavobacteriia > Flavobacteriales > Flavobacteriaceae > Flagellimonas > Flagellimonas marinaquae. Next base: position 1,713,974 of record NZ_CP092415.1, read on the forward strand.
CCATGTTTTTAAGTCATTTTAGTGTCATGCACAGATCTTATGGATCTTAACCTACTTAGACCTTGGTCTTAAGAACATGGAAAAATATTTTTTCACCCCACAAAAAAGCCCTCTTTATCGAGGGCTTTTTTTGTGCCAAGTGATTAAAATATTATCTCCCAGACCATTGCTAAAGTCTTTTATTGGTCTGGGCATAAGAGTAGGTCCTCATAAATTTTTGAACAAAAAAATAAAGGAAATAATCCATATATTTGGAATAAATCCAAATATTGTAAATGGGAAATTTTCTGAAAGGGAGAGGAGCACAACAAAATACCGATAACAGGTTTTTACAACATGTGTACGAAACTCGGGAAGATTTTTTGGAATTCTGTAGGTTGGAAGGGGAGGTGGCCGACCATAATAAAACAACTTATGTGCCCATTTTTCCAAAGACCATCGTCAATAAAGTGAGCAGCCCGGATGTTGGTATGCAATATTCCATGAATCCTTATCAAGGATGTGAGCATGGTTGTGTGTATTGTTATGCCCGAAATACACATGAATTTTGGGGCTATAGTGCTGGATTGGATTTTGAACGTAACATACTCATAAAAAAAGCAGCTCCGGAACTGTTGGAAGAAAAGATCAAGCGTAAAAAATGGAAGGCAAGCACTATTGTTATGTCAGGGAACACCGATTGCTACCAACCAGCAGAACAAGAATATGAGTTAACTCGGAAATGCCTTGAGGTGTTCTTAAAATATCGCCATCCGGTCGGGATCATTACAAAGAATGCATTGGTTTTGAGGGATTTGGACATTTTAAAGGAGTTGAACAGCTATAATTTGATCGGCGTAAATATCTCCGTAACCTCATTGTCGGAAAAAATAAGACGAACACTGGAACCCAGAACGGCATCTATCCAAAAAAGACTCAAAACGATCGAAGCTTTATCGAAAAACAATATCCCGGTTAATGCGATGTTGGCACCAATTATTCCCGGAATAAATTCACATGAACTCTTGCCCTTGGCGAAGACTGTGGCGGAGCATGGTGCACTTTCTTTTGGTTTAACAGTGGTGCGGCTCAATGGAGCCATTGGACAAATATTTGAGGATTGGATCAGAAAGACCATGCCCGATCGAGCGGAAAAAGTGCTGCACCAGATAAAAGATTGTCATGGGGGATCGTTGAATGATAGCCGTTTTGGTTCTAGAATGAAAGGGGAAGGTAAAATTGCTCATCAAATCCACGAAATGGCACATTTGGCCAGACGGCGTTATTTTAATGGAAGAACTTTTCCAAAATTGAATATGGAACTTCATGAGCAGTATAAAGATGGGCAAATGAAATTGTTTTAGCTTCAATTGGAATATCACCGATTAGCAAGACATATTTGCCATTTTGATAAGAGGAACAACGTGAAGATTGAGAAACCCATTCTGCCTAAGATTTATCGCGCATTCTACGTTCGGCTCAAAATGAATAAGAATTTGAAAGATAGTATAGTGCATGAGCATGCAAGAATATGAAAAAAAGAAATGGCCCATTTAGGGCCATTTTCAATATAAATAAAGCTTATTTTAATTCCCAGCCTTCGCGGTACTCTCTGGTGACCCACTCGTTGGCTTTGTCATAGTTGGTGATTCTCATATTCTCCCCATCCCATTTCAATTTCCTTCTTCCTGGTGAGTTATATGGATTCCAGTCCCTGGGCGTTTTTCCTTCCTGCAGCTCTTTGTATTGATATGCTTTAACGGCCAAGTTGCCCATTAAAACTGTTTCTGTCAACTTGCCGGCCTTATCAAAGTTGGATGAGGTGGGCGTACCATTTTGGCACCCATCCACAAAATTGGCAATATGTCCATCCATTCCACCTGGAACCCTAGGGTATTTAGGAGATGGGGCTTTGTATAGATCCATCATATTCGAAGGCAATAATCGGGCATTTCGTGAATATGTATCACATACCAAAATACCTTTTTCACCATACATTACGGTACCGCCTCCGCTATCTCCGATGGTTTCACCATCTTTTAATTCGTCCGGTAGATTTGGTTTAAGTCCGCCATCGTACCAGTTTAACGCGATATCACCATGCTCTTCGTGCTCAAACTTAAGATGTATTTTGGATGATGGAGGGCAAGAATGACTGTAATCCGCTTCCACAAAATCATCCACCCAAACAGTGGTGCAACTAGCTTCTGCTTCAATCGGATAACCAAGGTCCAGAACACTGAAAGGGGTTTCCATAATATGGCAGCCCATATCGCCCAAAGCACCAGTTCCAAAATCCCAAAAACCTCTCCATTTAAATGGGAGGTAAGCATTGTTATAATCCCGCATAGCCGCTGGGCCTAACCAGAGGTCCCAATCCAATTCTTTGGGAATGCGGTCTTTTTTTGTGGGCATGGGCACCCCTTGCGGCCAAACAGGACGGTTGGTCCAACAATCAATAGTATGTACCTTTCCAATAATACCGGATTCTACCCATTCCCGGGCAATCCGGCTATCGTCGCTGGAAGCACCTTGGTTTCCCATTTGGGTAACAATGCCATTTTCCTTGGCAACTTGGGTCATTAACCTGGCTTCGTGAATATTGTGCGTTAAAGGTTTTTCTACATAGGCATGCTTTTTTTCGCGCATAAAGGGCAATGCAATGCTGGCATGTGTATGGTCGGGGGTAGCGACCATAATGGCATCAATGTCGTTAAGGTGCTTGTCAAAAACTTTGCGAAAATCTTTAAAGCGCTTTACATCCGGGAACTGTTCGTAGGTTTGCGCGGCACGGCGGTCGTCAACATCACAAAAAGCCACAAATTTTACACGGCCGGTATTGTGTAACCCGTTGATTACGCCATTACCCCTTCCTCCAACACCAAAACCGGCAACATACAGAGTGTCACTAGGGGCAACATGTGTTTTCCCCAAGACATGGCTGGGTACAATGGAAAAAGCGGCCGAAGCAGCTGCAGCATTTTTTATGAACTTTCTTCTTTGCATTTTGTTTAGTTTGATTTTATGAAATTCCAAGATACAAAAAACTCGTGGAGCACAATCTCAAATTTCTTTTGGGTCGATGCTCCCTTTTGTTAGGATTAAGACACGATTACGTTAAAGTATTTTTAAATCCGATCTAAAAACACATTTGATTCGTAAATGATTAAAACACTGCATACAATTCAAATTTTATGAAGAACACTACCTCGAATCAACAGAAAAAAAGTTCCTTTTTTAAAACTACCTTGAACACCCTAAAACAGATCAACCTTTTCTCTAGCATACGTAAATTCTTCCATACTGCGGACGCATGGGGTGTTTTTGTAATGGGAAGCACTTTTGTGCTAATGCTCGGGTCTGCCTATCTAGTATATATTTTACAAGGTGACTTTGAACAGTTCAACATGGAGCGGATGGAAAATAGCTTAGGACTGACCTTTATGATCATTGCTGCGGCATTGTTTGTTTTCAAGACAAGTTTCTTTTTGTATACCGTTTATAGATATTTTAAGTATAAACCGATTTCTTCCGTTTCGGATGAGGAGCTGCCTACCTGTACCGTAATTGTGCCCGCTTACAACGAAGGCAAGCAGGTCTATCACACTTTGATAAGTCTTGCCGAAAGTGATTTCCCTATGGAGAAACTCGAGCTTTTGGCCATAGATGATGGTAGTCAGGACGATACATGGGAATGGATACAAGAAGCAAAAAAAGAGCTTGGGAACAGTGTGTCCATTTATAAACAGCCAAAAAACAAAGGAAAAAGGCATGCACTCTATCGTGGGTTTAATGAGGGTAAGGGAGAGATTTTTGTGACTGTGGACAGTGATTCGATTGTAAAATCGGATACGCTTCGAAATTTAGTGAGTCCATTCGTAACCAATCCCGAGTGTGGCGCTGTCGCAGGTAACATCCGAGTGCTGAACAACGAAAAAGCATTGTTGCCAAAAATGTTGGACGTAAGTTTTGTTTTGAGTTTTGAGTTTGTACGCTCAGCGGAGAGCAGCCTAAATTCGGTTTTGTGTACTCCTGGGGCGTTGGCCGCCTACAGAAGTTCAGCAGTATTTGCCTGTTTGCCCGATTGGATCAACCAAACCTTTATGGGAAAACCTTCCGATATTGGGGAAGATCGAGCTATGACAAACATGATCCTGAAACAAGGACACCATGTGTTGTTCCAAAGGAATGCATACTGTTACACCAATGTTCCAGAACAATATAAAGGACTGTACAAAATGTTCATTAGGTGGGGAAGGAGCAATGTTAGGGAAAATATAGAAATGTCCAAGTACGTGTTCAAAAATTTCCGAAAAGGGCCTAAAACAGGTACAAGGTTGTTGTTTACAAGTCAGTTTTTAAGGATCATAATGAGTTATCCGTTCTTGATCTTTATGTTATTCTTTATACTAACCCATCCGCTATTATTTATTAGTTCAACATTGGTAAGTATTATGGTATTGACCTCGTTTCCCGTATTTTTCTATGCCAAACGCTACGAGCTTTCCGAATCGTTCTGGGCTTATTCCTATAGCATACTATACACCTTTGGTCTATTTTGGATTACACCCTATGCCATCGCTACCGCTAACAAAAGGGGTTGGTTAACACGTGGACTATCCAATAAAAAATAAAATTTATTTAAAAATACCAACTTCTCTATAAAATTGCTCAAGAAAACATTCCATAAATCGGTGTCTTTCTTGAGCTATTTTTTTGCCTGTTGTAGTATTCATTGTATCCTTTAGCAACAGTAATTTTTCGTAAAAATGGTTAATTGTTGGGGCATTGGAATTTTTGTACTCCTCTTTGCTCATTTGTAAATTGGGGGGAATCTCTGGATTATAAAGTTCACGGTTTTTAAATCCACCATAATTAAAAGCCCTGGCAATACCTATGGCACCAATAGCGTCCAACCTGTCTGCATCTTGTACAATTTGGAGCTCTTTGGATGTAAACGAAGCCCCATTGTTATCTAAACTGTTCTTAAAGGACATATGCTTTATAATGTTGACCACATGCTCAATAATTTCTTTATCAACAGATTGGGATTCCAAGAACTCTCTCGCCTTGGAGGGGCCAATATTTTCATTGCCGTTATGGAACTTTGGGTCGGCAATATCATGGAGTAGTGCAGCTAGTTGAACCACAAGCGAATTGGCACTTTCCTGTTTTAAAATCGATTTTGATGTATTGAAAACACGTTCAATATGGAACCAATCGTGACCTCCTTCTGCATTTTGAAGCTCTTTTTTTACAAAATCAATGGTGCTTTGAACTAGTTGGTCATTCTTCATCTAATGTGTATTTACTCCCGAAACAATTTGTTTTTCTATTTGGGCGATCAGTTCATCGGCATTCCCTTTGTTCTCCATTAGCGGGTGTACATCAAACGTAAGATGAGAGCCCAGTCCCATCGGAAATTTTCCGTATCGCAACAGTTTCCAAGAATTGTTTATGCTCACGGGCACGATCAATGCGGAAGGTGCGTTCTTCAACATTACCTTGAGCCCAGTGGTCCTAAAAGGTTTTGGCACCCCGTTTCTACTTCGGGTCCCTTCAGGAAAAATAACAGCACTTCGGTTATTTTCCTCGATATACTTGGCCAACTTTTGAAGCTCGGCAATGGACTGCTTAGGGTCTTTTCTATCTATAAGTGCCGAACCACCGTGCCTTAAGTTATAGGATACACTGGGGATTCCTTTTCCCAATTCAATCTTGCTCACAAACTTGGGGTGGAATTTACGCATGTACCAGATAATAGGAGGAATATCGTACATGCTCTGATGATTGGTAACAATGATCAGGGGTCTGCTTTTAGGAAGATCTTGTTTGTTCCTAAAACTATAACGCGTGCCCAGAACATTTGTGCAACGCATTATAAACCAATTTAATATGGAAACGCTGCCCTTATGGGCATTATATCCGAAAATATTTAAACATACCCATTGTATGGGATGAAAAATAGCAAGGACCAGACCAAAAAGGACAAAGAAAACAATGGTTAGGGGGTACGATAACAGTTTTAGCACGTTTGCACAGGTATTGGTTGATGTAAAAATAAGAAACCACCCTAAAAGGGTGGTCTTTCGATATCTTATTTACTTGATTTTAGCAAAATTCGTTATAGGCTTCCATCAAATTTTCGGCAATAAGTTCTGCAGGTCTTCCTTCAATATGGTGTCTTTCGATCATGTGTACCAATTCACCATCTTTGAAAAGGGCCATGCTGGGTGAAGAGGGAGGAAACGGGACCATGTGGTTTCTTGCCGTAGCAACTGCCTCCATATCGACCCCGGCAAAAACAGTGACCAAATTATTCGGTGTTTTGCTGTTTTGAAGGCTCAACTTGGCCGCAGGTCTTGCGTTGGCCGCGGCACAACCACAAACCGAGTTTACCACGACCAAGGTGGTGCCATCCTTTTTTAGGGCATTTTCAACAGCTTCGCTGGTATGTAGTTCTTCGAACCCGGCTCCTGCCAAGTCTTCGCGCATAGGTTTTACCAATTCTTCTGGATACATAGACTTCTTTTTAATTACGGTACAAAGATACGGTATTGTCAGGTTTTTTTCATCACCCTTAACATTGCTTAAAGCTTTGTTTACTTATCAAACCCCTATCTTTGCGCTTTAATTTTTGAAGTATGATCAAGTGGATAGCCGCTTTTCTTGGTTATTTTTTATTCAGATTTCCCGGTGCGGTATTGGGGTTTATAGTAGGGAGCTTTTTGGACAACTTTGGTGGTTCTGGCAATAGAACACGCACAGTTTTTGAAAATGTGACCAGACAATCGGTTTCTCCTGCCGATTTTGAACTGAACCTATTATCTCTTTGTTCCATTATAATTAAAGCCGATGGACAGGTAAACCAGAGAGAGTTGGATTACGTAAGGCAGTATTTTTTGAGCACGTACGGAAAAGAGAAAGCAAATGCTATCTTTAGAACGTTCAACCAAGTAATTAAAAAAAGGGAGATATCCGCTGAGCGCATTTGCAGCTTTATGGCACAGCGTACCAGATATGAAGTGCGGTTGCAACTGCTGCATTTTTTGTTCGGTATAGCCCAATCCGATGGGCAGGTAAGTAAGGCAGAGGCACAAAAACTTAAAGAGATTGCAAGGTATTTGCGTGTCGGCCAACACGATTTTGAAAGTATAATGGCCATGTTCATTAAATCGGCCGATACCGCATACAAAATTTTGGAAATTGAAAAAACCGCCACCGATGATGAGGTAAAGAAAGCTTACCGGACGATGGCGAAAAAATATCATCCGGACCGGGTGGTCACGGAAAATGAGGCCATACGAAAAGGCGCCGAAGAAAAATTTAAAGAAGTACAAAAAGCCTACGAAACCATCCAAAAGGAAAGAGGACTATCTTAATCAATTATAAACATGGACGAATTTTTATTTTATACCAAATTAGGTCTTGAGCACGTCTTGGATTTTGGGGCATACGACCATATTTTGTTTCTATCGGCCCTAGCAGTGCCGTTCACATTCAAATATTGGAAACGCGTATTGATTTTGGCTACCATTTTTACCATTGCGCACTGTACATCTTTGGCTTTATCGGTGTATGAGGTTATGACCGTGGATGTTGGTCTTATCGAATTTTTGATTCCGGTTACGATTTTGCTAACAGCCCTCTTCAATTTTGCCTATGTGTATCGCGAAGCACTCGATGTAGGTATTTTTCTTCACGTTTTGGCAACGGCATTCTTTGGTTTGATCCATGGGTTCGGGTTTTCCAACTACTTTAAAATGCTAATGGCAGAGGAAGAGGACAAAATTACACCATTGTTGGGGTTTGCCACAGGTATAGAACTTTCGCAGATAACCATAATTTTAGTGGTACTGGCCATTGCATATGCTGTTTTAAATCTCTTCAAAGTAAAAAGGCGCATATATATTGCCATTGCGTCAATTTTGATCATAGCCATCACAATACCTTTGTTGATTGCTACGTTCCCCATGTAGGGCCAAAGTTAAATTTAATCGAATAAGGTTGTAAAGGTCTTTTAAAGCAGGTATATTTAATTAATTATCAGCGTTTTTTGGATAAATGAAGGCGAGCAAGCAAGAAAAATACGATAAGGCCTATTTACGGATGGCCCAAGAATGGGGCAAATTGTCTTACTGTAAAAGAAGGCAGGTAGGTGCCATAATCGTTAAGGACAGGATGATCATTTCCGACGGTTACAACGGTACACCTACTGGATTTGAAAATTTTTGCGAAGACGATGAAGGGTACACAAAATGGTACGTGCTCCATGCCGAGGCCAACGCCATACTTAAAGTAGCCTCTTCTACACAGTCTTGCGAGGGCGCCACATTGTACATTACACTCTCACCTTGCAGGGAATGTAGTAAGCTTGTGCACCAGGCTGGCATAAAACGTGTGGTATACCAGAATGCCTACAAAGACGATTCTGGATTAAAATTTCTGGAAAGGGCAGGCGTAGAAATTGTTCATTTGCCCATCCTGGAAGAAATGGTTTAATACCATAATAGCTATATGAAAAAGATCAAAGGATATATTTGGCCTACCTTACTTGCCTTGGCAGTTGCCATTGGCATTTTTATAGGCGGCAAACTGCATTTTAACGACTCCCCGGAAAAACTATTTTCCACAAACTCCAAAAAAGACAAGCTCAATCGACTTATCGACTATATCGATTACGAATATGTGGACGATGTGGATACCGATAGTATTGTAGATGTAACCGTAAACAATATTTTGGGGAAATTGGACCCACATTCCGTTTACATTCCAAAGGACGAAATGAAAGACGTTGCCGAAAGCATGAAGGGAGACTTCGCGGGAATAGGAGTAAGCTTTTATATGTTTCGGGATACCATCACAGTTATCAGGACTATAAAAAATGGACCAAGTTATATAAGTGGCATAAAACCAGGTGACCGTATTTTAATGGCGGACATGGATACACTTTACGGTAGAAGAATTGCCAACGATGATGTGGTGTCCACCCTAAAGGGAAAAATTGGCACCAAAGTGAACTTAAAGGTCTTTCGAAAAACAGAAAATAAAATGTTGGAGGTCCCGGTAGTTCGGGATCGTGTGCCTATACGAAGTGTAGATGCCTATTATATGCTCACCAAGGACATGGGTTATATTAAGATCAATCGTTTTGCAGAATCCACGTTCGATGAGTTTAAAGATGCCCTTAGAAAATTAAAACTACGAGGAGCCGAAAAGTTGACCTTGGACCTTAGGGACAATCCCGGAGGATATTTGGGGATAGCCGAAAAATTGGCCGATGAATTTCTGGGAGAGGATAAACTGATCCTGTTCACCAAGAACAAAAAAGGAAAGGTCAAGAAAGCGTATGCCACAAAAAAAGGAGAGTTTCAGGATAGACAAGTGTATGTGCTCATCAATGAGCGTTCGGCATCTGCCAGTGAAATTATTGCCGGTGCCCTGCAGGATAACGACATAGGCACCATAGTGGGGCGGCGTTCGTTCGGAAAGGGGCTGGTGCAACGGGAAATGGATTTAGGTGATGGTTCGGCCGTTAGGTTAACTGTTTCTCGCTATTATACCCCCACGGGAAGATCTATTCAAAAATCATACAAAAAGGGTAATCACGACTACTATAAAACATTCATGGACCGCTACTCCAGTGGAGAACTCGTATCTGCGGATAGCATAAAAGTGGCCGATTCTTTAAAATTTGTTACCCCAAAAGGGAAAGTGGTCTATGGGGGAGGCGGTATAATCCCAGATGTTTTTGTTCCAATTGGGACCAACCAGGAAGAGGCTATAGAAAGTATGGACGATACCTATCAGTTTTTTGCCCGTTTTGTGTTCGAGCATTTGGAAGAGGATAGAACAATTTATGATGATTATACCCAAAATAGTTTCTTGGATGAATTTAAAGTAGATGATATCTTGTTCGACAAGTTTATCCAATTTGTGCTCGATCGCAAGATCAAACTAGATTTTTACGCTTACGAGGATAAGATAAAATCGTATTTAAAGGCCAATATTGCCGAGCAATTGTACTCTCCTAATCTTTCCGCACAGATCAAGGGCGAACACGACGCAATGCTACTAAAAGTAAGGGCTTTGGACGAAGCTACTTCAATAGGTCCATCGCAAATCGGAGCGGTAGGGGTTAAGCCCTAACTTATTTTTTTAGCTTGTTATCAATCTTTTTGGAGGTCATAAAGATCAACATTAGAATTATTGCGCACAAAGAAGCCACAATACCGATCAGGGCAACAGTGCTGTCACCCTTTAGTGGGTTCTCAAAATCTACCATGGTCACGTTGTAGGCAATAAGCCCCAACGCGATTATTATTATAACAATAGCAAAAGTCCTGTTCATATCAATATTTTACGCACTGTGGGTCATCAACTCGTTAATATTGGCAGCGAATAGCTTTACTGCAATGGCCATTAGAATAACACCGAACACCTTTCGGATAATATTAAGGCCATTTTTGCCCAATATGCGTTCTATTTTTGCACTCGATTTTAAAACGATGTACACAAAGATAACGTTTATAACAATGGCAATTATTATGTTCTCTACATGATATTCCGCCCGTAGGGACAATATGGAGGTCAATGTACCGGCGCCGGCAATTAAGGGGAACGCAATGGGTACAATGGAAGCTGTTTCCGGCTCATCATCTTTGTAAAGGGTAATTCCCAAGATCATTTCTATGGCAAGGAAAAATATAATAAATGCACCTGCCACGGCGAACGAGTTTACATCTATACCGATCAAGGATAGTATACTCTCGCCAACAAATAAAAACGCGATCATAATACAAGTTGCCACAATCGAAGCTTTTTCCGATTGTACATGGCCTACCTTGTTCCGCAAGGACAAAATAATGGGAATACTGCCCAATATATCGATTACGGCGAACAATACCATTCCTGCGGTCGCAATTTCCTTAAGGTCAAAATTCATGGCGTTAATTTTTTCGGACGGCAAATTTACGGTTAAAAATTACTTTTGGACTACATAAAAGTGTTTATAAATCATCAATTTTTTGTTTTGGATTACCTTTGCGATAAAAGTTGATTCTTTATGTTCCAAATTGGTAAAACCATTGTGTCCGAAGAGATTTTGCAGAACGATTTTGTTTGCAACCTCAATGCTTGTAAAGGGGCCTGTTGTGTAGGGGGTGAATATGGCGCTCCCTTGGAAGATTCCGAGACCGATAGGCTTGTGGACATTTATCAAGATGTAAAACCTTTTTTACGTCCGGAAGGAATTAGTGCCATAGAGGAACAAGGTGCCTTTGTGAAAGGGGAAGATGGTGAGTGGGAAACTCCGTTGGTAAACAATAATGAGTGTGCCTATGTTGTTTTTTCGGAAGACGGGGTTGCAAAATGTGGGTTGGAAGCTGCTTACGAAGCTGGAGTTACCAAATGGAAAAAGCCCATATCGTGCTATTTATATCCGGTAAGGACCAGGGAATACACCGAATTTACCGCGGTAAACTACCATAAATGGGAAATCTGTGATCCCGCTTGCTCTTTGGGAGCAGATTTAAAGGTGCCCATTTATAAATTTGTAAAGGATGCCTTGATCCAAAAGTTTGGAGAGGATTGGTACCGGGAATTGGAGACTGTAGTCAAGGAAAGCGCTAAATAGTAGGGATATCCAACACTACCTTGGTTCCGTTCGGATTGCCATTTTCATCAAAAAGGTCCATAATTGCCACATCAAATTTATTTTGATAATCCTTGGCAAAATTGGCCAACCTTTCTTTGGTAATATGTATGCCCAATGACTTTCTTTTAAGAACCCTGTTTTCTTTGTTGAGCTCCGCCATAGTTCGGCCTACTCCGTTGTCCACTATCTCGATGGTTACATGGCCCTTGTCCTTATGCTTCACATTGATCTGTATTTTTTTGTCCCCTTCTTTTGGGGATAGGCCGTGCCAAAGTGAGTTTTCCAAAAATGGTTGTAATGTAAGGGATGGGATTTTGATATTGTCCACATTGATATCTTTCTCCACCTGTATCTTAAAATCTATCTCATTGGAAAACCTGATATTTTCTATATTCATGTAAAGCTCCATGGTGCCCAATTCTTCCGATAAGGAAATTTCTTTTTGGGATGAGGCTTCAAGAATTTTGCGGACGAGTTTGGAAAATTTGTTCAGATAATGAACGGCATTTTTCTGCTCGTTGTTTATAATGTACAGTTTAATGGAATTCAATGAGTTGAACAAAAAGTGCGGGTTCATTTGGCTGCGCAACATTTTTTGTTCCAAGGTGAGCACTCTTTTCTCGTTCTTGCTTTGGTATTGCCTGTACAAAATGTAAAGAATAGAAGAAATAAGCCCCACGATCAAGGCGCTTACCAATAATGTGGTCTGGTTTTTTTTCAATCTTAACCTAACAATCTCATTTTCTTTGGCCAATACTGCAATTTGATTGTTTTTCTTATCGTTTTCGTATTTTACGATAACATCGTTCATGTACCGTAGGTTGGTGGCACTCGAAATCTGTTTATCGTACTCACCGGCTTTTTTGTAATACTCGTAGGCCTGTTTAAAATTTCCTCTGCCATTCTCCAGATCGGACAATTTTTCGTAGGCATATAGGATATTACTGGGGATATTCCTGGTTTGGGCCATTTCCAGGCCTTCGAAGATATAATTCTCCGCTTTATCGTAATTGGCCAATTTTGTGTGGGCCCATCCGGTATTGATATAAACCAAGGAGGTAATGGAAAAGTCCCCGATATTTTTGGATTCGTTCTGTAAAGGTTCCAATAGAACCAATGCCAGATAGGGCATGTTCTGTTTTAAATAAATCTGTGCCAAACTGTTCTTGCAGATCACACGGCCTATGTCGGAGTCTATTTCTTCGTTATAGGCCAAAGACTTTCTGTAGTTTTCGAGAGCTCCCTCCAAATCTCCTTTTTCCTCCAAACAGTGTCCTATGTTTTGATGGTTGATCGCCAATCCGAGTTGATTGCCCATCTCTTCTTCCAGTTTTAGGGCTCGTTCAAACTGCAGAATGGCCAAATCGTACTGTTCCAACGATTGGTAGAGGTTACCAATACCATTTAAGGCTACATTGATACTTCTTTTGATGTGGTTGGATGGATTCTCTACCTGTTCTGCCAGTTCCAATGCCCTCTGGTTGTAGTCCAATGCTGTTTTTATGGCGTCTGTTCGGCGGTATACGACCCCTAACATATTTAAGCTGAGCACTCTAAAATCTATACTATTGGCCTCCTCCGAAATTTCAAGGGCCTGCTCGTGCAGTTTTACAGCTTTTTCATACTGGGAAATGTTCCTGTATTTCATTCCCAATAAGTTCAGTGCATATGCCCTGCCTTCAGAATATGCATTTTCCCTGCTCAAATTGTCAAAAAACCGAAGTAAGGTAGTGTCTCTTTTGTCCGGGTACAACTCTTTGTCCAATTCCTCGTAAGTCTTGGGCCGAAGCTGCACCAAGGTTTCCACTTTTTCTATAAACTCTTCGGGAATTTCCTGTGCACTTGATAGGTTAAAAACAAAAAAGAGCGAAAGAAAAAGCACTGTGTTTCTTTTCACTCGATTCAGGTATTCGACTTGTGTAAAGTTTTCTATAGGCACGGGAACATTGCGGGATTAAAGCATATCCAAAAAGTCGGATTTTTTTTGTCGGGAAACAGGGATTTTATGGTTGGATTCCAAAACAACATAACCGTCCGTTTTAAGGAATTCCTTTATTTTGTTCAGGTTTATGATGTAGGAATTATGGATTCTAAAGAAGCTGTTTTGGGGCAACAGGGCATTGACTTCCTTGAGTTTTTTGGTAAGCAGGATTTTTTGCCCATCAGCTAAAAAAATGGTACTGTAATTTCCGTCCGATTCTGCATAAAGTATATCGTCACTGTTGAGGAAGACCAACTTGCCATCCGTATTGATGGTTATTTTTTTATTATGGGAGTCCGCATTGAAGTTGAGCAATATTTTCTCCAACTTTTCTATGGTCAGGTTTTTGGCGTTGAACTTTTTTATTTTGGTAATGGTTTCCTCAAGATCATCCGAATCGATGGGTTTTAGCAAATAATCGATGGCCTCGTTTTTTAAGGCTTGCAGTGCGTACTGGTTGTAGGCAGTGGTGATTACAACAGGGAAATCCTTGTTCTTTAGGTTCTTTATGAATTGAAAACCGTCCATTGCAGGCATTTCAATATCCAAGAACAAACAATCTGGAGTGTTTTGTTCCAAATAGGTCAAGGCTTCTCGGGCATCGGTAAAGGACGCAATAATATCCACTTCATCGCTCAAATTGGTAAGTTCCCAACTCAAACTTTGTAGGGCCTTAATCTCATCATCAACAATTACTGCTTCTAGCATAATATAATATAGGTATAATCAAATTTAGAATTATTCCCCAAATACTGCTAAAATTATGTGTTAATGGATATTTAGTGCGTATAACTGGTAAAAAAAAACAAAACCAAAGGAAATCTGGTGATTTATAAGGACTTCCTTGTTCAATACTACGGATTTCGCCTACACACCTAAAATATACAACAGCCGATTATACACAAAAAGCTGCAATTTATACATAGAGCTCCTGAGCAAGGGCTTTTGTTATCTATATTCGGCATGTCAAAAAACAAAGGACAGACCAAATAGCCAGCAGATGAGAAAATGTGCAATATTGTTCCTGATTTTGATAATGGCTCTTATTTTTGCCGCAGTATCAGAAAAGAATAGTGCCGAATTAAATTCGGATTGGAATAGTGTGGTTGCCAAGAAATGATTTTGGCATCCCATTACAAGCTCTTTAAAATTTTGTATTACCAATAGAATGTACGGCCACAGCAACCAATCACATGATTGTAAAAACCGCTTGCAAGATTAAATCTTCAATTAGGCTGCAATCCGGATTTGATTTTAGGTTTCGGGGGAACTACCTAGAACAAATAAAGATTATACCGGCCATGATTGAAGAGGCCGTACTCTTGGTAATATTAAGCTAATAGTTCATCATAAAAGATAGGCCGGGCAAGTTTCTTGCCCGGCTTTTTGTTTATTAAGAGTTACTATTCTGTGCAAAATGTTGGAAGTGCCAGATGTCAACATTTTGTGTTAAAAACTTTACTGCATTTACAGCCCCTATTGCTTCTTTAATCCGCAGTATTTTTAAATATTTGCAACCATCCCAAATGTATTTTTACAAGTTTCCGCTATAGCTCTCCATAGGGCAATGGTGTATTTAATTGGGAAAAAGAAATACTGTAGTCTGGTTGATGTATTTTACAAAATGTTAGGTTACAGTTTTACTGTACTGTATTTATGCGGTACGTGTGATAGTGTTTATTGATTTTAATACCTCGGATGAGTTCACCCCACATTAGAACGTTCCGAGGTATTTTTGTTTGTGAGGAAACTAAAAAAGCCTCCTATTTAGGAGGCTTCTATTTTTATTGGAGGCTTCTAAAACTTAGAGTGACCATGCTTTACCATTGGTCAAAGTTGTAACATCCTCACAGGCAATATACTCTCCTGGTATTGGAAGATAAGCCAAAACTTCCTCTCCCACATATTCGGAATTTTTGTAGGCCCATGTCGCCAAATCCCTTAGTTCGTGGGCAAAGGATACTCTGGAAATCTCATCGTCCAAAGTTGCCTCTCCGCCTTCCATTATGGCTTGCATATAGCTCATAATGGCCTCGTTCTGCAAATCCTCTTCCTCGTCAGTTCGTTTTTTCAAATATGTTGCAAGGGCTGGTTCTATATCCGCAGGTTCTATGTCCATTAAGGATTCCTTACCGGAATCTGCCAAAACCTTTTCGTAAAATTTGTTCATCTTCATCACAACAAAGTCTCTTTGTTCCAACGGCATTACCTCATCCAAGTAAGCATCGATAAACGCATGTACGTTCATCTCTGTTGCAGAAGGGGTATCTGTTTTTGGAAGAATCACATCCAGGGTCTGTGCCATGGCATAACCTTTGTCCTTATCAAGGAAATTTGGAGTCCATTCCGCATATGCCGGTTTGTTCTTGCAACTTTGTAGTAACGACAATAATGTTGGAGTGGCAACGGCATAACCAAAAGCCAACCCCATATTTTTGAGTGCTGATCTTCTTTCCATTATATATTTCCTTTTTTAAGTTCTTGAGCTGCATGGTTGGCCGCTCTTGCAGTAAATGCCATATACGTTAACGATGGATTCACACAGCTTGCCGAGGTCATAAACGCACCATCGGTTACATAAACATTCTTACATCCGTGTACCTGGTTGTTTCCGTTTACAACAGAAGTTTTTGGGTCACGGCCCATACGGGCGGTACCCATTTCGTGGATTCCAAGTCCAAGGGCATAGGGCCGATCATATGGAGTAATGTCCTTGGCGCCGGCCTTTTCCAACATTTGAACCGCTTGGTCCTGCATGTCTTTGCGCATGTTGATCTCGTTCTCGCGGATTTCGGCATCAAAAGTTACGGTTGGTAGTCCCCATTTATCCTTTTTGTCGTAATCCAAAGTCATTTTGTTATCGTGGTAAGGTAGTATCTCACCAAAGGCAAGCATATTCATGGTCCAACCACCTGGGGTCAACATGGCGTCCTTGTAATCTTTTCCAAAAGAAGCTTCGGCAATCAATTCTTCATAGTTGCCTCTACCGGCACCACCTTGGTATCCGTAACCTCTGGTGAAATTTTTCATGTCGGAGTCGCCTCCTAGGTTTCTAAACCTTGGGATATAAATTCCATTTGGCTTTCTTCCTTTGTAGTATTTGTCTTCGTATCCTTCAAACTTTCCTGATGCTCCTACCAAGAAGTGGTGGTCCATAATGTTATGTCCCAATTCTCCAGAATCGTTTCCTAATCCATTGGGGAATCTATCGGATTTGGATTGCATCAAAATAGAAGTGGATGCAACAGCCGAAGCACAAAGGAATATAACCTTGGCCTTGAACTCGAACTCTTCTTTGGTCTCTCTGTCTATAACCTTAACGCCTGTTGCTTTTTGGGTATTTGGATCATATATGACCTCGTGGACTATGGAGTCGGGTCTTAAGGTCATGTTACCTGTGCGTTCAGCTGCGGGCAAAGTAGAGGAAACACTACTAAAGTATGCTCCGAAAGGACACCCTCTGATACATCTGTTTCTAAACTGGCAACGTACACGTCCATCGCCATCAAATTTTTTATCACTGTTAATGTGAGCTACCCTACCGGCGGTAATAACCCGTCCGTTAAAATGCTCGGCAACCTTACCCCTAACATGGTCTTCCACACAGTTAAGTTCCATCATGGGTTCAAACTGGCCGTCAGGCAATTGTGGTAGACCCAGGTTTTCCCCGGAAACTCCTATATAACTTTCAACTTTATCGTACCAAGGGGCTATATCCTTGTATCTTACCGGCCAATCAACGGCGATACCTTCGTTCTTATTGGCGGCGAAATCAATATCGCTCCAACGGTAGCTGTGTCTCCCCCACATAATGGAACGTCCGCCCACATGGTAGCCACGCATCCAATCAAAACGTTTGGTTTCATTGTAAGGGTGATCTAAATCGTTTACAAACCAGTGCTTGGAGGCCGCCCCAGTGGTATAGCCTGTTCTGGATTGTTTTTCTTGTTGTTTGATATCTTCTCGGGTTGCGTTCCCGGCATGGGGGAAATCCCAAGGATCCATATTGGCTGTTGGGTAATCTTCACGGTGCTTTACCATGGGACCTCGTTCCAAGACCAAGGTCTTGAGGCCATTTTCGCACAATTCTTTGGCAGCCCAACCACCACTGATACCCGTTCCTACCACGATGGCATCATAGGATTCCTGCTCCTGATTGTAATAAAATTTACTCATTTATTCGGATTGTTTATTTGCTAAATGTATTAATTATTAAATTAATTTTCTACATTTAATCCCTATGTTTATTGAGAATTCAGCACTATAACGTTGTAGTTTTTGGATTCTGAAAGAAATTAACCAACATAAAAATATGAACAGACGTAGATTAACCCAAAAAAGTATCGTAACCCTAATTTTTGTTGTTTTTTTAGGATTTTCTTCCTGTAAGGAAAATCAAAAAAAAGAATCCGAAGCAGAAAAAGTAACAGAGCAAGAAGTTGCAGAGGAGTCCAAACCGGAAATTAAACTCTCATTGGCCCAATGGTCCATGCACAAAATGATTCTTGAAGAAGGAGTGGACCCATACTCTTTTGCAGAAAAGGCGAGCAACTGGGGCTTTGAAGGACTGGAGTATGTAAGCGGCCTATATTACAAAGAATTGCAGGCGGCCAATTTTTCGGAAGAAGCGATGAACAATTGGGTGGAAAAAAGCAAGGCAGAAAGTGAAAAATATGGGCTTCGGAACCTTTTGATCATGGTGGACGGCCAAGGGGATATTGCAGTGGAAGACGAAACTAAAAGAACAGAAGCTGTGGAAAACCATTACAAATGGGTAGATGCGGCCGCAGCATTGGGCTGTCATTCCATTCGTGTTAACCTAAATGGGAGCATGGAGCCCGAAGTTTGGATTCCGGCCTCTGTTGAAGGACTTAAGCAATTGGCAGGCTATGCCAAGGAAAAGAACATCAATATTATTGTGGAAAACCATGGCGGCCCATCTTCGAACGGTGCATTGTTGGCCGAGGTAATGGAGAAGGTGGGTATGGAAAACTGCGGCACACTGCCAGATTTTGGTAATTTTTGTATCAAAAGAGAGGCCGGCGACTACTATTCGTCCAAATGCTTGGAAGAATACGATCGTTATAAGGGAACCAAAGAACTCATGCCTTATGCAAAAGGTGTAAGCGCCAAATCCTATAGTTTTGATGAAGAAGGCAACGAGACCAGAGTGGATTATCCACGGATCATGGAGATTGTCCTGGAATCCGGATACGAAGGTTTTGTTGGAGTAGAATATGAAGGCTCCGACCTGAGCGAAGAAGAAGGGATTTTGGCAACCAAAAGGCTCTTGGAGAGAATAGTGCAGTAAAACGAACACAATAGCATCAAATGAAGGGGTTTTTACAGCAGCTCTTCGATTACAATTTTTATTGTAACAAAAAAATTATCGAGCAATGCAGTGGTCGGGAAAAAGTTTCTGGCGACTGCATTAGACTTTTTAGTCACATACTCAATGCGCACCATATTTGGAACCAGAGATTACTTGGTTCGGAAGTAAAGTTCGATGTTTGGGATCAACATGATATGGTACTATGGGAAGAAATCCATTACGAAAATCAAAAGACCTCTTTTGAAATTATTTCCAATACGGATACCTTTGAAAAACGTGTTGAATATGTGAACAGCCAACAAGTTCACTTTTCTAACGAGGTAAAGGATATTCTTTTTCATATTATCAATCATTCCACCCACCATCGCGGTCAAATTATGATGGAATGGAGAAAGGCTGGTATAGCTCCGGAACCTTTGGATTATATACACTACAAACGATAACAACTAACTAATTACACAACATGAATTTTAAGACCAAATTTCAACTGTCCTTTATGATGTTCCTCGAATTTTTTATTTGGGGCGGATGGTTTGTAACACTGGGAACTTTTTTGGGAACCAATTTAAAAGCTAGCGGCGGGGAGATCGCCCAGGCGTTTTCCACTCAATCTTGGGGTGCCATAATAGCTCCTTTTATTATTGGGTTGATCGCAGACCGATATTTTAATGCTGAACGGATTTTGGGCATTTTGCACCTAATAGGGGCATTTTTAATGTACCAAATGTATCAGACCACGGAATTCTCCGTGTTCTATCCATATGTTTTGGGCTATATGATCTTGTACATGCCGACTTTGGCATTGGTCAATTCCATTTCATTTAATCAAATGAAAGATCCTGCCAAGGAATTCTCGCCGATTAGGGTGTTTGGAACCATTGGCTGGATAGTTGCGGGATTGGTGATCAGTTATGTTTTTCTGTGGGATTCACCCGAGAGTTTGTCCGCTGGAATGCTGAAAAACACTTTTTTAATGGTAGCCATAGCATCGGCAATATTGGGGTTGTTCAGCTTTACCTTGCCCAAAACACCGCCAAGAGTGGACAAGACCGAAAAAGTCACCATAACCGATGTGTTGGGGCTCGATGCCTTGAAATTGTTGAAGGATAAAAACTTTTTGGTTTTCTTTATTGCCTCGGTATTGATTTGTATCCCATTGGCCTTTTACTATCAAAACGCCAATCCATTCCTCACCGAGATCGGATTGGACAATCCGACCGGAAAAATGACCATTGGGCAAGCTTCCGAAGTGCTTTTCATGCTATTATTGCCACTGTTCTTTACAAGATTTGGCTTTAAAAAGACCATATTGGTCGGAATGTTGGCCTGGACTGTACGTTATTTGCTCTTTGCATATGGTAATGCAGGCGATTTGGCATTTATGTTGATTTTGGGGATAGCACTTCACGGAATTTGTTACGATTTTTTCTTTGTGTCCGGCCAGATCTACACCGATACCAAAGCGGGCGAAAAATATAAGAGTGCAGCTCAAGGCCTGATCACCTTGGCCACTTATGGAGTGGGGATGTTGATAGGGTTTTGGATAGCAGGAAAAATTACGGACTCCTATTTATTGGAAGACGGAAGCCATGTTTGGCAAAACATCTGGATTTACCCAGCAATATTTGCAGCCGTGGTATTTGTGCTGTTTGCGTTGGTATTTAAAAATGAAAAAGTAGAATATAAATCATAATAAAAAACATGCCTAAAAAAATAAGACTTGGAATTCTTGGTGGGGGCGGCGACTCCCTTATCGGAGTTTTGCACCGCGTAGCCTCTTTTATAAATGATAATTATGAAATCGTTGGGGCCGTATTTACCCCCGAACTGGAAGATAGTCTAGCGTTCGCAAAAGAGATAGATATTCCAACGAATCGAATTTATAAGGATTTCGATACCTTGGTGGAAGAGGAAATGAAACTGCCGGAAGACGAACGTATTCAGGTCTGTTCCATTCTAACCCCAAATTTTTTACATTTCCCAATGGCCAAGAAATTGTTGGACAATGGTTTCAACGTAATCTGTGAAAAACCAATGACCACCACTTACGAAGAAGCCAAAATATTACAGGAAACCCAAGTAAGGGCCGGTACCGTATTTGCCGTGACCCATACCTATACCGGATACCCAATGGTGCGCCAAATGAGGGAGATGATCAAAGAAGGGGTAATTGGAAAAGTTCACAAAGTGGATGCCCAATATTATCAAGGCTGGATGAACCCGATAATCCATGATAAAGAAAAGCGCGCCACCGTTTGGCGCTTGGACCCTAAAAAGGCAGGGATTAGTTCTTGTATGGGAGACATTGGAGTACATGCCTTTAATATGGTCGAGTACACCACCGGATTAAGGGTTAGATCTCTATTGTGCGATTTCAATTATTTGTACGACGATAACCAAATGGACATGGATGGAACCGCTTTAATACGAATGGATAAGAATGTAAAAGGCGTCATTAGGGCAAGTCAGGTGGCCACTGGGGAAGAAAATAACTTAACTATTGCCGTTTATGGTGAAAAAGGAGGTTTAAAATGGGAGCAGGAGAACCCTAACTACCTATATAAATTAAATGATCCAGAACCTTTGCAAGTATACAAGCCAGGACATGGGTACAATTCCGAACTCTCTTTGGGCGGTACAAAATTGCCACCAGGCCACCCAGAAGGAATTTTTGATGCCATGGCGAACATATATTTGGGCGTGGCCAAGGCAATTCGTGGAGAAGCCTATAACAACGGAGAATTTCCGACCATAATAGATGGTGTGCGTGGCCTAAATTTTATAGAAAACACCGTTGCTTCACACAAGAATGGAAATGTTTGGGTAGATATGGATTGATCCAGAACCCAAAATAATAGATATAATGGCTGTCCAATGGACGGCCATTATTTTTTATATAGCATTTCAAATTGCTCGAACACAATGATCATGCTTTCCTTTGGAGTTGTGCCAAATTTGGCCAATTCGCGGGTGTAGTAGTCCCAATGGGTCTTTTTCCAATGTTCCAGACTTTTATCCCCTTCACCTTCCAAACGGGCGTGTTCTTCTCTAATACTAAAATAAGGGAGCAGTTTTACCCCAGTGGTGCGAACAATACATTTGGCATTCCCGTCCCAATCCGTAACCACATAAAAATCTCCGATTTTAGGTAAATTTTCGTTGCGGAGCTGTAAACCTATTAAGGAATGTGAGGTGGCTCTTTTGGTTTCTTTGCAAACAAGATCTGCACAAGTATTGGCATCTTGTTCATTATCACAAAAATGTATCACTTTTGGAGCATCTTGGGAGGCAAACTCCAAATGGGCATCTAAAAAATCGCCCCATAAATTGCGGGCAGAAGCATTTTCCATATGTGGTTTTTATAAGCGGTAAGCTATTTTAATTGTATATGAATTCCTATATTTATGTTTTGCTACATGAGGTGTAAAAATAGCATAGTTTTTTTCTTAAATATAGAAGATAAATCCCAATTTGATTGGGACTTCCTAATTCCTTAAAATTAAATTCAATGAAGACAATCAAAGGACCAGCTGTGTTCTTGGCTCAATTTGTGGACAGTCAACCTCCTTTCAATACCTTGGATGGAATGTGCAAGTGGGCCTCCGACCTTGGTTACAAGGGCATTCAAATACCAACTTGGGAATCATTTCTTATAGATTTGGACCAAGCAGCAGAAAGTCAGGATTATTGCGATGAGCTCAAGGGAAAAATTAATTCCTACGGATTGGAGATCACCGAACTTTCCACCCACTTGCAGGGACAATTGGTGGCTGTTCATCCTGCATACGATATTATGTTCGATAATTTTGCTCCCAAGGAACTGCACGGAAAACCGAAAGAACGAACCAAATGGGCAGTTGAAACGGTTAAAAAAGCGGCAACAGCAAGCCGTAGGCTCGGACTTAACGTCCATGCCACTTTTTCGGGCTCATTGCTTTGGCATACCGCCCACCCGTGGCCACAGCGTCCTGCCGGATTGGTGGAAATGGGTTTTGAAGAGCTCGCCAATCGATGGAAGCCCATCCTCGATCATTTTGATGAAGAGGGCGTGGATGTCTGTTACGAGATTCATCCCGGAGAAGACCTTCACGATGGGGATACTTTTGAAAGATTTTTGGAAGCTACGGGAAACCATAAGCGCGTAAACATACTTTATGATCCAAGTCACTTTGTTTTGCAACAACTGGATTATATTGCGTATATCGATCATTATCATGAGTTCATCAAATCCTTTCACGTAAAGGATTCGGAATTTAACCCAACAGGTAAAAAGGGAGCATTTGGCGGTTTCAACGATTGGGGAGACAGAGCAGGGAGATACAGGTCCCTAGGGGATGGACAGATCGATTTTAAGACCATTTTCTCCAAACTTACCCAATATGGCTGCGATGTTTGGGCCGTTATGGAATGGGAATGCTGTATTAAAAGCCCGGAACAAGGAGCGCGCGAAGGCGCTAAATTTATTCAAGATCATATAATAGAGGCAACAACCAAAACCTTTGATGATTTTGCCGGAGCAGATGTGGATAAGGAAAAATTGAAAAAAATACTTGGACTATGAAAAGAGCTTTGATGTTGGCATTACTGGCCATTGGCGTTGCCTGTAAAGAAAACCCAAAGGAAAATAAGGAAGAAAAAGAAGAAGTGATCGAGATTGTGAAAGAAGCCGAAAATGAGTGGGTTACCCTATTCGACGGAAGTTCATTCGAAGGTTGGCATTACTATAATGGCGGACCAGTTACCGAGCCATGGAAATTGGAAGATGGGGCCATGGTGTTCTACCCACCGGAAAACAGGGAAGAAGGAGCGTCTTTTAATCTGGTTAGTGATGCTGAGTTTACGGATTTTATTTTAACTATGGAATGGAAAATTGCCGAAGGGGGAAATAGTGGGATTTTTTGGGGTGTTTCAGAAGATGAAAAATACGCCCAGCCCTATTTAACAGGACCAGAAATACAAGTGTTGGACAATGAAAGACATCCTGATGCCCAAAATGGGGAAAATCGTATGGCAGGAGCTTTGTACGATATGGTTTCGCCTACCCAGCATGTAACCAAGCCAGCCGGTGAATGGAATACGTTTGAATTAATGGTGAACCATAAGACCAATAAAGGACATGTAGTATTGAATGGAACAAAAATAGTGGAGTTTCCAGTGCATGGGCCGGATTGGGACAAAATGGTCGCATCCTCAAAATTTGCAGATTGGGAAGGTTTTGGCGCTTACAGGACTGGAAAAATCGGTTTACAAGATCATGGGGACAGGGTGTCCTATAAAAACATAAAGATCAAAGCATTATAATATGTATAAATTAAAAATTGTTCCATTGCTTTTGGCCATCTTGTTTAGTGGATGGACTTGGTCCCAGGACATAGAGCCAACCACTCCCGAGGAAACGGAGATATATGAACCAGTGCCGCCAAAGGTAATTCCGGGCAAAGCAGGAGCTCCTCCAAGTGATGCCATCGTACTTTTTGATGGGACATCTTTTAAAAATTGGATAAGTTCCAGGGATAGCACGGATGCCAAATGGCTCTTGAACGGAGATAGCAGCATGACCGTAAAGGACAAGACGGGAGATATTCAGACCAAACAAAATTTTGGGAGCATTCAACTTCATATTGAGTGGAAATCCCCAGCAGTAGTGCAAATGGATGGACAAAACCGAGGTAATAGCGGTGTTTTCTTAAATGGAATCTATGAAGTTCAAGTATTGGACAACAATAACAACGACACCTATGTAAATGGTCAAGTGGGCTCCATTTATAAACAGCATGTGCCCTTGGCCATGGCATCGGTCCCATCTGGCGAATGGAACACCTACGATATAATTTATCATGCACCAGTGTTCGAAAAAGGACAAAAAATAAAATCAGGTACCATTACCGTTATCCACAATGGTGTGTTGATCCAGGACCATGTGGAGATCAAAGGCACAACGCCATATATTGGTTGGCCCAAGAATCCACCACATGGCAAGGGCCCTCTTAGGCTTCAGGACCATGGGGACAATAGCAGGGTGAGCTACCGTAATATTTGGGTCAGGGAACTGGAGTAGTTTCCAAGGGGCCATAATTTAGAATCTTCAAAGGTCAAAATCTATTTTGGTTACCTTTGGCAAAATTTAATCATACGTATATGATTCAATCCATGACAGGCTTTGGGAAGCACGTAGTTCAGCTTCCTTCAAAAAAAATTACAATAGAGCTTAAATCGCTCAACAGCAAAAATCTGGATATTAATGCCAGGCTTCCACAGTTTTATAGGGAAAAGGAGCTGGAATTACGTAAAATGATTGCCAGTGCCCTAAACAGGGGTAAAGTGGATTTTAGCCTTTATGTGGAAATAACCGGTGAGGAGACTACGGCAGAAGTTAACAAGGGTGTGGTTAAAAAGTATATGGAGCAATTGGCCGCAATAGCCCAAGGAGATGACATTAAACTGTTGGAAATGGCGTTACGTATGCCCGACACCCTTAAAACCGATAAAGACGACATCGATGCCGAAGAGTACGAGGCCATTAAAAAAGCAATGGACGAGGCCTTATCCAAAATAGTGGAGTTCCGCAATGAGGAAGGCAAGGTTTTGGAGCAGGATTTTGTAGAGCGATTAAAAAAACTTAACGAACTTTTGGATGCTGTAAAAAGCATGGACCCAGATAGGTTGGCTACGATACGGGAACGTTTGGAGAAAGCTGTGGCCGACCTTAAGGTGGAATTGGATGCGAATAGATTTGAACAAGAACTCATCTATTATTTGGAAAAGTACGACATTACCGAAGAAAAGGTACGTTTGGCGAACCATTTAAAATATTTTGAAACCACCCTGAATTCCAAAGAATCCAATGGCAAAAAACTAGGGTTCATCTCACAAGAAATAGGAAGGGAAATCAATACCATAGGATCCAAGGCCAATTTTGCACCCATGCAACAATTGGTGGTCCAAATGAAGGACGAATTGGAAAAGATAAAAGAACAAATGCTCAATGTGCTATGACAGAAGGTGGTAAACTCATCATATTTTCGGCCCCATCGGGAAGTGGTAAAACTACCATTGTAAAACATTTGTTGAATCAGCCGGAACTCAACTTGGCCTTTTCCATTTCCGCAACCTCGCGCCCGCGCAGGGGCAAGGAAAAAAATGGGGTCAACTACTACTTTATGTCCGTTTCCCAATTTAAGCGACACATTAAGGATGGCGATTTTTTGGAATGGGAAGAAGTGTACCGCGACAATTTTTATGGGACTTTAAAAAGTGAAGTGGAACGTTTGTGGGCAGAAGGCAAGAATGTAATATTTGATATCGATGTTTCTGGCGGGCTAAGGATCAAAAAGAAATTTCCGGACAAGACCCTGGCCGTTTTTGTGAAGCCTCCCAGTGTGGATGAGCTAAAGATCAGACTTAAAAAGCGCAGCACGGAGAGTGACGATAAGATCAATATGAGAATTGCCAAAGCGTCGGTAGAATTGGCAACCGCCCCTCAGTTTGATAAGATTATTAAAAACTATGATCTGGATGTAGCTCTCGACGAAGCCCACAAATTGGTCGCCGATTTTGTTGGGGCCAAGAATCCCGATTCAAAATAAGATTGACGTATGAAACAGGTAGGGCTCTTTTTTGGAACCTTTAACCCGATACATATTGGTCATTTGATCATAGCCAACCATTTAGTGGAGTTTTCCGATTTGGATGAGGTTTGGTTTGTTATAACCCCGCAAAGTCCATTTAAGGTAAAGCAATCGCTTTTGGACAACAATCACCGGTTCCAAATGGTGTACGAAGCTGTACAGGATTATCCCAGGCTCAAACCCAGTACAATTGAGTTTGATTTGCCCCAGCCCAACTATACTTCCGATACCTTGGCCCATCTGGAAGACAAATATGGCCCGGATTATGCGTTTTCATTGATCATGGGCGAAGACAATCTGAAAAGTTTCCACAAATGGAAAAATTATGAAGCCATATTGGAGCAATACTCGATCCATGTTTACCCGCGCATTTCTACGGGCGAGATGGCCCATCAATTTGAGGATCACCCCAAAATCACCAAGGTCAGTGCGCCGATAATGGAAATATCGTCCACTTTTATTCGAAAGGCCCATAATCAGGGAAAAAATATTCGTCCAATGCTGCCCGAACCGGTGTGGAAATATATGGACGAGATGAACTTTTACAGATAAAAAAACACGAACTGTTTATTGTATTTTTTCCAAAGTGTCGGTTCCTAAATACTTATCGTCCTTGTTCATGTACCATGCCCTCGTTTTTGGCATTTTGATGCCATTTACTTCCGCTAGGCCTTCTAAAAGAATGTACTCTCCGTCGTTTTTGGTTTCATCGTGAAAAAATTGATATACCTCCATGGCGTAAGTGGAAGGGTCAAAATAAAAGTACCAAGTGTCTTTGCCAACTTCGGCATCGTAAGTGGCCTTTAAAACCACATATTTTTTATTCTTGAAGGTTTTTTGTTGGACCACGGGATCTAGGTGGGTGCCTGGGTCGTTCAACTTCATGGGAAGGCCGTATAGGTAAGTGTAGTAATCCTTCATCATGGTTCCCCGTTCGCAGGTCAGGCGATACTTTTCGGCTTCTTTCTTGGTAAACTCTTTGCTCTCGTTAAATATGATTTCGCAGGACCCGTTTTTTAAAATATATGAGTAATGATCACCATCTTGGGTAACATCCAAGACAAACTCCTGTTTGGGGAAATCCACGGAAATCACACTTGTGCGTTTAGGTCGCTCCGGAGTTTCCATAACTACTTTGAACGATGTTTTTAGGTTGGCCCAGGTACCATCTGGATCATGAAATGAAATGGCCTTTTCCAAAACTTCTTTTGCAGAAAGGGATTGTGAGTGCAATGGCGCAAGGCCCAATAGGCCAACTGCCATAAGAGAAAAGAAATATTTGATCATATCTTTACAATTTATAGATGTTGTAAGATACCGAATTTATTTCTTTGGTATAGTTGCTGGTTTTACGGAACTATCGTGCTCTGCATAATAGAGTTCCAGTAATTCCATCATAGAAGTGATCAGGTCCCTGCTTTCCAGCAACAAAGAAAAATATAGTGTGGTGTTCTTTGGGCTCGATTCTTCCGTCCTTGTTCGGGAAACCTGCCTATTTATCTTTTGCGAAACCATTTCATTGATCTCGTTTTTGGATTGAAGCACATCTCCAATTTGCTCAAAGGAGCGATCCACAAATGCTTTTTCCGTGCTGTTGAATATTTTTTCCAGATAATTATCTATCTCTTTGAGTTCCTTTATCTGGTTGTATTTTAATTTTTTGTGGTTGTTGTTAACGTGGTTGTAACTCACCTTGCCGATGTATTCGAGGGACTGTGACATATCCGTTAGAAGATCCATCACATTAATGTAAAAGTTACTCGCGCCCACATGCGCTTCATCCAGGTTTTTGATAAAGTAGAATGTATCGTTTCTAAGACCGTCTATTTCTGAAGAGAGTTTGTTACTTTGTTTTTTGTTCTTTTTCAAAAAGTCCAAATCATGTTTGGACAACCCTCGAATACAGTTCGAGTAAATACGGTTGCTGCGCTTTACAACGTTGGCAATGTTGGTTGCACTTTCCTCTATAACTCCTTGGATGGAACTGCTTTCGGCACGTCGTAAACTATCTTCGGCCTTTATTTCTTTGGTCTTTTTGTTGTGCGAGATATAGTTGCGCAGTAAAATGACCGCTGCCAACATCAACATAATAACGAGCGAAACAAATTTTCCTATAAACAACAGGTAAGCGATTATCGCTGCGGCCGTAAATGCACTAAGGGCGGTAAAAAACCAACCACCGATAACGTTCAATACTCCGGCAACGCGATATACGGCACTTTCTGCACCCCATGCCCTATCGGCCAAGGATGTACCCATGGCCACCATAAAGGTAACATAGGTGGTGGACAAGGGCAATTTCATGGACGTGGCGATGGAAATAAGTACACTGGCCACCATTAGGTTGACCGAAGCCCTTACCAAATCGAATGCTGGCAGCTCCTGGGTTTTGCTTTTTGGAACATAGGTTTGTGGCAATACAAACTGTTTGTTCAATTTTGATTGAAGAGATGGAGGAACAATTTTTGATACGTTTTCAAAAGCCACGATACTGAATTTCACTATTTGTCTAGACAGATAATTGGGCTGAAAACGTTCGTCGCCCTCATCTTGCCTGGCCAAGTCGACACTGGTTTTTACAACTCCTTTTGCTTTGGAGGAAAACCAGAGCGTAATTACCATTACAGCGCCGGATAACAACAATAGCATTGTTGGGGTCTGCACGGCAGAGGCTAGTCCGCGCATATTAAATTCCGTTGCAGTTATACCAGAAGCCTGCCAATCTTGGTACGATTGAAGTGCAGCAATAGGTACACCGATAAAATTTACCAAATCGTTGCCAGCAAAGGCCATTGCCAGGGCAAATGTTCCAAAACCTATTACGATGCGGTATATGTTCCATCTTAAAAAACTTGCCACGATGAACGATAAAATCGTCCAGAATGCAAAATTTCCGGCCAAGAAAGCAAGGGGCTGGGTTGCCACAAACTCAGAAATTGCTCCGTCAAAAAGGGCAGCGCTCTTCAGTCCTTTTACCAAAATAAAATATACAATGGCCGTAATCGCAAGGCCGCCAAATATAGACTCTACCCACTTGGATTTGTTCTGAAATTTAAAAGAAATCAAGGCTCTCGATACAAACTGAACCAGGGCACCTATGGTAAATGCAATAAAAACGGAAAGGAGAATCCCAAAAATAATTTCCGCCGCCTTATCTGTGTTTATATATGTGGCCAAATCCGAAAAGCCTCCTTGGGTATCGGCGATTTTTATCAAGGAGATGGCTACAGAGGCCCCCAAAAGCTCAAATACAATGGAAACGGTCGTAGATGTGGGCATTCCCAAGGTGTTGAAAAAATCCAATAGTAGAATGTCCGTAATCATTACGGCCATAAAAATGAACATGATTTCTTCGAAAACGAACTCACCGGGGTTAAATATCCCCTTTCGGGCCACTTCCATCATTCCACTGGAAGACATTGCGCCAAACGCTATACCAACACTGGCAACGATCATAATGGTCCTAAAAGATATCGCTTTGGACCCGATTGCCGAGTTCAAAAAGTTAACCGCATCGTTGCTTACGCCCACTACCAAATCGGTTATGGCCAATATGCCAAGGGCCACAACCATGAAAATGTAAATATTCTCTCCCATTCTTTAAGAAATATGGCAAAAATGCCATTATAATTCGGCAATGAGGTTAACAAAATGTTACCAAATACGCTCCTAAAAATATCAATATTTTTCCAGTGTAGGGCCTAGGTTCATCTTTTGATTTATCTTCGCTAACAAATAATGGACCAATGGATTGGGAGCAATTACTCTCTTTAAAACGATTCGGAGACAAAGGTAAAAGGCTTAGAAAGGAACAGAATGAGACCCGATTGGGGTTCGAGGTGGATTACGATCGGATTATTTTTTCGTCGGCTTTTAGAAGTTTACAGGATAAGACACAAGTGTTTCCGATGCCGATCGCCGTTGGTTCGCAAAAAAACTTTGTACATACCCGGCTTACACACAGTATGGAAGTTTCTGTTGTGGGAAGAAGTCTTGGCCGAAGTGCTGGACAGCAAATTTTGGCAAAGTATCCTTTTTTGACCGAAATCCACGGTTATCAATTTAATGATTTTGGTGCAATTGTTGCCGCAGCTGCCTTGGCCCACGATATAGGGAATCCGCCATTTGGGCATAGTGGGGAAAAAGCTATCGGCAATTATTTTAAACAGGGCAAAGGGAAGCAATTTCGAGATGTTCTTTCTGCAGAGGAGTATCAAGATCTTATCGATTTTGAGGGAAATGCCAATGGTTTTAAATTATTGACAGAGTCCAGGGACGGTGTGCCCGGGGGGCTTCGTTTGAGTTATGCGACTTTGGGTGCCTTTATTAAATACCCAAAAGGATCATTGCCCAAAAGACCGTCCAAGAACATCGTGGACAAAAAATTTGGCTTTTTTCAATCGGAGAAAGCCTTTTTCCATGAACTTGTGGAAGAAATTGGCCTTTTGCCCAACCCTGACCACCCGGAAACAGGTTTTTTAAGACACCCTTTGACTTATTTGGTAGAAGCGGCTGATGATATCTGCTATACCATAATCGATTTTGAAGATGGCATTAACTTAGGATTGATTCCGGAAGAGTATGCCCTGGAGTATCTTATCAATTTGGTGAAGGACAACATCAACACGAAGAAATATAATGCAATGACCACCTCGAGCGACCGTTTGAGTTATTTAAGGGCTCTTGCGATAAGTACACTGATCGGGGACGCCGTGGATGTTTTTGTAAAAAATGAGGATAAAATATTGAACGGGGAGTTCAATGTATCATTGCTCGATAAAGGAAAATATACCGCTCAAGTTACCGATATTATTAAATTGAGCGTCGAAAAAATCTATCAGTCCACAGAAGTGGTGGATAAAGAGTTGGCCGGGTATCGCATTATTTCCGATTTACTGGATACGTACACAACGGCTTTGATCAATGTTAAAGAGGGCCAGGATACGAATTATGACCGACTGCTCTTAACAAGTTTGCCCGAGAAATACCGCAATACGGATGCATCACTTTATAAAATCCTATTGGATACCAGCTGTTTTGTTGCAAGTTTGTCCGACAGTGCAGCGGTGCACATTCACGATAAGTTGACAGGCCGACATATTTAAAACGAATAGAGTAGGCCAACCCCAAGTAGTTGTTTAAACTGGATTCGGGGTATGCCCGGGTCTATTGTTGTGCCATCTTCGGCAATTTGTTCGTCGAATTTGATATCATCATCAAAAATAAGGTGGGTTCCAATGTTGGCATTGAGGTATTGGTTGACCTTAAGGTTAAAATTAAGTTCCCAGTCCACATCGATATTGCCAAAACTTCTTACATAATCCGTGTACAGGTTTAGGCGATGGTTCATTAAAACATTTTCAGCTATTTGTGTCTCCCATGTATTGGTGATCAAAAAACCAAGTTCCAAAAAAATGTGTTCTCCCTCTTCCACACCAAACGCCCCTTGGTTGGAAAGAGCTTCGTCCAGAACAAAAGTGGATTTCATGGTGGCGGGCGAAATATAAAGGTTGAATTTGTCCTGAGGCGGTATGTAGGATGTACCGACACCCACAAACAAGTAACCGGGGGACATAAATCTTGAAATAGGGTTCTCTCGGTTCGGGTACTTATATCCGTTGGAGAATTGTGTTCTCATGTTTGCTTTTACCGAGTAGTACCAATTGGTTATGGTGTCCTTTCTAAAACTCAGGGTGGTGGACAAGCGGATTTGATCGTCTGTTTTTCGGAGTTTCCTGCCCTCTTGTGCATTGATGCCATAGCGCAGCTGGACCTCATTGTTCCAATCCAGATAACGGAACTTATAGTTCCGGGCAAAATCTGCACTTGCCAAGGCCGACACCGAGTTGTCCCCTCCGGCATTCCAGTTCACAAAAGCAACTTCACTAATGTTAAGTCCAAATTTGTTCACCTTTTTCCAGAAAGAAGTTGGTTTGAACCGCTTGTACCAAATACTCAGAGGTTTTACCCGGTTCAGTACGGTTCTGGGGTCTGTTAGCTTAGCGTTTCTGGTCAGATATTTGAGCTTTACATCCTTTATGCGAACTACTCTAAAATTGGAGTCCGTACTATCTGGCTCAAAGGCCTTTAAACGTGTGATCTGAGCATTGGAAGTAACAAAAACGGCAAAGAACAGGATTAAAAAACAATTTATTCGCATGGGTTTAAGGTTGATTGTATATAAGAAAGTATGGCATCAAAATCTATACCAGCCAATTTAAGGGTTTCGGGAATGGTTCCATGATCGATAAAAGAATCCGGAATGCCGAAAATCTTAATTGATCCTGTATACTTTTCTTCATTGGCAATTTCCAGCACAGCAGAACCAAAGCCGCCAATTTTGACACCATTTTCTAGGGTAATTATGTGTTCATGGTTTTCAAAAATATGTTGTAGCAATGGTTTGTCCAATGGTTTGATAAAGCGCATATCGTAATGTCCGATCTCTTCCGGTTTCCCTGATTTTTTGATTAGTTCGGAAACTTGGTTCCCAATATGGCCCACGCTAAGTATTGCCATTTTGGTGCCCTTCTTTAGTTGTTTGCCAGTACCGATTTTTATGGATTTCATTGGGTTTTTCCAATCGATCATGGCACCTCGCCCCCTGGGGTACCTTATTGCAATGGGAAGCTCCAGCCCTTGTTGTGCGGTGTACATAATATCCCGTAGCTCGTGCTCGTTGAGCGGTGCAAAAATAACAAGGTTTGGGATGCAGCGTAAATATGCAATATCAAAAACACCATGATGGGTAGGTCCATCCTGGCCTACCAAGCCTGCTCGGTCCAGGCAAAAAACCACCGGAAGTTTTTGAAGGGCTACATCGTGGATCACTTGATCATAGGCCCGTTGTAAAAAAGTAGAGTAAATATTGCAGAACGGGATCAACCCTTGGGTTGCCATACCGGCCGCCAAAGTAACAGCATGTTGTTCGGCAATACCCACATCAAAAGCTCGGTCGGGTATTTGGTCCATCATAAACTTTAGGGAACTCCCACTGGGCATTGCAGGGGTAATTCCAACTATTTTGTTGTTCTTTTGGGCCAATTCCACAATAGTGTGGCCAAACACATCTTGATATTTTGGAGGTTGAATTACCTCAGGTTTTTTGATGCGTTCCCCTGTTATTTTATCAAACTTGCCAGGGGCATGGTAGACCACCTGATCTTCTTCTGCCTTTTTTAGACCCTTTCCTTTGGTTGTGATGATGTGGAGCAACTTTGGGCCATCTACATGCTTTAGTCTTTCCAGTTCTTTAACAAGTTTTTGCAAATCGTGTCCATCCACAGGGCCGGAATAGTTGAGGTTGAGGCACTCAAAAATGTTCTCGTCCTTTGCCTTTCCTGCCTTAACATTGGTAAGGTATTTTTTTAGGGCCCCAACACTGGGGTCTATGCCGATAGCATTGTCGTTGAGAACGATCAATGCATTTACATCGGTCACCCCGAGATGGTTTAAACCTTCAAAAGCCATTCCGCTGGCTATGGATGCATCTCCGACCACCGCAATGTGCTGTTTCCTTGTATGTCCTTGTAATTTTGATGCCATGGCCATGCCTAAAATGGCAGATATGGCCGTGGAACTATGGCCTGTTCCAAAATCATCAAATTCACTTTCGCTCCGTTTTGGAAATCCGCTAATGCCACCAAGTTGGCGGTTGGTATCGAATAACTCTTTTCTGCCCGTTAGGATTTTATGTCCGTATGCTTGGTGTCCAACGTCCCAGATCAGTTTATCCTGAGGGGTGTTGAACACATAGTGCAGTGCAATGGTAAGTTCCACTACACCCAAACTTGCCCCCAAATGCCCTTCCTTTGTAGATACAATGTCAATAATAAACTCCCTCAATTCCTGAGCGAGTTTAGGCAGCTCTTCCAAAGCTAACTTTTTGAGATCTGCAGGGGAATCGATATGTGATAGTAATGTTTCCAAAGAATAAAAAACAAAAGTATCGATTATCCCTAAAATTATTTTATGTGTAGCTTAGCAATCTATTGAAAATGACTTAAAATTTCGTGGAAAATCCGTTTGACGATACTTATTTTATGAAGAAAGCCATACAAGAGGCCGAGATTGCCTTTGAAAATGGCGAAGTACCGGTAGGAGCAGTAGTGGTAATCGAGAATAGAATTATTGGAAGGGCGCACAACCTTACGGAACGCTTAAAGGATGTTACAGCGCATGCCGAGATGCAGGCCATAACCGCAGCTTCCAATTTTTTGGGCGGCAAGTATTTACATGGCTGCACGCTTTATGTTACTTTGGAACCATGCCAAATGTGCGCGGGAGCACTGTATTGGAGCCAAATATCCAAGGTTGTTTACGGAGCTCCGGATCTAGAGCGCGGATATAGTGTAATGGGCGGCAACCTGCATCCCAAAACTGCTGTGTCAGGGGGTGTGTTGGAGAAAGAGTCGGCAGAACTTCTAAAGCGTTTTTTTATACAGCGGAGAAATTTGAACTGATAAAAAAACCCGGCATCGCCGGGTTTTACATTCTAATCAAAATAAAATATTGTTATCCGATTACCTGCACTTGTGCTGCAACCACTCCTTTTCTTCCTTCTTCTTCGATGTATTCTACTTTGTCGCCTTCGTTCAGTTCCACTCCGTTCAATGCTGTAACATGAACAAAGATGTCTTTTCCTGTGTCGTCGTTTGTAATGAACCCATAACCTTTGGATTCATTGAAAAATTTTACTGTACCAGTCATTAAATAAAAATAAAATGTTAAAACACGAAAGTAACTTTTTTTATGAGTGAATGGGTAAAAAGAACTTTAAATATTCGGAAAATTATTGATTTTCAGATGATTTGCGCTCTTTTTCTTGCATT
This sequence comes from Flagellimonas marinaquae, assembly GCF_023716465.1. Lineage (NCBI taxonomy): Bacteria > Pseudomonadati > Bacteroidota > Flavobacteriia > Flavobacteriales > Flavobacteriaceae > Flagellimonas > Flagellimonas marinaquae. The sequence goes on from NZ_CP092415.1 coordinate 1,749,381, forward strand.
TTCTTAATATTTTCTTTGGTGAGCATGTAATCTTGCATGTTTTTCCCCTTACTCTCTTTAAAAAGGAATAGGGGCATGGCCACCAAAAAGAGCCCAACGGTACCTCCACCTATATACTTTGCCGCTTGTGGATGTCCTTCTTCGAGGGAAAGACCGAAGGCAATTGAACTCAAAGAGGTCAACATAATCAAAAAAATAATGTGTTTTAACTTGATTTTCATTGGGAATAATTGATCAATTTTCTGCGATACGCCGTCAACAGTTTGGATTTTGAGATAAAACCTTCGTATCTGCCATTTTTAATGACAGGAAGGTTCCATGCGCCACTTAGCTGAAATTTTTGCATAACCTGTTTCATGCTGTCCGTTTCGTAAAAGATAACCTCTGGCGGGGCATGCATCAAATTTTTAACAAAAACAGTGTCGTACATCTCGGTGTCGAACATCATGGGACGGATATCGTCCAAGACTATGATTCCAATCAATTTTCTATCATCGTTCAATACTGGAAACAAGTTTCTTTTGGACTTGGACACCGATTGATGCAACATTTCTCCCAACGACATTTCTGCATGTACGGGCCTAAAGTTTTTTTCGATCACATTGTTCATTTCCATAAGCCCGAGAACCATCTGATCTTTATTGTGCGACAACAGCGCTCCTATCTTGGCCAATTCTTTGGTGTAAATGGTGTAATCCAGTGCGTTTTTTGTAATCAAGTAAGATATGGCCGCGGTAATCATCAGGGGAACAAAGAGCTGGTATCCCCCGGTTATTTCGGCGATAAGGAAAATGGCGGTCAATGGAGCATGGATTACACCGGAAATAAGACCTGCCATTCCAATTAGGGTAAAATTGCTTTCCGATACAGAAAAGCCCAGGCCTAAATTGTTGATTACTTTGGCTACGGCATTTCCCAAAGCACTTCCCATTACCATTGTGGGAATAAAAACTCCTCCCGCACCCCCTGCTGCTATGGTAGTGGTCATGGCTATGGCCTTAAAAATGGTTATCCCAAAAAGTAGGGCGATTACAATCCAAATATTTTGGGTAAAACCATCAAAAGGAGTAGTGCCAAGGGCTTTTTGATGATTGCCGTCCAACAGGTTGTTAATAAATCCAAAACCCTCGCCATAGAGCGGGGGGATGGCGTAAAGCATGACCCCAATAGCCACTCCACCGACCAAGAGCTTGTATTTTGGACTTTTCAATTTTTTAAAAAGGGATAGAATGGCAAAGTACATTTTGGTGAAATATATGGAGGCCACACCCGTGCCAACCCCTAAAAGAACATAAAATGCCGTATCGTTTAGTTCAAAACCCTCGGAAAGGGAGAAATTGAACAAGACTTCGTTACCTAAAAAGAAATAGGAGGTCAATACCCCAGAAATCGATGCCAGTAATAAAGGTAACATGGACATCATGGTCAAATCCAAAGTAAAGATTTCCACGGCAAAAATGATGGCAGCAATAGGTGATTGAAAAATTGAGGCAATGGCCCCTGCCGAAGCGCATGCTACCAAAAGTGTTCGGGTCTTGGCATCGATGTGAAACAATCGGCTCAAATTGGAACTTACCGCAGACCCAGATTTTACGGCCGGTCCCAACAAACCCACGGACCCACCAAAACCAACGGTAAGCGGTGCGGTGATCAAGGGAGTGTAAATGTCCTTGATCCCAAGTAGTCCTTTTTTCTTGGAAAGTGAAAAAATAATGGAGGAAACAGCATGCTGTAACGGCTCTTTATGCACAAACTTTACATAGAGGTAGACCAAGGTCAAGCCAATTATAGGAAGGATAAAATACAACTGATTTTCTGATGAGACAATCCCTTTTTCTAAGAGCGATTCTATAAAGTAGGTGGAGTTTTTTACAGTTACCGCTACCAGTCCGGCCAAAAAACCTACGATCAGGCTCATTATTTGAATGAAGGTCCTGTTGGAGATATTTCTATATCGCCATTTAAGAAATTTGGTATACAGTTTTTTGTTGCTGTAGGGCATTGAGGTATATAATACTATTAAAAGTATTAAAAAATCCCGCTCATGGAACGGGATTTTGATTTATCATAGGTCCAATTTTAAATGGAGTTCTTTTAATTGCTCGTCATCTATGTTTGCTGGCGCATCGATCATTACATCCCGTCCACTGTTGTTTTTGGGGAAAGCAATAAAATCGCGAATGGTTTCTTGGCCACCCAGAATAGCTACCAATCTGTCCAGGCCAAATGCGATACCTCCATGGGGTGGAGCTCCATATTGAAAGGCGTCCATTAAGAACCCAAATTGTGCTTTGGCTTCTTCTTGGGTAAAGCCCAAGTGTTTGAACATGGTTGCCTGTATTTCTTTGTCATAGATCCGAATGGAACCACCACCTATTTCGTTTCCGTTAAGCACCAAATCATAAGCATTGGCTTTTACTTCGCCCGGATTTGTTTCCAATAGTTCCAATTGTCCGGGTTTTGGAGAGGTAAATGGGTGGTGCATGGCGTGGTAGTCCCCAGTTTCTTTATCCAATTCCAATAACGGAAAATCTATTACCCACAATGGAGCGAACTCATCTGGTTTTCTTAGTCCCAATCGTTCGGCGAGCTCCATTCGCAATGCGCTCAATTGAGCTCGGGTTTCGTTGGTGTTGCCAGATAGCACACAGATAAGGTCTCCTGGTTTTGCTCCGGTCGTTTGGGCCCAATTGGCAAGATCGTCTTGGTCATAGAACTTGTCCACGGAAGATTTGTAGGTGCCATCTTCATTACATTTAACGTAGACCATCCCTTTGGCGCCTACCTGTGGGCGTTTGACCCAATCAACTAGCCCGTCTATTTCTTTTCGGGTATAGGAAGCAGCTCCCGGAACGGCGATACCAACCACCAGTTCTGCGGAATTGAATACATTAAAATCCTTATGTTGTGCTACTTTGTTAAGTTCTCCGAACTGCATGCCAAATCGAATGTCGGGTTTGTCGTTACCATATAATCGCATGGCATCGTCATAGGAAATGCGAGGAAACTCATCTACTTCTACACCCTTGATCTCTTTTAAAAGATGTTTCGTTAGTCCTTCAAAAGTATTCAGGATATCTTCTTGTTCCACAAATGCCATTTCACAGTCTATTTGTGTGAACTCAGGCTGACGGTCGGCACGTAAATCTTCGTCCCTAAAACATTTTACAATCTGAAAATACTTGTCCATTCCCCCGACCATGAGCAGCTGCTTAAATGTTTGTGGGGATTGGGGGAGGGCGTAGAACTGTCCTTCGTTCATACGGCTGGGCACCAAAAAATCCCTGGCGCCTTCTGGGGTGGACTTGATCAAATATGGGGTTTCAATGTCGATAAAACCTTGGTCGGAAAGGTATTTTCGAACTTCCATGGAAACCTTATGCCTAAAAATAAGTTTGTTCTTTACCGGGTTTCTACGAATATCCAAGTATCGGTATTTCATTCGGATGTCCTCTCCGCCATCGGTCTCATCTTCAATGGTAAATGGAGGGAGTAGGGAATGGTTCAGCACGGTAAGTTCGGTGACAAGCACTTCAATTTCACCTGTTGGAATATTGGGGTTTTTTGAGGCACGTTCGATTACCTCGCCCTTTGCTTGGATTACGGTTTCACGACCCAGCTCGCGGGCTTGTTCCAAAAGTGTTTTGGACGAACGTTCTTCATCAAAAACCAATTGGGTGATACCATATCTATCACGAAGATCTACCCAAGCAACAAAGCCTTTGTCGCGTACTTTGTGGACCCAACCGCTTAAAATTACTTCTGAACCTATATCCGATGCCCTTAATGCACCACAAGTATTACTTCTGTACATGTTACCTAGTATAAGAGCGCAAATTTAATAGTAATGTGCGTATTTTAAAGGGGATATGTGGATTTTCTGACGTAAGTATTTTTTTGGACCCAAATAGAGCTGACCAGATCAATTTTACGTAACATTAAATTAACATTAGAATAAATTCTTGAGTAATATTAAGGGGATTAAAGGTTAAAATGTTCGATAATCAGGGGTGTTACCCGTAATTGACGACATCATAAAACACTGAAAAACAGCTAATAAAGACTTTAAAGTTAATTTAACGTAAACAAAAAGTTATGTAAAAGTGTATTTAAAGTAAAATTTAAGTAACTTTGTATCGTTATCATTAAGTACTAACAATATTAAAATCCCATAAAATATGAAAAAAGCAGTATTATTTTTGGCGGTGATGTTTGCGGTTAGCGTATCGGCTCAAGATACAAAGCCGACCTTTGAAAAAATGGGAAAAATGGTGAAAGCCACTTATTTTCATGACAATGGCGAAATTGCCCAGACCGGTTATATGTTGAACGGAAAGTTACATGGTGATTGGGTAATGTTCAATGTTCAAGGTAAAAAAATTGCCACTGGCCAATACGAAAACGGACAAAAGGCCGGAAAATGGTTTTTTTGGCAGAACGATGTGTTAAGTGAGGTCGATTTTACGGACAATCGTATTGCCCAAGTAAAGAATTGGAGCCAAGGCGATGCCGTTACGGTGAACCAATAATTTAAAATCAGTGTTTAAAAAAAGCGGTGGCCAAATTTGGCCGCTGCTTTTTTATTATATCTCTTTAAGCTTGCTCGGGAATTGGTGTTTGTTTACGATCTTGTTTTTTTAATCTGCCGTTTCGAATTTTGATCTTAAGTTTGTAGACCAAACTGAACAGGATAGGCACCACTACCAATGTTAAGAAGGTAGCTACCAACAGACCGTAAATTACCGTCCATGCCAAAGGTCCCCAGAATATTACATTGTCCCCACCAAAATATATGTTGGGATTGAACTCGCTCATCAAGGTAAAAAAGTTAATGTTGAATCCTGTGGCCAATGGTATTAGACCTAAAATTGTGGTGATGGCCGTAAGTAATACAGGTCTAAGCCTTGCTTTTCCGCCTTTGATCACCGCTTCCATTAAATCTTCGGACTCCAATAAATCTTCTTCTTCAAGTCCCAGGTTTACTTTTCTTCTGTCGATCAACAGTTGGGTGTAGTCCAACAGCACCACACCGTTATTCACTACAATACCCGCAAGGGAGATAATCCCCATCATGGTCATCATAATAACAAATGCGCTGCCTGTGGCAACAATTCCACCAAAAACCCCGATCAAGCTTAGGAATATGGCCAACATAATAATACCTGGCTTGCTTATGGAGTTGAACTGGAAAATCAGAATAAAAAAGATAAGTCCAAGACCGGTGAAAAAAGCACCCATTAAAAAAGCCATCTGCTTGTTTTGTTCCTCGATCTGTCCGGTATAATCTATTTTGATATCACTTGGAAGATTCTCAAAATCGTTCATTTCCTCTTGTATTTTTCCAACAATCGCTCCTGCATCTGTATACCCCGATGCCAAAGCCGAGTACACGGTAACCACGCGTTTTACATCGCGGTGCTTAATGGCACTGAACCCGGTGCTATTGGTTTGTTTGGTGACCGCTGAAATAGGAACCTCCTTGATCTGCCCGCTGGAAGGGTCTCTAAAAGTTATTCGTTGGTTGAACAGGGCACTGGTGTTGTACCTGTCATCTTTGTTGAACCGCACATAAATATCATAATCCTCGCCACCTTCTTTATAGATTCCTGCCTTGGAACCAAAAATGGAGCTTCGCAGTTGTTGGCCCACCTGCCCGGTGGCAACCCCTAACTCACCTGCTTTTTTGCGGTCCACTTGAACCAAAAGGGAAGGTTTGGATTTGTTAACGTCGATTTTTAATTCATCTATACCCGGAATATTTCGAGAGTTGATAAAGTTTCGCATGCGTTCCGCTGTGGTGATCAGCTCCGTATAATCCTCACCTTCCAATTCTATGTTGATGGGATAACCTACTGGAGGTCCTACCGCATCCTTTTCTACAGAAATGGCAACCCCTGGATAAACATCTTTAAGCGCTGTCTGCACTTTTTTGAGCAACTCCTCACTATCTGCTCCTTCACGGTACTTAAATTCTCGGAATGTAGCGGTAATTTTACCCCTGTTGGGCATTTCGGCACTGGAACCACCATCGGTTTGTGGGTTACCGGCGCCTTCCCCTACTTGAGATACCGCACTTTCTGTCATAAAATTATAATCACCGTGCATATAAGCTTCGGAGTTGATAATGTCGTAGACCCTACCTTCAATATCCTTGGTTATTTTGTTGGTCTTTTCAATATCGGTACCCTCCGGATATTCAATATACACTATGATTTGGTTGGGCTTATTGTCCGGGAAGAACTCTACTTTGGTCCGTTGGCTTCCTACCGATGCGCCAAATCCTGCAAAGGCTATCAAAAGCAATACAAAAGTGATGATCGAAATAAAGATAGGTTTTCTCCCAGATAAGGCATACCGCAAGGTTTTTTCGTACATTCTTTCCCAATTGGGCAGGATCTTATTCTGAAAAGTATTGGCCCAATTTCTAAGAAACAGGCGATAGATCCAGAGCATAATGGCGGTTACCACCATTAAAGTCCCCAATGATCGATATGCCCCTCCAAAAATAATTATGAGTATTCCGATCACCGAGATGATAGAAGTGATCCGAATAATCTGCTTTAATGGCATTTCCTTGTCTTCGGTGGTCATGTATCGGGATACCAATACCGAGTTGAAGAAGATGGCCACAAAAAGGGATGAACCTAAAACCACGGAAAGCGTTATGGGGAAATATTTCATAAACTGCCCCATGATCCCTGGCCATAGGCCGAGCGGAACAAATGCTGCTACTGTGGTCAATGTGGATATAATAATGGGAAAAGCGATCTCGCCTATTCCTTTTTTCGCCGCTTCTATCCGAGGCATTTTTTCCTCATCCATGAGTCGGTAAATGTTCTCTACGACCACAATACCGTTGTCCACCAACATACCTAGTCCCATGATCAAACCAAAAAGGATCATGGTGTTCATGGTATACCCCATTACATCCAGGATCATTAGCGACATAAACATGGACATTGGGATGGCAAAACCTACGAACAGGGCATTTTTAAATCCTAAGAAGAACATCAATACCGTTACCACCAATATGATCCCGAAGATGATGTTGTTCACCAAATCGTCCACCTGACCAATGGTCTTGGAGGACTGGTCGTTGGCGATGGTAACTTTAAGGTCTTGTGGAAATTCGTTTTCTATGGCATCCTCTACAATTACTTTGATCTGGTCAACCGCGGCCACCATGTTTTTTCCGGAACGTTTTTTTACATCTAGCATTACCACGGGTTCGCCAAATTCACGTGCGTAGGTTGTTTTATCCTCTTCTTTAAACGAAATTTTGGCAATGTCCTTTAGGTAAATGGGGTTTCCATTTTCCGATTTTACCACAAAGTCCCGTAGGTCCTGGGGTTTGTCTATTTCCCCTACAATTCTGATGGTTCGGCGTTGTCCACTGGCAATTAGGTTACCTGCGGATGTGGTTAGGTTTTCGTTGTTGATGCTATTTATCACATCGTTAAAGCTCACTTTTGCCGCCATCATTTTATAGATGTCCACGGCAACCTCCACCTCTTTTTCTTGGGCACCTCGAATATCTACTTGTTTGATTTCTTGGAGACCTTCTATCTCATCTTCCAGATATTCCCCAAATTCTTTTAGTCTTTCAATGGGGTAATCTCCGGAGATGTTGATGTTAAGGATGGGCATTTCTTCGGAAAGACTAAGATCGAATACGTTTGGCTCGACCTTGGCACCGTTAAATGTGGGCCAATCTTCGCCGGCGGTCTTGGAATCTACTTCGTCTTTTACTTTTTGCAGGGCAGCTTCTACGGAGATGTTCTCATCAAACTCAACAATGATCATGGAATAATCCTCCTGCGAGGTAGAGGTGATTTCTACAAGATTGCTTACGGTCTTGAGCTCGTCCTCCAAAGGATCCGTAATCAGTTTTTCGATATCCTCTGCGGTGTTGCCCGGGTATATGGAACTAATGTAAATCTTGGTTTCCTTTACTTCGGGAAAACTTTCCCTGGGCATACTAAAGTATGCCATACCGCCCAGAATAAGGATAACCAAAATTAGCACATACATTGTGGTCTGGTTATCTATGGCCCATGACGACAGCCCAAATTCCTTGTCTACGCTTTTCTTTTGTTTGCTCATAGTCTGTACTTTGGCTGTCTAGCTATTTTTTATATTCACTTGTTGCCCTTCTTTTACGCTTCTGGCACCTTCGTCTATTATGGCATCACCTTCGTTGATGCCGGAGAGTACTTCTACGTAATCGCCTTGTGTTTTTCCTGTTTTTATGACCACTTTTTTGGCCACTGGATTATTCTCAATGGAATCTGCGGCTACCAACAACACATATTGTTCTCCATCCGCATTTTCGGATAATATACTTTGTGGGATCAAAATGGCATTTTCGCTGGTATAATCGTTGATCATTACACGTGCGGTAAGGTTCGGTTTTATTTTGCCATCGTGACTTGGCACGGGGATTTCTGCGGTAAACGAACGGTTGCTGGGGTTTATAAAATTACCGGTCTGTCTAATTTTTGTGTTAACGCTATCGCCCAGTACCGGGAAATATACTTTTACATCTTTTCCTGGGGTTACGTTTTGCAAATGGCTTTCCGGTACTTCAACTTCGATGTACATATTGGATAGATTTACTATGCGGAATACCTCGGAACCTGGACCTGGGCTTACCACTGTGCCCTGATCTTTGATCACGTCGTCTATAATTCCTGTAAAAGGGGCCCGTATACTGGATTTGCCAACCTGACTTTCCATTTGTTTTACGGCACTTTGTTGCGCTTCGTAATTGGTTTTTGCCTGTAGGTATTGTATTTCGGAACCAATGTTCTGTTCCCACAGTCTTTTTTGGCGTTCAAAAGTGGTTTTGCTCAATTCGGCCTGTGTTCTAAGTTGTGCCAATTGGCTGGATAAGCCTCCATCATCAATAGTGGCCAATAGCTGTCCCTTGGTTACTTTTTGTCCTTCCTTTACATACACTTTGTTCAGTGTTCCGGACATTTCTGGATAAATAAGTACATTTTGCTTGGTCATTACATCTCCTTGTAATTCCAGGTAATGATCAAACCTTTGAGGATGTACTTCTATGGTGGTCACCAATGGTAACTTGGCAGAACCATCCAACAGTGCAATGGCGGAATCCAAGGATTTTAATTGGCTCTCCAACGCTTTCTTTTCTATTGAAATTTCGGCATGCTTGGCACGGATTACCTCAACATCTTGGCTGCTAAGTGCTTTCTCCAAAGATTTGTTGCCATTGCCCCCGCATGAAGCCAAAACCGCTGCGGTTAGTGTTATATATATTGCTTTTTTCATGATGGAATGGTTTTCTTTATTATTTGTTTATGATGTTTTCCAATTCGGTCTTTTTGTTGATTACATCGACCATGGATTGCAAATACTCCTGTTGGCTGGAATATAATTGTGTCTGCGCCTGTCTCAGTTCAAAACTGGTGGCCAATCCTTCGGAATATTTTATTTGATTTTTTTTCTCGATACGCTCGGCCAGTTCCAGGTTGTCCTTGGAGGTGCCGTATTGCTCTATGGCAAGGATATAATCACTTTTGGCACTTTCCAATTGTAGACGTATCTGTGCTTGAGCTTCTGTAAATTGTGTTTTGGCCTTGTCCAAGGCAATTTTGGCACGCTGAGTGCCCGCACTTCTTTTAAAAGAACTAAAAATTGGAATATTGAGGTCTATCCCTAAAATGGATGATCCGAACCATTGCTGCCCGCTATTTAAAAAATTAAAACTATCGCTAAAAGAGTTTCCGCCATAGTTTACAAAGGCGTTCAATGTGGGCAAGGCATAACTTTTGGCCAATTTTAGCTCCAACTCTCTTTGTTCGTTAAGGTTCTGTGCCATTTTGTAATCTACATTGTTTTCTATATCGAATGGGGTATCGATCAGGGCAAGGTCAATTTGTTTTTGGGTAAGGTCGTCCAAATTCTCGCTCAGTATGGTTGGGGTATCTATCGGGAGTCCCAATACAAGGTTGAGCATTTGGAGTGTTATCTTCTCCATTCGACGGGCATTTTTGAGTTGATTATCCACTGTGGATAGTGTAATCTGCAATTGATCCACACTTTCTTCGTCACCAAGACCATTTTCATAAATACGTTTGGTTTCGTAGAGGTTTTCCTCCAATGTGGCTTTGTTCCTTTCGGAGATCAATACACTTTCTTGTGCCAATAGAACGTTGCCATAGGCCTCTACTACCGACTTCCTTACTTCCAGTTCGGTTTTCTCCTTGTTGTTCTGGCTATACTCCAAAAATGTTTTGGTGGCTTGTACTCCTACGATGTATGATCCGTCAAAAATTTGCTGTGTCAAGGTAGCTGTTGCCGACATGGATTGTGCCTGACCAAACACCACTTCTTGAAATGTGCCGGGTTCTCCACCAAAAAACTCGGCGGGAATCTGCGATACGGGTTGTTTTAACTGGTTCTGATAGCTAACGGCACCATTGATCTGGGGAAGTCCTGTAGCAATGGTTTCCCATTTTTGTTTTTGCGCATCCAGGACATCTCTTTCGGCATTCTGGGCACTGTAGTTATGCTCCAATGCATGTGCAATGGCCTGATCCAGGCTAAAGCTTGGCGGTGCATCTTGAGCAGATGCCAGCCAAGACATTATAAATAACAGGCTGAATAACGTTTTTCGCATTTATTCTTTGTTTGAATTGATGATTGAATTGAGTATTTTTCTTCCCTCGGGGGTTACAATGCCCCTTAAGTGATATTCTAAATAGAGATCTAGTATTTCGGCTTTACTAAATATTTCTGTGGGAAACATGCTGTTGTCCTTGATACTGGTAATGCCCATAAAGTAAATTCTGGAAACAAATTCCACGTTAAGGTTGTCTCTATAAATGCCCAGTTCCATGCCACGTTTTACATTGTCGGCTACACAGCGATGGGTGCTTTCGAATTGGATTTCTTTAAGGGCCGAGTGTATTTTTGGGTAATATTTTTGGAGCTGGTACAAGGGTGATGATTTTTCATCTTTTAAATGGGTCATTACAAACCTCTTGATCTCATACAGCTCTTCAATAGGGTTCTTTTGTAAGCTCACGATATCGTCTATGCCACAGACAATAAAATCGGACATGGCCATTGCGGTTTGTTGTACCAGATCGGTTTTGTTTTTGTAATGGGAATAGATCGTTTTTTTGGAAATGCCCATTTCGTGCGCCAAATCGTCCATGGTAACGCTCTTAAACCCTAGGTTTAAGAACATTTCGGTCGCTTTCTGAATTATTTTTTCCCTCATAATCAGGGGCAAAGTTAAACACGGAAACTTTAAAAACAAAAAAAGTTTCCTTGGTTTTACAATTTTTTAACGAGAGATTGTCTATTTGTTATAATCGGGGTCCTTGCTGGCAATAACCAATGGGCTCAGTTGCGTATTCTTTTTGGAACTGTCGCTAGCAATATGTCCCAGTCTCCAAAAAAAAGGGCTAAACCGTAACACGTATTTTTTCTTTTCCTTACTCTTCTTTTGTTGTACCATGATTTTCGTTTTTTTCTACATAGGCTTTAAAAGCTACTTCGCCTTCTTCTTTCCAGTATTGATCGTAATGCTTCCATTCATCAAAATCCCTTCTCCATGTTGCACATTTATGCGAAGACCTTAATTTCTTTTTATGGGAGGATTTGCCTTTGCCTTTGCTGCCTCCACCTCCAAAGCCGAACAAAAGTTTAGCCAACACAAAAATGCCCAACGCTTGCCAGTAGGTTACTGTACCCGCGCCGAACAGGTCGGGCATAAGCCAGTTCCATAAACGCATTAATACATAATTGGCCAAAAGGAAGAGGATTCCTCCAAGAACGATTATTGCCAAAATCTTCACTCCTTTTTTGACATATTTTTCCACCTTTTTTTCTACTTGTTTTTCAAACACTTGATTAGTTTCCATATTCAGGTTCTTTTATTTTTTCTAATTTTTTTGATAGCTCCGACATGGCCCTGTGCCTTCTGGACATTAAAGTGCCTGCCGGTATTCCGGTTCTTTCTGCAATCTGTCTATAATTGTAACCTTCAAAATCTATGGCGATCACAATGTCGCGGTACACGGGTTTAAGGTCTTCCACGGCCTTTTTTAGGGCCTGCTCCATTTCTGTGGAATAACTATTGTCCGCATCTCCGTAGAAAAACTCCGCAAATTCCCTCCATTGCCTGTCGATTTCTTCGCTGGGGAGTTTTTTCTCTTTTTTGCCTCGCATAATATCAATGATCCTGTTCCGTATTGCATTGTAAACAAACCCGCCCACATTGGTTATGGGAATGGCATCCTCGGGCCGGGAAAATATCCGTAGGGCAACATCCTGTACAATATCTTCTGCGTCCTGTTCCGATGTATCCCTGATCCTGGATTTTACATATGACCGCAACGAACCATACTCCTCGTTAAAAAAGGTGGTCAAATTGTTATGGTTGTCGTTTTTGGCTGCCATTCGGTCAAATCAGGTTGCGCTGCATCTATAGAGACGATGAAAAAGTTTTCTATTGCAGTATTTCTATATTTTTTTAAATCCTGTTCATGTCAAATGCGTTTACCCTAAACCGGATTTTGGGTTGGGCCTTTGGCCAAAATCAATTTTTTGAGCGTATTTTTGGCCCCATGTCAGATATCGATATCATTAGTAAGTATAGAGAGCAGTTTGTTACGCATCTCCAAGCCAGAACACAAATTACGGACCCACGGAATTTGTACGAACCGATCCAGTATATTCTGGGATTGGGCGGTAAACGATTACGCCCAATACTTGCGCTGATGACGGCCGAAGCATTTGGGGGCAAGGCCGAAAAAGCAATGGATGTTGCTTTGGCCATTGAGATGTTCCATAACTTCTCCTTGGTTCACGATGATATTATGGATGATGCCCCGTTACGACGGGGAAAGACCACGGTGCACGAAAAATGGGATATAAATACTGGAATTCTCTCTGGGGATGCTATGTTGATACTGTCCTATCAGTTTTTTGAGGGCTACCCGGTAAAAACCTATTTCGAGCTCACTAAATTATTCAGCAAAACCGCTTTGGAAGTATGCGAAGGCCAACAATACGATGTTGATTTTGAGACACGGGACGATGTGACCATCCCCGAATACTTAAAAATGATCGAGTATAAAACCTCCGTTTTGGTCGCTGCGGCCATGAAGATGGGGGCAATCGTTGCAGATGCGGACCCAAAAGACGCCGATGCCATTTACGAGTTCGGAAGAAACTTGGGGATCGCTTTTCAGTTACAGGACGATTTTTTGGATGCCTTTGGCAACCCGGAGACCTTTGGAAAACAGATAGGCGGGGATATTATAGAAAACAAGAAGACCTATTTATACCTAAAGGCCCTCCAAGGCGCCACCAAAGATGACAAAGAAGGCTTGTTGCACCTATATTCCATTAAACCTGAGGATTCCTCGACAAAAGTAGAGGCAGTGAAAACCATATTTGAAGAAAGTGGAGCGGTCGAAGAAACCGGAAAGGCCATAAAAAAGTATACACAAATGGCATTCCGTGCATTGGACGAAACCAAACTGCCGGAACAAAGTAAGGAGCTGCTACAACAATTTGGGGAAAGTTTAATGGAAAGGACCGTTTAAAACAATCGTTTAAACAAAGCTCTTATAAAAGGTAATGGTCGAGGAGCCGTTACGATTTGCAGTTCTTCCCAAATATTGGTTTCATTTTCCAGAAATTTTAGTATTAAGGATGCCTTTCTTCTTTTGAACATGGATTCAAAAATCTCGTGTCCACAATGGTTGTGTTCGAATAAGATATCCAACAGAAGCATGTCGTAAAACAAAAATCTGTTTTTTTGATAAAAACCGGACAATGGCTCTCCCGATTTCAAATATTCGACCAACTTGGGCACTTGCTTTGCAGTGTTGTAAAAAGTATAGCCCGTACTGGGTTTGGCCCATCCACCAGCAATGCCGATATTATAAACACGATCGGTGTTGTTTTGATGGAACGGGTAGCAGGTCATGGGAATGCTTCCGTATTCCGTTTCTGTTACACGGTAGTCAATATCACCAAAATTATCTTTAATATATGCTTTTATGGCATCCTCATACTCATATTTTTCCAATAGATTGGCAGAGAAAAGTGTGTATTCCAATAAAGCCTCGTTTTTTGAAAAGGGAAGCAGGTACATAAATCGGGTATTCCCTTTTTGGGGCACGGAAAAATCCATAAAAGTCGCCTCTTCACTATTAAATACCGACTGTTTGGTTTTAATTTGCCACCCTACAAAATGTTGTTGTAAAACTGGGTATTTCTGTTGTTGTAGTGGAATGGACGGATTATAAAGACTGGAAAATACCGTTTGTCCGCCAAATTTTTGAGAAGAAGTGGTCACTAAGACCTCATTCTCTTGCTCTTCGATCTGTTGCACTTCTTCCTGAATCCAAGTAATGTTGGGGAAGGCTTTTACCTTTGGTAAAAAGTAATTGTAGAAGTCAATACCGCGGAGCATTTTGTATGTGTACGGGGCAATTGAAGTTGATTTTTGAAGCTGCTGCCCGCCCACATGGATTGAATCCCATGTTTTATGGATGAGATGGTCGAATTCACCTTTGCCACGTTCCCAAAAGCACCATGTTCTGTCGTTATTGGATTTGTCCGCTTTGTCCAATACCAAGATGGATTTGGAAGCAAAGAACGCATCTTTGCCCAGGGCATTTGCAAGCAAAAGGCCGGAGGCTCCTGCACCTATAATAATGTAGTCGAAGTGGGGCATGGGTTTAAAGATAACCAAACTTTCTTCACCCTAATAAACAGTATACCTTAAACCAAAGAACCCACGGATGCCCTGGTTGGGACCGTAAACATAACTGGGATCAAAAGTAAGGGCATAAGGGTTGTTGGGAGTGGCCACAGCATTACCATTGCCATCAAAGGTGACTTCTTTATCGAATGGGTCGTTGGCACGGGCAATAATAAACGGATTGCCTCGGTTCGGGGTCCAATCCAAAAGATTTTTTATACCTCCATAAAACTCGAAATTGGAAAGACCCTTGTAGGTAAATTGGATGTTCTGAATGCTCCAAGTCGGGGAATATTCATTCCTGGGATCCAACTCCCCCAGTAACGGTAATCGCATAGGGCCATATAAATTCCCTGTATAGTCTACAGTTAAATTGAGCTGGCGGAAGCTATAGGTAATGCCCCAAGTAGCGGTAATGCTTTCGGTAAGGATCTGTTGTTGGCTAATGCCGTTTTCTGTGCTGCTGACATCTTGCCACGTTGCACCGGCCATAAGTTTAAGGCCACTTGGTAAAGCGATGTCCAAATTGGCACTGATTCCCTGCGAAACGGATTTGCCATCAAGGTTATCGTATATAATCTGGTTGGGATTGGTTTCGTAGTCGGGTAGGATTACATTGGAAAACCTGGTGTAGAATGCAGAGGCATCGATTCCCACAAAAGTTCCGTTATTGCTATAAATTTTCTTTAAATAGTTGAGGTTCAGGTTAACGGATCTTTCGGGCTTTAGTTCTTCGGTTATTATAACCTCCCTTGATCCGGTAAGAGCAGCATGATCTTCGGTAAATAGGTTCACAACCCGAAAACCAGTGCCTGCGTTTACACGAAATATATCGTTATCGGAAATCTTCCATTTGTAAGCGGCCCTCGGCGTAAAAATATTTCCATGTCGCCTATCGTAATCATATCGTAATCCAGCCAAAAATGAATGCTTGGGAGCAAACGAGTATTCATCCTGGGCAAAAAAACTGGGAATCCAAATATTATCAGCTTTTATGGTAGCCGGAGTATTGTCATCGTAATAATTGTATCTAACGGCGCTGCCGAACAATAGGTCGTGATTTCCGGAGGTTTTGTCCCAAGTCAACTGGGCAAAACCTATGCGTTGATCCGCTAAATATTCAGTGTCGCCATATACCGAGTTCTGGTTGTGGTCGTTGTAGGAAAACGATAAAAGAAATTTTTCCTCAACAGGCAACTGATATTTTCCCAAAACTTCCCACCTACGCGTGTAAATACTTTCCCCATAAATTTCGTCGCCGCCTCGGAACTCTGGTGTCCATTGCATTTCGCCGCCCCAGCGATCCTCATAGAAAAAACGTCCGGCTAAAGAAAACAATCGGTTGTTTGCGCGCTTAAAGTTCCATTTTTGAAAGATTGAAATACGATCTTGAAGGGTAACATCTGTAAAATTATCATTGTTGTTATCGATCGGGTTATCATAATTAAAGTAATTAACGCCCAAAAGCAGGTCTGTTTTTTTACCGATACCGATTCTGCTTCCAATGTCCAAGTTGTACTCGCCCCAGTCTGTGGCAAAGGCATCGGCAAAAAATTCGGGAGCGCTCAAGGCATTTTTTGTGATGATGTTGATCAATCCACCGACCGCTTCACTACCATAAAGTGAGGAAGCCGGGCCTTTTACGATTTCAATTTGCTCAATAAGGGAGTTGGGAATACCTGTTAAACCGTACACAGTACCCAAGCCGCTCACAATGGGCATGCCATCGATAAGCACAAGGGTGTACGGCCCTTCCAATCCGTTTATGTGGATGTCGCCCGTGTTGCATACGTTACAATTGATCTGTGGGCGAACCCCGTTCACATTTTGAAGCGCATCGAACACACTGGCTGTTGGGTTCTTTTTTAAAAAAGTAGGGGAGTAAACCTCTACTGGAACAGGGCTTTCCAATCGGCTAACGGGTTTTAGGGTGCCTGTTACCACAGTTTCTTCAAGATTCTGTGCCGATGCTTCGAGCCGTATGTTGATGGTTTTAGATTCGTTTTGACTCAAACTGATCGTGGTTTCGTAGGGCAAATACCCTAAAGAAGTAACCAGCAATATATAGTCTCCTGGCGGAATAGCTGTAATCTCATATAGGCCGTCAATATCGGTGGCCGTGCCCATTTTGGTCCCCTTGAGTATAATATTCGCCAAAGGCAAAGGTTCTCCGCTATCCGAAACAGTTCCACTTATGGATGCTGTTTGAGAGAATCCTAGCATTCCAAGTAATCCGATTATAAATAAAGTAATGTGTTTGCACATGGTTTTATGGCTGTATAAATATAAATTTAGACAAAACTAAAAATAGATTTTGTCAAATAAAAATGTATTTTTGAAAAAATATTTTTTTGATGACCCGATCGGAAGAGAATTATATAAAGACCATTTACCATTTGGGAGGGGGAGGATCAAAATCCATCAGCACCAATGCCATTGCCGAACAAATGGATACAAAACCCTCTTCGGTTACCGATATGGCAAAGAAATTGGCCGAAAAAGGTTTGGTGGATTATGTAAAGTATCAAGGAGTGTCCCTCTCCGATTTTGGCGTAAAAACGGCCTTGTCCATTATTAGAAAACATCGGTTATGGGAGGTTTTTTTAGTGGAGAAATTGGATTTTACCTGGGACGAGGTACACGAAGTGGCCGAACAATTGGAGCATATTAAAAGCGAAAAGCTCATCGATAAAATAGATGAGCTCTTGGATTTTCCAAAGTATGACCCGCACGGAGACCCAATACCTACCAAAAATGGCGAATTTCAGGAAAGAGACAAGCAATTGTTGAGTGAGTTGCCTGTAGGGGGCCAAGGAGTTTGTGTAGGGGTGAAGGATTCATCCGTACCGTTTCTCAAGTTTTTGGACAAGAACAAAATAGCTTTGGGAAATACAATTCAAGTAGTGGACAAAGAAGATTTTGATAATTCCCTACGTATTCTAATGGATGGGAACGAAATGCGTATATCGCACCAAATAGCATCAAATTTATTTGTAAAAAAGAATAGTTAATGGAAGTTGTAATCGAATACTTTAAAAGCATTGACCCAATTTTGGCGGCCCTTTACGCCACATTGTTCACTTGGGGACTGACAGCTGCCGGAGCGGGTCTTGTTTTTTTGTTTAAAAGCCCAAACAGGGCTTTGATGGATGGAATGTTGGGATTTACCGGTGGCGTAATGGTCGCAGCCAGTTTTTGGAGCCTTTTGGCACCGGGAATCGAAATGAGCCCTGGCGATGGTTTTATTAAAGTGATTCCCGCAGCTGTGGGCTTTTTAATGGGTGCGCTCTTTATTTTTGGATTGGACAAGGTATTGCCGCATATCCATATTAATTTTAAAATGGATGAGGCCGAGGGTGTGAAGACCCCTTGGCACCGCACCACGCTGTTGGTTTTGGCCATTACATTGCACAATATTCCCGAAGGATTGGCGGTCGGGGTTTTGTTCGGTGGTGTAGCTTCTGGTTTTGAGGGTGCTACCATTGGCGGGGCCGTCGCATTGGCACTGGGTATTGGATTGCAAAATTTCCCGGAAGGATTCGCCGTAGCCGTACCCATGCGCAGGCATGGACTTAGCCGAAGAAAAAGTTGGATGTACGGTCAGGCTTCTGCCATAGTGGAACCCATTGCTGGTGTATTGGGGGCATGGGCGGTATTGACCTTTGAGCCTATTTTGCCCTATGCCCTTGCTTTTGCCGCTGGAGCAATGATCTTTGTGGTCGTGGAAGAAGTTATTCCCGAAACACAGCAGGACAAATACACCGATATTGCCACCATGGGCTTTATCGGTGGATTTATAATTATGATGACCTTGGATGTTGGGTTGAGCTGATCGTTACCCACCGATCAAATCAAAAACACCTTTGGTCAAAAACCGATCGGTTTCCGTTAGTCCGGAAGAGTTCAGTTCGGTGTAGCCATCGAATGTGTTGCCTTTTTCTATCGGGAGACGTTCAAAAACATAGTTTCCATCTTTTTGTTCGATTAAACGGAGTACATAAAAGGTGCCTTCCGACTCGATTACGGCTTCTTCGGGAAGCGATGTATTTTGTGCGGTATCTGTCAAAATCATGGCCTCTACGAACATCCCAGGCAGAAAGTTGGTATCTTCCTCGTGTTCTAAATGACCGTGCACTTGGATGGTTCGTGTATCATCATCTATGGATTTCCCGACCAGATATACCTTGGCATCGAATACATTTTCCGAAGCTTCTGGAATTCGGAAACGTATTTTTTGGTCCTTTTTTACTCTTAAAATGTCCTTTTCAAAAACGGTAAGTTCCAAGTGGATATGATCATTGTCCATAATCTCCAAGATTTCCGTAGCAGGGGAGACATAGCTTCCTTTGGCCACGTTCATTTGGGTAACACTGCCCGAAATTGGGGCGTAAATAGGAGTTACGGAGGTGATGTTGCCCTGTTCCACCTTGCTGGGCGAAATGTTCAGCATTTGTAATTGCTCTTTTAGCCCTTGGTAACGGGCCTTCGCCGTTTCGTAATTGCTCTTGGCCAGAAGATAATTTTTTTGTGAAGCGATTTTCTCTTCAAAAAGGGTCTGGTTCCTTTCAAATTCTGATCTTAAAAAATCCAATTGATTAAAAACCTCCAGATACTCTTGTTGCATCTTCACAAATTCCTGATTTTCCAAGGTGACCACCAATTGCCCTTTTTTTACTTGGTCTCCGATCAGTAAAGAGGTGGTTTTTACAAAACCGCCCATAAATGCAGTGATACTGGCACGATTCTCCGGGGGAACATCTATTGTTCCGGAAGTCTCCACAATTTTTGGGAACGCTCTTTTTTCCAGTTTTCCCAATGTAAAACCATTGGATTGGAACTGCGCCTGTGTTACCACAATTCCGGATGTCCCCTCTTGTGTTTCGGATTCTGTTTCAGGTTTGTTATTGTTACCGCATCCCATCAAAAGGAGGAAAAGTACGGCGAGTGAAAATATATGTTTCATGGTTATAGTGTTATGGTCAAATAATTAATGGCTATTACAGTTTTATTGTACTCGTTGAGGACATCCAGATAGTTGAGTTGGATGTCGTATGCGTTTTCCAAGCTTTGGATGTATTGGAAAAAATCGATTTCCCCATTCTGAAAATTTCCAATGGCCGCTTTCAGAATTTGGTCGGAGAGCAGCCTGCCCTCTTCTTCGTAGTAGGAGAGTTCCTTGGTCTGCTGTTCCAATTGGGTCAATAAGGTTTTGTAGCGTTGGTTCACGACAACGGTAATTTCCGTATTTTCCATCTCCGTTATTTTGGTGCGAATTTTAGAAGACTTTACCCTGCTGCTGTGTCCAAAAAAGAAAATAGGAATACGAACCCCAAATTGGATACCGTAGAGCGATGTTCCCAGATTGTTGTTGGTGCCCTGAAAATATTCAAGGCTTAGATCAGGAAGCAACCTATTTTCCTCCAAGCTTTTTTCTGCATGGCTCATGGCCTGGCGGTTGTCCAAAAATGAAGCCTCGGTGGACATCATTCCTTGTTGGTTGAGCACTTTGAGCTTTTCCGGTTTTTCGGTTAAGATCGATAGCGTATCCCCAGACTGCACCAAGCTCATAATTTGGACATGAGTGGTTAAAATTTCCTGTTTTAACTTGGCGTATGCATTGGCAATCTGTCGTTGTTTTGCTGTGGCAGTTACCTTTTCGAGATAATTGGTCTCGCCTAGTTCAAATCGTCGGTTGGCCGCATGGGCAAATTTTTCGTAGATACTGTCTAAAGTACCATACATTTTAGCTTTTTGTTGCAAGGTTTGATATTCGTAATACGCAGTGCTAAGCGACTGGAAGAGTTGTTTTTTCTTGATTTCGAAAGAAGACTTTTGAAGCTCATGGTTGGTTCTCTGCAATCTATTTTTTGCACTGTACACCGTGGGGAACTCGAACTGTTGCTGTGCCCCAAAAACCCGTAAAGGATTCCCGTTTATGGCAAGGTTGTTTTCGTCGTATAGATAATAAATATCCATTTTGTCGAATTCAAATGCAGTGCCCTTGAGTGCTTCCGCCTGCTCAACCATTAAAGCGCCCGCTTGGATTCCTTTGTTGTTTTCTAAGGAGAGAACCATTAAGTCTTCCAGATTTAACTTGGTTTGCGAAAAACCACTAAAGGAAGAAATAAGTAGGAGAATTGTTAATGCTTTTTTATTAATGCTAAGGTTGCTTTTCATCACACCTAGTTTAGCGTTGTTCACGTATGCATATAAAACGGGCAGCACTACCAAGGTGAGCAGTGTGGCCGATACCAATCCACCGATAACAACAGTGGCCAGGGGTCTTTGTACCTCCGCACCTGCATTGGTGGAAACTGCCATGGGCAAAAAGCCCAGCGCTGCAGCAGATGCCGTAAGTAGAACGGCGCGGAGCCTATCCTTGGTGCCCTGTTTGATCAGCTCTTCCATGGTGTTGAATTTTTTGGATTTCAATTCTTTAAAATGTTCGATCAGTACAATTCCGTTCAGGACGGCAATCCCAAAAAGAGCAATAAACCCAACACCGGCAGAAATGCTAAAGGGCATGTCCCTAAGCCACAACAATAGTACGCCTCCAACGGCAGCAAGTGGAATGGCCGAGAAAATAAGCAAAGCCTCCTTTACCGATCCAAAGGCAAAATAGAGCATTATAAAAATGAGCAACAATGCGATGGGGACCGCAACCATTAAACGGTCTTTGGCATTTTGCAGGTTTTCGAACTGACCACCATAGGTGATGGTGTACCCAGGAGGTAGGGTGATATATTCATCCACTAACAATTGTATATCGTCCACAACGGATTGTAGGTCACGGTTCCGAACATTTATTCCTACAACGATCCTACGTTTGGTATCGTCCCTTGATATTTTGGCCGCTCCTTTTTGATAGGTGATTTCTGCCAGTTCGTTCAATGGAATTTTTCCGCCCTTGGGAATATCCACATATAGATTTTTTAGGTTGGAAATATCTTGTCGGTCAGCGGCATCCAAACGAACCGCCAGGTCGAATTGTCGTTCCCCTTCGAAAACACTGCCCACAATTTTACCTGCAAAGCCCATGGAAATCATTTCGTTGAGATCGGCAATGTTGAGCCCGTGCCTTGCAATTTTGGCGCGATCAAAGGCAACGTTCATCTGTGGCAAGCCTTCAACTTTTTCCACTACAATATCCGATGCGCCTTCTACCTCTTTGATGAGGTCCTTTATCTCATTGGCCTTTCGGTTCAAGGTTTCAAGATTTTGCCCGAAAATTTTAATTGCAATGTCGGCACGTACCCCTGTGATCAGTTCATTGAAACGCATTTCAATAGGTTGGGTAAATTCAACCTCCATGCCGGGAACCACGGACAATGCCTCCTTGAATTTATCTGCCAGTTCGTCTTTAGATGTAGCCGACACCCACTCTTTTTTAGGCTTTAATGTGATAATTACATCACTTTCTTCCATGGACATGGGGTCCGTTGGCACTTCTGCGGCACCAATGCGGCTTACCACCTGCTTTACTTCTGGAAACCGATCTAATAATATTTGTTCAATTTTGGTGGTGGTTTCCACGGTTTTGGCCAAGGAGGTACCTGTTTTTAAAACAGGCTGAATTACAAAATCCCCCTCATCCAAGGTCGGTACAAATTCGCCGCCCATTGAGGAGAACAGTAAAATGGCCCCTATCAATAATGCGGCAGCAACGCCCAATACCAATTTTTTGCTTTTCATGGCCCAATCGATCAAAGGATCGTATATTTTATTAATGAACCGCATAAGTCGCTCGGAAATATTCTTGGGGCTTGCTTTTGAAGGTTTTAAAAACAAGGCCGATGCTACAGGGACATAGGTGAAACAGAGCAAAATGGCTCCCAAAAGGGCAAAGCTAAAAGTCATAGCCATGGGTTTGAACATTTTGCCTTCCACACCACTTAACGAAAGTATGGGGATAAAAACCAAAAGAATGATAAGTTGGCCAAATACAGCTGAGTTCATCATTTTAGAAGCCCCTTCCACTGTAATTTTATCTTTCATGGTCTGACTTTGATCTTTGCCCAATGAGGAAACTTCAGTTTGCTTTTGGGTAATCTGGAATGCAATAAACTCTACGATGATCACTGCGCCGTCTATTATGATTCCAAAATCGATGGCTCCCAGGCTCAATAAGTTGGCATCAACGCCAAAAAGGTTCATTAAGATAAGAGCGAACAGTAAACAGAGTGGGATTACAGAGGCTACTACCAGACCGGAACGCCAATTGCCCAACAATAAAACCACGACGAAAATCACGATCAAACAGCCTAAAACTAAATTTTCGGTAACGGTGAAGGTTGTTCTTCCAATTAGTTCGCTGCGATCTACTACTGGATTAATGTAAACCCCTTCTGGCAAAGATTTGGATATGGCCGCTACTCTTTCTTTTACGGCCTCGATAACGCGTTTCGAGTCAGCGTCCTTGAGCATCATAATTTGACCAAGCACTTTTTCCCCCTCCCCATTTCCGGTAATCGCGCCAAATCGGGGTGCACTGCCAAATCCTACTTTGGCAATATCCTTAATGTAAATTGGGATACTGTTTCGAGTGGTTACCACTATATTTTCAATATCCGAAAGCGTATTTACCAGTCCTTCTCCACGAACAAAATAGGCTTGGTTCACTTTTTCGATATAGCCGCCGCCAGTAACGCTATTGTTCCTTTCCAAAGCGGCGAACACTTCTTTGGCACCAATATTATAAGCGTTGAGTTTTTGTGTTTGTATGGCCACTTCGTATTGTTTAAGGTGGCCTCCCCAAGTATTTACTTCCACTACCCCCGGAATACCGGACAGTTGCCTTTTAACGATCCAATCCTGTATGGTTCTTAATTCGGTGGATGAGTATAGGTCCTTGAACTCGGGCTCCACATCCAAAATGTACTGGTAGATTTCTCCCAATCCCGTAGTGATCGGCCCCATTTCCGGGTTTCCAAAGCCTTCGGGAATTCGATTTGATGCCGATTTTATTTTTTCAGCAATAAGCTGTCTGGGCAAAAAGGTTCCCATGTCGTCATCAAAAACGATGGTCACTACGGATAATCCGAATTTGGATACTGATCGGATTTCTTTTACACCAGGTAAATTGGCCATTTCCAGTTCCACCGGATAGGTTACAAACTGTTCCATATCTTGGGTGGACAAACTTCTGGAAGTTGTAATTACCTGAACTTGGTTATTGGTTACATCGGGAACCGCTCCAATAGGAATTTGTGATAGCGAATATAGACCTACAAGGGCCATGGTCGCCGTAAATAAAAGAACAATAAACTTGTTCCGAATACTAAAACAAATGATTTTTGAAAACATAATTCATAGAAAAAAATAGCATTATTAAAATGGAATAAGGCTGGATAAAAAGTGTTCAGCTATGCTGAAATACTATGAACTATGTGTGCCTTGGTGGCTGGAACGGTCCATCTTCCCATACTAGGAAGTAGGATATTTGATAATGGAAATTGCCTTTTGCAACCAAAGGAATTTCCGAATCGGATGTTATGTAATTATCGGAGTCAACAACAAAAACGTGTTGGATCGAGCAATGGGATTGATGTTGAAAAGGCAGTTTGTCATGATCCTTTTGTTCTTCTTTGTGTTTTTCGCTGTGAGATGCCTTAAGTTCTCCGTAGTGTTTGGAAACAAAGACCATAAAACTGTCACCATATTCCTTGTTGTGGAATTGGTAATGCTCTACCAAATCTCCAAGTTCAACCAAATCCTTTAGATGAATATTGGCTCCTTGGAGCAAGATAAGCAGGGAAACCCCTATGGAAATTAGTTTGTTCATCCGTACTACGTAAAATTACAAAGAATACGTAGTAGGATGAACATAACTTCTTAATTTAGAATAAGTCTCATTTTTAAAAACCATAAAGGACCCTACTTGTTCTCAATGGTTGATAGTTGGTTGTCTTTTAAAAATTGATTGATCTTTGGAAGCTCCTTTTGTAATAGACTGTTCAGCTTGGCCATATGTCCGTCCAATTCTTCAGAAAGTTCATTATACACCACGTAAGCGGCATCGGTAGGTTTGGCATCCCCATTTTCGATACTTCTTTGCAAGGCGTTGAACCGGTTGTTCAGTTTAATCGGGAAATTCAGAGGATCTTGCCCCGATTGGTTTTTGGTTTGGTACAGGTCTTCTTCGATTTTGGTCAAGGAAGCCATAAAATCTTCAGACAGTTTTTTAAATTTTTTACTGGGCACTCCTTTGCCCAAACTGTCCATTTGTTTGCGAATGCTTCTTATTTTGATAACTGCTTCGTTGGCAATGGTGGCTTTTGCAGTGATTTTGGATGCCAATTCAAATTGCTTTTCAAGGTCATCAGCTGTAACACCTTTTAAATTTGGGTCTATTTCAATTTTAAACGGATAGCTTTTGATAACTTCCTCACCTACTTTCATTTGCACGGTATAGTTGCCGAGAGGTGCCTTGGGGCCCACTTCTGCCGAAGCTCCCCAGATAATTATTCCATCAAAAGTGGTTGGTCCGGGATATCGCAAGTTCCAAGTAAAAGTATTAATACCTTTGGCCGTAGTAGGTTTGGTACTGCTAAAACGGCTCCACCAGGATGATCTCCCACTCTTTTCGTAATTAGATTGGTTTCCGCCAAAGGTGTCGATTAGTTTGTTATCGGCATCAAAAATGGAGAAAGTCACCGTATCCACTTGTTCTTCCAAGAAATATTGAAAGTTGGCATTATAGATACCGCGTATGGCATTGGTGGGTTTGAACAATACACTTTTTTGATTCTTTAGATTTTCGGAATACTCTCGCAGGGGTTGAATGTCGTCCAAAATCCAGAAACCTCTTCCATGGGAGCCTAAAACAACATCGTTGTCCTTGATTACTAGATCGCGGATGGGGGTGTCCGGCAAGTTTAACTGGAGCGATTGCCATTCTGAGCCATCGTTTATGGAAAAATAAACGCCGTGTTCGGTAGCCAAGAATAAAAGTCCTTCTTTTTGATGGTCTTCTCGAATGGCCCTGGCAAAATGTCCGTCTTTAATGCCTAAAATTATTTTGGTCCAAGTTTTTCCATAATCATGTGTTTTAAAAACGTAAGGGGCACGGTCATCCACTTGGTAACGGTTGGCTGCTACATATAAAGTGCCCGGATTATGGATGGATTCCTCGATAATGCTCACTCTTGAGAATTTGGGCAATTCG
Organism: Flagellimonas marinaquae; assembly: GCF_023716465.1. Lineage (NCBI taxonomy): Bacteria > Pseudomonadati > Bacteroidota > Flavobacteriia > Flavobacteriales > Flavobacteriaceae > Flagellimonas > Flagellimonas marinaquae. The sequence goes on from NZ_CP092415.1 coordinate 1,775,297, forward strand.
GTAGGGGTTATATCTTCCCAGTTTTTGCCGCCGTCTCTCGTAATATGTATTTTACCATCATCGGAACCCGCCCAAATGGTATTTATGTCGTGATTGGATGGGGCCAACGCAAAAACTGTGGCATAAATCTCAGGACCGTTCATGTCCATAGTGATCACACCGCCGGTTTTGCCCAAAGTTTCAGGGTCCGCATAAGTAAGATCTGGACTTATTTTTTCCCAGGTCTGTCCATCGTTGGTGGTTTTCCAAACGTGTTGGGAGCAGGTGTACATTACATTGGGGTCTTTGGGAGCGAACATAATAGGGAAGGTCCATTGCCAACGTTCGGGAAGTGCACTGGCAGGTTCTCCGGAGAAAAATCTTGGATAGACCTGAATATCTCTTATTTGACCATTGCTTCGATCATAGCGGGTTAAAAGAGCGCCTTGGCTACCTGCATAAAAAACATCGGGATTTGTTGGGCTTTGTGTAATCCAACCACTTTCTCCGCCACCTACGGCATAATACCAATCTGGGCTTGGGCCTCTGGCCTGCATAAAATCCCAACCATCGCTGGGTATGGCCAAGGTAGAGTTGTCCTGTTGTGCACCAACAACATGGTAGGGAACATCGCTTGTTGCCATAACGTGATAAAACTGCGAGGTAGGATAATCTTGGGCCGTCCATGTTTTTCCGCCGTTTATGCTCACAACACCACCGCCATCGTTTGCATTGATCATTCGGTCGGGATTATTGGGGTCTATCCATAGATCGTGATTGTCTCCATGGGGAGTGGTTATACGCTCGTCAAAGGTTACTCCTCCGTCCGTGGATTTAAAGAATCCAACATTCAATCCATATACAATATCCTTGTCCTTTGGATCGGCGACCAATCTGGAATAGTAAAAGGCGCGTTGCCTAAGTTTACGTTCGTTATTGGTCAATTTCCATGTTTTTCCTGCATCATCGGAACGGAAAACACCACCTTCATTGGCTTCTACAATGGCCCAAACCCTGTTGGAATCCACAGGAGAAACCGTAACGCCAATTTTGCCTATAGGCCCGGTCGGCATACCCGGATTTTTGGTAAGGTCCGTCCAAGTTTCGCCACCATCAATGGATTTCCATAATTTACAATCGGGACCACCGCCCCACATTTTCCATGCTTTTCGGTATACTTGCCATGTGCTTGCATATAATACATTGGGGGTATTGGGGTCAATAATTAAATCGGCGGCACCTGCCTTATCGCTTACATAAAGAACTTTTTTCCATGTTTTTCCGCCGTTAACAGATTTAAAAACACCACGTTCCTCATTATTTCCATAGGGGTGTCCAAGTGCTGCCACATAAACAATGTCCTCGTTGGTCGGGTCAACTCGTACCCTGGCAATGGCCTGGGTTTCTTCCAGTCCTAAATGTGTCCATGTTTCACCGCCGTCGGTAGTTTTGTAAACGCCATCCCCTTGAGTAATGCTTCCTCTTAGTTGGGTTTCGCCCATTCCTATATATACCACGTCCGGATTGGTTTCGGCCACGGCCACGGCTCCTACCGATGAACTGGTGACATAACCATCGGTAACACATTTCCACGTGTTTCCGCCATCGATGGTTTTCCAAAGTCCGCCTCCAGTGGCTCCAAAATAATATTCGTTGGGCCTGGCCGAGCTTCCAGAGGCGCCCAAGGAGCGTCCTCCTCGGTCGGGACCTATATTTCTCCATTTAAAACCGCTATAAAAGCTAGTGTCAACGGCAGTGGGAGCTGGATTTTGTGAATAGGAGAAAATTGTTGAAAGAAAAAGACAGAGTAGCACCCAACTCTGTAGTGGATTTTTTGGCATTCTCATGTTGTTGAGGTTGGTTTTGATTAGTTAGAATTAGGAACAATTTAATCAATAACAATGAGAAAATAAATCCAAAACAAGCGAATTTTCGAAATAAACAACTCTGGTGTAGCGCGTTATGATGCTTTTCGCCTTATTTAGACTTGCAACTCTTTTAGAATTGTCCCGAAATCGTATTGTAGGTCTTCATGGAGCCCTGGGATTTTTTTGTTTACGTATTCGAGTTGACGGTTATATAAATTTTTTAAAGTGGTGTTCCGTTGGATGGAGGGACGAAAAGACTTCAGTTTTTCACAGAAGTATAGCAAAAGTTCAACCTCGGTAGCTTTGTCTCCCGAATACCGAATGTACTTTTTGATGGTCCGTAAGATCTTGCGAACACTTTTCTTAATGTAGAAATAACTATTGGTGTTGATTTCGGTAAACATTTGGTCCACCTCTTCTTTTACCGTTTCAATGTACCCTTCTTCACTATCCGATTCAAATAGTAGGTAGGTCAGTAATTCCTTGTTCTCTTTTTTGAACCTGGCCAGACGCAAGCAAAGCTGTGTTATGTCTTCTTGCGATTTAAATTGGAGTTCTTTTTTTAGTTGGGCAATGGTAGCAGCTTTCATAATAAACTATCTTAGATATGAAGCTCCGTTTACATCGATTATGGTTCCAGAGGAATAAGCCGCCTCGGCCGATGCCAAGAACAAAATCGCATGGGCTACTTCCTCCGGTTGTGCCATTCGTTTAAAGGGTGATTCTCGGAGCAAGTTTTCGCGTTCGGCAGCCGTTAAGGTTTCTTTGGCCATTTCGGTTTCGGTAAATCCTGGAGCTACAACCCCAACATAAATGTTGTGCGGCGCCAATTTTTTGGCCAAGGATTGGCTCATGGAATTCAATGCAGCTTTGCTGGCACCATAGGCCGGTTTTGTAGGCTCGCCACGAAAAGCACCTCTAGAGGATACGCTAACAATATGTCCGCCGCCGGACTTCATCATGGCCTTGGCTCCCCAGTAGCACAAGTTGGCCACGGCAAAAAGATTGGTCTCGAAGGTTTTTTCCCAGGCATGCGACCAGTGTTCAAAATCTACTTGGTCAATCTCGTGGAAGATGGAAATTCCGGCATTGTTCACCAGAACATCCAACTGACCATATTCTTTTATAAAGTCATCTATCAGTGCTTTGGTCTCTGATTTTTGAGAAATATCTCTTTTGAAAAGTGAATGGCCGTCTCCTGCCAATTCTTGAAGTGTTTGTTGGGCGACAGCATCATTATTCCTATAATTGATGCCTACTTTGGCTCCTTTTTTGGCAAATGCCATAGCTGTGGCTTTTCCGATGCCTCGGGAGGACCCTGTGATCAATACGTGCTTACCTTTAAAATCCATATCGCTAAATTGCTTTTCCAAAGATAATAGGAAAGTACGGTCTTGAATGCTAAACGGAATTACATTACTTTTAGAAAATCACAAAAATCAGTACCATGCATAAATCACTTTTTTTGCTTTTTTTAGCGCTGTCATTTCAATTTTCATCCGCACAAAAAAAAGAATTTTCCTATCTCGATATTTTTGATCTTCAATATGCGAGCGACCCTCAAATATCTCCGAATGGTGAATGGGTGGTGTACCGAAGAATGGGTTTTGATATTATGAAAGATGGCTCTCGCGGCAATCTTTGGTTGATCCGTTCGGATGGGAGTCAGAACCAAAAACTTACGGCATCGGAAAGTAATGAGAGCAGTCCTAGATGGTCGCCCAGTGGAGATCGGATCGCATTTACCAGCAGTACTGGAGAAGGTTCTGAAATATATATGTACTGGGTAGGTACGGGCAAAGTAGCCAAGTTGACCCAATTGCCTTTTGGCCCAAGTTCGTTGACCTGGTCCCCGGATGGAAACCAATTGGCTTTTTCCATGAACGTTCCGCAAGCACCCCCGGTAATTGCTAAAATACCATCCAAGCCAAAAGGCGCAAAATGGCAAAAAGCTCCGAGAATTACCGATCGCTTGTACCACGAAGCGGATGGGCGAGGCTATATCGCCCCTGGGTTCAACCATATTTTTACAATTCCTGCCAATGGCGGGGCGGCACGCCAAATAACTTCTGGTGATTGGCACCATAGAGGTACTTTGTCCTGGGCCAAAGATGGTTCCAAAATCTACTTTTCCGCCAATAGGGTAGAGGATTGGGAGTATCGATTCCGTAACAGCGAGATATATTCTGTTGATGTGGAAACAGGCAATATTGTTGCCCTTACCGATCGTAACGGACCGGATTCCAACCCGCAGGTTTCTCCCGATGGAAAATTTATCGCTTATGCGGGTTATGAGGATAAGGTGCAGGCCCATCAAACATACAAATTACATGTAATGAATATTGATGGGAGTGCACAACGTGTTATTTCGGAGGACTTGGACCGATCCGTGTCGAACATCCAATGGAACGAAAAAGGAGATGGAATATATGTATCCTATGATGACAAAGGAAATGGTAAAGTGGGATTGATATCCCTCAAAGGAAAAATTACAAAATTAGCCGACAATCTGGGCGGCACAAGTTTGGGAAGGCCATATTCCGGTGGTTCGTACAGTGTTTCCAACAAGGGCACCATAGTTTTTACACAGACCAGACCAAATTACCCGGCAGATTTGGCCATTCTGGGACCAAAAGCAAAAAACGCTGAAAGAATAACCAACCTGAACAAAGCACTGCTCAGCTATAGAAATTTGGGCAAGGTGGAGGAGGTTTGGTACAAATCGTCCGTGGATGGGCGGGATATTCAAGGGTGGATTGTTTACCCACCCAATTACGACGCCAATAAAAAGTATCCTTTTATGGTGGAAAACCATGGAGGTCCCATTGCCAATTATGGTGATAGATTTTCCATTGAAATGCAATTGTATGCCGCTGCCGGATATGTGGTTTTCTATCCAAACCCGAGAGGTAGCACAAGTTATGGAGAGGAGTTTGCCAATTTGCTCTACAACAATTACCCCGGCGAGGATTATAATGATGTAATGGACGGAGTGGACCATTGCATTGAAAAAGGTGTGGCCCACGAAGATCAGTTGTTTGTGACCGGAGGTAGTGCGGGAGGAATAATGTCAGCTTGGATGATCGGCAAAAACAATCGTTTTGAGGCAGCCGTGGTGGCCAAACCGGTTATGAACTGGATCAGTAAAACTTTGACGGCCGACAATTATTTTTATTATGCCGAAAATAGATATCCAGGGCAACCTTGGGAAAATTTTGAAGGGTATTGGAAATTTTCACCTATTTCGCTCGTTGGTAATGTACAGACACCCACCATGGTGATGGTCGGGATGAACGATTTGCGAACACCTCCGAGCGAGGCCAAGCAGTTGTACCATGCCCTTAAACTAAGAAAAATAGAGGCTGTTTTGGTGGAGATTCCCGGAGCCAGCCATGGCATAGCCAACAAACCGAGCAATTTAATGACCAAAGTGGCCCATACTATTGCATGGTTTGATAAGTATAGAACAGATATTAAAAATGAATAAGAAAAGAAGACATTGGCTTTGGAACCTGCTTATTGTTTTTACAGTGATCATCTGTTCAATCGCCTTTGTGGCCCATTACAAGAACTGGCACAAGATCGAAGATGGAAACCTAAAGGTATTGTCTGGAATTTACTATCAAAAAATTGCCCTGTCCGAAATGGATAGTGTATTGTTGGTAGATAAACTGCCCGAAATGGAACGTTCCAGCGGATTTTCTTGGAAAGAAAAGGAAAAAGGGGTTTTTACGGATACCTTAACCAGTTCCAAAGCCTATGTTTTTGTGGATGACCTCTATCAACAAAAAATAAAAGTGGTACATCACGATACTTTGAAATTATACATGAACTTGAGGGATAGCCTAAAAACCCAAGAATTATTTGCACTTTTGCGCACTGAACTAATCAATCAAAAGGAAACTGCGAAAGGACTTCAATGAGTATGAAAAGGTTTTTGTTTTTATTCTTATTGCCCGTTGTGGGCTTTTCCCAAAACACCTTATCCGTTCAGGTGAACAATGTAAAATCCCATAAGGGAAAGGTCAATGTTGCGGTTTACGATTCCGACGAAGGTTTTTTGTCTTTTGATCAGGTACTAAAAACGAAAAGTGTGGTGGCCGACCAAGGTAGTGTTGTGCTTCATATTTCCGATCTGCCTTCTGGAGAGTATGCTTTGGCCGTTTTCCACGATGAGAACGATAACGGAAAGTTGGACACCAATTGGCTGGGCATCCCAAAAGAGAAAGTAGCCTTTTCCAATGCCAAGATGAAGACTTTTGGACCTCCAAAATATAAGGAGTGCGCTTTTAGAATGGATTCCGATCACCAAATCCACATTGATTTATAAGTAAATTTGAAACCACTATGGAAACAATTTTTATGGCTCAATTAATGGGTGCACTATACGGGCTTTTAGCGGTAGTTTTTGGCGCCTTTGGTGCCCATGCGTTAAAAAAGAAATTGACCCCCGAGTTGCTGCAAAGTTTTGAAACAGGAGTCAAATATCAGATGTACCATGCCATTATACTGTTGATCCTAGGCTTTAATCTAAATTTTGATAAGCCAATGGACTCTTGGATTATTAACTGCTTTATTTTTGGAACACTGTTGTTTTCGTTCAGTATTTATGCATTGTGTTTAGGTGCTGCAAAAGGAAACAAACCCCGTTTTTTAGGACCAGTGACCCCGCTCGGAGGACTGCTTTTGGTCGTAGGTTGGGGGTTGTTGCTCTACTCTTTTGTTTCCAATCTGTTTTAACCGCAACCACAGTTGTCACTTCCGCAGGAATTGGAATTGCTTTTTCTTCTACTAAAAAGGGATTTTGGCAGGAAGAACTTCCAAATAAGATAGCCTGCTGCTAGTGCCAAGGTTCCGTATGCCAATATTTGTTGAATCATTCTATTGTTATATTAGGATTTGGTAGGCTATTAAAGCTACAATGTAGGCAAAAATGCTCATAAAGCCCAGCTGGATCATAGGCCACTTCCAAGAATTTGTTTCTCTTTTTACAATGGCGAGTGTACTCATACATTGCATGGCAAAGGCATAAAATAACATCAACGAAATTCCCGATGCCAAGTTGAACAATGGTTTTCCGGAATCATCCAGTTCGGCGGCCATTCTGTTTTTAATGGTTTCCTCCTCATCGCTGCCAACACTATATATTGTAGCCAAAGTTCCAACGAATACTTCGCGGGCAGCAAACGATGTCAGTACTGCAATTCCAATTTTCCAATCGTAGCCCAGAGGTTTTACAATGGGCTCAAAGGCCTTGCCGATTTGACCAATGTACGAATGTTCCAATTTATGACTGGCGATTTCTTGAGCTATGGCCCTTTCGGAAAGTTCCGATGTTAAAACCTTTACGGAATCCTGAATGGTCTTTGGCGCCATTCCTTCGTCCAATGCCGTTTCGCGATAAGAAGCAATGTTGTTCTGGATATAATTTTTGCTGTAGGTGCTCAATCCTTCATTTTGGATTCTTTCGGTAACAATGTCTTCGGCGTTTTTAAAATCATCGGAATAGCCATTGGAACCCAAAAACCATAAGACAATGGAAATGGCCAGAATGATCTTACCGGCACCCAAAACAAAACTTTTGGTTTTTTCGATTACGGTGTAGCCCACATTTTTTATTAAAGGCAAGCGATATGTAGGCATTTCTATCATAAAAATAGATCTGCTTTTTATTTTAAGGATCTTGTTCAATACCATTGCAGATAAAAGCGCCATGCCAAATCCGATCAGGTACAACAACATCAAGGTCAATGCTTGATAACTAAGTCCTATAAAACTGCCTTCCGGAATTACCAAGGCAATTAGAATTAAGTACACGGGCAACCTAGCGGAGCAGGTGGTGAAAGGTGTGACCAAAATGGTGATAAGTCTTTCCTTCCAATTTTCTATGGTACGAGTGGCCATAATCGCCGGAATTGCACATGCATTTCCCGAAATTAATGGCACCACACTTTTTCCGCTCAGTCCAAAAGGTCTCATTAATCTGTCCATTAAAAAGACTACACGGCTCATGTATCCAGATTCTTCCAGAATGGAAATAAAAAGGAACAAGAACGCGATCTGGGGTATAAAAATTACGATTCCCCCGATTCCGGCCACTACTCCCTCTGCCAATAAATCCGTAAACAATCCGGCCGGCAAGGTGTTTTTGATCCATTCAGCTGCCGAGGCAAAGCTCTCGTCTATAAAGTCCATGGGATACGAGCTCCATTCGAAAATAGCCTGGAAAATCAACAGTAGAATGGCGAAAAAGATAAGGTATCCGAATATTTTGTGGGTAAGTATCTTATCCAAGGTCGCACGAAGACCTTTTGCCGCCAAAAAATCGACTTTATAGGTCTTCTTTAAAATAGTATTGATCAGCTGATATCGAAGAACGGTTTCCTTATGTTGTAGTTTTTTGAGCTCATCCTTTGATTTTGTGGAGAAATCCGTGGCATCTTGAATCCGCTTTTTTTCAATCGGCATAAAATTTACATCCTGGGTGATCACCAGCCAGAGCTTGTACAGATCTTCCTGTGGGAAAGCTTTTTGTAGTCGATCAAAATATTCTGGAGAAATTCGATTGGGATCGAGGAGGGGTTTGGACGAGATGTTCTTGTAATCGGTAATGAGTTCTTTTACTCGGTCGATGCCCGTATTTTTACGGGTGCTTACCAGCGCAATCTTGGTATCAAGTTTTTTCTCCATGGCCTCATTGTCCAACGAGATGCCCTTGCGGTCCATCCTGTCGGCCATGTTGATCACCAAAATGGTAGGGATCTTAAGGTCCTTGATTTGTGTAAAAAGCAGCAGGTTCCTCTTGAGGTTTTCCACATCACTGATCACCACGGCAACGTCTGGATAATCCTTATCGTTTTTGTTGAGCAGGAGTTCTACCACCAAGCTTTCGTCCAACGAAGTTGTATTGAGACTGTATGTGCCCGGTAAATCCAGAATGTGCGCCTTGACCCCTCTTGGAAGTTTGCAGACACCTTCTTTTTTTTCTACGGTGATTCCTGGATAGTTCCCTACTTTTTGCTTGAGTCCTGTAAGTTGATTAAAAACCGAGGTTTTCCCTGTGTTCGGGTTGCCGATCAAGGCTACATTAATGTTTTTGCTCATTTGGCCTGCGTTTCTTCAATAATATCCAGCTCGATAAGTTCTGCCAAAGACCTTCGTATTGCGAGATGACTTCCACTGAGGTTGATGTATATGGGGTCGTTCAAGGGAGCTATTTGCAACAGTTCCACACTGTTGCCGGGCAAGCAGCCCAATTCCATTAATTTAACAGGGAGCGAATGTTCGGTAAAATCCTTGATTATACCTTTTTGTCCATATTGTAAATCTGCAACGGTAGCCACTGTGTTTATTTAGAATAAATTTAATTAAGAGCAAAAATAAGTAAAAAAGAGGAACTGGAAGTGCCGATCATGGATAATCGTTTGTCAATTATTCGGTATAACTGGCCTCAAGTATTTTAAGATCTTCCAAAAGGCGATCAATATCGTCTCGGTTGGTTCCATCGTAAAAGCCGCGGATTCGTTTTTCTTTGTCCACAAGGATAAAATTTTCGGTATGAATCATATCAAAAGGACCGCCGTCTCCGTCGTTTTTTACCGCGAGATACGACTTTCTGGCCAACTCATAGATCTGTTTTTTATTCCCTGTCACCAAATTCCATTTGTGGTCCAAGACCCCTTTTTCCATGGCATACCTTTTTAATTGCGCTACGGTATCGATTTGAGGTGTAACGGAGTGGGAGAGTAGCATAACGTTTGGTTTGTCCTTGATCACTTCTTGGATCTCGGCCATATTCTTGGTCATTATCGGGCAAATCGTAGGGCAAGTGGTAAAGAAAAAATCGGCTACATAGATTTTGTCCTTGTAATTGTTCTGTGTTATGGTGTCACCATTTTGGTTCACCAAGGAAAAATCCCCGATTTTGTGATACTTTTTGGTATAGTGCAATGTGCTGTCCACAAGCGATTTGTCTACCATTGATGGTTGGTAGACCGGCAACATTTTTTTTGGTTGCAGCGCATTGTAAAATAGATATACGATTACGCCGGAAAGAGCCAACATTACGATGCCAAAGAACTTGTATTTTGCAAAGAAAGATCCCATAGGTGCAAAATTACGGCCCAATTGGTTATTCTTCAAGGAGAAAGACGGCTTTTGTTGCTAAATCTTTCTTAAATGGCAAGGGGATTAATTTAGATGTTTTTTTATAAATACCTAAAAGGTTACTTTTGTTCGTTTTAAGAAAATAATACGGATGACCCCTATACTAATAAAGACCATACAATTCTTTTTGAGTTTGTCGCTTCTGATCGTGCTTCACGAGTTGGGACACTTTATCCCTGCGAAGCTTTTTAAGACCAGGGTGGAGAAGTTTTATCTGTTTTTTGATGTCAAATTTTCATTGTTCAAAAAGAAAATAGGAGAAACTGTTTACGGAATCGGTTGGTTGCCCTTGGGCGGATATGTAAAGATATCCGGTATGATCGATGAGAGCATGGACAAAGAGCAGATGAAGCAAGAACCAAAGCCATGGGAGTTTCGTAGCAAGCCGGCATGGCAACGTTTGATCATTATGTTGGGCGGTGTTACCGTAAATTTTGTTTTGGCGGTGGTGATTTTTATAGGGTTGGTATTTACTTATGGGGAAGAATATATTGCCAACGATAGCCTAAAGGACGGAATCTGGGTAACCGACAAAGCTTTGGGGGATGAACTGGGGATTCAAACGGGTGACAAGATTTTGACCATTGACGGGGAAGAGGTCGAGGCCTTGTCCAATATTATGCCAGGACTGTTGCTCGGAAATGAATTTACGGTTGAAAGGGATGGAAAGGTAATCGAAAAGCAGGTGCCAATAGACGTTATCGAGACGTTGTCCGAAGATAAAGATAAATCAAGGGCTTTGATTTCTTATCGATGGCCATTTGTAATCAACGATATTCCCAAAAGTTCACCAAATATTGATAGCGGTCTTCAAAAAGGCGACGCTGTGGTGCAATTGGCAGGAAAATCAGTGGAGTATAGAGATCAAGTTACTCCTATTTTGGAAGCAAATAAGGGCAAAGAAGTACCGATTAAAGTCATGAGAGAGGGGTCGCTTCAAGACCTTACGGTATCCATATCTGATGATGCTGCACTTGGTGTAGTTTTGGGAATGACACCCGAAGAGTTTAAAGAAGCGGGCTATTTGGAATTAAAAACTTTGAAGTATTCTTTTTGGGAATCCATTCCCGCTGGCTGGAACAAAGGCGTAAAAACGCTAACGGATTACATTAAGGGGATGAAAAAAATATTCAATCCCGATACTGGTGCATATAAAGAGGTGGGCGGTTTTGCGGCTATCGGAGGAATGTTCCCCGATACTTGGAACTGGCCTGCATTTTGGGCCACTACGGCATTTATATCCATTATTTTGGCCTTTATGAACATTTTGCCCATTCCGGCATTGGATGGAGGTCACGTAGCCTTTTTGTTGTACGAAATGGTAACTGGGCGTAAACCGAGCGATAAGTTTTTGGAGTATGCCCAGATGATTGGTTTCTTTATATTGATCGCATTATTGTTGTTTGCCAATGGTAATGATTTATATAAATGGCTTTTTAAATAGAAAAGCAATTTTTTTGTTTGTGGTGTAAAAAAGAATCTATTATATTTGCACCCGCTTAAGGTAAAAATATTCCTCCTTAGCTCAGTTGGTTAGAGCATCTGACTGTTAATCAGAGGGTCCTTGGTTCGAGCCCAAGAGGGGGAGCAGATACAGCAAGGCTTCAGAGAAATTCACTCTCTGGAGCCTTTTTCATTTGCACGCAATTTGCACGCGGATTGAAAAAAATAAAATTTGAACCCAAAATTTAACATTTCAGACTAAAATTTTCCAGAATAATTTGCGATATGTCCCAAATTCTTACCCTTAAACTTTTGCGCATGGATCCTGTTTCAATTTTATAGTGTTCGGGAAGAAAAGCGTAAATTAAAATTGGAAAAGGGGCAACCTATTGTGCTAATAAATGACTTTAGAATAAAAATCCAATTAAGTTTAATTTTCCTTACTAGAATTCTTGTGACTGTTGTCTAAATGTGGATACATTTCTCGTATCTTTTTCTTTTTTTCTTCAGTGTCTGCCAATTCTAAAAGTCTCTTAAATAGGTTTGTTTCTAAATAATGAGATTCTGTGCCCGTATAGAAATAATCGGATATAAAGTCAACAGATAATTCAAGTATATGGGTCATTTCTACTAAGCCCCCGACATCAAATAAGATTACGGTATCGTCTAATGGGTTATCATCGTATTTTATAAATTGTTCTTTAAAACCACCTGGAATTTTTTCTATATGATCAATGAAATTATAAAGCGGGTCCAATACCAATATCTGGAAAAGCGAATCATTATGTTTTTTATTAACCATTACCTCTACGGTTTTCTGGTAGAGAACAGACAAGTTGTGTGTGCGAGGGACCACGCTATCTGTCAATGAAAGATAAGCTTTGCAAAATACCTCAATGTAAAATGTGAGATTGTGGAAAATTGCCGGTGATAATTTGCTTAATTGACTTGATGGATATGAATCAATATCATATACCCTTTCATCTTTAACAATTTCAATCGCATTTTTAAAAAGTAGTGATATTACTAAATATTGATTTAAACAAGAATTTAGCCTACGATTAGAAGTAGGTTTATTCTTTGCAACTAATCCCGAAGTACTTACCCAAATATACCCAAACTGGCTTTCGGATATATGTATTTTTCTACTTGAATCGTAATAAAAATAGTTTTGAGTAAAGTCTTCATAGTTAACCTTTAATGATTCGAGTAAGTTGATGAAGAGTTCTCTTTTGGAAAATTTAAATTTTTCAGCAAAGGCTTCTTGTGAAGATATAAGATGGAGTAATTTCTCCAATTGACTTGGATTGGATATCAAAATATAATTTTACCATTTTCAGTAATGATTTGCATTTTTTGTTTAAAGTTCTATTCCGTTTTAATCTAACTTCATCAAGACAATAAATAGAGGACTTTTTAAACTAAGTACATAAAAGTGTTAAAATTCTTAATACGTTCTGGGGACTTATTTCATAAATACTTCATCTCTCACATAACTTGCATTAAACCAAAAACAGTGTTTAGTATATTCAGTTAGTTTTGTTAATTTATCGGGTATAGGAAGCATAAAAGTATCTGCAGCATTTCTGGCATGTGGTCGGACATGACTTATTCTGTTTTCAGTTTTCTTTGGAAAATATGTCTTTCTAATACCAATATCGCTTACTTCTCGGACTATCAAACCTCTAGAAACTACTTCAATCATTTTGTCCCAAACTATTTTGGCCTCTGATATGTCGGATTGTGGCATATTCCAAAACCGTACTTTTTTTAAAATCAGATCATCGTTTTCATATTGATAAAAAACAAAGAAAAACTTACTCTCTAAAATGTTCTTAAAATCAGAGTCTTCCCAATCAGTTTTGATCAATTCTTGAAATTCAAATGTTGGAAATGAAATATCTTCTTTTGGTAGGTTATTTTCTTTAAGTCGAATTGTTTTGACTTGAATATCCGCCTTTTCAAATTCTTCTATTTTTTGCCCAAGTTTAAGACCAAGAATTGCATTAGTAAGGTTGGCAAAATAGCTTTTGGCTTTTGGATTCAACTCCAAACCCAAATATTTTTCTATCTCTTTTGCTGATTTACCATAGAAAGGAAGGAATTTCGATATAACTATTTCTTCGATTGATTGAACTGCATCGAGAATTTCTGGCCGCTCTATAATCTTTCCATATGTCTCAGTTTCCTCCCGAGAAATGTTTGCAATTATGTGATTAACATAACCTTGCTTAAGAGAATAAGCCCTTTGCTTTGCTTTTTCTTTGTTAAATGGCTGATTGCGAAAAGATTTTAAGGCAGTTGAGCCTTTTGTGCAAGCCCCAAGATAAAATGTGTCACCTTCTGATAATTCGTGGGCCTTGCCATCTTTTATTTTTTTATTTATTGTTTCCCAATCATGTTTGATGATTCTTAAATCTTCACTTGGGTATTGCCAATCATTTACAAGCCTTATATGATAATCTAGCAAGTCCAAATCATTGTCATGAAGATAAAATACCAATAATAAATGTGCATTTTTCTTCCAAAAGGAACTGTTCTCAAATTCCTCTTTGTATACTTCTATATAGTTTATAATATTTAATACAAGCCTTTCCTTTGCCCGAAACTCTCCGTTTCTCAATATTTTCAAAGGACTTGATTTTAGTTCAATTCCTGCTTCTTTAAAATCGGGTGCAGATTCAGAATTTGGCTCATAACCGAAATAGAACTTTTCTAAAATTTGACCAAAATTGCCTTTTCCTTGGTATCCGTGTTTTTCAATTTCATTACCGCAGGCTTGTTTTAATGTAAGTCCTTTTAGTTTATTAGCGAACTTAATTATTGAATCTGCCGAGGTAATATCAAGCATACTCAAATTGATTTATTTGCTTGTATAGCTCCACTCCAATTTTTTCAATCACACCAACAACCAATGCATTTCCCATGAAAAATGCACGTTTTGTATCTGTAATACCATCAAGTTTGGTATGATTGTCAGGGAACATATTAAGTCTTTCTAATTCAATTGGTGTTAGTCTTCTCAATCCTCTATCCGAAGCGACTACATGTTTAAATCTTGAAGGTGATTTCCCACCTTCACCAGTAATAATTGTTCTTGATGCATTGTCAAGAGCATCTGGATAAATCATACTCCCTTCTGAATATTTATACTTATGACCCTCACTTGAAACTCGTTCAATAGTTTTTGACCCTTTCAAATACTCCCATTTATGTTTGTCTTTATCATCAATAAAAAAGTCGTCTGTAACTTCACCATTTTGTAAAATATCACCTAAGACTGTAAATCTTCCGTCAAAGTTGGGTTCGGTTTTAATGGTAAAAACCTTTCCATTTACTAGTAATCCGGTGTTTTGAAAAGGTGATAGTTTTCCTGTTTTGTTGAAATTATTTGTTATTTCAACCAGACTGCCTTTCAATTCAACCTCTTGTATCGAATTTGTTGTAACTACTGGAAAGGCTTTTGCAATAGTTCCTTTGTCCAAAAGCCAATCAACTTTTTTAGATTTTTGAAGTCGTTTATAAGCTTCGGTTGATTTATGATAGCCAATAAAAAATATTCGTCTTCTTCTTTGTGGCATTCCGTAATCGGCGGCATTAATTACCCGCCACTCAACCGCATATCCAAGTTCGTTCAAACTTTGAAGCATAACAGCAAAATCACGACCTCTTTGTTTTGCTGGTGATTTTAAAAGTCTGTCAACATTTTCTAGAAAAAGATATTTTGGCTTGTTCTTCTTATCTTCTAAAATTCGATGGATTGACCACCAAAGAACTCCTTTTTTACCTTTAAGACCTTTTGAATTTTGCAAGGTTGTGGCAACCGAATAATCTTGGCATGGAAACCCCCCACATAATAAATCATGATCTGGAATTTCATCTGTCGGTACTGTTGCAATATCCTGATTTGAGTGGTTTTCTTCTCCAAATCTAGCTTCGTAAACCATAGATGCATGTTGCGTTTTGGTCAGTGGCTCCCATTGATTGGACCAAACAACTTTGTAATTACTTTTCTCTAGACCAAGGCGGAATCCACCAACTCCGGCAAAAAGTTCAACTACTTTAAGCTTTTCTTCCATGATTTTCATACTGCACAAATTATTTTATGAATATTTAACTTTTCGTGACTGTAAAGTCTTTGACATCACATGATAGTCATTAAAGGTATTAAATCACTTTTATAAATGTTGAGAATCCTAGTGGGTAAAATTAACATGTCTTGTTAATGATTTTAGGCAAAAATATTAACTAGAAAATTGAACTTTGGCTTAAGGGTAATTTAATTTCCAAGATGTCCTGTTAAATATTACTTATTATCAATTATAGAATGATGGTCTTAAAATGGAACCAGTTTTAAACAAACTAGGAACTCTAGAACCATGATTATTAGTTCTGTTTAAAACGTTCATTAAATTAACCGAAGATATCTTGGATAAAGCACCTTCATAAAATCTACAAAAAGGTAGTTTTCTTCCTTGATATTGTGGTGATGGGTAGTTTATTTCCTCTTGTAGCGTAATCCAAAATAATTTTTCGATAAAGGACCGTGGAAATAGAGTAGAAGTTGCATTTAGACCATTTTGGTAAACATCGTCTAAAAATTCAACAACTTGATCAAAATTTGCTGAAGTAGTATAATTATATATCGTACGCACGATATCCGTATGCGTTGGTGGTACACCATTGATTGTCAATCGATAGTCACCTTTTTTCTTCTTTCCTGGATATGTGATGGTTAAATTTCCCACATTAAAACTATCGGTTGAGTTAGGTTCTAATTCAGAAATTATATTTTGCATATGTTCAATTCCTTCCTGATAATTCATAATGTGAGTTTTTTTATTGTCATTGGTTTGTTTTAATTAAACCCAATACTAAATTTGAAAATAAGTGCCAAGCACTATGCTTGCACATTAACCTCTTTCTGATGCAAAAACCGTGTTATATGCGATTTTTCTTTCAGTCATTGTTTTTATGTCGTTAGTTTAGGCACTTCAAAAATCATTGGTACGTTCGATTTAAATGCTTTACCTACTGCAATTGCTTGCCTAAATCGTAATGTTGGTAATGCTTTAATATATTCTGCTCCAAGATAATTTGAAAGGAATTCGCTGCTTGTCTTGTCAAACTCTTGAAAGACTATAATCGAATTACATTGTGTCAAAACTGTTTTGGAAACATTCGCTGTCCGTTGTGCTATAACAAAAAAGCCAATATTGTATTTGCGTCCTTGTAGGGCAATTTGAGCAATACTATTAACTGTCGCCTTAGAAGCAAAGTCGGAAACGCCCATTGAATTTAATTCAGGTACAATTGTATGTGCTTCTTCAAGAACTACACAAACACGTTTGCCAAAACTCTTTTCAACTTTTGCTGTCTTGAATAAAACCCAAAAGAACCACTTTGTGTATTCAATTATTTGGGAGTTATTAGAAATATCAGGGAGTTCAAAAATGGCTTCTGTTGTTTCTCCTTCCAAGAAGTTTTTAATTGATGTGTGAAATTCAGTCTTAATGACTTTTTCTGCTGCTTTTATCGCAGCATAATCCCTTTGATTGGCAAACTTCCTTTCTTCTGTGGCGATAGCTTCAATTGCCTTAAAAGCATTGTCGCCACTTGCTTCGCTAATGATAGGTTGAATGTCTGCAATTTTGGCTCGATATTCACCTGTCAGGTCTATGATAATAACTTTTGTGGCGGCATTAACTATTTGCTTTATCAGGTTGCGAACAAATACAGATTTCCCTGAACCTGTTACACCTAATATTGCGGTGTGGTGCGTAATTGCAACTTCCTTGTTGATGATAACAGGATAATTTGTTCCAGGTATACTTCCTATGACATACTCGGTTTGTTCTAACGGAACATCTTTTATGTTAGTCGCAAGATAAATAGGAGTGTTAATGCTTGGAACCCAACCATATTGTTCAAACCTTAAAGTTGTAGTATTCCAAGTTCCCAACTGAATTGCTTCAGCAATGATTAAACCTGTTTGGTTTTTATTTTCAAGTAATTCAATTTTGGTAGTCCCTTCAATAACTTGATATAAAATTCTTTCGTTTCGGATGTTTAATTCTAATAATTGTCCCTCTGAAATAGCTGCTTTTGAGTTGTAAACAAATTTTATTTTCTCGATGGTAGAGTTCTCTGTTACCAAGCCGATGAAACGTTCTAAATAGTCAGTCATTGGAACATCTGTTATCTTATAAACCAAATCGGGAGTATGGGTTGAAAAAACAATCATTTCGGAAAATATTTTTTCGATTTCTTGGGTTGTAAGAACTTTTACCCATTGCTCTTGATTGAGTAGATAGACATCAAGGATCAATCCCTTTTTAACTTGATTGTCAATTGAATATTTGAATTCAACGAACTCAAATATCCGTGTGGTTTGACTTCTGTTTTCTGACAGCTTTACGAGAAATGTGTTTTTTGATTGAACGCCAAAAATTTGTCCAATTGCTTCCTTGTCGTTCTTTTCTTTGATTGTAATAAACAGTCCTTCGATTGTTCTTGCTAGTGCTGGAATATTTAAAATCATAAATATTATCCAAAACCACAAAAGCAAATTGAATTCATTTGAAGCAAGTCCAAATTGTCTGATACCTCCCCAAAGAAAAAAAGCCGAAAAGATTGCTTCTGGTCGTCCAATTTGTCTGTTTAAGCGTGAAAAAAGTTGAACAGCTTTATTTTCTTCATTAAGCGGATTTGTCCGAAGCCACATTAAAATGTAACTGCTAACGGTTAGGTAAATAATGAAAACTAAAAACGTCCAAAATAGAAAGTCTCTGTTGTCGGCTTGAACTAAAAGTAAAGAAACGGCAGCCGTCACGGCATTTACAAAAACATTAGTGTCTTTTGAAAAATGTGGCTGGTCAATGAGTGATAGTAAAATCAGAAGTAAAAGTCCCGAAGTAAACCAAAAGTCATTGAGTAAAAATGAGAAGTCTTGTCGAATGTAAAAACCAAGTCCAACTAATAGAAGGAATGAAAGCCCAAGTAATAAAAGCCTATAAATTTTCGTCATAATATTTTACTGCTATTCTGTAGTCTTAATACGCCTTTGACTTGTTAATAAATACAACTAATTGGCAGGGGGTATCCAAGTTTTTATATTTAAAAAACAGCATAGTTTTTACTAGACTCACTGTAAATATGGGGGGATTGAGTTAAATGTAAGAATTTTCGATAAATAAGAAAATGTGGAATCCCGTAAAGAGTTGAAATAATTTCATTCAATTCAAAAGTTGGATTGCTTTCGTTTTTGTTTTGCTTCGCAAAATGAAAATGTAAAGCAAGAGGGCAACACGGCAGGCCGGCGTTGCTGGTTTTGAATAAAAGTTAAAGTACTTATAGCCAGTGAAATAAAAAATGAACTAGTCTATAAATAGTCTTGATAGAAAACAACATCTGCGGCAAAAGGCCTTGAAACCCCTATAAACAAGCCAGAATTTGCGGCAAATCCATGAAATGAACCGGATTTACAAATAGAACTTGCGCTTGAATATGCGAATGGGGCATTAATGCTTTTTTAAATAAAATTAGGTAGTGGGGTTACAAAGTCCGAATAACAATATTACTTCCTAGTGAGTTCGATCGCGGCCTCCAAATATTCATCTCTTCCCTCTTTCACACCTTCAATTGTACGATGAACATATATATCAGGAAGAAAGCCAATCCCATGCAATGTTGAACCATCATGTTTGATAACTTTCATGCCTGTCCACCTAATATTATATCCCCCTGGCAGTTCAAAGCGATTGATATTACCATTGGTTCCGGCAGTGGGTTGGCCTATTATAGTAGCCAATTTATATCCCTTTATGAATCCCATATAACTCTCGGCATAACTAATGGCAGAGCCTTTGGTTATGAAAATTATTTGCTTGTCTCCCAAATAAGGTTTTTTGTTTGGCAACAACCAATTCGCATTTTGATAGGTTGTTTCTTTCCTATCAGGATAGATATTTTGTGGGGTTTGCATCCATGAATCCGATGTGTCTTTCTCTTTCAACAAATAGGAAATAAATCCATGGTTGCCTCTTGGATATACCCTCAAATCACAGATAATTGATTTTGATTTGGCCAGTTCTGGAAGAAGCATATCAATATCCTCCATTGCTATACTGTTTAAATTCAGATAAAAAACACTGTCATTGATTTTTTCATAATCTGACATGCGGGTTGCAGAGCTAAATGGGTAATGATTCCTGATAAGCTTTATATCCTCATCACCAACCTTAATATTCAGTTCTGAACCTTTCTCTCCCATTAAGCTTTGCTGTTCTGCCCGATAGTTCAGCCATCCTTTTGTTCCAGCTGAGATTCTTGAATTGACCTCTTCAAAATATGCAGCTACGCTTTCACCATTTATTTCTATTACCACATCACCAACGCTTAAAGGAATTTTGCTGTCCAAAACGTTGGTAATCACAAGCTCTTCTTCAATCCAAGCCCAAGTAATCGGGGGAGTCAACCATCCAGAATCCCCTTGGTATGAGACCACAATATGGCCGTCTTTCAATGGAGCTGTGAATTTTTGTAGTGTAATCAAGTGGTCCATTCCCGTTGAGTCTTTGTAACTGTTCGCCAAGGCTTTTTTCAGCTCATCTTGCCAATTCAATTCCACTACATCAAAGTAAGGGTAGAAGTGCTGAAAGACATTATTTGTATTGATAACATTGCCCAGTCTAACATTTAAATGTGTTGGATTTCTAGGTGTTTCTTCAAGTGCAAGCTTTAATCTCTCCAATCCTTCTGGGTTTGGTTCGGGATACGTTCCTTTATCGTTTGAATATAAAACCAATGGCATTTGAAAATAGATGCCATTACCGACTTCTTTGGCCAATGTTTCCCCAAACTTTGGTTGTGAAGGGAACAAGGGCTGACCTTTTTCCTTTTCAACAATTCCCGAATATTCTAAAATTATAGATTTGGATCCGCTATAATGTTCCAAATCTGTTAAAGAGCATAAATACCCAACTCCCTCAAAATACCATTTATTAGGTTGATTTTCATTAAACGAAACATCTGTTTCAAAATCATTGTTTGATAACGGAACTTGGACCCAATTGTCATTTTCCTCATAATACAACATGGGCAAATCATATAGTATCGAACCCTTGCCTTTAATGGCAGAACCGAGATGAATCAAAGTAGTGATGGAATCAATCTGGGTGATTATCTCGTATTGCTTCCATTTATCGTCAGTGATGTTTTCCATTTTCAAATCAGAAGTACCATCTGATTTCTCCAATGCCAACCTTAGATATGCTTTCTCCAAAGGAACATCCCCTTTTTTTGCCCATGCAACATACTTTATCTTTTTCCCGACGTATTTGGAAGCATCGATTTCTATGGAGAGTTTACCGACCACATGGGAATAGTCTTTTTTTATAAGCCCATTTACCCTTGAGCTTTGGTATGGTGTTCTAAGCTGGGGATCCATGCCATATCCAACACCTCTGTGCTGCCAGTAAGTTGGTTGCATACCTCTTATATCTTCAGGAGTTATAGAATTAAGATTATATTGGCCTGGTTGGTTTTTTGAAAAGATTACTGAGGGGGCAATTGGCTTAAAGAGTGCTGTCAATGTATCAATCAACTCATCCTTATTTTTGCAACTCTCTACACGGTCGGCTCCATAGATGGCAAATGAAGCCCAATCAATTTCAGAAGCCGGATCACTTGGATGAAAATACTTTACATATCCATAAACCTTTGAAAAGGCTTTTAGATTTTCAACTTTTCGGTCAAGCTCCTTATCAAATGCTCCATTATTACAGCTTGATAAAAGAATGACATATATAGAAATAGATGCAATAAAAGTTGAGCCTGAAATTTTTGCCAGTTTTCCCATGTACTTAATTTGATATCATCATAGTGCTATTTAAAAAACAAGCTTTTCGGGAGAGCTTACAATTTAAGGATATTTTCCTACAATGAATCAGAACAGGAATCTTAAAGCTTTCTTTTTTGTTTTGCTTCGCAAAAGAAAAGGTAAAGCAAGAGGATAGCACGCTGGCGCGACGCTATTGTTTCATTTTCCTTCGGAAAAGCCCATTTTCAGGGTGTTTTTTCAAAATATTGGTTATTGGCATTTATAGCATTTTTGACTAAAAAAGGCCTTCAGCCCAGTAAAATCAATGGATTTTTGACTAAAAAATGGTTGTTTGATGTTTTGATCAAGAGTTGTTTTAGCCGTATTCTGTTGACTATTTAAAATTTCTGGATTGATACTATTTTTAGCGTAAAAATGCTCTCAGCCCAGTAAAATCAATGAATTTTTAGCGTAAAAATCATAAAAACCCCTGCTTATTTTAGGAAAAAATGCTTTTCTATTCCTTAATCATTCCTCTACTTTAGCCTTCTTTTCCTCCCGATAAAATAGGTTCAAATGGTCCATCAAAGCCTCTTCACCGACCGGCATCAATCGGTTGGCGATGGTCATCGCTTGATGGATGAATTCCTCTTCGTTCCTGTCCATTAGATCGTCCGAACCAAGATCAGGATTTATTGCCCTCATGGAAAGGTATAGCAATGCTCGAACGGTCAACAATAGATTGGCATGACCGTCAAGGTAAAAGAACGTGGGTTGGAACTTGTCCTTGAACCATGGATGGGGAACCAAGGTAGGGGAATGGTCATTTGAGTGAAGTCTCAAATCCTTTATTAGTTTTTCTTCGTTTGGGTTCATGGATTTTTTTTGTTTTCAAGTTCTGACAACTTTTCGTCCAATTTGTCCATGAAGTACAATTGGCTATCCGGAAGGATGCTCAATACCAGTTCCAATACTTGGATCACACTGTCCTCTTTTGATGCATTTTGGTTGGCAGGAAACAACATCATTCCCTCCCCATCAAGGGCAAACACACAGACCTCCAAAAGACTGATGATCTGTGTCAAAAGATGGTTGTTGTCCCTGACCTCGAAAGTCACATAATTTCCCTTGGGGTCTATGGACCTATTGTTTCCCAAGAGTCCCGAAAGATTGCTTCTGAGCTGTTGGATCTCTTCCAAGGTCTTTAACCGTTTCTTTTTTGATTTCATGTGAATCGATTTATTGGGTTGTGGTTGTCTTTTGTTCCGAAAGCAGTTTTCTGACCTTGTCCAAGAATTCCATTTCATCATGGGGGATCAGATCCAGTATATATCCGAGAACCCCACTAATATTACTGGGGGGTTGGGGAACGGAACGTGTCGAGAAATTCTCGTTTTCCAAAGCTGTGATACAGACCTTTATCAGGTCTGAGATCATATAGGAGGTTTCACAGTATCCCTCGGTAATGAGTTCCGTGCTGTACAATCCCTTTTCGGGGAGATAGGGCTTCAAGGCATGGAAATACATTTTTTCAAGTCCTTTCAATTGGTCAATTAATGATATCTCATCATTGTTCCCCGCGTCTTTGGTCACTTTTGGGAATGCTTCCTTAAAATCCTTTCCGATTCCTTCGATATGGTCTTTGCAGTGTTCAAGATGCCTATGGAATATGGACTCGACCGCTTTGATGAATTCTTTCATCTTGGATTGGACGGTCTTGGTCTGTACTTTTGAAATCTCAAACTCATTGCCATAGCGTGCAACGCTATAGGCATGTTCCAAAAGGAGCAGGAGTTCATTGCTGTTCGGCTCAGAAGATTCCAAAAAGGGCTGTAGGGTGGGAAAGAAATGTTTGCAGTAATTGATATGGCTGATGATACTGTGTGTTACCATGCTCCTTCCTATGCACATCTGTTCAATGAACCGGAACGAAAGCTCAAAGGCCTGGTGCATGTTAAAGGTGGCAATGGCATAATCCCCTTCCTTTATCAGGATGTCGGCAGTATTGGCAAAGGCATTTACTTTTGCCAATTCCGATTTATGATATCGAATGGCCCTCTTGACAAGGGTCTCATATGCCATTGAGGGGTAATCCATAATGTTTCCTCCTTGTAAGCGAGCAAAAACAGTTTCCCCCAGACAGCAGTGTTCCAAGAAATAGAGCGAACCCCTTTCAAGGCCTATCTCGGATTGGCTCTCCGTATAGACCCTTATCCTGAAATCAGGGTGCTTCTTTCCCTTTTTGGTTACCAAGGAACGGATCTCATTAGGGAGAGGGTCATTGTTGACATCCACAAATAGGGTAAGAAAATGGTATTCGGTATTGCCCTCCTTCTGTTTTTTTGATAAAAAGGCACTGTCAATGGTAATGATGTTCAGGATGCTGTCGAGCAATTCGGACAGCTCTTCGGCTCTTTCAAAGTTTTCCGGTATGTTTGTGTCATATTTCATAGAAATGTGTTTTAAAGGGTTCAAGAATCATCGACCATATTAAGGCCACATTCCGAAGTACCCCACCATGGGCACTTGTATTTTATTGAATCAGTTTTGTATTTTACAATCGGATTATTGTACGAAACACCCTATATTTGAGATATGCAGACAAAGACCAAGAACAACCATATAGGCAGAAAGATCAGTAGGATCAGGGAACTCCGTGGAATGAAACAGGAGACCCTTGCCGAAGAACTGGGCATAAGCCAACAGGCCGTTTCCAACATTGAGAACAGCGAGAAGGTGGATGATGTGAAACTTGAAGAGATTGCCAAGGCTTTGGGGGTCACCAAAGAAGGTATTGAAAATTTTTCGGAGGAAGCCATTTTGAATATTATTGGTAATACTTACCATGTAGATAATTCTTCTGCTGTTAATTATGGTTGTACGTTCAATCCTTTGGATAAACTAATGGAAGCTCACGAAGAAAACAAGAAACTTTATGAGCGTCTTCTTCAAGCTGAAAAAGACAAGATTGCCTATTTGGAAAAGCTGATCAAATAAATTGTTTTTAAGCTGCGATTATTCCCACCCTTTATTGACTCTTGTCAATTTGTAATATCTTTATATCATAGAACGGTAATATATAGGCAAATGCAAGTTCAATTTCGCACCAAAGATGAGGCCAATATGGAACAGGAAAGGGATTTCTTGGCACTTTCCCCTATTGAGCGTATTTACCGTTTCTTGGATCTGATGCAGCGCATCAACCGATTTCCCACAAAGACCAAGCATGATGAGAATAAATTCATCATACAGATTACAACCGGGAAATGAGACAATGGAAAGAGGATATCGACCTTTTTTTGGAAATGACCAACAAGCATGGGGTTAGGATGCTCATGGTAGGTGGGGGTGCCGTCAATTTTCACGGGCATCAAAGACACTCTGCGGATGTTGATTTTTGGATAGACCCAAATGAGGACAATTTCAAAAGGTTGGTGAAAGTATTCAATGAAATGGGGTATGAGATCGAGGATTTCCCAAAAGAAGTGAAGGATGGACACCAAAACATTTCCATTAAATTCTCCCCTGCCGATCTCAATCTTGAGTTGATTACCAATTTTTCAGTGAACAAAAGTTTCGACCAAGCTTATGAGGAGGCGGAAGAAGCTTCCTTGGAAGACCAACCCCAACTAAAATGGAAAGTGTTGAATCTTGATGACTTGATCACAAGTAAGATCAAGGCGGGAAGGCCCAAGGATTTGGCAGATGTCCAACAATTGAAGAGGATCAACAATAAAGACTAGTTAGAACAGTCTTATCTTCCAATAGACCAACTGTAGGGTCCCTCTCAAAAAGGTTTTATAGGAACTCTTCAAAAGTTAATAGGTTTTTGCCTCGCTCAGTAGTATTAGTTTGTGTAAGATTTGGGGCTTGCAGCACTTCACTCCGTTTCGTTCGCTTTTATTTTCAGTTTCCAAAAAAGATAGCTTTTTAAATAGTCGCCATCTGGATAGTAGCAATATGTGCAATGCGCAACCCTAAAGACCAAAAGAATATACCTCTCTTGCATTTCCTGTAAGCTTTATGTCCTTAATTGACCCTGTCCCCTCGAAGAAAATACAAACTCCTATTATTTTACTTTTGGGATTGGGAACTTTAAAGGAATAAGCTGGTTCTTCATTAACAAAAATAACCAATTCTTGGTCTTTTGATACACATTTTAACTGAACGTAATCAGTGTAGTCAACACCAAAATTTTCTAGGTCATTTTTCTTTCCGTCTACTCTTTCTCCAAAAGCAAACAAAGAAATATCTGAAATACATCCCTTATTGCAAATAGGAACCACAATTGGCCCTTCTTCACTCACAATCGTCACTTGGGCACCTTGGCATGGAGTGTTACCGGATTTAAAATTGTTTTTCAATAAAGCGGTCAATTCAAAATCATCCGTGTATACTCCACCAAAGTCCCTTATTTGATAAAACCCTATAAGAGTCTTTGACTCAAACGGGTCTTTTCCATATTTTTTTAGTGATTCGGTTCTTACAGAAAGCTCTCCATCTATTCGGAAATCCTCATTGTTCAAATATATGGGCAATGAATCAGTTTCAATAGTAGCCATCCAGTCATTTGAAGGAATGAAAACAGTCTTTTCCTTGATGATTGAATCATTGACCACCAATTTTGACTTGAAGAACCCGGGATGATAATATATACTGGTTGAAATGCTGTCATTTTTATCAACAACCACCCGTTTACGGTCATCCCAATCCTGTTGGATTTCAACCTTGTCTTTTTCGCTTATCATCGAAGCGTCATATTTAAAGATTACGGAATTTGGTAATCCAGTGGTGACCGATTTTACCGAAAATGTAAAATCGCTTGGGTCATATATAGTAGTGCGGTTTTCAAAAAAATGAAAGATTGAAATTGCTAGGATGACCAGCAAAAAAGGAACCACATAAATAAACCGCTTCCATGATTTTTCCTTTCTCTGAGTTTCTATAAAATTGACAGGTTCCATCTCAAGCAAAAACATGCGCCAATTGTCATAGCCTATATATTTTGCCAAAGTGTCCAGAGATGACCTGTTGGGTTTGGAACGATAATTAACCCTACCGCTCAAACGCTTCAATGTGGAGATGCTCAATAAAGTACCTGTTTCTTTATGTATGGAATCACTTAAAATTTGAAAATCATTGGTGTCCCAATTCTCAATAGAGCCAATGGACAGTTTTCTTTCTATACGTTCAAAGCAAAGAGAGATATGTTTTTTGAAATTTTCCACAATTTATTTCTCGTGAACAAACATGAATAGATATGAATGCGTAAAAACAATTAAAGAATTATTTACCAACATACTTTTAGCAACATCAATCAATATAACAAAAGAACAGATTTTATCATGAAAGCAAAAATTCTCACCCTATTACAATTAGCAATCCTGACACTTCAATTTTCATGCGCTCAAAAAAATATAAACGATAAATCAAATCTAGACTTGCCTTTTAATCAAGAAGTTTGGAAAGTCATGGATAAGGGAGGGGCAGAGCAGTCAATTGACACAACTACCTATGATGGGAAGAAAGCACTTCACTTACCATTGGGACATACGGCCTATCTAAACAATAAGGAATTCGAAAACTTTGAAATGGAATTTGATGTTATTGGTTTTGTTATGCCTGGAGTGGGTTTTCGGGGTCAAGATGCGAACAACTATGAGTTGGTTTATTTAAGGATAATGTCCAACAATAAAAAAGATGCACTTCAATACCTCCCTATATATAACGGGAGTCTTCCATGGCAATTGTACAATTATCCCAAATATGAGGCAGTTGCAACTTTTGATGAAAGAAAAGAGGGTACTGTACCTTTATCTTTCGATAAATATTTGAAAAAAGGTATTATAAATGGCAGTTTGAAGATTAAACTAGGAAACCTTGGAATAAATTTTTCAAGTAAAGCTCAACTACAATTTATAAATGAGGATACTTGGGGAATTGGTGACATCGAACAACTCAAAGGTGGATTCCTTAGAAAAGCTACCTCTGGATGGGAATTATGGAATCCATATGTATGGTCACATGTAAAGATTAGGGTAATAGGTGAGCATGCCGCTGTTTATGTGGGGGATATGAACGAGCCCAAAATGATGGTGAAATTAAAACTCGGCACACGGTCAGGAAATATTAGTCTTAGAAACCAGTTTTTTGATGCTTTTTTTGCCAATGTTACCATTAAAGAACTTAAGGATAGCGTGTCAAAAATTAGTGATGAAGAATTCCGAACTGAATCGGGAAACTATCTTAAAAAATGGAAATTATCACCCAAATTTATAAAACGGGATTCTGTAATTCTTTCACAATTGGATTCAATGCAAAAAAGTAAAATCTTATGGGAAGAAATAGTTGCAGATGAAGATGGATTGGTCAATTTGAGTCGTTTTATGGATGTTATGAGCCAGAGCGTTGTTCTAAAAACAAATATTGTTTCACAATCAAATCAAACCCTGAAAATGCATTTTGGCTTTGCCAAGCATATGATTGTAATCCTCAATGATAGTATCATTTTTAAAAAGGAAATGGATGTCACTAAAGAGGAGGGTAGAGTTTTTGTTGATAATGAAACAGTTGACCTCAATCTTAAACATGGAAGAAATGAACTGTTCTTAGTATTGACTGGTGATGAGGAATACCATCAAAATTGGGGAATGATATCTCTATTGGAGAATATGGAAGGAATAGAAATTGAGTAATGCCTCGCTCAGTAGATTAGTTTGTGGTTGTAGCTCTTCACTTCGTTTCGTTCGCCTTTATTTCAGTTTTCTTTTGCGAATTCTAAGAGAAAACCAAATCATCGGACAAAATTCTGTCCATAGATTTCCACATAGGGCGTTTGTCTTTTTACCACGGCGAACATTCTATTCACCAGCTTGCAGCAAATAGCATTGACAATTACTTTATGTTCCTTGCCCTGATTCTTCTTTCTCTCATAGTATTTTCTCATTTGTTCGTCATATCTAATTGCTGAATTCGCTCCATTGTTGAGCAGCGTTTTGATGGTCCTGTTACCGAACTTGCTCGTTCTAGTCTTTCCTCTTATGGATGTCCCGGAACTGAACTCGAAGGGTGCTATACCCGCATAACAGGCATATTTCCTACCATTGTCAAAGCTGGTAAAGTTATTGGTGGAGACGAGCATGAAGGCTCCAATTATGACCCCAATCCCTTTTACCGATGAAATTAGCCTGTAGTTCCTGTTCAGTTCCCCATCATCCTCAATAAGGTCGGTTATCTGCTTTTTTATGCCGGCAATCAATTTATCTTGTTGCAGAATCTGTTCCTTGATCTGGTCAATGATGCTGTCCATTCCGCTGACGGGCAGATACCTTTTGTGACTTTTTAGGCTATTCTTCAATGATGTCCTTATCCTGACCATCTGTTCCCGATAGGTGAGCAGTTGTTTTATCTTTACCAATAAGGGAGATGGCATCTCATAGGGCTTTAGCTTTGCCTTATGGGTGAGGGCGTAATCCGCTATCCTTTCCGCATCCACGGCATCGTTCTTTCCTCTGGTCATCCCAAGGCTTCGCTTGATGTGCAGTCCCGATTCCACACAGAACAGAATACCTTGCTGTGCCAACCATCCATAGAACAGCAATCCGTAGGTTCCGGTGTGCTCCATACAGAATGCACAATCGTCCAACTTCTACCCTTGTTCCTTTATCCAGCGTATTATAAGGGTGAAGCCTTTTATGGAATTGTCGACCTTATGGCCTACAAAACCGTTCTTTCTGGTCAGTGCCAGGTCCAATGAGGCGCTGCTGATATCGACCCCGATGAAGTGTTCTTTCTTGTTAAATTTGTCCATTACATTTTGTTTTTTTAACCGGAATGGTTGCCAGCTGATACCTTTAATAAGTCTTTCTTAGGATTCTAATTGGCCCTTGCAACCTAAAGGGAGGTAAGGACTACTTCGCAAAATGATGCCTGATCAGACCTTCGGATAGTTCACCTTGCCTCCCCCGGTTTTAGGTTATTAACTATTTTGTAAGTTATAAGTCTCCCCTTAAGAATCCCCTCTTAAAACATTATCAACATGGTTTTAAACTTTTGCGACCAAAGGGGCCTTTAATCTAAAGGACCTTCGGGAGCAAAAGCAAGATTTGTCATGACAATGACACATCTTGAAATTCAATCCCAAGTATTGGGATTTCATAGTATTGAAAGGTTTATTCCAGAGGGGATAAAAGTCATGCCCTAAATAGAATTAAGTTCCAATTGATAGGTGTCAAGTACATTGCTAGGTAAGGACTTCAGATAAATTTGGGTGGTACTGAGTTTGTTATGGCCCATCATTGCGGATATGGCTTCCAAAGGAATTTTTTTGAACATTGCATGGGTTGCGAAACTATGCCTTGAAACATAAGAGGTCAAACGCTCTTCAATCTTACATTCTTTTGCAATTTCTTTTAAACCAATGTTGTAACGTCTAAGCTCCCATTGGGCATCTTTGTACTGTAATTCCAAAGTATCCCTGTAGATTATGGGCAATAAAAAACCGGAAGGGTTGGGATTGTCCAGATAATAATCAATAATGGGTTTAATCTGATCGGTTATAATTATATCGTAGCGTTTTCCTGTTTTACGTCTTTGGAATTTAACACGACCATCGATGATATTATCTCTTTTCAGAAATGCCATATCAATAAAAGACATGCCTAACATCAGATAGGAAAGAATAAAATAATTGCGATAGTGAAAATGATTGGAACCGATCTTGGTTTCCATTTCAAGTATTTTCTTGATGCTTTCAATCTTAATGGCTCTTTTTTCAGTCGGCTTGGTTTTGATGGTGTAGTATTTAAAAGGGTATAGAGCTTCATCAACCATACCCTCCTTGATTCCTTTATTGTAGATGGCTTTTATCGTTCTCATATAAGATGCAATTCCATTGATGGTATTGCCTGGTTTTGATAAATGGTGCCTTTCAAACCGTTTTAGGAACTCAAGATTGAGTTCATTGAATTTTAAATCCCTATTGTTTGTAAATACTTTTAGCCTTCCTATGATTCCGGAATAGTTTCTTGCAGTGCCTATCCGTTTTTCCCTAATAAGCTCTTCTGCTTTTTGAAGACCGAACTCATAGAATGAGTTTAACCGTTTTCTATTAACGATTTTATCGGCAATGTCTTTGGCTGTTAGTCTATCCAATTGATCATTATCGGCCAGTCTATTGATTACTTCTTGTGCCTTGAGTTGTTTTTTTAATAAAAGGGTGTTCATCAAGTGAACCGAATCAACATCTGGAAAATTTCTCTTTACTTTGCACCTGTGATGATCCCAGTATTCCTCTGGGACATAATGACCTGTTTTGATCGAAGTGGTCTTTCTAAAATGGGTCAGCCTCAAAATGATGGGAAAACATCCATTTTGGGTCATTCTGCGGGTGTCCAAACTTAGCTTTATACTCGTGTTCATGAACATAAGTTATAAAAAAATTTGCACGCAATTTGCACGCAAAAAGTCGGATTCAATTGATTTCGTTTGAATACAAAATTTATTAAAATACTGATAATCAATAAAATATATGATTTTTTAAATTTGCTTGTACCCCTTTCGACGACGCTGTTAATCAGAGGGTCCTTGGTTCGAGCCCAAGAGGGGGAGCAGACATAGCCCGGTAAGTATTGTACTTACTGGGTTTTTTGTTTTTACACCTCTTTTTTATCCAACATTTTATCCAATATCAATAAAAGTGGTTTATATGTTCTACTAAGAATGTGTGTTAAAAATAACAGCCCAATCAAAGTAAATTTGTTCGGGCTGTTATTTTAAATTAGATATGAACTAATTTTTAATATATGCTAGAAAAATGCTTTGAATCTTTCAATTTATTTATTGAGTGTAAGGCAAATTTAAAAGTAGACTCTATACGATCATTTGCATTTTCTATTGTTATTTCCTTGGGATTCGTATTCACAATGATGCCATGAATTAATCGTGTCATGTATGAAGGTGAAATATTCACAACCCCTTCAAAATTAATTTTCAAGAACTTTTCATTTTCAACTTCTTCAATTAATGAATTTAAAACTTTTTCAAATCCATCAATAAATAAAAAGTTACTCCCGTAATTTACTAGTTTTAAACTTCTCATTGTTGAATTATTTGTTCATCCATTATTTCATTTATAGTAGAATTAATATCAAAAGGTATTCCAAGATGAGTAATTACACCGTTATAACAAGTTGGAATTTTAAAAATAAAACTCTTCTTTTCTTCTATAATATGCATAAAATTTCCTGAAATAACACGCAAAGTACCGAAATTTCTTCGAATAAATTCTGAAACTAAGAACAATCCTTGTCCATAACCCTTACCATTTCCTTCACCAAATTCAAATGCTTTAAGAAAAACTTCTCGTTCATTTAATATTTTGTATTTATCCAATAATCGCATAGCGTGATAAAACCCTACACCACTATCTATAATAAAAAGATTTAAAAATTTTTGATTGGGATATTTTTGACAATATAGAATTGCACCGCCTTTACTTTCTGAATGTAAATGAGAATTAATTGCTATCTCAGAAATAATTACACCTAAATCCTTTGCTTGGTTTTCAGTTAGTCCAAAATCATTTTGAAAAATATTCTCAAGTTCTTGATCTGGAAAATAATAACCGTTTACGTTTCTAACTTCTATAAACCTACCCCCGCTATTTCTTTTTTCCTTTTGATAATTATAATCTATTCCTAAAAATGAAAGGAAGCCCATTCTTTCAGCATAATCCAATTGACTACTGACGCCCTGAGAATTCAAATTGACATTGCATGTGTTTCCTTGCTTTCTTATTTCATTTACAATTGAACACAGTAATGGATATTTGTCAACCATTATCCTGTTTTTTGAATCATGAGAAAGATTAATTGTAAAATCCTGATTATATGAATAGGGCTCGAATGCTTCTATAATTGGTCTTATTCTTCCTGAATCAAGGTTGATATTTATAGTTTGCATTTATGCTAGTTTCAGGTAATAAAATGTTTTTATTTGTATCAATTTGGTCTTAGTCAATAATCTCTTCCAAAAATTCAATGTAGGATTTGACCGAATTATAATATTCCTCAACACCATAAGTACCAATAGACAATAATTTCTTTTCCGCCTCAGCATATTGCTGCATTGTAATACCATTGCTATGTTCCATGAAATTGGTTAATAATAATTGTTTGAAGTCATCAGACTTTTGGATTTGGGCTGCTAAATAGAAAGGTTGAATCATAAAATTCTAGATAGTTGCTGCTGCTGCACCAAATCCTATAAGTGCAGAAACAATTGATAAAATAATCCCAATGACCACAAACCAAACTAATTTTGAAGTGTTTGACCTAACTGCTTCTGATGACCGATAACTTAAATAATTTGCATAAAGTATTTCCATCATTATCTCCCTATCGGTTAAGTCTTTTCGCTGCTCTTCAAACTTAAGTTGTGCTTTTGATTTCATAATTATAGTTAGGTTTTAAAAATCTTGGGGGAAGAGTTCTAAATGTAAGGAAACACTTTAATAATTGCAAGATTAGTAATTGCCCTCGCGCGCGCGTAACGTTCGGATTTTGAAAAAACCGTTGATTATTCAAGATTGAAAGAATGATTGATTAATCAATTTAATTGAACTTTATTGATGCCATAGCCGTTTTTCGACCGTTATTAACGTGCGTTATGACTTCCGAATACTTTGCCTCTATATTGATTTATAGTCGTTTTTATGTCGTTTTAGCAATTCCATTCGCGCGAACAGATAGTGAGATATTATTTTTATGGCTCGAAAAACTTAATTCCTCTACGCGCGTTATGACCCCGATATACTTCCCATGTTAGGTTTTAATGGGTTCTTGAAGGTTAAGTTTTGTTAAGTCCGCGTGCGCGCGTACTGGTTACTTTTTTTGAAAAAGATTGATTAATCAAGTTCTATGCGTGAACAGATAGCGAAATATGATACGGGTATTTGAATATATGGGTATCTATTCGCGTGCGCGTATGAGTACCAAAAAGTCTTTGACTATGCTACTTTAAAAAAGGACTTGGTATTGGTAATGCGATATGAATAGTACTTTCCGAATTTTACCTCAACATTAAACCCAAGTTGTACCAATAAGTTTAAATAACGTTGTACGCTCTTTTCGTGGATTTCTAAACAGTCTTTTATTTCCTTAATGGTTTTAAACTCATTTAGGAACGTAATCAAATCTAGTACTCTTTGTACACGTCTTGTGTTGTTGATAGGATTACCATTAAATTTCCTTTTCCTGATTATAGGTTTTGGAATTATGCCTTCTGTTGATTTCATTTTTTTAGTGTTATAAAAACAATCCTTTTTTATGGTTTCCGAAAACTCTTTTTTACGGGTTAGATAACATTTCGATTCCTTTACCCGCGAGTATTGTTTTTAGGGTTTGAAGGTGTTTTAGTTCCTTCCCATCTGGATTGGTAATAAGAGGCAGCATTTTTTTGAAATTCTTAAATGCGCTGTTTCCTTTGGTGTTTTTGGAGTAAAAGCTGTCCAAATACCTTTTAATGCTATTTATATCTCCATTGTGATTTTCAAATAGCAGTTTGGCACTTGCAGTGGTTCAGTTCCGTAATAGTCTTAAATTGGCTTAAATCCATTTTTTTCGTTTTCATAGGTTGACCTTCAATTAATTCATTAAATATCCTTTGATGGTTGTTTTTACTTTCCAAGATTTCTTTAAAATTTCTAGTTCCATAAAACCAGTTTACCGTCTTTGCTCCATCACATTTTGTTTCCATCCGTGTAACTCCTTTAAAGGGTTCTGGGCTGGTCTTTGATAATTCGTATTTTTTTGGGTTTGTTTTGGTCATTTCATGGTGCTTGCCATAAAAATTCACTATAAAATTATACGACTTGTTGAGGTTCTTAAAAGTGTAACTATTTGGGTAAGCAGTTCTTGCGTATTTTGATGGACATAGATAAACGAGCTCATCAAATATTTCAGTAGGTTCTATAAGTAGGTCGGTTTTTTCGTGTGCAACGCTCAACTTTGATTCACCTGCATAGTCCGGGTTAAGTTCAATACCTAAATCTTTTAGTATTAGCCTTAATTTTTCGATTGTATCCAATGAAAAGCCCAAGCCATAATCATTTCCAAATATTCTGGCATTGGCACATATTGTTAACTCATGTGAAATAGCTAAATAGCTAAGCCCTGGCATTTCGTTTCTTGACTTCAATGTCGTTTTTTCTTTTTCCCCATAGGTGACTACCTCATCGAAAGATGAACTTTCCCAGTCCTTAATGCAATAGCATGGGACTTTTAGTCTTATATTATCCAATCGGGTGATGGTATTAATTTTTAATACTTTTTTACGCTATACTATACTAGGGGTAAAAAGGGCTACATTTGTATCTGGTGATGCGTTGCCCGTATTGCTGCATTTGAACAGAAATAAAGGGGAGAATTACTCCCCTTTTTCTTTTAAATGTTTGTGGTCAAAAATTGGACATTAGGAGATCCTGTTGTTGGACAGCGGTCAAACTTTACCACTTTTAGCCTACCTTTATCTTCCAAATTTCGTTTTACTTGACAGATATACTTTTGGGGTATTCCTGTTTGCTTAGAAACTGTTGATGCAGTTGTTGTGTTCTCCTTAAGGAATTGAATAATTCGCCTTGTATATTCTTGTCTAAAGACAGACGGTCTATAGGGCAACCCAAAGGATTTGCATATTGTAGGCTGTTCAAGTACATCAATGTATTTGGATTCCCTAACATATTTGATTAATCGGACTAAATTACCGTTCTTATTTGTTCTGGTGATGCTTTCCATATTGCCCGGTTTTTATAGTTCGACTAATGCAGATTCTACTTCGCTACGCTTATAATATACCTTGCCGGATATACCGTAGGATTGAAGTACGCCCTTTTTTGTCCAAAGGTATAAAGTGCTTAGGTTGATGTTCAGCAGTTGGGCAGTTGCCTTCCTGCTTAAAAATTCTTCTGGGGTCTTGGGTTGGAAACTTTTTTTGAGTTCCTCTAATTGGCTTTTTACGTTTTCTGTAATGGCCTTTTGTAGTTGTTCGGGCGTTGTGCCAATAAATTGTAATTGTTCCATTTTAAGTGTTATTAAGAAATTAGACATTTGGCCAATTTCCCGCCTCACTTAAATAGTTTACCTTTGAATTTCTCACATTACAAAGGGCTTTAGATTTTGCTTCGGCAGGTCTTTAGCCTTTTTTTATAATTCTGATGTAAAATTATTGTAATCCCTTTAAAGCATGGTGCAATTTAAAGGCCGTGTTCTCCACAGAATTTCAACTTGGGAGTGGTTAATGATTGTATTTCAATCACATAGAGGTTTTTTATTTTGTCAACATATGTTTCACATATGAAACAATAGAAATCAATTATTGATTTTTTCTTGTCGTCTTAGTACCGTTTTTTAAGGTAGATATATTGCAGCCGATTAATTATGATTTACTCATTGGATGCCCTTGGTGTTATTTTGAGTTGAGGTTCCTTTTTGCGTTGGTCTTCTTTTTCCATTGCATCAAATTTAGCCCTTGCAATCCTTGAAAGGGTAGGGTCTGATTTGTCAATGTAGGTTAGGAAATTACGTTCGTTTACATGGCCTGTAATATTCATAATCTCCTGTGTAGACCATGTGCCCAGGTTGTAGAAGTTGCACGCAAATGAACGCCTGCCAGTATGGTTGCTGATTAATTTATGTTTTGGGTAAAGTCCTTTTTTTCCGTTATACCTTCCTTCGACTTTTTGTCTTAAACCAGAAATACGGCAAACTTCTTTTATCAATGTGGATAAAGTGGTGCGTTGGCTTTGCTCGTTTTCACTAAACTTAGGTGGAAAGTCATTGCCATATCTTTTGAGTACTGCATCTACTTTGTAGTGAATTGGTATTTCAATGTTCTTAGCTGTTTTGAATTGTTTTAGAACAATGTATTTGCCCCCGTCTATGGTCTGGATATTGTTTTTAGTAAATCTGTGAAGGTCTGAAATACGTTGTGCAGTATAACAAGAGATAATGAACCAATCCTTTGCAATTTGTAAACGTTCGTTGGGCATTTCTTTTTCAATAATCTGGTCTATTTCCTCAAAGGTCAAATAGGTAACAATGTTTTCGTCTTGGAAGCCTTTAATGTTCATATAGTCCGGGTCTACCTTGCACCCGTTCAATTGTGCATCCCTAACAATGGTTTTAAGGCGTTTAATGTACCTTCCTTTGGTGTTTATGCTCTTTGTTTCTATATCGGTCAGAAAGTCTAGGAAGTCGACTGCAAAACTTGTGTTCACTTCCTTTATTTTCAACTTATGGCCTTTGTGTTTCTGGTACTTATCCAATATTTTAGAAAAGTTGAGGTACTTATCTAGTGTGTTTTGTTTGTAGTGGTATTTGATGTTGTTTCTTATGTAGGTTCTTTTCTTTAGGTCTTCGCAATACCAGTTTGAATATGGGACTAAAAATTCTTTTTCCTTTATCGGTTCAAGGTTGTTGAACTTTTGGACAATGGCCTTTAGTTGTTTACTTTCAATATCCAACAAACTTTTGTTTTCGGCTTTTTCCACCTCATCGATAAACTTGTCCAGTTCTTTAGCAAGATCAATAAGGCGGTTTTTTAATTTCTTGTTTTGTGCAATGTTTTCTTTAGGAAGGTTGGTGGTGTAGTTCCAGTCCTTGGCATTTTGAATTGTTAAGCCTGTTGAAAGCCTAAAATCTTTATTTCTACCAATGTTGAGCCTAAAATATATTTTGTTAGTTCCAGTCTTTTTGTACGGATAGAATTTAATGTTTGCCATGTTGGTGCATTTTGAACAAAAGCAAATTACTGTTTAATCCAATTTTATCCAACATTTTATCCAACATTTTTAATTGTGTAAACAATTATATTAGGACAAAAACAAGTTGTGTATACTATAAATACTAGGTTTGTAGAAATATAATGATTGTTCGTTATCTACCAAAAAATGATAATTGCACCCCAAGAGGGGGAGCAGGTAAACAAAAACGGTTGTACTTTTTAAAAGTGTAACCGTTTTATTTTTAAATAGTTGATGCTTCTACAAGTATCTAAACATCGTCTTTGTAAGTATCATTACCAATATTCATTTAGGTTCCAAATTCGAAGTATGGGACAAACCCATAATTTGATGAAGAAGTCAGACAAGTAAATACTCTTTAATATATACACATTAAAATAAGCAGTTCTATCTAAGGAAAGTTTACAATTTCTCAAGATAAAGTAAAACAAATAGAAAAATGATGATTGAATTACAAACCGCCAAGTTATTTATAAGAATGTTCGCATCGTCATTCACTTGTTGTAAATGAATTTGTAAATCCGTCAATTTTTCATGATGGGTTTTTGTAATACTGTCCAAAGCTATGTTCAAATGATTTACTTCGTTGGCAATTATCTTATTTATTGCATTTTGTCTAAAGAATGATGAAGATATGGCACTTCGTGCTTTATCATCGTAATCTTCGGAATTTGATATATATAGATTTTTCTGGTTCCCTATGGTTTTTGCCTCCCAAGCAATTTCAACATTTTCTTCCAAGAGCATTTTTGCAGGATGCTGTATTTGCCAGTAAGTATACGTGGAATATGCTATCACAAGGAGGCCTAAAATCAGAATAAAGGGTTTGAAAATAGAAGTAAAAAGAGTGTCTTTTCTAGGCTTTAAAGAGGTTACATAATACATTTTAGGATTGTTTTCCCTGTTTGTGGTTTTCATTTTGGTGTCCTCATATTTTAATGAATCTTCATAGAGTTCCATTTGTTCAAGAAAAGCTATCCTGTCCAAACTATATTTGCCAAGATATAGATTGACCTTATTGTGCATTACAAGCCAATCCAATACCTCCCGAATTTGTCTCTCTGAGATTTCAGGATTGTTAATGCGCCATAAAACATCCTTCGGTGCCATTTCTGCAGCTTTCTGAACATTTTCCAGATACATGATTTTTAACACTATTTCGTGTAATGGCACCCCAGTAACTTTTTTAATGCTCATTACAGTAGGTTTTCTTCGTTTATGAAGTAGTAAATAGTATTGGATCCATCCTCAATAGGTTCGAAATATGAATCGTTCAGATGGTTTTCCAAAAAATTTATTTTTTTTCGGAGTGATGCCATCCAATCCGTAAATTCTTCATGGGAAAACATTCGTTTACTGTCAACATCTTTGATTTTCATTGTACTTAATATTGTATCCCTCACTGGGATTCCGGTTTTCATGTACAAAATGTTTCCAAGTGTTGCATTTCTTTTCAAAGCTTTTTGATACATGAGTTTATTTAAACCTCTTACAGATTTTCTATAAACTTTTAAGAGGTGCTTGCGTTTTCTATTATCCAAAAGGTTATCGGCCATAGGTATGATCGCTTCATAGTTCTGTATGAGCACATCTAGCTCCTCTTTGGTTAACATGTACCCTGTATTAGTGTTTGAATTATCTTTTGGATTTATGAAAAGACTCTCATAGTATTGCTCATAGACTTGGTTCTTTGGTAGGTAGGATATTCCAGATAAATAAATATCATCCTTGTCTATGAGTTTTAGCAGCCTTTTTGATGGGATGCTCCGTAAAAAGCCTAATTCGACCGCTGAGCTTTCCAAAGACTTTATAAACATTTTGTTGAAGCGTAGTGTTCGAGTGAGCAACGAGTCCAATGCCTTGTCAAACGATATTTGAGATAAGGATTTGTTTATTTTAGGGAAGACGATACCTCCACTGTAAACGCTATTTTCTGGGGGATTGTGAATAAAAATATTATCGGTATCAGAGGGTATGTTGGTATATAGGTTCTTTGTTTTTACCAATCGGTTCATAACAGTAAAATCCTTCAAAAACTCAGCATATTCCTCTCCAACTTTGTTCACTATCAATTTGGCTTGCAATGTATAATCCTGATACTTGTTCTGGATATTGTTCTCCATTTGATAGAAAAGAAGCTTTGAGGAACTTTTAGCTAATTTTTCTATGGAATTATGCAATCTTGTTGATACTATTTGTTTGTTCGAACCATTGGGCAAGCTCAAACGATCTTCACCTATTACGAGTACAATATTGTTTTCAAAACCTGGCAGTTTGGCATCATTGGTAATGAAGTCAAAACATTTTATGATTCCATCATTGTTAACTGCTTCGGGAGTGATTTTTCCTAAAAAGACATTCTGAAGATAATCCAGCCATTTGGAAAATGAAACGGTTTTATCAACATAATAAAAATCACCACAGCCATAAGAGCTTGCACTAAAGGTGAATTCGTAATCTTTTAGCATTTTGTTTTTAGTGGCCAATAGCCATATTCGTTGTAGCGAGGCAATCTGTAAAAGCAATTTTTTGCGCTGTTCTTTACCGCAGTCAAAAATGAGATGAAAGTTGATTTTTTTGTTATCGTTTTTGATATTTGGAATCTCGCTTAAAGGGAGGTCATGGCCTTTTACATTAATGAGCTTGTTATCATTATTGTTCCATACATAGAGAGGAGCAATGATTTCTGTGGCCAGGGAATCTATGGTGTTGCACCCTCGACTTCTTTCGAATACGATGGAATTTACAATCTCTCTGTCGGCAATGGTATCTGGAGAGCCCCATGCTTTTATGGATGACCCCTCGTTTAATTTATGAATTTTTCTTTGTCCAATTGGAATTATCAATTTTGACGATATCCAGCCCATTTTTCTCTTAACAGAATCTGCCAGGGACATATTGTCCAGATTGGAGACCAGTGCAGCGGTTTTGGACGGGTTGTATTTATACAAATACACCATTTGGTTTATCTTCAGATATATTTTTGACTTTTTATTTAGTTTTGGATCCATGTATACATGGACGGTGTCTTTATTAATAAATTCCTTTAGATTATAAATGGTCTCTAAATCGTGAAACCCTATCATATACTGAATCGGTCTTAGATTTTTTGGATCTGTTATTGGTTGTTGATAATGTAAAAGGTTGCTTTTGTGCATCCAGCCTATGTAAGGAACTTTTTTTATGTCTGAAAATGTGCTTTTTCCATTGAATAAGAAAGAGAACATACCCTTTGGTTTTCCTATGGCTGTTGGTTTGTAAGCTACCACTTGCACAAAATCCCCATCGTCTCCAATCACATAATATGGGTTTAAAAAGCCTTGTTTTTCCCCTCGCTTTAATCCCAGTTGGTCTATATAAGAGAAGTTATTGGCCCTGTCAGAATAGACAATTTTCAAGTTCTTGTTTTTCTTTTGTTTTCTACAACCTGTTTTGTCTAGAAGATTATAGGTGTTTTTCCCGATTTTATCCACCTTGGAATACTTGCCATACCCTGCACAGCCAATTAACATAAGGCCCAGGAAGATGAACATTATACTATGTATGAGCTGCTTATTCATTGGTAATGGTACTTTGCATAACCTCAATTCGTTTTACACAATTACAGAGTTTCATATTGGCCGAGTCTACGGCAGTCTCTACTCTAACTTCATTGATGTCGATTGTAGAGGAGCCTTTGCCTTCTAAATAATGTAGGCCTTGGCTGTAACTATATAGGTCGTTGTACTTTTTCCCATTGATAATTACTACGATATCTTGTCGGTCGCTTAATTCACATTCTTTGTGATATGTGTTCTCTATGTGGCGTAAGTTGAGTTTCACCGTGGCTTGATCCCATACCTTGGCATCCGCAATAGCCTGAAAATGTTTTTTTATATCTTCAGCCGCTTTTTTTGCACAATCCTGCTCTTCAATAATGCTGAAAAGAGGAGAAACTTCTATAATGTGGGTCACTGGGTATTTGGATTTGTTGGTGCGGAGGGTAACCCGGTAAGTCCCCGGATTCTTATAGGTATATATCACTTGCCTTTCATTGGCGTCTATTGCGCCCGATTCCCCAAAGCTCCATTCGTAATTGGTGGCTCCTGGAGAATGTGCCGAAAATACAAGTTGCTCATCCACAAACCCTTCATTAACACCATATATCTTTGGAATTGAATCTAAAGCGTTATGAGTTTGGGTACTCACAACATCGATGTATTTTGGAACCTCGAATTTGTTGTCCACAGTAAGAGTTATTAAATACCTGCCTTGAGTTTCAAAACGGTACTCTGTGTTTGGGCCGCCATCTCCCAAGGTTTCCTCTGCCGATATGCGATTTTGTCCTCCATCACCAAATTCCCAGAGAAGCTCTCTGTTGGTAAAGGCATCCACATCGTTTACTTTGAAATATAGGTTCTCTCCGACTTCAAATTGCAGGTTTCCATTATGATCAGAGATAGAGAAATCAAGGTTGGCCAAATTGGTCCTAAAAGGCATAAAAATGGCAATTAGTAGCGCAATTAAGGTACATCCCAATAAAACAGACAGGGTTATAATTCGTGTTGGTTTCATCTTATTCTATTTTTGCCTCACATTCTTTATAGTTGCTTCCA
Source organism: Flagellimonas marinaquae (assembly GCF_023716465.1). NCBI lineage: Bacteria > Pseudomonadati > Bacteroidota > Flavobacteriia > Flavobacteriales > Flavobacteriaceae > Flagellimonas > Flagellimonas marinaquae. The sequence goes on from NZ_CP092415.1 coordinate 1,816,967, forward strand.
ACTATTTTTTTTCCGTGTATTATAGCGCAATGGGCTTCGCGTGAATCCATATATATTTTCAATAGACGAGATGCTTGGGTGGAGAAAATATATTTGTAATTATTGTTATTTTCTTCATAGATGTCATCGATTTGGTTTATTTCTCTTTCAAGGTCGTTTTGAAGTTGTACCATGTTTACATTAAAGTCCAATTTTGAAATGGTATCGTGAAGTACCCAAATGTCCTGTGAGGTTTCTTTTTGTCTTTTTAAAACTGTTTCATATTCGTTGATTGCCACTAATAGTTTACGGTTGTTGTCTTGGGGTATCCTGAATATCATTTTTGTTAGAAGAACATATATGATGATACTTGTGAAACTGAAAACGATAAAAAACTTTGCTTTTTTCCAAAAGGTCTCTTCCAAATGCATGTTGTTACTGGTTTTTATTTTCTTTTTTGTTATATTTTTCTTTGCATTTCATGAGATACAATTTCAGCTGTTGTAATTCTTCCTTGTCAGCTTCCAACCTATCTAAAGTCTTCTGGATATCATCCACTTGGCTTATCATTTCTTTGAAGACTATAAAGCGATCTTCCTCCTTGTAATCCAGTCTTATCAATTCTGTTTCCAATGAGTCTACCGATTCTGAGATGTAGCTTTGGGAGATCCTATGCTGCCTTAAGGATCGGTTTTTGTTCTTGTATAGGTGAAGTAATTTGATGATATTTTCCATTTTATGGGATAATGTGGCTTGTGTGATGAATACTGCCTTATAATTCTCATGTCTTTCGTTGAGTATATTGATTCCTTTTTCACCGGTTTTAATAGTGAAGAAACCTAAGAAAAACAATAGGGTCAGCGTTACTGAAAAAACCAATGCAAATTTTAATATACCTTCCCTGCGTTCCTTTTTATTTAAAGCTTTCATTGCAATATGTTAATCGATGATTGACCAAGAATTTTGTTGCTGATTATCCCTAAGGGTAAACTTGTCCTCGCTCACCACTATATTGTCTTTACGCTGGCCTATGTACTCCAAATCGCTTAGTTTTTTCCATAGACGTTCTATTATCGCCATGAAGTAATCCATGTTTTTTAACATGCTCGATATTTCTGTGTGGACATATTGAACGTCAATTATACCCCCTATGACCTGTTCAAGTTCTGAGGGTTTGATATCAACCCATTCATAAAAATATTGTAGGAGTTCTTCTTTTTCAGTTTCGGGGATCATGGCCAGCTCGTTGGAAAAGTAGTTGCCCAGTACTGATATGCTCTGAGGAATAAAAATTGGCGATTGCTCTTTCGCTATTTGAGAATATTGAAAGATAAACTCACCAACAAAATCCATGACTTTTAAGCATAGTTTGAATGTGTTGTTGGACAGTTTGTTATTGGTAAATTGGTTTTGGTTTTTCCGGTTTATGATGAGACAATAGCTCCTTAGGTTCACCAATACAGTAGTGGCCCGTTTCTGAAACAGCGATAACGCTGGGTGATATTTGATTTTTGAAGTTGGAGGAATATAGTCCTTATCCAGTACAAAACACATATTTTTCCATTCCACCTTTCCTAATATGAGATGATGTGTTTGAAGGAACGATGCATTGAATTGGCTCTGTGATACCAGGTGCATAGTAATTTTGGGCATGACATAAGGGTGGTGCAATGGAATATTTTCCGGATCGGGCCTCCCCACTGGAACATGTTCGAATGGTTCTATGGTCAGTAGCAATAAAAAGGTTATGGTAGTATTGGAATCCAGGTTTTTGGCTTCGATAGATGCAACTGGTTGAAAATCGCCATATAATTTTGGATCATAATAAATGTGGTGCCCTCCTTGTGTAATCGCATTACAATGATCTAGTTTAATGGAAAGCCTTTCTTGGGTGTGGACCACGGTGGTATAACTGAATGCGTCTTTTTCTCCTTCAATAGGATATATAAGGCCATAATTGTGGTCGGTAAGTAGCATTGTGGCCAATTCCCTGATAGAATCGGTCATATGTGCGTTGCTTTGATGAAAGTGTTCTTGTGTTATTTTCACTCCATCGGTCCAGTTTATGGCAAGATGTTTCGTATCCATTCTTTTGTAATGTTTATTTTGGTTTATTCTTTGTCATAATCTTCACTTTTAGAAACCCTTTTAGCATATATTGTGGTCTTATTTTTGATTTTGCTTTCACGAACCTCTTTCTCAAAATCCAATGTTCTTGTGAACAGGGGAAAAGGAAACCATTTGTTGGTGTAGAATATCCAACCATATTCTCCATCAGGCCCCGAGAGTTCTACGGGCGTGCTTGGAAAGCGGATATTTTGATCTTCTATAAAGCGGTTGTACCACATTCCCAAGGATACATCCTCTGGTATTTTTACCGAGAAAGAAGAATATTGAGGGGAATCAAATCTGCGTTTCACCTTTAGATTTACCTGCATTAGCCTAAAAGTGTCTATTGTATTCCAATATTCTTCGTCAGCAGGTTTTTTTCTTACATACCAAGATTTGTAGAATGTTTCTGGTATGGAAATAAACTTTTCTTTTGAAAATTTGTACAACGGGGGCAATAGAAACCAGAGAACCACGGTCATGACCCAAATCCCATAGTTTAGTTTACTGAGCCATGTGAACACTAGATAGAATATCCACCCAGCTAGGATGGCGATAACCAGATAACTGAACAAGATGATCCATTGATTGCCATTGAATCCTATTTTTTCAAAAAATTTGGATTTTGAGAGGAAGTTGAAGAATAGACCCAACAACAGGTAGAATACTATGGCAATTATTAGACCGCCCCAAACAAATTCATATTTAAGTATGCCCAAAAGTGAAGGTAGAGCGACTATAATTGCAGATATAAGAATAAAAATGATAAGGCGTTTCATTTTTAATACAGATCTGCCCTTTGCAATGACATTCATAATAGCTGCCGATGCGATTACCAATACCGGAGCTAATAAATACTTCAAAAAAAATCCAATGAGTACTTCCATAAAATTATTTCTTAAAAAATCAATTGGATATTGAAATTGCCGTATTGTATCCTAAATAGCTCTTGTTAAGTATAAATTCATCAATACCAGAAGTCTGATATCTAACATGGATGTCTCGGTTGGCAAAGACAAAGAATTCTAAAATTTTTTTTAGGGTCTTCATATATTGTTGGATAATCTGATACTTCATCTGTTGGTTAGAGATTATGGTCGCGACTATATCATCAAACTCACTACTGACTTTTCCTTGAAGCCCGGCATTGTGGCCAAGGATACCTTCCCCCAAATTTTTAAAGGGTGTTTCGGAAAATTCTTTGGGCAAATATTTAACTGTAATGGTACAGGCCATAATATTGGTGAGCAATTGTGCAAGTGCCGGTAGGTTTTCCTTGAGTTTTTCGGAAAAACATAGGTTTAGGAATAATTTATAAAGTTGTTCTTTGTTTAGTGCCAAATCTTTTGCAACAATATCCCTGGCCAAGGTGAAAAGATTTTGTTTGGCATTTGGGTCCGTAAAAATGTTAAGGTATCTATTGACCAGGCCTACTTTTTTTTTGAAGAATTCTGTATCAAAAGGAATGAAGAAATGAATGTTCTCTTGTTCTGTTCTACGATTCTTCCTAATGGCTGCAACCACCTCTTTGTTGCTCATATTTGGGTGGCTTATCGCAATAGGATGAAAGAATACTTCAGGCAGATGGTGGTATATACTGTTGCGACTCATATGGATAAAGATGGCTTCTTTTAAATCGTTTGCCGTAGCATAGCCATAAGTGGTCACATTGGTCACATCTTTTGAAGAAGCGCGACTGTTCATTCCGTTATTCTTTACCCAAAATTCCTTAAGGTCATCCTCACCTATAATATACTTGAGTTCTTCGATAAAGACTTCTCCAATATACCCCCATACCTCACTTGTCCGTACATCTTTAATATTCATTAGCACTACTTTATAGTATGTTGATAAAGGCTTGAAATTTTATGTTTCCAATAATGGCAGAGTGAGGGTGGTCTTTTCCGACAAAATCAGTAAACAAGTCAGGTAGGTTTTTGTTCAGTTTTACAGCATGGAATACATGCCCCGGAAACCAGGCAATATACATGGCGGGTATACCAGCGAAGATGTTAAAACTTATGTTTTTCATTTAATGGAAAACAATGATTAGGTGATAATTTTTTGAAACAGGATTCATATAGCAATAACTCAAAAACAGGGACATGGAAAATAAGGTGTGTGTTTTTTCTGAATTCGTTCATGGAAAAATAGGAAAACGAGCGGGTTCGAAAGCTATAGAATTGACAGTTGCCCCATTTGAATTGACGAAACGGTAAAATCAATTGTTCTGTAAAAAAAATGATAGAGTCTAAACAATTGTTGTGACAACGTAGTAAACCCAATTTGTCATATTTGAGAACCTAACTCTAAATAGTAGTTGCCAAGGATACCGAAACCTCTATTTATAATTTTTCCCAGGTTAAAGCCCCTTCTTTGTAATCCAAAGACACCGTGTCACCTTCTACTATATTTTCTGCGACGATCATTCGAGAGACCACCTTTTTTATATAGGTGCGTATAATGCCTGCAATAGGTCGTGCTCCGTATTTTATCGAGTATCCCTTTTCGGAGAGATAAACAATGGTTTCAGGAGTTAGGGTCAATGTTATGTCTTTTTGTTCTTTTAGTTGTTTTTGAAGATTGCCCAAATGTAATTTGAAAATCATTTGTGCCACTTCTTCATGAATAGGGGAGAACGGCACCACCTCGGTCAGCCTGCCCAAAAACTCTGGGCGAAAGTGTCCGCTCATTAAATCGATTAGGTGATTGGATGCAGGAACGTTACCTTTTTCAAACTGCTGAGCAATCCAATCGCTGCCTATATTGGAAGTAAAGATGATAATGGCATTTGAAAAATCCCCTTCCCGTCCTAGTTTATCATGGATTTTCCCTTCGTCCATAATCTGTAGAAATACATCATAAATAGAACTATGAGCTTTTTCTATCTCATCGAAAAGTACTACTGAATAGGGTTTTTGACGAATCTTGTTCACCAACATACCCCCTTCCTCGTAACCTACATATCCAGGAGGGGCTCCATATAACAGGGCTGCCGAATGTTCCTCTTTAAATTCTGACATATCAAAACGAATCATGGCCTGTTCATCATTGAACAACAATTCGGCAAGTGCTTTGGTAAGCTCAGTTTTGCCGGTGCCTGTTGGCCCAAGAAAAAAGAATGAGCCTATAGGTTGTTTTGGGTTGCTAAGACCACTTCTGGATTCTATAATGGCATCGGAAAGCGTCTTGATAGCGTGATTTTGACCTTTTACCCTTTGTTGTAAATGTGCATCAATGTTAAGCAAACGATCTTTTTCTTCGGCTTGTATCTTTCCGATCGGGATTCCAGTGATATTGGCCACCATGGCCGTAATATGTTGCCCTGTAATCTTTTTTATAGGATTTTGGGTTATTGATGAGAGCTCTTTAAGTAAGGATTTTAATGCTGATTCAAGCTTTTGGTATTCCGTTTGTCCCTTACTGTCAAAGTTTGTACTTACATTACTTAGGATTACGGGGCTAACCTTGTCGGATATCAATTTGTGAATATAAAGTAGTTGTAATTTGGCATCCGGTTGTTTGCTCTCTATGGCTTGAAACTTTTTTTGCAATGTCTCTATTTCTTTCTTTGTGTCCGAATTGCTTTTTCGAACGGCGGCCAAAGTTTTGTCCAACAGGTCAATGGCGGTATGGGGCAGTTTACTTTCTTTGAAATATCTTTTTGAGAAGTTAATGGCATCATCAATGGCCTGCTGTTCAATTTTTATCTGTGAGTATGCAGTAAGTTTAATTTTATGGTTCTCCATACATTGTGCGAGCATCAAAGATTCAAGTTCTTCTAATTGTATATGAACCAGTTTTCTGTTTAATGAATGTTTTTCAATGGTCTTTCGATAGGCATCCCCCGAAATTGTAGCAATAAGATTTAACTTGCCATCACTAAGTTGGGCGGCAATAAGGTTGGCAATATTGCTTGCTGATTGTTCCGTTTCTAATAGGATTTGAATATCATCAATGACAAGAATACATTTATTTGTTTTTTCTACCTTATCAAAAATGTCGCTCAGCTTTTTGCCCACCTCGTTCGGTGAAGAACAATTGGCCAAAAGTTTGGACGCATTTAAGCCTAACAGGTCCATTTCAGAATATTCTGCATTTGTGGAATTTATTATATGATACGCTAAAGACTTAATGATTGCTGTTTTGCCTACCCCCGAATCTCCTATAATCAGCGTTCCCTTGTTTTCTTTTCGCTGTAAATTTTCGAAGATGTTCCGAATTTCTTTGTCCCTGCCGACAACAAGCTCACCTTCTTCCACACATTGTTTTGAGAGATAGTTACTGCAATAGGGAATGTTATGTATGGTCTCATTATTTTCTTGTCCTAGATATTGGTCAATACGGTTCGTAGCATTGAAATGAGATAAAAAATCATCCTCATTCACTGTGATGGTGTCCAATTGTTGGGTATTGTACACCACTCCCTGTCGTACAATGGCCACAAACACGCAGACAGCATCAATATAATCTGTGCCGAGTTTTATCTTTGAACGTTCAGATTCTTCAAGTACACGGGACACCTCTTTGTCTGGCAACACACCGTCCGACTCTTTAGTGGCCGCTGAGCTTGCTTTGTACATCTCCTTTCGAACATCAAACCATTCTTGGATATAATCCACGTTCTTTCCCATACTTTTCAGTACCTCTGTCAATCCTGTGGGTTCGCATAGCATTGAAATGGCAAGGTGTGCAACGCCGTAGGAGGTATGGCCTTCTTTTGAAGCTAAGGATTTGGCCATTCGCACAGCTGATGTTAAGCTTGGACTAAAAATATTTTCTATTGTTGTAGGCATATGGTAACTTTATATGGGATGTTATGTACTGATTTATGTTCTAATTCGGATTGGATATAATGGGCTAATCTTTTTTGGTTTTCGGGGGAAAGTGGAGTATTGGTACGCATGTTTATATGTACTTCGGTGGTACGTACAAGACCTTCTTTTTTGTTTGGTGAAACAGATACCCCGGAGCTTACCTCGACATTGATCACTGATTTTCCGATAATGGTTTTTACAAATTCTTTAATGTCTTCTCTAGATACAATACGATCTTTGGAGATAAGTCCATACCTTAAGTTGGCCACTTGTTCTTTAGTGGAGTTTTTATAACGGCCACCAATAGTATCGGTCCACAATCTAATGGTGTTGGGTACGATTCCACCCAATTTGTATTGGGCAAGTTTGGTGCCTTGTGGGAGGCCATTGGCTTCATGCGCGTCTGTGATCCAGTAATGACATTCCAAATTAGATGTATCTTTATAGGGAAAGGACATTATATATTGTTTGCCACCCGTAGAATGATTGTTTTGACCTAGGCTTAATTTTCGTTCCAAAACATCCAATTTTTTGTTCAAATCCTCCAAATGTGCATTCAATATATCATAGCCTATGGCAGAAAATGCACTGCCTTCTTCCCTTACTTTTTGAATTACTTGTTCCAATAATTGTTTTGCATTTCTTTCATCAAACTGTTCCAGTTCACCAAAGTATAAAGAATAGGACCCTTCTAGATTGGAGATTTCGCTGTTTAGTGTTGGATGGAATTCCCTGCCTTTATCATCTTCCATCTTTGCGACGTTTAGAAAATGTTCATTAGGTGAACTTATAGAAACTATTCTTCCATTGCGCTTTACATTGTGTTGTTTGTATTTCAGTTTTCGGTTTACTACGGGGAAAGTATTGAGGCTTATTTGGAGCTTTCTCAATTCTTCTTGGTCGAACACTGCTGGGAACTGGAATTTGAGCCATAACAGTTCTTGGTCCATGTCTTCCAAATCTTCTTGGTGAAAAGCTTCTTTGCATTTGGAAGGTAGCGTTTGTAGTGCGTTGCATTTGGTAATGTCCAGGGTGTACAGATAATCCTGATAATACCGGAACACACTGTTATAATAATGCGTATTGCCAGTGTTTTTATTGCTGTATTGTGGCCTAATGGGAACTAGGTCGTCCTCAGCATTAAACACCTTGGTCATTCTTAAATAAGGGGCAAGATCGGAGTCTCTTGGCATAATGGAAATTGAAAGCTGATCAGTTTTTTCCAATAACTTCCGATCTATTTCGATTCCGACCCACAATGTATGACCCCAAATTTGTCCATCGGGTTTTGGGGGGATCGTTCGGAAAGTTCTCCCTCTTTCATCAAAAAACGCAATTCCTTTGTTTTTTATGGTACAAATGGCCCTTGCCTTAATAATCTGAAATGAGGTCAAAGAGGTAAAGAAGATATCGAGGGACTCATTTCCCTCTAGCACTTTTTGGTAATAGAAATGGGTTTCTTTATCTATCCACAGGTAATCATCTACGGGTTCCATACGAATCAGTGCATGGGCGGGAAGGGGCATATACCAGCTTTCTTTTACCAATATTTTGGCTATTCGCTCCACAAGTTTGGAGTCGGATATTTTTAGATCTTGATTGATCTTGGAAAATTCATGGGCAAAAACGTCCAGTAGAAGTTCCACTACAGGGTCCATAAGCGTTCTATCTTCTATTTCCCAAAGCTCCATGGCACGTTCTACCATGTTTTCCTTAATTATTTCCAAGTCCTTGTTCGGCATAGGTTTGTTATTTATTGGGTAATAGGGCTTATGTATAAGATGGTATTGAAATGAAAGGGAACTTCCGAAAAGACGATTGTCCCTTTCACATATATTTCTGCTTTTTTTCTAACTTGAACATGATTTTTTGATTCGGTGTGGACTTCAGAAAGATGTACGCTTACATCTACATTCTTGAGTCTTTTCTCATGTTTTTGAATGGATGCATGAAGCGAGTTACTGACCTGTTCCTCCCATTCGTGGGTTCTGATCAACTGGTTGAATTCCAGTTCCCAAATGGCTGAGCCATAATCGGGCCTGCCCTCTACTTCTCCATACCTGCAGGTAGTTTGCATCATTATGGATTGTGCAATGGATTCTTCCAAAGCGCAAAAGTTGTTTTTGGCACCTCGTACTGAGTGCAATAAGTTCAAGGGAAGTTTTATGTATTTCACGGCTAAGTAGTGTGGTTCTAACTATTAAGATTAGTTAGTATGGGGTAAGCCGGCTGTCAAATTTAAAAATATAAGTGAAATACCAATGCAGTTTTTTCAAAAAATTAAAATGATGTTTCCTGTTCCTTGCCAAAGTGATTGTGGGCTGTAATGCTCCAAAGCGGTTTTCTCCTTTTTTAAGGCAAGTTAAACGTACATGGCTCTCGTTGATAGATAAGGATGTCTATAAATTATCCTGCTCCCTAGAAACCTGTTGTTATTATTTCACACAAAATTTTGGGCAGTGTCGATCTTTATTCCATTTTTCTTGGCCTTATCACGTACATGCCTCCCCATTTTTGGTTGGGGTAGAGCTCTTGGTCAGGTTCCTGCACCATAAAGATAACATCGTCCCGGCCACCGTGTTCTTTTGGTATTTTGTAGGTTTTAAGGTTAGGGTACATGCTGCCAAAGTTTCTTATCTTGAGGATGTCGCCTTTGGGCAGGTGAACATTTATTATATAGTGGCCCGCGGAGTGTTCTATGGGGTTGAGTATCTGGCTGCTCTTTTCTCTCTCGGTTTCCTCGTAGCCCACCAGTTCCATAAAACCCTTGTTTTTTTCTCGCTCTTCTGAACTAAAAAAATCGGGGGTAAGGTCTTTTAACTTTATCATTCTTACCTCTTCATTTTCCTTGGGTGGATATTGTGCTCTAAAATCATCTGGTCTGTTTTTAGATTTTAAGGTATCTTTTATTTTATACCAGTTATCATTAACTTTAAAGAAGAACGTACTTATGTCTTTATAGACATAACTTGAAGAATGATATAGCTTGTTAAACTTTTTACTGTATGGTTTCCAATCATTTTTTTCTTCTTGGGTCAATGGGTCCAGGTATTTGTGTTTGGTCTTGTCACCGTTTATAATCCAATTTCTATAATAATCACCATCCCACATTGTACCGTCATTAAGTATATGGTCAATATCATCAAATGCTTCTTCTTTAATACCTAAAGTATTGATCTTAGCAGTTTCATAGGTGTTAAATCCTCTACCTTTATTGGCATCAAAACTTGATTTTACTATGAGTAGTTTTTGAATTGAATCAAATTGTATATAATAAGGCTCATTTTTACTTGAAATCAACGTGGTTACTTCATAATGTTCAGTTCCTTTATGGTTGTGTAATTCTTGATGGTCGTTATACTCTTGCATGTTTTTTTGTTGGCAGTTTGTAAGTATTGGTATTAGGAGTAAAAGAAAGATTTTATTGTTCATCCTTGGCCTCTTGGTATAAACGGTATTCTGCATCTTTGTTTTGGTGGACATGGGCCTCTATTTCATTTTTCTTGGCCTTATCACGTACATGCCTCCCCATTTTTGGTTGGGGTAGAGCTCTTGGTCAGGTTCCTGCACCATAAAGATAACATCGTCCCGGCCACCGTGTTCTTTTGGTATTTTGTAGGTTTTAAGGTTAGGGTACATGCTGCCAAAGTTTCTTATCTTGAGGGTGTCGCCTTTGGGCAGGTGAACATTTATTATATAGTGGCCCGCGGAGTGTTCTATGGGGTTGAGTATCTGGCTGCTCTTTTCTCTCTCGGTTTCCTCGTAGCCCACCAGTTCCATAAAACCCTTGTTTTTTTCTCGCTCTTCTGAACTAAAAAAATCGGGGGTAAGGTCTTTTAACTTTATCATTCTTACTTCTTCATTTTCCTTGGGTGGATGTTGTTTTGCAAACTCATCATTAATAACCTCAAGGTTCATTTTGAATTTAAACCATTCTTTATTTATTTTCATATAATAACTCCAAGAGGATTCATGAACATAAGTCGCTCTATTGTAATAAGAAATAAATTTTTTACGCCATTTTTCCGCATCGTTTTTTTCTTCTTGGGTCAATGGGTCCAGGTATTTGTGTTTGGTCTTGTCACCGTTTATAATCCAATTTCTATAATAATCACCATCCCACATTGTACCGTCATTAAGTATATGGTCAATATCATCAAATGCTTCTTCTTTAATACCTAAAGTATTGATCTTAGCAGTTTCATAGGTGTTAAATCCTCTACCTTTATTGGCATCAAAACTTGATTTTACTATGAGTAGTTTTTGAATTGAATCAAATTGTATATAATAAGGCTCATTTTTACTTGAAATCAACGTGGTTACTTCATAATGTTCAGTTCCTTTATGGTTGTGTAATTCTTGATGGTCGTTATACTCTTGCATACTTTTTTGTTGGCAGTTTGTAAATGTTAGAATTAGAAAAAGATAAAAGATTTTATTGTTCATCCTTGGCCTCTTGGTATAAACGGTATTCTGCATCTTTGTTTTGGTGCACATAGGCTTGTATTACGTTGTTGATATAGTCTGTATCTCCTATTGAGGTGTCTACTAATTTATTTACTAGCTTTCCTTCAATTTCTTCTCTCTCCTTTTCCCGTTTTTGCTGTTCGGTCATTTCAGCAACTTTTTTAGGGTCAGTATCATACTCCACCCTATAAAATATGTCTTTTCCAAGGTTTTGTATGCGCTTCCAAATACTCTCGTTGCCAAGTGCGTCATTAGGGAAATTTTCTACCATTTTGGGGTGGTGTATCATTTCCACCGGGCTAAAATGCGCATAGAGGTCGGCTTCTTGTATGGCGGCGTATTTCTTTAAAGCTGTTTCAAAGGCATCGGTTACTTGTGTTTTTAGGTCCAGCTCTTTTTTCCGCTCTTCCAATTTTCTTTTTTCCTCATCTGTAAGGTCGTCTGTAAATGGGTTTTTGTCTTTGAGCCAATTGCCGAGTTTTTGCATGGCTTGTTGGTACTCTTCTGCTACTTTATTGGTGTATCTATAGCTTTTGCCCGTTTGGGTTTCGTATTGTTTTTTTAGCTTTTTGTAGTTGTACATTGCTGTGCCCCAACGTATGGCCACGGTTTTATATTTAGCCCATTCCACACCTAGTTCCAGTTGAGTTTTGGTTGGTTTGTCAATTTCTTTTAAGGCATCAAAATCAAAACGATTGTTGGCAATATATTTTGGCAGCACAATAAACCCGCCTTTTGCCCCGTGTTCTGTTAGATTTATGATTTCTTTGTTTTGCTTATGTATTGCTGTGGGTAAATTGCCATAGTATTCCACACTGAACAGGGTGCTGTCTCGTTTTGGGTCACAAGCGCTTGGTATTTCAGGTATGTCACCATCTATGAGTACCAAATCGCCATGGTCGTTGGTGAAGGTAAATTGTACGGCCCTGGTTTTATAGGCCTGCCAATCAGAAATTTCTTTGACATGCTCATAAAGTCCCCTGTTGTGATATAGTTTTTTATATTTATCCGAGAATAATGCGGACAAGCTATTTAAAAACTTGAAACTAGATTCTTCGTCATCCCCAAAAGAGGGATAACTGTAATTTAATTCGTATCGGTCTACTTTTACATCAATAAGATGGTCGTATTCCTTTCCATATAGTCCTCTGGGTTGGTGTACACCAAGAAATATGATGTTAATGGGTATTGTATCATAACCTTTATCGGCAGCATATTTTATAACGCCCAAAGCAACACCCGCAGCCATACAAACACCTTGGCTATGTCCTATAACGGTTATAGGTTTGTATTTTGGGGAGTATTGTTCCACTATAGGTATCTCGTCTTTAAATTCTTCAACATCTTCACACTCCAAAAGCGTATAGACTTCTTCGGCCCAAGTGTAGCCCAAGGATATGCCATGGTCTACCCGATGTGCGCCATTACTGCCCAAACCGTGTGATCCATTGATATAGTGTACGTGGTCTTCTGCATTGAAATATTTTGCGTATGTTTTTGTGGCTTTAAAATCATTTGCCCTGGTGTTCCAATAATCATAATATTTTTCATCAGGAGTGAAGGCAAAATCTCTTAACGGATTTTTTAAGAAATCCATTATTTTTTCTTTTCTTGATTTTTCTGGGGCATTATCTCGGTCTCTTTTTTCTTGGGCCGTGTCTATATCATCAGGATGTGTTCGGTCGTTTTCATCGGCATTTTCTCCTTTTAGAGCTCCACTGTTGGGGTCGTCTGGGTTTTTGTGTTTGGTAGCATTGTAAAAAACGGCTTCTGAATTATGTATTGGGTCTGACAAAAACCCGTGTACAAAAATAATTTCTCCTTGCAGTTTGGGAAGTTTGGGGGCAAGGGTTATACGGGCTTCCTTTTTTTGTTCATAATACGTTACTGTTGCACAAAGGGTCTGTTTAACAATATCTATAGCGTCTTCGCTTTGAAGTTCAATTCTAGCATAGCCCTCGGTATCAATATAGCCGGTCGAATGTAGCAAAATAGTTTTTGGATCATCTTTTTCTACGATTTCAAATGTTACTGTTTCACCAGGAAGCATTCCAAGGGTACATGCTTCCAGCCAAATTTTTTCTCCAGCAGTGGTTTCTTCAATAACTCCATCGGGATGGTCAGACGTTTTGTTTTTATCCTTAACTTCTTTATTGGATTTCCACTCCAAACTTAGAATTTCGGGCTCAAAAATCGGCTCAATAAAAGGGCCTGTAGCTGGTTGAATGCTTGTTATTTCGTTGATTTGTAGATGGTCTGTGATCTTTATGGCCACTCCGCCGTAATTGCATTTAATTGTGGAGTCTTCCAGTAGAGCGGGTGCATCCTGTACCACAAGGTCCGCTATATTTTCCCAATCCCCGGTATTTATCACCATTTGGCACGGGTGGGCTTGGGCAGGGCTCTTTTTGCAATTGCCTTGGAACACTAGATTCTCCCTTTCTTTATCGTTTGCATTGGCGAACAATTTATCTTGGACCTTAACCGTATTGGAGGTCACTTTTAATTCCCCTTCGGGCAAGGTGCACAACATACATTCTATCTTGGCACCATTGCAGACATAATTTTTTGCCATTTTATTTTTGCTTTAATTCCAGTACTTGTTTTTTTGTATAGCCATTTCCATTGGTCAGTTCCAATTGGAAGTGACTTTTTTTAACATACCCGGAGTCCATGTCCAGTACAGCATTTTTTTTGTAGTACACCAAGAATGGGGCTGTTTCTACAATATCATTGAACTTAAAATACGCTTGAATACGGGAGAGAGCATTGGCATCCAAATGCTTCATTTTCCCTTGTATAGAGATTTCTTGCTCTGGGAAGGTTTCTTTTGTTTGGACGAAATGTTCTTCGAAACAAATAGGCAAACCATGTATTAGGGAATTTATTTTTCGTTGTCTGGAACCTCTTTTTTCCTGTAATGTTCCATACCCATCAAACAAAAGTCCAAACAATTTTGGTTGTTTTAAATCCTCTAAAAACAGGGTCTTGTTATTGATTCTGTTCTCTATTTCCCGGATATAATTTTCCACCTTTTCCCCAATATGGTTTTTCAACAATCTCAACTTTAGATTCTTCCATTTCTGTTGTAGTTTGGGATGGTCAAAAGATGCTATAGATCCTTTTTCATCAACCCAAAGGTTTACCTCTTCCGTCAACTCGCTCAAATCTGCCAAGAACTTCCCTTGCTTTGCCCATTGTTTATCCAATTTAAATTGCTGGTCAGTGGTTCTTACGATAAAGTTGTAATTGCCTTTTTCCCTATGATTTGTTAATACCTCAAGATCAAGAGTGTACAGGTGGCGGGTTACATGATCTTTTAAACATGTCTCTTCCTCGATGGTAAATGAATATTCCACTGGCCTATCGAATTTTTTATACTGATTAGCGGCATGGTATGATGAAACATTTTCGGTTTCCAAAACTAAATCCATGGGATTATCCTTTACTTACCTTAACATCACCACCGCCTTGAAGCACGGCCACGCCGGCCCCCTTAACATTTATGTCTCCTTTATTGGCCATAATATTGGCCTCTGAAGAATTTAGGTCTAGATTCCCCTCTATTTGAATTGCCTTGCTGCCATAAACGGTCTCTGTACAATCTGCTGCATAAATGGAGTAATTGTTTTTAATGCCGACATCATAAGATCCACCGATATTGACCGTTTTATCTTGTCCTACATGGACCTCCATATGTTGTGATCGTTGGGTAATTTTATCGGTAGCTATTAGATTGATGTTCTTGGCCTCAAAATCTATAGTTTCCTGTGCGGTAATCTTGATGCTATTGTTGGCAGTATCAATACATATGATGTTCTTGTTTTTGTCCGTGATCGTTATGCTTTCCGAGCCCTCGGCATCGTTGAACTCCAGTATGTGGCCGCTTCGTGTGGCTATGCTTTTTACCGCGTTGCCGGGCCCACCTCCGGCACCGTTGACCCCATTGAACACAGCTCCCATTACAAAGGGCCTGTTGGGGTCCCCGTAGCGGAACCCTACCATTACTTGGTCTCCCACTTCCGGGATAAAAACATGGCCTCGGTTCTGAGCCTTATGGTCGGAGCTACCTGCATCTGGCATGAGCACCCGTAACCAATTGGTACTTGCTTGGTGTTTTTGCCACCCAAACCGTACTTTTACCCTTCCCTTGCTCTTGGGGTCTTCGTTATCGACCACGGTAGCAATCTCGGCATGGGCATAGGGCATGTCCACCTTGGGGGTAGGCAGTACTGCTACTCCTGCGGGTATGGCTTTAAAACTGCTATGGTACACATTGTTCCCCTCTGCGTTATGGGATATTTCTATGATCAGGTATTCGCCATAGTTTTGTTCATCAAAGGTTGTTTTTCCGTCCCACCGAGCTGAGCGTACCTTTATAACACTGCCCACGGTAAGGCCTTGCTTATTGCAGCTGGCCTCTAGGACATTTAGATCCGCCATGGTGGCAGCCTGTCTTCCTTGTAGGCTTGTCTCTATCTCGCTTTTATCCTGCTCCGGGACCAAAGAATGACTGGTAGCGGTATTGGGGAAGATACTTTGAGAGGTGTTGAATGCCCCCATGGCGAGTTCGTTGAGTCCTTCTACTTCATTCTTGGTCGTTGCCTCGTTCCATGTATCGGTCATGGCATCGTAAGAGAATGCACTTTGGTTGCCCGCACCAGTGCGTATGCCCATGGAGAGATTGTCCAGTTCGCTGCCATATTCCAAGGTTGTGCTATTGCTTATAACGGGCTTGCCGAACACCAATTTTACCCCATCGTAATATAACCATTCATTATATTGTTTGCCCAATCTTTGTAGAAAGGTAAAGCCAGATTCGTTGTATTGTGTTCCGTACTTTACCAATGTTTTGTTCCTTGGGTTTACGGCTGTTTCCACGCCGGCTTCATCGGCTACTTCCTTTACAATGGTGGCTAGTCCCTTGTCCGCCCAAGACCGGATGTGCCTGCCTCCGTCCAAAAGTATTGTTTTGGAAAAACCGGAAAGAACAATATTTCCACGGTGATGCCCATTGGTATGTACCAGTTTTACATTGGTCACAATTCCCAAAAACTCCATTTCGCCAAAGGTGATGACCACGGGTTTACCAAGTACTGCCTTTGACCTGTCCAGTGTATGGCTGCCCAAAGCTTCGAGTTCGTCGTGGTTTACTGTTATTTTAAAAAAATGATGGTTATTGATGGCTTGCTTGAGAACTATTTGCTCAAAATTTTTCAAATATTTTCCATCTATACTGACTTGGTTTCTTGGTTCTGTAATATTCATATCAGTTATTGTTAAATTTTGTTAGTAGTCGTTTATCTAGTTTTGGAATAGCTATAATTATTAAAACACATACACAGCCTATGACATAAGAGCCAAAAATCCACCCCAACGATATTCCTGTTCTATTTTTGTAATCTCTCATTTTGGGAATCAATATTATTTGTGAATCAATATTGACCAAGGGCCTGTTTTTATTGATGGCCTTTAAAAATCTACTTCTCTTATATGAATTGTTCAGTTTTTCAAAATACTTGACCTCTTTAAGGTTTTGAGATATAAAACTGTCTTTGGATGTTCTGTAAAATGTTTCCTTTACCTGCTTTAGCTCTTTATTGTCTTTTTTTCCGTTGATGTTTTTGGAATATTCAATGCCATACCACACTCCTGAAACATTTTTAAATGGATACAGCATATCCACATAAAAATATTTTCTCGCCCGTGAATATTTTCCTCCCATAACTTCCCTAGTTGAAAAACCTTCCACAATAGAGCCCTTATCAACATCAAACTGGTTTATAACGAAGAATTTTTCTTTTTGATGATTCTTGATCTCATCAAAATCATCAATCTCAATGAGGCCGTGTGGAACTTTATCGAGATATTTCTGGCTTAAAATCATAGGGGGGCTCATGGCCAATACCATAAGTAAAATTAAAGCCTGGTGGGCGGATATATACTTATTTTTGAGAGACTTCAATTTAAGTATCCTCACTCTTTTCCCAAGACATGCCCAGAATGAGATAAATGGCAAATAAAACGGAATCCAAAAGTTCCACAGTTCTTGCTCAAATGGCAAAATCCCAAGCTTTGTACCAAGTTGGTATCTAAGCATGGTATATAAGAGTATTGTTCCCATTGAGACCAAAACAAAAGGAATAAAAACAATCTTTATTTTATTGCGGTCCAGAGTCATTCTATTCCACCCATTTTCAAGTTCGAAAAAGCATATCTACTTAAAAACCTGACTCCCAGATAAAAGAACAGTATAAAACTTCCCCAGAAGAAGAGAAAAGCAAAGGTGTTTTTTCTCCAGCGCAAACTTAGGTCATACGCTCTGTATTCTTTTTCTATCCCCCAACTAAAAATAGCACGCTTGGTGGGTCCGTACATCAGTAACATTGTAAAAAAAGCCAGCGCAATTATACCTGTTTTTAAGAGCACATCACTTACCTTGAATGGCAATGAACCCATAAGAACAGCGTATAGCCCCCACAGAATATGCGTTATTGACAATAAAAAAGACCACAGTGTAGCAGGAATTACGTTGTCTTTCATCTTTTTGCTCACCCAAGTACGGGCAAAACAATAAAAGGATGATAATATCTTTTTGAACAAAAACTTTATCATCGGTCCAGTCTTTTTGTCCTTTTGGTCGCTACCTTGGTCTTGTCTATGGCCATGGTTCGCACCTCTGGCAATAGATTTGGCTTTGGTTTGAACAAAGGGGTTCGTTCTATAAAGGCATTGGAGTTTGGACCCGATTCCCACAAACCTGATTGCCTGCCCACAGCATTATCCAGAGCTTCGCTAATGTCAAAAGCATAATCTAAAATGCCATATACTGCTACACCCGCCAAAACAACTGGGGCACCAACTAATGTTGCCCCAACCCCAATAACCAGTAAAGCGCCATTTGCTACTGTATGGGCATCCCACTTATCAGTAGCTAGTTCATAACCAATCATTCCTGTATCAAATACAATTCCACCAATTCCAGTGATTTTCCCCATTTTCCCCAGCTTCGCCATCTTTCTGGCATTATGATATACTTTTCCAGCTTTTACAGGTATTTTGGCACGTTTTCCGGCTTTAGAAATTTTATAGGTAAATGTGCGCTGAAACTCTTTTGATGTATCTAAATACGCCGTAGATATTTGATTCAAAAAGTCTCGGTTTTTCTTTACATGCTCTGCAAACCCATAGGTATCCTTCCCAAACTGTTCCCAACAATATTCTTCTACTTGGGAAACTTCAATATTTCCTCCACTTCGTATGTATTCCTCAACATCTTCTTGGGCAGGGGTGAATGCAACCTCTGTAAAGTTGCCACCATGAGAGATTGTCACTCGAAAACCATAGTTTGCTTTTGAAGAGAAATTTATGTTTGAATCAGCTGGTACCGTTATCCATTTATTCCCTACAAAAACTTCTACATAACCCTTGTTGCTGCTTAGGCGCACATAATTTTTAAAATTAGGTGGATCGAATATTGTTTGCTGTTCATGCTTCTTGTACTCTTCGCACGCCAACTCATCCATTATTGTTTCCAGCGTAGAATCTTGGTTCAACAAAAACTGAAGCTCCTCGCCAAGCTTATCTTCTAAGGTTTCACCTTGCAGTATCTGGCTGTGCTTGGTAAATTCCCAAGCTGTAGATATAGTATCTTGTATATGTGTGCTAAGGCAATCTAATTTAACATTGTCACTCATATTTGTTCATTATTTACCATCGTTTATAGGCTTGGTCTTTCAAGATTTTGATGATATCTTCTTCACAGACATTTTTGTATATCTTCTGGTCGATTTTATCTTTGTCTGCATCAAACAAATGGTTGTCAACCAGCCTCTAAAGGCATGATCGGTTCGGATAGTTCAATAATGTACAGACCAATGGAAAAAGGCTGTCCAAGTCTTGCATATGCAAGTCCTAAAGACAGCCTAGTTCCTTTTTATTTGACACAAAAGACCCCTAATTGGATCAGTTGATTCTTAGGCACTCGGCCATCGGTTATTGATCGTAGCGTTTCCGATTACGATCTCCTCTGCGGATACAGTGAACTTCACTGTCATTGGAACTTCCCCATTGACATCAAGAGTTTCCTTGTAATACACTAAGTAGGCATTTTTGAACTCCACTTCTTTCATCTTGGCGTCCTCTTCTGTCTTTTTGTACACAATTTTACCGTCGACTGATTTGAACTGACTGTTCAGCATGGCCTCTATTACCGAGGTATCCTCAGTGGATTCAATCTCTACAGTGACACGGCCACCATACACATTAGAGGCAGGCTTGCCTTTTTTGTCAGTATCTCTACTGAACGAATAATCTGAAAATAATACGTCGAACTCTTTACCTCCGAGTTCCAATGATGCTCTAAAGCTTCCCATAATTGGATAGTTTAAAAATTAATAATTAAATGATATAAAATGTAAAAAATGTATTGCCAAACATGATTGAAATTATCAAGTCCGACCATTGGTGGAAGCTCTAAAGAGGTGTGGGGTTAAGAAACGTAGAGGTCAGTTGTTTCAACAATCTTCAAAAGAGTATAAGGTTACCCAATTGTCAAACAATTAAGGCGAATGTAAAATATTCTTGTTAAATGACCAAGCTATCTGCAATATTTTTTTTCTTAAATAAATACCTGGTCATCAATTCTTTGATTTTCTTTTTCGATGACTACCATTGGACGGTGGCATATCCCAGTCAAAATTGATCTGATCAAGCTTTCGTATCCTATTTTCCTCCATCTTATTTTTACGCTTAAAGTCTCTTTGCACATATACCCAATACCATAGCTGATAATTGTCTTGCCGTGTTGGGTACTTTTTTTGGGCATCCATATGATTTTTAAATACAGTAAACCATCGCTCCCAACGCCATAACCCGATATCCCAGGCAAAATCCATACGATATAGCATGTTGAGTTGCCAATCTTTGAGCTTTCCTTTTTTATGTTTATAGCGTTGTTTGGCCACCCAAGCGTTCAAGTATCCATCATCTTTTGGAAGTGGGTAATCTCCATAATCTTTAATATGGGATTTTAGATTATACAGTGCTGCCAACCATGATCTGTCTGCATGATGAATCCATGGCTTGGATAAACTATTGAGCTGTTTTTGTTGCTTCTTGGAAAGTTTGCCTTTGGCATCTTTCATTCGTTGGTTGTTGACCCATTGATTCAACGATTTGTCCTCTTCCGGGGTAGGATAGTAGCCATACTTTTCTATAAAGGTTTTTAGTTTGATGTATTTATGGTTCCAACTATTACCAATTGGATCCCATTCAAAATCCAAGGCATCCAGTTTTAGAACACGGGCCTTATCCAACTTACCTGAACAATAGCTTTTTCTGGTTCGCAGTATCCAATGGTAGAGCTCCTTGTCTTCCTTTTTAGAGGGGTATTTTTTATGCTTTTTTAAATATTTGATCAAACGTTGGTACATTGCCTGCCAATGTTGTTCTTGTGTGTTCTCCCAAACAAAACCATACTCATTGAGCAGCTCGACCAATGGCGGACTAAGTGGTTTATTATCAGCATTATACCGTCGTCGTTGATTGCTAATCCATTTGGATAGTATTGGATGTGTTGATTTTGTAGGGTACTCTCCATGGGTTGAAACAAATTCTATAAATGCCTTGAAACGAATCAACCAAACATCCGTTGGGCCATACCTCCAGTGTTTTTTGTATTGCTTAGCCATATGTTGAGGTGACTATCACAAAGATAAATCATAACGGCCAACTACTGGAAAAGGAATATTATTGGTATTGCCCTATAGGTTTAAGATAAAACCAAAAAAACTCCCAAGAAAACTTGGGAGCAAAAATATAATTACTGTTGAGAATCTTACGTTTATTGGTTTTGCTGTAAATACTCACTGTTCCAAACAGCATTCTCCGGACCATCTCCTTTATGACCATCCAACTGGATCACAAAGCTCTTTGCAGGAAAATAGGGTGTAATATGAATATCCAACAATACTCTATCTTTTTGGTTTGGGTCTTGTTCTATGCGTATTACCTTAAAGCGTTCGATCAACTTGGCAGGGCCCTGAATACCATCTAGAAACTTTACGATTTGGCTTCGTAAATCCGCTTCTGTTCTCGTGGTCCAATTTTCAAAAGCACGTCTATTCAAGAAATCAAATAACACTTTGGTGATATGATCGAACACACGGACCACAGAGTATGTTTGTAATCCAAGATTGTCTCCATTGAACAAAGTTTTGGCGGAAAATGCCATCACCTTGCTGTATTCATTCACCATGGGTACTACGCCCATTTTTTCCAATTCGGAAATCTCACTTTTTTTAAGGTCAAAACGAACACTTTCCACCTCGTTTACACCACCAAATTTCATTCCTGCGACCACTTGTGACATTAATGTTCCGTAAATCTTTCCTGCAAGCGCACTTGACGGTGGAACAAAAAGGTCGTTCTCTTCTCCTACGATACTTTCTTTTTTACGTCCCAATAACCAATTGCAGGTCATTAATGTATTGGATTTATATACGTCTCCACTCGCATGGTTGGCATTATGAAACAAATCCACAACATCGTCCGGTGTCTCCAGGTCTTGAAAATCTGTAACAAGTACAGCTTTGTTATCATGAGCTATCTTGGCCCATTTATTTACGACTGCGTTGGGTCCCAAATAACCTGGAACACATAAAATCCCATAATTTTCCCTTAGATCCAAGCGGTCAAAATTCTGTTTTAATTCATCAGAAACATAGTCTATGAACAATGTGTTGTCCAAATCCTGAAGCTGGCTCAAATCGGCATTTAGGACAGTTATGTTCTTAATTTTGTCCGTCCCCGCGTTTTTATAGAACAAAGAAACAGATCGATAGGAGCGTTCCAGTTCTTCTGTTGCTTTTAGGGCTTTTCTAAGATTAACATTCAAAACGTCTTCGGCCTTTTCTGATTGTTCTATGGCAAAATCCCTCATGGATTCTATGTTCTTTCCATCTTTTAACAAATTGAGCCATACATTGATACGGTTTGATAGATTTTCACGTTCTGAACTCCATTGCTCATCATTGAGAAAAATACTTCTTCGGGCTTTTCTGTTTGGATTTAAATTGGTGAGTCCATCAACGATATTTTCTAAAAAGGAAAAACCGCCGTATTCCGCCAAGGCATCTACCGTATTTGATGCCGATTGTGTTTTTTTAGTGGATTTTATTGCTTGTACTTGTGTTTTTGTTGTAGACATGTTAACGTTTAGGTATTAGAGCTTTTTTACTTTATTGTTGCTTTGGGGCTTTTTCTATTTCCTCAAGCGCATTTTCCAGCATATTGATAATTGCGGAACGGGTATCGGGATTTTCGAGCGCTTTTTTTAATGCTCTATTAGATGCCAATTGTCTGGAAATTTTAAGACTCTGCTCTTTCTTTATGTTGATCTTATTTAGGAAACTGCTGTTTTCCTTAATTGATTTTGCCCCAAAATCCCCTAAATTGTTAAAACTCATCTCTTCAGTCACGTTCATTCCGTTTTCATCCATGAATTCTAGTTCAACCTTTGGGGTGAATTTTTTAAATACGTCTTCTACAGTTTTAAGACCATAGACGGCCTCTGGCTTTATAGGAGGCTCATTCGTTAGTTTTTGGATTAAAAGTGTTCTGTTGGATGGAATGTCGGAAATGCCCTCGCTGGCATTTGTCTTGACCTCGTTTCCCCCAATCCCATAATTGTACATTGACATAATTGATAGGTGTTAAATGGATGTATTTGTTGTAATTAGTTTTCTTTATGTAAAAACATTGAACGTTATTGTAAGGACATTCAATAGATAGTATATTCATTTCCATCAAACATAACATCTAATTAACTTAAACAGGTAGGCAACCTAATGGATGCCCTGTTTGAGTTAACGAATGGGCCGTTTGGCTTGATGGTTGATAAAATTTATGGTCGGCAAAGTGAGGTTTTGTTACTTGCTATCCAATCGGTATTGTTGCCAATATTGCAAAATCTATACTTAAATATGTATGAACTCTAGATGGGCGTCAAATAATCCCTTATCATGGATACGTTATAGTATTTCGTAGGGATTTTATTTATTTTCAGGTTATTGGGCTTTATCCTGTTTCATTGTATATCAAAGACTAAAAAGATTTTTATGGAAAAGAAACTTGATATTTATATTGGTTATGAAGAAAAGCTATACTAAATATCGGGGAATTTGCAACTGCCTCCAACTCCCCACTGGTTAAAAACTCATTTTCATGGTTTTTATCATCACCTTGGCATGTAACTTTTAAAAAGAGTTTGGTAACCTTATCGTCCTTGAATTTTTCTTTTAGTTTTTTGTAGTCTTCATCGCTCTTGGGGCGCAGTTTTACTTTTACAATGGCCTTGCCCGTATCGTTTATGGTTATGTTTTCCAGTTTGGTTACTTCGTTATCATCTTTTAGTAACTTTATTGGGGTTGCGGTATCCTTGGCCAGTAATTTTTCATTGTCGAACACCTCAATGTTTACTTTTTTTAGCCTGCCCCTCCAATATTGTATATTTTTAACTCTCCTTTTTCCTTTTTAATATAAAGGAATGTCGCATATTCATTCCTATATTTTTCTCCGTCTTCATCAAGGATATTCTCAACAGAGATTATACTTACAACACCATTACAATCCTCATCTATTTTATATTGTATTTCACCATCTAGATTTTTTATTGCATCATTAAATAAATCACAAAAACCCTGCTTGTAATGTTCTTCTAACCCTTTCGAAAAGAGATGAGTGATTTCCTTGTTTGTGCCTTTACATAACATTCTTATTTCACTATAAAAATTTGATAATTCGTTAATTTTTAAACAATTATTTTTTAAAACTATATCCACATAATTTAATAGTAAGCTCTCATTTGCTTTGATGCTTTTCTCTTTTTTTACTGATTCTTTGCAAGACACAAAAATCAAGAATATTGAAAAAAAAATTAGAATTAATCTATCTTGTGGTTTCATAAGAGCCATCTTTATTGACATTATATTCTTTTAAAGATTTTTCTCCTTCTGACACATTATAGTCTTTAGGTTTCATTATCATAAACTCTTTTCCAATTATCACGCTCCCATATTGTATTTTTTGAGTGCCAGAACCACTCCCTCCTTGATTCCCGCCTAAATAAACATACTTATTCTTTTTTGAATTTTCACCAACAATAAAAGCTGTATGAGAATAATTCAAAACAATAACGGCCCAATAAAACGGATCGCATTCTTCTCCGTTTGCCCAACCGTCAGGTTTGTGTTTTGATGCTTTAGCCTTAGAATTGCCTTTTGAGCCCCAGTCAAATGCTAGAGCATTCAATCCTGTGTTAGTACCTTTGTATTCGTCTGTTTGCTCAAAACACCAATTTACAAATGCTCCACACCAAGGGGTGTTGTGCTTACCTGTTTTTGCATTAGTTGTATTAAAATATTCTTCTATCCTTTCTTTTAATGGAGACTTATTCTCATTAATGCCTTTATATGTTTTAAATTCTTCTTCTGCGTATTCCATCCAAGGGGCTCTTTTGCTTTTTTTCACCTCCAACTCCCCACTGGTTAAAAACTCATTTTCATGGTTTTTATCATCGCCTTGGCAAGTAACTTTTAAAAAGAGTTTGGCAACCTTGTCGTCCTTAAATTTTTCTTTTAGTTTTTTGTAGTCCTCATCAGATTTTGGGCGCAGTTTTACTTTTACAATGGCCTTGCCCGTATCGTTTATGGTTATGTTTTCCAGTTTGGTTACTTCGTTATCATCTTTTACTAATTTTATTGGTGTTTCATCATCAGCAGCAAATAGCTTTTTCGTTATCAAATACTTCAATAGTTACTGTTTTGCCATATATTTAATCAGCACAATTAACAGAATAAAGATAAGGTTGGTTATCAACTATTATAAAATTATAGATTGTTGATGATTCAAATTCTTCATCTTTTAATAAATAGGATATACTAAATTTTTTACTGATATCTACAGAGTCTATATTTTCTATAATAGCCTTATGAATATTATTATCGAAAATATTTTTAGATATGATTTCTTTTTTTAAAAGATAGTATCTTCCTGATTCATATAGAGAATCTAAACCTAACTTAAAAAATATACAATCTCCATACAAAGTATCTAATAAAAACTTGTTATTCAAGAATGATTTTTCTTTTTTTGACAAAAAATAATTCTTGAATTCAAGAATGATTTTTCTTTTTTTAATAGAGTCTGGTTTTAAACTTGGCTTTAAAGAATTAGTAGAAATATCAGTTTTAGTTTTAACTGTTTCCTTTTTACAAGAAACGAAAATACATAAGATAAAAATACTAGCGAGTTGACCCAGCTGCTTCAGATTTATAATCTTTATTATATTCATAATATTGCTCTTCTGTTTTGTTAAAATCATATTCCTTTGGTAGAACAAACCCTAACAGTTTATACTTGCTTTTATATAAATAATCATTTCCTGATTTTTTAAAAACATATTTTTGTACACATACTTTATGAGATTGATTCCCTCCTAAAATATGAAAAGTTTTTTCACTTCCAGACTCCTCATAATCAACAACAAAAGCTACATGCCCTTCCCATCCCGATTTCTTTTTCATTACCAATAAAGCTCCATACGGAGGCTTTTCTGTAGGAGTAAGCCTACTCCCTCCAGGGTATCTAGACTTGTTATACCAATTTATTGCTCCAGCAGGATTGTTTTTTGTCGCATTCAATGGAATATAGGAAAAGTTTCCTCCTAGTTTTTCATTTGTTTTAATGATAACCCAGTTAGCAAAACTAGAACACCATGCATCATTAATAGGATGAAGTGAAGATTGTCCAGCCCCATCTTTATAATATTCTTTTACTTTTTCAAATCCCCCATTAACCTTATCTCTTTCATTTATACCTAATTCTCCCCAAGCGATTTCCATCCAAGGAGCTATTTTTCTTATAGAAATTACTAATTCTTTGCCACCTAAGAACTCTTCTTCATGGTCTTTATCATCGCCTTTACAGGTAATTTTTAAAAATAGCTTAGCTACTTTTTCTTCACCTTCTTTTATTAATGTGTAATCATCTGGGCAATCTTTTATGGCTTGGTCATCTGCATGTAATTCTTCTTCATTTCCTGTATTGTTATTTTTATAGGTGTTTTTTACTTTAAACTTATCTTTTAAAGTTTTATAATCCTCATCCTTTTTAGGGCGCAGTTTCACTTTTGCAATGGCTTTGCCCGTATCGTTTATGGTTATGTTTTCCAGTTTGGTTACTTCTTTATCATCTTTTAGTAACTTTATTGGGGTTGCGGTATCCTTGGCCAGTAATTTTTCATTGTCGAACACCTCAATGTTTACTTTTTTTCCGTGCAGGTTGGCGGTCTCCACCACCAAGTGCACTTCGCTGCCCAAACTGGCACTGTCCGTACGCTCATATACCGTTTCTTCTTTTGGTTTGGGTCGCGGTTCTTCCTTTGGTGCGTTTTTGTCCTTTGGTATTACGGCATTGTCGGGCAGTTTTAATCTTTGGCCTATGGTTACTGTCCAAGGGGCTTTCATGTCATTTGCCTTGGCCAGGTCTTTTTGCCAATGTATGCCGTATTTTGGGGCTATGCGAGATAGGGTTTCGTTAGGTTGTACAATATGTAGCCTTGGTTTTTCTTCCTCTTTTACCGTGCCATCGTGTATGGCTTTCTGCTTTACCTGCTTGGCAAAGTAGGCATCGCTTATGCGCTCGTCGGTCGTTAAATACAGTAATTGGCCGAACTTGGTTTTATAGCCATCAATATCTTTTTCACTGGGAACTTTAAAGTAGAGTTCCAAGGGATCGGTCTCCCAAATGCCCTCGCGTTGTTTTTTGTATTCCTCGGTGTCTTGGTCGGGGAGTTCCAGTTTTTTGTAGCTCCGGCGTTCTTCCAGCTTCCATGCTATGTTCTCGTTCATGCAAATGGTTTCGTCGTTTCCACTGGTACTGCCCATAAAGGTGATGCCTTCTTCCCATAGTTCGGTGGTCACGGTCTTGCCTTTCATGCCCAGGGTTTCCAGGCACATGTAAACCGTGTCTTTATAGCCAACGGTTTTGTTGGTTATCTCTTCTCGCCTATGGTTTGCCCAATAGCCTTTTACTATTTCAGGTTGGGCAGAGATGTTGGTGGTTACCACATAATCTTTGGATGGCTCCATGTCAGGGCCACTGCGGTAAGCTTCAATATGTACCTTATGGCCGTCCAGCCACTTGGAGAACTCTACCGTTAGCTTGGTGGTATTGAGGGGGGCAGTGTCCGCTTCCGCACTTTCTATGGTTGCGTATAATATGGCATGCTCCATTATGGCCTTGGTGCGCTCCTCGATATCGGTGATAGCCATAAAGTCTTCGCTGGCCTCTTTGGCCCTGTCCTTATTGCATATACTTAGGTATTCCACATTTTTATCCTTAACGGGAACTCCATCAATATAAAGGGCCCACTTCATAAGACATTTATCCATGGGCAGGCGTTTTTCGTTGATGTCACCATTATTTTTTCCCACAAAGTCGGTAATGGTATAGGTGGCTTTTTCACCTGACATGGTTTCGGAGGGACCCTCAACTGTTTTTGGAAAGTTGTTTCCCGATACAATTTCGGCGGTACCGTTATTGGCAAATACAGCCCCGGTATCAAAATTAGTGCCCAGTAGTATTTGTCTTTCTTTTTCTTCGGCGTAAGTTTTTGGACCGGTGTACAGTATTTCAAGTTTTAATCCCATGCTCAACTATTTTTTAACGTGGTATGCTAGGGCAATTGGTAATACAATGCCAAAGCAGGTTCAACATAAGAAATGAAGGTCGGGAAGTGATGGGATTAAACCTATGGGGAATTGACGGATGCCCCTTTTGAATTGACGGATGTGGCAATCCAGTAGATAGGCATCATTAAAACCAATACTATATTTATCGGTCAAAGTCCATTTCTTGGTGTTTTTACCGTAAGCTATGCGGTGTTGATCAATAGGGCAAAGAGTAGGAGTTTTACTTGTTTGCCATAAAAATTTCTAAATGATTTGCCGTAACCTGAACCATATGCAATTATTTAGTTAAGAGTAAAGGTTAATCTGCAAACAGCCAATTACTTAAGTGCGTTTTGTGGTCAAACTGTCGTTTACAGGGTAAATATGGTTGTTTGTAAAGCAACTTTTCTTATGCAATGCTTTTATCGATAGTTTTGTTCTAGCTAAAAAGAGCATTTTGATTTCTAGAAAAGAACTTCTTTTTCAAATAATACTGCACGTTTTGGTGCTATTGTTTTTCTCCTTTAGCCGAAACACCGGGGGAATTGTCTGGTATCGGGCCGTATTCCTTTTGTTTTATAGTATTTCGACCGTGTCCATAACGTATTACCTAATGCCACGGTTTCTGTATAAAAAAAAGTATTGGCAGTTCTTCTTTGGGGTGACCTTGGTAGTGGTATCCGTAATTTTAATCGAAGAATTGGTGTTGGAGCCTATAATGTTTCCCGATACCGAACGTGGAAGAAACTTTCCTGGAATATATATATCATTGTTCAGTGTACTGCCCGTAATCTGTATTCTGTCCGGATTTAAATTCGGATGGGATGCCTTGCAGAAACAAGCGCAGATAGATGAATTGAAAAACGCTATAGAAGAAAGTGAACTTCAATTTCTCAGAAACCAGATAAACCCGCACTTTTTGTTCAACAATTTGAACAATTTATACTCCTATGCCCTGCAAGAATCGCCCAAAACCCCTGAGATTATTTTGGAGATGAGCGGTGTTCTGCGTTATATGCTGTACGAGTCCAAAGAGCAGATGGTCCCGCTCAATAAAGAGCTGGAGCAACTGGGGAACTTTATCAAGTTGTACAAATTACAGATAGAGGACAGGGGCGAGGTACTTTTTGATGTTGATAAAATAGAGGGCGAATACAGGATCGCGCCATTAATTTTGATCGTGTTTATCGAAAACGCCTTTAAACATAGCCAGTCGGGTCAATCTTCGGATATCAAGATCAATATTTCCGTTAAGGTAAATAATGCCACCTTGGAATTCGTATGCAGCAATAACTACGTCTCTGGCTTTAGTTTGGATAGTGTGGCCAAGGGTATCGGGTTAAAAAATGTAAGGAAAAGATTAGAGCTGCTTTATCCAAAAAAACATATTTTGCAGATAGAGGAAACAGAGAACGATTACAAGGTATATCTAAAATTGGAACTGGAAAAAGTCTAAAAAGATGAGGTGTATTATAGTTGAGGATCAACCACCGGCGCAGCGAATCTTAAAAAAATATATACAAGATGTTCCCAACTTGGAACTTGTTGATATGTTTTCGGACGGTCTGAGCGCCATGGAATTCCTGAACCGGGAGTCCGTGGATATTATGTTCTTGGACATACACTTGCCAAAAATCAATGGTTTGGACTTTTTAAAGAGTATTCCGGACCCTCCTCAAGTTATTTTGACCACTGCTTTCTCCGAATACGCCTTGGAAGGCTATGATCTAAATGTAGTGGACTATTTGTTGAAGCCATTTTCGTTTCAGCGCTTTTTACAGGCCGTGAACAAGGCAAATGCCAAGTTGGATGTGCAGAGATCCGGCAGCGTCAATGAACCACTGACCGAGATTTACGTAAAATCCAGTCACGAGCATATTAAAGTGCTGGTGGATGATATTTACACGATTACCTCGGATTCCGATTATACCGAAATCCAATTGGAGGACAAAAAAATCTTGTCCAACGAACCACTTAGACATTGGGTAAGTGTTTTGGGAGGCGATCAATTCTATCAAATCCACAAATCACATATCATAAACACCAAAAAAATCGATAGGATTTCAGGAAATCTGGTGATCCTGACCAATGGGGCCAAAGTACCCTTGGGCAGGGCATATAAGGATACTTTTTTAAAGAGCATATTAAAGTAAAAGCCCGGAATTTGTTTCCGGGCTTTTACTTTAAATCTTTATAAATTCTACTCTATTTCGCAAAGTACACATAAATGGCAATAACGATAAAGCAGATAAATGCACTGGCCGGTTTTACATACTTCCAGGGCTCAATGGAAACCTGTTTGGTGTACTCCAATTGGAAGGGTTCTTTTCTTGGATAAAACTTCCCGATGATCAACATAATTACAATATTGGAAACAAACAATATCGCCATTACGTGAAGATAGTGTGGATAGGCACCGGCTTCTACCAGATTTAGTTCCACAGGGTCTGTAATGCCATTTGCCTTCGCTTCGGCAAGTGCGTTGGCCACCATTCTGGGCCCCACAATAAACTGACTGATGATGTAAAGAATGGATCCTGAAAGGATGCCTATTTTGGCTGCAATGGCAGGTACCCTTTTGGTGAGATATCCCACAACGATGATAGTGAAAATAGGGATGCTGTAAATACCGTTGATCTCTTGTAAATAGTTGAACAAGCTACCAGCGTTGGCAATCATTGGGGCAATGAACATGGCTGCAAGTGCCAAGCATACGCCGAACACCTTACCGTATTTTACCACGGTTATTTCCGAGGCATTTTTGTTGATGTGCTGTTTATAAATGTCTATCCCGAACAAGGTCACCGAACTATTGAGCACACTATTGAACGAACTTAAAATAGCACCAAAAAGTACAGCGGCAAAGAAGCCCATTAATGGTTTAGGAAGCACGGCGCGTACCAGTTCGGGATATGCCAAGTCGCTACTGGCAAGTCCTCCCTCGAAATAATAGTAGGCGATCATCCCGGGCAACACCAAGATTATTGGCCCTAAAATCTTTAAAAATGCGGCCAATAATAGGCCTTTTTGGCCTTCCGCAAGGTTTTTTGCGCCCAATCCCCTTTGGATGATTTGTTGATTGGTGCCCCAATAGAAAAGCTGAACCAGCATCATTCCTGTAAAAATGGTGGAAAAGGGCACCTCTTGTCCAGGATTCCCAGTGGAATCAAAGCGCTCTGGGTTGGCATCCATTAATGTTTGCAAGCCGCCAAGAACACTTCCGTCCCCAATGGCCATCAATCCAAAAACGGGTATCAAAATACCACCTACAATAAGTCCAACCGCATTGATACTGTCCGAAACGGCAACAGCCTTTAATCCTCCAAAAACCGCATAAATGGAACCAATGATACCGATACCCCAAATACAAACGACCAAAGCGGTGGAATCCGATACCCCTAGTAAGGTCGGAACATCGAACATACCACTTATGGCAACCGAACCAGAATATAAAATTACCGGCAACAGCACAACAACATAGCCCGTTAAGAAAAGTCCCGATGTAATCGTTTTTGTGGTAACATCGAACCGTTTGGCCAAAAACTGAGGGACCGTTGTAAGTCCTCCCTTTAAATAGCGCGGGAGCAAAAACAATGCGGTGACCACTATGGCAAGCGCTGCCAGGGTTTCCCAGGCCATGACCGATAATCCGTCCTTATATGCACTGCCGTTTAGGCCAACAATTTGTTCTGTGGAGAGGTTGGTGAGCAATAGTGACCCAGCTATTACGCCGGCGGTTAGGCTTCTTCCGCCCAAAAAATAACCGTCCGATGAGGTTTCGTCCGTTTTTCTAACGGACCACCAGGATATTATACCTACCATTAGAGTAAATCCCAAAAAGGAAATAAGTGCCATACTTTAAAGTTTGATGTTCCGGCGCGTGCCAAAACGGTTTGCTTAGTTGGGTGCAATTAATCTGGACTTTACAAAAAACTGCAAGGTGAATCGGTATGGTCCAATATTAAAAGCGAATATAAAATTCTAACAAATGCTAATATAACTGGATTTTTCGGAAAAGTATATAGAATCTATAAACGCAACATTTTCATTCTAATTTGAAGGAGTTTCAAAAGTTTATGGATGGCTGGCCTTCAAAAAGATAATCCACAGCTAACAATTATTTAAACTGTTTTTTGGCTTTTTTATGATAATAAATTGAGTAATTAGCAACTTAATTTTATTATTAGTAAACTTTGATTGATAATAGTTCTGTTGTTAAGCGACCGAGTTTGGTATTTGTGCTGCACGCATCGCTTGCTGCTTTTGGCACTTACTTTTGTATGTACGCTTTTAGGAAACCATTTTCTGTAGCAACTTTTGATGGAGTGGCTTTCTGGGGAGTGGATTACAAGATATTATTGGTGATTGCGCAGGTGTTGGGGTACGCACTATCCAAATTTGTCGGTATAAAAGTGATATCGGAACTAAAACCCGACCAAAGGTTACTTTACTTAATGTCGCTTATAGGTATTGCAGAAATATCCCTGTTGCTTTTTGCCTGGGTCCCTGCACCGTACAATATATTGTTTATGTTCTTGAACGGTTTGCCCTTGGGAATGATCTGGGGCATTGTGTTTTCCTATATAGAAGGAAGAAAGTTTACCGATATTCTGGGAGTGGTCCTATCTGCAAGTTTTATTGTCTCCAGTGGCGTTGTAAAATCAGTAGGCCTCTTTGTTATGAATTCATGGGGTGTGAGCGAATTTTGGATGCCCTCCGTGACCGGGGCATTGTTTTTTGTTCCCCTTTTGATTTGCTCCCTTCTTTTACAACGGGTTCCACCACCAACAGCCCAAGATATTTCCAGCAGGACCGAACGTATCCCAATGACTGCGGCAGACCGGAGGGACTTGGTCAAAAAGTATTTTTTTCCATTGGTGCTCGTTGTGCTCTTCTATACATTTTTAACCGCATTTAGGGATTTTAGGGACAATTTTGCTCGAGAACTTTGGGATAGCATCGGGTATCAGGGCGATATTTCCGTTTTTTCGACATCGGAAATCATAATTGCAATTATAGTCTTATTGATCATAGGTTCCATTTTTTATATAAAGAACAATTTTAAGGCGCTACTTACCTATCATGCCCTACTAATAATGGGCACCTTGGTGTTGGCCGTAGGTACACTTTTGTTTCAAACAGGAGTACTGGACCCATTTATTTGGATGGTTTGCACCGGCTTTGGGCTATATATCTGCTACGTACCCTTCAATTGTCTTTTTTTCGACCGCTTCATAGCCACCTATCATGTAAAAGGGAATTCGGGTTTTCTTATATACATCGCCGATTCTTTTGGCTACGTGGGCAGTGTACTTGTTTTGCTCTATAAAAACTTTGGACAGGCCAATTTATCTTGGCTCAACTTTTTTATATATGGAACCTATGCCGTAGCATTTATAGGTATTGGCTGTACACTGGTGCTGTATTTTCATTTTACTGCGCTGAGCAAGGCGGAACAACTCAATAAACAATTCGATTATGGACAATAAGTATGATGCTGTCATTGTAGGTGGCGGTGTTTTGGGAACTTTTCATGCCTATAATGCAATGGAAATGGGCCTAAAAGTATGCTTGGTGGAAAAAGATGCCTACCCCAAAGGGGCTACCACCCAGAACTTTGGACAGGTTGTGCCTTCTGGCATGAATACCAAATGGCAAAAATTTGGCCGCGAAAGTCTTCGAATATATAAGGATATCCAATCGCAGTTCGATATCAGTATCCGTCAGAACGGTACAGTTTATTTAGCATCCAACGAAGAAGAAGAGCGTTTGCTGGTGGAGCTTAGGGCAATAAACAGTGGCAACGATTACGAATCCAAAATGCTAACCAAGGAACAGTGCTTGGAAAAATATCCAGGATTAAGGAAAGACTATGTTCTGTCCGGATTGTATTTTCCGCAAGAAGTAATCGTAGAGCCCAGGGTAATGATCCATAAACTTCAAAAATATTTGATGGAGCAAAAAGGGTTGGATATCAAGTTCGATTTTCCGGTGGTTTCCTGCGAATCCGATGGTAGTTGGGTTAGGGTCAAAAACACCAAAAATGAAGAAGTGCAAGCCAAAAAAGTGATAATCTGCAATGGGGCCGATTTTAAAAATCTTTATCCCGAAACGTTTGCATCCAGTGATCTAGAGGTTTCCAAATTGCAGATGATGCAGACCAAACCCCAAGGGAATTACAATCTAAAAGGATCTATATTAACAGGTTGGTCCATTCGAAGGTACGAGGCGTTTCACGAATGTCCTTCCTTCAAAACGATAAAGGCCAACGAGCCAAAGGACAGCCTTCAAAAGAAATGGGGGGTCCACATTTTGTTTAAACAAGCAACGGATGGTTCGGTAATTCTCGGGGATTCCCACCAATACGCCGATGCCGGTAATATGGAAGATCTGGGATACGATCTTGATATGGATATTGATGATTTTATGGTTCAGGAGGCCAAGAAAATTATTGACCTGCCCACCTATCAAATCCAAAAAAGATGGTACGGCATGTACTCACAATGTAAAAACAGTGATATTTATCAAAAAACAATAGACAACAATATTCATATTGTTACGGGAATCGGAGGTAAGGGAATGACAGGGAGTGCCGGATTTTCCAAAAAAAACATTGCAACAATTTTTAATGCACAGAAAATCAATTTATGAAAAAAATAGAACTGGCCGTTTTTGATATGGCGGGAACAACAGTGAACGAAGATAATGTGGTGTACAAAACCGTAAGGGCCGCTCTGGCGAAGCATGGCGTGGATGTTACTTTGGAAACTGTACTCGAATGCGGCGCCGGAAAGGAAAAGTTTAAGGCCATTTCCGATATTTTAGAGGAAAGCCAGAACAAAAGTGTGGATGCCAAAGCAGTGTTTCAGGATTTTAAGGGAATGTTGGAAGATGCTTATACCAATTTAAACGTTTGCACTTATGATGGCGTTGAAGAACTATTTAAAACCTTAAAGAAACAGGAAGTAAAAATAGTGTTGAATACTGGTTATGATCGTAAAACAGCGGAAACCCTTTTAAATAAATTGGGATGGATTCCCGGTGAACAGGTGGATGCTTTGATCACGGCGGACGATGTGGTCAATGGAAGACCGTCGTCCGAAATGATAGATAAGGCCATGGAATTATTTGGTGTTACCGATCCGCAAAAGGTATTAAAGGCCGGCGACTCCGCTATCGATATTGAAGAGGGTAAAAATGCCAATTGCGGCTGGACGGTAGGTGTCCTTACCGGGGCACAGAACCGTGAGCAATTGGAAACAGCACGGCCAACCCTTATCTTGGAATCCTTGTCCAGCTTGGCGGAGGAATTGTTTTCTTGATCAGATAAAAAAATATACAACCAACATTTTAGAAGGAACATTCCCTTTGTTTACAGGTACATGGGGGACTCTGCCATCAAAAAAAATAGAGTCCCCTTCTTTTAACAGCACTTCTTGGTCGCCTATTTCGTAATAGCACTCACCGGTTAAAATATATTTGAACTCAAAAGCATCGGTCACCACTTTTTCCCTTTTAGAGTTGGGCTGTACCTCCAAGAGCACACTTTCAAAGCCGACAGAGTTCAATTGCTTGCTAAAGATGTAATTGTAAGAAAAGCCGATAGCTTCGTCTTCCTTATCGATCACGGACTGTTCATCTTTGCGGGTCACTAAAAAATTCTGTCCATTTACATTGGGGATACCATCAAAAAAAACGGTCATTTCGGTGCCCAATGCTTCCACAATTTTCAAAAATACGGGCAACGATGGAATGGTACGGCCATTTTCTATCCTGGAAATTAAGCCGGCAGTTACCCCGGCACTTCCAGCAACATCGTTTATGGTTTTTTTATTGTCTTTGCGAATTTGTTTGATCCTCTTTCCAATGCCCACCAAATAATCTTCCATAATATGCGAACTCAAAAATTTTAGTATTTATAATATTCTAAGAAAGATCAAGAATAAGAAAAATATCTGTAACGGTAGGATATTGTTGGAGTTCTTAAAAAAGAACATGTCTCTAACCTTTGTTAAAAGTTAAATATTTGTAAATAATATTAATATAACATTGGGCTGTTTCTTTTAACCTTTCCGTATCATTTTTTTAATCTGGATGGATGCGTGTCTTAATTCTGGTGTTGGATATTTGTTGATAAATAATTAACCAAATTTTACAAATATTCAACAAATGAAAAAATCATTCGTAGCATTTTTACTTGCATTTACGGTAAGTATAATTGGCTATTCGCAAGTCACCTTTTCTGGAAAGGTAGTAGACGAGAACAACGTGCCTTTACCAGGTGCATCGGTTGTTGTAAAGGGCAGTGCCAATGGTGTTGCCACCGACTTTGATGGAAACTTTGAAATAGAGCTTCCTCAAGGTGGAGAAATACTCGAGGTATCCTATATAGGGTATATTTCTCAAGATGTTGAGACTGCTGGAAAAACATCCATTTCCATAATGCTACAGCCAGATTCCCAACAGTTGGATGAGGTAGTTGTTACTGCATTGGGGATTAAAAGGGAAACCAAGAAACTGGCATATGCGGTACAAAAGGTTTCCGGTGAAGAAATCGCAGAGGCGCGTGAAACCAATGTGGTGAACTCTCTCTCCGGTAAAATGGCGGGAGTTCAGGTAACAGGAGGTAATTCTGGGGTTGGTTCTACATCACAGATTATAATTCGTGGAGAAAGTTCATTAAACCCAAGCCCAAATGCCAACTCTCCATTGTTCGTTGTGGATGGGATTCCTATAAACAACAATGTTAGCAACAGAGGTTCCGAAGGTAACATGGAAGTGGATTACGGTAATGGGGCCATGGACATAAACCCGGACGATGTAGAAACAATGACCGTGCTTAAAGGTCCGAACGCCACCGCATTGTACGGTTCCAGAGGTGCAAATGGTGTTGTACTTATAACAACAAAATCAGGTCAAGGTACCAAAGGAATCGGTGTTTCCATAACCCATAACACAACTTTCGAGGACTTATTGACCCTTCCAAAATACCAAAACCGATATGGACAGGGTTCTGGCGGTCAGTTTGCCTTTAACGATGGTGGTCAGAACCGTTCCCTTACCGGAGGCATAAACGATCATGTGGACGAAAGTTGGGGACCTGCCATGAACGGGCAATTGATCCCACAGCACGATAGTCCTACCTCTAGCGGTTTCCGCGCGGGCGATGTACATGTTAGACCAAGAAATCCCGACGGTACTTTTGCCGATGAGATCATCGCAACCCCATTTTCTCCCCAACCCGATAATATCGAAGATTTTTTTAGAACTGGTTTTACCATGAGCAATAACGTGGCTTTGACCGGTGCCAATAAAGATGGAAACTTTAGGGTTTCATTTACCGACCTACAGAGTGAGAGTGTAATCCCGCACTCCAATTTTAAAAGAAGGTCATATCAAGTAAACGGATCATATAATCTAACGGATTGGTTAAAGGTTACTGGATCTATGAATTACATCAACTCAAATTCACGTAACCGTCCCAACAATTCCTATGGAACGGAGAACATTATGTACCTGTGGATTTGGTTCGGCCGTCATATCAATATGAACGGGTTAAGGGACTACTGGCAGCCAGGATTGGAAGATGTTCAGCAGTACAACTACAATTATAACTATCATGACAACCCGTTCTTTACGGTTTTCGAAAATACAAACGCCTTTAATAAGGATCGTGTAATTACCAATCTTAGGGCAGATATGAATCTTGCCAATGGTTTAAGTTTGATGGTCCGTACAGGTTTCGATTATTCCAATGAGTTGGATAGACGTAAAAGGGCCTACTCTACACAACGTTTTCCAAATGGACAGTATAGAGAGGATTTTGTGTATGCCTACGAACAGAACACCGATTTCTTGCTGTCCTATAACAAAGAATTGAATCAAGACTTTGATTTTGGGATATCCTTGGGAGGTAACCACCGTTCTGCCAAAAACAGATACCAGCGGATCAGTGCCAATTCCTTGTCCATTCCTGGGATCTACAATTTTGGAAATGCCGCAGAACCTTTAACACAAAGCGATTACGATAGCAAGTTTACCGTAAACAGTTTGTATGCATTTTCCAACTTGGCCTATAAAGATTATGCATTTTTGGATGTAACGGCACGTAACGATTGGTCGTCCACACTACCCGATGGCAACAATAGCTATTTCTATCCATCCGTTGGTTTAAGTTTTATTCTTTCGGATATGTTTCAAATGCCGGAAGCGATCAGCTTTGCAAAAATTAGAGGGGGTTGGGCAAGTGTAGGTAACGATACCGACCCTTATAATTTGGCCGCGACCTATGGTTTTGGAAATACGTTTAACGGGTATTCACGAGTTTATTCACCGTCCGAACTAAAATTGGCCGACCTAAAACCGGAGCGTACCAACTCGTTCGAAGTAGGGGCCGATTTAAGATTCTTGGGTAACCGCTTGGGATTGGACGTTGCAGCATACAAATCCATCACCAAAAACCAGATTTTATCCTTGCCGGTATCCAATACTTCCGGGTATAGTTCTAGAATCATAAACGCAGGTGAAGTTGAGAACAAAGGTTTGGAAGTAACGTTATCGGCCACTCCGGTACAAACGGATAATTTTAGCTGGAACACCAACATCAACTTTACCACCAATCGTGGAGAGGTAAAAGAGTTGACGGAAGGCCTAGATCAATATTTGGTTAAATCGAACTATTTGCAAGTAGTGGCCGAAGTAGGCGAGCGCATGGGCGATTTGTACGGAACCGGATTTGAAAAAGTTACCGATAAGAACAGCCAATACTATGGACAATGGATCATAGATGGTGATTCAGGATTGCCCATTAGAAGCAACGAGTTAAGGAACCTAGGAAACTACAACCCTGATTTTATGGTTGGTTTTCAAAATAGTTTCAGGTATAAGAACCTTCGTTTCGGATTCTTGTTCGATTGGAGACAAGGAGGTGTGTATCACTCAAGAACAGTTGCCATTGGCGGAACAACCGGTATGCTGGACTTTACCGTTCCCGGTCGCGAAACAGGGATCGTGGCACAAGGTGTTGTGGACGATGGAAACGGAAATTATACACCAAACACCACAAACGTAGCTGCATCCAATTATTACTCCCACGTTTATAACAGAGGTAACGAGGAAAGTTCAATGTTCGATGCCACCTATGTAAAATTGAGAGAAGTAAAACTTGGATACACATTACCGAGCAAACTATTGGCAAAAACTCCGATAAAGTCTGCCACAATTTCACTTGTGGGCCGTAATCTGGCCCTTTGGACGGAGAACGATCATGTAGACCCCGAAACCATCTCATTCTCAGGAGGAACCATTGTTCCCGGCGTAGAAGATATGGCATTGCCAAGCACAAGAAGTTTTGGGCTTAACCTTAACGTAGAATTTTAAAAAAGAATTTAAGATAAAGAATGATGAAAACATCAAACTTCATAAAATCCATCTTATTTGCAGGAACCGTTTTGGTTTCGTGTACCAACAATTTTGAGGAAATCAATTCCAACCCAAATGCGCCCGAACAAGTTAGCGCCAACCTGCTTACCTCTACGGTAACCTCCGAAATTACACGGACATTGACACAAGAAGGGTATAGCGACGGGAACACAATTACCCAATTAATGGCCAAAAACAATTTCCCTGGGTTTAGCCAGTTCGATTGGGGAGATCAAGGCATGTGGAATTTTTTCTACAGCTATTTGCCCGAGATCAACGATATTTTGGAAATTTCAAGAGCAGAAGGCACTCAAAATTCAACTTACGAAGGGATTGCACTTACCCTAAGGGCACTATCTTTTGCCAACCTTACCGATTTGTACGGTCACGTTCCATATACCGAGGCAATGGCAGGTAAAACAGAAGGTATTTTTACCCCTGTTTACGATGATCAAGAAACGGTATACAACGGAGTACTTCAGGATTTGGCCGATGCCGATGCGGCACTTGCCAAAGGTCAGGCCATAGCAGGGTCTACCGGTGATGTAATTTATAACGGCGATGCATCCAAATGGAGAAAATTGGCAAACGCATTGCGCTTGCGCTACCTATTGCGAATTTCCAAGCAAAGAGATGTATCCTCCGAAATGCAGGCCATTGTAAGTGCAGGAAATTACATCAACGATAATAGCGACAACGCCGTTTTGGTCTACAGTGGAACATCCAATACCGATTCTTGGCCACAGAGTACGGGTCGTATTGGAGGGTTCGATGAAAAGAGTCTTTGCACTACCTTGTTGGGCTATTTTGAAGAATTCAATGATCCCCGATTGGATATTTGGTTTGATCGCAACAGTGAAGGTGAATGGGTGGGGATTCCAATTGGTCTTAACCAAGATAACGCTCGTGCCTATGACGATGAATTTAGTCCAAGTCGATTGGATGTTGAGCTGTTCTATTTTTCCTCTACAGCTGCCGAAGCCTTTATTATGAAAAACTCCGAAGTACAGTTTATCCTTGCCGAAGCTGCAGAAAGAGGGTTTATCTTTGGAAGTGCAGAGGATTATTATAACAATGGAATCCGTGCAAGTTTGGATTACTGGGGTGTGCCCAGTGATGACATTGAAGCGTATTTGGTACAGCCGGCCGTTCAATACAATGGTTCTTTGGAATTATTGTTGACCCAAAAAACAATTGCCCTTTGGAACGTGGATTACCAAGGATGGATGGACTATCGAAGAACAGGAATACCCGCCTTGGAGAATGGTCAAGACGACCTTAATGGCGGCCGTTATCCAGTTCGCTTCCTTTACCCCTCCTCTGAACAGACCTTGAACGGAGACAATTATAAAGCAGCGGTAGAGGCCATGGGTGGCGAAGGTGATAACATCAATACACCGGGATGGTGGGAAACAGGAACAAGATACTAAGCTTACAAAATTTAAAATAATTGCAAGTGGTTGCCCTTTACCAAGGGCAGCCTTTGCATTTAATAACCAACAGTATGTCAAGATTAATTGTATGTGCCATTTTATCTGTATTCCTTCTGTTTTCATGTGATTCCAAAATCAAGAAAACCCATACAGGAATCAAGCATGTAGTGGTTATCGGAGTAGATGGTATGAGCCCGGATGGTATTCTTAAGGCAGAAACCCCAATGATGGACGAAATGGTTAAGAACGGCGCAGCCACCATGAACGGAAGGGCCGTATTACCATCCAGTTCCAGTCCAAACTGGGCCAGCATGATCATGGGAGCCGGTACGGAACAACATGGGGTTACATCTAACGGATGGGAAAAATTCGACCATCAATTGCCTCCGGTCGTAGCCACCAAAAACGGAACTTTTCCTACAATATTTACACTTTTTAAAGACCAACAACCGGAAGCCCATGTAGGAGCTATTTACGATTGGGATGGATTCGGACGCTTGTTCGAGAAATCGGATGTTGATTTTGATATTGATGGAGACCACGAAGAAAAAACTGCCCTTGCAGCAGTGGACTATATCAAAAAGAATAAACCAACGTTCACCTTTGTCCACTTGGACCATGTGGACCACGCAGGCCATGCCAAGGGTCACGGCACTCCCGATTATTATGAGTCCGTGGAAAAAGCAGATGCCCTAATCGCCAAAATTGTGGATGCTACCAAAGAAGCCGGAATTTTTGAAAATACCATGTTCATAGTGGCCTCCGATCATGGTGGGTTGGGCTTTGGCCATGGAGGAGAAAGCTTGGCCGAAATGGAGATTCCTTTTATTTTGTACGGCGCAGGCATTAAAAAAGGATATCAAATAGAAGAAACCGTTTATCAATACGACAACGCACCCACTGTAGCCTATGCCATGGGGCTAATAACTCCGCAAGCATGGATCGGTCGTCCCGTTAAAAGTGCATTTATAGGGAATAAAGCCCCAAAACTTATCTACAAGCGAAAGGTTAAAATAACCCAACCAAAAATTCTTCCGGATGCTGGCTATTTTGAGCCAGCAGGAGGGATTTTTAAATCAGACTCGGTGGCGGTGGTTATGCAAAACCCGAACAATTTGGGCGAGATA
Organism: Flagellimonas marinaquae; assembly: GCF_023716465.1. Taxonomy (NCBI): domain Bacteria; kingdom Pseudomonadati; phylum Bacteroidota; class Flavobacteriia; order Flavobacteriales; family Flavobacteriaceae; genus Flagellimonas; species Flagellimonas marinaquae. Next base: position 1,859,053 of record NZ_CP092415.1, read on the forward strand.
AGGTACACACTTGGAGATATAGTTCCCACATTCGATAATAGCCAACGTTACCAAGATACCTTCTATCTGAAACAAACAGAAATCGTAAAAGCAGGAATATTTCAGGACAACCAATTGGTGAGTACGGTTACGGAGGCTAATTTTAGAATTGTTCCAAAATCAAAGCAAGACCCTGTTCAATTTGAAATTTATCAGGTAAATGGAATAGAAAAATTACCCAATTTCTCGTCTCTAACACCAATGCTTAAAGGTTTTGTAACCGAGTTTTCGCACAAACAGTCCTTGACCAAGGACAGGCCCCAAGAGCAGGTTGCCGTTGTGTTTGAAAGTTTACTCGAAATTCCACAAGAAGGGAAATATACTTTTTATACCAATAGTGATGATGGCAGCAAACTATATGTAAATGGCGCCGAAATAGTTGACAACGATGGAGACCATGGTGTAAGGGAACGTAGCGGGTCGTTACAACTTGCCAAAGGGAAACATTTGGTGCGTGTGGAGTATTTTAATGGAGGCGGGGGCTTTCATTTAGATGTGAAATATAAAGGCCCAAACACCCCAAAACAGATTATACCTGCAAATCATTTATACAGAGAAAAATAGGTAAATGATGAACCGAGAACGCGATAAGCACAACTTAGAATCTGTTGTGGAAGGCGACATAAACCTAACTCCCGCTCGGAGCGAATGGTTGCAAAACGAAGTGAGCGAAGAAACCAGAGAACTTTTGGAAAAAGATGCCAAATATTTTATGCATCAATCCATGTCGACACCTTGTTTGGATGTGCTCCAAACGTGTGAAGGGTCGCACTTAGAAAGTACATCCGGCAAAAAATACTTGGATTTTCACGGCAACAATGTGCACCAAATTGGATTTTCCCATCCAAAATTGGTCTCTCGTTTAACCGAGCAACTACAAAGCCTAACTTTTTCCACCCGAAGGTATGCCAACAAGACCGCAATTCGGTTTGCCGAGAAGTTAACTTCATATACGCCCAAAGGTCTTGACCGTATCTTGCTTACGCCAAATGGAAGCTCTGCTATTGGTATTGCCCTGAAATTGGCGAGGGCCGTAACAGGAAAGCACAAAGTAGTCTCATTCTGGGATTCGTTCCATGGAGCCTCTTTAGATGCCATAAGCGTGGGCGGCGAGTCTGTTTTTCAGGAACATATGGGGCCTTTAATGCCGGGGGTGGAGCGCATTCCACCGCCAATAACCTATCGTGGTATTTTTGAAGGGGACGAAACCAAAGCCTTGGAATATTTGCGATATGTTCTGGAAAAAGACCATCAGATTGGGGCATTTTTGGCAGAAACCATCCGTAATACCGATGTACAGATCCCATCAAAAAAATTCTGGAAAGGAGCAAGGGAGCTATGCACCAAACATAATGTACTTTTAATCTTGGACGAAATCCCGATTGCCTTTGGGCGCACGGGCAAAATGTTCGCCTATGAGCTTTTTGACATTGAACCGGACATTCTTTGTCTGGGAAAAGGACTCGGAGGTGGTATTTTTCCGCAGGCAGCCATTGTTACCAGAGAAGAATATAACAAGTTCGGGGATATATCGCTGGGCCACTATACCCACGAAAAAAGCCCATTGGGTTCTATAGCAGGATTAACCTTATTGGAAGTACTGGAAGATGAGCAGATTCTACAAAAAGTAAAGGAGGACCAAGAATTTATGCGTAAGAACCTTTACAAAATGTACCGTAAGTATTCCTTGATCGGAGATGTTCGTGGGGTAGGATTATTATGGGGCATTGAACTGGTGACCGATAGGAACACTAAAGAGAAAGCTACCAACGAAGCCGAGGAAATCATGTACGAATGTCTAAAACAAGGATTGAGTTTCAAGGTTTCCAAAGGGAACGTTCTGCAACTCTCGCCCGCTTTGACCATTTCCAGGGAAGAGCTGGAAACAGCATTTGAAATACTTAATTGTGCATTTTTAAAAACCAACACCATAGCCTAATGAAAAAAATCAATTGTTTTTGTATTGTTTTTTGTTTGGGATTGATGCAGCTTGCTGCCCAGACCAAACCCGAAATTCTTGTGCAACCTTATTTGCAAAATGCCGAACCCAATTCCATAGTGATCATGTGGGAAACCTCTAGCGGAGAGGAAAGCATTGTAGAGTGGGGAACTACCGAAAAACTCGGAAAAAAAGCCACCGGAAGAGCAGAGGACATCAATTTCTCCGAATCCAGAGTGCATACTGTAAAATTGGAAGGACTCAAGCGATTCACCGAGTATTATTATCGTGTAAAAACGGGAAAGATAACATCGGATATCTTCCAATTTAAAACGCCGCCGTTTTCAAGTGACGAAGAGTCCTTTAATATTGTGGCCATGAGCGATATGCAATACGATAGCCAGCATCCCAATAAATTTTCGGAGATCGTGAATCAAGGAGTGCTTCAATATCTCGAAAAAGCGCATGGCGGCAAATTGCCCAATAACTTGGCCATGGTAATGATTCCTGGCGATTTAGTGACCACGGGAAGCAAATACTATCAATGGAAAGAGCATTTTTTTGATCCCGCCCAAAAGCTTTTTGCAGAAGTTCCTGTATATCCCGTTTTGGGAAATCATGAAAAAAATTCGGTATTCTACTTCAAGTACTTCAGTTTGCCCGAAAATGGAACTCCCGCCTACGCAGAACATTGGTGGTACAAGGATTATGGGAATACGCGAATCATCGGATTAAATTCCAACGAAGGTTATCGTGACCTACGGGAACAGTACGAGTGGCTGGAGAAAGTATTGTTGGATACCGAAAAAAACGAGGATATTGATTTTGTTTTTGCACAACTTCATCATCCGCATAAATCAGAACTGTGGATTCCAGGGGAGGAAGAATCGACAGGAAAAGTGGTGAAAATGCTCGAAGAGTTTTCAACAAAAACAGGAAAACCAAGTATTCATTTCTTTGGACATACCCACGGGTATTCCAGAGGACAGTCCCGAGACCATAAGCACTTGTGGATAAATGTGGCATCCGCTGGTGGCGCTATTGACAATTGGGGCGAGTTTGAAGGCAGGGATTATGATGAGTTTACCGTTACCCAGGACGAATACGGCTTTGTTATGGTCGAGGTGGATGGCAACAGGAACGACCCCAAGTTTACCATTAAAAGGATTAGTAGGGGGAATACGATCAAATCCAGAGAAAATGAACTTCGGGATAGCATCACGATTTGGAGGCTGAGCAAAAAACCCGAAGCGCCCAAGGTGATCTCCCCAATCAATGGTGCAATTGTAAAGGATGAGTTTGCCGTGTTGAAAGCCGGAGAATTTTCCAGTGCACACCATGCCTCCTTCCATGCAGCATCCCATTGGCAGGTATCGGAATCCAAGGATTTTGAAAAATTGGCCTTGGATAGCTGGAAACAATTTGAAAACTGGTACTACAAAGAAAATCGTCAAGAGAACGATGATTTGACGGACGAAAAAACAAAACGATTAAAACCCAATACAAATTACTATTGGAGAGTCAGATATAGAGATCAAAACCTAAATTGGAGCGATTGGTCCCCAACGGTGTCATTTAAAACGGCAGAAATAAAAAGCAGGTAGAGACAAATTTTGTCCGAAGTGATCGATTCAGTTTTCCCTGGTTACTACCTGTCCGGAACAAGAAAATTCCTAAAACTATAAGTTTAAGTACGTTTAATTCAGTTTATTAGTTCATGTTTGTGCAAAGACCCGTATGATCAGTGCGGGTCTTTCTCTTTGTACCCTGAAGTTATGTGTTAGGTTTTGTTAAAATGGTTACCTTAGAGCAGTGTATTTTTGCCAAATGGAAGAAGAACTTTTAGGAACATTCAGCAACTATTTCGAACCTGCTCTTATCCAAGAGATTCTTAAAGAGGGCAAGTATAAGGAGATTCCAGCAGGAGAAACCATTATGGATATTGGCCAATATATAAGAAGTATGCCACTGTTGTTGTCCGGGGCCATAAAAGTTCTCAGGGAAGACGAAGAAGGCGATGAACTGCTTTTATATTATTTGGAGCAGGGCGAAACCTGTTCGGTGACCATGACCTGCTGTATGGGACATACCAAAAGCGAAATTAAGGCCATAACCGAAACCGATACCAAAATTGTGATGGTACCGGTGCAGAAAATGGAGGAATGGATGGCAAAATATAAAGGTTGGCGCAATTATGTTTTTGATAGTTACCAAAACCGTCTGAATGAGTTGTTGCTGACCGTGGACAGTATCGCCTTTAAAAATTTAGATCAACGTTTAATGGATTATCTGAAAAAGAAAGTCGAGGTAACCAATGACAACCGGATAAATAACACACATCAAGAGATCGCTTATGACTTGCACACCTCAAGGGTGGTAGTTTCCAGATTGTTGAAAAAACTGGAGAAAATGAAGAAGCTGGAGCTCCACAGAAACCACATTCTTGTAATAGACCTTTAAAATATGTGCCCTTTGTTACTGTCTGTAGTAATTGGCCATTCTATTTTTGCATAAAATCAATCGAATGCTCAAAAGGATTTTTCCTTTTTTAACTTGGATAGGCTCTTACAATCGCTCTTTGCTCTATGGCGATTTAGTTGCCGGCATTACCGTAGGTATAATGTTGATCCCGCAGGGGATGGCCTACGCTATGATTGCGGGCATGCCACCCATATATGGGCTGTACGCGGCATTGGTGCCACAATTGGTCTATGCAATAACAGGAACATCAAGGCAATTGGCCGTTGGCCCCGTAGCCATGGATTCACTTTTGGTGGCGGCCGGAATAGGCGCTATGCAATTGGGAAATACCGAAGACTATATTGCTGCAGTACTCTTTTTGACCCTTCTAATTGGATTGTTTCAATTATTGCTCGGCGTTTTAAAAATGGGTCTTTTTGTAAACTTCTTGTCCAAACCGGTAATTAGTGGATTTACATCCGCAGCGGCCATTTTAATTGGTCTGGGTCAACTAAAGCACATACTCGGTGTGGATTTGCCGCAGTCGGGCAAGATCTATGTGTTGCTAGGAAATATTTTTGGTAACCTTGGAGAAGTCCAACTGTTTACTTTGGGCATGGGAATTTTGGTGATTGCATTGATCATTGGGTTGAAAAAAATCAATAAAAAGCTACCGATTCCCTTACTTGTCGTGGTGTTGGGTATAATGTCCGTAGTTATATTCGGTTTGGAATCAAAAGGAATCAAAGTGGTCGGTGAAATTCCAAAAGGATTGCCAAGTTTTCAATTGCCAAGATTTCAATGGGATAAAATAGGGCAGTTTATACCAATAGCACTTACCGTTGCCCTTTTCGGTTTTATGGAATCCATTTCCATTGCCAAAACCGTAGAAGAGAGGCATCCTGAATACGACCTTGACCCCAACCAAGAACTCAGAGCTTTGGGTATCTCCAATATTTTAGGGTCGTTTTTTCAATCTTTTTCCGTTTCGGGAAGTTTTTCCAGAACAGCGATCAATGATCACTCGGGAGCTCGCACAGGAATGGCATTGGTATTTAGCGCCATGTTGGTAGCGGGAGTATTGTTGTTTTTGACCCCACTTTTCTATAACCTGCCCACAGTTGTACTCGGTGCCATTATAATTGTTTCGGTTTTCGGACTGATTGATTTGAAGTATCCCCTACAATTGTGGAAAAACCGAAAAGATGAATTCGTTCTTTTGTTGGCCACTTTTGTAATGACCATGTCAATTGGGCTCATAGAAGGTATTCTTTTGGGTGTTCTGCTTTCTTTGCTGCTGTTGGTCTATAGGATATCAAACCCACATATTGCGGTTTTGGGAAGAATCAAAGGAACCAACTATTTTAAAAACATAGATCGTTTTTCGGAAGATGTTGAGGTGTCCGGGGATAAGCTCATTCTACGATTCGATGCTCAACTCTATTTTGGGAACAAGGATTACTTCAAAAAACAATTGTACCAACAAATTGCAAAAAAAGGACCGAGCTTAAAATACATAATCTTAAATGCCGAGCCTATTAATTATATCGATAGCAGTGCGGCAGTTATGTTGGAACGAATTATTCGGGAACAACGGGAAAACGGTATCCAGTTTTTAATAGCCGGGGCAATTGGCCCAACACGTGATATATTGTACACCAGTGGAATTATAGATGTACTGGGAGAGGAAAATCTTTTTGCACAAACCTTTGATGCCGTGGAATGCTGCCGTAATCCAGAGACATTGAGTACCATACAGAAAAAAGTATCCCAACAATATAAGACCAAACGTTTGTAACTTTGGTCACAGAAAATTAGGGAGCACAATACTAATTTTGATAAAAACCATTATCACATGAAGATTGAACAAATTTACACAGGATGTTTGGCCCAAGGGGCATATTATATAGAGAGTGAAGGAGAAGCGGCCATTGTGGACCCTTTAAGAGAAGTAAAACCATATATTAAAAAAGCTGAGGAAGATGGGGCCAAGATCAAGTACATTTTTGAAACCCATTTCCATGCCGATTTTGTAAGTGGACACGTAACCCTTTCCAAAGAAACTGGGGCCGCCATCGTGTACGGTCCAACGGCAAATCCATCCTTCGAAGCTTTGATTGCAGAGGACGGGCAGGAGTTTAAACTAGGAAAAATTACCATTAAAGTACTACATACACCCGGACATACGATGGAGAGCTCCACCTTTCTGTTGATAGATGAAAACGGAAAGGACCACGCAATTTTTAGTGGCGATACACTGTTCCTTGGAGACGTAGGCCGCCCGGACCTGGCGCAAAAAGCAGCACACATGACACAGGAAGAATTGGCAGGAACCCTGTTCGATAGTCTTCGCAATAAGATCATGCCCTTGGCCGATGATGTAATCGTGTATCCGGCGCATGGAGCAGGTTCGGCCTGTGGAAAAAACATGATGAAGGAAACCGTGGATACCTTGGGCAATCAGAAAAAAATGAATTATGCGTTAAGGGCGGACATGACGCGTGACGAATTCATTGAAGAAGTTACCGATGGCCTATTGCCGCCGCCACAATACTTCCCTCTGAACGTAAAAATGAACAAAGAGGGATACGAGGATATCGACAAGGTATTAAAAAGGGGCACACAAGCACTCGATCCCAATGCATTTGAGGTGGCGGCCAATGAAACTGGAGCCATTGTTTTGGATGTACGCCATCAAGATGACTTCGCCAAAGCACATGTGCCACGATCAATTTTTATTGGTCTGGACGGCAGTTTTGCACCATGGGTGGGCGCCTTGATCGCCGATGTGGAACAACCCATATTGTTGATCACTCCAGAAGGAAGGGAAGAAGAAACCGTTACACGATTGTCGAGAGTAGGTTTCGATAACACCTTGGGTTTCCTACAAGGCGGAGTTGAGGCCTGGAAACAATCCGGCAAGGAAATCGATACCGTGGATAGTGTAAATGCGGAAGAGTTCAAAAAAATGGTCGAAAAGAAAGTACCCGTTTTCGATGTGCGAAAAGAAAGCGAGTACCAGGCCGAACACGTTGTGGATGCAAACTTGACACCCTTGGACTATATTAATGACCACTTGGCCGAGTTTCCGGATAACGAAAAATTTTACATTCATTGCGCAGGGGGGTACAGGAGTATGATCGCTTCCTCTATATTGAAGAGTAGGGGAATCCACAACCTAGTGGACGTTGCCGGTGGTTTTGCTGACATCAAGAAAGCTGGCATACCTGTTACCGACTATGTGTGCCCCACTACCTTGAAATAAGGGAGAAACTTCGGAAATAGTTTCAAAAAAGTTCAGGTTATGTAACCATCGTTACTGACGGGACAGGCTGTTTGAGATACTTTAGTGTCTCAAAATAAAGATACCATGTCAATATTTAGTTTCTTGTTCAAAGAACAAAACCTGCCGGATGCCATAGCCATTTTGGATAGGGAGGACTACAAAAGCGCGATTTCCAAAGGAAAGGTTCAACTCGTAGATGTCAGAACAAAAAGAGAATTTATGTCGGGCCATATTAAAGGGGCCAAGAACATAGATTTTTTTCAAGGGTCGAGTTTTGAAAGTAATTTTTCAGAATTAAAGAAAGATCAGCCGGTCTATCTGTATTGCCAGTCTGGGAACAGGAGTCAAAAAGCAGCTAGAAAACTGGTAAAAATGGGGTTTGATAAGGTGTACGACCTCCGAGGAGGATACCGGACCTGGACCTACTAATTTGAAGACTATACAACATGAAAACAACAGTTCAAGTACAAAACCTTAAGTGTGGAGGCTGTGTAAAAACAATTTCCAATAAACTTTCGGAAATAAAAGAAATCAAAAATGTGATTGTGGAGAAGGATAGCTCATCGGTTAGCTTTGATCATCAGAGCGCCGATGATGCTTCCTTAGTTAAAGAGGCCCTCAAAAAAATGGGGTATCCCACAGTCGATGATGAAAATGGTTTTGTGGACAAGGCAAAATCCTTTATGAGCTGTGCCAGCGGCAGAATGTCCAAATAATGAAGAATCTTTTTGTTTTCATAACACTTATAATTGGAATCGCATCCTGCAAAAAGGGGCCAAAAACCACCGATGTAGATCCTGGGCCAGTAGTGCAAGCGGAAGTGTTCTCACCGGAGGACGCCCAAAAGTTGATGGAAACCAAATGCTATCTATGCCATAACCCATCCGCTCCAGAAAAGGGTTCTCGGATCGGGCCGCCAATGGTCGCCATCAAAGCTCATTATTTAGCAGCCCATAAAAACAAAGATGCCTTTATAAAAAGCATCATGCAGTTTGTAAATTCTCCAACCGAGGAAAATACCTTAATGCGTGGAGCGGTCCGTAGATTTGGAGTAATGCCGGCACAGCAATTTCCCGAAACAGAAGTCAAAAAAATAGCGAAGTACATGTTCGATTATCAAATTGAAGAGCCGGATTGGTTTAAAGAACATTGGTTGGCTAGGCATAACGACTCTTTGTACAATAAAGGCAAAAGGTTGACGCCGATAAAGACAAAACCAACGCCGAAGGAGCTCGGGATGCAATATGCGTTGGGAACCAAAAAAGTGTTGGGCCAAAACCTTATGGGTACCATACAGAACAAAGGGGTAGAGGAGGCCGTTGTATTTTGCAACGAACGGGCCTACCCACTCACCGATAGTATGTCCACCCACTTTAATGCCCGTATAAGAAGAGTATCGGATAAGCCCAGAAATCCGAACAACAGGGCAAATGCTATAGAATTGGAACATATTGATACGTTTAAAGGCAAAGTGGCCTCCGGGGATTCGGTTGAACCAATTTTAAGGGAGGAAAACGGCAAGGTGTATTTTTACTACCCCATAGTTACCAATACCATGTGCTTAAACTGCCATGGAACGCCGAACAAGGATATACTTCCAAAAGTATATCGGAATTTATTGGAGCTATATCCAAAGGATATGGCCGTTGGATACGGTCCCGATGAGGTCCGTGGCATCTGGAGTATTGTTTTTGATGCCCCAAAAAACACAGACTAAAACAATCCGTTTATTTTTTTGGCTTTTTAAAGCCATATACCAATTGTCCCCAAAATCCTTTGGGCAAGTTTTCATCACCAGGAAAACCAAGTTTTATTTTTCCGCCACTTTCGGGGATATAATGTGTCTTGAAGATGTAGTCCCAAATGCTTAGACTTATTCCGAAATTTACACCGTAGGAGTCTTTTGGAATGGTATAAGCATGATGGTACAGGTGCATTACCGGATTATTAAGAATATATTTTAAAGGGCCGTAGGTCAGTTTTATATTGGAGTGATTAAAATGTCCAATGGTAATTGCCGCAAAATGAACAATATAGGCTTGTTCAGGTTCAAACCCGCCCAAGACCATTACCCCCAATGTTTTTAAAGGTTTGTATAAAATATTTTCCATCCAATGAAACCTTAAGTGTGCGGCAAACCCCATTTCTTTTACACTATGGTGTACTTTATGGAACTGCCAAAGCACAGGGTATTTGTGCAAAAGCATATGAGTAAACCACTGGACAAAGTCCAATACCACAAAGAATACGAGCAGTTGGGCCCATTGGGACCAATGACCGATGTCGATTATGGTCAGCGAGGTACTACTGATTCCCACGTCCTTAAAAAGCACACCAAGGAATTTGTAAACTCCACTGATGACTATGGCAAAAATGAAAAAGTTGAAAAACATATAGAAAGCATCCAGCCAAAAGTCCTTCCTAAAAATGGATTGTTCTTTGCGCCAAGGGAAAAGGATTTCCAAAGCCCATACCAACAAAGAGATCAAGATAAGTCCCCAAAAATAATTGGTGTACCAAGGAACATCAAAAAGGATGGATTTCCATGTCCAACGGACCGTACCCAAAAAACCATTGATCAAAGCTTCAAAATATTCCAACATAGGTGTATTTAGTCGTTTGCAAAGGGCAAAACTGATTCAAACTTAAAAATACTTTTAAAAAAATAACGGTTATGTAACCCATGTTACGCTAAAACATTTAAAGAGACCATATTTTTGGAATAGTGCCCTGTAAATCAAAAATATATGCTTCGGATATAAATCATTTTATTTTTTTGATGCATTGTAAGGAGCAAACCATAAACTAACGATTATGAAAAAAAACATGGGCGGAGCAGACCGCGCAATCCGAATTGTACTTGCACTTATAGTTGGTGCATTATATTACTTTAATATGATAACAGGAACATTGGCATATGTGTTGCTAGCTTTGGCTACCATATTTGTTTTAACAAGCTTAGTTAGTTTTTGTCCTTTGTATACCCTTTTTGGAATACGTACATGTAAGGTCAAAAATTAGGTTTTTTGGTTGGTTGATATAGGAAGGCCGTTCGATTTCGAACGGCTTTTTTATTTTGAGAATAAGGGTGTTTGAGGGAAGGATCATTGGGATTGGCCTAAAGAATATGACTATTTTATTTGTATCGGAATATATTGATGAAAGGTAAAAATGTATAATTGGAAACCTGTTGGAACCAGCATTTATGAGTAATATCATGTTTTGAACAGATCGGAGCAATTAAATTTGATTTAAAATTAAAACCAATACATTGTGAAAGCACTTACAAATATTCCTCTGGTAGTTTGGGAAAACGGTATCTGGATGATAGGTCTGTTTGCCCTAGTGGTCGTCGTGTTGATAGTTGCAGTTTTGGCCATGATGAACAGTGGTAAAAAATAAATACGAACCACATACTTTGAAATGGATTTGGCATAGGTTAAATTACTTTTATGTTAAATCCATTTCGTTTGTAACATGGGTCACCTAAGAATACCACGGTCTAGTGTATTTTTGGACTATAAATAGTTGCCCATGGAAACCGAAATTCTCGCCCGGATTCAATTTGCCTTCACTGTTGCTTTTCATTATATCTATCCGCCCTTAAGTATTGGGATCGGTCTGCTGCTTGTAATATTTGAAAGTTCCTACATAAGGACCAAAAAGGAAATTTACCATAAACTAGCGCGATTTTGGACCAAAATATTCGCCTTGACCTTTGGTATAGGTGTGGTTACAGGTATTGTTATGGAATTTGAATTCGGAACCAATTGGGCCGTATATTCCAGATTTGTTGGCGATGTTTTTGGAAGTGCGCTGGCAGCGGAGGGAATTTTTGCCTTTGCCTTGGAAAGTGGATTTTTGGGCATCTTGCTCTTCGGATGGAACAGGGTCAAGCCTTGGGTACATTTGGTTTCGACCATCGGCGTATTTTTGGGGTCCATGTTTTCCGCGATTTGGATCGTAGTTGCCAATAGCTGGCAGCAGACTCCTGCCGGATTTCATATAGTTGGTGAGGGGTTTGATGCTAGGGCAGAAATCACAGATTTTTGGGCCATGGTGTTCAATCCGTCCAGTGTAGACCGATTAACGCATGTTTGGCTCGGAGCCTTTTTGGCCGGAGCCTTTTTGGTCATGAGCGTTCATGCCTATTATCTTATCAAAGGGAAATATGTTGAAATTTCCAAAAAAGCCTTCAAAATAGCCCTGGTAGTTGCCACCGTATTTTCTCTGGGACAGTTGTTCACAGGGCACCGGTCAGCAGATGGTGTGGCAAAAAACCAGCCCGCTAAACTGGCCGCACTGGAAGGACATTTTGAAGCCTCCGCCCCTGCCGACATGTATATTTTGGGATGGGTGGATAAAGATAAGCAGGAAGTAACAGGGTTAAAGGTACCCGGAGGTTTATCTTTTTTATTGGAATATGATTTTGATGCTCCGGTAACCGGTCTCAATGCATTTCCCGAAGATGAGAGACCTTCCCAAGTGAATGCCGTTTTTCAGTTTTATCATATAATGGTGGCCATTGGTATGGTGTTGATATTTTTGACCCTCTATGCCACTTTTTTATGGTGGAGAGGTAAATTGTTCAATAAAAAATGGCTGTTGTGGATTTTTGTATTTGCAGTTTTTCTGCCTCAAATTGCCAATCAGGTCGGTTGGTTTGCTGCTGAAATGGGTAGACAACCCTGGGTGGTCTACGGTCTTTTAAGAACAGATCAGGCATTTTCGCAAGCAGTGTCCGACAATCAAATTTTGTTTTCCCTCATTCTGTTCTTCTTTGTGTATAGCCTTTTGTTCGTGCTGTTTATTTATTTGTTGCACAAAAAAATAAAACATGGGCCATACGATGAATCGGAAAACGATGATACACCTTTCGGGGGAACACTAACACATATGATGAAATAAGATTATGGAAACTTTTTTAGGATTGGATTATCCCACATGGTGGTTTTTGGTTGTAGGAGGTCTTTTTTCCGGCTATGCCATACTGGACGGCTTTGATTTTGGTGCCGGGGCATGGCATCTCTTTTTAAAGAAAGAGAACAGTCGCAGGATCGCTTTAAATGCCGTTGGACCGGTGTGGGATGGTAACGAAGTTTGGCTGGTGATTGGTGGTGGAGCTCTTTTTGCTGGGTTCCCTGTTATGTATGCCACCATGTTTTCGTCCCTTTACGTTCCTTTTATGCTGTTTTTGGTATTTATTATATTCCGGGCCATATCCATAGAGTTTAGGGGCAAAGAGCCGATGTTGTGGTGGCGAAATCTATGGGATGTTAGCTACAGTGTGTCCAGTATTATGCTGGCTTTTTTGTTGGGGGTTGTACTGGGCAATGTGCTACAAGGAATTGCAATAGGGGAGAATTACCAATACCAAGGGGGTGTGCTGTTCGAGTTTTTAAACCCATATGCTCTAATGACGGGATTTACCACGTTGTCACTTTTTATGGCACACGGCGCCATTTTTTTGCTCTTAAAGACCGAGGGCAGGTTGTTCGCCAAGTTAACACGCCTTTTAAAAAGAGGAATGATATTTTTTATGGTTAGTTTTGCGGTGACCACCCTTTATACCTTGATCTATATTCCCCATTTGTCGGACGATTTTAAAAGTAATCCGGCACTTTTTGTTATACCCCTGCTTACCTTTCTCAGTATTGCCAACGTACCCAGGTTGGCCGAAAAGCGCAGGTATAAATCTGCGTTTTTGTTTTCCTCGTTGACCATTGCCTTTTTATTGGTTTTGGTAGCAGTGGAACTATATCCGGTACTGTTGCGTTCTTCGATAGACCCACAATATAATATTGACATCTACAATGCAGCATCTTCAACAAAATCCTTACAGATTATGATGGTAATAGTGGCCATTGGAACTCCATTGGTGCTGTTCTATACCATTTTTGTGTACAAGACCTTTTGGGGAAAAGTAAAATTGGACGAGACCAGTTATTGATTTTGGATTTTTTGTTCCAATTAAAAAAAAAGCATCAAGCACAGTGCTCTTTTTTGTGTGTGACTTAAGTCACTTTATATCTCCTTGGGTACCATTACATTTGGGTAAATCATAGAAAAAATGTCCAAAATAGTTGTTTTGGGAGCTGGTATTGCAGGCCATGTTGCTGCCTCCCATCTTAGAAGAAAGCTCTCCAAGGAGCATGAGGTTGTGGTAGTTTCACCAAACAGTAATTATCAATGGATCCCATCCAATATTTGGGTAGGGATAGGGAGAATGAAACCAAAGGATATTCTGTTCCCATTAGCACCTCTTTACAAAAAAAAGCAAATTGATTATAAACAGGCCAAAGCGATAAGTTTTCATCCAGAAGGTGATAATAACGAACCAAGACCCTATGTTTTGGCGGAATATGTCGATGGTGATGAAAAAGGAACGACTGAAAAGGTTACCTACGATTACTTGATCAATGCCACAGGACCAAAACTCAACTTTGAAGGAACCGAAGGACTCTCACCGGGTAAGAACAAAGCACATTCCGTTTGTACCTACACCCATGCACAAGAAGCTTGGATTGCCTTGGAAGGCCTAATTAAACAAATGAAGGAAGGTAAAAAGATTAAAATATTGATTGGAACGGGCCATGCCAAATCAACCTGTCAAGGAGCTGCTTTTGAGTACATTTTAAATGTAGAACAAGAACTCAGAAGACATAAGGTCAGGGATATGGCCGAAATTACTTGGATTTCCAACGAATACCATCTTGGAGACTTTGGAATGGACGGCATGCTTATGAGCTATGGAAGCAACATTATGAAGTCGAATGAAATGGTGGAAATGATCTTTGAGGATCGTGGTATCAATTGGATTTTGGGAGCAGCCGTAAACAAGGTAGAGGACGGATTGGTCCATTACGAGAACTTGGACGGTGATCACAAACAAAAAACCTACGATTTCGCCATGCTCATACCTGCTTTTTCCGGTCATGGATTTAAAGCCTACAATAAAGAAGGGGCGGATATTACGGATAAACTTTTTAGGGGATTTATGATCGTTGATGCCGATTACACACCAAAACCGTACGAGGAATGGAGTGTTCAGGACTGGCCCGAAACCTATCAAAATCCGTCTTACCCCAATATTTTTGCGCCGGGAATTGCCTTTGCCCCGCCACACAGTATATCCAAACCAAGAAAGAGCAAGAACGGTACGGATATTACACCGGCGCCTCCCAGAACAGGTATGCCTTCGGGGATAACCGCAAAGTTGGTGGCCGATAACATTATAGATATGATCAAACACTCGAGCAATAAAATGCATCACAAAGGATCTATGGGCAATATGGGTGCCGCTTGTATTGCATCCGCAGGTTTTGGAATGACCAAGGGTAGCGGTGTGAGCATTACTACCTTTCCGATTGTTCCCGATTATAACAAATATCCCGATACACAGGGCAGAAAATTGGGCAAGACTTTTGGTACCATTGGTTTGGCAGGCCACTGGTTGAAACTGGCATTGCACTATGCCTTTATTTATAAAGCAAAAATGAAACCTTTTTGGTGGTTAATTCCTGAATAGATTAGTTATGACACGCAGAATATCCAAATACAAACGATTTACAATGATGAACCCTATAATCCAATTCTTCAAGTTCATTTATTTGAGCATCAAAGTATTGGTCGTAGTGGCAGGAGGTCACGGTGGAACCCGAGACGCATAATAATAAATAGGTCTCAGAACTAAAATTGCCTCAATACAGGAGTACACCTCTTAACGGACCCAGTATTGAGGTTTTTTATGCGATATTCTCGGTAACTCATGTTACTGTGTAAGTCTGACAGCAAATCTAATTTTGCTTCAAATCAATTAGGTATATGAAGCGATTATTAGTATTAATGATATTCTTTTTTGCTCAGGGTCAATTTTTTGCCCAAGAGCATGTCGGAATCTCCTTGGAAGACGTCCTGATCAAGGTACAGGAGTCCAATGCCAGTATCAAGGTATCCGAATATGAGGCCAAGATGGCCAAATATGATTATCGGTTTTCCAATTCCATTTTTTTGCCGCAGATATCGGTTTCACATACTGGATTGGCGACCACAAATCCTTTAATGGCGTTTGGCTCCAAACTCAATCAAGAGATTTTGACCCAGGCCGATTTTAACCCTGATTTGTTGAACGACCCCGATCAAATTGAGAACTATGCCACAAAAATTTCAGTGGAACAACCCTTGATCAACCTGGATGGTTTCTATCAGCGTAAAGCGGCCAAGACCACCATGGAGGCCAAGGAGCTTCAAGCCATGCGGACCAGGGACTATCTCAATTTTGAAGCCCAAAAGGCCTATGGTCAATTACAACTGGCTCACCAAGCCGTAGCCGTGTTGCAAAAAGCTTTTGAAGCTGCAAATGCCAATTTGAACACGGCACAGAACAGTTATGACCAAGGGCTGCTTCAAAAAGCCGATTTGTTGGAGGTGAAAGTGAGGGTAACGGAAGTATCGGACCAATTGAAAACAGCCAAGAGCAACGTGCAAAATGCTTCGGATTACTTGGCATTTCTAATGAACGAACATGGGGGTGTTATTTATGAACCATCAGAAGAATTGGTGCCAGTCAGACCAGGAGGACCTTTAGAAGGCTCACTGGAAAATAGGGCCGATGTTAAGGCAATGGACCTAGTGTCCGAAGCTTACAAAGCCAATATGAAAGCCGATAAAATGACCTTTTTACCAAGATTGAATGCTTTCGCCAGTTATGAAATGTACGATGACGAAATATTCCGGGCCGATGCGAACGGATATATTATAGGGGCAAGTTTAAGTTGGGATGTGTTTAAAGGGTCTCAACGCTTTTCCAAAGCAGGAAAGAGCAAAACCAATTATGAAAAAGCAAAACAAGAATACGAGCAGTACGTCGCCAAAAGTTCTATGGAGCTTCAACGCACCAAGCGGATGGTCGAAAATGCCGAGAGCAGGCTTCAGACCTCAAAATTGGCTATGGAGCAATCTGAAGAATCGTTAAGGATACGTACCAATAGATTCAAGGAGGGTCTGGAAAAAACTACCGACCTACTGATGGCCGAAGCCACTTTAGCGGAAAAGCAACTGGCTTATTATCAAACCATATTTGAATACAATCAAGCACAATCCTTATTAACATTTTTAACCAAAGAATAATTGCAAGATGAAAAACACTACGATATATAAAAGTTTTATGCTGACCGTCTCCTTGGGCTTTTTGCTTATAGGTTGTGGAAGTGATGAAAAACAGCCGGCTGACAACACGGAAGCAGTACCGGTAACCATCGGCGAAGTAACCATAGGCGATAGCTCTACCATATTGGCAGGAAGTGGTCAGATTAAAGCCGTGAATAGTGCCAATTTGAGCACCCGAATGATGGGCCATGTGGAATCCATCCCTGTGAAAATAGGTCAGAAGGTAAATAAAGGAGATTTGCTGATCTCTATCAACAACGTGGACCTACGCGCCAAAAAAGCACAAGTGGAGGCATCCATTACCGAAGCTCAGGTGGCATTTAACAATGCCAAGAAAGATTATGAAAGGTTCCAGAACCTTTTTAACGAAAGCAGTGCTTCACAAAAGGAGTTGGATGATGTGACTGCGCGCTACGAAATGGCAAAAGCCAGATTGGAGGCCGCAAACCAAATGAAGAACGAGGTAAACTCCCAGTTTGCTTATACCAACATCAGGGCCCCATTCAATGGCGTGGTCACCAACACCTATATTGACGAAGGCGATATGGCCAACCCAGGGGTGCCGTTGGTTTCTGTGGAATCCCCAGCAACAGGGTTTGAAGTAGAGGCCAAAGTGGCGGAGAACAGCATTTCAGCGATCGAAGTTGGAACCAAAGCCCACATTTTGGTTAAAGCATTGAATACCACAATTGCTGGAAAAGTGTCCGAGTTGAGTGCCTCGGCACAAAATACAGGCGGGCAATATGTAATGAAAGTAAGCTTGGACGATACGGATGCCAAGATTTTGTCAGGTATGTATGCAACCGTTAGGCTCGAGGCGGAAATGGAGAGCGATGGTAAAACAGTTGTTACCGTTCCGTCCGAAGCCTTGGTGCACAAAGGCCAACTAACAGGTGTTTATACGCTAGGGCAGGACAATGTAGCGCTTTTGCGTTGGTTGCGTTTGGGCGAGAGTTATGGAGATGAGGTGGAAGTATTATCTGGTTTGTCCCAAGGAGATCAGTATATCGTGTCGGCCGAAGGAAAGTTGTACAACGGAGCTAAAGTAAGTATTCAGTAACCCAAAAAAGCTAACAATGAAAGACGGACTTGCAGGAAAAATAGCCAAAGGGTTTATCAGCTCCAAACTAACGGTGCTCCTAATGATCGTGTTCATGGTCATTGGGGTGTACAGTTCCTTCCTTATCCCAAGGGAAGAAGAGCCACAGATAGACGTGCCCATGGCGGACATATTTGTGGGATATCCCGGGGCTAGCCCTACAGAAGTGGAATCTAGGATTACCAAACCCCTGGAGAAAATTATATCCAACATTAAAGGTGTAGAGTACGTGTACACAACATCCATGCAAGAGCAGGGGATGGCCATTGTACAGTTCTATGTTGGTGAGGATATCGAGAGGTCATTGGTGCGTTTGTACGACGAGATCAACAAGCACATGGACCAAATGCCCGCCGGAGTAACCATGCCATTGGTAAAAACCCGTGCGATCGATGATGTACCCATGCTCGCACTTACTCTGTGGAGCGATGAATATGATGATTTTCAGTTACGAGAGATTTCTGGGGAATTGGTCAATGAGGTTGAAAAAGTTAACGGGGTTTCCATCACCAAGAAGATAGGCGGACGTAGTCCCCAACTTCGTGTGGTGGTGGATAAGGATAAAATGGCCGAATCGGGCATCGATATGTTGGCCGTGGCCCAAATGATTAAAGCCAATAACCAGCAAATGGATGCTGGGAATTTCCTTTCCAACGATACCGAGTTCCACATTAGCACGGGAAATTTTTTGGAAACAAAAGAAGATCTCAAAAACCTGATTGTAGGCACAAAACAAGGTCAGCCCATATATTTAAAGCAGGTAGCCAGCGTTTTGGATGGTCCCGAGCTGCCCAAAAACTATGTTTCCCTTGGATTTGGGGCCGCTAGTGAAAAGTCAGAAGAATTTAAATCGGAATACCCAGCGGTAACCATTTCGATTGCCAAAAGAAAAGGTGCGGATGCCATGAAGATTGCCGACGTGGTGTTGGAGAAAGTGGAGCACCTAAAAACAACCCTGATTCCTGATGATGTACATGTTGAGGTAACCCGTAATTACGGTCAAACCGCTTCGCAAAAGGTATCCGAATTGTTGATGCACTTGATCGGTGCGATTATCGCCGTGACCTTTGTGGTGATGTTGGCCATGGGTTGGCGAGGTGGATTGGTCGTGTTCCTTTCCGTGCCCATTACCTTCGCTTTGACTTTGTTGAGCTATTACATGCTCGATTATACGTTGAACCGAATTACTTTGTTTGCCTTGGTGTTCGTAACCGGTATCGTGGTGGACGACTCCATTATTATCGCGGAGAACATGCACCGTCACTTTAAAATGAAACGCTTGCCGTTCAAGGATGCCGCTCTGTATGCCATCAACGAGGTAGGTAACCCCACCATCTTGGCCACCTTTACGGTTATTGCATCTGTATTGCCAATGGCATTTGTTTCTGGTTTGATGGGCCCGTACATGTCACCCATGCCCATAGGAGCCTCGATTGCAATGTTGCTATCATTGTTTGTGGCGTTGACCATAACCCCGTATTTGGGATACATCTTCCTAAAGGAAAAAGATAAAAAGAAGAAAAAGGAAAAAGAGCCTGTAGAAATTCAAGATACCTTCATCTATAAGGCGTATGCTCGATTTGAAAGGCCCTTGATCGAGAGTGGTAAAAAAAGGTGGCTATTCTTGGGCATTACCTTTCTCTTGTTGATCGCCTCTGTGGCCATGTTCTTTACCAAATCGGTAGCGGTAAAAATGTTGCCTTTTGATAACAAGAACGAGTTCCAGGTGGTGATAGATCTTCCCGAAGGAACCACGTTGGAAAGAACGGCTGCCGTAACTAAGGAAATCGGAGCTTACTTATCTACCCGACCCGAAGTGGTGAATTATCAAACCTATGTGGGCACATCGGCACCGATAACCTTTAATGGTTTGGTACGGCACTATGATTTACGCGGTGGTAGTAATATGGCCGATATTCAAGTAAATCTGGTGGATAAGCACGACAGGAGCGAACAAAGCCATGATATTGCCAAATTGTTGCGCCCAAAAATCCAAGAGTTGGGCAAAAAATACCATGCCAATATCAAAATAGTTGAGGTGCCGCCGGGACCTCCTGTACTTTCCACCATTGTGGCTGAGGTGTATGGTCCCGATTATGACAAACAGATTGCTTTGGCCGATAAGGTAAAGGGCATTTTGAACAATACTACTGACGTTGTTGATGTGGATTGGATGGTAGAGGATGACCAAGTGGAGTATGATTTTGTGATTGATAAGGAAAAAGCCATGTTGTACGGGGTTACCCCTCAACAAATTGTTCAGGTGATGGCCATGGCTTTCCGTGAGCAGCCGGTATCCCATATGTATCGTGAAGATTCCTTTGATCAAATCGGAATTGTTTTGTCCGTAAGTGAAAAGGATAAATCCAGTTTGGATAAAATCAAACAATTGAAAATAAAATCCCAACAGGGCAACATGGTGTCCGTGGGTGATTTGGTTTCCATTAAAGAGGGAACAAAGGCCAAGAGCATCTACCGGAAGAACCAAAAGCGAGTAGTATATGTTATGTCGGATATGGCGGGGGAATTGGAAAGCCCGGTCTATGCCATTTTAGGCATGACGGACAAATTGAATCAATTGGAGTTGCCCAAAGGATATTCCATCAACGAACTGTACATGGAACAACCGCAATTTGAGGATGATTATACTGTTAAATGGGATGGGGAATGGCAGATTACCTTGGAGGTATTCCGGGATTTGGGAATTGCTTTCCTCGGTGTAATTGTGATCATTTACATGTTGATCGTGGGATGGTTCCAAAATTTTAAAGCACCCATGGTGATGATGGTGGCCATTCCGCTTTCCTTGATCGGGATTGTGCTCGGACATTGGATGTTGGGCGCCTTTTTTACGGCAACCTCCTTCATCGGGATGATTGCCTTGGCTGGTATTATGGTACGGAACTCGGTATTGCTTATTGACTTTGTCAACTTAAGGCTCAAAGAAGATGTTCCATTAAAGCAGGCTGTTATAGAAGCAGGAGCCGTACGTACAACTCCTATTTTATTGACCGCAGGAACCGTGGTCATTGGAGCTTTTGTGATTTTGTTCGACCCTATTTTTCAGGGATTGGCCATATCACTTATGGGAGGAACCATAGTGTCTACCGTACTGACGCTCTTGGTGGTGCCATTGGTGTATTATATGATTGAACGTAAAAATTACAACTAAGATGAAACCGACATGACTAAAATAATCTTTAGACACACTGCAAAGATTATTTTAGTCGTCAAAGGTTCCATGTGACCATTGAAAAAACTATAAAATAAGCACATGAAAATGATCATTGTTACCACGGTCGAAGAATATAAGAACGAAGTATTCAAATTATTTAAAAAGGCCGGAGTGGAAAGCTTTAGTGGATCGGATATCGATGGTTTTAAAAAAGCGGCGCCCTTAATGTACACCAGTAGTTGGTTTCCTAGCGAAAGAGGAGGTGCAGCATCGAACATGTATTTTTCTTTTACCGAAGAGGAAAAAGTAACCGAATTGTTCAAAATGATCGAGCAATTCAATACCGAAAGTGAAACAACGAACCCGATCAGGGCTGTAGAAGTCCCAATTGAAAGAACCGTTTAAAACATCGAACATGAAAAATAGAATTGTAAGAGGAGTAGCAGGAAGCTTTATATTGATCAGTTTGCTTTTGGCCATTTATGTAAGTCAAAATTGGCTGTGGTTTACGGCTTTTGTAGGGGCCAACCTGTTACAGTCATCGTTGACCAAATGGTGTTTACTGGAAGATATCCTGAAGAAGTTCGGGGTCCCCGATTCCGATAAGGATTGTTGCTAGTCCATCTATATTTGATATCTAAAGCATTTTCGTGATCTTTGTTTAAAAACCTCGCGAAAATGCTGTATCAACCTTGGCCATGGTATGTGGCCGGCCCACTTATTGCCATTATCATGGCACTGCTCATATTAATGGGCAAACGTTTTGGAATGTCCTCCAACCTCGAAACCCTATGTTCTATCGGAGGAGCGGGGAAATACTCGGATTATTTCAAAGTTGACATAAAATCAAAACGATGGAACCTCTTGGTGGTTCTGGGGTCTGTAATTGGCGGATTTGTTGGTGCAAACGTACTTTCACCGAATCCTGCCGTGGATATTTCGGACGATACGGTAGCCAAGCTCAACGAACTGGGTTTTGAAAGCGCAGGTAAAGCCTATTTGCCTACAGAACTGTTTGCACTAGAATCCTTGTCCGATCCTAAAGTTTGGGCGATACTTTTGGTGGCGGGCTTTTTGGTAGGCTTTGGAACTCGCTACGCTGGCGGCTGTACCTCTGGGCATGCCATTTCTGGTCTGAGTAATTTACAACGACCATCCCTGATTGCCGTAATCGGATTTTTTGTAGGGGGATTGATCATGGTTCATTTACTGTTCCCTTTAATTTTTGCGGTATGAAGCGTTTAGTGTATATCCTTTTAGGCTCGTTTTTAGGAGTGGTCTTGTATAAATCCGAAGCAGCATCATGGTTTAGGATCTATGAAATGTTTCAGTTCGATGCATTCCACATGTACGGTATCATCGGATCAGCTTTGACCATTGGTGTTGTTTTGGTCTTTTTGATCAAAAAATCCAAGGTCAAATCATTTTCAGGAGAGATCATCCAAATACCGGATAAGGAAAAATCCTTTGCAAGATATATATGGGGAGGTACGCTTTTTGGATTGGGATGGGCCCTGGCAGGTTCGTGCCCGGGACCAATTTATATTTTGGTCGGAGCAGGATATTGGCCCATGGTCATTGTTTTGTTTGGTGCATTGCTGGGTGCCTTTGTATATGGGGTTTTAAGAAGGAAATTACCACATTAGTGTTGCCTTAACGGGATATTTGGGTCGATTAACGAATATGAATGGCAGCTTGAGGGCTGGCCTATAGCTTTGTTCGATGCAAACCTACTTAATAGTCCCGATTAATGAAGCTGACCACATTTATCATTGATGATGATCTGGTGTCGCAATTTGCGACAAGGTACTGTATACAACAATCTCAAAGAGAGTTTGATATCGTAACCTGTTCCAGTGGAGAAGAAGGTGTTCAAGCCTGTTTTAACTTTGTGGAAAAAAGCAATAGGTTGCCCGATATTATTTTTTTGGACCTTGTTATGGACGGGATGAGTGGATGGGATTTTCTGGAAAACCTGAAAAATTTGTTCAAAGAACACAAACTGCCCAGTGTTTATGTGTTATCTGCCTTTACAAATGCCAAAGACCGAACCATAGCCAAAGACCATGGGTTGATTGCGGGCTATGTGGACAAACCCTTATCACGATCTTATCTGGAGAAAATTTTGAAAGAAGAGGAGAAAAGGAGAAGTTGATTCAAAAAAACGGGCGAACACCGAACATCTTAAAATTGACTCTCAACTAGTACAAAGTTTTTCTGAAAAAGCATATTTTTGCTATCCCTTTTCAAGGATGGCCCCGTAGTTCAATGGATAGAATAGAAGTTTCCTAAACTTTAGATGCAAGTTCGATTCTTGCCGGGGCTACTTTTTGACTTCTTCATATTTTTTGATTTTAATTGAATTCCTTTGATTTTGGCTTTTAGAGTTCACAAATCGTCAACATTTTTTAGATTGCTGTTTTAAAGTAATATATTGAAAATCAGTGATTTAGTTGATGCGTTTGATTTGACTTTCGTCTTCGTCAACAACTAAAAGAAGACAATTAAGAGGCCAAACTCCACATTTTTCCGTCATGCTTTGGCTTTATTCCAGTAGGCCTAAAAATGGCAAAGCTCCCATTCATGCCAGGATTTCTGTGAACGGTAAAAGCTCAACATCAGTTTAAAGCGAAGGATTCCGATCAATGAACAGGATTCAAAAAAGTAAAGTGTCAAAAGTTCATTTGCTCAAGCAACATCGATAAGCCTTATATCTTGATAAACAATTGATTTAATAGTTATATGATATTAAAATATGTCCGGTTTTATGAAAGATTATATGTCATAGAGTCCTAAACAAGAAAATGTCACAATTAAATCTAAATATCGTCTTTAAACAAAACTTACTATATGAGAAAAGTATTTTTTGTTATAACACTGGTAGCAATAGGATGTTCGCCACGAAAAGAGAAAAATGAATATCAAACATTAGTTGAATATGAAGGGCATTATGAGTATTTGGGAAAAACTACAATAGATCTTGTAGCATCAGAATTTGATACAGTCCTCTATGCTGTATTGGACAATTCAAAATATCCTTTGACCTATATTGAAAAAGATAGTTTCGTCAATATTAGAAATAACCCAGTTGTTTTTAAAAGGGATGAGAGCGGTAAAATATTTAGTTATAGATCAGGAGGTCAAGATTTCAAACTTTTAAACAAGGAGTTCGAAAAAATGGAAATGTTTCCACGTAGAGAATTATTCGGTAACGCTGATAATTATTCTTATGGAATACCTGAAAATAAAAATGATGGTCTCGTTTCGGGTGATTTGTTTAAAGAATTTTCTAACCCTGAAACAATAATAAATATGGTCAAGGAAACAATCAAAGGAAATTTCCCCGAAGTACACGGTATACTTATTTTTAAAAATGACAAATTGGTACTGGAAGAATATTTTTATGGGTATGATGCCAATACACCACATCAATTAAGATCAGCAAACAAACCTTTAATTGGAGGAATACTGGGTATTGCAATTGACAAAGGATTTATAAGTAGCGAGAAAGAGAAGCTCTTACCTTTTTTTGCTGCAAAATATCCAAATATTGACAATTTGGATGACAGAAAAAAAGAAATCACTATTGAGAATTTTTTAACCTATCGCCATGGACTGGACTGTGAAAATAACAACGCGGATAGCAAGGGAAATGAAATGCTAATGATGCAAAGTGAAGATTGGGTAAAATACACCCTTGATTTGCCCATGGTAGCAATTCCAGGACAATATTCATCCTATTGTACGGGCTGTGCGCTTACACTGGGCAATTTGGTAGAAATTGCAACAAATGAAAAAATAGAAGACTTTGCTAAAAAATATTTCTATCAACCAATGGAAATTACTAATTATAAATGGGACTTTGAACCAAATCCTTCTAGTAAAAATACTTTCAGTCAAATGTATATTACACCAAGAGATTTAGTTCGTTTAGCAAAAATGTTTAAAGACGGGGGCATATGGAATGGAAAACAAGTCATATCTAAAGATTGGATAATTAAAACATTCGATATGGAGGAAGGAGACTATGGTTACCTATGGGAACATAAATATTTCGTGATAGACGGTAAAAGATATAATTCTTATCTAGCTTCGGGAAATGGCGGGCAAAAAATTAATATTTGGCCAGAACTTGATATGATTACTGTATTTACAGGGGGTAATTACAACTCATACGAACTTTATGGTAAAAGTACGCCGCCAAATGAAATGATACCGAATTACATATTGAGAGCTCTATAATAAAGGCAGCACTTAAAAAGAACTACTTTAATCAAGGGTTCACATATCGTCGATATTTTGAAATTAAAAAGCTAAAGTCCCAATAATAAAGAGGTCTAGGAGACAAGTTCAATTCTTTTTGGGCTAGCTTTTCTTTCCTAAATACGTCAATTGCCCTATTGAGTCGACAGATACTGGCACTTAAGTTTGCGATAAACCATAAAACCAGTATATGAGACGTATTAATCTATCTATGTTATCTTTTCTATTGATTCTATTATGTGCATCTCCAGTTTTGATTGCACAAAATGTAAAAGACTTTAAGGTAAAAATGTTGGGGCCGGCCAATCTTAACTTTAGGAAAGTTCCAAAAAGAGTGGTAATCTCCGATTTTCAGGTCAACTTTCAAACCGCTCTGCAACTGGAAGATAAAAAGAAAGGCGGAAAAATGTGGAGAGGGGGTTTAAAAGGAGATGCAAAGGCATCTTTGACGTTGGTCTTGGACGGGCTCAATATAGAAGAACTTCAGCAACTCACCGATAAACTCTTTGAACAATACAAAGCCGAACTTGTCGCCAAAGGGTTTGAAATAGCATCCATCGAAGAATTATGGAACCATAACGCATACCAAAAAAATCGTGAGAAAAGATGGGACTTACGGTCTGGACAAGGAGGGGAAAAAGGAGATGAGTTCGGAACCATTGTAATGCGCCCAACCGGTCAGAAATTTATCGTGGCCAAAAAGAATATGGACAATAAAAAAACAGGCCCCCTAAAACTGGCCAATTACGAAGAACAAGTAGAACTGAAAGTTTCCAACCAAAAAAAGGAATTCATTTTTAATAAAGTGGTCCTTAATGTAATGGCTTTTGATAATGCCTTGAGCGAGACCACAAGAGCATTGAACAGGCATGCCGGATACGCACAGGTAAAGGCCGAGACCGATTTTAAGATTGGTGCCTCCAGTTTTAATAAGTTCAATATTGGACAAATGATCGTTAAAGGTGGTGTGGAAGTAGCAGGTATTTTGGAAAAGCAAAAGTTTGATGCCTCACAGGGAGCAGATGTGGACAAGAGAGGAACCGATGCCGGGGTTTTCCGTATATGGCGAGTGGAAGATAAAGAAGACATCAATGTTTCAGTGGTAAAATGCGACCCGGAAAAATATAATAAAGGGGCCGAAATGGCAATAACCGCCTTTTTGGGTGCAACTATCGAAAAATTGGCAAATAAATCAAACTAACGCTAGTTGGGATTACCCACATTTTTCTAAAAAAAGAAAATTTATATTCACTTTTGGTTTAGCTTTAAACACCAACCATTTTCTTTTACCATGACCTGTCCAAAAAAAATCCTTTCTCCCATTTTCTTCTTTTGCGCATTAATGTTTAGTATGCCTTTTTTTGCACAAGATATTCAACAACAGATCAGCGCACTAAAGGATAGCTTAAAGTTGAAAAAGGGAGAGGACAGGATTCTGGTCCTGAAGGATATCGGGATGAAGTTTAGATCTATAAATTATGATAGTGCATGGTATTACACAAAAATAGGTTACTCGGAAGCCATTGAACAACAAAATGAATACTTGGCTGCAAGGTTGACCATATCTTTTGGGATATTGGAAAACGGAAACGGTAATTCTTTGGAAGCCCTAAAATATTACAAAAGGGCCTTGCCCACAATTATAAATTCGGATGATCATTTTGCTAAAGGCGCCCTTTATACAAATATGTCCAACGCCTATGAGAAAATAGGAGAAGTGGACCATTCCGTTTCGTATCAACTAAAAGCATTGCAAGAATTCGAAATTTCAAAAGATTCCATATGGATTGCCGGTAGTTATAATAATTTAGGTAGTAGGTATCAAGCTATAGAGGAATATGATACTTCCGAAAACTATTTTAAAAAGGCTCGGGATTTGTATGGTCAATTGGGCTACGAATACTATGTGGCCTTGATAAACAATAACTTGGCCAGTATCTACCTATTGCGCAAGGATTACGTTAAAGCAATGGTATATGCAGATAAATCCCTTGAAGGCTTTGTGTCTTCGGGAGCCTATTTTGAAACGGTCACATCACTTTACAATTTGGGATATGCCCATCAAGGGTCGAAAGAATTTGATTTAGCCTTGGACTATTTTGAGAAGGCCTTAAAAATTCAGCAGGAAAAAGAAGATTGGTACGTTGCCATTCATCTTAAGAATGATATTGCAAAAACCTATATTTTACAAGGTAAACTTAATAAAGCCAAGGCAATAGCGGATCAAGCGTATGACGAGGCACTACAAAAAGGTATAGTTTTGGCACAATTGGAATTGTGCAATACACTGTCCGAAATTAACAATAACCTTGGAAATTATGGTGAAGCCTATACCTTTCTACAACAGTCCGTAAAAATAAACGATAGCTTAAAAAGTGATGAAAGGGCCAAAGAAGTACTTAACCTAAAAGAAAAATACGAGTCCGAACAAAAGGAGAATGAAATCTTGCGCCAACAAAACCAGCTGGTAGAAAGCGAACTGTCCATAAAAAAACGCAATAATATGCTGATGGGTAGCGGCGGTTTGGTGGCAATACTGTTGATTGTTGGATTTGTACTGTTCAGGGAACAGAAAATAAAGGCGAAGAACTTTGAAAGGGAGACCGTTCTGGAGAAAGCAATGGCCGAGGCCCGAGCACAAGAAAACCTTAAAGAGCAACGTTTACGGATTGCTCGGGATCTACACGATAATATTGGTTCTCAGCTTACATACCTTACTTCCCTAACCGATTCCGCAAAACGAGGAATAGACAAAGGAGAAGTGTTTTTAATGGAAAAACTCACCCAAATGAAACAGTTTTCGTTGGTTACTATCTCCGAGCTTCGGGATACCATTTGGGCCATGAACAAAGACGAGATCAGCTTGGAGGATATTAAGGAGCGTACCCAACAATTGGCTGCGACCGTGCATGAAGCAACAGATGATAAAACGCGAGTTAAAGTTAAAGGAACCCCTGCCAATAGTGTGCTCAACGCTTTTGTAGGAATGAACCTTTTCAGAATTATTCAAGAATCGGTCAACAATGCCGTGAAGCATTCGGGAAGCGAACTAATAGAAGTAATAATTAATGAAATTGATGGTGCAGTACAAATTGTGGTCCTAGACTTTGGAAGAGGGTTCGACACGTCAAAAGAGTCAACAGGGAACGGACTTCATATTATGCGAAACAGGGCCGAAAAAGCAGGTGTTGATTTTGAACAGGAAAGTAAACTGGGTAAAGGCACCAAGGTAACATTGAGGGTTAGGGTATAATAGTATAGTAGAAAAAAGACGACCATGAGCAAGATTAAACTGGCCATAGTGGACGACAATACATTTTTGGCGAGGGCCGTCCGCGAAAAATTGGTCCATTTTGAAAATTTGGATATCAAGTACATGGCATTTAATGGTAGTGAACTGTTGGCCGCACTAGAAAAAAACCATAATCTGGATTTGGTGCTCTTGGATATTGAAATGCCTATATTGGACGGCATAGAAACTGTGCATATCGTAAAACGGAAATACCCGCACATTAAAGTTCTTATGCTAACGGTTTTTGATAATGATGAGAATATTTTCAACGCAATACAAGCAGGCGCCGATGGATATTTGCTCAAGGAAATAGAAGGACAAAAACTGCACAATGCCATTGTGGAGACCGTTGGGGGAGGCGCGGCAATGAGCCCTTCAATCGCCGTAAAGACACTTAAATTGTTACGGTATCCAGAGAAACAAAAAGCCCTATCCACACAGGAAGAGGATATTTTACTAAGTTCCCGCGAAAAGGAGGTATTGGAACAACTGGCCGAAGGGTTAAGCTATACCGTGATTGCCAAAAATCTCTTTCTCTCCCCAAGTACGGTAAGAAAGCATATCGAGAATATTTACAAGAAGCTTCAGGTCCACAACAAGTTGGAAGCTGTTCAAAAGGCACGAAGACAAAACTTGCTGTAATATCAAGAAGTTGTCACATCTTTCCCAACATTTTAATAATACCATCTTCAAGTTAAGGTCATTTTTGGTCGATTTTATCTTCCCATTTTTGACTACCCAAGTTTTTTTTTATAATTTTTCCATACAATCACAATGGTTCGATCTATATCGAACAAAAAATCAATCCCAAAACGATGAATAACCTCAAACGTGTAATAGTTGATTATAAAAAATTGACCTCCGAAGTGCTCAAGCTTTTGGTGGATAAATATCCCGATGGTTACGGGGACGATGATGTGATCAACTTTAAAAACCTGAAAGGCGAAACTATTGAAGCCGTTGAGGTGTCCACGGAGGATACCAAATATTTGGTGAAGATCAGCTCAAAATTAGAGCGTACCATGGCGGACTTCGATGAAGATGAAGACGATGATTTTGACTCTGAGGATTATGAAAAAATTCCCGGTGACAGCGATGAGTTCTCCGATTCCGATGATAACGACGAGGTAGAGGACTAATTTGTCGTAGCCTTTAGATTATCCAACATTTCCTTGGTCGTTTGGTCCAGGTCGAACCTAGGTGTCCATCCCCACTGTTGGCGAGCTTTGGTATCATCTATACTACTTGGCCAAGAATCAGCAATTTCCTGTCTAAAATCGGGAGCATAACTAATGGTGAACCCAGGTATATGCTTTTCAATGCTCTTAGAAATTTCTTTGGGGGTAAAGGTCATTCCGGCCAGATTGTAGGACGATCGTACTTTTATTTTTTCAGCCGGACTTTCCATTAAGCTAATGGTCGCCCTTATTGCATCATCCATGTACATCATGGGCAATTGGGTCTCACTGCTCAAAAAACACTCATATTTACCTTGTTTTAGGGCTTCGTGGTAGATTTCTACAGCATAGTCAGTAGTGCCGCCACCTGGCATGGTTTTCCAACTTATTAGGCCAGGATACCTAACACTTCTAACGTCTACCCCATATTTTTTGTGATAATACTCGCACCAACGTTCCCCAGATTGCTTACTTATGCCATAAACCGTGCTGGGCTCCATAATGGTGTTCTGTGGGGTGTCCTCTTTGGGGGTATTTGGGCCGAAAACGGCGATACTGGAAGGCCAAAAGATCTTGGAGATCTTCTTTTCCTTAGCAAGGTTAAGAACATGGAACAAAGAGTTCATGTTTAGGTTCCATGCTCTCATCGGGAATTTTTCCGCAGTTGCACTGAGCATGGCGGCCATTAAATACACTTCTTCAATTTCGTAATGCATAACCACATCTTCGACAGCAGCATAGTCGGTGGCATCCAGCAATTCAAAGGGCCCCGACTGCATTAGGGCATCTCCTCCTTCTCTAATATCGCTTGCAATAACATTGTCCGCACCATATTTGTTGCGTAGCTCAAAGGTTAGTTCGGTTCCTATCTGACCGCAAGCGCCAATAATTAAAATGGGTTTGTGCATGTAAATCGAAGTTAATTTAGTTTGTTGCCAAAGATACCCTTTCTTAAAATTTGTACATTCGCTTATGCGAAAATTGTTAGGTATTTTACTGCTGTTCTCCATACTGGGAGGATGTAAGAAGGTTGAGAAGGCCACGGCCGAGGTCGAATCTCCCGAGTTGGAGTTCGATTATCAAAAAATGCCGGATAAAATTGAGTTCAACCCGGAAGCAACCGCCATAGTTGAGGAGTGGCCAGAGTTCAAGGATTTGAATTCCAGTGTGGACGTACTGTACAGGGCAACCAACAACGAAGATTTGGCCCTGGCCATAGACGATCTTATCGAGAAAGAGAAAAAAATGGCCAACGGTAAGTATCCCGAACTTTTCGATACCTTTCAGGTAAAGAGTAGGCAAAGTGTGATGCGGACTTTTCTGTACAAGGCAAAAGCAAGCATCCTAGAGAACCAACCAACAACTGGTCCGATTGTGGAAGCCCTGGAAGCATATAACAACATGCGAAAACAACTAAATATAATAGTAAATAGCCAATTGGATAAAAAACTGATCTTGGATGAAACATAAAATTATAATTATCGCTGTACTGTTAATGGTAAATACCGTTTTGGCCCAGACCAGTGATGAGCAAAAAATAAATAAGGTGTTGGATAACTGGCACATGGCAGCGGCCAATGCAGATTTTGAGGCTTATTTTGGCAATATGACCAAAGAAGGGGTGTTTTTGGGCACGGATGCCATGGAAAACTGGCAAAATACAGAGTTTAGGGAGTTTTCCAAACCATATTTTGATAAAGGAAAGGCATGGAACTTTACCACCGTCCAGCGGAATGTGTATCTCGATGATTCTGGGAATTTGGCCTGGTTCGATGAACTTTTGGATACCCAAATGAAAATATGTAGAGGTTCGGGTGTGCTCAAAAAAGAAAATGGGCAATGGAAAATTGCCCATTATGTACTTTCAATTGCCGTTCCCAACGAATATGTGGATGAACTTGTCCAAATCAAAGAAGAAAAAGACAATGCAATCTTAGAGGAGCTAAAAAAGAACAGACAATAGATTAGTTCCCGTCGCTCTGGGCTGCTTCTTTTTTTCTGGCTTCCAATGCCTGTTTGCTCAAACTCGCCAAGTTAAAGTTCGGTGCAATCTTTAGGGCTTCATCTATAGAAACTATGGCAGCATCAATATTTTCTTTGTCCAGATTGAAATCTGCCAATCCTTTTAAATGATAAAATGCAGCTTTTAAAGGAACCTCGTAGGGCTGCTGACGTTCGTAAAAAGCATACTTCATTTCGTCGGTGGCATTGGCAATACCGTACTCAATGTTCACTCTTGCATCGCTGGTTTCACCGGTCTGTATCTTAAGGTCGGCCATTTCG
Source organism: Flagellimonas marinaquae (assembly GCF_023716465.1). Classification (NCBI taxonomy): domain Bacteria; kingdom Pseudomonadati; phylum Bacteroidota; class Flavobacteriia; order Flavobacteriales; family Flavobacteriaceae; genus Flagellimonas; species Flagellimonas marinaquae. Next base: position 1,891,235 of record NZ_CP092415.1, read on the forward strand.
TAGGCCAGGTAAGGAGATGGATTTCTCGAGAAAAGCTCCTCAAAGTGTTCCAATGCCCTTTTGGGCTGGTTAAGCGCCTTTAACGAAAATGCTTTGATCTGTACGGCAAGATCGGAATCGGTGGCATCTTTATCCACACCTATGGTGTTTAGGGCCTGCATGTGTTGTCCGTTGTTCATATAAACAAAGGCCAAGGTATCCTTTCTTTCTTTTGATGGCGCCAAAACGTTCAAATGGGTCAACGCTCCAATAACACCGTTTACATCTCCCTGCAAACGCATTTCTTTGTAATACGCTTCATAATGTTTTAAAAGTTCGTTGCCGGTTTGCGAAATACCGCTAATGCCCGTTAAAAGGAGCAATACGAGTATAGTCTTTTTCATTGATCTTCAGTTTAGTGCGCCAAATCTAACAAAATAATCCCAACCAAGCTGTTAAGAATACAATAAGTAATGGAAGGTTCTCAGGAAACAATGGAGGTAGTGAAGTTATGGGATTTGTTTAAAAAATTCTGGCTCAAAACGATTTTTCCCATTGCCTTGGATGATGTTTCTTTATACGATGGCGGGGGGATTCCTCTTTTCTGGGCCTCCTCAAAATAGTACAATTGCTTTTTGGGATGATAAGGGTAAACACCGTTGAAAATTTCGCCCCAATAACCTTCTTCCAATATGGTTTGGATCATGTGAATGCAATCGTACAGGTGAATCAAGTTGATGGCATGGTTGCCGTTGCCAAGTTGCTTCCTGCCCGATAAGGTGGTCACAGGGTGCCTGTCCGGACCAATTAGTCCTCCAAAGCGGACTATAGTGGTATCGAGGCCAACCTCTTTTTGGAACATGTTTTCACATTGCACCAATTGTCTGCCCGATTCCGTATTGGGATATACCGGTGTTGCTTCGGTAACCTCTCCCTCCAAATCTCCGTATACCGCAGTACTGCTCACAAAAATAATATTGGAAATTTCGCTGTCTTTCAATTCAGATATCAGGAACTTTATTTTGTCAACAAAACTCTCGGCATTGTTGCCTCGTAACTTCGGTGGCACATTAATGATCAAGGTCCCGACTTGGGAAAGAAATTCCTTAATATTTCCCTCGGTTCCAGTTTCGGTCAAACGAATTTCGAAGGGTTCAATACCTTCTTTTTGTAATTCCATTAATTTATCGGTGGAAGTGGTGGTCCCTTTAACGTGATATCCTTTTTTTATCAATGATTTGGCCAAGGGAAATCCCAGCCAACCACATCCCAGAATACCAATATGTTTATTCAAATCGCAAAGTTTTTATGGTCAATATAGCATCATTTAACACAAAAGGGGTGGGAATACTGTTTTTTGGTCTTTTCGGTATGCTAAAATCCGGATGTATCAACAAATCGTTGGATGCTTCGTATAAAGTGAGTTCCAATACCGAATCCTTAGGGAATTGGAGTTGCAGTTCTGTAAAATCATTATTGGAAATATAATGAGTGACCAACCTGTTTTTCCTGTTTTCGAGGAAATAAGGGGATAATTCGATTTGGTTCACTTTTGCCTTCGATAAATTGATCGGATTGGTAAATACCTCAAGGCGGTTCACCGTTCTTTTCGGTGTGATGCAAAGTTCTATTACCCTGTTTTCCCCAACAATAGTGTCCATCACGGTATCAATATAGGATGCTTCCAGTTGTTTTTTTGGTGCATCTGCCACATAATTTAAGTTAGTGCGGTATTTGCTTGATATGGTCTCAGCTTTAGGTTTTCTTTTGTTTTCGTTAATAAATTGGCCGTTCCAATCAATTAGAACTTTATCGTATGTGGCCCATAGTGCTGAGTCGTCGTCCGTATTATAAACATATAGCAAACTGCTGGGTTTTGGTCTTTCTTCGTTGAAGTCGGATTGTATGTGACTCGTAATTCCGAATGCAAAAAAAAGAAGCAGGAATAAATAGGCCAGTCTCCTTTTACTTTTTAACTGACCTAAAAATGGGAGTGCCAGGAAAAACAACAACGTCGTAAAAAGGGTCGCGGCCACCATCATTTTTAAACCAAGGCCTACGGGAAACATTTTAATGAATGGGGAATAGATAAGAACCGCGGGCAAGGCCAAGAACAGCATTAAAAATGGATTGGGCTTCTTTTGATTGATGGTTACGAGCAGCCCTGCCAGCAAGCCGAACAGGGGAACTATAAAAAAACTGGCGCCTTTTAAGTATTGTGCTACCAAGCCGCAAATTAGCAACCAAATAAAAATAGGGGCTACCAATAAACTTGGGGTAGGGGTTTTTCGGAATTTATGATAGGTGTAAAAGCAGATAAACAGCGAGAACATAACATACACGGCAATGTAAGTATGGCCGTTGTAGGTAAACCCATGTAACATATCCTTATACCCGGGGTACCACCAAGTAATTATGGCCCAACAAAAATAGCCGACCGCACCGTTCACCATTAAGGTGATGAGGACGGGAACAAAGCCTTTTAAAACATCGTTTGTTTTTAAGACCTGTTTTTTAAACCCTGAAAAAAGTAACAGGACAAAAGCCAAAACTGCAATGCCGAATGCGGGCCAGATCCACTCAAAAGGATAGGAAACCAGATTAAAGATGGGGATATTGAAATACACATAATCATCCAAACTTTTTAAATTATCCAAATCGGCATTACTAAAATGTGCGAGCAACGGCATTAAATAACTGCCTTGGTGAGCTAGGGTTTTTCGGTCCAAACGCTCATAATTGTCCAGGGCGGTGTGGTAATCAAAATGGTCATCTATAAAAGCAAAGTTAAATCCATCAATATCTGCATCTTCCCTAAAAACGGTTAGGTCGGTATCGTTGGGGAGCATTTTATAAATGCTATAGGCCAAAGAGTTCGCAACCGGGTATTTGGGATTTGCTTTTGTAAATTCCTTGATCAAAGTGCCATTGCCGCGATTGGTCTCTATAAGCATATAACTGGGCCCGCCGCTACCGCGAGCCTCAAAATTTAGGGCTAGCCCCACATTTTTTGCCCAAGAGTGTTTATTTACAAAAAGGTCGGCCCCATTAAGGCCAAGTTCCTCGGCATCGGTAATTAGGATAATGATATCGTTCTCTGGGGTTTCATTGTTGCTCAAAAATGCTCGGACTCCCTCCAAAATTGTGGCAACTCCACTACCTGCATCACTTGCTCCAAAGGAGGAATGGGGGCTACTATCGTAATGCGAGAGTACCAGTAATGCTTTTCCGTTGCCACTGCCCTTAATTCTTGCCAAAATATTCGTGGCTTTGCTCAGATTGCCCCAGTCTCCAGCGGTGTAACCCTGTTGTGTGGTAGTTTCCAGACCCATTTTTTTGAGTTCGGAGATAATATAGGTCCTAGCTCTTTGGTGTCCTGGAAAACCAACGGCATGTGGTTCTTTGGATAATTCTTTTACATGGGAAAGCGCTCTATCTGTGGAGAAAGCTCCCAACGGGGCATCCTGATCGGTTTTGTACTGAGGCGTCAAGAATCTAAAACTCCAATATACGGCAAGAAAAAGTAGAATTAGGGCAAGGGTCCGGGAAAACTTCATGGCGTAGCGATATTCATAATTTAAAATGTGAATATATGAAAGGTTCTCATCTTTAAGCGCTTAAAATTAGGTTATTCGCTAAAAAAAACTATATTTAAGAATCAACTTTAAAATCTAACCTTATGGCAATCAAAAGTTTTCAAGGCATACGGAGCAAGGAGGAGAACAAGAAAAAGTACAATGCCCCAATTTTGGTGGAAGATTACATGACCAATAAATTGATCACATTTTCCCCTGAACAGTCCATTTTGGAAGTAATGGAGACGTTTGCCAAACATCATATTTCCGGTGGACCAGTGGTAGATAATAATGGGTTTTTGGTAGGAATCATATCCGAGGCGGATTGTATGAAACAGATATCGGAGAGTAGGTATTTTAACCAACCCATTTTGGATAAAAGTGTTGAGCGGTTTATGACCAAAAATGTGGAGACCATACCCCATGACATGTCCATTTTCGATGCAGCGGGCGTATTTGATCGTCACAATAGGCGCAGATTGCCCGTTATGAAAAACGATATTCTCGTTGGGCAGATAAGCCGAAAGGATATTGTGATCGCAGCACTTAAATTAACGTCGCACAGTTGGAAATGATCACTCCCTTTTTACGATCATAAAATAGTCGTTGTCCAGCGGCAAATACCCTAGATCATACACAAAAAAATAGGTACTGCCCTTTTTTGTGGTATATAGGTTTGTAATGTATTCAAAATCAAAACCTTTATCCAACAAACGCATTTTTGTGGTCTTTGTTTTCCCATCCCGGAGGGTAAAGCCATTCAGTATCCGGTAGTTTTTGCGTAATTTGTTGTTTATGTTGCGTACTAGGTTTTTACTGTCTCGGTTAAGTCGGTTGTTATAGGCGTTCCTACAATGGTCGGAACAGTACTTTTGATCTATGCGACCGAGTAGTTTTTCACCGCAGACCAAACAATTTCTTTCGGACATGTGATAAGATTTAGGTTACCACAATATCATACTTTTTTAATAAACCGATCAATCCCTCTTGGCTAAACCTGGTTTTCCTTAGTTGGTTGATGGTTGGATCTATATTAAAACCAAAGGCAGTACTCAAATCGGCTCCGCTTAGATCCGTATTCTCGAAAATAGCATTGTCAAAATCACAATTTGGAAATTTGGCCATAGTTAATTGGGTGTCTGTAAAATCGGTTTGATGCAGCCTGCAGTCCATAAATTGGATTTGGGGGAGGTTCATCCCAATAAATGATGCCACGGATAAATTACAGTCCAAAAAACGCAAAGTCAATAAAAGTTGATTACAGGTCTCAAATTGAACCCCCACCATTTTACAGCTTTTGAAGGTTGCACCATTAAAAATGGTATGGGCAATATTGGTATTGGTAAGGTCGCACCCATCAAAAGTGCAGTCCACAAAATTTTGGTTGTCCAAAAAACCTTTGGAGAACAGGCAGTCCACAAAACTACATTCTTCATAATCGCCTTTGGGCAATTTTGTTTGGGTAAAATCCTGTTTTACGAACTCCTGTTCCAGCCAAAAGTTATCCGCCATTACTCCTTGGTCAAGATTATGGCGGGCACATCCAATGCTTTGAACATTTGGTTATATGTTCCCATACCATCCACTACAATGGCGTTTTTTTCATCTTCGTAAGTCTTCCATTGGGCCAAAAGATCACGTAACCTTTCTTTGGCACCTTGGGTTACCTTTGGTTCGGCCACATCTACAAAGCCTTTCAAATGCATAAATTCGGCATTGAGTTGATTTTTAAAATTGATTACATCTTGGAAAGTTTTTTGGTTGGGCTGGATCAGCTTTTCTTCCCAATTGGTTATTCTCTCTAATAATTCATCACCGTTTTCCAACAATGCTTTGGCGTTTTCGTGGTCTTTAAGCAATTTTTTATAATGTTTTAACTGACTTTTGGCCTCGCGCATTTGGTTTACGGAATGGTGCATACTTGCCACTGTTTCATCAATTTTATTGAGTACCGATTGCTGTTCTGCGTAATCCATGGGAGTGCCACTAACTTTTGGATCGGCAAGAACCGTTGCTTCTGTTTCTACGGAACGTCCCTCGGATGTTAAACGTAAAGTGTAAGTGCCAGGGGACACACGAGCTCCTTTATAATTGCCATAAACAAAAACTTTGTCCACGGCAGGTACAGCTTCTTTGCTAAAATCCCATGTAAAACGGTTGTACCCTTTGGCCGACGGCAATACATCGGGTTTTGGAGGTCCACCGGGCCAGCTTTTAAAACTCTTATCGGGTTGATTGGTCACTGTTTTTATCACCTTGCCAGCGGAAAGTACCTCGAGTTTTAGTTCTATCGTGTCCAATTTTTTGGGCAGGTAGTAATCAAAAGTAACGCCCGATTTTGGGTTTTGACCCAACCCTGGAACAGTGGAATTGGTGCTTCCATTAAAGATGCGATAGGAAGGTTTTGGGGGCACAATTTGAAGCTCGGAAGTTGGTTCGATGCTATGTTGGATCGCTCCTAAATCATCCAGAATCCAAAAAGAACGACCGGCTGTTGCCGCTACAAGATCATTATCGTGGATCACCAAATCATTGATGGGTACCACAGGAAGGTTTAATTGCAGCGGTTGCCAGTTGGAACCATCATCCAGTGAAACAAAAAGACCTGTTTCGGTACCGGCATACAGTAACCCTTTTTGCTTTTTGTCCTCACGCACTACACGGGTAAAGTTGTGCTCGCCATTTATTCCGTTGGTTATTTTGGTCCAAGTTTGCCCGTAATCGGAGGTTTTAAAAATATAGGAGTTCAAGTCCATGAACTTATAGCGCATCAATGTAATATATGCTGTTCCTGGCCCGTGCGGGGATACTTCGATGCTGTTTATAATACCTTCTTTACTATTGGGAGGGGTAATATTTTCCCAGCTTTCACCTCCATTTTTGGTAATATGGACCAGTCCATCGTCCGAACCGGCATATAAAACTCCTTTTTCGTGAGGGGATTCCACCAAGTACATAATGGTATTGTAGTTTTCCCCACCAGCTGCTTCGTTGGTGTATGGGCCACCTCCCGGACCTTGCTGGTCGGGATTGTTCCGGGTAAGATCGGGGCTCACTACTTCCCAACTATTGCCCCCGTCCTGTGTTCTAAACACCACGTTCCCGGCATGATAAATGGTGTTTCTGTCGTGGGGGGAACTGATTATGGGTGCGTTCCAGTTGTAACGGAACTTAAAATCTTTGGGAACTTTGCTCAGTCCCAATTCTGGGTATTCTTTTATGGGCTTGGATTCTCTTGAAGCCTTTATCCATTTTTCGATGATACCTTGGTAACAGCCACCATATACCACCTCCGGATTGTCGGGGTCAAAGGCCAAATAAGCGCTTTCGCAACCTGCCACGGAATACCAATCTTTCCAATCAATTCCATAGCCATGTGTTCTGCTTGCAATGGAAATGGCAGAATTGTCCTGCTGCCCACCATACACGTTGTACGGTACCAGATTATCGGTAATTACGCGATAAAACTGCGCCGTAGCTTGGTTTTGCTGTGTGCTCCAGCTTTTACCTCCGTTGTTGGACACATTAGCGCCTCCATCGTTGGAATTGACCATGATCTGGTTGTTCTCGGGATGGATCCAAAGATCATGGTTGTCACCGTGCGGTGTGGATACCGTGGTAAAGGTTTTTCCGCCATCGATGGATTTGGTAACGGGAGCATTGAGAACATATACGATGTTTTCGTCTTGCGTATCGGCAAAAATTTCCATGTAGTACCAAGATCGTGCTATATTGATACGGTCCTTATTGGTCTGCCGCCATGTTTTGCCAGCATCGGTACTTTTATATACTCCACCTTTTTCACCTTCGGCTTCGATTACGGCATATACAACCTCGGCATTTGCCCTAGAAACCGAAATTCCAGATTTCCCAAACTCTTTTGGAAGTCCTTTTTCCATTTTTTTCCATGTAGTCCCACCATCTGTGGATTTATAAAGACCCGAAGAGGCACCGCCAGATTCCATTGTCCAGGGATATCTGCGATGTTGCCACATGGATGCATAAAGAATCAAAGGGTTGTTCATGTCCATACTCAAGGAGGAAGCGCCTGTATTTGAGTCCACAAAGAGTACTTTTTCCCAGGTATTGCCGCCGTTGGTCGAACGGTAAATGCCTCTGTCCTCGGATGGGCCATATTGTGCGCCTTGGGCAGCGACAAAGATGATATTTGGATCTGTAGGATGGATTATAACATCCGAAATGTGGCGTGTGTAATCCAAACCTATATGTTCCCAAGTTTTACCGGCATCGGTAGATCTGTAGACTCCATCTCCCATGGATGTCATAACCCCCCGAGCGGCGTGTTCGCCCATTCCTGCGATAACCAAATTAGGGTTGCTTTCTGCAACGGCAATATCGCCAACGGTTCCGGTTTTTAAAAATCCATCGGAGATGTTCTTCCAGGTAAGACCATCATCTGTGGTCTTCCAAATGCCACCGCCAGTGGTACCCATATAGTAGGTGTAGGGTTGCCCTACTACACCGGTGGATGTAACGCTTCGGCCGCCACGGAACGGACCAATGTTTCGCCATTTTAAACCGGGAAAAAGTGAGTCGTTGACTTCTGTGGAGGGTTGGTTGGATTTTTTGTTTCTTCGTTGTGCATCAACAGGGTGCAAGGCCAAAAGTATGGCACATAATAGTAAAGGTCTTATTTTCACGAGAGTGTTGGAATTAGTTAGTCCGTTAAAGATACTAATTCAACGTATTCCAATGAAACTAAATTACTTCACTTTCTTGTAAGCGAACAGGATTTCTTCTGTATTGTTGTTTTCTTCAATAAGTACATGGACATTCATATGGTCGTCATCAATTTTTTCCATGGTGAGCCCTTCAAAATACACCTTGTTTGGTTCTAGTTTTACTAGTTTAAAATCAATGGTTTTATCTTTTTCTTCCCAACCTTTCATATTGCCGTCAAAATGCTTGAGCTGGAGAATTATGGAATCGTCCGATTGTTGGATATGACCTGATTCGTAGAATGAAACTTTGCCATTGTTCACTAGTCGAAATACAAACATCATAGAATTGCCCATTGGTGCACTCCAAATTTCTTCGGCCGTTCCTCCGAAAGCTTCGCCAATCCAGTGGCCCTTGATCCATGAAACATCCTCTAGATTGGCTTTTGGTGATGATTGGCCTTTGTTCAATTGCATTGTATGTTGGGCGGAAACAAGTCCCGCCCACAACAAGAAAATAAGTGTAATATGTTTCATAATGGTTTTTTGGTCGGTGTTACATTACCATCGTTAATTGGATAAAGCAAATTTTACGTTTACAGTGGTCTCCACATTGATTTTCTCAAAATCGATGTCCAAGGGCTGTGCCTGACCCATATCAGCAGAAACCGCTTTCATTTCCATCATGGGGGCTTGGTTGTACCTAGGATAGTAATTTGAATTGTCTGCAATATGGATGGCCATGCCTACTTTTTGGCCCAGAGGTCGGGTCAGGGCATCGGCTTTTTGTTTCGCTCTCTTTACTCCTCGAGATTTTAGTTCCAGCTCTAATTCGTCCATCATGGAATATTCGGTTTTTTCGATATGGGTATTGGCAATATCCAATTGTTCCAAAGCCATCATAACATCGCCGAGTTCTTTTCCCGAATAGACCAAAAGCGAATATTGTTTGCTTTTTAGGACTTCCTTTTGGCGCAAAAAGTATTTTTTAAAATTGCTGCCCATGTCTTTTATCACAAGCTGTTCCGTGAGGTCGATGCCCATGGCTTTAAAGCGTTGTGCCATTTGGTTTTCTTGTTCCTCTACAGAAACACGGCCTTTGGTATCCTTTTCTTGGATAATGATATTGAGGTATATTCTATCCGGGGTCACCAAAGTGTCCACTTTGGCCTGTGTTTCCAAATAGGGGGTGTCCAAAAAGTTTTTGGATTGGGCAAAAGTTACCGATGAGAACAGCACTGCGGCCATTAAAAAGATCGTTTTTTTCATGATTAATTTTTATTAAAGGTATATACTTCACCTTTACATTCAAAACATGTGCCGTAGTCTAATTTGAAAGTTTTGATTCACATGAATGTATGGGTTAACTGAATTAACTTGAGTACATTGTAGGCATGAAAATTATTTTGGCACCAGATAAATATAAAGGCTCCCTAACTGGATGGGAATTTTGTGAAATAGTTGCCCGGGGCATCAAAAAAGTTTTTCCCAATGCAGAAACAGTGTATCGACCCCTTGCCGATGGTGGGGACGGTACCATCGATGTGGTTATAGATTACCTAAAGGCATCTAAAGAGAAGATTGTTGTTACAGACCCGCTTTTTAGGAAGATTACCGCCTTTTACCTGCTTTCCGAGGATAGGCAAACGGCTTTTATTGAAATGTCCGAAGCTTCTGGATATAAATTATTGCAAAAATCCGAGATGAACTGTATGGATACTACAACTTTGGGAACAGGTGAAATGGTGGTGGATGCACTTGAAAAAGGAGCCAGAAACATTGTATTGGGCATTGGAGGAAGTGCAACCAACGATGGAGGTATGGGTATGGCCCAAGCCCTTGGTTACGTTTTTGTGGATGCGAATGGAAATCAGCTAAAGCCTATTGGGCGAAATCTGGGCAAGGTAAGGGAAATACGAACAAACAATCTACATCCAAAACTCATGGATACAAAAATTCAAGTGGCCTGCGATGTGACCAATCCATTTTATGGAGAGCTAGGGGCTGCTAAAATTTATGGGGCTCAAAAAGGAGCAACAGAAGAAGAGATTACCTTTTTGGACGAGGGTTTAAGGCATTTTGCGAATATTTTGCGATCAACTTTTAAGATTGATGTCCAAGAGATCCATGGCGCCGGTGCAGCCGGTGGAGCAGGAGGTGGAGCGGTAACGTTTTTGAATGCGGAATTGGCCTCTGGCGTAGATTTGGTGATGCAACTTGCCAATTTTGATAAAGTGCTGCAGGGTGCCGATTGGGTAATTACCGGGGAAGGAAAGCTGGATTCCCAAACCTTTTCCGGCAAAACCATTAACGGAGTGGTAAAATCGGCAAAAAAACAGAATGTACTCGTCGCCGCACTCTGTGGTTCGGTAGAAGTGACCATTGGACAAATACAAGAAATGGGCCTGGATTATGCAGTGTCGATTCTTAATGAAGTGGGCAATTTGGATGATGCCAAGGCAAATGTCGAGGAGAACTTGGAATTGGCGAGCTATAATTTTGCAAATATGCTGAAATTGGGCAAAAGCTAATTTATAGGTCTAATCCCCATCTTAAATTCCAAAGAAGTTTTTACGGTTTTCCATTCGCTGTTCAAAATGGAAAAAACAACGGTGTCCCTTAGGTTTCCGGAACCATCTATTCTATGGTTTCTTAAAATACCATCTTGTTTTGCACCTAGTCGAAGAATGGCATTCCTGGATGGATGGTTGTGAAAGTGCGTCCGAAATTCTACGGCAATGCAGCCTAAGTTTTCAAAAGCATATTTTAACAATAGGTATTTGGCCTCGGTATTGATGCCTGTGCGCTGCACTTTTTTGGCATACCAAGTTGAACCGATCTCCAATCGTTTGTTTTTTGCATCCAAATTCATGTAACGTGTACTGCCTACAATGGTGTTGTTCTTTTTATTGATTATGGCAAATGGCAATGCGGTTCCATTTTCCTGTTCGTTCAGGGCAACATCCAAATAGGCATCTATGGTCTTGGGGGAGGGGACCGAGGTGTACCACAGTTCCCAGAGCTTTCCATCCGATGCGGCGAAGGCCAAATCTACTTTATGGGATTTTTGCAAGGGTACCAGTTTTACCCATTCGCCTTCCAGTTGTGTGGGGCGTAACCAAGTTTCCATAGGTTGAATTTTAGGTCAAATATAGGCTTTATATGGGCATATAAAATTGAAAAAGCCGGAGATTATCTCCGGCCATTCATCAATCAAAAAACGAAATTAAAACCTATTTCGATTCAAATTCCTCGATAATAAAGAAGTTTTTACTCTTCTTATCTACGAGATAATTGCTTTCCAGAACATTGTAGTGCATGGATTTGTCGTCTACCTTGATATCAAATCCTTTATCCGTCTGTACTACTTCAAAATCATTGTTTTCGGTACCCTTGTATTTTAATACCATATAATCATCGTAGTTGTTATCGGAATCACTATCAATGGCCACTAGTTTGGTAACATAGGCGGCTGATGTTTTTCTATCTTGGTTTACCATGCCCTTGTCCTTATGGTCCAGTTCCATTCCGTATTTTCTGCGCTCCATTACCTTAACACTGTACTGTAGCTCCTTGCCATTTTCAGAAACGGTAAAGGTTTTTAATTGTGTGGTCGCTTTCATAACGCCGGAAGTCTTGTTTTGCCCATATCCCGCAAATGCGGTCAAGGTGGCAATATATAGTATGGTGAATAGCTTTTTCATAGAATTATTTTTTAAGGTTAATACTTTGTTTTTTCGAGAGTGCCGACTGGTTTCTACTTCAGGAAAGAAGTGAACATCCAGTGTCTCTTTTCCAATTCGGTCATAAATCCGGTAATCATGTTTTCGGTTACCACATCACCGGTTTCCAGAGAGGCATTTACCGCATCTAGCATGCTATCGTGGAGCACTTCCCTTACCATTTCCAACGCGGAAATTTCTTTTTCTTGCTCTTTGATCTTGGAAAGCTCCAGTGTTTTCTTAAAGGTAAAATTGCTTTTTACCCCGAATACCCGGATTCTTTCTGCAACGACATCGATATTTTCCTTTACCGTATTGTACTCGTTTTCGAATTCTTCATGAAGTTCAAAAAAATCGGGCCCCTCAATGTTCCAATGAAAATTTCTCAGTTTATTGTAAAAGACCTGATAATTGGCCAATAAGGTGTTTAAACTGACCACGATTTCAGCAGTTTCCAAATATGTGAATCCTAATTTTTTGAATGTTTTATTTTTTGCTTTAACAGCTTCCATATACTAGATTTTTTATTTGTTCACTGTAAAAGTACAAGAGAGTGCCCGGGAGGATTGATCGTAACGATTTAATTCTTGATCCAATTGGTTTTTGGGCCGATATCGATAGGGTTTTAGGCCTTTTCCCACTGTGTTTTGAAGATTTTAGCAGTAATTATTTATACTGAAAATTTTGTGTAAGTAGTATAAAATCAACTTTATATGAAAATTTAGCAACCGTTAGGACCTATTTTGGTTTGGATGGTAGGCGCTCATCGGGAACAATGAAACCCTGTAGTAGAGAACTGTACAATTTCGGGGATATGTCCGTAAGATATTCTTTGGTTTCACTGAATATTTTTTGAGGATTTTCGTGTTCGGTATCTTTTTCCTGAATATATAGGATTTCATTGATGTCTAATAACGTTTTACTAATACTGAACCGCTTAATGACCTTGTATCTATTAATATTTCTGATGTGCATGAAGTCGAATGAATAAATCTATTTGTTATGACACAAATTAGGGATGAGGGGTCACTTACAAACAGGTTTAATCATTTACATACGTTTACAAACGAAAACAAATAATTACATTCCGAATACAGTTTTTTAGTGGATATAAGTTTGCCCTATCGAATCAGCAGGATTCAAAAATTGAATTTTAAACTTAATTCTTACTATTATGAATTCACTAAGAAACAAAGTACAATTGATTGGCAACCTGGGGAACGACCCAGAGATCATTGTTCTGGAAAATGGGACAAAATTGGCCAAGTTTTCCATCGCGACCAACGAGACATACAAAAACAACAAGGGCGAAAAAGTAACGGATACCCAATGGCACAATATCGTGGCCTGGGGCAAATTGGCCGAAATATCAGAAGATTTTCTAAGCAAGGGCAAAGAGGTTATTATCGAGGGCAAGCTCGTAAACCGTTCGTACGAAACCAATGAAGGTGAGAAGCGGTACATAACGGAAATCAAATGCAACGAATTGTTGATGTTGGGCAAGTAAGTTTAGTTGTTCCAAGGCGACAAAAAGAGGAGAATAACGATTTTTTTAGCTTTTACATTAGGGTAAATGTAAATTAAGTTGTTATAAAGGCAAACGCCAGAACTTTAGATAATGAACACAGTATTTAGAAGAACTCAGACAGATGAGATTAAAAGTTCACATCACGGTATTTTTAGCGTTAGGGCTGGCGGCCATTGGTTCGGCACAAGAGAATGACCTTTCCTTTTACGAAAACCAAGCCAAAAAAGACGCCTATAAAGAACAAACGGCCATTTTTTTAAATGTAGATGACGAAAAAGATTTTTGGCAAGATCAAGTCCGATACGAAAAGGAACTAAAAACCAAAAATCGTCTGGCTTATCAAGTATACATGACAAGCAAGCAGGAGGCATACTCCCAGCATGCCCATTCTTGCAACAATCAGTGTACGCATAGCGATTACTTCTACGAAAAGGCAAGTATATATTTTACATACAAGGCCAACGAAAATATATCCAAAGGGGCTGTGGGTTCAATTGTCCAAGTAGCTTCTCCAAGAATTTTTTGATTGCATATTTTTAGTTGGTTAATAAATGCGCCCCAATTGTTGGGGCGTTTTTTATGGATATCGTATTAACCAACCCCTGAACAGACCAAGGGTTCTAAGTTCTAATTAGGCAAGGGGTTATTTTTTTTGAAGATTTTAAAATCTCGGGAAGACAAACCTATCTAAGCAACTTTTTTCAGAAGATCAAAGCACGGACATTTTTTACAGCGCTTGCTCTCGCTCTTCTTATATTTTTTACAGCACTTGGATTTTACCTTACCAGTTGGGGGCAACTCTCTAAGTTGTGCCTTTTTGAGCTTTTTCTTGTCCTTTTTCTTTCCCATTGATAGAAATGAAATACCGGAGCAAAAATAATTATTTTAAATAAATCTAAATAAAATTTAACATTGTTGCATTTTGAGTCAACCTAAAAGTTAACGGAGACACCAATCCTATTGGGACCAAAAGATAGGTTCCAACTTACGTCTTTGGGTCTTTTGTTGTTATATTTTTCATTGTATTTGGAGTCGAGGTAACGATCAATAGACTCTACGATAAAAATACTTAGCACAGTACTAAATGCCACATCCGAAAACCAATGGAAATCATCCAACACACGGACTAGTCCAGGAATCATCCCAATGGTATATAGGCCTCCTTTTACCCAAGGACTTTTAAATTGCTTTGCAATGGCATAAGCGTTGCTAAATGCAAGCATGGCGTGTCCGGAAGGGAAAGAATCATAATCGTACACCCGGTCCAAATGAAAAGGATCATAGGTTCCCGATCCAGCACCACTTTTAGGTCGTGCCCTACCAATGATCCGCTTACTTACTTGTTGAAGAAAGCCCCCAGCAGTGGCCGAAGAAATTAAAAGAACCCCAGTTCGGCGAAGTTTTTCATTTTTGGTAAATAAGCCGGCAAGATATACGCCGCCCGTTAGCATATAATTGTTTTCGGGAGCACCATATTTGTTTCCATAGTCCATAATAAGGTCGGGAACATCCTGGTCAAAACCATTTTTCCAACGGTTAAGTTCATCATCAACTGTAAATAGTAGTAATGTACCGCCAGTTAAATATCCAAAATTGGCCCAGTCGTTACCTTTCCAATGGAATGGACGGGAGTAGGCATATCCAACACCACCAAACATATTGCCAACGTCGTAAGTGAAGTTGTTCCAAAGGTTTTTTTCTTTTTTAGGTTGTAGATCTTGTCCCGAAATCGTGGTCGTGAAAAGAACTAGAAAAAGGAGTTGTAGAGGTTTCATGATGATGGTTTATACTAGGTTGTCGCAAAAATAATTATAAAATATCTTGAGCAAGCCGAAAAGTGTTGGCATGCGCTTCGACAATGGTCTTAATATCTGGTGAATATCCGCCGCCCATACTGCATTGTACGGGAATGTTTTCATCGGAACATAATTGAAGTACAAATCGGTCACGCTCCTTGCAACCTTCCAAGGTCATGGACAATGTGCCCAATTTATCCGAATCCAGTACGTCCACGCCACAGAGATAGAATATAAAATCCGGTTGCACTTGCTGCAATAATTCCGGCAATGTTTTTTTAAGTAGGGAAAGGTATTCTTGATCGGTGGTGCCTTTTGGGAGAGGTATGTCCAAGTCGGATATTTCCTTTTTAAAGGGGTAATTGCTCTTTCCGTGCATGGAAAAAGTAAAAACAGAATGGTCTGTCCTGAATATTTCGGCGGTTCCATTGCCTTGGTGCACATCCAGATCAACGATCAGTATCTTATTTGCGAGATCGTTCTTTAACAAATAACGGGCCCCAATGGCTTGGTCGTTCAACATACAAAATGCTTCCCCTCTATCGGAATATGCATGGTGGGTTCCACCTGCGATATTCATGGCAATACCATTTTTCAGTGCAAATTCACAACCTTTAATTGTGCCATCGGCAATAATACGTTCTCGTAGGACAAGCTCATCATTGAGAGGAAAACCGATTTTTCGAACGGCACTTTTGGAAAGCATTAACCCTTTAAGATCATTGTAGTAGGTTTTATCGTGCACCGATAAAATATGCCGGTCTTCCGGTAGCGCGGGCTCAAAAAAGTTCTCCTCGGTACAAGTGCCCTCATATAACAGTTGTTGAGGTAAGAGCTCATACTTGATCATTGGGAATCGATGCTTCTCGGGCAGCGGATGTTTGTATATGGGATGATAGGCTATTTTTAGCATTTAAACATCCTTTTTGTGCAATGCCAGTTGAATTCGTTTTCTGGGAACATCCACATCCAAGACCTTGACCACAACTTGTTGATGAAGGCTCACATGCTCGTTAACATCTTTTACAAAAGTGTCGGCAAGATTGGAGATGTGGATCAAGCCACTTTCTTTAATGCCGATGTCCACAAAACAGCCAAAGTTGGTGATGTTGTTTACGATACCCGGTAATAATTGACCTTCACGTAAATCGTTGATTTCCCTAATGTTTTGGTTAAATGTGAACACTTTTGCTTTTTCGCGTAAATCTAAACCAGGCTTTTCCAATTCCTTCACAATGTCTTCCAAAGTGGGCATTCCGATTGTATCTGTACAATATGCTTTAAGGTCGATTTCCTTTAGAGCAGAGGTGTTTCCCACAATTTCTTTAAGGGAGATTCCCCGGTCTTTGGCCATTTTCGAGATCAAACTGTAACGTTCGGGGTGAACGGCAGAATCATCCAAAGGATTATCACCATTTTTGATACGCAAAAAACCTGCGCTTTGCTCAAAGGCCTTACCGCCCAAACGAGCTACCTTTTTAATGTCCTCCCTATTCTTAAAAGCACCGTTTTCGTTTCTGTGGGCCACTATGTTTTCGGCCAATTTGGGCCCTATTCCCGATACATAGCTCAATAATGGAATACTGGCCGTATTAATGTTTACTCCTACGGAGTTTACACAACTTTCCACAACAGTGTCCAAAGAAGTTTTTAATTGTGCTTGGTCCACATCGTGTTGGTATTGCCCCACCCCAATAGATTTAGCGTCTATTTTTACCAATTCTGCCAAAGGATCGGCCAATCGTCTGCCAATCGAAACAGCTCCCCTTACCGTAACATCGTAGTTTGGGAATTCATCTCGTGCAATTTTGGATGCGGAATAAATGGAAGCACCTGCTTCACTTACCACAAAAACTTCGATGGGCCTTTTAAAAGCAATCCGTTTTACCAATTGTTCCGTTTCGCGCGATGCTGTTCCGTTACCAATGGCAATGGCCTCTATTTTATGGGCATCCACCAAAGAGCTTATTTTTTTGATGGCTCCAGAACTATCGCGTTGAGGAGGGTGCGGATAAATGGTTTCGTTATGTTTTAAATCGCCCTGTTCGTCCAAACATACTATTTTACAGCCAGTCCTAAAACCAGGGTCAATGGCCAAAATGCGTTTTTCGCCAAGTGGAGCACCGAGCAATAACTGTTTCAGGTTTTTTGAGAAAACTTGTATCGCGGAAGCGTCGGCTTTTTCCTTGGCAATTTTTAAAAGTTCGTTGGACAGTGAAGGAAACAAAAGTCTTTTATAGGCATCAGCAATGGCTATCTCGATATGTTCTGTGCAGCTGTTTTTGGTTTTGATCAATCTACGTTCCATATTTTGAAGCGCACGTTCATCATCAATTTCAACTTTCACACGGATAAAACCTTCTTTTTCGGCGCGCATAATGGCCAAAAAACGGTGAGATGGACATCGGTTCAAAGGTTCGCTCCAATCAAAATAATCTCGGAATTTTTGTGCCTGCTCATCATCCTTTTTTGTCTTTACCACTTTTGTGGTAATCAGGGCGTGGCGTTCCAATTGACCTCGGAGCTGATTTCTTATGTCGGTACGTTCATTGATCCACTCGGAAATAATGTGTCTGGCACCTTCCAGGGCCTCGTCCTCATTGATTATCTCTTTATTTAGGTATTTGGAAGCGATGAATTCGATGTCATCACTGCGCTGCGCCATTATAATTTTGGCCAAGGGCTCCAGTCCATGTTTACGGGCAGTCTCCGCTTTGGTCTTCTTGCTTTTTTTAAAAGGTAAATACAAATCTTCCAGACTGGTAAGGTCCTCGCAGTTTAAAAACTTTGATTTTAGTTCTGGAGTAAGTGCGCCTTGCTCATCTACAGCTTTTAGAATAGCTGTTTTTCTTTTTTCCAACGCCTCGAACTGGTTCTTGAATTCCACTATGGAACCTATTTGGACTTCATCCAGATTGCCGGTAAGTTCCTTTCTGTAACGAGAGATAAATGGAACGGTACAATCTTGGTTCAAAAGGGCCACTGTGTTTTCCACACTCTTTTCCGGCAATTGGGTATGGCGGACAATATAGGGTACAAGCTGCATCATGTTTGTTTAGTATTTGTAACTTCGAGCGCAGTCGAGAAGTTTTACTATCCAAAATTTTTAAGAGGATCTCAATTGTGCTCCAAAGCACAGTTTCTCGGTAATGGATTAACTTATAACTTCACCATTTAAAACTCCATCGGCATCAGGATTTACAAAAACTAGTTTCCCCTCTTTGTTCTCCGTCATCAAGATCATTCCCTGACTTTCTACACCGCGTAATTTTCTAGGAGCCAAGTTTACCAATACAGTTACTTTTTTGCCCACAATATCCTCTGGCTTAAAACTTTTTGCAATACCCGAAACAATGGTTCGCGTATCCAGACCGGTATCTACCTTTAAAACCAAAAGTTTATCGGCTTTTGGCATTTTTTCGGCTTCGATAATGGTTCCGACGCGCATGTCGAGTTTGGAAAAATCATCGTAAGTAATGGTGTCTTTTTGTGGTACTATTTTGTTGTCCATGGTAGCTGCGCTATTGGTGGTCGAAGCATTTTCTTTTTTAGTGTCTTCCAATTTTTGTAATTGATGTTCAATTTCAGCGTCCTCGATCTTACGGAAAAGCAATTCACTTTTATTGATGATGTGTCCGGCAGGGAGCAGGGTATCTTCAGAAGACACACTTTCCCAAGAAGTCTCGACCTTGCCAGACTGGACATTAAGTATGCCTTTCAGTTTTTTAGAAGTGAAGGGCAAAAATGGTTCGCCCAAAATAGCCAAACCTGCAGCAATTTGTAAGGCAACGTACATTATTGTCTTGACCCGCTCCTCGTCGGTTTTGATCAACTTCCATGGTTCTGCATCGGCCAAATATTTATTGCCTAATCGGGCCAAATTCATCAATTCTTGACTTCCTTCTCGGAAACGATATCGCTCCAGTGAGTTGGAAAGTAGATCCGGATAGCTTTTTAAGGAACTCAAGGTTTCTTTATCAGTGCTTGTAAGTTCTCCGGGCGCTGGTATGGTGCCGTCGTAATATTTATGTGTCAAAACAGCCACACGGTTCACGAAGTTGCCAAAAATGGCCACCAATTCGTTGTTGTTGCGTGCCTGAAAATCTTTCCAGGTAAAATCATTATCCTTGGTCTCGGGTGCATTTGCTGTTAAGGTATATCGGAGTACGTCTTGCATATCTGGAAATTCTTCCAAATATTCGTGCAACCAGACCGCCCAATTTTTAGAGGTGGACAGTTTGTTCCCCTCCAAGTTCAGGAATTCGTTTGCGGGCACATTTTCCGGTAGTATATAATCACCGTTGGCTTGTAACATGCTCGGGAAAATAATGCAATGGAACACAATATTGTCCTTGCCTATAAAGTGGACCAATTTGGTGCTTTGATCTTTCCAATAGGGTTCCCAATCCTTGCCTTCGCGTTCTGCCCACTCTTTGGTGGAGGAAATATATCCGATCGGGGCATCGAACCAGACATATAGTACTTTGCCTTCGCCGCCATCCACTGGAACGGGTATTCCCCAGTCCAAATCACGGGTTACGGCCCTAGGTTTTAGGCCCTCGTCTATCCAAGATTTACATTGCCCATAAACATTGGGTTTCCAGTCGGACTTATGACCTTCTAAGATCCACTTTTTTAAGAACCCTTCGTAGCGGTCCAAGGGCAAAAACCAATGTTTTGTCTTTTTTAAGGTCGGTACCGTTCCCGTTATCGTCGATTTTGGGTCGATCAAATCCGTTGCGTTGAGAGATGACCCACAATTTTCGCACTGATCGCCATAAGCTTCGTGGTGCCCGCATCTTGGGCAGGTTCCGATTACAAATCTGTCTGCCAAAAACTGGTTGGCCTCATCATCGTACAATTGTTCGGTTTCTTCTTCTATAAAATCACCTTGCTCGTACATTTTTCTGAAAAATTCCGAAGCAGTTTCATGGTGCACTTGCGCCGATGTCCTGGAATAGTTGTCAAAAGAAATACCAAAATCGGCAAAGGATTTTTTAATGATGCCGTGGTACTTGTCTATTATTTCTTTGGGGGTAACACCTTCCTTTTTGGCTTTCATGGAAATTGCCACGCCGTGCTCGTCGCTCCCGCAAACAAAGGCAACGTCCTTGCCCTTTAATCTTAAATAACGGGAATAAATATCTGCAGGGACATAAACTCCGGCCAAATGTCCAATATGAATGGGGCCGTTGGTGTACGGAAGCGCTGCGGTAATGGTATACCTGGAAGGTGATGTATTCTGAGCCATGTAAAATTCTAATTAGGCCCCAAAAATACTGATTTTAACGGGATACACATAAAAAACGAAACCCTCGAAAGTGCGGCCCTATTTGGGGTGAGGGGTACACTATCGATGGGTCTCGAAAATTGGACTATTAAAATGTACGTGTTTTAGGTTATCATTACAGATTTGCTCATTTTCTTATCTCCTACAGATATTCTATAGATATATTTTCCAGTGGACAAGCTATCGCGCATTCGCTCACGTATATTGATGTCCACGGCACCTTCCATCATCATTTCATTGAACAGGGTGCCTACACGTTGTCCCAAAATATTAAAGAGTTCAATATCTACATGGGCTGAAACGGGCATTTCCAGATGGATATATGGGTCTCGAGGTGAGGTTGCCGGATATATGGCCGCGTGTTCAATGGTATCCAAAATATCGATATTGGGGTCCATTGGATCTTGACTTGGCGGGGTTTCGGGCAAGGTAGGTGGGTCGTTGTCCATGGCAATGTCATCAAAAACTTCTCCGCTACAGTTAAATCCTAGGTCGATAGCTTGGTAAGGATGTCCCAATAAGTGCTGTTCAACAGATTCCCTGGGAACACAAAGCCATTCTGCCAATACGGTGCCATATAGATTTCTAAAATCCATGGTATACTCCAAATTTCCCCGATTATTGGGCTCATCTAAAGATGGGTGGTCGCCAACAAAAGCGCTTCCGTTCAATCCGGAGCCAAAAAATAAGGTGGGTGCTGCTTTTCCGTGGTCGGTCCCATTGGAACCGTTTTCAAAAATCCGTCTCCCAAATTCGGAAAAGGTCATGCTCAAAACCTTATCGTCCTGTTCGGTAAAAGCTAGGTCCTCATAAAAATTGTTGATGGCTACGGAAAGATTTGACATTAAGCGTTCGTGAACTTCGGGTTGGTTTCCGTGAGTATCAAAACCTCCCATGGAAATCATATATACTTTGGTTCCTAAATTTCCTTTGATCAAACGTGCCAAAAGCGCCAATTGACGTGCAAAACCATTGTCTTGATATTCTACTTGGTTTTGTCCGGCCATGTATGCATCATGGATAGTACCTGCATATTCGTATGTGGTATTGGCCACTCCGCGCAGGAACCTGAGTTGGTCTCCGTACATACAATCGTCAAAAGGAGCATTTTCTATATCATAAAAGGTACCTGTTTCTGCAATTTGCTCCAATTGTTCCACATTGTTGGTCACAAAGGCATAGTTCGTTTCTTCTCCTTGAAAGACCAAGTTGGCCAGGTTGCCAATTTGTATGGCTGCCGGGGAAGGTGGCGGAGCAATCAGGTAGTCGGGATACAGCTCTTCAAAATGCCTACCCATCCATCCTGTGTTTTCTCCTGAGAATCCTGTTGTGGTTAGATCGGTGTTGGCAAAAATATCCGATCCCGTAAAGTGGGAAAGGCTTTGGTTTTCGTAACCTACGCCATGCACGGCCTTAAATTGTCCGTCTCCCCAAAGGGACTCTAGGGCGCTCATATAAGTGGGCACCCCAAAATCGTCGGTAAGTTTTAAGACCTTACTTTCGGGGATATAGATATTGGGTCTTGCATTGGCATAAGTATCATATTGTTGAATGGGAATTACAGTACTGAGACCATCATTCCCTCCGGATAATCGAATAAGGATCAAAATGTTGTCGGTTTCGGCCGCAGCAACTGCTGCCGTAAGTGGGGATGGTGCTGATGCCGAAATCATATGGCTTCCTAAAAACATGGATCCAGAACCGGCTATACCAAGTGCCTGGATAAATGATCGTCTGCTCCATTTTTTATGTTCCTGATCGTGGCCTTTGTGTTCAAGGCCTTTGTGTGGGGATGTATCGTGGGTGTGGTGATTATCGCACATGGTGTGGGGTTATTTGAGTTGAAATTCGGGCTCGCGGGATAAGTGACGCAATAGAAGATAAACTTGAGACGGTCCTGTTTCCCATCCAAGTAAAGTCCACGAAGGCGTTGTTCCGCCTTCGTAATAATTTATGTCCACATCGCTCCTAAACGCTATAAATGCTCTATCGTAGTCGGCATCGGTGAGCAAGCCTTTTGGTAAAAATTTATCGATAATGGGCCTGGCAACTTCGTCTGGGTTGTTGCTTGTGAGCCCGGCATTGCCGGAAAGCGAGAGACCCAAATCCCTGAATTGTTCGGGATTTTCTTGATAAAACCGTTGCAGGAACATCTCAACGGTCAACCACCGTCCAATTATAAAATTAGTGTTGATCCAGGTCCGATCACGTTGCCAGCCTTCCACTTCGGGCGGTTGAAAAAAACGCTGTCCGATCAACGAACAGGAATCGATCATGTTCAGTATGGTGCCATCGTCATACGTAAACCCAGTTTCTTTTAATAGGTTGAAATAAAGATCGGCCGGACTTTTTATGATTACACCTATTGCAGTTTCGTCGAAAAAGTGTTGGCTCTTAAAAAGTTGACGGAGTACAGGGGCAATTTCGAAGCCACTATTGATAAAAGTCTGTGCCAGACCGTCGATAATCTGTGGAGCAATGCCGCCATCATCGTTTGTAGAATCTGGATGGACAAAAAACTCATAAAGTTTTTTACAGATGAACCAACCAATCTCATCGGGCCTTTGGTTAAACAGTATGTCTATTACGTCATCATAGCCCCAATTGCCCGTTTGCCCGAAAATAGTCTTGTTGTCCGTATTGAATTCCGAAGGGTCGAAAGTAACCTGGGTACACCCTTCTTCTCCTCTTTCGGTATAACCGGACAATGCTTTGGAGGTTTCGATAATATCCTCTTCGGTGTAATTATTTCCTTCTCCCAAGGTAAACAGCTCGTATAGTTCTCGGGCATAGTTCTCGTTCGGGTTGTTCCCTCGATTTCTTACACCGTCCAAATAATAGAGCATGGCACTGGTAAGGCCGATTTCACTGGTAAAGGTCTTAAAGTTGCCAAGCGCATTTCGTTGTAAACAATTGAGATAATAAAAAAGGAACTGTGGACAGTCATAAGTTTCCAATTGTGTTACAAAGTGATTGCTCCAAAAGAAGCTCAATCTATCTAGCAGTTCGTTGTTTGCCAAGGCGTTTCCGTAGGCTGTGGTGAGCTCTTCGATGTGGGCTCTACGCATTTGCCGAGCCAAATCGTCATCGGCAGGGTAATCGGCATTGTTCCAGTCTGCCCAGGCTGGGGCCGGAATCGGGAGAGCGGCAAGCGCTTGGTCCACCAAGCTGTCCACGAGTGGGCCAGCTGTTTGTCCAACAGCAGCAGCAATGGTTTGCACCGGGGCACTAAAACCTAGCCTTCGGTACAAATGGGCGGCACGCAACTCATCCAGTGGAGTAGTGTATGGTGCCAAAGTTGAGGAATTACAATTGATAAAGTACTCCATAGCAATGTCTGGCGTTTATTAAGTACATAGTTTTGGGGCAACTATATGTTTATGCTAATGTTGGTGTGGTTCAATTGAGCCAACAAATTACAATCTTAACGTTCTTAAGTCCACGAACTACCAAATTTTTCGACGAAATGCACAAAAAATTTACATTTTTACAAAATATATGGCTGAACACAACACATTTGGGATGCTCGGGGAGCAGAAGGCCGTTGCCCATTTAGAGGGGAAGGGATACAAAATATGTCATCGTAACTATCGGTATCTCAGTGCCGAGATCGATATTGTTGCCCAAAAGGACGATGTTTTGGCAATAGTGGAGGTAAAGTCCCGAAATACGGGTTTTTTGGAAGATATCTCAACGGTGATCACCACTAAAAAAATTAAACTTTTGACCATGGCGGCAAACCAGTATATCGAAAAAAATGATTTGGATGTGGAGGTTAGATTTGATGTGATTACCGTTGTAAAAAGAGGGCAGAAGTTTGAAATTGAACACATTGAAGGTGCTTTCTATCATTTTTAACCATTTGTTTGTTTTATAACAATGTGTTATTTTTGAATAAACTCTAACCAGAAATGAAAACAATATCTGCCGTAGTTGAGCACTACATCAAAAAAAAGCCGTTCTTGCAAACGGCACTGGCACAAGGGATCATTAACTTAACTTCTTTATCCAGACAAATAAAACCGGAAATTGCAGAAGAACTTGGGAAAGATGTTAAAGATGGCGCTATTGTAATGGCTCTTAAACGGCTTTCGGACGATCTGGAGTTTAGGGCCACACACAAGATTGTAAAAGTGCTCAAGAATATTGGGGAAATTACCGTTAGATCTAATTTATCCGACTATACGTTTTTGGCCTCCGATACTATTTTACAACAACAGGCACGACTCTTGGAAGAAGTCAATGCCAATCAAGATGTGTTTTATACTTCTTCGCGCGGTGTAAACGAAATCAATATTGTGATCAGCAATACAATGGACGGTATTGTGGAAAAGTACTTTAAAATGGAGCGCTGTACGCAAAAGGCCGAAGGACTTTCGTCGATTACGGTTAAACTGCCGTCCGATAACGTATCGGTACCTGGAATTTATTACTTTATTTTTCAACGATTGGCATGGGAAGGCATTGTGCTCTACGAAGTAATATCCACTACAAACGAGTTTACCATTCTGGTGAACGATGAACAAGTGGATGTTGCCTTCAAGACCATTAAAGATCTAAAATCCTTGTAATAAGGTTAACTTTTCGGTGTCTAAACTAAAATCAATTCTTTATCGTTTTAGAAAAAGACACTTTTTGGAAAAATGACCAAAAAACGGATTTTTTACGGTTTCTTAGGCCTAATTGTACTGTATTTGTGCTATCTGGCTTATGTTTTTGTGCTATCCCCCAAGACAAATCTTCAATCCATCTACCTTATCCCAAAGGATGCCGTTTTTATTGTTGAATCGGAAAAGCCCGTGGAAAGTTAGGAACAGGTCAGTAAGTCCAGAGCCTGGCACCATCTTAAAAAGAACGATTACTTTTCAGACCTTACAGAAAATATCCAAAGGGTAGATACTGTATTTAACGATAATCATAAACTGTTCGAGTTTTTTGACAATCGCTCCCTGTTCATATCCGTACACATGATATCCCCCAAAGACTATGGGATTTTTTATGTACTGGACTTAAAACGGATAGCCAAGCTACAATTGCTTAAAACATATTTGAACACACTGTTGGACGATGGCTATGTGCTTAGCAAACGTACCTATCACGAACACGAGATATTGGAAGTTCACGATCGCGATAGCAAGGAAACCATGCATTTGTCCTTCATCAAAAATCAATTGGTGGCCTCTTACACGCACACTTTGGTAGAAGCTTCAATAGATCAATATATGGAGCCGGTGTTGGGGCGAAACCTCAATTTTTTGGAAATCAATCAAAAAGTCGGGCACGAGGACCTGTTCCGGTTGTATGTACAATACCATTTTTTTGACGATTACATTAAAATGTATTCCGACCGGCCCTCCGACTGGGTAATGCGCGTAAGTGAAAACTTTTTGTTTTCTGGGTTCTATTTTGATTTGGACAAGAACAGCACACTGACCGCCAACGGATATACCAACATAAGTTCGGTAAACGAATATTACCTTAAGGCACTTCAAAAATCGGGAAAGGCAAAACGTTCCATACCAGAAGTGGCCCCAAATAGCACAGCGCTTTATGTTAGCTATGGTTTTGATAGCTTTTCCGAGTTCTACAAAAATTTTGAGATGGTCCAGCAAAGCGACCCCGAACAGTTTGAAAGTTACCAAAAGGGCATAGCCAAAGTGGAAAAGTTCCTAAAAATCGATATCAAGGAAAATTTTGTAAGCTGGATAGGGGACGAGGTGGCCTTACTTCAGATACAATCTCACATTTCCAAAGGCAAAAATGATCTAGCGCTTGTCCTTAAAACCAATAATGCCGATAAGGCTAGGACCAACTTGGATTTTGTGGTGGAGCAGGTCCGCAAAAAAACACCGGTAAAGTTCAAAGCTGTAAATTACAAGGGGTACGAAATTAATTTTTTGTCCATCAAAGGATTTTTTAAAATGCTACTGGGCGGCAGATTTAATGAGTTCGATAAACCCTACTTTACCCAAATCGATGATTATGTGGTCTTTAGCGATAGCCCAAATACCCTAAAGGGCATAATAGAAAAGGTTACCGAAGGCGAAATTTTGGCAACTTCCAGTGAGTACATTGATTTTAATCAGAAATTCGATCCCGAATCTTCTGTTTTTATATATAGTAATGTGCCTTTGCTGTTTGATAATATGTATGCTTTGGCCGATGCGCCAACCAAACAGAAAATGCGCAAGAACAAGGATTTTATCATTTGTTTTCCGCAGATTGGATTACAATTATCGCCGAAAGATGATTTGTTCGAAAATAGATTGGTGCTAAAGTATGAGGATGTTGAGAAGGTGAAAAAACACCAGGTCATGCCAATAACCGGTAACAATGTAACATCTAAAAGTAAAAATACTGCGACGGCCCAGACAACAGATGCGGTCTTTAACCTGAAACCCATATATCCGAACGATTTAAATGCGAAGACATTTATAAAAAAATACAACAACGGAAACGTTAGGTTCCAAGTGGAGCTCAAGGATGGTTTAAAACATGGCAAGTACGAAGAGTTCTACACCAACGGTACAAGAAAAATTCGCGGTCGTTTTCGTAAAGATGAACAGGTGGGCACATGGCGTTATTATGATGAGGACGGATTGCAAGTGCATAAAAAAAGGTTCTGATCCTTTAATAGCTTACCCACTACTTTGGTAATTTTTTGATGAGGTTTTCAAATTTTGAATATACAGTCGTCTGCAATGGCGTAAACATCATCGCTTTTTTTAGGTTTTAGGGCATGGGTTCCAGTAAATTGTCCAAAAGCGGGCAATATCATTTTGTTTTCGGATTTAAAAAAGCAAGGCAACTTAACGTAATCCCGCCCTGGCCCTTTTAGTTTTATGGAAGGATGTATATGTCCACAAAAATTAAAGAGCCCTTTGCGATCTTCCGGATGGTGTGTAAAAAAAAACGAATCAATGGCAAGCTCCTGAAATTGGGAGACATTCACGTTTTGAAATTTTTCGGGGGCGATAATATCGTGGTTTCCTGTAATCAGCACAACTTCCGAAGGTGTTTTGCCCACCCAGTTTTCAAACAACTCCCACTCCTTGTTCAACGAAGAATGGAAGAGGTCTCCTAAAAAACAGATTTGAAAGGGTTGAAAATCGGCCACGATTTGATCTAAAAGGATAAAATTTTTATGGATTGCCTTTCGAGGAACGGCGGCGCCAAATTTCCGGAAATGGGATACTTTCCCCAAATGTACATCACTGATCAGCAATATGGATTTTTTAACCCAAAACAATCCACCCAAAGGGTGTAGATGAAATTCTTGGCCTTGTATTTGGATTTTTTCGATCATTCTAACGAAGCAACAAATTTAACCAATTGTAATTTTGAAACGAGAGGGGCAAGTGCGGAAACTATTTTAAAAATTATCGATCAGATGCGGTGTTTTGTCTCTTCGACTACGCTAAATGTCCGGGCCATGTGAGTGTGTTCGAACTTTATTTGGTCAATTTCTCCACCATTCGTTTAATGCGATCAGCCAATTTTTCATTGGACAGTTTTTCCCGCAACCGATCTGTAATGATCGGGAAAGATAGTGGTGTTGGTTGAGAACATTTTTTCCAGACTATTTTTTGCTGTGTGATCCGTTCCAGTGCCAAACGTAATCTTCCTTCCTCCAATTGATGCTCAAAAGTTTCGGTGAAAGCTTGTTGGTACAACAAATTATCGTCTTCAAAATCACGGAAAACATCAAAAAGTAATTCTGAACTACTTTGCAGGTGTTTCATTTTTATTCCTTTATCGGGGTAGCCCGTAAAGACCATGCCGCTGATTACGGCAATATCTCTAAATTTTCTACGCGCCATTTCGTTGGAATTTAAACTCTTTTGAAGATCGGACAACATATGTTCCGGCGTAAAAAGGTTATTGTCCAGAATCTCCTGAATATCGATTTTCCTGTCCGAAAGTAATTCAAAACCGTAGTCGTTAAAGGCCAGGGAGCAGGTAATCGGGCTCAATAAACTGATACGGTATGCCAACAGGCTGCTCATGCCTTCGTGGATGGCCCTGCCTTCGAACGGATAAAACATGTGATGATGACCATCTCGTGTCTCAAAGGTTTCTATCAAAAATTGATGCGGTTGGGGCACTAGACTTTCTTCCCTTTGTTTGGTGAACATTGACTGCAATGCCCGGATTTCCTCCGATTGTTTTGAAGACTCCAACTCGGCCGTGTAGAGTTCTTGCCGTAATAGTTCGGACATTTTTGCTGAAAAGCTCAGTCTTCCGCCCATCCAACTGGGTACTTTGTTGGTCTTTTTTTTGGAATTGCGCACGTGTGCCGACATCCCCTTTATTCGAATAAACTCCAAATTTCGACCAGCAAAGGTAAAAACATCCCCAGGACTCAATTTGGAGATAAAGTACTCTTCAATACTACCGATATACCCTCCCTTTTGATAGCGGACCGATATGGTTGCGTCCCCAACAATGGTTCCGATCTGGAAACGATGGCGCATGGCAACGACCCTACTGTTTACTTTAAATTTACCATCTGTTTCAATTTCAACTTTTTTGTATTCGTCGTAGTTCTTTAGGCTTTGGCTGCCCATTACCAAAAAATTGAGTAGCCACTGCCACTGTTCTTCCGATAGGCTCTGATAACAGAACGTTTGTTGTATCTCGGGATAGATTTCATCAGGATAAAACCCATCGGAAACGGCCAAGGTGGTCAAATATTGAAGTAGGACATCAAAACTGTTCAGGTAAGGGATGCGATCTTCCACAGCATTGTTGAGTACTGCTTTTTGCATGGCCGAAGCCTCCACCAGTTCAATAGCGTGCGTGGGCAAAAAATGGATAACACTTTCTTTTCCAGGTCGATGTCCGCTCCGCCCGGCGCGTTGCAAAAAACGGGCAACCCCTTTTGGTCCACCAATCTGGATCACCGTTTCCACAGGGGCAAAATCCACGCCAAGGTCCAAACTCGATGTACAGACAACGGCTTTGAGACTCTCGTTCCGAATGGCCTGCTCTACCCAGAGTCTGGTTTCTTTGTTTATGCTGCCATGGTGCATGGCTATTTCCCCAGCGAATTCGGGATATTTTTCCAATATTTTCTGAAACCAGATTTCACATTGGCTTCGGGTGTTGGTAAAAAGTAACGTGGTCTTACTTTTTTTGATAATGGGTATCACATCATCCAATAAATGCAACCCTAAATGTCCGCGCCACGGGAAGGTTTCCATTTCTTTGGGAACAATACTTTTTACCGTAATTTTTTTGTTGAGGTCTGCCTTTACCAATATCGAATTGTCCAGTTCGGGTGTAGAAGGGCCCAACAATACTTCCCGTGCTTGTTCCAAATTACCTATGGTCGCCGATATGCCCCAAATACGCAATGCCTTGCATACGGTTTTCAATCGGGAAATGCCCAGTTCCATTTGCACCCCTCGTTTGGTGCCCAAAAGTTCGTGCCATTCGTCCACCACAATAGCAGAGCAGTTTTTAAAAGTTTTGGCGTACCCTTTGGATGAAAGTAAAAGCTGTAGGCTTTCGGGAGTGGTGATCAAAAGATCGGGCATGTTGGTCCTCATTTTTGCCCTATCCTTTGCCGAAGTGTCCCCGGTTCGGATACCGACGCTCATTTGTGTGCCCAGGTCTTGGGTTATCCGTTCTGCCGATTGTTTGATTTCTTGCGAGAGCGCTCGCAATGGAGTAATCCAGATAGCTTTTAGACCTTTCTTGTGCGTGGTTTTATACTCTGGGTTGTTTTTGATGTAATTGAGTACGATCGGAAACCAAAGGGCATAGGTTTTTCCGCTTCCGGTCGGGGCATTTAACAGACCGTGCTTGCCATTCAAAAAGGCTTTCCATGTTTCTTTTTGAAAAGGGAACGGCTGCCATTTTTGTTCTTGGAACCATTTTTCGGCTATATGGAACAGATCGGATTCTTTCAGTGGTGAGCTGCTTTGGATTGAAAAATACGAATTTCTTTACTGGGTTTGTGCCTTCAATTTTGCGATAAGATTTATATTTGTGCCACAAAATTTCAGATATGCCAATTTTAGATCTTTACGAGCACGGGGAAAAAAGAAAAAACCTGGCCCATTTTGCCACTTTGGCAAGTTTGGCTGCTGTTGATGGAGAAATCAATGAGAAGGAAATGGAAGTCCTTAAAAAGTTTGCCTTTAAGCTAAATATCAGCGATCAGGAATTTAAGGAGATAATGAAGAAGGAGAATAAATATCCTATCGAAACTCCGCACAGTGGTGAAAAGAGGTATAAAAGGCTATTTGAATTTTTTCAAATTATTTTCTCCGATCACGATATTGATGATGAAGAGCGAAGAATAGTGGAAAAGTATGCAGTAGGCCTGGGCTTTTCTCCAAAGACCGCTGCTAACATCATCGATAAATCCATCAAGATTTTTACTGGAAAAATTCCGTTTGAGGATTATCATGAATTAGTGAAGAGAGATAGCTAGTAATTGGCCATAAATTCTTCTGCCTTTTCAACCATTTTTTTACTTCCACAGAAAAATGGTACCCGTTCGTGCAACTCCGTGGGCTGGATGTCCATGATTCTTCTAAAGCCATCACTTGCTTTGCCATTGGCTTGTTCGGCCAAGAACGCCATTGGATTGCATTCGTACAATAAACGTAGCTTTCCGTTATGCGCCTTGCTGCTTTTAGGGTACATATAAATTCCCCCTTTGATCATATTTCTGTGAAAATCGGAAACCAATGAGCCAATGTACCTTGAGGTATATGGGCGGTCGCCTTCTTCCATTTGGCAATATTTTATGTAGTCTTTAACCCCTTGCGGAAAATGAATGTAGTTTCCCTCGTTCACAGAATAGATCTGTCCTGTTTCCGGGAATTGCATGTTGGGATGCGATAGGTAAAAAGTTCCAAGGGCAGGATTCAGTGTAAATCCATTTACCCCATGTCCGGTAGTGTACACGTACATGGTTGAGGTGCCATAAATTATGTATCCTGCTGCAATTTGGTTTTTGCCGGGTTGCAGAAAATCCTCCAAAGTAACCGGAGTGCCCACAGGAGTTACCCTTCTATAAATTGAAAAAATGGTTCCGACCGATACATTTACATCAATATTGGAAGAACCGTCCAAAGGATCTATAAGAACCACATACTTGTTCTGGTGTTGTTTGTCAAAACTGTTTATGCTTATAAAGTCGTCCTCTTCCTCCGATGCTATACCACAAACTATTTCTCTATTCTTTAGTGTTTCTATAAATTTTTCGTTGGCAAGTACATCCAATTTTTGTTGATTTTCCCCTTGGATATTCGTTTCTCCCGCAGCACCGATAATGTCCACGAGACCGGCCTTGTTTACTTCGTGGTTAACTACTTTGGCGGCTAAACGAATACCGTTGAGCAGTCTTGATAATTCCCCAGAAGTGTATTGAAAAGATTCTTGATTGGCGATGATGAACTCACCCATGGTGAGCCGTTGTTTGTCAAACATAGGAAAGGATGTTTTATTTAAGGACAAATATCGGGCATTTTGTGAAACTACAACGTTTTCGAGAATCTTTAATTGTGTATTTTTATAACTTTGAGTTTTATTTGTAACAATTATGGAATATACAATAAGGAAGGCTCGCATCGAGGATATGGAACAGGTACTGAATTTGGTGCAGGAACTAGCTGATTTTGAGAAAGAACCGGATGCTGTAGAAGTGACCAAAGACGATTTGGTCAAGGATGGCTTTGGTGAACAAAAAATGTTTCAATGTTTTGTTGCAGAAACCGAAAAAGGAATTGTCGGCATAGCATTGGTGTACCCAAGGTATTCTACTTGGAAAGGTCCCGTAATCCATTTGGAGGACCTTATTGTTTCCGAGAATATGCGGGGAACTGGACTGGGAACTGCATTATTAGATCAAGTGGTCAAGTATGGGGCTGAACTCGGTGTAAAACGAATCAGTTGGGAAGTGTTGGATTGGAACGAACCGGCCATCGATTTTTATGAGAAAAAAGGAGCCAATGTACTGCGGGATTGGGATGTGGTGCATTTGGACGAAGAAGGAATCAAAAATTATTTGGAGCGTCTGGACTAGACCAGAAAACTAGAAGATAAAGAACATGAGGATATTTAAGTTTGGAGGAGCATCCGTTAAAGATGCCGATGCGGTAAAAAACTTGGTCAACGTATTGCAAGAGGTTGGCCATAAGGATACCTTGGTAGTGGTATCGGCCATGGGAAAAATGACCAATGCCATGGAAAAAGTGGTGGAATCCTATTTTAACGATAAAAGAAATGTAAAGGAGACCATTCAAGAAGTTATCGAGTATCATCATACCATTGTATCGGACTTGTTTAAAAATCCAGAACATCCGGTATATGGGAAATTAAAAGTGTTGTTCGATGAGGTTACAGGTTTTTTAACTTGGAACAAATCACCCAAATATGCATTCGTGTACGATCAAGTTGTCTGCTATGGCGAATTATTGTCTACAACAATAGTGAGTGCCTATTTAAATGAGATAGGTATCGCCAATACATGGCTGGATGTTCGTACTTTGATAAAAACCGATACCAATTATAGGGATGCACAGGTAAACTGGGAGCGCACCCAAGAACAGGTGGATTCTTTGGTCGATCGCTCCAAATTGAACATAACCCAAGGTTTTTTAGGTAGCGACGACAATAACTTTACAACCACCTTGGGCCGGGAAGGTTCCGATTACTCGGCAGCAATTTTGGCATATTGCCTTAATGCCGAATCGGTGACTATTTGGAAAGATGTTCCCGGGGTTTTGAATGCGGACCCCCGGAATTTTGAGGAAACACATCTCTTGGAAAAAATTTCGTATCGCGAAGCTATTGAGCTTGCCTTTTACGGGGCCTCTGTAATTCATCCAAAAACCCTGCAACCTTTACAAAGAAAAGAAATACCCTTACAGGTTAAATCGTTTGTAAAGCCCAAGGATAACGGTACCATAGTTGGAAAAGGGAACGGTATAGAGCCAAAGATCCCATGCTTTATTGTAAAAAAGAACCAGGTTTTGTTAAAACTGTCGTCTCTCGACTTTTCTTTTATTGTGGAGGATAACATCAGTGAAATTTTTAAGCTCTTCCACGATCATCGACTTAAGGTAGATCTTATCCAGAATTCTGCCATTAGCTTCTCTGTCTGCTTGGACAACAAGTTCCGTGGGCTTCAGCCATTGTTGGAAGAATTAAAACGCAAGTTCAAAGTCGTGTGCCACGAAGATGTTTCCCTATACACCATACGTCATTTTAACAGTGATTCGGTCAAATCGTTGCAGAATGGGAAATCCGTATTGGTGGAGCAAAGAGGCAAAGAAACGGTTCAACTTGTTGTTAAATAAACCTTTGGGGATAATATTGGGTCGCTGAGGGCAATAGGCTTAATTTTCTATCTTTACCGTAGCTAAATATTATTTTTATGGGCTTGGTTACGGCTAAAGAGGTGGCAAAAGTTATCCATCTGGACAAATATGGCTTTTTGGGCACATTTGTAGGATGGCTATTAATGGTGGCCACCAGGATCAGCACCATCAATAGATTTTATGATAAAAACAAGAATCTTTCGGGACCCGAGTTTCTTGATGCTATTTTGGAACATTACGAAATCGATTTTGAGATTCCGGAAGAGGATATAAAACGATTGCCCAAGTCCGGTCCTTACATTACCATTAGCAACCATCCGTTGGGAGGTGTAGATGGGGTGCTATTACTAAAACTACTTTTGAAAGAAAGACCCGATTTTAAGATAATCGCCAACTTTTTGTTGCACCGAATCGAGCCCTTGAAACCTTATATTATGCCAGTGAACCCTTTTGAAAATCATAAGGAGGCCAAGAGCAGTATAATAGGTTTTAAAAATGCGCTTAAACATTTAAGGGATGGTCATCCATTAGGTATTTTTCCGGCAGGGGAGGTCTCTACCTATCGAGATGGTCGTTTGGTGGTGGACAGGCCGTGGGAGGAAGCTGCCATAAAACTCATCAGAAAAGCAGAAGTCCCCGTAGTTCCCATATATTTTCATGCCAGGAACAGTCATTTGTTTTATCGTTTGTCCAAAATTGACGATGTATTCCGAACAGCCAAATTGCCTTCGGAACTAACATCGCAAAGCAGGCGGCCCATTAAAGTCAGAATAGGCCAGCCCATATCCGTAAGCACGCAAAATGAAGAGGAAACCTTGGAGGATTTTACCGAGTTGTTGCGAAAAAAAACCTATTTGTTGGCCAACGTTTTCGAAAAAGAACGGTTTTTGGATAAGGTTCCGACCTCTTTAAAAATTCCAAAACCGCCAAAGAAAATTGCAACAGCTATCAATGCCAAAGTGTTGGAAGGTGAAATTGACAAACTACGGGAGAAGGATTGCCGTATGTTGGAGAGTAAAAACTATGAAGTGTTTTTGGCCCAGGCCAAGGATATGCCATTTTGTTTGAACGAAATAGGGCGTCAGCGCGAGGTTACCTTTAGGGAAGTAGGCGAAGGAACAAACAATGCCATTGATCTGGATAAGTTCGACTCGTACTATCACCATTTATTTTTGTGGGACAACGATAACAAAGCAATTGTTGGCGCCTATAGAATGGGTTTGGGCTCGGATATTTTTAAAAACTACGGAATAGACGGTTTTTATTTGCAGGACCTTTTCCGATTTGAACCCGAACTGTACGGTATGATGGAGAAATCCATAGAAATGGGAAGGGCCTATATTGTGAAGGAATATCAACAAAAGCCCATGCCGTTGTTTTTACTTTGGAAAGGAATCGTGCATACGACCTTAAGGCATCCAGAACACAAGTATTTAATAGGAGGAGTGAGTATCAGCAACCAATTTTCCAATTTTTCCAAATCCCTGATGATCGAGTTCATGAAATCCAATTATTGGGATCCGTATGTGGCACAATATATTCGTCCAAAAAAGGAATTTAAGGTAAAGTTGAAAGATGCCGATAAGGAGTTTGTGTTCGATGAGACCCAGGCCGATCTTAACAAATTCGATAAATTGATCAGCGAAGTAGAGCCGGGGAGCCTACGGTTACCGGTATTGATAAAAAAGTACATTAAACAAAATGCCAAGGTAGTGGCTTTTAATGTGGATCCATTGTTCAACAATTCGGTGGATGGATTAATGTACATCCGAATTGCGGATTTACCGGAGAGCACGGTAAAGCCGGTTATGGAGGAGTTTCAAGCTGAATTGGAGCGTAAAGTGGCCGAAGGTAACGGAACCGTTGAAGTGGATTAGTCCACACCTACGGAATCACTGCGTTTTTCGAACAATAAATTGTCTTTCCAAACACCATTGATCTTACCTATCCTTTCTCGTTTGCCAATGTAGCGAAAGCCAACTTTTTCATGAAGTTTTATGCTGGCCGTATTCTCAGGAAAAATACCGGATTGTAGGGTCCAAAAGCCAGCTTTTTCACTATCGGTGATTAATTTTTGCATCAATAATTGGCCAATGCCCTTACCTCGGCTTGCATTGGCAATGTAAACGCTTACTTCACCAACACCACCATAAACACACCTGCTCGATACTGGCGAAAGCGCTGCCCAGCCCAGAATAGAACCATTTTCCTCAGCGATTAACCTACAGTCTTTTACATGTGCTTCGTCCCACTGGTCAAAAGAGGGCGGTTGTGTTTCAAAAGTGGCAAATCCTGTGGAAATCCCCTCCCTGTATATATCGGACACATTTCTCCAATCCGAGGGCTTCATATTTCGCACTTTCATAAAGTCGGCTTTTATTATTGTGATATTACGATTAATAAGGCAATAAAAAAAACCAGATGTACTGGTTTTTTAAAAATTTAAAACCAAGGCTTTTTACCCACTTGATAAGTGTTAAAAAACTCTTCATCAGATTTAGTAAGATATATGATACCCTCAATAAGTCCAACAATTGCTACACCTAAAACAATGAAGCTTCCCACAACAAAACAAGCGGTTATGTATCCGATAACAGTAGCTCCCAACATTATGAAACCTTCTTTTTGGTAGCCTAGGATAAATTTATGAACCCCTAATTGTCCAAGTACAATGGCTAATATTCCGGCTAAAAGTTTCTTGTTGTCACCGGAATTTAAAGCTTCTTTGGCATTTTCGGTGAATTCGTTCGTGGTTTTTTTTGCTTCTTCTTTAAATTCTTTGGCTGCTTCTTCCGCTTTGTCACCAAAGTCCTTTTTTTCTTCTGACATGTTTATTTAATGTGTTGGTTAATGAGGGTTAAAAGTAGCAAATAAATCAATACCTATAGAAAAGCTTTATCAACAGGTTCCCAAAGTTCCAACTTGTTGCCTTCGGGGTCTAAAATCCATCCGAATTTTCCGTACTCGTATTCCTCTATTTCACCAACCACCGTAACCCCTTCTTCTTTTAGGGTTTTTAGAAGTTCTTCCAAATTTTCAACCCTAAAGTTCATCATAAACTGTTTTTCGCTAGGCTTAAAATATTCGGTTTTTTCGTCCATCGGACTCCATTGGGTGGAACAATCGTTGCCTTCCTTGTCCTTCCACCAAAAGGTACAGCCATATTGGTCGGTATTTAGTCCTAAATGGTTTTTGTACCAATCTTTGATTTTGTTTGGGTCTTTGCTCTTAAAAAAAAAGCCCCCCAATCCAGTTACCCTGTTTTTCATGATTTCTTAATGTTTTGTTCATACAAACCGATCCATTGTTGCGGGGTCATTTTTTGGCAAAGCTCTGCAACGAGATCATAAGGTATTTTGTTAATGTTCTTAAATCGGATGCAGCTTTTGCCCATATCCAATTTGGTGTCCACATGCTTAGGGTATTCGGTAACAAACCAATCATGTAAACTGTTGTCCGCATATATTCCGGAATGGTATAGTGCTACAAAGTTTTTTTGTGATGCTAGGTTGATAAAGGGCAAGGGTAACTTTGGATCCACATGATAGCCGCCGGGAAACATGGAATGGGGCACTACATACCCTATCATTTTATAGCTGATACATTCTTCGAAACCAGCAGGGAGATTGTTCTTTATGACTTCTCTTAGTCGGGAAATGACTTGTTTTCGTTCTTCCGGGAGTTTTTCAATGTACTCTTCCGGTGTTTTGGCATCTATCGTCATAATTTATCAATTTTAGGGATTGCCAGAGCCAAAAGTTGATTGGATAAGGCTTATAAAGTTAACAAAATCTCTCCTTGATTTTATCAACAATGGTCTGTGCCAATTTTTCTTTGCTCTCCACGGTCCACCCGGCAACATGGGGAGTCAATAACACATTGTTGGCCTTGCGCAGGTATTTAAAGGCTTTGGGTTTTTGAACAAACATGTTTTCGAAGGATTTTTTTTCGTATTCCAGCACATCGAGCCCGGCTCCAAGTACTTTGCCCGATTTTAGCCCGGTTACCAAATCCTTGGTAACAACACATTTTCCCCGAGCCGTGTTCAAAAGCCAAAACGGTTTGTGGAGCGCCTCGATAAATTCTGAATTTATCATGCCGGTGGTCGACTCGGTCTGCGGTACGTGTAAACTCACTACGTCCGAGCGTTGTTGAAATTCCATGATTCCGACCTGTCGCGCATTTTCATCCCCAACTCCTCCAATAATATCATAGCAGATCACCTCGACGTCGAATCCTTTTAGTTTTTTGGCAAAAGCCTTTCCCATATTGCCATAGCCGATAATGCCCACGGTTTTGCCTTCCAGTTCAAAGCCCCTGTTTTGCTCCCGTTTCCATTTGCCTTTTCGAACCTGTCGGTCGGCCTTGCACATTTGGTTCAATAAGGCGAGCAACATGCCCAGTGTGTGTTCACCTACCGCATTGCGGTTGCCTTCGGGGGCAGAAGCCATAAAAACACCCTTGAACTTGGCGTGTTCGGTATCAATATTTTCCAATCCGGCCCCGACCCTTCCAATAAATTTAAGGTTGGTGGCCTTATCCAAAAATTGTTGGTCTATGGTAAACCTACTTCGGATAATGATCCCATCGTATAAATGGATTTTTTTTTCGACTTCTTCCTTGGTCGATGTGTAATCTTCATCATTCTGGAAACCGAGCTCGGCAAATTGTTCAATTAGCAGCTCATGATTGGTATCGAGGTGGAGAACTTTCATGAATCAAATATAAAATTCCTAGATTTTTGGATAGTGGGTCTGTGTTTTTTCGTGCTGGACATTTCCAGTATGGGCGGTGCTCAATTTTTCAAAAAGGAGTACTTGTACCTCTTCGCCGTTTTTGGTCTTGGGGTTGTGTTCCACTCCTTTGGGCACCACAATAATTTCACCTTCGTTCACCACTTCGGTCCTATCTCGAAATTGCATGTAGAGGGTACCTTTGATTACTTGGAACAATTCATCCTCGTTCTCGTGGGCGTGCCATACAAATTCACCTTGTATTTTGGCCAAAAGCACCTGCATATCGTCCACAATGGCAATTTGATGCGGATGCCACTGTGCGGAGAATTCGGCATGTTTTTGTTTTAGGTTGATGGGTTTCATGACAAGATTTTATATTCCCAAAATTAATTTGGCGATCCAAAAATAGATCAAGATTCCAAAAATATCGTTGCTCGTGGTAATGAACGGTCCGGTGGCAATTGCTGGATCAATGTTTCTTTTATGAAGGAACAAGGGTATAAATGTGCCGATCAGCCCTGCCACAACAATTACTACTATCAGCGATAGCGATATGGCCAAAGCGGTGGTAAAGGCATCTTTCCAGATCCAAGTGAACAATAAGAGCAGGATGGCTAGTATAAATCCATTGAGCAAGGCCAAAAGCATTTCCTTTAAAAGGTGGTTTCTCATGCTTCCTTTTAGGTCGTCGTTCGCGAGACCTTGCACTACTATGGCGCTGGACTGTACCCCAACGTTTCCGGCCATGGCAGCAATTAGGGGAGTAAAAA
This sequence comes from Flagellimonas marinaquae, assembly GCF_023716465.1. Taxonomy (NCBI): domain Bacteria; kingdom Pseudomonadati; phylum Bacteroidota; class Flavobacteriia; order Flavobacteriales; family Flavobacteriaceae; genus Flagellimonas; species Flagellimonas marinaquae. Next base: position 1,930,647 of record NZ_CP092415.1, read on the forward strand.
AGAATAAAACTGCGTGTTTGGAAATCATATCTTCAAAAGTTCCCATAATGGCCGCAGCACCAAGTCCACCAAAAAGACCTAAAATTAGCCAAGGCAGCCTGGCCCGTGTGAGTACCCATATGCTATCGCTCACTTCAACGCCTTGGGAAATACCTGCCGCCATTTGGTAATCCTTATCGGCTTCTTCACGTATTACATCTACAATATCATCGATGGTAATGCGCCCGACCAAACGCCCGATTTCATCAACCACGGGTATGGCCTCCAAATCGTATTTGGACATAATTCTGGCCACTTCTTCTCCTTTTTCGTTCACGTTTACGGAATCTACCTTTGGGATATAGATATCTTTTATGTGACTTTTGGTTGGAGCGGTGAGCAAATCTTTTAGGGACAATCTTCCTTTTAATTTGCCTTCGTCGTCCACCACATAAATGGAATGTACGCGGGTAACATTCTCTGCTTGGGCGCGCATCTCCTTAACGCAAGAGGTCACGGTCCAGTTTTCGTAGACTTTTACCAATTCTTTGGCCATAAGTCCACCTGCGGAATCTTCCTCGTAGCGCAAAAGATCTACAATATCTTTGGCGTGTTCCCGATCTTCTATCTCGGAGATAACTTCTTGAATAATTTCCTTGGGAAGCTCGTTTATGATGTCCGCGGCATCATCCGTATCCAATTCCGAAAGTTCGCCGGCAATTTCTTTGGCTGTTAGATTTTTAAGTACGGCCTCCCGGATATCCTCGTGCATTTCGGCAAGGATGTCCGATGTTTTTTCACTGTCCAGCAGTTTTATCAGGTAGGTGGCCTCATCAACTTCGAGTTCGTCCGCAATTTCCGCAATATCGGCATAGTGGAACTCCTTCATCATGGTTTGGAGCTCACCATTGTTCTTGTTGGCGATCAGTTCCCTGATTTCTGCTAAAAGGTCGTCTGTGAGTTTAAACGGGGTCATTGGCTATCTTCTGTGTCAACGTTATAAAATCGGCCACACTAAGCTGTTCCGGGCGTTGGTCAAAGATAGTATTCTCTTTTAGATTATCGGAAAGGTTGAAGATTTTAAGACTGTTTCGGATTGTTTTTCGTCTTTGGTTAAAAGCTGTTTTTACCACTTTAAAGAAGAGACGTTCGTCGCAAGGGAGGTTCAATTCTTTTTTTCTTGTGAGTCTCAATACTCCGGAATCCACCTTTGGAGGAGGATCAAAAACTCCGGGAGGAACGGTGAATAGATATTCGGCATCGTAATAAGCTTGTACCAATACGGATAGGATGCCGTAGGTTTTACTGCCCGGTGCTTCACAGATTCTTTTGGCCACCTCTTTTTGGAACATGCCGGAAAATTCGGGTATTTGCTGTCGCATTTCCAACATCTTAAAAACTATCTGACTGGAAATATTGTATGGGAAATTTCCGGTAATGGCAAATTGCTCTTCTCCATATAGTTGTTTTAGGTCGAACTTGAGGAAATCCGCCTCGATAATATTGAGGCGATCGTTGTTTTTTAAAATAGAGGCATGTTCCAAAGGAAAACTGTGGTTCAGGTAAACAATGGACTCTTCATCAAGGTCCATGGCCACAAGGTCCAAATCCCTTTGAAGCAGATATTTGGTGAGAACACCCATGCCAGGGCCTATTTCCAGTACATTTTTATAGTCATCCAATGACAGTGTCTCAGCAATTTTTTTTGCGACGGACTCATCTTTTAAAAAATGTTGCCCTAAGTGCTTTTTTGCTTTTACAGCACCATCTATTTGTTCATTTTTTTGGGGATGACGGTTTCCGTTATTGTATTTTTTCCTCTTTTTTTTGGGCACTGCGGGTTTTTTTGCAAGTTAGTTGGAATTTTTGATATAGATCCAAGCTTCATCTCCTGATTCCAAAAGGATTTTTTCCCTTTTGTATGCATTTGTTTCGTAAATGTCCGCTTTTATTAGGTCGGTATCATTTACTTCATAAGCCATGCCTTTTACTTTGTGTTCGGGATCATTGGTGTTGATGACCAACGGATAACGGCCATATACGGCATTTTCGATTTTCTTGAAACCCAATGCGGTGTCGGGCTTTCCATTTAATATACGTCCAAAAATGTACTCTTGTACCTGGGTATCTTGTAAGGTTCCGTAGGAAAAAATAAACTCCAAATTTTTAAGGTATTTGTTGGCTTACCACTTCCAGCTCTGTTCTAAATGCAACAAACTTGTTGGGAAACATTTTTTGGGCGTCGGCACGCAGGCGGTCCGCGTCCTCCTTGTAATAGGCTTCCAATGTGGACCTATTCTTTGTGGTATATTGTATGGAGTAGGTAATGCCACCCATATCTTCTTCTACCAGCACCTTTACCATTTTGGCATGTGTAAATTTGCCCGTTGCCAGCATATCCGGCACATGTTTGTCCTTCATCCACTCCAACCATTGTTCGTGCACGGTATCGTCTATGTTAATGGTAACGTTATATATAAGCATTTTACTTTTTTTAAATGATTAGTTTATGGCATCCCCGCGCAATCGTCTAAAATTCTTTCGGGCCTGTGGAAAATAATAACTGTCCTCATAATTATAAATAATTTTCTCGTAATGGGTTTTGGCCTTTTCTGGTTCGTTTAAAATATTATCGTAGAGTTCGCCAAGGGCAAAGTGTGCATCGTCTGCCAAAATTCCATCACTGTAAAACTCCACAATTTTTTGATAGTTGAACTTGGCCGCCTCGTAATTTTTTTGGTCCACCAATAACTTGGCTTGTTTCAGAAGGGCTTCATCTTCAATTTTTTCGCCCTTATGATTTTGTAAAATATCTTCAAGTACTTTTATGGCTTCCTTATTTTTATTTTGATAGGCCAATAGATCTGCCCTTGCATATTTTTTTAATGCGGTCTGGGTGGAATCTTCCAACGAATTGTCGGAAATAAGTAAGCTCAATTGCATGGCATCATTGGCAATGAGCTGTGAAGTTGAGCTTCGCAAAACTTTTAGTTGGGTGAGCGCCCAGTCAAAATCACCTTTGTAAAAGCTGGTCTGTGCGACTTTAAATCGGGCATTTTGTCCTAGTACATCATTTTTTACGCTCTTTTGTACTTGGGTAAATAGGATCAAGGCTTCGTTGAATCTTTGGTCGAACACCAATATATCGCCCAATGCCAGTTTCACGTATGCCATAATCATCCGGCCCATTGGAATTTCAAGGCTTTGTTTGAGCATGGCGATGGCTGGTTCGGGATCTTCCTTTTTAAAAGTTAGAAAGTTGGCGTAGGCGATCTGCAGTTGTAACGTGGTACTTTGATTACCGTATTCCTCTACTAGGCTTTGGAATTTCTTTTCTACGTTTTCCAATGTTTTTTTTGTTGGATTTTCCAAAGCGATATCGATTAGGTTGAGTTCCGCATTTAACTTGGTCCTGGGATTTTCCGAGTTGTCCACGATGTACTGGTAAATAGAGGTTGCGGTTTCCAGATCTTTGTCTTCCACAGCAATATCGCCAAGGTTTTCCAATCGATTTATCGATTGCCCTTCGCTACGTTTATATATGGCCTTTTCTTGGCCAAAGGCACTATTGTATTGCTTTTGTTGAACAAAAAGCCAACTCAGGAGCTCGTTCCAAAGAATATCCGGCGTTTTTTGTGCATTTTGCAATAGTACTTTGCGCAATAGCACATTGTTCTCATTCGATGGGTCTTCCGAGATAAAATCATCGATGTTCCTTAATACATTGGAGCGACTGGTGCGTCCTTCCCAGATCAGGTTGAGGTAGGATTGGTACATTTTGGCTATGTTGCCCTGCTCCCCATAAATGCGGGCCAATTGAAAATCGTAATTCAGGTCCGGCTTTAGTTCCATGGCCTTGGTGTATGCTTGAATGGCATAGTCCAATAGGGCATATTTTTGAAAACGATAGCCAACACTATATCCAAAATTGGGATTGTCCTCTATTTTGTTTATTGCCTTGTCGTAATACGTGCTTGCCTTATCGGATTCGTTTTTGAGCGTAAAATTGTATCCCAGTTCAATATAAAAAGTGGGAAAGGCATAACTGTCTTCAATTTTTTTAAGTAAAAATGCCTGCGCTTCATCGTATCGCTCCAATTGTTGGTAGCAGGCTACGAGTCCTTCTGCATAATCGGTACGCCTCGGGTTGGTTTCTACTAATTTTTCGTAAAAAACCACAGCTTTCTCATAATCGCCGTCCTGTAAATATTGTTTGGCCAAGAAATCTTCTTGGGACCATCCACTAACAAAGGATACCATCAAAAGGAGAAATAAAAGACGCTGCAATGACATGTTCATTAGTAATATTCAATAAGAATGTCCTGTTCTTTCGAAACTAGTGGAACCTCATTTCAATTTCAAGATCATGAGATTCCTCGTTGCTTAGCTCTGTTGGAATCACAATCATATTCAAAAAATTACACTTTAGATTGTAGGCCAATGTGGTTTATTTCAAATATAACGCAGAAATGTGGGGGATTCTGTTAAGCGAATCCAAATAATTAGTGCAAAGCCTTAATCGATAATGTCAAATCCACAATACGGGACCAAAACCTCGGGGATTTTTATGCCGTCTTCTGTTTGATAGTTTTCCAAAATACCGGCGAGTACCCTTGGCAATGCCAGGGAGCTTCCGTTCAAGGTGTGGGCCAATTGGCTTTTTCCATTTTCGTCCTTGTAGCGCAGTTTTAATCGATTGGCCTGGAAGGTTTCGAAATTGGATACGGAACTAATCTCCAACCAACGGTCTTGTGCTGTGGAAAATACTTCAAAATCGTAGGTTAAGGCAGAAGTAAAACCTAAATCACCACCGCACAAGCGTAAAATGCGATAAGGGAGTTTAAGTTCTCGAAGAATATTTTTTATGTGTTCCACCATCTCATCCAGCGCTTGGTACGAATTATCGGGGTGCTCCATGCGTACAATCTCCACTTTATCGAATTGGTGCAAACGGTTCAATCCACGGACATGGGCGCCATAACTTCCGGCTTCGCGACGGAAACAAGGGGTGTATCCGGTATATTTTATGGGGAAATCGCTCTCTGCCAAAATATCCCCCCGGTGCAAGTTGGTCACGGGGACTTCTGCCGTTGGAATGAGATAAAGATCGTCTGCCTGTACATGGTACATTTGGCCTTCCTTGTCGGGCAACTGCCCTGTTCCGTAACCGGAATCTTCGTTGACCATGAGCGGAACTTGCATTTCGGTATATCCTGCTTCGGTGTTTTTATCCAAGAAATAGGCAATCAAAGCGCGCTGTAATCGAGCACCCTTTCCCTTGTAGACAGGAAAACCTGCTCCGGTTATCTTAACACCAAGCTCAAAATCTATAATGTTGTACTTTTTTGCCAGTTCCCAATGCGGAAGAGCTCCTTCGGACAGGGTCGGTACATCCCCTTCCTTGAAAACCTCTTCGTTATCCTCATCCGAATTCCCAGCAGGAACAGATTCATGGGGTACGTTGGGAATCAAATACAGTTGCTGCTGAAGTTCTTCTGCAGCAGTGTTTAAGTCGTCCCCTAATTTTTTCGATGCTTCTTTGAGTCCAGCGGTTTTTTCTTTTAGAACATTGGCTTCTTGTGCTTTTCCTGTTTTAAAAAGCATACCGATCTCTTTGGATAGTTTGTTGGATTCGGCCAAGGTCGCATCCAGTTCCGTTTGTATGGAACGCCTTTTTTCATCGAGTTCCAATACCTTCGATAGCATTGGTTCGGCATCGATGTTTCGCTTTTTTAATGCGGTAATAATACTTTCCTTGTTTTCCCGGATGTTCTGTATTTGAAGCATGGCCTTGTTTTGAGCGGCAAATTTAATTTAATCTGAAGAAGTGCCCAACTTTATTCCTTTGGAGATGGCAGAATCCAATCGTTATGGGCAAAATGTTTCCATGGAACGTTGGCCAAATCCACTTTTGGGTCTATAAATTGTTTATAGCTCCCTTGATTCACTCTAGCCTTGTTGTCCACAAACACTTGTATGCTTTCTCCTTTTTTTGCGTATTCCTTTTTAAGGTGTTGGGCAAACTGCCAAATAAAATCGGGATAGCATGTAACCCTGCGACGTTGTTTTTTTGTAAGATACTTATCCAAATCGATTTTTATGGTGTCTTTGGTTTTGGGGTTTACCACTTTGTAGGTTATTCTCCCGCCTCGACTCCGCAGCATCATGCGCCAACTCAATCGGTGACCTTCTTCGGTCCAGAGGACATCATCTTTAAAAAAATGATGCCGAAGCGGCAACGCTATTTGAACTAGAAAATAAATGCCCAGAACCGACAAGATCATGTTTTTGGTTTTTGGTATGATGATTTTGGCTTCCGGGGCAAATGTTTTGGTTTTTAAAAAAATGTTTCGAATAGTCTGTGGTTCAAAAAAGAAGACGGTAAATGCTAAGGACAGGTATGGAAAAATCCCAATTTGAAACACGATACTATTGAACAGATGAAAGAAAATGGAAAGCAGAAACGCAATTTTACGGGTTGGTTTCCAAAGGAGGGCGGGTACGATCAAGAGGTCAAAACTAATACCAAATATGGCAATGATCTTATGAACCCATTTTTGTTGAAGAAGTTCTCCGATGATGTAATAATCTTTTTTGGAGGTCATCAAAACGTCTATCATGCTAAAATCCAACCAATCCGCATATAATTTAGCTACAGATGCATAGGTATAAACAATGAACAGTTGTAGGATTATGACCCATCGGACCCCGTTGTACATGGTCTGTGAACGTAAACCCGGATTCAACTTTGCATCTAAAGATGCATCTCGGTTTGCCGGTAAGAACGCCATAATATAGGCAAGGAGCATCAATAAATAATAATGGTTGTTGTACGATGATTTTTGCATTAGGTACACGCCCGACCAGAGAATTGCGAAGGCCAGCGCACTGAACCGATACTTATAACCTAGGGCGATCAGTAGTCCTAATGTGCCCATTACCGCAAAGTAAATGTACATGCCGTTACCGGGAAGGGGCTGTAACCATTCAAAACCGATAAAGGAGAAAGTAAACCGAGGTTCCACCAAAGTTCGTCTGACCCAGCCCGTTGCTATGGCGCCATAACATTCCGCACTGACCAACAATCCATAAAAAATCCTGAAAACCACAAGTTGTGCATTGTCAATCTTCTTGAAAAGAAATTGGTCAAACATTTACTTGGAGATTAGGTCCAACGAATGATTTTTGTCTTTTTTTAATTGCTCTTTAAGTTCTTCTATGGAGTTGAACTTATGCTCGTCCCTAATGCGGTGCAACAGTTGTACCTGGATTTTTGTATCGTAAAGATTTCCTTCGAACTCAAAAAAATTGACTTCTATACTTTTTCGTGAACCATCTACGGTAGGGTTAAACCCAATGTTCATCATTCCAAAATACGTATTGCCACCAAGGTCGCTTTTTACTACATAGGCCCCATTTTTTGGAATAAGTTTATAGTCTTCCGCGATATGGAGGTTGGCCGTTGGAAAACCAAAATCCCTACCCAATCCTTTGCCTTTTTTTACGGTTCCTGTGAGCATGTAAGCATAGTTGAGGTAACTGTTCGCTGTTTCCACATCACCTTCCATAAGCGCCTTTCTTATTTTTGTGGAACTCACCGATACGTCATCTATCTCTTGTGCAGGTATTTCTTCCACTTCAAAATCGAAAGTACTGCCAAAGGCCATTAAATCTTGAATATTGGCATTCCGGTTGCGTCCAAACCTATGATCATAACCTATAATTATTCTTTTTGATTTAATGTTGTTTACAAGAATATCCCGAACAAAATCTATCGCAGAAAGCCGTGAAAATTGCTTGGTAAAAGGATGAATGATCAAATAATCCAGCCCAAGGGTCTCCAAAATCTGTTTTTTCTCCTCAAGGGTGTTCAATAGTTTAATGTCCACATCTTTTTGAAGAACCATACGTGGATGTGGAAAAAAAGTGAGCACTGTAGATTTTAAACCTGTGTTTTTGGCATTGTTTGTGAGGCGTTCCAGTATCTTTCGGTGTCCCAAGTGTACTCCATCAAAAGTACCAATGGTGACCACCGTTTGATGTGGAACGTTCTTAAAATCAGAAATGTTATGGATTGTTTCCAACGTAATAAAGAAATAAAAAAGGCTTACATTTGAATTTATACTATGCCCTGACCGTGTATGAAAGCTAAATTACATCTTGTTTTCTCAATAACCATATTTTTTAGTTGCTTTTGCATATACGGGCAACAAAGTTATTGGAAAACAATTCCCAAAAAAGCAAGTTTTAAAAGTGTTTCACGGACCGATATTTCTGAAGCAAAACTGGTATTGACCCTTGATAGGGAGGGTTTTGCAAAGCAAGTGTCCCCAAGTTTGAACGCTAAAAGTGGCCAACAGGTGGTCTACCTTCCCAATAATGAAGGAAATGTAATGCCCTTTAAAATTAAGGAAACCTCTGTTCTGCATCCGGATTTAGCAAAAAAGTATCCGAATATCAAATCTTATACCGGCATAAGTCTAGATGGTAGATATAAAGTTAAACTGAGTAATTCGCACAAGGGTGTCCAGTCCATGGTCGTGGATTTGAAAAATAACAAAACTACCTTTGTGGAACCAGTTTCCGACCAAGAGGACACTTATGTCCTATACGATAAAAAAAACGGGCTGTCCTCAAAAATTGGCTTTACCTGCGGAACGGAGAAAGGTATTTTTGGTATGGTCAATAAATCACTGGGACACACTGAAAAAACTATTGTTCCCTTGGTTGATGGTCAGGAGCTTAGAAAATATAGAATAGCGGTATCGGCATCTGGAGAATATACCCAAGAAATGGGTGGTACGGTTGCGGATGCGTTGGCCGGAATAAATGCGACTTTGACCCGGGTAAACGAAGTTTTCGAAACAGATTTAGGGGTAACATTGGAACTGATTGCCAATAACGATCAAATAATTTTCACCAACCCCAATACGGATCCTTATGGGAATTCACTGAATTCTCAGGTACAGTCGACCATAACCTCTACAATCGGAGAAGAAAATTACGATGTAGGTCATCTTTTTCACCAGGTGGGAGAAGGCGAGGATAACGGTAATGCTGGTTTTATTGGTGCCGTATGCGTAGATAACCGAAAGGGTAGTGCCTTTTCGGCGGCCAACGTGCCTCAGGGCGATGTGTTCGATCTGGACTATGTCGCCCATGAGCTTGGACATCAATTTGGAGCAAACCATACATGGTCTTTTGAATCCGAAGGAACAGGTGTACAGGCAGAACCTGGTAGCGGTACATCCATAATGGGGTATGCCGGTATAGTCGGCGTAAACAATGTTGCTGCAAATGGCGATGACTATTTTCATTACAACAGTATTCTTCAGATTTCCACCTATTTGGAGACTACCTCCTGTGCCCAGACCACAGCATTGGTAAATTCGCCCCCTGTACTTACCCCGGTGGGTGACTTTACCATTCCCAAGGGAACGGCATTTGTTTTGGAGGGCGAGGCTACCGATCCGGATCTGGGCGATGCTTTAACTTATACTTGGGAGCAGATCAATGATGGTTTGGTGACCGTGAATTCGTTTGGGCCAACAAACCCCAATGGTGCCAATTTTAGATCAATGCCGCCAACTAGCGACCCCCGCAGATTTTTTCCAAGGCTGTCCGAAGTGGCGCAGGGCAATCTAACACAGACCAATCCTACTATTTCCGATACTTGGGAATCTGTATCCGAAATAGAGAGGACCCTTAGCTTTGCTTTTACTGTTCGAGACAATGCAATCGGGGGTGGACAGGTGGTTTCCGATATTTTGGATGTTCACGTAATTAAAGCAGCAGGGCCGTTTGTAGTTACCTCTCAAGCAAGTCCGCAAACTTATACCGCCGGTTCCGTACAGGAAATTACTTGGGATGTAGCCAATACCGATTTAGCTCCCGTAAATGCAGAGACCGTGGATGTTTTCCTTTCTCTGGACGGGGGGCTTACTTACCCGATCACACTTTTGGAAAACACGCTCAACGATGGATCCGAGGAAGTGCTTCTTCCAGGAAATGTGTCTACAATGGCACGAATAATGATCAAGGCCAGTGACAATGTTTTCTTTGCGGTCAATTCATCCGATTTTACAATTGAGGAATCGGAAGTGGTGCTGAATTTTGAAAAGCTGGAATACGAAGTTTGTCAACCAAACGATATCATCATCCCATTTGTTTATGAGACCTATAATGGATTTAACGAGAATTCTACCTTTTCGGCAGATGTGCCGAGCGGTTTGCTAGCTGGTTTTTCCCCAGTAGCTGCAACAGTCGATGATAGTGCTGTAGATCTGACCTTGTCCAATACCAATGGTGTTGCCCCGGGCGTGTACGATATTACGGTAACGTCTACTTCTGCTTCGGTAACAAAAAGTGTAGTCTTGTCTCTTAAAGTTCAAGATGGTACATTTTCAAATGTAACTTTGCTTGCACCGGCAAATGGTGAAGTTGGTGTTTCTTTGGACGCTGAATTTAGTTGGAAAGACAATCCTTTATATTCCAGTTATGATTTGGAAATTGCAACGGATGCTGGATTTTCTGATATTGTTGAATCTGCCACCGTACCGTTTACCAAATACAAAACAGTGACCAATTTAGAGGCCGAAACACAATACTTCTGGAGAGTTAGGCCAAGTAATGGATGCGCAAGCGGCACATTTGGAACAATATTCGGTTTTACGACCACCCAGGTCGATTGTAAAAACAGGGAGCCGGGTGATTTGCCCATTTCCATTTCTTCCGGTGCTGCAACCACCATTTCTACATCTGTCATATTTTTGGAAGATCTTCCAATATCCGATGTTAACGTAAATTTGGAATTAGATCATACCTATTTGGAGGACCTAATAATCAAACTTATTTCTCCACAAGGAACCGAAGTTACCTTGATTTCAAACACATGTGGGTCGCAAAACAACATCGACGCAGTTTTCGATGATGATGGTGATCCCCTCGAATGTTCGGGAAGCCCGGCCATATCCGGTACAGTGTCCCCTTTGGGTTCTTTGGCTTCCTTAAAAGGGGAATCAATTCTTGGGGAATGGACATTGGAAATATCGGATACAGCTTCGGGTGATGGTGGTACTTTAATAGGTTTTTCGTTGGACGTGTGTATAGAGGGGGCTTATAGACCCGATGAGGATGAAGATGGTGTGTTTGATGATGGTGACGATCTTTGCTTGGGAACACCAAAGGGAGTCGAAGTAGATACCAACGGTTGTGCTATTTATAGATTTGCTGCAGATAACTTCGAAATAGAACTCCAAAGTGAAACATGTAGGGTGAATAATGATGGAACCATTACGGTGACTCCTTTTGATACATCTATCACCTATACGGCACAGTTGGAGGGTGGAGCAGGAGCTGTTTCTGTTGATTTTACCGATGGACAGACCTTCAATAATTTGTCAGCAGGAGAATATACGCTGTGCATAACCGGTACCAACGGCTTGATAGACTACGAAGAAGTTTGCTACAATTTGGTGATTACCCAACCGGATGTTCTAGACATTGATGCGTTGGTTGATTCTGGTATGGTAACGGTGGAATTAAGAGGTTCGGAATTTTATAACGTAGAATTGAACGGTTTGGTCACCCAGACCGAGAATTCTAAAATTCAACTCCCCTTAAAAGATGGAAATAATGTGCTCAGGGTGAGTTCCGATCTACCATGTCAAGGAGTAGTGGAAAAAAATCTATTCTATTCTTCACGGTCCATACTCTCCCCTAATCCGGTAGATGCGGCCACCGAAGTTTATCTTGGCGGGTACGAAGGAGAACTAGATATAAAAATATTTACCGCTAATGGAAGATTGGTCCATATCGAACGTAGAGCGGTTTTCGGCGAAAACCTAGTGTTAGATCTATCATATTTGGCCAAGGGGATGTATTATTTGGGACTGGAAAAAGAAGGAGAGAACGACATGTTTAAATTCATAAAAAGATGATTCGGAATATAATTGGACTTTTTGTTTTGGCTGTATTTGTTTCTTGTGGTGGAGATGATGGTCCGCCACCGGCCCCGCAAGGTGCAGCTCTGGTATTTCCCGAGGAAAATTCCGAATGTACAACAGGGACGGAGGTTAACCAGACATCTACGCAGGTAACTTTTAGGTGGATGGCATCCAGCAATACGGAGCGTTACACTTTAAATGTTGTGAATTTGAATACCAATGTACCTCAAAATTTATCCACCGTTTCTACCTCGGCCAGTCTCACTTTGGCCAAGGGAACACCATACTCTTGGTCGGTTACTTCACAAAACGCTTCGTCGGATCAAGTAGCGACCAGTGAAACGTGGTTGTTTTACAATGCGGGGTCACAGACCACATATGCTCCGTTTCCGGCTCAGTTGGTACATCCGCTTTCAGGTTCCACGGTAATCAAAGATGTTGCCAATGAAGTTCTATTGAAATGGACAGGTGCAGACGTGGACAACGATATAGAATCTTTCGAGGTGTTTTTGTCCACAACAAATCCGCCGACAACTTCTGTGGGCCTTGCCAATGCAACAGATATGGAGCTTTCTGTAAGTGTTGAATCTGGAACCGTCTATTATTGGAAAGTGGTGACAACAGATCTTGAGGGGAATACCTCGGATTCCGGTGTGTTTGACTTTAAAGTCCTCTAGTTTTTTCTATTTACCGTTGAATTGGTTCATGGTGTTTTTGGTTCCTGCGAACACAAAGGAGCGTATTAGATCTATAGACTTTTTTAAACGTTCGGGCATAGCTTTTTGTTGTTCGTCGTTCCAACGCCCCAATACATAGTCTACTTGTTTGCCTTTGCTGAAATCGGCGCCCACTCCAAACCTAAAACGATTATAACCGCTGGTTTGCAACACATTTTGGATATCTTTTAAGCCGTTATGGCCCCCATCGCTGCCCTTGCTTTTTAGTCGCAATGATCCAAATGGCAGGTTTAGGTCGTCTGTAACGATCAATATATTTTCCATTGGTATGTTTTCCTTGTCCATCCAATATTTTACCGCCTTCCCGCTCAAGTTCATATAGGTAGAAGGTTTTAGGCAAACAACACTTTTTCCCTTGTGTTTAAAGGTGGCTACAGCTCCTAGTTTTGCATTCTCAAAAACAAAGTCCTCCTGCTCGGCCAGATAATCAAGAATTTTAAACCCGATATTATGGCGTGTTTCGTCGTAGTCCGGTCCTATATTTCCTAGACCGACAATCAAAAATTTTTTCATGGGGTCGTTAACTTGTAATAGTTTTTTGGGTGGGCCAAAAAGCTTATTGATGAAATTGAGCATCGCTCGTAATTGAATGGCTTAAAAATACAAAAGCATCCCATATTACTAAAGTAAACAGGGATGCTTATGCTAACTAGTGAAAGGGTTACTCTGCAGCTTCAGCTTGTGGAGCGTCTTCAGCAGGAGCTTCTCCTTCTGCACCTTCTTCGTCTTCATCTTCAGAATCATCAACAGATGTTCTAGAGGCTTTGACCTGTACGATAGCGGTACTGTCCGGGTGCAAGAATGTATAGTCATCGTTAAGAATGGTTTCTACTGCAATAGTTTGACCTATTCTTAATTTAGAAATGTCCACGGTGATAAAATCAGGAAGCAATGCGGGCAAAGCTCTGATCGAAAGTTTTCTTTTTCTGAATAGCAATCGTCCACCATTTTTCACACCTGGGGAGTTTCCTTCCAAACGTACGGGAATACTCATGGTAATTGGTTTGTCCTCGAACAATTGGTAGAAATCCACGTGAAGGATTTTATCCGTTACCGGATGAAACTGAATATCCTGCAAAACTGCGTCAAATTTTTGACCGTCCTCCAATTCAATTACTGCGGTGTAGGCATTTGGGGTGTACACCAAGTCTTTGAATGCAAGCTCATCAGCTGAAAAATGCACTGGCTTATCCCCTCCGTACAGTACGCAAGGGACCTTTCCAGCATTACGTAAGGCTTTGGTAGAAACCTTGCCCACGCTTTCTCTTTGGGATCCTTTGATTGTAATTGACTTCATTGTTATATATTAAAATTGATTTATTTACATTAAAAATTTTGAAGATATCGAAGTGTTGTGGTGTACCCGGTGCATTACATCTGCAAACAGGTCGGCACAGGACAATATCTTTATTTTACTTTGGTTGCTATCTACCGGGATGGAATCTGTTACGATCAATTCCGTTAGTCTTGATTTTTCTATTCTTTCGTAGGCATTACCGGACAAAAGGCCATGGGTTGTAACGGCCCGCACGCTTGCAGCCCCTCTCTCCATCATCAAATCCGCAGCCTTGGTAAGGGTACCTGCGGTATCGACCATATCATCTGCAAGGACCACATTTTTTCCCTGAACGTCACCGATCAGCTCCATGTGGGATATTACATTGGCTTTGGCTCTTTGCTTATAGCAAATAACCACATCGCATTCCAATGCTTTGGAATAGGCATAGGCTCTTTTAGAACCGCCCATGTCCGGAGATGCGATACAAAGGTTGTCAAGATTTAAGCCTTTTAGGTAAGGCAAAAATAGTGTTGAGGCGAACAAGTGGTCCACTGGTTTCTCGAAGAACCCTTGGATTTGATCCGCGTGCAAATCCATGGTAATGATTCGGGTTGCACCTGCGGTCTCCAGCATTTTTGCAACCAATTTAGCGGCAATTGGAACCCTTGGTTTGTCCTTTCTATCTTGTCTTGCCCATCCAAAATAGGGCATAACGGCCGTAATGTGCCTGGCAGATGCTCTTTTGGCGGCATCTAACATCAACAACATTTCCATCAAGTTTTCCGAGCTTGGATTGGTTGAGCCAATAATAAAAATACGGGCTCCTCGGATGGATTCCTCGAACGATGGTTGAAATTCACCATCGCTATAGCGGGAGAATTGGACTTTTCCCAATTCGGCACCATAGGAAGCAGCGATTTTTTTACCGAGCTCTACACTTTGGGTACAAGCAAAAATTTTTGGTTCCGGAACTTGATAGGCCATTACAAACTCTTGTTAACTAGCGTTTTAAAGTACTTTTTTGTAAAGAGGTGCAAATTTAAGAATTAATTCGGGTTGATAAAGTATAAATGAAAGTATTTTTTGGTGATATATAAAAATATTTTTTTAGCTTTGCACTCGCATTTCAAAAATGTGATACCATTTGCCTTGGTGGCGGAACTGGTAGACGCGCTGGATTCAAAATCCAGTGTCTTCGGACGTGTGGGTTCGATTCCCACCCAAGGTACAATTGAAGACCTCGACAATCATAAATTGTCGGGGTCTTGTTGTTTTATTGCCTGCTTTAATTTGTCACTACATCATATGTTATGCAGTCAATAGCTATTTTTCATACTTTTGGATTATGAAAGTCTTGGCGGTCATCTTGTCCTTATTGATTGTGGTCCTGTCATCATTTCCATGTTGCCAGGACGATGATTTGTGCCCCGACTCCACATCTTTGGCCCACACGAAAGAGCATTGTGCGCACGATGATGTTCCACACGATGATGATTCTCATAAAAATCAATCACCTTGTTCCCCATTTTATAATTGTGGTCGATGTTCAGCATTTACTATAAGTTTAAGTTCAATTGATTTTGTGGCATACGAGCCGGAACCTGAGATTTTGCCAGTGCCGTATACTGAATCGTTTTCTAAAGAATTTTACTTTCTAGACTTTAAACCTCCCCGGATTTTTTGAAATATCACTAATTGTTAGTTCACAACTTTCTTGGTAATTCCTGTTTGACCAAGAACACAATCATTTCAAAAAATCAAATTAAATGAAATTTAAAATATTAATGGTACTGTCCCTGTTCAGGATGGTATCCGCGTTTGCACAAAGCACATTGAATGTGTCAGTTAAAGATTCCCATAGCAATGAACCCCTGATCGGTGTCACGGCCATTCTGGAATCCCTGGAAATAGGAGCAATTTCCGATGAGAATGGGAACATTCAAATAGAAAATATTCCTAATGGCACCTTTATATTACAGTTAAGCTATATAGGATATGCACCTATTAAAAAATCATTGACATTCCCATTGGATCCAGAATCACAGGGACAAATATTTGCCATGGTGCCACAAACGGAAGAAATGGAAGAGGTTACCCTGGTATCTACTAGGAGCACCCGAACCATTGAGGATATCCCGACGAGGGTGGAAGTAATTGCAGGGGAGGAGCTTTCCGAAAAAGGGAATATGAAACCGGGGGATATCCGTATGCTTTTAAATGAAAGTACCGGAATACGTACACAACAGACCTCGGCAACAAGTTATAATTCCAGTATACGCATCCAGGGCTTGGATGGTAAGTACACCCAGTTACTGAGGGATGGATTCCCATTGTACTCTGGATTTGCCAGTGGCCTAAGCCTAATGCAAATTGCCCCTTTGGATCTTAAACAAGTTGAGGTTATCAAGGGGTCAAGCTCCACTTTGTACGGTGGGGGCGCTATTGCTGGCTTGGTCAACCTTATTTCCAAAACCCCGGAAGACGCTCCTGAACTTAGTTTTATGGCCAATGCTACTTCGGCACTCGGTTTGGATCTGAGCGGTTTTTATTCCCAAAAGTTTGATAAGGTCGGCACCACCGTGTTCGCTTCCTATAATTTAGGAACACCCTATGATCCAGCAGATATTGGATTAACAGCCATTCCAGAGTTTGATAGGGTCACCCTAAACCCAAAATTATATTGGTATTTGGATGAGAAGACCGAATTGATGTTGGGTATGAATGCCATTTGGGAAGATCGTCTTGGAGGTAATATGGATTATGTCAAGGGTGACGAAGTGGTCGATCCTTATTTTGAATCGAACGAAACCGAAAGGCTCTCCACCCAACTGGGGTTCAAACATTCTTTTAATGAACAAAACCGTTTAGAGCTCAAAAACAGTTTTAGTTTTTATGATAGAACCATCCAGGTGCCGGATTTTACTTTTTCTGGTTATCAACGCTCATCTTTTAGTGAACTTAATTATGCCAACAATTCAGATAGTGGATCGGAATGGGTGTTTGGGGCAAATCTTTGGACGGAATATTTTAATGATACCCGTGGCGATGAGTCCCAAGCTTTGGATCAATCCTTCCAGATACTTGGATTGTTTGCCCAAAATGTATGGCCCATTGATGAAACTTTGTCCTTGGAAACCGGTTTTCGGGCGGATTTCCATTCTGATTATGGCGCAATGGCCCTGCCCAGATTATCCGTACTCTTTGAACCCAGCCAATCCCTCACCTTTAGATTGGGGGGCGGAATGGGCTACAAAACGCCCACTGTGTTTACCGAAGATGCCGAACGGGTACAGTTTAGGAATGTATTGCCCATCGATGTGGACCAGACCGATCTTGAAAGGTCCATCGGGGGTAATTTTGATGTAAACTATAAATGGACACCTTTTCCCGGTGTGGTTATGACCCTGAACACTTTGCTTTTTTATACTAAAATTGATGACCCCATGGTATTGGAATTAACTGATAGTGGATACTATACTTTTCTACAACCAGATGGCTATGTGGATACCCGTGGGGCAGAGGTGAACTTGAAAGTGAAGTATGGGGATTTTAAATTGTTCACCGGATATACCCATGCCAATGTAGAACAACATCAAAATGGCACGGTAACAGATTTTCCATTGGTGGCCAAACATCGTCTGAACAATGTATTGATGTATGAAAAAGAAGAGAAATTTTGGGTAGGATTGGAAGCCTATTATTATAGCCCCCAAAAGTTGAGCACAGGAGAAACGGGGCAATCCTATTGGATAATGGGACTCATGAGTGAAAAGAAGTTTGGTGATAAATTTTCAATCTTTCTGAATTTTGAGAACTTTTTGGATACTCGCCAAACACGATTTGACCAAATATATACGGGAAGCCTCAGTGACCCACAGTTTACTGATATTTATGCGCCAGTAGATGGGTTTGTAGTAAATGGTGGAGTGAAAATCAAGCTTTAGCCAAAACCCGATTGAATGGAATGAAGCTGACTAAAAAGTCGATTTACGCCAAACTGAACTTGATTGAGTGTCTCATCATAATTTGCGTATCAGCATAATGGGACATCGAATTGAATTCAGAATGATGTATTTCCGAACATTTTAGTCAGCTTCATTTTTTATGTCAAATATTGATATTAAGATACACGGAAAACCTGTTTTTGACTTCGACTTTTCCATTGTTCAGGTCCTGTGCAATGGGTAACATGGTAGAAACGCCCAGGGCGTATTGTTTAAAATTCACTTCGGCGCCCAATTTGCCAAAAAAAGCACTTCCCCCCGTATCGGCTACCTCTAAACCGTATTCTTCATTTTTGTCGAAATACTCACCGCCAACACCAAGTTGGGGGGTTAACGCAAAATTAGTCCCAAAATAATAGGTTTTGTAGGTGTTGAGAGCGTAATTAAACTGATTTCCAAAACGATATTCTTTATCGTTTTTCGACTTAATGGTGTAATTGGCCATAACGGACAAGCCCCAATTTCGATGGGTGATACCATAATTGGCGGCCAACAGATAATCCCAGCTGCCGGTTCCCAATTGAAAACTGGGGTTGACACTGCCTTCAAGGTTTGCTTCATCAAACTTGCCTGTGGGCATTTTAACACCACCTCCCAATTGCAAAGTATGTCGGGGTTTGATTGAGATAATGCTATCCGGGGTTTGTTTCAGTATTTGATAGAACCCAAGAATGGTAGCATCGCCCATTCCGTTGATGCTTTGTTCCGTATTATCTGCAAATTCCCTATAGTGGAACTGATAGGGGAGTACGGCATTGATGATAAAACGCTCTCCAAGTGGAATCTGTGTCCATAATTGTAGGGTATTGAAGTGCTCATCAATCCACGGCGAATTGGCAAAAATACCATCACGGGACTGATAACGCTGGGCTATATACCTGAGCCCTATGAAATTGTTGTTCAATCCGGTGCCAAAACCCATGCTTCCGCCATTTCCGCTACAGCCGCAAGTATCGCAAAAATCATCGAACATCATTAGGGTTGCCGATGTGGTTTTGGTACATGGATTTACGGGTGTTTTATTGGATGTCCCGGTATGGATTCCTAAAATCAATAAAAAAAGTAGTGTTATGTAAATTTTCATAAGGTTAGTATTCGGCGAATCTTTCGTCATTAATAAATTCTTGATCGGTAAGGGTATTTAAAAAGGCGATCAGGGCTAGTTTTTCTGTTTCGACCAGAGAAATTCCCAGACCTTCATCTGTTTTTAACAAGGGGTCCAGCGTGGGTGAGTCCTGAACCCCATTTTGATAGAAGTTCAGTACGGACTCCAAGCTTCCAAATCTACCATCGTGCATGTATGGGGCGGTCAGGGCCACATTCCTTAAACTGGGCACCTTGAACTTGTAATTGTCATCCGAACTGCCACTTACCAAAGCCCTTCCCAAATCATTGATATTTGGATTAGGGGGCAAGCCATTGTTCCTAAAACTTCCATCGGAAAACAGGTCGGAGGTGTGGCAGCTAGCGCATTTTTCTTTGAAAATTGACATGCCTTGAAGTTCTTGGTCGGTCAAAGTAACCCCATCTTCGTTCCGTACATATTTGTCGTATTTGGAGTTATAAGAAACCATCATCACCATAAACTGTGCAATGGCTTTCAAAAAGTTCTCGTGGCTTACCCCGCCTTCTTCAAAAGCGGCATTGAATGCATTTTGGTAATCGCCATCTTTCTGTAATTTTTGAAGAATTCCTGTCATGGTTTCTCCCATTTCCACCTCGTTTGTAATCGGGATTATGGGAAAAAGATCCAAGTGATTGGTGGCTCCGTCCCAAGCGAATTCCGAAAAGAAAGCCATGTTGGCAATCGAGGGAGTGTTTCGGGTTCCTTCCAAATCGTTTATGCCATGGCTAAATTGATGACCATGGTGCGTGAACGAAAATTTTTGTTCATGACAAAAACCACAGGATATAAAACCGTTTGCTGATAATTTGCCATCATAAAACAGTTTTTTTCCCAATTCAAAACCGAATTTGGTAGGAGGATTGGCTTCTACATTATAGATCATTGGCGGAAAGTTTGAAGGTATGGTAACGGACAAGAGTTCGTTGTCACCAATACTCCGGTACTCCTCATCGTTTTGGCTGCAGGCAGATAACATCATTAGCAGGATTGCCCATATTAGATGTTTCATAGGTGTAAAATTGAATTTGAGGGCTGTTCATTTTATGAACAGCCCATAAAATCTAGTGTGAGCTTCCGTCTCCGTTGTGTACGTGATCCACAGTGAACATATTTGATGTGTTTGTGGCGATTAGGGGTGATTTTTCCTCGCTGACCATAATTACCGCTTGTTCGGTAAGCGATATTTTATGTTGTCCATCCAGTATATTGCCGGCATTGGCCACAATATGGATTATCGGGGTCATATCATCACTGACCAAGGCATCTGTTCCAAGGCTTAGCGTGGTTTCTTTGTAATTGTCCAAGCTGGAACCGTGACTTCCCATATGAATTTTAAAATTGGTGTCATCGGTAACCGTGGCCGAGGTAAACGTTCCCTCAAAATTCAGGAACTTGTAGCCAGCTTGCCAGGACCACATCATGTTATTGTTTTCAGCTTGGGTAAGGAGGTCTCCCTGTCCTTCGGCTCCCAAGAGATACTTTTCTTGGTCCACACCAATTCCAAACGTTATTGAAGTGTACTTGCCGGTAGGAACATCGTAAAGAACTACTTCTGTTTTTCCGGTTTCTTCGCTTGTTATAAAAAAGCCCGTATCCTTAGGATAGGTGAATATGTTACCATCTTCATCGGTCAGCCTAAAATTTCCGACAATGTAGTTCAGGCGTTCTATGGTCAAGGTCTCATTCTGGGAATTGGTGTAGGAAGACCCTAGAATAAGGTCGTCCCCGGATACGCTGTTGTCAAATTCAATTTTTACCATTCCGGTACCTGTTAGTTGCGTAGAATCGTCATCGCTGCTGCATGATGCCAATAAAATGGATAAGAATAAAGCGGTAGATAATTTATAAATTGATTTCATCTGTAATACAAATAGTTATGAGTTGGGAAGCCTCTGCTTAAAAGCCCCCCGGATTAAAAATGTTATATACATGTGCCAAAGGCGCAGTACTTAAAAGTATAGGCACAGTTGCTTTTTTCCCTTTAGGGAAATAGCACAGCTATAAAAAAGGTCGGTGTTAACAGATGATGGGCGGGCGAAAAACTGAAGCTGTAAATTGGCGCGGTTTGCTAGAGGTAAATTCAGGTAGTTGGTCGTTTTCCAAAGTTTGCGGAGTAAAATCACAAAAAAGAATATCCACAAAGCCGATGGGATACTCTTTCATGTTAATAGAGGGTAGATTTTGCTTTTTTTCGTCTTGTTCTTCTTGCAGCATTTTGGACAGATAGCACTTACCGTTACAGTTGAGCATTGGTTTGTCCTTGTTCACGCACAAATACTCGGCAATGTAGTCTTGGTTGACCACATATTCAAAAACAGGAAGTACGGGCCTTAACATGGCCATTACATACAAAAGTGTGAACAATATGGGAAGACTCCGCTGTTTCAAGAAAAATTTTTTGAACCTGTACAAATATAATCCACTTAATTGATAGATGTAAAAAAAGCTGCCTGTTTTAAGCAGCTTTTAGTTCTTTTTCCAAAGCTATGAAACAGGATAGTTTTTTTTGGGGGCTATAATGTGGCAATATTTTGATGTGACATAGATAAGGTTCGCCATTTTTGCGATAGTTAATCACCGCGCCATCAAAACTGTGATGCGCGTTTAACTGTTCCCTAATTTCTTTTTTGATGGTTTTTGATGTTTCTTTTCCTTGTAAAAAGCTCGGTTTTTTTTGTAGCGCGTAATTTTTTCGATACCCTGTCATTTCTATAAAACCATCATTCACCCAAAGAATGGAATGGTCCGGGTCGGTAACGACCAGGGCGTCGTAGTTTTCCTTTTTTATAAGACTCTGATTCTCTTGCGATATTTCCTCACCAAGCAGGTAGGTGATTTTCTTTAGGTCTGCTTCTTTTTTTAGGTTGCCCAGTAACCTGTGATAGCTTTCCAAATAAAAATCAAAGCTTAGTAATGGGGATGCCTGGAGTTTGTTGTCTTTCGTCATTGTTTTGTTCTACGTTAAATTAAACCACTGAAATTGGTGTTTTGTCCTGGTTCAAGGCAACAAAGGTGAACTGGCCGCAGATGGCCTTTTCCCTTTGGCTGGAATACATTTCTTCCAAATAAATGTCCACTTGCACTTTTAAACTTTTGTTGCCCACCTTTATTACTTCGCCTATCAGTTCAATAATGGTACCTGCAGGAATTGGGTGGTCAAAATCTATACGATCTGTACTTACGGTCACCATTCGTTTTCTGCTGAACCGTGTTGCAGTAATAAAGGCAACCTCGTCCATTAGGCTAAGTGCGGTTCCGCCAAACAAGGTGTCGTAGTGGTTTACGGTATTGGGGAATACCGCTTTAAAAATGTTTGTTTTTGATCGCTTTATGCGTTCGCTGATTTCCATGGCAAAAGCTTTTATAAAATTGAACAATTAGATAAAAGCTCCTTAGCTCAACTTCGCAATGCCTTAAACAAGTGGAACGTGTGTGGAGTTTTGCCGGATAAGCCGGTGAAAGTTCAAACGTTCGACTTGCCCTTTACGCGAAGGCATCGTCAAAATCCTACAAAGTAGGAACGAAATGGGCAGGTATCCTGGCTTGTTCGATTTTTGCCACCTTCTCATCTTTTTTTGGGAAAGACAATGGTTTTTTGCAAAAACATACTATTCCAAAAACGGAATCGAACTTACAGTTGCGCGTCAGCTCGTGATTTACACACGATTCCCTTTTAATTCCGATATGTGTCGGAAACCCTATCGTTATGATAAAGAAATTAAGTAAAGAACTTATTTGGTGGTAAATGTATCGAAATTTGAATTTACCTTGAAATTATTTCTGTCCGAATTTTATGCGGTAAAATTTAATGAACAGATCTTTTGGGGTTGGTGCTTGGGCGGAATTGGACAAATGATCTTTTTTTTGATTGAAATCTGCTTAAAGCCTTATGTAATAAGGGTGTTTGGGATTATATGTTTGTAATTGTTAAAAAACTGTGAAAAAGTATTTCTTGGCAGTCGGTTCCAATGTGGATTTTTCTCAGCCCTTATCCTACGTTTGTTCCCATGGATTTTGACTGTCAAAAATTTCGAATGTTGATAACAGTGTTAAGAACCTGATCGACGAAACTTCAAATCGAAGTGAAGAAAATATGAATTTTACAGTCAAGCTATTTTTTCAACTCCAAACCGTTTTCTTCATGCAGATAACTCATATAACTAAGAGGGATTTTAGTACGCAAGAATTTGATTTACACAAGATTACGAATGCAATCTTGAAAGCCATGACAGCTGTGGAGCATGGCCAGATCACCGATGCGCAGACCATTGCCAGCAACGTAAATAAAGAGTTGTTGGAACGAAAGAGCCAAGACCAACATTATGTGCCCACTGTTGAAGAAGTGCAAGATGTTGTAGAGAACCAACTTATGGACAGTGAGTTCCACGATGTGGCAAAAGCGTACATTATTTATAGGAACAAAAGGGCCCAAATGCGGGAGTCCGATATTTTTGAAAAACGAATAAACCTTAAACCTTACGAATACCCACAATTATACGAATACGTTCCCGCGATCAGACACTCGTATTGGATACATACTGAGTTTAACTTTACCAGCGATATCCAAGATTTTAAATCCGGATTGACCGAAGTGGAACGAAGTGCCATTAAAAATACCATGTTGGCCATTTCCCAGATCGAGGTGGCCGTAAAAACATTTTGGGGCGACATATACCATCGTATGCCAAAACCAGAAATAGGTTCGGTGGGAGCCACATTTGCGGAGAGCGAGGTGCGCCACCACGATGCTTACTCGCACCTACTGGAAATTTTGGGACTGAACCAAGAGTTTGAAAACCTGAAGAAGAAACCGGTGATCATGAAAAGAGTGCAGTATTTGGAGACGGCACTTAAAAATGCAAAAAGCGAAAACAATAAGGAGTATGCCGAGTCCATTTTGCTATTTTCCCTTTTTATCGAACATGTTTCCCTTTTCTCCCAGTTCCTGATCATTATGGCGTTCAACAAACATAAAAATGTACTGAAGGGAATTTCGAACGTTGTGGAGGCGACTTCCAAAGAAGAGCAGATCCATGGTGATTTTGGTATCGATGTAATCAATATCATCAAAAAAGAACACCCGGAATGGTTCGATGATGCATACAAGGAAATGATCCAAGATATCTGTGAGAAGGCATTTGAATCGGAAAGTAAAATAGTGGATTGGATATTTGAAGCTGGTGAATTGGATTTCTTGCCCAAAAACTTGGTAAACGAGTTTATCAAGAACAGATTCAACAACTCATTGGAGAGTATCGGGATTTCTAAAATATTTGATGTCGATCAAAAATTATTGGAGCAGACCGAATGGTTCGATGACGAGATCATTGGAACAAAACACGGAGACTTTTTTGTAAAAAGATCCATTAACTATAGCAAAAGAACACAAAGTATAACAAGCGACGACCTTTTTTAAATTATGGAGAAGAGAACACAACTAACCCCGACCACAGACCAAAAACAAGACAATAAAACACAAGAACTTGTAAACGCAAGAAAGGATACCTTGTCCAAACTTAAAACCGAGGAAGACAAGGGGTTCGAATGGTTGAACGAGTATAGCCGAAAGTTTTTGGCATCTGGGTACCTAACCGAGGGCGTAACCCCTGAAGGGCGTATCCGCGAGATTGCCGATAGGGCCGAGGAGATATTGCAAATTCCTGGGTATTCGGATAAATTTTATGGATATATGTCCGAAGGATTTTTCTCCTTGGCATCTCCAGTTTGGTCCAATTTTGGTAAAAAACGTGGTTTGCCCATTAGTTGCTTTGGCTCACATATCGACGATGATATGGGGAATATCCTTTATACACAGTCCGAGGTAGGAATGATGTCCAAACTAGGTGGTGGGACATCGGGATATTTTGGAAATATTAGGCACAGGGGTGCTCCTGTAAAAAATAATGGTCAAGCCTCGGGAGCAGTTCATATTATGCAGTTGTTCGAATCCATGGTGGATGTGGTTAGCCAAGGTTCGGTTCGTCGCGGTCGTTTTTCTCCATATTTACCAATCGATCACAAAGACATTATGGAATTTTTGGAAATTGGTACCGAAGGTAATCCAATCCAGCAATTAACACATGGTGTAACAGTGACCAACCAGTGGATGCAGGAAATGGTCGAAGGCGATGTTGAAAAAAGGACCGTTTGGGCCAAAGTGTTGCAACGTAGGGGTGAAATGGGATATCCGTATGTGTTCTTTACCGATAATGCCAATGATGGTGCAGCGGATGTATACAAGGACAAGAACCACCGTATTCATGCCAGTAACCTGTGTACAGAGATTATGTTGCCATCTAATGATAATTGGTCTTTTGTTTGTGTGCTCTCCAGCGTAAACTTGATGCATTACGATAAATGGAAAAAAACCGATGCGGTAGAGACCATGGTCCATTTCTTGGATGCAGTAATTACAGAGTTCATCGAAAAATTGGAGGCTTACAGAGATTCTTCGGACAGAGAGGACAGACAGACTTTCCTATTTATGGAAAGAGCTTACAACTTTGCAAAGCAAAACCGTTCCTTGGGTCTTGGGGTCTTGGGCTGGCATTCTTTATTGCAGTCCAAAAGAGTGGCCTTTAACAGTCAAGAAGCGTATAACTTGAACAGCGAAATTTTTAGGGAAATCAAAGAACGTTCCTACAAAGCTTCAGAACAATTGGCCGAACGATTTGGTGAACCGGAGGTGTTGAAAGGTTACGGAAGGCGTAACGCAACATTGAATGCGATTGCGCCTACTACCTCATCTGCCTTTATTTTGGGCCAAGTATCCCAAGGTATCGAACCAATTTGGTCCAACTGTTATGTAAAGGATATTGCCAAGATCAAGACAACTATCAAGAACCCATTTTTAATGGATTTGCTGGAAGAAAAAGGGCAAAACACTCCGGAAGTTTGGAAAAGTATCCGTGATATGGATGGTTCTGTACAACATTTGGACTTTTTGACCGAAGAAGAAAAGGCGGTCTTTAAAACCTATTCAGAAATAGATCAACTTGATATAATTTATCAAGCTGCCAATAGGCAGAACCATATAGATCAAGGGCAATCGGTGAACATTATTGTGCACCCGGACATGCCTACCAAGGATATCAACAAAATCCACGTTACCGCTTGGAAATTGGGACTTAAATCCCTGTACTACCAGCATAGCATGAATGCTGCACAAAAATTCAAGCAAAAGAAGGATTGTGTGAGCTGTGAGGCATAGAAAATCCAAATTTGACATTAAAAAAGGAGGTCCCGACAACGGGACCTCCTTTTTTTTGTTCTATTGAAGAAGACTTTATTTAAATACGGGACCAATCATATTTTTGCGTCCGTGGTTTTAGTTTTTATTGCTGTGGGCAAATTAATAAAACGAAGGACAGTCTCCGTTTTATTCCACAATCTTAATGTCCACAGATGTTCTACCTTGCCATCCAGTGGCATCCGTTACGGAGTAGGCACAATGGTAGTCGCCGGTATCTATATCTTCCGGTATGGTAATGCTAATATTGATCTCATGTGAAGTTCCACCTTCTGCAATAGTAAAGTTTTGCATGTAGATCAATGGGTTTTCTGCACTTTTAACAGCTTCTAGATCACATTGAGCACCCTGGTCATCGTGGGTGTGGTGGTCAAAATTGTGATGTATGTCCAAACTATAGGAGGCCAAGGATACATTATCCGTTGCTTGGGCCTTAAATGTGTAGGTCTGACCCCTTTGCAGTACTTCGCAGGCTTGGGGAAAGCCACCCGAGAAGTTTATGCTGATCGCAGGCTTTTCTTCATCAATAGTAGAGTCGTCACTACTTGAGCAGCTCGACAAAAATATGATTGAAGTGGCGATAAAGATGTGTTTAAATTTTAGTTTCATAGTTTTTTTTTAAAACCGTGGAGCCCTAAAGGGCCCCACGGATATTCATATTAAACTGTAGGTACTGTAATATCGATATGGTCTTCGAATTCGTGGATGTTTCCATCCTCGTCCTCGATAGTAAAAATAATGTGATATTCCCCTGCTGGAGCAGTAGCAGGTACTTCTATGTGCTCATGGAACTCTGCCTCGGTCAATTCGTGGTAATCCTCGGAAAAGTCGCCTTCGTAATCCCATTCCACTTCTCCTTCGCCTACTTCAAGATCGTGGGCATGAACATCCACCAATACCTCATGTATACCATTTACCGCTTCGATCATAAATTCTATATGGAAATCGCTTCCTCGCTCTACGGTTTCATCCATTTCAAAATCGCTTACGGTAATAGGATCAAGAATTTGGATGTGACCTTCGATTTCTGTTGTATTTCCAAGGGCATCGGTCACTACCAGTTCAATGTGGTATTCTCCCGCGGGAATGTTGGTCGGAATATCGATGTGTTCATGGAATGTAGGGTTGATCACCAAGTAATCGGCATCGGTCCAAGTTTGTTCGTAATCCCAATCTACTTCACCTTCTCCGGCCTCTACCTCGTCTGAATGAATGTCGATGGAGATACTTTGTACAACTCCTTCGGCAGTAATTTCCGCTTCTAAATGAAGGTCCGATCCTTTATAGGCAACTTGATCGGTAGAATGGGCACTGCCCTCTCCAAATTCAAAATTGGCGATAACCGGGGCTGCTACTGCGTCGGTTCCATCATCATCGCTACTACAAGATTGAAGGGCTACGCCTAAAAATGCGATAATTGCAAGTGGTTTTAACATTGATTTCATTTTTCTTCTGTTTTTGATATTAGACTTAATTTGATTTATTTAAAATGGTATGGTCATCGAAATGGATAAGTTCCTGCCAGGTTCTGGAACGTCGATAAGCCGATAAAAACTGGTATGATCGTAGTATTCTGTATTGAATACATTATTTAGTTTTATGCGTAATTGCATAGGTTGTGCCGTTTTGAACATTGTTATCCCTGCCATGGCGGATATATGGAGTACTTGAAAACCTTCTGTTTTTTCCTCTGGAGGTACAATATCGTTTTGGGCAGCGGTTATCCTATATTCCGCGGTGATACTCGGTGCTTTTAAAAAGGATACATTCTTAAATTGATAGTTGGCAGAGAGCAAAGTGGAGAGGGGCGGATTAAAGGGTAGCGTGAAATCCTTTTTGGGTCCACTGGTCTGTCTGGAATACACATATTCCAAAGAAGCATCCAAACGTAGATCATTGCCGACGGTTGCACCTACCCGTGCCTCGCCACCAAAACGGACTACCTCGCTTTGGGTATATTCGTACACTTGTAAGGTCTCATAGTAATTGGAGGTAGGGTTGAGATAAATGTAATTTTCAAAATAGTTGAAAAAAGGGCTGATACCAAAATCAAAATAGTTGTTGGAATGATCGATATCCAAATCTATTTGATAGGATTGTTCTGGGTCTAGATCTATTCTTCCCCTTTCGTAACGGTACATATGATAGTTTACCCCATCTGAAGCCAACTCATTGGCCAAAGGCATTCTAAAACTCTTTCCAACGTTTACTTTATATGTAGTATTATTATTGAGGTAACTCAAACCCAAAGATCCGCTTAGGTTGCCAAATTCCAAATCCTCGTCTCGTGCACGTTGCAAAAATACATTGGAGGTGGTGCCATCGGGATTGTTTACAACAGATCGGAACCAGTCTGTGTAGGATGTTGTCCGCATAAGGCCAGCATCGTATCGCAAACCTCCCTGTAAGTGTAAATTTTCACTGATTTTATAATGGTCAAATACAAACACTCCCGCGGTATACCGGTCATAAGCAGGAATCAGAAAGCCCCATCCACCTATATTATTGTTCTGGTATTCCGTATTTATTCCAAAAACAATGTCATGTCTATCATTGGGCTTAAAGGTGTCTTTTAAGTTCAGCGAATAGGTGTTTTTTGTAAATACCCTTTCCCTGCTGTTGGGGGGTGTGGGCATATAACCATGGGGAACAGGTTCGGAGTGCTCCTCTCTTTGGTTGTTTTGGTAACCAAGGTCCAATTGAATGGTGTGCGCTCCTTTATAAAAAGTGGTGTTATTGGTTATTTTAAAGTGGTTTACCTTGTGGTAGGGTAAATCGATATCCCGATCGGAACTATCATAATCGATAGAGGAGTTCCTAACCTCGAGACCATGGGCATTGGCAAAGAATCCATTTTTGGCGTTTACATTGCTGAAAAAAGTTTCTGATTTAATGTTTTCCGTTACAAAACCAATGCTGGCACTGGCATTGGCTTCCATGCCCGCTGTATTTCTGAGATGATTTTCGTACAGGTCAAAAACGTAGCCCTCGTAATAAATTTTATCGGTGGGCACTTTGTAATCGCCATAATCCCGGTAGGTCAATCGCCCACGATAGAACCATTGTTCTTTTCTTCCTTGGATTCCAGTGGAAATACCTAAAAGATCATTATTGGTCTCACCAAGTAGGTTTACTTCACCATTAAAGGAGTTCGGCATGGGTATTTTTGAGGGCTGGATGTCCACTACACCGGCTATGGCATCGGAGCCATATAATAAAGATGCGGGACCTTTAATGATCTGTATGTTCTCTATTCCGTATTGGTCTATTTCGAGCCCATGATCATTTCCCCATTGCTGGGCTTCGTGCTTAATGCCGTTTTGGACCACACTTACCCGATTAAATCCGAGCCCCCTGATTACAGGTTTTGATTGCCCTGAGCCAATGGTTATGGTGCTTACACCAGGAATTTTTTTAAGGGTTTGCATTAAGCTGTTCTCGCGGTTGGTTTCCAAAAATTCCTTGTCCACTCCAACTGAAATTGTTGAGAGTTCTTGAGCCTGTCTTTTGTCACTTTTTCCAAGTAGCTCAATCTCATCTAAATTGGTCACCTTCTCCGTTAATTTTATTGTGTATTCGCTAAGGTTTCGATCCACTTCTATAACCAATTTGATTGGAGCGTAGGCAATATGGGATATTTCAAATGTATGAGCTCCTTTAGGTATATTCTCTATAATAAATTCACCGTTTAGCGAGGAGACGGCATGTTTGGTACTACCAACAATATTGGCGCCTGAAATAGGGGCCAAAGTACTCGAATCAATAACCGAACCTATAATAGTGTAGGTTTCCTGAGCCCAAATCAAAGTGTTGAAACCAATAAACAAACAAGCAAGAAGTGTGTATTTTATCATTATAAAAACTAGATTTTGTAACTAGCTTCTCTTTTGGGGGAAGCATTTATGGAGGTTCCATCAAGTGTGTTTCTAGTATAGGGGGTCGACTTAATGCTTAAAACAAGTATTTGTCAAAAACTGATGTATTGCATACACCAAAAGCAAGTTTTGGATTTTAAGCAAAATCAAGTCATAGTAAATGGTAAAAATCTAAATACCAAAAACGAGGATGGAGGATGTTATGTGGTAGGGGGAGGCCTCGAAAACAGATGGCTTATGGTAAGCGTTCCGGAAACCTCAAAAAAATAGGAATTGGTAACTTTTGGATAGTAAACCACAGTGTTCTCAATGGTAGGCTCAACAATATCGTTTACTATTCCAGGGGATTGACTATCGTGTGCTATATTCAAGCATATCTCACAATGGTCTAGATAATCGTCTGTATCGTTATGATGGGTAAGCGCATGTAAGCCTACGAGCTTGGTTGCCAAAAAGAGGACAAACAAACCGTAAGCGATACTATTGCTAAGACGATTCTTTTTCATGGAAAAGCAAATTTATAAAAAAACCAGCGAAATGTGCTAATGGTCAAGGATGTTTGAATTAAGATGAATTAAATATTGGGTTTAGTATCGTTTTATATCTACAATAAGAAAGAAAAGCTTAGGAAAAGGTAGGTTGTTTCTTTCATCATATTTATACTATTTCACAACAAAAGCCCCTTTGCATACAACATAACTTATCTATTCTAGCCTGTTCTTGATAAGTTTGGAGAAGCCTTACTTCGTAAGGATAAACCTCAGCAGCTAGACTATGAACAAACCGCTAACCCTCCTGCGTTGCAGGCATTCTTTATTGATGGTACTTTTTGTCTTGGCATCAATTAAAGCTGGATATTCGCAGGATTGTTCGGTCAATGCAGGTTCGGACCAAAATTTTGACCGTACGACGACGGTGTTTTTGGGTGCCGATGTGCCTCCGGTCGGTTTCGGTGTTTGGACACAACTATCGGGCCCAACCCTAGTGACTTTTGATGATGCCACCGATCCAAGCACCCAAGTCTTCAATACTGCTTTGGGAACCTATATTTTTGAATGGACCGTTTCGGATGTTACCTGCAATACTGCTTCGGACACAGTGGGGATTACCATCGAAGGAGTAGATCTGGAACTGGAAATAGTAGTTAACGATCCACTGCCGAATATTGGTGATGTAGTGACTTTTACAATTAATTTGAGCAATTTTGGGGATGTTGACGCCACGGGTGTCGCCATTGAAAACCTTGTTCCATCTGGTTTCAACAATGTAACCGCAATAAACAATAGCGGAACTTTTAGTTTTATTACGGATAAAGTTAGTTGGACAGGTATAAACGTTCCTGTAGGTACAAATACGGCCTCGTTGAGTTTTGATGCTACCGTATTGACCCCAACGGCAACGATAGGGGAGTTTACACACGTTGCAGAAATTATTTTTGCCGATCAATTGGATGTGGATAGTAC
The DNA here is from genome assembly GCF_023716465.1 of Flagellimonas marinaquae. Taxonomy (NCBI): domain Bacteria; kingdom Pseudomonadati; phylum Bacteroidota; class Flavobacteriia; order Flavobacteriales; family Flavobacteriaceae; genus Flagellimonas; species Flagellimonas marinaquae. The sequence goes on from NZ_CP092415.1 coordinate 1,962,304, forward strand.
ACCGAACAACGATGACGGAGATCAAAGTGAAGATGATGAGGACAATATTACTCCAGCACCACAACAAGCCGATTTATCACTGACCAAAACAGTGGTAGGAGGGGATTTATCTCCCTTTGTGACCGAACAGATCGGTTTTGAAATAACCATTGCCAACAATGGACCGCACGACGCCACCAATGTACGGGTCGTAGATCAAATACTTTCGGGCTTCAACTATATTTCCTATTCAGCAACAACAGGCACGTACGATCCCATTAGCGGCTTTTGGGAAGTGGGGACATTGGCCAATGGCAATATTCAAACACTTACCATAAACGTAGAGGTCAATGCGACAGGAAACCATACCAATACCGCACAAATTATCGCTTCGGACGCTTTTGATATAGATTCGACTCCGGCAAATGGTGTTTCCTCAGAAGATGACCAAGGGGATGTAGTAATATCGCCCCAGGAGTTGATCGATCTATCCTTGACCAAAAGCATTGATAAATCGCCACCATTGGTGAGCGATAATGTCCGTTTTACAATTGTAGTGACCAATGATGGACCAAGTGATGCCACCTCGGTGGAAGTTACCGACCTGTTGCCATCGGGATACACCTACATTTCGGACAATAGTGGAGGAACTTATAACCAGATAACAGGAATCTGGAACGTTGGTACATTGTCCAGTGGCAATTCAACGAGCCTTTCGATTTTGTGCAATGTAAATGCCTCCGGTATTTACGAAAATACAGCAGAAATTACAGGACATGACCAAACAGATGTGGATTCCGCACCAAATAACGGTCTTGTGGGAGAGGATGACCAAGATAGTATTTCGGTGGTCCCCGAACCGTTGGTAGATATTGAAATAACCAAAACTGTTGACGAACTTGTCCCAGAAGTGGGAGAAGAAATACGCTTTACGGTAACCATACAGAACAATGGCCCCAGTGATGCCACCAATGTTGTGGTAACGGATGTACTGTCAACAGGATATCAGTTGGTGGCAGCAAACCCATCTGTGGGAACGTACAATGCCACCAATGGTTCTTGGGTAGTGGGCAATTTGGCGAACGGGATTTCGGAGACTTTGGAAATATCCGTAGACGTGTTGCCAACTGGAAACTACAGCAACACGGCCGAGTTGACCAATGTGGCCGAAAGGGATATAGATTCAAGCCCCAATAACAATAACGAGACCGAAGATGATCAACAGACCATAGAACCAATTGTAGTTCCGGTGGCCGATCTCCTGTTGCGCAAATCCGTAAACGAATTGAGCCCGTACGTGGGACAAAATGTGATCTTTACCCTAAACATTACCAATTTAGGCCCTAGTGAAGCCTCAGGGGTTCAAATTATGGATCTTCTACCGGACGGTTATACCTATGTTTCCCATGGCGCAACTGCGGGAATTTATATCCCCACAACGGGTATGTGGACCTTAAACGCAGATATCGGCGATGGAAACACCGAAACACTTTCTATAGTGGCAGCAGTGAACGATCAAGGGGATTACTTTAATGTAACCGAAGTATTTTCGGCAGATCAATTGGATCCCAACTCCATTCCCAATAACAATAATGTTTTTGAAAACGATCAAGATAGTGCTGGTACTACACCTGTGCCATCTGCAGATTTAAATTTGAACTTGGCGGTGGACAACGAGTTTCCTGATGTAGGAACACAGGTAACCTTTACCGTAACATTGGCCAACCAAGGTCCCAGTGATGCCATTGGAGTGGCCGTGGAAAATTTACTGTCGGATGGATTTACATATATTTCCGATAATTCTAATGGGTCGTTTGATCCATCTACAGGACTTTGGAATGTTGGGAATCTTGCCTTGGCAACCCAGATGGAGCTGAGCATTGTAGCTGAAGTGAACCCGACAGGAGATTACGATATAAACTCCGAAGTGGTAAGTGCTACTTTTTTTGATGTAGATTCCACACCGAACAACAATATCCCAACAGAGGATGATCAAGATCATAAAACAATATCTCCACGACAAGTGGCGGATATTTCAATAAGTCAAACTGTAAGCAGCATGAATCCTGAAGTTGGTGATGAAGTGGTCTTTACCATTCAAATTGCCAACAATGGCCCCAACCATGCGACCGGGCTGATCATCGAAGATGAACTGGAGAATGGTTATCAATTTGTGTCCGCCATGCCTTCTGCCGGTGTTTATGATGAAATAGCAGGGTCTTGGGAGCTGCCTTCCCTTGCCAATGCAACAACCCAAACTTTGGAAATAAGAGTACTTGTACTTCCAAATGGAGAGTATAAGAATACTGCCGAACTTATAGCTTCGGACATTTATGACCCCGATTCCACCCCAAACAACAACTTGGGCTCTGAGGATGATCAATCAACGATAATTCCAGTTCCGGGCGGACTTAACGATCTTTCTTTATCCAAAACGGTGGATAACGCCAACCCGAATGTGGGAGATCTAGTTCGCTTTGTGGTGAGCATTACCAATAATGGGCCGTCCGATGCAAGAAATGTTTCGGTTACCGATATATTGCCTATCGGTTATACTTACGAATCCCATAGTGCTACCGCAGGTGTTTACCAAGCAAATGCTGGACTATGGAACATCAATAGGGCAATTTTGAATCAGGATACGGAAAGCTTGGAGATTTTGGCGGTGGTCAATCCGCCCACAGGGACCGAGAACGAATATTTGAACGAAGCATATATATCGTCAAGTTTATATCCAGATCCTGACAGTGACCCATCAACAGGTACCAATGCAGATGATCTTTCCGATGGCATTGTGGATGACGATGAGGCCGCTGCTTTTGTACTGCCACAAACAACCGATCTGGTCATCACAAAACATGTGGACAATGCCTCGCCCAATATTGGGGATGAGGTAATTTTTGAGATTACCGTTGTCAATCAAGGTTTAGATGACGCCACCCATATCGGAATTCAGGAAGAGTTGCCATTGGGATATACATATGTAAGCCACGAAACAACCAATGGAACGTACGATGCATCGGCCTCTTTTTGGGAAATAGAATCTTTACCAACAACAGAATCGGCCACACTATTGCTTACGGTTGAGGTTGCGGATGTTGACGATTACATCAACCGAGTGAGTTTGGCATTTGTAGATCAATGGGATATAGATGAAAGCAATAACTCCGCTGAGGCTTTTGTGGAACCTGGTTGTTTGGTGGTGTATAACGAGTTTTCGCCCAATGGGGACGGGGTAAACGACTATTTTAAAATCGATTGTATTGCGCAATATCCGAACAATTCGCTACAAGTGTACAACCGATGGGGAAATATTGTTTTCCAGACAAGATCGTATAAAAATGATTGGGACGGTACCACTAATGGCCGTGCCGTAGTTCAACCAGAGGATCAATTGCCCGTGGGAACATATTATTATGTGTTGGATTTGGGCGATGGTTCGGAGCCACGAACCGATTGGTTGTATATAAACAGATAAGTATGGGGATGGTTTGGTTTAAACATAAAGTAAAAGGGGCAAGGCAAATCTGTTTTCTGCTCATGGTTCTGTTTGTCTATTCCGGTTATGCTCAACAGGACCCCCAGTTTACCCAGTACATGTACAATACCATGAGTGTTAACCCTGCATTTGCCGGTAACCATGGCCATTTAACTGCTCTATTGTTGCATCGTTCGCAATGGGTAGGTGTAAATGGAGCTCCGAATACCCAAGTATTGGCGGTGGATATGCCATTGGAGAATAAAATCGGGGCAGGGGGGATTATTTCCCGAGATGCTCTTGGTCCATCTTCCGAAATTTCTGTGGATGGCAATGTTTCGTATACCATACAATTGGACAGTGCCAATAGTAAACTTTCTTTTGGCATGAAATTGGGCGGACGCATTTTTGATGTTGATTTTTCCAAGGGCCTAACAGAGGACGCCGATGTGGCATTTCAGAATAATATAAAGAGCAAGTTTTTCCCTACTATTGGTGCAGGGTTGTTCTATGATACCAAAAAAGGATATTTAGGGTTTGCTATTCCCAATTTCTTTTCACAAAAACACTACGACGGGGAAGAGCAGGAGATAGCTGCTGAACGACTACATTATTATTTTATAGGGGGCAAAGTAGTGGATTTGACCCCAGATGTAAAGTTAAAACCTGCCTTTTTTGTAAAATGGGTGCCCGGTGCGCCGATTATCGCCGATGTATCGGTAAACGCTATGCTACGGGAAACCTTTACCTTTGGATTGGCCTACCGCTGGGACGATTCCTTTTCTACTTTATTGGGCATGCAGATCAATCCGAACTTTAGTGCTGGGTATGCCTATGATCTAACCACCTCCAATTTGGCTAGCTATACAGGGGGATCACACGAGTTATTTGTTAGGTACGAGTTTAAATCCTCCAAAAAGCAGAAAGAACCTCCTACGTTTTAGTAATTCGTAGTCCCGGCCGGAAATAGTCAGTATCTTTGGCAAAGTTTTAGTTGTAAACAAAACGCTATGGAGAGGAATGAATTGTACCCCATTTTTTTAAAGGTTTCCCATTTAAAGGTACTCATTGTTGGGGGAGGTAACGTAGGCTTGGAAAAGTTGACTTTTTTGCTGAAATCCAGTCCACGGGCCCAAGTTCAAATGGTAGCGCCCGAATTTTTGTCAGATACTTTGGAATTGGCCAAAAAGCACAATGTTGAGATCACAAAGGATGTTTATGCAGATCATTTTCTAAAAGGGAAACACATTGTGATCGCCTGTACGGACAAGCCCAAGGTCAACGAGCAAGTGTACCATGATTGTAGGGAGCTGGGTAAATTGGTAAATGTGGCGGATAATCCTCCATTTTGCGATTTTTATATGGGCGGTATAGTGACCAAGGGAAATGTGAAAGTTGCCATATCCACCAATGGTAAATCGCCAACAACGGCCAAGCGCCTTCGTCAATTTTTTGAAGATGTACTGCCGGACAACATTGATGATCTCGTAAACAATCTGAACGAATATCGGAAGACCTTAAAGGGGGACTTTGAACAAAAGGTCGAAGCACTGAACGAATTCACCAAAGGATTGGTAAACAATAAGGATTAAGTCCTTCTACAAACGTTTCATGGCCTCTATTAGGTCGTCTTTTTTTCTTGGGGAAATATTTACCTGCAAATCGTTGTTCATAATTACATATCCCCCATCTGACTTGACATACTTTTTTACCTTTTTTAGATTGATGAGAAAACTGTTATGAACCCTCATAAACTGGTGTTCGGATAACAGGTTTTCATATTCTTTTAAATGTTTGCTCACTAGTAGGGTGTTCTCGTCCTCGAGCATAAAGATGGTATAGGAGCCATCTGCTTTACAAGCGATAATTTCGTCTATCCCAATAAATTCCATTCCTGCCGTGGTGGCCAAACAGATTTTTTCCGGTCTAACCTTACCGCGGGAGATGCTTTGCATTAAAGTATCCAATTGCTCCCGGTACACATTGGTGTCCATACGGGTTCTGGCTTTCTCTACGGCTTGTTGTAGCTCGTCCAGATCTATGGGTTTAAGTAGATAGTCCAAGGAGCTGAACTTTATGGCCTTTATCGCATACTTTTCGAATGCGGTGGTAAAAATCACCTCAAAATTTGGATCTTTGATCTGTTCAAGAACATCGAAACCTACTCCCGATTGTAGTTCTATGTCCAGAAAAACAATGTCGGGGCTGTAAATGGATAATACTTTTACGGCTTCTTGAACAGAGCCGGCCGTTGCAATTACTTGAACGTCTTTGCAAAATTCTTCCAACATAGACTTTAGGGTTTCCCTGCTATGTTTTTCATCTTCGATAATTACTGCTTTTAAAATCATTGGGTTGGTATTAGGGGTTATGTATTTTTAGTATCACTTTGGTTCCTTTTGATTGACTGTTAGCATCATACTTGTCCACAATCTCTACCGTATTTTTGTTGGGCTGGCCGTTATTGAGTAGTTGTAGCCTTTTTTGTGTAATCTGCATCCCGCGGGATTTTTGACCAGTTTTGTTTAATACTCTATTCTTATTATGCCGTCCAACACCATTATCTTCAACTTCTATCACACAGAATCCATCTTTATTGTAGATTCTAATTTCAACTTCTTTTTTCCCCTCTTTTTTGCCTATTAACCCGTGGATCAATGCATTTTCCACAAATGGCTGCACAAGCATTAAAGGTATGTTGACATTTTCAGTGTCAAGATTCTCTGCCACGTTTATTCTATATTGAAAAGAGCTGTCAAAGCGCAAGGATTCCAACTCAAGATACGATTTTATTACACTGATTTCTTCATCTAGTGTTACCGTGGTCAAATGTGAGCTTTCAAGCACATTTCTGGTGAGTTTGGAGAATTTTGACAGATAGTTGAGAGCGGACATTTTATCGTTTTGAATGATCAGATGTTGAATAGAGCTTAATGAGTTAAAAATAAAATGTGGGTTCATTTGCGCTTGTTTGGCAACTATTTCTTTGCTGAAAACTTCTTTCTGTAGATTAAGTCTATCCATATAATCAAGTTTTATCTTGTAGCCCAGACCTAGGGAGAAAATCAAGATTTCTATGATCAATCCTGTCATCATATAGTTTTTATCGCCAGAGAATAAGTAGGCCAGGGCCCCGATCATATATATGAAAGAACCTAGAACAATAAAAATTACCAATGAATCCTTGTATTTAAAAGCTAAATAGGTCATTGAGAAAAGCCCCCAAATGGTCATAAATCCTCTCTGTGCATCCAATATTTGGTCCTGAAACTGATAATAGGACAAGAAATAAGCTATGAAATGAAGAATAATCAATACTATAAGGACGGCAATAACAATGTTTATTATGCTGTTTAAAAACGTGTAGTTTTTTTTGGTGTTCAGGTATAGTTTGGCAAAAATCAGATAGAAGAGATTTATAAATATTTGAGATATGACGTTTATCCAAAAAGTATACTTACTATTAAAAAAAATGTACAGCTCTGGCACGTTGTTACCTGCAAGATAAATTATAGAAAACAGAACGTATAATGAATAGAACAAGAATTCGGTTTTCAAGATAGTAAAATATATGACCAAAAACATTATGCAGATCATAGAACAAGCCCCTAGATAGTAGAGAGAAGGTGCGATTGTTCTTAAGTCCATATCTGTATAATAATCGGTATAAAATCGGTTGGACACATTGGGTAGGTAGTGAAACTTTAAGGGTTGTGCTACAGGGAAGTATGTTTTGATCTTAACGTATAGATATCTATCGAAAAATAAACCTTCTTTATCGAATGGAGCGCCATTATTGTATAATAAAGAACTTTGTTTTTCCGTACTGTTAAATTTTCCGAATTTATATTCCTCGATCTCGTCCCCGTATTCACTAAATAAAGTAGCTTCACTTAAACTGGGAGATCTGAGTGACCATTGCTTTTGTGTACACAAGGTTTCACGATCTTTTTTAAGATCCAGTCTAATCCAATAGGTAGCATGTAGGTTATCTATTGGGTTTGTTGTAAAAGGAGTGAAACTATAGTCGTGTTGGAGAATGTCTTCAATTTCCAGAAGATTGCTTTCATCTTTCAAGTATGAAGATTGAATCATTGTTACTTCACGATCGTCTGAAATTTGTTGGGCAGTAATAAGTTGTAAAGGACTTATAAACCACAGAACAAAGAATACCCATGTTAAGAGCAAGGGATTAACGGTAGAATTAAATTTGATTTTAAATAGGTCGAACCTTTTAGTGACAAGCAATAAAAAGGCTGCTTTGTTGTATTTTTTTGTGTTTAGCACATTGTTGATCGAGTAGGGCATTAATCGGGTTAAGTTTAAAAAAGAGATAGGATTTGTGACTTTAAAAAGATTTTTCTTTCATATGTTGGGGAATTTGATTATTATTTTTATATTTGGGTAATTGCTGAAGTTCTACACTTTGTAAAATAAAGCATTGAAACAACTCTGTTTTCGTTTTTTTTAGTTAATATCAAGTTACTCTTTTTTTCTGAACTTAATTGTTTAATTTTCTGAGTGAAATAAAACCAATTACAACTGCTCTTTGGTTTAAAAAGCTCTTTGGGGGAAGTATACACTTACTCAATTAATACTGGCTCATCATTTTTTATAGGACAATGGAGCGTAAGTGTGAAAATAACTCACCACTTTCTTTTCTTGTTTTAACTGTTGCGCAGCATAACCCCATACTTGCTTTCAGCTGAAGAAATTACTAATGGTGAGTTTTATCAAATAATCTATCTAAATATTTTGGACTGCACTGTCTTCATCGCCAGAACCGAAGACAAGAACAATTATTTCATGTGTGCAGCCCATAGTTTATTTTTTTCAATGGTTAAATCTACATTGCCTAGAGTTAAAAAATCATGCTGATTTGATGTAAGGGGTGTTTCAATTCACGAATGCCCTTTTTGGGTTTATATAATAGTATTCTCTTTTTGTAAAAGTGGGGTTTACAGACTTTATGAAACCCCACTTGGTAACATGAGAACACTAAATTTTCTTGTTGGATAATTGTTATGCCGAATGGCACAAAGTATGTTCCTTACTTTTTGAGCTTAAACTTCCGAAAGATTTTTTAGTGGGCATTTTAGCGATAAAATGCCCTTTAAAATCAATGGATGCGATGTTGCTTACATAACCTAGAACATCTTCATAATCGTTGATGTTTATCCCCGATTTTTTTAGGTTTTTGTGTATCATGGATGTATTTGAACCTGTTTCCCAATTACCGTTGACCCTTGAATCCTCGGATTTAATGATCAAAACTTTGAGTTTTTTTAAATGCCATGTGGGAACATAAAAATTCGAAACTCCATCTTTAATAGATTTAAATGTTACATAAACCTTCCCTACATTTTTATATACATTTACCTTATAGCCCATTGCGGGGTTGTTCAAGGGTAATTTAAGGCACGAATTCTCCGACTCTAAATAAAAAAGTATTGGATTGTTCCTGAGTATGTTTTCTGTGATTTGAGGAACATCTAAAGTAAAGGACCATCCCGGTAATTGTTCCCTAATATCAAAAGATAACAGCTCCACGGTATTTTGAGTTGATGATTGGGGAGTATCCTTGTGACTCCTCATTATAGATGGAGACTTTTTTATAAGATAAACGGGATATCCTATAATAATAGCAGCGCAAAGCAACGTCCAAATTATGGTTAGTAAATGCATGAAATAAATATTTGTTTAAAACCTGGGAACTTTAAATCACACCACAAATAACAAATTAATATTGAGTATTTTGGGTGCCAATTCACGAATGGGTGTTTCCAATTGACGGATGAAAATCAATCGATTACATGTTCCTTTTTATGGATGAAATGCATGGGCTTCTCGATTTATGCCAATTCCCAAAACGGGCATTGGCATAAATCCTGTGAAAGTTTAACAACTCAAGCATAGAAAAGTTATAGAGTAGACCGTTTATTTCTTTTCTGCGTTTTGAATCTGGCCAATAACCCCCATAACATCATAATTGGCGATTTTTCGCGTGCTGTAATTCCTTTTTATATGGTTGATATAGGTATGAATTTCTAATGTGTAATAATTTTCAAGCTCAAATACAGGGTCCTTGGCAATTTCAAGACTGCTGTTTACTTTCATTTTTCCATAAGCCCTAGCATGATAAACAATTTTGTGATTATTGTTCTCGTTATCCATCCATTCAATGGTCACCTCAATAAAATCATCCATTCGCTCCTTTAATTTATAAGAGGCATGTTTTGGTATTTTACCAAATTCGTATTCTGATTTTACCAGGTCTAAAATCCATTTTTCTAAAAAATTCCCTTTCATTGTCATTTAAGTTTTAGGTGTTCTGATTTGGTCCTATTTCAGGAGTTTGGTTCAATATTATTGGGGTATAATATGGTTCAATAAATTAAGTTGAACATATGTACTTGGTGTTCGGTCCTTCCGGGAGTAGATTATGAACTACTGATGATTTACTAATTATTTTCGAATATTTTTTTAAACCAATTTATGGCATTGGTTCGCGCAATGGCTCTTTTGTTGTTGTCCCCGAAATCAAACCCATGGCCAACACCTTCGTATATTCTAAATTCAACTGGAGCTCCCTTTTCCTTAAGAACATCGATCATACAAAGCGTGTTTTCCGTTAAATAGCCGTCCGATGGGATTTGATATAACATTGGTGCATAGGGCTCAAAAACATTTCCGTTTAGGGCATTTCCGCCACACGGACTTGCTCCCCAATAATTGTAGCCGCCAGAACCACCATAATAAAATACACCTCCTGCAAACCCTGTTTCTGGGTTGGGTGCCGGAGCTAAAACCCCAGAGGAGGAATTGTATTCCTTTCCATCAAAAGTTTGGGTCCATTGCCAATCGGCAGGTGTCTTGTTCGTATTGTACAAGGTAGAGGCAACAGCGCTTGCCCCATCTGAAAACCCAAGTAATCCTACATCTTTAGGGTTGACCAAATTGGTGCCATCTTCCAATTTAAGCTTTCGTAATACATCTAGGGCGGCATAGGCATCTCTTGGTCGAATAAACTGTGAGCTTATTTTAAAATTATCCGGAGCAGTTGTCCATTTTCCCGATCGGGTGGATACTCCTCTGCCCGAATAACTATCTACAAATGCACCGATTATACAATTTGCATTGAACAATTCTCGCCATTCGCTATTTTGACCTGACATTTTACCTGTTTTTGGATCATGATCAATCCACATTCCATCTGAACCGTGCATTACAACTACTGCAGAATGCCCTCCGGAATCACAACCTTCGGGAATCGAAAGAACAATGGGAATTTTGTAGTTGTCCACAATGGCATAAACCAATGTGTCCTTGGTAGATTGTTGAACAACAACTTCGGGACTATCCAAGGCAGATAATACCGCATCATCCTGACTACAGGACAAACAAGACATACCGATAATTAAAGATAGTAGGTAAATTTTTGATAAAGATTGGGTAAGCATTTTCATAATGTTAATATTAATAAGTACATGAGCAATTTGATATTCCTTGAAATAAATCGATTCCAAGGGTAACCACATGGGTCCCCGAGGAATATCCGAGTAATTCGTTTACAATGACTTGATATGAGTAACCGAAGTAAAAATCCCCCTTCTTCAGCCCAATAATTGGGGCTATATAAAGTGGGGATCCTAACTGATCGTTCAAAAACCTATAAGTAAGTCCAGCATAGTAATAGTCCAGAAAATCGTACCATTTGAACTTGGTGTTTACATCCGTTATAGATCTTCCATCATTTTCAAAATATTGGAAAAAGACAGAAGGTTCTATTTCAAAGTCGGCCCTTCTACTTTTTCTGAATTTATATCCAGAATACACAGAGTAATTACGTAAAGTGTTCGGTTCAAAAATAGGGTCGAATTTTTCCAACTGTTTGTTCAAAATATTTGCGGCATTGACACTCAGGTAAAATCCGTTACGACGGTACAAGACTCCAATATCAAAATTTGGATTGCTGGATGACCTGTCGTTTGTTATGGCAGGATCATCACCGGCTTCAGGGTCAAAATTTTCAATATCGAATCTGATCTGATTAAGGTTGAAGGACAATGCGAAGGAGAAGTATTGGTCGTCATATTTATCTATGGTTAAATGGTGTGCAAAAGAAACTTTGCCTCCCCGTTGTTTGGTTTCACCATTGGAATCATTGTAAATCACCATCCCAATTCCAGATCGGTTTCCCAAACGCACATCGGCGGACAATGTCTGTGTATCTGGAGCATCCTTAATACCTACCCATTGGGTTACCCCATTCATCCTTACCTTAACATAGTTTCCAATTCCAGCATAGGTAGGCGACATTAAAAACGGGTTGTCCGATAAGTATTGAGACAATTGAGGTATGGTCAATTCCTGTCCCTTCATCAGTAAAAAACTCATACACATTAATGTCATTATAATTTTCTTCATCTATCAATTCAATTTTATCTATACAATGTAAAGTGTCCTACAAACTCACGTCCAGACCCATCATTTAATTTTACTATATACCAATAATCGCCAGATGGCATAGGTTTTGAATCATATTCACCATCCCAGGCCTCCGAAGGCCCTAGAGTCCATATCTTTCTTCCATATCTATCAAAAATGTATGTTTCAATATCAGGGAACAGTTTAGTGTTTCTAGGAGCCCAATAATCGTTTTGTCCATCAAAGTTTGGAGTAAAGAAATCTGGAATAGTGATTTCCATTAAGTTCATGGAAATACTTTGTACAACCTCGCAACCATTACTGTCAATCACTCTTACTGTAAAGGCTCCACTTCTGGTAATGGTATATGTGTTGGAGTCAGTTGCATCATTATCATCAAAATAATAGGTGTAAGGCGCAGTGCCACCAGTAACATTCGCAGTGATTTGATTCACATATTCGCTGGTAAGCGATAACTCTAATGGTTCAAAGTTTTCAACCTCAAATGTAATCTCACCTACACAACCATTGTCGTGGAGTATGAATAAACTATGTTTTCCAGGATTTATATTTCCAAAATCAGGACTTAGGATAAAATCATTTGGGTCAGTAGAGTCCAGAGCATATAGCACATTACTGCTGATAGATGAATCAGAGAGAGTTACATCAATTGTGTTTGATGGAAGGTTGGCATCGCACAAATACATCACATTTACCGAACCACTAAGGTTGGGTCCGCCTTGTAGAATGGTAAAATTTGTATTGGTTTCACAACCTGTGTCATCAATCACACTCATTTCATAATTTCCAGGAGACAAATCGGTTATGGAGAATGAATCTGTATTGAAAACCATAGGTTCCATACTGTTAAGCTGAACTGTAACTGGGAAAACAGCATCTCCGATTTCTATTGAGACCGAACCATTGTCATTTTCCCAGCAGGTTTCATGCTGAACATGGGTAGAGACACTAAATCCAGTAATGTTCACGGAAAATGAATTTTCTACGTAAGGGCATATCCCATTGCCTGGACTGAATATATATATAGTTTGGGAAGTTGAAATAACATCCCCAGCGGACAAAGGTGTTCCTGTTCCCCCACTTCCAGTAAAATAGTTTCCATTGGTTAATTCAGGCAGGACATAAGAATCACATGCCTCTACGTTGCTCAGATTATCTGCATCGGGCTGTTGTTGTTCTGTGACGGTTATGGTCGCAGTTGCATCTGTTGCGCAGGGTGCCGTTGCGGCCACGGTATAGGTATATGTCCCTGCACCTGCGGGGGCGGGGGACCATGTTCCCCCTGCATCTGGGGTTCCCCCCAGTGCTGCGAAGAGCTGTGCTGCGGTGACGGAGTCCCCTTCACAAATGGCGAGGTTGTCGTCGCTTCCTGCATCGGGCTGTTGTTGTTCTGTGACGGTTATGGTCGCAGTTGCATCTGTTGCGCAGGGTGCCGTTGCGGCCACGGTATAGGTATATGTCCCTGCACCTGCGGGGGCGGGGGACCATGTTCCCCCTGCATCTGGGGTTCCCCCCAGTGCTGCGAAGAGCTGTGCTGCGGTGACTGAGTCCCCTTCACAAATGGCGAGGTTGTCGTCGCTTCCTGCATCGGGCTGTTGTTGTTCTGTGACGGTTATGGTCGCAGTTGCATCTGTTGCGCAGGGTGCCGTTGCGGCCACGGTATAGGTATATGTCCCTGCACCTGCGGGGGCGGGGGACCATGTTCCCCCTGCATCTGGGGTTCCCCCCAGTGCTGCGAAGAGCTGTGCTGCGGTGACTGAGTCCCCTTCACAAATGGCGAGGTTGTCGTCGCTTCCTGCATCGGGCTGTTGTTGTTCTGTGACGGTTATGGTCGCAGTTGCATCTGTTGCGCAGGGTGCCGTTGCGGCCACGGTATAGGTATATGTCCCTGCACCTGCGGGGGCGGGGGACCATGTTCCCCCTGCATCTGGGGTTCCCCCCAGTGCTGCGAAGAGCTGTGCTGCGGTGACTGAGTCCCCTTCACAAATGGCGAGGTTGTCGTCGCTTCCTGCATCGGGCTGTTGTTGTTCTGTGACGGTTATGGTCGCAGTTGCATCTGTTGCGCAGGGTGCCGTTGCGGCCACGGTATAGGTATATGTCCCTGCACCTGCGGGGGCGGGGGACCATGTTCCCCCTGCATCTGGGGTTCCCCCCAGTGCTGCGAAGAGCTGTGCTGCGGTGACTGAGTCCCCTTCACAAATGGCGAGGTTGTCGTCGCTTCCTGCATCGGGCTGTTGTTGTTCTGTGACGGTTATGGTCGCAGTTGCATCTGTTGCGCAGGGTGCCGTTGCGGCCACGGTATAGGTATATGTCCCTGCACCTGCGGGGCGGGGGACCATGTTCCCCCTGCATCTGGGGTTCCCCCCAGTGCTGCGAAGAGCTGTGCTGCGGTGACGGAGTCCCCTTCACAAATGGCGAGGTTGTCGTCGCTTCCTGCATCGGGCTGTTGTTGTTCTGTGACGGTTATGGTCGCAGTTGCATCTGTTGCGCAGGGTGCCGTTGCGGCCACGGTATAGGTATATGTCCCTGCACCTGCGGGGGCGGGGGACCATGTTCCCCCTGCATCTGGGGTTCCCCCCAGTGCTGCGAAGAGCTGTGCTGCGGTGACTGAGTCCCCTTCACAAATGGCGAGGTTGTCGTCGCTTCCTGCATCGGGCTGTTGTTGTTCTGTGACGGTTATGGTCGCAGTTGCATCTGTTGCGCAGGGTGCCGTTGCGGCCACGGTATAGGTATATGTCCCTGCACCTGCGGGGGCGGGGGACCATGTTCCCCCTGCATCTGGGGTTCCCCCCAGTGCTGCGAAGAGCTGTGCTGCGGTGACGGAGTCCCCTTCACAAATGGCGAGGTTGTCGTCGCTTCCTGCATCGGGCTGTTGTTGTTCTGTGACGGTTATGGTCGCAGTTGCATCTGTTGCGCAGGGTGCCGTTGCGGCCACGGTATAGGTATATGTCCCTGCACCTGCGGGGGCGGGGGACCATGTTCCCCCTGCATCTGGGGTTCCCCCCAGTGCTGCGAAGAGCTGTGCTGCGGTGACTGAGTCCCCTTCACAAATGGCGAGGTTGTCGTCGCTTCCTGCATCGGGCTGTTGTTGTTCTGTGACGGTTATGGTCGCAGTTGCATCTGTTGCGCAGGGTGCCGTTGCGGCCACGGTATAGGTATATGTCCCTGCACCTGCGGGGGCGGGGGACCATGTTCCCCCTGCATCTGGGGTTCCCCCCAGTGCTGCGAAGAGCTGTGCTGCGGTGACGGAGTCCCCTTCACAAATGGCGAGGTTGTCGTCGCTTCCTGCATCGGGCTGTTGTTGTTCTGTGACGGTTATGGTCGCAGTTGCATCTGTTGCGCAGGGTGCCGTTGCGGCCACGGTATAGGTATATGTCCCTGCACCTGCGGGGGCGGGGGACCATGTTCCCCCTGCATCTGGGGTTCCCCCCAGTGCTGCGAAGAGCTGTGCTGCGGTGACTGAGTCCCCTTCACAAATGGCGAGGTTGTCGTCGCTTCCTGCATCGGGCTGTTGTTGTTCTGTGACGGTTATGGTCGCAGTTGCATCTGTTGCGCAGGGTGCCGTTGCGGCCACGGTATAGGTATATGTCCCTGCACCTGCGGGGGCGGGGGACCATGTTCCCCCTGCATCTGGGGTTCCCCCCAGTGCTGCGAAGAGCTGTGCTGCGGTGACTGAGTCCCCTTCACAAATGGCGAGGTTGTCGTCGCTTCCTGCATCGGGCTGTTGTTGTTCTGTGACGGTTATGGTCGCAGTTGCATCTGTTGCGCAGGGTGCCGTTGCGGCCACGGTATAGGTATATGTCCCTGCACCTGCGGGGGCGGGGGACCATGTTCCCCCTGCATCTGGGGTTCCCCCCAGTGCTGCGAAGAGCTGTGCTGCGGTGACGGAGTCCCCTTCACAAATGGCGAGGTTGTCGTCGCTTCCTGCATCGGGCTGTTGTTGTTCTGTGACGGTTATGGTCGCAGTTGCATCTGTTGCGCAGGGTGCCGTTGCGGCCACGGTATAGGTATATGTCCCTGCACCTGCGGGGGCGGGGGACCATGTTCCCCCTGCATCTGGGGTTCCCCCCAGTGCTGCGAAGAGCTGTGCTGCGGTGACTGAGTCCCCTTCACAAATGGCGAGGTTGTCGTCGCTTCCTGCATCGGGCTGTTGTTGTTCTGTGACGGTTATGGTCGCAGTTGCATCTGTTGCGCAGGGTGCCGTTGCGGCCACGGTATAGGTATATGTCCCTGCACCTGCGGGGGCGGGGGACCATGTTCCCCCTGCATCTGGGGTTCCCCCCAGTGCTGCGAAGAGCTGTGCTGCGGTGACTGAGTCCCCTTCACAAATGGCGAGGTTGTCGTCGCTTCCTGCATCGGGCTGTTGTTGTTCTGTGACGGTTATGGTCGCAGTTGCATCTGTTGCGCAGGGTGCCGTTGCGGCCACGGTATAGGTATATGTCCCTGCACCTGCGGGGGCGGGGGACCATGTTCCCCCTGCATCTGGGGTTCCCCCCAGTGCTGCGAAGAGCTGTGCTGCGGTGACTGAGTCCCCTTCACAAATGGCGAGGTTGTCGTCGCTTCCTGCATCGGGCTGTTGTTGTTCTGTGACGGTTATGGTCGCAGTTGCATCTGTTGCGCAGGGTGCCGTTGCGGCCACGGTATAGGTATATGTCCCTGCACCTGCGGGGGCGGGGGACCATGTTCCCCCTGCATCTGGGGTTCCCCCCAGTGCTGCGAAGAGCTGTGCTGCGGTGACGGAGTCCCCTTCACAAATGGCGAGGTTGTCGTCGCTTCCTGCATCGGGCTGTTGTTGTTCTGTGACGGTTATGGTCGCAGTTGCATCTGTTGCGCAGGGTGCCGTTGCGGCCACGGTATAGGTATATGTCCCTGCACCTGCGGGGGCGGGGGACCATGTTCCCCCTGCATCTGGGGTTCCCCCCAGTGCTGCGAAGAGCTGTGCTGCGGTGACTGAGTCCCCTTCACAAATGGCGAGGTTGTCGTCGCTTCCTGCATCGGGCTGTTGTTGTTCTGTGACGGTTATGGTCGCAGTTGCATCTGTTGCGCAGGGTGCCGTTGCGGCCACGGTATAGGTATATGTCCCTGCACCTGCGGGGGCGGGGGACCATGTTCCCCCTGCATCTGGGGTTCCCCCCAGTGCTGCGAAGAGCTGTGCTGCGGTGACGGAGTCCCCTTCACAAATGGCGAGGTTGTCGTCGCTTCCTGCATCGGGCTGTTGTTGTTCTGTGACGGTTATGGTCGCAGTTGCATCTGTTGCGCAGGGTGCCGTTGCGGCCACGGTATAGGTATATGTCCCTGCACCTGCGGGGGCGGGGGACCATGTTCCCCCTGCATCTGGGGTTCCCCCCAGTGCTGCGAAGAGCTGTGCTGCGGTGACTGAGTCCCCTTCACAAATGGCGAGGTTGTCGTCGCTTCCTGCATCGGGCTGTTGTTGTTCTGTGACGGTTATGGTCGCAGTTGCATCTGTTGCGCAGGGTGCCGTTGCGGCCACGGTATAGGTATATGTCCCTGCACCTGCGGGGGCGGGGGACCATGTTCCCCCTGCATCTGGGGTTCCCCCCAGTGCTGCGAAGAGCTGTGCTGCGGTGACGGAGTCCCCTTCACAAATGGCGAGGTTGTCGTCGCTTCCTGCATCGGGCTGTTGTTGTTCTGTGACGGTTATGGTCGCAGTTGCATCTGTTGCGCAGGGTGCCGTTGCGGCCACGGTATAGGTATATGTCCCTGCACCTGCGGGGGCGGGGGACCATGTTCCCCCTGCATCTGGGGTTCCCCCCAGTGCTGCGAAGAGCTGTGCTGCGGTGACTGAGTCCCCTTCACAAATGGCGAGGTTGTCGTCGCTTCCTGCATCGGGCTGTTGTTGTTCTGTGACGGTTATGGTCGCAGTTGCATCTGTTGCGCAGGGTGCCGTTGCGGCCACGGTATAGGTATATGTCCCTGCACCTGCGGGGGCGGGGGACCATGTTCCCCCTGCATCTGGGGTTCCCCCCAGTGCTGCGAAGAGCTGTGCTGCGGTGACGGAGTCCCCTTCACAAATGGCGAGGTTGTCGTCGCTTCCTGCATCGGGCTGTTGTTGTTCTGTGACGGTTATGGTCGCAGTTGCATCTGTTGCGCAGGGTGCCGTTGCGGCCACGGTATAGGTATATGTCCCTGCACCTGCGGGGGCGGGGGACCATGTTCCCCCTGCATCTGGGGTTCCCCCCAGTGCTGCGAAGAGCTGTGCTGCGGTGACTGAGTCCCCTTCACAAATGGCGAGGTTGTCGTCGCTTCCTGCATCGGGCTGTTGTTGTTCTGTGACGGTTATGGTCGCAGTTGCATCTGTTGCGCAGGGTGCCGTTGCGGCCACGGTATAGGTATATGTCCCTGCACCTGCGGGGGCGGGGGACCATGTTCCCCCTGCATCTGGGGTTCCCCCCAGTGCTGCGAAGAGCTGTGCTGCGGTGACGGAGTCCCCTTCACAAATGGCGAGGTTGTCGTCGCTTCCTGCATCGGGCTGTTGTTGTTCTGTGACGGTTATGGTCGCAGTTGCATCTGTTGCGCAGGGTGCCGTTGCGGCCACGGTATAGGTATATGTCCCTGCACCTGCGGGGGCGGGGGACCATGTTCCCCCTGCATCTGGGGTTCCCCCCAGTGCTGCGAAGAGCTGTGCTGCGGTGACTGAGTCCCCTTCACAAATGGCGAGGTTGTCGTCGCTTCCTGCATCGGGCTGTTGTTGTTCTGTGACGGTTATGGTCGCAGTTGCATCTGTTGCGCAGGGTGCCGTTGCGGCCACGGTATAGGTATATGTCCCTGCACCTGCGGGGGCGGGGGACCATGTTCCCCTGCATCTGGGGTTCCCCCCAGTGCTGCGAAGAGCTGTGCTGCGGTGACTGAGTCCCCTTCACAAATGGCGAGGTTGTCGTCGCTTCCTGCATCGGGCTGTTGTTGTTCTGTGACGGTTATGGTCGCAGTTGCATCTGTTGCGCAGGGTGCCGTTGCGGCCACGGTATAGGTATATGTCCCTGCACCTGCGGGGGCGGGGGACCATGTTCCCCCTGCATCTGGGGTTCCCCCCAGTGCTGCGAAGAGCTGTGCTGCGGTGACGGAGTCCCCTTCACAAATGGCGAGGTTGTCGTCGCTTCCTGCATCGGGCTGTTGTTGTTCTGTGACGGTTATGGTCGCAGTTGCATCTGTTGCGCAGGGTGCCGTTGCGGCCACGGTATAGGTATATGTCCCTGCACCTGCGGGGGCGGGGGACCATGTTCCCCCTGCATCTGGGGTTCCCCCCAGTGCTGCGAAGAGCTGTGCTGCGGTGACTGAGTCCCCTTCACAAATGGCGAGGTTGTCGTCGCTTCCTGCATCGGGCTGTTGTTGTTCTGTGACGGTTATGGTCGCAGTTGCATCTGTTGCGCAGGGTGCCGTTGCGGCCACGGTATAGGTATATGTCCCTGCACCTGCGGGGGCGGGGGACCATGTTCCCCCTGCATCTGGGGTTCCCCCCAGTGCTGCGAAGAGCTGTGCTGCGGTGACTGAGTCCCCTTCACAAATGGCGAGGTTGTCGTCGCTTCCTGCATCGGGCTGTTGTTGTTCTGTGACGGTTATGGTCGCAGTTGCATCTGTTGCGCAGGGTGCCGTTGCGGCCACGGTATAGGTATATGTCCCTGCACCTGCGGGGGCGGGGGACCATGTTCCCCCTGCATCTGGGGTTCCCCCCAGTGCTGCGAAGAGCTGTGCTGCGGTGACTGAGTCCCCTTCACAAATGGCGAGGTTGTCGTCGCTTCCTGCATCGGGCTGTTGTTGTTCTGTGACGGTTATGGTCGCAGTTGCATCTGTTGCGCAGGGTGCCGTTGCGGCCACGGTATAGGTATATGTCCCTGCACCTGCGGGGGCGGGGGACCATGTTCCCCCTGCATCTGGGGTTCCCCCCAGTGCTGCGAAGAGCTGTGCTGCGGTGACTGAGTCCCCTTCACAAATGGCGAGGTTGTCGTCGCTTCCTGCATCGGGCTGTTGTTGTTCTGTGACGGTTATGGTCGCAGTTGCATCTGTTGCGCAGGGTGCCGTTGCGGCCACGGTATAGGTATATGTCCCTGCACCTGCGGGGGCGGGGGACCATGTTCCCCCTGCATCTGGGGTTCCCCCCAGTGCTGCGAAGAGCTGTGCTGCGGTGACTGAGTCCCCTTCACAAATGGCGAGGTTGTCGTCGCTTCCTGCATCGGGCTGTTGTTGTTCTGTGACGGTTATGGTCGCAGTTGCATCTGTTGCGCAGGGTGCCGTTGCGGCCACGGTATAGGTATATGTCCCTGCACCTGCGGGGGCGGGGGACCATGTTCCCCCTGCATCTGGGGTTCCCCCCAGTGCTGCGAAGAGCTGTGCTGCGGTGACTGAGTCCCCTTCACAAATGGCGAGGTTGTCGTCGCTTCCTGCATCGGGCTGTTTGTTGTTCTGTGACGGTTTATGGTCGCAGTTGCATCTGTTGCGCAGGGTGCCGTTGCGGCCACGGTATAGGTATATGTCCCTGCACCTGCGGGGGCGGGGGACCATGTTCCCCCTGCATCTGGGGTTCCCCCCAGTGCTGCGAAGAGCTGTGCTGCGGTGACTGAGTCCCCTTCACAAATGGCGAGGTTGTCGTCGCTTCCTGCATCGGGCTGTTGTTGTTCTGTGACGGTTATGGTCGCAGTTGCATCTGTTGCGCAGGGTGCCGTTGCGGCCACGGTATAGGTATATGTCCCTGCACCTGCGGGGGCGGGGGACCATGTTCCCCCTGCATCTGGGGTTCCCCCCAGTGCTGCGAAGAGCTGTGCTGCGGTGACGGAGTCCCCTTCACAAATGGCGAGGTTGTCGTCGCTTCCTGCATCGGGCTGTTGTTGTTCTGTGACGGTTATGGTCGCAGTTGCATCTGTTGCGCAGGGTGCCGTTGCGGCCACGGTATAGGTATATGTCCCTGCACCTGCGGGGGCGGGGACCATGTTCCCCCTGCATCTGGGGTTCCCCCCAGTGCTGCGAAGAGCTGTGCTGCGGTGACGGAGTCCCCTTCACAAATGGCGAGGTTGTCGTCGCTTCCTGCATCGGGCTGTTGTTGTTCTGTGACGGTTATGGTCGCAGTTGCATCTGTTGCGCAGGGTGCCGTTGCGGCCACGGTATAGGTATATGTCCCTGCACCTGCGGGGCGGGGACCATGTTCCCCTGCATCTGGGGTTCCCCCCAGTGCTGCGAAGAGCTGTGCTGCGGTGACGGAGTCCCCTTCACAAATGGCGAGGTTGTCGTCGCTTCCTGCATCGGGCTGTTGTTGTTCTGTGACGGTTATGGTCGCAGTTGCATCTGTTGCGCAGGGTGCCGTTGCGGCCACGGTATAGGTATATGTCCCTGCACCTGCGGGGGCGGGGGACCATGTTCCCCTGCATCTGGGGTTCCCCCCAGTGCTGCGAAGAGCTGTGCTGCGGTGACTGAGTCCCCTTCACAAATGGCGAGGTTGTCGTCGCTTCCTGCATCGGGCTGTTGTTGTTCTGTGACGGTTATGGTCGCAGTTGCATCTGTTGCGCAGGGTGCCGTTGCGGCCACGGTATAGGTATATGTCCCTGCACCTGCGGGGGCGGGGGACCATGTTCCCCCTGCATCTGGGGTTCCCCCCAGTGCTGCGAAGAGCTGTGCTGCGGTGACGGAGTCCCCTTCACAAATGGCGAGGTTGTCGTCGCTTCCTGCATTTGGAGAGGTATAAACATTGATAGTTTGTTGAACATCAGTAAAGTTCCCAGAAGTGTCGGTTACTCTATAGGTACGGGTAATGGTTTCAGGATTGCTTAATCCATCTGAGACATCGCTAATATGTGTTACAGAGTCCACTGCACAGTTATCATCTTCGTCATCAACAACTAATGGGTCTGGAGCGGGTGCTGTATCACATACTGTTAAGGAATCTGGATTGGAAGCTGTTGGATTTTCAATATCCCCAAAACCAACTGTAAATACATTTTGATGGACAAAATCTACTCCATCAAAATAAACATTGCCAAATGCATCTACACTAGTTGCTTGTATTAGCGTAATAGGACCTGTTGTAAAGTCGCCATCATTATCTGTATCTATCATGAGATGAAGTGCGCAATCGCCATTATCTATAATGGTTGATCCTGACAAATTGATGCGGACACTAACACCATTTATTGGGGTAAGACCAGTTGAGTTGTTCATTTGAACTCTCCACTCTCTTTCTATTCTTGATGTGATTTGTGGTAATAAAGGTGGAAGCTCAACATTAATTTCGGCTATGGACTGTCTGTCACTTCCCCAAATTAAGTAGTTGTGATCTGTTGAAAAACTTCCTCCGGTGTTTATCGGGGTCCTTGTTTGGTCTAGATTATCTGTTATAAAATTTGGGCTTGTGGACATGGTCAGAATAGCTTCTGAATTTTCACTTTTAGAGATACGTTGGTGTAGGTTGTAACGTAGTTTTAAATCTCCGGTTGTTCCTGGAAGCCCTGCATCGAAATCTTCATATCTATCTTTTCCAATGCCGGCTATATCGAATCTATATGTTGGGTCTATTGCCCAGATGATTGTTCCATCAGCGGCTAAATATTGATAAGAGCTATTTCCTGATATACTACCAAGACTTGCTGAACCATTAAGAGTAATGCCGTATTTGATTGCCAAATAACTTTCCACTCTTTGTATTGAGTTTGCATCCAATAAACCATCTGCAACCAATATTTCCGAAATTCCCCCTGTTAAGTTTCTATTGGGGTCATTACTATTGAAATGTTTTCCTAACCTTATGAAAGGATAAGTATCAAATTGTGCCATGACATCGTTTCTTATGAAATCAATGTCAGGTATTCCATTGACTTTGGTCGTCAATCTTTCGGTTTGGGCTGCAAGTCCGTTGATTTGTCTTGTGAATACTCCTATGGCAGGTTGGCCCAACAAATCGATGTTTCCGCTTTCGAAGTCACTACCTAGGGTTCTTGTTCGTCCTATGGAAAAGCGATTTCCGTTGGATACTCCAAGGGATAAATTGGTTGTTGAACTGTGGTGGGTCTCAATATCTCCGCCATATAACAACCTCTGAGTTTCTGCCGTGGTTCCAGCTCCCGGTGCCCGGAACATAATGAATATGGTCATTTCTTCCCGGCATACAGAACGTGCATGTAAGGCCTGTCCACTTCCACTTCCATCAAATAGAATCTCTGGATTAAAATTAACACTGTTCATTTGGAGTGTTGGCAAATCTGGAATTGAGCCAGCAGGTGTTAGAAAAGACGGTGTTCCAAATCCTATGGAGAAACCATTTGGATACGGTTGATTGTAATTTAATGGGTTGGGATGTTGTATGGCAATTTGTGTCAAAGGGTTAAAATCAACAAAATCGTGCCATTCAAATACAGAAACACCATCTATAGTGGGTATGGGAGTAAAAAGTTCTAAACTTCCATTACTAGGCAGTGGTGCCTGATTTATAGCTCTATCGGCAGTGTACCAAGTATCTACATGTTGTGCTTTTACCCAGTTCCCGCCCAAAAGTGTAAATAGAATAACTAAGCGTAAAATCTTTTTTTTTGCCAATTTGCCCATGTGGGCAGATATGTCTTTTTTCAAGTGACTGGTTTTGTATACTGAAATGTGGAGTAAAAGTCTAGACATAAGGTTAAATTTTTTGATTGATTCCCATCTTTGAAATTGATAGGAAACAGATTTGGTAAGTATAAAATAAGCTAGTATTTAGATACATAGTACCCACCAATTAACCTATGCCCCTTTACAATTGATGAATGACCCAATTGGATCAACGAACAGAAAAACTTTGATTATCAGAAAGTTATACTTGTAGGTATTTACTTATAACTATTGTTTTGTATTGATATGGTTTTTGATATAATAAAAGAGCCGCCAAGCATGCCTTGGCGGCTGAACCATCTTAATGTGTTCAAGAACTAAAAGAGATACACTTAACCTAGTTCTAATTAGAACAATAATTTTAAGATGATTATTTGATCAGATTGATTTCAACTCTTCTATTTTGCTTTCTACCCAGTTTGGTTGCATTGGTGGTAATTGGTTTTTCTTCACCAAAGCCAACGGCACGCAATCTATCTGCCGAGATACCTTCATTGATCAAAAAGTCTAGGACCGAATTTGCTCTGGCCTCGGATAGTCTCTGGTTACTAGAGCTACTCCCAACACTATCTGTATGTCCTTCTACCGTGAATTTGGCATTTGGATATTCATTCAAGATTTGGATAATGTCTACCATTACGGCTACGGATTCCGATTTTATTGTTGCTTTTCCCGTATCGAAAAGAATGGTTTTTGCGTAATTGTTCAATTGCTTCTGAACTTCTTGTGTTACTTCTGGACATCCATTATTGTACACGGGACCAGCTAGCTCCGGACATTGGTCGTCGATATCGACCAAGGTGTCCCCATCTATATCTGGGCATCCATTATGTTCTTTTTTTCCTGGATTTTGAGGGCAACGGTCTTCTGTATCAATTATCCCATCACCATCGGAATCAGGACAGCCATCGTGTTCAAGGTTTCCAGCTGTTTTCGGGCATTTGTCATCTTTGTCCAAAACCCCGTCCCCGTCCGTGTCTGGCCATGGACAACCAGTGTTTTCGGTAGGCCCAGCTTCATTCGGGCAGTTATCGTCCTTATCCAGAAGTCCATCTTGGTCGGTGTCCGGCCATGGACATCCTTGATTTTCAATCGGACCGGGTGTTTCCGGGCAATTGTCAATACTGTTTTTAAGTCCATCCCCGTCCTTATCCCTAAGCTTGCTGTGATAGACCGGGACTTTGAGTCCGGCATAAATATCCAAGGATTTGCCCTGATCGAACAGTGATGTTAAAATTGAACCTGAACCTACGTAAAAAGGACCCGCTCTAAGTCCAGCTCCCCAACGAAAGCCTATATCTTGCATTAAGCTGATGGGGGAGTATATGCTTAACCAAGCTGTCTCCAATCGTGGGGATAGCGATACTTGATTTTGAATATGATGAGTGTTTAAACTGTTCTTTTTTCTTAATGAAAAATCTGAATTTAAGTTTAGATAGAACTTCGAATGAATATTCCAGTCTACGTTTCCATGAAATGCTGTGGGCAATCCGGTTTTGGATGATTCCTGGGGGCCATTAACAGTGCTAAAATTATTTTTAAGAGCATCTTCCAGATCATCGCCATCAAAATTGTCTATGCTTTGATTATTGTTAAGGTCGTAGGTCTGCTGTTCCCCACCTTTGTTGTTAATACTTCCGATGTCGGTTATGGACAGTCCAAATTTGAGCTTGTATTTGTTTATGCCCCTGTTCGAAACTTTTTTGCCATCGAGGTCGACCAGCTTTTGCTTTTCATGATTTGGTCTCCATTCATATACAAAACCTAGATCTGCTCCCAAGCCAGTGGATTGTCCAAAATTGCTAAATGTGTTTTCAAATCCTTCTTCTCCACCAACATCATAACCATAAGTCAATATCCCATTTGTTGCAACGGTTTGGTCGGTTGAATTATAATCAATAGTAATTTCTGAACCGTTAAGGTAAGTATGGTGTATACCAGAAAGGTACTTTAAGGTAACACCACCTTTTAGGAAATGTTCGTTATGGTCCATCAACACCCTTGCATACGAGGCCCCTATCTCTGTCCAAAGGTTAAGCTCGCCAGATAGGTCGCCTTCATCTATCGAGAAGTCTTCATTTTCGTTAAATCCCCCTTCTTTGTCAATGGTAGAACCATCAATATCATCAATATTTGTAAAAATACGACCGCGGGTATATAGCGATACAGAATGTTTTTCTGAGAGACTGATCATTACAGAAGGGCCTAGTATATCTAAATTTGCCGCAATAAAGTTTTCGCTTTTAGGGGTTGTTTCCGCTTCATCGAATGCTTTACCGGGATCTTTGAACATGTCTCCCAAACTGGTACTTAGGTAGTTGTTTCCAAGAAAACCACTTATTCCGATAAGGTTAATGTCCAGTTTTAATCTGGAATCGGCAATGTTCGCTGGATTGGAAATAACTCCGTGCACACCGTTGTAATTGTCTTCTAAGAATCCAAGATAGGATTGGGCACTTATTGCCTGGCCTGTTATTAGGAATAATAGGGAGGCGATTAGTTTTAATGAAATGATTTCTTTTGTCTTCATGATTTTCAAATTTGTATGGGTATAGTTTTTTCTTTGAAAAGCACAAATAGACTACAAATAATGAAGCGGGATATAGGCTAATAAACGAATGGGCCTTTTGAATTGACGAATGCTTTGATTGAGTTTATAGCATGTTTGTTTGTAAGGAATATTCTTACTTAGATCTATAATGGGAATACATAAAAAAACCATTACAACCAAGGAATCTTTCAATTCCTTGGCGTAACGGAAACCTCAACTAAACTAAACACTTTTATGACCAACAGTCGTCAAAAGTGAATTGCTATATGTGCATACGTTAAAAATTGATCTTGCTATTCAATTGTGATTAACGCTTTATTGCAGAACAAACATAAGGGCAAAAAATGGGATAAAAGGGGGCCGATTTATGAATGCCTTATTTGAACCAATGAATGCCCCTTTTGATTTGATATTAAAAATACCCACATAAAAAAAACAGCCCTAATTTGGACTGTTCTTCATATTGTAAAGCGGTATCGGGAGACTAAACTTCCTCTACAGATGCATCTGGGGCATTTTTTTTAACAGAGGCAATTCCGTTTTCCATGGCCGAGTCGCTGGAATACATTTCGCTATTGCCGATAACTTGTCCGTTGGATGCTTTTAGGTTAAAAAATGGGCTGCCATCCTTTGCTTTGTTTCTCTCGAAATATTTATCGTCCTGTGAATGTTTTTTTACAGACTCGATTCCATTTTCGCAAGCATCTTTGGATGAATACCCTTGACTACTTAAAATTACTTGGCCGTTCCCAGCTTTTAAATTAAACCTGAATTTACCGGCTTTATCCGTTTTGATCTCAAATTTTCCCATACTTGATATGTTTTAAGTAATAAATCTAGATATTTTCTTAAAAAATGACCAATAAAAGAGGTGAAAATTGATAATAAAATAAGCCATTGTTGCTTTTAGGGATATTTTGGGAATATATTTTGGTGGATTCCATAAAAAAAGGAGGCTATCTTAGCCTCCTTTTTTAGTATTCTCGATGTAAGTGTTACACCCTTATTTGTCCATTCCCAAATACATAGTATTTATTGGTCACCAATTGCTTTAGGCCCAAAGGTCCGCGATGGTGCAATTTATCGGTGCTGATCGCAAGTTCTGCACCAACACCCATTTGTCCGCCATCGGTAAATCGGGTAGAAGCATTTTGGTACACGGCGGCACAATCCACGTTCTCCATAAATATTTGTGCAGCGCTATTGTTCTCTGTCATGATGGAGGCTGAGTGCCCTCCCGAGTTTTTGTTTATCATGTGTATGGCATCATCAATGGTATCGACTGCGCCGATAATGCATTTCATGGCCAAGAATTCTTCTTGCCAAATCGATTCATCGGTAATAGTGTCGGCCTCTGTCAGTATTTGCTTTACCGTTTTGTCCACAATTATGGATACGTTGTTGGTCTCCAGAACTTTTTTCAACTCTTCAAGTTTTTCCTTGTACCCATCTATCCGGGTATCCACCAAAATTTTATCTAGAGCATTGCATGCCGATATTTTATGGGTCTTGGCGTTTAGAATTACCTTAAGGCTTTTGTCCCAATCGGCATCTTTGTGCACATAAAGGAAATTGTTCCCTCTACCACTTATCAGAACTGCGCATTTGGCGTGCTCTTTAACAAAGGCGATCAAACGTTCGCCTCCACGGGGAACAATTAGATCCAAGTCTTGGTCCGGATTTCGGAGAAACTCCTGTGTTTGTGACCTGTCCATTTCCAAAAATTGGATGTAATCCTCGGATAGTCCGTTCTGGGTCAGTGCCCGGTGCCAAAATTTTACTAAGGCCTTATTGCTATGGTAGGCTTCTTTTCCGCCTTTTAGCAATATTTTGTTGTTGGCCTTAAAAGCCAGTACGGCAGCTTCGATAGTAACATCGGGACGCGACTCATAAATGATCATGATAGTGCCAAAAGGTGCCGTTCTGTTAATGATTTTAAGTCCGTTGTCCAATTCTCTTGTAGAGATTTCTTGGTTGACCGGGTCCTCTTGCAAGCGTACTTCGTTTACGGCTTGGATCATCTGGTCCACTTTCTTTTGGTCCACAACCAAACGATCGTACAAAGCTTGATCGTCGCGGTTGAACGCATCCAGATCTTTTTGATTTGCTTGGAGCAGTTCTTCCCGATTTTCATCAAGGATTCGCTCCATGTCTTTTAGTACTTTATTTTTTAGTGTTGTATCTAATAATTTCATTGTTGTTATTTTGAAACTTCTGTTCCTACGTTCTTTCCTTCTACAATATCCAGGATTACGTTTTCCCGTTTTCCGTTTACTATGTAGGATGGGATATTGTCTGCGGCAGCCTTTTGGGCATAATTTAATTTTGAACCCATTCCACCGCGGCCTTCGCCCTCCTGCTTGTTTCCTTCTTCGATGTACTTGCCCAAGTCCTCTTTTGGCTCAACCTTATCTATTACTTTGGATTCCGCTTTTTCGGGATGACCATCGTAAAGGCCATCGATATCTGTCATCAAAATAAGCTTATCGGCCTTCATTAATTGTGCGAGTAGGGTTGCAAGCTCATCATTGTCCGAGAACATGGACATGGATACGGAGACGGCATCATCCTCGTTCGCGATCGGAATTACTCCTTCGGATAGCAATCCTTCGAGGCAGTTGATCATATTATCGCGGTGTACGCCTGGGTTAAAATCCCGTTTGGTCGGGAGTACCTGGGCACATTTCATTCCATAATCGCTGAATATGTTGTAATAATGTCTCATCATTCTGGGCTGTCCAATGGCAGAATATACTTGTCTGCGTTGGGTTTTGTCTTTTATCTTGGCTTTTCCCAAAACCTCTTTTCCGGCAATCACCGATCCAGAGGAGACCAAAATGGTCATGATGTCCCGTTCGTAAAGTTCAGCAATTTGTTGCACCAAACTATTGAGCACGGGCCTTACTATTCTATTGTCCTTGTTGGTCATCACATTTGTTCCTACTTTGATGACCACTAATTGTTTATACATGATTTAGTATTCTTCGCCTAGTTCCACAGCTCTTCCAAATGCTGCAAAGGCGGCTTCTTTGATTAATTCGTTTACATTGTTGTCTTCCATGGAATCCAGAGCGGCCCTGGTAGTTCCTCCTTTGGAGGCTACCATTTCCATCCAAGTGTCCGGGTTAAGGTTGTTTTGGTTGAACAACTCCACGGCACCGGTAAAAGTTTGGCTTACCAGCACTTTGGATACATTTTCGGAGAATCCCATTTGGAGTGCGGCCTCCATCATGCTTTGCATAAAGTAGAATACATAAGCAGGCCCACTTCCCGATATTCCGGTGGAGGCATCGATGAATTTTTCGTTTTTTACCCGAAGCGATTTCCCTGTGGTGTCCAGTAAGCCTTCTACCATAAAAAGCTCCAATCGGGATACTTCTTCGGCGGATACGTAGCTGGTTAGACCTTTTCCTACCTGGGCAGGTAAGTTGGGCATGGCCCTTACTACTTTTTTTATGCCCAAGGATTCTTGGATGTAGTTAATGGTAACGCCCGCCATAATGGAAATGAACAATTGCTCGGGGTTGACCAATTTTTTCATACGGCCGAATAGTTCTTCGGCATGATAGGGTTTTACGGCCAAAAAGATAACATCTGCCTGTGGTACGCAATCTTCTATCTTATCAATCGCGTCGAAGTAGCCGATTTTGTCCACTTCTTCCAATTTTTCTTTTGATTTGTCCAGTACCATAATGTTGCGTTTTTTCAACAGTTTGGATTTGGACATACCTGTAGCGTAGGTAAGTCCCATGTTACCTGCACCAATAACCAATACTTTCATTTTTTGTTTTAAAGGGTTATATAATAGATTGTAAAATTGTTATGCCAATACATTGCACTCTTTGCAGTCTTTAATTTTTCCGTCGTAAGTTTCTCGGTACTTGTGCAAAGTGCGCACAGGAAGCCCCATAATGTATTTTTTAATATAGGTTACCTGGGTGGTGAGTTCGCCCATTTTAACGCTATATCGTTTTTCATACTTGGTTTCCCTTTTGATTTTTGAAAGTTTCATCTTGTTGTTCTTGATACTATGATTTTATTGTTATTGGTCTTCCTGCTCGTTCAGGAATTGTTCCTTGTATTGCGCCTTTTTTAGGGTTTTGCGACGCTCTACTGATTTTTTAGTGTATTCTTGATGGCTTCGTATCTGGTCCAAACGCTTTGTGTTTCGATATTTTCTTTTGTAACGTTTTAGAGCCCTTTCGATACTTTCACCTGGCTTAACTTCAATTTTTAACATATATGGATTTATCTGTTCAATCTCATTTCTAAATGGGTTTCGCTGAACCCTTTTTCTTCAAAAAATTTTTTGTTTGGATATTGGTTGTCACTGGTTATATGTATGGCTACGTCTCCTTTACAATACTGTAGGGTGTAGTCCAATAGTCTTTGTTCAACTCCTATATTTCTGTGTTCCCTGTGCACTACAAAAAAAACTAGAAAATTTTCGGGTATGTAATCGCCCATGCCTGTTTTGTTCACTACGGCCAAGGCCAGTATCCTATCTTTTTCTTCCATGGCAAATACATATCCTCCGAGTCCGGGAATATCCTTGGTAGAATATTGTATTGCTTTTCTTATGGCATTTTTTGACGCTTTTTTTCCTTCTTGATTATGGAAAAGAAAATTGGCAAACCTGTCGGCTTCCATGGTGGAAAGCCTGGTATATGCATCGTAGGTCTTGATTACCATGCTAGTATTTTGAACGATATCGGATTAAGTTTTTTATTGACAAAAAAGGGATTGATCGGAACTGCTTGGCAGGGTACCAAACTGTCCGTTTTTTGGAGGTGCAACTCCCAGAACCAGGGAGGGTAATTATAGGGTAGGGGGAATAAACTTATCTGGCTGGTTTCGGAATACCAGATAGTTAAAACTTAGAATCCTGCAGTTTTTTCTCTCGTGGAGCTTAACTTTCATCGGCACAAAGGTAAGCAAACAAGAGCTTAAATCCCAATAATACTGGGGTTTATGATTTTTATAACGTTTATAGGGAAGTGTTTGGGGGTAAGAAAACGTTGGAGTTGAAGATAGAAGAAGTGTTGCCTTAGTGAAGAAAGGTAAAGTATAAAAACAAAAAAAGCTCCGAGAAATCGGAGCTTTTTGCGGTCTGGACGGGATGCTACCTTGCATTTTTAACATATCATTAACATACATTATTTTACTGATAATCAATCAATTAAATGTATATTGATTTTTATTTTACATCATAAAACACTACTTTTCATGAAAAATGCAGCACGAATGCAGCACGCAAATGTATAATTACAATTTTTATATTTCAGAATCACCAAACAAAAATGGTACCCATAGTATCAAGTTGAGATACTATGAAAATCGTCATGTAAGAATCCAAATCGATACAGGAATTGAAATTGCAATAAAGTATTGGAACAAGGATAAATCGTTTCTTAAAAAATCAAAGGAAGTGGGTTCTGAATTTGTCCAACTTACCCAAATGGACAGCTTGGCCAATCAAATTATTTCCAGCTATCGAAATCAGGGTAGGCCACTTTCAAAAAAGATGTTCAAAAAACAATTTGAAGAAGGTGAACCGTCCATCAATTCAAAACCTGTCCAAGACTTTTTTACTGAATTTGACCATTATCTGGAAAGCAAAAAGAGCAAGGTGGTTAAAGATGTGATTAAGGATTACAATTCACTTAGAAAACATTTGGAGGGTTTCCAGGAATTTTCGGGAATCATCATCGATTTCAATGCTTTTGATTATCATTTCTACCAAGAATGGACGGATTACCTAGCGTACCATGCTCCATTAAAGAATGGGGGTGTCGGAATGAAGAACAATACCATAGGCAAGTTGGTGAAGAACTTAAAGGCTTTTTTAAATGACCGTATGCGTAGAAACCGTATCAAGCCCATTGATCTTTCAGCATTTAAGGTAGTTCAAGAAGAAGTGGACCATATCTATCTATCCGATGATGAAATTCAGGCTATTGCGGCCGTGGACTGTAAAGCCGATGAAGAATTGGAGAAAGTAAAGGACTTTTTTGTAATTGGGTGTTTGACAGGGCTTCGGTTTTCCGATATTTCGAGGATTCGACCTGAGTATTTGGACGATAATGGGTTTTTGAATATTCGACAGAAGAAGACATCTGGCCGAATTGTAGTGCCACTTCGTTCCCAAGTCAAGAGCATTTTGGGAAAATATGATGGATATGCCCCCGATATTGACTCATTCACTTTCAACAGGCGTATAAAGGAACTTGGGGATTCGGCCAAACTTCACCAAAAAGTAGAAATTGAACATAAACGGGGAACCATTAAAGAAGCACAACTTTTGGAGAAATATAAATTGATAAGTTCCCATACCTGTAGGCGTTCGTTTTGTACCAATGCTTACCTAAATGGCATCGATGTGCAACTCATCATGAAGATTTCAGGCCATAAATCAGAAAAGGCTTTCCGTCGTTATCTCAAAATTTCAAACTATGAGGCTGCTCAAAAATTGAAAGAGGCCTGGGGAATTTCATAAAACGAAAATGTGTATGATTGTCAAATAAAATCAAACTTCGTTTTTGAACTTTAGGTTTAGTGAGTACCGGGTGCTTTTGAGTTCACCAGATTTGACTAATATGGATTTGTTGACCAAATCCTTTAAATCACGTGTGGCCGTTGATGCAGATGTTTGGGCTATACGAATATAATTGTCCGCACTAAGCCCTCCTTTAAATCCCTTATATCCTGCTTTGAACATACGTTGGACTACTTTTAGCTGGCGTTCGTTCATCAAACGGGAGTATTGATCAAAGAACCTTGCTTTTTGAATCAAAAAGTCAATGGTTTTGATGGTGTGTTGTTGTGCTGCAAGTATAGTTCCCCCAAAGTATAGTAGGAATTCAGTAAGGTCTAGTTTGAAATTATGGGCTTCGATGGAAGAATAGTATTCTTTTTTGTTTGACTCAATGGTCTGTGATAGGGATATAAGTGCTGGTCTGCTCAAATCCATGGAAATCGATTTTTCTGAAATCCCTCTAGCAATACGTCCATTCCCGTCTTCAAACGGGTGGATGGCCAAAAAGTAATAATGTGCCATTCCTGACTTGGCCAATGGAAGCATTTTGGATTTGTTTGTCGTGTGGGTTTCATTGAGCCAACGAACATAAGTTTCCATTTCATTTGTCATTTGTGATGAGGGGGGTGCCTCATAATGTACCGTCGGTTTGTCGAGGCGTCCTGAAACAACCTGTATAGGATCTTCATGAGTACGATATCTTCCAATATCCACTAAATCCCTTCTGCCATTGGCGACCATCTGATGCCACTCAAAAAGTTGTTCATGGGTCAATGGTGCTGCATATGTTCGATATAGATTGACCATCATTTCAGATATTCCATATTCAGCTTGGGGAAGTTTCTTTCTTTCCGTTTCAAGTCCCAAGTTTTTTTTGATGGATTCCTGAATACTCCCACGGTCAAGATATTCCCCTTCAATTGCCGAAGTAGTTAAGGCCTCATCCGACAAAACTTCAATTAAAAGCTCATTTTTGTCTTTCTCATCAATATGTTTAATGGAACCTAGAGCTACTCCACTAGTTTGGACAAACTGATATTCCAAGTCCTCCAAAGCTGCCTCATCATACCTGAAATTGGGCCAGTCCTTTTGTTGCCAGTTCCATTTAAAAGCTGTCATGAGCTAAATAATTAATTTTTATAGCTCAAAAATAGTAAAATTATGAGCTATAAATTAAATTTTTATAGCCCAATAGAGAAAATGGAAGAAACGGTCACTGAGAACCACTAAAAATGGATTGTTTGAACTTTATACATTGAAAGACTAAATAGATTGGTTATTGGTTTGTGCGAATAGTATTATGAAAAGCAAGTCTTCAAAATCATTTTGAAATAACAGGGTCAACTTGAATTCAACACCTACTTAATTTTTAATGCTATGTCCAATCTTTCTGCAACATTGTCCCAGTTGATGATATCCATAATACAATCTACGAATTCTGCCCTGCGGTTACGATAGGTCAAATAATAAGCGTGTTCCCAAACATCGATCACTAGAATGGGAACGCAACCCCATTGGGTCAATTTTTGATGATCAGCGCAGCCCATCACAGTAAGCCTATCTATGAAAGGATGATAGGCCAAAATACCCCATCCGCTTGATTCCACATCCTTTGAAACCTTGGCCAAAAGGGCTTTGAGCTTATCATAGGTTCCAAAACTCTTTTCAATGTAAGAGAGAAGGTTTCCCTTTGGATCGTTCTTTTTATTGGTGAGGTTGGTCCAAAAAATGGAGTGAAGGATATGGCTTGAAAAATGATAGGACAGTTTCTTGGTCCAATGGTCCACCAATTCCAAGTTTCCGTCATCCAGTGACTTGATGATCATTTCTAGGTCTTTGTTGGCACCTTTGACAGCGCCCCCATGATGGAAAGTGTGGTGAAGATAAAGGGTTTCCTCATCCATACAGGGCTCCAAAAATGTCTTTGGATAGGGCAGGTCCGCCTGGACAAACTTTCCATTATCATCCATCAAACGGTCAATCTTTCCGTATTCAATGTTTTGTGCCCATACACTGGATTGCGGTAAGATGGTTGCGCCACCCACGATCATTGAATTTTGCATAAATTTTCTACGTTCCATAATTTGTTTTTTAAAGGATTGACTTATAGTCTAAAGGTATACCTTATTTTGGCAATGATCTGGGAGGATTCTTGGGAGAACCTATTGTTTATATCACTATAGACGGATGCATTGTTGAACACAAGAAAAAACTCACCTTGCGGATGAAAAATCCAATGAATCCGAGAATTAATGCCTAGGCTATCGGATTCAGTGTCATATTGAATAAAAGAATTTACCTGTAGGTCAGGTGTCGCATTGAACCTAATTCTAAAACCAGCCAATGTTTGGTCAAAATCCCCATAAGGTAACTGGGCAACATTTCTGGTCCCGGTCATTTCAAAAGTAAGAATGGTTGATGGTGACCAGCTTAATGATAATTGATATTCATTTAGGCGTCCTTTATAAAACGGACCGAACCACCAAGACATCCTTCCATTAAGATTTCGTTTTGAGGCAATATCCCCTTCAAATCGGTAGCGTATAAATTCGTAGGAACCAGTGGGTATCGTTACATCATTGGTTATTTCGAAAGGCGCGGTCAAAAACTCTCCTGTCGGAACAACGTTGAATTCAAAACGCTCACCACTTTCGAACCTCCAATTTAAAGGAGCAGTAAAAACCCGGTATGATTGCCATTGTCCATTCAAATCTGTTATATAGGTTCCAAACAACTCATTTCGAATTTGTCTGACCAATTTCCATTTGGGTCGAGGTGCCCAAGTAACACCAGCAACTATCTTATTTATTCCATTTCTGGGGACAAATCCGACCGAAGGGTCAAAAGCATCTCCAATATGGGCATAGGTTATGGCTGCATCCCAAATATCATTGGGGTAGTCTATCTTAAAACCATACGCAAACTTGTCTCCTGACAAATCTTGTCGCTCGTTGTATAGGCCCCAAACCCCAACCAAGAAATTTTTATTTCCCATAAGTCTGGTAGTCTGATAGGTAAAATCCAGTCCGCCTGTCAAAGCATCAGACCTGCCCAAAGGGTCACCGACAGACGCGATAAAACCAACTGAAGATTCCTTGAATATATTGTGCTTGGCCCGTACCACACCCATTGTACTCTTGGGTATTGTCACAATATTATTATCATCGACGGATATATCTACTTCATTGGTGTGCATAACCAGACCTCCAAAAGATGTTCTTCCTGTTCTCCCGTTAATTTTTCCACCCGCAACAATAGGGACTGGATTGCCCTCAACCAAACCAATACGTCTACTAAAAAAAGGTATGATGTCCCTACTTAAGCCGAATCCAAATTCGAATATGTCCGAACCCTCCAAGAAAAAGGCTCTTTTTTCCGGAAAAAACAAGGGGAATCTTGTAAGGTTAGTTTGTCTTGAATCAACTTCCGTTTCTGCAAAATCAGTATTAAAAGTGGCCGTTATCAAGGCATTGGAGCTTAAACGTTGGCTTGCTGTTACTGAAGGATCGAATTTGAATTTTCTATTACTTTCGTTATCCTTAGTCCAGTTTCCAATAACAGAAGGTGTAATATTGAGGCCAACACCATAATTGAAATCGGGTAATCCGACCATAAGACCGGCACGACTTGTTTGGGTAAACCACTGATCCCTGGAAACATTGGCCCACCTGATGATTTCCTGATTTCTTTGAATATTCCTTTCAAAGTTGAATCCCCATGCACCTAACCCTTTTCTGAAATTAATACTTTGAATTGGGATTTTTATTTCAGCAGTCCAGCCATCCGCATTTATATTCGTACCTGCTTCCCATATACCATCCCAGTCTTTACTTTCACTTTCACCACGATTGGAAACAAGCGCATCGTATCGGGCCCCGTTGGGATTTACCATAAATATATATCCTGATTGGCCATCTTGGAAAGGATCAATTACCAGACGAACATAGTCCTCGTTCCTGAAATCAGCATCCCGTAATTTTGAGAAATTGGTAATTTTCAAGGGGTCGTCCTTGCATTCAATTCCAAAAACAACAAACTTCTCGTTTGCGACAATTTTAACTTCCGTAAATTGGCTTGGTCTGCCACCTTCAATTGGTACGACCGTTAAAAAATCATTGATTGAAGGATTTTTTTCCCATAAGCTCTCATTCAGTATTCCATCTATTTTTATTTCATCGCTTGTATATCCTGAAACAATTCTTGGCCGATTTTCCTGCCCAAAAAAAGGGAGAATAACAAGTGAAGTAAGTAGAAACGTTAACCGAAACTTCATGATTGCTTATTTGAACTTTCACAGTATCCTATGTAAAATAAAAAGATTGCTTTAGTAGAAAAAGATAATTGCGGTATCATAAATGACTTTCTATCCCCTAAATTTAAAAATCATTACGATAACCAAAGCTAAAAATATGGTCAGTAATCCACCCAATAAAAAATCACTACCCATAAATTGAGTGCCTATGTACCCCGCAATGGGATAAGCTATTGCCCACCACAAATGGGAAAATGCAAAATGCGAACCATAAACTTTGCCATGGTCCTTTGCGGCTATATTTTCCCCAATCAATGTTTCAGAAGGCATATCTGCCAATGTTTGTCCAATTCCAGCCAACACCCATAGAAAGAGCAGGCCATTATAAGAGACACTATTGGCAAAGCTGATGGCAACCCCAATGACAATAACACCGCTGATTAGACTTATGCTCCTTGTTTTGGTTTTATCCAAGCTACCCAATAAGAAAGCGGTTATTGCAGCACCTATTCCAAAGGTTGACATCGCCCATCCGTAATGTTCATCATCCAATTGCAACGTAGTTTTTACCAACCCTACAGTATTGACCAAAACCATCGCACCTGCAATAGCAGAAATAAATTCAATGGATAAGGCAAACCGCACAATTTTATTGCCAAACAACAATTTCACTCCGTTGGCCAATTGTGTCCAGATACTTTCAAATTTCCTTAAGTTCAAGGGTAAAGCACCTTGTAGGGATTCCTTGGGAATGGTCATGATCAAAACCATTGCTATTAAAAGACTGACTCCGTTTACAAAGAAGATTTGTCTTGCTCCTAACCAAGCTGATGCAATACCTGCCAATGCAGGACCGAACACACTCAACAATTGAAATGTGGCCATGGATAGGCCATTTGCTTCCCTGTAGACTTGTTTATCCACAATCTGCGGAATAATGGCCCTATAGGTAGGCGTGAAAAATGCAGCAAACGTATTTAAAATGAAAATTAACACATATAGCTGCCATTCATAACTTACAAAAGGCAATAGGCAAACAATACCCATTCTCGCCAATTGTGTGAACAGTAATATCTTCTTGCGATCAATTCTTTCGGATAAGATACCTGCAAAGGGTGAAAAAATTATATAGGCCGTAACTCTTAAAGTAAGTGCGGCAGCTAATATTGCTGCCGCACTTTCAGGTTTAATTTCATAAGCCAACAATGCTAAACCAAGCCATGTAAAAGCATCACCAAAAAGGCTGGACACTTGTGCAAAATACAGCTTCGAAAAGGTTTTGTTGCCCAAGGTCATAAAAGGCTCGATAAACGCATTGTATAGTTTCTTCATTATGCTTCCATAGGCTTGTTTTTCGTCACCAATTCGTACACACAAGGAATTACGATCAAATTCAAAAGTGTTGCAGAAAGCAAACCTCCCAAAATAACCACGGCCATGGGGCTTTGTATTTCACTGCCCGGTTGACCGCCTTTTAATGCCAATGGAATCAAAGCCAACCCTGTAGTAAAGGCTGTCATTAGAATAGGGTTTAATCTATCCAATGCCCCTGCTTTGATAAGGTCTATTCCTGTTTTTCCTTCTTGTCTTAAATCTTCGTATCGAGATACCAATAGAATACCATTTCGGGTTGCAATACCGAACAAGCTTATAAACCCAATGGTCGCAGCAATACTTACAATTCCAGATGTGAAGTAGACAATCAAAATTCCACCAATCAATGCCAAAGGCAAATTGATGAGTACTACAAAGGCCAATTTTACATTTTTAAACTCGTAATACAGCAATAAGAATATTATTCCAATGGCCAAAAATGCAGTGACCAATAACAATTGGGAAGCTTTGGATTCACTTTCAAATTGTCCGCCATATTGTACACGATAACCCTCGGGAAAGTTAATGGTACTGTTTACAACATCTTCAATCTCGTTTACGGCACTTCGCAAGTCCCTGCCCTGTACATTGGCAGCAATTACAATTTTACGCTGTACATCTTCACGGCTGATGGTATTTGGGCTACTTACTGAACCTATGGTCGCCAATTCACCCAACACCGTTTGTCCTCCATTGGGCAGGCTTATCAAGGTATTTTTGAAGTTCTCTATATTATCCCGAAAGGGCTTTTCATAACGCACCACCAAGTCGAAATACTGTTGCCCTTCATAGATTTCACCTACTTCCTCCCCTGCAAACGCAATATCCACCTGTTCCATCAAATTGCCAGCTGTCATTCCATAAGCCGCCAATATTTGGCGCTTGGGCTTTATCCGAATTTGGGGAACTTCTATTTGTTGGTCAACGGCTACATCCGCCAATCCGTCAATGGATTTGATGTTTTGCTCAACCTGTTTTCCCAATTCAAACAAACGCTGTAGGTCAGAGCCGAAAATTTTGATTGCGATATTGGCCCGTGTTCCAGACAACATGTGATCTATCCTATGTGCTATAGGCTGTCCAAGCGTGATGTTAATCCCGGGCACTACACTCAATTTGGTACGGACTTCCTCGAAAAATGTTTCCTTGGTTTTACCATCCAGTATAAATGGCACATCTATTTCGGCAGCATTGACCCCTTGTGCATGTTCGTCCAGTTCCGCACGTCCCGTTCTGCGGGTCACCACTTCAACTTCGGGCATTTCCAACAACAAGGTTTCTATTTGTTTCCCTGCCTTGTTACTTTCTTCCAGAGACATTCCAGGAGGGCCAACTGCACTGATCACCAACGAACCTTCATTGAACTCGGGTAAAAAGCTTCTTCCCAATTGGGTCGCCAATACCAAACTCAAAATAAAGGCAATCACAGTTATACCAATCACCGTTTTTGGGAATTTAATCACCTTGTCCAATGTTGATGCATACCATTTTTGGAGCCATTGTTCCACTTTGGTGCCTTCGGCTTGCTTGTTCAACAGTTTTTCGTTGTTCAATAAATAGGAACATAATACCGGGGTTACTGTAACCGCAACAATCAAGGACGTTAATACGGATGTTACAAAAGCAATTCCAAGTGGTTGTAATAATCTACCTTCCATGCCACTCAAAAAGAACAGGGGCACGAACGAAACAATAATGATCAAGGTCGCTATGATGATGGAACTACGAATTTCCACAGAAGCATCCCGTACTACTGTGATTACCGATTGCTGTGCTTCTTTTGGCAAACGACTGTTTTCACGCAAACGTTTATACACATTTTCTACATCAATGATCGCATCATCCACCAAGGCACCAATAGCGATGGCCATACCCCCTAAACTCATGGTGTTAATGGTATATCCCATTAATTTTAAGATGATGATGGACACCAACAATGAAATAGGAATGGCCAACAATGAAATTACCGTGGTTCGCCAGTTCATCAAGAAAATGAACAATACAATCACCACAAAAAATGCACCTTCCAACAAGGTGGAATTTAAATTGCTTATGGAGGCTTCGATAAAATCGGACTGTCTGAAAATATGGGATTTGATTTCTACCCCCTTCGGCAAGGTTTTCTGTAAATCCACAATGGCTAAATCCAACTGTTCTGTCAAATTTAAGGTGTTGACATCGGGTTGTTTGGATATGGTCAAGATTACCGATTCCTTCCCATTCAATGAACCATCACCGATCTTGTCCGATGCTCCAATTTGCACAGTAGCTACATCTTTTATTTTAATGGTCTGACCATTGACCTGCTTTAAAACAGCTTCCTGTAGATCTTCCAAAGCATAGGCTCTACCACTACCTTTAATGATGTATTGGTTTCCATATTGATTTACAATACCACCTGGAGCATTTACATTGGCTTCCTTAACGTGCTCTACCAATTCTGATAAGCTCACGTTATAGTGCTTCAACTTCTCAGGATTGGCAAATACTTGGTATTGTTTGTACTCGCCACCAATAACCACCACATTAGCGATACCGCCAATCGCTTTGATGCGTGGGCGAATCGTCCAGTCGGATAGGGTACGTAATTCCATGGGCGACAAACTATCGGATGTTACTCCCAATAGCATAATCTCTCCCATAATGGATGAAATGGGCGCCATGGTTGGTGCACCGATACCTTCAGGCAGATTTTCACGAACCATCGGGATACGTTCACTTACAATTTGCCGTGCCCTGTATATATCCGTTCCCCATTCAAATTCGACCCAAACAATAGAGATACCCGCCGCCGATGAGGAGCGAATACGCCTTACATTGGGCGAACCGTTCAGGGCAGTTTCCAATTGATAGGTCACCAGTTTTTCCACTTCTTCCGATTCCATACCATGGGCTTCGGTAAGAATGGTTACCGTAGGTGCAGTGAGGTCTGGGAATACATCAACATTCATTGTTTTTGCATAGTACACACCCAAAACACTCAACACCACTGCTCCCAACAAAATCAGCAAACGATTATGTAGGGAACTATTTAATATTTTAGTCAACATAATTTTTGCTTTTTAATGTTCATGGCCATGTGCCGGGGTTGTTCCGGACATTGATGCCATTTTTACCTGATACGCACCTGTGGTTACTACAACATCACCTGCTTGCAGGCCTTTTAAGACCTCTACATATTCACCATTGCGTTTACCTATGGTAATCGATCTTCTTTCAAAGCTTTCTCCCGAAAGTTGCACCATTACCGAATAGTTGCCGTAATCTTCCATCAAGGCCGATTCGGGAACAAGGGTGGTTGGTTTGCCATCACCCATTGCTATCTGTACTTGGGTCAAACTACCATCAGGAACTGGAATAACGTCGTTCACTTTGGCAAATACTGAAATCAATGGACTATCCTTTTCCACATCTTTTGAAATGGATAGGATCCCACCATCTGAATCTGAAATATTTTTCCAATTCCCAGTTTCCGTTTGATACCATAAGCCTTTGAAATTTTCCATGGTCAAACCATAGGTGGGTGCAATCTGCGATTTCAATACTTTTGAATCTTCAGTTGCCACACTTATCAATACAGCCCCTTGCTCTACATAATCTCCATTGGCCACCTTTACCGATCTAATGAAACCATTGAAAGGGGCCCGAATCTGTTTGCTGTCTCCCGACACTCCCGAAGCAATGGATTGATATTCTGCTTTTGCAATCGTATAATTACTTTCCACTTTTTCAAACTCGGATTTCGGAATGATCTTGCTTTCGTACAATTCCTTTTTACGGTTGTATTCCGATGTCGCCTGGTCATAATTAGCCTTTGCCTTGGCTACCTCGGCACTTAAATTATTGGATGCCAAGCCTTGGCTGCTCACGTTTAATAGCAATTGTCCTCTTGTTACCTCCATACCCTCGGTAAGGTTTAAAGTTGAGAAGTTGACAGTTCCATTGGCCGTTGCCACCATTGTTTTCAATGCCCCTTGGGCTGGCTGCCAAACCCCAGAGGTTTTGATAACATCGTATATTTCACCTTTTGTTACAGGTTCCGTCTGGAAAGCTGTTTTCCAAGCCTGTTCTTTCAAAAATGAAATGGATCCATCTTCGCCAGCTTCACCCAAAGCCTCTTTGGCTTCGTCCAAACTGCCATACACCATAATATCCTCGATTACGATTTTATCCGTGTATTGAGGAGTGTTAAGGTCAAAAATCAATTGATGTTCACCTGGTCCTGTTGGCTGAAGAAGTGGAGAAAATATTCCTGGTGAAGAGGGAGCGTCAGCAGTTGACCGTATTCCTTTTTCACCTTTGACCAAACTTACCGTTACCGAACCTTCTCGTACTGGCTGATGTTTGTCCAATACAGTGAAATGTGCGGCGAATTTGCTGGGTTGTCCCACAATCAATGCTGGGAACTCCACAAACAATTCTGTGTCATCCGTCCAAATGGTATAATCCAATCGGGGTGTTTCATCCCCAACATGACTACCATCTGCGTTATGGGCATGGTCTTCTTCATTATTTTGTTTACAAGCTGTTGCCATTAAGGCAAGCACAATTATTAAATACTTTTTCATTTTGATTTAAGTTTAGTGGTCGTGGTGCTCTTCTCCGTTGTCATGGGTATGGGTGCCCTCTTCAGTTTGTACGGAGTCCTTGTCCATGGTAAATTCTTCCTGTTTTACCTCTTCCTGTTCGTGCGTATGGTCACCACCCTCACCGTGGGTATGTCCATGATCGTCTTTAGCTTCTTCTTTTTTAGTGTCTCGACACCCTGTTATTCCTATTGCAATGATTACCATTGATGCCATTAAAATTTTTGATACTGTTTTCATCTTTTTGTTTTTTAAGTTGTTACAATTGATGTATTAATAATTGTGCTTGTAATAGCTGTAATTGTTTTTCCATTTCCAACATCCTATCGGTTGCATCCCGATAAAACTGAACTTCCATATAATATTCCAAAAAGGAATATTCACCCAGACTATAGGCTTTAAACAAAAGTGCCTCACTATCTAGGTTGGATAGTGTTTCTTGATATTCGGTGTACTTGTTGAACAACAAAAGGTACTGGTTGTATTCCTGTTGAAATTCTGAATACATCCATGCTCTTGTTACTTCTGAATTGGTTTGCTGATACTCAAAATCCGCCTTTGCTGCCTTCACTTTGTTCTTGCTGTTCCATAAGGGAATGGACAAACCACCAAATACTCCTGAATAATCATTACCGTTTACACCTTGATAGTTATATCCCAATGAAATATTGGGCAGCACTTTGTTCTTTTCCAGTTTGACGTTTTGAAAAGCAGAGGCTTCCTTGGCTTGGAGTTCAATCAATCTTGGGTCATTGGCCAGTTTTTCACTCCAAATTGTCTCAACACTTTGTATTTGGACGGGACTGTCCA
This sequence comes from Flagellimonas marinaquae, assembly GCF_023716465.1. Taxonomy (NCBI): domain Bacteria; kingdom Pseudomonadati; phylum Bacteroidota; class Flavobacteriia; order Flavobacteriales; family Flavobacteriaceae; genus Flagellimonas; species Flagellimonas marinaquae. The sequence continues at coordinate 2,005,903 of NZ_CP092415.1, forward strand.
AATGCAAATCATTCACTTCAATGGATTGTCCACCATTCAGCGTTTTCAATTCGGTAAATTGGTTTTGAATGTCGGCTTGTAACTGTTCCATTGTAAACTGTTCCTGAATCCAAGCTACTTTCGCCTTGTTAAGATCTAAGATACCAACCTGTTCCTTGTTGTACATTTCTTGGACTTGTTGGAAGACCTCAAAACTTTGGGTTTTTCTGACTTCTTCTATCTCCTTCCGTTTTTGAAGTAAATTGAGATTGATCAACCCTTCTTTGGCTTTCAATAGAATTTCTTGACGCTTATTGGTGTACATCGTCTCCAATTGGTCTTCCCGAAGCTTGTTCCACTTGTTACGGGCCAAATACACCGTAGGAAACTCGAATGATTGTGATACTTCAAATTCTGCATAATCGTCCGACTGGTGATCGCCAAATGGCAAATAATACCCAAGAACCTCGGGATTCGGCAAATTGTTACCGCTTTTATTTTGCAGTTGTTGGCCATTAATGTACGATTGAAAGGCCTTCAACTCTTTATTGTTCTGTTCTATTTGGTTCAGTACTTTCTCCAGCTCAGTGGATTGTGAAAACACTTTACCAAAAAACAGGTACACGCATAGAGCGCATACGAATTTAAATTTCATAATGATTTTGTTTAGGTTTATCAAAAATTGAGAAACAAACACGCTGATACAATTACTAATGGAATCAGCTTGCCTTCTTGATTAACCTAATGCAGGGGGTCCCCGAAGTGAAAGATTGGGAAAATGGTCTTTTTGTAAGGTGTTCGGTGGCTCGTACCAAATTTTATCCAATAGGATGTCTTCCCATATAATCTGGGCTGCCTCTGGTATGCGAACAGTTTTTATCTGTTGCTTTTGGTCCGTTGTTTTCTTGACAGAAGAATGTTCCCATACCAATACATTGGTCGATGTGTTGGTATGTGTGTGGAAATCCAAGAACCAGTCGAATAGGCCCTTGCTAGGCTTTTTGTCTTCTGGCTCCCCGTGATGGTGATGGCCATCGGCCATATGATCATGATCATGGCCTGTCTGAATCTGTTCGGTTTGGTGTTGATGGTGCCAATGCGGAACAATTTGGTGCATAAGCAACATGCTGAATATGCCCAGAAAAAAAAGTGCCTTTATGTTTTGGAATTTCCGCATCGGATACAAATATAGGAATCTATTGAATTAAGCTAAACTACAATACCACAACTTTTTAGTAAACCCCTATTGCATATCCAAAAACCATAACCTGAAAGTTCAATTAAACTGTCTTTTGCGGTTGGGTATTATTAGAAAACAAGAGCTTAGTTGACACTTCAAAAGAACTCTTTGCAGGCTTTAAACAAATAAATATTCTGACTTAGGCATTTAGATACTAATATTTTTTATGTAGCATGGCGGTGTGTTGACCATGCGGTGCATAAGGTTCTCGAATATCCCTTCCTTCATGAAACTCCGGTTGAACCTATAGCAATATTCATCGAGGTAGTCCTGTAGATCCTTCACGTGATGGTGTACGCCCCTTAACCATCCCTTGAGATTCATTATCGTGCGATGGAGTTCGGGGAAGTTGTTCCCCTTTTTGCCAGAAGGTATGCGACCGAGGTTCTTGAACTCCTTCTTCAGCGGGGCATATCCTGTCCATTGGTCCGTGGTGACCTTCGCATCACTGTCGATATGGTCCCTCATGAAACTGCCCAAGTGCTCGGCACTGGCCTTGGGGATTACACGGGCATAGAGGCGTGAGACACCCTTTTTCCTTTTCTCGATGCCCACCACCACAAGCTTTTTGACGCCGTTCTTCCTGCCGCGTACGCCCTGTTCCTGTCCACCGAAGACAGTCTCGTCCACCTCGGCCGTGCCGGTTATCGGGTGGTTCCCGGAACTCTCCATCGCCTTCATCACCTTTCGCTTGAAGGCCCAACAGGTCTTTTGCCTCAGGTCAAGTTTGCGGCTCAGCTCGGTGGAGGTAACCCCTTTTTTGTTGGTCGAGACGAAATAAACAATCCAGAATGCCTTGACCAGATCGAACTTGACCTGATGGAAAAGGGTGCCCGCCGTCGGGGATTCCACGTACCTGCACGAGGTACATTGGCGGGACATCTCGGCCTTGCCCGGACAACTGTGCCCATGGCCACATTTGCGGCAGCGATATCCGTCCCTCCATTTGAGTCCCGATAGGTATGACAGACAGTCCTCCTTAGTAGAAAAACGCTCCTGGAACTCGAAAAGGGACAGGCTTTTGAATCTTTGCTCCATGTTTATATATATTGTTTCCCTAAATTTATTGATGTTGGAAATATTTACAAAGTGCCTAAGTCAATAAATATTTAATGGTATATACATTTGTATGATCATACATCCATATAAATATTTGTTTTTGGAGTGCTTGAAATTTCTGTAAAATATTTGTGGAAAGGGAGAAAAAGAGCAAATCAGGGTTTGTCCGAGTGTCAGTGTAAACTGAATTCTTTTTCTCCCTACCCATATTTCTACTGTAGTTGCCAAAAACGATGTTTTTGGCAACACCCCCAAAGAATCGAATAGGGATGGTAAGCCTTAGGAGGCTTACCATCCCTATTTTGGATTTAACCTCAATTCCTTTGCAAATTTATTTTGAATGCTTCTTGATTTGCCATACACGAACCGATGTACGGCAAATGGATTAAATGCTGTTCAATGTTGCTAGGTTTGTTCAATAAAGTAAATCAACAAATACCAGTACTATGAAGCGTATATTTATCATGGACGACGATGGATTAAAGGAGTACGTTCCTGTGGAATCTCTCAAAAACAATCTAGCTCCAAAACTGGAGGATAAGGATAATCAAAATCAAACTGAAAATGAAATGTTGACGATTGCCGATTTGGTCAAGAAATTTAAAGTGACCAGGCCGACCATCTATTCCTGGATGGAAAAAGGGTTGCTCAAAAAGATACCTATTGGCGGACGTGTTCTATTTCATCCCAATGACATCGACGAGCTTATCGATCGGTTAAGGGGTATTTCTTCTTAGAAACAGATTGATGATCCAAAGTCAAAATAAAAAATGGATTTTATTAATCGGAGGTCACGAAGCAAGTTGTGTTTTTGTATACAAAAACGGCTCACTTTGTTCGCAAGCTTGTTGAAGATACTCCTCAATTCCTAAAATTATGGCACGGCCAAAAAAAGAAATTAGAGAGCTTAAAGCAATTCATATCAGTTTTAGAACTACAGTGGATAATTATCTCATTGTAGCTCATAATGCAGAATCTTGCGGGCTTTCAATTGCTGATTATATCCGAAAAAAAATTACAGGAGAACCTTTACCTAGATATAAGATCTCTCCTTATGAAAGAAAAATTTTCGTTGAGCTGAGCAGGATAGGTAACAATATTAACCAGTTGGCCATCAAAATTCATTTAGGGCAGAACCAACCCGAAAAATTGACGGGACAACTTGTGGAACTACAAAGGTTGCTTTCTGAAGTAAAACAAATTATGGTAAAATAAAGTCAAAACAGGTTGATTGAATTTTAGTAAAAAAAAAAGAAAAATAGCAATAATTGCTAATATTCTTCTAAATTTACTAAATGCAGCTCGCCGATTTTATCAAAAATAGATTGTCATTGGAAGAATATTCATTCTCCCGTGATGAATATATGGCTTATTCAGGGAAGGACGCAAATGCTATTGCAACGGATTTAGCCTATTTATCTGAGAAAGGGGAGATTTTTGCCTTAAGAAAAGGATTCTATCTTATCATACCGCCAAGATATTCAAAGTTGGGTGTTTTGCCATTGGAGCTTTATGTCAATAAATTATTTGAACATTTGGATAAGCCCTATTACATTGGTTTATACTCGGCAGCACAAATACATGGAGCAGCCCATCAACAGGTACAGACTGGATACATCATCACACAAAGCACTAGAATGTTGGATATTCATAAAAAAAATGTAACCATAAATTTTTTTCTTACCTCTAATTGGCCCAAGGCCAATATTGTCCAAAAAAAATCGGATGCTGGTTATTTTAATGTTTCAGACCCATTACTGACCATTGTAGATTTAATATACCACCAAAGAAAGTTAGGAGGAATAAATAGAATATTGGCAAATATCGAGGAACTTTTAGAAGAAGTTGAGCCAAGTGAAATGGATTCCTTATTGCAATGGTATCCGCATAAAAGTGTTTTACAGCGGTTGGGTTTTTTAATCGATTATATAAACCCAGAAGAGAATTTGCGTGAGCCACTTATTGTGCATTTGGAAAGACATGGGTTTTACCCTGTACTGTTGAATACATCGGATAAAATCAAACCAGGTGCAGTGGATAATAAATGGAAAGTGGATGTGAACTTAGCTCTAGAAAGCGATATATGATACCACGGCCCTACATAGCAGAATGGCAAGAAAATGCTCCTTGGAAATCATTCGCCCAGATAGAGCAAGATTTGATTATAAGTCGTATGCTGGTTGCCATATTCTCCGATGATTTCTTATATGAAAACCTAGCTTTTAGAGGTGGTACGGCATTACACAAGTTATATCTTAACCCAGCACCTCGGTATTCAGAAGATATTGATTTGGTTCAAATTAAGGAAGGCCCTATTAAACCTATTATGGAAAGACTGGATCAGATTATAGATTTCTTTGAAGAGCCAAGAAAAACGCAAGTTAGAGGTCATGGCGCAAAAGCTCTATATCGATTTAACTCAGAGTATGAGAATATCCGTATGCGGGTTAAAATTGAAATCAATTGTCGAGAGCATTTTAATGTTCTTGACTGGGTTGAATTCCCATTCGAAGTTGAGAATACCTGGTTTACAGGCAGGACCAAAATACGAACATATAGCATCAATGAACTTTTAGGAACTAAGTTACGGGCATTGTACCAACGAAGTAAAGGCCGCGATCTTTTTGATTTGGATTATTCGCGGACGCACATAAATTTGGAAACGGCTTCTATTATAGAATGTTTCAATGAATATATGGCCTTTTCGGTTGGAAAGCCACCAAGTCAAAAAGAGTTTTTACAAAATATTGAAGCTAAGGAAAATGATTCTGGTTTTACTGGGGACATGGAAGCCTTGTTGCGTCCTGAAATTGAATATGACCAAAAAGCAGCATTTAGATGGTTGAAAAATGAAATACTTAAAACCGAAGAATGATGTTCAACGAAGACTCCAGAGTAAAGATACCAGCGATTTTACATCTCACGCAGCTTGGGTATACGTATTTGTCCCTTAAGGAATCTAGCTGGGATGTGGAGACCAACATTTTTGCGGACATTTTCAAGACTTCGATTGAACGAATAAACCCGCATCTTGAAAGTCAAGATATTGAAAGGTTATATCAGGAAATAAGCCTGTCTCTTGACAATAATGATTTGGGCAAAGCCTTTTATAATATGTTGGTGCAACGTTCAGGGACTAAACTTTTGGATTTAGAAAATTTTGGAAACAATTCTTTCCATGTAGTAACAGAACTTACCTATAAAAATGGTGAGGATGAATTCCGGCCAGACGTTATTGTATTGATTAACGGTATGCCATTGGTTTTTATAGAGGTGAAAAAGCCAAATAACCGCGATGGGGTTTTGGATGAGCGGAGGCGAATCAAAAGAAGGTTTCAGAATAAAAAGTTCAAAAAGTTCGTGAATCTTACCCAGTTCATGATTTTCTCCAATAATATGGAGTATGACGACAATGAAATTGAGCCCTGGCAGGGTGCGTTTTACGCCTCCCCCTCCTATACTAATCCCATCTTTAATTATTTCAGGGAAGAAATTGGCTTCAACCTTTCCCAAGTTTTAAAACCTTTGGACCCCGACACTGAGGATTTTGTTTTAAGGGACACTAATTACCAAGCCATAAAAAACAGTCCAGAATTTTTAACCAACAAGAATCTGGATTCTCCAACAAATAGAGTTCTCACTTCTTTGTTGAGCAAGGAAAGACTGGAATTCATGTTGCGCTATGCCTTGGCCTATGTTAACGAGTACTCCGGTATTCAGAAACATATCATGCGTTACCCTCAGTTTTTTGCAACAATGGCCATTCAAGAAAAACTGGATAAAGGGATAAAAAAGGGAATTATTTGGCACACTCAAGGTAGTGGTAAAACGGCTCTTGCATATTACAACACCCATTTTTTGACCGATTACTTTCAAGCCAAGAACATTATTCCAAAGTTCTATTTTATAGTCGATAGGTTGGATTTGCTCACACAGGCCAGGGATGAGTTTACGGCGAGAGGTTTGAAGGTCCATACGGTAAACTCTAAACAAGAGTTTCTAAATGATTTAAAAACCACCACCGCTGTTTATAACGCCAAAGGAGTTCGTGAAATTTCTGTGGTAAATATCCAAAAGTTTCATGATGACAAAGACTTGCGGATGAACCTTGACTATGATATTTCCATACAGCGGATTTATTTTTTGGATGAAGTGCACCGCAGTTACGAACCCAAAGGTAGTTTCTTGGCCAATTTAGAACAGAGCGATAAGAATGCCATCAAAATCGGCTTGACAGGAACACCTTTAATCGGGAAAGATTTAAAGTCCAAAGACTTGTTTGGTGATTATATCCATAAGTACTACTACAATAAATCCATAGCTGATGGCTACACTCTAAAGCTGATTCGAGAAGACATAGAGACCGAATACCAAATAAAATTAAAGGCTGCACTTGATTCCATTGATATAAAAAAGGGAGATACTGATAGAAAATTGGTGTATGCCCATCCCTCTTTTGTAGAACCTATGTTGGAATACATCGTCGACGACTTTGAAAAATTCAGGGTTCGTAACAATGATGGTAGTTTAGGGGGCATGGTTATATGCGACAGCAGCGAACAGGCGAGAGAATTGTTCAGGATTTTTAATGAGAAATTTGGTTCCGTGGTTAATGGTCTGCCAAAAGTCGCTGAAGAAGATACTACCTATGGTAATGAATGGTCTGCAAACTTTAAACCTAAAAAAGCAGGGCTTGTTTTGTACGATTCTGGATCAAAGGATGAATTGGCCGAACGCAGGGATCAATTTAAGTCTGGGAAAATTGACTTGCTTTTTGTTTATAATATGTTATTGACGGGTTTTGACGCCAAACGGCTAAAGAAACTGTATCTGGCAAGAGTAATAAAAAGCCATAATCTTTTGCAGGCATTGACCAGGGTAAATAGAACCTATAAAGATTACCGATATGGATATGTGGTCGATTTTGCCGATATATCCTTGGAGTTTGACAAGACCAACCGTGCCTATTTTGATGAGCTTCAAGAGGTATTGGGCGATGAGATGGAAAGCTATTCCAATCTCTTTATGTCCAAAGAAGAGATTGAGGTCAACATATCGGAAATAAAGGAAACCCTTGCTGATTATGAATTAAAAAATGCCGAAATCTTTTCTGCTCAAATTTCAGAAATTAGCGATAGGGGTACTATGTTAAAGATTAAGAAGGCCTTGGAAGATGCCCGTTCCCTTTACAACGTTATTAGATTGACAGGGGAATATGATCTATTGGAAAAATTGGATTTCCGTCAATTGGGACGATTGCGTATAATGGCGATAGACCATTTAGCATTGATCAACGCCAAACAAGCCTTGGAGCACAATGAAGAAATGGGCAACCTCTTGAATATGGCTCTGGAGGATGTGGTATTTCTGTTCAAAAAAGTAGGGGAAGAAGAACTGATTCTGGCCGATAGACTAAAAGACATCCTAAGAAAAACGCGCGAAGGCCTTGCCAGTAATTTTGATACCAAAGACCCTGAATGGATTAGCCTATATGATGAATTAAAAAGACTTTTTAAAAATAAGAACCTAAGTGAGGTCACTCAGGAGGAAATGCAGCGGAATATGCATTCACTGAAAACCATTCATGAAAAAGTGAAGGAATTGAACCGGAAAAATGAGTTGCTGTGTGCTAAATACGAAGGTGATTCAAAATATGCCCGGGTTCAGAAACGGTTGTTGGAAGCAGGAAAACCTTCAAAAATTAGGACGGCCATTATCGAGGCCTTACAAAATATAAAGGAACAAGCAGATATGAGCATACTACAACGTAACAATACCTTGGACAATGAAGCATATTTTAAACGGGAAGTGGCACGCTATGTAATGAAGTCATTCAACCAAAGTTTAACCACGAACTTGGATTATGACACCGTAATTTTTATTAGTGACATCATTGTAAATGAATATATGAACGAGTATTATAACAGACCGGCATAATGACTGTAGAGAATACAACACAAACTAAAAAACTAATAGACAACCTAAAGGCTGTATGTGCCAGTTATGGTTTAGGGAATGATGGTAACGAGTTTAAGATCATCACCCAAGTATTTTTGTACAAATACCTTAACGATAAATTCTCATATGAGTTAAAAAAAGTAAGGCCAAGTTTAACTAAAAGAGAAAAATGGCAATTGGCATTGAGCGAGATTGATGAAGGGGAATACAAACTCCTACAATTTGACTTGGAAAGTAATACGGCCTTTCTCTATCCCCACCATGTGATTGAGTATTTATTCGATAGACAGAATGAACCTGAATTTGGCAAACTATTGGATGACACTCTTTTGGACATTGCCGCCAAAAACAATGATTTGTTTGCAGTAAATACCGATGGTGGTGCCAAAATCAGGTTGTTTGATAGAGTCACTGAGTTTATTTCGGATCCTACCAAACGGGATGCCTTCGCAAAGGCATTGTTAAATAAGTTAGTGGATTTTAGTTTTGAGAATGTCATGACCGAAGGGTTTGATTTCTTCTCCACCATTTTTGAGTATCTGGTAAAAGATTATAACAATGACGCTGGGGGTAAATATGCTGAATACTATACTCCGCATGCCGTGGCCAAGATAATGGCTGCTATTTTAGTGCCAGAACCTGTTAAGAATGTGACCGTATATGATCCCAGTGCGGGATCGGGCACCTTGCTTATGAATCTAGCTCACGCCATAGGGCCAGATAAATGCACTGTATATTCTCAGGACATTTCGCAAAAATCCTCTACACTGCTACGATTAAACCTCGTGTTAAACAATTTGGTGCACAGTATTGAGAATGTTATCCAAGGTAATACCATGACAACCCCATATCATAAAGAGCACGGAGCTTTACGCAAGTTCGACTACATCGTCAGCAACCCGCCCTTTAAGCTGGACTTTAGCGATGATGTGGAAGAGTTGCAGAAGAAAGTAAATAAAGGTCGCTTTTTTGCGGGAATCCCCAACGTACCAAAAAAAGCCAAAGACAAAATGGCGATTTACTCGCTTTTTTTACAGCACATCGCATATTCTTTGACCGAAACGGGGAAGGCAGCGGTAGTCGTACCTACAGGGTTTTTGACAGCACAAAGTGGTATTGATAAAAAAATACGTCAATACTTAGTTGATCATAAAATGTTGGCCGGAGCGGTAAGCATGCCCAGTAACATTTTTGCCACTACAGGCACAAATGTTTCCATTGTTTTTATGGACAAAAATAATGATGAAAAAGTGGTGTTTATTGACGCCAGCAATTTAGGCAAAACGGTAAAAGAAGGTAAAAATCAAAAAACGGTTTTAAACACTAAAGAGGAAGACCGTATTATAAACACCTTTATCAATAAAACAGAGGTGGATAATTTTTCCGTAGTGGTTGAATACGATGAAATCACTACTAAAAACTATAGTTTTAATGCAGGGCAATATTTTGAGGTAAAAATTGAATATGAAGATATTACTTTAGAAGATTTTACAACACTTAAAAACACTTTTCAAAGTAATCTGAAAGAACTATTCGCTGAAAGTGAAAAGTTAGAAAAGCAGATTCAAGAAAACTTTAAATTCTTGAATTATGAATAAACTAAATGATGCGGTTACTTATGTTAAAGAAAGAATGCCTCGTGAAGAGTTAAAACTTGAAACATATATTACAACAGATAATTTAAAACAAAACAAGGGGGGTAAAGAAAACGCAATCTCTCTTCCACCTTCAGGAAATACATTTCCTGCATATTCGAAGAATGATATTTTAATCGGAAACATTAGGCCATATTTAAGAAAGATATGGTTTGCAGACTCGTCAGGTGGACATTCTGCGGATGTATTAAATTTAAGGGTCAATAAGGGGATTTGTCCAAGGTTCATTTATTACAACTGCTTCCAAAATGAGTTTTTTGACCATATGATGAAGGGGTCGAAAGGTTCAAAAATGCCTCGGGGAGATAAGAATCAAATACTAACTTTTCCAATCCCAGATTATAGTTATAATTATCAACAACAAATCGCCAAAGTCTTATCCGATTTAGATAATAAAATTGAAGTCAATATCAAAATCAATATGGAGTTAGAAGCCATGGCCAAGTTGATTTATGATTATTGGTTTGTCCAGTTTGATTTTCCAAACAAAAATGGTAAACCCTATAAATCTTCTGGCGGTAAAATGGTTTATAATAAAGAATTGAAACTTGTTATTCCAGAAGGTTGGGTGGTTAAGCCATTAACCGAAGAAATGGACTTGCAATACGGCTTTCCGTTTAGCACAAAATTGTTTAATGAGGAAGAAAATGGTGTTCCTGTAATTAGAATTCGAGATATACAAAATGGTTCGATTTCATATCATTCAACCGAAGATGTTGATGAAAAATATAGACTTAACAAAGGTGATGTTTTGGTTGGAATGGATGGTAATTTTCATATCAACTACTGGAATCTTGAGAATTGCTATTTGAACCAACGGTGTTTAAGAATTAGGTCAAAATCCAACTCTATTTCTGAAATACAAGCTAGGTATATGATAGAACCATTTATAAAAGCAAGAGAGAAAAATGTTTCAAGAACAACCGTGGGCCATTTGAGTGCAAAAGACATTAATGATTTAAAAATAATTGTAGCACATCCTGAATTGCAGTCCAAGGCTAACAAACTTTTCAACTCAATTTTAAAGAAAATCATTTCTAGTAGAGAAGAAAACCAAAGACTGGGTGAACTTCGTGATTGGTTATTGCCCATGCTAATGAATGGCCAGATAAAGGTAGTGCAGACTGAAAAAGATACTTTAAAAGAGCTTTTCCCAGATGTTAATTTGTATGCTGAAGTGGCCGCCCTTCAGTTCCTTGACAAGAAGGCCAATAGTTTGTCTCATGGTAAAACGTATATCCAAAAGGCCATGAGCCATTTAAAAGACATTAAGAGGGAAAAAAGGTTAAAACATATAGAATTTGAAGAATACCATTGGGGCATGTTCTCTAAAACAGTAGCCAAAAGTATTGACAGTAATCCATTTCTTTATCAGGAAACCACCCCAAATGGCAAAAAAGTATACAAAGTAAAGGCCAACAAAATGAAGGAGCTTATAACATGGATGGCCTTACAAGAAAATCAAGGTTTTGTAAAATCCGTTGAAGAACTGATTGCTCTGTACCAAGACCCCTTAATTGGTAATGACATAGACAGGATAGAACTTTTAAATACGGTGCATCGCTGTATGACTAAGTTAAACTCCGATAAGTTGGTCGATATAAGAAAGGGAATGCAGGAATGGCCAATGAAAGAGAATAGTTATAAAAACAAAGCTGAGAAATTTACCGAGAACGAGACCTTGCTTATGATTGGGTTTATTAAAGAGCTATTGGTGAAATGAGGATTGCGGCTATTTTTATTCCTCAGAATGGACTTCCATATATATTCGGAAAGGACCACCACGAAATAACACTAAATTTAGGAGGGCAGTTTATTTACGAGGTTGTCGAAACTACTCAAGGATATAAAATTTTAAACAAAAAGGAGAATTCAGAATATATAGAAGGTTTTTGGTCGAAAAATATAAATAACATTTCTGCAATAGTAGGGGCAAATGGCTCAGGTAAATCGACCATATTGCAAATATTGAAAGAGGGTGGTTTTCCAGTAGTTGGCGAAGAAGATGGACAATCCCAAATATGTTGGCCTAAAGATGCCGGAATATTCATTTACTATACACCCTATTTAAGTGAGACAAGGGAAGAGTCTGAGCAGAGTTTTACCCAAAATATTTCAAAGCTATCTTACTTTAAACGGGACATCCCCAATGAGCCATTGGATTTCAACTCTTTTTGGGAATTACATAATTCTGAACAATTAAAAAGGATAATAACCTTTGTACGTTCAGATACTTTTTCTGATGAACTCAGAAACTTGAAAATCCCAAGCTTTGATAGGGTTAGGATACAAGTTCAAAAAATCTCTAAGGATGATTGGCAAACTTCAAGAAATTTCAGACCGTTTTTTGATTCTTTCAAAGAAATAAAAAATGCTCAAAGGACTCGTGAAGAAATAGAGTTGGCTAATGAGCTTGGAATAAGAACTAAGGAAGATTATGATGAAAACAAAGAATATACTAGTTTAATCAACAAGTTGAGATTAAAACTTGAAATTTTGGATGGAGTTATTTGTAAAGTCCATTCAATATTTGAGAATAGCGGAAATAAATATTTAGAAGAAGGTTTTATAGAAAATGAAATACATACGAGTGACCCTGAATTTGCCAAAATAGATACCTTAAAAGAAGCATTTTATTGGTTTATAGAAAACGCATTTATTAAAAAGAGTAGTCTTAGATTCCATCTGCCCATTAAACAAATAAAAAAACTAACAGAATTACTCCTAAAGGTAGCAGAAGAGGATGATGATATTGAGAATTGGACAATATTGACAGTGAATTTTGAAAATTGTTTTGAAATCATTGAATCTTATAAAGATTTCCTTCTTTCTTTCAAGGAAAAATTTAGTTACGATAAAAAAGCCATGTTAATATTTGAACCAGACATTAGGCTAAGTACCGGTGAAATGGCCATGTATGAACTTTTTTCAGTTTTACTTGACTTACAATATCGCTTGGAAAACAAAATTGATGATAGAATTTGGATGAAAGATGAATCCGAAGATATTCAAAACTATTATATTTTATTGGATGAGGCTGATTTAGGATTTCATCCCTCTTGGAAACGAATGTTTGTCAAATCCTTGGTGGGTATGATTCCTAAAATTTTTCCGGACAAAAATCTCCAAATAATCCTAACAACACATAGCCCTTTAAGTTTGTCAGATATTCCTAGTAATAACATGGTGCTACTGTCAAAAGATTTAACATCAGGAAATACAAAAGTAGCTTCGAATGATGATTCAAGGTTTAACTCGTTTGGAGCAAATATTAATGATTTATTGGCCAACTCTTTCTTTCTGGAAGACTATTTAATTGGAGATTTTGCCAAAGACAAAATAGAGGAAGTAGTGGACTGGATTAAGAAAAATAAGGAAAATGAGCAGTACAACAAGGAAGAGTATGAAAAGATGCAAAAAACAATTTCTATGATTGAGGAACCAGTCTTGCGAAACAAATTGGTCGAAATGTTAAGCGAAATTGAAATCAATGAAGATTTTATAAATGAAATGATAGCTAAAGAAACGGCATATTTAAGAAGTATTTTAAGAAGAGACAATGATTAGCCTAGACCCTATATCTACAAAAATCATATCTGCTAAAAAAGTACACCATGATAAGCTATTCTCCATAGTCAAACAAAGAGTAAATGCATTACCTGTATCAGAATTAAAGACTTTTTTGGCGGATTGGAGAATAAGTGCAGTTTTGACCGACCCGCCAGAATTTTTAGAAGAACATCACAACGATTTGCTGGATTATCTTACCCCTTACTCTTTGGTGGATTGGATAGAATTTTTAAGAATAAAAGGAATTAGATTAAGTAATAGAACTTATGGTGAACAAAACTTATTTGACCAATACAACAGTCTGGTTAATGATATAAGTTCAATTTTTAAATATACAGGAGGTTTTGCTAGGAAAGACAGCGTTTATTCGGCCTATGATTTGGCCGAATCTTTAGATATGCAGACATGTACGTACTGCAATCGAATCTACACAAAAACAGTTCGGAATCCTTCGAAAATTACGAGACCTGAATTTGATCATTGGTTTCCAAAAGAGACTTACCCAATACTTGCTCTGTCTTTTTATAACCTGATTCCCTCATGCCATGTTTGTAACAGTAGTGTGAAAGGAAATACGAGGATGAACCTTGGTGATTATATTCATCCTTATGTAGATAGTGACTTGAAATATAAGTTTAGTTATCGGATAAATAAATATAACGCATACAAATTCAAAATCGACAGGGTGGCAGGATCTAAAGAAGATGCTACCATTAAGGCATTTAAACTGGAAGAGATTTATGCCACCCATGAAGATGAAATTGAAGATCTAGTGCGACTAAGAAAGCTTTATTCCACTAGCTACTTAATTCAGTTGAAAAAATTGCTTGCCAAAACTGGTCAAGCTGTTTCAATGGAAGAGCTTTATCGTCTTGCTTTTGGAACATATATCAATGAAGTAGATTTTCACAAACGCCCCCTAAGTAAAATGAAGAAAGATATTCTAAAAGAATTAAATATTATCTAATGACCTTCCATGAAACCATTTTAAGTAAACTACTAGAGTATAGGGAGAATCATCCACATTTTAATTTTCTAATGCGTCAACGCGCTGGGGCTGGACAGCGATTTGAAAGTGGTCATTGGTTTCAAGGCAATGATGATTATGCTTTTGTTGGTTTAATCAATGCAAGTGGAGGCTCCAATAGAACTAGAAGCGTTGGTATATTGTTCTATCCAACTGATAATGGATATACCTGTAATCTAGAAGTAGTATATAACGAGGAAAAAGATGAAAACCTGATTGCAGCATATCAAGCTTTAATCCATCGAATTGGTCCTTTCAAAAAAATTACAGAAACTAAGTATTCACTCCATATAGGAGAAGTTTCAAAAGATAATTTTTCAACTCTCTTTACTTTCCTGGATCGTAATTACCAATCCATTACCCAAGAGTTTAGAAATCAGGGCAAAGAAAATGTATTGGTAAGTAATAAGAAGTTTGATAGTATGCTTTCAAGAATAAACGAAGTGAAGGCTTCTATCAGCTCGAAAACGCAAACAAATATACTAGCCTATTATTGTGTTGGCATTACTTTTAAGGATGGTGACAATGAAAATCAACTTTCAAGATTTAAAAAGGAAAACATATGGGAAAATGGTTATGGAGATAAAAATATCCAAATAGTCAAGGGAGTTAAGCCAGGGTCGATGATAGCTGCCAAAACGACTTATACCGAAGGAAAAAATGGCTCTACAGTTTCAGTATTAAAAATTCATGCAATTGGAAAAGTAATAGCAAACCCTGGAGATGGACATATATTGAAGGTCAAGTGGGAAGATAATTTAAATCCATTTGTCCTTTATGGAAAAGGTGGTTATCGAAGTACAATTTCACAGATAAGAAATCAAGAAACAATTGATTTAATTTTTAAAGTTAGAAAAGGAAATAGCCCTGATGAACTAGATAAACTAAATATAAACGAAATGGCATTGAATCAAATTTTATATGGCCCACCGGGGACAGGTAAAACATATTCTACAAAGGAATTGGCTGTGCAGATTGCCAACCCAGCACTTTCAATTAAAAAGGACTTGGATAGTGTCCAAAAGCGGGAATTGATTTTGAGTGAGTATGATAGATTGTGTGAAGCAGGACAAATTGTATTTACCACCTTTCATCAATCATTTGGATATGAAGATTTTGTAGAAGGTATTAAACCTGTCACCACTGCTGACCAAAAACTTATTTATGATATAAAACCGGGTGTATTTAAGAAAGTTTGTAAAAAGGCAGAGGACAACTATCTAGATTTTAAGAAAGGGGGTGCCAACGAAATGGCGTTTGACGACGCTTTTGAAAAATTAAAGGAAGAATGGGAAGAAAATGAGGAAATAAAATTTCCCTTAAAAAGAGAGGGGTATGATTTCACTATCATAGGTTTTACAGAAAAATCAATCCAATTTAAAAAATCAAGTGGGGGAACAGACCATACTTTGAGTATCTCAACCTTAAGAGACGCTTATTATGGCACAAGAGAAATTAATGAGACGGGGGTTGGTATCTATTACCCCAGTATTTTAAAAAGGTTGAAAAGTTATGAGTCCGAAAATGATTCTTCTATAAAGTCATTTAAAAACTATGTTTTAATCATAGATGAAATCAATCGCGGAAATGTTTCTTCAATTTTTGGGGAATTAATTACACTGTTAGAGCCTGATAAAAGGTTGGGAGCTGATGAGGAAATACTTTTGAAATTACCATATTCTAAGGATGAAACATTTGGCGTACCTCCAAATCTTTATATCGTTGGCACAATGAATACTGCCGATAGAAGTGTGGAAGCTTTGGACACCGCCTTACGGAGACGGTTTATCTTTGAGGAAGTTATGCCCAAGCCCCAATTGTTGGAAAAAATCACATATGACGGCTTTAACCTTAAGGAGGTTTTGGAGACTATAAATGAACGTATCGAAGCCCTGTTGGATAGAGACCATACCATTGGTCATTCATACTTCATCAAATTAAAAAGTGGTGATGTGGATGGACTTTCACGTGTTTTTAAGAACAACATCATCCCATTATTACAAGAGTATTTTTACAACGATTACGAAAAAATCGCCTTGGTACTTGGCGAGGGTTTTGTAAAAGAGAAAGGTACAGGGAAGGTCAATTTCGCCCAAGTTAAAAATATAGATGTACCGGAAAGTGAAGCAACTTACATATTACTTCCACAAATTGATGATATTGAAGCTGCTGTAGGCAGGTTACTGAATACATCTAATGAATAATCGAAAAAACATACTTCAGGTTTTTGAACATAGTAAGCTGCAAGTTGGACGGGAGTATAAAAATGTTCTTTTCGAAGAAAAGCACCTTAATGCTTTAGCTAAATTAAACCAGCTACATAACAATGAATATTTTACGCTACTCCATAAAGGCATTAAGTTTTCTCAATATGTCGGTGTAATTCAAATTGATGGTCTTACCATTGAGATTTTACCAAAAATTGACGGTGGATCAAACAATGAATCGCATTGGCAAAAGGTATTGATTAACATGCTTAGGACCACAAAACGATTAAAAGTCAATAAGGTGGGACAAGCCAAAGTTAGCAAACAGCAAATCCATTTGTTGGACATTTATTTTGAATGGTTTCTGAATGAAACACAACTATTGATAAGGCAAGGTCTCATAAGACAATACCGCACAAAAAAAGGAAACATAAAAGCCCTAAAAGGTAAATTGGTTTTTGCCGCACATTTAAATCACAATCTAATCCATAAAGAACGGTTCTATACTGAACATCAAGTGTATGATTATGACCATCAAATCCATCAAATTTTATCACAAGCACTTGACATCATCGGTCAATTTTCATCAGGTACTTATTTGTATTCCAAATGCAAACGAGTACAAGCAGCATTTCCCGATGTTTCCAATACCGCTGCAAATCTCCATACATTCGATAAACTGGTAAGCAATAGAAAAACAAAACCTTATGCGACTGCCCTTGAAATTGCGCGACTCATTATTTTGAACTTTGCTCCAAATATCTCAAATGGAAAGGAAAAGATGTTGGCTCTGCTTTTTGATATGAACAATTTGTGGGAGGAATATGTGTTAGCAAAACTGAAATCTGTTCACATAGATGGTCTTTCGGTAAAAGGTCAAGAATCGAAACCATTTTGGAATCGAATTAAGATTAGACCTGATATTGTTCTAAGAAAAGACAGCAAAACCTATGTGATAGATACTAAGTGGAAAAATATAGGTAGTAATAAACCTTCGACCAGTGATTTACGCCAAATGTATGTCTATAATAAATATTGGGAATCTTCTCGGGCTTTGCTGCTTTACCCTTCCCTCATTACAGAAAAGCCAAATTTTATATCCTTTAAAAATGAAAAGCAAGAATGTGGCATAGGTAAGCTCAATATTCTTGAAGATGGTAATTTGAAAGATGATTGTGGTCAAGAAATAATAAACTGGCTAAATTGACAACTAAATCTTGATAATTTGAGCCGAATAACACTTCTAATCGGCTCTCTGGAGAAAAAAAGTGATTCCAAACACCGCGAAAAATGTAGTTTGTTGCAAATGCATTTTAATGGCAAGATTATTTTATCCTACTTTTTAAGGAGTAATTTTTCGGAATGAAAAGTATTGTAAAATGCTGCAAAGAAGTAAAAAAGAATCAAAAATGCAGCACGAACGCAGCACGCTAATTAACTTTTGCTTAACAATTATTTTTATAAATACCTGAAAAACAGAATGTTATAAAACAAAAAAGCCTCATAAAATGAGGCTTTTGCGGTCTGGACGGGACTCGAACCCGCGACCCCCTGCGTGACAGGCAGGTATTCTAACCAACTGAACTACCAGACCAATGATTTTATCTTTTCAAGACTCCGACAACAGTCGGATTCAAATCTTGTTCATTTGCTTTTTTAAAGCGAGTGCAAATATACATTCTCATTTCGGATATGACAAAACATTTTTTTAAAAAAAATGATCAAGCAAATTTCTGCCGCTCTATCATAAAGGAATTCAGGACTTGGGAGAAGTCCGAGCGAACATCCACCCCCACATATTTGATTTGGTACTGTGCGCATTTCAGTTTCAGGTCCTTCTGGTATTGCAACACTTTTTCTGAATATGCCTTTTTAATGGAATCTGCATACAAATCTATCTGTTCGCCAGTTTCTACATCCACAAAACGTTTGGGTGAATTGTCAAAATCAAAATTGAGCTCATGCTCTTTATCCAACAGTTGAAAAAGAACCACGGAATGTTTGTTGTATTTAAGATGACGCAGGGCTTCAAACAGTTTTTCCTCTTCGGTTTCCGTCTGGAACATATCGGTAAACAGAAAAATCAAGCTTCTCCGATGGATTTTTTCGGCAATTTGATGCAGAAACGTATAGGTTTTGGTCTCCTTCGTATCCTTTTTATGGGAAGCAACTTCGTTCAATTTGGAGTACAGCATCTGAAAATGACGCTCACTGTTTTTTTCGGAAGCATAAAAATCATACGTATCAGAATAAATACTTAGCCCAACGGCATCCCGTTGTTTTTTTAAGACTTGCATCAAAGCCGCAATGGAAAGCGCCCCAAAACCAATTTTGTTGAGGTTCTCCAAGGAATATTCCTTTACTTCGGGGTAATACATGGAGGCGGAATTGTCCAAGATCATATGGCAGCGCAGGTTGGTCTCGTCCTCAAATCGTTTGGTGTAGAGTCGGTCCGTGCGAGCGAAAAGTTTCCAATCAATATGTTTGGTGCTTTGCCCTGGGTTGTAAATTTTGTGTTCCGCGAACTCTGCAGAAAATCCATGGAATGGACTTTTATGAATGCCACTGATAAAACCCTCGACAATCTGGTTGGCCAAAAGTTCAAGGTTTTGGAAAAGTTTTGCTTTGCTAAGTTCCGATCGTAGGTCCATAACTGATTTCTGAAGACAAGATAAAATAAAAAAGGCTTGGCATTTGCCAAACCTTTTTTAAAATCCGTATTTCTACGTTTTTTTACAAAGCTGCATCAATTGCATCCGTGTACACTTTTTTAGGAGATACCCCTACTTGACGGTTGATTACCTCACCATCTTTAAATACCAAAACGGTAGGGATATTGCGAACACCGTACTTGGCCGCAAATTGTTGGTTGGCATCAACATCAACCTTACCCACAACAGCTTTGCCATCGTATTCTTGTCCAACTTCTTCAATGATCGGACCTACCATTCTACAAGGCCCGCACCATGCTGCCCAAAAATCTACTAGGACAGGCTTGTCACTTTTCAAAACTACTTCGTCAAAAGTTGCATCTGTTATTTCTAGTGCCATCTTATTAATTTTAATATTATGCAAAGTTAGTCAAATAATGCCCACGTAACTTACATCCGGTACATTCGTTTTAATTATTGCACTATTGGCATTAATTATACCTAGTTCAATTTATAATGAATTTCATTGGCTTCCAGTTCGGAAAGCAACTCGCTGTTGATCTTTACCTTTTGTTTTCGACTCGATAGTTTTAGTTTGATTTCTTCTTGCATCTCGTAAATCACAAAACTAATAGGATGGTCGCCTTTGTGCATGGTTAAAGTGTCCTTTAAGGTTTTTATGCGCTGTTCCTGTAATCGATCTATGTTGAGTTTGATGGTCAACTTTTTCGCAAAGGCATCCATTACATCCTGAAGCTGTTTAAAATCGTTGAACTGGAGCCTTGGCTCTCCTTTTTTGCCCGTATCGCGGTTCACCCATCCTTCGCGAACAAAGGCCCTAACATGTACAAATGAATTGATCATTAAAAAATGCCGGAACTTTAAGTATTCTTCTCCAAAAATCCGTAGTTCGTAGGATTCATTATAATCTTCCAATGTAAAAAGTCCCCAGCCTTTGCCATTTTTGGATACCCTATGCTGAACATCGGTAATAACACCTGCAACGGTAAGTTCTCGATTTACATATTCGTCCAAACGGGAGAAATCGCTCACCGTGTTCTTGCAGAACGCTTTGATCTCTTTTTTAAAATCATCCAACGGGTGGCCGGAAATATAAATGCCGACCACTTCTTTCTCGCGTCGCAGTTTTTCCATGGTTCCCCATTCTTCGCAAGGAGGAACAATGGGCTCTGGAATCTGCACATCGCTCGCTTCGCCAAAAAGGCTTACTTGGGATGAATTTTGATTCTCCTGAAACTTGGAACCGTACTTGACAGCTTTTTCCAAGAACGTGATGCCATCGCCCTCATCATGGAAATATTGGGCTCGGTGAGTGTTTCCGAAAGAGTCGAAGCCTCCTGCCAACGCCAAGTTTTCGAACGCTTTTTTGTTGGCAGCCCTTAGATCTACCCTTTTGGCCATATCAAAAATTGATCTGTACGCCCCTCCTTCTTTCCGGTTTTCCACTATGGTCTCTACGGCAGAGCGCCCTACTCCTTTTATGGCACCCATGCCAAAGCGGACGGCATTATCCTTGTTGACCGCAAATTTATAGTAGGATTCGTTAACGTCAGGGCCCAAAACTTCCAGTCCCATTCGTTTACACTCCTCCATAAAAAAGGTGACCTGCTTAATATCGTTCATGTTGTTGGACAGCACGGCCGCCATATATTCGGCAGGATAGTGGGCTTTTAAATAGGCCGTTTGGTAGGCTATGTAGGCGTAACAAGTGGAGTGACTTTTGTTGAAGGCATAAGAGGCAAAGGCTTCCCAATCCTTCCAGATTTTTTCCAAAACATCCCGTGGATGTCCATTTTTTTCGCCACCGTCCAAAAACTGGGGTTTTAGTTTTTCCAGCAGGGCAAAAATCTTTTTACCCATGGCCTTTCGGAGTACATCCGCATCACCTTTGGAGAAACCGGCCAGCTTTTGTGAGAGCAGCATTACCTGCTCTTGGTATACGGTAATTCCGTAGGTCTCCTTAAGGTATTCTTCCATGTCGGGAAGATCATAGGTGATTTCTTCTTCCCCATGTTTACGGGCGATAAAGCTTGGGATGTATTCCATGGGTCCCGGTCGGTAGAGGGCGTTCATGGCAATCAAATCATCAAAAACCGTAGGTTTTAGGTTTTTCATGTGTTTTTGCATCCCAGGGGATTCGTATTGGAATATCCCTACCGTATCTCCTCGTTGGAAAAGCTCGTATGTTTTTTCATCATCCAATGGAAAATCATCGGGTACCAGATCTATCCCTGTTCTCGCTTTTACAATTTTGACGGTGTCCTTGATCAGGGTCAAGGTTTTTAGTCCCAAGAAATCCATTTTTAGCAGACCTGCACTTTCCACTACGGAGTTGTCGAACTGGGTTACGTACAGATCGGAATCCTTGGCAACGGATACGGGAACAAAGTTGGTAATATCGTCCGGTGTAATGATCACCCCACAAGCATGAATGCCCGTATTTCGAAGAGAACCCTCTAACACTCGGGCCATTTTTACGGTCTGTCCCTCTAAATCGTCGGTTTCGGCAATATTGAGTAGTTCATGGACCTTTTCCAGCTCATCCGAACGGAATTTCTTTTTTAAGTCGGCTTCGTCCACTCCAAATATTTTGTTGAGTTTGGACATGTTGGGAATCAACTTGGCAATTCGGTCAGCTTCACTCAATGGAAGGTCCAATACCCTTGCAGTATCTCGAATGGATGATTTTGCAGCCATGGTTCCGTACGTGATGATCTGTGCAACCTGATTGGCTCCATACTTATTGATCACATAGTCCATTACCCGACCACGTCCTTCATCATCAAAATCAATATCGATATCGGGCATGGACACCCTGTCCGGATTTAGGAACCGCTCAAAAAGCAGGTCGTACTTCATGGGGTCTATGTTGGTAATGGTAAGGCAATAGGCCACCACCGAACCAGCGGCGGAACCACGACCTGGTCCTACGGAAACATCCATGTTCCTTGCTTCACGGATAAAGTCTTCCACTATCAAAAAGTATCCGGGGTACCCTGAGTTTTTAATAATTTCCAACTCAAAGTCTATCCGTTCCCTGATTTCTTCGGTTATTTCGCCATATCGCTTTTCGGCCCCTTTGTAGGTAATATGTCTTAAGTAGGCATTTTCTCCTCGATTACCGCCATCAACCTCGTCTTCTGGGTCCTTAAAATCTTCTGGAATATCAAATTTTGGAAGCAGGATATCGCTGGCAAGATCGTAGGGCTCTATTTTGTCCACAATTTCCTTGATGTTCAAAATAGCTTCGGGCAAATCCTTAAAGAGTTCCTTCATTTCGTCCGAAGACTTAAAATAGTACTCTTGGTTGGGAAGTCCATATCGATAACCCCGACCCCTGCCAATAGGTGTGGATTGTTTTTCACCGTCCTTTACACAGAGTAAAATATCGTGTGCCTCGGCATCCTTTTTATCGCAATAGTAGGTATTGTTGGTGGCCACCAGTTTTACGTTGTGGTCTTTGGCCATACGCACCAAAACTTGATTGACACGGTCTTCGTCTTCCTGTCCGTGGCGCATGATTTCGATATAAAAATCATCTCCAAACAGGTCTTTCCACCATAACAAGGCTTCTTCGGCCTGTTTTTCGCCTACGTTCAATATTTTGTTGGGTACTTCCCCATATAGGTTACCGGTAAGGGCGATAATATCTTCCTTGTATTGCTCGATTACTTTTTTATCGATTCTAGGTACATAATAAAAGCCGTCGGTATAGGCGATAGAAGACATTTTTGCCAGATTGTGGTAGCCTTTTTTGTTTTTGGCCAGGAGTACTATCTGATGTCCGTAATCCTTCACATTTTTATTGGTATGATCGTCGCATACAAAAAATTCACAGCCTACTATTGGGGTGATCTCTTTTTCGGTGGGCTGTTCGCCCTTGGCGATGAGTTCTTCGTTTTTTGCCTTTGCCGCCTTATTATGTCCCATTACTTCTTTCACAAAGTGAAAGGCTCCCATCATGTTGGCATGGTCTGTCAAAGCAACGGCGGGCATACCGTTTTTTGCTGTGGCCTTGACCAAATCTTTGATGTTGATGGTGGATTGAAGCACTGAAAACTGGGAATGGTTGTGGAGATGTACAAAGGGTTCATCTTCCAAAGTCTCCACATTCTCTTGTATCTCCTCGTCCGAAACCCCGCTAGTGTCCTTTTCCCAGAGGGCATCCGCAATTTTTTTTGATTCGGCCTTGAGATTGAGGTGCTTTAACCCTATGAGCTCTATTTCCTGGGGATTGGACTGGGAAAATCGTTCAAAATAATCGGGCTGAACATCCAGTTCTTGATAGGAATATTGTTTTTTCCGGACCAATTCCAAGAAGCAGCGTGTGGTGGCTTCCACATCTGCCGTTGCATTATGTGCTTCGGCAAAAGGTTCACCGAACAAAAATTCGTGCAGTTCGGTAAGCGTGGGCAATTTAAACTTTCCACCACGTCCTCCGGGAATTTTACAAAGTTCGGCAGTGTGTTCTGTACAAGTGTCCAGTACGCGCAGTTCGGTGAGCGGGCTTTCGACGCCCTCGCGATGGAATTCACATCCCATAATATTGACGTCGAACCCTACATTTTGACCTACCACAAATTTGGTTTGCTCCAATGCATTGTTGAAAGCTTCCAAAACCTCGCTAAGAGGAACTCCTTTTTCTTCTGCCAAGGCAGTGGAGATACCGTGAATCTGTTCCGATTCGTAAGGGATGTTGAATCCTTCCGGTTTTATCAAAAAGTCTTGATGTTCTATCAAATTACCTAGCTCGTCGTGCAATTGCCATGCAATCTGAACACACCTTGGCCAGTTGTCGGTATCGGTAATCGGGGCATCCCAGCGTTTGGGCAAACCAGTGGTTTCCGTATCAAAAATCAAATACATAGGCTATCTGTCTCGGTCAAAAAAGGATGGATAAAATTACGGAAGAAGATAGATTTGGTGAAAAAGAGTTGTGAGGAGTTATCAACTAAAAAAAGCCAGGAAAAATCCCAGCTTTTTCTGCTTGTATCAAGTGACTTTTGGAATTATGATACTGCTGTTTCGAATAAGTTCGCTGTCTCCAAGGTTTCCCTTATGGCATTTCGGTGTTTCATTAATAGGCTTTCCGTGGAAGGTGGTAATACAAACTCTTTATCGTGCAGAATATCGTTGTACGTCTCGATCGCTTCTTTTTCGCCCCTGTGCACTTCTTCCAGCATTGCCTCTTCATTGTTCGAGGCAAAGAGTAATTTAAAATCGATCCAAGATCGGTGCAAGGTACCTTTGGTGCTTCCCCCTTTATCGGGATTTTGTCCAAAGGCCTCGATTTCGGCCTTTAGCTCTTGGCCAAAATTATATCGCTGTTTGGCGCGATCCATAAAAAATTGTTTGATGGTCGTATGGTCTACTTTTTCAGCTGCTTTTTTGAATCCTTTTTCAGCATCATAGGTTCTTTCCAAAAGTTCGTTTAATTTGTTCGACATTTCTACGGTGTACTTCATAATCTTTTTTCATTTTGTCTGTTTATGGCCATCGATTTTCGATGACATCCACATTTAAGATAAGGTTTAAGTGCAGAATGGCAAATGTTTACAATGGTTTATAATATATTTAACGGGTTAGGGCCCAGTTGTTAAAAGGATTAACTTTTTTGTTTTAAACGCTGCGCTATAAACAAATAAGTGTATATTTGCACCCGCTTAACCGATAAGCGATTAAAAAGAATTAATAATCAGGGTCGGGCACCCTACAAATTAATGTGATATGCCAGTTAAAATTAGACTTCAGAGACACGGTAAAAAAGGTAAACCATTTTATTGGGTGGTCGCTGCCGATGTAAGAGCGAAGAGAGATGGTAAATTTTTGGAAAAATTGGGCACCTACAACCCAAATACCAATCCAGCCACCATTGATCTTGATATCGATGGTTCTGTAAAATGGTTGCAGAACGGTGCGCAGCCAACGGACACAGCTAGAGCTATTCTTTCTTATAAAGGTGTGATGATGAAGCACCACTTAGCAGTGGGTGTTCGTAAAGGAGCAATGACCGAAGAGCAAGCAGAGGAGAAATTCAAAGCTTGGTTGGAAGAGAAAGAACAAAAGATCCAGGCCAAGAAAGATGGTTTGAGCAAAGCCGAAGCAGAAGCTAGAGCAAAAGCATTGGAAGCCGAAAAAGAAGTGAACGAGAAGAGAGTTGCCGCTGCAATGCCAGAGGAAGAGGAAGTAGTGGAAGAGGCTGCGGAGGAAACCGCCGAAGCTGCAACAGAAGAAACTGCTGCTGAAGCTCCAGCTGAAGAAGCCACCTCGGAAGAAGCTGCCAAAGAAGAATAGAAACGTAAGACGATGCGCAAGGAAGATTGCTTCTATCTGGGCAAAGTCGTTTCAAAATATAGTTTTAGAGGTGAGGTGTTGGTCAAACTGGACACCGATGAGCCCGATATTTACGAAAACATGGAATCAGTACTTGTTTCATTGGGAAACAATCTGGTTCCATTTTTTATTGATAGATGCCGATTGCATAAATCCAATTTGCTCCGTATCGATTTTGAAGAGGTGAAGGATGAACCTACGGCAGATAAACTTATTGGGTCGGAACTATACTTGCCACTTACCATGTTGCCACCGCTTACGGGCAATAAATTTTATTATCACGAGGTTATCGGGTTTACGGTTAAGGACGAGTTGCATGGAGATATTGGTATTGTGGAATCCGTTAACGATAGTGCTTCCCAAGATTTGTTCGAAGTAAAAAAAGGGGACAAGGAATTATTGATTCCGGTAAGCGATGATATTATCACTAAAATAGACCGTGAAAACAAAACTATTCATGTAAAAACGCCCGAAGGTCTAGTGGATTTGTATTTAGGATAGTTTGTCATAAAAAAAGGAGACCGAAACAGCCTCCTTCTTCGCAATAAAAAAAATTAGACGAAATTTTATTTTTTCCACTTGCCGCCACCTAGGTAGAAACCAAGGGATATGCCTAAGTATGAGTTTTTAATTTCCGCACCTTCACCTAAGTCAGTCTTGCCAATAAGATTATAAGTTGCAGCTAATCTAAATTTGCCAGCTTCAAAACCAGCTCTGATAAGGCCACCAAATTTGCCATCGACCTCAATATCTGCATCACCCTCTATATCTTCAATATCATCTATATCAAAACCTATACTACCCAAAGAACTATAACCTACACCAGCTCCAAAAAAAGGAGCAAAAGAGGAACTTCCCGAGTTAAAATAGTAGTCAAATGTACCTGAGTAGGACATACTTGCAGTTAGACTTGCCTCAGCAGATGCCGGGCCAACGTTTACATTTTTAGCCATTGCAGCAGACTCAAAACGTATACCAATATTCATGTTATCGGCTATATTGTACTTAGGCTCAATGGCAAATAAAATACCACCACCCCCACTGGGCATGGCATATCCGGCATCAAGACCTACACGGAATTTACCTTGTTCTTGTGCTTGGGCTACTTGTACTACAGCTAACATAAGTAGTAATGCATAAAAAATTTTCTTCATAATCAAAAGTTTAAATAATTTGGTAATGATTTTAACAATGGGGTCTCTCCCCAAAAAATTGGAGACGAAATAAGCATATCCTAGTGTTATGGAGCATCAACAATTCACGAATGCCCTTTATGAACTAATAAATGATGCTTTTGAATTGACGGTTGTAAATAGGGTACAGTACTTTAACCTATATTTGGACCAATGAAGCCTTTCAAATTCAAAGAATTTACGATCCATCAAGATCAGTCTGCTATGAAAGTGGGGACGGATGGAGTTTTACTAGGAGCTTGGGCAAGCCTTGATCATGAACCCAATGCTATTTTGGATATAGGTGCCGGGACTGGCTTAATAGCATTGCAATTGGCACAGCGATCCATGGCTGAAGTCATAGATGCCATTGAGTTGGATGATGCTGCCTATGAGGAATGTGTCGTTAATTTTGAAGCTTCACCTTGGGCGGACAGATTATTTTGTTACCATGCCGGATTTGATGAATTTGTAGACGAGATGGACGACCAATATGATCTTATTGTCTCTAATCCCCCTTTTTATTCCGAGAAAATGGATAGTGGTAATGTCTCGCGTGACCAAGCGAGGCAAAATAGCTCATTGCCGTTTGATGAATTGGTTGCTGGAGCCTCAAAAATGCTATCCAACAAGGGGGTTTTTGCAGTAATAATTCCTTTTAAGGAAGAAGCCGTTTTTATGGAAATGGCCAAGAATGTTGGTTTGTACCCGAACCGAATCACAAGAGTTAAAGGAAATCCGAATGTTGATAATAAAAGAAGTTTGATGGAATTCTCACACAATAATAATGAACCAAAAATGTATACATTGGTCATAGAAAATGGAAGACATCAATACACAGAAGAATACATTGCATTGACCAAAGCATTTTATTTAAAAATGTAACAATAAGCGAATGAAATGTTATATTTACTTAAAATTTAATCCGAATGAAGCCTGATTTATTTGAAGCCCCAGATTACTACAATCTCGACGATTTACTTTCTGAAGAACATAAATTGGTTCGCGATGCTGCTCGCCAATGGGTAAAGCGAGACATATTGCCAATTATTGAAGAATATGCCCAAAAAGCGGAATTTCCAGAACAGATCATTGGTGGATTGGCCGAAATAGGAGCATTTGGGCCATATATCCCAGAAGAATATGGAGGAGCCGGATTAGATCAGATCAGCTACGGATTGATTATGCAGGAAATCGAACGTGGTGATAGTGGCGTTCGTTCCACAGCTTCCGTGCAATCCTCATTGGTTATGTTTCCCATATTCGCCTACGGTACTGAGGAACAACGAAAAAAATATTTGCCCAAATTGGCAACAGGGGAGTGGATGGGCTGTTTTGGTCTTACCGAACCCAACCATGGTTCCAATCCTGGGGGAATGGAAACCAAGTTTAAGGACGCTGGCGACCATTATGTACTGAACGGGGCAAAACTGTGGATTTCCAACTCACCATTCGCCGATGTGGCCGTAGTTTGGGCCAAAAATGAAGAGGGCAGGATTCACGGACTTATTGTGGAACGCGGAATGGAAGGGTTTTCCACTCCGGAAACACATAATAAATGGTCACTGAGGGCATCTGCCACCGGAGAGCTTATTTTTGATAATGTAAAAGTGCCCAAAGAAAATCTCTTACCGGGCAAAAATGGTTTGGGAGCGCCCCTAGGTTGTTTGGACTCGGCCCGATATGGAATTGCATGGGGAGCCATCGGGGCAGCTATGGATTGTTACGATACGGCCTTGCGCTATGCCAAGGAACGTATCCAGTTTGGAAAGCCCATTGCCGCATACCAGCTGCAACAAAAGAAATTGGCCGAAATGATTACAGAAATCACAAAGGCCCAGTTGTTGGCTTTTCGTTTGGGACAATTAAAGAATGAAGGCAAGGCGACCACCGCACAAATTTCGATGGCCAAGCGGAACAATGTGGAAATGGCCATTAAAATAGCCCGGGAAGCAAGACAAATGCTGGGCGGCATGGGTATAACCGGGGAATACAGTATTATGCGCCACATGATGAATTTGGAAAGTGTGATTACTTATGAAGGTACACATGACATTCACCTATTGATCACTGGTGCAGATATTACGGGAATCCAAGCGTTCAAATAGAGGAGTAAATCACAAAATTTTTTCTACCGTAACCCTTATCGATTTGCTGATGGGGGTCTGACTTTTGTCGGCAAAATGGTTGTGGGGCACCAACATATTGGTCTCAGGAAAATAGGCGGCCATGTTCCCTTTGGGAATGTTATAGGTCACTACCAAGAATTTCTCTGCGGTACGTTGGATACCATCATAATGGCTGTGCAGATTGACCACATCCAATTGTGTCAACCCTTTTTCGGTCATATCCTCTTCATTCATAAAAACCACTCGGCGTTCGTTGTGGATGCCACGGTATCGGTCGTTCAACCCATAAATCGTAGTGTTGAATTGGTCGTGTGAACGAATGGTCATCAATAATAATTCATTTGCTTGCAACTCGTGGTCTGGCAAGGGGGTAATCGATAATTGCGCCATGCCATTCGGGAGCATCCTAAAATCTCGGTTACGGACATTGTTGGGCAAGTAGTATCCAAACCCTTTAGATTGCTCACTGGTATTCTGGAACCCTTTCACGGTTTTATCGATCAATTTTCGGATGAGATTGTAATCCTGACCTAATTCATACCAGTTCATGGAGTGATTGCCTCTAAAATAGGTGTGTGCCAAGAGCGCAATAATCTCTGGCTCACTTTTGATATGCTCCGAAGCAGGTTTCAGTAGCCCTTTGCTCTGCCTTACTTTGCCCGTGCTGCTTTCCATGGTCAAAAATTGGAGCTCACCGTTTTTCTCATCTTTTTCGGAACGACCAAATGTGGGCAATACCAATGCAGTTTTGCCGGTTATCAAATGGCTTCGGTTAAGTTTGGTGCTAATTTGTACGGTCAACTCACAATTTTGAATAGCCTCTGCCGTGTATTTGGTATCCGAAGCCGCCATCACAAAATTACCGCCCAAACAAACAAATACCTTCGCCTTTTTTTTGTGCATTGCCTCAATGGCTTCCACGGTATCATACCCTTTTTCGGTGGGAGGATCAAAGTTGAGGTGTTCTTGAATTTTTTTGTTCAGCCTCTTGTTTACGTAGTGCATGATGCCTACGGAGCGGTCGCCTTGGACATTGCTGTGCCCTCGAACCGGACAAGTACCTGCAAAGGGTTTGCCCACGGCTCCTTTGAGCAGCAAAATATTAACGTATTCCTTGATGCAGTCCACTGCATTTTTATGCTGGGTGATTCCCATGGCCCAACAGATGACGATTTTGGAGTTTTCGGCCAACAGCTCCACCACCTTGTCAATTTTGTGCATATATACCCCGGTCCTTTGTTGAAGGCTCTCAACATCATAGCAATCCAAATCTTTTATCAGTTCATCATATCCATCCACGTATTCCACAATAAATTCATGGTCAAGTACATTGTGGTTTTTGGCATCCAGCGCTACCAGTTTTTTTAGGATCAATTTGGCCAGGGCAACATCCTCATTAATTTTGACAGGTAAGTGAATGTCGGCAATGGGCTGTCCGTTGCCCAACATGTCGGAAACACTTTGGGGATTTTTAAAGTTGACCAATCCTGTTTCGGCCAAGGGGTTGATGCTGATGACCTTGCCACCATTCTTTTTGCATTTTTCCAAAGCGGATAGCATTCTCGGGTGATTGGTCCCGGGATTTTGCCCTACAACTAAAATCACCTCTGCACCATAAAGGTCATCCAGTTTTACCGAGCCTTTGCCAATGCCCAAGGTCTCAGAAAGTGCCACGCCCGATGATTCATGGCACATATTGGAGCAATCGGGCATGTTGTTGGTGCCAAAAGCTCTGGCAAACATGCCATAGAGGTAGGCAGCCTCATTGCTAGATCTACCGGAGGTATAAAAAATCGCCTCGTTTGGGTCCTTGAGTCGATGGAGTTGCTCCGAAATCAATTCAAAGGCATCTTGCCAAGATATAGCTTCGTAGTGTACACTGTTCGGTCTTAATACCATCGGTTCAACGATGCGTCCTAATTTGTTGAGTTCAAAATCGCTGAGTCGGGAAAGTTCCTCAACGGAATGTTCTGCAAAAAAGTCGGCGCCGATATGGTCTCGGGTCGCTTCGTCGGCCAATGCCTTGGCCCCATTTTCACAATATTCCGCAATTTTTGATGGATTTTCGGGAACGGGCCATGCACAACTTGGACACCGAAAACCGTCCTCTTGGTTCATTTCCAGCAAACTGCGCATGGAACGCACTATCCCCATTTCCTTAAAACCGTGCCGTAGGGCTTCCTTTACGCCCAGAAGTCCAGCTGAGGTCTCCATGGGTTCCTTGAGGCGGAGCCCTGTAAATTTAATGTCCCCGGTAAGGGAAATGTTGCGTTTTGTTTCGTTCTCCATTATGGTCAGTGTTGCAATTTTGGATTCGGATAATTGTCCGACTGGTCTTCTGCCCGATTCTCAAGGCAAGTAAAGTCTTTTTCCAATAGCAGATGTAATTTTTTACCGTTCGGAAGCTCCATTTCGTGTTCAAAACCTACGGTATGGTTGTGGAACCAATTTTTTCCATCAGTTTCTGGAACCATCAACATTATGGTGTGATTAGTATAGGATGCCTGTAGTTGATTTGATTCTGGCGTCAGCTTGACCTGATACTGAAAAACATTGTCCGCCAATTCGGTTGTTTCCACGATGGAACCTGTTTCGGAGAGTTGTTTTACCTCACTTTGGGTCAATCTAAATCGTATGGAATTCCCTTTGATCCTAATTTTCATGTGCGCATTCAATTCGTCTTGGTAAGTTACGGCATTCCGTTCACTTCTTCGAATCAAATAATTTTTTGCTCATTCTCATATCGGCATATCTAGGGTCCTGTACGTAGTTTTCTTTTTTCATTTTGATGACCTCAATGCTCAGGAACCCGAATTCTTCCACGACTTTACCATAAAATCGGTAAATGCCCTTTCCCCTGAAATAATACTTGGCTGCCACGGGTGGGAAGAGCACCGTGTCGAACACTTCGCCGTGCTGGTCTACTAAAGTGGCAAAGTGCATGCGCTTGCCATGATGGGTGGAGGTGTTTTTTACCGTGACCAGATACCCATAAATATCGATGTACTTGTTGAGGTACCGTTCCAAGTCTTTTTGTCCGTTCGTGTTTTTGGGAGGCTCCTCCAATAATTCAAAAGGACTGCAAAGACAGAAGCCCAAAAGCTCCCATTGCTCAAAGGCGGTTTCCAAAGCCGTAGTGTTCAGTTGGGGCATTTGAAATTTTTGATGCCTTGGCGGAAAAAGCTTTGGGTGTTCCAATCGGTCGTTTTTGGAGAGCATCAAATGGGCTTTCCAGAGTAATTCGTGCTTGTTGATTCCCGTAAAACGAAACGCATCAATACGGATCAAAATGGAAAGTTGCTCCATGCGGATAAATACTCGGTCCAAGAAATCTTCCAAAGAGGAAAAACTTCCGTGGAGCATCCGCTCTTTTAGGATGCGTTCCATGACCCTGCTCTCCAGGTCGCGGAGGTACATCATTCCCAAGTAAATGTGCTTGCCGTAAATGCGGTTGACGATCATACTTTTGTTCACGCAGGGCGGATGAATGGTCGCACCCATCATTCGGGCATCGTGCACGTAGAATTCCGAACGGTAGAACCCGCCTCCATTATTGAGCACGGCCACCATATATTCCAAAGGAAAATAGGCCCTCAAAAACAAACTTTGATAGCTCTCCACGGCATAGGAGGCAGAGTGCCCTTTGGCAAAAGCATAGCCTGCAAAACTGGCCACTTGGTTCCAGATTTCTGAGATGAGGGATTCCGCGTAGCCCTTTTTCCTGCAATTGGAAATAAACTTGTCCTGTACTTTCTGGAACTCTTCCCGCGAGCGGAACTTACCGCTCATACCCCTTCGGAGTACATCGGCTTCGCCAAGGTCCAGACCGGCAAAATGATGGGCCACTTTGATCACATCTTCTTGGTAGACCATTACCCCGTAGGTGTCGGGCATAATTTCCAACATCACGGGATGTGCCTTTTCCTCGGTTCGTCCTTTATTCCGATGGCGTAAAATATATTCCCGCATCATACCGCTTTTGGCCACACCGGGACGGATAATGGAACTGGCGGCGACCAATCCCAGATAATTATCGACCTGTAGTTTTTTCAACAACATCCGCATGGCGGGCGATTCCACATAAAAACAGCCCATGCATTGCGCGGTCTTGATCAAGTTGTTGATGACAGGGTCTTTTTTAAACCCTTTGATGTTGTGGATATCTATTCTGTCATATTTTTCAGGTTGGTTGTAGGCGACGATTTCCAGTGCTTCCTTGATTTTGCCCAGTCCCCGCTGACCAAGGATGTCAAATTTGTAGAGTCCCACATCCTCGGCAATGACCATATCGTATTGGGTAGTGGGAAATCCCTTTGGCGGTAAATGAGTAGCCGAAAACCAATGCAAAGGTTTGTCGCTGATCAAAATCCCCCCTGCGTGAATGCTCAAATAATTGGGTTTGCCCTTGAGCAAGCTGCCATATTTCAGTACGAGTTTTGATACATGGTCCAGTTGGTCGAAATCATATCTTCCCGCCAGTAAAAAATCAATTTCCTGTGGTGGAAGTCCGAACACTTTGCCTAATTCCCGAATTACGCCCCGCTCCTTGAAAGTGACATAGGTGCCGAGCAGGGCCACATGTTCAAAACGATTAAAAATGTATTCCGTCATGGCAGGGCGATCTTTCCACGAAAAATCGATATCAAAGTCGGGCGGATTGGCCCGGTAAAGGTTGATGAACCGCTCAAAATATAAATCAAGCTCCATAGGGTCCACGTCGGTGATGCGAAGGAGGTAGGCCACAATACTATTCGCACCACTGCCACGGCCTACATAAAAGAAACCTCTTCGTCTTGCTTCGGAAACAATGTCCCAATTGATTAAAAAGTAGGAAACGAAACCCATTTTTTTGATGAGATCCAGTTCTTTGGTCAATCGGTTTTTGATGGAGTCTTTCACTTCTTCATATCGATAGGGGAGTCCTTTGGCACAGAGTTGGTCCAAGAGCTGTTCGTCTTCTTCAACGCTTCCCAAATAGGTTTTCAGGTTTTGAGGTTTTCTGTCCTTGGAAAAGTCAAAATGGATGCTGCACTTGTTGAGCAGTTTTTCCGTGTTTTCCAAAATAAAAGGGAATTCTGAAAAAGCAGCGGCCAGATTTTGGACGGGATACATTTTTTCTTCTTCGCTGGCCTCTTCTTCCTTTGGAAGTTTGCTCAATAGTAGATTATTGTCGATGGCCCTTAGCAATCTATGTGCGTTGAAATCCTGTTTGTTCCGAAAGGTAACGGGCTGCTGTACTACCAATTTGGTTGTGAGTAATACCAACTTGGAGAAAGGAAGCCTCCGCAGATCTTTGATGGAGATTCCAACAAACTCATGGTCTTGAAAATGTTCCAGTTCGTTGAACAGCACTTGTTCAAAAGGATATACCACGAATGCATTTTTGAAATCGGGGGCACGGTATGGAATTTCTGAACCATCATGAAGGTGGTGAGACAAAAAATCATTTAATTCCAGATACCCTTCGTTGTTCTGGGCAATGCCGATAAAGCAGGGTTGGGTTCCATTCCTAAAATCAATGCCTAAAATCGGCTTGATGCCGAATTCCGGCGCCTTTCGAACAAAGTTCAATCCTGCGGATGTATTATTGATATCGGTAAGTACCAGTTGGGTCACATGATTTTGTTGTGCCAATTCCAACAACTCCACCTCCGAAAAGGTCCCGAATCGTAAACTATAATATGTGTGGCAGTTGAGGTACAATTTTCAATTATCAATGTTTGGTTGTCAATTATCAGTTAGCACTTGTTCATTGTTTATTGCTCATTGGAAATTGGTCACTGTTTTCGATGTGCCAAAACCACAGGCGGTTCCCCATTAAAGGGGTTGTGCATGCTCCCAATGGTCTTTGCGCCCATGGCAGAGGCGCGGACCACGCTCCGGCATCCAAATCGGTTCCGCACATAATCCATGGCTTGGTATAGGTTCAAGGTCTCCTCGGTATCTTCGAAAAGGTTGATCTGGTAGTTGCCCGATACCAAATGGCTGAACCGAATCCCGATGAGGCGGACCAGCATGCGTTTGTTATACAGCGAGTCGAACAGTTCCAATATTTTTGGGATAAGGGTGTGGTCTGCACTCGTGTATGGAATCCGCGATTGTTTGGAATAAGTATTGAAATCGGAATACCGAATTTTTACGGCAACGCAGGCCGTCAACTTATCCCCTCGACGAAGTTGGTAGGCCAAGTTTTCGGTCATGGCAATCAAAATGCCCCTAAGTTTGATGACATCGATGGTGTCCTTATCAAAGGTCCTTTCGTTGGAGATGGATTTTCTGTCGTGGAACGGAATTACGGGGGTATTGTCTATCCCATTGGCCCGTTTCCAAATAAGTCTACCGTTGGCACCCAGTACCCGTTGCATAATATCCATGGGCATATCTTGAACGGTTTTTACTTGCCGTATGCCCAAATTTCGAAGGGTTTGATAGGTTTTATCGCCTACCATCGGAATTTTTTTGATGGAAAGTGGAGCCAAAAAAGGTTTTTCAAGGCCAAAATCTATTTTGAGCTGATTGTTGGGTTTGGCTTCGTTGGTCGCCACTTTGGAAACGACTTTGTTCACTGATAGCCCGAACGAAATGGGCAGTCCCGTTTCCCGAATGATTTTCTGCCGCATTTCCGTGGCATATTTGTAGCAGCCAAAAAAACGGTCCATGCCCGATAGATCGGCGTAAAACTCATCAATGCTCGATTTTTCGAAAACAGGTACATGTTCTTTGATAATCTCCGTGACCACATCCGAATATTTGCTGTAGGTGCCCGCATTGCCACGGATGACCACGGCTTCGGGACAAAGTTCCTTGGCCATTTTCATGGGCATGCCCGAATGGATTCCAAATCCACGGGTCTCATAGCTACAAGCAGCTACTACACCGCGGTCGCTGGTGCCGCCCACCAACAAGGGCTTGTTCTTAAGCTCTGTGTTGATGATGCGCTCCACGGATACATAAAATGTATCCAAGTCTAGATGCAAAATCGTCTTTTCCATTGTTCAGTTGAAGGAAAGCTAAATTATGGAAATAATCCTATAAAATGGAAATAATCCAAAAAATAAATATCAACAATACATGCTATTATTTTTTCCGAAAAATCATCATATCTTTGTCACGTTGTGTTGGATTCCAGTCGTGATGATTGGAATCAGGTTGAAGCATCAAAACCGATGCTCGCCAATGAAAGGCTTTCCTTTTGGAAGGCTTTTTTTGTTTGTGGTAATAAGAAAAGGATAAGTGCGGGTGCCACCTCGAGCGCAGTCGAGAGGCTCTGAATGCCAGTTTGGAGCTATATCAACTTCCAGAAATACTATGTGCTACATGGTGCACTAGTGAAGCGGCCAGTTTAGCCGTTTGTCCATCGATGTCGTATTTTGGATTCATCTCGGCAATATCCAAACTGATCAATTTGCCAGAACCGATAATGGTTTTTAAACACTCCAAAACTATG
This sequence comes from Flagellimonas marinaquae, assembly GCF_023716465.1. Taxonomy (NCBI): domain Bacteria; kingdom Pseudomonadati; phylum Bacteroidota; class Flavobacteriia; order Flavobacteriales; family Flavobacteriaceae; genus Flagellimonas; species Flagellimonas marinaquae. Next base: position 2,042,351 of record NZ_CP092415.1, read on the forward strand.
TATGGATTAAAGCCCATGGGCGAAGCTGCACTGACTCCGGGCGCGTAGGCCGCGGAAAAACCATCCAAGTCGATGGTCACATAAATGTGGTCCACATTTTTGGCAAAGGCATTGATCCAGGTTGTGATTTCCTCCAGTAAGGGAATTTGGAAGGTATCGTTCATCACATAGATGACATCAAGGTCCCTAGCCGTTTGGAACAGGTTTCTATCGTTGGCATCTTTTCGGATACCGAGACAGAGGTAATTAAAATCGATGCCTTCTTTCTCACAGTCCTTGGCTATCTGATAAAACGGAGTGCCGGAATTGCTCTGCTCCGTATTCTTTCGCAAATCAAAATGTGCATCAAAATTGATAATGCCGATGGTCTGTCCTTCTTTTTTTGCATCTAAATATTTTTTGATGCCATTATAATGGCCATAGGCCATATCGTGTCCGCCACCCAAAACAATCGGAAACTGTTTTTTCTCCAAAAGCAGGCTAACCGCTTCGGTCAGCTTCATTTGGGCAGACTCCATATCCCCTTCATCACAGGTAATGGAACCCACATCGTGCAAAAGCACATGGCTACCCAAGTGATTGGGCATTTTTCCAAAACTACTTTTAATAGTGTCCGGACCATTCACTGTGCCAACTCGCCCTTGGTTTCGGCGTACCCCTTCATCACAGGCGTAGCCCAAAAGCGCAATGGATTTTTTTTGGGCCTCGGCAATTTCTTCCAAAGGTGTGCAGTGTACCTTTTCGTGGAGGTACAGCCATTTATTGGAGATGCGACCGGTCCAGAGGTCTTTTTTCGGGGGTTCGTAGTGTTTCATCAGATTAAAAAAGATTGTCCAAAATATCCGGCTCCACCAGATGGGGCAAAGTTACCTTTAAATTTGGAGTACGCTCCATTTCTCGTTCAATGGCAAATCGTGCTTCCTTATTTCTAGCCCAACTTCTTCGGGAAATTCCATTGTTCACATCAAAAAATAACATTTTATTCAATCGGTTGGAAGCTTCTTCGGAACCGTCGAGCACCATGCCAAACCCACCATTGATCACTTCGCCCCAGCCAACGCCGCCACCGTTGTGGATGGATACCCAAGTGGCTCCCCTAAAACTGTCCCCGATCACATTTTGGATGGCCATATCGGCGGTAAATTTGCTGCCATCGTAAATATTGCTCGTCTCTCGAAAGGGAGAATCCGTACCGCTCACATCATGGTGATCCCTGCCCAAAACCACGGGCGAGCTGATTTCACCCTTCGCAATAGCGGTATTAAAGGCATCGGCAATCTTGCTTCGTCCCTCGGCATCGGCATAGAGGATTCGGGCCTGCGAGCCTACCACCAGTTTGTTCTGTTCCGCTTCGGAAATCCATTTGATATTGTCCTGCATTTGCTGCTGGATTTCCTCTGGGGCTTCGGATTTGATGCTTTTCATCACTTCCAATGCAATGGCATCGGTTTTTTGGAGGTCCTTGGGGTCCCCCGAGGTACAGACCCACCGGAACGGTCCAAAACCGTAGTCAAAACACATGGGCCCCAAAATATCCTGTACGTAGGAGGGGTATCTAAAATCGATATTGTTTTCTGCCATGACATCACCGCCCGCACGGGAAACTTCCAGTAAAAAGGCATTTCCATAATCAAAGAAGTAGGTGCCTTTTGCGGTGTGTTTGTTGATGGCGTTGATTTGTCTTCGTAGCGATTCCTGTACGTTTTCCTTGAACGCTTCAGGGTTTTCGACCATCATGGCATTGGATTCTTCAAAAGATAGCCCAACGGGATAATATCCACCCGCCCAAGGATTGTGCAAAGAGGTTTGGTCGGAACCCAGATGAACAAAAATATTTTCCTCATCAAACCGTTCCCAAACATCAACCACATTGCCAATGTAGGCCAAGGAAACCACTTCCTTGTTTTTTACAGCATCTTTGGTGCGAACGACCAATAGGTCCAAATCCACCAACAATTCATCCACCCAACCTTGATTATGTCGTTTTTTGGCAGCTTCGGGGTTGACTTCGGCACAGATGGTGATGCCCCCAGCAATATTTCCTGCTTTGGGTTGGGCACCACTCATGCCGCCCAATCCAGCAGTTAAGAAAATTTTGCCTTCGGGGGATTCATTTTTCTCCAATACTTTTCGGAAAGCATTCATAACGGTGATAGCTGTTCCGTGCACGATGCCTTGCGGGCCGATGTACATATAGGATCCTGCTGTCATTTGTCCATACTGCGTCACACCCAATGCGTTGAAGCGTTCCCAGTCGTCGGGCTTGGAGTAGTTGGGAACCATCATGCCATTGGTGACCACCACTCGTGGCGCTTCCTTGGAAGATGGAAATAGGCCCATTGGATGCCCGGAATGCATATTGAGCGTCTGTTCATCGGTCATTTCTGCCAAATATTTCATAGTAAGCAGGTATTGCGCCCAGTTTTGGAATACTGCCCCATTTCCTCCGTAGGTGATGAGTTCCTCGGGATGTTGTGCCACAGCAGGGTCCAAATTGTTCTGGATCATCAACATTATGGCGGCAGCCTGATGTGTTTTCGCTGGATATTCGGAAATGGGCCGGGCATACATCTCATAATCGGGCTTAAACCGGTGCATGTAGATGCGACCATAGGTTTTTAGCTCCTCTGCAAATTCGGGGGCAAGTTCTTTGTGCCAAGCTTCGGGAAAATACCGCAACGCATTTTGTACGGCCAGTTTTTTCTCTTCTTTCGAGAGGATGTCTTTCCGTTTTGGCGCAGGGTTGCCATTTTTTGGATATGGTTTTTTTGGTGGAAGTTGTTCGGGGATGCCTTGAAGTATCTGTTGCTGAAATTCAGTCATAATTCAAATTTTTAGTGGATAGGAGCTCCTTTTTTCCAAACCTCGCTTGGCTTCAATTGCCCTTGATGGTATGTGATTTCTTGGTAATTATTGGTTGGGAAAACAACAAAGTCGGCTTGCGCTCCTGCTTCCAGTTTTCCACGGTCTGCCAAACGTAAGGCTGCGGCTGCTCTAAACGTAATTCCTGAAAGTACTTCGATGTTGGACAATTTTTCAAAGGTTCCCAAAATACTGGCTTGGGTCAACAGGTCGCCCATGGGAGCAGAGCCTGGATTGTGGTCGCTGGCAATGGACAGAGCGCCTCCGGCATCCAAAATTCTGCGGGCAGGGGTGTAAGCACATCCCAAACCAAGGGATGCCCCTGGCAATGCTGTTGCAATGGTATTGCTCTTGGCCAATAATTGAATCTCTTTTTCGGTGCTGGTTTCCAAATGGTCGGCACTTACGGCATCAAAGTCCACGGCTACTTGACTTCCTCCTGTGGTAAATTGGTCGGCGTGCACGGTGATGTCGAATCCCATTTCTTTCGCCTTTTGGAAATAAAGTCTGATTTCTTCAGGGGAAAAAGCACTTTCCTCCACAAAGGCATCCACCCGGCGAGCCAAGTTTTCTGCTTTGATCATCGGGAACAATTCTTTGATAATTACATCTAAATAAGCTTCGTTTTGATTCCAATCTTTGGGTTTCATATGTGCAGCCAAACAAGTTGGAATCAAAGAAACACTCGAAGTTTCATTGGCCTGTTTGATGGCACGTAGCATCTTCAGTTCTTCATCCACAGAAAGACCGTAGCCACTTTTTACCTCGAGGGTTGTTATCCCATTTTTTAAATGTTTTTGACTTCTCGAAATGATACCTGAAACCAATTCTTCTTGTGATGCATTTCGCGTTTGGGTCACGGTGTCCCAGATGCCACCGCCTGCCTTGGCAATCTCCAAATAGGTTTTTCCAGCATTTCGGTAGGCGTAGTCTCGTGCACGGGTGCCACCAAAACAAATATGGGTATGGGAATCCACAAACCCTGGTAGGCAAACATGTTTCCCATCGATATGGTGAATATCGACATCGGATGATTTCATTTCATCGAAAACTCCAACTTTGAGAATTTTTCCATCAGCGACCAGAATCCCTCCATTTTCAATAATGGGTAGTTGCTCATCTTTGAGCGCTCCCTTTAAGGGGAGACCTGTCATGGGAAGTAATTGGGTGAATGGTCCTATTAAGAGTGGTTTGTTCATATCAGTACGTTTCAAATTCATCAAGATGTGGTGCATCCCAAGTCAGTTCTTTTTCTTTCATTACCGATTCCACCAAATCAATGATTTCGTGATTTTGAATCATTTCGATTCCTTTTTCAATGTCATCGGAAAAAACACGGTCGTTTTCGGCGAAAGCAACCTTTGTTCTCAGGAAGGTATGGATTTCATCCAACAGAATCCCCGATTTCAATGGTTTTCTATATTCAAATGCCTGAGCTGCGGTCAATAACTCGATGGCAAGGATTTTCTCTACGTTGTTAATAATGTTGAGCGCTTTTCTACCGCTGATGGAACCCATGCTCACATGGTCTTCCTGTCCCAAAGAGGTTGGGATACTGTCCGCACTGGCAGGGAAACACAAACTTTTGTTCTCGCTGGCCAATGCAGCCGAGGTATACTGCAAAATCATATAGCCAGAATTGATGCCCGTATCCTTCATCAATAATTTGGGAACTCCTGGACTGTTGCCTTCCAGGGCCAGGTAAATGCGTCGGTCGGAGATATTTCCGATTTCCGAAGCGGCCAAAGCTGCGTAATCCAAAGCCATGGCCAAAGGTTGCCCGTGGAAATTTCCACCGCTTATGGTGAGTTCATCATTTACGATGACAGGGTTGTCGGTTACCGAGTTGAGCTCGATTTCCAATAATTCTTTGAGGTGCAACCAAGCATTTCGTGATGCGCCATGTACTTGCGGGATACAGCGAAGGGAGTAGGGGTCCTGTACACGTTCACAATCAATATGATCTTCCAAAATCTCGGAACCTTGGAGCAAGGTACGGATCCTGCCCGCAACGTGCTGATTGCCTTTGAAGGGCCGTAGTTTGTGCAATTCTTCAAAAAATGGCTTCATGGAACCTTGCAGGCCTTCGAGCATCATAGCACCGATAATATCGGCATGGCGCAAACAATGTTGTAGTTTGTGAACGACCATCACTCCATGTGCAGCGATAAATTGGGTGCCATTGATTAAGGCAAGCCCTTCTTTTGGACCCAAATTTAGCGGTTGTAACCCTTTTTGTTGAAATAGCACTTGTGTTGGAATGGTTTTACCTTGATATTCTACTTTGCCGAGACCAATCAACGGCAAAAACAGATGGGAAAGCGGTGCTAAATCGCCAGAGGCACCTACCGAACCTTGGGATGGAACCATGGGAATGGCATCGTTATCCAAATGCCACAACATGCGTTGCAAGGTGGTTTCTGCAATCCCCGAAAACCCTTTCGCCAAAGCATGGATTTTAAGAATCAGCATGATTTTAGCCAATTCATTGGAAATGGGTTGTCCCACTCCTACGCTATGACTTTGCAATATATTGGATTGAAGTATTTTGGTGTCCTCCTTGGAAATTTTGGTGTTACAAAGAGGACCAAAGCCCGTGTTGATGCCATACACTGTATCGCCTTTTTCCACAATGCGCTGTACCCGTTGGTAACTCGCATTTACATTTTTGAGGCATTTATCGGTAAAAATACCTTTTATGGAGCCATGGGCCATACCCAAAGCTATGCTTGCGGTTAAATGGTCTTCACCAAATTGAAATTTTCGGTCTTTTGCCATGCTCTTTCCTTTTCCATAAAATTATAAGTTATGATTAATAACTACCAATACTTATTTTTATAACAATCAATAAGTATGACTTATCAATTAGAACTTCGTCATTTTATCTATTTTTTGGCTGTGGCCGAAGAACTTCATTATAGAAAGGCAGCTGAAAAGTTGTTTATTTCCCAGCCGGGTTTGAGTACGCAAATCAAACAAATGGAAGAGATACTTGGAACGCAACTTTTTGTGAGGGACAAAAAGAAAGTGAGTTTGACACCAGCGGGGGAGTTTTTAAAAAAGGAGGTAGAGTTTATTTTGAATCATCTCGACCAGACCAAAAAACAGGTGAAACTTATAGGCGATGGACAATTGGGAGAGGTTCGAATCGGGTTTTTAGGTTCGGCCATGCAAAATGTGGTGCCCAATTTGTTGTTGGGACTAAAAGAAAGATATCCCAAGGTGCATACTACATTGGAGGAACTTTCCAACCGCGCGCAGATCAATGCAATTTTGGCCGACCGATTGGATTTGGGTTTTGTGCGATTGTCACGAGTACCGAAAGGATTGGATGTGAAACCTGTTTTTGAAGATACCTTTTCTTTGGTACTGCCAGAGGACCATCCTTTGGATGAAGCTAATTTTAAGAATATCAATCAAGTGGCTGAAGAGGCTTTTATCCTATTTTCCCAAGATTATAGTCCAATGTATTACGATACGGTGCTGAGCATTTGTGAGGATAGTGGGTTTGTGCCCCATGTTTCGCATAAATCGGTGCACGCGCAGACCATTTTTAAACTGGTGGAAAATAAGTTGGGTATTGCCATTGTTCCGACAACGCTTCAACATGGGTTTCAGATGAAGGTAAAGTTTATCGAAATGAAAAAGATAAAACAGCGTGCTGTTTTGAGCATGGTCTGGAAAACGGACAATCGGAACCCGGCGCTTCAAAAATGTATGGACTTGCTCATGAAATTATGATGGGAACAATTTGGAGCGTAACTTTGGAATTCAACTTAAAGAATAGTTATGATTTTTGATTTGATCGAAAAGAGAAGAAGTATTTTTCCTCCTCAATATATTGATAGGCCCATTGCCAAAGATGTCTTGGAAAAAATTCTGGAAGCCGCCAATTGGGCACCTACCCACAAAAAAACCGAGCCATGGCGTTTTAAAGTTTTGACTGGGGACAAGAAACAGGAGTTGGGTATTTTTCTTGCCAATAAGTATGAGGAAACGGATCTTAATCCGAAACAGATAAAAATTAAAAAATTACAGTTCAACCCATCCAATTCGGGAGCGGTAATTGCAATTTGCATGCAACGCGATCCAAAAGAAAGTTTGCCCGAGTGGGAAGAAATTGCTGCAGTTTCCATGGCGGTGCAAAACATGTGGCTATGTTGCACAGAATTGGGAATTGGAAGTTATTGGTCTTCGCCTGGACTCATCAAATACATGGATGAGTTCTTCAACTTGAATGAAGGTGAAAGATGCCTGGGCTTTTTCTACATGGGTTATTTTGATGGAGAAGTGATTCCGTCAGCTAGAACTCCAATTGCTGATAAAGTAGAATGGTTGGACTAACTAAAAGTAAACAGGTCGCCCGCATATTTGATGGTGATGTACACGTAAAAAATGGCATAAGCCACTGTTAGAACGAACTTCATAAAAGTGCCTGTTAAAAAGCCTAAAAATGAACCGAAAGCCGCCTTCATGGCGGTATTTTTATTGGCTTTATTGAGCAATTCACCAACTAATGCACCTACAAACGGCCAAATAATAATTCCGAAGGGACCAAAAACAGGAACAATAATGGCGACGAGCAATCCAACAATGGTACCCCACATTCCGGCTTTACTACCTCCAAATTTTTTGGTGCCCATAGCTGGAATCACATAATCCAAAATTGTAATGGTAATGGCGAGGACAAATGTAATTCCGAGCACCCACCAATTATCCGGTACGGCTTTGGTCAAATAAAGTAGTAGCAGCCCGACCCAACTAATGGGAGGTCCTGGCAATACCGGCAAAAAGCTGCCCAATATGCCAATAAGCATTAAAAGAAACCCTAAAATGAGCAATGCAATGTCCATGGTCGTGTTTTACTGTTAGACAAATGTAGCCGACAATTGTTACAAACAAAATCAAAATAAAACCCTACTCTTAATTTTTTCGTAGGTAAATTTGAAACCGATTATCAAGCGTTCGTGAAACTGCATAGCGTACATACAAAACCAAGGTTCATCCGAATAGGGTGCGCAGGTATGTGTGTATTTTATTTGATCGGACTTTTTAACAGTCTGGTATTGGAGACCTTGCATGAGGCTGCTCACATTTGGGCCCCTGAAACACATTATCATGGTTTTGTGTCCGATCACGAAACTATCGATTATTCTTCATTGGATGCCATGGCCGGTCACTCGCATGAGGCATTGGAAGCCTTAAAGGAGTTGTTGGTGGCCAACCAACCCGATAAGCAAGAATCTAAAGGTGATTTTAGCTTTAAATTGGACAAACATTTTTTTGAGGACGCTCAAAGAACGTTGAAATTGCATTCTTGGACCGTAAACAGGGGGGATTGGGCATACATAGACTTAACTTCTCTTTGGAGTCAGGGCATAACCACGCCCCCTCCCCAGTATAGCTAAAAATAGTAGACCAATTTTTGAAAATAGGTTCCAATCTTCTTTGGAACTGGTCTAGTATTTCTATAGTTCAGACTTATTTACACAAATCAAATTAAAAGATAACGACATGAAATATTTTATGGCGGCATTGTCCATGCTTTTTATGGGCACTATTGCTGCACAAAACGTAAAGGGAAAACTGGTGGATGAGGCAGGTTCCCCGATAGAGGATGCTGGTATTTTTAACAAGACCAGTGGTCAACATAGCCATACCGATGGAACAGGACATTTTGTTCTGGACAGGACTTCGGTGAATGATACGGTCTACTTTTCAAGACTGGGATATGCCACTAAAACTTTGGTGGTGAAACAATCTGATCTTGGCACTTCTTTGACCATTGTGTTGGACGAAAATTCAATTTCCTTGGATCAAGTAGTCTTGGTATCGGAAGTTGATGCACTTAGCAGATTGGTAGATGTGGATGTTCAGGCGGATCCTGTAAAATCTTCACAAGAAATATTGAGAAAAGTCCCTGGACTCATTATAGGGCAACATGCCGGAGGAGGAAAGGCGGAGCAAATATTTTTGAGAGGTTTTGATGTGGACCACGGAACCGATGTGGCCATCAACGTGGACGGAATGCCGGTGAACATGGTGTCTCATGCCCATGGACAGGGATATGCGGACCTTCATTTTGTGATTCCGGAAACCATAGAGAACATCAATTTTGGAAAAGGGCCCTATTATGCGGACCAAGGCAACTTTAATACAGCAGGTTATGTTGACCTAAGATTGAGAAAAAGTTTGGAAAAAAATGTGCTCTCCACCGAAATAGGCCAATTTGGTGCCCGTAGGTTTATGGGAATGTTCAATGTAATGGATAATCAGAACAGCAATGCCTATTTGGCATCCGAACTGTACTTAACCGATGGGCCTTTTGAATCACCTCAGAATTTTAACCGAATAAATATTTTAGGTAGATACCGCTATGCATTGCCCGGTGATCAAGAACTGTTATTGACAGCTTCTCACTTTTCCAGCAAATGGGATGCATCGGGTCAAATACCCCAACGAGCCGTGGACCAAGGCTTGATTGGTCGTTTTGGTGCCATTGATGATACCGAAGGCGGAAAAACCAGCAGGACAAACTTTGTGCTCAATCACAATAAAAACTTGGGGATCGGTAAATCCATAAACACCATGGCCTATGTTTCGCATTATGATTTTGAACTGTATTCCAACTTTACCTTTTTCTTGGAAGACCCTGTAAACGGAGATCAAATTAAACAGTTTGAGGACCGAATGATGGCAGTAGCGAAGACAATTTTTCAGAACAATTCGGCCAATTTGGGAGGGCTGGGATTTAAGTACAATGCAGGAATCGGTTTTAGGTACGATAATGTTGACGATAATCAATTGTCCCGTACTCTGAACCGCCAGGAACTGTTGGAGCGTTTGGCCTATGGCGATGTGGATGAGGTGAATGGTTACGCCTTTGCCGGTGCCGAGTTTAAATCGGGTAAATTTACGTTTGAACCAGCGCTGCGATTGGATTACTTCCGGTTCGATTACATCAACAAAATGAGCGAGCTGTACGATAGCCGTAGTGAAGAAAAGGTGGCATTCAGTCCTAAGTTCAATACCATTTACAGTCCAACAGCAAACACCCAGTTTTTCTTGAAAACAGGTATTGGTTTCCACTCCAACGATACCAGAGTTGTGGTAGCAAACGAAGGGGAGGAGATTCTACCTGCAGCCTATGGGGTGGATTTAGGAACCATAATCAGACCAGCGGATAAGTTAGTCTTGAACGCTACACTTTGGACCTTGTTCCTAGATCAAGAGTTTGTGTACGTGGGTGATGCCGGAATTGTAGAACCCAGTGGAAAGACCAGAAGAATGGGACTAGAGGTAGGAGCAAGATATCAGCCATTGGATTGGCTGTATCTTTATACAGATGCCAACTATACCCATGCCAGGAGTACCGAGGAGGCCGATGGGGAAGATTACATACCCTTGGCACCCGATTTTACCATGGCGGGCGGTCTTACCTTGGGAGATGATCAAGGCTTTTCAGGAGGATTTAACTACAGGTATATTGATGATAGACCCGCAAACGAGGACAATTCCATTGTGGCCGAAGGTTATTTTGTAACCGATGCCACACTCAATTATAGTGTGAACAATTGGACTTTTGGATTGATTGTGGAAAACCTGTTCGACACCGAATGGAACGAAACACAGTTCGCTACGGAAAGCCGTTTGTTCAACGAACCGAACTCTTTTGAAGAGATTCATTTTACTCCGGGCACACCTTTCTACTTGCGTGGAAAAGTTACTGTAACATTTTAAATAGTTATCCGCCAGTAGGCAACGCTGGCGGATTTTTAATTGAATTTTTCAACTAAAAAATTAGTTTAAACTAAATATTTAGTTATATTTGTTTCGTATTGAACTGAAAACTTAGTTAAAAAATGAAACAACTCACCAAGGCAGAAGAAGAAGTAATGCAGCTCCTTTGGAAAATTAAAAGGGGCAATGTGGCTGCAATTCTGGAAGAACTTCCGGAGCCCAAGCCAGCTTATAATACCGTTTCTACCATTGTTCGAATTTTGGAGGACAAAGGTTTTGTTTCCCACGAAAAAGTCGGGAAGGGCCATGTGTATTTTCCCTTGGTGAAAAAGGAAGAGTACAGCAATCAGCGTCTTACTAAATTGATGGATGGGTATTTTCAAGGGTCGTTCAGCAGTATGGTATCCTTTTTTATGAAGAAGAACGACATCGGCCTAAAGGAACTCGAAGAGATCATGAAGAACATAAAAGAAGAGAAGAAATGATAACGTACATTCTGGAATCTTTGGCCTTTCAACTGCTCTTTTTGTTGACCTATGATCTTTTTTTGAAGAAAGAAACCTTTTTTCAATGGAATCGGGCTTACCTATTGGCAACCTTTGTACTTTCCATTCTGTTGCCTTGGATAAAAATAGAGGCCTTACAAACAACCATGCCTAAAGAATTGGAGACTACAACTGTATTTTTGACTCAATTGGATGGAGTGGTTTTAGGACCAGATAGTCCAGAGGTCAACTTTCTTGCAAGTGTACCTTGGCCGTATTTGGTAATGGCAATTGGCGCCATTTTGGCTGCACTTTGGTTTGTGTTCAAGCTTTTACAATTGGGAAGACTTAAGAGTAAAAGTAAGGTGGAACATTATCCAGACTACACCAAGGTGACTATGCCACAAAGCACTTCAGCGTTTTCATTTTTCCGAAGCATTTTTATGGGAGCCCAAATTAAAAAGGACAAAGAGGCCAACATTTTAGCTCACGAAATGGTACACGTAAAACAAAAACACACCTTGGACCTACTCTTTTTTGAATTGGCCCGAATTGTCTTCTGGTTCAACCCATTAGTGTATATCTATCAAAATAGAATAGCTGAATTGCATGAATTTATTGCCGACGAAAAAGCGGTAAAGCAAAATAAACAGGCACATTTTGAGATGCTGCTGTCCGAAGCTTTCCATACACAGAACATTAGCTTTGTCAATCAATTTTTCACAAAATCATTAATCAAAAAACGAATAGTCATGTTACAAAAAAAGAAATCCAAGGCCGTATGGCAATTAAAGTATGTGTTGTTGATGCCTTTGGTGTTGGGAATGTTGATATACACTTCTTGTGAAACCAAATCAAGTATAGCAGAAGAACTTTCGTTAGAGGAGCGATTAGCTCAATTGAATGTTGAAATTGAGGCAAAAGATTCCCTAACTTTAAACGAGATGAGCCAATTAAAAAAAATGGCCCGGAACATGTTGCCGGAAAAGAGCACGGGCAAGAAAGCTATCAGCCTCACACCCAATTCAAGTAATCCCTGGAAAGTTTCTTTTGGAAGAAAAGTATCGTTCAGTGAGATTGATGAGGTACCGGTTTTCCCCGGTTGTGAAGATGCCAATGATAAGCGCGCCTGTTTTCAGGAAAAAATACAAGAGCATATCCGTAAAAATTTCAATTACCCCGAAGAAGCCCAAGAGCAAGGTATTCAAGGTAGGGTAGATGCTAGTTTTTCTATTGATGAGCAAGGGAATGTTTCACATATTCAACTTTTGAGCCCATACCGGCTCTTAAAAAATGAAAGTAGAAGGATTTTAGATAGATTGCCTAAGATGCAACCAGGAAAACACGAAGGAAAAATTGTTCAACTAGACTATTCCATACCGATAACATTTGTCCTCGAAGGTGGAGCTAATGAAAAAAAGTTTCAACCGCTTAAAAGTGGTAATTATCCAAATATGGCCTTTGGTTCAATTGATGAGGTTCCTATTTTTCCAGGTTGTGAAGGAGCTCCGAGCAAGAGGGCTTGTTTTGAGAGTGCGATAATGACACATATTCGTAAAAACTTTAATTATCCGGAAGCAGCTCGTGAACAAGGTATAGAAGGTAAAGTGAATACCGTTGTTAGTATTGGTGTGGAAGGAGATGTAGTGGACATCCAATTTATGGGGGAAGCCCACGAACTATTAAAAAATGAAGTCGAAAGAATTTTGACCAGATTGCCCAAAATGCAAGCTGGAAAGTATGATGGAAAACCAGCCATTATTTCTTATTCCATTCCAATTACATTTAAACTTTAATTATTGATCAAACTTGAAAAGCATACTTGTTCTCTTCCTGATTATAATTTTCAAAGCCGGTGCACAAACATCGGCTTTGGCCGTTGCCGATAGTTTGTATGTCTTGGGCAACTACACAGCAGCCATTAACCAATATGCAAAGGTGGATTCTCCAAATTCGAATCTTCAGATTGCGCGGGCATACAATGCCATAGGAAATTATGAAAAGGCCATTGTCCAGTACACCGCAACCTTGGACAAAAAACCTGATTTTGAGATTGCCCGTTTTGAACTCGGCAAACTTCTGTTGAAAACCAAAAAGTTTGGATCTGCCTTGGAAACCTTCCATGCCCTGTTATCGTCCAAAAATCAGAACCCAGAGTATTTCTATTATTTAGGCCGGACCTACGAATCGGTAAATAAAACCGACAAGGCGAACAAAGCTTTTAAAACGGCAGTAGAAATGGACAGTACCCATCTGCGGAGTTTGTACGCCTTGGGAAAATATTATGTGGGTCAGGAAATCAAGGATTCCGCCCTGGTATTTATTGATAAAGGACTTAGGTTTTACGAAAATGACGTTGCTATGATCAATTTAAAGGCCTTGGCTTTTTATAACAACGGTCAGTTTCAGTTGGCCATTCCCCACTTTGAAAAATTATTGGAATTGGGCGAGGAAAAACCTTTTGTATTCGAAAAACTTGCATTTTGCTATTTTAGGAACTGGCAGCCCCAAAAAGCATTGGAAACGTATCACAGATTGAGCCATTTTCCGGATAAAATAGCTGCAGCATATTCAGGCCTGGGCGATGTGTATTTTGAGGAAGAGCAATTGGACAGTGCGCAGTTTTATATCCAAAAATCAATCGAAGCGCGAATGGCCCTATTCCCGCAAGAATATGCCAGCCTTGGCCGTATCGCCAGACTAAAGGGAAATACCAAAAAAGCCATGGATTACTATGTAAAAGCATGGGAAGAAAACAAGGACAACTATTTGAACTATTATCAGGTATGCACCTTGGCCGATGAATACTACAAAGATCCAAAAACACGTTTATCCTATTACGAAAACTTGCTCGATATTTACCCCGATTTGGTTCCGTACATTAAGGAAAGGGTAAAAAAACGTGTCAGCGAATTAAAGGAGGAAATCCATTTTGCGGGGAACTGATTTCTTCAAAATGTCGTAATTTCAGCCAAATTTAGGGGCTGTCATGCAGAAGTTTGTTTTGTTAATCATTTTAATGGGTCTGTTCGTATCCTGTGAGTTGTTCGAATCCAAAGAGGACAAGACCCAAAAACTGGTCAATGAGGAACTTTTGTCCATAGATTGGAACGATGTGGATCAATATCCACATTTTGAGGATTGTGATGAAACCGCTTCCAAAGAAGCCCAGCAAGAGTGTTTTCAAAACCTGATTACCGAGTATTTTTCCGAAGCCCTGGCAGGACTACAATTTCAGGTTTGGAACGATATGAACGATACGGTATATGTTGATTTTTTGATAGATGAACATGGTTTTATCTCGGTATTGAATGTAGAGGAAAAGACCTCTGTACTGAATGAAATATCGGACTTTAATAACAAAGTTTCCGAACGCTTGAACGATTTGACCACCGTTGCACCTGCATTAAAAAGAGGAAATCCGGTAAGCCTGCGATTTAGGCTGCCGTTGGTACTTAACACCGACTAATTTGGCATCAGAAAAGATAATATTGGGAATAGACCCTGGTACCACGATCATGGGTTTTGGAATCATTAAGGTGATCAACAAGCAAATGCACTTTGTGCAAATGAACGAGTTGATGCTCAAAAAATATGATGACCCCTACACTAAGCTCAAGCTAATTTTTGAGCGTACCTTGGAACTTATCGATACCTATCATCCGGACGAGATTGCCATCGAAGCCCCTTTTTATGGAAAAAATGTACAGTCCATGCTCAAATTGGGCCGTGCGCAGGGCGTTGCCATGGCAGCAGGTCTTTCGAGACAGGTGCCGATTACCGAATACATGCCCAAGAAGATTAAAATGGCCATAACCGGAAACGGTAACGCCAGTAAGGAACAAGTGGCACGAATGCTTCAAAGTGTCCTAAAGTTAAAGTCACTCCCAAAAAATTTGGATAGTACAGATGGTCTGGCGGCGGCAGTTTGCCATTTCTACAACGAGGGCAGGGTAGAAGTTGGAAAAAGTTACACGGGATGGGAGGCTTTTATCAAACAAAATCCAAACAAAGTCAAAAAACAATGAACAATTTACATTAAACAATAAACAATTGATGATTAACTAGATTTTCCCCATCCCAAACTTATCTACCTATGCAAAAAGAGAACCCTTTATTGATGAAATCTTATGATTTCGCTTTGGCAACCGTTAGATTGTATAAGACCATTGTGGCTTCAAAACGAGAATATGTGCTGTCCAAACAAATGCTTCGGTCAGGGAGATCAATTGGTGCAAATATTAGTGAAGCAAACGGAGCTATCTCAACAGCTGATTTTTCATCCAAAATTTCAATAGCTTACAAGGAGAGTTTGGAAGTAAAATACTAGTTGGCACTTCTCAAAGATTCGGAATATGTAACCAAAGACAACGCCAATAAATTGATTGCGCAGGCCGATGAACTTTCGAAAATCATGTTTTCCATCCTAAAAACTACTAAAAGGACTAAATGATCATTGTATATTGTTTACTGTTAATTGACAATTGATGTCCGGTATTTATATCCACATTCCATTTTGCAAGCAAGCTTGCCATTACTGTGATTTCCATTTTTCCACACAATTGGGAAAAAGGGAGGCCATGGTAAAAGCTATTGCCCAAGAATTACAATTGCGAAGACCCGAGATGCGGGGAGGCATCGAGACCATCTATTTTGGAGGAGGAACCCCATCGGTGCTTTCCAATGACGAAATTGAGTTCCTGATTAAAACCGTTTACGACAATTACAAAGTAATTGATCGGCCCGAAATTACATTGGAAGCCAATCCTGATGATTTATCCAATAATCGAATCATCGAATTATCCAAAAGTCCCGTAAACCGCCTTAGCATCGGTATCCAATCTTTTTTTGATGAAGATTTAAAGCTGATGAACCGTGCCCACAATGCTTCTGAAGCAGAAAAATGCATTAAAGAGGCCACCCAGTATTTCGATAACATCACTATCGACCTTATTTACGGCATTCCTGGTATGACCAATGAACGATGGAAAACCAATATCCAAAAGGTCTTGGATTTTGGACTGCCCCATATTTCCAGTTATGCACTAACGGTAGAGCCTAGAACGGCGCTCCAAAAATTTATTGAAAAAGGCGTGGTTCCCAATGTGGACGACGAGCAGGCACAAGAACAATTTTATATTTTGGTGGATACCTTGGAAGCCCATGGGTTTGTGAACTACGAAATTTCCAATTTTGGGAAACCTGATTACTTCTCCAAGAACAACACGGCATACTGGTTGGGCAAATCGTATTTGGGTGTAGGGCCATCGGCACATTCTTTTAATGGCAAACATCGAAGTTGGAATATCCGCAACAACCCCATCTACCTTAAAAAAATAGCAGAGGGTGTCCTGCCATTGGAAATTGAGACCCTATCCACTCCCGATAGGTACAACGAATTTGTAATGACCGGCCTGCGCACCATTTGGGGTGTAGATTTGGAGCAGGTAGCTGCAGATTTTGGAGAGCGCTATGTGCAATACCTTGATCAACAAGCTGCAAAATTTCTTGAACAAGAATTACTACTTATCAAAGATGGTAAACTGCTCACGACCAAAAAGGGTAAGTTTTTGGTAGATGGGATTGCAAGCGATTTGTTTTTTGTGGAGTAGTCTGGACCGCCCAAAAATCAAGTTGCAAAGCCTAGCCTAAAAACAAAAAGTCCCTAAAAAGGGCTTAAAAAAGGTCATTTTTTTCGCTGTTCAAAGGGTTGTGCAATGGTTACCGTTGTTAGGTAACGTTATATTTTTTCGATATAAGAATAATGTATCTTTTCTTCCGTTGACAAATTGATAGTTTAATTTTTCACCTCTTTGTGTAGATACCCCGATCTTTAGGACAGGTTTTCTAACATTAGATTTATTTTAATCGTGAGTTATAATTATTTTTGTTGTTCTTAAAAACTTACCTGTTACACCATCTATCCAATACACCTTATTTTCTTTTGGTTCGTAATTTTCATTTTTTTCTAACATAACTCCCCATTCAGGTTTTTCATTTGTAAACTTATTTAAGTCGACTCTAAAAGGTAAATTAAATTGAGTAATCTTATATTTTTCAATATCTTTTTTAGCTATTTTTTTTACAATTTCGATAGCTTCCGTCCAGCAAATGTTATAGCCTTTTTCGTAATCTATAACTTTAGTTATTTCTCCTTGTTCGTTGTAATCAAATTCTTTAAATATTTTTTTATAACCGTTTGTATATTCAAAAAACAAATATTTAATTTTTCCATTTGGATAAAATCCAATATTCTTATCTATATTAAGAGTTTTATCAGTTTTAAGGTTTAAAATGCCACCATTACTAAATTTATAATATTCATTCTTAAAACTTTCATTATCAACCAATACCAAATCTCCTTCTTTGTTTTTTAATTGATTTAAAATATTTTGGTTAAGAGTTAATTCTTCTTTATTAATTTTAAAAATAGGATCGTTATAATGGCATGTATTATCATTTGCTACATACCCTTTAGGTATAGAAACACAATCGGTAAAAAAAATGCTCAACAATAAAATATATAAATATTTCATCTTACTTTAATTTAGCGTATTGTTGAATAGTTTTCCATTGCCATTTGTAGGTATGTTTTCTAACATTAGGTTTATTTTAATCGTGAGTTGTAATTATTTTTGTTGTTCTTAAAAACTTACCTGTTACACCGTCTATTCTATATACTTTAATAGGCTTTCTTTCGTATTCTTCATTTCCATCTAAGGTTATTTGCCATTCGGGTTGAGCGTTAGGAAACTCATTTAAATTATTGTGGGATAAATTAAATCCTGTAATCTGATATTTTTCAATATCTTTTTTTGCTATTTTTTTTACAATTTCAATAGCTTCCGCCCAACAAATGTTATAGCCTTTTTCGTAATCTATAACTTTAGTTGTTTCTCCTTGTTCGTTGTAATGGGTTTCTTTGAAAACTTTTGAATCTCCATTAAGATATAAATAAAAAACCCAACGAATTGTACCATTTTTTCTATACCTAATCCATTTACCAAGACCTAAATTTTTGTCTGTTTGTTTGTTAGTTATTTGTTCACTATTTAAATTGTAAAATTTACTTTTAAAGTTTTCATTATCAGTTATAACCAAATCTCCTTCTCTGTTTTTTAATTGATTTAAAATATTTTGGTTAAGAGTTAATTCTTCTTTATTAATTTTAAAAATAGTGTCGTTATAATGGCAGATGTTATCATTTGCTACATACCCTTTAGGTATAGAGACACAATTCGTAAAAAAAATGCTCAACAATAAAATATATAAATATTTCATCTTACTTTAATTTAGCGTATTGTTGAATAGTTTCCCATTGCCATTTGTAGGTATGTTTTTTAGTATTATCATAGTCCATATAATTGTCGGTCTTAGTATTCTTAAATTTATGTTTACTCTCAAAGGTGTGTTCTAAGCCTAAAGCGTGCATTATTTCGTGAATAATATTTTCTGATTTAATGTGACCAGCAGGGTCTAATACTAAAAAGGCTATTCCTGTATTTGTTGGTGATATACCACCCGCAGCTTTAAATTGACCATCTTCTGTAATATCTTTTTCATTGATACATTTTTGGTTAATAAAATAGACGGTAAGTTTGTTTTTATCTTCTTTGTGTGTTGTAATTATTTTTTGAAGTACTGTTCCTTTTTTACTTCGTTCTATGTAAGCCCCCGATTTTGAATGCTCTTTTAAAAATCCATATTTTTTAAAATTCTCTAAATGTTCACTAATATCAACTATGGTAGCTTCATTATTGGGTACATTAACATCGATTAAGGCAGGGTTTAAGCCTTTTTTTAGTAACGTTTCTAGTTTGGTTTTATCGATTAGTTTTTTTAAATCGTTTTCATCATTTTCACTATTGCTTCCTCCTGTAATTTCCACAAAGCACCATTCAAGGTCGATGGCTTTTGGTTTGGGGTAAAAGATATTCAATGCCCCAACGGTTAGTTCGTTATCAGCTTTTATAAGAAGTTGAGCAGAAGTTTCATTGTTGTTCTTACAAGTTATCTTTACTTTTTTGGCGTCTTTTAAGTTTTTGGGCTCAAACGTGAAATCCGGGTTTTCTTCAAACGCAACGGTTTCGTATTCTTTTGCTTTGTTTTTCGTTTCCCAATCCAACTCAAGTTCAACGGTTTGGTCTTTACGAATACTTAGCCAATTGGGTATGTACTCATCACTAAGTATCTTTTCCGAAAGTGGTTTGTATTCTTTTTTTAGTTTTTCGTAATCAGATTCTACAATGTTTTTATCAGGTATGGTGTCAAAGCCAAAAATCCCTTCTTTAATATCATGATTATTTGCTTTAATGTTTATGCGAAAAGGTTTTTTTTCTTCCTGTTCGGTCGCAACAACAGGCGATTGGTAGGTCTCCTCCTCAATAGGTGTCACGTGCCAATTTCGTACAACCTTACAACCAT
The DNA here is from genome assembly GCF_023716465.1 of Flagellimonas marinaquae. NCBI lineage: Bacteria > Pseudomonadati > Bacteroidota > Flavobacteriia > Flavobacteriales > Flavobacteriaceae > Flagellimonas > Flagellimonas marinaquae. The sequence continues at coordinate 2,061,862 of NZ_CP092415.1, forward strand.
AGTCCTGTATGGCAGGGGAAATAACCATTTTTACCATTAACCCCATTCCGTTGGGGTCAAAGGTTACTTTATAATTTACGATAGGTGCGTCCTTAAACTTCCATGTTTTTAAAATGTATCCATTGGAATCATAGAAAACTATTTTTCCATCATCTACAGGATAGCTTAGTTCATAAACTTCATAATCTATGGTCAGCATGCGTTCTAAAAGCCTTCCGTGAGATTCCCCGTAAGGAAATTCAAAATAAAGCTGTCCCCCTTGATTATAAAACACAGGAATGCCCTTATATCTGTCAAGGTCTTTTGCATAGGCTGTATCTATATAGAAAAGGTCTATTTCTTGACCTAAGAAGTGTAAAATTGAGTTCATTTATTGCTCTTTTCGGTTTTATTGGGGTTTATCTCGATTTGTTGCCAACTTCAAGCATATGGATTCGCTATAATGATTTATACCCATCAATAACGAAAGTAAGTCAAGCTAGAATTTTCTGGTTAAAATTCCGGCATGGATTGATGGATGTACTGTTTGGCTTGATAAAACCGAATTACCAATTGATATGTGGATTTTCCAAAAAAGGCAAGTTTTTGGCAGATGCGATTGCAAGCGATTTGTTTTTCTTACGATAATCTCAAATGCCCCAGTTCAAGTGATTTTTCTTTACAAAATCCCTTTAAAACCTTATTAGAACCCGAGTTGGCAACTGTTATAAAATATTCTGGATCTTTTGGTAGATTTCTTTTTTGGAGTTCTCGAATATTTCTCCACCAAACTCTTCATTGTCCAAAGAAATTATGGAAATGTCCTTTATTCCCATAATCCCGAAAACAAATTTCAAGTAGGTTGTTTGGAAATTCATATGCTCGTTTTTCTCGTTCTCTCCATAACCCGTATCCCCTCGACTTGATAGGATGAACATTTTTTTGTTCTCTAGCAACCCAACATAATCCCCGTCTGGCTTGCCCGAACGGAATTTCCAAGTCTCGTTAATTCTCATGATTTGGTCAATGTAGGATTTTAGTCCGCTCGGAATGGACCAATTGTACATGGGTGTTCCCAAAACATATACATTATGTTCCTTAAATTCTTTGATCAATGCATTACTGAGTTCAACCCCCGTCTGATTTTCGTTTGTCCTTTCCTTGGGGCTTAAAAATGCACTGGCGATCCATTTTTCATTTATGGGCGGAATTTCCTCCAAGCCCACTTCCCGATAAGTAAATTGGTCGTTGGGATTTTTCTTTTTCCAGTTATCCTTAAAAAGCTCTGTTAGTTTTCGGCTGTGCGACCTTTCCTTTCTTACACTTGCGTTGATGATCAATACCTTGTTCATAATTCAAAATTTTTGTTTGTGGGACAAAATTCCGAATCTGGACAATGAAAAAAATTGACCTAGTTCAAGATGCTTCGATTTTTTTGCGAATTCGGCTTAAAAACTCGGCGGAAATCCCCAAATACGATGCTATGAGGTAGTTGGGGACTTTGTCGGAAATTTTAGGGTAATTTTTCAAAAAATCCAGATAGCGTTGTTCTGCATCAAAAATCTTATTTAAGATAATTCTCCTTTGTAAACTCCCAAGGTAATTTTCCAGGATGATTCTAAAAAAACATTCGAGCTTTGGAATCTGCTTTAACATTTCTTGAAAAGAACTATGGTGAATCTGTAACAATATGGTTTTTTCAATGGCTTGAATGTTGTAGATGGAAGGTTGTTGTTTTTGAAAGCTATCGATATCCGTTGCCCACCAATTTTCAATAGCAAAATATAGAATTTCTTCCTTTCCTGTTTCTGGATCTATATAAAAGGCCTTTAGCACCCCGTCAACAACAAAATTGTCGGTGCGGCATGTTTGCCCGTTTTGCAAGAGATAATCGCCTTTTTCAAGGGTTTTCTCACTCCAAAACCCCTTAATTAAGCTCTCATCTTCGGAACTAAGTTCAATGTGCCTGGAAATGGCTGCGATTAGTTGCGCTTTCATTTAAACAAGTAGCTAAATTTATAGGTCAAATATGCTCACAAAACTTGGATGTTCGTTTTCTGCAGCATAAAAGTAAATGCCGATAATAATGGAAGATGACCTGATTATTTTTGATTTGTTGTTGAGATATAATTCAAAACTCTCCCTAAAACAATTGACAATGATATTGTTGAGTTCTTGGTCTGGAATCTTTTTAATGGAAGTAATTTTTCTAATTCTTAGTTTCTTATTGAATTTGATTTCATAGAGTCCAAAAGAACCTTCTTTTAGTTCAAATCCTTTTCCATTTTCAAGACAATTATTTAAAAAGGTATAGCTCAGCCGGAATTCATTTTTGATATCTAATTCCGAATCTTTTAAATATTTGAGAACATTGAGCTTTCGTTGATTGCTTAATTCAATTTTTTTTGTGAGACCTGGATATTTTTTATTGTCCACTTTTCTGTCCAGTTGAATGGCTCCAGAACATGCGCCAAAAAGGAGATCATTATCACTATCCTTGTAGGCGAAAATTAACCATTTAGAATTCTCGGGAGTATAAAATGCACAAGATGAATTAAGCACGCTGCTAATTTTCAGTTTGGATACTTTTGAACCTTTGAAAATCTCATTAATTTTTATTTCAATATTGTGATAATCAGTATCAAGAGTATCAGGTGTAACTTTTTTAATTTCTGCCGTAGCTACAAAATCTGCGCTTTCAAATCTGTCAATCAATCCAATAACTGCACAATCACAGGCAAATGTATTTGAGCAATAAAGAACTGCAATAAATAAAAGTAAGACCTTCATAAACTATAATTGATGGTTAATGTGTTTTGCATTCAAACCACTTTCTAGGGTCGATACCCAAACGTGTTCTGCATAGGTATGTGAAGTTAGTCGTTTTTTAAGTAAAAAGCTGTATGCTAAACATAGCAAATTAGATTGCCATTAGTATCTTCAATATCCAAGATAGGATGATCTTCTTCTATAAATGGTTATAAGAATTGGGTTGGATTTTCATAAAAACTATTTTTTCCGATGGGAACTTTGAGTTCAGTTATTTTTTCGAAATCTGGTGTATATCGATCAACTTTAAAGCATTGTAATATTTTTCAATTCGAGCATGAGCAGTTCCGTCAACCATTAAAATAATTATTAGCATCGCAATTGTTGAAATACTAATTGCTCGCCAAGTTGGTGTATTAATAAATAAAAAAAGTAGTGCAGCTACTATAATTAAAGTTGGAATTACTTTAAAAACAATCGTGTATTCTTTTAAAGTGCTTTGTGAACGTTCAATTTCTGACTGATAGAAGGCAGCGGTATCACTGTTAAAGTCTTTTTTAAATTGCACAATTCTTGATTTATTGGTGTAGAATAAACCAAGTCCTATGGTCATAAGCAACAAGCCTGAAACTAACATCGGAATAATGTAGGCCTTTGCTAAATCTGTTTTTCCCCACTGCCAAAAACCAGCACTGGCGAATAAAAATATGATGGCAAAGAGGATAAAAAAACGAGTTGAAAAAACTTCGGATTTGGCCCATTCGGTTGCTAGTTTTAATAATTCCATTTCTCTTTAAATTAGTTTAGGCTATATTTTTGTTGGTATTCGGAAGGGCTTATGCCTTCTATTTTTTTGAACAGTCTTGAAAAATATTGAGGGTACTCAAATCCTAGATCATAAGCGATTTCAGAAATGCTTTTATCTGGTTGCAATAAAATGTTCTTCGCCTCACCTATCAAGTATAATTGTAAATGCTCCGTTGTGGTTTTTCCAGTTTCTTTTTTCAGGGTGTCACTTAAATAACGTTGCGACACTGACATGTAATCGGCAATCTGTTCTATACTTGGGATGCCATTTTCTTGCAATTGTCCAGACTCAAAATATTCAGTTAAATGCTGATTGAATTGCTCCAATAAGTCGTTGGATATTTCTTTTCTGTTTAAAAATTGTCTTTCATAGAAACGATTGGCATATTTTAACAAGGTGTCCAATTGTGAAATTATGATTTCTTTGCTAAAAGCATCTTGGTTGTTTTGGTACTCAAGGTCAATGTTCTCGATAATGGATTCTATTTGTTTTTCTTCTTTTGGAGAAAGGTGTAATGCTTCATTGGTAGAGTAAGAAAAGAAACCGTATTTTTTTATTTGATGGGCCAACGCTGTGCCTTTCAGAAAATCCTCGTGAAAAGTTATCGAAAATCCCTTTTGCTCAAAAATAATGCTGCTATCCCATTGTACTACTTGCCTTGGCGCTATAAAAATCAATGCGCCATTGGTAAAATCATATTTGGTACGACCATAATTTATATTCCCTTGTATAATTTTTTTAAAACTGATGGAATAGCAATCGACCGAAATAGGAGGTGAACTTTCCCTTGGGCAAGGGAGAAAATTATCACCTTTGGCGGTGAAAACACTTAACATAGGGTGCTCGGGACCTGGAAGTCCCATATATTCCAAATAAGAAGACAGTGTTTTAAAATGTTTCATGCATCCTATTTTTGAGTTGCTGTTGGGTTCCACCAAGGTTTAAATCGTGGTAGGTTATCCTTAAAAGAAACTTTTTCGCCGATCATGGGAGTTATCACCTTGATCTTGGATGAATTTGCTTGATTGGTTATTTTGTTAAAGGGTTCGTCCCAATCATGATTTGCCAATGTAAATTTTCCGGAGTGTACAGGTAATACAAGCTCGGCACCTAGATCATTTGCCGCCTTTAATTGCTCTCCGGGCAGCATATGGATGTATTTCCAGTTTTTATCATACTGTCCATTTTCAAGAATGGCAAGGTCGAACGGGCCATATTTGTCTCCAATATCTTTAAAATGAGTGTCGTATCCGCTATCTCCACCAATATATATTGTGGTAGTAGGTGATTTTAATACAAATGAGGCCCAGAGGGTCTTTGCGCGTGCAAAACCTCTTCCGGAAAAGTGTCGGGCGGGAGTTATCGAAATTTCAAACCCATTTTTAAAAGAAAAGGCATCGTACCAATCACCTTCCAGAATGTTATGTGGATCAAACCCCCAATGTTCTAAATGGGCGCCATTGCCAAGACCGGTGATTACCTTATTGATCTTTGGTTTCAATTTTTTAAGAGTTTTGTAATCCATATGGTCCCAATGGTCGTGGGACAGAAATAAAAAATCTATTTCTGGCAGGTCATCGGTGGTATATATATCTGTTCCCTTATAAGCCTTGGTGGTGAAAGATAAAGGAGATGCATTGCCGCTCAGTACAGGGTCAACCAAAATCCTTTTGCCATCCAATTGAATAAAATAGGACGAATGTCCCATCCATATCAGCACATTCTCAGTTATGTCCATGGTCTTTAGATCAGTTTTTACCGATGGAATTTTTATTTTAGGTTCTTTTGGTTTTGATGAAAAAAAGAACTCATACATTACTTTGCCGTATCCAACACCTTCGGTTAGCATGGGCGTATGATTTAGGTTTTGAAAGCTGCCATTTTTAAAATTGGGCGATTGCTCAATTTTAACCAAACGCCCTGCCGATGGATGTTTTCCAAATCGTTCCGTGTTTAAAAAAAGAAGTGTTCCAACTCCAATTGTTATACTGATAATAAGTAGTCCGAGCATTATTTTTTTAATTATACGCATGGTTAAAATTAAATATTCCAAACCACACCTGTTTCCTTTTCCGAAAGTTCCCATAGTCTTTTGGCAACAGCTATATCCTTTGCGTGTGGCTCAATTTTGTGAGCGCCAACCGGCCCTGTCCAATTATTTCTACCTGTTGGTCCGTAAAATCCCTTTTCATCCAAATCCTCTTCGGTGGCGCACATTAATTGTGGATAAGCGCCTTTTTTTGCCGATTGTGTTAAAGGTGTCATTAGGTAGAACAGGAATCGCATCATTAAACTGCCGCTAGTTTTGATCAGGTTTGTTCTCGATGCACCTGGGTGGCAAGCATATGCTTTAACATCGGTTTTTCCTGCTTCCATCAATCTATCCTGTAATTCATAAATTGACATTATTTGGGCCAACTTACTTTGACTATATGCGTGGTTAGGGGTATAATCATTATCCCAATTCAGGTCATCAAATTTGATTGTTTTAATTCCCATATCATAACCCATACTGCCTACAGTAACAATGCGCCCTTTGGATTTTTCGATAAGTGGGAACAATAAGGCTTGTAATGTCCAATTTCCGAAATAATTGATTCCCATTTGGCTTTCCCAACCATCGACTGTCAAAGTTTGGTTTGGTACCTGGGCTATGACCGCATTACAAATAAGCGCATCAATTTTTGATATTGTATTGAGCACTTCGTTCGCAGCCTTTTTCACAGAAGCTTGTATAGATAGGTCCATGGTAATATGAACAACATCGATATGATCGCCGATTTCTATTTGTAAAGCATTGACCGTCTCGATTGCTTTTTTTGGATTTCTATTGAGCATTACCACCTTGGCACCTTTTGATAGCAGTATTTTCGTGGCTTCGAAACCTGTGCCGCTTGTTGTGCCGGTTACAACGAAAATTTTACCTTTCAAATTCCCAATTCTATGAGGTGTCCACCCGTTTTTACCAAATTGATTTGGACTCATTTTAATCTATTTTTAAGTGAATTAAAGAATAAGCAAAGATGAGATGTAATTTGACACAACTCCTTAAACGAATTTTCGAAAGTTGTATACTTTTTGGCGCATTTTAGTTAAATGTGCCTACAGGCATAATTTATAATACTTCATTTCGGATTTTTTTGAATTCTATTCGACCTGAGAGTTTTTGTTGGTTGACAAAAGCTCAACAACGAAACACTCAGAATTTTAGTTTAGTGGTCGATTTTTAAGTAAAAAAATTGTATTAATTGCATTTATCAAATGAATTGACTTAATTACTCCAAACAAGTTACGCATAGATGATAGCCTCGATAAAACACAACTCAAGAAACTATAAAATAGACCTTGCCCAGCCTCTCGATATTTCCATACCCCTTAAAGGCGGGGACAAAAATGTAAATGCGTGGTACCTGGGGCCGCCAAAAATAGAGCCGCACGAACAAGATGGTTTTGTGGGCAAGGTATCCGAAGGAGCGCCGGTAAATTTTAACGATGTCTGGTTCAATCCGCACTCGCACGTTACACATACCGAGTGTTTGGGCCATATTTCCGAAGAATTCAATTCCGTGAACAAAAAACTTAAAAAGTTCTTCTTTTTTGCCGAGGTGATCACGGTGGCCCCGGAACAACAGGCCAACGATTTTGTGATTTCCGAAAAACAGATTAAATATGCCTTGGGCAATAAAAAGAGACAGGCCATTGTGATCAGGACCCTGCCAAATTTGGGAGATAAGAAGTCCAGGCACTATTCGGATACAAATCCACCCTATTTAACCGAAGACGCGGCCAAATATCTGGTAAAAAAAGGTGTGGAACATTTGTTGATCGACCTGCCATCGGTGGATAAGGAAAGAGATGGGGGAGAGCTTTTGGCACATAAGGCCTTTTGGAACAAGAGCGGAAAGCCAAGGCAAAAAGCCACTATTACCGAATTTATTTATGTGCCCAACAAAGTGGAGGATGGAACTTACTTTTTAAATCTACAAGTGGCCCCTTTCGAAAACGATGCCAGTCCCAGTAGGCCCGTACTTTACAAAATTGAAACAAAATAGATGAAAACAGTACTTAAATTGGAAGAAGCCATGATGTTACTATTTGGTTTATTTATTTTTATGCAACTTGATTTGCAATGGTGGTGGTTTTTAATATTGATTCTTGTTCCTGATATAGGAATGGTAGGGTACCTGTTCGGAAATAAATTGGGAGCGACAATCTATAACATATTTCATCATAAAGGGATTGGGATTTTACTTTATTTAATCGGCGCAAGTTTTTTAGATATGCCCATTTTAAAGTTATGTGGAATAATAATATTTTCACATTCAGCTTTGGATAGAATGTTGGGATATGGCTTAAAATATGAAAAAGGATTCAAGTTTACCCATTTGGGTGAAATAGGAAATAATTAATGGGAGACGTCGTCGACATAATTTTAGGATTGATTTTGGGAGCCATACTTATGTATTGGGTCTTTTCCCTGTTCCGTAAAAAGAGGAACAAAGAGATTACCGAGGAACAATCCACCGTTATCTTGAACAAGATCCGGAGCGTCTGTAAACTGGTTTCCGTAGAAGGGGATTTTGCCGAAATCTACCATTACGAAAACACAAAGGACAGTTTTATGAGCCTGTTCCGCAGCAAAAAAAAGGCGTTAATTGTTATTAAGGCCAAGGCACATATTGGTTACGACCTCAATAAATTGAGCCTAAAGGCCATAAATGATAAAAAAACAATAGTATTGAGCCATTTTCCGGAGCCAGAAGTACTGTCCATTGAGCCCGACCTACAATTTTATGATATAAAAAACGGAATCTTCAATAGTTTTTCCCCCACGGATTTAACCAATCTAAATCAAGAGGCCAAGGAACATATCAAACAGAGAATCCCAGAAAGTGGTTTAATGCAGACAGCAAAGAACGAAGCTTTGCAGGCTGTATTGGTAGTGGAAAAAATTGTGGAGACCATTGGCTGGAAACTCGATTACTCCGCATTGGAAATATCCGAACAGGAAAAACATAAAATAGAAAGTTAAGATGAAAACTAAATGTATAGCTCTCCTTTTGATGGGGACAATTTCTGCAATGAGCTTTGCCCAGAACAAGACCCAGACTACATTTGACCCTACTTTTACACATGTCGTTTATTTTTGGTTCAAAAACCCCGACAGTAAGGCGGATAGAGCTACTTTTGAAGCTTCACTGACCAAATTTTTGAACAATTCCCAATACGCCAAAACAAAGTTCATTGGCAAGCCCCCTAAAGCCGTTCGGGATGTGGTGGATGATTCGTTCACTTATTCGTTGATATTGACCTTTGCGTCCGCCGAAGATCAAGCCGCTTACCAGGCTGAACCGCCACACCTTGTTTTTATTGAAGAGTGTGAAGACCTTTGGGAAAAGGTGATTGTTTACGATTCCAAAGGTATTTAAAATGAATATTGAGGAGTTTAGGGAAGTTTGTTTATCCAAGAAGGGCGTAACAGAAGAATTCCCGTTTGATGAAAGTACATTGGTATTTAAGGTTATGGGGAAAATGTTCGCGTTGGCACCTTTGGAACGTATCCCGACCCAATGCAATTTAAAATGTGATCCCGAAAAATCCGAAATTCTTAGAGAAGAATACGATGGGGCAATTATTCCCGGCTATCACATGAGCAAGAAACATTGGAACACTATTTTTTTGGAACAATTACCGCCTAAATTGATCAAGGATTTAGTAGATCATTCCTATGATTTGGTCGTATCTGGTTTAACCAAAAAACTTCAGCAGGAACTTAGAGATTTAGATTGATTTTTTAATGACGGACCTACACGATTTTTATACGGCTCAAAGAAATGTGTTCGAAGCTGAACGTAAACAAAAAAAGAGAACGCTCTCTCTTTTGGCAACACTTCGTCTTTCCGTTTTCGTAGCTTTTTGGTTGGCCATTTATGTATTGTGGGGTTCATCGGCCCTAGTATTTTTACTTCCAATATTAGTGGTCTTGTTCCTTTTTTTGGTAACACGGTTCAGCAATGTGAAACGTTACAAAAAGTATCTGGACAGGTTGGTGCTCATCAATACCAACGAACTGGAAATTTTACAGCGTCGATTCCATCATTTACCGGATGGTAAGGAGTTTATGCGACCGGACCATCCTTACGCCCAAGATCTTGATCTTTTTGGAAGGGGGTCTTTTTATCAATATACAAACCGAACAACCTTGCAACAAGGGCGTCAAGTTTTTTCCGATCTTTTGTTGGACGGACATCCTAAGGATATTATCAAAAAACAAGAAGCAATAAAGGAATTGGCCCAACTCCCCGAATGGCGACAGCACTTTTCGGCTTTGGCAGGGGAGACCCGACCTAAAACATCCCCGGACATTGTTTCCGATTGGATGAGGAACCACAAAGCAATTACCCCAAAATGGGTGAGGTTCGGTGCGCCTTTATTTGTATTGGCTTCCCTATTTTTTATCAGTGCCGCCATTATGGGTTGGGTCCCTGAAAGTTTGGTGCTTTTCTGGTATTTTTTGGGAATGACCATTGTGGGCAGGTATGCCAAGGGCATTTTGGAATTTTCTGTCAACGTTTCCCAAGCACAGGATACTATTCAGCAGCATCAACGATTGATCGCGGAAATAGAAGGACAAAGTTTTAAATCGGGACTGTTGCAAGAACTGCAGGCAACATTAACGGTAGAAGGAGAGCGAACCTCCAGTGTTTTGAAACGTTTTTCGCGGAGCATGACCATGTTGGAACAACAGTACAACCTAATTGTTTCCATTTTTGGACAGGGCTTAGGGCTGTACAGTCTGTATTATGCCAATCAAGTGGAGCGCTGGATGGATAAGTATGGGACAGAGGTGGCCGATTGGTTTTCTGCAATAGCCCAGTTCGATGCTTATATTAGCTTGGGGACCTATGCATTTAACCATCCCGACCATACCTATCCTATTTTGGTCGATGGCCCCATCGTGCTCAAAGCGAAAGCGGTGGGTCATCCGTTGGTTGACCCAGGGAAGAACGTTCTAAACGATATTGAAATTGGAAAAGGACGTTTTTGCATAGTTACAGGTGCAAATATGGCCGGTAAAAGCACATTTTTAAGAGCTGTTGGATTACAAATCGTTATGACAAATATGGGATTGCCGGTCAAAGGCAAAGATGTTAAATATGCCCCGGTACGTTTGTTGACGAGTATGCGTTCCTCCGATTCTTTGGCAGATGAGACTTCCTATTTTTATGCTGAGCTCAAACGCTTAAAATATATTGTGGAAGAATTGGACACAGGGGACTGCTTTGTAATCTTGGATGAGATTTTAAAAGGTACCAACAGTGTGGACAAGGCGGAGGGCTCCAAAAAGTTTGTGGAGCGATTGGTGAAAAATGGTTCTACGGGAATGGTGGCCACTCACGACTTGAGCCTTTGTACACTTGCCGACGAGCTTTCCGAAGTGGAAAATCGTTATTTTGATGCCCAGATCATCAACGGAGAGTTGTTTTTTGATTACAAGTTCAAAGAAGGCGTTTGCCAAAACATGAACGCCTCTTTTCTGCTAAAAAATATGGGGATTGTGGATTAAAGCCCCTTTACCTGCACATTGTGAAAGGAGTCCGCTTGTAAACGCAACAACTCTTCTGCCTTTTCTTTTTTGTAGCGGTACAGTTCCTCCTCGTTTTTAATGTCGGCATAGATCTGCTGGTTGATCTCTCCTTCTGTGGCCAACAATAATTTGCGCTGTTCCACTTTTTGGGTCACCCAAGTGGCTACCACACTTTCCTGTTCTTCAAATTTGTAATCGAACTCCCCTTTGGGCGCCAATAATTTGGCAATGATCGGTGCCGTTTCAATCGCCAAGAACAATAAGAAGATAAAAAAGGATGGGAACCAGGGCAATTTGCCCAAAGCGTTAATACGTGCCATGAGTCCATCAAAACCATCAATAATAGGTTGTGAATTGGTGACAGCGGTAGTGTAATCGGTTTCCAATGCCGCTATTTGGGCCTCGATATTTTCAATTTTTGAAGCGTTTGTTTTTTTCAAACTGTTCAATTCCGCTAAAGCGGCATCATGCTTCTCACGTTTCTCTTCATAAACGGGGCCTTTGCCCAACAAACCAGTTCCAGCAGTACCTTCTGCTTCGGAAATGTAAGTATCGTAAAGCGCATTGGTCTCCGCTTCCTTGGTGGCAACCTCTCCTTTTAGGCGGGCAATGTCTTGGTTCAGGCTTTCAATTTTTGGAGTGAATTGCAAGGCCAATTGTTCCTTGTTGTTCAAGGTAAGGGCATTTTTCTCTTCCAATAACACTTGGTTGATTTCCTTTTCAAAAATCTTCATTTCCAAAGGCTTGGAAATCACTACGGCAATGATCAAAGCGAGTACAATCCGTGGAGCCGCTTGGAGCAACTCCCCTTTAAAATTATCTCGCTTTTTAATTGTGGAAACAATATATCGGTCCAAATTGAAAATGAGCAAACCCCAAATCAACCCAAAGAAAATGGAGGTGTAAATATTGTCGAATACGGTGAAAAGTGCATAGCCCGAAGCTATAAAAGCCATTACGGCCGTAAAGAATACGGTGGCACCAATGCCAGCATATTTGTTGCGCTCGCCATTGGAGCAGGTTTCAAGAATGTTGGTGTCGGCTCCCGAGCAGAAAATAAAAAAACGTTGAAGCATTATAGTGTTCTGATTTGATTGATAGAGTATTAGAACGCAATTTTGTATGATTTGTTACATAAAAAGCCCCATTTATGGGGCTTTTAACATTATTTGAAATTTGGAATGTTAGTTATCTATCACAATGGGATCGGTTGATAGTTTTACCACAGGACGGGCACCATGGGCTTCGCGGGCATCGATATTGATGTGTTGGTTCTTTTGAACTACCTCAACGGCCTCTTTTGCCGATATGGCTTTGCCATTGTAAGTGAAAGATGCTCCTTTTTCCGCCATTTCTTTCACGTGTTCAATAGGTTTTGGTGGTGCTGGGGGCGCTGGTGGTACTGGAAGATTTTTAGGGTTCGCCTCATTCACCGGTTTAGTTGCTTTTGGCGCCTTGGGAGATTTAGGAGCTGGTGGCGGAGCGGGAAAATCCGGAAAGGGCTCCGCATCATCACGTTGTTTCTGGGACATTTTTTCATAGATTTCTTTTAGGCGCATCACATCTTTCTTTTTGATGGTCATATTATTGCGGTCCATAGCGTTGTATTTCTTGGCCAAGGTATTGTACTCCTTCATTTCTTCCCTGGAGGCACTTTGTTGATTCGCTTGTTTTGGGCCTAAAACGTTAATTGTCGCAGTGCCGTATTCCGTTAATATTTTATCAACTTTGCTGATGACTTTTTTGGAGGTTTTGGCCTCTACTTGAACAATCGAACGAATGACTTTTTTACGTTGTTCAAAAGAAAGATGGTTATTAATTTTTGAGAGCTCATCCTCCAAATCTTCCAATAGAATTGATTTGTTTTGAAACAATAGATTGCCCTTTTTGTTGATGTGGATCTCTATTGGGTTAACGGTTTTGTTGGCTTCATTTTGATCCCATTTTGTAGTATAAATCACATAATTTGCTTTATTCCCAGGCCCTAATGGAGTCATGCCAATTATTTGATTTCTCTTAATGATGCTGTTCAAGGTGTTGGCAGGTACAATGGTTTCATCGTTGATAAGGACCAAATCACGTTTAGAGTCTAGTCTTATCCAACTGTCGCTCAAGATATAAAAGCCTTTATCTATTTGCATGAAGACATTTTGGTTACCCTTTTTAGAAGCTTCTATTTTTTGGGCCAAAACAAAGTCCTTTTTAACTTCAGTATAATTGGTAAATATAGTTTTGTAATCAAGATTTTTTAGATTTGGAACTAGGGACGAAAGCTGCCTTGCGCTTGATTCCTCTTGTCGTAAGCCAATATATATGGCGGAACTAATTTCACCTTGTAAATTTCCCCAATGCTGTATCTGAGTAGAGGAAAGATATCCCTCTTTTAGCACATTAAAATTAAAAAATATTTCACCTGAATTGGAAACCGGAATTTCAACATTGTAATATCCGTTGTTGTCGGTTTTTGCAAGTGTACTTCCTTTGGAATCTGTAATAAGCGCCTTTTCCAGAGGCAATAAAGTTTCTGAGTCCAATATCAGACCTGCTAATTGTATAGTTCTTGTGGAAATCCCGTCTGTGGTCTCAATACTTTTGTTTTCTGGATACAACGATGTTTCTGTAAACCCGACAGGCGTAGTGCGAGTTATTGTTTTTGTCTCACTAAATCCAAATAATAGAAGGGCAGTAAGCGGCAAGAGCAAAAAGCTCTTGAGTACAAATGATTTTTTTGTTGTTTTTGTTTTCATGACTGTAAAACGTTTTTTGATTGATGAATAAGTTATGGCATTTGCAATGCCGGTCGACTGATGTGTGATATGTCCATCGTGCGATAAGTACGATAGGATCGTATTTTGATAATGTGAATGGTCGTTGTTCTTTTGGATCACTGCACTATCTGCCAAAAACTCGTGGTTCAGCTTAATGGAAGATTTAAAAAGATAGATCAACGGGTTAAACCATAACACCACTTGAAGCAGCTCAATAAACAAGATGTCCAGACTATGTTTTTGTTTGGCATGGGTCTCTTCGTGTAAAAGTACTTCTTGCGGTATGCTTTTATTCTCGAATTGTTTTTGGTTCAAAAAGATAAACCGGAAAAATGTATGGGGCGGCATGGGTTGCTTAAGCAGTACCCGGGTAATAAAATTATCCTTGTGCTTTGGGTTTTTACGGATACGGGACCAAATCTGTGCAAGATGGCCTATAAAGCGAAACCCGAAGCCTAAGACCCCCAGGCCATAAATGCTCCATAGTACAGGCCCCCAACTAAAATTTTCCTCTTGTACGGCATTTTGGGGCGCTTGTGTAGTGGGTAAATCGGTTAAAATTGGAATATTCTCCATCTCCGTGGATGGTAGGGCCTCGATATATTCTGTAAAAACCATATTTGGAATCAAAAAAGAGGCAATTATAGCGGCCACAAGATAGAATCGCTTAAAATGGTGGATGCTTTCCCTTTCCAGTACCAGTTTGTAAAAGGCTAGAAAAGCGGTCAGGCAAGCTGTGGATTTTAATAAAAGGACCAGCATAGTTATTTCTTTTTGATTTCGTTGTCGATCAATTTTTTCAGCTCTTCGAGCTCGGTTTTGGTCAAATCTGTTTCTTGGGCAAAAAAGGAGGCGAACTGGCTTGCACTATCGTTAAAAAAGTTTTTAATGAGCCCGTTTACATGCTTGGAAAAGTAATCCTTCTTTTTTACCAGTGGATAGTATTCCCTACTTCTTCCAATTTGATTGTAGGCGACAAAACCTTTGTCTGTCATTCGCTTTAAAAGAGTCGCAACCGTGGTTGTGGCCGGCTTTGGCTCCGGGTAGGCATCCAAAAGGTCCTTCATTACGGCTTTTTTTAATTTCCAGACAATGTTCATTAACTCTTCCTCGGATTTCGACAATTGCATTTTCGATTGTTTTAAAAAAATTGCTCTACAAACATAGAATAAAAATTTTAATTCTACAAATGTAGAATTGTTTTATGGTGTTAAAAGGTTTTATCATCTTCTAAAAATGTTAAGTTTGCCCATAAATAATTCATTATGGGGTTAATCGACGAATTACGTGAACGAAGTGGAGGAGTTTGCGAATTGAGCGATGTAGCGGAAGATTTAATCATTTATGAGGTTCCACCAGTTTCCACGGGAGGCTTGGATGGCAGTATTTTAATAAGTCGAACTTGTAAAGATCAAATAGAGAACCCGGAGACAACAGACCCGAATCATTGGAGGTGTTTAAACGATAGTATGTGGAGCGAACACGATGCGGTAAAAGTTGTTGCTTGGCGAATGCTCAGCCGTTTAAAATCCGAAGGCTGGCCGCAAGATCTTTTGGATATGATGTACATGGACGATGAAACTTTGGCGTGGGCGAAGGCAACTGGCGAAGGTATGTCGGACAGTGAAAAAATTATCCACAGGGACGTGAATGGCAATATTTTGGAAAATGGAGATAGTGTAGTGTTGGTGAAGGACCTGAAAGTAAAAGGGTCGAGCATGGTCGCAAAACAGGGAACCGCCGTTAGACGGATTTCCCTGGATCACGAAAATGCTGAATATATTGAAGGTAAGGTAGATGGTCAGAATATTGTGATTGTGACCAAGTACGTAAAAAAACTCTAGCCCTTCATTTCGGTATAATATTTATAAAAGTAAGGGATGGTCTCTATGCCCTTTAGAAAGTTCCATACGCCAAAATGTTCGTTGGGCGAGTGTATGGCATCGCTGTCCAGACCAAAGCCCAAAAGGATTGTTTTACTGTCAAAAACATTTTCGAACAAGGCAACGATTGGAATGCTTCCTCCCGTCCGTTGCGGTACTGGGGTTTTTCCAAAAGTGGTTTCCATGGCCTTGGATGCCGCTTGGTATCCGATACTATCGATCGGGGTAACATAGGCTTGTCCACCGTGGTGTGGTTTTACCTTTACTTTTACACTTTTTGGCGCCAGCGATTCAAAATGTTTTTGGAACAGTTCTGTAATCTCGTGCCAATCTTGATCGGGAACCAATCGCATGGATATCTTGGCATAAGCCTTGCTCGCGATTACTGTTTTTGCACCTTCGCCTGTGTAACCGCCCCAAATTCCATTGACATCCAAGGTAGGTCGGATACCGAACCTTTCCGGTGTTGAATACCCTTTTTCTCCATGTACATCGCCAATATCCAAGGATTTTTTATAGGCTTCCAGGTCAAAAGGGGCTTTGGCCATTTCGGCACGTTCTTCGTCCGAAATAACTTCAACTTCATCATAAAACCCTGGAATGGTAATATGGTTGTTCTCATCGTGGAGTTGCGCAATCATTTTGGCCAGCACATTAATAGGGTTGGGTGCAGCGCCTCCGTAGATCCCGGAATGCAGGTCCCGGTTGGCACCGGTAACTTCTACCTCGACATAACTTAGTCCTCGCAGTCCCGTGGTTATGGACGGGGTATCGTTGGCAATCATACCGGTGTCCGAAATCAGGATAATATCGTTTTTAAGTTTTTCACTGTTTTCCTTAAGAAAATCCTCTAAACTATCGCTTCCTACTTCTTCTTCACCTTCGATCATAAACTTTACGTTACAGGGCAAAGCGTTGTTGTTGATCATATATTCAACGGCTTTCACGTGCATAAAGAACTGTCCTTTGTCGTCGCAGGCCCCACGGGCAAAAATGGCACCGTTGGGGTGTAGATCGGTGTTCTTGATCACGGGCTCGAAAGGAGGGGAATCCCAAAGATCGATTGGGTCCGGCGGTTGAACATCGTAGTGCCCATACACCAAAACAGTGGGTAAATCGGGGTCAATAATCTTGTCGCCATACACCACTGGATAACCTTTGGTCTCGCAAATTTCGGTGTTTTCGCAACCAGCGTCCTCCAATGATTTTTTTACCGCTTCCGCAGTTGCCAGAACATCTTTGGAATAAGCCGGATCCGCACTAATGGAGGGGATTTTTAGTAGGTCGATCAATTCGTTGATAAATCTGTCTTTGTTCGTGTTGATGTAATTATTTATGTCTTTCATATATGAATTAAAAAGGACCCTAAAAGTACAAAAAACAAGTTTTTAAGGGGAGTGCATTTGCAAATCGGAAAATTGATTTATATTTGCACTCCAATTCGCGGGTGTGGTGGAATTGGTAGACACGCTAGACTTAGGATCTAGTGCCGCAAGGCGTGGGGGTTCGACTCCCTTCACCCGCACTGAAAGCTCTTCGATTTTCGAGGAGCTTTTTTTGTTCGGACTTGTTTTAGTGTTTGTCCTTGCATTCTACCAACCATTCATCTTCTAATCCATTACGTAAAATAATGGACATTCTTGGTCCTTTTAGTTTTGGATTGTTATGTATTATGGCCAGCAATTCTTCCTTTGGTTAATCAGAAGAAAAACACATTATATTGAAAGAAAAAACGAATAGCTAAGTTAAATAAGCCAATAATTATGAATCTTTTAATTATCAGGTTCAAAATCAGTTATGGTTGTCGGGAAATATTTTAATTATTGAATTTTTGTTAAAATAAAAGAATAATCATAAATTTATCTTAAACGACCTTTTGTTTAAAGGTCCCCAACTGAAAACCGACAAATTATACGAAAAAGCAGTGGAGGTGGTGTTTTTGATTGAATTTTTGCAATAAAATAATACCATAACAGTTTTAATTACTGTAAATTATTGATATTTGTCAATTTTTATATCGAAACCTTAACTAGATTAATTGACCAATTGCGCTATGTACAAAGAAATTTATTTAGTCGACGATGAAGATCTCGTAAATACGGTGAATGCGATTCACTTTAGAAGAATGGGTATGGAGGATAAGGTGAAAAGCTTTACCAACCCGGAATTGGCACTGGATGACCTTAGATTCAGAGATGATCAAAATACAAGGACCCTAATCTTGTTGGATATCAATATGCCCGAAATGAGCGGGTTTGAATTTTTGGAGTTTATGATGTTGGAAGATTTTCCCGAATCCAATGAGGTACTTTTGGTGACATCTTCTGAGTCCGATTCAGATAAGGACGAAGCCAAAAAATATGAAAAATACGTAAAGGAGTTTATAACCAAGCCACTAAAAATTGAGCATTTGGAGGAATATCTCCAAAGCGCGAACAAATAATATCGTTCTCAATAATATCTTTTTATTGCTCAACCTATTTTTGTCCCATACCTTTAATTTGAATAAACTTTAGCCTGTGAAACAGAAAAATGCCTTTATTCAGAATAAAGTTGAAATCGTTGAAGATAGAAATGACATTGTTTGGGCAATGGACGAGAATTATAAGCTCACCGATTTCAACACCTCCTTTAGTGCACTTTTAAAGCGCAACGGTTCCATTACTGTTGAGCGAGGTATAGATTTAAGAAAGGTATTCAAGACAAGCAGTTTTTTTGACCCTTGCGAACAAGGTTGCGAAAGAGCTTTAAACAGGTACGCCACAACTTCCAAACATACTTTCGAGGAAAATGGTGAAATCGTTGTCCACGAATTTTCCTTTCAGCCATTTATGAACAGTTCCGGAGATATTGTGGGATGTTGTGTCTGGCAAAAGAACATTACCCAAGAGGTAAACAATAACCATCGTTTGCTGGATAGCGAAAGAAAGTACCGGGAAGCTCAGCAAGTTGCCGACGTAGGTCATTGGAATTGGGATATGATCAAGAACGAAATTACTTGGTCCGATCAACTATACCGAATTTTTGGGCAAGAACCGGATACTTTTAAAGCAGATTATGAATCTGTAAAGGCTATTATTCACCCGGAAGATAGGCAGGTTTTTGACGAGGATGTAAATCGAAGTATTAAGGAGAACGTTCCCCACGATATTATTCACCGCATAGTGGTGTTGGACGGGGAGGTAAGGTATGTGCATCAAAAAGGAAAGGCTTACTATAACGAAGAGGGTAAACCCTATAGAATGAGCGGTACGGCTCAAGACGTAACTAAGGAAGTCCTGTCCAATCATCAAATATTGGAACAAAATCACGAGCTACAGAATTTTGTTCGGATAATTTCCCATAACCTAAGAGGCCCGATATCAAATCTGTTGATGTTGTCCAAAATATATGAATGGGGAAAGGATGAGATGAACGACGATATTGTTCGAAAAATAGAGCACACCACCGAAGCACTGGACCAGACTATCAAGGACCTTCATCTTTCACTGTCCTTAAAATCGGCCGATAAGGAAAAGTTTAGAGAGGTCTCTTTACGTGCCGTGATGAAAGATGTTGATGGATTGTTGTCCGAAGAGATAATTAAGAGCAAAGCCACGGTAAAAACCGATTTTTCGGGAGGTGAGACCGTTTTTGGTGCTAAAAGTTATGTGGTAAATATCTTTTACAATCTTATCCTTAATGCAATTAATTATGCCAAGGATGAAGTGCCCGCAAATATTAAGATTGTTTCTGAAGAAACGGAAAATAATGTGGTGCTTAAGTTTGTGGACAACGGTATTGGTATGGAGCTTACCCCGGAAAAGGAACGAAAAATATTTGATATGTACGGCAGGTTGAGCGGTGCAACCATAGGTAAAGGTTTTGGGCTTTATTTGGTGAAAACACAAGTTGAGGCCATGGAAGGTAAAATAGAAGTTGAGAGTACCAAAGGCGAGGGCTCTACATTTATTGTTACCCTGCTCAAGAGCCTTTAGGCGGGTCTAAAGGGCAATTTGCTCAAATCCACGTTTCCACCAGAGATTATTATACCAACTTTTTTATGGGTCAGTAGTTCTTTTTTCCTGAAACAGGCCGCTAGTGCAACTGCACTGGATGGTTCACAAACAATTTTGAGCCGTTCCCAGATCAACCGCATGGCGTGGACTATCTCTTGCTCTTTTACCCGAACAATTTCTTCAACATATTTCTGAATTATAGGGAAGTTTCTATCGCCTAATTGGGTCTTTAGGCCATCTGCAATGGTATTTGTGGTAGTGTTTGTTTCTATTTTTCCGCTCTTTAGGGATCGGAAGGCATCATCCACCTCAAAAGGTTCACCGCCGATTGTTTTGCAATTTTTGCCAAAACAATGTACTGCTAAGGCAGTGCCCGCTAGTAAGCCACCACCTCCTACAGGAGTAAAAACATAATCCAAGTCGGGGTATAACTGCAATAACTCCATACAAGCGGTGCCTTGCCCCAGAATCACTTGCTCATTATTGGAGGGATGGATAAAAGTTGCGCCTTGTTTATTGATAATTTCTTGGGTCGCTTGTTCTCGTGCAGTCAAAGTAGGTTCGCATTCGGAAAGAATACCACTGTAGCCCCTTACGGCCTCTTTTTTTACCTCTGGAGCGGAACTGGGCATAACAATATAAGCTTTTACTCCCAGGCTTTGGGCGGCTAAGGATAAAGCCTGTGCAAAATTTCCGGAAGAATGTGTTACAACACCATTTTTTTTCTGATCGGGGGTAAGCTGAAGAATGGCATTGGCAGCCCCACGCATTTTAAATGCGCCCATACGCTGAAAGTTTTCGCATTTAAAATAAAAATTGGCATTGCCCATTTTATCGATCAGCCGAGAGGTAAGAACGGGCGTATCGTGAATAAAAGGCTTTATTCTTTGGTGGCAATCTTTAAGTTGTTGTTTGTCCATAAATCCCTATACCTATTTGGGGAACTAAAATTAAGTATAAAGATAATACAGGGTTTAATTATGGGATTCCACTTCTTGTTTTTCTTCCACGGAACCTTTGGAGATTCCCTCCATTCCCAATTCGGGGATTACCAACAATGGAATTTGGGTATGGAATGCGGTCCTTTTAATAATGGGCTCGCGGGTCATTTTTTCCATATAACTATGCTGGTAATTCAACATTGCCAAAAGATGTATGCCCAATTCCTTGGAGAATGTCTCTAAGGTATGCGAAACCGAATTCAGTTCGGAAACCGTGTGCACAAAATGTTCGGCATTGCCAAGATAGCGGCGCAGCATGTTCAGGTTAAATTGCTGAAGCTCTGTAAGGGCTTTTATACCGTATTGTACATGGACAATCCGAATAGTGGCATTGAACATTTTGGCCATTTCCAAAAGTGGGGATAGCTCGGAAGAGGTATAGAACCTATTAAAATCGGTGGCAAATGCAATTTCGGATGGTGTAACGTACTCAAAGTGATAGGGAATGGCCAAAACAGGGCACTTTTTGACGGCCTTTATAATTCGTACCGAGTTGCTTCCCATAAAAACCTCTTCAGCGCCAGATGCACCTTTGGTTCCCGTTATCACCAAATGGATCCCAAAAGTATCAACAATGTCCTTGACCTCTTCTACCAATAAATTAAAAGAGGATATGGTCTCAAAACTATGGTTTGGATTACCGTATTTGCTTTGTATCCGTTTAACAGTTTTGTTCAGGCCATGTTCGGAGTTCTCACGCACTGCATCAACAATGCGAACACCATCGATCATTTTGGCCATAAACCTGCTGCTTGGTATCACAGGGGTGTAGGTATTGAGCAAATAAAATGTACAACGCCTGTTGCGGAACAATTGCATGGCGTAATCTATGGCGTTCCATGCATTTTCCGAAAAATCCGTAGGTATTAAAATCTTCTGCATCTGTCAATGGATTATGATGCATAAAATTAAACGTATGGTGCAGGGGATTCTATGACAATTGTCAGCTTTTAAAAAAAGACCTAAAAGCCTTCAACCATTTCCATTAGCTTGCGTTCGTCCTTAATGCCGATTTTTTTTCCGGAGGCATGGATAAGGCCTTTCTTTTTAAATTCTGAGATAATTCTAATGGCCGATTCGGTAGCGGTGCCCACTACATTGGAAATGTCCTCTCGGGAGAGTGTAAGTGCCAAATATCCATCTTCATCTTCACCAAAATTATTTTTTAGATAAAGAAAAGCTTCGGCCATGCGCTGTTTTACGGTTTTTTGCGAAATGTTTACGATAACATCGTCCGCTTCCTTAAGGTCGTGTGCCATATGGCGAAGTACTTCCAAAGTGAAATTTGGATTTTTTTGGAGCGTATTGTTTATGCTTTCCTTTGGGATAAAACAAACCTCCATATCGTCGACAGCTATAGCGGAAAGATTGGTGCTTTCTTGCGATATTACCGAGCGCTGCCCCAAAACTTCGCCCTTTGTGGCCAATTTTACGATTTGGTCCTTTCCGTTGGCGCTAAGTTTGGAAAGCTTCGAAACGCCATTGCGTACACAGTAGACCCCGTTCAGTTTTTCACCTTCTTCAAAAAGTGCATCTCCCTTTTTAATGGTCTTTGTGGTTTTGGAGTCCGATACTTTTTTCAGCTCCTCCTTGCTCATGGCGCGTAAAGAATTGAACTGCCTAATGATACAATTTTCACACCTGCTTTCCATAATGATTAGTTTACCTGATTCGACAAAAATAGTTGATAAACAATCACAAAATACTGATAAATATCATATTTTTAAGAAGAATAGTAGTACAAATTTGCAATAGGTAAAGCAAATGTGAAATGACAGACCCGACCTGTTATCATTGTGGAGATGATTGCGGTAAAAACCGTGTACAATTTGATGATAAGGATTTTTGTTGCAATGGTTGTAAGACCGTTTACGAAATCTTTACCTCCAATGGTCTGTCCACTTTTTACGAAATAGAAGGCAAAGCAGGTACCACTCCAAACGAAATCCGTCAGAAATACGATTTTTTGGACAACCAGGAAATTGTGAAACAACTTGTGGAGTTCGACGAAGATGGCGTACAAGTGATAAGTTTGAGTATTCCCAATATTCATTGTAGTTCCTGCATATGGGTGTTGGAAAATTTGAACAAGTTGCATTCGGCCATTACGGTTTCCCAAGTAGATTTTCCTAAGAAAACCATTAGGGTTACCTTCAAAACAGAAGATTTTTCGTTGAAAGCCTTGGTGCTGCTGTTGGGGAGTATTGGTTACGAACCTTATATTTCGTTGGAGGAGTACAATAAAAAGGGGAAAAAGGTGGATCGTTCCCTAATTTATAAACTCGGAGTGGCCGGATTTGCGTTCGGTAATGTAATGCTGTTCTCCTTCCCGGAGTATTTCGAGGTCGAAGAGTTTTGGTTGGATCAATATAAGAGCGTTTTCCGTTGGCTGATGTTCGCCTTTTCGCTGCCCGTGGTATTTTATGCTTCCCAAGATTACTTTGTTTCCGCTTATAAGGGCATCCGCTCCAAATTGTTGAACATTGATGTGCCGATAGCCCTTGGGATACTGACCCTTTTTCTAAGAAGCACCGCGGATATTATTTTTGACCTGGGTTCCGGTTTCTTTGATAGTCTCACCGGTCTGGTCTTCTTTTTGTTGTTGGGCAAGTTTTTTCAACAAAAAACCTATGCCTATCTGTCGTTCGAGCGCGACTACAAATCCTATTTTCCGATTGCGGTGACCCGATTGGGTAAAAATGGCGAAGAGGAGAACATACAAATTTATAATATCGAGGTAGGGGATAGGATCCTGATCCGGAGCCACGAGATCATTCCAGTGGATTCAATTCTGATAAAAGGAACCGCCGAGATCGACTATAGTTTTGTTACCGGGGAATCCGAACCTGTGTTTAAGGAATCGGGAGAGAAGCTGTTCGCCGGTGGCAAGCAACTTTCAGGTGTCTTGGAAGTAGAGGTCTTAAAATCCGTTTCGCAAAGCTATCTTACCCAACTTTGGGGCAATTCCGTATTTTCCAAGGACAAATCCAGTCAATTCCAGACCCTTACCGATAGCATAGGAAAGCGATTTACCATTGCTGTGTTGAGTATAGCCACATTGGCCACTTTGTTTTGGTTGGTGTTCGATCCTAGCCTTGCCCTAAATGTGTTCACTTCGGTATTGATCATTGCCTGCCCCTGCGCCATTGCCTTGGCCGCACCGTTCACATTGGGGAATATGCTTCGCATTTTTGGAAAACATAAATTCTATTTAAAAAATGCTAGCGTAATCGAGAGGCTATCCATAATCGATACAGCTATTTTTGACAAAACCGGTACGCTGACCACCAATGTAAAGGATACCATCCATTATGAAGGAATGGAGCTTACCGAGGAAGAGACGGCACTGTTAAAAACAACCCTGAGAGCATCCAATCACCCCTTGAGCCGATCGTTGTACAATATTTTAAAATCCAACGCCATAATGACCCTTGAGGAATTCCAAGAGCATACCGGCAAAGGAATAGAAGGCAAGTACAATCAACATACCATAAAAGTAGGCTCAGCGGCCTATGTGGGCGAAAACCACTCCAACTCCATAACCAATACTACAGTTTATGTAAGTGCGGATGAAGATGTGAAAGGTAGGTTCGTGTTCAAAAACACATACCGGGACGGCATGAGCCAAATATTTGATGAATTGTCCAATGATCTTAACCTAGGTATTCTTTCGGGCGATAATGATGGTGAAAAAAAGAAGCTGGAGGGCTTGCTCCCGGCAAAGACCAAAATGATGTTCGATCAAAAACCGGAAGATAAACTGGAATATATCAAAAAGTTACAGCAGAAACATAAGGTCTTAATGGTGGGCGACGGCCTGAACGATGCTGGAGCCTTGGCACAGAGCAACGTAGGGTTGGCCGTTTCGGAAAACATAAACGTGTTCTCCCCTGCCTGCGACGGAATTTTAGATGCTGCCCAACTGCGAACGCTGCCAAAATTTATTAAATTATCCAAGCAATCCGTTCGGATAATCAAAATGAGTTTTTTGCTTTCATTGTGTTATAATGTCGTGGGATTGTATTTTGCCGTTACAGGGCAGTTACAACCAGTAATAGCCGCTATTTTAATGCCTTTGAGTTCAATTAGTATCGTGGTGTTTACCACCTTGGCCACCAATTTTGTGGCTAGAGAGTTAAAAAATAAAGAAAGCTGATATATGTCATTTTTTGAAGCATACCATCACAGTAGTTTTACCCCTAAATTAAGGCAGGTATGAGTGTTATTTATGTGTTGTTGGCCATTAGTGTAACGGTGGCCGTGGTCTTTTTTATAGCCTTTGTTTTTTCGGTAAAGAGCGGACAATACGACGACACCTATACCCCGTCGGTAAGAATGTTGTTCGAGGATGAGGTGGTAAAGAGCCAGGATAAATCAAACCTATATAGTAAAAAGGAAATCAAACAAACTAAAAGTACAAACCAATAAAATATGGAAATACAACAGTTCCGCTACGATAACAAAATCGTGCAAAAGTTCTTATACGCTACCATTTTATGGGGTGTGGTAGGTATGGCAGTAGGTCTTTTGTTGGCCTTTATGTTTTTGTTCCCCAATGTTACCGAAGGTATTTCATGGTTGAGTTTTGGACGTTTGCGTCCATTGCATACCAACGCCGTGATTTTCGCATTTGTGGGTAACGCAATTTTTGCAGGGGTGTATTACTCATTGCAGCGATTGCTCAAAGCTAGAATGTTCAGCGATGTTCTGAGCAACATCAATTTCTGGGGGTGGCAGTTGATCATTGTGGCAGCGGCCATTACTTTGCCTTTGGGTTACACAACCTCAAAAGAGTACGCAGAATTGGAGTGGCCCATAGATTTGGCCATTGCTGTAGTTTGGGTGGTCTTTGGATGGAACATGATAGGCACTATCTTAAAAAGAAGACAACGGCACCTATATGTGGCCATTTGGTTCTACCTTGCCACATTTGTTACGGTAGCAGTGTTGCATATCTTTAATAGTTTGGAACTACCTGTTACGGCGTTAAAAAGTTACTCAGTGTATGCTGGTGTACAGGATGCATTGGTGCAATGGTGGTACGGTCACAATGCCGTGGCATTCTTCTTGACCACTCCTTTCTTGGGGTTGATGTACTACTTTGTTCCTAAAGCAGCGAACAGGCCAATTTATTCCTATAGATTGTCCATCGTCCACTTTTGGTCGTTGATATTCATTTATATCTGGGCTGGCCCTCACCACTTGTTATATTCTGCTTTGCCCGATTGGGCACAGAACCTTGGTGTAGTATTCTCCATAATGTTGATCGCACCATCTTGGGGTGGTATGATAAACGGATTGTTGACACTGCGTGGGGTTTGGGACAAGGTGCGTACCGATGCCACACTGAAATTTATGGTAGTGGCCATTACAGGTTATGGTATGGCAACGTTTGAAGGCCCGATGCTATCTTTGAAAAACGTAAACGCCATTGCCCACTTTAGTGACTGGATCATTGCCCACGTGCACGTTGGAGCCTTGGCCTGGAACGGGTTCTTGACCTTTGGTATGATCTATTGGTTGGTGCCCCGTATGTTCAAAACCGAACTGCATTCCAAAGGATTGGCCAATTTCCACTTCTGGATCGGAACCTTGGGTATTGTACTTTATGCCTTGCCGATGTACGTTGCAGGATTTACCCAAGCATTAATGTGGAAAGAATTTAACCCAGATGGTACCTTGGTTTACGGTAACTTCTTGGAAACCGTTACCCAAATAATTCCAATGTACTGGATGAGGGCCATCGGGGGTTCGCTTTACATCTTGGGTATGTTCGTACTGCTGTACAATGTAGTGATGACCATAAAATCCGGTAGCAAGGTTGAAGATGAAATGGCAGAAGCTCCAGCATTGGAACGTGTTGCCAAAAGAAGAGTGGCAGGAGAAACTTTCCATAACTGGTTGGAAAGGAAACCGGTACAATTGACCATCTTGGCAACCATAGCAATTCTTATTGGAGGTGTTGTTCAAATTGTACCTACAATCTTGGTGAAATCCAACATTCCTACCATAACAAGTGTTAAACCTTATACTCCTTTGGAATTGGAAGGTCGTGACCTTTACATTAGGGAAGGTTGCGTAGGTTGTCACTCGCAAATGATTCGTCCCTTCCGAAGCGAGGTGGAACGTTACGGAGAGTATGCCAAGGCAGGGGAATTTGTGTACGACCACCCATTCCTTTGGGGGAGTAAGCGTACAGGTCCCGATTTGTTAAGGGTCGGAGGTAAATACTCGGACAATTGGCACTTGAACCACATGTACGATCCACAAAGTACTTCTGCAGGTTCCATAATGCCATCTTATGAATGGTTGGTTACCGATGAGCATGATCGCAGCGATATACAGGCAAAAATGGAAACCATGGTAAAATTGGGGGTTCCCTATACCGAAGAAGATATTGCCAATGCTCCGCAATCCATGGCAGAGCAAGCACAGCAAATCGAAAAGAACCTATACACAGACCCCGAGTTTGCAAAAACCTATGAAGCGGATAAAAAGTACGCCGAAGAAAATGGGCTCGAATTCGTGGAAATGAGAGATCGGGAAATCGTGGCCTTGATTGCCTACCTACAAAGATTGGGTACCGATATAAAGATTGAAGGAACTGAAGAAACAATATCTCAAAACAAATAACCATGTTGAAATTTGTAAAAGAACATATGGAAACCATCGACGGGATAGCCAACTATCCCATGGTTTCCCTACTTATCTTCTTTGTGTTTTTTGTGTTGTTGTTTTGGTGGGTTTTCACCGCTACCAAGGAACACATAAGGGAGATGTCCGAACTGCCTTTGGATAACGATGATCAACAAAACAAACTATAATATTATGAGCACAAAAACACCTTGGTGGATAAGAGTCCCGGTTTTATTCTTCCTGATCTTTGGATTAATGGAATACTTTATCGACTCGGGAGACAAACTGGCAATAATCGAATACCCTATCACACAGTTTTTTTTGCTGTTGGTATTAATGATCCTTATTGCCATAGAACTAATATTGGCCTCTATAGAAAATATTATGTTCCAGACACTGACCGAAGAAGGAAAGGAACGTTACCTAGAAGCCAAAAGCAAGAAATTTGAATGGACCTGGGCCAAAAATTTAATGGAAAAACTGACCAAGAGCCGTTCAATCGAAAGAGAAGGTGAAATTGTATTGGACCACAATTACGATGGAATCCGAGAATTGGACAACGTGCTTCCACCGTGGTGGGTATACCTTTTCTATGCGACGATTGTTTTTGCCGTGGTCTACCTGGTTAGATTCCATATTATCGGAGAATACGACCAAAAACTCGAATACGAACAAGAAGTGGCAGCAGCCCAATTGGCCATTGAAGAGTACAAAAGAACGGCCAAAGATCTGGTGGATGCCAGTACCGTGGAGTTTTTGTCGGATGATTCCGATTTGGCTGCAGGAGAGAAAATATTCCAAGCCAATTGTGTGGCCTGTCACATGGCCGATGGTGGAGGTGGAATTGGACCAAACCTGACCGATAAATATTGGATATTGGGTGGAGGCATCAAAAATATTTTCACAACTATATCAGAAGGTGGTCGAGACGGTAAGGGAATGATTGCATGGAAACAAACCTTAAAGCCTGTCGAAATGGCCCAAGTAGCCAGTTATGTGATGACCATGGGCGGAACCACGCCCGCCAATCCAAAGGAAGCTGAAGGAGAAATCTGGGTAGACCCAAATGCTCCCGAAGAAACCAATGGTGCCGAATCTGAAACGGAAGAAACCGCTCCCGAGGAAATGGAGCAGGCCGTCGATTCAACAAACGTTGCCATGAACTAGTCCTTGGGGCGTTCGGCAACAAATATTTATCCATAAACCACAAATGCGATGGAAGAAAACTTTAGGGATTCCATAGGCACAATCACAGAAGAAGGTAAAAGGAATTGGATTTTTCCAAAAAAACCTAGTGGACGGTACTACGATTACCGAAAGTACGTAAGTTACTTTCTACTCGTTTTTTTGATAGCGGCCCCTTTCGTTAAGATTAATGGGCACCAATTTCTATTGTTCAACGTGTTGGACAGGAGGTTCAATATATTTGGGCTTCCATTCTGGCCTCAGGATTTTCATCTGGTAGTAGTGTCCATGATCATCGGAGTTATTTTCATTGCACTGTTTACGGTGGCATATGGCCGTATCTTTTGTGGATGGATGTGTCCGCAGACCATATTTTTGGAAATGGTGTTCCGTCGTATCGAATACTGGATAGACGGAGATAGAGGAGCTCAAATACGACTGGACAAGGCACCGTGGACAGGGAAAAAAATAAGGAAAAGACTTTTAAAGTGGAGTGTTTTCTTTCTTATTTCCTTCTTTATCGCCAACGTGTTCTTGGCCTATTTGATCGGTAGCGATCAATTGGTCGCTTATATTACAGATGGTCCTATGGCGCACTTGAGCACAATGGTCCCACTGTTGATTTTTACAGCGGTCTTTTATTTCATTTTCGCATGGTTCAGGGAACAGGTATGTATTATCGCTTGCCCTTACGGTAGATTGCAAGGGGTGCTGCTGGACAATAAATCCATTGTAGTGGCCTATGACCATAAACGGGGCGAGGGCGAAAACGGGCGTAAAAAGTTCAGAAAGAATGAAAACAGGGAAGCTCTGGGGCACGGCGACTGTATAGATTGTTTTCAATGTGTAAATGTGTGTCCTACAGGGATAGATATTCGCAACGGGACACAGTTGGAATGTGTAAACTGTACCGCTTGTATAGATGAATGTGATCACATAATGGATAGTATCAATAAGCCCAAAGGCTTGATCAGATATGCCAGTGAAGATGAGATCACCCAAGACAAAAAATTCAAATTTACGGCACGTATGAAAGGTTACACAGCAGTGTTAGTCGTGCTTATTGGGATCCTTGTGGGAATGTTGTTTATGCGTAACGAGGTCGAGGCAAACATACTTCGTTTACCTGGGCAGTTGTACGAGCGCAAGGATAACAACATTATAAGCAATGTGTACACCTATAAACTGGTGAACAAGACCACTAAAGATATTGATAATGTTTCATTCGAATTGATGTCGCACAAAGGAACCATCAAAATGGTCTCCCAGGAAACTTTCACGGTTCCCGCGGAAGAGATGGCCGAAGGAACACTTTTCATCGAAATAAATGCCTCGGCACTCAATGGAGATAAGGATAAACTAAAGATAGGGGTGTATAGTGGCGATAAACTCATAGAAACCACGGTGACCCAGTTTTTGGCACCTAGAAGTTATAACTAAACAAACGAGAGATGAAAATTAATTGGGGAACGGGAATCGTGCTGGCATTTATTGGCTTCATCGCCTTTATCCTATACTTTGTGGTAAGGATGAGCACCGACGATAGTGCCAACCACGATTTGGTTACGGAGGAATATTACAAAAAGGAATTATCCTATCAGCAGGATATAGATGCATCAAACACCGCTTCGGAAATGAATGCCAACCTGAAGGTTGAAAAAACCAACGAAGGTTTGATGATTTATTTTCCAGAGCGTTTCGACCCAAAAAAGATAAGCGGAACAGTGTCCCTATACAGACCGTCTAACAAGCACTTGGATACCAACTTTCCTATAAGTTTGTCCAAAACACATTTGCTCATACCTGACAATCGCTTGGTAGACGGTCGCTGGGACATTTCCGTAAACTGGGAATACGAAGGTAACTCCTTTTTGCATAAACAAAAATTGGTGTACTAGTAATGTTGACCTCTGCATTGGTATTGGGATTATTGGGAAGCCTGCACTGCTTGGGCATGTGTGGGCCAATCGCCTTTATGCTCCCCTTGGACCAAACCAACCAGGTTAAAAAGACCGCGCAATTATCCATATACCATTTTGGCCGACTATTGGCCTATGGCGTAATTGGTGTGCTTTTTGGACTTTTGGGCAAGGGACTGTCCTTGTTCGGTATTCAGCAAAAGCTTTCGATAGGCATCGGTGCCCTCATGATAGTCCTGGTATTGGTTCCTGCAAAATATCTGAACGGGCATAAGTTTTTAACACCCATTTATTCGATAATTGGTAAGGTGAAATCCAAACTTGGGGCTGAGCTCAAAAAAAAGAGCCCGGATACTTTTTTGACCATAGGCTTTTTAAACGGCTTTTTGCCCTGTGGCCTGGTGTATATGGCCCTTTTGGGTGCCATTGCCATGGGCAGTCCCGTGGAGGGCGGACTTTATATGATGATTTTTGGTTTAGGAACGGTGCCGTTAATGTCCTTGGTGGTGTACTCCCGTGGTATGTTCAATACCTCCATTAAATCCAAAATTCAAAAATTGATACCTGTATTCGTGGTCATTATAGGAGTCCTTTTTATAGTTCGTGGACTTGGTCTGGGAATACCGTATGTTTCACCCAAGCAGGCTCCGGCAGATGCTGTATCATCGACCATAGAATGCCATCAACCCTAAAAATCTAATCAAAAATGAAAATAACAACAGCAAGTGAAGCGGTAGGAATTGTTAAATCTGGCGACCGTGTCTTCTTTCAAGGTGCGGCCATGACACCGAACGAATTGATAGATGCCCTTTGCGATCGGCACCAGGAAATTAACAATGTCGAGATCATTTCCA
This sequence comes from Flagellimonas marinaquae, assembly GCF_023716465.1. Classification (NCBI taxonomy): domain Bacteria; kingdom Pseudomonadati; phylum Bacteroidota; class Flavobacteriia; order Flavobacteriales; family Flavobacteriaceae; genus Flagellimonas; species Flagellimonas marinaquae. Next base: position 2,093,250 of record NZ_CP092415.1, read on the forward strand.
TACATACCGAAGGCGACGCAAAATACACTAGGGAACCATATTGTAATGCTTTTACCCTAAATGCATGTTTTGTTGGTGGAAACGTGAGGAGTTACGTAAATACCAGATTGGGCGATTATATCCCGGTTTTTTTAAGTGAAATACCATGGTTGTTTGCCGATGAATATCTTCCATTGGATGTGGCCTTCGTGCAAGTGTCACCACCGGACAAACATGGTTATTGCTCTTTGGGGGTGTCGGTTGATGTGGCATTGCCAGCTGTTAGAACGGCAAAAAAAATAGTCGCACAAATCAACCCACAAGTGCCTAGGACCCATGGGACCGGAATTGTGCATGTAGACGATATTGTCTATGCCATTGAAGTGGATAGGCCAATCCATGAACATAATCCTACCGAAATATCTGAAATAGAAGGCCTGATTGGAAAACATGTGGCATCGTTGATAGATGATGGAGCTACCCTGCAAATGGGTATCGGCAACATACCCAATGCAGTACTTTCCAACCTTGGTAATCATAAAAATTTAGGTATCCATACCGAAATGTTCTCTGACGGGGTCTTGCCGTTGTTGGAAAGCGGAGTGATTAATGGATTGGAAAAGGCGGTAAAACGAGGTAAAATTGTGAGTTGTTTCGCTGTTGGGTCAAGAAAGCTATATGACTTTATCGATGATAACCCTATTTGTGATTTTAGGGATTCGGGATATACCAATGATACAGCCAGGATTCGAAGAAATCCTAAAGCAACAGCGATCAATAGTGCCATAGAGATCGACCTTACGGGACAGGTATGTGCGGATACAATCGGAGGATATCAGTTTTCCGGGGTAGGCGGGCAGATGGATTTTATGAGAGGAGCTTCGTTGTCCAAAGGAGGAAAACCAATAATAGCCATGTCCTCTACCACTAAAAAAGGAGTATCCAAAATAACACCGTTCCTAAAGCAAGGGGCAGGTGTGACCACTACCCGTGCGCACATGCATTATGTGGCCACGGAGTACGGGGTGGTGAATCTATTTGGCAAGAACTTGCACCAACGTGCCGAAGCGTTGATTTCCATTGCCCATCCCGATCACAGGGAAACGTTGGAGAAAGCGGCCTTTGAGCGGTTTAACGGTTAGTCGTTTTTAAAGAAAAACAATAAAAAAGGGGGCAATTTTAAAATTGCCCCCCTTTTTTTGAACTGCATGAAACCAATCAAAAATGCAATCCATCAAATTTTAAAGGTGATTACAGGTGCGTTGGAATGGTTGGCGATATCTTCACCAATGCTTCCCATAAAAAAGTGGGCAAGACCTCTTCTGCCGTGTGTTGGGATTCCAATTAGATCGGCGGATACGCCATCACTATAGTTTAGAACGCCTTTCTCAACGGTGTAATCGTTGTAAATTTCTACTTCTAGGCCGAGGCTGGCGGCGTGTAAAAATTTAGAAATCTTTTCATAAGCGTCTTTATGGCTCAAAAACTCGTCACCAGGTGTGTTTATATACACGGGTTGAAGTTTTGCACCGAACAAATCGGCCATATCTTTTGCTTTTTTAAGGGCATCGACACTTTCTTCCTCAAAATCGGAAGCAAATACAAAACTCTTTGGTTTAAACTCCGACATATCACCTTTGATCACCAATACGGGTACGTCGGCTGTTCTGACCACACGCTCCGTATTGGAGCCTATAAAGATTTCCTGAAGGCCATCTGCACCATGGGACCCCATTACAATAAGGTCGGCCTTGTGCTTTTCGGCCACTTCGTTTACTTCGCTGAAAACTTTGTAGTGTTTTATGATCGGAACTACTTTAATACCCTTTAAAAAAGGTTGTTCCAAAAAGTCTGCAAAGCGTTTTTCACCTAGCTTTATCAAATGCACCACTTGTTCTTGGGAAATGTATCCTGATTCGCCCATAATGGCAGGTGAAAGTTCCAACATGTGGAGCACTAAGAGTTCTGCTTCATGTTGTTTCGCCAACGAAGCGGCAACTTTTAGCGCGTTTTCGGATTGTTTCGAAAAATCAACTGGTACGATTATACTTTTCATTTTTATTGGATTTTTAGGTTAAACGGTCATGGAAAATATTCGGGTATCTGGTTTGTTTCGTTGCATTTGAAGATCAAACGCCATACTTATATTTCTTACAAAAGGTCTTCCTTTGGCGGTTACTTTTATTTTTTTGTCACTTGTTTCCACCAATCCGTCATTTTTTAATTCGGACAGGTTGGCCACTATCTCTTCAAAATCCACTATTTGTTCTTCAAGTGGTTCCCACGTGGTTTCAAATTGACACATGATATTGAGAATATGTCTTCTCAAAATTTCATCTTCTGTGTTAAGAATATGCCCTCTAAAAATAGGGATTACCCCATGCGAAACCAAATTTTCATACTCCTCTACATTTTTAACGTTTTGTGCAAAGCCATACCAGCTATCGCTGATGCTGGATACGCCCAAACCGATCATTAATTTGGTTTTTGATGGTGTATAGCCCATAAAATTTCTATGCAATGTGCCATTCTCCAACGCCTTGTACAAACTATCGGTCGGCAAGGCAAAATGATCCATGCCAACATCTTTGTACCCAAAGTCGGCAAGCATTCTCTTGCCAAGTTCGTATTGAGCCTTTTTTTCTATGGACGTGGGCAAATCTGATTCTTTGTACCCTCTTTGTCCGTTCCCTTTGAGCCATGGAACGTGGGCATAGCTGTAAAACGCGATCCTATCCGGTTTTAGTGCATTGGTCCTGGCTATGGTGTTTTCCACATCGGAACAATATTGGAAAGGTAGTCCGTAAATAATATCGTGACCAACTGATGTGTATCCAATTTCCCTGGCCCATTCGGTTACATTTTTTACATTTTCGAACGGTTGTATTCTGTTTATTGCACGTTGTACGGTTAAGTTATAATCCTGGACTCCAAAGCAGACCCGTCTAAAACCAACATCGTAAAGTGCCTGTAAATGTTCTTTTGTGGTATTGTTGGGATGACCCTCAAAGCTAAAATCGATATCTTCGGTTTTTTTGCTCAATCGGGCAATTCCGGTCATCAACATTTTTAAATTATCGGGCGAAAAGAAAGTTGGCGTGCCACCCCCAAGATGGAGTTCCTTGATCTTGGGTCTGGTTCCCAACAGATCTACATATAATTCCCATTCCTTTAGCACGGATCCAATATAGGGAGTCTCCACCTCGTGGCGTTTGGTTATACGCTTGTGGCATCCGCAAAAGGTGCACATGCTTTCACAAAAGGGCAAATGTATGTAAACACTGATGCCTTCTTCGGAACTTTCGCCAAAAGCTTTTAGTACACTGGAGTTCCACTTTTTTCCGGAAAAACTGTCTGTGTTCCAATAAGGTACAGTGGGGTAGCTCGTGTATCGAGGACCCGGAACGTTGTATTTTTGAACCAATTCGCACATAAGTTGCATACCATTGTGTTATAGTTCAAAAGTACTTTTGATCCATTTTAAAAAACATGATAATTGTCAGGATTGCCCCCCAATTGATGCCAAATACAAATTTTTAGGCTGATGTGTATCATGTTTTTGCCCCTCCAAACATTGTACCTTTAAATGATTTAGACATGCTCTTAAATATTTTACTATGGGAGAACATATCAGAAAAAGTTCTTTTAGCGAGGACGAACGTAAGGTATTTGTTCAACATCTGATCAATGATATCCAGGCCCTTGAGAATATGATTGCCGATGGTTTGATCGAAGATGATATTGTTCGCATCGGTGCAGAACAGGAAATGTGTATTATTAAGGACGATTATAGGCCATCACCAAATTCACTGGAAATACTAAAGGAAGTAGATGATCCCCACTTTACCACCGAATTTGCAACATATAATATTGAAGCCAATCTTGACCCTTACAAACTAGAGAAAGATTGCTTTGCAACAATGGAGCATCAGCTCAGGAGGTTGTTGCACAAGGTAAAAGAATCGGCGGCCAAACACAATACCAAGGTTATTCTTACCGGGATTCTGCCAACAATCAGTAAGGATGAGCTGGGGATGGACTTTATGACGCCCATTCCAAGGTATTACCGTATAAACGAAGTGCTTACGGCTTGGCGGGGCGACGATTTTACGGTTAGGATACATGGAGCCGATGAACTATCACTGCATCACGACTCAGTTTTGTTCGAAGCGTGCAATACCAGTTTCCAGCTCCACCTACAGATACCCCCACAGGATTTTGTTAAAAGCTACAACTGGGCCCAAGCTATTTCGGGGCCTGTTTTAGGGGTATGCTGCAATTCCCCGCTTTTATTGGGAAAGGAACTTTGGCGGGAGACTAGGATAGCCTTGTTTCAGCAAAGTCTGGATACGCGGGTATGGACCAAGGCATTGCGCGAAGAAGTCGCCAGGGTCGGTTTTGGGGAACGATGGCAAAAAAAATCCGTAGCGGAAACATTTAAACAAGATATTTCCACCCATCGGATATTGCTTACCAAACCTATTGAGGAAAATTCCCTGCAATTATTAAAAGAGGGCAAAATTCCTAAACTCGAGGCATTGAGCTTGTTCAATAGTACCGTTTATAGATGGAACCGTCCTTGTTATGGTGTCGGGAATGGAAAACCACACTTAAGAATTGAGAACAGGTACATTCCCGCTGGTCCTACGGTGATAGATGAAATGGCAAATTTTGCATTTTGGGTCGGGCTAATGGCCGGAAGACCTCATAAGTATGACGACATGCCCGACCTAATGGATTTTAGAACGGCCAAACTCAATTTTCTTAGGGCGGCATCAAGTGGCAGACACGCCATGTTTTCGTGGATGGGTAAAGCCATGACCATGAAGAAAATAGTTCGGGAAGAATTATTGCCCATAGCATACAACGGGCTAAGAAAGTATAATGTTGATGAAAAGGATATTGAAAAACTTTTGGGCATTATCGAAAAGCGCGCAAGTGGTAGAACAGGTGCAGATTGGCAGATCAAAAATTTTAGGGAGCTCAGAAAACAAATAAAACTGGACAGTGCCATAGTGCAACTGACCAAGGCGATCTATCGGAATCAACAAGATGATGAACCGGTACATCTTTGGAAACCTATCGAAGGCATGGTGGAGACCAAGGAGGCTTTCCGTTGGGTAAGCCAAATAATGTCCACAAAACTAATGAAGTTGTACGAGGACGATTACGCAAATTTGGCCATAGCGATCATGCAGTGGAACAATATTCATCATCTTCCCGTGGAAAATGGGAAGGGAGAGCTTGTGGGGCTTCTCACATGGAGCCATATAGAAAAATTTAAAAAGATCGATAAAAAAGAAGCTAGGGTCTCGGATGTAATGGTCAAAAATGTGATCACGGTAAGCCCAAAAACTGAAATATCCGAAGCAAAGAAAATAATGGAAAAGCACAATATTGGTTGCTTGCCTGTATGTGTGGATGCCCATATCGTGGGAATCATCAGCAAAGTTGATATGTAATAAATATGACAATAGTTCACAGTATAGCATTGGACGAAACTGTAAAGGTGGACCGTGTAATAGATCATATCCGCGGTAAAAAAGGCGGTCCTACAGTGGTATTTTTTGGAGGTGTGCACGGAAACGAGACGGCGGGCGTATTCGCCTTAAAGGAGGTGTTTAGGGAGTTGCATTCCAAAAAAACAACTGTTCATGGAGAATTGTACGCCATTTCGGGCAATTTGGGCGCACTGGAAAGCAAACAGCGTTACCAAACCGAAGACCTTAACCGGATATGGTTTAAAGATAGGATCGAACGTATTATAGACCACCAAGAAATAAGGCACAACGAAGAGAACGAGTTGGGGCAGTTGTACCGTTTGATACATAGTATTTTGGACTCCGGCACCCCGCCCTTTTATTTTATGGACCTTCATACCACATCGAGCAATACCAGTCCATTTATGGTTCTGAACGATAGCCTGTTGAACCGCAAGTATGCCTCCAATTATCCTTTGCCGATTATATTGGGGATAGAGGAGTATTTAAAAGGGGCTCTGTTGAGCTATATTAATGAGCTGGGCTACGTATCCTTAGGTTTTGAGAGCGGGCAGCACGATGACGATATGGCCGTAAAGAATTGTATGGAATTTATCCGTTATAGTTTGGCTGTAACACAATCCGTCCATGTTTCGGAAGAGCGGAAAGAACAACTATACCGGAATATTTCGAACTCCAGCGATGCACCCCATAGATTTTACGAAATATATCATCAGTACGATATCGCGCCCAATAGCAATTTTGTAATGGCTCCTGGTTACGTTAATTTTCAAACGATCCCTAAAGGTGCAGATCTTGCCCTTGTGGATGGTATAGAACTTAAAACAACAAAAAAGCGACAGATTTTTATGCCGTTGTATCAAAAACAAGGTAACGAAGGTTTTTATTTTATAAGACCGATACCGGTTTTCTTGTTATGGCTGTCCAAGAAATTAAGAAGGTTTAAAGTGGACCATATTTTGGTCAAGCTTCCGGGGGTGGAGTGGAAAGATGGTAGTAAGGATACCTTGGTGGTCGACCAAAGGGTAGCCCGGTTTTTTGCCAAATCGTTCCTCCATTTACTGGGATATAGGGCCAGAAAGTTCGATGAATCCCGATTGATGGCAAAGAATAGGGAGAGTGCTTCAAAATTTAAAGCATATAAAGGAACGGCATGGTACAAAAAATAAAAGGCCCAAGAATTGACTTGGACCTTTTTGGAGAAATTGGATAATGTTAATTAATCGTTCTGCATTATAAAGTTTATCGGAATACTGTATTTAACACTTACGGTTTTTCCTCTTTGTTCCCCTGGTTTAACCCGTGGCAAGGAAGCTATGATCCGGGTAGCCTCTTTTTCCAATAATTTGTCCGGTCCCCTTTGTTGGATTTGACTGACCTTTCCTTTATTGTCTATTACAAACTGTACATAAACTCTACCGGTAATACCCATTTCCAAAGCAGAAGGCGGATAGGTAAAATTCTCCTTTATGTGCTCCTGTACCTTTTGGTTAAAGCATTCTTTGCGTTCCTCTTGGGTTTCGTAAATTTCACAACCCGGAAAAACTGGAACATATTCAATTACGGCAAAGGGAACTACGATTTCTTCCTCTACCTCTTCAACATCAACATCTTCTATCCTAACAACAGCGTCTTCAATAAAGGTTTCTTGGCTGCTCTCGGTACTGGTTATTACAGTTTCCTCTACCTCTTCCACATCCTCAACGATCTCGATAACATCGGGAGCAGATGGCGGTGGTGGTGGCGGGGCAGTTCTTAGTATTTCCGTGACGGGTACATCTTCCTTAAGTTCGTCTGTAACTTGTACAACTTCTGAAACTTTGGATTCCTCTTCATAGAACTTTACTTCGAAGGATTGCCATGTTAAAAACAAGACCGAAGTAAGTCCTATCATGAAATAAAGACTGCTATTGCGTCCTATTTCGGCGTTTGGGTTCTTTTTTGGTTTCATGACTTCTACTATTTAACTAGGTTAAAGGTAGACTTCTTCAAAATCAGAAAATATGATAAAAGTCAGCTTTGCGAATCGCTTGTAATTATTTGAACCGGAACGGGTTGTGTTCTTAGTTGGTCTTAAGCGCGAGATCGTTTTTGGTAAGGTCAATATTGAATGAAAGACTTAGCCGGATCATGTCTTCGTTACTTTTTTTAAATTTTCTATTAAAGTAGCCGATGTCCACTTTTATCTTAGGGGTCAATTGTTGCCCAAATCCTATAAATACCCTATTCTGATTAAAAGTTTCGCCCTTTATGTTTAAGAAAAGCTCGTTAAAGGCCTTAAAATAGATATCCTTATATATGGGCTTTAAATATTGAAGGCGATATCGCACTCGATTGTTCACTTTTGGATCATCCACATTGATCAATCGTCTATTCTCCACCCTGAACCTATGGGATATTTTTTGTGTATGGTATAAAGTATTCAGATTGTATTCCGCATATAACCATAGTTGATTGGTATTTTTTACATCGTCCGGTCCAAGGTAGGAGTTGGAATTGAGTAGGGCAAAACCACCGGTAATCGTGGAAGCTTTGCTCAATTTATAGGTAGCCCCGGTCCGGAAAAAGAAGAATCCATATTTATCCAACATATGGTGGTGCCGAACAATTCCCACTACCGGTACGCTCCATTCTTCATGAATTTTGGTGTTGCCATAAAGCAATATCCAAGATCCGTAATCGTTTTCGCTGGAATTTTGGGCCTGAAGATCTTGGGTTAGTGAAACTGTGAATACTATGGAACAAAGCAATCTTAAACAATACCTTACGTATTCCATAATCAAGGTGTTTTGATTGTTGGAACACAAAGTTTTCCATTAAAATAAATGGAAAAGTATGACACTTGTCATAGATGGTGCTTTCCCGTAAAGAAATGTATAGGATTTGTTGTTCTAATTGGATTTTTCCCAGATCAGGGCCGCTGCACCACAAATGGCGGCGGTTTTTCCTTGCATACCGGAGTGCATAAGCTTTACTTTTCCTTTGTAAACATCTAAAAGAAAACCATTGAAATATTTTTCCAAAGGCGTCATGATCCATTTGCCGCTATTGGTCAACCCTCCCATAAGGATAAAAGCTTCAGGTTGGGTAAAGGCAGTAAAATTGGCTAAGGCCTGTGCCATTATTCTAGCTGTATAATCAAAAGCCTTTAATGCAATTTCGTCACCTTCCTCGGCAGCCTTGGTAATATCCTCCCCATGCAGGTCGTTATAGGCAATGTTCCTAAACCTGCTCTCTACCATATATTTACTTTGCATGTACATAACGGTACGCTTTAGCCCAGTAGCGGATACATAGGCTTCGAGACCACCTTTTACCCCAAGTCCGGTTAACCTGCCATCGCCAATGGTCATATCTACATGGCCCAGCTCACCGGCAAAACCATCAAAACCATCTATAAGTTGACCATTGGCAACAATGCCGGCACCAAAACCGGTGCCAAGGGTTATCACAATAAAATCGGTCATATCTTTTGCGCCACCGAACAACATCTCTCCCAATGCGGCCGCACTGGCATCGTTCATAATACGTATGGGCATATCCATTCTTTGCTTTAACAGTTTTACAATGGGCACACTGCCTTTCCAAGCCAAGTTGCTTGCACTTTCTATGGTCCCGTTTTTACTGGAAGCGTTGGGCGCCCCGATTCCACAACCGATGATATTGGCATCTTCCCCGAATTGTTCCACAAGTTGATCACAAGTGGATTTTATCTTATCCAAATAAGAATCCAAATTTGGATATTCCTTGGTTCTGAAAAAGGTTTTTTCGTAGCATTCACCATATTTATCGACCAAGCCGATTTTGGTTTTGGTGCCTCCTATATCAATTCCTATCACTAAATCCATCGTGTAAATCCAATTAGTTTGTTTGGTTTTAAAGATAAATATAATGGTGTCAATATAATAACATACTATGTTTAACTCTATGTGTATTTTTTGCTAATATCAAGGAAAAAATAGAAATCCTGACTTCTGTCATGTTTTACTTCAGTGGTCGATTCTACTTTTGAACAGAGAATTAAAACCAATAAAAATACAGAGGTATGAGCAGTTTAAATAAAATATTGATCCCTTTTGATTTTTCCGAGGCATCCGTAAATGCTTTGGAATACGTGGTCAACTTTGTAGGACCTGATCGTTCCATTGGGATCATGGGACTTTATGTGGGTGCTATGCCCATTACAGAGGCCGATAGCGACAAGTTGGGGAGCGATTTTGTAAAACTATTGGATTCGTTCAATGTGAGGCTTAAAGTGGCCCCGGAATTTATTACAAAAACCGGAAGTGTAGTAAAAACCATTTTGGCCACGCAAGAAGAAAGCGGCGCAGATTTGATCATGATGGGCACAATGGGCGATAAAATTACGGATGAAGCCATAACCAATACATCCAAGCTTGTTTTGGATGCGAACTGCCCCGTAATATCCGTGCCCTACGGAACCAGTATCAAAGAGCCAAAATCGATCGCCTTGGTTTTGGGAGGAGAAAAAATTGATGACAAGTCGGTTTTGGAGACCCTACTCGAGATTGCAAGATTTTTTAATGCCAAGGTACATGTATTGACAATTTACAAGGATTCCGTGTATGACGAGGAGGCGGTCAAAGAATCTAACGAAAACCTGTTGGAATATTACTTGGAACATTTTTATGAAGAGCATTCATTTAGTAAAAATCAAGACGTGGAACAAGGAATCTTGGATTACATCAACGAGAAAAATATTGACCTATTGACCATATTGCCACGAAATCACACCGAAAAAAGTACCCCTTCCGAAGGTAGGTTAACAAAACTGTTGACCCTTCATTCGGAGATACCGGTACTGACTTTGGATTAACCCTACACCTTTGAGCATGCTGCCACTGCTATTAATTTTAGGAATTACCATTTTACTGTTTATATGGGGGAAATTTCCTCCCGATGTTGTTGCGCTAATGGCCATGTTGGCACTTTATCTTACAGGAATTTTGGACCTGGGTGAGACATTGACCGGATTTAGCAACCCGACCGTAATTATGATCGCGGCCCTTTTTATAATTGGTGAAGGGCTGTCCAGAACCGGTTGGACCGCCATGGCCGGACAGTTTTTTGTGAAGTGGGCAAGGCGGAACATCTCCCGCTTACTGGTAATAGTAACTCTAGGCTCCAGTTTGTTGTCCGGTTTTGTAAGTAATACAGGAACGGTTGCCGCATTGCTCCCGGTAAGTGTAACTGCAGCTTGGAATGCCGGGACCTTACCCTCTAAACTATTGATCCCTGTCGCATTCGGCTCCAATACGGGCGGATTACTGACGTTAACGGGTACACCTCCCAACATTATAGTGAGCAATGCCTTGGTGGAAAATGGATTTACCGGATTTTCGTTCTTTGAATTTGGCTTGATAGGAGTGCCCTTACTTATTATTTCGGTGCTATATTTTAGGTACATCGGGTACAGGTTGCTTCCGTCCCATAGAACCAAAAATAAGCCCATGGCCATTGATCAAGAGATGCATAAATGGATCGAAAATTATAGCATTGGGGATAACTTGTATCGACTTAGGATCCGGTCAATGTCGCAATTGATCAACACAAAAATAGGGGATTGGAACTTTGAAGGGGAGCACAAGGTTTCCGTAATGCGTTTAAAACGAAGACATCCCAATAAATTGCAGAGAATACCGCAATTTGTGGAGATGCCCGGACTGGACACGGAAATGCGGTATCACGATATAATCACCGTAAAAGGAGAGCCAGAGGATGTGGACAAACTCGTCCTAAAGTTTCACTTGGGGGTAATACCTACCAAGCCCGAAACCGATATGCTCAAAAAGGAACTGATCAACCAAGAAGTGGGTATGGCGGAAATGATCATTACACCTAAATCGGTATTTGTAGGGAAGACCATTAATCTGGGGCATTATTTGCGCCAGGCAGGAGTACAACTACTGGCGGTTTCTAGGGATAATGCCCCATTGACCGGCAAAATTAAAATTAAAGCGGGGGATGCGTTCGTTATTCGTGGACAGTGGGAAAACATAATATCCCTAAAATCCATGTACGAGAACCTGGTAATATCCGGAAGCCCCGAAGCACTTGCCAAAAATGTGGACCAGCTCACTACAAGGAGCTATATTGCTATGGGGACCTTGGTCCTGATGATTCTCCTTTTGGTGTTTAAAATATTGCCAGGAGCCATAGCAGCACTGATTTGTGCCGGAATTATGATGCTGACCGGATGTGTGCCCATTTCCAAAGCGTACAAAGGGATCAGCTGGACCAGCGTAGTGATGATAGCAGCAATGATTCCCATGGGATTGGCACTGCAAAAAACTGGGGTTGCGCAATTGGCCGCCAATAGTTTGGTGAACACATTGGGGAGCATACACCCAGTGGCCTTATTGGCAGGTATTTTTCTATTGACTGCGGCTTTTAGCCAAACCATAAACAACTCAGCGACCGCAGTTTTAATGGCTCCGATAGCCATAATGGCGTCGATGACATTAGGGGTTTCCCCAAAACCATTTATGATCGCAGTGGCCGTGAGCGCATCTACCGCATTTTTGACGCCCGTGGGTACCACTACGAATGCAATGGTAATGGCGGCGGGCGGATATAAATTTATGGATTACGTAAAAGTAGGAGGCCCTTTGCTACTATTTTTCTTTATCGCAACACTAATATTGGTTCCATGGATATGGAGCTTCTAACAATTAAATACAGCAGATATGAGCACAACAAAAGACCTAAGTAAGTATGGATTAAAAAACGTCCGGGCACAATGGAACCTCGACGCCGAAACTTTACAGAAGATCACAGTAGAAAAAAACATGGGAGTAGAGACCGATAATGGAACTCTCTGTGTAAATACTGGCAAGTTTACCGGTCGTTCGCCCAAAGATCGTTTTTTGGTTAAGGACGATTATACCAAGGACAAAATTTGGTGGGGACGGATCAACAAGCCTATTTCTCCGGAAAATTTCGACAAGTTATACGATGAGGTGACCAATTATCTCGAAGGAAAAGAAGTTTATGTGCGGGATGCAGCCGTTTGTGCCGATCCAAAATATAAAATGAATGTAAGAACGGTAACGGAATATCCGTGGTCCAACTACTTCATTAAAAATATGTTCTTAAGGCTGGACGAAAGTGAATTGGATAATTTTGAGGAGGAATGGTTGGTACTTTGCGCCCCAGGTTATGAAGCTTCAAACCCTAAAGACTTTGGGGTCATCAGTGGAAACTTCTCCATTTTGAACTTTACCAGAAAAATTGCCTTGGTGGCCGGTTCCGCGTATACGGGCGAAATGAAAAAAGGGATATTCTCTGCACTGAACCTTATTCTTCCGACCGAAAAAGAAGTGCTCCCAATGCACTGTTCCGCTAATGTGGGAGAAGGTGGGGATACCGCGATTTTCTTTGGACTGTCCGGAACGGGAAAAACCACCTTGTCCGCTGATCCAGACCGGAAATTGATCGGTGACGATGAGCATGGTTGGACAAAGGAAAATACAATCTTCAATTTTGAAGGAGGGTGCTATGCCAAAGTAATCGACCTTACCGAAGAAAAAGAGCCGGATATTTACAGGGCCATCCGCCCTGGGGCACTTTTGGAAAATGTGGTCTTTAAAGAGGGTACCAAAGAAGTTGACTTTTTTGATAGCAGCATCACGCAGAACACTAGGGTAAGCTATCCTATTGATCATATAGACAATATCCAAACACCATCCTACGCGTCCAACCCTACAAATATCTTTTTCTTAACTTGTGATGCGTTCGGGGTATTGCCTCCGGTATCCAAACTGACCCCAGGTCAGGCTGCATACCACTTTATTTCTGGATATACCGCTAAAGTAGCCGGGACCGAAGCAGGTATTACAGAGCCGGTACCATCGTTCTCCGCATGTTTTGGAGAGCCGTTTATGCCACTTCACCCTGCCGTTTATGCAGAAATGCTGAGCAATAAAATGAAGGAAGCCGGTGTAAATGTTTGGTTGATAAACACAGGATGGAGCGGTGGACCTTACGGGGTAGGGTCTAGGATAAAATTAAAGTACACAAGAGCCATGATCTCTGCCATACTTGAAGGTAAATTGGACGATGTGGAGTTTGATACCCATCCAATTTTTGGATTGAACATGCCCAAGTATTGTCCAGGGGTTCCGACCGAGATTTTGGATCCAATGAACACTTGGTTGCAAAAAGGAGCATATGTGAGCAAGGCGATACAATTGGCGCATTCGTTCCATATCAATTTCGATAAATTTGCCAGTGAGGCATCCGAAGAAATTTTAAATGGAGGGCCACTGATTGACTCTCACCACAGTTTGGGAGAGCATTTATAGGATCATGAAATTTTAACAAGTGGACAATACTGATAGATTTAACATAGAAAATTTAGGGGCGCCCCAATATAGGTCGCCCCTAAAACTTAGTACCGTAGAAGGAGACCAAATATTCAATTTTGTAAGCGAATCGAATAGGTTGATCTTTGACCTGTCCATGGAACATTACAATCAATGTTTGACTGATGGCGTGCAGCCGGTTTGTTTGGAAAAGGCCGGACCCAGACAAGACATTTTTTTCGATGCCGAAAACGCCACAGCAGCCATTGTAACCTGTGGTGGGTTGTGCCCGGGCATAAACAACGTGATCCGGGGATTGGTTATGGCCCTACATTATTTTTATGGAGTGAAAAAAATTCTGGGCGTGCCGTATGGGTACGAAGGCCTAAATCCCGAAAAAGGACATAAGCTCACGGAATTGACCCCGGATAAGGTTAAGGACATCCATCAATTTGGGGGTACATTTTTAGGTTCATCTAGGGGTGGGCAAGACGTTTCCGTTATGGTGGACACCTTGGAGGCCAACCAAATAGATATGCTCTTTGCCATTGGGGGAGACGGTACCCTGAAAGGTGTAAACGCGCTGGGCGAGGAAATCTCCAAAAGAAACGCTAAAATAAGCGTGGTCGGGATTCCCAAGACCATAGACAATGATATAGACCTTATCGACGAATCTTTTGGTTTTGAAACCGCTTTTGATGTGGCCAGTCCCATTTTACGAGATGCCCACAACGAAGCAACCGGGGCCTATAACGGAATATCCATTATTAAATTAATGGGAAGGGATAGTGGTTTTATTGCTGCTTCGGCAGCCTTGGCCATGCCCGTGGTAAACTTTGTACTGGTGCCAGAAATGGATTTTAAACTCGATGGTGAGGGAGGTTTCCTCAAAGTTTTGGAAAAACGCTTGCAGAAAAAAAAGCACGCTGTAATTGTTGTCGCCGAAGGAGCCGGGCAACAGCTCTTTACGGAGAAGACCATTGTAAAGGATGCCTCCGGAAACATACAGCATGAGGATATCGGTGTTTTCCTAAAAGAAAAAATTACAGAGTATTTTAAAGATAAAATCCCGGTTACCATAAAATACATAGACCCAAGTTATATTGTTCGGTGTGCACCGGCCAACTCCAGCGATAGCGTTTTTTGCAGTCGATTGGCCTACCATGCAGTACATGGCGCAATGGCCGGTAAAACCAAGTTTGTTGCCAGTAGGGTAAATAACAATTATGTTTACGTGCCCATATCCGAAGTAACCAAGAAAAGAAAAAAGATAGACTTGGAAGGTGAGTTCTGGTTTTCCGTACTACAAAGTACTGGACAACCTTTCTCTATGTGATAAATTGATGGTTCTTAAACTGACAATTGTCATTAAATTTTATGCATAGTAATACTAGATTTGAATATAATCAAAACAATAATCATGGAAGTACATGTTCAATATCAAAAAATGATGACTAGTGAATCATTGACCGAATTGTTAATGAAAAAACTAGAGAGTTTGGAAAATAAATATAACTGGTTGATCAAGGCCAACGTACTTTTTAAAACAGAGAACGATAAATCCGGAGAGGGTAAAATTTGTGAAATTGAACTGAGTGCCCCAGGCCCTAGAATTTTTGCCAAATCGGATACCGATGATTTTGAAAAGTCCATGTCCAAGACAATCGAGGATTTAAGAAGGCAACTTGAGAAAAGACAAGCTACGTTTTCTACCCATTAATTTAACAGAGAGATCAATACTGTGCGTTAATCCATAAATCCAATATGATGAAATTAAAAATCGTAGTCATAAGCATGTTGCTCCTTTTGGGATGCTCCTCTACCAGGTTGGTCTCGACCTGGAAAAATCCCGATATAGTATTATTTGATGCGTACCAGGTGCTCGTTGTGGGGATGATACAGGACGACAGTGCCCGAATGGAGTACGAAACCAAGTTTGTGGAGGTGCTCAAAGAAAAAGGAGTGGACGCCGTGCGCAGTATTGATCTTTTTGATGTAGAGTTTACATCTGTCAAAAGAACCGAAAAGGAATTGGAAGAGGTGGAACAACAATTGTTGGACAAAGGATTCGATGCCATTTTGGTGAGCAAAGTGGTGGGTACCGAAAATAGAAGAACATTTAAAGAGCATATTAACGATGTGGACAAAATGTTCATGAGGTTTACCAATGATTATCTGGAACACCAAGAAATATATTATGATCCCGAATATTACGAGACATTCAACATTTATCATTCGGAGACATCGCTCTACTGTATCTGCGTAGGAAAGGAAATAGAGTTGATTTGGAGGGGAGAAGTGGATGTAACCGAGCCTGCCAACGTCAACAAAGCCATAGATACCTACATAAAAGTGGTTACAAAATCAATGGGAGAACACGATGTAATTTTTTAGGAAGATAGACCGATTGCTTCCAGTACGCCCAGCATATCCAAAAGAATCAAAACGGGAATGGATATTAATATCACGATCAAAACAAAAACCATGATTCGCAAAAAGCCCACCATGAGTTTGTTCCCTATGCTAATTTCATTTGCCATAATAGTGTAATTTCCTTCAATTTACGGAAATATTTGCGCATTTACTATAGATGTTGGTGCACTATTCGACTAACGGACAGCTTTTTAGTATATACTGTTAACCGATCAATCCGTCTCTTTTTGTTTTTTACTGAGAAGTTTGGCCAAATCTTCCAGCGTTATCCCTTTGGTTTCCGGCATCATAAAAATTACCCATAATAATTGCAGGACCATCATAAAGGCGAAGAAGATAAAGATCGGCCACGGGTTTTCTTTAAAAATACCTATTTCTGCATCCAAAAAAGTAGGGGTGAGCAAAGTGATCAATGCCGCAAAAACCCAATGGGTACTCGTACCCCAGGACTGTCCGTAGGAACGGACCTTATTGGGGAAAATCTCCGAGATAAATACCCATACCACCGCACCCTGACCAACAGCATGGGAAGCAATAAACACCAAGATAAAAGTAAGCAGCAATACCGAACTTGCTCCGGAATAAAAACACCAGCCAACCATGGCCAAACTTATAATATAGCCGATGGAACCTATATACATGAGTTGCTTTCTGCCGAGTTTATCAATTAAAGAAATACCCACAAAAGTGAAAATCAAATTGATCACCCCAATGGAAATGGAACTAAAGAGTGACTCGCCGGAAGCCAATCCGGCACGCTCCAATATTTCGGGGGCGTAATACAAAACAAAATTGATGCCCGAGAGTTGATTAAAAAATGCAATCAAAAAAGCCAATACCAGGGGACGGTTATATTTTCCCGAGAATAAACTGTCGCTCTTTTTTTCCTTGGTCTCGTATATGGCGATTTTTATCTCTTCCAAATATACGGTTGCCTTTTCCTGGGCTGTTCCCAAAAGAACAATGGACTCTTTAACAATGGCATCACTACGGTTTTTAAGCAACAGCCATCGTGGACTATTGGGTATGTTGAACACCATAAGGGTATAGATAAGGGCAGGAAGTCCTTCTATGCCTAACATCCAGCGCCAGGCAATATTCTCGTCAAAGAGTATTCCGATCAGATAGTTGGAGATAAAAGCGACCAAAATGCCAAAAACAATATTAAATTGGTACATGGCCGTTAATCTGCCCCTGGTCTGGGGAGTAGAAATTTCCGAAATGTAAACTGGAGCGGCCACGGAAGAGGCGCCAACCCCAATGCCACCAATAAACCTAAAAACCGAAAAAGTGTAAGCTTCTGGAGCAAATGCAGAGCCAATAGCCGAAACAAAGTAGAGCACGCCGATCCAGAACAAGGTTTTCTTGCGGCCCAAAAGATCCGTGGGCAACCCTCCAAAAAGTGCACCCAATACCGTTCCCCAAAGCGCCATGGACATGATAAATATACCGTGGAAGGTAAAAATGGAATCTCCCAAGAACCAATTGGTGTCCCAGATTTCTTTAATGGGTTGGTTGGCACCGGAAATAACAACAGTATCAAAACCAAACAAAAATCCCGCGAGGGCCGCGGTCAATGAAATTCTAAAAATACGCTTGTCCATGGAGAATGACTTTCGCTAAAGCTAACCAAAATTTAAATATTCTAAAGTTGCTCCATAATCAAATCGGTGGCGCCCTTGTTGGATTTTATGTAATCGGAGTTGATGGCACCTATGCTTTTTATGGTATTTGGGTCGTTGATCAGATCATCCATCAAACTAAAAAAACTGTTTTTGTCGACAATGGGAACAATGCCTCCTGCAAAAACAAGATCTTCTGCTTCTTTGAACCCCTTATATCGTGGTCCGATTATTATAGGCACGCCAAAAACAGCAGGCTCCATGGTGTTGTGCAATCCTGTGGCAAAGCCACCCCCTACATAGGCAATATTGGCGTAGCTGTAAATTTTGGTCAATAAGCCGATTGTGTCCACGATAAGCACATCGAACTCCGTTAGATCTGTATTCCCCAATTCCGAGTAAAGCACAGTTTTTTTGGTAAGGGCGGAGATGATTTTGTCCACATGTGGTTTTTTTATTTCGTGTGGTGCAACCACAAATTTTACTTGCCCCTGTGTCTCGTTAATGTATTCGATCAGGATTTCCTCATCTTCGGGCCATGTGCTACCGGCCACTACGCATAATTCGTTCGCCTTAAAGCGATCCATAAAACCCAGCCGATTGTCCCGCTTCAAAATTTCCGAAACCCGATCCAATCGCGTGTCACCACTAATGGTTGAATTTGGAAAGCCAATGGCGGTCAATAGTTTTTTTGAATTCTCATCCTGCACAAAAAAGTGTTCGAACTTGCCCAAACTTTTCCGCATAAACCCACCGTAGGGTTTAAAATAGATCTGTCGTTTGGAAAAGATCGCCGAAATCAAATAAACAGGAATGTTTTTGTTGTGTAAATGGAACAGGTAATTGGGCCATACTTCATACTTTACAAAAATGGCAAATTCTGGATGAATTAGGTTCAGGAATCGTTTTGCATTGGCATTGGTGTCCATTGGTAAATAAACAACCACATCGGCAACTGTTGTATTTTTCTTTATTTCATATCCGGAAGGGGAAAAAAAAGTGAGGACAATTTGGTGCTCGGGATATTTTGTTCTCAATTTTTCCAAAATCGGCAACCCTTGTTCAAATTCGCCAAGGGAGGCAACGTGCATCCAGATAGATTTTTTTTTAAGGTCAAGACACTTCTCCAAAATGGAAAAGGTCTTTTTTCTGCCCTGTACAAATAATTTGATCTTTTTATTAAAAAGGGCGATCGGTTGAAGAACAAGCCAAGTTGTATACACCAGAATGTTGTAAAAGAAACGCAAAGGCACCATTTTTTGCTAAAATACATTCTTTCGCTTAGGTAGCATTATGGCATCTTAATTTCTTAATTTTGACATATCAATTTACGTAGGATGAAAAAAATTCAAATGGTTGACCTAAAAGGTCAATATGAAGGTATAAAGACCGAGGTCAACGAAGCCATAGCAGAAATCTTGGAATCCTCTGCATTTATAAACGGACCCCATGTGCAGGCTTTCCAGAGCGAGTTGGAAGAGTATTTGGGGGTTAGGCACGTAATCCCATGTGCCAACGGAACAGATGCGCTTCAAATATGTATGATGGGTCTTGGGTTAGAGCCAGGCGATGAGGTGATTACCGCGGATTTTACTTTTGCGGCCACAGTGGAGGTAATCGGGTTGTTGCAATTGACTCCTGTTTTGGTAGATGTTGATTTGGATACCTTCAACATAAATATTGGGGCCATTGAAAAAGCCATAACTCCAAAAACCAAAGCCATAGTGCCTGTGCATTTGTTCGGTCAATGTGCCAATATGGACGAAATTATGGAGTTGGCCCAAAAACATAATTTGTATGTAATAGAAGATAATGCGCAAGCAATCGGAGGTTCATATTATTCGAAAGATGGTTCCAAACAAAAAGCAGGGACCATTGGGCATGTTGGGGCAACTTCTTTCTTCCCTTCAAAAAACTTGGGCTGTTATGGCGACGGTGGGGCTATTTTTACCAACAACGATGAACTGGCACATATCATTCGAGGTATTGTGAACCATGGAATGTACAAACGGTATTACCACGATGTGGTCGGGGTAAATTCAAGACTGGATTCCATACAGGCGGCAGTTTTAAGGGCCAAACTGCCTAAATTGGATCATTACAACCAAAAGCGCTGGGAGGCAGCAGCAAAATACTCCAAGGCATTCGCAGGACAGGAACACATAGTGGTTCCAAAAATTTCGTGCGGCTGTGAAATCCAAAAAAGTGTATGCGATTGCCATGTGTTCCATCAGTACACGTTGCGGATAACCAATGGCAAACGAGATGGTCTGGTACAACATTTAAACGATAACAGCGTTCCATGTGGTGTATATTACCCAGTTCCACTACATAGGCAAAAAGCCTATCTGGATGAGCGATATAAGGAAAACGATTTCCCTGTAACCAATCAATTGGTGAACGAGGTGATTTCCCTTCCTATGCATACCGAACTGGATGATGAGCAAATTGATTTTATTGCCAAATTGGTCATTGACTTCGTAAATTCATAAAATGAAAATACTTGTGACCGGTGGTTTGGGATTTATTGGTTCCCACACCGTAGTGGAATTACAAAATGAAGGGTTTGAAGTGGTTGTTGTGGACAATCTTTCCAATTCATCGTTGGATGTTTTGGACGGTATTGAGGCCATCACCGACAAACGTCCCATTTTTGAAGAATTCGATCTTCGCGAAAAACCAAAAGTGGAATCCTTCTTTCAAAAATATCAGGATGTTGCAGGTGTAATACATTTTGCAGCATCCAAAGCAGTAGGAGAGAGCGTGGAAAAACCCTTGTTGTATTACGAGAACAATCTTGGGGTCTTGGTCTACATACTTCAAGAATTAAAGAAAAAGCAGCGTGCCAATTTTATATTTAGCAGCTCGTGCACCGTTTACGGTCAGGCAGACCAAATGCCAATAACCGAAGCGGCCCCGGTAAAACCAGCCGAATCACCGTACGGCAATACAAAACAGGTAGGGGAGGAAATCATTAAAGATAGTTGTAAGGTCAATCCGCAGTTAAAAGCTATTGCATTGCGGTACTTTAACCCGATCGGAGCCCATCCGTCCGGTAAAATAGGGGAGCTGCCCATAGGAGTACCTCAAAATTTAGTACCTTTTATTACACAGACCGGTATGGGGCTGCGAGAACAACTTTCTGTATTTGGAGACGACTATCCTACGGAAGACGGAACCTGTATAAGGGATTATATCCATGTAGTGGACTTGGCAAAGGCCCACGTAGCTGCATTGCAACGTTTGTTAAAGGATAAAAACGAAGCTAACTATGAAGTTTTTAATTTAGGTACTGGCAAAGGAAGTTCGGTTTTGGAAGTTATCCGGAGCTTTGAACGAGTTTCCGGACAAAAATTAAATTATAAGATAGTGGATAGACGTCCTGGCGATGTTGTCCAAGCATATGCGGATACTACAAAAGCAAATAAAGTTTTGGGTTGGAAAGCCATATCCACTCTGGATGAAGCTATGGAATCTGCATGGGAATGGGAAAAAAACGTTAGAAGTAGGTAAACGGAAATCCCAAAGCATAATTTTTCACGTACATCATGTATGTTCCCTAAATACAATAACAGTTTAGAGTTGCTGGAAGGTGTTTGTAAAGAAGACCTGTACCCGAAATTGTTGCAACAGCTAAAAAAGGATTTTGATTTGGCCAATGTGCCAATCAATATTCCCGTGGATATAACCCCTAAAGAGCTCAAGAGTACCATACATGAAAAGGTATATTACCTGATCGTCGAAAAATTTCCCGACTATCTCAATTTGTTGTATGTAGTGGATATACCAGAAAACCAAGTCAAGAATATAGATGCAACCGATGCGGTCGATATCTCTGCTGAGGTATCTTTTTTATTGTTGAAGAGGGAGTGGCAAAAGGTTTGGTACAAGACCAAGTACAGTAGTTGATCTTCAAAAATCGTAAATCCCATCGAAACAAGAGTGCAATTTTAAGTTGACGCAATTTTTTCCGACCTAACCAAGGGTTCAGTATATATTATTTTCAGTTTCGGTACGTAAATCTTTCTAAAAATTTCATTTTTATCGCTATCATGACCAATCTGTAATATAGTTGTAAATTTGAATAAGAAATTAAATGGATTGCAAGCATATAAATGCTAAAACCCGTATTTTTGACTAAAATTTTCCATAAATATTTGGAGAAACATAAGGAATGGACAAATATTCTTTTTTAAACGCTGCGCATACTTCATTTTTTGCGGAGCAATACGATAGATATCTAACGAATCCCGATAGTGTAGAGCCCAGTTGGAGGGCTTTTTTTCAAGGATTTGATTTTGGTTTGGAAAACGCCGCCGAAGATTTGGGGGTGGAATCCGAAAAAGGTGGAATGGTCGTGCTTGCCAATGGAAGGAAAGTCGAGATGCCCGAAACCTTGCAAAAGGAGTTCCAGGTTATTCGCTTGATCGATGGTTATCGCTCTCGCGGACATCTTTTTACCAAAACAAACCCGGTAAGGGAAAGAAGAAAATATGAGCCAACTTTGGAATTGTCCAATTTTGGACTTTCACAGGAAGACTTGGGTACCGTTTTCGATGCCGGAAAAATTTTGGGCATAGGGCCATCGTCTCTAAAGAACATAATTGCCCATTTGGAGAGCATTTATTGCGATGCGATCGGTGTGGAGTATATGTACATCCGAACCCCTGAACGTATTCAATGGATCCAGGATTGGTTGAACAAGAACGACAATCACCCCAATTTTACACCAGAAGAAAAGAAAAACATACTTAGAAAACTCAACGAGGCAGTTTCTTTCGAAAGCTTTTTGCACACCAAGTATGTTGGGCAGAAACGGTTTTCGCTGGAAGGTGGAGAATCTTTGATCCCCGCTTTGGACGTAATCGTGGAAAAAGCTGCAGACCAGGGCGTAAAACAGTTTGTCGTAGGCATGGCCCATAGAGGGCGCTTGAACGTTTTGACCAACATTTTCGGAAAATCGCCCAAAGATATCTTCAGCGAGTTCGACGGTAAGGACTACGAAGAAACCATATTCGATGGCGATGTAAAGTATCACTTGGGTTGGACCTCTACGCGGGAAACCGATTCAGGGAAAATAGTGAACATGAACATTGCCCCGAACCCATCACACTTGGAAACCGTTAACTCCATCGTGGAGGGAATCTCAAGGGCAAAACAAGACCGTGACCACGGAGATAATATATCTGAAGTATTACCGATTTTAATTCACGGAGATGCCGCATTCGCTGGACAGGGCGTCGTGTACGAAGTAATCCAAATGGCGCGGTTGGACGGTTATACCACAGGAGGTACCATCCACATTGTAGTGAACAACCAGATCGGGTTTACCACCAATTATTTGGATGCAAGGTCCTCTACCTACTGTACCGATGTGGGTAAAGTGACCCTGTCGCCCGTATTGCATGTAAATGCCGATGATGCAGAAGCGGTAGTGCATGCCACAACATTTGCCCTAGAGTATAGAATGCGTTACAAACGCGATATTTTCTTGGATTTATTGGGGTACAGAAAATATGGGCACAACGAAGGCGACGAACCAAAATTTACCCAGCCCTTATTGTACAAATCCATTTCCAAACACGATAATCCTAGAGATATCTATGCTGCCAAATTGATAGCGGAGGGTATCATCGATGAGAATTATGTGAAGGATTTGGAGGAGAAATATAAAAACGATCTCGAAGAAGATCTTTTGGACTCCCGTAAAATTGAAAAAACCAGGATAACACCTTTTATGCAAGATGAGTGGGAAGGCTTTGAGCAAGTTACCGAAGAGGTAATGCTAAAACCTATGGATACCACATATGATCTTAAAAAGATGGATCAGATTGCACAGAGCATCACAAAGCTTCCAGAAGATAAAAAGTTCCTAAGGAAATTGGTTCGACTGGTAGAAGGTCGTCATAAAATGTATTTTGAGGACAACAAACTCGATTGGGCCATGGGCGAACTATTGGCCTATGGATCATTACTGGAAGAAGGGTACGATGTAAGGATGACAGGTCAAGATGTCGAGAGGGGAACCTTTTCCCATAGGCATGCTGTCATCAAAACAGAAATGCACGAGGAGGAAGTGGTCTTGCTGAACGAGATGGGCGAAAACCAAAACGGAAAGTTCCATATCTATAATTCGCTGCTATCGGAATACGCCGTGATGGGGTTCGATTATGGTTACGCTATGGCAAGTCCAAAAACGTTGACCATTTGGGAAGCCCAGTTTGGTGACTTCAGTAACGGGGCCCAAATCATTATTGATCAATATTTGTCTTCTGCAGAAGATAAATGGAAGTTGCAGAATGGATTGGTACTGTTGTTACCGCACGGTTACGAAGGACAAGGTGCCGAGCACTCGTCTGCCCGTATGGAAAGATACCTGCAATTGTGTGCCAAGGACAACATGTTCGTGGCGGATGTAACCACACCCGCCAACCTGTTCCACTTGTTCCGTAGACAAATGAAAGCCAATTTCCGCAAACCTTTGGTGGTATTTACCCCAAAGAGCTTGCTAAGACATCCAAAAGTAATGTCCACCAAAGAAGAAATGGCCAATGGAAGTTTTCAAATGGTCATTGATGATGCCGAAGCAAAAGCGGCCAAAGTAAAAAGCTTGGTATTTTGTACCGGTAAATTTTACTATGATCTTTTGGAGAAAAAAGAGGAACTTGGTCGCGATGATGTAGCTTTGGTAAGGGTGGAACAATTGTTCCCGTTGCCGGCGAAGCAAATGCGGGCCATAATCAAAAAGTACAAGAACGCCGACGATATTGTTTGGGCACAGGAAGAGCCAAGAAATATGGGTGCCTGGAGCCATATGTTAATGCATTTGGACGAGGCCAAACAATTTAGGGTGGCATCACGTAGGTTTTACGGTGCGCCGGCAGCAGGTAGTGCAGTTCGTTCCAAGAGACGACATGCCCAAGTATTGGACTATGTGTTCGATAAGAGTAAGGACAATATGTTAATAAGATAATTCAAGTATAAACTATAATAGAATGGTTTTAGAAATGAAAGTTCCCTCACCAGGGGAATCCATTACAGAGGTAGAAATCGCCGAGTGGTTGGTAGAGGATGGAGACTATGTGGAGAAGGACCAGGCCATAGCCGAGGTAGATTCGGACAAGGCAACATTGGAGCTTCCTGCAGAGGAGAGCGGAATTATTACCCTAAAAGCTGAGGTAGGCGATGCCGTAGCGGTAGGTGAGGTCGTTTGCCTTATCGATACCAGTGCGGAAAAACCAGAAGGCGCAGGGGCATCGACCAAAAAAGAAGAGCCGAAGAAAGAAGAACCAAAAAAGGAGGCTGCCAAAGCAGAGGAACCCAAGAAAGATACATATGCTTCTGGAACCCCCTCTCCAGCGGCCAAAAAAATATTGGACGAAAAAGGAATCGAGCCATCATCTGTTTCCGGTAGTGGAAGAGATGGCCGCATCACAAAAGACGATGCGGTAAAAGCCAAGGCCTCCATGGGTACGCCAACAGGTGGAAGCCGTGGGGAAAGCCGTTCCAAGTTGTCCATGTTGCGCAGAAAAGTTGCCGAACGTTTGGTAGCTGCCAAAAATGAGACTGCCATGTTGACTACCTTTAATGAGGTGGATATGTCGGCAATCTTCGAACTGCGAAAGCAATACAAAGAAGAATTCAAGGAGAAACATGGGGTTAGTCTTGGGTTTATGTCTTTCTTTACCAAGGCCGTTATCCGTGCATTGCAAATGTATCCTGCGGTAAACTCCATGATCGATGGAAAAGAAATGATCTCTTACGATTTCTGCGATATCAGCATAGCGGTTTCGGGGCCAAAAGGGTTGATGGTTCCGGTAATCAGAAATGCAGAAAATCTTACGTTCCGTGGTGTTGAATCCGAAGTTAAACGTCTGGCGATAAGAGCAAGGGAAGGGGAGATTACAGTAGACGAGATGACAGGAGGTACCTTTACCATTACCAATGGAGGTGTTTTTGGTTCCATGTTGTCTACCCCGATCATTAATCCTCCGCAGAGTGCCATTTTAGGAATGCACAATATTGTGGAACGTGCCATTGTTAGGGATGGTGCCATTGCCATAGCCCCGGTTATGTATGTAGCACTTTCTTACGACCATAGGATTATCGATGGAAAAGAATCCGTTGGTTTCTTGGTTGCGGTAAAAGAAGCGTTGGAAAGCCCGGAAGAATTATTGATGGACGGCAACGTGAAAAAAGCGTTGGAACTATAATATAAAGAGAGTCAAGTGCCCTGAGTATAGTCGAAGGGCCTTGTATTGCTCGAACTTGCAAATGCCTTTACTTTTTTAAGTAGAGGCATTTTTTGTTGTAATCGATTATGGCCTTGCCTTTTTTAAGAATGTCCGCACCGATAATTCCGTCTACGGGCAATGCATTATGTGCAAGCAGTGCATGGTTCACATGTGAAAGATCGAACACAACTACCTTCTGTTTTTTCTTTGTCCACTCTCCGATCTGTATTTTGTTGCTGGAGGATATCAAAGTTTCCATTTCTGTGGCCCCGGCTCCCGCTGCCTTAATATCGGTAGCTTCCGAAATCATTTCAAAAAACTCGATTTTATCCATTCCAACACAAGTGTTGGAGGCGCCGGTATCCAAAATAAATTTGCCTGTAATACCATTAATGCTGGCCGTAAGCTCAAAATGATCGGTTTGCGTAAATGTCAAGGGGATTTTAATATAATCTTTAGATCTCAGGAATTTTTTAAGTGATGTCATATTATTATATGAGGGAGTGTTGAACCTTGAACGATCAAAACATCTTTTAATATAATCGTAAACAAAGTTTTTGGACGTCTAAGATAAACCTATTTTTGTGTTATGGTTTGTTTTAACAGCAACAAGGTCGTCCTTTCGGTTTTTGCCATGTATTTGTTGGTCTCATGTGATTTCAACAAAAAGGAAATCGATAAGGAGACTATAGCAAAAGCTTACATCCATGGATTGAATACCTCCAACTATGATCAAGTGGTAGGTTTGTTTTTGGACAGTGTTCGGTTCAACGAAATGGATTACAGGAGAACTTTTTCCAAACAAGGGTACAGAGATCTGTTCCAGTGGGATTCTGTATTTAGGCCAAAGTATGCCATTTTGGAAATAAAAGATAAGGATAACGAACTCCATTTAAAGGTTTCCAAAAAGTGTGACCGCATACTCTTTT
The DNA here is from genome assembly GCF_023716465.1 of Flagellimonas marinaquae. Taxonomy (NCBI): domain Bacteria; kingdom Pseudomonadati; phylum Bacteroidota; class Flavobacteriia; order Flavobacteriales; family Flavobacteriaceae; genus Flagellimonas; species Flagellimonas marinaquae. Next base: position 2,120,272 of record NZ_CP092415.1, read on the forward strand.
TGCAGAATAAACCATTTGTCACACATGAGGTCATGAAGATTGAAGAAGGCAAAATACAAAGTATTGATGTAGTGGAATATTTGGATTTTAATGATGACCTGTGGGTAAGAAATAGAGAACAATTGGTCAACTGGGTCAGTGAGCACCATCCCGAATTGGATGGGTTTATCTATGATCAAACCAAAGTAGGTGCACAAAACTTCACAAAAGCAATGGAATTATACGGCAACAGGAACAATGTTGCGGCAGAGCAAGAAAATAGCAGTAAATGATCATAACAGATACGCATACCCATTTATATAGCGAAGCCTTTGAGGAGGATAGGGCGGAAATGATACAGAGGGCTTTCGATCAAGGAGTGCAAAGGTTTTTTGTACCGGCAATAGATTCTACCTATATAAAATCCATGCTGGATTTGGAAGCCGGTTATCCCGAGAATGTTTTTCTGATGATGGGATTGCACCCGACCCATGTAAAGGAAAACTATAAGGCGGAATTGGCCATTGTGGAGGAATGGCTGGCAAAACGAAAGTTTTACGCCGTAGGAGAAATTGGAGTGGACCTATATTGGGACAAAACCTTTTTGAAAGAACAACAAGAGGCATTTGCGCATCAGATCCGACTGGCAAAAAAATATCAATTGCCAATAGTAATACATTGTCGTGATGCCTTTGATGAGGTCTTTGAAGTGCTGGAGCAAGAAAAAGGAGAAGGGCTTTTTGGTATTTTTCATTGTTTTACCGGAACCATGGAACAGGCTCAAAAAGCCATTTCCTATAATATGAAGTTGGGCATCGGTGGGGTGGTTACGTTTAAAAACGGGAAGATTGACCAGTTTTTGCACAATGTTGGACTGGAGCATATTGTTTTGGAAACCGATGCTCCCTATTTGGCACCCACCCCATATCGTGGCAAACGGAACGAGAGTTCCTATATTGTAAATATATTGCAAAAACTATCCTCCATTTATGGAATGCCGGAGGAAGAAATTGCCGAGATTACGACTAAGAACTCCAAAGACATATTCGGAATCTGACCTATGAAAAAAAAGCCCAACATATTATTGATCTACACCGGGGGTACCATTGGTATGGTAAAGGACTATAAAACCGGTGCGCTCAAGGCCTTTAATTTTGAGGAGCTGGTAAAAAATATCCCGGAGTTAAAACAATTGGATTGTAATTTGCACGGAGTATCGTTCGAAAATCCCATAGATTCTTCCAACATGAATCCGGAATACTGGGCGGTCATTGCATCAATTATCGAGTCTCATTACGAAGAAAACGATGGGTTTGTGGTGTTGCACGGTAGCGATACCATGAGTTATTCCGCATCGGCACTCAGTTTTATGTTGGAAAATCTGGAAAAGCCGGTCATTTTCACCGGTTCCCAATTACCCATTGGGGATTTGCGCACCGATGCCAAGGAAAACCTGATAACCTCAATAGAAATAGCGGCACTTCAAAAAAAAGGCAGGCCGGTTGTGCAAGAAGTCGGATTATATTTTGAATACAAGCTCTACAGGGCCAACCGGACCACCAAAATAAATGCAGAACATTTTGAGGCATTTGATTCATTGAACTATCCGCCCTTGGTGGAATCCGGGGTGCATTTAAAGGTGAACGAGAATATTTTATTGAAGAAAACCACCAAAGGCAAGTCGTTGCAGGTGCATAAAAATATGGACAACAATGTGGCGATTTTAAAATTATTTCCGGGATTAAACCGAAAAGTACTTCATTCAGTGCTCCAAATTCCCGAATTAAAGGCGCTTATTTTGGAAACTTATGGTGCAGGAAATGCTCCAATGGACAAATGGTTTTTGTCAGAATTAAAAAAGGCTGCAGAAAAAGGATTACATATTATTAATGTAACCCAATGCTCGGGAGGCAGTGTTTTTATGGGGCATTACGAAACCAGTGAAAAACTCAAGGAGATGCAACTGGTTAATGGAAAGGATATTACGACCGAAGCTGCCATTGCCAAGGCAATGTACCTTTTGGGGACAAGGGTTCCGGACAAGTTGTTCAAGACGATTTTCGAGACACCGCTCCGTGGTGAAATGCTGTAAAATTAACGCCTCAAATTTCTATAACTAATAATTTTTTTGTTTATTGGTCGCCCTAAAAGAAACAATAGAGAGGTGGCCGAGTGGTCGAAGGCGCACGCCTGGAAAGTGTGTATACACCAAAAGTGTATCGAGGGTTCGAATCCCTTCCTCTCTGCAAGGTATTTTAGTTTTTCTATTATAAAATTTTATATCTTTAACATTATTAACTAACTAAATTTAAGTTTAAGTAAAATGAAAAAAATATCCTTTTCTCTGGCTGCTGCCGGAATGTTTGTGATGGGAACTACAACTGCATCTGCAGCAATGTTGCAAGAAGAAGCTGAAGCCAGCAAAGGTTTCACCCAAGTGTTAAAAGAGCAATTTATCCAAGGAGGTCCTGCCTTTATGGGTATCGTGTTGCTTTGTTTGATTTTGGGATTGGCCGTAGCCATCGAAAGAATTATTTATTTGAATTTAGCAACCACCAACTCCGCTAAATTGAAGCAACAAGTTGAGGATGCTTTGGCTTCAGGTGGTGTTGAGGCCGCTAAAGAGGTTTGTAGAAACACTAAAGGACCTGTTGCTTCTATCTACTATCAAGGTTTGGATAGAGTTGACGAAGGATTGGAATCCGCAGAAAAAGCCGTTGTGGCTTACGGTGGTGTACAAATGGGTCAATTGGAGAAAAACGTTTCTTGGTTGTCCTTGTTTATCGCTATTGCTCCCATGCTTGGGTTCATGGGTACGGTAATCGGTATGATTCAGGCTTTCCAGAAGATTGCTGCAGTAGGTAACTTGAGTGCCTCATTGATTGCAGGGGATATCCAGGTGGCGTTATTGACAACCGTATTCGGTTTGATCACGGCGATTATCCTACAGATTTTCTACAACTATATTATTGCTAAAATCGATAGTATCGTAAACGATATGGAAGACAGCTCAATCGCTTTGATCGATATGTTGGCTGCCCACAAGAAATAATTACGAATTAAAAACTATCGAGAATCATGAATAAAATAGTAAAAATATTACTCATCGTCATCGGATTGCTTGCGGCCGTTCTTTGGTTCTCCCTTCCGTCTGCCGATGATCCAGGAGCCATAAATAGCGGCTCAATGAACTTCATGTTCATTATCATGTACATCCTTTTGGCTATTGCAGTTGTAACTTCAGTAGTATTTGGATTTGCAAAATTGTTTTCCACAAAGGGAAGCTTAAAGAAAGCTCTTTTTGCCATTGGTGGATTGGCCATTGTAGTGGCCATATCCTACGGGCTTTCTTCAGATAACATGGCTGTGGTAGAAGCTATGTCCGAAAGAGGCGTAGAGACCACGGAAGGCACTGTGAAAAACATTGGAATGGGATTAAATGTATTTTTTATCCTTACCCTAGTAGCGGTAGTTCTAATGGTTGTACCAGGTTTGAAAAGAATGTTTGTAAAGTAAAAAGTTAATTATGCCTAGAAGAAAAGGAGCACCGGAAGTAAATGCCGGCTCCATGGCGGATATCGCGTTCCTCTTGCTTATCTTTTTCTTGGTGACCACCACCATTGAAACTGATGCAGGTTTGGATCGAATGTTACCGCCGATCGAGCCGCCAGACACAGATGTTGTTATTAAGCAGAAAAACATTTTTACTGTTAATATCAACAAGAATGGACAACTTTTGGTCGAGGATAACTTGATGGAAATTAAGGATTTAAGAAAAGCTGCTACCGCGTTTTTGGAAAACGGTGCAGACGGTACTTGTGCCTACTGTAAAGGTAGAAAAGATCCTTCCTCATCAGATAACCCGACCAAAGCCATTATCTCATTAAAAAATGACAGGGAGACCAAGTATAGTACATACATTACCGTTCAAAACGAATTGGTGGGTGCGTACAACGACCTGCGTAACCGTGAAGCAAAACGTTTGTTCGGAAGGGATTTCACCAAAATGGAAGCAGAATACCTTAATCCAGAAACCCCATCCAGCGTTAGAGATGATTTGAAAGACAAAGTGAAACGTATCCAGGATATGTTCCCACAAAAACTTTCAGAAGCAGAAACAACAACCAATTAACAACTATTTAATATGGCTAAGTTTACCAAAAAGAAGGATGGCGATTTGCCAGCGGTATCAACGGCATCGTTGCCAGATATCGTTTTCATGCTACTGTTCTTCTTTATGACCGTGACCACGATGAAAGATAGTTCTTTAATGGTTGCCAATACTCTTCCAAACGCTTCGGAAATAAAGAAGTTGGAAAAGAAAGATCGCGTGATTTATATTTATGTGGGGACACCTACGCAAGAATATCAAAAGGTATTTGGTACAGAACCAAAAATCCAATTGAATGATAAATTTGCCAATGTGGACGAAGTAGGTTCATTTATTTTGGCAGAACGTGCAAAGAAACCGCAAGAACTTCAAAACGTATTGACTACGGCTTTAAAAGTTGATAAGGAAGCAAACATGGGCCTTATCACCGACATAAAGCAACAATTGAGAGAAGTGAACGCTCTAAAAGTGAATTATACCACTTATGAGGGGGATGCTTTTAACAATCTACAGTAGGCAATAGCTTAGATTTAGTGGGAAACGCTCCAAATTTTAATTTGGGGCGTTTTTTGTTTAAATTGTTAATGTAATGCTTCGTAAAATTCTACAGATTTTTTTGGGTATGGTGCTCCTGGTGTCGTCCGTGGCCTGCAATGCCCAAACATCTACATCCAATCCACGTTATTTGGAAGACCAGTTTTATGTGGGGGTAGGGTATAATGTTTTATTTGATAAGCCCGGGAATGTATCGCAACGAAACCTCTCTTATAATCTGCAGTTTGGCTTTATTAAGGATATTCCGTTCAATGAGCGAAGAAATATTGGGATTGGTCTGGGATTGGGGTACGCCATTAATGCCTATTACTCCAACGTGATGGCTACAGAAGAGGATAATATAATTACATATGGGATTGTGGACGAGGCCGATTTTAACCGTAGTAAGCTGGGAACCCATACTATTGAATTACCATTAGAAATTAGGTGGCGTACTTCCACAGCTGAAGACTATAAGTTTTGGCGGATCTATGCAGGTGCACGTTTAGGGTATGTTTTTTCCGGTAGATCCAAATTGGTTACCGATATGGGGAATACCACCTTTAAAAATCCAGATATCGAGGAATTCCATTACGGTCTCACCCTTAGTTTTGGATACAATACCTGGAATTTACACGCTTATTATGGATTAAATAATTTACTCAAGGAGGGAACAGAGTTGGAAAATGGTGAACCTATCGATTTTAGTGTGCTCAGGGTAGGTTTAATATTTTATATCCTATAACCAGTACTTCAAAATAATCAGCTGGGAACAGCAACCCAATAAAAAGCCAATCAATAGTTCGTTCTTAGTATGTGCTCTAAGATATAGACGAGAGGTTGCTACCAAGCCTGTAAAAAGGGTGAATAAACTTATTGCTATGGTAATGTTGATCTCAAAATGAATGCTCAGTGCGATCATAAAGGTGAGAATACTTCCCATGCCCAATAAGTGCATGCTAGTCTTTAATTTAAAAAACAACAAAATCAAGGTAGCACTGGTGGCCGTAAGTAAGCCAGTAAAATAGTAAAAGAGCTCGTGTACGTAATTATTGGGGATTACCTTATAAAGTATCATTAAAAAGATGATACAGCTTATATAGAGCGGGTATTTTCGTTCCTGAACAGTAGGTAAAAAAATGGAATTGATTACCCCGAGATTTTTTAAGATCAAAAAGAAAATGATCGGGATGATCACCGTAAGTATAAAAATCGGTAGAATATTGCCGCTCTGTACTTCCAAGGTGCTGTAAGGGGCGATCATAAAATACACAATGGTTCCTCCGATAGGTACGAACAATGGATGGAACAGGTAAGAGATAATATGGAATATGTGGCGCATCAGATTTCTTTTCTTAACCGTGCCACTGGAATCCCAAGTTGTTCTCTATATTTGGCCACGGTACGCCGGGCAATTGGATACCCCCTATCCTTTAAAATGGTGGCTAGTTTCGCGTCTGTTAAAGGTTTTTTCTTCTCCTCGTCCCGAATAACGGTCTCCAAGATTTTTTTTATTTCTTTGGTGGATACATCTTCTCCCTGCTCATTTTTCATAGACTCCGAAAAGAAATCTTTGATCAATTTGGTGCCGTAGGGCGTATCCACATATTTGCTGTTGGCCACCCGGGAAACGGTAGAAACATCCATATCAATTTTATCGGCAATGTCCTTAAGGATCATGGGGCGGAGCTTTCGCTCATCACCGGTCATAAAATATTCCTTTTGATATTCCATTATGGTGCTCATGGTAACAAACAATGTCTGTTGACGTTGCTTTATGGCATCGATGAACCATTTTGCCGCATCAAGCTTTTGTTTGATGAACATTACCGTATCCTTTTGGGACTTGGACTTTTCCTTTGCATTTTTATAGCCTTCCAACATATTGCTGTAATCTTTGGACACATGGAGTTCCGGGGCATTTCGGCCGTTAAGCGAAAGTTCCAGTTCGCCATCCACAATTTTTATGGAAAAATCTGGGACAATATGTTCGATCATCCGGGTGTTGCCCGAGTAGGACCCACCTGGTTTGGGATTGAGTTTTTCTATTTCAGAAATGGCATCTTTTAACTGTTCTTCGGTAATATGATGCTTCTGTATCAATTTGGAATAATGCTTTTTCGTAAAATGATCAAAAGATTTTTCCAAAATGCTTGTTGCCAGCTCTATGGACGGTTTCTGACTTTTACGCTTTAGTTGAATGATCAAACATTCGTCCAACGATCGTGCTGCCACCCCTGGTGGGTCTAGGTCTTGTACAATCTTGAGGACTTGCTCTATCTTCTCTTCCTCTACGTAAATATTCTGAGTAAAGGCAAGGTCGTCCATAATATCGGTAAGTGGTCTTCGAATGTAGCCACTTTCATCCACGCTGCCTACTAGGAACTCGGCAATGGCCCATTCTTGATCATCTAAATAGACGGTATTGAGCTGATTGAGCAAATATTGGTTGAACGATGTGCCTGCAGCATACGGCACGCTCTTGTCATCATCTTCCGCACTATAATTATTGGCTTGTGTGCGGTAATCGGGAATCTCATCGTCACTTAGGTAATCGTCAATGTTGATTTCTTCAGTATCAATGTTTTCACTATCCGCGGAATCATCGTAAGTATCCTCATAAACATCATCCAACGCATCGGATTCTTCCTTACCGCTCTCCAATGCAGGGTTTTCCTCCAGCTCTTGCTTTAACCTTTGTTCAAATGCCTGGGTCGGCAATTGAATAAGTTTCATGAGCTGAATCTGCTGAGGAGACAGTTTTTGTGAAAGCTTAAACTGTAGATGTTGTTTTAGCATACGGATTGATGATTAGCAATCTTTCCTATGTAAAATAATAAAATCAAATTAAAACTCGGCATTCTGGGGTGTCCTTGGGTAAGGTATCACATCTCGAATGTTCCCCATTCCTGTTGCAAACTGAACCATACGCTCGAACCCAAGGCCAAAACCACTGTGGACCGCTGTGCCGAATTTTCTTAGATCCAAGTACCACCAAAGTTCTTTTTCGTCAATATCCAGTGCTTTTATTTTTTGTTGAAGTACATCCAAACGCTCTTCACGTTGGGAGCCTCCAACAATTTCGCCGATTCCAGGGAAGAGTACATCCATGGCGCGAACCGTTTTGCCATCCTCGTTCAAGCGCATATAAAATGCTTTGATGTTGGCAGGGTAATCAAAAAGAATTACTGGACATTTAAAGTGTTTTTCTACCAAAAAGCGTTCGTGTTCGCTCTGCAGATCTGCGCCCCATTCATCAATAGGGAACTGGAATTTTTTCTTTTTGTTGGGTTTGCTGTTCTTTAAAATATCGATGGCCTCCGTGTAGGACACCCTTTTAAAATTGTTCTCAACAACAAATTTTAATTTTTCGATCAGGGCCATTTCCGAACGCTCGTTTTGTGGCTTGGTCTTTTCCTCGTCCAAAAGGCGTTTTTCCAAGAATTCCAAATCATCCTGACAGTGATCCAGCACATATTGAATAATATATTTTATAAAATCCTCTGCAAGGTCCATGTTGGCATCCAGATCGTAAAAGGCCATCTCGGGCTCTATCATCCAGAATTCTGCCAAGTGGCGGGATGTGTTTGAGTTTTCCGCTCTAAAGGTGGGTCCAAAGGTGTATACCTTGCCCAAGCCCATGGCGTAGGTCTCTGCCTCTAACTGACCAGATACGGTAAGGTTGGTCTCCTTTCCAAAAAAGTCTTGGGAATAATCCACATCCCCGGCATCGTTCAAAGGTGGGTTTTTGGCATCCAAAGTAGAAACACGGAACATTTCACCTGCACCCTCGGCATCGGAACCGGTAATGATTGGGGCATGCATATAGTAAAAGCCATTTTGCTGAAAATAGCTGTGTACGGCAAAGGATAGTATAGATCTTACGCGCATTACGGCCGAAAATGTATTGGTACGTACCCTTAGGTGGGCTTTTTCGCGTAAAAACTCCAACGAATGTTTTTTTGGCTGGATAGGGTAGGTCTCCGGGTCGGCTGTACCATGCACGAATATATCCGTAACCTGGATCTCCACACTTTGTCCACGACCTTGACTTTCTTCCAGGGTTCCTGAAATTTTTAATGCAGCTCCTGTAGAAATTTGTTTGAGGATCGTATCGTCCAAATTTTCAAAATCAACTACACATTGTAGGTTATGAATGGTGGAACCATCGTTCAAGGCGATAAACCTGTTACTTCTAAATGTTTTTACCCATCCATTTACTTCAACGGAATCTCCTACGGGTTGCTTTTCCAGCAATTCTTTTATGGAATAAGACATCATTCTAAAACTATCGTAATTAAGTTGGTAAAGATAGGTTTTTGATAAAAAATGATGGCAATGGAACGGCTTAATTTATGGCCATTCCATCTACTATTTGTCCTTGAGGTTATCCTCTTCCTTTGGTAAAATGTCGATTTGAGGTTTTTTGAGCACTTGTTTATTGGCAATGCTCCTTTCTAAAGAAAGCAGAAGTGATGGCAATAAGATCAAATTGGAGAGCATAGCGAACAATAAAGTTGCCGAAACCAATCCGCCCAAGGCCTTGGTTCCCCCAAAACTTGAAATAATAAAGACCGAAAACCCGAAGAACAATACAATGGAAGTGTAGAACATACTAACACCGGTCTCACGAAGAGCTGCATACACCGACTTTTTAATGTGCCAACGATTGGCAGTGAGTTCTTGGCGGTATTTAGCCAAAAAATGAATAGTATCGTCCACTGAAATACCAAAGGCGATACTAAAAACGAGAATAGTGGATGGTTTTATGGGGACACCCAAAAAGCCCATAACACCTGCGGTGATAACCAAAGGCAATAAGTTGGGGACCAAGGATATGATTACCATTTTATACGAGCGGAACAAATAGGCCATGAACAGGGAAATAAGTCCGATCGCCAAAGCCAGGGATAATAATAGGTTTTTCACCAAATACTTGGTTCCTTTTAGGAAAAGCAGCGCCTTGCCTGTCATAAAAACATTGTACCGTTCCGATGGGAACTGTTTGGTAATGGCTTCCTGTACATCCTTTTCTATTTCCTCCATGCGGTCTATTTTAACATCGCGCATGTAGGTGGTCAAACGTGCAGTTTGCCCAGTACTGTCCACAAAACTCTGTAGGAGGTCGGTTTTTCCGGTTGACGATTTTTGAACAGTGCTCATTATAAATGTGTTCTCTTGACTGGTGGGCAGTTGATAGTATTTAGGGATGCCATTGTAAAATGCCTGTTTGGAATATTTTACCAGATCAACAATGGAAATGGGCCTAGAGAGTTCGGGAATTTCATCGATTACCGTTCCAAGTTGGTCCATACGCTTTAAAGTGGCTGGTTTTGTAACCCCATTTTTTCGTTTGGTATCCACTACAATTTCCATGGGCATTATACCATCAAACTCGGCCTCAAAAAACTGGATATCCTTATAAAAATGACTTTTCTTTGGTAGATCCTCGATCCTACTTCCTGTAATCCGCATCTGATAAATTCCGATAATGCTCAAAACCAGAACCGCTACGGTGGTAATGTACACGGCAATTCTGTGGTTTCGTACCATATTTTCCATCCAATTGACAAAAAAGTCCATCCATTTTTTGTTCAAGTGCTTTAAATGCTTGGTCTTGGGCAACGGCATAAAGCTATAAATGATAGGTATGATCAGTAGGGATAAAATAAATATTCCGATAATATTGATGGAGGCTACAATGCCAAATTCCCGTAACAATTGGCTGTCTAAAATGATGAAGGTGGCAAAACCAGATGCGGTGGTAATGTTTGTCATTAATGTGGCATTGCCGATCTTAGAGATAACCCTTTGTAGGGAGAGGGCTTGGTTGCCATGCTTTTTTACTTCTTGCTGGTATTTGTTGATCAAGAAAATACAGTTGGGAATACCGATTACAATGATCAATGGAGGTATAAGGGCCGTAAGTATGGTGATCTCATACTGCAAAAGTCCCAATATGCCAAAAGCCCACATCACACCTATGATCACAACACACATAGAGATAAATGTGGCCCTAAAGCTTCTAAAGAAAAAGAAAAAGATAATGGAGGTGACCAGAAGGGCGCCTACAATAAAAAGGCCAATTTCATCTACAATGGACTTAGTGTTCCAAGTTCTTATGTAGGGCATTCCGGAAACATGGACATTCATTTGGGTCTCTTCCTCAAAATCGTTTACCAGTGCCCCAAGGTCGTTAAGGATAAATTCGTTCCGAACGGCAGTGTTCATGATGTCCTTGTCCAGGTACACTACGGTTTGAATAGTACCTGTTTCGGGATTGTACACCAAATTGTCGTAAAATGGCAGTTCTTTGAACAAGTGGTTTTTAAGGGACTCAATTTCCTGTGCGGTTTTTGGTGGGGCCGGAATAAGCGGCTGCATTACAAAAGCCTGGGTGATGCTGTCCTTGACAAGTTCTTTCAAGTTCTCGAGAGAGATCACATAATCCACCTCTGGAAATGCGTCGAGCTGTTTGCTCAAAGTATTCCAGCGGTTAAAATTTTTAGGGGTGAACAGGGCCGGATCCTTAACGGCCAGTACAATGGCATTCCCTTCTTCTCCAAAAATTTTGGTAAAGGAATTGTACTCAATGGTAGCCGGGTGATCATCTGGAAGAATATTGGCCTCGGTGTTGGAAAAACGCATATTTTTCCACTGCATCGCCAAGAAAACAGTGAATCCGGCAACCCCCAAAAGAATGAGGATTCTATTTCGGAGAATAATTCTTGCGACCTTAGGCCAAAATCCTTTAGTGAGCTTTGCTACCATGTGGGTTTTGTTGGCCGCAAAGGTAGAAAATGATATGTTGTGTTCCTAGAAAAGACCGTAGTCAAAATTGAAGTTTTACACCTTCATGATCTCGGCTTCTTTTGCCGTTAAAATGCTATCGACTTTTTCACTGTAGGAATTGGTAAGTTCCTGAACATCGACCTCGGCATTGCTCAAAAGATCCTCGGAAATATCCAGTGCTTTAAGCTCTTTGTTGGCGTCTTGCCTTACGCTTCGGATGCTTACTTTTGCATCTTCGGCTTCGGATTTTGCCTGTTTGGTCAGTTGAACCCTTCTTTCTTCGGTCAAAGGTGGAACGTTGATGATGATCATGTCGCCATTGTTCATTGGATTGAAGCCTAAATTGGCATTCATAATGGCAGTTTCTATTTCACCAAGAAGATTTTTTTCCCAAGGTTGAACGGACAAGGTTCGCGCATCGGGAGTATTGATGTTGGAAACTTGGGAGAGCGGAGTCTGTGAACCATAGTAATCTACCATTACCGTAGATAGCATCATTGGGCTGGCTTTGCCGGCCCTAATCTTTGTCAATGCTTTTTGTAAGTGTGCGATGCTGGCATCCATGCTTTCCTTTGCACTATCAAGAATAAATTTTACTTCTTCGTCCATAATTATAAATATATAAAAACTGAATCCATTATCTGCGTTCAACTACACGTTGACCACTGTTCCAATATTTTCTCCTGAAACTATTTTCATTAAGTTACCACGTGTGTTCATGTCGAAAACAACGATGGGCAATTCGTTTTCCTGACTGAGGGTAAAGGCGGTTGTGTCCATTACTTTGAGCCCTTTGGAAAGCACCTCGTTAAAAGAGATGGAGTCGAATTTGGTAGCCGTTTTGTCCTTCTCTGGGTCAGATGTGTAAATTCCGTCCACTCGTGTACCTTTTAAGATAACATCCGCTTTGATCTCAATAGCTCTCAGTACGGCTGCGGAGTCGGTGGTAAAGTATGGATTTCCGGTTCCCCCTCCAAAAATCACCACTCTGCCTTTTTCCAAATGGCGAATAGCTCTTCTTCTGATAAAAGGTTCTGCAACCTCATTGATTTTTATGGCCGATTGTAACCTGGTCTGCACCCCTCTTAGTTCAAGGGCACTCTGCAGTGCGAGGCCGTTGATCACTGTTGCCAACATGCCCATATGGTCTCCTTGGACCCTGTCCATGCCTTGGCTAGCTCCGGCCAATCCCCGAAAAATGTTTCCCCCACCAATTACGATGGCCACTTCTACACCTTTATCGATTACTGATTTTATTTCTTCGGCATATTCATCCAATCGCTTGGCATCTATACCATATTGTTTTTCGCCCATTAGGGCTTCGCCGCTTAGCTTTAATAAAATTCTTTTGTAATGCATTAAAAGTATATTGAAGTCCGGACAAAAATAATCAAAATATTTTACGGGAAATGAAGAATTCTAGGTTTGATACCATCACAAAAAAACCGCTTCTTTTGGGAAGCGGTTTTGTATAATTATGTTGTAGGCAAATTAACCAAGTGCCACTCTTGCGAATCCTGTAACTTCCAAACTGGAGTCTACAGACTTAACATATTGGGAAACACTTTGCTTGCTGTCTTTGATAAAATCTTGGTTTACCAAGGTGTTGTCCTTAAAGAAACGCTTCAATTTACCTTGGGCGATCTTGTCCAACATTTCTTCTGGTTTGCCTTCTTGGCGCAACTGATCTTTTGCGATTTCGATTTCTTTGTCAATGATCGATTGGTCAACACCATCCTCGTTCAATGCAACAGGGTTCATAGCAGCAGCTTGCATGGCTACATCTTTTGCGGCTTCGGCGGCACCGTCAACATTGGCGGACAAACCTACCAAAGTGGCGATTTTGTTGCCAGCGTGTATGTATGAACCTACGAAAGGGGCATTCAATTTTTCAAAGCTTCCGATTTCGATTTTTTCACCGATAACCCCGGTTTGCTCAGTCAATTTATCAGCTACGGTCATTCCATCGAAGGAAGCAGCTAAGAAATCGTCTTTGCTTTCGAAACCTAGTGCGATATCGGCCAAATCGTTGGCAAGCTTTACAAAACTATCGTTCTTGGCAACAAAGTCAGTTTCGCAGTTCAATGAAATTGCAACTCCTTGATTATTGTCGCTATTTACCTTTGCAATGGCAGCACCTTCTGAAGATTCTCTATCAGCTCTTTTTGCTGCTACTTTCTGACCCTTTTTTCTAAGGATCTCTATTGCCTTATCAAAATCACCTTCTGCTTCGACCAAAGCTTTTTTGCAATCCATCATTCCAGCTCCGGTGGTCTTTCTTAATTTATTTACCTCTGCGGCGGTAATCTTTGCCATTTTCTTTTCTTTTTAAATTTTATATAAAGTAAAACACTATTGCCGTGTTTTGGATTAGGACAATGTTAAATAAGTGGGTTTATTCAACACCGCCTTTTACGCTGTCTTGCCATTCTTTAAGTTCGTCCCATTTTCCATCGGCGGCCATTTTAGCTTGTTTTGGCCAAGAAGTTGGGTCCAAGTGAGCTAAAGTTGAGCTAGCTTCGGTCAAGATTTCCTTGATTTTTTCAGCGTCTGCATCAGCTAGGTCTGCATAGGATTTTACACCACTTGCTGCCAAAGCTTCGGCGGCTTTTGGTCCAACACCTTCAATTTTGGTAAGGTCGTCCGCTTTAGCTTCTGCTTTTGGAGCGGCTTCTGCTTTTTTCGCTGGTTTTGCTTCAGCAGTTTTATCTTCTTTGTTGGTGTCCTCTTCCTTGTCTTTACCGTTGTTTTTCTCGCTCTTGCGCTCTTCCAATCCTTCTGCTACGGCTTGTGTAACAGACTCTAGGATAGCTTCAATGGATTTACCGGCATCGTCGTTGGATGGGATGGCATAATCTACATCACGTGGGTCGGAGTTGGTATCTACCATTGCAAAAATTGGAATGTTCAATTTTTGGGCTTCTTTTACGGCGATGTGCTCACGCATGGTATCCACGATAAATAGGGCTCCTGGCAAACGTGTCATATCGGCAATGGAACCTAAGTTCTTTTCCAATTTTGCACGCAAACGATCTACCTGCAATCTTTCTTTTTTGGATAGGGTGTTGAATGTACCGTCTTTCTTCATTCGGTCGATAGCTGCCATCTTTTTAACAGCTTTACGAATGGTTACAAAGTTGGTCAACATACCACCTGGCCATCTCTCTGTGATGTAAGGCATGTTTACCTTGGATACTTTGTCCGCTACAATGTCCTTTGCTTGTTTTTTTGTGGCTACAAAAAGGATTTTTCTTCCTGAGGCTGCAATTTTTTTAAGAGCCTCGTTGGCCTCCTCAAGTTTTGCAACTGTTTTGTAGAGGTTGATTACGTGAATCCCATTTCGCTCCATGTAGATGTAAGGAGCCATGTTCGGATTCCACTTTCTTGTTAGGTGTCCAAAATGCACACCTGCTTCCAGTAAGTCTTTTACTTCAATTTTACTTGCCATTTTTGTACTTAGTTTACGTTCCGTTGTAAGTAGCAATGGGTTGGTGGTCACAAAAAATGTTCGCCCGGCCCATTTAGATGCTAAACTAGTTTCCAAAAGTCGATTTGTTTTTCCTTTTGGAACAACGACAACTTTGTTAAAAATTTAACCCTGAAATATGTACACTTTCAGGGTTTTCAATGAACTTATATATAGATGGGCAAAGGCCCAAAGTATATTAACGTTTGGAGAATTGGAATTTCTTACGGGCTTTCTTCTGACCGAATTTCTTCCTTTCCACCATTCTTGGGTCTCTTGTTAATAACCCTTCTGGTTTAAGAACAGTTCTGTTCTCTGCATCTATTTCGCACATTGCTCTGGACAAAGCCAAACGAACGGCCTCTGCCTGACCTGTGATACCACCACCGTAAACATTTACTTTTACGTCGTAGTTGCCTTCGGTTTCTGTTAAGGCAAAAGGTTGTTTTACTTTGTATTGCAATGTACCTGTGGTAAAGTAATCGTTAAGATCTCTTTTGTTGATGGTAATGTTTCCTGAACCTTCGGAAACATATACTCTGGCCACAGCTGTTTTTCTTCTACCTATCTTATGAACCACTTCCATTATTTGTAGTCGTTTAAGTTTATAGCTTTTGGTTTTTGCGCTTCTTGTCCGTGCTCTGCCCCTGCGTAAACCTTAAGGTTTCTGAACAGGTCGGCTCCTAATTTATTTTTAGGAAGCATTCCTTTTACGGAGTTTTCGATAATGCGCTCAGGATGTTTTTCCAATACTTCTAGTGCGGAAGCAGAACGTTGTCCACCTGGATACCCAGTGTATCTTTGGTATTCTTTATCGTTCCATTTGTTACCTGTCATGTCGATTTTCTCTGCATTGATGACAATAACATTGTCTCCACAATCAACATGGGGGGTAAAGTTGGTCTTATATTTCCCTCTAAGTATTTTGGCTACTTTAGACGCCAATCTTCCTAAGGTCTGTCCTTCAGCATCAACCAATAACCATTGCTTGTCAACAGTAGATTTATTGGCGGAAATAGTTTTATAACTTAATGTATCCACTTCTCGAATATTATTGATTTAAATAACCTATCCCGATTAACGGGCTGCAAATGTACAATTATTAGATTGAATTACAAACGGTTGATCGGGAATATTTTTCCACTTTTTTCAAATTCAATCTTTAGGGGTGGAAAACGGCTGTAAGATAATCTTGAAAGGTGTTAAAAAAAGATTAAAAAAATTGGTAACTGTAACGCATTCCGATTTATAGTGTCTTTACCATATCAATCTAACCAAAAAACGAACAAGTGAGATATGAAGTCCTAATAATCCTGGCCCTATTATTCCTCAATTCCTCTCTAGCACAAGACTCGACCCAAGTCGTTGCCAAAAAAAGATATGTTACCCAAAGTTTAGGCGAATATGCCGCACCCGACATTAATGGAATTTTAGAAGATGATGCTTGGGACTTGGTGGAATGGGGCGGTGATTATATAGAATTTCAGCCCGATGAAAACACCCCGCCTTCGCACCAGACCAAATTTAAAATTTTATATGATAGCAAGAACCTATATATAGGTGTTCGTTGTTATGATAGTGAACCTGACAAGATCGTAAAAAGGCTGTCCCGTAGGGATGGTTTTGATGGTGATTGGGTAGAATTCAATATTGACAGCTATTTTGATAAGCGTACTGCCTTTTCTTTTACCATAACCGCCGCAGGGGTAAAGGGTGATGAGTTTATATCAAATAACGGTAACAATTGGGACCCGAGCTGGAACCCTATTTGGTATGCCAAAGCCCATGTTGATGATGAAGGTTGGACGGCAGAATTGAGGATTCCTCTAAGCCAATTGAAATTTGGAAGAGCAGAAGAGCAGGTATGGGGCTTTCAGTCTACTCGACGCTTTTTTAGAGACGAGGAACGTTCCCTGTGGCAACGTAAGCCCATAGATCAACCCGGTTGGGTGAGCGAGTTTGGGGAACTACATGGGCTAAAGAATATACAGCCCCAAAAACAGTTGGAAATCCAGCCCTATACCGTGGCAAAAACGGAAACTTATGAAGCCGAGGAGGGGAATCCGTTTCGGGATGGTAGCGAAAGTGATATTACCGCGGGTCTGGATGCCAAAATTGGAATTACCAACGATCTTACTTTGGATTTAACGGTTAATCCCGATTTTGGGCAAGTAGATGCCGATCCGTCGGCAATCGCCTTGGATGGGTTTCAGATATTTTTCCAAGAGAGACGCCCATTTTTTGTCGAGAACAAAAACATCTTCGATTTTAGGGTGTCTCAGTCCCAAGCGGGAAACACATTCGGTTCCGATAATATTTTTTACTCCCGAAGAATCGGTAGAAGCCCACAAGGCTATCCCGATACCTCGGATGGAGAATTTGTAGATCAACCAGATAATACTCCAATGATCGGTGCCGCTAAATTTAGTGGAAAAACTAAAAATGGTTGGGCAATCGGGGTGTTGGAGAGTGTTACTTCGCGAAGAAACGCTACCATAATTAATGGCGAGGGAAATACCAGAAAAGAAATGGTGGAACCTTTGACCAATTATTTTGTAGGAAGACTTCAAAAGGATTTCAACCAAAGAAATTCTTATATCGGAGGAATCTTTACGGCCACTAACCGAGAAAACTTGCCCGAACAGCTCAATTTTCTGCACGATGCTGCCTACACAGGAGGCCTGGACTTTAAACATCAATGGGCAAACCGGGATTGGTATGTAGGTGGAAACCTTACCATGAGTCATGTTCAGGGAGGTAAAGAGGCCATCGCCAATACGCAACGATCCATAACGCACTTGTTCGACAGGGTGGGGGCAGACCATGTGCAAGTGGATACTACAAGAACATCTTTGACAGGTACCGGAGGTAATGTACAAATAGGAAAGATCGGCAATGGACATTGGCGGTTCGAATCTGGTGCTACTTGGAGGTCGCCCGAACTGGAGCTCAACGATATTGGCTTTCAGCGCCAGTCGGATGACATTCGCCATTATACATGGATCGGATACCAGACCTTAAAGCCCGATAGTACTTTTAGACGCGTAGGCATCAACTACAACCACTGGACCGCTTGGGATTTTGAGGGAAACCATAATTACTTGCAGTTCAATACCAATACATGGCAAAACTGGAAGGGTAACTGGAATACCAATATCGGATTCAATTTTGCTCCTATAGAATATTCCAACTTTGCACTAAGGGGCGGACCAAGGCTACGGCAGTCTCCCTGGGTAAATTTCTGGAACAGTATTAATACCGATTCCAGAAAAAAGATCAGGTTTTCTTTTTTCCATAATGGAAGAAAGGCCTTGGACAATTCCATAAAGACCTATTATATGGAAGGTGGTTTTGTGTATCAGCCCATTAATGCACTGCGCATTTCTGCATTCCCATCTTTGAGGATAAATCGGGATAAATTGCAGTTTATTGACAATTTTGACGATGTGGGCGGTTCTCCGCGTTACCTGAACGGTGAGATCAGACAGCGAACTTTGAGTATGTCGGTACGTTTGAACTATACCATAAACCCCAATTTGACCATTCAATATTGGGGGCAACCTTTTATTTCCAGAGGCCGATATTCAAACTTTAAGCATATTACCGACCCTATTGCCAAAACTTTTGAAGATCGATTTATCCAGTACACGGCCCAACAAATCTCTTTGACCGATGGTGATTATGCCATTGATGAAGATTTGGATGGTGTTACCGATTTTAGTTTCAGCGACCCGGATTTTTCCTTTGTGCAATTCCGTTCCAATTTGGTGATCCGGTGGGAATATATTCCCGGATCGGAGATATTTTTGGTGTGGTCTCAAGATGTATCAAGGAGCGGAGACCCTACCGAAGGACTTTTATCGAGCTTGGGTGATAACATTTTTGGGCAAAAGCCACAGAATATCTTTTTGCTGAAGGCTACTTATCGGTTTGTACTATAAGTGTCCATCAACTTCGTTAAAGCTTTCACCAAAGCACCATTTGCTTCAGGATTACCTATGGTAATGCGCACTTTTCCAGGGGCGCCAAACTGCGATACCGGTCGTACCATAATGCCCTCATTCATCATTTTATCGGTAAACTCCATCTCGGGCAGAGGTGGGTCTATGATAAAAAAGTTAGCTTGACTTGGCCAGTATTTAATGCCTAATTCATCAAATGCTCTGGAAATAAAAGCTCTGCCATCCAAAACGGTTTCTACTGTTTTTTGTATGAATTCGGTATCGTTCAAAGCTCCAATGGCAGCTTCAATGGAAGTCAGGGGCAATAAAAAGGGTTTGTGTATCAATCGCACATAATTGGCAATGGTGGGTGTGGTGTATCCATACCCGATGCGTTGTCCGGCCAAACCATAGGTTTTGGAAAAACTGTTGAGCCCGATCACATTGTGGCCTTCCAACACGTATGGCAAAGCGGTCACATAATCTTCCGCATCCGCAAAATGTCTATAGACCTCATCAAAAATGACGATAATATTCTTGGGAACACGGGAGATAAAATCGTCCATTACCGGTTTTGGAATATAAGTGCCCGTAGGATTGTTGGGGCTGGTCAGGAATATCACCTTGGTCTTTTCGTTGATCGCATTCAAGATTCCCTCCACATCCAAATCGTAGTTGGGTGATAGCAAAGGAATATCTACTTGCTTAGCGCCGTACCATCTGGAAAAAACGGAGTAAGGCAGAAAGCAGGGGTTGGAAAAAATAACTTCGTCCCCTTCGTTGATAAATGCACGAAGCAGCAGATCTATAACCTCAGAGCCACTATTTCCGCACAAAAACTGGTCGGCGCTCAATTGGCCGTCAAAGTCTTTTACCAGGGCTTCCCGTAAACGAATATCGGTCTGGTCCGGATATATATCGATAGTGTCGGCAGCGATTTTCATCGCAGCAACAGCTTTGGGTGATGCTCCCAATGGGTTTTCGTTAGAGGATAGTTTGTATATTTTTTTATCGGTCGGGGGAATGTTTTTTCCACCTTTATAAACCTCTTTAGGCACCAAATGGGCCTTGAAAATGGATGAAATATCTTTCAGCATATTTAGTAAACTTTATAGGCTTTCCGCAAACAATAAATAAGCTATTGCGTTTTTTGTATTGCCCGCTTCCAATACTTTTTTTGCCAAGGTGTGCAGTTCAGTTTTGGAGGCATTTTGCACCCCTTCGTTGGCTATGATGGTTTTTATCTCATCCGAAGATGGAACGCTTTCCAAATTCCCCAAACGGCCTAAATTGTTCCCTGTTAGAACATCGCTCTCGCGAATCCCCTTGGGGAGCGCATCCACGCCAATACCTTGGGACCGGATAGGTTTAGGAACCTCGAACAGGGACTCTTTTATGGCTCGGATATACCAATTGCCACCCATACGACCCACTACATCGAGTTTTTCGGTATCCAACACGTTATTTGTTAAATATTCATCGTTAATGTGGATCATGTCCACTTGTGCAATCACCAAGTTTCCGGCTCCGGGAATCTGTCCTAATTCCACCACCTCCAATACCCTGCACTCAAAAGAAACGGGGGCTTCGGCCACTCTTGGAGGTTTAACTTTTACACTGGGGATTTCGGTAAATCCGGCCTTTCTAAATTCGTTCACCCCTTTGGCGTAGGCTGTGCTCGAAAGGGACATCTGCTCCACCATTTTATGGTTCACTACATTGATCACCACTTCTGGTACTTCCATTACATTTTGGTGGGTGTGTTTTAAAGAGTTGTCCCTGCCACTTCGCGTTGGCGAGAACACCATTACGGGAGGATTGGAACTAAAAACGTTGAAAAAACTATACGGACTCAGGTTCACATTGCCTTCGGCATCAACTGTGCTGGCAAAGCAAATGGGTCTTGGAGCCACAGCTGTCGATAGTATACTGTATAGTTCCGGTTGGGGTATGGTAGTTGGGTCTATGGTTTTGATCATATTTTGGTTTTCTGTAATTTCCGTGAAAACGGGAATCTTAATTCATTTTATATCAAGGTGACTGAGCGAGGTCGAAGTCACCGTTCAGTAGCTTCGACTCAGTTCAGCTACCAAAGTTATTTCGCAGGGAGCACTTTAGTGGTCACTTCACCAAACCCTACCCTTATATCGTCTTTTTTGGCGTAACCTTTCAATGTTACAGTGTCACCATCTTCGATAAACTTTCGTTCGCTTCCATCATTTAGTTTGATGGGTTTTGTACCTCCCCACGACAATTCCAGCATAGAACCAAAACTGTTTTCTTCCATACCGGAGATGGTACCCGAGGCCATTATATCCCCAATGTTGATGTTGCATCCATTTACCGTATGATGTGCGAGTTGTTGTAGCATATTCCAGTACATATGCTTAAAGTTACTAAAGCAAACGGTGGTTTTTTCACCTTTTTCCGGTGTGATGATAACCTCTAGATTGATGTCATAATTCTTGTTGCCCTCAAATTGCAAATATGGCAATACTTCGGGTTCCTGTTTGGGCCCTGCCAGTTTGAAGGGTTCCAAAGCTTCCAAGGGAACTACCCAAGGCGATATGGATGAGGCAAAATTCTTGGCTAAAAAGGGCCCCAACGGTACATATTCCCACTTTTGAATATCGCGCGCCGACCAATCATTAAATAAGACAAGGCCAAAAATATAATCCTCGGCCTCTTTTGTGGAAATAGATTCGCCCATCGATGTTTCCTTACCACATATAAAGCCCATTTCCAGTTCAAAATCCAAGCGTTTGGTTGGGCCAAAAACGGGTGTCTCCTTGCCTTTGGGCATGGTTTGACCTTTAGGTCTATGAATGGGTACCCCACTTACAACAATGGAGCTTGCCCTGCCATGGTAACCCACTGGAATATGTTTCCAATTGGGCAAAAGGGCATTTTCTGGGCCACGGAACATTTTGCCCACATTGGTGGCGTGCTCCATGCTTGAATAAAAGTCGGTATAATCGCCAATAGAAACCGGCATATGCATTTGGGCTTCGGATTGCTTTACAAAGAGTTCAGGTTTTCCGGCCAAAACGGATTCGTCATCTTTTAGCCAATATTGGATTTTTTTGCGCACACGGGTAGTGATTTCCTTTCCAAGGGAAATAAAATCATTCAAAGTGTCTTTTTCCAATAGGGCTGTATTAAAGTCGAACACATCCAGTTCGGCAACAGCGGCCAAGTCCAAGATATGCGCTCCAATGGCCACACCAATACGTGGACTTCGGTCTTGGGTGGAAAAAATCCCAAAAGGAATATTGTGAATCGAAAAATCTGAGTTTTCGGGTATATCTATGATCATATTTTTTAGATATGAGATGTGAGTAGTTAGAATTTAGATCCTTGGTTTAGATTGATTTTTATGTTTCTATTATCTAATATCGGTCTCGTATAACCGTCGGTTACGGGTTAATATGCGGTAATTGCGGTTATACATTGTTGCCAGTAGTACTTTATTCTTATTGCTGAAACTCTCCAAATTTGCTATTCTTTTCAGTCCATAAAAAGTATTCTCCAAACAAAGTTCCAGATAAAAATTCAGTCGTTATGTTCTCTACTTGGTGTCCGTTTATTGTTAATCCTAAACTTTTACTGTCATTTAAGTTTTCTTCAATTTCTCTCAAGAAATTAAACGCAGTCGAATCCAAAATATTCAGGACAAGTCGGTTTAGGATTTCTATTTGTCTTTCATTCAATCCGTTAAAAAATTCAAATCGTTCGTCTTCTAATTTTTGAAATTCAGGTGCTAAATTCGGATTTCTAGGTAGTTCAGAGTATTCTTTTTCAGACATAGATTTTCCAAAGTCTCTATTTTTTTCATAGTATTCAAAGTTTTCATCGCGTAATTTCTTTACGATTATCTCTCCGAGTTCTTTATAGTCTTTTGAAAAATCCATGCGTTAAATATTAGTTTTGATTTGTGTTCTGCGTACTACTGGCAACTAATGTCTAACTACTAAATTATTCCAACCAAGATTTATAATATTTGCCATCATCAATTTTAAGGGCGTTTTTGGTTACTTGCAAGGGTTTAAAGGTGTCTATCATCACTGCCAGTTCCTCGGTACCTTTTTTGCCGATACTGGCTTCGTAGGTTCCTGGGTGTGGGCCGTGGGGAATGCCTGCGGGATGGAGGGAAATATACCCTGGTCCGATGCCCGTTCTACTCATAAAATCTCCGTCCACGTAATAGAGCACTTCGTCGGAATCTATATTGGAGTGGTTGTAAGGTGCCGGAATGGATTTAGGATGGTAATCGTACAACCTGGGACAGAACGAACAAACCACAAAAGCACTGGTCTCAAAAGTTTGGTGCACCGGTGGCGGTTGATGCACACGTCCCGTAATCGGCTCAAAATTATGGATCGAAAAGCCATAGGGGTAATTATATCCGTCCCAACCCACTACATCAAAAGGGTGTGTGGCGTACACTAGCTGGTGCAACATCCCCTGTTTTTTGATTTTCATCAAAAACTCTCCCTTTTTATCAAAAGTTTGAAGGTCTTGCGGCAATTTGTAATCGCGTTCGCAAAAGGGTGAATGCTCCAATAATTGCCCGAACCAATTGCGATATCGTTTTGGGGTGTATATGGGATGGAAGGATTCTGCATATAAAATGCGGTTATCTTCTGTGTCAAACTCGATTTGATAGATCATTCCTCGTGGGATGATCAGGTAGTCCCCATATTCAAAGGAAATATTTCCTAAAAAAGTCTTTAATGTTCCCGACCCTTTGTGGATAAAGAGCATTTCGTCGGCGTCGGCATTTTTATAGAAGTAGTCCGTTAGCGATTTTCGCGGAGCGGCCAAACCTACATGTACGTCATTGTTTACCAAAAGTGGTTCCCGTGCCTCAAGAAAATCATCTTTAGGAGCAACATCAAAACCGACGAACTTTCTACTGGTGATGTTCTTTTCAACCGCAATTTTTGGGTTTACGTCCAGTGCTTTACCAATTTCTTTTACTTGGGTGGGACGATGAATATGATAGGATAGCGAAGACATGCCATCAAAACCAATAGTGCCAAAAAGCTGCTCGTAATACAGGCTGCCATCCGGTTTTTCGAATTGGGTATGCCGCTTTTGGGGAACTTTCCCGAGTTTGTGATAAATAGGCATTTTAAAACAGTTATTTTATTTTAAAGTTATGGGGTTATAGGCCTGAAAAACAATAGCCCATAACCCATATCCCTTAAATTTGATTAATGCAATGTGCCTCTAAGCTCTTGCTCGCGTTCAATAGCTTCGAACAATGCCTTAAAGTTACCTTTTCCGAACGATTGAGCACCTTTTCTTTGGATAATTTCGAAGAACATGGTCGGTCTGGGTTCCACAGGTTTTGTAAAGATCTGCAATAAATATCCTTCATCATCACGGTCTACCAAAATACCTAATTCCTTTAATGGGGCGATATCCTCATCGATCTCACCGACCCGATCGGTAACAGCATCGTAATAGGTGGCGGGTACCCTTAAAAATTCTACGCCTCGGCTTTTTAGGTCGCGAACGGTGTTAATAATATCGTCCGTGGCCACAGCAATGTGCTGAACACCTTCGTCTTCATAAAAATCCAAGTATTCCTCGACTTGCGATTTTTTCTGACCCCCGGCGGGCTCGTTGATCGGGAATTTAATTCTTCCATTTCCATTGCTCATCACCTTGCTCATCAAAGCGGTATATTCCGTGGATATGTCCTTGTCATCGAAGGATAGGATGTTTTTAAAGCCCAATACATCCTCATAAAATTTAACCCAGTGGTTCATTTTGTTCCATCCAACGTTGCCTACCATGTGGTCCACAAATTTTAACCCTGTAGGTTTTGGGTTATAGTCCGGGGTTTCCCATTTTTTGAAACCAGGAAGGAATGTTCCATTGTAATCTTTGCGTTCCACAAAAATGTGAACGGTTTCACCGTAGGTGTAGATTCCGGAGCGAACCACTTTTCCGTCTTTGTCCTCTTCGGTTCGTGGTTCCATGTAGGAAGTGGCACCTCTTTCCATGGCATTGTTGTAAGCTATGGTCGCATCTTCTACCCAAAGGGCAACCACTTTTACCCCATCGCCGTGCTTGTCGATATGTTTACCGATCTCCGTGCCACTTTTTAGGGGCGAAGTAAGTACCAGTCGGATCTTATCTTGTACCACTACATAACTTTCACGGTCCTTCAAACCGGTTTCCAAACCTGCTTGGGCATAGGATTGAAATCCGAATGCTGTTTTGTAGTAATGGGCGGCTTGCTTGGAATTCCCTACATATAGTTCAATATAATCTGTGCCGTTAATGGGCATAAAATCTTCGGAAGTGTTGTTTTCTAGTGGAAGTGTGGATGTTTCCATGTTCGATATGTTTTTTATTGTTCAGTTTTATTTTGTTGCATTAACAACAAAAATAATCATTTTGACATACGAAAACGATTTTGTAGACCGAAATTTGAGTTAAAATTATAGTTGTTGTTATCGATTTCAGGTAAAGAAATTTCGAATCCTTATTTTTACGACCATTCTTGGAATTTTGCTGAACCGTATAGACGAAATACATGGAATGGGGTTCCATTTGGATTTGGTGCTCCGAAAAATTCAAAAGGCCTATCTGCGTACTTTTGATGCGCTTGGTGTGGATATAACCATTGAGCAGTGGGTAATTTTGTATCAAATCCATGAATTGGGCGAAGAGGCAAGTCAACGCGATATTGTCAACGAAAATTTCCGAAACCGTGCTACTACATCACGGGTGATCGGAGGATTGGAGAAGAAAGGTTGGATTTCCAAGGCCCGCTTTGAAGGTGATCAAAAACGTTTTAAGTTGGAACTGACCGAAAATGGACAAAAAATATTGGACCTGACCCTGCCGAGTGCAATTCAATTGCGAAAATTGGCACTTAAGGACTTAGACCCTGCCGAGTTTGAGATCTTTTTAAAAGTTTTGGACAGTATTGGGGAGAATTATGAGGAACATCAGAACCAATGATCAATGGCCAAGGTGCTTATTGTGGCCAAACCGATCATCAAAATAAAAATCAAACTAAGTTTACGGAATTTATCTTGTGGAATGTACTTCAGTACTTTTTTTCCCAAATAGGTGCCCACCAACCCAATGGCGAACAAAAAAGGTAAATAGGTCAATTCCAATTTTCCAATATACCCGTTGCTGTAGTATACAAAGGTCCGAGAGAAATCAATCAAAAAATCGATGAAAGCAGAGGTGGCGATAAAGGCACTTTTTTCCAAATTGAAGGCCGCCATGGTCAACCCCCGGATGGCCCCTCCTGTACCCAAAAGCCCTGCAGAAAATCCTGAAAGCGCTCCTCCAATAAGGGAGTTCTTTTTGTTGGGCAGGATAATGATTTCACTTTTGATAAGGAAAAGAAGGCTAAAGACGACCAAAAATATGCCCAGAACTATTTCTAGGGCATCGCTATTCACAACTTTTGATAAAAACCCACCGATAATAACAAAAACAACGGATGGAGCGCCAATATAGAGCAATAGTTTTTTGTCCAACCCTTTTTTGAACAAGAAAATTTTACTGATGTTGCTCGATAAATGGAAAATGGCGGTCATGCCCAGGACCGAATAAAAATCAAAATAAAAATTGCCCAACGGAACAAAAAACACCGAAGAGCCAAAACCGCCAATGGTACCTATAATTTCGGCAACGAGTGCGAGCAGAAGAAAAATATAGTTGACCTTCATTTGTCCGAAAGATAGTATTGAATCGATTGATAATCATTTTGTTGTTCCATATTAACAAAAATTTTCATAAAATACAGGATTTGGGGTAACACAGCATATAAAGAGGATAATTTATTGGACGTAGGATCAATTAAACCATCGCAACTTTGTACCTGTATAATTGTATGTACAACAGCTATGAAAACACAGAATTTTTATCCTACTATATGGTCGATACCACTCTATACTTCCGGGTCAATGGAGGCTAATTTTGGTGTTAATGGGCAGATTGCCGATTTAATTTTAAGCAATGAGGCCGCCACAGCACTCAAGGTGTCGGAGATAACCTTGAATATTACCAGGTTCTCGGCAATCGATGAACAGGGAAATGAACATTTTATAATGGATTTTCCCGGACAAAACCCCGTGGACCTAAAAGGTATGGCTTCCGGGAATTTTATACGGTCCAAAAGTGTAGTTTCGTTGCCCGAGGGCAAGTACATTGCCCTACGTTTTTATATGGCAGGGTGGGGCAACCGGTTTGTATACGAGGATGGTATGGCCGAATCGGCCAATACGTTCGAACGTTTGGATTTTGAGATCGAGAATGGATTGACCATTGAAAAAAACAAAGCGCCAGAAGTTAAACTGTGGTTCAACTTTGCTCCCTACCAGTGGAAGCGACACTTTAAACCGCTATCGGATTTGTTTATGGGGAGTAAAAGCCAAAAGCCACGGTTGGCCAATGGTGTTTGTAATTGATGAATTGCTATGTTAATGATTGTAAAAGGCACCATATGGTGCCTTTTTTAATTTTTGAAGTTTTAATTTTAGGGTGTGGGTGTTATCTCCCACCAAGGCGTTTTAGTTTGTCCAACACCTCATATACTGCAAAACTTCGGGCAAAGCGGGCCATTTCCCTGCCGTCTACTTTAATGATAACAACTGGCAGGGTAAATACCATGGACTGTCCTGTAAACTCAACTTCTTCCTCCACATCAACTACACGAATATTCACATTTGGAAAGTTTCCCTGTACAGCTTCCAACAGTTTTGGTTTTAGCGCCTTGCAGACACCGCAGGTTTTTCCGGTAAAAAATAGAAGTTCTATCATTGCACATTACATTGGTCGGGAATGAAAATCCAGATAATTGGAATGAAAATTACTTAATTTAAAATATAGTTAGAGTATCGCTTTGTTTTTTGATGACAAGGCAATCAATCCCAAAATTGGACCTGCGGCCAACATCATATAAACCATATTGGAACTTGTCCAGATTCGCATTTCATTGAGTAGCAGAATGCTGGCGATGGTAATGGCAAAACCGATGCTGTTTACTATAGTCAATGCCGTTCCCTTTATTTCTGGTAATGCACTTTGTGCCACCAAGGTGGAAAATAGGGGAGAGTCTGCAATCACCACCATGCCCCAAAAAAGAAGAAAAGCAACAAAAACCACTTCGGAACCCTGTACAAAAAGCAAGGGAGAGATCAAGCAACAAATACAGGAAAGCAGCAGGGCCATAAATGCCACCTTTTTAGTTCCGAATACTTGTGCTAAATAGCCGCCCAATACACATGCCAAACCACCGATAGCAATAATTAAAAACGACAATAAGGGGATATTGAAGGTAGCGTTCGGGTGAACCATCGTATAGGTTTGCAACATAATTGGAACAAAGGCCCAAAAGGTATAAAGTTCCCAACAGTGACCAAAATATCCGAAGGCTGCCGAGCGGAAGCTTCGGTTTTGAAACACTTTTAGAAATGCGGACAGGTAGATTTTTTGACCCGGTTTTCGGAATGGGCCATTGGGAACTAAAATTACCATTAAAGTGCCCCCCAAAACGGCCAGGATTGAGGTGGCCACCAACACCGCTTTCCACGACAATGTATGGGTCATCTCTTTTAATAAATGTGGAAACGCTGTGCCGACCACAAGCGCCCCGACCAGAAAACCCAAAGATCTACCCAGTCCTTTTTCGTAATAATCGGCAGCTATCTTCATGCCTACGGGGTAGATGCCCGCAAGAAAGAATCCCGTAAAAAAACGAAAGGATAGGATGCTCGCCAGTCCGTTTTCGTCCCAAATGACGCCCAAATTGAACAATGCTCCCAAAAGGGCGCAGCTAAAAAATACTTTGGATGGCGAAAACCGATCGGCAATCGATAAAATGGCAAACACCAAAGTGCCGGCTATGAATCCAAATTGTACCGCTGAGGTCAAATGTCCCACGGCACTTTCGTTTAACCCAAAGGTGGATACCAAATCGCCCATTACCCCATTGCCCGCAAACCAAAGCGAGGTGCAGCAAAATTGTGATAGTACGATGACGGGGAGAATGCGTTTGGAGGGGTTCATTTGGTGTTTTCAACTATATATGCTGATCAGAGTAATAAAAGGGTTACATATTTTTCTTTTTCTCCAAGGTGTTTTTGCCGACTGTATAGGCGTAAGATGAGGAAGGAAGAAACTGAATATTTATTCCTTTAAATTCCTTTTCTCCTTCTTTGTCAATTGTAGTAACTATCGGGTTGTTCAAATTACTTTCATTGCAAAACTTATATAGACTCTTCAATCCACTAGGTTTATCGAAATATCTATTGGACCATTTGATTTCAAGGGCCCATAGGGGTTTTAATGTTGATTCACTTAAACCTACCATATCAACTTCGCCACCAGTCCATCTAGCATACCAAGGTGTAAACCAATCACGATGCATCCATTGTGCAAAAATTGCAGTTTCCACCATATTGCCCATCATTTCATCAGTGGTTGACATTGGTGAAAATAATGCGCTCCTTAATGAGGGATTGGTCAAATAGATTTTAAAAAAATTGTCTCTTTTGAAACGTTTCCCGCTTTGGTCAATACGTCTAACTTGCTTTATCAAATAAGCAGCTTCTAAATATTCTATATATTTTTTTAGAGTATTCTTTGGAACTTGTGATTGTTTACTGAGTGTTTCCAGTGAAAACTCTCCACCACTATTATAGGCAATAGTTGTAAACAAAGAATTCAATTCCCGCGTGTCACTTATTCCATAAAGACTAGGAAGGTCTCTAAGAAGCACCTTGTCCACAATATCTTGTCTAATGTACCTGCCAGGATTGGCTTGTATTTTTTCCGAAAAGATGACTTCGGGGTATCCACCAAAGTTTATATAATCCAGAAAATGTTTGTTCAATTCATCAAGGTGTGAAGAGGTGTAAAACTCGGTTATATGTTCTTTCCATTTCAATTTTGTAGTAGTGATAATCCTATCTAATCCTTTTAAGGAGATATATTCATTAAAGGTCAAGGGTGGCAGCAAAAAATCTGTGAATCTTCCAGCACCACTTTCATTACTGGCGAACTTAAGTGCAGCAGCAGCGGAACCTGAAACGATAAACTTATCTTTCCTGTAGCTATCAACCAATGACTTTAAGTGAACTTCCCAATCTCTACAATACTGAATTTCATCATATATAATGTGCCAATCATTTTTATCCTCAAGGCCAGTAGCCTCTTTGGCATAGGTAAAAAGCTGTTCTAGCGGTATATTGTTGTATATAGGGTTTTCTATAGTGATGAAGATAATTTTTTTAGGATTCACTCCGTTCTGAATCAAATCCTCAACCAAATGGAAGAGCATAACAGTTTTTCCTACCCTTCGTGGTCCCATCAAAACAACGGCCCTGCGGATATCCCGCTCATAAACCAGAGGTTTGAACAGTTCAAAGTAAAGCCTTCTGGGCATTTGGTTATAATCATCTTCAATATGACCATCTACCCACCAAGGATTTTCAAATCTAATCCTATCCAGTACTTGCTTTTTAGAGATTTCTTTTATCATTGATTTGCTTAAATCTAAGTAAAAATACAAAATAGAGTCAAATATTTAACTCTATTTGTAATAAATTATCTAAATAAGAAATAAACTTGTTTTGGATGGGTTTATTTAATGATTTCAATGCGCCTCTAACCAATTCTCGCCAATACCCACTTCCACATCTAGCGGCACGGAGAGTTTATAGGCGTTTTCCATTTCGGTTTTAATGAGTGCTTTTATTTCCTCTAACTCAGGTTTGTAACAATCGAACACCAATTCATCATGCACCTGTAACAACATCTTGGTTTTGTATTTTCCTTCGGAAAGCTTTTTATGGATGTTGATCATTGCAATCTTAATAATATCTGCTGCACTTCCTTGGATGGGAGCGTTTACGGCGTTACGTTCCGCTGCCCCGCGCACCACTTGGTTACCTGCATTAATATCCTTTAAATAGCGACGTCGGCCCAATACGGTTTGCACGTACCCATGCTCTCGCGCAAAATCAATCTGCTCGCTGATGTAATTGCGCAATTTGGGATAGGTCTTGTAATAGGTGTCGATCAGTTCCTTGGCCTCGGAGCGGCTCAAATCCGTTTGGTTGCTCAATCCGAAGGCGGAAACCCCGTAAATAATCCCAAAGTTCACCGTTTTGGCATTGCTACGTTGTTCGCGGGTCACTTCCTCAATGGGCACATTAAATACCTTGGATGCCGTGGATGCGTGGATGTCCTCCCCATTTTTAAAAGCAGAGATCATGGTGTCCTCCTCGCTCAATGCTGCAATAATGCGCAATTCTATTTGGGAGTAATCCGCTGCCAACAAAACATAGTTTTCATCCTTAGGGACAAAAGCTTTTCGTACTTGTCGTCCGCGTTCGGTGCGAATGGGGATGTTTTGCAAGTTCGGATTGTTACTGCTCAAACGGCCCGTTGCGGCCACCGTTTGCATATAATCGGTATGCACCCGACCCGTTTTTTGCTGGACTTCGTTGGGCAGCGCATCCACATAGGTGCTTTTTAGTTTTGCCAATCCGCGGTAGTCCAGGACATTTTGGATGATTTCATGGTCCTTCGCTAAATAAGAAAGTACATCTTCCGAAGTGGAAAATTGACCTGTTTTGGTCTTTTTTGGTTTATCCACCAACTTTAACTTGCCAAAAAGAATTTCTCCCAACTGTTTTGGGGAGGCAATATTGAATTCTTCGCCAGCTTCTTTATAAATTTTCTGTTCCAGTGTTTTGATGTCCTTGTCCAATTGCTCCGAAAGGCCGTTCAAATAATCTTTATCCAGATTGATGCCTTCCAGTTCCATATCTGCCAATACCCGTAGCAAAGGAATCTCTATTTCATCGAACAATTTATCGGTATGTGCTTCTTTGAGCTCTGGAGTAAATTTTAATCCCAACTGAAAGGTGATGTCGGCATCTTCCACGGCATATTCCGTTTGCTTTTCCAAAGGAACATCGCGCATACTGAGTTGGTTCTTGCCCTTTTTGCCAATAAGTTCGGTTATGGAAATAGGTGTGTAGTTGAGGTAAGTTTCTGCCAGTACGTCCATATTATGGCGCATATCGGGGTTGATAAGGTAGTGGGCCAACATGGTATCGAACAACTTGCCCTTGACCTCCACGCCATAGTTTTGCATTACCTTGATATCGTACTTGAGATTTTGCCCCACCTTTTCTATGTTTTCCGATTCAAAAAACGGACGCAGTTTTTCGATCATAGGTCGGGCATCGTTCTCATTATCGGGAAAGGGAACATAAAAACCCTTGCCTGGGGACCAGCTAAAAGCTATGCCCACCAATTCAGCTTCCAAAGGATTAAGGGAAGTGGTCTCTGTATCGAAACAGACGGAAGGTTGCTTCATTAGCATTTCCAAAAATAGGTCCAAGCCCAATC
The DNA here is from genome assembly GCF_023716465.1 of Flagellimonas marinaquae. Lineage (NCBI taxonomy): Bacteria > Pseudomonadati > Bacteroidota > Flavobacteriia > Flavobacteriales > Flavobacteriaceae > Flagellimonas > Flagellimonas marinaquae. The sequence continues at coordinate 2,152,496 of NZ_CP092415.1, forward strand.
CGCTTTGTACATTTTGATAAAAGTGAGATACATCGCCGATGTTTTTTCTACTGTTTACATCCTTTAGGGTCGCCGCGGCTTCCGAGGGATCGCCGCCAAAGAGCGTAAACTGTCCACTACCGGCAACATTGGCCTCTTGCTTGGCTGTTTTAGTGCTGGTTGCCGTGGAGCTGGCTTCTGCTTCTTCCGTAAATAGTTTGATGAATTGGTCCTTTAGCCTGCGGAATTCAAGTTCTTCGAATATTTCTTGCACCTTTTCGGCATCTGGAGGGCACATTTCATAATCCTCGGCATGGAACTGCACGTCACAGTCGACCTTGATCTCTGCCAATTTTCGGGATAAACGTCCCAGTTCGGCATTTTCCTCCACTTTTTCTTTCATTTTGCCCTTGAGCTGGTCGGTGTTGGCCAATAGACCTTCCATGGAATCGAATTGTTCCAAGAATTTTTTGGCCGTTTTGTCGCCCACACCAGGTAATCCCGGGATATTGTCACTGGCATCGCCCATCATGCCCAAATAATCGATTACTTGCTCGGGACGCTTGACCCCGAAGCGTTTTTGTACCTCTGGGATTCCCCAAATTTCGATACCGTTGCCCATCCGGGCCGGACGGTACATAAAAATATTTTCGCTCACCAATTGCCCAAAATCCTTGTCGGGCGTAACCATAAATACTTTGTAATTTTCTTTTTCGGCCTGCTTGGCCAAAGTGCCGATAAGGTCATCTGCCTCGTAGCCCTCCAATTCTACCACGGGAATCTTCATGGCTTCCAGAATTTGTTGGATATAGGGCACGGCGATTCGGATGGCATCGGGTGTTTCATCCCGGTTGGCTTTGTAGTCTTCGAACAATTCGGTACGTTCCACGCTACCTCCCTTATCAAAGGCCACGGCCAAATGGTCGGGCTGTTCCCGTTTGATCACATCAAAAAGAGAATTTACAAACCCCATGATCGCGGAGGTATCCATTCCCTTGGAGTTGATTCGTGGGTTTTTTATTAGGGCGTAATAGCCTCGAAAAATAAGTGCGTAGGCATCTAAAAGAAACAGTCGTTTTTGCTCGGACATTTTATTTGTTTGTCAATTATCAATGTTCAATAAACAATATGAAGAACCCAAAATAGGGTTGGGGATTAAAAGTACGAATTGCAGTTTAAAAAGATGTTAGAATTGGGATATTAGATTTGAGGGGATTTGATTTTAGCACGAATAGACGAGAGACAATAGAGAAGAGACGAAAGTCGAGAGACAGAGATGGGTGACAAGAAACAGGAGACAAGAAACAGGAGACAAGAAACAGGAGACAGGAAACAAGACCTTTGAAAGAATAAAAAACAATTTTAAACGCAATCAAGTCCGTCTTGACTCTTAAATCTAAAAGCGAAGCGTTCTGGTATCTAACCTCTAACAACAGAGCGTTCTAATATCTATTCATAGAAACTCGTTACCTTTCGGTTCTCATGTCCATTCTCGGAATACTCCCGATACGTAAAGCCAGGATGCACACAATATCCGCCCGTTTCGCCATTTTTGTTGATGGCCAAAAATCCGATTTGGAAATCTTTGCGGCCTTCGTTTTTCTTCATAATGCGTTTTACACCTTCCTCACAAGCTTCTTGTGGACTTTTTCCCTGTCGCATCAACTCCACGATCAAAAAACTGCCCACGGTGCGAATGACTTCCTCGCCAACCCCAGTGGCCGTGGCGCCACCGACTTCGTTGTCAATAAACAACCCTGCCCCAATAATAGGGGAGTCCCCAACGCGCCCTGCTACCTTGTAGGCCATTCCGCTTGTGGTGCATGCCCCGGCCATATCTCCGTTTTCATCGATTGCCAACATGCCGATGGTGTCGTGGTTCTCTATATTGATCGTTGTCTTGTACTCCGATTTTTTTAGCCACTCTTCATATTGTTTTTTGGTACTTTCGGTAAGCAGGTCCTCTTTTTTAAACCCCTGTTCGTAAGCAAATTTCTCTGCGCCTTTTCCTGCCAATATAATATGTGGGGTTTCTTCCATTACCTTACGTGCCACCGAAATGGGGTGTACTATGTTTTCCATGCAGACCACAGAACCGCAATTGCCATCCTTGTCCATAATACAGGCATCCAGGGTAACGTTTCCGTCCCTGTCCGGCCTACCGCCTTTGCCCACGGTCTCGTTGGTTTCATCCGCTTCCTCGACCCTAACGCCCTGCTCTACGGCGTCTAGAGCATTTCCGCCCGATTTTAGTACTTCCCAAGCTTTATTTGTAGCATTCATAAAATTCCAGGTACATACCACAATGGGTTTGGTTGGGTTAGACGTGGTTGGTTCGGATATGGCTGTTTCCAGTTTAGTATCGGTTTTACAGGCCATCAAAGTGGAGGTGGAAAGCAGTCCTGCCGCCGAAAGGCTGGAATTTTTAAGAAATTTGCGTCGTTCCATAGGTTGGTATGTTTATTTTTAGGGTTCATAAATATACAATATGCTGGTAGAAGTCTGTGCCAATTCCTTAGCGTCTGCAAGATATGCCGAAAGAGCGGGAGCAGATAGGGTCGAACTTTGTTCGGAACTTGGGGTAGGAGGCGTTACCCCATCGACTGGCCTTATTCAATTGGTTAAAGGTGAGCTAAATATTCCCGTTCATGTTTTGATTCGTCCAAGAGGAGGGCATTTCACGTATTTCGACGCTGAATTTGAAGTAATGAAAGCCGATATTTTGGCATGCAAGGAATTAGGTGTTGATGGTGTTGTTGCTGGGGTTTTGAGGGATGATTTTTCTATTGATGTTAAAAGAACCAAAGCACTGGTGGAATTGTCCCAAGGAATACATTTTACATTTCACCGTGCTTTTGATTGGGTGGCAAAACCTTTGGAAGCCATAAAGCAACTTGAGGATATTGGCGTGCAGACTATTTTAACGTCCGGAGGCAAGCCCTCATCCGAAGAAGGGATATTAAACCTAAAGGTTTGGCAACAGCGTTCCAAAATAACTATAATGGCTGGGGGAGGAGTTTCGCCCGGTAATGCATCAAAATTTAAAGAAATAGGTCTCAGCGCTATTCATTGTTCGGGAACAAGCTTTGAAAACCCTTTAGATTTGGAAGGGAAAATCAGTATGAATTCCAGTAAGCATTTGGTGGAGGATAAAGTGGCGGTTTCGAATTTAGATATCCTCAATTCAATAGTTCGAGCCGTTAAATAAATTTAAAATACACTGTTTAATAGGAGATTAGCGCTAATTTTGTAAAAAAATTGTATGTCCCGATTTATCATTTTGGCAATCCTATATGTGGTACTCGCCGTGTATGGTTTTCAAGCCTTTAAAACATTGTTCAAGAGTCCTTTGTTGCACTGGACCTATATTGTATTGTTTTTAGGAGCCTTGGTTTTTTTGACCGTAAAAGTGGTTACCCACGATCCAGGTGATGGTTTTAAAGGCACGGCCGCTATAGCGGGAAGTATATTTGCCGCCTTCTTTTTGTTGGCCCTGGTATTGGGTTTCTTTCTACTTTTGGAAGATATTGTACGTTTATTGGGTTTTGGCTACAATAAAATGGTAGGCCTATCCAGTTCTGCCGACGGGTTTTATCCTTCCCGTAGAAAATTTGTGAGCGGCATTGCCTTGGGCTTGGCGGCCTTGCCTTTTGGGGCTCTGTTGTACGGTATGTACCGCGGTAAATATAATTATCAGGTATTAAAATACGAGTTGGAGTTTGAAGACCTTCCCGACGCTTTTCATAATTATCAGATCACGCAGATTTCGGATGTGCACAGCGGTAGTTTTGATGATTATAAAAAGGTGGAATACGGAATTGATCTCGTGAACGAACAAAAGAGCGATGTTATCTTTTTTACGGGTGATATTGTAAACAACCGTTCAAGTGAACTGGAGCCTTGGAAAGAGGTTTTTTCCCGATTGAAAGCTAATGATGGTGTATTTTCGGTTTTGGGAAATCACGATTATGGTGATTATGCCGTTTGGGATACCGAAGAAGAAAAAGAACGTAACCTCGAAGATCTAAAGACGATGCAAAGGGAAATGGGATTTGATCTATTGCTGAATTCCAATCGCTTTTTAGAAAAGCAAGGAGATAAAATTGCACTTGTCGGGGTGGAAAACTGGGGACGTGGCGGATTTAAAAAAGCCGGCGATCTGCAAAAGGCCAAGGCAGGTGTTGCCAAGGAAGATTTTAAAATACTTTTGAGCCATGACCCGTCCCATTGGGAAGATGTGGTACTACAGGACGATTATCATTTTCACTTGACCCTCAGTGGACATACCCACGGCATGCAGTTTGGGGTGGAAATACCAGGTTGGATAAAATGGAGCCCAGTAAAATGGAGGTATAAATATTGGGCGGGTATATACAAAGAATTGGACCAGTTTATCAATGTGAACAGAGGGTTTGGTTTTATTGGTTATCCCGGCCGTTTTGGTATCTGGCCGGAGATATCCGTTATCACCTTAAAGAAAAAGGGGTTGGCCTAATTTTATTCGCCATGGTGCCAAAGAAATGTTTAACTGTTAAACATTAACATTTTTTCTTACTTTTGACTGTAAACCTTAGAATACATGTCCAAATTCGGAGAACTTATAGATTTACAAGTACCTGTATTATTAGATTTTTATGCAGAATGGAACGAGCAGTCCACTTCTATGCATCCTGTTTTGAGCGATGTGGCCGCTGCCCTAGGGGATAAAGGCAAAGTAATAAAGATTGACGTGGATAAAAATAAAGAGCTCTCACAGGCACTGCGTATTAAAGGGTTGCCAACGTTAATGATCTACAAAAAAGGTGAAATGGTCTGGCGCCAAAGTGGTGAGCAGGACGCCAATACCCTCATTGGTATTTTAAACGAATATATTTAAATAAAAAAGCGAGGTTTTTACCTCGCTTTTTTATGCTGTTACCTTATTCTATCGTGGAGTCAGGCACCCTTTCTATGGTGTCCAACGGAATGGAATCTTCCATATCGGGGTCCAAGGTTATTGGTTCGTCCAAAACATCTTCTTCCTCATCAACAAATTGGGAGAACATATCGATGTACTCATTAAAGATAATGGTTTCCGACTCGGCCAGTTCTTTATCTCCGTTTTCTATTAAGATGTCAATATTTCTGCGGTAGGCCTGCATATCGGTAAGGATGTCGTCAATTTTATCATATTGTTCGTCCAGAGGAATATTGGCATAATATTCCAAATGTTCCTGATATATTTTTTTGAGTTTTCCGAACAGCTCCCGGGCTTTTTCCGTTTCGCCAACTTTATAATATCCGTCCACAAAAGGTTCAACAAAGGCGTAAAAATAGAAGTGTTCCACCGGAATATTTTCCATGGCAATATTGATCACATCCTTGGCTTTATCAATTTTGTTTTCTGCAATAAGGGTTTCCATTAAACGGGCCAAATTACTACGGAAAGATAATCCTTGTGAACGAGTCTGTGGGTCGTGGTAAATATCGTCGCTACCAGAATTGCCCCAATCCCAATCCTTTACGATGTCGTACATCAACTCGGAGTCGATACGTCCCATTTCAAAGGAATTACGGTTCGGGGTTTTTATGGGCACCAGTTTGTACACCAGACCATCCAATTGCAAGTAATCCTTCATCCAAATATATTCGGCGCTGTCAAAACTGCCTCCCGAGAAGTAGATGGGTCGTTTCCAATCGTTGTTGGCAATTAAGTCCAACATCAAAATTCTGTTTTTAGGAAGTGCACCAGTTGGAAGATCAATGTCGATGTAATCCACGATCAAGGCGGAATCCTTTTCTTTTACCAGACCACTTTCGAGAACGTTTTGTTTGTTGACCGGTATCCTGATTTTATTGGTAGGGTAGTATACAATATCCAAAGTGCTTTCCGAATACTGGCTCAAATCGGCCCCTTGATTGGTTAAAATATGTCGGAACTTGGTCTGGGGCTTATCGCTACCGATCCAATTCATAAAATCCTTGATATTCCAACGATTTTCGGTTATGCCTTGATAATACACCGCATCCCTTGTGCCATAACTGTACTTGTCGTGGGTTAATTGAGATGGTATAGGGTCGCTTTCATAGGCCTTTCGTTTCATTTGGTCAATATACCAATCGGTGGCAAAAAGACTGGTGTTTACAATGCGGACGTCGGTCCTGTAATTTTCGATTTCCTGAGCATACCAAAGCGGAAAGGTGTCGTTATCGCCAATAGTGAACAATATGGCCCCCGCATCTTCTTGACAGGAATCGAGGTAAGCTTTTGCTGTTGATGGCGCAGTATATCGGTTAGACCTATCGTGATCGTCCCAATTTTGGTAGCCCATTAACAAAGGCACGGCCAAAAGACACAATGTGGTAATGGCAGGTGCAGCGATTTTGGAGGAAATCAGCTTTTTAAATTCATCGAAGAGGCCGTATACGCCAATACCGATCCATATACAGAAAACATAGAACGATCCAACGAGCGAATAATCGCGTTCTCGGGGTTGGAAAATGTATGGGTTGGTATAGAATTGAATGGCCAGTCCTGTGAACAAAAAGAAAATAAACAGCGCCCAAAATTGCTTTGGGTTTTTGGAAATTTGGAATACAATGCCCAAAATACCCAGCAGTAGTGGCAGAAAGAAATAGGTGTTGCGGCCTTTGTTGTTTTTCCAATCGCTGGGCAGGTTTTCTTGGCTTCCCAACCTAATATTGTCTATAAAATTGATGCCGCTCAGCCAGTTGCCATTTTCATCGTATCTACCTTGAATGTCGTTTTGCTTGCCAACAAAGTTCCACATAAAGTAGCGCATGTACATGTAGCTGAACTGGAAATCAAAAAGATATTTTAAGTTTTGGCCCAGGGTCGGGGGCTCAACTTCGATGTATTCCCCAAATTCCCTTAAAAACCGAATGTACTGTTCTGTATCCAATTCTCCTTGGGAGTATGCGGTCTTAAATTGGTTCACCGCTTCCCTAAGATCGTTGTTGGAAATGTATTCGGATTTTATGCGGAAATCCAGTGCGCCAAAATATCGCATATAGTTTTCGGCATGCTGGTCGCTCCACATTCGGGGCAAAATACCTACATGTTTCTCATTGGGTCCGGGAATAGCGCCTTTGTAATGGTTAACAATTACATATTTGCCCAACTTGAGGTCTTTTTCATATTTGGGGCTATCGTCCCGATCTTCTCCAGATGGGGCAAAAGTATCGGAATAGTACGCTCCATATACGGGACTGTCCACACCGGGATATTGTTCCCTGTTATAATAGGCCAAAAGGGCACGCGCGTCCGAAGGGTTGTTTTCGTTTACTACGGTTTTTGCATTTGCTCTAATAGGAAGCATCAACCAAGAAGAAAAGCCGAGGATTAGGAACATCAGGCAGAGGACAACAATATTGGCATTGTAGTAATTATGTTTTCGGGTATATTTCAAACCAAAATAGAAGGCGGCAACAAACAATAGTCCCATGATTATGGATCCGGAGTTGAACGGAAGCCCAATTTCGTTGATAAAGAAAACCTCGCTCCAGCCAAATAGTTTTAAAACATAGGTGAGCGAGAATTTATAGACCAATATAAGTATGGCCACTACGATGATATTGGCCAATAAAAAATTCTTTACTGTTGTGGTCTTGTATTTTTTGAAATAGTACAAGAGCCCAATGGAGGGAATGGCCAAGAATCCCATAAACTGTATCCCGAAGGTTAGGCCGATCACAAAGCAGATGAGCATTAACCAACGATGTCCTCGTGGATCGTCCAAATTATCTGTCCATTTTAGGCCCAACCAAAGCAAAAGTGCCATTATTAAACTGGCCATGGAGTATACTTCGGTCTCCACTGCATTGAACCAAAAACTGTCCGAGAAAGTAAAAGCAAGTGCCCCTACAAGTCCACTTCCCAAAATAGCGATAGCTTTGCTATTGTTTATTGTCTCTTCTTTGGAAATGAGTTTTCCGACCAAATTGGTAATGGTCCAAAATGTGAACAATACGGCAAATGCACTGGATACTATGGAAACTGCATTGACCATGAGCGCTATCTTGGTAACGTCTCCAAAGGCGAACATGGCAAAAAAAGCACCTATCATTTGGAGCAGCGGAGCTCCAGGCGGGTGTCCTACCTGCAACTTTGCGGAAGTGGAAATATACTCCCCTGCGTCCCAAAAACTTCCAGTGGGTTCAACGGTAAGGGCATAAACTATAAACGCGATGGCGAAAGAAACCCATCCGAGGATGGTGTCCCATTTTTTAAAGTCTTTTGCAAACATAGAGTTGGTTGTTAACCGAATTGTGGCGAATTTAGTAAAACTATAATAGAAGATTAGCCATTTTTGGAAAACCTTTAACACCCATGCATTGGAAAATTAGCAGGGATTCTTTTAAAAATATTTGTTGAAACCAAAGTTTGTTTTAAATTTGCACGCTCAAAAGCTGAATCAAGTTTAGCTTTTTGGTACTGGCCTATGGTGTAATTGGTAACACAGCTGATTTTGGTTCAGTCGTTCAAGGTTCGAGTCCTTGTAGGCCAACGGAAAGCCCCGCAGATGTAAATTTGCGGGGCTTTTGTTTTGTTAGGTGCTTAGGAACTGAATTTTTTCCATGTTAAAATATAGTGCTAGAGACTGGAGGAACACTTTGGTGTGTTTTACACAGGACAAACAAAAACATGCAACTTTTCTATTTATAATCTAATACGTATAAAATTCGGTAATTAGGATTTGGTTAAATCTACCTCCTGCTTTAATGTCGCGAGGGTTCCGTAAAGGTCTCAGTTGTCAATCCTCGCCATAGTGAGTCTTTAAAAATTTGGGTCGTGACCTGATACTTGCGAAATACGTATCAAACGGAGTTTATAAAGGGGAATCAAAAAATGTTTTAAGGAGCTCATTTCTTTTGTTTATCTGACATATGGTTGTTTTACTTTTTCCATTCCTCAAATTCTTTACGTAAATCATTTGATGTCAACGGGTACAAACCAATTATGGGTGTTCCTTGGTTTACTTTTTCAAGTACAAATTTTTCAAATAGCTCCATTTTCCGGCATTCGCTTACAACGTCATCGACCAAGTGTTGTGGAATAACCATAACACCATCGTTGTCCCCTACAATATAATCGCCGGGGAAAACCGCTACATCTCCGCACCCGATAGGTTCGTTGATGGCAATTGCTTGGTGCAAGGTTAGGTTGGTTGGAGCACTCGGCCTTTGGTGGTAGGCCGGCATAGGTAGATTAGAAATTTCTTCGGAATCCCGGAACCCCCCATCCGTTACAACCCCCGCGGCACCTTTTTTCATAAGCCGGGTGGCCAATATGGCTCCAGCGGATGCAGCTCTGGGGTCTTTTCTACTATCGATTACCAATACATGGTTCTCTGGGCATTCTTCAACCGCTACGCGTTGTAAATGTTTTTGGTCTTTAAATACTTCAATGGGGTTTAGATCTTCTCTCGCAGGTATATATCTTAATGTATATGCTCTTCCCGCCATGTTCGATTTCAATTTTTTTAAAGGAGTTACATTTTGTATGTATTGATTGCGCAATCCCTTTTTAAAAAGACAGGTGGCAATACTGGCCGTACTAATCTTCTTTAATTGCTGTATAATCAATTCTGATTGTGTTTTCATAATTTCAAATATTTAGGTGCTAGGTAATACAGTTTCCATATTTTATTGCCAAAATTTTTGCGTACCTCGTAAATATACATATATTTGGTAAACCAAATTGGTAAACCAATTATATCATGCACCTAAACAAACTATCCATTTTATTATTATCCGCAATCGTTGTAGTAGGTTGTGGGCCAAAATCGACAAATAAGCAAAACTTGGTCAAGACCGTTGATGAATTCAACAACGTTGTTTCCAATCTTGAGCCTGGAGATGTAGTGACCCTGGCGAATGGCGTGTGGCAAGATACCGAGCTATTGTTCGAAGGAGTCGGCACTGCTGCAAAACCTATTAAACTGACGGTTGAAGAAAAAGGTAAGGTAACCTTGGAAGGACAGTCCAATCTGCGAATGGCCGGCGAACATTTAATTGTGGAAGGTCTTGTTTTTAAAAATGGGTTTACCCCCACCACTGAGGTTATTTCATTCAAAAAAGATAAAAATACCTTGGCCAACAATAGTAGGTTAACTGAGTGTGTAATAGATAATTTTAATAATCCAGAACGGCACGAGCCCGACACTTGGGTGGCCATTTATGGTAAAAATAACCGAGTGGACCATAATCATTTGGTAGGTAAAGGCAATCGTGGAGTAACCATGATCGTACGTTTAAATTCCGAGGCCAGTCAAGAGAACCATAACCAAATAGACCATAATTATTTTGGTCCCAGACAAAACCTTGGTTCCAATGGTGGGGAGACCTTGAGAATTGGAACAAGTCATTATTCAAGAACAAATTCCAATACCGTAGTGGAATCCAACTACTTTGATCGGTGCAATGGCGAGCATGAGATTATTTCCAATAAGTCGGGGATGAATACTTATAAAAGCAATGTATTCTTCGAATGTACTGGAACTTTGACCATGAGGCATGGGGAGAATACCCTTGTGGATGGCAATATCTTTATTGGAAACAACAAGCCCAGCACAGGCGGTATACGAGTGATCAACGGTAAGCAGACCGTTATCAATAATTATGGGGTAGGTTTAACGGGATATCGTTTTCGTGGCGCTTTTGTGATCATGAACGGTATTTATAACTCTCCTATCAACAGATACGATCAAGCTAAAGATGCCATTGTTCGCAACAACACCTTTATCAATAGTGATCATATCCAACTTTGTGCCGGTGCAGATGCAGAACGAAATGCACCCCCTGTGGATTCTTTTATGGATAACAATATTTTTTACAATGAAAACCGTGACAATCTTTTTACGGTTTACGATGATATTAGCGGAATTACCTTCAACAACAATCTTGTGAGCAAAAATGTAATTCTGATCAACGAGGATGGATTTTTTAAACAAGACCTGGACTTGACCAAGAACCAATCTGGGTTGTTGGTGCCGGTGAACGCGCCAGAAGGAGTAGGTGCCGATATTCCGGAAAAGATATTGTCCAAAAATGAAACTGGTGTTTCTTGGTATCCCAAAGATGATACCGATGTAGCCTTATCTTCGGGTAGTACTGTTGAGGTGCCTGCCGCCCTTAACGCTCTTTTTGATGCCGTCAAAGGGGCCAATGCAGGTGATATTTTGGTTTTGGAAGGTGGAGCGTCCTATCCGAACACCAAAACCATAGAAGTGGACAAGCCCATAAGCATTACCTCCAAAGGGTCGGAGAAGGCCAAGGTGTTCTTTGAGAAAAAGTCATTGTTTCAAATAAACAATGGAGGTAGTCTAGCATTGTCCAATTTAGTGTTCGATGGGGAAGATGCTCCTGACAGAACAGGCAATTCTGTTATTACAACGAGCAAATATTCCATGAACAAAAATTACAAACTTTTCATAGACGATTGCGATTTTGTAAACCTGGACGTTAACCATTCTTACGATGCCATCCGTGTGTACAAAAATACGTTCGCCGATACCATAAGTATCAAAAATTCCAGGTTCAAGACCATTACCGGCAATGTGATCGCCCTGGATAAGGAGACTGATGATATCGGAATATATAATGCGGAATACGTTATCCTTAAAAACAATAGCTTCTCTGATATTGGTGGAGCGGCATTGAGATTACATAGGGGAGGAAAGGATGAGAGTACCTTTGGGCCGTTCTTGGAAATGGAACATAACGTTTTGGACAACGTAGGATTCGATGATCGTAATAAATACGATGCTGCTGTGTCGCTCTACGGAGTTCAGGTCATAGATGTCCAGAACAATATCTTTGATAAGACCAAGGGTGTCAATATGCACTTGGTGGTCGGTGAGCCTATTGTAAATGTACTCAACAATAACTTTTACCAATCCGATAAGCTTACGGTTACCGGTGATCAAAAATACCGTGCAGAGAATCTGTGGGAAATGGCCCCGGTGTTTGTAAAAGACGGATATGAATTGCAACCAGGTTCCCCATTAAAAGGAAAAGGAACCGATGGAAAGGATGTTGGATTATTGTTCGGTCAGTAAGATGAAGCTCGTAAAACACTTAACGATATTCTTGGTTGTTGCAACGTATTCTTTTGGTTTGATGGCCCAGGACCACCCAAAACTCATTTTGACCCAAGAAGGTGTAAAAGAAATAAGGGCCAAAATGGGCAATCTGCCCATTTTGGATAAGACACTTGCCACCATAAAAGAGGAAGTTGACACAGCAATAGAACAAGGTATTGATGTGCCCGTGCCCAAAGATTATTCTGGCGGTTATACCCACGAAACCCATAAGCGCAATTATAGACTCATGCAAAAGGCGGGTATTTTGTATCAACTTTTGGATGACTATACATATGCCTTATACGTGCACGAAATGCTCAAGGCCTATGCAGACCTCTATCCCAACTTGCCCATACACCCTAAAGAGCGCTCATATGCCAGGGGCAAATTGTTCTGGCAATGTTTGAACGATTCCAATTGGTTGGTATATGCAAGCCAAGCATACGATTGTATTTATGATTATTTGAGTAAGAAAGAACGTAAGCATCTGGAAAAGAATTTGTTCAGACCCTTTGCGGATTTTATATCGATAAAAAACCCTCAATTTTTTAATAGGATCCATAATCATAGCACCTGGGGCAATGTAGCGGTTGGAATGATCGCCTTGGTCATGGAGGACGATGCATTGTTGGAACGGGCTTTATATGGAATTAAAGATGTTGAGCTAAATACAGGAACCAAGGACAACGACGGTGGATTCATTATTGAAGAGGGGAAAGAAGCGGGGTTTTATGCCAATTTGGACGAACCTTTTTCTCCAGATGGCTATTATACCGAAGGACCTTACTATCAAAGGTATGCCATGTATCCATTCCTGATTTTTGCCCAAGCTTTGCAAAATGTAAAACCAGAATTAAAAATTTTTGAGTACAACAACAATGTACTGGTTAAAAGTGTATATGCGTTGTTGGATCTATCGGACATGGACGGGGATTTTTTTCCAATTAACGATGGACAAAAAGGAATGTCCTACTACAACACCTCATTGGTCAATGCGGTGGATGTAGCCTATTATTATGGAAATAAAGACCCGAAACTATTGGATATAGCGCAAAAACAGGGAACAGTTGTTCTCAACGATGCTGGATTGTCCGTGGCAAAGGGACTCAAGAATAATCAACAATTGCCCTATGTTAAAAAAAGTATTGATTTGCGTGATGGTCCAAATGGTGAAGAAGGCGGAATCTCAGTGTTGAGAAAAGATAAGTTGGAACTTGTTTTTAAATACACCGCACAGGGATTGAGTCATGGGCATTATGATAAATTGTCCTATTCTTTTTATGAGAATGGAGACGAAGTTGTACAAGACTATGGACTTGCCCGTTTTGTGAACATAGAGCAAAAAGGTGGAGGCAATTATTTAAAGGAAAATAAAACTTGGGCCAAACAGACTGTGGCCCATAATACACTGGTACAGGATCAAACCTCCCATTTTGGCGCAAAATATGAGGTTGGAAGCAAAAATCACTCAGAACATTATTTGTTCAATATAGAAGACCCTAAAATTCAGGTGGTAAGTGGTATCGAGAAAAACGCGTATCCCGGCACCAAAATGCATCGTACCATGGCCATAATACAAGATGAGGGTTGGCAAAAACCTATTGTATTGGATGTGTTACAGGTGGAATCGGATATGCCCCATCAGTATGACATGCCTTTTTATTACTTGGGCCAGTTAATGACCTTGAACGTTCCATATAAGGCCGAGGATACGTTGCGACCTTTGGGAGGGGATTTCGGTTATCAACATATCTATAAGGAAGGCAGCGCCCAGTTGACCGACGATAATCTTAAGTTTTCTTGGATGGCCAACAACAAATTTTACACCTTGACATCTCTTGCCACGGCAAAGGATAGTTTGATTATGGGTAGGGTAGGGGCTGGCGATCCAGAATTCAATTTACGGAGGGACCCTGTTCTAATCCATAGAAAGAACGATCGATCAAATACCATGTATGCATCCGTATTGGAGTCGCACGGAACCTATAGTCCGGTCACGGAATTGGCGGTAAATGCCACGTCAAATATTAAAAAGTTGTATAAACTATATGAACAGGATGGCTATTGGGCCGTTGGCATTGAAACTGTGGATGGACGTACTACTGTCTTTGTGTTTTCAACATTGAACAATACATCAGATAAATATCATAGTATCAATATAGAAGGTCGAGAATTAAAATGGAAAGGACCTTTTACTCTAATCAATTTAAATTAAAACAAGAAGTAAGATGAAATCATTTGGATCAAGTAAGGAATTCATTTTTGGGGATGAAATGGAATGGGAAACCGTAGGTGAGGGGGTGAAAAGAAAAATAATGGCTTACGATGACAAAATTATGCTCGTAAATGTACAGTTTGACGAGGGGGGTGTCGGGCCCATGCACGACCATTATCATTCACAGACTACTTATGTGGTAAGTGGTGAATTTGAACTTACTATAGGCAAAGAGACTAAATTAATGAAGGCTGGAGATGCCTTTTATATTCCGCCCCATGTGAGTCACGGAGCTATTTGTAAAAAAGCAGGTGTTCTTATTGATGTATTTAGTCCAATCAGGGAAGACTTTATGGAGAAATAGTCAAAAATTGGCAGCATAAAATAAGGTAAAGACATTTTTGAACCCCTTAAAATAGGATATCAACAAAAACTTTAACACTTTTTTCCTACAATAACTTTCATTTAACATTTTTATCACATATATTTGGTAAACCAATTTGGTAAACCAATTTGGTAAACCAATTCAAAACAACAAAGACGATATGATTTGAATAACAAAAAAAAGGATAGGTGCACGCCTATCCTTTTGGAATATCACTTCTTAGGAGGGAAGTAATATGTAACAAATACACTTTTAGTGTACATGTAGAATTCAAAATTACTAAAATTCGATTGATTTTGACTTTTCATTTGCCTAAAGGTGGGATTGGACAACTATCATAGCCGCACACTATGAATGAATTTTTTTAAACTAATAATTCTAACTAGCTAAACAAATGAAATTTAAGTTAAAACTATTGCTTGCAATAGTATGTTTATTCAACCTGCAGTTGTTTGCACAAGACGCTTACACGGTTTCCGGTACAGTGTTCGATGCCAACGACGTTCCGATCGCGGGTGCCAATGTATTGGTGGTAGGTACTACCAATGGAACTCAAACAGATTTTGACGGGAATTATACCATAGAGGTGTCCCCTGGTGACGTCCTTAGATTTTCCTATATAGGTTTTGCGACTCAAAATATTACCATTAATCAGAGCCAAACCCTAAATGTAGTACTGCAAGAGGATATGGCACTTTTGGATGAAGTAGTGATCGTGGGATACGGTACACGTAAAAAATCCCATTTAACGGGTGCAGTGGCCAAAGTAGGAGGGGATGACGTCGCAGCAATCCAGGCAACGCGGGTAGACGATGCCTTGGCGGGAAAATTGCCCGGGGTACTGATCCAGAATCAAAATGGATCCCCTGGAGCTGACCCAAAAATTCAGATTAGGGCGGCATCGTCCATATCCGGTGATTCCAACCCATTGATCGTTGTTGACGGTTATCCAATTTCTGGAAGCCTTGCTACGGTGAAC
The DNA here is from genome assembly GCF_023716465.1 of Flagellimonas marinaquae. Taxonomy (NCBI): domain Bacteria; kingdom Pseudomonadati; phylum Bacteroidota; class Flavobacteriia; order Flavobacteriales; family Flavobacteriaceae; genus Flagellimonas; species Flagellimonas marinaquae. Next base: position 2,168,137 of record NZ_CP092415.1, read on the forward strand.
CCAAACGATATTGAGAGTTTGGAGGTACTAAAAGATGCCGCATCTGCTGCCATATATGGATCTAGGGGGGCAAATGGGGTTATTTTGGTTACCACCAAAAAAGGTAGGTCCGGCAAAGCTAGCTTTAGCTACAATGCCTACACCAGTTTTTCCAGTAAATACCGTGATAACATAATGAAATCCGGACCCGAATGGGCTGCATACTCCAGAGAACAGATTGCAGCAGGGAATTGGGACCTTTCTCAAATAGACCCGGACTTTGTGGAGTTTAGGCTCAATGCCTACGAAAATTCGCCCGGAGCCATAAGCCCAGAGGATTGGCTTTTCCAGAGTGGCAGTATAATGAGTCACGATTTTAGCATGAGCGGTGGAACAGATGATGTAAACTACTTTGCTTCAATTGGTTATCAGAATACCGAGGGTATTATTATTACAGAAGGCTTCGAAAGATTGAATGCTAGGGTAAATGTGGATGCCAAGTTGGGCGAAAAGTTCAAAACAGGTATAAACTTTAACGGGTTTACTTCGCACAGAGATATCTTGGGCCATGACATGCGGGATTTATTAAGATCTTATGGGGTGCACCCCGTATATCACACCGAAGAATCCATTGCGTTTGTTCAGGCCTTGGATGCAGAAGCACAGGCTTTGGGGCTGTCCCCATTTGATGATGGTTTTAGAGGTTCTACCTATGAAGCCAGTAGCATTTATGATTTGGTTCCTGGCATGGCGGCGCAAGATTGGCATTATGGAAGGGCCAATAATGGTATCGGAGGTTCGGGCGATGCTGGCCCAGCAGCAAAATTGGACAATACGGAACGATGGGAAAAAACCTTCTTTGGTAATGTAAGTTCGTATTTGCAATACAATATATTGGATGGGCTCAACATAAAAACGGTTTTGGGGGGTGATCTGCGTGATACCCAGTTCTATGAGCATAGATTGTTGGGGTACGATTCTAGGGCAAGAACAAGTCAAACCTACATGGACCAGACCGATCTAAAAGTAACCACGGTATTGAGCGAAACTACCCTTAACTATTCTAAAGTAATCGGGAAACATGATATATCGGCAGTGGCCGGTATCGAATTTCAAACGACAAGATTGGTAGGTACGGCCTTGGATGGTGCCAATGTCCCCGATACGGACATACAAAATTATAACCTCTTTGAGCCAGCGGATATTACCGTTACCGAGCGCGATGAGAAGAGAGTACGGGAAAGTATATTTGGTAGGGTACAATATGCCTACGACAATAAGTATTTGTTTTCTGCGTCCTTAAGAAGGGATGGGGATTCGCGTTTCGGTGCGAACAACCGTTACGAAACCTTTCCGGCTCTTTCATTGGGTTGGAACGTCCACAACGAGGCATTTTTGGCGGATAACGAAACACTTAGTCAGTTAAAATTGAGGTTCAGTACAGGTTCATTGGGAACAACTTCATTTTTGGGCTCTTACGACTCTCTGAGCCTATTGGACCCCAGTGCGACCATATTCGGAACAGGATATTTAATTCCATCCAACATCGCAAACCCAGATTTAACCTGGCAGACCAATACAGAGACCAACTATGGTGTGGACCTAGGCTTTTTCAGCAATCGCTTAAGATTGGGCGTAGATTACTATACATCCGATATTGAGGATATTTTAATCAATCAAAGTGTTTCAGAAGTATATGGAACAACCTCCATCGTACTTAATTCTGGTGATGTTCGAAGTTCTGGTATGGAATTCGAGTTGAATGCCAATGTTATCAATAAAGATAATTTTTCTTGGAGTTTCAACGCTAACCTATCCACAGTTGAAACAGAGATCAAGGAATTGGGCGGACTCGAAGAATTGCCACAGGCCATCTATGGTGTAAGTGGTAGAGGCCCTGTCTTTAGAAACTATGTTGGTGGCGAAATAGGAGAAATGTGGGGGCTGGAAACCACTGGGGAGGTAGAAATGATCTATCTGGAAGACGGGACACGGCACCCAAATAACACCACGGGAGAATCCTATGTGGTAGATCAAAATGGCGATGGTGTGATCGATGCCACAAGAAGTGTTGAAGATGGTGGGGATTTGGTCAAAATTGGTCAAAATACGCCAGATTTTTACTGGGGTATGGCTCACAATTTTCGATATAAGAATTTTGATATGTCCATGCAGTTTCAAGGATCACATGGAGCAGAGGTGTACAATATAGATCCTCTTTATTACGAATCGCAGTGGAGTGGCAGATTGGTGGATAGTTTTGATGCCAACAGTGATGGTATAGCCGACCACAATGGAGAATACTATATAGGAAACAGATACCAGACCGATGCCATGATACAGGATGCCTCATACATTGCATTGAGAAACCTGACAATTGGGTATACACTGGATCAAGATTTGATCAGTTCAATAGGTTTAAATTCTGTTAGACTTTATGCAGCGGCCACTAATTTATTGTACTTATGGGCAGATGACTATACCTCGTACAATCCAGAAGGTGTGCAGACATCGGGAAGCGATTATTTAGGGCCTACTACGTATGGATCCCAATTTGGTGCAGCTCCGGTTGTGAGAAGTTTTACACTAGGTTTAAATGTTAATTTCTAAAAAAAGAACTATGAAATCTATATATAAATTATTGGGGCTGTTGTTACTGATAACAGCATGTGATAGTGATTTAGATCAATTTCCGCCCAATATTGCAAGCTCAAACTCATTGACCAATTATGATGGGGTTTTAAATGCAGCTTATTACTATCAATTGGGATCTGTGACCCCAATGGCGGTTATGGGAGAATTTAGATCGGACAATGCATTTATGTTCGAACCTCCCTACACGGAATTTGATGAATACGATAACGGACTTACGGCCATGGAAGATCAATTTTTTGGACCGTTCTATACCGCAATGTACAAGTCGATACTGAGTGCAAACAATGTAATAGAAAACTCTACCGATGCTACATTGGTAGGTGAGGCAAAGTTCCTTAGGGCCCTGTCTTACTTTAAGTTGGTACAGGTATTTGGAGATGTTACCGTAAATCTTGAGGCAGATCCAAGTATAACGGACTCATCCATTTTGGTAAGACAACCGGCAGATGAAGTTTACAATAACGTAATTATACCCGATTTGCAAGATGCAATTGCAGCTCTAGATTCAGAAATAACGAACGGGAGAGCTTCCAAATATGCAGCACAAGGCCTTTTGGGAAAAGTTTATGTTACCAGAGGTGACTTTGCCAGTGCCGAAACACATTTGGCCGCCGTAGTAAACGGAGCTGCATCGGCAGGAATAAGTCTAAAGGAAAACTTCAACGAAATTTTTGGTGCCGCCAATGAGGTCGAAAACCCGGAAATTATATACTCCACCCAAATATCAAGTTCAATAACCGACGAATATAACTTTGGTTCTGATTTTTGGAATTGGTTTGTTGGGGACGACTCAAAGTCCGATTTACCTGTAGACCAAGATTTGGTAGCTGCTTTCGATGAGAGCGATGCCAATGGTGGGGGCACCGATCTACGCAGGGCGGTAACCCTTAGCGAGGATGGATTGACCGCGGTCAAATTCCCAAAAGACGGAGGTCTAGGGGCAGAACATGATTGGATAGAGCTTAGATATGCCGATATTATTCTGATGTATGCCGAAACACTGAATGAAAATGGTAGTTCGGCCGAAGATGTACTTGATTTGCTAGACCCCATAAGGACAAGAGCAGGGTTAAATCCATTAGATCATACTGTGTTGAATACCCAAGCTCTGGTTAGGCAGGCAATTTTAGATGAAAGAAGATTGGAGTTGGCATTTGAGGGACAACGTTGGTTCGATTTGGTAAGAACAGGAACTGTCGATGCGGAAATGGGACAAACTATAAATAGTAACTATCATGTTTTTCCGATCCCGGTATCGGAAATCCTGGCAACAGACGGTGTAATAACGCAAAATCCGGGGTATTGATACATTGGGGCAAGTCAAAACATATTGGCATGGTCCACATGGTAAAGTACATATATTGAGTTAGTTGGTTTAGTTATTTTTAGAAAGTTTACTGGCCATGGGATTGGCCAGTGGACTTTTGTTCTAAACATTAATTTTCACATTGTTGAGATGCATGAAAAAGCTATGCTGATTGGACTTTTTTTCATAAATTTAACAAACCAATCTGGTTAACCAATTTTTAAATCGAAGGCATGAAGTTAGAAGTGCTCACCAAAGGTGAAAATACAGATGTGCAACAAGCAATAATTGCAGGTTTAAGGGACTATATCGAGTATAAAAACTTGGAACCAGGAGATAAGCTCCCTTCGGAGAGAATGCTTTCGGAGAAATTTGGTGTAAGCCGCAGCAATATAAGGGAAGCTATCCAAAGACTTGAATTTTATGGCATTTTAAAATCAAGACCGCAAAGTGGAACCTTTATCGCCGATATAGGTAGGGTGGCCATGAAGGGTATGATAGATGATATCCTAAAGCTGGAAGAACCAAGCTTTAAATCATTGGTGGAAACCCGAATTTTGTTGGAATTGAAGACGGTAAAATTGGCGTCGTTAAGAAGAACGGAAAAAGACTTGATCAACATGCGGGAGACCTTGGATGCCTATAAAGAGAAGGTCATGAATGGTCAGGATGCCGTCGAAGAGGATTTGCTTTTTCATTTGGCCATAGCCAAGGCCAGTAAGAACAGTACAATGAATACGTTCATGTTGATAATTACACCTGAAATCATTACCAATTTTGAGAAGTACCATGTCTGCGATAAAAATCAATCAAAGATGGCGATCAAGGAGCACGAAGATATTTTTGAAGCAATAAAAGATCAAGATCCGCAGAGGGCAAGAGAAAAAATGAAGATACATTTCAAGGTTTTATATCAATATTGTTACAATACATCAGACTGAATATAATGTAGCGTCAAGGATAAAAAGTGCACGATTTTGTCTTTGGTCGATCAATGGGAGGGAATTAAAATAGAACAAAGAACACTTTGGGTGTCAAATATGCACTTCAATTGCAAACAGGGGCATTATTATCCTGATCGCCCAGAGCTCAAAGTACACCAAATGGAAACTTCAAAAGGTTTTCAAAGATGGTTCTATGTGCCCTCGCTCCCGTAACCAATAAATACAAAAGAATGAAAATTAAAGGCTTAAGGTGGTGGGTAATTGCTTTGATCGCACTTGCAACGGTCATAAATTATATTGATAGACAGTCGATTACAGTATTGTGGCCGCAAATTGCCGAGGAGCTATATCCCGATAAATCAGGAGATGAGCGCAAGGAAATCTATTCATGGATTTCAATAATCTTTGTGTTCAGCTATGCATTCGGACAAGCCATTTTTGGTAAAATATTCGACTGGATAGGTACCCGATTGGGGTTTGCCCTGTCCATTGGGGTTTGGTCCATTGCCACTGCCCTACATGCAATTTCAAAAGGGTTTTTGAGCTTCGCTGTTTTTCGTTCAATTCTCGGTGTGGCCGAAGCAGGTAACTGGCCTGGCGCGGCCAAGGGAAACGCGGAATGGTTTCCAACAAAGGAAAGAGCATTTGCGCAAGGGCTTTTTAATTCCGGGGCCGCAGTTGGTGGAATTATCGCAATTCCGGTAATAGCATATTTGACAATCTATTTTAGTTGGCAATCCATCTTTGTTTTAGTGGGATTAACAGGATTGTTGTGGCTAATTCCATGGATGATTATTGTTAAGGCACCTCCAAAGTACCATTCTTGGATAACTGATGAGGAAAAAAAATATATCCTCGATGGGCAAAAACACCAAGAACAGGACAAAGAGGGGAACTTAGTTGAACAAGAAGCCTATAATCCGGATACCAAAGAACTTTTGTCACGAAAGCAAAGTTGGGGGGTAATTGTAGCTTCCGCTGCCATTGACCCGATTTGGTGGCTATTTGTTTTCTGGATTCCAATTTACCTTTTTGAAGTATATGGAATGGATGTAAAAGCTATCGGTATTTACGGATGGGTGCCCTATGTAGGTGCAATGTTGGGTGCATGGTTCGGGGGATTATTGGCGCAAAGTTTCCTGAAAAAAGGATGGACCGTAAACAAAACACGAAAAACGGTAATAACCATAGGATGTTTGATCATGTTGCCCTCTTTGTTGGCCATGGCCAATCCGGGAGCACCGGTAATGGCAGTTATCATTATGGCAATTATACTTTTTGGTTTCCAAACTGCCATTGGTAATGTACAAACACTGCCTAGTGATTTCTTTAGTGGTAAAACAGTAGGAACCTTGTCCGGTTTTTCTGGAATGGCGGCAAAATTGGCTGCTGTAGGATTGACCTATTTGGTGCCGATCCTAACCAAGGGAGGAAATTATACACCTGCTTTCATTATTGGAGCAGTATTGGCAATTCTTGCCTTGATAAGTGTATGGGTGCTCTGTGGAAAAATTGAACCGTTGAAGGCAAAAATTCAATAAGAAAATTTAAAAACATAATAACTATAATAACTTAGTAATGAGTAATTCTAAAGAGAAAATAGCATTGATTACCGGCGCAACCGGAGGTATTGGGTTCGCAGTGGCCAAAAGACTTGGAAAAGATGGTTTTACGGTTATTTTGAACGGTATCGAGGATGAAGCCGGAGCCAATAGGGTCAAAGAACTGGAAGCAGAGGGCATAACCGCCGAGTATTATGGGTTTGATGTGACGGATGAGGAAGCCGTAAACACCAATATCCAAAAAATCGGGGATAAATATGGAAAAATCGATGCGCTGATCAACAATGCAGGAGGTCTTGGAGGAAGGTCGAGATTCGAAGAAATGACCACAGAATTCTACAGATTCGTTATGGCTTTGAATTTGGACTCTACATTTTTCGCTTCAAGAGCCGCTATACCTTATCTTAAAAAAGGAGATAGTCCAACAATTATAAATTATACTTCAATCGCAGGTTGGAACGCAGGTGGTCCAGGAGCTGGTATTTATGGAACATCAAAGGCAGGTGTACACGCCATAACAAGAGCATTGGCAAAAGACCTTGCTGAATATGGAATTAGAGTAAACGCAGTATCACCAGGTACCATAGATACCCCTTTTCATACACAAATCAAATCCACTAAACCAGAAGTGTTCGCATCTTGGAAGAACAATATTCTTTTAGGACGATTGGGGCAGCCCGAAGACGTTGCATCGGTAGTTTCATTTTTAGTGAGTGAAGATGCCGCCTTCTTAACTGCAGAAACCATTCAAGTAGGTGGTGGTCAAGGATTGGGAATCTAAAATTCAAAAAAAACAAAACAAAGTATGCTAAAAGGTAAAGTAGCGGTAGTAACAGGAGGATCAAGAGACATTGGTCGTGCCATTTCGATTAAACTGGCCAAACAAGGAGCTAAAGTGGTGGTGAATTACCATAGTTCGGAAAAAGGAGCCAACGAAACAGTGGCCGAGATCCAATCGTTGGGACAAGAAGCAATTGCGGTAAAAGCCGATGTTTCCAAAATGAATGAAATTATTCATTTAAAAGAGAAAACTGTGGAGGCTTTTGGTGATAAAGTAGATATTTTGGTCAACAATGCAGGCGGTCTTTTCGAAAGACGATCTCTTGAAGAATTTGATGAGGATTTTTATGATTTGGTCATGGGAGTTAACTTTAAGTCGACCGTGTTCGTAACACAAGCTTTCGAGCCTTTAATGGAAGAGGGCGCCTCAATAATCAACCTTTCTTCACAAGCAGCTCGAGATGGCGGCGGCGCAGGATCAACACTATACGCATCCTCCAAAGGAGCCGTGAGTACATTTACCAAAGCAATGGCAAAAGAATTGGGACCAAAAGGCATACGAACAAATGCAATATGTCCTGGATTGATCGGAACCAAGTTCCATGATGATTTTACCAAGGATGAGGTAAGGGCCAAAGTTGCTGCGAGTACCCCCTTGCGCAGGGAAGGTAGTGCAGAGGAAGTGGCGGATTTGGTAGCTTATTTGGCATCGAACGAGTCATCTTTTGTAAATGGAAATAATATTGATATTAATGGAGGTTTGGCCTTTAGCTAAGCCTTAAACGATAAGTAATACATAAAAATGAAAAAAGTAGTAACGTTCGGGGAGATCATGCTTCGTTTGGCCCCTCCGGGATTTTTAAGGTTTTCACAAACAAACTCATTTGATGTGGTCTATGGCGGCGGAGAGTCTAACGTAGCGGTTTCCCTGGCCAATTATGGAGTTCCGGTCGATTTTGTGACGCGTTTGCCCAAGAACGACATAGGGGAGTGTGCCCTTATGGAAATGCGCAAGCGCGGTGTTGGTACGGACAAGGTCATATTTGGAGGCGATCGTCTGGGTATCTATTTTTTGGAGACCGGTGCCGTTACCCGTGGCAGTAAGGTGGTCTACGACCGAGCACATTCGGCCATGGCCGAGATCGAGCAGGGCATGGTAGATTGGAAAGCTGTCTTTGAGGGTGTGGAATGGTTCCATTGGACAGGGATCACCCCTGCGATTTCCCAAGGCGCGGCCAATGCCTGTCTGGAGGCTGTAAAGGTGGCCAGTGATATGGGAGTTACCATATCCACGGACCTTAACTACCGCGCCAAACTCTGGAAATACTGTGATGATGCCAAACGTGAGGAGATCATGTCGGAGCTCACCTCCTACTGTGACATCGTCCTTGGGAACGAGGAAGATGCGGAGAAGCATTTCGGGATCAAGCCCGAAGGGCTGGACATCACCACCCAGGGAGAGCACGTAAAGGCCGAGGCCTTCCTATCGGTCTGTGAGCAGATGATGAAACGTTTCCCACGGGCCAAGAAGGTGATCACCACACTAAGGGGCTCCCTATCGGCATCGCACAACACATGGGCAGGAGTACTTTATGATGGGAAGACCATGTACAAGTCCCCCGAATACCAGATCACCCACATAGTGGACCGTGTCGGAGGAGGGGACTCCTTTATGGGCGGATTGATCTACGGACTGCTCAAGTACCCTGAGGACGACCAGAACGCACTGGATTTTGCCGTAGCTGCATCCTGCCTAAAGCATACCATAAAGGGAGATGCCAACTTGGCAACAGTGGCCGAAGTAGAAAAATTGATGAGTGGCGATGCCTCCGGAAGGGTGGCCAGATAAAAAATCACAAAGCACATAAAAATGGCACAATTTTCAAGAATTGATGTAGTGAACGCAATGAGGGATACAGGAATGGTCCCTCTTTTTTACCACCCCGATATAGCGTTGGGCAAAAAGGTGCTCAAGGCCTGTTACGATGGCGGGGCAAGATTGATGGAGTTCACCGCCCGGGGCGATTATGCCTATGAAGTGTTCTCCGAGCTGAACAAGTATACGATCAAAGAACTGCCCGGTATGATCATGGGAGTCGGTTCCATAACGGATGCAGCAGCAGCATCGCTGTACATGCAGATGGGGGCCAATTTTATAGTGACCCCTTCCTTAAGGGAAGACATAGCGCTGGCCTGCAACCGCAGAAAAATACTTTGGTCCCCTGGCTGCGGATCTTTGACGGAGATCAACCGTGCGGAAGAGCTTGGCTGCGAAGTCATCAAGCTTTTTCCTGGTTCTACCTACGGCCCCGGGTTCGTGAAGGCAATCAAGGGCCCCCAGCCCTGGACGAGCATCATGCCCACCGGTGGTGTGAGCACCGAGGAGTCCAATTTAAAAGGATGGTTCGATGCGGGTGTTACCTGCGTGGGCATGGGATCCAAACTGATCAGCAAGGATATTTTGGCCAATAAAGATTTTGAAGGTCTTGAACATTTGGTCAGGGAAACTTTGGCTACCATTATCAAAATAAGAAACTGATAGCCCTAAACGGATTTTCCTAAAAGTATGTCCAAAAAACTAGTCACCTTCGGAGAAGTAATGATGCGCTTATCTCCGCCAGGATATTCAAAATTTGCACAGGCAACATCATTGGAGCTAGTGTATGGCGGAGGTGAGGCCAATGTAGCTATTTCCTGTGCCTATCTTGGCATGAAAGCCTCTCATGTTACGCGATTTCCCGATAATGCCCTTGGAAAAGCCGCAACGCAATTTCTACGGCAACATTGGTTGAGCACGGAGCACGTGATCTATGGAGATGAAATGATAGGTAAGTATTTTCTTGAAAAAGGAGCAGTACACCGATCTAGTGAGGTAATTTATGAAAGACAAGGTTCCGCATTTTCATTGATCGAACCGAAAATGGTGGATTGGGAAGAAGTGCTTAAAGATGCGGATTGGTTTCATTGGACAGGTATTACACCTGCTATTTCCGATGGAGCCGCCAAATGTTGTCTTGAGGCAATTAAAACCGCCAATAAATTGGGCATTAAGGTTTCTGGCGATATTAATTCCCGAGATAATATGTGGAAGTATGGCAAGACTATGCAAGAGGTAATGCCAGAATTGGTAAAACATTGTGACATTGTAATCACCAGTAGTCATGGTATCCAAGAAATGTTTGGTCTAGGTGATCCCGAGGGCAAGTTTCGTTTTGCTGCCAAAGACCTCATGGATGCCTTTCCAAATATAGAAAAGGTTGTGGGAAAGACAAGGAAGTCTATCAGTGCATCACACCAACAAATACAGGGTAAGGTATGGAACGGGGAAACCTATACCAAAACAAGGACCTTGAACATAACCCATGTGATAGATCGTGTTGGAACAGGCGATGCATTTGCATCGGGTCTTATTTACGGCCTGCTCCATTATGATGAAGATATCAAAGCACTGGATTTTGCCACTGCGGCATGTGCATTAAAACACACAGTTCCCGGAGATGTAAACATGGTGTCGTTGGAAAATGTTACCAGCTTAATGGATGGTAACACTTCTGGAGCCATAAAAAGGTAAAGCCATCAAATCCCGATATTTAAAGCTAAATCCATACCATGAAAAATACAGCTGCCAAAACTTCTATTTTTAAAAAACTACTAGGTATAATACTTGCTTTTGGACCAGGTATTTTTGCCATTGGATACACGATTGGAACCGGTAGTGTTACATCGATGACCGTTGCAGGTAGTACCTATGGAATGCAGCTTTTATGGGTTTTGGTGCTGAGCTGTTTGTTTTCTGGGGCGTTGATCTATGCTTATGGACAATTTGCTTTGGTTACCGGAGAAACGGGCCTCTATGCTTTTAGGAAACACTTGAAATGGGGTAAATTGGTCGCCATTTTGGTGCTTGTAGGTATTTCTTTTGGTCAATGGAACTCCCTAATGGGAATATTGGGAATTTCATCAAGTATCTTTTTTGAAATTTCAGCAATTTATTTTCCAAGTATAGAAGAAGCTGGTATAAATGTGCCTTTTATTATCGCAGCGCTTATTATTGTGATTATGTATGCGCTTTTATTGCAAGGAAAGTACACTTTCTTTGAAAAAATACTGGTCATATTCGTCACAATTATGGGGTTTTCGTTCTTGTTTTCCCTGTTTTTCGTTCATCCATTACCTACGGAGGTTTTAGAAGGATTGGTACCAAGTATTCCTAATGTAAAAGGTGGTAAAATGATGGTTGCGGCATTTGTGGGAACTACCATGGCGTCTGCCACCTTTTTATCAAGACCTTTATTTGTTAGGGGCAAAGGGTGGAACTTAAAGGAAAATGAAGGACAGCAGAAAAAAGATGCTATTATAGCTGCATTTTTGGTTTTTATGATCAGTGGGGCGATTATGGCTGTAGCCTGTGGAGCATTGTTCCACGATGGAAAACCGGTGGTTACAGTTTTGGATATGGTGGGTACTTTAGAGCCTGTGGCAGGAAAATTTGCCCTTACCCTCTTCTTTTTTGGAACCTTAAGTGCGGGGCTTTCGTCTATATTCCCTTGTTTGTTGATTGCACCTATTTTGTTGGCCGATTATCAATCGGGCGAACTGGATACTACATCCAATCAGTTTAAGATCATTACCGCGTTTGCCTGTTTATTTGCCTTGATAGGCCCCGCAATAGGAGCGGATGCTATAGAAGTTCAGATTTTATCCCAAGTATTCAATGTTTTTGTATTGCCTTTGGTTGTTATTGCTATTCTTATTTTATTGAACAAAGCTTCTTTAATGAATGGCTATAAGCCTCATTGGTTGCTAAATACTCTTATTGGTGCAGCTTTTATTTTTGCTTGTGTTATTTCGTTCAATGGCGTTATAGCTTTATTGGAATACTTCAACGCTTAAGTTAAAGACGGATATAAGAAGAGTTGATGTGGGGTGAAATAGATTAATTGTATTCTATGTACTTTTAGATAAAAGGAAAGCCCTACAGATGTAAATTTACGGGACTTATTTTTTCAGAATACCAAATGGCTTACACATATCCATTTTTGGGGTTTTGGTGTCTTCGACAAGATTGAAGTATCAAGAATTAGTAGTTCTGCTGTATGTAGGCAATCTTCAATTGGAACATTTCCGCCATTTTAGTAGCTCTGAATTTGGCTTCTTGTGCTTTCTCGCCTGAAAAATTATCATCGATGGTCTCAAAAAACAATTGTTTCCAACGATCAAAATGCTCGGCTTTGACCGGCAGTTGTGCATGTGGGGCAAAGGGACTGCCGTGATAGGTGTGCTCCTGCAGTAAAACGGTTTGCCAAAACCGATACATTTTTTCCAAGTGTAATGGCCAATTATCTTTTATTGCTCTATTAAAAATATCGGCAAGTAAAGGGTCCCTGCGTACTTTGTCATAAAAAAGGTCTACCAGTAGTTTAATTTCTTCTATAGTTGTGATCTCTTTTCTTTCAGTCATGGCAAATTTATACTTGGTGTTTGATTAAAATAAGTGGGCGAGTATCACCAAAGTGCTAAAAACAACACTTAGGATCAATAAATTAAAGGTAGCCTTTGCTTTTAATTGTGCCAAAACGGCTCCATTGAAAGCCATGCAGAATATGGTCACAAAGAAGAGTATGATCATTTTTAGCAGCATAGTCGTTTCTCCCATTAATAAAATCATCGCTGCACCAGAACCCAGGCAACTTTGTCCGATAATTGCTATGGTAGAATATCCAAGTTGTTTCTTTTTAAACTCCAGATACATCTGTTGGTATAGATTCCTTGGATTTTTTGTCTTGAATTTAGAGCCAGAACTGGTCATGGGTATTGTCGTTAAATTTTTCGCCATTATGTTGTTTATTGATCAGGTCCAGTTGGGCAGAGTCGGCAACCTCTTGTATGTGATTGAAAAGTTGCCGTTCTTCGAACCTAATATGTTCCTCAAGTTTTTTTTCGATTTGTTCCAATGTGTTCACGTCCAATTTTGAAGAGGTGAACCAATTTTTTAATATATCATGGTCGCTAAGTGCTTTTTGTACCCAAGGATGTCCATTTCCAATAATGGGGAAGAGGTATGTTTCTTCCATATGGAAATGAGGGGCCAAATGGTTTTGATAGAACCAATCCATATATTTTTTGATTCTTTCTGGTGCAATATTTTTCGACAGCCCTGTTCTGATCTTCCAGGATAAGAGCAACCCATGATGATGCTCACGGCTCACTCCCTGTAGGGCTTTGTGTCGTTTTATTGGTTTAAATCCCATTTAATTATGGTTGAGTAAGTGGGCTTCGAGCAACTCTGCTTTTGGAAAAAGAATATTGTTTTCCAAATGGATGTGACGATGTAGATCGTCCTCAAATTCTTGTAATAATGCGAATGCTACGCGATAGGTATTGCATGCATCCGAGGGCGGGGTATAGTCCTCGCTCAACTTAGCGATTTTTCTAAACCTTTCCCCTTCGTTATCGTGTTCTTGCATCATGCCAGCAATGGGATTGCGTACCGAACCAAAGCGGGGAGCTTCCAAATGGGCATCGGCCTCTGGCCCGTTCACCATTTTTTTTATGTAGGGAAAAAGAACAAGTTCTTCTTTCTTCATGTGCATGGCCAACTCTCCGGCGGAAACATTGAAATGTTCGGAAATCTGGAACAGCTCGGGGTGTCGTTCACCATGAACCTTGCAAAGTTTGGACAGATACTGTTTTAGAACCGGTATTTGTTTTTCCACATATCGATGGTGCTTTTTTTCTATGTAATCAATTAAAAGATCTAAGGGCCAGGTTTTAAAGTTGGGTTGGTCGGTTTGGTTTGCTTCCGAAACCGCAGCGAGCTCTTCCAAAATTACTTCTAGTTGTAATCCTTTTTTTGAGGCAGCTTCGGCTAGGGTCCTGTTGCCGTTGCAACAAAAGTCGATTTTGTGGGCCTTGAATATTTCTGCGGTTCTGTAGTTGTCCACTACCATTTGTCCGATGGTTTTTTCTTTTGTTCGGGTCATATCGATTATTTTTATAAAGGACAATTTTATCCTTTTTTTGAATAAATTTTTTTAGCGTTTTAAATATGTCAATCCAACTTCCAGGCCGGTTGCAAGTTCATATAAACTGGTGCTTGTAAGCATTTTTCTGAGGTTGCTTCTAATATCAACAAATTTGTCGTGCAAGGGGCAGGGCTGGTCTGCATTACATTTCTTAAGCCCAAGGCCACAGCCTACATATATTTGGTCTCCGTCTATGGCTTTTACGATCATGCTGAGTTTAACAGAGTCCATGTCTTCCCTTTCTATTTCAAACCCCCCATTGGGACCCTTTATGGATTTTACGATGTTATTACGTGTGAGCAGTTGCAATGTTTTTGCGGTAAAGGCTACTGGTGAGTCTATTTCATCTGCAATTTCTGCAACGCTTACCCGTCTTCCTTCCAAAGACTGCAAAGCAATATACACTGCTGCTCGAATACCATACTCACAAGCTTTTGAAAACATCATGGATAATTTTATTGTACAAAGATAGTATTAAAAATATTTAGGACAAAAAAGTCTTTTATATATAATTTCACGTGTAATCCATAACTCAAACTTTACGGTAATTTTGATAGCTCAGTATTGCCAGTGCAAAAAGAATGAGTGTTGAGCCACTGAACAATACTGTTGTATATTCTCTAAAAACCGGCCATTTGATCCAGGCAGCAAGCCCTTTATAAAAAATCAGCAGTTCAGTAAGCATAAAACCAACAAGGTACATTCCCATGGATAAGTTGGACAACCTGATTAATTTGAAATAATCGCTTAGAAATAAAATTCCTAAACTTATTACCCCTAAAAATGTTAGGTGCAAGTAACCAATGGTCAGGTCCAGATAAGTTGCGATCAATTGGGCAAAATAGGGCAGGGCGGATATAATTTGCAATGTGATTTTTATCGTTAACAAAATCACTACCGTCTTGAGCAGTAGCTTTTGTTTTCCTGTTAATTTTAGTTTGAAGACAGTGCTTTTGATCATACTCCAGAAGTGGACAAAAGCGAACCATTGTAACATGGCCCCCAATCCCGCCAAAATATTGAGCCAAATGGATGCATTGGTCCAAAGTGCGGACAACAGAAAGCTCAACACTATGCTTAGGTTGATACTGATGAAGAAAATGGAGAAGGTTTTTTGGTGCAATTCCAGGTCCAATCGTTCCAATAGGTACATAAACATTCCCAGTATCGCAAGAACCATCCAGCCGTTATATTGAAAATGTAGATAGAAATAGATGGACAACCGGTACCAGACCGATTCAGGACCTACAGTGCTCATTATGGCACCTAGGGCCCATGGCCCTATACTGGAAATTATCATATAGATCAATGCAGCTTTTACTATTCTCAAGCTTTTTCTTCTTGTATGGACAGGGTCAATGTTTTTCCAAAAATGATAGGTGTAGATATAGGACAAAACCAAAAAGAGGGTGGAAAAAACTATGGAGGGAACGGCGTACCCTTGAAATGGAAAAGTCAGCAGCATACCAATGAGTGTGCCTTGGGTGCCCCAAAATAAACATTGGTACTTTTTTTTTGAGAAAACTTTTCGGTCTACAAAAAGGTAGTGGAGCATTGTGGTCAATGCAACATAGACCCAACCTAAAAGAGCAATGTGCGAGTGCCCATGTACCATATACTTATAATTGAACCCGAACGGAAAAACGGCGTAGGAGCGGAGCAATAAGCCCAACAAGGCGGCAATCCCAAAATATAAAATTGCTATTTGTATATGGCGGTTATATTTGTTTGCCTTCATGCATTGCTATTGTGGTCCGTGTTAAAAATCCTTTCTTTTGGTTTTGTACCGTATTCCCAAAATGGGCAGAATGGTCCAAACGAGAAGTATGGCCATAGAGACCAAGAACCCGATATTTGTACCGAAAAAGCTTTTAAAAATGGCACCGGTGTATCCCAAAAGCGCAGAAATGTCCAATTTTAGGAGAATCAAAATTCGTGAAAGATCTATGGGGTTGAGTGCTGTGGCCACTAACGAAAAGTTATCCAAAGGATATTCTTCAAACATAATAAGGGACATAAGAAACAGGCCATCGTAGACTACGGCCAAAAAGAGCCATAGCAACACGGCATACCCAAATCCTTTTATCTTGTTTTCGTTGCTTATGGCAATCACAAAGGACAAGCCCACAAATATAAAGGTTAAAAATGCTCCCGTAACCAATAAAAGGGTGAAGTCGAATATGGCATTGCTCCGTAACAACCCGTACAATAAGAAGGGGATGCCCAGTCCCAATACCAAACTGAGGGTCAAAGAACCGGCCACACCAAAATATTGTCCCATAAATATGGAACTCCGTTTTATGGGCTGTGCCAATAAGAGTTCGGTAAATTCGCGTGAATTGTAATAGTACATTACTCCAAAAATGGTACCTATTAACGGGATGAGAACAATAATAACATTCATTAATGTGATCACTGCTTTGGATACATCGTTGTTAAGGAACAGCAAAACAAATCCGAGTGAAAGGTAAAAAAGAAAATAAACATAGCTCCAACGGCTACGGATAAGATCGTAAAAACTATATTTTAAAATTTTAAGCATGGCTGTCCGAAGTTGTTAGGGCCGCAATGGCATGTTCAAACGTGTTTTGGCGGGTCTGTTCCATCAATGTGTCGATACTACCTTTAAAATAGATTTCCCCCTCTAGCAGGTACAAAATCTCATCGGCAATTTCTTCAACAAATTGCATAATATGCGATGTGATCAAAATGGTTTTGCCCTGTTCTTTTTCCTTTTTTATAATTTTTTTTAGACTGATAAGGGCTTTGGGTTCCAATCCTGTTGTTGGTTCATCCAAAATAATAAGGGGACTATCGAACATAAAGGTCAGAACAAGGTTTACTTTTTGTTTGGTTCCCCCGGAAAGTGTTGAAAGTTTTTTGTCCATAAAAGCTTCCAGGCCAAATTGTTCGATCAAGGCTTGCTCACTGCTTGGACTGTTTCTTAGGTCCTTGATCATGCCGATCAATTCCTTTACCCTAATGTTGGGCGGAAAATTGGCAATTTGGGGGAGGTAGTCTATTTTTTTGCGGTATTTCCAATCTTTTTTAATGGTTTTGTCCAGTACCTTAATACTGCCCTTATCGGGGATTACCATGCCCAGTATACTTTTGATCAATGTGGTTTTTCCTGAACCATTGGGACCTAAAATAGCATAGATGCGCCCTTCGTCCACAGAGACATCAACTCCTTTTAGAACTGTATTTTTTCCGAATTTTTTATGTAGGTTTTTTATAGCAATGGTCATGGTCGTTTGTGCATTAGTGGTTGTGGATCTTTTAGGTTGTCCGGAGTAAATACCGGAGATACTCTTTCCGAAAAGTCAATAATATCCATAAAAAGGCTTCGCAAAAGAACAATGGTCTCCGGAGTTCGGTTTACTACATAGGAGAATAATTTTACAGGTCGGTAAGGAACGTCGCCTATACCATCTTTGTCCAGGTCATATCCGGTGTAGCCACTCCAAAAATTTCCTTCGAACACATTGTCGTTCAATTTACTGTTATAAGAAATATCAAAGGAGTTGTAAAGGAAGTTGTTACTCTTGAAACTATTAGTGTAACAGGCGCCGATTACCCGAATGGCCCATCCATTGCCAATAAAATCATTGTTGGTATAGTCAATGCGATTGGACCCCTCTATATTTATGCCGATGGTATTTTCCTCAAAGGTGTTTCCACTGATTTCTGCATCATTGATTTCCTTTAAAAGCATACCATAGGCCGCGGTGCCCCAATTTTTTCGGAACGTATTGTTCCTCATGGTAATAAATTTGGAAAACATCACTGCCACTCCTGCACCGTTGTTTTCGAAAGTATTGTTTGCGTAAATATCGTTGTCGGAAAACATAAAATGCAAACCGTAGCGAAGGTTGTCCATGCTAACATTGTTGGTAATGGTAATGTGATCGGAGAATTCCAGATAGATACCGTCCCGGGTGCCTTGTACATGGTTTTTTAGTACTTCCACATCGGTGGAATACCAAAGTTGAATCCCGTTCCCGGAATTATACTCGTCCACGGCTTCACCGATAATGCGGTTGTGGTACACTTTGCCATGGGAAGACTTTTCCAGATAGATACCAAAAAACAATTCCTCCAAAACCAAATGTTGGAGTAAGAAATTCTTGCTCTGGACCACCCGTATGGCGGCATTGTCCTTGGTATAACTAACACCAACATTGATGATGAACAGTCCATCCAAGGTTACATTGTCGGAGGTTATCCTAAAAATTTCACCTTTCTTTTCGCCGTCCACCACAGGGTAATCGATCCCTTTGATGACCAAAGGCTTGTCCACCAATATATCGAACTCCTTGTAAGTCCCTTTTTGAACCAATAAGGTGTCTTGGGCACTGGCCATTTGAATGGTTTTTTTAATGGAGTTATGCTCACAGGTAGGGCAGATCGTCCAGCTTTTTGCCCAGACCATTTGTCCAAAAACGAGCAGGATGATCCATATTAAATTGGTGCGATGTGGATTGTTGAGTGCCATGGTGTCTTTCAGATCAAAGAATTTTGATTTTAATTTCTTGAATGGGTACCCGGTTTTATCTGATAATCAAAAATTTGGCATCTTCCTTGGCAAGAACCCAATGTTCCACTTCTTTGGAAAAACTAAAATGTTGTTGCTCTTTTAAGTTAACGGTTTGATTTTGTATGTGAAAATTTATGTTGCCTTCCAAAACTATCAAATGGGCATCCTTGGGGGAAACGTGCTTTGGGAACATCGCATTTTTAGCCAAGCTGATGCTCAATATTTCCAAGGTATTGTTCTTGACCAATTGCTCTATTTGAAGGTCGTTGAATGGTTGCTGGGCAATGGTATTGTCTATATCGATCATATACATTGGTTTGTGATTTTTGGTTAGTCTTGGTATTGTTTTTTTAATTCGTTCCAGTTAAGTAGTTCCCCACCATTGGCGTCCAAGGTGTTCTTGGCCGCTTGTTCTTCGGAAAATGCACTTAAAAATGCACCCATGGGGCTGGGAATATTTTTGCTGATCAAATATGTAGCTTTGGTGGCATCTGTAAGTTCCCCGGGTCGATCAAAATCATTGGCCAGGAATAGGGCGACTTCATTTTCATCGAACTCCTTTAATTGGTTCATCATACATTCCACGGCATCAAAATTGTACACCTTTCCTTTTTTGGTTACCATTTGTGCAGCATGTTGCTTGTCCACGATTGTCATGCTACAATAGTGGCAGCCCACATGGCCATAATCAATTGGTTTAGGTCCGATGGAACAACCGTACATACAGCCGAGTAGTACTAAAAATATGGAAATAGAAGGTTTCATACTCAAGGTTTTATTGTGTTTTAGTGCTTTTCCAACCTAGATAGCCTGCTGTTAGGGTTAGCATCATTCCTACGAACATGAGCCAGGCACCGGTAGATGGCAAAGAGGTTACATCAAAATTCAACATTTTTACATGTCCCAACAATGGGGGCTTATAGGTCATTGGGGTTCCATCAGGGTTGGTCAACTTCATAATGGCATTAGGATCTAAGTTGGTGCCGTAATCGACCAACCATTCGTTAAAATCGTACATGCCCAATATTCCGAGGATGGACATCAAAATAAACCAGCCAAAAAACCATTGGTAGCTTACTTTTTGGAGATAGCCAAGAATACCGATTAGAACTCCAAAGGCGACCATAAACCCTATGATCATAGGGAATGTGCCGAACTCCCACATATCCTCAGGCTTGGGCAATGTGTGCATACCTATATAATGGTTGAGACCATCTATATTCTGGATGTCGAATTCGTTGACACCTCGTAGTCCACTAATATGGATGTTCAATCCAAGTGGGTCTGGATATTGTGGAGCTCCCAACATAATGTTCCATAAAGGGAAGATGTACAGCCCCAATAAGAACAATGGGCCAAGGATCATTAAAATACTTGCCTTTTTCATTTTATAAGATTTATAGGTTACAAACTGATTGTGGCTTTTTGGAGGTGGTTGATGTTCAATTTGTAAAAAAGCGGGCAGGTCTAGGACACGGCCCGCTTTGATCGTTGGTGGGTCAATCCGAATTATTCACCAAGAGACCATTTTAACTCTATATTGGAATTGGCAGGGGAAACCCTAACATACCCTTGCATTTCTTGGTGCAATGCAGAACAGAAATCTGTACAATAGAACGGCCATACACCGACCTGCTTGGGTTCCCAGACCGATGTTTTGGTCTGGCCGGGCATGATCAGTAACTCTGAGGTATTTTGACCCAAGATGGTAAATCCGTGCGGTACATCGAAATCCTGCTCATGATTGGTAATGTGGAAATATACTTTGTCACCTACTTTGATACCCTCTATATTGTCCGGTGTAAAGTGGCTACGGATCATGGACATGTAAACATGTACCTCATTGCCGTCACGTACAACTTTTGAGCCGTCTGCCGTGGTTACCGCATAAGGGTGCTTGTTCTCGTCCAAGCGATATATTTTTTTGGACTTGGGGGCCAAAAGTTCAGCTGGGCACCCTGCTGCGTAATGGGGTTCTCCGTGTGTTGGAAAATCGTAGATCAATTCCATTTTGTCCCCGGAAATATCGTACAACTGTGCTGAGTGTTCCATTTCTGGGCCGGTGGGCAAGTAGCGATCTTTGGTGATCTTGTTCATGGCCACTACATATTTGCCAAAGGGTTTTCTGGAGTTGCCTCCAGGAATCATAAGGTGCCCTACAGAGTAGTAAGTAGGTTTTCTATCTATTACTTCCCAAGTTCCCAGCTTCCATTTTACCACCTCGGAAGAAATAAAGAAGGTGGTATAGGCGTTGCCTTTGCCATCGAATTCGGTATGCAATGGGCCAAGGCCTCCGCTCTTTACTTGTCCGGCCATAATATCCTCGAATTTAAGGATTGGGATACCATAGGCTTCGCCGTCGAATTTTTCACCCTCGATTGCGGCCAGCATTTTGTCGAATGAATGAACGGTTAAATCTGCGGATAGTTTCCCATTTCCAATTATATACTCACCGGTTGGGTCAACATCGCATCCATGAGGCGATTTTGGTGTTGGCAAAAAGTAAACGGCTCCTGGAACTTTGGTAGGATCTACGGTAAGCACTTCTTTTTTCATGGTAGTGGTCCCGGTATGTGTCTCCTCCTCGTACACGTTATGTGCATAATTGGCCGGTATTTTGGTGCCGCCGCCATTGTTTACATATTCTTCAATTTTCTTCCAGTTAATGGCTGCAATAAAATCTTTGTCGTTTTGGGAGGCATTCACCTCTAAAAGGGAGTTGGCCTCTTCTGTGTTGTAAGTGGTAAAGAAGAACCATCCATGGGATTTACCTCTACCCGGATGAGAAAGATCATAATTGAAACCAGGCATCAATAGTTGGAATTTAATGTCCATCTCGCCGGTTTCTGGAGCAACACTGATAAACGTCAGGGCACCTTTAAAGTTTCCTTTATATTCATTTATGGGCATGTCGCGCTGGGGTACGGGAACTGCAAAACGTGTACCGGCAACAACGTACTCGGTATTTTCTGTGATAAAGGAAGAACTGTGGTTCCCTGCACTGTTGGGCACTTCAATAATTTCCTCCGTTTCAAAAGTGCTTAGACTGATACGGGCTATACGTGGGGTGTTGTTGCCATTGATAAATATCCAGCGACCGTCCAATTCGCCATTGGTCTGGGAGATATCTGGGTGGTGGGCATCGTCCCAAGGAACAAACCCATGAGATGTATTTAGCATGGGCTTCGTCTCTTCCGAGTATCCATACCCGGAGGTGGGAAATTGGGAGAATACTGGAATCTCCTTGAACATCCTGCCCGAAGGCAACCCGTAAACGGTAAGATTTCCACTATATCCGCCGGAGAGGAAGGCATAGTACTCGTCCTGCTCGCCAGGAGCAACATATACTTTTTCGGCAGCGCTCGATGAGAGGGCGCCATTGGAACTCTGATTTTGCTGACCACATGAGATCAACATAAGCGCCGATCCAAGGGTGATGGTTAAATAACGATATATTTTCATTGTGTTAGGGTTTATTTTTTGGATTTATTGAGCTATTGACTTGGAGGCAGGATTACTTTGTCCACCACATGGACAATTCCGTTTCCTGCCGGTACGCTACCAATTATTTTAGCGCCACCGATAAAAACATCATCCCCTTTTACCTCCACAGCTACATTTTGATTGTTCGCCTGCCCAAGTTTTTTAAACTTTTTTAGAAAATCCTTGGAGTAGTTGCCAGGGGTAACGTGATACTTCAAAATATTGGCCAGTGCATCTTTGTTTTCAGGTTTTAGTAAATCTTCTACGGTACCTTCGGGCAATGCATCGAAGGCGGCATTGGTTGGAGCAAATACCATTAAAGGTCCTGCATTTACCAATGCATTTTCCAAACTTGCGGCCTGTACCGCGGCCACTAAAGTGGTGTGGTCTTCCGAGCCTATTGCAATTTGAAGTACATTGGGCGTTGATCCATCATCTTCGATAAAAGCTTGTCCCTTGTTACTTTCCACAACAGTCGTGGATTCTTCTGGCTCTGCTGCCGTCGTAGTATTTTGGGACTTTTCCTTACATCCCATACTGAGTGCCAGTAGTAAAGAAAATCCCAGTGCAGTGAGTTTAATGGTTGATTTCATATAGCTTTAATTTAAAGTTCTAAAGTACTCTAGGATGGCCCTTGCCTGTTCTTCCGTTAATCCTTGGTTGGACATAGGAGAACCGTTGAATTCTTGTAAAAGGTCACGGGCCAATGGGTCTTTCTGGACCATTTCCTGAGGGTTCAAGATCATGTTCATTACCCATTCCGGGGTTCTTCTTTCCAATATTCCGTTGGGTGCCGGACCAATGAATTTTTTGCCGATCCTGTGGCATGCCAGGCACATTTGGTCATAAACTTCCTTTCCTTTGGTAGCCATCGCTTGGTCAATATCTGCAGGTAACTCCACGGAAGTTACAGGACCAACGCCCTTGGTGCTCATATCTACCCTTTCGGAAGCTTTTACGGTGTTGGTGGTAGTTTCAACTGGTTGCTCCGTAGTTGTTTTTTTTCTCTGGACGCTAAATCCTTCTTCTTTTTGTTCTTTTTCCTTGCCGCCACAGCCAACAACCGCTAGGGCAAAGAATAGGGCCATTCCTTTCAGTAAATTATTCATGTATAGGTTTTTTAAAATTTTGTCTCAAAAGTAAATAGGCAATTCAATTCAAAACATGATTTTAATCATAAAAAGGATATTAATGTCCTTTAATCTTTTATTAATTATTAATTAATGTTTAGGATGTATGGGTGTGTTTTAATTTAGATTGCTAATTATCATAAAATGAGATTTGTATGGTTTTTTTTAGATGAAATAGGTAATCCATATCAATTGATTTTTGGAACCAAAAATAGAAATCCATAATAGGGTGATCAGGTGTCGAAAAGATTGGAGCAGGTTGCTTATCTTTAAGGGATTTTTCACCCGAATGACTCGAGATTTTATAGACATCAACGATTTTACCATTTTGGTCGAAGAGGCAACGAGTGATACATTGATTGTGGACACTTGCCACTTTGATGAGCCAGTGGTCTCGGTCGCTTTTTATGGCTCCGGAAATGTAGATCTTAATGTAAAGTATGGGGAGAGAACCAAGACATACAGCCATACCAAAGGGCTTGCATTATCCTTTTATGCTGATTCCAATGTTGAATTTGAGCATACGGTTTCCGCACAAAGACCATTAAAGTGTATTTTAATTGCGACCGCTTTGCGCAACCTTGAGAATTTGCCCAATGAAGAAGGGGAAATCTTTACTTCGCTTTTAAACGAACTCGTGAATCCATCCGATCATTATGTGGAAGGCCCTCGCTTTTTTATGACGCCGGAGATGGATCGTATTGTGAAATCCGTTTTCGATATGAAGTACCATGGAAAAACCAAAATGATGTTTTTTAGGAGCCAAATGACGGTTTTGTTGTCTCATTTTTTTGGGCAACTGGCCAGTCTGCAAACCGAAAAGATAAATACCACGGAACGTGAAAAACTGTATAGGGCCAAAGAAATTTTAATCAACAATTTGGACAGCCCGCCATCACTTTCCGAGATTTCACGACAAATTGGCCTGAACAGTTACAACCTTAAAAAGAATTTTAAAGAACTTTTTGGTGTGCCGGTTTTTAAGTATCTGCAAAACGAGCGTCTAAAAACTGCCCATAAGTTGATCAGTAACCATGAGGCCACTGTGCAGGAGGCGGCATGGCATGTTGGATACGATAGCTTAAGTTCTTTTTCCAATGCCTTTGAGAAAAAGTTCGGTTACCGCCCTAGTCAGATCAAGTAAACTCCATTTGCAACAAATTATACTCCTTTTGGAATAAATAAAGGATAGGAGGTCCATGTAGTTTTGTCCTGTAATCAATAAAAACAGGATAATGAAAACTATAAAAGCATTGGTTTTGGGTTTTTTGGTGTGGATTTTTGGCGTAGTCGCTTTTGGCTCCATTTATCAGCTTCCAATTCTCAGAGATCGCTATTTACAGGCCAACATTGGGCTTGCCTTATTGGTGCCTCCGCTGATTTGGATAGCGGCAAAGCTTTATTATGAGAGAAACGGCACCATGCATGGGTTAAAACTTGGAGTACTCATGTTGATCACCAGTACGATAATGGATGCTTTGGTAACGGTGCCGATTATGATTGTTCCCTATGGGGGAAGTTATGCCAGTTTCTTTGGCTCTTTGGATTTTTGGTTGATAGCCTTTGAGTTTGTGGCCATTGCTACACTTTATTGGTGGTTTAATGTACGTCCAACACATACTGGATCTAGCTGCTAACACGGGACAATTATGGAATTTTCAGTGAACACCATTACAACGATCAGCACTATTTTGCTAACCGGTCTGTCTGCAGGCCTGTGTTTTACTTGGACCAATGCTATAACACCGGGAATCGGTCGCTTGGATGACCTCGGTTACTTACAATCTTTTCAAGAAATGAACAGGGCCATTATAAACCCAATATTTCTGATTGTGTTTTTTGGGCCGTTTTTTTCGCACATCATCAATGTTTATCTCAATAGAAATCAACCTAGCGCTATTTTCTGGATGGTTTTTACCGCTGGCATATTGTACATCGCCGGTGTGATCGTAATAACCATTTTTGGAAATATTCCCCTAAATGAACTATTGGAAAACGCTGAACTCGAAATGTTATCACCAGATAGTTTAAAACAATTGCGGAACAACTTCGAGAACAAATGGAACCTGCTGCACTTGATCAGGACCATTACGGCCGTACTATCTTTTGTATTGCTGATCATAACGCTTTTACAAAATCAAATTAATTCAAATACAACAATATAATTATGAAAAAAGACAATTATTTAATCATTGGTGGAACAGGGAAAACAGGTAGAAAAGTTGTTGATAGTTTACGATTGCTCAACCAAAATGTTAAAGTGGGTTCAAGGTCGTCCATCCCTTCTTTTGATTGGAACAGAGCCGATACATGGGAAAACGCACTTGTTGGGGTCGATAAAATGTACATCACCTATCAACCTGATCTTGCAGTGCCCGGGGCTTTGCAGTCTATTAAGGAATTGGTAAGACTTGCCAAGAAAAATAATGTAAAGAAAGTGGTTTTGTTATCCGGTAAAGGCGAACGGGAAGCAGAGCTTTGTGAGCAAGCAGTTATAAGTTCCGGGATGGATTATACGATTGTTCGGGCAAGTTGGTTCAATCAAAATTTTAGTGAAAGTTTCTTTTTGGAACCGATCCAGCAAGGTGTGGTTGCTTTGCCTCAAGCCAATGTGCAAGTGCCCTATGTGGACACCGGGGATATTGCCGATGTTGTGGTAGAGGCTTTATTGCATGAAGAGCACAATGGTAATATTTATCAATTGACGGGTCCCACAACCTTATCGTTCAAAGAAGCTATTCAAGAAATTGCCAAGGCCACAGAGAGGAACATAAGCTTTGTTCCCATTTCCATTGAAACTTATGTGGCGGCCATGAAAGAACAGAGCATTCCCGCGGATTTTGTTTGGTTGGTAGAGTACTTGTTTACCGAAGTATTGGGCAATCCCATGGTCTCCGAAATTACCAACGATATCCAAAAAGTGCTCAAACGTAAACCCAAAAGTTTTTCAGAGTATGTGATCGAAACAGCCAAAACAGGAGTATGGTCGGGTGTAAAAGAGCCCATATAGAAATCAAAGGCCCATTTTATGGATTTGATTTGTGTTTAGGGATGTTTCAAAAGTAATTTTATCCTTTCTTTTGAGACTTATGTTTAACATGGTAACGAGGTGAAATAGAAATTGCTTTGGATTGCGAACCATCTAAACCAATGGACACCAGAAATACAGTTTGTTAATCGACTTTTAAAAAAGAAAATGACACAAGAGGAACGAAACCAATTGATAAAGACCAGTTGGGAACTACATAATCGGGTCGAAACGGCCTATTTTAACCATCCGGCCAACAAAATGGATGCGGATTGGCTGGAAAAGCAGCGATTGTTGTTGGCGGACATGGCGCTTCATTTGTTACAGACCGCTATGTCTCCCGAATCCATAAAGTTAGATAGATTACGGGATAACATCCATTCTATTTTAACCATTTCCGATCAGTTTTTGCCCGAAGTGGACCTAAAACGGATGACAGAGGAACTTTATTGAGAATTTTAGAGCCTGACTATGTATAAAAACTATCCATACTCAAAAAAAAAGAGAAATGCCAATTTATAAATTATTGCCGTTGGTTTTTAAGTTGCTTGCCTTTGTAGTACGGGGGCAAATGGCAGAACGTATAGATAGCTTGTCCAAGGTTTATCTAACCGAGGGTTTTAACGGAAATATACTTTATTCTAAAAACGAATCCATTGTATTTGCCAAAAACCAATGGGTTTCTTGTGACCTTGAGTAACAACCCCTATGGAGAGACCTATAGATCTTTCGAAAACGATCTATATAAGCTCATAGAGCAAACAAATCGCCAGAGTGCGGAGTAACTATTACAGTTGGGGTCCGCACCGGTACCCATCTGGATTTTAAATCCCCTAAATACTTGTATTTTAGCAGTGCGCATCTGTTGTTTTATATCCAAGGGTAGAAACAATAGTGGAATCATCAATCAAATCAACGAACATGGAATACATACGCACAATTTTTTTATCGACTTTTTATATTTTTCTTGTTTTATCTTGTCGGGAAGAAAGGAAATTAAACCTAACATTGTTAAGCGACCAAATTCCAATAGATATCCCACTGGTATTTGGAGAGGCAAATTAAATTTAACTAAGGTAGCTTATAATACTCAACACACAAGTTCCAATAAAACATCACGATGAACAAAATAATAGGATTATTGCTCTTTACCCTCACTTTGATTTCATGTAAAACCAGCGAGGTCGAAATTGTAGTGGATAATGGATTGTTGCTTAAAAATGCACAGATCATATCACCAGAAGATCAAACCATATCCTCTAATGATTTTATTGTAACTGCAGGAGACAGTATCGTGTATGTAGGAGAGAAAAAGCCCAAGGTAAAAGGGGCGTTTACCACTATTGATGCAAAAGGAAAATACATAATTCCGGGCCTGATCGATAGCCATGTGCATGTAACCGGGACCGATGCACTATCCGACGACGAGGAACTGCAACACCCCGAACTAGTAAAATTATTTAGGGAACAACTTCCAAAAAGCTATTTATATTTTGGATATACCACCTTGATCGATTTGGGGACCGCCAAACCCGACAGATTGGTCGATTTTCAAAAAATGGAAGTAAGGCCAGATCTATATTATGCAGGGGGAGGCGCTGTAATCGGAAACGGCTATGGACTGTCCAATTGGGAAGATGAGGTTCCCAATTTTGTTTATCAGGAGAACGAGGCCTATCCCTTTCCGGATAATTATGTAAAAGAAAACCATACCCCAGAGGCCGTGGCGAAAAGAATAGCTGAATACGGTGCAATTGTTTTAAAAACCTATTACGAGCCAGGGTTTGATCCTGCACAGCCGCGTTTTCCCACACCTTCTCAAAAATTGATGTCTAATTTGAAAAAGGAAGCGCACAAAAATAACTTGGTTTTGGCGGTTCATGGAAATTCGTTGGAGGCCCACGGATTTTTGGCAGAAGCAGAAGTAGATGTTATGGCCCATGGATTGTGGAACTGGGGCAACCATAGGTTGGATTCCACTATGGTGCTTCCTATGGAGATAAAAGAGGTACTGGATGCGGAAATTAAAAGTAAGATAGGGTATATGCCAACCCTACAAGTGATCAATGGACTTTGGGAACTAACCAATGCCGAATATCTGGACAATACGGAGTTGGAACATGTGCTGCCAAAGCCGTTGCTCGATTACTACAAGGCAAATTCCAATATAATGTATGCCAATGTATTTGGTAATGCCCCAAAACATATTATCGCAACCAATTTTAACCGTATCTCTGAACAAGGCAAGCTCAGCATGAAATATATGAATGACAATGGTGGAAAGTTGCTGTTCGGCACAGATACACCATCCTCACCCACCTATGGAAATCCTCCGGGCTATAATGGATATTTGGAAATGTTGGAAATGGCAAATGCAGGAATTCCCTTGAACAAAATTTTGGCTATGGCGACCATAGAAAATGCAAAAGCATTCCACCTTCAAAAAAGATACGGTACGGTAGAAGTGGGTAAAAAAGCCAATCTTCTTATTCTTAACAAGAATCCATTACGGGATATCACGGCTTATAATGATATTTCGCAGGTTGTTATCAACGGTCGTCCAATGAATAGGGAAACACTCTCTGCCCATAAAGATTAAGAGCGAGCAGAAGGGACATTTTTTGTATTGTATTTTTGTAAGCAGTAGCCACAGCACTGGACATAGTAGTAAACTTTAACGATCAATACATTGAAAAAAGTAAAAACCTTAATCAGTGCGATTTTAGTATTTGGCTTTATTGCTTCATGCAAGAAAAGTGACAGTCATAAATCCATTACCCATCCGATTGCTTACTCGTCAAATGAATCAGGTAACAGAGAAATTTACCTAACCGATACCGAAGGTAAATCAAAAATAAAAATAACGAATTACTCAGGTAGTGATGGTTACCCTGAGTGGTCTCCAAACGGAAAGCGAATTGCTTTTTATGCAAAATATGATAAAAATAAAACATGGTCTATCCATACAATGAATAGCGATGGTACCGATAGAAAGCGATTGACTCATGCAAAAAATACATGGGACGCTTCACCTACGTGGTCCCCGGACGGAAAGAAAATTGCTTTCGGCAGGCATTATAAAAATGCAGAGGGTATAGATCAGGAAGAAATTTGGATCATGAATGCAGATGGTAGCGAACAGACTCGGATAGAACCACTAACTGGCGGGTCCCCTTGTTTTATGAAAGATGGAAGGATACTTTTTCATTCTAAATCCGAAGACAGTGAAATTTGTATCGCTAATAGCGATGGTAGTAACATTATTACATTGACCAATAATACCGCAGAGGATTGGTGGCCTAAAATTTCACCAAATGGTAAGCAAATAGCCTATTCTTCGGATAGAGATGGCAATTTTGAAATTTATGTTATGAACACGGATGGTTCCAATCAAAAACGATTGACGTTTAATACTATCCTAGATGGTGATGTATCCTGGTCACCTGATGGCAACAAAATTATTTTTATATCGGACACCGAAGATTATTTTGATATCTACCTGGTCAATAAGGATGGCTCAGGATTAAAAAAAATAATTGATAATGGTTCACAGCCCTCATGGTTTAAAGCTATGAGATAATGATATTGAAAAATATAATTACTATATACCTATTTGTCTTCACATTTGTGGCATCGGCACAAACAGGCGAAACAAAAACAAGTTTGATTGAAAGGGCAACGTCGTTTATCAACGCTTACAGTGCCAAACAACAGCCAAATGGCAATGTAGATCACTTCCTAGCTTTTTTTATGGATGATTTTAAGCATGAATACATAAAATACGTTGTGATTGTCGAGGATAAAAAGGAGTTCAAAAAGGGGTTGGTGGACAAACTACAGAACAAAGTGCATTTTCACAGGGTAACCATAGAGGATATGATAATTGGAAACAATGGTATTTTTGTCAAAATAAAAATATGGGCCAAGGTAGAACCTTTTCACATGGATACCATTGTGGAACATACCGCCGACCAAATCATGTCCATGGAATTTGATGAAAAAAGATTAATAAAACACTTAAGGAGACATCATAATTAAAAAACAAATGAATAGAAAATATTTGCTACTATCTATAATAGGATTCAATTTAATGTTCTTTGGCTTTGGCCAAACCAACGTCAATAAATTGTATATAGATCAAGAGCCGCCCCAAGCTGGTCCTAAATTATTTGCTCCCTCAATCGTGAACACGGACAGTATTGAAATCAATACAGTATTTAACCCGTCATTCACGGAACTGTTTTTTACAAGAATAATCGATAAGAAATTTGTCATCCACCATGCTGAACTCATTGAGGGTAAATGGAGTGAACCGAAACCCCTACAAATGTTTAAAGAGCAAGATAAAGAATCCGTTGCCATAGACCCTTCCATTAGTCAAGATGGAAACACCATGTATTTTCTTGGTATAAGTCCAGAAGATAACTCCAAAAAATCCAAACCTGATATCTACAAAAGCCAGAAAATAGATGGCAATTGGCAATTGGCCAAAAAAGTTGGGTATCCCGTATCCACTCAGGAATATATAGAATCGTACCCGGTTGTGGTCGCCGATGGCAGCTTGTATTTTACATCCAACAGACCTGGTGGCCTGGGGAAGGGAGATATCTATCGTGCTCAATATTTAGGAAATGGAAAGTTTGATACACCAGTGAATATTGGTCCACAAGTCAACTCTGAAAAAGGAGAAAGAAGCACTTATGTCTCTCCGGATGAAAGTTTTCTGATCACTGCAAATACGTACACTGATGAAAAAGGATTTGCGGTCTCGTTCAAGAAAAATGGCAAATGGCAGAGACCTGTTCCTTTTGAGCTTGGTGAGAATATAGATGAAAATTGGGTGTACTATTGCCCTTATATGTCACCGGATAACAACTATTTTTTCTTCTCAAAAAGATATAGTTCCCCACCAAACAGTGGTTGGAACGGGGTTACAAAAGGAGAAGTATACTGGGTGAATTCCGATGAAATTTTTAAAAAAGATAATTGAAAAGGAGTTGATAAAAATTAGGACGGGTAATAATTATGAAATTCAGAAAAGCTAGCATCAACGATGTCCCGAACATCATAGAAATGATTGCGGACGATACATTGGGCAGCAAACGGGAAAATTATACCATCCCATTGCCAAAAGCCTATTATGATGCTTTTGAACGAATCGATACTGATAAAAACCAAGAACTCACCGTGGTTGAAAACGAAGTTGGAGAGGTGATTGGAGTTTTTCAAATGACGTTTATTCCCTATCTCACCTACCAAGGCGGTATTCGGGCCCAAATTGAAGGTGTACGTGTGCATAAGGAACATCGTGGTATGGGAATAGGTAAAAGTGTATTCGAATGGGCCATAAATAGGGCAAAGGAACGTAATGCGCATCTATTGCAGTTGACCACGGATAAAAAACGGCCAGATGCCATTCGGTTTTACGAATCACTAGGGTTTAAAGCCAGCCATGAAGGTATGAAAATGCATTTTTGAACCCGACTTATACCTTATTTTTAGGAGTATAAAGCTCCATAGGTTCATGCCTTCCTTCGAGTTCTATATTGCCCAACGGAACAAATTCTATATCACTAAACTTCCAAAGCGATACCAATTTTTCCGAAACAATGATCTCCTGCTCCATGGGCTTGCATAATTTTTGAATGCGAGCGGTAACATTGAGAACATCACCGGTATAGAAAATCTCTTTTTTTAGAGCACCGATCTCCCCTGTGGTAACCTTGCCCATATGCAACCCGGCCCTAAAAGAAGGAACAACGCCATATGTCTCTTCAAAATATATTGATTTTTGTTGTAGACTCTTCCGCATGGCGTAAAAGCATAACAAACAGTTTTGGTTTTCAATGCCCTTCTGTAATTCCCAAGTAATTACAATTTCATCCCCAATATATTGATAGACCTCGCCCGTGTGTTCGATAATCGCATTGGACAGTTGATCATAATAATCCCTTAAAAATTTAAAATATAGCTCGTGTCCCAGTTGTTCAGCGAAAGAGGTGGAAGACTTCATGTCCAAAAACATAAAAATCCGGGATTCCTCCTTTGGAGTATGGTATTTTCCGGTTATGAGATTGATCATAAAGGTATGGCCCAGATATTCATTGATGTCCGAATACAGTAAGGACAAGAATATACTGAACGATAAAGAAGTAAATGTGCTCAAAAATGTAATGCTAGCAACGTATTTGGAAAACTTTTGCCAAACCTCGGTGTCCAAAATGGATGTGCCAAGTTCAATACTTGCCGCCAAGGGAAAGGTAACTAGGTTGATAATAAGTATAAACAATAAGTAAAATCCCATTTTATAAAGGATTTTCTTCCAAAACGATTTGTTCTTGAATCGTTTGTCCAACCAAAGTACCTCTACTGCCCCCATTACGGTTCCCATTAAAAAAACGGCCAGGGAGGCAAAAATCAGAATGTCCCAAGATAGCGTAATGTCCGTTTCCGGTCGTTGATTTTGGTACTCGGTTGCCATGGATTCGATCAGGAGGATGAACCAACTCAATATCAACCAAATTGCCCCAAAGGGAAAAATTCGTTTAAAAAGATAACGCTGTTTGGGGTTTAAGAGTGGTTTCATATGGTAAAGGTATATGGAAATAGCATATGTATGGACCATTTGATTGCTATAAACCTTAAGATTTACCATCAAAAAATTATAGGTATATCAATTTAGCGATATTTATCGGTGCTCCAGTACTATAAATTACTACTTTAGGAGAATATGCTCTCAAGGATTTCATTATCAGTTTGTTGAAATTGTATGTGTAATGAGTTC
This sequence comes from Flagellimonas marinaquae, assembly GCF_023716465.1. Taxonomy (NCBI): domain Bacteria; kingdom Pseudomonadati; phylum Bacteroidota; class Flavobacteriia; order Flavobacteriales; family Flavobacteriaceae; genus Flagellimonas; species Flagellimonas marinaquae. The sequence continues at coordinate 2,201,350 of NZ_CP092415.1, forward strand.
CATGTTGCGCATGCACATAAAAAAACTATTCAAACAATACTATAATGGAGAAGATCATGTACGATCGGGAATTTAATAGGTCTATAAAAGACCCCGAGAATTTCTGGATGGAACAAGCAGCAAATATCAGTTGGTTCCAAAAACCGCAAAGGGCATTGACCAAAGATGAAAATGGATTTTATCGTTGGTTCAAGGGAGGAAAACTCAATACCTCATATTTGGCATTGGATGCCCATATAGAAAACGGTCGGGGTGAGGAAATTGCACTTATTTACGATTCTCCAGTTACGCAAACGATGGAGAAAATTACCTATTTAGATCTAAGGGACAGGGTAAGCCGTTTGGCAGGCGGAATGAAGCGGCTCGGTGTTGAAAAAGGAGATACCGTGATCATTTATATGCCGATGATACCACAGGCAGTGATTTCCATGTTGGCCTGTGCCCGCTTGGGTGCCATCCATTCGGTAGTATTTGGTGGTTTTGCGCCCCACGAACTTGCTATTCGCATCGATGATGCCAAACCTAAATTGATCATTACGGCAACCTCCGGTATAGAAGTGGATAGAATAATACCCTATAAACCTATGGTGGACGAAGCTATAGGTTTGGCAGCGCATAAGCCAGAGCACGTAATTGTTTACAACAGACGTTTGGGAGCAGCGCGTCCGGATGGAGAAAACGATATAGACTACTCCACTTTAATGAAGATTGCCGACCCGGTTCGGTGTACCGAGGTAGATGCCACAGACCCCTTGTACATATTGTACACCTCCGGAACTACGGGGAAACCAAAAGGAATCATTCGGGATAATGGAGGACATGCCGTAGCCATGTACTATAGTATGAAAAATGTGTACGGTATTAATCCCCGCGAAGTATTCTGGGCCGCCAGCGATGTGGGTTGGGTAGTGGGGCACAGCTATATTGTTTACGCCTCCTTGATATATGGTTGCACAACGGTTCTTTTTGAAGGGAAGCCGGTCCGTACTCCGGATGCCTCAACTTTTTGGCGTGTGGTCAGTGACCATAATGTAAAGGTGATGTTTACCGCCCCAACAGCAATTCGAGCAATCAAGAAGGAAGATCCCCAAGGCTCATTTATAGATCAATTCGATATGAGCGGCCTTCGGTATTTGTTCCTGGCAGGTGAACGATGCGATGTTTCCACCTTAAAATGGGCAGAAGGGAAACTTAAAGTACCGGTAATCGATCATTGGTGGCAAACAGAATCAGGTTGGCCCATTGTGGCCAACATGATGGGCTTTAAAGAACATTTCAAAGTAAAACCGGGGTCTGCCACGAAACCGGTATGTGGTTATGATGTACAGATTTTGCGTGCAGATGGTACGGCAGCCGATAAAGGAGAAGAAGGCTATGTTGCGATAAAACTACCTCTGCCCCCAGGAACTTTGCCCAATTTATGGGGCGATACCAACAGATTTGAAAAAGGGTATCTTGACAAGTTCGATGGCTACTATTTTTCAGGGGATGGGGGATATTTGGATGAAGATGGATATGTTTTTATAACTGGGAGAGTAGACGATATTATCAATGTGGCAGGTCACCGATTGTCCACTGCAGAAATGGAAGAGGTGGTAGCCAAGCATCCGGATGTTGCCGAATGTTGTGTTGTGGGAATTGAGGATGATTTAAAAGGACAGATTCCCTTGGCCATAACCGTGCTTAAAGCAGGTGCGGACATCGAAAGTTTTCAGTTGCAGGCCGAAGTCGTGGCCGATGTAAGAAAGGAGATTGGTCCGGTGGCGTCTTTAAAAAAGGTGGTGGTGGCCGAACGATTGCCTAAAACCCGATCGGGCAAAATTTTGCGCAAAGTGATACGCGCCATTGCAGATGGAAAACCATATACAACACCTTCCACCATTGATGACCCCGTTATTTTACAGGAAATCCATGATCTATTTGAAGAGCAAATGGTAGGTTCATTTGAGCAAAAGGCGAAACAGTCGAGCTAGATATTATTTTCAGTTTTTGTTGACTCTGAACGTTACACCTCTGTTGGTTATCACTCTTCCCGTTTTCAAGGTCAAGAGGGCTTCATCAGAAATGATCGGGGTACAGCTTCCACTGCTGTTCGAAACAAGTACACGGTAAATAAATCCGTTGGAGTTCACATCCGGAGTGTTCAAAATAAGATTGGCGGTTTGCGTTCCGGTGTATTCGGAGCCATCGATTATGGTGCTAAAATTACTGCCCCCATCCGTGCTCACTTCCCACTGATAGGTGTCCGCGTTTGTTGTTGCCACGGTAAAACTTCCACTATTGCCCACTACTACCGTTTGATCTGTTGGTTGTGTGGTTATGGTGAACGGCGTTACCGTTATGGTTTGTTGCACATCAATACTGTTCCCGGCATCATCGGTAACCCTATAGGTACGGGTAATGGTTTCGGGGTTGGTACCTCCATCACTAACGTCACTTATAAAGGTCACTGTCGGATTTGAGGCACAATTATCGGCCTCATCGGAAATAACCGTAATATCCGCTGCAGGAATATCATCGCTACAATAAACAGAGATAGGTGATGGTGCACTGGCAGTTGGGGCAATTGTATCTACCGTAATTGTAGTGGTAGCCGCAATATTTGGATATGGAGGGTCGCCTGCCATACCGCCATATTCCACCAAATACCCTTTAGGTTGATAACTTCCGCTGGATGCCCCTGTGTTGGAAAGGTCGTTCCAGGAACCATCCAGTCCAACTCCCGGAGCAGTGATATGGGCATAATCCTCATCTCCAGATTGATTGGGTTCCCCTGTATTCCAAAATTCATACCCAAAGGCTGTTCCTCCAGAGGTTCCTCTCCAAAAGAGAGTTCCAGCTTCCGGTCCGGTTACCCAATACCAATCACCTTCGGTGGCGGCATCGCTGGCACCTATCCAACCGGCACCGGGGGCTTGAGCACCCAATAGATCGGATTCGTCCTGCACCGTAATAGTGGCCAAGTAACCTTGTAAACCATAAAATGTCCGTAAGGCAGCGGCATCCCTAGCTGCTGTCCAAGTAATGCCCAAAGAGGGAACATATTCGTAATAGTGGCCTGTAGACTCCAAATAATTGGCCTCGTTCAATACTATGGAAAAAGTCCGGGTATCTCCAGAACTTACCGTGGCCGTAGTCTGGAATTCAACGGCCGAGATCGCTGCTTCAAATTCGGCCAAGGTAGCAGGTCCGTTCAACAATAATCTTCCTTCGGAAGTATCCCAGCTTGCAGTGATGTTGGGGTGTGTGCCGGTAAGGTTCAAGACATCGCCCGAAACATCGTAGTTGGAGGTTATTTGAATATAAACAGCATCCACTGTACTGCTATCGGGATCTGTAATACTAATCGATTCCACTACTTGTATGGCATTTCCTGGGCAATATAATTGGTCTCCGGTTGCGGTTATGCTCGGTGGGTCGTCTGCGTCCACGGTGTCATCCCTAAAATCCAGATCGCCGCCGGATCCAAGATCTCCATCGGAATCGGGTAATATCAAGGAACCTCCAATGGCATTCGTAGGGTCGTCAATATCCCCTCCGGGGTCACCATAGCCTGTTGTGGTATCCACGGTATTATCTAGTCCGTCATTATCGTTATCCGACCCTGATAGTGTTAGGGATGCTTCTGTCGTGTCACCTGTGCCATCATTGTCGCTATCGGTATCCAAAAAATCGGGAGTACCGTCACCATCCGTATCAATTGCGGACAAGCCAATGCTTTCATAGGCATCGTCGAGACCATCGTTGTCGGTATCATTGCCCGACGGTGCCGTATACCCTGTCGATGTTTGGGCCTCCACATTATCGGGAATGCCATCGCCATCACTATCCAGGTCTTGATAGTTAGGAATGCCATCACCGTCGGTATCTACTGTGGTGCAGTCTACCGTACCGGGGTAACTGGCACCATGGACCCTTGCGCCAATCTGATAGGCCATGACCCTAAACGATTGGAAATTATTGGTGCTGACATTAAATGTAATCTCTGTAATTGAACCCGATGGTATTCCATTGGCGCTTGCCAACCAGCTTCCATTATTGTATTGTATTTGCATATCGGAGGTGGATACTACCGGGTCGGCACTTAAGAATACACTTACCGTGGTGCCGATGGGGATCACTTGTGAAAATTGAAATGAAATGATCGATTGCCCCGGATATGTGGTCGTAGAGTTATAGGCATACGTGGTGCTTGGGTTTCCTTCGGCATTGGAAGCATCACTGAAGTTTTGAATATTTGTTGCGGTCTGTACAAAATTTCCCGTAGCTCCACCACATTCATCCACATCCAGGACGCCATCATTGTCATCATCCACATCGCTGGCATCGTCAATGCCATCACCATCTACGTCGGCACTGCCTACACTGCAAGTAGAGTACAATTTGGAAAATGGAATGTTCTGTTTGGAAATAGAGGGGCCTTGGTAGGCAACCGATAGGTTTTCCCCTCCGCCATTTTCAAAGAAAAGTACCTGGATATCGTGCAAACCGGTTGTTAGTGTAATGTTCCCTGATCGCTCTCGGGAACTATGTGCCCCATCGTTATTGACCACCTGGGTCCCATTTATATATAATTTGGAGCCATCGTCCGATGTGGTATAAAAAGTATACGAGCCCGGAGTGTCTATTTGGATAAAACCGGTATACCGAATACTAAAGTTATCTCTATCGCCCGGGTCTTCTTGGTTTTGCAGATTATCCACATTAAAATTGGTGTACGTGCCGGATCCAATATATCCAGTCGTTGGGATATTGTCAACAGTACTTCCGGAAGGTGAACTATCGTAGAACTCAAAATCCACTTCACCTACGCATAAATTCAGGGTTCCTTCAACTACAATGTTATCAATATAGTAGTACTCATTACCAGCAGTATTGTAAAATCGGACCCTTATTTCCAGAATAGAACCTGAAGTTGCCAAGTTCACGGTGTAATTTGGATTTAAAAGGTCAGATGGGTTGGAGTCTCCCGATGCATTTTCGAATTCTATCCAAGAACCTCCATCCACTCGATATTCACCTATAAAATAATCAGTGCCGGCCTCAAACTGATGTGTCTGTGTCTGTGTGGCCACATCAAAACTAAAATTTACAGACTCATAACCATTTATGTTAATGGGGTTAGTTTGCCAAATGCCTTCGGCATTAAGATTGTTGGCTTCTATACGATTGTCCTGGACCCATACATCTCCAGTTAAGGTTGTTGTCCATCCAGAAGACGAAGGGCCTGTAGCCGTTCCATTTTCTGTGCCGTTGGGGTAGCTATCAAAGTTTTCGCTCCAAATAGTGGTTTGCGAAAAAGAAAAAAAAGTGCCTAAAAGGAAAAATGCAAGTATTAGCATCCATCCAGTCGGGAAATGGTTCATTTTCTTTTTGGAGACTGAGGTTGTGCCCATGTAGATTTTAGATATGGTACAAAATTATAAGCCTAAGGCGCGGTGCAAAATAATTGTTGTGAAAGACGGTAAAAGGAAGGTTAACCCTGTAAATATGTGGACAATGTTGAAAATTGATTGGACTTGCCAAAAGCCAACGGGCGGTGAAAAACGGAAATTGAACATCATTTAATAGACTTTGTTATGGTAATTGGTTGAAAAATAGATGGACTAACCTCTATTTTTGTTTGTGGCGAGGTTGCACAAGCGATATAAATTGTTGTATATTTGCAAAACTGAACGGATATAAAAGTATTCATGAGGGGACCTTGAGTCCCCTCTTTTATTACTCATTTCTTATGTTGAAGGATAAAGTAGAATCATTGTTGAACCAAGCGTTGGAAGAGTATCAGTCCTTGTTTTTGGTCGATTTTACCGTAGGGGGCGATAATGGGATCAAGGTTGTTTTGGATGGGGATAATGGAGTTAGCCTACAGGATTGTATGAACGTGAGCAGGGCCATTGAGCACAACCTAGATCGCGAAGAGGAGGATTTTTCTCTGGAAGTTACATCTGCGGGCGCTACGTCGCCCTTAAGATTGCCGCGTCAGTACAATAAAAATGTTGGAAGAAAATTACAGGTCAAGACCAACTCCGAGGAATTGGAAGGTACGCTGGTCGAAACCTCGACAAATAGCATTACCCTAGAGTGGAAGGCCCGCGAGCCAAAACCAGTGGGTAAAGGAAAAGTTACGGTGCAGAAAACGCAGGAAATTGCCTTTTCTGACATTAAAGAAGCAAAAGTTAAATTAAAATTTTAATTGTAGTAGAATATGGAAAACCTAGCGCTCATCGAATCCTTTTCGGAGTTTAAGGACGATAAGTTTATTGACAGGGTGACCCTTATGGCGATTTTGGAAGAAGTCTTTCGAAGTGCGCTCAAGAAAAAATTTGGTTCTGACGACAATTTTGATATCATTATCAACCCCGATAAAGGTGATTTGGAAATTTGGAGAAACCGAATCGTGGTCGAAGATGGCGAGGTAGAGGAGCCAAATGAAGAAATTTCCTTGTCCGAGGCCAGGAAAATAGAGCCGGATTTTGAGGTGGGTGAAGATGTTTCCGAAGAAGTGAAATTGATCGATTTGGGTAGGCGAGCGATATTGGCATTGCGCCAAAACCTGATTTCTAAGATCCATGAGCACGATAATACCACTATCTATAAGCAATTTAAAGACTTGGAGGGTGAGATTTATACGGCAGAGGTGCATCATATTAGGCACCGTGCCGTAATTTTGTTGGATGACGAAGGCAACGAGATCATTCTTCCAAAAGAAAAACAAATCCCGGCCGATTTTTTCCGTAAAGGGGATAACGTACGCGGTATTATTGAAAGCGTGGAACTTAAAGGAAACAAGCCGGCGATCATTATGTCCAGAACTTCCCCGAAATTCTTGGAGCAATTGTTCTTTCAGGAAATTCCTGAAGTTTTCGATGGTTTGATCTCCATTAAAAAAGCCGTTCGTATTCCAGGCGAAAAAGCAAAGGTCGCTGTGGACTCTTACGATGATAGGATCGATCCCGTTGGGGCTTGTGTAGGTATGAAAGGTTCAAGAATCCATGGAATTGTCCGTGAATTGGGTAATGAGAACATCGATGTAATCAACTGGACCAATAATCCCCAACTAATGGTTACCCGGGCACTAAGTCCTGCCAGAGTATCATCCGTTAAGTTGAACGAGGAGAAGAAAACAGCTCAAGTTTATCTAAAGCCAGAGGAAGTGTCCAAGGCTATTGGTAGAGGAGGTCATAATATTAGATTGGCTGGTCAATTAACTGGTTATGAGATAGATGTGTTTAGGGAAGGTGTAGAGGAAGATGTTGAGCTTACAGAGTTCTCCGATGAAATAGAAGGCTGGGTAATAGAGGAGTTCAAGAAAATAGGATTGGACACTGCACGCAGCGTTTTGGAGCAAGACGTAAAAGATTTGGCGAAACGAACAGATCTTGAAGAAGAAACAATCCAAGAGGTAGTTCGTATCCTCAAGGAAGAATTTGAAGATTAGGCTTATATTAGCAGCGAAAAATTAGGGCAAGTAAAATAATTTATGGCAGAAAATCCAACAATACGACTTAATAAAGTTCTTAGAGAATTGAACATTTCACTGGATAGAGCGGTCGACTATCTCAACTCGGAAGGGCATGAGGTAGAGGCACGTCCTACCACCAAGATTTCCAATGAAGTGTATCAAGTTCTGTTGGATGAATTCCAAACGGATAAGAGCAAAAAGGTTGCTTCCAAGGAAGTTGGTGAAGAAAAAAGAAAGGAGAAGGAAGCTATCCGAATGCGAATGGAGAAAGAGCAGGAGGAGCGCAGATTGGCCAAAGAAAAGAAAGAAGCCGAGCAGCAGGTCGTGAAGGCCAAGGCCGAATTATCCGGTCCAAAAACTGTGGGTAAAATTGATTTGGACAAAAAACCCGAACAACCTAAAAAGGAGGAGCCCAAGAAAGAGGAAGCTCCAAAACCCGAACCGGAAAAGGTTCAGGAAAAAGCTCCTGAAAAAGAAACGCCAAAAGTCGAGGCTCCAGCTCCCGTAAAAGAAAAGCCAGAAGAGAAAACAGAGCAAAAGGTCGAGGTAAAAGAGGAAGAAAAGCAGTCTACGGAAGAGGTAGGCACAGGAACCATAAAGACCAATTATCAAAAACTTTCCGGACCAAAAATAACCGGGGACAAAATAGACTTATCGCAATTTAAAAAGCCTGCGAAAAAGAAAAAAGAAGATACCCAAAAGTCAAAAACTGGCGGAGGATCTTCCGATGGGGCAGAGCGTAAAAAGCGAAGAAGGAGAATAGTTAAGAATGGCCCACAAGCTGGTGGAGGTCGTAATAACAGAGGAGGCGCGGGTAGAAAAGGACAGCGTTCCAATGCACCCAAGGTAGAGCCTACCGAAGAAGAAGTACAAAAACAAGTACGTGAGACCCTCGAAAAACTACAGGGTAAATCCAACAAAGGGCGAGGAGCAAAATATAGAAGGGAGAAAAGAGATCAGCACCGTCAGCAAACGGAAAAAGATCTTGAACAACAGGAATTGGAAAGCAAGATTTTAAAGGTGACCGAATTTGTTACCGTGAACGAACTTGCCACGATGATGAATGTATCCACTACCCAGATAATTTCAGCGTGTATGTCTTTGGGCATCATGGTAACCATGAATCAGCGATTGGATGCTGAAACACTTTCCATTGTAGCAGACGAATTTGGTTATGAGGTCGAGTTTGTAACGGCCGAGATCGAGGAAACCATCGATGAGGTGGAGGATGCTCCAGAAGACTTGAAACCAAGGGCGCCCATTGTTACTGTAATGGGGCACGTAGACCACGGTAAAACATCGCTTCTGGATTACATTCGTGAAGAAAATGTAATCGCAGGGGAAAGTGGAGGAATTACGCAGCATATTGGAGCCTACGGTGTATCACTGGAAGATGGTCAAAGAATTGCTTTCTTGGATACTCCGGGTCACGAAGCGTTTACCGCAATGAGGGCTCGTGGAGCACAGGTAACCGACATTGCCATTATCGTAATTGCAGCGGATGACGATATCATGCCGCAAACGAAAGAAGCAATCAGCCATGCCCAAGCGGCCGGGGTGCCCATAGTATTCGCGATCAACAAAGTGGATAAGCCTACGGCAAATCCTGATAAGATAAAAGAAGGATTGGCGCAAATGAACCTTTTGGTCGAAGATTGGGGGGGTAAAGTGCAATCGCACGATATTTCCGCAAAAACTGGTCAAGGCGTTCAAGAACTTTTGGAAAAAGTTTTGCTTGAGGCCGAGTTATTGGAATTGAAAGCAAATCCAGAACGTTTGGCAACGGGAACCGTGGTAGAAGCATTTTTGGACAAAGGCCGGGGTTATGTGGCGACCATTTTGGTCCAGACCGGTACATTGAACATTGGTGATTATGTATTGGCGGGAACCTGTAGCGGTAAAGTTAAGGCCATGCAAGATGAAAGAGGACATAATATTACAAGTGCCGGACCCTCCACGCCAATATCTATTTTGGGATTGGACGGGGCGCCGCAGGCAGGTGATAAGTTCCATGTGTTGGAAGATGAGCGGGAAGCCAAGCAAATTGCGGCAAAGCGTTCCCAATTACAACGCGAACAATCCGTAAGAACACAACGTCACATTACATTGGACGAAATTGGACGTAGAATTGCGTTGGGCGACTTCCAGGAGCTGAACATTATCCTAAAAGGTGATGTAGATGGTTCTGTAGAAGCTTTAACGGATTCCTTCCAAAAATTGTCCACAGATGAGATACAAGTCAACATCATACATAAAGGCGTAGGAGCGATAACAGAATCAGATGTATTGTTGGCTAGTGCCTCCGATGCGATTATAATCGGATTTAACGTAAGGCCGATGGGCAATGCTCGAACCATTGCTGATAAAGAGGAGATCGATATCAGGACCTACTCCATTATTTATGACGCCATCAACGATCTTAAAGATGCGATGGAAGGCATGTTGTCTCCAGAGATGAAAGAAGAAATCACCGGTAATGCCGAGATTAGGGAGACTTTCAAGATTTCGAAAGTGGGAACCATTGCAGGATGTATGGTCACCAGTGGTAAAATCTTTAGAAACTCCAATATTAGGCTGATCAGGGATGGTGTAGTAATCTATACCGGGGAGCTCGCCTCGTTGAAGCGATTCAAGGATGATGTAAAAGAAGTTTCCAAAGGGTACGACTGCGGACTACAGATCAAGAATTACAACGATATTAGGGAAGGGGATATAGTAGAGGCCTTCCAAGAAGTGGCGGTGAAGAAAAAGCTGTAACGAGTATAATTCTAATTAAAAAAAACCCGCTCATCGAGCGGGTTTTTTAGTTATTTGGAAGTGCTTTCTTCAGGTTTCAGGAGCATGGCGTCCGGATATTTTTTTCGTACTTCAAGATATTTCCTCTCGGCCTCCAATTTGGTCCTAAATTTTCCTAGCCTTACACGGTAGGTGGGAGATTCAAACTCTATTTTGGAATACCAGTCAGGGAAATCTACTTCTACTTGGTTCAATAGGTCTTGAGCCTTTTCAAAACTCCCAAAGCCCACTTGTATTTGATAAAAACCACTGTTTGCATTTACCTTGGCATACAGTTGAACCAATTGATCGATTTTCGGGTCTTGTTGAATGGTCACTTGGGCTTGCTGTGCCGAAAGCTGAGTGGCAAAGCCTATAATTAGTGCTGTGAATAGCGTGGTTTTCATAGTGTTTCAGTATTGTGATTATAACGCTTTTTGCAAAAGTAAATTATTATAGGTTAAACAAGTTGAAGCAAAGTTATTTAGAATCTTTATAAATTATGAGTTATAAATACCTTAACATTTCAAAAAATGCTTGTATGTCTTACTTTTGTGACCACTCTTGGTAGGGTGAAAAGCTATTGTTCTCAAACTCAATAGAAAGAATCGTGCCAAGGATTTCGATAGAAATTTCACGAATATGAAAAAGGTTTTATACCGCCATCTATTTTCAAAAGTTTTAGGTTTAACTTTCCTATTGTTCTCCACATCTTTTTATGCTCAAGAAGAGGCTGATGCCGCTGCTGAACAAACAGTGGAAGCTGTCGGAGGAGACCCGGTAAAGGGGAAACAACTGTTTAATCAGAACTGTGCCGCCTGTCACGCATTGGAGCGTAAAATGACGGGGCCTGCACTGGCCAATGTAGAAACAAGGTTGGCTGAGGATGAAGGTTTGGACAAGGAATGGATCTATCAATGGATCAAGAATAGTCCTGCCATGATTTCCGCTGGAGATGCTTATGCTGTAAAAATATACGCAGAGTACAATCAAGCGGCAATGACCCCGTTCCCGACGTTGTCTAATCAGGATATCGATGATATTTTGGCGTATACTGCCGCTCCGCCGCCCGCGCCTTCAGCTGCTACAGCTGCCGCCGCCACTGGAGGTGATGCTGGTGAGTCAACTTCCGGTATTTCCAACGAAATGATACTTGGCGCATTGGTGTTGGTGTTCGGTCTGTTGGTCATGATGTTGATCTTGGTGAACAAGACCTTGCGCAGGATAGCCGAAGCAAATGGTGTTGTGATTGCGCAGGAGAAAGAAAAGCGCTTGCCAATTTGGAAAGCATTTGTTCAAAATCAGTTCTTGGTGCTGGTAAGTGTAGTGTTCTTGCTTTTGGCAAGTGCGTACTTTGCTTACGGTTGGATGATGCAGGTAGGTATCGATCAGGGGTATGCCCCGGTTCAGCCAATCCATTATTCGCACAAAATTCACGCTGGAGATAATAAGATTGAGTGTAAGTATTGTCACTCTTCCGCAAGGACTTCCAAGCATTCCGGGATTCCTTCCCTTAATGTTTGTATGAACTGTCACAAATCTATCTACGAATACACCGGTAATCCAGAAGGTCCTTCAGCTGAAGATTTGGCCAATGGATATACCAATGAATTTTATACGGGCGAAATCAAGAAATTGTACAAAGCGGTCGGTTGGGACGAGGAAAACCAAAGCTATACTGGTGAAACACAACCAGTGGAGTGGGTTAGAATCCATAACCTGCCAGATTTCGCATACTTTAATCACTCTCAGCACGTATCCGTTGCAGGAATTGAGTGTCAGACATGTCACGGTCCAGTAGAGGAAATGGAAGTTATGTATCAGCATGCTCCATTGACTATGGGTTGGTGTATCAATTGTCACAGGGAGACCAATGTGAAGGTTGAAGGTAATGAGTACTATGAGGCAATTCATGAAGAATTGTCCAAAAAGTATGGTGTTGAGGAATTGACCGCTGCCATGATGGGCGGTTTGGAGTGTGGTAAGTGTCACTATTAAGAAATAAAAGAAGATAATCTCAGATATATCGTATGGCATCAAACAAAAAATATTGGAAAAGTGAAGCGGAGTTGAATCCGAACGATTCCATTGTTGAGGCGCTAAGAAACAACGAGTTTACAGAGGAGATTCCCGTTGATGATTTTTTGGGGGACAAGGAAAAACTGTCCGCCTCCAATACTTCAAGAAGGGATTTCTTGAAATATGTCGGCTTCAGTACTGCGGCAGCAACCGTTGCGGCGTGCGAGGGACCTGTTCACAAATCTATACCGTATGTGGTCCAGCCGGACAATATTGTTCCAGGTGTGGCCAATTACTATGCTACAACTATAGCGGATGGTTTTGATTTTGCCAGTATTTTGGTAAAAACCCGTGAGGGAAGGCCTATAAAAATTGAAAACAATACGGATGCAAAGGTAAATGGTGGGGCCAATGCGCGAGTGCAAGCCTCTGTTTTGTCTCTGTATGATAGTAAAAGGGTTCAAGGGCCAATGGCCAATGGTGAGCCTATGGAATGGAAGGTGCTGGATGCTACGGTGATGGCCAAGCTGAACTCTTTGAAGGGTACCAGTAAGCAAATTGCCCTTTTGACGCAGACATATGCAAGTCCGTCCACAGCAAAATTAATTTCTGAATTTAAAGAGGCTTACGGAGAAAACGTGAACCACGTGGTTTACGATGCAATTTCCGAAGATGCTGCACTTAATGCATTTAATAAGGCGTACGGTGAACGTGCCTTGGCCGATTATGATTTTGAAAAAGCTGAATTGATAGTGTCCTTCGGAGCTGATTTCTTGGGAGATTGGCAAGGTGGGGGCTATGATTCCGGTTATGCAAAAGGACGTATTCCAAAGAACGGGAAAATGTCCAGGCATATTCAGATGGAGTCCAATATGTCCTTGGCCGGGGCCAATGCCGACAAGAGATATCCAATGACGCCAACCCAGCAGAAAATTGCGCTGGCCAAATTGTATGGCAAGTTAAATGGTAGCAGTGTAGGTGGTGGTACATCTGATGTGGATGCTGCAGTGGACCAAGTTGCGGCCGAAATCAAAAAAGCAGGCAGCAAAGCAGTTGTTGTTACCGGATTAAATGATGAGAATGCACAATCCGTTGTATTGGCGATCAATAAATTATTGGCTAGTGAGGCATTTGATCCGATCAAGCCAAAATATGTGCGCCAAGGAGATGCTGCAAAGGTGAATAAATTGATATCCGATATGAATGCCGGTCGTGTAGGTATGTTGATTACCGACGGTGTAAATCCAGCGTATTCATTGCCAAATGCAGAAGAGTTTGTTGCTGGTTTGGATCAGGTAGATCTTTCTGTAGCTTTTGCGTTCAATAATGATGAGACAGCACAGTCGTCCGATTATGTGGCGGCATCATCCCATTATTTGGAATCATGGGGCGATGCAGAGTTCAAAAAAGGACAATATAGCTTAATGCAGCCAGCCATTCGTGAGTTGTTTGATACGAGACAGTTTCAGACGGCACTTTTGAAATGGATGGGTGTGGAAAAAACATACTACGAATACATTAAGGAAAATTGGAATACTGATATTCTTCAAGGTGGTTCTTGGAACAAAGCTTTGCAGGATGGGGTATTTGAGGTTTCCGTGATGAATACAGAAAATGACGAGGTTGCTTCGGTGAATGAAGGCGAGGAAGAGCAACCGGAAATTGTACCAATAGCGTCCGCGATACGTTCTTTGGTGAATTCCACAAGCCCGGGCACGGAGCTGGTACTTTACTCCAAAGTGGGTATGGGTGACGGTCGCCAGGCGAACAACCCTTGGTTGCAGGAATTCCCTGATCCGATTTCGAGGGTGTCTTGGGACAACTATGTTACCGTTTCCAAGGCCGATGCTGAAACTTGGGGATTGGAGAACACCATAGTGGCCGATGGCGGTCTAAATGGTAGTTATGTCAATCTTACTGTTGATGGAAAGGTTCTGGAGAATGTTCCTGTGATCGTTCAGCCAGGACAAGCAGTGGGTACTGTAGGGCTTTCGTTCGGATACGGTAAAAAAGCCGGAATGCAGCAAGAGATGGCCACAGGGGTCAATGCATACGCTTTATATAGTAATTTTTCCGATGTACAGTCGGTTACGATAGAAAAATCAGCAGGAGTTCATGAGTTTGCCTGTGTGCAATCTCAAAAAACACTGATGGGTAGGGGAGATATCATCAAAGAAACTACTTTGGAGATTTTCAATACCAAAGATCATGCGGAATGGAACCCAATGCCGCATGTATCATTGAATCATCAGGAAATACCTGTTACCTCTCCAGATGCAGACCTTTGGGAGGAGTTTGATAGAAGTATAGGGCATCACTTTAACTTGTCCATCGATCTAAATGCATGTACCGGATGTGGTGCTTGTGTCATCGCATGTCATGCCGAGAACAATGTTCCGGTTGTCGGAAAGATGGAGATGCGCCGTTCCAGAGATATGCACTGGTTGCGAATAGACAGGTACTACTCTTCCGAAGAGACCTTTGAGCAAGATAACGAGAAAAAAGATGGCATGGATGGCCTTTGGGGAGAAAATGGTTCTCTTGGAGGCTTCAGGGAGATGGAAGATCCGTCAGCCAATCCACAGGTAGCCTTCCAGCCGGTAATGTGTCAACATTGTAATCATGCACCTTGTGAAACTGTTTGTCCGGTAGCGGCAACATCGCATAGTAGACAGGGTCAAAACCATATGGCATACAACCGTTGTGTAGGAACAAGATATTGTGCCAACAACTGTCCTTATAAAGTTCGTAGATTCAACTGGTTCTTGTACAATAACAACGACGAGTTCGATTTTAATATGAACAATGATTTGGGTAAAATGGTACTTAATCCAGACGTTAATGTGCGTTCTAGGGGGGTTATGGAAAAATGCTCAATGTGCATCCAAATGACCCAAAAGACCATTTTGGACGCGAAGAGAGACGGTCGAGTGGTGAAAGATGGTGAGTTCCAAACTGCTTGTTCTGCAGCATGTAGCAGCGGGGCTATGGTGTTCGGCGATGTAAACGATCACGATAGTAAAGTGGCCAAATTGAAAGAGGATGATAGGATGTACCATTTGTTGGAGCATGTGGGAACAAAACCAAACGTGTTCTACCATGTTAAGGTAAGAAACACCAACGAGGCTTAATCAATAAAAAAAGAAGTAACTAGAAGATAAATTATGGCGTCGCATTACGAAGCACCTATTCGAAAGCCCTTAGTAGTCGGAGACAAAGGTTACCACGATGTAACCGTGGATATTGCCCGTCCGGTTGAGGGAAAGGCCAACAAACAATGGTGGATTGTTTTTTCTATCGCATTAGTGGCATTCCTTTGGGGTCTAGGATGTATCATTTACACCATTTCAACAGGTATTGGGGTTTGGGGTCTTAACCGAACCGTAAACTGGGCCTGGGATATTACCAACTTTGTATGGTGGGTAGGTATTGGTCACGCAGGTACACTGATTTCAGCAGTACTTTTGCTTTTCCGACAAAAATGGAGAATGGCAATTAACCGTTCGGCGGAAGCTATGACCATTTTCTCGGTTGTGCAGGCGGGTTTGTTCCCGATCATTCACATGGGCCGTCCTTGGTTGGCATATTGGGTACTTCCCATTCCGAACCAGTTTGGTTCCCTTTGGGTAAACTTTAACTCACCATTACTTTGGGACGTATTTGCGATATCGACCTATCTTTCTGTATCGTTGGTATTCTGGTGGACAGGATTACTACCCGATTTCGCGATGATTCGCGATAGAGCGGTAAAACCATTCCAGAAGAAAATATATAGCTTATTGAGCTTTGGTTGGACAGGTAGAGCCAAGGATTGGCAGCGTTTTGAGGAAGTTTCCTTGGTATTGGCCGGTTTGGCAACACCTTTGGTACTTTCTGTACACACCATTGTATCCTTTGACTTTGCCACATCGGTGATTCCTGGATGGCACACAACCATTTTCCCTCCTTATTTTGTTGCGGGAGCAATTTTCTCTGGATTTGCCATGGTGAACACGCTTCTGATCATTATGCGTAAAGTGTGTAATCTTGAGGCTTATATTACCGTACAGCACATTGAATTGATGAACATTGTAATCATGATTACAGGTTCCATTGTAGGATGCGCCTACATAACTGAGTTATTCATTGCTTGGTATTCCGGAGTGGAGTACGAGCAGTACGCTTTCTTGAACAGGGCTACAGGACCTTATGCATGGGCTTACTGGGCAATGATGACCTGTAATGTGTTCTCGCCTCAGTTTATGTGGTTCAAAAAGTTGCGTACCAGTATTATGTTCTCTTTCTTCATTTCCATTGTGGTAAACATTGGAATGTGGTTCGAGCGTTTTGTGATCATTGTTACATCGTTGCACAGGGATTATTTGCCATCCTCATGGACCATGTTCTCACCAACATTTGTGGATATTGGAATTTTTATTGGAACCATCGGATTCTTCTTTGTCCTGTTCCTCTTGTATTCAAGAACATTCCCTGTAATAGCGCAAGCCGAGGTAAAATCAATTTTGAAATCATCTGGAGAGAAGTATAAAAAATTAAGGGATGCTGGTCAACCTCTTTATCAAATGCCACAAGGTGTAAATAAAGTAGTGGGTTATGAAGAGCCCATAACGGATGACGTGTTGATGGGCGAAGTAAAGCCTACAGAAGGTGATAAGGTAGGTGTGACCGAATTGCTGAGCAGTATAGGTACATTCGATGCCGCTACGGAAACACCGGACGATTTGAAAGAAATCAAGGGAGTTGGGCCAGAAATGGAGCGAACCTTGAACGAAATAGGTATTTACACCTATGCACAGGTCGCCAGAATGACCGAAAAGGAGTATAATCTGTTGGACTCTATTACCGGAAGGTTCCCAGGTCGTGCGCAACGTGACGATTGGGCGGGTCAAGCGAAGTTGTTAAACGATAAAAAATAATTATGGCATCAAAAGTTATACAAGCACTTTATACCGATGACGATGTGTTGATGCATGCCGTAAAAAAGGTTAGGGCAGAACACCATCATATAGAGGAGGTGTACACCCCGTTCCCTGTTCACGGTCTAGACAAAGCAATGGGATTGGCCGATACAAGAATCGCTATCACTTCATTCCTGTATGGATGTTTGGGATTGACCGTGGCCGTGGTTATGATGAACTTTATTATGATCGAGGATTGGCCACAGGATATTGGAGGTAAGCCAAGTTTTAGCTACCTGGAAAACATGCCGGCCTTTGTACCGATCATGTTCGAGCTTACCGTTTTCTTTGCAGCTCACTTAATGGTGATCACATTTTATCTTAGAAGTAGGATGTGGCCCTTTAAAAAGGCGGAGAACCCAGATAAAAGAACCACTGATGACCATTTTTTGATGGAACTAGGTGTTCACGATAACGAGAATGAACTTGCCGAGCTGTTATGGGAAACAGGAGCGGTAGAAGTAAAAGTTACAGAAAAGGAGTCTTAATAATATGAAGCAATTAGGTAAAATAAGTCTTGCTTTGGCCTTGGTACTGTTTGCAGCCTCTTGTGCAGATAAGAACAGTCCAAACTACCAATTCATGCCAAACATGTACGAAACCGTAGGGTACGAAACTTATCAAGGTGTTGATAATGGATTGTTTCCTGATGGAACAGAGGCCATGTTGCCCGTAGAGGGGACCATTAATAGAGGTTACATGCCCTACGAAATAGAAAACACTCCGGAAGGTAAAGAAATGGCAAGGTTGAACCCAAGTCCATTGGATTCGCTCAATAGTGAAAAGAATTTAGCAAGAGGCAAGGAGCTGTACGATATTTATTGTGCCATATGTCACGGAGCTAAAGGAGATGGTCAAGGAAACCTTGTAAAAAGAGAAAAAATATTGGGTGTTCCCAGCTATGCCGATGCAGCTAGAAACATTACTGTCGGAACTACATATCATGCCATTTATTACGGGTTGAACTCAATGGGTTCTTACGCCTCACAGTTCGCCAATGAAGAAGAAATGTGGCAAGTGTCCGAATATGTGATGAAATTAAAGGAAGACCTAACAAAATAATAGGATAAGAAGAAACTATGTATACCTTTTCAAACAAACTTAGACTTGGATCTTTCATAGCCATGGGGCTTGGATTTATTTTCCTAGTAATTGGTTTTGTATCTGCCCCATCAACGGTGGAGGAAGCCAAGGCCATGGTAGCAGTGCATGACGATGGTCATGGAGGAGGGCATGCAGAAGCAGCCGATGCCCATGGCGTAGCAGAAGGTCACGGAGCCGAAGCTGCACATGGAGAAACACACGATGCTTCTCACGATGAGCATTTGTTGCACCAGTTGCAAAACCGTCCATGGTCCGCACTTTACGTAGCAGCATTCTTTTTCTTTATGATTTCTTTGGGAGTATTGGCCTTTTACGCCATACAACGTGCTGCACAAGCAGGATGGTCCCCATTGCTCTTTAGGGTGATGGAGGGTATTACGGCATATCTTGTCCCCGGAGGTATCATTGTATTTGTAATATTATTGCTATCGGTATTGCACATGAACCACATGTTCGTATGGATGGATGCAGACACAGTGGCACACGATAAACTATTACAAGGCAAGGCGGGGTATTTGAACCCAACTTTCTTCTTGATAAGAGCAGCTATATTCTTAGGTGGATGGATTTTTTACCGTCAGTATTCCAGAAAATTGTCCTTGGCGCAAGATGAGTCGGACGATAACAGCAATTTTGTGAAGAATTTTAGATGGTCTGCCGCTTTCTTGGTATTCTATTTAATTTCTGAGTCCATGATGTCTTGGGATTGGATCATGAGCTTGGACCCACACTGGTTCAGTACCCTATTTGGATGGTATGTTTTTGCAAGTATGTTCGTATCCGGGATTACTGTTATTGCCATGGTAACCGTATACCTAAAATCAAAAGGATATCTAGAGCAAGTAAACGATAGTCATATCCACGATTTGGCCAAGTTTATGTTCGGTATCAGTATATTCTGGACGTACTTATGGTTCTCTCAGTTTATGCTTATTTGGTACGCGGATATACCAGAAGAGGTAACTTACTATATAGCCCGTTTCCAGGACTATAAACTGCCTTTCTTTGGAATGTTGGTTCTTAACTTTGTGTTCCCATTATTGGTTCTTATGAACAGCGACTATAAAAGGGTAAACTGGTTTGTTATCATGACGGGAATAGTGGTGCTGTTTGGGCACTATTTGGATATTTTTAATATGGTAATGCCTGCAACGGTAGGGGATCAATGGTATATTGGTCTTCCGGAAATAGGAGGTATTTTGTTCTTTGGAGGTTTGTTCGTTTACTGGGTGTTCACAGCGTTGACCAAAGCGCCATTACAACCCAAACGAAACCCATTTATTGAAGAGAGTAGACATTTTCATTATTAATACGATTTAAGTCTTAGATAGATATACGATGACTGCATTATTAACATTGACTGTTTTAGTATTGGTTGCGATTGCCATTTGGCAGATGACCAAGATTTTTGAATTATCGCAAACTAAAACAGAAAACGCTGAAATAGCCAACGATTCCGATAACAAGAACAATGGATACCTATTGTTTGCTTTTTTGATCTTTATCTATGGAATCACCATTTTCAGTTTTGCCAAGTATTCTAAAATGTTATTGCCCGAAGCGGCATCAGAGCACGGTGGTGAGTACGACCAATTGATGTGGGTCTCAATGGCCATAATTTTCTTTGTACAGACCATTACACAAGCTTTGTTGCATTACTTCGGATACAAGTACAGAGGGCAAAAGGGCAGAAAAGCACTCTTTTTTGCCGATAATGATAGA
Organism: Flagellimonas marinaquae; assembly: GCF_023716465.1. NCBI lineage: Bacteria > Pseudomonadati > Bacteroidota > Flavobacteriia > Flavobacteriales > Flavobacteriaceae > Flagellimonas > Flagellimonas marinaquae. The sequence continues at coordinate 2,221,393 of NZ_CP092415.1, forward strand.
CTGGAGTTTATCTGGACCATTATCCCGGTAATCGTATTGGCAGGTTTGATTCTGTGGGGTCTTTACACTTGGACCAATATCATGGATATTAACGAGGACGATGATCCGTTGATCGTTGAACTATACGCCCAGCAGTTTAACTGGACAGCCCGTTATGCCGGAGAGGATAACGTACTGGGTGATGCAAACGTACGCTTGATCGATATAGGTAAAGCAAATGTTTTAGGTTTGGACGAATCCGACCCCAATGCAGAGGACGATATTATTGTAAAGGAATTGCACTTGCCCGTTGGACGCAAAGTAAACATTAAAATGAGGTCTCAAGATGTATTGCACTCAGCATATATGCCGCACTTTAGAGCTCAGATGAACTGTGTGCCCGGTATGATCACACAATTCTCCTTCACACCTACGGTTACAACCGAAGAAATGCGCTTAAACCCGGATGTTGCGGACAAAGTAAAGCGAACCAATGCCCTTAGGGCAGAATGGGCTGCAGAAGGTAAGCCTAATTCGGACCCATGGGAGTTCGATTATGTTCTATTGTGCAATAAAATATGCGGAAAATCCCATTATAACATGCAGATGAAGATTATAGTGGAGACAGAAGAAGAGTACAATAAGTGGCTTGCCGAGCAAAAAACGTTCAAAGAAACTGTTATGGTGGACGAGAGCGGAGAGCAAGCATTCAACACCGAAGACGGCGAAGAAGTAGCTTTGGAAGAAACAACTTCGGTAGAGTAACAAGCAACAAAAAATAACAAAAAAAATTAATTGGAATATGTCTGAAGTAGCCCATGTAAGTCACGATGATCACCACGATGATCATGGACATCACCATAAGGAAACTTTCATTACAAAATACATTTTCAGTCAGGACCATAAGATGATATCCAAACAGTATCTCATCACTGGTCTAATTATGGGATTCATTGGTATAGCCATGTCATTGTTGTTTAGAATGCAATTGGCCTGGCCGGGTGAATCTTTCGGAATATTTGAAGCTGTTTTGGGGAAATGGGCCCCGGACGGTGTAATGGATGCCGATATTTATTTGGCATTGGTTACTATACACGGTACCCTAATGGTGTTCTTTGTACTCACACAGGGTCTTAGTGGTACGTTCAGTAACTTACTTATTCCATTACAAATCGGAGCAAGGGATATGGCTTCCGGATTTATGAACATGCTTTCTTACTGGATGTTCTTTGTTTCGTCCGTAATTATGATTATTTCTTTGTTTGTGGAAGCTGGACCGGCCGCTGCAGGTTGGACCATTTATCCACCATTGAGCGCACTGCCAATGGCCCAACCGGGTTCTGGTATGGGTATGACACTTTGGTTGGTTTCCATGGCAATATTCATCGCATCTTCACTTTTGGGATCTTTGAACTATATCGTAACGGTAATCAACCTTAGAACAAAAGGAATGTCGATGACACGTTTGCCATTAACAGTGTGGGCTTTCTTTGTAACTGCGATAATCGGTGTGGTATCATTCCCGGTATTGCTTTCTGCCGCTTTGTTATTGATTATGGATAGAAGTTTTGGAACATCATTCTTCTTGTCCGATATCTTTATTCAGGGAGAAGTATTGCATTACCAAGGAGGATCTCCAGTGCTGTACGAACATTTGTTCTGGTTCTTGGGACACCCTGAGGTGTACATTGTATTGTTGCCGGCATTGGGTATTACATCCGAAGTAATGTCTACAAACGCAAGAAAACCTATTTTTGGATATAGAGCAATGGTTGCATCGATTTTGGCAATTGCATTCTTGTCCACAATAGTTTGGGGACACCACATGTTCGTGTCCGGTATGAATCCATTCTTAGGATCCGTATTTACATTTACCACATTATTGATTGCCATACCATCGGCGGTTAAGGCCTTTAACTATATCACTACATTATGGAAGGGAAATCTGCAGTTGAACCCTGCAATGTTGTTTTCCATTGGGTTGGTGTCAACATTTATCACGGGAGGTCTAACAGGAATAATATTGGGAGATAGTACATTGGATATCAATGTTCACGATACATACTTTGTAGTGGCACACTTCCACTTGGTTATGGGTATCTCCGCATTGTACGGAATGTTCGCAGGAATTTATCACTGGTTCCCGAAAATGTTCCAAGGCCGTATGATGAACAAAAACTTGGGCTACGTCCACTTCTGGATTACTGCAGTTTGTGCTTATGGGGTTTTCTTCCCGATGCACTTTGTAGGTATGGCCGGAGTACCAAGACGTTATTACGAAAACACGGCGTTCCCAATGTTCGATGAATTGACCAACGTCCAAGTATTAATGACCGTATTTGCACTGATTGCTGGCCTTGCCCAGTTGATTTTTGTGTACAACTTTATATCCAGTATTTTCTGCGGTAAAAAAGGACCGGTTAACCCATGGGGGTCAAATACATTGGAATGGACTACCCCACGCGAGCACATCCACGGAAACTGGCCTGGGGAAATCCCACATGTGTACCGATGGGCTTACGATTACAGTAAGACATACGAAAATGGTGAGTATATTATTGCGGGACAAGATTTTGTGCCACAGAACGTTCCATTGCAAGAGAACGAGGAAGAACTCAATCATTAAGATCAAGAATATATTATTGTACAAACTGAGCCCGTCCCTTAAGGATGGGCTTTTTTATTGGATTAGATTTTATGCTGAATTGTATATCTTTAAAGGAAGATCCCCTTATCAAAAAGCAAACCATCATGAAAAAGATTGTAATCTTAATATTGATCACCTTCCCAATATTATCCAATGCACAACGAAAGCCTAAAATCAGGGGGAGCAGAATTGTCTCCGAGCTGAGCGAAGAATTGCCTCCCTTTAACGCCATTGTGCTCAACGATGATCTGGATATTCGATTGAACAAAGCACTAGGGCCAGGGTATCACTTGATCGCCGATGATAACTTGATCGATATACTCAAGTTTGAAGTGCAAGAAGGCACTTTGGTAATTAGTTCTTACTATAATATTACGGCAAAGAAACAACTGGAAATTACAATCAATTATACAGATTTACAGGCAATAACAGTAAAGAACGGCAGCGTGGTTTCCAACGAAATAATAGATACCGAGCAATTGTTTATTGATGGATTTAACAACACCAAATTGGATATTCGGGCCAATACAGCCGTAATGGATATTAATTTGGAAGATACCAGCAGCGGAACATTTAATGTGGAAGTGGATTCCCTCAATGTAAATTTAGGGGCCCGTTCAGATGCCTATGTATATGCGCAGATGGATTCTGGGGCATTGGATTTGGAAGGTAATTCATCTTTGACCATCGAAGGTACATCCGATAGGTTGCAAGCCAATATATTGGATTATGCAAAATATAAGGGCGAGACCATGGAAGTAGGGTCTTATCAACTTATAATTAGCGGAAACTCCAATGCAAGGGTCTATGCATTTAGGGATATTGCTATAAAAGCAACACAAGATGCTAGAATTTACCTCTACGGAACGCCCAAAATAACAATAGATGAGTTTTTGGACACAGTACAACTCATAAAAAAGGAATAGCTTTAAAAATCACCGTTAATTGAAAAGGTCATCAAGTTGTGCATAGCAGAGCTTTTGAATTATATTTGTTGAACGATGAACGAAAATTTAGATCCTACCGCCGAAAACCTATCACCAGAAGAGTTCGATATAGAAAGAGCTCTCCGGCCAATTAGCTTCGATGATTTTACAGGACAGGCTCAAGTGCTCGAAAACCTAAAGGTTTTTGTGCAAGCGGCCAATTTAAGGGGTGAAGCTTTGGATCATACTCTTTTTCATGGTCCCCCCGGCTTGGGTAAAACAACCTTGGCCCACATATTGGCCAATGAACTTGGTGTAAATATTAAGGTTACATCTGGGCCTGTTTTGGATAAACCTGGGGATTTGGCAGGCCTTTTGACCAATTTAGATGAACGTGATGTACTGTTTATAGATGAAATCCACAGATTGAGCCCCATTGTAGAGGAATATTTGTACTCCGCAATGGAGGATTATAAAATCGATATTATGATCGAGACGGGGCCAAATGCACGTACCGTTCAAATAAACTTGAGCCCTTTTACATTGATAGGGGCAACTACGCGGTCCGGATTGTTGACTGCCCCCATGAGAGCCCGATTCGGAATACAGAGTAGGCTGGAATATTACAACACCGAACTATTGTCCACTATAGTTGAGCGCAGTGCCGAGATACTAAAGGTCCCCATTACCAACGATGCAGCCATCGAAATTGCGGGACGAAGTAGGGGAACACCGAGAATTTGCAATGCACTTTTAAGAAGGGTCCGGGATTTTGCCCAGATCAAAGGGAATGGCAACATAGATCTCGGGATTTCACAATTTGGACTCAAAGCACTTAATGTGGATGCACATGGCCTAGATGAAATGGACAATAAAATTTTGAGCACCATCATCGATAAGTTTAAAGGAGGTCCAGTGGGAATAACTACCTTGGCAACCGCTGTATCCGAAAGTGCAGAAACCTTGGAAGAAGTATACGAACCATTTTTAATACAACAAGGGTTTATTATGCGAACACCAAGAGGTAGGGAGGTTACAGAACTTGCTTACAAACACTTGGGCAGAGTAAAGGGAGGTACACAGGCGGGATTGTTTTAAAGCCGATGGTTGTAACAATCCTATTAACTTTTACCGTTACGTTAAAAATCTTTTTGTATCTTGTTTATTATATTCATTTACAAGGTTCTATTAGGTTATTTAAACCAAAGAAATTCCCTACTTTTCCCTCATGCCAATTAAAAGTACATAAGGTTGTATTCCCAAAGTACACCACATTTTATTAAGATCAACGTACATTTTTCTAAGTAGATGTCGGGAAACCATCCTAAATATTCGCCAATATCCAATTCTGATAAGATTCCGGAGCTTTCCGGTCAAATACGTAAGTTAATGGTCCAAGTAGGTATCGGGGTAGGCCTTATTTTGATATTGGCCATTACATTGTTATTGTTTCAGTTTGGTATTGGAACCACCAATGGCAACCTGGCCCCAGTTCCCGATGATGTATACCGTATGGATTACAATGTGTACAATCTATCATCCACTATAAAAAATGAAAAAATCAAACTTGGATTCGAGATTTTTAGAAATACAACATTGCATGTAGGACCCAAACAAAAAGATTCAGTCAAAATGTATGCAGGCAATAACTTGGCCTGCGCCAGTTGCCATATAAGCGGAGGAACCAAACCCTTCGCGGCACCATTGATCGGTGTGGTAAAACGTTTCCCACAATTTAGAGGTCGAGAAAACAAAATGGGAACCATTGAAGAAAGGATCAATGGATGTATGGAGCGGAGCATGAATGGTAGAATATTGCCTGTAGCATCACAAGAAATGCAAGCCCTTATAGCTTATTTGGATTGGTTGGGCCGAGCATCTCCCCCGAACGGCAAGATCGAGGGACAGGGCTTCTTGAAGATTCAAATCCCTAATAGGGCAGTAGATCTTGCTCATGGCGAATCCGTTTACAAAGAACATTGCGTTATCTGTCATGGTCTGGACGGACAGGGGCAACTATTGGCCGAAAACGACCAATATCTGTACCCTCCATTGTGGGGCAGTGATTCCTATAACAATGGTGCGGGCATGACCCGCGTAATCACCGCGGCCCAATTTATAAAAGGTAATATGCCATTTGGCACTACATACGACAAACCTGTTCTTACCGATGAGCAAGCCTACGATGTGGCAGGGTACATCAATCAAAAAGTAAGACCTACCAAGCCCAATAGAGAGGCAGACTTTCCAGATCTTGTCAAAAAACCCGTATCTACTCCCTATGGTCCTTATGTGGATCCCTTCTCTCCCGAGCAGCACCAGTTAGGCCCGTTCCAGCCTATCATGGATTACTACCTTAAGGAACATCAACTTCGTAAAACCAAGTAAACACTACAAGCAATGAAAACAACAAGAACAACATCAAGACGAAATTTTATGGGAGCTATGATGCTGGGTGCCTCTGCATCCACATTAATGGTCTTTACCAATCCCGTTTTAGCGGGGATGGCCGATTATACCGAGTCGGAAATGAACGATGCGGAGGCATGGATGAAAACAATAAAAGGAAAACACAGAGTGGTATACGATGGTTCATATCCACATCACGGATTTCCCATAATTTGGAACTGGGCCTATTATTTGTCCAACAACGAGATGGGTTCCATGGATAATGAAATAACGGCCATGACGGTACTACGGCACGACGCTATTCCGTTTGCTTTTCACACCGACCTATGGAAAAAATACCCCTTGGGCACTATGTTCCATGTAAAAAAAGCGGACGGCACAGTATATGATCGCAACCCGTACTATGAACCGCAGGAGGGAGATTTCCCCATGCCTGTTATCCAGGGTATTAAGGATATGATCGGTCGCGGGGCCATGTTCTGTGTCTGTAATTTGGCCATAAAGGTCTATAGCGGAGCCGTGGCACAACAAATGGGCAAAGATGCATCGGAAGTGTACGAGGAATGGAAAGCAGCTGTTTTGCCTGATATTCAGATTGTTCCTTCCGGCGTGTGGGCCTTGGGCAGGGCACAGGAAGAAGGTTGTGGTTATATTTTTGCAGGGAACACAATTTGATCAAGATGAAGAAACTACTGCTAATTTTAACACTATTGATGTCGGGCACAGTGCTCGGACAAACAGAGCCCATCAAATTGGTATTTGATGTAACCAGTAGCGATCCGGATGTCCATCGCATGGCCGCAAAACATTTGCAGTTGATGGCCGAAGCCTATCCGCAATCACAATTTGAAATGGTAATTTACAGTGGAGCCTACCAAATGGTAGATAAAAAAGCCTCTGTGGCTGGAGAAATGCTATCGGCCGCAGTAAACAGGAAAAATGTGGATGTTGTAATTTGCGAACAGACCATGAAACGGCATAAAATGACGATGGGCGATCTTATACCCGGCGTAGGCTCGGTGCCCGATGGGATTTATGAGATCGTGATAAAGCAAAAAGACGGTTGGGGCTATATTAAAGAAGCAAAATAAAAGGGATTTTCGGGAGAAAAAGTTTAATCGATTAACTTTAGGGCATGAATGCCACCAAAAGGACACATTTGATCAAAACCGAGGCAAAACGCCTCGGTTTTTTATCTTGCGGGATATCCAAAGCGGAATTCTTGGAAGACGAGGCGCCACGATTGGAAAAATGGCTTAAACAAAACATGCATGGAGAAATGCAGTACATGGAAAACCATTTTGATAAACGTTTGGACCCCACAAAACTGGTCGAAGATTCCAAATCGGTTATCTCTCTATTGTTGAATTATTTTCCAGAAGAAAAGCAAAACCCAGACTCCTTTAAAATTTCCAAATATGCCTATGGGATGGATTATCACTTTGTGATAAAGGATAAACTAAAGAGTCTTCTCCATTTTATACAAGAAGAAATTGGCGAGGTGCATGGGCGGGCCTTTGTAGACTCTGCACCCGTACTGGATAAGGCCTGGGCTGCAAAAAGTGGACTCGGTTGGATCGGGAAACACAGTAATTTGCTTACCCAACAAGTGGGGTCTTTTTATTTTGTGGCCGAACTGATAGTGGATTTGGAATTGGAGTACGACGCACCTGTGACCGATCATTGTGGAACCTGTACGGCATGTATAGATGCCTGCCCAACAAAAGCCATAATTGAACCCTATGTGGTCGATGGCAGCAAGTGTATTTCTTACCTTACCATAGAACTTAAAAATGAGATTCCGAGCGGGTTTCAAGATAAAATGGACGATTGGATGTTCGGTTGCGATGTGTGCCAAGATGTATGCCCTTGGAACCGTTTTTCGAAACCACATAACGAACCACTCTTCAACCCAAATCCGGAACTGCTATCGTTCACAAAAAAAGATTGGGAGGAAATCACAGGGGAGATCTTTAATAAAGTTTTTAAAAAATCAGCGGTAAAAAGAACCAAATTGTCTGGATTGGAACGGAATATTCGCTTTTTGAAGAAATAGGTTTACTGCGGGATTCAAAAATTCGGCGGGTCACCTCAAGAATAAAATACTATATTGAACTATATTTTGAAGGATTCGTATGTTTCCAGTCAATATTTTGATGACCAGCTAAACTTTTAGTATGATTAAGATTAAAAAACCTAAATTAAGTTTTTGGCAGATTTTTAATATGAACGTTGGATTTCTTGGCATCCAATACAGCTTCGGGCTTCAACAAAGTGCCATTAATCCTATATTTCTTTTTTTGGGTGCCGAGGAAGAATTACTTCCAATACTGAACATAGCTGGCCCTGTGACCGGATTGGTGGTCCAGCCGATTATTGGAGCTATATCCGATAAAACTTGGTCACCAAGGTGGGGCAGACGGAAACCTTTCTTTTTAATAGGGGCCATAATGGGCAGTCTGTGCCTATTTGCCTTTCCACTGAGTCCAGCTCTTTGGTTTGCCGTCGGTCTGTTATGGATCTTGGATGTGGGCAACAATATGGCCATGGAACCATACCGTGCCTTTGTGGGCGATAAATTACCGGAATCCCAATTTAGTATTGGTTATCAAATGCAGAGTTTGTTCGTCGGGGCCGGTATATTATTGGCAAACGCGTCTATTTTTTTATTTCAGGATTGGTTCGGTGGAGGGCAAGAAGTGGACGGGGCTGTACCCAAATGGTTGTACTATTCCTTTTTTATAGGGTCCTTTCTTTCCATTGCAACCATTTTATGGTCGGTTTTAAAAACACCGGAAATCCCACCAACTGACCAAGAACTGGAGGAAATCAACAAGCACAAATCTTTGCCTTTTTTGGAGCGGTTTAAAGTCCCTTTTGTGGAAATAGCACATGCAGTTAAAGATATGCCCAAGTTTATGTGGAAACTCTCCGGGGTTTATTTGTTCCAGTGGTATGCCCTTTTTGTGTACTGGCAGTTTATAACACCCTTGTTTAGGGTTTCCTTGGGTTTTGACACCTCCGAGGCTGCTGCACAGGCTGCAAAAATGAGCACCACATATAATGTGGTCACAGCGGTGGTTGCCTTGGTTTTGGTCCCGCTTACCATGCGGTTCGGTGGTAAAAAAGTATATGCTTTGAGTTTATTTGGTACAGCATTGGCTTTGTTCTCAATACCTTATATCAAAGATCCGGTATATGTGCTGTTTCCCATGGTGCTATTTGGTATCGGGTGGGCAGCCATGATGGGCATACCCTATAGCATGGTCTCCAAAATTGTACCCCAGGAGCGAAGAGGAGTGTACATGGGTATTTTAAATATGATGATCGTTATTCCTATGGGAATACAAACACTCACTTTTGGGCCTATTTTCAAGAATCTATTAGGTGGGGATTCAATTAATGCGATGCTGTTTGCTGCCGTATTTTTTGTGATAGCGGCAATCTTGGCCATGCGGCTCAAGCTATCGGACAGTAAGGATGAGTATCCGTTGGATGCCTGATCTAAAATAGGGGAAAGGATCTGCTAATATTATCGTGCGTTTTGGTATTGTTTAAATTGATTCATTGTATTTTAAGATAAAACCAATGAATGTCCTAACTTTACCAATTCATTTTTGACTATATGAGCAAGGAAAAGCAAAGACGTGAGGCATTACTCTACCACGCAAAACCACAACCCGGAAAAATTAAAATAGTACCAACAAAACCATATTCCACACAACGGGATTTGGCATTGGCCTACTCGCCAGGAGTAGCGGAACCCTGTCTGGAAATCGAAAAAAACAAGGACGATGTTTATAAGTATACCGCAAAAGGGAACATTGTTGCGGTAATTTCCAATGGTACCGCAGTTTTGGGTTTGGGAAATATTGGCCCAGAGGCATCAAAACCGGTAATGGAAGGCAAGAGCTTGCTCTTTAAGATATTTGCCGATATTGATGGAATTGACATCGAACTGGACACTACCGATGTGGAACGGTTCATAGAAACCGTAAAGACTATTGCGCCCACCTTTGGAGGAATCAATTTAGAGGATATCAAAGCTCCTGAAGCTTTCGAGATCGAACAGCGGTTAAAAGATGAGCTGGACATTCCCGTAATGCACGATGATCAACACGGTACTGCCATTATTTCCGCTGCGGCGTTGTTGAATGCACTGGAAATAGCCGACAAAAAAATCGAAGAAGTAAAAATAGTGGTAAGTGGAGCCGGAGCTGCAGCAGTTTCGTGCACTCGATTGTACAAAGCTTTCGGTGCAAAGGCGGAAAATATAGTTATGCTGGACAGTAAAGGTGTGATCCGAAGTGATCGGGATACGCTTACTACAGAAAAAAAAGAATTTGCCACAGATAGAAAAATAGATACTTTGGAAGAGGCAATGGTAGACTCCGATGTGTTTATAGGACTTTCCATCGCAGATATCGTTTCGCCCAAAATGTTGAAATCCATGGCCGATAATCCCATTGTTTTTGCCATGGCCAACCCTAACCCAGAAATCGAGTATAACCTGGCTGTGAAAACACGTAAGGATATCATTATGGCGACAGGTCGTTCCGATCACCCTAACCAAGTGAACAATGTGTTGGGGTTCCCTTTTATTTTTAGGGGAGCATTGGATGTAAGATCTACCAAGATCAACGAAGAAATGAAAATGGCCGCTGTACGTGCATTGGCCGATTTGACCAGGGAACCAGTGCCTGAGCAGGTAAATATAGCCTATGATGCAACGCGATTGACCTTTGGCCGGAATTATATCATTCCAAAACCATTTGATCCTCGTTTGATCACTAAAATACCGCCAGCTGTGGCAAAAGCGGCTATGGATAGCGGTGTAGCCCGTATGCCGATTCAGGATTGGGATCGGTACGAGGAAGAGCTTTACCAAAGATCGGGCAACGATAATAAGGTGGTAAGGCTATTGCACAATAGGGCTAAGGTAAACCCAAAACGTATAGTTTTCGCCGAAGCAGAGCTTTTGGATGTTATGAAGGCCGCGCAGATCGTGCATGATGAAGGTATTGCGACCCCAATTTTATTGGGCGATAAGCAAACTATAGAAAATTTAAAAGAAGAGCTAGATTTTGATGCAGAAGTGCCGATTATAGATCCGCGTTCAGATGAATTCAGTCAGATGCGTTCCAAGTATGCCCTAAAACTTTGGGAACAAAGAAAACGGAAAGGCGAGACAAAATATAGCGCCCGTGTAAATATGGGCAAGCGAAATTACTTTGGGTCCATGATGATCAAAGAAGGAGATGCAGATGGGATGATCTCTGGCTACTCCAGGGCATACCCCAAGGTGCTTCGACCTGTTTTCGAGGTTTTGGGTAGAGCAAAAAACGTTAAAAATGCAAGCACCGTCAATATAATGATCACCGAGCGTGGGCCACTATTTTTGGCAGATACATCCATTAACGTGGATCCTAATGCCGAAGAATTGGCCGAAATTGCCCAAATGACCGCAAATGTGGCCAAAACCTTCGGTTTTAAACCTGTAATAGCATTATTGTCCTATGCCAATTTTGGGTCATCCAGTCATCCAAATGCACAAAAAGTAAGAGAGGCTGTTCGAATTCTTCACGAACGTAACCCAGATTTGGTCGTGGATGGAGAAATTCAAACCGATTTTGCCCTGGATGCGGAATTGAGCAATAACAACTTCCCATTTTCAAAAATATCAGGGAAAAAGGTAAATACGCTGATATTTCCAAATTTGGAATCGGCCAATATCACCTATAAATTACTTAAAGGACTGCACGAGGCGGATTCCATTGGGCCGATAATGGTCGGCTTGACCAGGGCCGCCCATATTTTGCAATTGGGTGCAAGTGTCGATGAAATGGTAAATATGGCAGCTGTTGCCGTAATCGATGCGCAAGAGAGAGAAAAAAGAAGGAAAGCAAAAATGCAGGCCGGATAACTTATAAACTTAAATTGATGATTACCCATTTAAGAGGAAAGCTTGTTGAGAAAAATCCAACATACCTTATTGTGGAATGTGGAGGTGTAGGGTATTTTTTAAACATTTCGTTGCATACGTTTTCCTTGCTATCGGACGAAGAAAATATTTTTGTTTACACCGATTTGCTGGTTAAAGAAGATTCCCATACGCTTTATGGTTTTGCCGAAAGAGCAGAGCGGGATGTGTTTCGCTTACTTATATCGGTTTCCGGGGTCGGTGCCAGCACTGCTCGAACTATGTTGTCCTCATTGTCCCCTGCCGATGTCAGGGACGCCATTGCCAACGGAGATGTGTCCGTAATCCAGTCTGTAAAGGGGATTGGGGCCAAGACGGCCCAACGGGTAATCTTGGATTTAAAGGACAAAATTTTAAAAGTCTACGACATAGGCGAAGTTTCACAAAAATCAAACAATACAAATAAAGAAGAAGCGTTATCTGCATTAGAGGTTCTTGGTTTTACCAGAAAGCAATCTGAAAAGGTCGTGGACAAGGTACTTTCCCAAGACACTTTGTTAAGCGTAGAGAACATTATAAAACAGGCGCTGAAAAATTTGTAACTAGTTTGAAAAAAGGGGCAAAACCAATACTTAAACAGGCACGTTTTAGGTACATTTTCTTTGTTGTATGTTTTCTGTCCATTTCCGTAACAATGGCACAGGACACCAATGAGCAGGTCCAAGACTCGGTAAAGACCGGAGTTGCTCTAGGTCGCCTTATTATGGAAAACCCGGACAGTATTGTTGCCAAGTACAGCTACGATCCCAAAACAAATACATACGTTTACACCGAGAGCATAGGTGATTTTAATGTCAATTACCCGTTGATCTTGACTCCGGAACAGTATTATGAGCTCATCGAAAAGGAACAGATGAAATCCTACTTTAAGCAGAAAGCGGATGCCTATGCGGGAAAAAAGGAAGGAAGTGAGGAGGCCCGAAAAAACCTATTGCCCAATTTTTATGTCAACAGCAACTTTTTTGAGTCCGTCTTTGGAGGTAATACAATAGAGGTGATTCCGCAAGGTTCGGTGGCCATGGATCTTGGTATTTTATGGCAAAAAAACGATAACCCGGCACTATCGCCCAGAAATAGAACCAATCTTTCTTTTGATTTTGACCAACGCATCAGTCTAAGTTTGCTGGGAAAAGTAGGGGAACGTCTTCAAGTGACCGCAAATTATGATACCGAGGCTACTTTCGATTTTCAGAACTTGGTAAAACTGGATTATACCCCGACCGAGGACGATATCCTTCGTAAAATAGAAATAGGTAATGTAAATATGCCCCTCAATAGTTCTTTGATTACTGGGGCGCAGAGCTTATTCGGTGTAAAAACCCAATTGCAGTTCGGAAAAACAACCGTAACAGCAGTGTTCTCGGAACAACGTTCACAAAGCAATACTGTAGTTGCGCAAGGCGGAGGAACTGTGAATGAGTTCGCCTTGACCGCCTTGGATTACGATGAGGACCGTCACTTTTTCCTTGCTCACTATTTTAGGGATAATTACGACAGAGCCTTGGAATTTTACCCTTTTGTTCAAAGTAGGGTGCAAATTACACGTTTGGAGGTGTGGGTGACCAACAGGAATCAGCAGACACAGAACGTCAGGAACGTGGTGGCCATCCAGGATTTGGGAGAGGCTATTTCCGATAATACCCGTATTGGTGTAAACAATGGCGACCCTGCCGGCTTTTTCAACCCTTCTGCGGTAGCATCGGGCTTGCCCCAGAATGCCGCCAACGCATACGATCCCAATCAGATTGGCAGTGGGGCCCTTACACAATCCATTAGGGATATCGCAACTGTAGAATCGGGGTTCAATATACCCGGCTACACCGTAAACCAAGGGTTCGATTACGCCATTTTGGAAAATGCACGTAAGTTGGAACCTGGTCGTGACTACGAGTTTGATTCCCAGCTAGGATATATTTCCTTGAGCCAGAGCTTGAGCAACGATGAAGTTTTGGGTGTGGCTTTCCAATATACCTTTGACGGACAAGTATTTCAAGTGGGAGAGTTTGCCAACGGGGGTGTGGACGCGACAACAATACCGCCAAATTCCAATCTTATCGAGAACAATTCCTTGGTGTTGAAATTGCTTAAGAGCAATATCACCAATGTACAAGATCCTATTTGGGATTTGATGATGAAAAACATCTATTCCACAGGGGCCTATCAACTAAATCAAGAAGATTTTAAACTGAATATACTCTATTCCGATCCTACGCCGAGGAACTACATTACGCCCGTAGATCCCAATGCCGGATGGCCCACGGGTTTACAGGATCAAATATTGTTGAATGTTTTCAATCTGGATCGTCTAAATATTTACAATGATGTACAGCCGGGAGGCGATGGCTTCTTTGATTATGTTGAGGGCATTACAGTAGATTCACAATCGGGGCGAATTATTTTTACCAAGGTAGAGCCATTTGGAGAGTATCTCTTTGAGCTTTTGGGCGGTGGGGTCTATGATGTGGACAATGATCAAGGATACAACCCTAATCAGCAACGATATGTTTTCCGAAACATGTATGCAAAGACCAAAGCAGCTTCCTTGCAAGATGCCGAGAAAAATAGATTCCAAATAAAAGGACGATATACTTCGCAATCCGGAAATGGTATTCCGATCGGGGCGTTCAATGTGCCCCAGGGTTCCGTAACGGTAACGGCCGGTGGTCGTCAACTGCAGGAAGGCATCGATTACACGGTAAATTATCAAGCGGGTACGGTTCAATTGTTGGATCCAAGTTTGGAGGCATCCAACACACCGATCAATATTTCGGTGGAAAATAATGCCGTGTTCGGACAGCAAACTCGAAGATTTGCGGGGGTAAACGTAGAGCATAAATTCAACGATAAATTTGTTTTGGGCGGTACCTTGCTCAATCTGAATGAACGGCCGCTCACCCAAAAATCCAACTACGGAATAGAACCGGTGAACAATACAATTTTTGGTCTAAATGGAAACTTTAGTACGGAAATGCCGTTTCTGACCCGCTTGGCGAACAAGTTACCGAATATAGATACCGATGTACCCTCTAACCTATCATTGCGCGGTGAAGTCGCTTTTTTAAGGCCCAACTCACCAAAAAATGCGGATTTTCAAGGGGAAACAACGACTTATTTGGACGATTTTGAAGGGGCCCAGGCTTTGATCGATATTCGCTCGTCCCTAGGATGGACCTTGGCAAGTCCGCCAGTGGAATTTTTAAACGATAGAACCGGTATCGATGTGGGCTATGAACGCGCAAAGATGGCGTGGTACACCATCGACCCTATTTTTTATACCAACCAAAGACCTTCTGGAATGTCGGACAACGATATTTCCTTGAACTCGACCCGTAGGGTATTTATAGATGAAGTATTTACTGAGACCGATATAGCCCAAGGGCAGACCCAGGTGCAGAGCACATTGGATATTGTGTATTACCCTAACCAAAAAGGACCTTACAACGCCAATCCAAGTTTTGAGAGCGAAACACCCGAAGCCAAATGGGCAGGTATAATGCGACCATTGAGCAGTACCAATTTTGAGCAATCCAATGTGGAATTTGTACAGTTTTGGGTATTGGACCCTTATATTGACGGCGAAACCGCAGGTAACAATGCGGGCGAATTGGTTTTGAACTTGGGGAACATCTCCGAGGATATTTTAAAGGACGGTCGTAAACAATACGAAAATGGACTTCCTGCAAGCACGAACAATGAGGTGCCCAGGGAAACTATCTGGGGACAGGTACCATCGACTCAATCCTTGGTGTATGCTTTTGATGCCGACGAAGCCAACAGAACAGCCCAAGATTTAGGTTTGGATGGGTATGGTGATGCCGAGGAGGCCGCTATATACAATGGACCGGCAGAAGACCCTGCATTGGATAACTATCAATATTACTTGAACCGGGATGGTGGAATTTTAGAACGTTATTTGGATTTTAACAATACTCAGGGGAACTCCCCGGTGGCAGTAACCGATACCAATAGAGGTTCCACAACATTGCCCGACGTAGAAGATATTGACAGGGATTTGACCATGAACACGGTGAACAGTTATTATGAATACCGGATTCAGATTAAACCTAACACCACAATAGATGATCAATATGTAACCGATATTCGCGAAGGACAGACCCCGACATTGCCCAATGGTACGCAGTTGAATCGTAGATGGATTCAATATAAAATTCCGTTGAGCGATTTTACCGATGCTGTTGGGGGAATCTCCGATTTTAGATCCATCAGTTTTATGCGAATGTACCTTACTGGCTTTTCCGATGATGTAGTATTGCGATTTGCTACACTGGATTTGGTTCGTGGTGACTGGAGGACCTATACAAATTCGTTACAGCCCAATGTGGACAATGATCCTACCGACGACGCAACGGTTACCGATGTAAATACAGTAAATATTGAAGAGAATTATGGAAGGCAGCCCATACCATATGTACTGCCTCCAGGAGTAGTTCGGGAGCAATTGAACAATAATAACACCATTATCCGCCAAAATGAGCAATCACTATCATTTGTGGTGGAAAATTTGGAGTCCGAAGATTCCAGGGGAGTATTCAAAAATGTAAATATCGACGTGCGCCAGTACGAGCGTTTAAAAATGTTCATGCACGCCGAAAAAATATTCAATACCGATTATTCCGATAACGATACACCTTTAGTAGGTTTTTTGAGAATTGGAACGGATTTCTCACAAAACTTTTATCAACTGGAATTGCCTCTTCAATTTACACCCTTTGGTTCAACATCATCCGAAGAGATTTGGCCAGACGTCAATGAACTGGATGTTGCACTGAGCGATTTGAGCAAGGTGAAATCCAAAGGAATATCCGATCAAACTTTGGATGAAATCAACTATTATGAAATTGTGGATGGTGAAGCTATGCCGGTAGATGAGTTTGCACCAAGAACACTTGGTAGAGTCCGAATCGGGATTCGAGGAAACCCGTCCTTGGGAAGTATTCGTGGAATGATGGTAGGTATCAAAAATATCGATGATATTCCTGCAAGAGGCGAAGTTTGGTTCAATGAACTTCGTTTGGCAGGATTGGAAAACAATGGAGGCTGGGCCGCTACGGCAGCCTTGGATGCAAACATGGCTGATTTTGCGAATGTGACAGCAACCGGAAGCAAAAGTACTTCCGGGTTCGGATCTATAGATCAAACCCCTACAGAACGTGCCTTGGAAGATGCGATTTCCTACGATGTGGTCACCAATGTAAATGTAGGGCAATTGTTTCCAAAAAAATGGAACCTACAACTACCGTTCAATTATGGTATTTCCGAAACCTTGATCACCCCCGAATTTGATCCAGTCTACGATGACCTTAGATTGGATGATAGGATTGCTGCGGCATCTACTGCAGAAGAGGCCGAAACCATAAAACAACAAGCAGAGGATTACACCAAACGGACCAGTATTAATTTAATAGGTGTCCGTAAAAATAGAGGGGAGGAAGCGGAAGAGAATTTCTTCGATATAGAAAACTTCACCTTTAACTATTCCTATAACGAAACAAACCATAGGGATTTTGAGGTAGCCGAACTAAGAGATCAAAATGTATCGACAGGATTTGTGTACAATCATAATTTTAAACCGGCACTTGTAGCGCCTTTTGCCAAGAAAGACTCTATGCTTACCGGCAAATATTGGCAATGGCTCAAGGATTTGAACTTTAATGCGTTGCCGACCAGCATATCGGTAAATGCCAATTACAACCGATCCTTTAATCAACAAAGGTATCGCGATGTATTGGAGCCAGGGGTGGAGGCTTTGGAATTGCCATTGTTGCAGCAGCGGAATTACCTGTTCAATTGGCAGTATGCCCTTAATTATAGTCTGTCCAAATCTTTACGGGTAAATTTAACTGCATCCAACAACAACATAGTTCGGAACTATTTTAATGTGGACGACAACCCCGATTCTGGAATCAACGAAGCATTAGATCTTTGGGATGGCTTTTTTGATGTTGGAGAGCCCAATCGTCATGCGCAACAAATGCAATTGAACTACGAGCTGCCATTTAGTAAGATCCCGTTCCTCAATTTTATAAATGCACAATACACCTACACCAGTAATTTTGATTGGCAACGTGGTGGGGATGCACTACGAGAGGTGGCCAATGAGGATATCAACGTGGTGCAAAATGCCAGTACGCATACATTGACCGCCAACATGGGCATGCAACGTTTCTATGACTTTTTGGGGCTTAAAAAACGAGACGGCAAAGTAACGGCAAACCAGGCCCCGGTGCGCAGGGACAAGGCCGGTAATCCTGTAAATGAAGCTAATGGTAATGGCCCGCGAAAAACAAGTAAAGGGTTCAATACATTGGTGGATGTGCTTACCATGGTAAAAAGAGTGAACGTAAATTATAGCGAAAACAGGGGAACAGTATTACCAGGTTACACACAATCCATAGGGTTCATCGGAACGGCCCGTCCAACATTGGGCTTTGTTTTTGGTAGCCAGGCAGATGTGCGTTTTGAAGCGGCCAGAAAAGGATGGTTAACAGACTATCCGGAGTACAGTACACAGTTTATGCAGAACATGAACAAACAGCTCAATATAACTGCCACGGCCCAGCCTACCCAAGATCTTACCATAGATTTGAGTGCCGACAGGAGTTTTACGAGCTCTACACAAGAAAGCTATAGTCCAGAAGAGTGGAGCAATGGCTTGGACGGTCTTATCAACGAAATGGGGAACTTTAGTATTTCCACGGTAATGATCGGTACCATTTTTAATAAAAGCGATGAGTTCGATTCTGAAACTTTTGAGCAGTTTAAACAAAATAGGATTACTATCGCCAACCGATTGGTGTCCGATAGAGGTGGTGATCCAGGTGAATTGGATGAAGAAGGGTTTCCGGAGCGGTATGGTAAAACTCAACAAGAGGTGCTGCTTCCCGCATTCTTTGCGGCTTACACCGGACAGGATGTGGAGCGTGTAAACCTGGATGCTTTTAGGGATATTCCGATTCCCAACTGGAACATAAAGTATACCGGCCTCATGAAGAATCGTTGGTTTAAAAAGAAATTTAAACGCTTCTCATTAACTCACGGGTATCGAGCAGCGTACAGTGTTAACTCTTTTCAAACGAATTTGGAGCGCCAGAATACCACGATAGATCCGGAAAACGGGGATTTCTTGCCAAAGACCCTGATCAATAATGTAGTGCTTACCGACGAATTTAGCCCGTTGATGCGTGTGGACTTTGAGATGCAGAGCTCCTTTAGTGTATTGGCAGAAGTAAGGACCAGTAGAACATTGTCCTTGAGTTTTGACAACAACTTGTTAACGGAAATAAACGGGAGCGAATATACCCTAGGTTTGGGATACCGGTTTAAAGATGTAAAATTTGTGACCAACATTGGAGGGGAAAAAACAAGGTTAAAAGGGGATTTGAACCTAAAAGCCGACTTGTCGTTGCGAGATAATATTACCATTATCCGAAATTTGGATATCGATAACAATCAGATCACATCCGGACAAAAATTAATGTCCTTAAAGTTTACCGCGGACTATGCCTTGAGCAAAAGTTTGAACGCTTTGTTCTTCTATGATCATTCGTTCTCCGAGTTTGCGGTATCCACGGCATTTCCACAAACAACCATTAATGCTGGTTTTACCTTGAGGTATAACTTTGGGAACTAATCGTTTTTAATTGCATTTTGTCTTCAAGTTTGTTTGAAAAGCTTTCAGCAATCCGTTACATTTGTCCATCTACAAATTCAAACTTAAAGTAATGAACATACCGTCAGAATTAAAGTACACAAAGGATCATGAGTGGGTCAAGATAGATGGAGATATCGCCACCGTGGGTATTACGGATTTCGCACAGAGCGAATTGGGGGATATTGTTTACGTTGAAGTGGAAACTTTGGACGAAACTTTGGATAAAGAGGAAGTTTTTGGAACCGTTGAGGCGGTAAAGACCGTTAGCGACCTTTTTTTGCCGCTCAGCGGAGAGATTGTTGAGTTTAATGAAGCCTTGGAGGACGAGCCGGAAAAGGTGAACACAGATCCTTATGGTGATGGTTGGATGATAAAAATAAAAATGAGCGATGCCTCCGAAGTGGAAGGTCTCATGAGCGCGGATGATTACAAGTCCCTTATAGGTGCTTAAAAAAAACATATATACCTTATTATTTATAAGCTGGGCAATGTTTATTACAATGCTCAGCTTATTTTCTTTCTCGAATATGGAGTTGGATGCCGGGCGCCTAAATGTTCCATATGCCGATAAAATCACCCATTTTATATTTTATATGGTCTTTGGTTTTGTGGGTTGTTTAAGTTTGCGGGAAAGAACCAAAGGAAGCCTTGGTATAAACAGGACCGTCAATATTGTTCTTGTAACTGCCATAGCTTATGGAATTTTAATGGAAGCCTTGCAACATGCCGTTACTACCGATCGTATGGCCGAATTTGGCGACGTTTTGGCAAATACACTGGGCGCATTTGCAGGGATAGGACTAATTCGGTGGGTTTTTTCTAAGAAAAACCCGTTAAAATGGAAATTTTAATTGTTTATTTAACCAATTAATAATTAAATTAGCAAACACTAAATTAAGAAAAGGAGAAAAAGGATGGAACCAAAAAAGAACCCGAAAGCGGACGTGGCAAGAAACAGCACACTATACTTTGTTATAGGATTGGCAGCTGTTTTGGCTTTAGTCTACGGAGCCATGGAGTGGAAAAAATATGACAAGGCCAACAATTACGACATTTCTATGAATGTTGAAGATCAGTTGGACGAAGAAGTACCGATGACCGAGCAGATTAAAACTCCACCACCGCCACCGCCACCAGCTGCCCCCGAGGTAATCGAGGTTGTAGAGGATGAAGAAGAAGTGGAAGAGACCGTAATCGAATCTACCGAAACCAGTCAAGAAGAAGAGGTAGTGGAAATCGAAGAGGTTGAAGTAGAGGAAGTAGAAGAAGATATATCGGTTCCCTTTGCGGTGATCGAGGATGTACCTGTATTCCCAGGTTGTGAAGGAGCAAGCGATAAAAAAGCATGTTTTCAAGAAATGATGCAGAAGCATATTCGTAAAAACTTCCGTTACCCTGAAATTGCCCAAGAAATGGGTGTTCAAGGTAGGGTAAGTGTAATTTTCGTTATCCAAAAAGATGGAAGCATCGGAAATATTAGAATGCGTGGGCCAGATAAGAATTTGGAGGCAGAAGCATTGCGAATCATTCAAAAACTACCTAAAATGACTCCTGGAAAGCAGAGAGGAAGACCCGTAAAGGTTCCTTTTAGTATTCCAATTACGTTTAAGCTTCAGTAAAAGCACATAAAATTCCTGTCGAGGCAGGAATGGAAAAGCCCGAGTGAATTTTTTCATTCGGGCTTTTTTGATGCAATTGACCCAAAGAATCATAAAACTTTAGCTTTGGTTGCAAAAGATATGCACTGGCGTTATCTTTGCGAGCCAATATAGATGTGGATGAAATCTGCCGTAGGTTCCGTAAAAAATAATTCCCTTTCCTTACTATTTACAGATTTTAAGGAGATTACCAAGGCCAAATTGGCTGTCAGTGTGGTTTTCTCCTCCATTGCTGGATACTTTTTGGGAGCCTATCAAATCAATTTAGTCTCCGTTTTGCTGCTCATGTTTGGCGGTTATTGCATGGTAGGTGCGTCTAATGCATACAATCAAATCATAGAAAAGGATTTGGATGCTTTGATGAAACGGACCAGGAACAGACCCATCCCGTCCGGGCGAATGTCGGTAAAAACAGCATTGATCATTGCCATTGTATTAACGGTTTTGGGTGTATTGTCCCTGTTTGCACTAAGTCCAAAAACAGCTATGTTCGGGGCAATTTCCATTTTTTTGTACACCAGTGTCTACACGCCGTTGAAAACCAAGTCACCACTATCGGTCTTTGTTGGCGCCTTTCCCGGAGCCATTCCCTTTATGTTGGGTTGGGTCGCGGCAACGGACGAATTTGGTATTGAACCCGGGACTTTGTTCATGATCCAGTTTTTTTGGCAATTTCCCCACTTTTGGGCATTGGGCTGGATGTTGGACGAGGATTACAAACAAGCAGGATTTAAAATGTTGCCCACCGGCCATAAAGATAAAGGTACTGCATTGCAGATAATACTGTACACCATTTGGATGATAGTGATATCGATCATACCTGTATTCGGTTTTACAGGAAGGTTGCAACTTTCAATTCCGGCAGCAGCCATTGTACTGTTGTCAGGGTTGGTCATGCTATTTTTTGCATTCAAACTCTACGAAAATAGGGATAACCCCTCAGCACGTAGATTGATGTTGGCCAGTGTAACCTATATTTCATTGATTCAAATTGTATACGTAATAGATAAGTTTATTAGCTAAGATGGATTTAACCCAAGGAACAGCAAAGGAAAAGAACAGGAGAGCAAAGAAGATGATGCTCTGGTTTGGTATAGTGAGTTTGATCATGGGATTTGCCGGTTGGACCAGTGCCTACATCGTGAGCAGCAAACGAGAAGATTGGGTGAGCGACCTGGATTTGCCCAGCGCCTTTTTTATAAGTACGGCTATTATTGTCTTGAGCAGTGTTACCTATGTCTTGGCAAAAAAGGCTGTAGCCAAGAACAACCAAAAAAATGGAACCATTTTCTTGGTGTTGACTTTGGCCCTTGGAATAACTTTTATATCCCTTCAGTTTTATGGATTTTCCCAAATGCTGGAGAGTGGCTATTATTTTACAGGGCCCACTAGCAATATAAAAATGTCCTATGTATTTTTGTTGGCCGCTGTGCACATTGCACATGTTGTGGCCGGACTGATAACCCTTTTAGTGGTATTGGTTCAGCAGTTAAGAAAAAAATATGCCCCGGACAATATGTTGGGAATGGAATTGGGCGCCTCATTTTGGCATTTTTTGGATTTTATCTGGGTATATCTAATTCTATTTATGTATTTCGTAAAATAAATTTTGATTGGAGCAGTTTTCATTCAAGTTTATCTTTTTCAATACATCAAAAAATGTAAATTTGTGAAAGTTTTAATAAAACGACCTTTTATATGGATGCAACGGTAAGTACCGGTACAGAAGACAGCGTTTGGGGAGGTGGCAACAAACCACTCGGCGCTAGCTATGGAAAAATGATGATGTGGTTCTTTATCATGTCGGATGCCTTGACCTTTTCCGGGTTTTTGGTAGCCTACGGATTTTCAAGGTTTAAGTTCATAGAGTTATGGCCTATTGCAGATGAGGTGTTTACCCACGTGCCATTTTTTCATGGAAATTACCCCATGTATTATGTGGCCTTTATGACTTTTATTTTGATCATGTCTTCCGTGACCATGGTTTTGGCCGTGGACGCAGGTCATAAAATGAAACAAAAAAGCGTGATCCTTTACATGTTCCTTACCATTATAGGTGGTGCAATATTTGTTGGGTCACAAGCTTGGGAATGGGCAACCTTTATAAAAGGGGATTTTGGTGCTTTGGAAACCAATTCGGGCAGGATCCTTCAGTTTGTTGATGCCGAGACGGGGGAAAGGGCCGCTTTGGCAGATTTTGCCAAGACCTTGCCGGAAGAAAGAGTAAAACACGAACCAAGTGAAGGTATCTGGTTCCAAGGTGAAGGCTATAAGACTTCTTACTCCTTGAACGAGGTAGTGGAAGGATTTAAGGCCACACCGAATATCCTGATCAGAACCGAACAATTGACCGAGGAAGGCGAAAAAACACTTTTGGATAGAAAGCAATCCCTTGCCAAAATACTGGAGGCCAACCAAGTGGTGGAAGGGGCCAATCTTGTACATAACGAATATGGTCACAGGTTGTTTGCCGATTTCTTTTTCTTTATTACAGGATTTCACGGATTCCACGTATTCTCTGGGGTCGTGATCAACATAATCATTTTCTTTAATGTAATCTTGGGCACCTATCAGCGAAGAGGGCATTACGAAATGGTAGAAAAAGTTGGTCTTTACTGGCACTTTGTGGATTTGGTATGGGTATTCGTATTTACTTTCTTTTATTTGGTATAAAAACATTCAGCATACATGGCACACGAACATAAACTTGAGATATTTAGAGGACTTTTAAAATTTAAGTCGAATACCCAAAAAATTTGGGGAGTGCTTATCTTCCTAACAATAGTTACGACCATCGAGGTTGTATTGGGTATCATCAAACCAAGATCATTGACCCATAGCTTCTTTTTGGGCATGAAGTTGATCAACTGGATATTTATAATCCTAACCTTGGTAAAGGCCTATTACATTGCATGGGACTTTATGCACCTAAGGGACGAAAAAACATCGTTAAGAAGGGTTATTGTATGGACCCCCGTATTCTTGATCTGTTATTTGATTTTTATTCTGCTTTTCGAAGCGGATTATATATACAGTGTTTATAAAGACGGGTTCATTACTTGGAACTTCTAATACAACACCATTGTTTTTAACAATTTAAAAAGACGGTTTTCCAACCGTCTTTTTTTATTTTTGCAATGATGTAACACTATGAAGAAGAAAATTGTTTTAGCCGTTCTTTTTATACTCCCGGTCGTGGTCTATTTATTTTTTGCATCGGGAGTAAATAACTTTGGGCGTTTGCCTACACTCAGCGAAAATGTGTCCGATGTCACAGCATTCGATTCCTCTGTAAAATTAAAGGGCAAAATCACCATATTGGGATTTTTGGGCCATAATATCAGCGCTAAGCAAGGAAATGCATTTAACCTCAATCAAAAAATCTACAAAAGATTTGGGGAGTTTAACGATTTTCAGATGGTAATGGTGGTTCCCGAAGGAAGCCAAGATCAAGTTGAAGCCTTAAAAGATGAATTGGGTAAACTTTCCGACATCGATAAATGGCATTTTGCCTATGGGACGGATGACGAGATTAAAACACTTTTCCAAACCTTGCAGAGCAATGTTACATTGGATGCCGACCTATTTACCCCCAACGTGTTTATAATAGATAAGGATTTAATGCTTCGGGGAAGGACCGACGATGAGGATGAAGGAATAAAATACGGTTTCGATACCTCGTCCGTAGCAGAATTGAACAATAAAATGGTGGACGATGTCAAGATTATTTTGGCAGAATACCGTTTGGCCTTAAAAAAGAACAATGCCGACAGGAACAAATAAAAAAAAGAAGCATACCTATATTTGGGTATCTGCAATTATTCTGGTCTTTGGAATATTCGCCGTTTACGAAATTACCAAGCGGGTAAAAGGTGACACTATTGTGGAGAACGATCGCATGAGTGCCAGGCTCGGAAAGGCCGAAGTAGGGTTTATAGAGAACCAGGGCGAAAAACGGAAAGTGCCCGCATTTTCTTTTTATAATCAGGATAGCGTGTTGGTAACCAATAAGGACTTTTTGGGAAAAGTCTATGTAGTCGACTTCTTCTTTACCACTTGTCCCACAATTTGCCCTGTAATGACCAAGAATTTGGTGGCGATCCAGAATACTTTTTCCGAAAGTGGGGACTTTGGTATAGCATCTTTTACCATTAACCCAAGATACGATACACCTTCCGTGTTAACGGAATATGCTGAAAAATATGGAGTTACCGATGAAGATTGGCATTTAATGACGGGCGATCAGGAAAAAATCTATCAATTGGCGCAAGAGGGCTTTTATATCTTCGCCAATGAAGACGAAGCAGCGCCTGGAGGGTTCGAGCATTCCGGCATGTTCGCCTTGGTGGACAAAAATGGGTATATTAGATCGCGTAAGGACCAATTTGGCAATCCGTTGATTTACTATCGCGGTACCATTACCGAGGAACAAGGGGAAAATTCAGACGGGGAAACCCAACAGATCACCATACTAAAAGAGGACATAAAAACACTATTGAAAGAATGACCGAGGACTTTTCATTAAAAGAAAAACGTTACAATAGATTAATTACCATAGTATCAATTGCAATACCCTTGGTGGTAGCTTTGTTGTTCGGATATAAGATACCCAATGCAAAACCCTTATCTTTTTTACCCCCGATTTATGCAAGTATAAATGGCCTAACGGCGATTTTGTTGATAGCTGCCATAATTGCCATCAAGAATGGACGCCAATTAATTCACCGTAGATTAATGATGATAAATATTGTACTGTCTGCCTTATTTTTGGTGATGTATGTGGCATATCATATGACATCGGAGACTACCATATTTGGAGGCGAGGGCCCAATCAAGTTTGTGTACTATTTTATTCTGATGACCCATATAGTTCTTTCTATATCGGTTATCCCATTGGTATTGATCACCTATTCAAAAGTGTACCTGGATGATTTTGAAAGCCACAGACAATGGGCAAAATATACATTTCCCATTTGGCTGTACGTGGCTATAACCGGTGTTTTGGTCTATGTTATGATTTCACCCTACTATCCTTATTAATATTTCCATGAAAACCAAACTACTTGTCTTACTCCTGGTTATGATCGTTTTTCCAACCGTTACAGAGGCGCAATGTGCTATGTGCAGGGCCGTAGTGGAAAGCGAATCGGATGGGAAAACGGCCGAAGCGATCAATAATGGTATTGTTTACCTTATGGCGGTTCCCTATATTTTGGTGGCAAGTCTCTTTTATTTTATCTATAGAAAAATGAGGAGTTGATTCCTCGTGCGCACGCTTTTTTTACTTGAAACTGTAACAATTGGCCTTTTTGATTGTCTTATTGATGTACCATAGGTAACTCATCAATCAAAAATAGCTGACCCATGTTCGACTTGGAAAGGTGGCAAGAGATATTTGACACCATACGAAAGAACAAACTTCGCACATTTTTAACCGGACTTTCCGTAGCCTCCGGTATTTTTATTTTGGTAATATTATTGGGTTTTGGCCAAGGTATGAGGAACGGTATCGAACACGAGTTCAAAGAGGATGCCTCTACCAGTGTTTGGGTGTGGCCCGGTGTTACCTCCAAAGAGTACAAAGGCCTAAATCCCGGAAGACGAATTCAACTGGTTAATGAAAACTATACACGGGCGAGCGCCATGTTCAAGGATGAGCTGGAGTATGGGTCCTCACGAATTTTTGTGCGCGGGGTAAGTGTCAACTACGGTAAGGAAGCATTGATCTATGGTGTCCAGGGAGTGGTGTCGGATTTTCAGTTTATAGAAAATGCGGATATGGTAGAAGGGCGGTTCATTAATTACCAAGACGAAGTTTCCAACGGCAAAGTAGCCATCATCGGCAAAAAAATCAAAACAGATGTTTTTGGAGCGGTAGATACCCCAATAGGTGAGTTTATCGATATCTCCGGTATACCTTTTAAAGTGATCGGGGTGTACAGGGAAATGGAAGATCGAGAAGAAGAACGTATCTATATCCCCATAACAACAGCTCAAAGAACTTTTAATGGAGGCAATCGGGTAAACAACATGGCATTTACCTTGCCCGCTGTCGAGAATTTTGATGAGGCAGTGGCCCAAGCGATTGATTTTAAAAACGGACTTAGTGCCTATCTGCAACAATCCCATACCATTGCTCCGGACGATACTGGCGCCTTAGAGGTATGGAGTGCTATGGAAGAGGCCAAACGATATTATGGGCTTACCAATAATATTAAACTGTTCTTTTGGTTTGTGGGCGTATGTACCATAATCGCAGGAGTAGTCGGTGTAAGCAATATCATGATGATTGTTGTAAAAGAGCGAACCCGGGAAATTGGAATTAGAAAAGCATTGGGGGCCAAACCATGGTCCATAATCGCTATGATCTTGCACGAAGCCATATTTGTAACCGCAATTTCAGGATTTGGAGGGCTTATTTTTAGTATGGCACTATTGGAAATAGTTGGGCCAAATATAGAAGTGGATTACATTTTGAATCCATCCGTAAACTTCAACGTGGCCTTTTCCACAGTGATCGTACTGATAGTCGCCGGTGCTTTGGCTGGGTTTATTCCGGCCTACAGAGCAGCAAAAGTTAAAGTAATCGAATCTCTTAGAGATGAATAATACACATTGCCTAAATGTTCAATAAAGATAGATGGCGGGAAATTATCGAGGTGCTCACCTCCAATGTGTGGCGCACCATATTCACGGCATTTGGTGTATGTTGGGGCATATTTATCCTTATAGTGCTGTTGGCTGCGGGCAAAGGCCTGGAAAATGGCATAAAACAGGATTTTGGGAACATTGCCACGAACACCATGTTTATGTGGACACGTGCCACGACCAAAGGTTATGAAGGACTCCCGAAAGGTCGAAGATTTGAATTTAAAATTGATGATGTTCAGGCCATTCGGGACAATGTTCCCGACCTCAGGTTTATTTCTCCCAGAAACCAATTGGGCGGTTTTGGGGGCAACAATAATGTGGTCCGAGGAATCCGAACAGGAGCCTATAATGTTTATGGCGATTATCCAGAAATCATCAATCAAGACCCAATGGCCGTAACCTCCGGACGCTTTTTAAATTACAACGACATCAACGAAAAAAGAAAGGTGGCCATTATAGGGCAGGGTGTAAAAAACGATCTGTATGATAAAGATGAAGATGCGATTGGCACCTATATTAAAATACAAGGGGTCAATTTTATGGTGATAGGCACTTATAAAAAAAATAATAGTGGAGGGGGCGAAGAAGGCCAAAAAGAAATATTTGTGCCCTTTACCTCCTTTTCCCAAGCATTTAATCGTGGAGAGGATGTGGGTTGGATGGCCATTACGGCAAACGATGGTAGTTCCATTTCTCAACTTAAGGACAAAATTGTAGCTGAGATGAAGAAACGCCATAAAGTACACCCCGAAGATACCCGTGCTGTGGGCTATTTTGATTTGTACGAGCAATATAATCGTGTGGAGAGCTTGTTCGGAGCATTAAAGGCTGTTGCCTACATCGTCGGAATTATGGTGTTGTTGTCCGGAATAATCGGGGTGAGCAATATTATGCTGATCGTGGTCAAAGAACGCACCAAGGAAATCGGGATACGCAGGGCTTTGGGCGAACAGCCATGGTCCATAAAAAAGCAAATTTTGATGGAATCCATATTTCTGACCCTTATTTCGGGAATGGTAGGGATTATTTTTGGTTCACTGGTCATTTTTGGAATCAATTCCCTGTTGGACAATGTAGGTCCTGTGGATATGTTTATGAGTCCCAGCGTAAGTGTGGGCGTGGTAAGCGGAGCGTTGACCATATTAATGGTCTCAGGGCTTTTGGCAGGTTTCATTCCAGCTCAGAGTGCCATACGGGTAAGGCCCATAGAAGCCTTGCGAACGGAATAAAAAGTTAAAAGAATCAATCAATAACATAAATTAAAATGAAAAAATCGGTAACCATTGTCATCTTGTTGCTCATCGTAATCGTATTCGGTGGCTCCATGTATTACCTATACCAGAAAAATGCCGAGGACCCGGTAGTATATCAGACAGAAACCCCTTCCACACAGACCATTGTAAAAAAAGCAGTGGCCACTGGCAGCATTCTTCCTTTGGAAGAAGTGTTGATCAAACCGAATATTTCCGGAGTAATAGAGGAAATATATGTTGAGGGTGGCGATTATGTAAAATCCGGAGATCTTTTGGCCAAAATTAAGGTAGTACCCAATCTCTCTGCCTTGAACGATGCCCGAAACGGAATAGATGAAGCCAAGATCAATCTGGATGATCAAAAACGAAATTACGAGCGTCAGTCCACCTTATTTGGCAAAGGCGTAATTTCTAAAACAGATCTCGAAAGAGCACAGGTTTCCTATGATCAGGCCAAACAAGCCTATGCGGCTGCCAATAAAAGGTTCGATATAGTTAAAACAGGAACCACGAGCGGTCTAAGTAGTTCGGCAAATACCATGATCCGGGCCACGGTGAGCGGAATGGTCCTGGAGGTTCCCGTAGAGGTCGGTAATCAAGTGATCGAAAGCAATACCTTTAACGAGGGGACCACAATCGCAGCAATCGCCGATGTGGATAAAATGATATTTGAAGGAAAAGTGGACGAATCCGAAGTCGGGAAAATTAAAGAGAACCTACCATTGGAAATCACTGTGGGAGCAATAGAGAACAAGGTTTTTGATGCTGTTTTGGATTATATTGCCCCTAAGGGCAAGGAGGAAAATGGTGCAATTCAGTTTGAGATCAAAGGAACCCTTAAAAAAAGCGACACAGTATTTATAAGGGCCGGCCTAAGTGCCAACGCTTCCATTATTTTGGCCAAGGCCGATAGTGTATTGGCGCTAAAAGAAGCCTTGGTACAGTTTGATGGAGACACTAAAAAACCATTTGTGGAGGTAGAAACCGCCGACCAACAATTTGAAAGGAAGGATGTGGAACTTGGTGTGAGCGATGGCATTTTTGTAGAGGTTAAGTCAGGGGTAACAGCTGCCGATAAGGTAAAAGTTTGGAACGCATTGGTAGAAGAATAAAGGGCATGGACGGGCTAAATCAAAAAAAAGTAAAAAATCCTGTAACAATTTAACAACATTTCTGTCTTACATACAGAGGTAAAAGTAAGATAGCTAACATCACCAATCATGATAGAAATCAAAGATCTTCATAAATCCTATAAAATGGGGAGCAACTCCCTTCATGTTTTAAAAGGGATAAACTTTAAAGTAGAAGAAGGGGAGCTAGTCGCCATTATGGGGTCTTCAGGATCTGGAAAATCAACTTTGTTGAACATTTTAGGAATGTTGGACGGTGCTGATTCCGGTGAGTATACCTTGGATGGTGTGCCGATCAAAAACCTGAGCGAGACCAAAGCGGCGCAATACCGGAACAAATTTTTAGGATTTATCTTCCAGTCTTTCAACTTGATCAATTATAAAAGTGCCGTAGAGAATGTAGCTCTTCCACTATACTACCAAAAAGTTCCGAGAAAAGAACGTCAGGAAAAGGCCATGAAATATTTGGAACGAGTAGGTCTAAAGCCATGGGCGGGACACTTGCCCAGCGAACTTTCCGGTGGACAAAAACAAAGAGTGGCCATTGCACGTGCCATGGCTGCCGAGCCAAAGGTACTATTGGCAGATGAGCCGACCGGAGCCTTGGACAGTAAAACTTCTTATGAGGTAATGGATCTTATCCAAAAGATCAACGATGATGGAAATACCATTCTGGTCGTTACCCACGAAGAGGATATTGCACATATGTGCAAACGTATTGTGCACCTTAAAGATGGTGTTATTGTAGAGGACAAGAAAATAGAACAAGTAAGAGCGGAGCAATATGTTTGATCGCGATATTTGGCAGGAAATATTCAATACGCTAAAAACCAATAAGCTTAGAACCTTTTTAACCGGTTTTTCGGTAGGGTGGGCCATATTTATCTTGGTTATGCTCCTGGCTTCGGTAAACGGTATGCAGAATGGGTTTGTGGGCCAGTTCAATGATGATGCCACCAACTCAATATTTGTGCGCCCCGGAACAACATCCAAAGCATACGGCGGGTTCGAGGCCGGAAGACGTATCCAGTTAAAAAATGACGACCTGGAATACATAAAGCAAAGCTTTCCAAAGGACATAGAATACATCAGTGCAAGATATTTTTCCAATACCACGGCAAGATATAAAAGCGAAACTGGTTCATATTCGGTACAGGCTACCCACCCGGATCACCAAGCCATAGAAAAAACTGTAATTGTTGCCGGTAGATATATTAATGAGGCAGACGTGGTCAATAAGGCCAAGGTTGCCGTAATCGGACGAAAAGTCGCCGAAGACCTTTTTGATAAAGAAGATCCATTGGGGAAGTTTGTGGAATTCAATGGTTTGCCGTTTAGGGTAATCGGAATTTTTACAGATGATGGTGACGATAATGCCGAAAGAAGGATCTATGCCCCGGTGAGTACATACCAACGGATCTATGGAAATACAAACCATATTAACATGATCGCCCTTACCTATAATCCAACATACGATTTGTCCAAAGCACTCGAGTTTTCAGGTAGGCTAGAGGATTTAATGAAGCGACGGCATAAAATAGATCCAGAGGACCAAGCAGGTCTATATGTTTGGAACTATGCCCAAGCTTTTGATGATATCAGCAGTTTTACCGCAGTTTTAAAAGGGATCGGTATTGGGGTCGGATTTTTAATTTTGATCGCAGGTATCGTAGGTATCGGTAATATTATGGTGTTTACCATCAAAGAACGAACCAAAGAGATAGGTGTGCGCAAAGCCCTTGGGGCAAGGCCACGTCAAATTGTGAACTTGGTGTTGTTGGAGTCCGTTTTTATCACCGCAATTTCCGGCTTTGTAGGGCTGTTGTTCGCTTGGATGATTTTGGCAGCCTTGGGCCCCATGATAGAAATACCGGCCTTTAGTAATCCATCCGTAGAGCTTTCTACCGTGGTTACCGCCACCATTATTTTGATAATCGCAGGAGTATTGGCAGGTTTGCTACCCGCCATGAAAGCTGCAAATGTTAAACCCATTGTTGCACTAAGTGATAAATAGTTATGTGGTTATTTGATAGGGACTTGTGGATAGAAATTTTTCATACACTGAGCAAAAATATGTTCAGGACCTTCCTCACCATGCTCGGCGTAATTTTCGCGATGATCATCTTGGTGCTATTGTTGGGGTCGGCCAATGGTATGAGCAATGGTTTCAATAAATTGTTTGCCGGAACAGCATCGAACAGCTTGTTCGTTTGGGGCCAATCGACCTCCGAACCCTATAAGGGTTTTGAGCGTGGCCGTAGAATCCGATATAAGATCGAAGATGCCGATATCCTTAAAAAACAGATACCGGAAATAGAGGTGCTTGCACCACGTATTGAGCTGGGAAGCCATAGGGGCATAGTTACCGTATATAGGAACGGCCAGACCAGTGGTTCCGCTGTGTACGGTGATTATCCGGAAATAGACAACATTACCAAAAAGAAATTGGTGGAAGGGCGTTTTCTTAACCAAACCGATATAGATGGCTCAAAAAAAGTATGTGTAATCGGTGAGGAGACGTACAAACTTTTGTTCGACAAGGGTGAAAATGCCATAGGGCAGGATATTCGGATCAATGGCATATATTTTTCCGTAGTAGGAATCTACAAACCGAACAATAACATCAATATTGATGGTGAGAACGCTGTATTTATTCCTTTCACCACCTTTCAAAAAGCATTTAATTCTGGAGATAGGATGGGGTGGATGGCCATAGCTGTTGAAGACAATACTCCGGTGGCATTTGTAGAAAAGCAGATAAAGGACATCCTTAAGGCAAAATATGACATACACCCGGACGATGAACGGGCCATAGGCAGTTTCGATATGTCCGAAATATTCAATAACATAACAGCTTTTACCACAGTATTGAAAGGTTTTTCATTTTTCGTGGGCATATTTACCCTATTGGCTGGGGTGATCGCCATTAGTAATATTCTTTTGATCACTGTTAAGGAACGTACACAAGAAATAGGGGTAAGGCGAGCTTTGGGAGCTACCCCAGTAATCGTAAAACGTCAGATTGTTGTGGAGGCCATAGTATTGACCGCCTTTGCAGGTCTGGTCGGATTTGCCATTTCTGTCGGGATATTATCACTGTTGGATGCGAT
Organism: Flagellimonas marinaquae; assembly: GCF_023716465.1. Classification (NCBI taxonomy): domain Bacteria; kingdom Pseudomonadati; phylum Bacteroidota; class Flavobacteriia; order Flavobacteriales; family Flavobacteriaceae; genus Flagellimonas; species Flagellimonas marinaquae. Next base: position 2,254,808 of record NZ_CP092415.1, read on the forward strand.
GTTCGGCAGTGGTGACGACTTTCCGTTCGTAAAACCAATGATCAGTGTGCCACAATTTGTCATATCATTTGTTTTAATGGTGGGGCTTAGCGTGCTCATTGGATTGTTGCCGGCCAATAGAGCCGTAAAAATCAGGCCGATCGAAGCATTAAGAGAAGAATAAATCAATACAATTAAATAACGAAATCAAATAAACAAGAATGAACAAGTATGTAAAATACGCATTGATAGGGGTAGTGGTCATAGGTATTTTGGCCGCTGTAGTCTACTTTTTAAAGCAGAACAGTACTCCTGTAGAGCTGTATAAAACCGAAACAGCAGAAAAGAAGGACATTGTAAATAAAGTCATCGTAACCGGAAAAGTAATTCCTGAGGACGAGATCAATATCAAACCTCAAATTTCGGGAATTATAGATAAGATCCTTTTGGAAGAAGGTATGCGGGTAAAATCCGGTGATCTGATCGCGGTAATCAAAGTGGTTCCCAACGAACAATCCTTAAATCAAGCAGCAGGGAGGGTCCGTAATGCGGAATTGGCATTGAACAATGCCAAGTTGGAGTACGACCGTAACAAGACCTTGTTCGATAGAGGCGTGATCTCCAACCAAGATTACAACAATCTAAAGTTGACCTACGAGCAGGCCATGCAGGAATTAAAAAATGCGCAGGCCGATTATCAGATCATAAGAAAAGGTTCCGCCGGAGGTTCTGCCAGTGCAAATACCAATATTAGGGCCACCGTTTCGGGTACCATTCTTGAAATTCCCGTAAAAGAAGGTGATCAGGTAATCCAGAGCAACAATTTTAACGATGGTACCACGGTTGCCACCATTGCCGATATGAACAAAATGATCTTTGAAGGGGAAGTGGACGAGGCCGAGGTAGGAAAACTACATGTTGGAATGCCTTTGGAAATTAGCCTAGGTGCCTTGGAAGAACAAAAATTCGATGCCAAGCTCAAGTTTATAGCGCCCAAAGGCGTTGAGGAAGAAGGAGCCGTGCAATTTAAGATAGAAGGTGATCTCGACGTAAAGGAAAGCGACAGCACTTCTTATGTAAGAGCAGGATATAGTGCCAATGCATCAATAGTGCTGGAAGAAAAGAAAGATGTATTGTCCTTAAAAGAAGCTTTGTTGCAATTCGATAAAGAAACCGAAAAACCCTACGTGGAAGTAGAAGTGGGCGAAAATGAATTCGAGAGAAGGGATCTCGAGTTAGGGGTAAGCGATGGAATAGATGTCGAAATAGTTTCAGGTATTGGAGAGAATGATAAAATTAAAGTCTGGAACAAGCTTGAACGAAAATCTGACGAAGACTAAGTCATGCTGAGCCATCATTTTAACAACCAAAATCAAAAAACGAATGAAAAATAGCATAGCAATAGTTCTACTGTTGTTCACCGTAACCTTTTCCAGTGCCCAAGTTCGCAAATGGACACTACAGGAATGTGTTGAATATGCCGTAGAGAATAATTTGACCATAGAACAATTTGAATTGGATTTGGAGAATGCCCAAATTGATAGATCCGACGCTTTGGGAGATATGCTTCCGAACTTGAACGGCTCAATGTCCGCTTCGAGCAATACCGGATTTTCCATTAACCCAACCAACAACTTGCCAACGAACAGTACGGCGTTCAATGTAAATGCAGGATTTAGTTCCAACGTTACACTTTTTGATGGGTTAAGGAACATTAATAGGTTGAACAGGGCCAAGATGAATGCCATTGCCAACCAATACCGCTTGGATAATTTAAAGGATGACATACGTTTGAACGTTGCCAATGCCTACTTGCAGGTGGTTTCCAATAAAGAACAGCTCAAAACTTTTAAAGCACAGTATGCGGTCACCGAACAAGATATGAAGAGGACCAAGGAATTGGTGGAATCCGGTGTTTTGCCACGTGGGGACCTTTTGGAAATCGAGGCAACTGCGGCCAATCAGGAACAGCAGATAATCAACGGGGAAAGCTTGGTGCTGATCTCAAGGGTGAATTTGGCGCAGTTGCTACAGATAACCGATTATGAAAACTTTGATATCGCAGAAGAACAATTCGATATTCCCCCTTCGGATATTTTAAAAAATTCACCAAAGGTAATTTTTGACAAGGCCATGAGCTTTAGAAACGATATCAAGTTCTCGGAGTCGAACGTGGAATTGGCAGAACAGGACCTAAAAATTGCCAAAGGTGCTTATTTGCCAACTTTGTCCGGATTTTTCCAATATGGAACCCGGTATTCCGATGTAACCCAAATTCCAGATGGTAACGGGGTGCCTTATACTCCTAATTTTACCGATCAATTATGGATTTTTGATGGTATTAGTTATGGCGCCCAATTGAATGTTCCCATCTTTAATGGGTGGAGCGCCCGTAATAATGTGAAAAGATCTAAGATCAGCTTGGACAAAGCCAGGTTGCAATTCGAGCAGGATAAATTAGATCTGGAGAATACCATCCAACAGGCATATGTAGACGTGAACACCTTTGAGAAAGCTTACATCGCTGCCGAAAAAACACTGGAGGCCAGACGTTTGTCCTATGAGTATGCGAAAGAGCGCTACGATGTTGGTTTAATGAATGCTTTCGACTTTAGCCAAGCACAATCCAGAGTGGAAAATGCCGAGGCCAATGTAATTCGGACCAAGTACGATTATATTTTTCGATTGAAAATTTTGGAGTTTTACTTTGGTATCCCGATTTCATTAAACTAGTATCTTTGTGGCCAATATGGCCACACTATTACATTTAGAAACAGCAACTACCAATTGTTCCGTTAGCATATCCAAGAATGATGAAATCTTGGTCTTAAAAGAGAACAATGCCGCGAACTATTCGCACTCGGAGCAACTGCATATATTTATAAAAGAAGCCTTGGAAGAGGCTTCTTTGTCTTTTTCCGACCTGGATGCCGTTGCGGTTAGCAAGGGCCCCGGCTCCTATACCGGACTCCGAATAGGCGTATCTGCCGCAAAGGGTATCTGTTTTTCGGTGGATATTCCACTTATTTCTATTCCCACCTTACAAAGTATGGCCAATCAGGTTGATGTAAAGCCGGGCGAGTTGGTAATCCCCGTTCTCGATGCAAGACGAATGGAAGTTTACTCTTGCGTTTTTGACAACAACGACCAAGAAATCAGGGAAACTAGGGCAGAGATTATCGACGAGGATTCTTTTTCGGAGTTCGTTACTGCGCAAAAAGTATATGTTGTGGGCAGTGGTGCCGAAAAAATAAAGGGTGTTTTGCAACACCCCAATTTTACTTTTGATACTACAGTAATACCTTCATCCAAGGATATGGTCGAAATGGCATTCAAAAAATTTGAAGCCGAACAGTTTGAGGATGTCGCCTATTTTGAGCCGTATTATCTCAAGGATTTTGTTCTCCAGCAAAAAAAGAAGAAAACTACTTGATTAATCTTCCAGTGCTTTGTGCATCACGCGTTGTGGGAACGGGATTTCGATGCCTGCCTCATCAAAACGGAGTTTGGTTTGCTCGATCACATAAAAATGTGCTGCCCAAAATACATCATTGTTGGCCCAGAAGCGTAGGCTTAGATCTACAGAACTATCGCCCAGGTTGCCAACATAGACCTCTGGAGCAGGTTCAGTATTGATATTTGGATTGTCGGCACATATTTGCAGCAGAATTTCCTTGGCCTGTTTAATATTGGAGCCATAACCGATGCCGACATCAAATTTGTCCCTGCGTGTATCTTCCATATTGTAGTTCACCACGTTTCCATTGGATAACTGCCCGTTCGGGATGATCGCAATTTGGTTGCCAAAAGTACTAAGCTTGGTGTTGAAGATGGATATTTCCTTTACAGTACCGTCCACCCCTTGGGCCGAAATAAAATCACCGACCTTAAAAGGTTTAAAGATCAATATAAGCACCCCCCCGGCAAAATTGGCCAGTGATCCTTGTAGGGCCAAGCCGATGGCAAGACCTGCCGCACCTACCAATGCGACCAAGGATGAGGTTTTTACCCCCAACTGTGTCACCACTAAAACAAAAACCAATGCTTTTAGGATAAGACTGATAAAACTCTGTAGAAAAGATTCCAAGGTTTCATCGTAATCCTTTTTGGCAAAAAAGCGGCGTACCATATTGTTCACCAGTCGTATAAACCAAAGTCCGATAAAAAAGATAACGATCGCCGTGATCAAGTTGGGTAAAATGCTTAAAGACCATTCAACGGCCTGATCTACGTAATGCTCGTAATTTTCTAATTGTTTCATATTGTTTTTTTAGTTGTGGTCAACCTAATCAATATCCAAAAGAAATAAAAGAAATGGTTTTTAAACAAATGTTAATGTTGCATGGTCTCGAACTGTTCCAGAACATCATCCGAGCTGGAAACCGGTAACTTACATGCGCCTTCAATGCAGACATAGGCGAGTGTTTTTCCGGGTACTGCCCGGTTTTTTAATAGGGAAATGGTTCCATCTTGTTGCGACCCGACCAATATGCTGTTGGGAATGTAGACTTTGGCAATTTCTTGTGCCATGGTTTTGTGGTCGTTCCCCAAAATGGCGACCTCATAAAAACTTTGGTTAAGAAACAGGACCAAATGAAGCCAATGCGAAAAGCCTTGAGCCCTCCGGTCGAAGTCCTTTTGTACATTTTTAAGCATCTGTTTGGCAATTGTGCCATAATCCTCCTCCGGGTACAGTTTATGGAATTTGAACAGGTTGATCGCCATCATCGAATTGGAAGAGGATATTACATTATCATCGATTTCAATGGTTCTTCTGATCAGGGATAGGTCCTTGTCCGAAGTGTAAAAGAACATATTCGATTCTTTCTCCATAAAATGTGCAATGCTGTAATCGAGCAGATTTTTGGACAAGTTGAGCCACTTTTCATCAAAAGTTACCTCGTAGAGCGATAAGAATGCATCGATCACCGTGGCATAATCATCCAAAAAGGCATTAATGGTACTTTTTCCCTGTTTATGGTTTCTGTACATGGAACCATCTGCCTTAATCATTTCCCGTTCAATAAATAGGGCATTTTTTATTGCTAATTGCAGGTACTCGTTTTCGTCCAAATAGCGATGGGCGTCTACCAATCCTTTTAGCATAAGCCCGTTCCACGAGGTCAGTATCTTGTCGTCCAACCTGGGTTTTGGGCGTTTCTCCCTTTCGGTTTTTAGCAATCGTAGGTTGTTTTTGATCTGTTTTCTCAGGCTATCTACCGGAATGTTGAACTTCTGCGCTATTTCCTCATCATTTTTATCCCTAATGAGCACATAATTATCTTCTTCCCAATATCCATAAGAATTAATATTGAAATAGGTTTGGAACACCTCAAAATGGTCGCCCAATAAATTCGAAAGCTCGTCCGCTGTCCAAACATAATAAGCACCTTCTTTCAAGGTGTTGTTTTTGCCCAAGCTGTCGGCGTCCAAGGAGGAATAGAAGCCGCCATTGCTGTCCAGGAGTTCTTCTTTGGCAAAAGTGATGGTCTCCGCAACCACATTTTTATACAATTCATTTTTGGTAACGGCGTAGGCTTTTGCATAAAGACTTGTCAATTGCCCATTATCGTACAACATTTTTTCAAAATGGGGTACATGCCATTTAGTGTCCACGGCATATCTGGAAAAACCACCGCCCACATGATCATAAATTCCACCGTAGGCCATTCGGGTCAATGTGGTGTCCACAAAATCCATGATATCCGATTTGTTGGTCGATGTGGCATAATGAAGCAGAAAATCCCAATTGTTGGGCATCATAAACTTTGGGGCCCGTTTATGTCCGCCCAAAAAAGTATCAAAATATTGGGACCAGTTTTGCACGGCCACATCCAATTGCTCTAAGGTATAGTGTTCATTGTCCGTGCTGTATTCCACGAGATTTATGGCTTGCAGGCCATTGGTAAGGTCCGTGGCATATTGTTCGATCCGTGGTTTGTCTTTTTTGTATAGTTCGGCAAGTTGCTCCAAAGATTTTATCCAATTGTCCTTGGGGACATAGGTGGCGCCCCAAAATGGTCGCCCATCTGGTAGGGCTACAATATTTAAAGGCCAACCGCCTTGACCGGAAATCATTTGAATGGCATCCATGTATATTTGATCCACGTCCGGGCGTTCTTCACGGTCTATTTTTATGTTGATGAAGTCCTTGTTCATAACCTTTGCCACTGACTCGTCCTCAAAACATTCTTTTTCCATTACATGGCACCAATGGCAAGCGGCGTAACCAATGCTGATAATAAGTAGTTTGTCTTCTTCTTTTGCCTTTTCCAGTACATCGGGGTGCCAAGCCTCCCAATTTACCGGGTTGTGCGCATGTTGCAAAAGGTAGGGACTTGTTTCGTTTATCAGGGCATTGGTATGTTTGTGCGTCACTTTTTCTAAGTTTTGTTTACAACCGATCGTTAGGATACTGAGTATTGTGTATAAGCACACTTTCTTGATCATAACATACAGTTGGGGTAAAAAAAATGCGTCCAATGGTGGACGCATTTTCTGGAATTGAACGGTGTTACTTTACTTCGAAGGTAATTTTTACATTTACCCGATAGTCATCTATCTTTCCATCTTTTACCGTCGCGCTTTGTTCGTTGATGTAGATGGACCGGATATTTTTCACGGATTTGGAGGCTTGCTCCAATGCGTTGTGAGCGGCGTCTTCCCAACTTTTGCTGGAATTGGCCAATACTTCGATTACTTTTAATACTGCCATGGTCAATGTATTTTTAATGTTCCCTTCAATGTAATAAATTTTGACGGGAATATGGCAGGATCAACGCTTTATTATCCGTTAAGGGCCACTACTTCGCTTATTTTTTCGCCCATCATATTTTTTAGCATGGTCTCGATACCGTTTTTTAGGGTAAATGTGGATGATGGACATCCGCTGCAAGCTCCTTGCAGAATAACGCTTACGGTACCGGTCTCTTCCTCGTACGATTGAAAGAGAATATTACCGCCGTCGCTCGCAACGGCAGGTTTCACATATTCTTCTAAAATATCTATGATCTGCTGTGAGGTATCATCGTAATGGTTCTGTGTTGCGGTATTTTCGACCGTTTCTTTGGTTTTTTGAATTGCTTCCGCTGTTACTACGTCTTTCCCATCTGCCAAATAATCCCTGATAAACTCGCGTAGCTGCATATTGATCTCCTCCCAATCGGCAACGTCGTATTTGGTAACGGAAACATAGTTCTCGTCCATGAACACTTCTTTTACAAATGGTAGGTGGAAAAGTTCCATGGCCAATGGGGAATCTTTGGCTTCATCAATATTCTTGAACTCGTATGTGCTGGGTACGATTCGTTTATTGGAAACAAATTTCATCACCGCAGGGTTGGGGGTAACCTCGGCATAAACGGTAATGGGCTGTTTCTTTTTTACTTCGTCCTCGTTCACTATGGGTTCTCCGGCGTTGAGGTATTCCACCAATTGTTGGGCCACCTCATCCTTTACGTCGTCCCATTCCACAATATCAAAACGTTCCATGGCAACAAAATTGCTGGCTATGTAAACGGTTTTAACAAATGGAAGGTAGAAAAGTTGTTGTGCCAAAGGAGAACTTTTGGCTTCATCAATGTTTTTATATTCGTAATTGCCCTTCACCAAAAAATGGTTCGCTTCCATTTTAATTATCTTGGGATTGTTGGTGGGAACAACAGTAATGTTATATTCTTTCATGTTGAATCTTTCCTGCAAAAATACCAATAGTTGGGATGTGTGACAAAATATTATAATAATGTGTGAAGCATACCGTTATCTTATTGTTTTATTGCATTGAACAACCATTTAGCCCCGACCGTCACATGAGACGTATCTTAACCTCGATCATCGTTGCCCTGTTATTTGGGTCCGCAGCCAAGGCACAGGAAGGAATTCCGGTGTATTTTGATTACTTGGCGGATAATTATTATTTGGTATACCCGTCCATGGCAGGGATTGCAGAGGGCACTAAAATTCGGTTGACAGCAAGAAAACAGTGGTTCAATGTGGACGAAGCTCCTAGCTTACAAACCTTGAACATCAACTCCAGAATAGGCGAACGCAGCGGAATCGGGGGTATACTCTTCAACGATTCCAACGGTTACCATTCACAAACAGGATTTAAGGGTACCTATGCCCACCACTTACAATTGGGAGGTGATTTTAGAACTTTAAACCAATTGTCCTTTGGATTGAGTGCCGGTGTTATTTTGAGTAGTTTGGACGAAAGTGAGTTTAGGTCCGTAATTCCAGACCCCATTGTAACCGGGGTTAAGAATACCACTAGCTATTTTAACGTGGATTTGGGCGTTTCCTATAATTTATTGGAGTTTTATGCCCATGCAGCCGTCCTTAACCTTTTGGGAAGCGGGCGAGACCTGTACACGGCCGCGGAGTTCGATAATTTACGCCGTTATTTGTTTTCTGTAGGGTATGTTTTTGGAAGAAACACAAGGGTAGAGCCCTCTGTTTTGTTTCAGATGACAGATTTTACTAAAGAGAAGACCGTGGATTTCAACGCCAAAGTATATAGGGATGTTAGCTTTGGAACCGTATGGGCGGGATTGTCCTATCGTCGTAGTTTTGATGGGGCCCAATTCCAGACCAATGGTCAGTTCGGCGAACAACGGTTACAGTTGTTTACCCCGATCGTGGGAGTAAATGTGAACAGGTTTATGTTCTCCTATAATTATTCGTACCAATCGGGAGATATCCGTTTTGATAATGGTGGATTTCATCAGATTACATTGGGGTACGATTTTGGGCAAAGTGATCAGGGCAAACGCTACGATTGTTATTGTCCGGCCGCCAACAATTAATATTCTATACAATTATTTAAAAGGGAACTCGAGCACGGCCAAGTTAAAAACCCACCGCACCCGAATTTTGATCTATACATGTGTATCTAATTGTTCCAAGTAAAGTTTTTCTTCGAAGCTTGTGCTTTTATGGCCGATAGCATGGCATTTTCCAGTTCACCTTTTTCGTTCTTTTGGTTTTTGGCGATATAGGCCTCGCGTTTCGCGTTGAGTTCTTGTATCTGTTTTTGGATTTTTTCCCTTTCTTGTTTCTTTTCCTTTACGAAATTTTTTATCTCGCTTTCCGATTTTCCCTGAAGTTCCTTGGGTAAGTCCTTTTCCTTGATTTGAGTGAGTACGGTGGCGTCTTCCTCGGCTGCATCGACCAGGTCCCAACTTGAATTTTGGTACAGTCTGGAGCTTTTGCTTACCGCTCGTTTTACAACCACGACTTCTTCAAGTTCTGCGGCATTGGCATCTTGCACGGACTGAAGCTCTTTCTTTTGTCTGCCCATGGTCCCATAAGAAACATAAGTGCTGTTCAACTTGGAGTTCAGTTTAATTATGATGTCATCATAAGGGGTCTCGATATGAACGACCTGCCTGTTGTGGTCAATGGCCATATATTCACCACCGGTCAATGTGGCGCCATTCTTCCACATGGAGGAAATCCCTTGCTCATAATTCCCACAAAATATGGTGTTCACTATAATGTCCTTCTCCTTGGCATTTAAAGCCGCATCCTTATAATCCAACTTTCCTTGGGTAAAAGGTTCGTTTCCAGCAATGAATATCATTTTTAGATCATCGGCATTTTTGCCCCAATCCAATTGTTTTAAGGATGTGTGGATAACCTCTCCACAATATTCCTCACCTCCATTAGTGGTCAGGGAAAACAGTTTTTCCGAAATCTCATCAAGATCCTTGCTAAACCCTAGTACCTGTCGTATGTATCCTTCGTGGGACGATAGGTTGTCGTTCCCATACTCATATAGGGCTATTTGTAGCGATGGCCTAAGATCTGTACCACATTTGGCATGGGTAAATTCGTTTACAATATCCCACAGTTGGGCTTTAGCCTGATTGATCAATCCATCCATACTATTGCTGGTGTCCAAAAGCAGGGCAATTTTTACAAATTGTTCGGAAGGCTTTCCCTCGGTAAACTCGGTATATAAAGTGATTTTTTCGTTGCTGTGCGCTTTAAGGTTGCAACCGTAGCTGGTTCCAGTTGCCCCTATCAATATCGCTGTTGCAAAAAGGTGTTTAATATGTTTCATAAGGCAATAATTTTTAAAGTTGATGTAAATGTATGTGCCTCTGTTATCAGAAAAAATCAGGATTGAGTAAAACAAAGGTGCCAATGAGTAATTAAGGCCGTTGGCTTAGTAACCTTGGATAAATAGGAGGTGTTTGGGCCAATTTCGGTACTTGTCCATTTTTTAAAATGATTGGGAAGCAGTAAGTTTACCTTGGTTATGGTTCGAAAAGCATACATATTATTGGTTCTTGTAATGACCACCTTTGTTGGTATGTCCCAAGTTGGCAACAATAGCGTTGAGTTCCAGTTACAGGGGTCCGTGAAGGGCAAGGAGAATTACGAACCTATTTCCGGGGTACAGGTATCCACGGACAAGGGAGCGTTTACGCGGACCAATGCTTTGGGCGAGTTCAAAATAAGAGCGTCCGTTGGCGATATGTTGATCATACAAGGGCCGGAATTGCAAACGGTACGCCACATAATAAAGTCGGAAGAGGATATCGATGTATTGGTAGAGGGATATGGGAGTGCGATTGATACCAAAAGCAAGAAACGGGAAGTTTCCGGTGCAAGAAAAAGTTTAATGGAACATCAACGTTTTTTGGATTCTGCCAATTTTTACAAAAAAACCGACCTTGAGAAAAGTATCGATTTTGTAGCTAGTTCCATGGAGCTTTTGGGCAGTGCCGGCAATAAGCGTGAGCTTTCCATGTCCTTGCGCATGCTGGGAGAAATATACACCTACCACGGTCAATACGACCTGGCGATTACCAATTTTAAAGATGCTTTAGCGGCCCAGGAATCCAACAAGACCAAAATACTATTGGGCAAAACCTATGTACAGAACGGCAACAATGCCGGTGCCATGGAGGTGTTGGAACCATTGGTAGAGGTTAAGAACATGGTTCCCTATCAACGCATTGAGCTTTTAGAGGCTTTGGGGGACGCCAACAAGGCCAGCAACAATCTAAAAAGAGCCCAAGATTACTACAAGGAAGGACTGTTGATCGCAAAGAAGAACCAGATTTCTCCAAAGGAGATCGATTTAAATTCTAAAATTGCGGATGTATTTGCCAGTGAAGATAAGCTGATCGAAGCCGAAGGGTTTTATCAAAACTCCTTGGACCTTTCCAGGCAAGTGGCGCCGGAAAGATTGATCCAGGAGAGTGAAAAAGTGGCGGATTTTTACAATCAAAAGAACCGCTTCGAGGACGAGATACAGTTGCGAAAACAAAATCTGAGCGAGCTGGAGCAGATGCCCCGATCTAGTCGTGCCACGGATAAAAAAGGTGCGGTAAAGGACACGATCACCTCCCAACGCATCAACTACAAAATTGCAAACGCCTACATTGCCCAGGACAAACTGGACGAAGCCATTCCGTATTTGGAGAAAAGTATAGTGGAAGCCAACAGGGACGATGATTTGGTGGTGCAAAAAGATGCCACGCGAACCTTGTCCGAAGTGTATCGCAACAAGGGCGAGTACAACAAAGCTCTGGAATCGTATCAAGATTATGTGGCCGTGGTGGATAGCCTGTATGTTCGAAAGGAACAAGAAATAGCGAGTGCGGCACAGTTTAACAGGGAAATAGCCAATACCCAAAACCGTATTTCCAGTTTGGAACAGGAGCGGGAACTCAACCAGAGTAAATATAGCTTGGCCGTAACCGAACAGCAATTGTACGAGGAGACCAGCAAGCGCCAAAAATGGATCATTTACTCTTTGATTTTCGGTATTGCCCTTATGGCGCTCACCGCATATTTATATTACCGGAGCAACAAGCAACAAAAATTGGCCAATAATCTGCTGGCCTTAAAATCGTTGCGCACCCAAATGAACCCCCATTTTATTTTTAATGCGCTCAATTCCGTGAACAATTATATTGCCAAGAGCGATGAACGGAGTGCCAATTGTTTTCTAAGCGAGTTTTCCGTCCTTATGCGCAGTGTACTGGAAAATTCCGAAGAAGACTTTATCCCTTTGGCCAAGGAGTTACAGTTGCTGCAATTATATGTAAAGCTGGAACACTCCCGTTTTTCGGACAAGTTCGACTACGAGATCAATGTGGATCAGCACATCGATGTAGATGCTTTTCAAATACCCCCGATGCTATTACAGCCCTATATAGAAAACGCAATTTGGCACGGATTGCGATACAAGGAGGAAAAAGGAATGTTGAAAATTGTATTACGACAGCTAACAAAGGATATGGTCGAAATACGAATAGAGGACAACGGGATCGGACGAAAAAAATCTGCGGAGCTAAAGACCACCAATCAAAAAAAGCAAAAATCCAAGGGGATGGGCAACATTCAAAAGCGAATCCAAATCTTGAACGATATGTACAAAAACCGGGTAGAGGTTTCCATTTCCGATCTGAACCAAGATAGAACGGGAACCAAAGTATCCCTTAAACTTAAAAAACAATAATGGATCTACGTGCGGTAATTGTTGAGGACGAAGCCAATAGTAGGGAAATCCTTCGGAACTACTTGTCCAAGTATTGTGAGGGAGTTCAGGTCTTGGAAGAAGCGGCAACCATTGAAGAGGGGTTGGAACAAATCAAAAAACATGTCCCAGATCTGGTCTTTTTGGATGTGGAAATGCCCTTTGGTAATGCCTTTGATCTGTTGGATAAAATCCCGGACCGCACTTTCGAAACCATTTTTGTTACCGCTTATAACCAATATGCCATGGATGCCCTGAACCATCATGCCGCCTATTATTTAATGAAGCCCATAAATATAGATGAGTTGATCAAGGCGGTGGACTATGTCCGAGGGGTCAAGGAGAAGGAAAATGCCTTGGAAGGAGAAGTGCTCCAAGCAAAATCCGATCATGTTTCAGGAAAGATCACCTTGCCGCAACAAGACGGGTTCCAAGTATTGGATGTATCGGACATTTATTTTTGTAAGGCGGACGACAATTACACCGAAATTTATCTCGAAAAGAAAAAGATCGTCATCAGTAAAACCTTAAAATATTTTGAAGAAGCGCTACGGCCCTATTCCTTTGCACGTATCCACAAATCATATTTGGTCAATGTATCCGAAGTGGTGCGCTACAAAAAAGGGAAGGGGGGCAGTGTGATACTGTCCAATGGCAAGGAACTTTCTGTGTCCGCTTCCAAAAAAGCCGAACTTTTATCACATTTTAAATAAATAGGAGCAAAGAACACGGCCGAGTAGCGTTTCTTTGTTGTCAACTAAACCTTAAACCAATGATTGTACAACCCGTTAGGGGCAAATCCCCAGAAATAGGAGAAGATTGTTTTATCGCCGAAAATGCGACCATTGTGGGCGAAGTAACCATGGGAGACCAATGTAGTGTTTGGTTCAATGCGGTGATCCGTGGCGATGTCCATTTTATAAAAATGGGCAACAAGGTGAATGTGCAAGATGGGGCTGTGATCCATTGTACCTATCAAAAATCGCCGACCACAATTGGCAACAATGTTTCCATTGGCCATAATGCTATTGTGCACGGTTGTACCATAAAGGATAACGTGCTGGTGGGCATGGGCAGCATTATTATGGACGATTGCGTAGTGGAGAGTAACTCGATTATTGCTGCAGGAGCTGTGGTGACCACGGGTACACATGTGGAGGCGGGAAGCATTTATGCCGGGATGCCCGCAAAAAAAATAAAGGATATCAGCCCCGAGCTGTCCAAAGGAGAGATAGACCGAATCGCTAATAATTATGTAAAGTATTCCAGTTGGTTCAAAGAGGATTAAATGTAGATGGACATGCTTTTAAAAATGGCATCCATCCAACAATTTCAAGATCCCACAATCTAAGATTCAAGGAACCTATCGGATTATATTCCCTATTTTTGTTCCACTCAAAAAAAACTCGACAACCATGAACGCATATATTTTTCCAGGACAAGGAGCACAATTTGTAGGTATGGGGCTGGACCTGTACGAAAATCATTCCCAAGCACAGGAACTTTTTGAAAGGGCCAATGCCATACTTGGGTTTTCCATAACCGACATTATGTTCGAGGGTACGGCCGAAGACCTAAAACAGACCAAGGTGACCCAGCCGGCCATATTTCTGCACTCCGTGATCCTGAGCAAAGTATTGGGCGAAAGCTTTTCCCCCGATATGGTGGCAGGCCATTCTTTGGGAGAATTTTCAGCATTGGTCGCCAATGGCACGTTAAATTTTGAGGATGGACTAAAATTAGTGTCGCAACGGGCCTTGGCCATGCAAAAAGCTTGCGAGATTCAACCCAGTACCATGGCCGCGGTTTTAGGCTTGGAAGACGATGTTGTGGAAAAAATATGTTCCGAAGTGGAAGGTATCGTGGTGCCGGCCAATTATAACTGTCCCGGCCAATTGGTAATTTCCGGAGAGGTGGATGCCGTAAATGTCGCCTGCGAAAAAATGAAGGAAGCCGGAGCAAGGAGAGCATTGTTGTTGCCGGTGGGCGGTGCGTTCCATTCGCCATTAATGGAGCCCGCAAGAGAAGAATTGGCAGCAGCCATAGAATCTACGCAATTCAATGCACCAAGTTGCCCCATTTATCAAAATGTGACCACTACGGCGGTATCCGATCCCGAAGCAATTAAAAAGAACCTCATTCTGCAGCTTACCGCACCCGTTAAGTGGACGCAAAGCGTTCAGCAAATGGTCAAGGATGGAGCAACATCCTTTGTGGAGGTAGGGCCTGGCAAGGTATTGCAGGGATTGGTGAAAAAAATACATCGAGAGGCCGTAACCAGCTCTGCTGAGGTTTCTTAAAAGGCAGAAACAGTTTATCCGATTAAATGCAATTTTAAACTAATAGGCAAGGAGAATCCTTGCCTTTTTTGTAATATTGGTAGCTCCCAAACCACCTACTTGAGCATGGCGATTAAACCAACTGAAACTGATGGCAATGGCGATGTCGACCATACTTACAAAAACCTTAAAACAACAACACACGGCTCTTGTTCGTAGCGGCCTATTACTGTTCCTTTTTCTCGTTTTGGGAATGGGTACGGGGTTTGGGCAAGCTACAATTACCATTGAAGATGTTAATGGGCTGGAAGATGATGGAGCCATAACATTAACGGCAACATTGAATACGCTTGTACCTATTGTGGGTGGTTTTACAGTGGACGTCAATACAAACGATGGTACTGCAACCATTGTTGATAGCGATTATACGCAAATTATGAGTCAAACCCTTACTTTTTCAGGTACTGTTGGAGAAACTCAAACTTTTGACGTAATTCCAACAACAGATGGTACAATTGAAGTTAATGAAGCTTTGACCATCTTTATGGATAATATTATGGGGACTGTTGAAGTTATAGATATTACTGACACTGCAACGGTTACTATTACTAATGATGATTTTGCCGACATCGGCATAGATAGTCCCGCCCCTGTTGCGGAGGGCGATGCGGGAACAAGTACGATAGATTTTACGGTGAGCATAGACCAATCGGACCCATCGAACGACATCACGGTTGATTATTTGATAAGCGGGGGCAACGAGGATGGTACTGGAAATACCCTTACCTTTTTGGCGGGCACTGCGACGCTGGTCCAGACGGTTAGCGTGACGACCAACGGCGACACCGTTGTCGAGGCGGACGAAGCGGTTAGCGTAACGTTGAGCAATGCGAGCGCGAACGCTGTCATCAGCACGGCTTTGGGCAGCAGTTCCTTCACGGACGACGATGTCTTCACGGCCGACATCAGCATAGATAGTCCCGCCCCTGTTGCGGAGGGCGATGCGGGAACAAGTACGATAGATTTTACGGTGAGCATAGACCAATCGGACCCATCGAACGACATCACGGTTGATTATTTGATAAGCGGGGGCAACGAGGATGGTACTGGAAATACCCTTACCTTTTTGGCGGGCACTGCGACGCTGGTCCAGACGGTTAGCGTGACGACCAACGGCGACACCGTTGTCGAGGCGGACGAAGCGGTTAGCGTAACGTTGAGCAATGCGAGCGCGAACGCTGTCATCAGCACGGCTTTGGGCAGCAGTTCCTTCACGGACGACGATGTCTTCACGGCCGACATCAGCATAGATAGTCCCGCCCCTGTTGCGGAGGGCGATGCGGGAACAAGTACGATAGATTTTACGGTGAGCATAGACCAATCGGACCCATCGAACGACATCACGGTTGATTATTTGATAAGCGGGGGCAACGAGGATGGTACTGGAAATACCCTTACCTTTTTGGCGGGCACTGCGACGCTGGTCCAGACGGTTAGCGTGACGACCAACGGCGACACCGTTGTCGAGGCGGACGAAGCGGTTAGCGTAACGTTGAGCAATGCGAGCGCGAACGCTGTCATCAGCACGGCTTTGGGCAGCAGTTCCTTCACGGACGATGACATCCCTACAGCCACCATAATCGCTTCAGATGATACTGCAACCGAACAAGGTGATACTCCTGGGGCTTTTACGGTAAGCTTAAGTGATATTAATAATACCGGAAGCGACATTATCATAGCATATTCAGTTTCTGGTTCAGCTACCCCTGTGGATGATTACGACGCTCTTTCTGGAACTGTTGCAATCCAAACCGGTCAAACTAATGCGACAATTATTGTGGATCCCAATGATGATAACCTTACAGAACTTACCGAAACAGTTATAGTGACATTGGATACGGGTACAGGTTATATAGTTGGTGGGTCAAATTCTGCAACGGTAAATATTATTAGTGAAGATGATGTACAACCCTCTGGTTATACTGTTACAATTAATGATGATCCCATTAATTCGGGTAATGAGAATTCAGTAAGTTTCTCGTTTTCTGGGGCACCAACATTCCTAACTTCTTTTGATTATACCTTCACTAGTGATGGGGATGGAAATGTAGCAACCGTTACTGGTAGTGGAAACGTTCTTGTGCCAAACAGAACTGTGAACAATATAGATTTAAGTAGTTTGCAAGATGGCCTCATTACCTTAACGGTTACCGTTAGTAATGTTTTGGGAACGGAAGGTCCTGAAACATCCGATACTGCTGTGAAATTAACAACAATACCTTCTGGGTATACGGTGAGTTTTGATCAAGACCCCATAGATCAAACCAACGAAAATAATATAAGCTTTACATTTTCAAATGCGGAAGTAAATGCCTCATACAATTACACTATTAGTAGTAGTGGGGGTGGGACGAATGTTGTTGGGAATGGTCCAATAACATCTTTGGACCAACAAATATCGGGTATCGACCTTAGTGGGCTTGGTAATGGTACCATATCGCTTTCCGTAGTCTTGTCCAATACTAATGGCGCTGGTGCACCGGCCACAGCCACATCAACAAAAGAAACTTGCTTTGCCGGCACAACGGCACCAATATTCAATGGAGCGGGCACAGCGTTTTGCGATGCTTTTAACCAGGACCTTGATCTTTATATTTCGAATGCAGCACCGGCCGGAGCAGAACTGCGATGGAGCACAAATGCAAATATTGCAGCAGGAGGTTATTTGGTCAGTAGTGTAGTGAGCACACCAGACACCTATTATGGGTTCTTTTACGATCCGATCAACGATTGTTTTACTAACGCCACTCAAGTGGTTTTGACCCAAAGCACCACACCTACAACGGGAACAGCGACCAATTTAGGAACATGCAGCGATGCAGGTGATGGTGATACCTTGGTAGATCTCGATTCCAGTCTCAGTGGGGCAGATGATGGTGATTGGGTATTGTTGTCCGCCCAACCTGGTGCAACCATTACCATTAATACCGAGAACATAATAAATTTTGATGGGCAGCCCGAAGGAGTATATACCTTTAGATATACTACCAATACAGCACAAGGGGAATGTACTGATCAAAGTGTGGATATAACAGTAACCGTAAACGACTGCTCCGGGCCTTGCGATGCCGGGAATACCGCTCCTGCACTTAATGGTGGGAGTTCAACCATAGCGTTTTGCGATGCTATCACTGCCAACCTAAACGATTACGTGACCAGTACGCCCCCGGCAGGTACAACGCTTGTTTGGAGTACAAGTAACGACCCCGAAGAGACCGGGGCTCATTTGCAAGCTCCGAACGTGGTTGAACCAGGAACCTATTATGCCTTCTACTACGACGATGTGAACGATTGTGGAAGCCCAGTGTTGGCCATAACTCTGGAGTTGAACAATACGCCCGTAATAGATAGTACCACGGGCGATGTTTCCTGCGGTCCGAGCATATTGGATCTAACCGCATCCGCATCCGTAGTGGGCAACGGTACCATAACCTATACGTGGTACGATGCACCTACCGGCGGAAGCATTGTGGGTACCAGCGCTACATTTACCACCAATACCTTGTCCGAGACCACATCCTATTACGTTTCGGCCTCCGCCAATGGCTGCGAATCCGACCGGGTAGAAGTAGAGGCCACAATAATAAATGCACTCTCTCCGGGCATTCCGATTGAAGATCTTACGGTCTGCAGCATTCCAAGTGACGATGGACCTACCACATTCGACCTGGACGATGGTTTAATGGGGCAAGATGCTGGAACTTGGTCGGTAGTCACAGATCCATCTGGCAATGTAACCATAGGAACCGATAATATAGTCGATTTTACAGGCCTTTCCCTAGGGGCATATGTGTTCGAATACACTACCGAAACCGTTGGCGAATGCGCTGAGACATCATCGGTGCAACTGACCATTACTGTGCTGGATTGTGTATCTAATGAAACTATAGACTTGGCGATCACCAAGGAAGTGGATGATAATGAAGTGCTTTTGGATGATGAAGTTTCCTTTACCATAACTGTAGAAAACTTGACAACCGGCACGGCACAGAATATTGTTGTGAGCGACTTATTGAGTGATGGATTTGAATTTTTGTCCAGTGATCCTTCCAAAGGAAGTTATGATGACACTACTGGAGAATGGACCATTGATGAGTTGGTAGGGGAAGAAAACGCCACTTTGATCATAAGGACAAGGGTGACCGAAGCAGGGAGCTTGACCAATACCGCCACTCTATTGTCCTCATTGCCCATTGATGATAATCCAGAAAATGACACAGCTTCAGTAGAAGTTAAGGTCAACCGTAGCCAATGTGAAGACCCAGGAACCCTCTGTAATATCTTTTCACCCAATGGGGATAAAAAAAATGAGTTTTTGATATTGGTAGGTCACGATGATTTCAAGGATAATAGCTTGCAGGTGTTCGACCGCTACGGCAACAGTGTCTTCCAGATGGACGGTTACGATAGCTCGTGGAACGGAACAGGCAAAAATGGGGATTTGCCCAATGGAACGTATTTCTATATTCTAGATTTAGATACAACGGATGGCAGTGATGAAGATGTGGTTAAAGGATGGATTCAAATTGTAAGGTAAAAACGAAAATGTCGGATATAACAATCTTATCAATTTATAGAAAAGTATTGCTGCTTGTGGTAGTTATGGCGGTAAGTTTTGTGCAGGCACAAAAAGAGCCACAATACACCCAGTACATGTACAACATCGGAAGTTTTAACCCTGCCTACGTGGGCACGGTGGAAAGTCCAGAGATTATTGGATTGTACCGTGCACAGTGGCTGGACATCGAAGGGGCTCCGACCACAATTAGAGGTGGGGCCAATATTCCTTTCGGCAACGAGAAAATGGGATTGGGGGTCAATATTGTGAACGATGTGTTGGGACCTTCCACACAAACCTATTTTGATGTGGCCTATTCCTACGAGATCCAATTATCCGACGAGACCAAACTTTCCTTTGGACTGAACGCGGGCGGGTCTTCCCTCAATATAGATTATTCCAAAGGTACAATATACGATTCAACAGATGCATCTATTTATGGTGATACCTATAGCAATTTTTACCCTACGGTGGGCGCAGGCTTGTTTATGTACCACGAGGAGGATTGGTATTTGGGGGCTTCTGTTCCCAATTTTTTGACCAATACCTTGTATAATGATGAGGTAGCTACCATTGTAGAGGACAATATGCAGTTGAACGTAATAGGCGGTTATGTGTTCCAATTGAGCGACCGGACCAAGTTTAAACCCGCTTTTTTGGTAAATTACCTTCAAGGTTCGCCCGTAAATATAAATTTATCGGCAAATTTTCAGTTTATCGATGCCCTAACCATTGGAGCTGCATACCGATTTGATAATGCCGTGAGCGGACTGGCGGGATTTCAAATTTCCAACGCCATGTTTATTGGGTATGCCTACGATTACAACACCAATGGATTGGGCGAGTATGGTGGGGGTTCCCACGAGGCCATTTTAAAATTTTATATTGGAAGAGGTGGATTTGGTTCCGGTAAGAATAAAACCAAGAACAAAAAATCAAAAAACAAAGGTAAGCAGATAGATTCCCCAAGATTTTTCTAACATGAACCCAACAAAAAAAATACAATTTACATTATGGGCCGCCCTTTTGGGAGTTGCCTTCTGCTTTGCCCAAAAAAAACAGTCCGAAGGGGATGTTTTCTTTTTCCAGTACGAGTATCAAAAAGCCGCAAGGGCCTACGAAAAACAACTGTCCGAGGGTACGCTGACCAAACAACAGTTCTTGAACTTGGCCGATGCTTATTTTGAAACCGATAATTTTGAAAAAGCTTCCGCTGCATACATGGAGATTTATGATCAGGATACGATCATGAACCCGCATCATTACAACAAAATGTTGCAGAGCTTATCCAAGGCCCCGAATAGCGAGGGGGTAGATGCCTTTGTGGAAAGGGTGTCCTCTAATTTTCCAAAAGAACTGCTGGAAAATATGGAGTTTAACAAACAATTACTGCAAAGCGGAACAGACGAAAATCAATTGGAGTACGAAATTTTCAACTTGGAGGGCAACAGTCCTCAAACCGATTTTGCACCAAGTTTTTATCTTAATAAGCTACTGTTTTCCAGTGGACGTCTTGCCAATAAAAAATTGCGATACGAACCGGGCAACGAGGGCTATTTCAATATTTACGAATCAGAGATCCAGCCTTCCGGTCAGATCAGGTCCCTTAAGACCTTAAAGGGGTTGGAGGAAACGAATTATCATAAAGCAACACCATCTTTCTCCTCGGCCCTGAACAGTGTGTTCTATGTGGCATCCAATACTCAAAATGGGGAGCTGGCCTTCGATTCCAAAGGAAAAAACGCCTTGTCCATTGCCAAACAGACCATTGGAGGTGACCATCAGCTTTTATTAAAGGATTTGAGCACCTCATTTTATTATCCGTTCTACGACGACCGCAACGGTAAACTTTATTTTGCTGCGGATTTTGAGGACGGCTATGGCGGTACGGATATCTATTTTGTGTACACCAACAATGGACAGGTAATGTCGGCGCCCATCAATTTGGGGCCGCGTATCAATTCTTCGGGCAACGAAATAGCTCCGTTTATATTCGAGAACAGTTTTTATTTTGCTTCGGATGTATTCTTCGGCCTCGGAGGAATGGATATTTACAAATCCAATCTTGAAGGTGAAGATTTCGGTATTCCCATCAATCTAGGCAACCAAATCAATACCGAGTTCGATGATTTTGGATTGATCATAAGGAACGAGGGGGATGGATTATTGGGGTATTTCGCTTCTAACCGGCCCGGAGGAAAAGGAAAGGATGACATTTATGGATTTAAGGTCGATGAAAAACCGGGGCTTAAAACGCTAACCTTTAAGGGCGAGGTAGTAAATAGTCAAAACCAAAATGCTGTTGCCAATGCTGTGGTGAGCCTATGGAACATGGATGGCGAAAAGATAGCGACCACAACATCCGATGAAAATGGGGCCTATCGATTGGAAGTGCCCTACGAAACCGAAGTGGTCATAGAAGCGACCAAAGAACGCTACTCCCGATTTATAGAACAATTTGGACAGGAACAATTGGATGCGCTCCAGAAACAATCCTATACCATCGGGGTCTCTTTATATGATGACCTGGTGGAGGAAAGGGAGGGTCAAAAAGTGGTAAAGCTAGATGATTTTTATTTTGACAATGGATCCACGGACCTTACCGACAACATAAAAAATGAGCTGACAAAAGTGGTGGATTTTATGAATGCTTTTCCGGAAGCCCAACTACGAGTGGAAACCTATACCGATAGCCGAGGAGGGAGCAGTACCAATTTTAAGCTTACCCAAGCACGATCGGATGCCATAAAAAGATATTTAGTGGCAAGCGGGGTGCCTGCGACCAGTGTGTTATATTCCATCGGATATGGGGAGGATAAAATACTGAACAACTGTACCAATGGTGTTTTTTGTTTGGAGACCTTGCACAAGCAGAACCAGCGTTCGCTGATCGTTGTGCTAAACGACAATGTAATGTTCGATTAGTTTACTTGGTCAGAACCCAGCAATAGTAGAGGGCGAACAACGAAAGAAAAACAATTCCCGAATAGCTAAGTACCTTTAGGCCTATCTTGGGCCTATGTTCCTTTGGAACATCCTTACCGGTAACGGTTTTTAAGTTCATCCAACCGAGTAGGGGAGCGAAAACAAAGGATACAAAAGTGGCCAATCCTACCAAATCGCCCATGTTGGCGCTAAAAAGACTTATTACGATCCAATTGATCCAAGCCATAACAAGTACCATAAGTGCAAAAGAGTGCTTGCCATTGTAGATGTTTTTTTGTGGGAGCAGCTTTTGTAAAACATCCAAACTTACCCTCGATATGGCATCATGGGCGGTCATGCATGTGCTGAACATAGTGGCAAAAGCGGCCACTGCAATAAAAAAGTAAGCCCAACTTCCTATATGGGTTGTAAATAAATTGACCAATTGATCGGCGAAGACCACTGCATTGCCACTGAGTTCCGTGCCAGTTCCGTAAAGAGTCATCCAGCCAATGATCATAAAAAAGATGGCCAGTACCGCAGTGAGTACATAACCTACGTTAAACTCCTGAAGGGCAATTTTTAGTGTTGGCTTGTTTCTCATGGTTTTCAGGTTTTCCATGCCCCAAAGGCTTACCCACCCCGATGCTTCAACGGCCGTGGGCATCCAGCCAACAAGACCGATCAAAAACAAAATGCCTATTTCGTTAAAAATTTCCGGTCGTTGGTACGACCCACTGTGGGGTACCGGCCCTTTTTGGAGCACCATCACCGTTGTGATCAACAAGGCCACAAATAAAATGGTGATCACGGCTTTCAGGGAATTTTCTAGGAACCTATATTTTCCTATGATCAAGATTAAACTGATAAATACAAATAGCCCCAACGAAATTACACCTGCACCAACGGATGCAACATTGAACAAATTCATAAACAAACCGGCAGTCACCACGTACAAGGCAGCTAAAATGGTAAAGGTGGAGATCAATGTAACAAACGCATAGATCCACAAGTAGGTTTTTCCAAGATTGTGGTATCCCTCGATCAAGCTTTTTTCGGTGATGGTCGTATATCGAATACCGAATTCAAAAAAAGGATATTTGAGCAAGTTCGCTAAAAGTATGGGGATGATCATAACCCATCCATATTGGGCTCCGGCCTTGGTGGATAGTACCAAATGCGAAGTTCCAATGGCCATGCTGGCAAACAATAGGCCCGGTCCAAGCGCTTTTAACAATGCTTTCATATAGTGTAATGGTTGGTTTTCTTTGTGGAAGATATGTTTTTTTTACTTAAAGTTTACAGATTCCATTTGATTGGATCCTTCTTCGGATAAATAGGAAAAAGACACTGAATTTATATTTGGAAAAAGTATCTTTAGTACGCACAGAGGCATCTTATATCAATCACGGAGATTTTCTCAAAATTTCAACATATTGATTTTGATGTATTTAAAACTAAATCAAACATAAACCAATGCAAATTATTGAAAATTCCACGGTATACGATGCCATAATTGTTGGTTCCGGGGCTGGTGGTGGCATGTCTGCCAAAGTACTCTCGGAAGCTGGGCTAAAAGTCGCCGTAGTAGAGGCAGGTCCATATTTTGACCCGGCCAAACCAGAACATCAAACCCAATTAAAATGGCCTTATGAGAGTCCTAGGCGCGGGGCCAGTACGCGATTTCGCCCTTTCGGTGATTTTGATGCTGCTTACGGCGGCTGGGATATTGAAGGTGAGCCGTATACCCAAAAGGATGGGACAAAATTCGAATGGTTCCGTTCCAGAATGTTGGGAGGAAGAACCAATCACTGGGGAAGAATCTCGTTACGTTTTGGCCCAAAGGATTTTAAGCACAAAGATGTGGATGGCCATGGCGAGAACTGGCCCATAAGTTATGATGATGTAAAACCGTACTATGATAAGGTAGATAAGATGATCGGTGTATTTGGTACCAATGAGGGGCTGCCCAATGATCCCGATGGTTTTTTTCTACCCCCGCCTAAACCCAGATTGCACGAACTGTTCTACATCAGAGGGGCCAGAAAGAGTAATATTCCGGTATACCCATCAAGGATGTCCATGCTCACCAAAAAGATCAATAATGAGCGAGGGGTCTGCTTCTACTGCGGGCAGTGTAATAGAGCGTGTCAAGTATATGCCGATTTCTCAGCAGGTACCTGTCTCATTTTCCCGGCGCAAAAAAATGGAGGACAGATCGATTTGTTTGTCAATTGCATGGTGCGCGAAGTAACCACAAACGAAGAGGGAAGAGCAACAGGGGTGTCTTACATCAATAAAGAAGATAGGAAAGAATATAAGCTCAAGGGAAAAGTGGTAGTACTTGGAGCATCTGCCTGCAGCTCAGCTAGGATTTTATTGAATTCCAAAAGTAAGCAACACCCGAACGGATTGGGCAATAGTAGCGATGTTGTCGGAAAGTATCTGCACGATTCTACCGGTGCCGGAAGAGCGGCCTTTGTTCCAGATCTAATGAACCGAAAAGTTTCCTATAACGAAGATGGCGTGGGGGGTATGCATGTGTACTCACCTTGGTGGGGCGATAATTCCAAGCTCGATTTTCCACGAGGATATCATATAGAAGTATGGGGCGGCATGGGAATGCCCAGCTATGGCTTTGGATTTAATGCCAATGAGTTCAATAAGTTCTTTGGAACCAAAGTGGGAGGTTATGGCGATGTACTCCGCAGCGATGCCAAAAAATATTATGGTGCCGTTGTGGGCATGGCCGGTCGTGGTGAGTCTATTGCCCGGAAAGATAATTATTGTGAGATAGACCCAACCACGGTAGATGAGTTTGGTATTCCCGTATTGCGTTTTCATTACAAATGGAGCGAGTTCGAGATCAATCAGGCCAAACACATGCAAGATACTTTTGAAGAGCTCTTGATCAATATGGGCGGTGAGCCTTTGGGCGACAAACCGGGCAAGGATACCAATTATGGCCTGCACAATCCGGGCAATATTATCCACGAAGTGGGCACTACGCGAATGGGCGACGATCCAAAGACATCGGTGACGAACAAATACCAGCAGCTGCACGATGTGGACAACGTGTTTATTGTGGATGCAGGACCATTTACTTCCCAAGCGGACAAGAATTGTACATGGACCATTTTAGCACTTTCCATGAGGGCATCGGAATATATTGTGGAGCAATTGAAACAACAAAACATTTAAGGCAATGGACAGAAGAAAGAGTTTAAAATCTATAGTATTGGGCTCTGTGGCCGGTGGACTGGCCATTCACGGATGCAAGCCATCTACGGAGGCGAAGGAATTGGTGGAGGCCCCAAAAATAACGTATCCGGGCAGGGTGCCTTTGGAAACGGAGTTGATCAATGAACTACAGGACGAACAGTTTTTGAATCCGCACGAGGTGGAAACACTTACGATACTTTGTGATTTGATTTTGCCCCCTTCGGAGGCATTCAAAGCAGCCTCGGATGCCGATGTGGTCAGTTTTATAGAGTTCATGTGCAAGGACAATGAGGCGTTCCAGCCCGATATCCGTGGTGGAATTATGTGGTTGGATCATAAATGTAACACCGAATATGGGGTGGAGTTTAAAACGGCGACCGTAGCACAACAAAAAGCTATTTTGGATGAAATTGCCTATTATGATCCCGAAGTGCCGGGCAATGAACGACCATTTGAAGTGAATTTCTTCTCCTTGGTCCGTAACCTTACCATGACGGGATTTTATACCACAAAAATCGGGATAGAAGAAATAGGGTATAAGGGCAATATGCCCAATGTTTGGGATGGTGTCCCTGATGATGTGTTGGAACAGCATGGTGTTTCCTATGAAGAGGAATGGTTGGCCAAGTGTGTGGACCAAAGCAAACGCGGCATTATTGCCGAGTGGGATGAGGATGGTAATTTGTTAACGTAATTAAAGGATAATAAAATAAAAAGCCCCGTACTAAAAGTGCGGGGCTTTTTAGGCTATTGCTATCGATTAAGGTTCTATTAGTTCAAATAAATAGACATCTACTTCACCCGATACGTTTAGTTCGTTGCCGGACCCGTTGTTTGCGGCATCAACGGTAAAGGAATAGGAAAAAGAAAGATGATTGCCATTTTCGGATTCATATGTAATATTGATCAGTTGCATATTCGATATCCCAACACCATCAGAATCGTAACCCTCATCAAGTAAAAAATATTTATTGTCTTCACCAATTACACCATAGTTGTTCAAGGTAGTTTCGACTAAATCAACTGTTTCTGTAGCTTCTCCAGGGTTGGTAATGGTTACTTCCCAGTCAAAATAGGTAGGGTTGTATGTGCCATCGGGAGCTGTTAAGAACCTACGGAAATTGAAGAAATATTGGGTATCGACACCCATAACTGTTGGAACTACTATGTTATAGTCAACGAAATCTTCACCATCAAGGCCTAAGAATCTAAATTCAGTATTGTCAGTAAAGGCCATATCATCTGGTCTTGTACCATTCAAATTCATAGTAATAGATCCATATTGTGCCATTTGGTCGAGCCCTGCACCATCTTGCCCATCATTACCAGGATCTCCTTGTGGTCCTGTTGCTCCCGGTGCGCCGTCCTGACCATCTTGTCCATTTATGCCATCGATTCCATCGATTCCGTCAATTCCATTTTTACCATCAATCCCATCTACACCATCCTCCCCATCTTGGACTAAGCAGGAATTAAAGGAAATGCATAAAATCAACAATGTACATTTAATAAGAATAGAGTTTTTCATAAGAAGTAGGTATACAGTTAGTTATGTTTAAATGTAAGCATGTAAAGCCAACAACGGACGTAGAATTGATGGTTGCTGTGTTTGAATTGATGTATACCTAGTTTGGGTTGATGGATGGCAGAAACGTAACTTATTATTTAAAAATAAAAAAATCCCTAATAACCAATAAGTTAAAAGGGATTTCTGTACTCGAGGCGGGAGTATAACCCTGTAATTTTTAATCATTTGATTCTAAAGGATAATATGTGTAAATAACTGAAAAACAGAATATATTCATGTAATTTCAAAGGTGTAGAAATATGCATATCTATGTATTTCTATGCAGAAACGCAAGGAAAGTGCAAGGAAAGTAGTATATTGGCATTGTTCAAAAATGTTATTTAAATGGCCACATTGAGTTACTTTCTTCGCTCCAAATCAAATAATGCATCTATTTATTGCCGGTTAACTATTGACCGAAAAACACAGTTTGAAAAAAAAACTGGGTTGACCATTAGTAGAAATAATTGGTCGAACAAAACTAAACTGCCTTTGCAGAAAGCAGATGCAGAAATAAAGGGAATCAAAAGCAAGTTGGAAGGGTTAAAGGTTTATGTTCAAAACAAGGCGAACCAAAGTATTTTAAATGGTGAATTAATTACTTCGAATTGGTTAGGGCATTCAATCGATGTTTATTTTGGACTTGCATCTGAAACGGGTAAAGATGATAGTGTATTAGGTGCCTTCGATAGATATATTGAAAAACTTAAACAAGATGGGAAGGCAGTAAATACGATTAAAAAGTATCAGTATGCAAGAAAAAAGTTTCAGATATTTCAAGGTCAAGATAAATATAGGGTCAAGGATATCGATGGTTTTTTTGCTGATAGATTCCTAAATGAATTGAACCTTGGAAAAAGCACGGCAAACAAAATACTTAGGAATGTTGTAACCGTTTGTAAGAATGCCCGGGATAAATATGGTATTGAAGCATCCAAGACATTAAATGGTATTGAAACCAAGAGGGCCGTTAAAACTCATAAGATTCATTTAGAGCCCAAGGAGTTACTAAAAATTGAGAAGGCACACATTGTTTCAGATTATTTACTAAACGCCCGTAAGTGGCTTTTATTATCGTGTGAGATTGGAATTAGAATATCGGATACGGACAAAATCAATGAGGATAATATTGTTGAATACGAGGGTATGCGGTTTTTACAGTTTATGCCAACTAAACAGAGACAGGATAGGGATAATATTATGGTTACTATTCCAATAGTGGGCAAGGTGAAGGAATTATTATCAGATGGTTTTCCCCGGCCAATCTCACACCAAAAATTGAACGACTATGTAAAGAAAGTTTGTGAGATTGCTGAAATTGATGAGCCAACAAAAGGGGAAAAGAGATTAGTTAAGAACGGTTTGAATGTAGAGGGGATTTATCCCAAGTGGCAACTTATAACCTTTCATTGTGGAAGGTATTCATTTATAACCAATTCTAAGAATATTATCAACAATCAAATGATTAGAACAATAACCGGGCATAAGTCAGATCGTATGCTGGAAAATTATCAGATAAACGAACATTTAAAGGATGCCAAGATTGTTGGTGAAATATTGGAGCAGAAATATAAAGAACGTCAAGCCCCATTAGCAGTGAATGAATAATCTCAAATAATCTTAAGAATGAGGAAAACATTAATTGAAAATCAAGTAAAGTGGTTAAGAGAGCTCAAAGAAGAAAACCTGTCCCTAAAACTTCAAATCGAACTAACCAAGATTGAAATTAAAATGGCAACGCGCGATAGTGATTATGATTAAATCAATCAAAAGGTTTCTGATTAATCTAGCCCGTTATTGCATAAGGTCAATTTTATGGGTAATCCGAACATACAAGGGGCAAAATGATAAATCTAATATTGCAAAAGATTCTTTACAAACTAAATCATTCGCGAGTAAAAAAGTAACTGAGCCCAAGTATTTGACTGAGGCCCACAGGAAAAACTCCGAAGCGGCAATGAAACAGATTGCCAAATGGCAAGAGCAGCCAGTTTCTTGGAAAAAAATAGACGAGCAAATAGGTCAGAGTTTCAAAATACACAATCAGAAAAATCCGAATAGTGATTATAATTCATTTGACTGGATCACATTGACCAAAAAGGAACTCGACACTCTTTATCACCAAATCATAGATAAAGCGTTAGAAAACTACGAATATCGCCTTTACGTGCTTTTTAGGTGGAAAATCAACCATGAACAATTTCATTATAGAGCCGCGGCCAGTCTAGCAACACGGATTAGACAGGAAGAACAAAGAATGAAAAAGCATGATATTATCAGTACATACTTCAAAAAGCGCTGGGCCAATATGACACCGGAAGAAGTTGAAGCAGATAGAAAATGGATAATCGAGCAAGGCAGACTTAGAACCCTCAATTAATCAATCACAGCAATGGTCAACAGCAATAAAGAGTGTTTCAAAATTTTAAGAAAAGAGGGAGATATTCAACTGTCTGAATCTGATCTGGATTTAATCATTTCAATAATCAATATTTTCAAAAATGAATGTTATGATAACTCGGGCTACGAATGGAGATTAAAGCCATACCAGAACTTTGTTAGAAAGAATAATCTTTCATTCAGGAATTGCCACAAGGTTTTACAAGTTCTTTCAAATGATTTTGGGCACTTAGTTGGTGGGGAGAACGGTTTTAAGAAATTTGTAAACGAGGTAGAAAAGTATTCTGATGAACCGAGGAAAGTGCAAATTGCAAGAGATGACGAGTACGAGTTTTTACGTGATTTAAAAAAATTGAGAAAGGATTATTTTAAGGATTATCCAGTGGGTAAATTCATTAAGTTGATACATGAAAATTTTCAGATTGGAGATAATCACACTTTGGAAACAATAAGAAGAAAGTATTACAGTAAGCCATAGAAAGATAATGAGTAAAAAAGGTCGAATGTCCAACTTAACTGAAACACATAGAGCCAAAATAAAGGTACACTTGAATAATTTTAAGAAAAATCATGTGATCAATTCTCAATACCTAAACGATAACCACAGGAAAAGCGAACAAGCCAAAGGGGAATATCTGAATTCCTTAAATCCCTCCGAAATAGATTGGGAGAAGGAAAAAGAGAGGCAAATAATAAACGCGCGGAACGATTGAATAATTTGGGAGAAAAGGATTTGGAAAAATGGGCAGCCCTTGATTTTGCAAGGCATAACAAACTATGGATTGATGATTTTTATTCTTTGGGCAAAATCCCGATGCGCGGTGGATATGAAAATACGCTGGTGCTAAATGAGGAAACAGGAATGATTTTTAAATCAAACAATTTGGCAAACTCCAAATATTTTATTTCAAATCTATTTGAGGGGATTGCTATTCACAATCTACTTTTCCCAGCCAACAATTATGAGTTTGTGGGGTTTACTGGATTGGACAACGGCCCGACTAGAACACCTTATGTGGAGCCAGTATTTAAACAAAAGTATGTTGCCGAAGCAGCCAAGGCGGAGCCATCCGAAATCAAAGCCTATATGGAATCTCTTGGTTTTGAACAACGGACACCGGAATCCTATTACAATGGTAAATACCTTGTTTCTGACCTACACCCTAGAAACGTACTAAAAGACCCGGAAGGAAACTTTCATGTTGTTGATGCTATGTGTCGCACATTATAAGGTTTTTAAGGTTTCATTCCTCATCAAATAGATGCTTAGGAAATTTATGTTCTACCTCTTCAATTTGATTTTGTTCTACCCAAGATTCTCTAATGCTAATTGATTCTTTAAACTCTTGCGCTTCACTTAGTTTAATAAATTCAACTTTCTTGTCTACGATTTTATTCACTTCATTTTCAATTTCTTCTAAAGTGACCCTAAAAAACTCTTTTCTAAAATTTATGAGGTTAACACTTTTTTCTTTGAAAACTTGATGAAGTTGATTCTCTAATGCCGGAGCATCAGTTGAAAATATAAGCGCATGAACATCAAAAGTAAATGGGACTGATGAATCTCCTAGTTCTCTAACTCTATCCAATGGCTCCAACCTTCTAGTTAATCCAATTTTATAAACATTTTCCCCAAAAGAACCAATGTTTGAAATTACATAGACATAACCTGATTTAGTTTGTTGTGCCATGGATAAAGCCCTCTCTTTCTGGTCATGAGCAGCCTTAAGGTTATTCTCTAAATCTAAAATCTTGTTTTGAAGTTTTATTAATTCTTCTCCACTGACAAGGCCTAAATCCTGCTTTGTCTTTTCTAGTGCTTTTTGATACAACGCCTCTTCTCTTTCGGCCTTTCTTTTTGCTATCTCAAAATCTCTTTGGGCTTTTTCTTCTTCCCTTATTCTTGCCCTCTCTTCTCTTTGTGCTTCTTTTTCTTCATGTTTTTTAAGGTTGTATTCATGAGTTAACTTTAACTCTTCAATTTTCATAGTTAGGAAGGTGTCCACTATTTCGATATTATTAGATTTGCCTAGGCGATTAATCGCATTATATGACTTTTGAATTCTTTTTTCAATTGTTTCAATATTGTTCCATTTTACCTTGCTTATTAGTACGTCACATTCATTGTTGAAAGCTCGCAACATCAGTTTCATTTGTTTATTAATCATTGCTTGGCCCTTTTTTAGATTACCATCCACATGCCAAGTTGTAAAGCATTCTATTGCCAATCCATTCTGAATGTAATGTTTTTGGGCTCTTTTAATTTCCTCAATATGTTTTTTGTACGTTTCTGAATCTTGAAAATCAAAAATTGGGTCATAATGTCCATAAGAGATTAAGTCCAGTTTACTTTCATAAATTTTAGTTTCCTCAATTAACTCATCATATAATCTTTTGCCTTGATCATATTTGATTGATAATTCGTTCCTTTTATTTTTTAAATCATTTATATGAGAAATGATGGTCTCAACCTCCTTTTCAAGATCAATGATTTTAGAATACTTTGAGAGTAATTCTTCCTTTTGAGATAAAATCGAATCTTTTTCATTGATGCATTTCTGTAATTCATCTGAAAGCAATTTTACTTTTTTCTTATTGAATAAATCCATATAAATGATTGGTTGAAGTTGAGGTTTATAAAAAAGGCGGGAGAGTTTTTTAAAAGTAGGTAAAGACTTAAAGACTTGCAAAAGTTTATGTTAGGGTTTTTTCCGAAAGATTTATATCGTTAAGTTGAATTTAAGTTTGGTCTATAAACTTGATTTTACAGATAGTCGAATTCCCCATTTGTCATTAATTTAATTATGAGAAGAAAGTAGTAGTAACTTTTTTAATTTTAAAGAGATTCTATAATTCGTAAGAGATGAAAATTGATCCTTTAAAAGTCCCCTTTGATGATTTTGAGAAACACATTAATATAGAAGGAAATCATAGGATTTTGTTTTCAGGTATTTATGGGACAGGGAAAACTTGGTTTTTGGACAAATTCTTTGAGGTCAAGAATGATAAATATGCATCGATACACATCAAGCCAGTGAATTATGCAATCGGTTCTAACAAGGACATATTTGAGTTAATAAAGGTTGATATCCTATTTGAAATACTTAATAGGAACGAGATAACTTTTGATGAAATCGAACTGGACAACAAATTACTCGCTGAATATTTAATTTTGGATAGGCTAGGGATTATATTTCCTACACTCATTGAAGGTCTTAGTGATGTGACTGCAGCACATGAAGGATTGGAGGATGAAAACTTTTTAGTTAAAGGGATAACCAACCTACTAAAGGTGGTTAATAAACTCAAACCCGGTACAGAATATAAAAGTAAACTTAAGGAGAATCCGGATTTAACTTTGATTAAAGAAAATTTCGCTGGCCATACTGATGTAATTGGGGGGCTTTATGAAAGAAATGCAACTACACAATTGATTCAAGAATTAGTACAGGTAATTAGTAAAAATGAGACCCAAGAAAGAGAAGAAGACAAATCGAATAAAGAAACGGTTTTAGTAATTGATGATTTAGATAGACTAGATCCAAATGATATTTTCCGTATACTAAATATTTTTTCTGCTCATTTTGATATTGAAAGTCCACAAGAAAATAAATTTGGATTTGATAGAGTGGTTTTAGTGTGTGATGTAGAAAACCTTGAAAGTATTTACAGACATAAATATGGAGAACAGACCGATTTTAATGGTTACATCAATAAGTTTTACTCAAATAGAATATACAATTATGATAATCGAGAAAATATAAATCAAATAACTCAAGCATTTATTGAGCAGTTTGATAGGCGGTATTTATGGCCAAAATTTAAACAACTAATGCATCAGTTGATACGTATAGGGATTAATTCAAAACATTTAAGTCTTAGAAGATTGCTGCAGTTTGATATCAACTCCATTAAACCGTTAGACAAACAATTGACGCTTAGGGATTTTAGTACATGGCACACAAACCAGTTTCCACCATTACAAGTCTATTATTTATTGGAGAATATTTTCGAAGGTAGGCAAAGGGTTATGGATTTTATGGAATACATTAGGTTTATTGAGAATGATGAATTTCCAGATCAAAAACAATCTGACATGCTTAAAATGCTTATTCCGTTAATAGATTTAAACCGCATTGTTGAAGAAGGAAAGAATTTAAGAGGGGAACAACATACGAGAGGTTTTTCATTAAAGGATTTGAATGTACATATTAATTATACCTTAGCAATCAACCAATATTGGAGTGCAAAGGATTTAACCATAAGTTCTAATGGCTCAGTAGACGTAAATTATTATCCTAATTTAAATAATTTTCTTGGCTACACATATAAATCTATTCTTGAAAAGAAATTATTAGATTAAAGATTAATTTATAAGTTAATAATGAGAAATACCGAGATAACTGTATCAAACTTTCAGGATGTGGCCACCTATTTAAAAGCATGGAGAAAGGACAATAACATTAGTCAAGAGGAATTCTCAAAGTTTGCAAAGGTGCAACGGACATGGTACAGTAAAATCGAGAGGGGCCAAGCCGAAAACATTACCCTCAATTCCCTTTTGAAATTGCTTGAAGAAATGGGCTGCAAATTGGTGATCGTGGACACACACGCGCAGCCAGTCGGATGAGTACAACCTCAACAGTCCCAAAAAAGCAACTTCGTGCAATACGTTTGATATATATGTATTGTTCCCAGCATTAAACAAACTATACTGATCAGGCTTGATCAATCACGGTTAATTGCTTGTTAATAAGTAGTTTGAGGTCAATTATAATGGCCTTTCCCGATTTATTATAAATGCAATAGATATGTCCTGTATTTCATATCAAAGGCCTGAATCTAATTTGATTCAAAAGTCGGAAAAACATTATTTTTTGTACATTGTAATTCCCCGCTCTAATGTGGGGTTTTTTGTTTATGAAAAAAATTACTCTACTTTTTATTGCAGTTGTACTACTTTCATGCGCTGGCACTTATAACCAGGCATCACACACCTCAAGCAAAGTTTATATTGGAATGCCGATAAAAGACTTTAAGGCTTTGACAAAAAGAAAGTCTAAGTTAGAGGCTATGGAATCTGGATATACTGTATATCGAATGAATGATTATGATGCGTGGTCCGGATTTAAAACAGATACAAAGTTTTTTTACTTTGATTCGGATGGGAAACTTTACAAAGTTGATGGCGGTGAATTTAAGCAGCAAAGATACCAAATAGAGGTAATCGATAATTAATATTGCTTTTCAAAAAGAGAGGTTATTAATACGATTCTGTTCGTATCACAACTACAAGGCCCTTATTTGAATGTAGCATTTAATGTAAAGTAGTTTTCACGCAATAGTACCCTTGGGAGGTAATACAGATAATATGGTTTTTTCCATCTTAGGAAAATCGGATTTCTCGACCCCACGGGGGTTGATTAGGTTTTAAGGGTTAGGTTTTTTTGGGTTTTTTGCATCCGTTCCTATCAGTCTCTTTGGTGAAGCAACTATGGTTTGCATCCAATACTCACAACCATTTATTTTAATCGGAAGATTCTTCTGAAGGGAAAATCCCTAATTGGTTGTTTGGCGGTTTCTTTTTGTTGTAGCCTATTTGTCTGGATTGATTTGAATTGGTTATTCCATTCCTGACTTGTTTGGTTAAGTGAGAAATTATCGTTGGGTTGTGTTTGGGTCTATTTCCATTTGTTCTAGAAAGTAGTAAAGAACAAACCTCAGCAAACCTTTCAGGATTGTTTTTGCGGAGTTGTTTAAAGGTAGTCGTTAGGGCGTATTTTGCACCTTCTTTTTCGTGTTCTAAGGATAAGCCAGTTATAGGGCAGATTCTAGAATGTGAAACCGGTATGATTTCTCCCTTTAACATAGGGGAAACTATACGGTTTTCATTTTTGGTTAGGGGTGCGGAAATCATACGGTTTTCGTCAAAGAGTGTGTTTAATTTATCTTCAATCGATTCTATGAGTTTTTTGTTGAGGTTGTTGCCTGATTTGTCCAAGTAACTTAAATAGGTTTTCTTTTTTTCGTAGAATGCGCTGGGTCGTTTTTGATTGAGGGTGTTGAACCAGAAGGAAGAGTTTGAGTACTCCTTTAACTTGTTTGCCTCTCTGTTGTTTAAATTTTTTAGACTGGGCTCTGGGTCAATGATCAACACCATTCTCGCATTCGCAATTATATCAGCCTTCATTTTATAGTATGGTTCGATGTTCAATAAATCCCCTAGATGAAATATGCCCAATGGGTTTATTCTTTTTGAGCGTTTAGTTTTAACTTCAAAACGAAGAGTGTCCTCATGGCAATATTCTGGATACTGAAAACCCTTTGAATAGAATTTTAAAAGTAGATACTTGTCGTTTGCTTTACCCTTTTTATTTACTGAGTAAGCCTTTTTGCTGTAATAATTTTCTTTGTCGCGATTAAACTCATTTTTGATATGATAGATTGGAAAGGAAATCAATTCTTTGCTATATCCTTCTAGGATAAAGTTTAGGCCATATTCAAGATTCACAACTTTGAAATGATCAAGATGATGTATGTTAAAAAGGTTTATGAACCTTTGAATTGTATCAATTGCTTGGTAAGGCGTGAAGTCGTTTGCGTTGTGTTGGTCATTATTGAACCAATAGTGAGGCTTAAAACGTATTTCTAAGCGTTCAGTTCCCTCTTCTGATTTTTGCGGTGAATGAGGCACTAAAATGAATTCAATACCCTCATAATTCTTTGTTTCGGTTTTTAGTATTTCACCAGTATTCAATTCGACTTTTAAAAGTTCGCTTTTAAAATGAAGCAACGGGTTGGTCCAAATTTTTTTTATGGACTCCATGTTGGTAATTATCATTTTAACGTAATCAATCATTATCTTTATTCCGTTGTCTATGCTGATAACATTTTTGAACAAAATTGATAAGGGGGCTAATAAACTTAGTCCCCTTTTCTTTCGTATTGATTGATAGCAAATTTCTTGGTGAAACCCCTAGCGTTCTTGGGGTAGAACTTTGGAAAGAAATAGATTTTTAAAACGTTCCCCATCTCCCATAGTTCAAAAATGACCAAATCCTTTTTTTGGTTCAAATCACCGTACATAAATCGGGGCTCCCCACTATTGAACATTCCCGTGGTTGGTTGGTCATAATCATAAGGATCCTTGGATTCGGATAACCAATGCCTCACCCATTTGGCTTTTGATTTCCCTGTATCGCGTGTGGTTTTTAAATAGGGCTCAAATATTGTTAAACCATCATCGTAACTATAAATTGCGGTGCCACCAGACAAGGCGATTCTATGATAAGTGATTTGTACGAATGTTTTTCCGTTATAAGTGTTCATAGCCTAATCTATTTTAACCAATGAATCCATTATATCGGACAGCCGAAATAAAATTTTCCCTCCGATTCCATATTTGGGAAATTTTCCGGCCCGGGCCCAGCGATCAATCGAAGTTTGATCACATCTTAATAGTTCTGCAGCCTCTTTTTTAGTTACAAAGACCTTTTTTTGATTTGAAGTTTTGTTGAAATTCATGTCGAACATTTTTTAAAATCTGAGGTAAACTTATGCTCGAACAAGCATCTGGCAAGTAGCAACACGTTAGTGCAAAATGTGTTACATACTTATATCATTTAGGAATGTCAGTATAAAAATATGTTTCATACATATTATGAATTGTAACAACTCTGGGATTTTAACAGTACTAAAAAAGGAGAAATAATTCATTTTGAATTGAAACAGGGACGCATCAAAAGTCTTGGTCAAATTGATAGGTCTAAGGAGTTTTTTTAGAAATGCAAGGAAATTGCAAGGAAGCAAAAACAAAAAACCCTATAAACACTAGGTCTACAGGGTTTTTGTGTACTCGAGGCGGGACTTGAACCCGCACGGGCAAAATGCCCACAGGATTTTAAGTCCGGCGTGTCTACCAATTCCACCACTCGAGCAGGACTTGTATGTAAAAAAAAACTCCACCCGTGGTGACTGAGCGGAGTCGAAATCGAGCGAAAAACGGGATTCGAACCCGCGACCTCCACCTTGGCAAGGTGATGCTCTACCAACTGAGCTATTTTCGCGTTTAAAAGAACTTGCACTTTTCCCAAGCGCGGATGCAAATTTAAAACAATTCTATTAAAATAAAAGAATTTTTTCAGGAAGAAACTTTTTTCTTTTTGCTCAACAAGCGTTTGATTTCGTTTAATTTCATCAAAGCTTCCACAGGTGTCAGAGTATCAATGTCCAAGTGCAGGATTTCCTCCTTGATCTCTTCCAACAAAGGGTCGTCCAGATTGAAGAAGCTGAGTTGCATTTCATCTTGGGTGACCTGTAGCTTGTCGCTTATTTCTTCACTGGAATGTGTTTTTTCCAGCTTTTTCAGGATTTTATTGGCCTTTTGTATTACTTGTTGCGGCATGCCGGCCATTTTGGCCACATGGATTCCAAAACTGTGTTCGCTCCCGCCGGGCACCAACTTTCTAAGGAAAAGCACATTATCTTCCAGTTCTTTAACCGATACATTGTAGTTTTTTATTCGGGTAAAAATATTGGTCATTTCGTTGAGTTCGTGGTAATGTGTGGCAAATAAGGTCTTTGCTTTGGCGGGATGCTCGTGCAAATATTCCGATATCGCCCAGGCAATGGAAATTCCATCGTAGGTACTGGTTCCTCGACCAATTTCGTCCAAAAGGACCAAACTGCGCTCCGATAGATTGTTCAGAATGGAGGCTGTTTCGTTCATTTCCACCATAAAAGTGGACTCGCCCATGGAAATATTGTCACTGGCACCTACTCGGGTAAATATTTTGTCCACAACACCCAGGGTAGCCTCTGTTGCGGGAACAAAACTTCCCATTTGTGCCAAAAGAACAATAAGGGCAGTCTGTCGTAACAAAGCAGATTTACCGCTCATGTTGGGTCCCGTTATCATAATGATCTGCTGTTCTTCCCTATCAAGGAACACATCGTTGGTTACATAAGCATCGCCGATTGGTAATTGCTTTTCAATAACAGGGTGGCGCCCTTCCTTAATATCCAATGTAGTGGAATCGTTCACCGAAGGGGCTACATAGTTGTTTTCCTTTGCCAATTGTGTAAACCCGGACAAACAATCCAGTTCCGCGATAAGTTGGGCATTGTACTGTACCGGTGCAATATATTCCTGCATATAAACCAAAAGGCGATCAAAAAGTTGTTGCTCCAATTGGTAGATCCGTTCCTCGGCTCCCAATATTTTGGATTCATATTCTTTGAGCTCCTCGGTAATATAGCGTTCGGCATTGACCAAGGTCTGTTTGCGAATCCAGCCCTCGGGTACTTTGTCCTTATGGGTGTTCCTTACTTCTATATAGTAACCAAACACGTTGTTCGATGCTATTTTTAAGGAGGTGATCCCGGTTTCCTTGGTTTCTCGCTCCAACATTTTATCCAAATAATCCTTACTGGAAAAGGCAAGACCTCGCAGTTCGTCCAGTT
Source organism: Flagellimonas marinaquae (assembly GCF_023716465.1). Lineage (NCBI taxonomy): Bacteria > Pseudomonadati > Bacteroidota > Flavobacteriia > Flavobacteriales > Flavobacteriaceae > Flagellimonas > Flagellimonas marinaquae. The sequence goes on from NZ_CP092415.1 coordinate 2,293,753, forward strand.
CTTCTGAGTAACCTTGGGCAATGGTGTTGCCTTTGGCAATGTTTACCGGAGCCTCTTCGTTGAGCACTGTTTTTATTTTTGAGCGGAGTCCTTCACAATGGTTCAATTGTTCCCCGATCCGTTTTAAGGATTCGTTGGTGCTCTTTTCGGATAGTTGTTTGATGGGAACTATGGCCTCCAGCGAATTTTTGAGTTGGACCACTTCTTTTGGGTTGATTTTGCCCGTGGCCAATTTGGAAATCAATCGTTCCAAATCTCCCATTTGTTTGATGTATCCCTGAATCCGGTTAAGTTGTTCGTCTTCTTCCTTTAAATAGGCGACTACCTGATGCCTTTGTTGGATCTTGTCAACGTTTTTTAAGGGTAGGGCCAACCATCTCTTTAGGAGTCGTCCCCCCATGGGGGAAATGGTCCTGTCGATAATATCCAATAAGGTTACGGCATTTTGGTGGGAAGAGTGGTAAAGTTCCAGGTTCCGAATGGTAAATCGATCCATCCATACATATTCCTCTTCTGCAATGCGCTGTATTTTGTTGATATGTTGAAGTCGGCTGTGCTGGGTCTCGGACAAATAATGCAAAACCGCTCCGGAGGCGATTATGCCGTGGGTAAGGTGATCTATGCCGAAACCTTTTAGGTTTTTTGTACCAAAATGATTGTTGAGGCTCTCTTGGGCGTAATCCTCCTGAAAAATCCAGTCTTCCAAAAAGAAACTGTGCCAATGGTTGCCAAAGCAATCCGCAAATTCCTTTCTGTGCTTTTTGGATACCAGAACTTCGTTTGGCGAAAAATTCTGAAGCAACTTGTCCACTTGCTCCACCGAACCCTCGGAAGTTAGGTATTCTCCTGTGGAAATGTCCAAAAAAGAAACCCCTAATTTTGTTCGCCCAAAATGCACGGCGCACAAAAAGTTATTGCTTTTTGCGGAGAGAATATCGTCGTTCAGGGCAACACCGGGAGTGACAAGTTCGGTTACGCCACGTTTTACAATGCTTTTGGTCTGTTTGGGGTCTTCCAATTGGTCGCAAATGGCCACACGTTGCCCGGCCTTTACCAATTTCGGCAAATAGGTGTTCAAGGAGTGGTGGGGAAATCCGGCCAGTTCCGTTTTGTCCCCTCCATTGTTCCGGTGGGTTAAAATAATCCCCAATATTTTGGCGGCTTTTACCGCATCTTCCCCAAACGTTTCGTAAAAATCCCCGACACGGAACAACAACAGGGCATCAGGATGTTTTGTCTTGATGGCGTTGTACTGCTGCATCAGCGGAGTAACCTTCTTTATCTTTTTCTTGGCTGCCAAAGCGATTTAATTCTGTTACTTTTGCCCAAAATTGGGTTAAAAACGAATATATTGTTTTCGCTGCCCATCAAAAATTTTTGTTGATATTTTTACCCCAATGTTTAAAAAATGAATCGAAAACTGGAAAATAGCGAACTGGACCGATTGGATATCGATGGTTTTAAAGCAGTGGAAAAGTCGCCCATCATTATTATTTTGGATAATATTCGCAGTTTGAACAACATTGGTTCCGTATTCCGTACGTCAGATGCTTTTTTGGTGAAAAAAATTTACCTCTGTGGAATTACCGCCACTCCGCCGCACAAGGATATTCGGAAAACGGCATTGGGAGCAACCGAAAGTGTAGATTGGGAATACAGAAAGGATACTGGGGAACTGGCAGCGGAATTACAGCGGGACGGTGTGCAACTGGTAGCTGTGGAGCAAGCAGAAAATGCAACAATGCTTAATGATTTTACTGTTGAAACAGGTAAAACCATTGCCCTGATTTTTGGAAACGAGGTAAAAGGGGTGTCGCAAGAGGTAGTGAGCATGAGCGATGTGGTGTTGGAAATACCACAATTTGGCACCAAACATTCGTTAAATATATCGGTGAGTGCGGGAATTACGGTATGGGATATTTGGTCCAAACAAAATCGGTCCAAATAAAAAGGCCCTGAAAAACAGGGCCATATATAAGTCTGAGTTAGTTAGTTTCTCGAATTGAGGTTGCTAATAAAATAAAACCATTCGTTATATCCAAACTTTTTCTAAAAATTCTCTTAAATCTTTGTTGAAAGTATATTGTCTTCCAATCTTTCCAAAATAAATTCATAATCCTTTGGATTGTGGACAAAATCCAGTTCGCCCATGTCTACGATCACACTGTTTTGGCTCGGGTGGCTTTTAATAAAGTCCAAGTATCCTCTGTTGATTTTTTCCAGATAGGCAGGGTCTATCTTCTGCTCATAATCGCGACCTCTTTTTTTAATGTTGGCCAATAACCGTTCGGTATTTTGATAGAGGTAGAGATAGATCTCTGGTTTTTTAACCTCTTTGTACATAAAGCTAAAAACCTTTCGGTATAGATTATATTCCTCTTTTTGCAGGGTCACTTTCGCAAAAATCAGGGATTTGAATATATCGTAATCACTCACCATAAAATTCTTGAACAGGTCAAATTGGGAAGTATCGTCCATAAATTGCTGGTACCTATCCGCCAAAAACGACATTTCCAATGGAAAAGCATAACGGGACTGGTCTTCATAAAACTTGGGCAGAAATGGGTTGTCCGCAAAACGCTCCAAAACCAGCTTGGCATTAAAATCGTTGGATATCATCTTGGACAAAGTGGTTTTGCCCGCTCCAATGTTGCCTTCTATGGCAATTAATTGTAGCTGGGAAAAAAGCCCGCTCCTATCTTTAAAAAGTTTGTGTTTGGTCTTTGTAAGTTCACTCTTGTCCCTGCACTCCTGCAAAAGATTTCGGGTATCCTTTTCTAGGACCGGATGATAGAATTGGGGGGCAATATCGCTCAGTGGCTTTAAAACAAACTTTCTGTGCTGCATTTGCGGGTGGGGAATCACCAGACTTTCATTGGTTATGGTTTCCGCACCATAGTATATTATATCGATATCCAAAGTCCTTGAACTATATCCACTGTCCATTCGTTTTCTGCCAAAATCCTCTTCGATCTGTAAAAGTGCATCCAGTAGTTCTTTGGGTTCCAGCGGGGTAAGTAAGGATACAACAATATTGAAAAAATCACCGCCATCGAACCCCACGGCAGGATTTTCGTAGACCGAGGAAATATCCAATATCTTGCCCGTTTTTCCCTGAATCTGGAAAATGGCTTTTTGTAGCGTAGCAAGGCGATTGCCCATATTACTGCCCAAAGAAAGATATACCTTTTGTTTTCTGTTCATAATCGAAGAAACAAAGTAAACAAAACATTACTACAATGGTTATATTTGAAGTGTATTAAATTTTATTGCATGAAGTTTTTGAGAAACCTGCTTGCTTCTATTTTGGGAAGCTTAGTGGCATTTATGATCGTGGTGGGCATGTTCTTTATTTTTATGGTGCTCGTAGGCAGTGCGGAAGACGGTGTTTTGGTAAAAAAGAACTCCGTATTGGAAATTAGTTTTGTGGCACCCATTATGGATTATACGGGAAAGGATGAAACCGATCCTTTCGCATCTATATGGACAGAGGAGTTTGGACTGGATGAGATCCTTCATGCCATAGAAGTTGCCAAAAATGACGCTAATATCGAAGGAATTAGCTTAACTACTGGTTTTTTACAGGCCGGGATGGCGCAGACAAGGGAAATAAGAAATGCACTTATCGATTTTAAATCGAATGGAAAATTTGTTATGGCACATGCCGATGTGTACGCCCAACGCGATTACTATCTGGCGACCGCTGCGGACGAAGTGTACTTAAACCCCGTAGGTGTGGTCGATTTTAAGGGATTGTCCACCGAGGTGCTTTTTTACAAAGAGCTACAGGAAAAATCAGGAATAAAAATGGAAGTAATTCGCCATGGAAAATATAAGAGTGCGGTAGAACCGTTTCTTTCCGATACCATGAGCGATGAAAACCGTACACAGATCAAGGAACTGATAACTTCCATCTGGAATATTATGGTGGAGGATATCTCGGAATCCAGAAATATTGCCCCAGAAAACTTAAATAGAATTGCCGACACACTCGGGGGTAGAACACCTCAGTATGCAATTGCTTCCGGATTGTTGGATGGAGCATTGCACTACGATGAATACGAAAACTTGATCAAGCAGAAAATAGGTGTTGAGGAAGACGATGAGGTGGAGTATGTGGGATTAAGAGATTATATTCAAAACTCCAGCAAAAAGAAACTGAAGACAGGTTCCGATAAAATAGCCGTGATTTACGCTCAAGGCGAAATTCTTGGTGGCGAGGGCGGCAGGGATTATATTGGTCAGGGACTGATCGTGGACGCCTTGCACAAAGCGCTGGACAATGAGAATATAAAAGCCATAGTGGTGCGTGTAAATTCTCCAGGGGGAAGCGCATTGGTATCCGATATCATTTGGCGCGAAATGCAATTGGCCAAAAAGGAAAAGCCTTTGGTGGTTTCCTTTGGAAACGTTGCCGCATCAGGAGGATATTACATAGGTGTGGCAGGGGATAAAATTTTTGCAGAGGCTACCACGATTACGGGTTCCATTGGAGTATTTGGAACTATACCCAATATGCACGAATTGGCCAAAAACATAGGGGTGAACGCAGAGCAGGTGGGTACCAACGCAAATTCTGTGGATTATTCCTTTTTTGAGCCCATGTCGGACTCGTTCCGAAATGTAATGCAGGAAAGTATCGAGGAAACCTACCAAACCTTTTTAAGTCGTGTATCGCAAGGTAGGAACATGCCCGTAGAAAAGGTGAACGAGGTGGCGCAAGGCAGGGTCTGGAGCGGTGTTGATGCGAAAGCTCTAGGATTGGTGGATGAACTTGGTAACTTGGAGGACGCCATTGCTGCAGCGGCAGAAATGGCCGGATTAAGCGATTACGGTGTACGAAAGTACCCCAAGTATAAATCTGGATTCGAGCAGTTTATGGAAGATTATGGTGCGGTTAAATCTAAGATCGGGGAGTCCATTATACAGGAAGAAATCGGTACCGAAGCCTATCAGGTAATAAAAGAATTCAAAGAGTTTACCAAACAAGAGGGAATTCAGGCTAAGATGCCTTTCAGCCTAAACATTAAATAGAATTTAAACAGTACCACACGGAACTTTAACCATATATGACGCAAAAAGACAAGAAGAAGGCATTTTCCATTTATCTGTATTTAGGAGCAATGTTCATAACTTCTTTGGTGGTATCCAATTTAATCTTTCAAAAATTTTTCTCTTGGAGCCCTTTTGGGGATGTCTCCGTATTCGGTGCACCACTTTTTGAACTTTCGGTAGGTATTTTGCCATACCCGATAACCTTTTTGATCACAGACCTCATTTCCGAGATCTATGGTCAAAAAAAGGCCAATCAAGTGGTCACCGCAGGAATTTTCGCTTCGTTTTTTTCCATGGCGATAATTTTAGTGGCCAACTACTCCAGTGCCATTCCCAGCTCACCGGTGGACAATGCCACTTTTACCACCGTTTTTGGCCTGTCCCCATTAGGGGTTTTGGCATCCATGCTGGCTTACTTGGGCGCACAGTATATCGATATTACCATTTATCACTTTTGGAAACGCCTGACCAAAGGGAAAATGTTGTGGCTCCGTAATAATTTCTCAACATTTTCTTCTCAATTTATAGACACATTCACTGTAGTAGGGCTATTGTGCCTTTTTGGTGTACTGCCGTGGGACAAGTTTTATGGATTACTCATTAGTGGGGTAATTTTTAAAATGATGATAGCCCTTCTCGACACCCCTTTGCTCTATTTTTTCGTATATCTGATGAGAAAAAGATTTAACTTAAAAATAGGAGAGGAAATTTCTTTGGATTGATGCTTCTCCTTTAATTTGTTGTAAAACACCCAAGTATGAAGAAAAAAGTCCTAAAAATTACTGGAATAACCCTACTTATCCTACTCGCAATTAGTATTGCCGTCCCTTTATTTCTTCAAGGTAAGATTGAAGAAATTATCAAGACAAAGGTCAATAACAGCATTAATGCCACATTGGATTTTGAGGATGCCGACCTAAGTCTTCTCAAGAACTTTCCCAATGCCCATGTGGAGCTTACCCAATTGTCCTTGATCAATAAGGCTCCTTTCGAAGGCGATACCCTTTTTGCTACTTCTAAGATCGCATTGTCCATGTCGATTAAAGAACTGTTCAAATCCGCAGATGAGCCGATAGTGATCAAAACTTTGGATGTGGATGAAGCCAAGTTGCACATCAAAACCGACGTGGAAGGCAATGCGAATTACGATATAGCCAAAGAGAGCAACGAACCAACGTCCGACCCCACAGGCGATCCTGATAGTAGTTTTACATTGAATATGGACTCCTATGCGATAAACAATACCGAAATTGTTTATGAGGATATGGCAAGTGGTATGCTATTGACTATTATCGAAATGAATCATAGCGGGACGGGAGACCTGTCTTTGGAAAAATCGGAGCTAAAGACCCTTACCGATGCTCTGGTATCCTTTGAGATGGATGGCACAAAATATCTGAACAAAAACAAAATCAATCTAGATGCGCTAATCGGAATAGATCTGAGCGAAAACAAATATACCTTTTTGGAAAATAAGGCCTTGGTGAACCAATTGCCACTGGTTTTTGATGGCTTTGTTAAGGTGAACGAGGAAAACCAAGAGGTGGACATTGCATTTAAAACACCTTCTTCCGACTTTAAAAACTTTTTGGCTGTAATCCCGGAAACCTATGCCGGTAACATAGAAAATGTACAGACCATCGGAAATTTTGAGGTGAATGGAGTGTTTAAAGGAGTAGTGGATGAAGAACATATACCGACCTTTAAAATTGCGATCAATTCGGATAATGCATCCTTCAAGTTTCCCGATTTGCCCAAATCTGTCCGTAATGTGCATATAGACACCGAGATAAACAACGAAACTGGTATTACGGAAGATACCTATGTCGATATTAACAGACTCTCTTTTGCCATAGATGAGGATAAATTCAATCTTAAGGCCAAGATCAGGGATGTAATGGGCAATACCAAGGTAGACGCCGACATGGACGGTAGGATAAACTTGGCGAACATCTCCCAAGCATATCCTGTGCCGGACGATTATAACCTTAAAGGCATATTGAATGCCGACGTATCCACATCTTTCGATATGGCTTCTTTGGAAAAGAAACAATATCAGAACACCAAAACCAGTGGAAAAGCATCTTTGACCGGTTTTGAGTATGCTTCGCAGGAGCTTAAAAACCCTGTAGCCATAAACAAAGCGGCCCTTACCTTTAATCCCAACACCGTTACATTGGATTCTTTTGAAGGTAAAACGGGAAGTACGGATTTTGCCGCCAAGGGAACTTTAACAAATTTACTGGGTTTTATGTTCAACAATGAAAATATTGAAGGTAGGTTTTCCTTGAACTCGAACCAATTTGCACTGAACGATTTTATGGTCGAGGAAACGGCAGATGAAAACCTGTCAACGACCGAGGAAACTACAATTGCTGGAGAGGAACGTATCAAAATACCATCTTTTTTGGATTGTACCATAGATGCTACTGCAAATACCGTGATCTACGATAACCTTGATCTAAAAAATGTAAAAGGGACATTGGTGATCAAAGACGAAACCGCTACTGTGAACAATCTTACTTCGGATTTATTCGGGGGTACTATGGGACTTTCTGGGGCGGTATCCACCAAACAAGAGACTTCTACATTCGATGTAAGCCTCGGTATGAACAATTTTAATATTGGCGAATCTTTTGCTGGTCTGGAACTGTTTAAAGTGTTAACCCCTTTGGCGAGTGCATTGACAGGTAAACTCAATTCGGATATTAAGATATCGGGTAACCTAAAAGAGGATTTTACCCCTAATTTGGCAACCATTTCCGGAAACTTGCTGGCGGAATTGCTTTCTCCCAAGTTGGATGCACAGAAAGCTCCTTTGGTGTCTTCTTTGGATAATAAGCTCAATTTTTTGGATACAAAGCAAATCAATTTGGATGGACTTAAAACCGCTTTGAGCTTTGAAAATGGGGCAGTTAAAGTAAAACCCTTTACCATAAAGTATAAAGATATCAATATAAATGTCGACGGTAGCCATACTTTTGATAGGCAGATGCAATACAAAGCCACTCTGGACGTACCTGCTAAATACTTGGGTGCAGAAGTGAACAAACTTATCGCGCAAATGAACGATCAAAGCTTGGGAGAAGTAACCATTCCCGTTACCGCCAATATTGGAGGTAGTTTTACAAACCCGTCCGTCAACACCGATATGACTTCGAGTGTAAAAACACTGACCGGTAAGTTGGTGGAAATGCAAAAGCAGAAATTGGTGAGTCAAGGAAAGGATAAGGCCAAAGACCTATTGTCCGATGTCTTTAAAAAAGATGAAGCCGATACTACCAAGACCACATCTGGCGGCGTAAAAGAGGCCATTGGCAACATTCTTGGAGGAAAAAAGGATACTACGGCAACGGATACGAGCAAAACAGAAAAGGATGAGGTTAAAAATGCGGCCAAATCCATATTGGGCGGGCTGCTCGGAAAAAAGAAAAAGGATACAGTGAATTAAATGAGAAGGGCGATTTTAAAATCGCCCTTTTTTATTCCTTGATTTCGTTGTCAATGGTTTTCAGAATCTCATCTATACTTTGCATCAATGGATTGTAATGTAACGTTTCCGTTTTGATACTGGTTAGTATGAACATAAGCATATTGTTCTCAAACTCTTTCGACTTTAAAAGATTACGGTTGCTCGTTCGGTCCGAACTAGCGGGAATCCCCAATTCATCGGAGACCCCTGTGAGGTCATACAGCGTTTTGATGCTGTTTTCTTCGCTGCGGAACATATCCAGTATCTTGTCCCGCTCATTGGCCAGCATCATTTCTTGCTTCGATATGTCCTCGATGTTGGAAATCCAATTGGTCAAAAGGATGCGAAGGCGTGGATTGGAGATGTCTTTTAAACTACCCGAATTGATCATTTCCATCAAAAGGGAATTGTTGGGGTTGAACGAAATATCGAAAGCCAAGGCGTTATACAGCAAATTGGCGAGCTCTTGCTCATCGGGCAGGTTTTTGGGGTCGACCATATAGACCAAAATTGTTTTAGAGTCCTCATAGCTTTGCCTGTTGAAGGATATAAGTTCTTTTAATTTGGTTTGGCTGGTCTCGAACTCATCCCGTAGTCCCATAAGGTAAATCTGCTCTTTTTCCCGTTTGATACCTTGCTCATTGGCGTTATCTATGGCCAGTGCGATCAAAATCCCGATGACCACCAGAACAATTTCCCCTATGGCGTAAAGAATGTAATTGCTGACTTTTTTCTCGGCTATCAATTCCTTCCTGATTTTTCTGAAAAACTTGAGCATTTTGGAATGGATTGGTCAGCTGATGTTTATACCTACAAAGTAGCCTTCGCTACTCCTAACATTGAAGACTGTATTGTCATCAAAAATAAGGTATTGCCCTTTTATGCCCTTTAAGGTTCCTTTGTAACTTGGGGTTTTGTCCAAATTGAGGCTTTTTACCTTTTCTGGATATTGAAGTACGGGAAACTCCAATAAGGTTTCTTGTTTGTCGTTTATAAAGTAGGCAATGGTTTCTTCGGGAATACTGGATTTCAGCTTCTCCCTCCATTCCACTAGATCCACGTCCTCGATATCATTTTTAAGCATTTTTTGCCAGCTGGTCTTGTCGCTCACGTGCGCTTTTAGGGCAACCTCGGTAATGCCCGCCAAATATCGATTGGGCACTTCCATAATTTCAATGGCTTCGTGGGCGCCTTGGTCTATCCATCGTGTCGGCACTTGGGATTTTCGGGTAACGCCTACTTTTACATTGCTGGAGTTCGCCAAGTAAACAATGTGTGGCTGTAACTGCATTTTTTTCTCGAATTCAAGATCACGGTCCGCTTTGTCCAAATGTGCCGTGCTCAATTCCGGTTTCATGATCCAATCTCCGGCAAGTGGAGTTTCAAAAAAGCACGTCTTGCAAAAGCCTTGTCGGAAAATAGGCAGGTCTCTGCCACAGTTCAAACACTGAAATTTGATAAAATCTATTTGAACCTCTTTGTCCAAGGCTTGGTTCATATTGATAAAATCGTTCTCGAAAACCAAAAAATACTGGATGGGGTTTCCGATTTCGGTTTTCATTTTTCTTAGGACTCCTTCGTACAGCATTTTTGGATTGAATGTATTTGACTTATTTGAAAATGAGTGTTAGAAAAGTTATTTTAGCTGTTGCACCAATCTAATTTTCCAGGTTAAAGATACCTAAAATGCCGATACCATTATTCAACTCCATCGCTTCTTGGTTGTTACGCAAACGTTATCACCAAATTGAACTTTTTTTAAAATATCCACTGGATGTTCAGGATGAGGTGTTGCGCAAGCTTTTGGATTTTTCCAAGGAAACCATGATCGGTAGGCAATATGGTTTTCAGGACCTGCCAAAGTATGATGAATTCCGCAATAGGGTTCCCATAGTGACCTATGAAGATATTGCCCCGATGATCGAGCGTACCCGTCGTGGGGAACAGAACCTTTTCTGGCCTACTTCTATAAAATGGTTTGCCAAGAGCAGCGGGACCACCAATGCAAAAAGCAAGTTTATCCCGGTAAGTGGAGAGGCCCTGGAAGACTGTCACTACAAATCCAGTAAAGACCTGTTGTGCCTTTATTTAAATAATAACGAAAATTCACAATTGTTCACGGGTAAAAGTCTCCGTCTGGGAGGGAGTAAGGAGCTGTACGAGGACAATGGGACTTTTTTTGGTGACCTTTCGGCCATTTTGATCGATAATATGCCTCTTTGGGCAGAATATAGCAGTACGCCCAGTAACAAAGTCTCCCTAATGACCGAATGGGAATCCAAGCTGGAGGCCATTATCGAAGAAAGTATTAGGGAAAATGTGACCAGTTTGGCAGGCGTACCCTCTTGGATGTTGGTATTGCTCAACCAAGTTTTGGAAAAAACGGGAAAGAACCACTTGTTCGAACTTTGGGAGAATTTAGAGGTGTACTTTCATGGAGGTGTGAGTTTTACCCCATATAAGAATCAATATAAAAAATTGTTGCCCCGCAAAAAGTTCAACTACTATGAAACTTATAATGCATCGGAAGGCTTTTTTGGGATTCAAGATCAAAACAGTTCCGACGAATTGCTGTTGATGTTGGACTATGGAATATTTTATGAATTTATTCCTATGCACGCTTATGGAGAAGGGGATAAGGCCATTCCGCTTTGGGAAGTGGAAACCGGAGTGAACTATGCTATGGTCATCACCACCAATGCCGGCCTATGGCGATATAAAATTGGGGATACGGTGAGGTTTACGAGCAAAAATCCCTATCGGATAAAGATTACCGGGAGAACTAAACACCATATTAATGTGTTTGGTGAAGAATTGATCATTGAAAATGCCGAGGAAGCCTTAAAGCAAGTCTGTTTAAAAACCGAGGCTGAAATTATGGATTATACCGCAGCTCCCATTTTTATGGCAGGAAAGGAAAAAGGGGCGCACGAATGGATGATCGAGTTTAGAAAACCACCGAAAGATGTCGGCTATTTCATTGAAATGTTGGACAATGCATTAAAATCACTCAACTCTGACTACGAGGCCAAAAGGTACAACAACATAACCTTGAACATGCCAAAGGTGCATTTGGCCAAAGAGAATTTGTTTCATCAATGGCTGAAATCCAAGAATAAATTGGGTGGTCAACATAAAATTCCAAGATTGTCCAATGATCGCGATTGCCTCGAGGAACTTCTTCAAATGAACAAGGGGTAAGCCAGATTTACGGTATCATCAGGAACCAGTACAGAAGTAACGAAAACGTTTTCGTAAAATAATCCCTTTCGTCGTAAAAACTTTTCTCTTGAACAAATAAAAGTGGATTTGGGCCGTTTATTAAAGAACTTTCCCCTATCAATACTTTAAAAACACTAAACCATTAAAAGTCATGTCGGAAAAGCTTGTTGTTATCTCGGATAAATGGGGAGCCAAAAAAGGTCTTTGGATCGCCTCTTACTTTGGCTACTTGCAGCAGTATTATGATATTGAATTTCACGATTGCCAGCAATTGGGAAATGTGGAGGTTTCCATCTATTCGGAGGAGAATATAGATAAGGCCTTTAAAGAAGAAGGTCTGGAGAGAGCGGTAGCCAACTTATTGAGAAAAGAATCGGAGAAGGCCCATTATTTAGCCTTCGGCACTGGTGCCGCCGTTGTTTACAAAGCTGCTCTACAAGGTTTGCCCACCAAGACGATAACCGCTATTTCGGCCACTGGAATAGAGGGGGAAAACCAAATAGCTCCACCCGGTGTGCAACTGATTTATGGGGAATGTGATCAATTAAAACCAGGAATGAAATGGGCCAAAAGTGTTGGGGCCAATCTAAAGATTGTGCCAAATTTTGGGCACACCCTTTACTCGGATGAAAAGATTATCTCTGATGTAAGTTTGTTGTTATTGGAAAATATTACAAAAAAAGCGGTCTAGGAGACCGCTTTTAGTTTTTTAACTGTTTCGTAGGACAGTTTTTTCTCTGCATATCCTTTCGTAACCTTGAATTCTGTTTCATCGCTGCTTGGTAGGGTAAACATGGCGTCTGTAAAAATGGCTTCGCACAAAGAGCGCAATCCACGTGCACCAAGTTTATATTCCACAGCTTTTTCTACAATGTAATCCAATGCCTGATCGGTAATGGAGAATTTAATATCGTCCATGGCGAACAGTTTTTCGTACTGTTTTATGATGGCATTTTTAGGCTCCGTTAAAATGGCGCGCAAGGTTTTTGCATCCAAAGGATTCATGTGTGTCAGTACAGGAAGTCTTCCTATAATCTCTGGAATAAGTCCGAATTCCTTTAAATCTTTTGGTATAATATATTGGAGTATGTTTTCTTGATCCAGATTTTCTTCGGCCTTGGAAGCACTGTACCCAACTGCCTGCATGTTCAATCGTTTGGTGATGATACGTTCGATACCATCAAAAGCACCACCGGCAACAAATAGGATATTCTCGGTATTTACCTCGATAAATTTTTGGTCCGGGTGTTTGCGTCCACCTTTGGGCGGCACGTTGACCGTTGTGCCTTCCAATAGTTTCAGGAGTCCCTGTTGTACTCCTTCGCCCGATACATCTCGGGTAATCGATGGATTATCGCTTTTACGGGCAATTTTGTCTATTTCGTCAATAAATACAATCCCGCGCTCTGCTTTTTCCAAGTTATAATCGGCAGCCTGCAGCAAACGGGTCAAAATGCTTTCAACGTCCTCTCCTACATAACCGGCTTCCGTTAAAACTGTAGCATCTACAATGGCAAGGGGTACGTTGAGCATTTTGGCAATGGTCTTGGCGATAAGGGTCTTGCCCGTACCTGTTTGCCCTACCATTATGATGTTGCTCTTTTGGATTTCGATATCCTCGTCCTTGCCTTTGGGCTGCAATAATCTTTTATAGTGGTTGTAGACGGCTACGGACATAACCTTTTTGGTGCGTTCCTGTCCGATTACAAAAGTGTCCAAGAAATCGTGGATCTCCATTGGTTTTTTTAATACCAACTCGGATGATAGATCTTGATTTTTAGTTTGTTTGGACTCTTCGGCCACAATACTGTGGGCCTGTTCTATACATCTATCGCAAATATGCGCATCCAGACCGGCGATCAATAAATTGGTTTCCGGTTTTTTTCTTCCACAAAAAGAACATTCCAAATTTTCCTTTGCCATAAAATTTTATTCTTCAACCATCAATAACGCAAAAATAATGGATTTGTTCTGTGTTAACTGGTTGTTTTGTAATCTATTGGGAGGTTTTACTTTTCCCTTACTAATATTTCATCAATCATTCCGTACGCTTTGGCTTCTGGGGCCTTCATCCAAAAATCACGATCACTGTCTTCGTAAACCTTGTCGAAACTTTGACCTGAGTGCTTGGAAATGATTTCATATAACTCGTCCTTGATTTTTAAGACTTCTTGGGCTGCAATTTCAATATCGCTTGCTTGTCCTTGTGCTCCGGACAGTGGCTGATGGATCATTACCCTTGAGTGAGGCAATCCGCTGCGCTTGCCCTCTTGTCCGGCACATAGCAAAACGGCTGCCATAGATGCGGCGATACCTGTGCAAATGGTAGCAACATCGGGTTTAATAAACTGCATGGTGTCGTAAATGCCAAGACCGGCATATACGCTTCCTCCCGGAGAGTTGATATAGATTTGGATGTCCTTGGAAGCATCAGCACTTTCCAAGAACAGTAGTTGTGCTTGTATAATATTGGCCACCTGATCATTGATCCCGGTTCCCATAAAAATAATCCTATCCATCATCAATCTGGAGAAAACGTCCATGGCAACCGCGTTCAATTGCCTTTCTTCAATAATGTTCGGGGTCATGTTCATGGGATACATTGTACTCATGATCTGATCATAGTACATGCTGTTTATACCATGGTGCTTGGTAGCGTAGTTTTTGAATTCTTTTCCGTAATCCATAGGATATGACTCGATTTATCTTAAAAAAAAGGTGCCGAAAAATTGGCTTTTCGGCACCGTAAAGATACTTAATTTTCTTTTAGTGGAATCTTAGCTGTACGCTTCCTTGATGAAATCTTCATAGGACACCTCCTTGATCTTAAGGTTTGCTTTTTCCTTATAAAGGTCCAAAAGTTTTTGGCTCATCAATTGTTCGGACAATCTTTTTACTTCGTCCTGGTTGCTCATTACCCTTGCGGCAACACTTTCCAGTTCTTCTTCTTTTGGGTCCATGTGGCCATATTGAGCCATTTGGGACTTAATGAAGCCTTTGGCGAACTCCTTAAGTTCATCGAACTGAACCTGAAGATCGTTCTCTTGAATGATTTTCCCTTCGATCAATTGGTAACGAAGTCCTTTTTCGGATTTTTCGAACTCTTCTTTGGCTTCATCCTCGGTCAAGGGGTTTTCTCCACTTATCTGAATCCACTTTTTAAGGAACTCGGACGGAAGCTCGAATTTGGTTTCGTCAATTAATTTTTCGGTGATATCGTTCAATAGCTTCTGATCGGCTTGTTGTTCAAACTGCTTTTCAGAGTCTTCTTTGATCTTGTCCTTCAGTTCTTTTTCGGAACTTACTTTTCCTTCGCCAAACAATTTGTCGAAAAGTTCTTGGTCCAGGGCAGCTGGTTCTCTTTCGTTGATCTCTTCTATTGTAAAGGTAACATCGATCTTAAGGCCATCGGCTTTGTCTGCGGAAATTCCCAAGGCACTCGACAACAAATAGTCTTCTTTAAAAAGACCTTTGCTTGCTAGGGTCACAGTGTCGCCCACTTTTTTACCTACCAGGGCATCAATGGCTTTTTTGCCTTTGATCTTGTCCATTTCGATAGTGGTCTTGTTCTCTATTTCCTCTTCTTGATTGGTGAACGTACCGGTAATTTCGTCCTTTTTGCCAACTTCGGACTTGGAGATCAGTTTTCCGTATTGCTTTTGGATACGTTCTACTTGTTCCTCGACCATTTTTTTATCGGCAACAATTTTATATTGGGTCACTGCTTTTTTTGTCTTCAAGTTTACGTCGAAGCTCGGTGCCAATCCCAGTTCAAATTCAAAATCGAGATTGTCTTTGTCCCAATCAAAATCGTCCTGTTGTTTTGGAAGCGGATTTCCAAGAACATCCAACTTTTCTTCGGTAAGATATTTGTTCAGATTGTCTTGGAGCAGTTTGTTCACTTCGTCCACCAAAACAGCTTTGCCGTACTGCTTTTTGATAAGCCCCATAGGAACTTGACCTTTTCTAAAACCAGGAATGTTTGCCTGTTTTCTGTAATCCTTAAGGATTTTCTCTACTTTGTCTTGATAGTCTTCTTTGCTTATGGCAACCTTTACTACTGCATTAAGATCGTCAATCTGCTCTTTGGTTATATTCATTTCCTACCTAATTTGCTTTCTAAAAATGGGATGCAAAAGTAAGTCTTTTTTGAATTGTCGGCAAGTTTTTAAACCGTTGGTTCTCAAACAAAATGAATTCTATTGATCTTCTTTTAAAATGGAGTGTAAAATGGCCTGTAAAATTGCTAGCAACAAACTGAAGATTACCGCCGACCAAAAACCACTTACATAAAATCCATCGATGAGTTTTGCGGCCAATAGAATAATTATGGCATTGATGACCAATAGAAAAAGCCCTAGAGTAAGAATGGTAATGGGCAAGGTGAAAATTACCAATATTGGTTTTACCAAGAAGTTGAGGATGCTCAGTACAACAGCCACTAGAATGGCGGTCATCATGGAGTCGACCCCGACCCCGGGTAGTACATAGCTCAGAATTACTACGGCTATTGCATTTAAAAGAAGTCTCAGTATAAGTTTCATAGTGTTTAGTTTTGTCAGTAATAAAAAAGGCACCGAAATTCGGTGCCCTTAAGATAAGAAAATAATGTTTGTTTAGTCAATATATAACCCGGTGTAATCCAAAGGGTTTACGTTGGGTAAATTTGATCCGTATTTTGAATTTATTGCCGCTATAAAAGCGTTGGCAACAATGGCATAGCCTCTTGGCGACGGGTGAACACCATCTAAAGAGAATCCTCCGCCTGTGGCGAAAGTTGCGTCAACATTGCTACCATCTGCTTGCTGAAAACCATTGGTGTTCAGTTCGTTCAGCAAGGCGTTGGCATCTACAAAAGCTAGGTCGTAGGCTGTGGCCAAACCTGAAATGGTCTGGTTGTATGCTGTTAATGCGGTTTCCACGGTGGCTTGTTCTTCTGGAGTCAAAACCCATTCGTCTCCAAGGGGAACGGCAACTCCATTAATGGATGTTGGGTTGTTCGGGTCGGCAAGAGTGCCGATGAATGTTCTGGAGGTAAGCACCATTAAATCGTCTTCGGTGGCTTGTCTCATATTGATCAAAGCTGGGTTGTAGCCTGTTAAATCGGTCAAATCTTCATCGATAATTACAACAGCGTTGCCTTCACCAGCCGAGAAAGATATGGTTCGCTTTGCCAGTTCGTCCTCTGTGATTATACCCAATCCTTGTAATTGTGCAAGTCCTGCATTATAGGCTCCGTAGCCTTCGGCGCTGTTCAAAAAAGCAGCAGTCGGAGCATCCAAAGGCACTGGATTGTGCGGCACGGTGGTAAAATAAGGAATATCTGTAACGTTGGGAAGGTTGGCAATGGCACCACCTGCTCCATTGGCCGTCATGGTTTGAATAATACCATCCAAGGTGGCTGCGAAAACGTTGGGGTCGGTGATGTCGCTTCTGGAATAGGTGCTAGGGTCCAAGTTGCCTGTTTGGTCAACTCCTGTTCCGCCGCCCGTTGCGTAAATTAAAATATCGTTCGCTCCGGCCCATAAGGTGAAAAATGTAGCGCCTTGTGCTGCTGCATCACCTAAGACGGTGGCGGTCTCCGAGGATGAAAATCGTGCGAAGTAAGGATTGGCTGTGCCCATGGCAACCCCTGCGACGCTTCCGTAACCCGGAGCTAACAATTCATAGCTTTTGGCGCCAGGAACACCCATGTTGTTGTATGTTCCGGATAATTTAACGGCTACATCGGTAGAGCCTTGTCCTTCAACAGGTACAGGACTTGGGCTTGCGCCCAAGAAGGATAGTATAAGTCTGTTGCCGGCAACTACGTTTCCGCCCAGTGTCATGCCGCCTAAATTATCGGCCATAAACGGTATCTCAAAACTTCCGCCTCCTGCAAGGGCAAAATTGGTGGCGAGCATATTGGGGAAAGATGCTGTTTGTCCGTCAATAAATAAAGCATTGTCCGAGAAGCCCGCGGTCAAGGAGTTGCCTATGGCTACGTAGTTGGAAAAATCTGCTGTTCCTGAAGTATATTCTACTGGAGTTGGGTCTGGTGTGTCGATCGGGGTGTCATCTTCACATGCAATCAAGAATAAGCCTAAGAATGGGAGTAAGGCATACAACTTTTTCATATCAAAAAATCTGTTTCAGTTAGTTTATGTTAATTGTTATGGTAACAACCAGAACTAACCAAATCTATATCAAATTTGTCATACAGGCAATAAATTGAGCAAAAAAATTATGCATGCATAATAAATGTAGGTCAATTTTATGAATTTAAAAACGCATCGCTTTTTTCGAAAAACTGTTTGGGGTTTTCTGCATGGAGCCAGTGTCCAGCTTTATCTATAGTTTCGATAATGGCGATGGGGAAGTGCCTTTTGATCTCGTCGTAGTCGTTAGGTTGGATGTATTCTGAGCGATCGCCTCTTAAAAATAACGTTGGGCCATTATAAACTGCGGAAGGAAATATATTTTCCCCAATTTCTTCCATGCGGTTTTTGAGCACATCAAAGTTAAAACGGAACCCTAGCCTTTCTTTTTCCACCCAATAGAGGTTTTTGAGCAGAAACTGTCTAATTCCCCTATCTTTTATGTGTTTGGCCAGTTCATCATCGGCTTCGCGTCGATCCGAAATGGTGTTGAAGTCCAAATGTGAAAGCCCGTTAAAAATAAAGTCGTGATGCGGGGGGTAGTATTTTGGGGCAATGTCGGCCACTATTAATTTGGTCACTTTTTTGGGGTGGGATGTTGCCATTTGCATGGCTGTTTTGCCGCCCATGGAGTGCCCCATAACCAATGCCGATTCCACATTATGGTGCTCCATGTATGTGATCACATCATTGCTCAATACATCATAATTGAACTCTTCGGAGTGGAAACTTTTGCCGTGGTTCCGTTGATCTATCAAATGTACTTCGAATCCATTTTCGGCATATTTGGAGCCCAGGGTTTTCCAGTTGTCGGACATTCCCAGAAATCCATGAAGAATAACAAGTGGCTGGCCTTTGCCCAATATTTTTGAATGTAATATTTGCATTATTTCAATCTATCTAAATACATGTTCACTACATTTTCGAGGCCTAAATAAATGGACTCACATATTAATGCGTGACCGATGGATACCTCTAAAAGGTTTGGGATATGTTCCTTAAAAAACTTGATGTTGTCCAAGCTAAGGTCGTGACCTGCATTTAGGCCAAGGCCAACTTCCTGTGCCATTTTGGCCGCTGCAACAAATGGAGCAATGCTACCTTTCTTGTTGCCCTTGGCAAACGTTTCGGCAAAGCTTTCCGTATAGAGTTCAATGCGGTCGGTGCCGGTTTCTGCCGCTGCTTTTACCATTTCTACGTCGGGATCCACAAAAATAGAAGTGCGGATACCACTTTCTTTAAAGGTTTTGATTACATCCACTAAAAAATCTTTGTGTTTTATAGTGTCCCAACCGGCATTGGAGGTTATGGCATCCTCAGCATCGGGCACCAAGGTGACCTGCGTGGGTTTTGTTTCAAGTACCAAATCAATGAATTTTGGAATGGGGTTGCCCTCAATGTTGTATTCCGTGGATACCACTTTTTTTAGGTCCCTGGCATCTTGGTAACGGATGTGGCGTTCATCCGGACGCGGATGTATGGTGATGCCTTGTGCTCCAAAAGATTCGATATCCTTGGTGGAAGTTATCAAGTTGGGTACGTTGCCGCCTCTCGAATTTCTTAAAGTTGCCAGTTTATTTATGTTGACACTTAACTTTGTCATGGAGTTCATTTTTAGAATGTCAAAAATAAGAATTCGGCATGCCTTTTGCCATTTTAAATTAGTATTTTGCACTTAATAGTAGAGATATGCAGATTCAAGATAAAATAATCAATACGGTTCCTGTTTTCAATGTGTCGGAAACTTTAAAAGATGTTATTGCGTTTTTTGAAGAAACCACATTTTCCCATGTTGGAATTACCGAGAACGGAACGTATTTGGGGCTACTGTCAGAAAACGATCTGCCCTGTTTTGATGCGGAAAGGAAAATTGAGGATTTTAGGTTTGAAATGGAGGATTTCTTTGTGACAAAGGAAACTGCTTGGCTGGATGTTTTGGAAATGTTCTCCCGTAACGAGGCCAATGTGCTGCCTGTATTGGACGAAGACCGTTTGATTATCGGGTATTACGACCTGGAGGATATAGTAGATGTATTTATCGATACGCCTTTTTTTAGGGAGCCTGGAGCTATATTGGTGGTTTCCATCGGGATAAAAGATTATTCTTTTAGTGAGATAGCCCAAATCGTAGAAGGCAATAATGCCCGTTTGTTGGGAGCCTTTATTACCGATTCGCATAATGATATTGTGGAAATAACCCTTAAGGTAGGTACGCAAAGCCTAAACGAGGTCGCCCAGACCTTTAGGCGGTACAACTATACTATTGTGTTCGGAAACAGCGATGATCAGTTCTTGGAAGATTTGAAGCAGCGTTCCGACTATCTGGAAAAATATCTTAACGTTTAGTATGAAGGTAGCCATATACGGTCAATCTTTTCAAAAGGAAGATCAACTTTGTGTAGAGGAGCTAATGGACGAGTTGAAAAAACTGAATGCTTCCATATATGTAGAGGAATCTTTTTATGCGCTTGTAGCAACGATCACCAAGGAACAAATAAAAGGTACGTTTACCCAATCCAAGGGATTAGATCCATCTTTTGATATGTTCGTGAGTTTTGGTGGAGATGGAACTATGTTGCGGGCCGTTACCTATATTAAGGACTATGGGATTCCTATTGTTGGTGTAAATACCGGGAGACTGGGATTTTTGTCCACGTTTAAAAAAGAAAATGTCCGAAAACTTGTAACCGAGTTTCAAGCGGGGCATTTTACTATAGAGGAGCGTTCTTTGGTGGAACTGGAACTCGATTCGGAGCTGGACGAATTCAACGGACTCAATTTTGCCTTGAACGAGATTACGGTGAGCAGAAAAGATACCACTTCTATGATCACTGTGGAAACATGGTTGGACGATGAATATTTGACCTCGTATTGGTCCGATGGCCTGATCGTTTCCACACCAACAGGGTCAACAGGTTACTCTTTGAGTTGTGGTGGCCCTGTAATGGTGCCCTCTGCAAAATCGTTGGTGCTAACACCGATTGCGCCGCACAACCTCAATGCGAGGCCATTGGTAATTTCAGACAATACACAAATCAGGTTAAAAGTTTCCGGTAGGGAACACACGCACTTGGTATCCTTGGATTCGCGGATTGCAGATATTCCGAACGGAAAGGAAATTCGAATCAAAAAAGCGGATTTTACCGTTAAAATGATTGAGTACAAATCGGAAAGTTTCCTGAAAACTTTGAGGAATAAATTACTTTGGGGGGAAGATAAACGCAATTGATACGGATAAAAACAATAAATAGAACGAAAAACTGTTTAACAAGGGAGGACAATTTTAAACGTACAACTATAGACCTTCCTTTACTCTTAATACTTGAAACTTTTTGGATCGTATGCGAATAGTTTTGGCAGTTTTTCTGTGCTGTGTGATCAAAGTGAGCGCGCAAACCTACGAGATAGGGGTGTTTGCCGGCGGGGCCAATATGATAGGGGATGTGGGAAGGACCAATTATATCTTACCATCGGGACCTGCATTTGGCGGAATATTTAAATGGAACAAGGGCAAGCGCTATGCATGGCGTGGCAGTATACTTTATGGTAGTGTTACGGCTGATGACACTAAATCCAGTATGGAATCCAGACAACAAAGAGGGTATAAAGTGGATAATTCCATTTTGGAGTTCTCTGCCGGACTGGAAATAAACTTTGTGGAATACAACCTGCACAAGCTCGGACCGGCCTTTACACCATACCTTTACACAGGTTTTACTTACTTCAGGTACGATTTTAATTATATTGATGCCCTTCAAATGCAGGATATTAACCAAAAAGACGGTAGTTTTGCAATTCCAATGACGGTTGGGGCCAAGTATCGTTTAAATCAGTTTTTGATTCTTGGAGCAGAGATCGGGGCCAGATACACCTTTACGGATAATTTGGACGCTAGTAACCCGGAGGGCTCCAATTTTGAACAGTTCCGTTTTGGGAATATATTGAGCGATGACTGGTACGTTTTTACAGGTATAACCTTAACGTATACCTTTGGACGTAAACCTTGCCAGGATTGTTTTCAATAAAATGTACACACTAGAAGAAGTAGACAAAGATAAACTGCCGCAACATGTTGCCATTATAATGGATGGTAACGGCAGATGGGCAAAACAACGGGGAAAGCTCCGTATGTTCGGGCACGAGAATGGTGTTGATGCTGTAAACCAGGCCGTTGAGAATTGTGCCAAACTCAAGATACCTTACCTTACCCTATATGCTTTTTCCACCGAAAATTGGAACCGCCCTAAAACAGAGGTCGATACCTTGATGCGACTTTTGGTCAATGCCCTTAAAAAAGAACTAAAGACCTTGACCAAGCACAATATAAGGTTAAAGGCCATAGGTAAGATCGACACACTGCCCAAAAAAGTCTATAAAGAACTTACGGAGGTAATGTCCAAAACTGAAAACAATACGGGGATGACCCTTACGTTGGCATTGAGCTATGGCTCTAGGGAAGAGATAAAAACAGCTGTGCAAGAAATAGCGGTCAAAGTTAAAAATAACATAATTTCCCCTGAAAATATTGATGAAACAGTTATAAATACACATCTTTACACGCACTTTTTGCCTGATGTAGACCTACTTATACGCACAAGCGGCGAATGTAGGATAAGTAATTTTTTACTTTGGCAAATAGCATACGCCGAATTATATTTTATTGATGTATTTTGGCCCGACTTTAGAGAAAGTCATTTGGTAGAGGCCATAATAAGTTATCAAAATAGAGAACGACGATTTGGAAAAACGAGCGAACAACTTAACTAAGGGTATCACAAACGCTATACTTTCTACCCTTTTTATCCCCTTATTACTACTATCCACCCAGGCATTTGCCCAAGAAACCACTTTCGAGGAAGGCAAGCAATATATTTTGGGCGGACTATCGGTAACTGGATTGCAGAGTTACAACGAGCAAACCGTTAAAAGTTACACAGGGTTACGGGTAGGTCAACCCATAAAAGTTCCTGGTGACGAAATCAGTGCAGTGATCAAAAAGTTGTGGAACTTGGATTTGTTCAGCAATGTGGAAATGTTCTACACCAAAGTAGAGGATGACAAAATATTTCTGGAACTCAATATTATGGAGCGTCCAACATTGAACAATGTCACCGTATATGGTGTCAAAAAAAGGAAGGTCGACGATATCATTGACGACACCGACCTTAAAAAAGGTAAAAAAATTACCGAAAGCTTGATCGCAAACACGAAGAACTACCTTCAGAACAAGTACAAAAAACAAGGTTTCCTCAATGCAAAGGTAAGTATTGCCACCGCTACGGATACTACCGGGGCCAATACGCAGAACATGGTCATCAATGTAAACAAAGGCGATAAGGTTAAAATTCGCAAGATCACTTTCGATGGCAATGAGAAACTTTCCAACAAGCGACTCAAAAAATCTTTAAAAAACACTAAAAAGAAAAAGTTTTACCGTTTCTGGAAAAAGTCCAAATACATCGAAGCCGACTTTGAAGAAGACCTGTCCAATTTGGTCGACACCTATGCGGAAAGAGGGTATAGGGATGCCAGGGTGCTGTCCGACAGCTTTGTAAAGGTCGACGAAAAGAATATAGACCTTGTGATTTCTGTCGAAGAAGGGGACAAGTATTATTTTGGGGATATCAACTTTGTGGGCAACACAGTTTATACCGATAGAATGCTGACCCAATATTTAGGTATCAAAAAAGGTGATACTTACAATGGGGTTCTGTTAAAGGAACGTATCGCAGACGATACAAAGCCAGATGCAGAGGACTTGACCAATCTGTACCAGAACAACGGTTACCTATTTTCGAGTATTAACCCTGTTGAAGTTTCTGCAGTAAACGATACCATCGATTTTGAGATTCGAATAATAGAAGGAAAGGAAACATTCTTGGACCACGTTACGGTTTCTGGAAACGACAAGACCAATGACCACGTTATTTTTAGGGAAATCCGAACCAGGCCTGGTCAAAAATACAGCAAGGCCAATATTGTTAGAACCATTCGCGAATTGGGCCAACTCGGTTTTTTCGATGCAGAGCAGATCGTGCCGGACATTATCAATCCCAACCCTAACGAAGGAACTGTGGATGTAAACTATAGCTTGGTGGAATCCGGATCCAGCCAAATTGAACTCCAAGGTGGTTTTGGGGGTGGAGGTTTTATAGGGACCCTTGGGCTTTCCTTCAGTAATTTTTCCTTAAAGAATATTTTTAACAAAGAGGCCTATCAGCCAGTTCCCATGGGAGATGGTCAAACATTTGCTCTGCGTTTACAGGCGAGTAGAACTTTCCGGGTATATAGTTTAAACTTCTCGGAGCCATGGTTGGGGGGCAAAAAACCGGTCCGATTTAATTTATCGCTATCCAGGACCCAACAATTTGCGACCGGGTTCGATCAAAATGGAAGATTGGATGTGGATAAATCCCGTGGATTTGCCATTACAGGGGTATCTGCTGGTTTGGCAAAAAGAGTGCAATGGCCAGATGACTTTTTTACTATTTCACATTCCTTGAGTTATCAGTTGTACGACTTTAACGATTATAATAGTGGACTGTTCAATTTTGGTAATGGTAACTCCAATTCGCTGAGTTATACCTTTGGTATTTCAAGGAGTTCCCAGGGGCCAAGTAGAATTTTCCCGATGACAGGTTCAAACTTCGAACTAACGGCCAAGTTTACTCCGCCATACTCTTTGTTCAGTAATAAGGACTACGGTCAATTAAAAGATGATATCGACAATACCCTTGAGCGGTTGGATGAATTACAAAATTCCACAGATGCGGAAGAAATATTGGAGCGTGAGCAATTGGCAGAGGATTTGGAACGATTTGAAGAAGAGCGCTTTAAATTGTTGGAATATTACAAAATCAAGTTCAAAGGCGATTGGTACACCACCCTTGTAGATAAATTGGTTTTGCGTACCAATGCCGAGTTTGGCTTTTTAGGAGCTTACAATCACGATATAGGAGATGTGCCATTTGAGCGTTTCTACGTAGGTGGTGATGGTCTAGGAAACTTTACTTTGGACGGTAGGGACGTGGTGCAGTTGCGAGGTTATGAAAACCAATCGCTCACACCATATATTCCAAATGCCATAACCGGAAATCTTGAGCAGGACGGGGGTACCATTTATAATAAATTCTCCCTGGAGATGAGATATCCGCTAACTTTAAAGCCTTCTGCATCCATTTATGCACTATCATTTTTAGAAGCTGGTAACGCTTTCAACAATTTTAATGACTATAATCCGTTTGAGTTAAAAAGATCTGCCGGAGTGGGGCTACGTATTTTTATGCCGGCATTCGGTCTCTTGGGAATAGATTTTGGTTACGGTTTCGATAGCGATGCTCGTCCAGGATCTGTAGGGCCAAGTGGCTGGCAAACGCACTTCATCATCGGGCAGCAGTTTTAATCAGTGGAAAATTGTGTATTGCTAATTTGTAAATAACTCATATTTAATTAATTAGTAATTTTGGCACGATATTTTCTATGTAAAATGCGGAATCAAAGATGAATACCAAAGTTCTTTTATCACTAGTTGTTTTAATGTCCTCCTTGTATGGATTTTCCCAAAGGGGTGTTCGCATTGGGTATGTGGATATGGAGTATATCCTAGAAAATGTGGAAGAGTATAGGGACGCAACACAACAATTAAATGCCAAAGCTCAAAAGTGGAAGCAAGAAATTGAACTGAAGCAAAGTGTTGTCGACCAAATGAAGAAAGATCTAATGGCGGAAAAAGTGCTTCTTACCGATGAGTTGGTCCTTGAGCGTGAAGAAGAAATCCAAATTTTGGAAAAAGAAATGTTGGATTACCAACAAGACCGATTTGGGCCACAAGGAGATTTGGTGTTGCAAAAACAATTGCTGATCCAACCTATACAAGACCAAGTTTTTAATGAAGTACAAAAAATAGGTGCTAATAAAAGATACGATTTTATTTTTGATAAATCAGCAGATGTTGTAATGTTGTATTCCGAAAAACGGCACGATATCAGTGATTTGGTTTTAAGGGAAATAGGGCGCACAAGAAAAATAAGCGCTTCCAATAAAAAGCAACAAGAACAAAGCCGTTTGGAGCAGTTCAAGGAAGAAGAGGACAAGATCAGCGATGCCCTAAAAGAAAGACAGGAAAATGCTGCGCAAGCTTTGGAAGAAAAAGAAAAGGCAGCAGAAGAACGAAGAGAGGAAAAGCTAAAGGAACGCGAAGAGCGCAAAAAGGCATACGAAGAACGAAGAAAAAAATTATTGGAAGAGCGCGAGGCCAAACGCAAAGCTAAATTGGAAGAGCGAAAAAAAGCGCAAGAACAACAAAAGGATTCAATAGGATAGTTTTATATTGAAACACTAAATTTTAAGTCAAAATAGTAACGTAGAGAATCATGAAAAATGTAAAAAGAATCGCTGTGGCCCTAGTATTGTTTGTTGCGGCTACGGGTTTTGTAAACGCACAGAGCAAAGTTGCACATATCAATGTTCAGCAACTATTGTCTGACATGCCAGAGATGAAAGCTGCACAAGCTGAGTTGAAGAAATTACAGGAAACCTATAGAGCGGATATCCAAAGCTCAATGACAGAGCTTCAAAACAAGTATACCCAATACCAAAACGAAGCAACGTCCAAAACAAGAGAAGAAAACGAGCAAAGAGCAGTAGAGCTTCAAGGTTTTGAAAAAAATATTCAGGAAGCGGAACAAGCAGCTATGCAAGAAATGCAAAAAAAGCAACAAGAGTTGTTCTCACCAATCTCCGAAAAGGCAAAAGCAGCTATCGAAAAAGTGGCAGCAGCACAAGGTTACGACTATGTAATCGATGCAAGCCCAGGATTGAGCCTTATCGTGGCCAAAGGAAAAGACCTGTTGCCAGAAGTTAAGAAAGAACTTGGTTTCTAAACCATATCTAAGATTACGTAAAAAAACCGCTTTTATTAAAGCGGTTTTTTTATGCCATAAAATTTTTAGATACTATTTTTAATCATGCCAAAACCAATAGGAATATTCGATTCGGGAGTAGGGGGGACCTCCATTTGGAAGGAAGTTGCAAAAATGTTGCCGCACGAGCATACCATCTATCTGGCCGACAGCGCCAATGCCCCGTATGGAGAAAAGTCAAAAGAAGAGATTTTACGGCTCAGTATTAAAAATACCGAATATTTGGTCCAGAGTGGTTGTAAAATCATCATAGTAGCCTGTAATACCGCTACAACGAACGCAATTGATCATCTACGTTCCCATTACTCAGTACCTTTTATAGGCATAGAACCGGCAATCAAACCTGCGGCACTACAGACGAAAACAAAAAAAGTGGGTGTATTGGCCACTAAAGGAACGCTCTCCAGTCGCTTGTTCCACAATACTTCCAAACTTTTCGCCGAGGGCATAACCGTTTTCGAGCAAGAGGGAAAAGGATTGGTAGAGCTAATAGAGGCCGGTAAAATTGATACAGAAGAAATGAGGAACCTCTTGTCAATGCTTCTTGAACCTATGCTAGAGGAGAATATGGATTGTTTGGTGCTAGGGTGTACACACTATCCTTATCTTGTTCCTGTTTTAAAGGAAATATTGCCAAACAATGTAAATATCATAGATTCAGGCGAAGCCGTGGCTCGTCAAACCAAAACAATCTTGGAGCAGAAAAACTTGCAGACCAAGGTAAATGATAATCCTGAACATATTTTTTATACCAATGGCGATGTAACGGTTTTAAAAGACCTAATAGATAGCCCCAACGCTAAAGTCTCCTATCTTGATTTTTAATCCCTATTTTCTACGGTAGGTCAAATAAGTGAAATCATATTGGTGCCTGTCGTCCTTTGGGTGGTATTCTTCCTTTACGAGCTCCCATTGGTCCTCATTTATTTCAGGAAAAAAAGCATCAGCTTCAAACTTGCCGTGCACCCGTGTCAATTCAATATCCGTGGCAATGGTCATGCACTGCTTGTAAATTTTTCCACCACCAATTATAAAAGCGGTCTCGTTATCATCTACTAAATCGATCGCTTCGCTAATGGAATGTACCACGGTACATTGGAATTTTGGAACGTAGTCCTCGTCCCGGGTAATGGCAATGTGCGTTCGGTTGGGCAAAGGCTTGGGGAAGCTCTCCAAGGTTTTTCGCCCCATAATGATCTTGTGTCCGGAAGTCAAGGCTTTAAATCGCTTAAAATCATCGGGCAAATGCCAAACTAGATCGTTGTCCTTGCCCAAAGCATTGTTTTCTGCGGCCGCAGCAATGATGATCAATTTTTTCACTGATCTTTTTTTTTATTGATTTTGGAAAGGGGAAAATCGGTTTCTATTTCCTTTTGAAGTTCGCTTATTCGTTTTTTCTGAAGCTCCACCAGTCGTTCACGTTGGGATCGCTCCCAATCCTGCCCCATAAATTTATGTGTTACAAACACCTTAAAAGTGTGCATAGCGACCAAAAAGGTCCATATACAGATCAGCCAAATGGACCAATCGTAGGCAACACCATATTTTAAAACTTTGTTGGCAATGATCAAGAAAATACTGCCGATCAGAAATATGACCACATGGGAGTACAACCTCTTCTTCTGTTTTATACGTTTTTGGGCATTTTCCAGAAGTTGGTGCTGTTCCAAATCTATTTCAGGCTTTTTCTTTTTACCAAATGACAACATGGAATGGCTATCTTTATGGACAAAGATAATTGAATTGTTTCCAAAAATCCCGACATGCAAAAGCTAAGAAAAAAATTTCCAGTACTCAACCAGTGCATATATGCAAATACCGCAGCGACCGGTTTATTGAATGAGGATTTAATGGAGTGGCGACAAGGGCACGACCTTGATTACTTGATCGGGGGCAGTGAGATGAAAATGAACGGGTTTATGCATATGCCGGAAATAAAGAGAACTGTGGGCAAATTTTTTAGTTGCCGACCAGAAAACGTGGCCTTGGTACCCAATTTTAGTTTAGGGATCAATCTTTTGTTGGAAGGGCTCCCCAAGAACAAAAACATATTGCTTGTTAACAATGATTACCCTAGTCTTAATTGGCCTTTCGAGACACGAAATTTTAAGAGAACGTATGTGGATGCCGATGAAAATTTGGAAGAAAATATCCGTGGGCAGCTTAGAAAAGGGGGATTTGATGTATTGGCAATGAGTTTGGTGCAATGGCTCAATGGACTCCAAATAAATATGGAATTTTTAAAAGACCTAAAAAAAGAATTTCCCGACCTTGTTATTATTGCAGATGGTACGCAGTACTGTGGAACACAACCCTTCGATTTTGAAGCTTCGGGTATCGATATTTTGGGGGCAAGTGCCTACAAATGGCTTTTGGCCGGGTATGGCAATGGCTTCTTTTTGGTCAAGGATGCGGTAAAAGATCATTTCGAACTAAACGGTATCGGAAACGGGTCGGTGGATAACGATGCATCCAAACGAAATAATATCGGGTTTTGTAAGCATTTGGAACCGGGTCATCTGGATTCCCTCAACTTTGGAAGCTTGGAATTTGCGATCAAGTTTCTGGATGAAATAGGTTTGGACAATATTCAGTCTCAGTTAAAAAAGTTGTCCCGCCGGGCCCTTGCAGTTTTTAACGAATTGAATTTGTTGGAAGATAAGATCGTAAATCGGGAGCAACACAGTACCATTTTCAATATTAGGGGCGGAGACGAACTCTTCCATAAACTTACCAAGGAAAATATTGTGGCATCGCCCAGGGGAGGTGGTATTCGACTGAGCTTCCATTTTTACAATACCGTGGAAGAGGTGGATAGGATTGCCGCACTATTAAAACAATGGACGTAAGAATGTTTAATGATAAAAATCTACAGACATATTTATCAAAAGTAATCCTATTGTTAGGTAGATTTTATCAATTTGATAAATCGGTTCTAACTTATTGTAAATAAGCAGTTTTATGTATTGTTTTGTGCTTTAAATTAAACAACATTACCATGGCAATTAAAAAACAATACCTTAAGAGCAAGCCAGTTTGCAAAGTTACTTTTACAGTTCCTGCGGACGAGGCAAAAACAGTTGCTGTAGTTGGGGACTTTAACAAATGGAACCCTAAAAAAAGTACTTTAAAAAAATTGAAGAACGGCACTTTTAAAGGAACGTTCGATCTACCTGTCGAAAACAGCTACGAGTTTAGATATTTAATAGACGGAAATTACACCAACGATGCCGAAGCTGATCGTTTTCAATGGAACGATTATGCAGGTGCCGAGAATGCGGTATTGGAGATTTAATCAAAAAACTGTTTGCCATCAGTAGTGTTGAAATTACTGATGGCGATTTTCTAAATTGCTACCTATCTTTTTCATGAACCTGCAATAGGGCTCCATAAACTTTTGGTATAATTTGATGGGGTGCGGAAAGGGGTTCAGCCGAACGAGCCCAAAAATTACTTGGCCCAATAGTCCACTACCAAAACATCTGCAATATGCGGGCCGGCAATGTCTCCAAAGGCCACGTGGTCGGGGTGGGTAAGGTAAGTGTCACGATCGTCTTCATTGTCAAATGTCAGTAAAAAACAGTGGGTTAGGTCTTTGTTCAAGCTCTCCGGGCTGTTATTCATTCCCCATTCATAACCTTTTATTACATCTATTTTGGATGGCAGGGCATTAAAGGCCTCCTCCACTAAGTTGATGTCCTCTGCGCTCGAAGACTCCTTAAATTTGAACAAAACTACATGGCGTAACTTAGGAGCTTCGGTCTCGGTATTTTCTTCCACGGTCTTGTTCTGCTTTTCCGTTTCTTCCTTTCTGGGTTCTTCACCGCAGCTGGCAAATAGCAGTGCGGTAAAAAGAGTGATGATGGGTTTCATGAAATATCGTTTTTTTGATGAATTGACTCAAATGTACGATTTTACAAAGATTAATATTGTTTCTGCTTCCACTACATTTTTTTTGTCATCCCTAAACTCGATACATGTACTCATGAGTTCAATTGCCCATTTTGATGGGAGTGGGGCAGGTTAGCAAAAACCTGGATGGATTTAAGTCTTGGGAATACTTTGTGGATTAAACGAACCATATTTTGGCATTGGCCATTGTGTTGTGATACAGAAATATTGGGAAAAACAGATCTTGATTACTCGTTCAAAAGCTCTTGGAATTTTTCTAGGAATTGGCCAATATGGTAGCCGTCCACCAAAGCATGGTGTACATGAATGGAAACAGGCATAGTTTTAACGTCATTTACCTCTGTTACCTTTCCAAATGATATTTTGGGGCAACTATCCGGATGGGAATAACTCCGAGCGTGGGATAGGCTGGTAAAATCTACCCATGGAATAGCTGAAAAGTGGATAACATTCTCATGCAGGGCGGGTATTAGAGTGGTGGAATTCTTTACTTTTTCTATTACCGCCAAAGCCTCTTTTTGGAACATATGTTCATCTTCAAAATACTCCATATAGGAGAATCCAAAAGTGCCATTGGGGCGGTTAATGGTGGGGGAGGCAAATATCTTTTCGTACAAATAGACATTATGGTCTATGATCCTGTACCGCAAGTTTTCTATCTGGTTTGCTGCTTTTAGCGCACGATACAGATAGTAAAGAAAAAAAGAGGAATTTTTTGATTTGGCCGTTGTGTACGCATGGGTGCAATCTACTTTGGCCGTTATACCGTAAAAGGGCTCCTCAAATTTTGAAAAAAACCGAAAATGTTCCCTTCTGTCCCAATTTTCAATATCAACCTGTATTTTGTCCTCATTTTGCCGCATTGCAACCTATTTTATACCGCGACCACTCCCTTAATATGTGGGTGTGGATCGTAATTGGATAACTCAAAATCCTCGAAACTAAAAGAGAAAATATCTTTTACTTCAGGGTTTAGCTTCATGGTCGGCAAGGGGCGTGGATCTCGTGTCAATTGCAATTCCACTTGCTCCATGTGGTTGTTATAAATATGGGCATCGCCAAAAGTGTGGATAAATTCACCCGGTTGGTAGCCACAAACTTGTGCCATCATTAAAGTGAAAAGGGCATAGGAAGCGATATTGAACGGTACTCCCAAAAATATATCCGCGCTTCTTTGGTACAATTGGCAAGATAGTTTGCCATCTGCCACATAAAATTGGAAGAAGGCATGGCAGGGTGGAAGAGCTGCCTTTCCGTTGGCTACATTTTCCGAAAAAGAGACCGATGTGTCTGGTAAAACGCTGGGATTCCATGCGGAAACCAACATTCTACGGCTGTTGGGGTTATTTTTTAAGGATTCCACTACTTCTTTGATCTGATCGATTTCCTCGTTGTTCCAATTGCGCCATTGGTGTCCATAAACAGGGCCCAGATCTCCATTTTCGTCAGCCCACTCGTTCCATATACGCACACCGTTGTCTTGCAGATATTGGATATTGGTGTCGCCGTTTAAAAACCACAGTAATTCGTGGACTATGGATTTTAAGTGTAACTTTTTGGTCGTTACCATAGGGAATCCTTCAGCGAGGTCAAATCGCATTTGATATCCAAAAACGCTCAAGGTACCTGTTCCTGTCCGGTCTCCTTTTTGGTTTCCGTTTTCCAATACATGTTTAAGAAGGTCGTGGTATTGTTTCATGCTGTTGTTTCGTTAACAAATGTCGCTTCGAGCAGGGGGAATGAGGGTAAATCCAAAACATTTCGACTACGCTCGATACGACAAAAAATCAATCTATCGAAATTAATTCAATAAGTGTGTTTTGGGAACTAAAATTAGCAAGACTTATGAAAACTTTATTAACTATAAGGGGTGTAAGATAAAGGATGTTTGGTTGAAGGGTTAATGGTTTGCCCGGTTGTATTTTATCAAGGATGCAATTCCCTGTTGTAGTTTTTGAATGTTTTTAATGATGAGCTTTGCTGAATTTGAAGAAATAAAATTTAAATCTTCGCATAGAATAATATGTGATTCCAGTTCGTATACAGAGCCTAAACTGACTTGTAGAAAGCGAACAAAATCTTTCTGTGAATATTTTGCACATCCTTCAGCAATTTACCCTAAAATCATCCCAGCAATGGTGGCAGATAACAAGGAAGCTAGTGAACCTCCCAAAACAGCCTTCATGCCAAATGAGGAGAGTACCTTGCGTTGGCCCGGTGCCAAAGACCCGATACCTCCAATTTGAATACCGATGGAGGCAAAATTGGCGAAACCACAGAGCATGTAGGTAGCCATGATCACCGATTTGTTATAGGTAAAGTGAACGCCGCTGGCTACATTTTTAAGGTCTGCCAATTGAATATAGCCGACAAACTCGCTTGCGGCCAATTTTATCCCTAGCAATTGTCCCATGAGCATTATGTCCTCATTGGCGACACCAATTAACCACATGAGCGGGGCAAAAATGGTTCCAAGGATAGCTTCGAGGGAGAAATTTTCGTAGGGAGAGTTCGTAGATATCCAATGGTTCAGGGTGGTCAAGTCACCGATCCATCCCAAAATACCATTGATCATGGCAATAAAGGCAACAAAAACCAATAACATGGCACCAACGTTCAAGGCCAATTTTAATCCTTCTGTGGTTCCGTTGGCAATGGCATCCAAAAAATTGGCCCCTATTTTTTTTGCCGATACCTTAACATCGGTGTTGACTTCCTCTGTTTGTGGGTACAATATTTTTGAAATAACAATTGCTCCCGGGGCGGCCATTACCGATGCCGCCAATAGGTGTTTTGCAAAAACCAAACGTAGTTCGGGATCATCGCCTCCCAAAAAGCCGATGTATGCCGCCAATACAGCACCAGCTACCGTCGCCATACCACCGATCATAACCAACAGGATTTCGGACTTGTTCATTTTTTCCAAATAGGCTTTGATCAACAAAGGAGCTTCTGTTTGGCCCAAAAAAATGTTGCCGGCCACAGAAAGGCTCTCCGCTCCGGATATGCCAAGAGATTTGGAAAGCAACCATGCCATCCACTTAACAACAACCTGGATAACCCCTAAATAGTATAGCACCGATGTGAGTGCCGAAAAGAAAATAATGGTCGGCAATACTTGGAATGCAAAGATGTACCCGAAAGTATCCATATCCACAACAAGACCTTCAAATAAAAATTGGCTACCTGCCCTTGTAAATTCTAAAATGCTCACAAAAACACCGCCCACTTTTTCAAAAATATATTGTACAAATGGTACTTTAAGCACACCGATGGCGATCAGTACTTGTAGTGAAAGTCCAATGCCCACGGTTTTCCAATTGATAGCTTTTCTGTTCGAACTGAACAAAAAAGATATTAAGATCAGTACTGCCATGCCCAAGGCTCCACGTAGTAGGGTGGAAAGTGAAAAACCCTGGTTAGGGATTATATCAGAAGCTTGTTCTTGAGCGATATTTTCCGTAATGGTTGATCCAATCGCAATATTTAGTGAATCTGCGGGGATGGAACTTTGGCCGAAAGCGACCGAACAAACGAGTAAAAGTATGAGTAAACTTTGGGTCCTTTTCGCCATGTAAGTTTTATTTGCGCTTGGAAATTTCATCCCTTAATTTGGCCGCTTTCTCGTAGTCTTCACTGGCCACTGCTTTTTCCAATTCTTGATGAAGTTCCTGGAGGGACATTTCTCGGTATCCGTGGGTGTCGGAGCCTGATTCTATTTCGACAGCTTCACCTTCTTGGAGTATTTCATCTACCATAATACTATCATTCTCATCTTCGTCCTTTTCCTTGGATGAAAATTTTAGGAAAATGCCTGCCTTGTCCAATATGGTTTTGTAGGTAAATATCGGAGCATTGAACCTAAGTGCCAATGCAATGGCATCACTGGTTCGAGCATCTATAATTTCCTCTTCTTCATCCCTTTCGCAAATTAGGCTGGAATAAAAAACACCATCTACCAATTTATGTATGATCACTTGTTTTACCACGATCTTAAATCTGTCGGCAAAATTCTTGAACAGATCGTGTGTCAAGGGGCGTGGTGGTTTTATTTCTTTTTCCAATGCAATGGCAATGGACTGCGCTTCAAAAGCACCTATAACGATGGGAAGTTTTCTGTCTCCATCCTCTTCATTCAAAATAAGGGCGTATGCGCCATTTTGTGTTTGGCTATAGGAAATCCCCTTTATTTTTAATCGTACTAAACTCATATATCTCCTCCTAAAGCAAAAGGGCCGTTCAAATAAGTGGCAATGCCAGTTATCTGAACAGCCCCTTGCAATGGGCAAATTAACAAAATTTAAGCGTTTTGGGCTTTAAATTCTTTTAATTTTTCTATCAGCTGGGGCACTACCTCGAAGGCATCGCCCACGACTCCGTAATCCGCAGCCTTAAAGAAAGGCGCTTCAGGGTCATTATTGATTACCACTTTTACTTTGGAAGCGTTGATTCCTGCCAAATGTTGTATGGCCCCGGAAATACCGATCGCGATGTAGAGGTTGCTTGCAACTGGCTTTCCTGTTTGGCCTACGTGCTCACTGTGCGGGCGCCATCCCATATCCGAAACCGGCTTGGAGCATGCTGTTGCCGCGCCCAAAACATCCGCTAGTTCTTCTACCATGCCCCAGTTTTCTGGTCCTTTTAGGCCACGTCCACCGGAAACTACGATATCGGCATCGGCAATTGTTGCTTTGCCGACCACTCTGTCCACTTCCACAGATTTTACATTAAAGCTCCCATCTCCCAAATTGGCGGAGAATTCTTCCACCGAGACCGGAACGTTGTTTTCCACAATTCCGAAGGCATTGCTGGATACGCCAATAATCTTGGTTTCTGCCGAAATCTCGGTCATGGCAAATCCTTTATTACTGAATGCCGTTCGTTTTACTACAAAAGGTGATGTGCTCTCAGGAGCGGCTACGACATTGGGAACGTACCCTGCACTTAGTTTAGCGGTAAGGATCGGTGCTAAAAATTTAGTATCTGCACTGGAGCTCAATATAATTACCTTGGCATCTTCTGCTTTGGCCGCTTGTGCCAAAACTTCTGCGTATGCCTTGGCATTAAATGTGGACAGGCTTTCATCGGAAATTTTTAAAACTTTGGAAACTCCATAATTGCCCAAAGATGCATCTTCTTCGGCATTAAAGGATACAGCAGTAACTGTTGTGCCTAGATCTTGGGCCACTTTATGTGCGTAAGAGGCCACTTCAAAGGCATTTTTTTTGAATTTTCCCTTTAGGGATTCTGTATATACTAGTACTGACATAATTTTTTCTTGTTTAGATAACTTTTGCTTCGTTGTGCAGTAGCTCGACCAATTCGCCGATATTTTCGGCATCTACCAATTTTACAGGTCCCTTGGCTGCTGGTTTTTCAAACTTTTGATCTTGTGTGTGCTGTGCGGCATCAATAGGTTCTACTACGTTCAAAGTTTTTTTACGGGCCATCATAATACCTCTCATATTGGGAATGCGAAGGTCACTTTCCTCTACCAAACCTTTTTGCCCTGCGATGACCAACGGAAGACTGGTGCTTATTTTTTCTTTACCACCATCGATTTCGCGAACTGCTGTGGCATTGTTTCCGTCAATTTCTAGGCCTATACACGTGTTAACGAAGTTCATGTCCAATAGTGTGGCGAGGATACCAGGTACCATACCACCGTTGTAGTCGATAGATTCTCTACCGGCAATAACAAGGTCGTACGAACCATTTTTAACCACTTCGGCCAACTGTTGGGCCACAAAAAAGCCGTCTGTTGGTTCTGCATTTATTCTAATCGCCTCATCGGCGCCAATGGCCAAGGCCTTACGAATGGTAGGCTCGGTTTGAGCTTCACCTACATTCACCACATGTACGGTGGCACCTTGTTTTTCCTTGAACCACATGGCTCGGGTCAATCCAAACTCATCATTAGGATTAATAACAAATTGAACCCCGTTTGTATCAAACTTGGTATCGCCTTCCGTAAAATTGATTTTGGAAGTGGTATCCGGCACGTTGCTTATGCAAACTAAAATCTTCATATATACTTTAGGTTTATGTGTTCAAATATAATTATAAAATTGGAAGTTTATTATGCATGCATAATAAATTTTGTTCTTTTTTTGGATTTTGGTCAAGCAAATTTCGGGTAGTTTTTCCTATTTTTGCTTGCGTTTTTAAGCAGACTATAAATATTTAGTACGATTTAATGAAAACATTACAGTTTAGGGAGGCAGTAGCCGAGGCTATGTCCGAAGAAATGCGAAGAGATGATACCATTTACCTAATGGGCGAGGAGGTAGCCGAATATAATGGGGCTTACAAGGCTTCCAAGGGCATGTTGGACGAGTTTGGGCCGGAGCGTGTGATCGATACACCGATTTCCGAGTTGGGATTTGCCGGTATCGGCGTGGGTTCTGCTATGAACGGAAACAGACCTATCATTGAATTTATGACGTTCAATTTCTCATTGGTAGGAATTGATCAAATTATAAACAACGCTGCCAAGATTCGTCAGATGTCAGGTGGTCAGTTTAATTGCCCTATCGTATTTAGAGGGCCTACCGCCTCTGCAGGACAGTTGGCCGCGACACACTCCCAGGCTTTCGAAAGCTGGTACGCCAACACTCCTGGGCTAAAAGTTGTTGTTCCTTCGAATCCGGCGGACGCCAAGGGACTGTTGAAATCTGCCATTCGAGATGACGACCCTGTGATTTTTATGGAATCGGAACAAATGTATGGGGATAAAGGCGAAGTCCCAGAAGGTGAGTATACCATACCTTTGGGGGTTGCCGACATTAAAAGGGAAGGTACCGATGTAACCATTGTTTCCTTTGGAAAAATCATTAAAGAAGCATACAAGGCTGCCGATGAGTTGGAAAAAGAAGGTATTTCTTGTGAGATAATCGATTTGAGAACCGTGCGTCCCATGGACCACGAGACCATCTTGACCTCTGTTAAGAAAACCAATAGAATGGTAATTTTGGAAGAGGCATGGCCATTCGGGAACGTAGCAACCGAGATTATCTATCACGTTCAGGACAAGGCATTCGATTATTTAGATGCCCCGATCGTAAAATTGAACACAGCTGACACCCCTGCGCCATACTCACCAGTGCTTTTGGCAGAATGGTTGCCAAATCACGAAGATGTGATAAAGGCTGTTAAGAAAGTGTTATACAAGCTTTAGAGTTAAAATTGTAAAGTATATTAGCCCCGTCAACATTGTTGATGGGGTTATTTTTTAGGGAACATTTTTTGATTAGAAATTACTTTAAACCAAATTTGACCTTATTAATTATGGGAATCGCTCGTAATTGGTTTCCATATGGCCCTTATATCTACCTATGAAAAGATACTTTTCCTATTTTTTACTTCTTTTTTGTTTTGGTGCATCCGCACAGTCCAAAATTGAAGGTGTGGTAACCGATGAAGAAGGGATGCCCATTGCCTTTGCAAACATAATTTTTGTGGATTCATCAGAAGGAACCATTACCAACGATAATGGTCGTTTTTATTTGGAATCCGATGAAACGCACGAGGCTATAAAAGTATCGTTTATCGGTTACGAGACCGTAGAGATTCCCTTGGGGCAAAAGGTGAGTTATGGTATGGAAATCGTTTTAAGGGAATCGGCGGAGCAACTTCAGGAAGTGGTTATTTATACAGGGAAGCAATCCAAAAAAAATAATCCTGCCATCGATATTTTGCGAAAAATTTGGTCCAAAAAGCGCGAAAATGGCGTCCGTAAATTTGAACAATATCAATACGATAAATACGAAAAAATCGAGTTTGATCTTAATACCATCGATAGTGCTTTGATCAAAAGCAAACTTTTTAAAGGATTGGAATTTATGTTCGAGGATTTGGATACTTCTCGAATTACGGGCAAAACCTATTTGCCCATGTTCCTGAACGAAAGTTTTTCCAAGGTTTATGGAGATAATGCGATGGAAAGGGAAAAGGAAGATGTACTTGGAAACAAAAATTCAGGATTTAGTGGGAACCAGGCTATTACAGCATTTGTGGAAGATCTTTATTCCGACTACGACATCTACGATAATTACCTTAAATTTTTCGATAAAAGCTTTACAAGTCCTTTATCCAAAACTGGGATAGATGTGTATAATTACGTGCTTTCGGACAGTACCTATATCGACAACAAATGGTGCTACAACATAATTTATTATCCAAGAAGAAAGAACGAGCTTACATTTAAAGGGGACTTTTGGGTAAACGACACCACCTTCGCCATAAAAAAGATTAATATGCAGGTCACCAAAAGTGCCAATATTAACTGGGTAAAGGAAATTTATATTGAGCAGGAGTTCGATGTGGTCAATGATTCTGTCTTTTTGTTGAAGCGTGACTATATGCTAAGTGATTTTAGTTTCTCCAAAAAAGAGGAATCCAGAGGTGTGTACGGAAAGCGTACCACCGTTTTTGATAATTACACGTTTAATAATCCTAGACCTGAGGAATTTTACAAAGCAGTTGCCGACCCTTACGATCCAAGGGTTTTCTCTCAGGACAGTATCTTTTGGAAAAACGCCCGTTTGGAAAGTTTGAACGAGGATGAATCGGGCATTTTTAAGTTACTGGATACTTTAAAGACCGTTCCAAAGTTCCGTACCTATTACGACATTGTAAGTATTTTAGGTTCTGGATATGTCGAAATAGATAAGTGGAACCTCGACATCGGAGATATATATTCCACATTTGGTTATAACGATGCGGAAGGAATCCGTTTGCGCGCAGGAGCCAGGACATATTTTGGTCAGAACGATCTATGGCGATTGGAGGGCTATATGGCCTATGGTTTTAATGATAAAAAGGTAAAACATGGATTCTCGGGTAAATTTTTGCTCGATCGTAAAAATAGATTGATCATATCGGGAGGAAATCGACGCGATATAGAACAATTGGGATTGAGCCTTACCAGTACCAACGATGTGATGGGAAGGAGCATTGCATCTTCTTCTTTGGTGACTGTTGGCTCCAACGATCGTTTGACCAATATTAACCTTTCAACGCTGAACGTGGAAATGGAACCGGTCAAAAATTTTAGGATAAATGTGGGAGGGTCGTTCCGTACCTTAAGCTCCGCATTGCCCGATGCCTTTAGTTTGGACTACGTGGATGCAGGTTCCCCTTCAGGTATTGCGTCGGAAATAAAACAGTTCGATCTGAACACCACACTGATCTATACTCCGGGCAAGCGCACCATTGGTTACGGCGTTGAACGCTCCAATATTAATGATGACTACAGCACATTTATATTGCAGTACACCAAAGGTGTGGATGGCTTTTTGGAAAGTGATTTTGATTATGAAAAAATTCAATTCTCCTATAGACAACCATGGCAATTGGGAGGATTTGGTAGGTTGACGAGTAGTGTGGAACTTGGAAAAACATTTGGAATGGTGCCATTAGGTTTGCTGAGTGTGGTTCCGGGCAACCAAACATTGTTTTCTTTATACAATGTTTTTCCCAATCTGGATTTTTATGAGTTTGTTACGGATACCTATGCCACCGTACATTTGGAACATAATTTTAATGGTCGGATTTTTTCGCGGATTCCGTTGTTGCGAAAACTGAATCTAAGGGAAATTATTGGCGTTCGAGGAGCGTGGGGTCAGTTGTCCGATGAAAATATAGCTCTGAGCGCCCCTACAAATATTCCGCTTATGGCCCCCGAAGATCAAATCTATTGGGAATACTCACTCGGTGTGGGCAACATTTTCAAAATATTGCGGATCGACTTTAATTTTCGTGGAAACTATCTCGAAAATCCAGATGCCAGAGCGTTTGGGATAACAGGAACCTTCGGATTTAATTTTTAATTAATACGAAACCGCCAATTTATGCCCACTATTCCAGTTATACTGGTTATTTTTGCACAATAAATTTATTGCTGACATGTCTAAAAAACCACGTATTACCTTTGATGTACTGGTAGAAATTCCCAAAGGTAGCAGAAACAAGTACGAATACGACTTTACCTTGAACAAGATTCGGTTTGACCGAACCTTATTTTCTTCGATGATGTATCCCGGTGATTACGGATTTATTCCCGAAACCTTGGCCCTGGATGGAGACCCTTTGGATGTATTGGTACTTTGTACCGAACCCACCTACCCCATGGTAGTGGTAGAAGTTAAGCCGGTAGGTGTATTCCACATGACCGATGAAAAAGGTCCCGATGAAAAAATAATTTGTGTTCCAGTATCCGACCCAATTTGGAGCAAAAGAGACGATATCAGTGAATTGAACCCTCACAGATTAAAAGAAATCGAGCACTTTTTCCAGGTATATAAAGATTTGGAAGAGAAAAAAGTAGATACCGGGGGTTGGGGAGATGTCAACGAAGCGGTCAAAATCTATCATGAGTGCGTGCAGCGCTATGAAGAAAGTGATCATAAAAAGAGACGGGCCTATACTATATAGAATACATAACAAAAACTTTTAAAAAATGCGCTTTTAATAATTAAAGGCGCATTTTTTTTATTACTTCGTATTTCATTACATTAGCTTCCATTAAAAATCACTAAATAACTCAATCTATGGATTTAATCGTGAAATTTTTGCCCGTATTCGGTATTCTGGGCCTTTTGTACGTCTTTATTAAAAACGTATGGATCTCCAAACAAGAGGTGGGGGATGCCAAAATGGCAAGAATAGCCAAAAATATTGCCGATGGAGCAATGTCCTTCTTAAAAGCGGAATATAAAATATTGAGCATCTTCGTTATCGCAGTAGCTGTTTTGCTGTTCTTTAAAGGAAGTAATGAGACAGGCTCAAATGGAATGGTCGCAGTATCCTTTATAGTAGGGGCCATTTGTTCTGCCCTTGCTGGTTTTATCGGTATGAAGGTGGCTACAAAGGCAAATGTTAGAACTACCAATGCGGCAAGAACCTCGCTGGGCAAGGCCCTGGAAGTGGCATTTGCAGGAGGGGCCGTAATGGGGTTGGGTGTTGTAGGCCTCGGTGTTCTCGGTTTAAGTGGATTATTTATGATGTACAGCGGTCAAGGCTGGGAAATAGGAGAAGTGCTCAATGTACTTTCCGGTTTCTCCTTGGGAGCATCTTCCATTGCACTTTTTGCCCGTGTTGGTGGAGGTATTTACACAAAAGCTGCCGACGTAGGAGCTGATTTGGTAGGTAAAGTAGAAGCGGGTATTCCCGAGGACCACCCATTGAACCCTGCCACCATTGCAGATAATGTAGGTGATAATGTAGGCGATGTTGCCGGTATGGGAGCCGATTTGTTTGAATCTTATGTGGGTTCCATAATAGGTACAATGGTATTAGGTGCGGTTTTTGCCGGTATCCCTGAGTTTCAAAATGCTTTTGATGGACTTGGAGCAGTGTATTTACCATTGGCGTTAGCAGCCGTGGGTATTATCATGTCTATAATCGGAACCTTTTTTGTAAGGGTCAAAGATGGTGGAAACCCACAAACAGCATTAAACGTTGGCGAGTTTGGTTCAGCAGGTTTGATGCTGATAGCGTCCTATTTCATTATTAATGCCATGCTGCCGGAATCTTGGGTAGAAGGAGGGAAAGAATACTCGGCCATGGGTGTTTTCTGGGCCACAATTGCTGGACTTGTAGCGGGATTGTTGGTTGGAAAAGTAACCGAATATTACACAGGAACGGGTACAAAGCCTGTAAACTCTATCGTGCGTCAGTCCGATACAGGTTCGGCCACAAATATTATAGCCGGGCTTGGAGTGGGAATGATGTCCACCGCAATACCGATTATCTTGATCGCGGCAGCGATTTTGGTTTCCCATTATTTTGCAGGACTGTACGGAATTGCCATTGCAGCGGTCGGTATGTTGGCCAATACGGGTATTCAACTAGCTGTAGATGCTTATGGACCAATCTCCGATAATGCCGGAGGTATTGCGGAAATGGCAGAACTGCCGAGCGAGGTGCGAGAAAGAACAGATAAATTAGATGCCGTAGGTAACACCACAGCAGCCATTGGTAAAGGTTTTGCCATTGCCTCTGCGGCTTTGACCGCCTTGGCACTTTTTGCCGCCTTTATGAAAACTGCAGGCGTAGAATCAATAGACGTTTCTCAACCCGATATTATGG
The DNA here is from genome assembly GCF_023716465.1 of Flagellimonas marinaquae. Lineage (NCBI taxonomy): Bacteria > Pseudomonadati > Bacteroidota > Flavobacteriia > Flavobacteriales > Flavobacteriaceae > Flagellimonas > Flagellimonas marinaquae. Next base: position 2,336,562 of record NZ_CP092415.1, read on the forward strand.
CAGGTTTGTTGATCGGAGGCATGCTTCCGTTTGTATTCTCCGCACTCTCCATGAATGCCGTAGGTAGAGCGGCAATGTCCATGATAGAAGAAGTGCGCCGACAGTTTAAGGATATTCCGGAATTGAAAGCAGCATTGGAGATTATGCGCAAGCACGATGCGGATTTATCAAAAGCAAGCAAGGAAGATATGGAAATTTTTGAAGCAGCGGACGGGAAAGCCGAATATGAAAAATGTGTGGCCATATCCACACAAGCTTCCATTAAAGAAATGGTGTTCCCAGGATTGTTGGCGATAGCCGTACCCGTTGCCATCGGATTTATTGGTGGCGCGGAAATGTTGGGAGGTTTATTGGCCGGTGTAACCACGGCCGGTGTACTTATGGCAATTTTCCAATCCAATGCCGGAGGTGCATGGGACAACGCCAAGAAGACCATCGAGAGCGAAGGTCGTAAAGGTAGTGATGCCCATAAGGCAGCGGTGGTCGGAGATACGGTAGGGGACCCGTTCAAGGATACCTCTGGACCGTCATTGAACATATTGTTAAAGTTAATGTCGGTAGTGGCATTGGTAATTGCGCCAAGTCTGGTAAGTCTTGCCCCTGCAGATGAGGTGAGTATGTTGAAAGAAGATGGCACAACAATTACCATTACCGAAGAGGGAATGAAAGAAACCAAAGAGGAGGAAAAACAAATTCGTATAGAGGTGAGCAACACAGAAGACGGTACTTTTAAGGCCGTTGTCACCTCCACATCTTCTGTAAATGGTGAAGAAACTGTAGAAACCAAAGAATTTATGGCAGCGACCAAAGAAGAATTGGAAAGAAAGATACAAGCCTATAAGAGTGCCGAGGCAAAGGATTAGCTCTTGCTTTAAGTAAAGCTGAAAAACCACGCCCCATGGCGTGGTTTTTTATTTTTTATGGGATAAAGAAATCTCGATCAGTTTTTAAGTCCTCATTTTAAAAATGATACTTCCAACCATTTGTCATTTTAGATCCGTTGATAGGGAGCCTTGGAGATCTCATGGATATAAATAAATGTTTCTATTTGTTCAACTTAAAGGTAATCGGAATGGAATAAGGAACTTTTACCGGTGTCCCTCTTTGTTTTCCAGGTGTCAAGGCGGGTAATTTAGATATAATTCTGGCAGCCTCTTTCTCCAAACTCTCATGTGGCCCCCTGAGCCTAATGTCTCCTATGCTTCCATCCTTTTGAACGGTGAATACAACGCTAACCCGACCTTCGAGACCTAATTCTTGTGCAATTTCAGGGTACCGGAAGTTTTTTCGGATATGCTTTAACATCTGTTCTTGAAAGCATAGCCTTTTTTCCGCTTCATCCTTTTCGTTTTCACAACCGGGGAATATCGGGGCATTCTCAATAAGGATAAAAGGAATTTCGTCCGGGATGTCGTCTTCGGCAACTTCAATGCTTTCAACTTCTGCTATTTTGGTATCCTGATCTATATCGTTCGATTCTATAAAGGTTTCCTCTACCTTATCATTATCCTCGGCAACCACAATTTTTGGAGGAGTCTGTATTTTTGGTTGAGGTGGGTCCGGTAGTTTTATTTTAAGGATGGTCGCATCCTCGTCCAGACTTTCCTGAACTGTGAGTTGACCAATTTCCCAAACATTGTTTTTGTGGTACGTTTTCCATTCCAAGGCCAAATAGGTCATAAAGAGTATCAAGGTCATTCCTACAAAAAAGTAGAGCATGCTGTTTCGCTTTACCTCCATTTGAGGGTTCTTTTTCGGTTCCATAATTTTCAAGTTTTAAACCTTTTAAAAAGGTGTAGTTAATAGCTATGGGACAATCCCGAGCTTAAACTACTTTAAACTTGGGTCGATATAAACCAACAATGAGCAAGAAGGGCATTTGGTTGAGGGAAATGACCTTATAAGGTGAGAATTAATTAATTGAATATGTGGCATGGGGGAAACTTATCTAAATGCTAGGTCGTTAAGAATCCCCAAAAACCAAATAAAATGAATGCTACTCGAACAACCCGTGGATTTCGCCATCTATACGATTGATAACTTCGCCCAAGTCTTCGGGATTGTCCACAAAATCCAAATGGTCCACATCAAAAATGAGCAATTTGCCCTTTTTGTAAGTGTTCACCCAGGCCTCATAGCGCTCATTCAATCGACTTAGGTAATCAATCGAAATTGAGTTTTCGTAATCGCGCCCACGTTTATGGATTTGGTTCACCAAATTGGGGATGGAGCTTCGCAAATAGATCATTAGGTCCGGTGGCTGTACCAATGTTTCCATGAGTTCGAATAAACCTTTATAGTTTTCAAAATCACGATTGGTCATAAGGCCCATGGCGTGCAAGTTAGGGGCAAAAATATGGGCATCTTCATAAATGGTCCTATCCTGTATTACATTTTTGCCGCTCTCCCTAATTTTAAGGATTTGGCGATATCGACTGTTAAGGAAATATATCTGCAAATTAAAGCTCCAACGCTCCATCTGATTGTAAAAATCATCGAGGTAGGGATTGTCCACCACATCTTCAAAATGAGCTTCCCATTTATAATGTTTGGATAAAAGATTGGTCAGGGTGGTTTTCCCTGCGCCTATATTCCCAGCTACAGCAATATGCATATGTCAGTGTTTATTGATGATGTACTTTGTGCCACTTGGAGCGCAATATACAAAGTTAATAGGCGTCTTTGAAAATTTTTGGATGTACGCACTTTTTCTTAAATAAATACTAAACTATGGTTTTTGGTTAGCGTTGGTTAAACCTTTCTTCGAAATTGGAGTCAAATTCACAATTTTGAACCTAATCGCATGAAAAAATCGTTTTTATTTTCTTTTATTCTGACCCTGGCCATATATCATGGACATTCCCAGAATTTTATCGGCACAGCAATTTATCAAAGTAAAACCTCCATTCAAGGTGATTTTGGTCCACCGGACATGCCAGAGGACCGCAAGCAAGAAATTTTGGAACGGATGAAGAAAGCCATGGAGAAATCTTACGAGTTGACTTTTGATCGTTCTACCTCCCTTTATATAGAAGAAGAAAAACTGGAAACCCCATCCGTTGATCAAGGTAGAGGTGGCCCGCGATTTGGTATGTTCTCGACGACCGGCGGCACATACTATAAGAATATTCAAGGGCAGGTCTATACTAACTCGGTAGAGACATTTGGTAAAAAGTTTTTGATAAAGGACAGTTTGCCTCAACTAAATTGGCAGCTCACTTCGGAAACCAAAAAAATAGGCAATTATACATGTTACAAAGCCACAGCGGTAAAAACGATAGATACAACATCCATGGAAAATCTTAGGAACATGATGCGGCCGCCACGAAGGGATAATGGGGATAAAGCAGGAGAACAAGAGCAAAAGGATTCGGTTCAAGGGAATTCATTGTTGGCCCGTATTGAATCTCCCAAGGAACAAATTATTACCGCATGGTTTACACCGGAAATACCCGTGGGTCAAGGCCCAGGCCCCTACTGGGGACTACCGGGATTGATCTTGGAGGTGAATGATGGACGTACGGCCATACTGTGTTCCAAGATAGTCCTCAGCCCCGACAAGGAAATTGAAATAGTCCAACCTAAAAGGGGCAAAGAGGTGACCCAGGCCGAATACAACAAAATTTTGGTAGAGAAGATGAAGGAAATGTCGGAAAGGTTTCGGAATAACGGACGAAGGGGCGGAGGTCCCGGAGGCAGACCATAATTTTATTGGATAGTCGATGAATAGAATTTTTCAGGCACTTGTGTTACTTTTTGTAACATCTGCCATGGCGCAAAAGGTAACGGTAACGGGAATCGTGTCAGATTCTCTTAAAAATCCTTTGGATGTTGCAAATGTAGTTGCGATAAATCAAGAAAACCAGGCATTGGATGCTTTTGGCATAACCAATGATAAAGGGGAGTACAAACTAAACCTAAAAACAAATGCCAGCTATATTTTAAAAGTAAGCTACCTTGGTTTTAAACCTGCCGAAATTCCATTGCAAACAAAGGAATCGGATATGGTCCTGGATGTGGTGTTGTACGAACAGGCGGAAAGTTTGGATGAGGTGGAGGTTGTTTATGAGATCCCTATCTCCATCCAGGGCGATACCATTGTCTATAATACGGATTCCTTTGTATCCGGAACGGAACGAAAACTGGCCGATGTACTGGAAAAGTTACCTGGGATAGAGGTCAGTGACGAGGGAGAGATACAGGTAGAGGGCAAGACCGTGACCAAAGTTATGGTCGAAGGCGAAGAATTTTTCGATGGTGACTCTAAATTGGCATCGAAGAATATTCCTGCCAATGCGCTGAGTAAAATTGAAGTGCTGCGCAATTATTCAGAAGTTTCCCAACTGGGTGGAGTTACCAATAATCAAGATAACGTTGCACTTAATATAAAATTAAAGGAAGGCAAAAAGAAATTTTGGTTTGGTGAAGTTACTGGAGGTTTTGGCTTGGATGAAAGATATATTGCCCATCCAAAGCTATTTTATTACTCATCGGACTTTAGTGTCAATATCCTTACCGACCTTAATAATATTGGCGAAGTGGCCTTCTCTTCTCGCGATTATTGGAATTTTACGGGAGGGTTTCGCAGTGCCACCCGAGGAACCGTAGGAACATCATTTAGTACAAGCTCCAGTAGCCAAGGAATCAGTACGGCCCAGAACAATAGGGCAAAATCGTTGGAAACCAAGTTCGGAGCTATAAATTTTAGCTATAAACCATCCGAATCATGGAGGTTGAGCGGTTATGGAATATACTCCTACAACAACACCCTGATGCAGACCACCGCGACCAATACGTACATCTCCAGTGGTGAAACGGAGCTTACGGATACCAATACCGATCAAGCATCAAAATTGGGACTCCTGCAATTTAAATCGTCTTACAGTCCGAACGAAAGGCTGCAATGGGACTACCAGGTCCAAACAAGGTTATCGGAAGAGGAACAATACACCAATACCTTGTCCGTTTCCGATGTAACGGACGAAATTGGGCAGAACAATGCACAAAAACCGACCACGGTTACACAGAACACCAATCTATATTACACCTTAAACCCAAAACATATATTCGCTTTTGAGGGGCAATATGAGTATTCCGATGAAGACCCGTTTTATAACGCTATACGATCGGAACAGCCTTTTGGAGGATTGATTCCCTTGGATTCCGATCAATCCAATTATAACATTAACCAAAAACAGTATACCCAAACCAATAGGTTGGATGCAAAACTCGATTATTTTTGGGTAACAGGGGCAAAGAGCAACATCAATTTAACCTTGGGGACCACACAATCCAGTCAGAGGTTCAACTCTTCTATTTTTCAGGTGTTGGATGAAGGCAGTGAGATTACTTTTAATGATGATGAACTCAATAACAATGTGCAATTCAACTTTTCCGATATGTATCTAGGGTTTCATTATAAATGGATCATGGGCAAGTTTACGTTCAATCCAGGTTTCCATGTACACAATTATGTGGCGGCCAATACCCAGTTGGGTTCAAAAGTGAAGAACGAACTTACCAATATAGTGCCCGACCTGTTCATTAATTTTCAGATTAAACAATCCGAGAGCATTAGGTTCAACTACAATATTACCCGGAATTTTACGGATATCAACAATTTGGCCGCTGGCTACATATTTAATAATTACAACTCGGTGTATCAAGGTAACCGTGATCTGGAAAGTGCGCTGTACCATAATCTATCGCTCAATTTTTTCAGTTTTAGTATGTTCAACCTTCAAAATATATTTGCCAGGTTCAACTATAGTAAGCGTATCGATGCCTTTAAGGTCAATACAAGTATCGAGGGAATCAATCAGGTGCGTACCACCATCAATTCCAATTTAGACGATGAAACCTTCAGTGGTTCAGGTAGTTTTCAGAGGACATTTGGCCGAATTAAGGTAAAGACCAACGCTTCCCTTTCACTTTCAAATACATTCAATATAGTTAATAATGCCCCTCAAAATTCAAAATCCCTAACTCAGAGCTATTCAGCCTCTGTTGGCAGCAGCTTTACCAATGCACCCAATTTAGAGCTTGGTATCGGATATACCATAAACGATTACGATAACGGAAATACGAGTACTACCTATTATACCAACAGACCGTTCGTTAAGTTCGATGCGACCTTCTTGAAGAACTTTCTCTTTTTGGTGGATTACGACCATTACATATATACGGACAAAGAAGGTACCATAGACAATAGATATGGCTTTCTCGATGCAAGTCTATCCTATCAAAAATCCGATAGTAAATGGGAATATAGTATTGAGGCCACCAATCTTACCAACAATGCTTCTTTGGACCAAAACTCCTATGATGACCTGTATTTTAGAACATCAAACTATATGGTCCAGCCACGTTATGTTGTTCTAAAGGTGAAGTATGAATTATGATTTGTTTTTGTGTTCAAAATTTTGATGGTTTTGGGTTTCACCGTACTTTTGCCCTTCAAAACGAGGAAAGATTTGACTGATTGCAACCTCTTGTCCCGAACTATCAGGGATGAAAAATGCTAAAGCAGTTTACTGGACGTGTGTTCAGTGGTCTCTACCGAGAAAAAACTCCTTTGGTTATTCAATTGAATCTTTCCGTTAAAGGAAAACAATGTCATATTTATTTACGTCCGAATCGGTAAGCGAAGGACACCCGGATAAGATAGCCGATCAAATAAGTGATGCCCTATTGGATAATTTTCTTGCCTTTGATCCCGAGAGCAAAGTGGCTTGCGAAACTATGGTCACTACAGGTCAAGTGGTTTTGGCCGGCGAGGTAAAAAGCCATACTTATGTGGATCTGCAAAGTATAGCCAGGGAGGTTATCAATAACATTGGTTATACGAAAGGCGAGTACAAGTTCAGTGGGGATTCCTGTGGGGTAATCTCATTGATCCACGAACAATCCCAAGATATAAATCAAGGAGTGGACCGGGGCACTAAAGAAGAACAAGGCGCCGGTGATCAAGGAATGATGTTTGGGTACGCCACGACCGAGACCGACAATTACATGCCATTGGCTTTGGATATATCCCATAAGATTTTGGAAGTGTTGGCCGATTTAAGAAGGGAGGGAACACAGATCTCTTACCTAAGGCCCGATGCCAAGGCCCAGGTGACCATTGAATATTCTGATGATAATGTGCCCCAGCGTATAGATACTATTGTGGTTTCCACCCAACATGATGAGTTTGACACGGACGAAGCCATGTTGGCCAAAATCAAAGAAGATGTAATCAAAATATTGATTCCCGCAGTTAAAAAACTGTTGCCGGAAAACATACAAAAACTTTTTACGGACAGTATCAAATACCATATAAATCCGACCGGAAAATTCGTGATCGGGGGTCCTCACGGGGATGCAGGGCTAACTGGAAGGAAAATTATTGTGGATACTTATGGCGGAAAAGGTGCCCATGGCGGAGGTGCCTTTAGTGGAAAAGACCCTAGCAAGGTGGATCGCAGTGCAGCCTATGCTGCACGGCACATGGCAAAAAACCTTGTTGCCGCTGGGGTGGCGAACGAAATTTTGGTACAGGTAAGTTATGCCATAGGAGTAGTGGAACCAACGTCTATTTTTGTGGAAACCTACGGAACATCGAACGTTGCTTTAAATGATGGTGAGATTGCCCAAAAAGCATCCCAACTTTTCGATATGCGCCCCTTTGCCATAGAAGAACGTCTAAAACTCCGTAATCCAATTTATTTGGAAACAGCGGCCTACGGTCACATGGGTAAAGAGCCCACGACCATGACCAAGGTTTTTGAGTCTCCATATAATGGAAGAATAGAAAAAGAGGTAGAACTCTTTACTTGGGAAAAATTGGATATGGTGGACAAGGTGAAAAAAACCTTTGGTTTGTAAGCCATGGGAATCAAATAAAAAAAGGAGCTTTAATGGAGCTCCTTTTTTTTATTGGCATACTCTTGCGAACTTTAGTAGATTTAGCATATCAAAATTAGAATGTATGAGAAGTTCGTTTAGAATTGTGTTCCTAAGTGTTTTTATGCTATTGTCTGCTGTTGGTTGCAAAAAAACCACTAAAACGGAGGTCAAGACAGTAGATACCTACGTCGCCGATAACTACACCAAAAAAGAGGTAGATATAGAAATGCGGGATGGGGTAAAATTGCATACTACCATATATGCTCCCAAGGATACCTCTAAGGAGTACCCGATTATTATGCAACGGACTCCTTACAGCTCAAGACCTTATGGAGAAGGTAACTTTAAGACCAAAATCGGTCCTAACGAACATTTAATGCGTGAAGGAAACATCATTGTTTATCAAGATGTGCGCGGAAGATGGCTCAGTGAAGGCCATTACGAAAATATGAGGGCCTACATTCCCAACAAAACATCCAACGATCAAGTGGACGAAAGTTCCGATACCTACGATACCATTGAGTGGTTGGTTAACAATGTGGAAAATAACAATGGCAACGTGGGAATTTGGGGTATATCTTATCCTGGGTATTATGCTACATATGCAACTGTGGATGCCCATCCAGCCCTAAAAGCGGCTTCTCCACAAGCCTGTATCGGGGATTTCTTTTTCGATGATTTCCACCACAACGGAGCGTATTTGTTGAGCTATTTTAGGGCGACCTCTTTGTTTGGAACGCCAAGGCCCAATGGTGACGCACCAATCGACACAGCTTGGTACACACTTCCCAAATTGCCGACAGAAGACCAGTACCAATTCTTTTTGGATGCAGGGCCACTTAAAAACTTGGATTACTTTTTTGAATACGAGACTGCAGATACCCCGACCATGCGCCCCGAAGGTGTTACCGATGATTTCTTTTGGAACGAGTTAAAGGAACACCCCAATTATGATGAAATGTGGCAGAGCAAGGGGCTCATCCAACATTTGAAAAATGTTAAGAGCAGTGTGGCCACGATGATCGTTGGTGGTTGGTTTGATGCGGAAGACCTCTACGGACCATTGGAAACGTATAAGAACATAGAAAAATACAATACGGACAATTACAATACTATGGTGTTCGGACCATGGGACCACGGTGCTTGGGCAAGAACAAAAGAGCGGAATACCGTGGGCAATTACTACTTTGGTGATTCCATATCCTTGTTCTTCCAAAAAAACATCGAAACAAAATTCTTTAATCATTTTCTAAAAGGTGAAGGAGATAAAAATTCTGGTCTGCCAGAGGCTTATGTGTTCGATACCGGAAGAAAAGAATGGAAAACGTACGATACTTGGCCACCACAAAATGTGGAAAAACAGACCATGTACCTATCCGAAGACGAAGAGCTTACATCCGAAGCTAAAAATGTAACCGGCATAGACTTCGTGAGCAATGTAAAGAAACCCGTGCCTTATTCCGAGGACGTAAAAACAGTCTTCACGCCAAGAAAATACATGACCGATGACCAACGTTTTGCTGCCCGTCGTTCCGATGTTCTGGTGTTCGAGACCGAAGTGATGGAAGAAGACCTTACCTTGGCCGGGGATATTTTGGCAAAATTAAAGGTGGCCACCACCGGTACAGCAGCAGATTGGATCGTAAAGGTTATCGATGTACACCCAGCGGATACCGAGACAAATGAAGAAATGCAAGACCATCTTAAAATGAGCAATTACCATTTAATGGTAAGGAGCGAGGTGCTTCGTGGTCGATTTAGAAATAGCTTTTCAGACCCCGAACCATTTACCCCAAATCAAAAAACAGATGTGGATATCAAGCTTCAAGATGTGTTCCACACGATTAAAAAAGGGCACAAATTGCAAATTCAGGTACAGAGCACGTGGTTCCCGCTTATCGATTTGAACCCGCAGACCTATGTGGACAATATTTTTAAGGCAGACGAATCCGATTTTAAAACGCAGACCCATACTGTATTTACCGACTCCAATATCGAGTTTACGGTATTGAAGTAAAATGACTTGGAGCTTCGGACAACACATGTGAAGGATTAATTTTTTCCAAAAGATTAGGAAAATCAAATTTTCCATGAGTATATTTGTCGTTCGAAGTTCAAACAAGTATTGATTAGTTATCAAGAAAGGTGGAGGGAATAGACCCTTTGAAGCCTTAGCAACCCTTGGCCCCCAGTGTCGAGAAGGTGCTACATTCTATCCCTATTGGGTATAGATAACGACAATCGACCATTTTCGATTTCATTTTCTTATAACTTTTTGATTTTCTTACGCCCAAGGGCTAAGCGTTTGACTTTTTAATTTTTCGTTTTAAAAATTTAAAAAAAACAAAAGTCATGAGTGATCAAAAATTTGCAACAAACGTATTACACGCAGGTCACGATACCACACAGACCGCAGGAACAAGGGCAGTGCCTATTTATCAGTCAACATCCTATGTCTTTAACGACACGGACCATGCCGCGAATCTATTTTCATTGTCGGAATTGGGTTTTATTTATACAAGACTGAATAATCCAACCAACCAGGTACTGCAAGATAGATTGGCCGCTGCGGAGGGAGGGGTAGGTGCTGTTGTCTTTGCATCCGGTACTGCAGCGATTTCTACGGGACTGTTGACCCTGCTAAAAGCGGGCGACCATATTGTGGCATCCAGCAGTTTGTACGGGGGCACCTATAATTTATTGAATGTTACCCTGCCAAGATTGGGTATCACTACCACTTTTGTAGATGCTTCGGACCCTTCAAATTTTGCGGATGCGGTTCAAGAGAATACACGGGCAATCTTTGTGGAATCTTTGGGCAATCCTAAATTGGATGTGTTGGATTTAAAAGGAATTTCTAAGGAGGCCAAAGCGGCAGGAGTACCATTTATTGTGGATAACACGGTAGCTACGCCCGGACTTTTAAATCCTATTGAGCACGGCGCCAATTTGGTGATACATTCCTTGACTAAATATATTGGAGGCCAAGGAACATCGCTTGGAGGAGCTATCATTGATGCCGGCACTTTTGATTGGAGCAATGGTAAATTTCCGGAATTTACAGAGCCATCTGCAGGGTATCACGGCTTGGTATATCACGAAACTTTGGGCGCGGCGGCTTTCACTTTTAAGTTAATTTTAGAAGGATTACGAGATTTTGGTGGAGCTTTGAGCCCTTTCAATGCTTTTCAAATTTTACAAGGATTGGAAACTTTGCCGGTTCGCATTAAGCAGCACAGTGCAAATGCACTGGAGTTGGCGGAGTGGCTACAAAGCAGGGAAGAAGTAGCATGGGTAAACTATCCAGGACTTAAGGGAAACAAGTATTACGATTTGGCACAGGAATATTTGCCAAAAGGACAAAGCGGAATTGTAACATTTGGAGTAAAAGGAGGGTTCGAAGCGGCAAAAAAACTAACCGATGCGACCAAAGTATTCTCTTTGCTTGCTAATATTGGTGATACAAAGTCGCTTATAATTCACCCGGCAAGTACAACGCACCAACAATTGGATGAAGAACAGCAGGTAAGCGCGGGCGTTACTCAAGATTTGATCAGACTTTCTGTAGGTCTGGAAGACATTGAAGATTTAAAAAACGATTTGGAAGCTGGTTTTGCAGCTATTGGTTAAACATTTTGAAATTGGCAAGCACGCATGTTGCATAAAATAGAGATAAAGGAATACACGACCTTATCCGGTCATACACAAGAAATTGAACTGTCGTATCAGTTGTTCGGAAAGCCATTGCATTCGGCACCGATCATTCTTGTGAACCATGCCTTGACAGGTAATTCGAACGTTGCCGGAGAAGATGGCTGGTGGTCCGATTTGATCGGGGATGGAAAATGTATCGATACAAAAAAGTACACCATTCTGTCATTTAACATACCGGGAAATGGTTTTGATGGTTTTATTATTGAAAACTATAAGGACTTTGTTGCCGGGGATATTGCTAGAATATTTTTATGGGGACTTCGGGCCTTGGAAATCGAAAAATTGTTTGCCATAATCGGAGGCTCGTTGGGAGGAGGAATTGCATGGGAAATGACTGCTATTGACCCAAAGATAACCGAGCATTTGATCCCTGTGGCCTCCGATTGGAAATCCACGGATTGGTTGATTGCCAATTGTCAGATTCAGGAGCAATTTTTGGTCAACTCCAAACAACCGGTGCACGATGCACGTATGCATGCGATGTTGTGCTACCGTACCCCGGAATCATTTAAAGAAAGGTTTAAAAGAAGTACCAACGAAGAGCTTCAAATATTTAATGTAGAATCTTGGTTGATGCATCACGGCAAAAAGTTACAAGAGCGTTTTCAGCTTTCTGCCTATAAATTAATGAACCAATTGCTCAAATCCATCGATATAACCAGAGATGGAGAGGAAGCATTTAACGCCTTGCAGGAAAGCGATACCAAGATTCATATAATCGGGGTAAACTCCGATTTGTTCTTTACTGCCGAAGAAAATAAGGAAACATTTAAGCGATTGGCACAGGCCAATACCAATGTTACTTATGGCGAAGTACAATCCGTACATGGGCACGATGCCTTTTTGATGGAGTTTGAACAATTGGAGAAATTGTTGTCCACCGTATTTCAGAAGAGTACAGAACGCATCAAAATTTTAAAATTTGGTGGAAAATCTTTGGCAAACGGCGAAGGAATTGAACGTGTTTTGAATATTATCGGTAAAAGATATGATGAGCAAGAACATTTTGCAGTAGTAGTTTCTGCGCGCGGTAAGGCAACGGACCAATTGGAGAACCTATTGGAAAAAGCGGTCAATGGGGAAGACTTCCAAAAAGATTTGAAGAAGTTTGCCGAATACCAAAAAAATAATTTTGATGGTGTGGACATAACCGAAGAACTGTCCGCAATCGAAAAAATATTGAGCGGGGTGTCATTAACAGGTGATTACAGTCTAAAAACCAAGGATGAAATACTGTCCTTCGGTGAATTGATATCTGGAAAATATGTTACTGCTGCCTTGCAGGCAAACGGGGTAAAGGCTACATTGCTCGACTCCAGACAACTCATAAAAACCGACGATAGTTTTAGCAATGCCGAGGTAGATGAAGGGCTGTCCAAAGAAAATGTGCTACGGTACTTCCATGAGCTGGATTCGGGCACCGTACCCGTGGTAACCGGGTTTATAGCCTCCAATAAGAATGGTGCAACCACTACTTTGGGAAGAAATGGAACAAATTATTCAGCAGCTCTGTTGGCCAATTTTTTGGATGCAAGCGAGTTGATCAATTACACCCATGTTGATGGTATTTTTACCGCCAATCCCGATTTGGTGAAAGATGCTAGGTTAATCGATATGATTTCTTACAGTGAGGCCAATGAACTCGCCAATTTTGGTGCCACCATTTTGCATGCAAAGACGATTATCCCCTTGATCGAAAAAAACATCCCATTGCGTATCTGCAATACTTTCAATGATGATAACGAGGGTACCTTGATCGGTCCAAAAACTGGTCGTGGTGGCATAAAGTCCCTTTCCGTGTTGGATAATATGGCCCTTATCAATCTTGAGGGTAGGGGGTTGCTCGGTAAAGTAGGTGTGGATATGCGTATTTTCAGGGCCCTTGGCCAAAACGATATCTCCGTTGGAATTGTTTCCCAAGGATCATCGGAAAGAGGTATTGGTTTGGTAGTGGATGTCTCCAAGGCGGATAAGGCAAAAAAAGTACTCGATCAGGAATTTGAGACGGACTATTCATCGCAGGATATCAATAAAATATCCGTGGTGAAGGATGTTTCCGTTATTTCTATTGTGGGTATGGACTTGAGCAGTTTTCATAAACCCTTCAATGCCTTGGTCAAAAACCAAATCACACCCTTACTGTTCAACAACACGGTGACAGGAAAAAATGTGAGCATGGTGATGAAGAAAACCGATCTGCACAAAGCCATAAACGTGATCCATGGGCAAATTTTCGGTATTGCGAAGAAAATCAATTTGGCCTTGTTCGGTCATGGCAATGTGGGGGGAACATTGATCCATCAGATTTTGGATTCAAAAAATACGATCGAGGACAGAAAAAGTATCGATTTAAAAATATTTGCAGTGTCCAATTCAACAAAAGTACTATTGGATGCTTCGGGTATTGGTGCCGATTGGAAAGAGCGTTTGGAAACTGAGGGACAGCCTTATTCTGCCGAAGATATAATCACTTTTGCCAAAAAACATCATTTAGAGAATTTGATTGCAGTTGATAATACCGCAAGCAAAACATTTGTGGAAAAATATGAAACCTTGATCGAGCATGGTTTTGATCTGGTGTCATCCAACAAGATTGCAAATACCTTGAGCTTTGATCAATATAAATCCATACGAAAGTGTTTAGATCAAAATCAAAAACAATACCTGTACGAAACCAATGTGGGTGCAGGGCTTCCACTTATCGATACAATTAAACTACTGCATCTTTCCGGTGAGAATATTACTCGGATTAAGGGGGTGTTTTCAGGGTCGTTGAGTTATATTTTTAATACATTTTCCGAGAAAGATGTCACTTTTTCCGAAATTGTAAAGGAAGCTATGGAAAATGGGTTTACAGAACCTGATCCTAGGGAAGACCTGTCCGGGAACGATGTAGGAAGAAAACTTTTGATTTTGGCCAGAGAGTTGGACCTTCAGAACGAGTTCGCGGATATTGAAGTGCAAAATTTAATTCCAAAAGAGCTTGAAGTCTTGGTTTTTAAGAATTTTATGGAACAAATTGAAAAGATGGACACTGTTTTTGAAAAGATAAAGAAGGACCAGAAACAAGGCCATGTATTGCGATATGTTGGGGATTTGCATGGAGATTTACAACAGGACAAAGGAGTCCTGGATGTAAAACTCGTCTCTGTGCCCAAAGAGAGTGCATTGGGCCAGGTAAAGGGCTCCGATTCGATCATTGAAATTTATACGGAGTCTTACGGAGAGCACCCACTTGTGATTCAAGGAGCGGGAGCAGGAGCTGCTGTTACGGCAAGAGGTGTATTTGGTGATATTTTAAGAATAGCGGAAAAGATATAACTTCGAATACGCTCAACTACTGTACTTTAAAATCTCTGTTGGCTGAGCGTAGTCGAAGTCACAATAGTTTGTTCGTTTAGGGTTTTGATGGTGTAGTTTTGACTAAGATCAACTACCAGTTTTTAATTTAATTGGGTAACTGAGTGAGGTGTTTACTTAAAATAGAATTTATAATTAGGTGTCTGAACCTAGTCGAAGACACAATAGTTTGCTCGTGAAAGGTTACGTATATATATTACAATGTTCGGATGGTAGCTATTACACCGGAAGCACTGTTGATTTGGACAAGCGTTTGCGAGAGCATCAAGATGGAAAAGGAGCCAATCACACCAAGAAAAGATTGCCTGTTAAATTATTGTATGCTGAAGAGTATTTGAGTATTGCAATGGCTTTTGAACGTGAAAAGCAAATTCAAGGGTGGTCACGACCAAAGAAAGAAGCTCTTATTAATGGCGAGTTTGAGGTTTTGCCTTATTTATCTGAATGTAAAAACGAAACGAACTTTAAATATTATAAAGAAGAAAAATGAAGTAGCTTCGACTCCGCTCAGCTACCCAAGTTAGAATGTTTTTGGTGACTGAGCGTAGTCGAAGTCACATTTGATTGTCATGGAAGGGTTTGAACAAAGTAGTCGAAGCCACAAAATAAAAAGGGATAAAGATGAAAAAATTTGAAACAGAAGCGATTCGCACCCAAATAGAGCGTAGTCAAAATTTGGAGCATTCCAGTCCCATTTATATGACCTCCAGCTTTGTTTTTGAAGATGCAGAGGATATGCGGGCCTCTTTTGCCGAAGAAAAGGAACGGAATATTTACTCCAGATATTCCAATCCCAATTCATCGGAATTGATTGAAAAAGTTTGCCAAATGGAGGGGGCGGAAAGCGGCTTCGCCTATGCTTCGGGTATGTCGGCCGTTTTTTCCACCTTGGCAGCCTTGTTAAATGCCGGAGATCATATTATATCTTCCAAGAGTATTTTTGGATCTACGCATAGTTTGTTTACCCAATTTTTCCCAAAATGGAATATCGAAACCAGTTATTTTGATGCCAACGATGTATCTCAAATCGAAGGGTTGATCAAACCTAATACAAAAATCCTATATGCGGAAACCCCGACCAATCCTGGGGTGGATGTTTTAGATCTGGCCGTTTTGGGAAAGATCGCCAAAGCACATGGACTTATATTTATTGTGGACAATTGTTTTGCGACCCCATATTTACAGCAACCCATAAAGTTCGGGGCCGACTTGGTCATCCACTCCGGGACCAAGTTAATGGACGGGCAGGGCAGGGTACTGGCCGGAATCACCGTTGGCAATGGTGATTTAATGGACAAAGTATATCGGTTTTCAAGGATTACAGGGCCAGCATTGTCTCCCTTCAATGCTTGGGTATTGTCACGAAGCTTGGAAACCTTGGCTGTTCGGGTTGATAGACATTGTGAGAATGCTCTGAAATTGGCCACCTATCTCGAAGGTCATAAAAAAATTGAATGGGTCAAATACCCTTTTTTAAAATCACACCCCAACCACGAAATTGCCAAAAAGCAGATGAAAGCAGGCGGGTGTGTTGTTGCTTTCGGGGTCAAGGGCGGTCTGGAAGCAGGCAGGGAATTCTTTAATGGAATTCGATTGTTGTCCCTTTCGGCCAACTTGGGCGATTCGCGAAGTATAGTAACCCACCCTGCTTCAACAACGCACAGCAAGCTTACCACCGAAGAACGTAATGCCGTTGGTATATCGGATGGCATGGTCCGGGTATCCGTAGGCCTTGAGCATATTGATGATATTATTTCGGATATTGAACAGGCCTTGGGGTAAGGTTTTTTTTGATAGTATTCTTCTAGGGAACGGATTGTTTAATTTCGTTATATTCGTACGATGCTCTCCAAGAAGACAAAATACGGACTAAAAGCACTTACCTATCTTGCAAAGGTAGATGATAGACAGCCGGTACAGATTGCTGAAATTGCCAAGCATGAAAATATTTCCCAAAAATTTCTGGAAAGTATTTTGTTGACCCTTCGAAGGAACGGATTTTTGGGTTCCAAAAAAGGAAAGGGAGGAGGGTACTACCTTATAAAAGAACCCAAGGATATTCCAATGACCACTGTAATGAGGGTGCTGGAAGGTCCTATAGCCATGGTTCCATGCGTTAGCCTCAATTTCTACGAAAAATGTGAAGACTGTCCAAATGAAGACGAATGTTCTGTGCACAAGTTAATGCTTCAGGTAAGGGATAGTGCTTTGGACGTTTACCGAAACAATACCTTGGCAGATTTACTTTAAAATTCAAAAAATATAGTTGAATAGGTTCAATTCTGTTCATTTTTATCATCACATCTTCAATAATCTACTAAAACTATAGGGTAAAACTAAATTTAGTATAAATTTTGTGTTTCGTTACGAAAAATAATTTTACTTTTGAAAACCCTATTAAATCGATAGGGTAAAAAATAATTAGCATGATTACTGACCAATTGATAGTTAAAAGCGGTAAGGAACAAAATACCTACTCAAAGGATATAACTTCAGAGAGTCCAAAAAGAAGTATTGCAAAATCCATTAGCTGGAGAGTTGTAGGGACTTTGGACACCATTATTATATCGTGGTTGGTTACCGGTACCTTGAGTTTGGCCTTTTCAATAGGTTTGGTGGAGCTCGTTACCAAAATGATACTGTACTTTTTTCATGAAAGAATTTGGAACTCCATCAAATGGGGTAAATAAAAAATGTTATGGCATTGAACCAACAAGAAATCCAGAATTTAAATAAACAGTTTAAGGGTATTTCTCCAGAAGAAATCATTTCTTGGGCAATACAGCACGGTAAAACTCCCGTTGTAACTACGAACTTTAGACCTTACGAGGTTGCCATCCTGCATGCAACAACAAAAGTAGATAACTCCATACCTGTAATATGGTGCGACACGGGCTACAATACCCCTCAAACCTATAAACATGCAGAAGAGTTAATTTCAAGATTGGAATTGAACATTAAATTATATGTTCCAAAACAAACATCATCCCATCGAGATGCTGTAATGGGGATTCCACATATAGACGATCCAAAGCATGCCATATTTACGGAGCAGGTAAAGTTGGAGCCGTTCAGAAGAGCTATGGAAGAACATAGACCCGATGTTTGGTTCACCAATCTTCGTAAAGGTCAAACTGCACATAGAGATTCTTTGGATGTGTTGAGTTTGAGCAAAGATGGAGTTTTAAAGGTGAGTCCTTTTTATCATTGGAGCGATACCCAGTTAGATGCTTATTTACAAAAACATGGATTGCCCAACGAGCATAAATATTTTGACCCGACAAAAGTATTGGAAAACCGAGAATGTGGTTTGCATACCTAAATAATATAAACTATTGCCTTACCTATGGTAGAAGGTAATTTGATAAAAACACATAGCCTTGAGCATACTAACAGAACCAATTAAAAAATCAGACACTTTGATAGGTGACGAAAGACCAAGCGCAAACGCTTTGGAACATGAAGCAATTTACATTATTAGGGAGGTAGCGGCACAGTTTGAAAAACCTGTACTACTGTTCTCCGGAGGAAAAGACTCGATAACGTTGGTGCGTTTGGCACAAAAAGCGTTTTGGCCTGCCAAAATTCCCTTCCCATTAATGCATATAGATACAGGGCACAACTTTCCCGAAACCATTGAGTTCAGGGATAAGTTAGTAGAAGAACTTGGAGTGGAACTTATAGTTCGCAATGTCCAAGATTCCATTGATGAAGGAAAAGTAGTGGAGGAAACTGGTAAGTACGCCAGTAGGAATATGCTCCAGACCACAACTTTGTTGGATGCAATCGAGGAGTTTAAGTTCGATGCCTGTATTGGTGGAGCAAGAAGAGATGAAGAAAAGGCACGGGCCAAGGAGCGTATTTTTTCGGTTCGAGACGATTTTGGTCAGTGGGACGAAAAGAATCAACGTCCAGAACTGTTCGATATGCTTAATGGAGAAATCGAAATAGGTCAGAATGTACGGGTATTTCCAATAAGCAACTGGACAGAGTTGGACGTTTGGAGCTACATCCAAAAGGAGAACATCGAGATACCATCGATCTATTTTGCCCATAAGCGAAATACCTTCTTGCGTGATGGATTGATTTGGTCCGCAGAAGACGAAGTCGTTTTTCGCGCTGAAGACGAACAAGTAGAGGAAAGAATGGTGCGTTTTAGAACCGTTGGCGATATGAGCTGTACGGCCGCAGTGGAATCATATGCCGATACCATTGATAAGGTAGTAGCCGAAATCAGGGACTCCAGAATTTCTGAACGGGGCGCTCGGATTGATGACAAACGTTCCGAAGCAGCCATGGAAAAACGAAAACAACAAGGATACTTTTAAGAAGCAACAAATGGAAGTTTTAAAATTAGCAACAGCAGGTAGTGTGGACGATGGTAAAAGTACCTTGATCGGAAGATTGTTGTACGACACAAAATCCATGACCGACGATAAATTAGAGGCCATAGAACGTACTAGCAAACAAAAAGGGTACGATTATCTCGATTTTTCACTGGCAACCGATGGATTGGTAGCCGAGAGGGAGCAGGGAATCACTATCGATGTGGCCCATATTTACTTTTCAACACCATCCAAGAGTTATATTATTGCCGATACACCTGGGCATGTCGAATACACACGCAATATGGTTACAGGAGCATCAACATCCCAAGCATCCATTATTTTAATTGATGCACGTAAAGGGGTGATCGAGCAAACACATCGCCACTTTTTTATCAATAACCTATTAAGGATAAAAGACGTGATCGTGGCCATAAACAAAATGGACCTGGTAGATTTCTCAGAGGAGAGGTACAACAACATCAAAGCTGACTTTGAGGAGTTGATGAAAAAACGGGAATATCAAGACCAGACCATCACCTTTATCCCAGTCAGCGCATTAAAAGGGGATAATGTGGTAAATCGTTCAGAGCATATGTCTTGGTACAAAGGCCAAACTCTGTTGGAACACTTGGAAGAACTGGACCAAAAAGATATTTATAATACAGGTACACCTCGTTTTCCTGTACAATATGTAATCCGTCCAAAAACAGACGATTTCCACGATTTCCGTGGATTTGCTGGGAAAGTGTATGGTGGAGAACTCAGTGTTGGGGACGAAGTAATAGTGTTGCCATCCATGACTCGTTCTACAATAAAGGATATTTATTTTTATGATAAAAAGTACCAAACTGCGCCACGACGCTCTTCAGTAACCATTACTTTGGAAGATGAGGTAAATGTTAGCAGGGGCGATATGTTGGTCAAGGTAGGTGACTTGCCTACCGTGGACAAGCAATTAACGGCAACCATATCGTGGATGGATGGTGCCAGTTTTATTCCCGGAGGAAAATATGTACTACAACATGGGGTAAATAAAGTGCTGGCCAAAGTGGATGCCATAGAGCATAAAATCAATCCGGACTATTCAGGGATAGAGGAAAATGTTTCTGCTTTGCAAATGAACGACATTGCCAAAGTACGCTTCAGGCTCAACAAACCCATTTTTTATGATAAGTTCAAAAATCACCGCACAAATGGCTCATTTATTTTAATCGATAGCCGAACAAATAATACAGCAGGTGTAGGGTTTATTGAATAGCATCTTCTTGCCCAAGGAAAGAAGAAGTATATTTTTTTAATATAAATCTACAAAAAAGATAGGATAAATAGGAAATGCAAAGCTTTAGAACAGAAATAGAAAACCCGGTAGTGGAAAAGGACATCATTGATCTGGAAAAAAAAATCAACCAGTTCAATGGAGGCAATATTGACGAGGAAAAATTCCGAAGCCTTCGGTTGGCTCGAGGTATTTATGGTCAACGCCAGCCTGGGGTACAAATGATCCGGATTAAGTTGCCTTACGGAAAGGTGACCTCAAATCAGTTGTTGCGGATTGCAGATGTTTCCGATGAGTACTCCAGAGGACGATTGCATATCACTACTCGTCAAGATATCCAGATTCATTATGTGGACTTGGAACGCACTCCAGAGCTTTGGGCGCAACTGGAGAAGGATGAAGTAACCATTCGGGAAGCTTGTGGAAATACCGTTCGCAACGTAACTGCTAGTGAAACTGCAGGAATCGATGTAGATGAACCTTTTGATGTTTCCCCCTATGCCCAAGCAGTTTTCGAATATTTCTTAAGAAATCCGATCGGGCAGGAAATGGGAAGAAAATTCAAAGTTTCTTTCTCTGCCAGTGATGCAGATACAGGACTGTCCTATATGCACGATCTTGGTTTTATCGCCAAAGAAAAAGATGGTGAAAGAGGATTTAAAGTAATGTTGGCAGGCGGATTAGGTTCTCAACCACGCCATGCCGATGAACTCTACAGCTTTTTGCCTACGGATCAAATTATTCCGTTGATGGAAGGTGTAATCCGTGTGTTCGATAGATACGGAGAGCGAAAAAGTAGAGCAAAAGCCCGGATGAAATTTTTGCTGAAGGATATCGGTCTGGATGGTTTTAAACAATTGCTGGAAGAAGAACAGACCGCAATTCCACATCAAACCTATCCCATCAATTTTGAGGAGTATCCAAAAGTAAATATCGCTGAGGTTGAAACTCCAGAAGTTATAATTGAAGACCAAAATGCGTTTGAAGAGTGGAAATCCACCAACTTGGTGCCTCAAAAACAAGAAGGTTATGTGGCTATCGGGATTAAAGTGCTATTGGGAGATTTCTACACGGACAAGGCGCGTAAACTGGCCAGATTGGTGCAGAATTATGCAGCAGGGGAGATTCGTTTGTCCCTAAGACAAAACATATTGGTTCCATATGTAAAAGAGGAATTGGTGCCATTCTTTTACCAAGAATTGAATAAACTTGGCTTTGCCGAAGCTGGCTATAACAAAGCATTGGATATCACGGCATGTCCGGGAACCGATACCTGTAATTTGGGTATTGCCAGTAGCACGGGAATTGCCGATGAGTTGGAAAGAGTAATCAAAGCTGAATATCCTCAATACATCAAAAATCCAGATGTGGTTATCAAGATCAGTGGATGTATGAACGCTTGTGGTCAGCATAACATGGCACATATTGGGTTCCAAGGAATGTCCGTTAGAACCAAGGATAAATTGGTGGCACCCGCACTTCAAGTTTTATTGGGCGGAGGAAATTATGGTGATGGAAAAGCAAGATTTGCCGACAAAGTCGCTAAGATTCCAAGTAAAAGAGGGCCGCAGGCTTTGCGTCTTATTTTGGATGACTTCGAAGCCAACGGAAATGGAACTTCTTTTACCGATTATTATGAAGCTAAAGGACAACATTATTTCTATGATTTCCTTAAACCGTTGACGGATGTGGATAATTTGACCCAAGACGATTTTATCGATTGGGGCAACGAGGAAAAATATAAAAAGGAGATTGGAATCGGGGAATGTGCGGGAGTCATTGTTGACCTTGTGGCCACATTGTTCTTTGAAAGCCAAGAGAAGATTGAAAATGCCGAAGAGGCCATCAAAGAAAGAAAATGGGCGGCAAGTATTTATTACTCCTACCAATCCATTGTGAATTCTGCGAAGGCATTGTTGACGGCCGAAAAAGTAAAGACCAATACCCATGCGAGCATCATCAAGGATTTTGATAGACTGTATGTGGAAACAGGAAAAATAGCCTTTGAGGGAGGTTTTGATAAAGTGGCCCTTCAATTAAACAAGAACGAACCATCCGAAGCATTTGCAAAAAGCTATTTGGAAGATGCCAAAACAGTGCTGAAACGTTTGGAAACGTTCAGAAAATTGGAATTGGAACATGCGTAAAGGAAAGTTGACCGTAGTTGGCGCAGGCCCGGGAGATGTGGAGTTGATTACCCTAAAAGGCATCAAGGCCTTACAAAGTGCAGACGTTGTGTTGTATGATGCATTGGTGTCCACGGAGTTATTGGAGTATACCGATCAGGCCGAGCAAATATTTGTGGGAAAGCGCAAAGGATGTTATGCTTATCAACAAGAGCAAATCAATGATTTGATCGTGCAACGAGCAAACCTAGGGCTGCATGTAGTGCGGTTAAAAGGAGGGGACCCATTTGTTTTTGGCCGTGGGGCAGAAGAAATGGAACATGCCGCTCAGTATGGAATCGAGGTTGCAGTTGTGCCGGGAATATCATCTTCGGTATCCGTACCGGCATCACAACATATTCCTGTGACCAAGAGAGGCGCCGCCGAAAGCTTTTGGGTCATTACAGGAACCACCAAAGAACATAAACTGTCCAACGATGTGGCTTTGGCCGCAAAATCCAACGCCACGGTCATCATACTTATGGGGATGTCCAAACTGGGGGAGATTATGGAACTCTTCAAAAAAGAAGGAAAAGAAAATACACCAGTGGCCATTATCCAAAATGGCACAACAAATCACGAAAGGGTTGGAATAGCAACTGTTGCCTCTATTGAGAACAAGGCAAGGGGGCAGCAGTTATCCAATCCAGCGATCATTGTAATCGGAGAAGTGGTGAATCACCGTCAAAAAATATTGGATATTCAAGAAGAGTATCAAATTAAGGGAGAAAAATTGCTAGAGAAAAATTAAATCAAATGTCAGCACTTTATGACCCAGAGCGGAGTCGAAGGGGCTTTAAGGACGAATTAAAAAGTAGTAGTATGATCAAAACAGATATCATTATAATCGGGGCGGGACCAACGGGTTTGTTCACTGTTTTTGAAGCAGGATTGTTAAAGCTAAAATGTTATTTAATTGATGCATTGGCACAACCGGGAGGCCAATGTTCCGAGATCTATCCTAAAAAACCGATTTACGATATTCCAGCCTATCCAGAAATTTTGGCGGGTACCTTGGTGGATAATCTTATGGAGCAAATAAAGCCGTTCGAGCCTGGTTTTACGTTGGGTGAGCGAGCTGAAACTTTGGAAAAGCAAGAGGATGGATCCTTTATCGTGACTACAAGTAAAGGAACACAACATCAAGCTCCAGTGGTGGTTATTGCAGGGGGGTTAGGTTCTTTTGAACCTAGAAAACCTTTGATCGCCAATATCGGATTGTTCGAAAGTAGGGGTGTGGAGTACATGATTAAGGACCCAGAGCAATTCCGTGATAAAAAAGTAGTGATTTCTGGTGGTGGTGATTCAGCTTTGGACTGGGCCATATTTCTGGCCGATGTAGCCTCCGAGGTATCTTTGGTACACCGTAGAAACGAATTCCGTGGGGCTCTGGATTCGGTGGAAAAAGCGCGGGAGTTGGCCAAATTGGGCAAGATTCGACTATATACCGAAGCTGAGGTAAAAGAAATTCATGGGAAGGACGAATTGCATGCCGTCGTAATAAAATATAATGATCAAGCAAAGGAAGATGCTTACGTAGAAACCGATTATTTTATCCCGCTTTTTGGATTGTCGCCAAAACTGGGGCCTATCGGTAACTGGGGATTGGAAATCGAAAAGAATGCCATCAAAGTAAACAATGCAAAAGATTACCAGACCAATATTCCCGGCGTATTTGCCATTGGCGATGTAAATACCTATCCTGGGAAACTTAAATTGATTTTGTCGGGCTTCCACGAAGCTGCCGTGATGTGCCAATTTGCCTATCAAATCATTAATCCAGATAAGCGATTTGTAATGAAGTATACCACGGTGGGTGGTGTTCAAGGATTTGATGGTACCAAAAAAGAAGCCAAAAAAGAAGTGGTACAGAGTATCAACTAGATAATTTAGTTTTTAGAAGCAGGGGCACCCTTTCAGAAGCAATTTTGGAGGGTGTTTTTGTTTTTAGGTTATATTTGAATTTTACAAAAAAAAAGGCCGAAATGTTCACGCTTGAGGACTTTTATGGAAAACTCCAATTGCCCATTCCCGAGGGTATCGGCAAGGACATTGGACATTTTAATGTGTTCAATATTAACGAGTACCGCACAAAGTTGAACAAGGGAGAAATGCGATATGATCGCCGTTCTTATTTTAAAATAAGCTTGATCAGTGGTAAGAACAGGGCGGAATATGCCGATAAGGTAATTCAAATAAATGATAAGGCGCTGTTGTTCGCATCGCCCAAAATCCCATATCACTATCTGCCAAAGGAAGGGGAACAGGCGGGGTATTTTTGTGTCTTCACCGAAAATTTTTTATCTAAAGATAAGAGTGGGGTTATTTTAGAAAAGTTCCCGTTATTTCAACCGGGAAGTTATCCTATCCTAACAATTTCCAATCAAGAATACGCCGACTTGGAACTGCTTTTTCAAAAAATGGATAGCGAATTGTCTTCCGATTATCCCTTTAAATTCGATTTGATTCGTGCCTATATTATTGAATTGCTGCACATAGGGCAAAAACTCCAACCAAAACTCCCAACAGAAAACAGTCATAATGCCTCTACCCGTATTACGGATATGTTTGTTGAATTGCTCGAGCGACAGTTTCCTATAAATTCGAGGGTTCAACGATTGATGCTCAAAACGGCCAACGATTATGCCGCACAATTGGCCGTGCACGCCAATCATTTAAACAAGGTTTTAAAGGAGACCACAGGCCTCACCACTACCACTATTATTCATTCCAGAATTTTTGAGGAAGCCAAGATCTTGCTCAATAACACCGATTGGACCATTTCTGAAATCGCATTTAGTCTTGGGTTTGAAGAAGTAGCACATTTTTCCAACTTTTTTAAAAAACACGCACAACTTTCCCCTTTAAAATTTAGGTCGGCCCTCAAAGTTTGATTTTTGCAAATAACAGTTTGATACTCGCAAGCAAACTTCGGCTGTTGGGGTTACTTTTGTTCATAATCAAAAATCAAGTAAAATGAACAAAGCAAAAATAGCATTGGTAACAGGAGGAAGCCGCGGACTTGGCGAGGATATGGCCATCAAATTGTCTAAAAAAGGATTCCATGTTCTGTTGACATACCATAGCAATAAAAAAGAAGCTGATAAAACGGTAAACCAAATTGAAAAAAATGGTCAAAAAGCATATGCACTCCAGCTGGATGTGGCGGACAATCAAAGTTTTGATGCCTTTGTGGGTGAAACAAAAAGAGTGTTGAACAGCTATTTTGAAGCATCAACGATTAATTTTTTAATAAATAATGCAGGAATAGGAATCAATACTCCTATACTCGAGACTACCGAAGATCAGTTCGATGTTTTGGTGAATGTCCACTTTAAAGGAGTCTTTTTTCTAACCCAAAAATTGTTGCCCATACTATCAGATGGAGGTGCTATTGTGAACATTTCGAGTGGATTGACCCGTTTTTCATTTCCCGGATTTTCGGTGTACGGTTCCTTGAAAGCAGCAGTTGAGACCTTGACAAGATACCAGGCGAAAGAATTGGCAGGCCGAAGAATAAGGGCAAATGTGGTAGCACCTGGGGCCATTGAGACCGATTTTGGTGGTGGATCCAATAAAAATGATGAAGGAAAAAGAACGGCCATAACCAATATTACGGCATTGGGTCGAGTAGGAGTCCCGGACGATGTTGGAGGCGTGGTTGCATTTTTATGCACTGAAGAAGCCAAATGGATCAATGGGCAGCGTATCGAAGTATCCGGGGGAATGCTGCTGTAAATTAACATAACGTGATTAAAAAAGGAACGGGTTGTTCGATCAGCCCGTTTTTTTAATGGTATGTTTTCTAAATATTCAGGGGCTTTTTTTGCTTTTCAATGAGGAGAGCCGTTTCTTTGTAGTTCAGTTCATTTATAAATTGAAAGTGTTATCAAGAAAGGTGGAGGGATTGGACCCTGTGAAGCCTTAGCAACCCTCGACCTCGAGAAGGTGCTACATTCTACCCTCATCTTGAAAAAAATCAAGATATTTTAGGAAATCTAAACGGTAAGGGGAAGGATAACGGACAAATACAACATCGGTTCCACACACTTCTCTTGATCTCACTATATCCTTTTTAAAAGGAAATTGTATTATGGAAAAAATTGAAGATATATTGAAGAAACGGATTTTAGTGTTGGATGGAGCCATGGGTACCATGCTACAACGCTATAAATTCAAGGAGGAGGATTTTAGGGGCGAACGTTTCAAAGATTGGACAAGTGACCTACAAGGCAACAATGATCTACTATCTCTAACCCAACCTGAAGCGGTAAAAGAAGTACATCGCAGCTTTTTACAAGCTGGCGCTGATATTTTGGAAACCAATACCTTCTCGGGAACAACCATAGCTATGGCAGATTATGGTATGGAAGAATTGGTATACGAACTCAATTATGAATCGGCCAAGCTTGCAAAGGAAGTGGCCGATGAATTCACTGATAAAAACCCAAACAAACCAAGGTTAGTAGCGGGAAGTATTGGCCCGACCAATAAGACAGCCAGTATGTCGCCCGATGTGAATGACCCAGGATTTCGTGCCATATCCTTTGATGAACTTCGAATTGCATACAAACAACAAGTTGAGGCGCTGCTCGATGGCGGTGTGGATATTTTACTGGTGGAAACCATTTTTGATACACTGAATGCCAAGGCAGCTCTTTTTGCCATTGAGGAAGTAAAAGATGAGCGGAATATAGAAGTTCCCGTGATGGTCAGTGGTACCATTACCGATGCTTCGGGCAGAACATTGTCCGGTCAGACTGCCGAAGCCTTCTTGATTTCCATTTCACATATCCCGATTTTATCGGTAGGGTTCAACTGCGCGCTGGGAGCCAAACAATTGGTACCTCATTTAGAGGTGGTTTCCGCCAAATCCGAATTTGCGGTTTCTGCACACCCCAATGCGGGGTTGCCCAATGCCTTTGGTGAATACGATGAAACACCAGAGCAAATGGCCGCACAAATAAAAGAATACGTAGAAAAAGGGTTGGTAAATATCGTAGGTGGATGTTGTGGAACCACTCCGGAACATATCAAGGCCATTGCCGCTGTAGTAAAGGATTATGAGCCAAGGTCACTATCGTTAACCGTAATTTGTTAATGTTGTTGGAAATATAGCGATGGAAATAAACGAACAACGAACAACGAACAACGAACAACGCTTTTTACGCCTGAGTGGCCTTGAACCATTGGTGGTAACCCCCGACAGTAATTTTATCAATGTGGGAGAACGGACCAATGTGGCAGGTTCCAAGCGTTTTTTACGGTTGATAAAGGAAGAAAAATACGACGAAGCCTTAGATGTTGCGCGTGATCAAGTGGAAGGTGGTGCCCAGATTATAGACATTAACATGGATGATGGTCTGATTGATGGAAAGGAAGCCATGGTCAGATTCCTGAATCTGATAGTTTCCGAACCGGATATTGCCCGCGTTCCCATTATGATTGATAGTTCCAAATGGGAAATCATCGAAGCGGGTCTGCAAGTGGTACAAGGAAAATGTGTAGTAAACTCCATTAGTCTAAAAGAAGGAGAAGAAGAATTTATCCGCCACGCCAAGTTGATAAAACGTTATGGAGCAGCTGTAATCGTGATGGCTTTTGACGAAGTTGGACAGGCAGATAATTTTGAACGACGAATTGAAATTGCCAAACGATCCTATGATGTGTTGGTCAACAAGGTCAATTTCCCACCGGAAGACATCATTTTCGATCTCAATATTTTTCCCGTGGCCACAGGAATGGAAGAACACAGGAAAAATGCAGTTGACTTTATTGAAGCCACTCGTTGGGTTAGGGAAAACTTGCCCTATTGCAGTGTTAGTGGAGGGGTAAGCAATGTGTCTTTTTCATTTCGGGGCAATAACCCGGTCCGTGAGGCTATTAATTCTGCCTTTTTGTTCCATGCCATAAAAGCCGGAATGAATATAGGCATCGTGAACCCTACCATGTTGGAGGTTTACGATGATATCCCTAAAGATCTTTTGGAATATGTGGAGGATGTGCTTTTGGATAGGCGTGATGATGCTACCGAAAGACTCTTGGAGTTTGCCGAAACCGTTGTAGGTAAAGCCAAAGAAAGCAAGGTGGATCTGTCTTGGCGGGAAGAACCGCTGCAAGATAGGATTACCCGTGCATTGGTCAAGGGAATAGATCAATATATCGTAGAAGATGTAGAAGAAGCTCGTCAGCAAGCAACCAAACCTTTGGAAGTCATCGAGGGCAACTTGATGACAGGTATGAATGTGGTTGGTGATTTGTTCGGTAGTGGAAAAATGTTCTTGCCACAGGTGGTTAAGTCTGCTAGGGTAATGAAAAAGGCTGTGGCCTATCTAACCCCTTATATTGAAGCTTCCAAAGATAAAGATGCCAAAGCAGCAGGTAAAATTTTGATGGCTACGGTTAAAGGCGATGTGCACGATATCGGGAAGAATATTGTGAGTGTGGTGCTGGCCTGTAATAATTACGAGATTGTAGATATGGGGGTGATGGTACCTCCTGAAAAAATCATCAATAAGGCCAAGGAAGAACAAGTGGATATTATCGGTTTGAGCGGTTTGATAACCCCATCTTTGGATGAAATGGTGTTTTTGGCCAAGGAAATGGAACGCCAAAACTTTGAAGTGCCCCTTTTGATTGGTGGCGCCACAACCAGCAAAGCTCACACTGCTGTAAAAATCGACCCGCAATACAGTCATTCTGTGGTGCATGTGAACGATGCTTCCAGAGCCGTAACCGTGGTGGGTGATTTGCTTCAGGAGGAGACTTCGGTGAAGTATAAAAAATCCATCAAACTGGATTACGAGAGTTTTCGCGATAAGTTTTTGAATCGTTCCAAGCACAAGGAATATTTGACGTTGGAAGATGCTCGAAAAAACAAATTGCAAATCGAATGGAATCCATCAGATATTAAAAAACCGAACCAATTGGGTGTTCAAGTGTTGGAAGATTTCGATTTGACTAAATTGGAGGAATTCATCGATTGGTCTCCATTCTTCCGAAGTTGGGATCTCCATGGAAAATATCCTGATATTTTGAACGATGAGGTGGTAGGGGAACAGGCCAAGGAGCTTTTTAAGGATGCCAAAGAACTTTTAAAACAAGTTTTGGACGAGAAACTGTTGAAAGGCAAAGCTATCTTTGGGTTATTTCCAGCCAATCAAATTGATGAAGATGATATTGAAGTAGACAAGGATGGTGAAACCTTTGTCTTTAGAACGCTGCGTCAACAATTAAAAAAGCGCGAAACTGTTCCAAATATCGGATTAGCAGATTTTATCGCCCCAAAAGATTCGGGAATTCAGGATTATATAGGTTGTTTTTGTGTGAGCACAGGATTTGGAACCCAAGAATTGGCCACTGAGTTTGAAAAGAATCACGATGATTACAATTCCATTATGATCAAAGCTCTGGCAGATAGGTTGGCTGAAGCTTTTGCTGAATATTTGCACAAGGAGGTTCGGACCAAACATTGGGGCTATGCAGTGGATGAGAATCTGGATAACGACGCTCTGATTAAAGAAAAATACCGAGGTATTCGACCTGCACCGGGCTATCCAGCCTGTCCCGACCATTTGGAAAAACTGACAATTTGGGATATGATGAAGGTGGAAGAGAAAATAGGCGTGAAATTGACCGATAGTTTGGCCATGTGGCCGGCTGCCAGTGTAAGTGGCTATTATTTTGGACACCCAGAGGCCAAATATTTTGGATTGGGAAAAATTAAACAAGATCAGGTTCAGGATTTTGCTGAACGAAAAAATATAAAACTGGAAGAGGCCCAAAAGTGGCTGGCACCTAATATTGTTGATAGTTAACAGTTTTTGGTTAATGGAATATATCGAATTGGATGTTTGGAAAGAATCGCGTGAATTGGTTAAGTTGGTTTATGACTTGACCAAAGTATTTCCAAAGGAAGAAATATATGGCCTGACCAATCAAATAAGAAGATGTAGTTGTTCGATACCTTCAAATATTGCAGAAGGATGTGGTAGAAAAACTCCAAATGATACCATTCGATTTTTATACATTGCAAGAGGTTCATTATATGAGTTGGAGACACAATTGTTTTTGTCATTTGATCAAGAATATTTAAGTCAAAAGGAATTGGATTTAATTTTGAGTCAAATAGTACTTTGCAAAAAGTTGTTAAATGGTTTTATAAGTTATTATGGATCTCTCTAATTTTTACCATCAACCATCAACCATCAACCATCAACCATCAACCATCAACCATCAACTAATAACGATTAACGGATAACCGTAAAATGAAAATTACCGACCACATAAATAAAGCAAACGGAGAAACGCTTTTCAGTTTTGAAATCGTTCCACCCGTAAAAGGGAAGAGTATTCAAGAACTCTATAAAAATATTGACCCTTTAATGGAGTTCAAGCCACCCTTTATAGATGTGACCACCTCCAGAGAAGAGTATGTGTACAAAGAGAAAAATGGCTTGCTGGACAAAAAGTTGACACGAACGCGTCCCGGTACCTTAGGTATATGTGCTTCATTAAAACATAAATACGATGTGGATACGGTTCCACATGTGCTGTGTGGTGGGTTTACCAAGGAGGAAACCGAATATTTGTTGGTGGACTGTCAATATTTAGAGATAGAGAACGTGATGGCGCTTCGTGGTGATGCCCGTAAAGAGGAAAAATATTTTATACCTACCAAGGGCGGGCACCAATATGCTTCCGAATTGGTAAAACAGATTTATGATGTGAACCAAGGAAACTATTTGCACGATTCCATTGAATCCAATGATTGTGGAGACTTCTGCATAGGTGTGGCAGGTTACCCCGAAAAGCATATGGAAGCACCCTCTTTGCAATCCGATTTAAAACGTTTGAAGGAAAAAGTGGATTTGGGAGCGGATTATGTGGTGACCCAGATGTTTTTTGACAATCAAAAATTCTTTGCCTTTGTTAAGGCTGCCCGCGAAATGGGTATTGAAGTGCCGATTATTCCTGGAATCAAACCCATAGCGGTTAAAAGACATTTACAATTGTTGCCCCAAGTTTTTAGAGTGGACATACCACAAGATCTTATAGATGCCGTAGAGGCCTGTAAAACCAACCAAGAAGTACGACAAGTTGGTGTGGAGTGGGCAATTCAGCAATCAAAAGAATTAAAGGAGTCCGGAGTACCCGTGTTACACTACTATTCCATGGGAAAATCAGATAATATAAAGGCAATTGCCAAGGAACTTTTTTAATTTTCCTACTTTAGCTATCCATGAGGTACCTACTTGGCCTAATTCTATTGTTGACTTCATTTTTAGGGATTTCCCAATCCGATGAAGATCCAAAAAAATTCGTGTTGGATGCGAATCAGTTTTACGGCTCCATATTGCTCCATAACCCGGATATTTCGCACTTGATCACCAATCATCCGGCAGGTGTAATTCTTGGAATAAGTAGAAAAACCTACGGACAAAAAGAATGGGAAGCGGATTTTGGTTATCCAGATACAGGCTACACCTTTGTTTATCAAAATACGAACAATCCAACCCTTGGTGATCATTTTGGACTTTACGGACATTACAATTTTTACTTTCTGAAAAGAAATGTTCAATTGAGAGTTGCTCAGGGATTGGCTTACAATGCCAACCCGTACGATAAAGATGAAAATTTCAGGAACAATGCCTACGGAAGCCATATTTTGAGCAGTACCTTGTTGATGCTCAACTATCATAAAGAAAACCTCTTCGCCGGTTTGGGAGTGAATGCTGGGTTGTCTTTTATCCATTATTCCAATGCCAATTTTAAGGCGCCCAATACTTCTACCAATACGTTTGCCTTTAATATTGGCTTGACGTATAATTTAGATCATGAAACTACTTATAAGTATCTAAAACCAGAATCAACTGGGGAAATATCGGAGCCTGTTCGATATAACTTAGTGTTTCGGGCTGGAGCTAATGAAAGTGACGTAATAAACATGGGTCGTTATGGCTTTGCCATTGTTTCGGCCTATGCCGATAAACGTTTGGGAAAACGAAGCGCTATACAACTGGGAACCGATATTTTCTTTTCCAATTTTTTAAAGGAGTTGATTCGTTATCAATCCATATCGTTCCCAGAATTGGATGTTGACCCTGATGCCGATTATAAGCGGGTAGGGGTATTTATAGGTCATGAACTTTTTGTGAATAAGATGAGTGTTGTTGCCCAATTGGGATATTATGTGTACTACCCGTTCGATTTTGAGGGGAAAATCTACAATAGGATTGGTATGAAACGCTATTTTGGGAAGAGGATTTTTGGAGCGGTTACCCTAAAATCGCATGGGGCAAAAGCGGAAGCCGTAGAATTTGGAATAGGAATTAGACTATAGTATTGAGATTAGAGATGTTAGAATTTAGAAGATGTGAAAGAATAATTAATGTCACCTCGAGAGCAATCGAGAGGCGTTTTTATTTGGTATTTTTTCTAATTCTGATTTCTTGCAATGGCGAAAATGTTCCCGATTGTTTTCAAAATGCTGGTGACCTGGTGCGTGAACAGATCGATCTTCCCGAATTTGCCAAGATCACTGTTTTTGAAAACCTTAATGTGGTGCTAAAACAAGGCAATGTACAATCGGTGGAAATAGAAACTGGGGAATATTTGCGAAATGAAGTTACCGCCATTGTGGAAGAGGACCGTTTAGTTCTTAGAAATGAAAATAGCTGTAACTATGTCCGCGATTATGGTTTGACAACCGTGTACATTACTTCTCCGAATTTGACCGAAATAAGGAGTAGCACAGGACTGTTGATTTCGAGTGATGGGGTTTTGGAATATCCTAGTTTAAGTTTAATTGCCGAAAGTTTTAATAACCCGGAAACCGAGACTACAGATGGTTCTTTTGATATAGAATTAAAGTCATCTACGGTTAGAATTACAGTAAACGGCATTGCTTATTTTAAGCTTCGTGGCGAAACCGAAAACCTAAATGTAAATATCGCAGCAGGGGATTCAAGGATA
Organism: Flagellimonas marinaquae; assembly: GCF_023716465.1. Lineage (NCBI taxonomy): Bacteria > Pseudomonadati > Bacteroidota > Flavobacteriia > Flavobacteriales > Flavobacteriaceae > Flagellimonas > Flagellimonas marinaquae. The sequence goes on from NZ_CP092415.1 coordinate 2,370,266, forward strand.
GAGGCCCAACTACTGGTGTCCGAAAATGTTAACTTAAACCATAGAGGTTCCAACGATGTTTTTGTGAATCCGCAGCAAAGTATAAGCGGAGTAATTAGTGGAACAGGGGATGTAATCAGTGTGAACACTCCGCCTGAGGTTGACGTAGAGGAAATCTTCAATGGTAGATTGATTTTCCAAGATTAAGAATCAATAATCTCCATTAACTTTAATATTTCTGGTTAATTTCGGGACTCAAACCGAATTCTTGGGGAATCTGTTCGCACATATTAAAAGTTATTTCTCACCATTTCCAAAGGTTAAATCTTTAGATGGGTTGCAAGGACTGGAAAAGGTCGATGCGCTTTTTCATAATCTGGTCGCAGAGAAAAAAGTTCCGGGATTGGCCGTGACTTTTTTGGATAAAGATGAAACTGTGCTTCAAAAAGGGTATGGATTTTCTAATCTTGACAAGAAAATCTTTGTCGACCCAAAGCAAACAGTTTTTCGTATTGCAAGTATTTCCAAATGCATTACGGGTTTGGCCTTAGGAAAAATGGTAGAAGATAGGATAATCAATTTGGATGAATCCATTTATACCTGCGTGCCATATTACCCCAAAAAACGTTTTGGTTTTACACTAAGGCAATTGGCTTCGCACACCGCCGGAATACGCGGTTATCGCGGTAAAGAATATGCATTAAACCAAGATTTTTCCATTAAAGACGGGATCAACATGTTCAAAAACGATCCGTTGGTGTTTAAACCTGGAACTGGCTATTTATATAATAGTTTTGATTTTGTTCTTCTCTCCCTTGCCATGCAAGAGGCAAGTGGAGTGCCGTTTGAAAGATATGTTGAGGAACATATTTTGAAGCCTTTGGGATTGCATGGCACATTTTCCCCGAATTATGGGGCCGGTTTAAAAAAAATGGAAAACCATGCGCATTTCTATACCAAACGATCTATGTGTTTTAAACAATCTGTTGAGGTAAACAATCAATATAAATTGGCAGGAGGTGGATATTTGTCGACCTCTAAAGATGTAGCACGGTTAGGTAGAGCCATTTTAAAACGCGAATTACTGAGTGATGCAACGTATGACCAATTGTTGACTTCGGAATTGATCAATGGCAAACCTACTTACTACGGTCTGGGATTTCAGGTAAGTCAAGATGCAAAGGATAGGTATTTTGTGGGACATATAGGCAGTAGTGTTGGAGCTTATACCAACCTTTACATCTATCCAGAGCAGGAAAAAGTGATTTCCATCCTCATCAATTGTACAGACCCAAAGGTGCAGCCTGTATTAGATGAGGCAATTGATTGTTTTTTAAAAGATAACGTTTAGATTTTGCTTTCCAGTTCCTCTTCAATTTCCAAGGCGTATTTTTTACAAAGATCAAAAGTTTCCGTTACATCTTCCATAGAAGTTCTTGGGTTGATCAAGCACATACGGAGCACAATTTGACCGTTTAAAATAGTGGTGACCAAAAGCGCCTTTCTAGATCCAACCACTTTTTCGGAAATGTATTGGTTGATTTTGTCCAATTCTTTCTCCGAATAATTTTTATTGATGGGGTTGTACCTAAAATTGATGACCGCTAAGGTTGCCGGGAAAACCACTTCCCAACTTTTGCTGCCCCTGAGCATGGTCTCTACTTCTTCCGCCAAATCAATATTATAGGAAATAGCATCCCGGAACTCTTTTAAACCAAAGGTTTTTAAAGACATGTAAAACTTTAGGGCACGGAACCTTCGGGTCAGTTGAATACCATGGTCATAAAAATTGATTTCGGAGGTGTTCCCCTCGATATCCCTTAAATATTCTGGTTTTTCCGTAAAGGTGTTGCTTAGGTTTTTGTGGTTTCGTACCAAAAGACATCCCATTTCATAAGGTTGAAAAAACCATTTGTGGGGGTCCACGGTCAAAGAATTCGCTTTTTCAATGCCTTTCATGGCCAATTTACCTTTTTTGGATAGAATAGCTGCTCCTCCATACGCCCCATCAATGTGGTACCAAATGTTTTCTTTTTTGCAGATTTTGCCCAGCTCTACCAAAGGATCTACCGTACCTGTGTTTGTAGTTCCTGCAGTTGCTATTAAACAAAAAGGATGCAATCCCTCCAATCTATCCTTTGCAATACAATTTTTGAGTTTGTTTACCGAGAACTTTAGTTCACTATCTGTAGGGATAATTCGAATCTGTTCCTTTTTAAATCCTAATACCCGAATGGCCTTAATGTTGGAAGAATGGGCTTGGTCAGATAGATAGATGACAGCCTTTGAAAAATCATCGCCACATTTAATGCGACGGGCAGTAACCACCGCAGTCAAGTTGGCCATAGAGCCACCACTGGTAAAAATACCGCCCCCTTTTTTCTTGGGGAAACCAAAAATCTTCAACAACCATTGAATGGTAACTATTTCCAATTCCGCAGCAGCTGGGCTAGCGGCCCACCCGCCAGAAAAAATATTATAGCCCGTTGCTAGGGCATCTGCCATTACACTAATATAGTTACTTGGTCCTGGAACAAAAGAAAAGGATTTGGGGTGTGCCATATTCGCACTATTGGTCATAACCTTTTCCAGAACAAAGTCCAACACTTGGGTCGGTTCCGAACCTTGTTCGGGAGCTTCCTCCAAAAACAAGGAATCCATTTCTTTCCTTGAACCAAGTGCGACCGGTAGCTTCTGGTGTTGTGTGGAATGATGCTCAACAATGGCATCAACAATTTGATAACCATAGCTTTTCATCTCTTCTTTGGATAGTTCCAATTTGGCAGTATTCTTTTTCATTGGGCTCTATTTCTTCTGAACTGCAAAAGTACCATATTTGGAACGGTTTTCAGCTTCCTTTCAGGAGAGAGTCAACACGAATCAGGGCAAAAGGAATTAAGATGTAAGTTCTGTAAAGAGACTTTCCAAGTTTTTGTTTTTTCTGCTAAGTTGTAACGTTTTTAGTGAATTGTCGTGTGCAAAATCGAAAACAGCGGGCCGCATATCCTTAGATGTTGTAAAAGTGATTTCGTAGACAAAGCCACCGGTGTTTTTTACGTTGGACACGTTTGGCATTTGTTGTAGCAACTGCTCTTCTACCCGGTAGTCAAATTCAACTTCGATAATTTGCTCCTCGGCTTCGCGAAGTTCCTCCAATTTTTTATCGGCCACCAATTCTCCTTTGTTGATGATGATCACACGATCACATACGGCTTCCACTTCTTTCATAATATGAGTGGAAAGTAAAATGGTCTTTTCTTTACTGATTTCACGTATCAATTTTCGGATTTCGATCAATTGATTTGGATCAAGGCCGGTCGTGGGTTCATCTAGTATCAAAACTTCTGGGTCGTGCAACAAGGCGGCTGCAAGTCCTACACGTTGACGGTATCCTTTGGATAACTGTCCAATTTTTTTGTGGGCCTCGGGGGTCAAACCCGTTTGCTCGATTACCTGGTTTATTTTGGACCTGTCCACTTTGTACACATCGGCATTGAACGATAAATATTCTCTTACGTACATCTCCAGATATAAGGGATTGTGTTCTGGTAGGTAGCCTATACTTTTTTGAACTTTTTTTTCTGCGGCGAGTACATCAAAACCGTTTACCGATGCTTCTCCATTGTCCGCTTTGTAATAGGTGGTCAAGATCCTCATCATGGTGGACTTGCCGGCACCATTTGGGCCTAAAAACCCAACAACTTCACCCTTGTTGATGGTGAACGAAACATTGTTCAATGCTTTTTGGGTTCCAAAGGTTTTGGTGATGTTCTTAACGGTAATGGACATTTGTACTAGTTTAATTGCTTTCAAAAATACACTTTTATAGGTTTTGTTCACTACAAGTAAGGGCAAGGATAATTGGCCTGTTACGATCCTTTAAAAAACTATCAAAATGTGAATTTGAAAAAAAAATCGATTTTCTGTAAGATAATGTTCAATGAGAATCAACTTTTTAAAAAATATCAAAAAAAATATGGGATTGGAGTAGTGTTTAGGATTGAATGCCTAAATTAGCCGACAATTAACAAAGAGATGACAAACACGTATTTCTGGAACCGTTTTTATTTTTACTTCTTTTTTCAAAGAGGAACGGGACTATTCTAGATACGTTTAAAGTATAACTAATTCATAAAGTCCCGATAGCATCGGGGCTTTTTTTTTGCCATGGGTTTAAAAATAGCCATACAGGGAATAAAGGGGTCCAACCACCATCAAGTAGCCAAAGATTTTTTTGGAAGTAATATTGAGTTATTGGAATGCAATTCCTTTGATGCCGTAGTGGATAGTTTATTGTTGGGCATTGCGGACAAAGGTATTATGGCGATAGAAAATTCTATTGCAGGATCTATAATCCCCAACTATAATCTGGTGTACCACAATAACATCCATATTATTGGAGAGCATTACCTTAACATTCATCATAACCTAATGGTTTTAAAAGGAAAAACATTTGATGATATCCGCGAGGTGCATTCGCATCCAATGGCATTGTTGCAGTGCAAAGAGTTTTTTAAGGCCCATCCGCAGATAAAACTTGTTGAAAGTGTGGATACTGCGGAAACCGCAAAAAGAATAAAAGAAGGTAAGTTGGCTAATATAGCTGCAATTGCTCCCAAAATGGCGGCAGAATTGTACGGATTGGATATTATTGCTGATAACATCCAAACTATTGTAAATAACTCAACACGTTTTATAATCCTTAAAAAGCAGAACAAGGTGTTGCCAGAGGAAGAAATAAACAAGGCTTCTTTAAGATTCATTACCGATCATAAACGGGGGAGTTTGGCCACTGTATTGAACGTGATGAGCGATTGTAACATGAACCTTACCAAAATTCAATCCTTGCCGGTAATAAAGACCCCTTGGAAGTATGCCTTCTTTGTTGATGTCACTTTTGAGAGTTATGAACAATTTTCCAAAACTAAATCTTTGCTGGAGATTATGGCAGAGGATTTTCGGGTTTTGGGCGAATACAAAAATGCATTGATCCTATGATAACTGCAGATAGGTTAAATAGCGTAAAGGAATACTATTTCTCTACAAAATTAAGAGAAGTCCGTGGGCTAATCGCACAAGGAAGACCCATTATAAATATGGGGATCGGCAGCCCCGATTTGGCACCCTCGCCACAAGTGTTGGAAACACTAAGGGATTCCATAATAGAAGCAGGGGCACACCAGTACCAGAGCTATCAGGGACTGCCAAAACTAAGGGAAGCGATTGCAGACTTCTACCATCAAAAATTCGATGTAAACGTAGATCCGAACACGGATATTTTACCATTGATGGGTTCCAAGGAAGGCATTATGCACATTAGCATGGCTTTTTTAAACAATGGCGACGAGGCTTTGATCCCCAATCCGGGATACCCGACATATGCGGCTGTGACCAGTTTAGTAGGCGCTGTTCCTATACAGTACAATTTATCCGAAAAAAACGGTTGGTTTCCGGATTTGGACGAGCTAGCTACAAAAGACCTGTCCAAGGTAAAGTTAATGTGGGTAAGCTATCCTCATATGCCAACTGGTGCAACGGCCACCGTAGAACAGCTTAAAATGTTAGTGGATTTTGCGAAAAAGAACCAAATTCTATTGGTGAACGATAACCCGTACAGTTTTGTGCTTTCCAGTAACCCGACCAGTATTTTGTCCATTGATGGGGCAAAAGAATGCACTTTGGAACTGAACAGTCTCAGCAAGACCTTTAATATGGCAGGATGGCGAGTGGGCATGGTATTGGGCAATGCGGAGCACATAAATGCAGTGCTAAAGGTAAAGAGCAATATGGATTCCGGGATGTTCTATGGCATTCAAAAAGGAGCCATCGCAGCCTTGCAAAGCGGGCCGGAGTGGTTCGAGGCTTTGGACACAGTCTATACCAAAAGACGGGAGCTTATGTTTAGATTGGTGGACAAATTAGGATGCTCCTACGACGAGAACGCGGTCGGTATGTTTGTGTGGAGCAAGCTTCCAGCTGGGTCACCCCCATCAGAACAATTTATAGATGAAATATTGTACAGCAGAGATATTTTTATAGCCCCGGGAACCATTTTTGGAAGTAATGGCGAGGGCTATATTCGTTTTTCACTTTGTGTAAAAGAAGAAAAGATCAAAGAAGCGATCCAAAGATTTTAGATTATGAAAATAGTCATTATAGGTGTTGGTTTAATAGGGGGGTCCTTTGCGAAGGATGTAAAAAGGCTGCACCCGGAAGCCGAAATAATCGGAGTGGATAAAAGCGAGGCCCATTTAGATGAGGCCCTGCAACTGCGTATTATCGACAAAAAAGGAGGGTACACGGACCTACAGACCGCCGATATGGTATTCGTGGGCATTCCTGTCGATGTTTTAATGGCCGAGCTTCCAAAAATTTTGGATGCCTCGGGAGAAGAAACCGTGGTAATGGACGCAGGTTCCACCAAACAATCGATTTGCGAACAGGTTGCCGATCACCCCAAGAGAAGAAATTTTATGGCCTGTCACCCCATTGCGGGAACGGAGTTCTCCGGTCCGACTGCTGCATTCGAAGGTCTGTATACCGGCAAAACAATGATCATATGTGAAGTAGAAAAAACAGCGTTTAAACTTCAGGAAAGGGCTTTGGCCATTTTTCAGGAAATAGGCATGCGCATTCGGTACATGAATCCCAGAGCGCACGACAAACATATCGCCTATGTATCCCATTTATCACACATTAGTTCTTTTATGTTAGGGAAAACGGTTATCGATAAAGAAAGGAACGAACGCGATATTTTTGACATGGCAGGCAGTGGTTTTGAAAGCACGGTCCGTTTGGCAAAAAGTTCCCCGGATATGTGGACGCCTATTTTTGAACAGAACAAAGATAATGTGGTCGAAACCCTTGAAGAGTATATTCAAAACCTAATCACCTTTAAGCAATTGATATTGGACAACGATTTTAAGAATGTCCACCAAGAAATGAGTAATACCAATAAAATAAAACAAATACTAAAAGGAATACCACTTACAAAAAAATAGAACGTATTATGGAAAACAAAAAGGAAATGAGAAAATGGTTGGATGATATGAATTTAGGTCATCCATTGGTAGTTGCAGGTCCCTGCAGTGCCGAAACCGAAGAACAGGTGCTAAAAATTGCCCATGATCTAAAAGATACCGATGTGAGCTATTACCGTGCCGGAATCTGGAAACCACGAACTCGTCCTGGTAATTTTGAAGGAGTAGGAGCCATAGGACTAAAATGGTTGCAAAAGGTAAAAGAAGAGACCGGACTTAAAACCGCCACCGAAGTTGCCAACAGAGCACATGTTGATCTAGCCTTGGAGCACGATATCGATATGTTGTGGATAGGGGCACGTTCTACCGTAAGTCCATTTATTGTCCAAGAGATTGCAGATGCGCTCGAAGGTACCGATAAAGTTGTGTTGGTAAAAAACCCGGTAAATCCAGATCTTTCACTTTGGTTAGGTGCCGTGGAGCGTTTATATTCTGCCAACATTAAAAAATTAGGTGTGATCCATAGAGGTTTTTCCACTTACGAAAAAACCAAATACCGTAACATACCGGAGTGGCAGCTGGCCATTGAACTACAAACAAGGTTCCCGGATTTACCCATCGTAAACGATCCAAGCCACATTACAGGAAAAAGGGATATGGTTTTTGATGTGTCGCAGACTGCATTGGATTTGAATTTTGATGGGTTGATGATAGAAACACATTATGACCCGGACAACGCATGGAGTGATGCCGCACAACAGGTAACCCCAAAAACCTTGGTCCAGATCATGAAGGATCTGCGAATTAGAAAAGAAACCGATGAAGAAGCAGAGTACATGAGCAATTTGACCAACCTAAGAGCGCAAATAGATGTCCTGGACAATCAGTTGATCGATCTTTTGGGCAAAAGGATGAAAGTGTCGGACGGAATCGGTGAGCTCAAAAAGCAGAAGAACGTTGCCGTACTCCAAAGCAATCGTTGGAACGCAATCCTGGGCAATATGATCTTGGAGGGCGAACAAAGGGGATTGAGCGAGGAATTCGTATTAAGAATGTTCAAGGCAATCCATCAAGAATCCATTAACCACCAAGAAAAAATAATCAAGTCATAAGCTGATTTTTTAACAGTCAGATTCATTTAAGAACTATTTACGGCCATAATATCCAGTGCCGTAAATAGTTTTTTTGTTTCAAACTGTAACAAACCTCCTAAGTGATCATCTTTCCAAAGTAAAAACACTCTATCATGAAAAAAATATACACATTAGGATTTTTATTGCTTCCATTGATCATGTTATCGCAAAGAATTATAGACACGGAGGTTGGGGAATTCAACAAAATCAAAGTTTTTGATTTGATCGAGGTCAATTTGATCCAATCCGACGAGAACAAAATTATGATCAAAGGCTGGAACGTGGACGATATTAAATGGACCAACAAAAATGGGGTTCTTAAACTGCGTATGCAATTGGATAAAAAATTCCAGGGAGAGGATACAATGATCGAAGTCTACTACACCAACTTGGATGTTATAGATGGGAACGAGGGTGCCAGAATTACCTGTAACGAGTTGGTGAACAAAAGTAAAATAGAGCTAAGGGCCCAGGAAGGCGCCATGATCCATATTGGGATGGATGTAGATTATGCAGAGATCCGAGCGGTGACAGGCGGTATTGTTAAAGCCTCTGGACTTGCCAAAAACCAAACCGTTGTGCTCAATACCGGAGGTATTTTTGAAGGTAGGGAACTGCGCACCGCAACAACGGATGTAAAAATTTCAGCTGGTGGCGAAGCCGATGTTTTTGCTTCGGAATTGGTGGAAATCAATGTAAAGGCCGGAGGAGATGTCTACGTGTATGGAAATCCGACAACGGTGAATAAGAGAACATTTGTAGGGGGCAGGGTCCATATTAAAGAATAAAGACTGTTTGGTGCCGCATCAAACTCAAAAAAATACGTGAATTTTTGAAAGGTTCTTGTCGACTTCCGACTGATTATGATTAAAACCTAAAGAAAATATCATGAACAAGACCATTTTGGCAGCAGCGTCAATTTTATTTGTCGTTTCTTGCAAGGAACAGGTAAAGCAGAATCCCGATTCCGAGATTGAGATCACTACAAAAGAAAAAGTTGAAAATACAGTTGCCGTTCCAGAAAGTTGGATCAACAATAGAGTGAGAAAAGCTGAAGAACGCTTAGCTACTTCAGAAGCAGGTAAAGTAGTTTGGGCTGCTATGAAAGCTCATGGAGGATTGGATACTTGGTATACAAACGGACCATTGGGAATGCGCTTTAAATATCAGCCGTTGGATGGTAAAACCCCGCGTGATAGTTACGAAGTGGTGGATGTTTGGAACAATAGGGTTGTGCACAATAGTATCGAAAATCCTGATGCCAAATTCGGGTTCACAGGAAAAGAAGCCTGGATAAAGGCCGAGGATTCCACAGCATTTAATTATGATGTTAAATTTTGGGCACTTACACCACTTTATTTAATGGGACATCCGTTCGTGGAGGATGGAGAAGGGGTTAATTTGGAATTGCTCCCGGATACCACTTATAAGGGTAAAAAGAACAAGGTGGTAAAAGTAACCTATGATCCTGGCACCGGAGATGCACCGGACGATTATTATATCCTACATTTTGATGCAGAGACCTACCTTCTCACTGCAACACGTTACATTGTTTCGTACCCGGAATATTTTAAGGATGGCGGACATAATCCAGAAAAATTTATGGAAGTCGGGGAATTGGTAAATGTCAATGGTGTATTGCTTCCAAGTGAACTGAAAACACATTGGACAGTAAATGGAAAACCTGGTGAATATATTACCAAAATAGAAATTTCCGAGATGGAGTTCAAATCAGGACTGCCGTCCAACTTTTTTGATGCACCGGATGGGGCAGAAAAATTGTAGTACGTATTTATTGGTGCAAGTGTCCGTGGTGTTGTTCCCTTAAACATGCCACGGCCGCCCCAATAATACCGGCATGGTTCATAAGTTCTGCTTTTACCACTTTTGTTTCAATCTTGATATTGTGACTGAATTCTCCCCATTTTTTGGAAGTTCCACCACCCACAATAATAAGATCCGGTGAAACGATCAGTTCTACATATTTTAAAAATTTATTGAACCGTTTGCTCCATTTCTCATAGCTAAGATCCTCTCGTTCTTTGGCGGAAGCGGCTGCCCAAGATTCTATTTTTTTGTATTTCTTATATGGAATTTGGCCCAATTCAAAATTTGGGATCAAGACCCCATTGTAAAAGGCGCCGCTTCCCAGTCCGGTGCCAATGGTGATCATGATCACCAACCCATTTTTTCCTTTTCCCACGCCATAGTTCATGGATGCGTAACCTGCGGCGTCGGCATCGTTAAGTACGGTAAATTCATGATTGGTGTATTCGGTGAAAAGTTCATCAATATTAACGCCTACCCAACTTTTATGGAGATTTCCGGGAGACATGCAGACCCCATTTTTAACAATGGAAGGGAAGCCGCAGCCAACGGGTCCTTCGTAATTGAAGTGCTTCACAATTTTGGCCACTACTTTGGCCATGTCCTCTGGTTTTTTTGATTTTGGAGTTGGGATTCGGAAGCGTTCTGTTAACATTTCCCCAGTTTCGGCGTTCACCAAGGCACCTTTAATGCCCGATCCGCCTATATCAATACCAAGAATTTCCATATAGGAAGCGAAATTTGTTTAGGCAAAGTAACAAAAACTTTCGGTGATCAGGCAAATGTTTTGTAAATGAATGGCTTACAGTGTAATACGTCTTGCTAAATCGCCTTTTGGATTACTTCAAAAACCTTGCTGCCATCGCACTTCAATGTTTTGTGCGGATATTTTAAGATAAGGGCGTAATCGTGGGTAGCCATTATAATGGTACGTCCATTTTGGTTAATATCCTGCAATACCTTCATCACCTCTACGCTGGTCTGAGGGTCAAGGTTGCCCGTGGGCTCGTCTGCCAAAATAAGTTCAGGATCGTTCAAAAGGGCACGGGCAATGGCAATCCGCTGTTGCTCTCCACCCGATAGTTCGTGGGGGAATTTAAAACCTTTGGTTTTCATACCGACCTTGTCCAAGACTTCACCTATTTTGTCATCCATTTTTTTTGGGTCGGTCCAACCGGTGGCCTTAAGAACAAATTTAAGGTTGTTGTTTACATTTCTATCTGGTAGCAATTTAAAATCCTGAAAAACAATGCCCAATTTTCTTCGTAAAAAAGGGATTTCCCTTTCCCGCATAGTTTTTAGGTCGAAATCTACAACATTACCGCTCCCTTGCCTTAAGGGGAGATCGGCATAGAGCGTTTTCATAAAACTACTTTTTCCACTGCCTGTTTTACCGATCACGTAAACGAATTCACCTTTTTTTACCTCCAGGTCTATGTGGTTGAGCACTAGGTTCTCATTTTGGAAAACAGCGGCGTCTTTTAATTTTACTATGGTCTCGGACATAACATCACTTTATGGAATAAAGGTACTAAGTTCTATAATTATTCATCATTATTGTATAACCAAATGTTAGAACTTTTAGGTGTTGACATACTTTGGCCTTAATTTTGACGTTATGAGTAAAGTCAATCGAGAAGAGCGTAGAACACTATGAATCGAAAAAATCTCCTATTAATTCCCATTTTTATGGGAACTTTTTTTGTGCTTTCCGCGCAGGAAACCAAGATCCACACTCACGAGAATAAAGCGTATCAAGATGCCTTGGCGCTCTACAACAATGAGCAGTACCAAGCAGCGCAAAATATTTTTGAGTCTGTCAAAGCCAACACTAAGGATGGGGAAACCGAAGCCAATAGCGCCTATTATGCCGCTAATGCCGCCATTCGACTGAATCAGCGAGGAGCGGATAAAATGATGGAGGATTTTGTGGAACGTTATCCCACGTCCACCAAAAGGAATTCTGCTTTTTTGGATGTGGCCGACTACTATTTTGAAACGGGAAAATACCCCTATGCGTTAAAATGGTACAAAAAAGTGGATGAAAACTCCATGCCCTATTCGGAGCGCGACCGCTTTAACTTCAACAATGGCTACGCATTGTACGCATCCAAGCGTCCGCAGGAGGCCGAACGTTATTTGAACAAGGTTACCACCTCCCAAAAATATGGTTCACAAGCCAAATATTATTTGGGGTATATCGCTTACGAGCAAGATGATTACAATTCGGCCAGCGCTCGTTTCGACCAAATCCAAGACCCGGAACTACTCGATGAAAAGTTGACCTATTATCAGGCCGATTTGAATTTTAAATTGGGCAAGTTTGAAGAAGCCATTGCGTTGGCCAAAAAACAACTGCCCAAATCCAATCGTCAAGAAGTTTCGGAATTGAATAAGATCATTGGTGAAAGCTATTTTAATTTAGAACAATACGCCGAGGCAGTTCCTTATTTGGAGGAATACAAGGGCAAACGTGGCAAATGGAACAATACCGATTTCTATTTGCTTGGATATAGTCATTACAAGCTCGGTGATTATCAAAAAGCAATTCAGCAATTCAATAAAATTATAGGGGGCAGCAATGCTGTTTCCCAAAATGCATACTACCATTTGGCAGAGTGCTATTTAAAATTGGATAAAAAATCCGAAGCCTTGAATGCATTTAGAAATGCTTCGCAGATGGAGTTTAGTCCAGAAATTCAAAAAGATGCTTGGTTGAACTATGCTCGCTTGAGCTACGAAATCGGTAATGCTTACGAACCTGTTCCCCAAGTGTTGACCACGTACTTGGAAAAATACCCAAAGGATGAGCATCAAATGGAAATTCAGGAGCTTTTGGTGGATTCCTATATCACCTCCCGAAATTTTGAAGGTGCCATGCAACTTTTGGAGGAGAACCAGAACTATGCTAGTAAGGAAACCTATCAGAAAGTCGCCTACTACCGAGGAGTGGAAGTTTTTATTGATGGTGATTATGAAGGGGCTTGGGAAAGATTCGATAAATCCCTGAAAAGTGCAGACAACGCAAACTTTGAAGCCCGTGCTTTATATTGGAAAGCGGAATCGGCCTACCGAATGAACCGTTTTGAGGAAGCTTTGGTGGATTTTGTGCGGTTCCAGAACTCGCCAGCAGCCAAATCACTTTCAGAATACGAGCAGTTGGATTATAATTTAGGCTACTCGTACTTCAAACTAAAAGATTACAACAACGCTATATCCTATTTTCAAAACGTAGTGAGCTCCAATGCCATTGATGATCAAAGAAAGAATGATGGTTATCTAAGATTGGGCGACAGTTACTTTGTAAACAGCAAATACCAATTGGCCAAAAAAGCTTACGACACATCATCCAAAATGAACGGGCCAGAGCGTGACTATGCTGCATTTCAAAAAACACTTTGCGATGGATTTTTAGGTAACAATGCTGCAAAAATTGAAGGCTTGAACGCATTTTTGAGGATGTTCCCAACATCATCATTGCGTGATGATGCCTTGTTTGAATTGGGTAATTCTTACATCAACAATAACCAAGAAAGTTTAGGACTTCAGACTTACGATAGGATTGTGGCCGAATATTCCGGGAGTAAGTTTGCCCCTCGAGGACTGCTCCGATCTGGGCTGGTGTACTACAATTCCAATAGAAACGACCAAGCATTGAGCAAGTTAAAAGAAGTAGTTCAAAAGTACCCGAAAACCCCAGAAGCCAAACAAGCGGTGGCCACAGCTAAATTGGTGTATGTGGACGAAGGTCGAGTAAGCGAATACGCAGCCTGGGCCAGAAGTTTGGATTTTGTTGAAGTAACCGATACCGAGTTAGACAATGCCAGTTTTGAATCCGCAGAGCGAAAACAAATTGAAGGTAAAACCGCAGCAGCAATCCGTGGCTATGAAGATTATTTGAACGAATTCCCTAACGGACTCCATGCGCAAAACGCCAATTTTGCCTTGGCGCAACTATATTTTGCTGATGGAGAAAAAGATAAGGCCCTGTCAAAATACAAGGCTGTTGCTGATGGAGGCAATGGGGAGTATACCGAGCAGGCCTTGACACGTGTTTGTGAGATTTATGTGGATAAGCAGGATTACAACAGTGCTATCCCTTATTTAAAAAGATTGGAAAACACGGCCGATATTTCAGAGAACAAAACCTTTGCCCAGTCCAATTTGATGAAAGGTTTTTACGGTCAAAAGGATTATGCACAGACCATCGCCTACGCCGAGAAGGTACTTAGCGCCTCCAAAATAGATGATCGTATAAAAAGTGATGCGCAGATCATGATCGCCCGTTCGGCTATTGCAACGGATAACGAAAGTTTAGCCAAATCTGCCTACCAAGAGGTAAAGCAAATTGCATCTGGAGAGCTCGCTGCCGAAGCTTGGTACTATGATGCGTATTTTAAAAATAAAGAGGGAAATTTTGAGGCTTCCAACACTTCCGTTCAAAAATTGGCCAAAGATTATGCGGCGTATAAAGAATGGGCGGGAAAAGGTTTGGTAATCATGGCGAAGAACTTCTACAATTTGGGAGATGCCTTCCAGGCCACCTATATTTTGGAAAGCGTTATTTCCAATTTTGCCGAATTTGAGGAAATCGTTGCCGATGCAGAAATTGAGTTGGCCACCATTAAGGCCAAAGAGGCAGAGAGCAATTCATCCGTGGATCCCAACCAAAATTAAACGAGACACAACATGCAGAAGAGAACCTATATATTTTCATTACTATTTTTGAGCCTTTGCGGATCAGTTATCGCCCAAGAAGAGGATAACATTGGTACAGAAACGGTAACGGTGGTGAAACCGTATTCCCCTACCGTTTCGGATGCCTTCAAGATCAAATCGTCTCCGAGTTTGAACGATTCCATTGTGCTGCAAAAGAAGAAAATCAATTACAGCATATTTTCAGTCCCTGTGGCATCGACATTTACCCCAGCAAAGGGCAAGGCTTCGGGAGTTGAAAAAACACCACCGCCCACCTTGTACAATTCATATGCCTCGGTGGGATTGGGCAATTATAACAATGCCCTGGTCGATTTTTATACCAGCCGTGAATTTAATCGGGGCGAAGACCTTTTGGATTTTGGTTTAACCCACAATTCATCAAGAGGTGACTTGGATTCCACACCTTTGGATACCGATTTTTACAACACCAAGCTCAACGCTTCCTATGCCAAAAAAGATCGCTATTTGGATTGGGGCGCAAGTATTGGCTTGCAACATCAATTATATAACTGGTACGGCATCCAGAGTGAATTGTTCAGTGAAGATGAAATCAATGCAATCGACGAGACGCAAAATTATTTTAATGCCCAGGCCAAGGCCCATTTTAATATGGAGGATTCTCCTTTTAAAAGTGGAAATGTATTGTTGAGGCGTTTTTGGGATGCAACCGAATCAGCGGAGAACCGTGCGGTGATCAACCCAACTTTTGAACTTCCCATAACCGAGGAATTGATTACCGTCGCTGCCAAAGTGGATTATGTTGGGGGCAATTTTAAAAATGGCACCATAACGGAACTCGAGAATACAGGAGAAAAAAAATATAGCCATTTACAGGCTGGTGTGACCCCAAGTCTTTTGATTTTGAGGGATGACCTTACTTTGAACCTGGGGGCCAACATAGTTTATGGTCTGGATTTGGAAAACAGCGAGAACAATTTTTACATCTATCCTGCCGTAACCGCTTCGTACAGATTATTGGAAGAAAATGTAATTGCGTATGGCGGAATAGAAGGAGAGCTAAGGCAAAACTCCTATTACGATTTTGTGAATGAAAATCCGTATGTGTCGCCAACGTTGGACATTATGCCCACCGACCAGCAATACGAAGGGTATTTGGGACTTAAGGGCCAGCTAACCTCCAATATCGGTTATAATCTTAAAGGATCCTACATGGCGGAAAATAGAAAGCCGCTTTTTTATCAAAATACAGTCAATACTTCCAGAATGGATGAAAAGAGCTATTACTACGGTAATTCTTTTCAGGTTTTTTATGATGATGTAAAAACATTGGGTGTTTTTGGTGAAATAAATGTAGATGTAAATCGAAATTTTTCTTTAGGGGTAAACGCAGAATTCTACGATTACGATACGGAAACGGATAATCCGGCCTGGAACTTGCCATCGATAAAAGGATCCCTGTTTTTGGACTACCAGATCACCGACCAATGGTATATGGGCGCCAATCTGTTCTTTGTGGGCGAGAGAGATGCTTTGACCTCAATTGCACTAACCGATAATGTGCCACCGACCATTTCCTATTCGCCAATTACCTTGGATTCGTTTTTTGATGCCAATGCGCACCTTGGCTATCGTTTCAATGATCAGCTCTCCATCTTTTTAAAAGCTTCGAATATAGCAAATAACAATTACCAACGATGGGCCAATTTTAGAGTGCAGGGATTCCAAGCGTTGGCAGGGGTCTCCTATAAGTTTGATTTCTAGTTTGTAGGATTTTACGCAATAAATTATTGAAAATACCGTTCATTATTTTTGGTCAACTTGTTGATGTACCCATAGTTGACCTTTCTTATTTTGAGGAAAATAATGGAGCCAAGACCAATATTTAAAAGACTTCTATGCCTTTTTTTGATGAATTCCTTCTTTGGAATTGGTCAAAATTTGGTTCATAATGGAGGTTTCGAAGAATATTCTTCCTGTCCTGTTAAAATGAGTAATCTAAATAGGGATGCTGCTTACTGGAGCGCTCCGACTTTGGGAACAACCGATTATTTTAATCAATGTAGTAGAACCAAGTTGGGTGTTCCCATGAACTTTAAAGGTAAACAAGAGCCTTATGAGGGTGCAGCATATGCCGGCCTCTACTTGTTTGCTCCAAAGGATTATCGTGAATATATACAAGTGCCGTTGACCGAAACCCTGCAAAAAGGTAGTCGGTACAGGTTGACCTTATTTTTGAGCCTATCCGAAAAATCGGATGGTGCTGTTATGGATATGGGCGCCGTTTTATCCGATAGACCCTTATCTATTTATACCAAAAAAGAACTGTCTCAAAGTCAATTGATCGCCACTTCCGCACAAACTACCCATATCAAACAATTTCCAGTATCAAATTATTATCAGGATAAACAACAGTGGATGGAGTTAAGTTTTGATTTGGTAGCCAAAGGATTTGAGAATCATTTGATCCTGGGAAATTTTAAAAGTAACGCAGGTACCGCATATATCGATAGCAAAGACCCTTCAAATAATAAGGAAGGTTATGCCTATTACTATTTGGACGATATTTCTTTGGTCTATTTAGGACCGGAATACAAGACCAACGAAGTGTACGTTTTAAATCATGTAAATTTTAATTTTGATAGGTTCGACTTGCAACCCAAGGCAAAACAAAGTCTCCGGGATGTTTATAATTACTTGCAGCAAAACCCGGATTTAAAAGTAGCTATCAGTGGCCATACGGATGATCTGGGTTCCTCAGAATATAACAATGTGCTCAGTCGCGAGAGGGCAAGTTCGGTCGCCAATTACCTTATAACTTTAGGGTTGCACAAAAACCGGATTTCCTATCAAGGATATGGTGACAGTAAACCATTGGATACTACTCTGACCGAAGAAGCACGGAGGAAAAATAGAAGAGTAGAGTTTGTTATGACAGAGTTCGAGGATGACAATCCCTAAAATTTCAATCACTTTTT
Organism: Flagellimonas marinaquae; assembly: GCF_023716465.1. Taxonomy (NCBI): domain Bacteria; kingdom Pseudomonadati; phylum Bacteroidota; class Flavobacteriia; order Flavobacteriales; family Flavobacteriaceae; genus Flagellimonas; species Flagellimonas marinaquae. Next base: position 2,387,840 of record NZ_CP092415.1, read on the forward strand.
CTATTTTTGGAAGAAACCATCCAAAATGAAAAAGTACGTTTTACTGCTCTCCACATTGTTCATTATTTCTTGCCATACCAAGGAACAAGTGGACCTAATTGTATCCAATGCCAATATTTATACGGTAGATGAGGATTTTTCCAAAGCGACGGGCATTGCGATAAAAGACGGAAAGTTTGTAGAAGTCGGGGATACGGACGAAATCAACAAAAAATATACTGCCCAAAACAGTTTTGATGCCCAAGGTAAAACCATAGTTCCGGGACTTATAGATGCACACTGCCATTTTTACGGATTGGGGCAAAATCAACAAGTGGTCGATTTGGTCGGCACGGAAAGTTATGAAGAGGTGATGGAAAGGGTGGTGGCCTTCCAAAAGGAACGCCCATCCAATTTTATTCGTGGTAGAGGTTGGGATCAAAACGATTGGGAGGTCAAAGAGTTTCCTACCAAGGATAAACTGGATGAATTGTTTCCGGACACGCCAGTGGCTTTGGAGCGCGTGGATGGTCATGCCTATTTGGTCAATCAAAAAGCCTTGGATATGGCCGGAATTACTGCTGAAACAAAAACCGAAGGTGGGGAAATTGTAAAGGAAAATGGTAAAATCACCGGTGTATTGGTGGACAACCCCATGGGATTGATAGATCAAGTGATTCCCAAAGCAAGTTTGGCACAAAATATACAGGCGCTTAAGGATGCAGAAGCTATTTCTTTGGATTATGGCCTCACTACCGTGAACGATGCAGGTCTTCCGAGGGAGATAGTTGAGTTGATCGATAGCCTACAGCAAGCAGGTGAATTATCCATTAGGGTATATGCAATGATCTCCAATTATCCAGAAAATTTGGATTACTTTTTGGAAAAGGGAATCATCAAAACCAATCAATTAAATGTACGTTCCGTAAAGGTATATGGCGATGGGGCCCTTGGTTCGCGAGGTGCGGCCCTAAGAGATCATTATTCCGATAAGCCTGGCCATTTTGGTGCTATGGTAACACCCGTGGACCAAATAGAAGCACTGGCTCATCGCATTGCGGAAACCGATTATCAGATGAACACCCATGCAATTGGCGATTCTGCCAATATTGTGGTGCTAAGGGCCTACGAAAAAGCACTAAAAGGTAGAACGGACCGCAGATGGAAAGTGGAACACGCGCAGGTAATTTCGCCATCCGATTTTAACTATTTTGAAAAGGGAATCATTCCATCCGTACAGCCAACACATGCCACAAGTGATATGTATTGGGCAGAAGATCGTTTAGGCAAAGAACGGATAAAAGGAGCTTACGCATATAAAGACCTGTTGAACAAAGCAGGACTGGTTGCCTTGGGAACCGATTTCCCAGTGGAGCAGGTAAATCCGTTCTTAACCTTTTATGCGGCGGTCGCCCGCCAAGATGTAGCACAATACCCTGAAGGTGGTTTTCAGATGGAAAATGCCTTGAGCAGAGAGGAAACTTTAAAGGGGATGACCATTTGGGCGGCCTATTCCAATTTTGAGGAAGAAGAAAAAGGGAGTATTGAAGCGGGAAAATTTGCAGACTTTGTGGTTCTGAGCGATGATGTTATGATAATCCCATCCGAAGATATTCCCAATATAACTGCAGAACATGTGTTCTTGGGTGGTGTTCAGAAGAAATAATGCCCCCTTTGTTGATTTAAACTAAGCGAGGAAACCAATCTATAATAGGTTTTGTTGCAAAAGAACAATAAAAAAGCCCCTTATTAAGGGGCTTTCGTATTTTTAGAACGACCATGTATTAATAGCTGATCGGTAAAGAGACTCTGGTAGTTCCCCATCCCATAACCATATTTCCATCGTCGTCAAAAGCAACGGAGAAGGCTTCCAATTCTTCGCTATCCGAAGAAACTGCAGCAGTGGCACGTACCACATCACCGTCACTATCATAAGAATAAGCGCCCCATTGGTGTAGGTTGCTGTTCAAGATAACGGTCCATTCGCTATCACCCGGAATAGTGAACAATGCATAAGAACCTGCCTTGATCGTTTTGCCGCCAATAGTGGCATCTTTGTAAAAAGTTATTTCCGTAGCTTCGTTGGCTCCGGTTCTCCAAACTTTTCCGGCAGGGGCCAATTCGGCCATGCTACGTCCCTTCAATTGTGGACGACTGTAAATAATGCGCGCAGATTTATCATTTTCTCTAGAGCTTGCTGGATAATAGGCAATATCCGCAGGACTTTTGTCGAGTCCACTAAACTTTTGGGCCACGGCATCCGTAGAAAACACTAAACTGGCACAAAACATCAATACTAATACTGTTAAATTCTTCATGATTGCGATTTAATTTCCGTTTTTCAGGAGTTGATTAATAGTTTTTTCAAATATACAGACGGGAAAATTAAGCGACCTTACAAAGCATTGGATAAAAATGATTTAAAAGCGCATATTGTTTCAATATGAAACAGTAAGATGATTTAAAATTATAAAATATAATTAAATATCTAATAATAGTTTTATTAAATAATATTAAAGTTCATATTTGTTTTAAAATTGTTATTAAATATAATAAATTATGTGTGGTATTGTTTGCGCATTTGATGTGAAGGAAAGTACGGAAGTACTAAGGCCCCAACTATTGGAAATGTCTAAAAAAGTGAGACATAGAGGGCCGGATTGGAGTGGTATTTATGCCGATGATAAGGCAATTTTGGCCCATGAGCGATTGGCTATTGTTGATCCGGCTTCGGGAAAGCAGCCGTTGATCAGTGCCGATGGTAAATTGGTATTGGCAGCCAATGGTGAAATTTATAATCATCAGGAATTAAGAAAACGGTTCGAGGGGAAATATGAGTTCCGTACACAATCCGATTGTGAGGTTATTTTGGCCCTATATCAGGAAAAGGGAGTGGATTTTGTTGATGAAATGAACGGTATATTTGGTTTTGCCATATACGACTCGGAAAAAGACGAGTATTTCATCGCCCGCGACCATATGGGAATTATTCCGTTGTACATAGGTTGGGACAAAAACGGAACGTTCTACGTGGCTTCCGAGTTGAAAGCTTTGGAAGGCACTTGTTCCAAAATCCAACTTTTTCCCCCTGGTCACTATATGCACAGTTCTAACGGTGAATTTGTACGCTGGTACAAACGGGATTGGATGGAATATGATGCAGTTAAGGAAAACGAGACCAGCATTGCAAAAATCAAAGATGCATTGGAAGCTGCGGTACACCGTCAATTAATGTCCGATGTGCCTTATGGCGTACTATTGTCCGGTGGATTGGATTCATCGGTAACATCGGCCATTGCAAAAAAATATTCCCAAAAAAGAATCGAGTCCGGGGACACGGCCGATGCTTGGTGGCCACAATTGCACTCTTTTTCGGTAGGCTTGGAGGGTTCTCCTGATTTGGCGGCGGCCCAAAAGGTGGCCGACCATATTGGAACGGTCCATCACGAGATCAAATTTACCATCCAAGAAGGGCTGGATGCCATAAAGGACGTTGTTTATAACCTCGAAACATACGATATTACAACCATAAGAGCTTCGACTCCAATGTATTTAATGGCCAGGGTGATCAAATCCATGGGAATTAAAATGGTCCTTTCGGGTGAAGGAGCGGACGAATTGTTCGGCGGATATTTATACTTCCATAAGGCCCCTAGTCCAAAGGATTTTCATGAAGAAACAGTAAGAAAACTGGACAAGCTTCACATGTACGACTGCCTTAGGGCCAATAAATCCTTGGCGGCCTGGGGTATTGAGGGGCGTGTGCCCTTTTTGGACAAAGAGTTTATGGATGTGGCCATGAGCATAAATCCAAAAGATAAAATGATCAACGGCGAACGCATGGAGAAATGGGTAGTTCGCAAAGCATTTGAGGATTATTTGCCCGAAAGCGTGGCCTGGAGGCAAAAAGAACAATTTTCCGATGGAGTCGGGTACAGCTGGATAGATACCTTAAAAGCTTTAGTGGAAGAGGAGATTTCGGATGAGCAACTAAAAAATGCCCATTTTAAGTTTCCAATTCAGACCCCTACATCTAAAGAAGAGTATTATTACCGTTCAATTTTTGAAAGTCATTTCCCTTCCGATGCGGCGGCTATGAGCGTGCCGCAAGAACCATCAGTGGCATGTAGTACCAAAATTGCCCTGGAGTGGGACGAGGCATTCAAGAACATGAACGACCCATCGGGAAGAGCTGTGGCTAAGGTTCATACCGATGCATATGTAAAATAACCCCTGTTTAAACCAACCAAACGATATGAAGCAGTTAATCTAACATGTTTCATTTTTTAATTAGTCAGAAAGCCCCTTTCCCGAGGGGCTTTTTAGTTGTTCGGACCATGTTAGGGTACAAGCAATAAAAAGAGGCTGTTTTCCACACACTTTGTTGATAACTTAGGGGCTTGAGAGGGGTGTTTTTGGCCATTTCCACAGGGTATTGTTTATATTTGTAAGATTTGAATTTTTGAGGCAAATACTGAATATATATGAGCGAAGAAGCTAACAAGAAACAATACTCCGCGGATAGTATCCAGGCCCTGGAGGGGATGGAGCACGTACGTATGAGACCTTCCATGTATATTGGAGATGTTGGGGTCAGAGGATTGCACCATTTGGTTTATGAGGTGGTGGACAACTCCATTGATGAAGCCATGGCGGGCCATTGCGATACGATAGATGTAATTATTAACGAAGACAACTCTATCACTACCCAGGATAACGGAAGGGGTATCCCCGTGGACCTGCACAAAAAAGAAGGTGTTTCCGCTTTGGAGGTAGTAATGACGAAGATCGGGGCAGGGGGTAAATTCGATAAGGACTCCTATAAAGTTTCCGGTGGATTGCACGGAGTGGGTGTGTCTTGTGTGAACGCTCTATCGTCCCATTTAAAGGCCACTGTTTACCGAGATGGAAAAATTTGGGAGCAGGAATATGAAAGAGGAAAAACGTTGTACCCTGTAAAAAGTGTAGGCGAAAGCAATGAGACTGGTACCATAGTAACCTTTGTTCCGGACAATACCATATTCACCCAAACCACAGAATACAGTTATGAGACCCTTGCCAATAGAATGAGGGAACTCGCATACCTGAATAAAGGAGTGACCATAACGCTAACCGACAAGCGCAATAAGGACGAAAAAGGAGAATTCGTTTCCGAAACTTTCCATTCCGAGGAAGGCCTCAAGGAATTTATCAAGTTTTTGGACGGTACTCGAGAGCCCTTGATCCAAAAGGTAATCTCCATGGAAGGAGAGAAGAACGGAATTCCGGTGGAAGTAGCTATGATCTATAATACGGGATACACCGAAAACCTTCATTCCTATGTAAACAATATCAATACCCATGAAGGAGGAACACATCTTTCAGGTTTTAGAAGAGGTTTAACATCGACCCTTAAAAAGTATGCCGATAATTCCGGCATGCTGGATAAGTTGAAATTTGAAATCTCTGGTGATGATTTCCGCGAAGGACTGACGGCAATCGTTTCGGTGAAAGTGGCAGAACCGCAATTCGAAGGGCAGACAAAGACTAAATTGGGTAACCGAGAGGTTACCAGTGCAGTGAGTCAGGCCGTATCCGAAATGCTGACCGATTATTTGGAGGAAAACCCGGATGATGCCAAACAAATCGTTGAAAAAGTAAAACTTGCTGCACAGGCCAGACATGCCGCGGCAAAGGCCAGAGAAATGGTACAGCGCAAGAACCCTATGAGTGTAGGAGGGTTGCCAGGGAAACTATCCGACTGTTCGGAGCAAGATCCTACCAAGTGCGAAGTGTTTTTGGTAGAGGGGGATTCTGCAGGTGGAACAGCCAAACAAGGTAGGGATAGAAACTTCCAGGCCATTCTCCCATTGAGAGGTAAAATCCTGAATGTGGAAAAAGCCATGCAGCACAAGGTTTTTGAAAACGAGGAAATAAAGAATATTTACACTGCTTTGGGAGTTACCATCGGAACCGAAGAAGATAGTAAGGCCCTCAATTTGGATAAACTGCGATATCATAAAGTGGTGATCATGTGTGATGCGGATGTCGATGGTAGCCATATTGAAACCCTGATTTTAACTTTCTTCTTCCGATATATGAGGGAGTTGATCGAGGGTGGCCATGTCTACATCGCAACACCACCTCTATATTTGGTAAAAAAAGGATCTAAAAAACGTTACGCATGGAATGATAAGGAGCGTGATCAGATCAATGCAGAAATGGGAGGGGGAGCAGGTATCCAGCGATATAAAGGTCTTGGTGAGATGAACGCCGAGCAACTTTGGGACACCACAATGAACCCGGAATTCAGAACCTTACGTCAAGTTAGTATTGACAATGCAACAGAGTCCGATCGTATATTCTCAATGCTAATGGGTGACGAAGTGCCACCGAGACGTGAATTTATTGAGAAAAATGCCGTCTATGCGAATATAGATGTATAGAATTCAGGCATTTCACAACAAAAACTCGCCCCAGCAGGGCGAGTTTTTTAGTTTTGGGTAAAACTTCAATATTATGAAAAGACTAATTTTAGCGCTTGCACTAGTTACTGTGACCATGGGCAAGTCCCAGGATCTCAACGATATATTTGTTTCGGGAGTTGCGGATGCCGAGCGATTTGCCAACGCTTATTTGTCCCCGGTCTCGGAAGGAGCTATTTACAGCATCTCCAATGGATGGTACAATACGGCAGATGCCAAGCCCTTGGGTGGATTTGAGATTTCCATTATAGGAAACATGACCGGATTTAAAAACAAGGACGATAAAAAAGCATTTTTATTGGATCCTGCCGATTACGATAACTTGGATTTTGTACAAAACCCGGGTCAGGCCAGAATGGTGTCTACTGCGTTAGGGGATATTGAGGGAGTAGAAGTTTTTGTGGAAGATGAAAGTGGTATCTTCAGAGAGAGTTTTGAGCTGCCCACAGGTCTTTCTGCTGAAAACCTCAATTTTATACCATCGGGGTATCTACAGGCCAGTGTAGGTTTGATCAAGGGGTTGGAAGTAAAAGCTCGTTTTTTGCCAAAGATCAAATTTGACGACGATGCCAAGATTGGATTGTTCGGGGCCGGATTGCAATATGATTTTACCAAAATATTGCCTGCCGATAAAGTATTGCCCGTTGCTATTTCTGCGGTAATTGGCTATACCAATTTAAATGGGGAATACGATTTTTCCGATTCTGATTTTATCAGCGGAAGTGATCAACGAATCGATGCTTCTTTCAGAACATGGAATTTTAGCGCCGTGGTCTCCACTAAAAATATCCCGGTAATTAATTTTTATGGAGGGATTGGATATATCACAGGGAACTCGGATATCGATGTGCTTGGTACTTACGAGGCCAACGGGCCTTTCTTTTCAGAAACAGTGGTAGACCCTTTTACGGTATCGCAAGATGCAAGCGGAGTATCTGCTAATTTGGGTACCAAACTTAAACTGGGATTTTTTAGGTTGAATGCAGAATATAATTTCTCCGAGTTCAGCACATTTACCTTTGGAGTGAATTTTGGATTTAGGTAAGAGAGAATCAAAAATTACCGATCAAAAATAAAGAAGGCCCCGTTTCCGGGGCCTACTATTTTCATATATGTAGTCTTCACGTCATTCCCTGGTGGCGAAGACCGAGCCATTATCCAAGGTTAATACTTCGGGGGTTTTTGCTTTTTCCAAACTAACGGTTATATCGGTAACCTGTGGGTCGCCATAAATAATGGAATAGGCGCCATTTTCTTGCGACCATTTAAAATCGGTGTAAAAATCTAATTGGGAGTTGGTGTATCTCTGGTATCTTCCTAGATAGACATCGTTAAAAATCCACTCTTCACGGATCGTGTTCGAATTTTTTCCTTCAATAGTTGAAGATGCAGTTTTTGCCCAGATACCCAGAATGGGATCGTGGTTGTCCGGAACACTGGTACAGTTGCTTATGGCTATAATGCCAAGAATGGACAACAATGAAAAGAGCTTTTTCATAGGTCAAGTAGGTTACGTTAAATTTGGGACTATAAGAACGTAGGTTTGTAAGAATCTATTGTATAAAACGGATAAAATATTTTATTGCACAACTCTTATGCTGCTCAAGAGTGATCTAGGCATCGTTAAATCCATGTCAACTTTGTTGTTTTTACCGGAATTGATGGTCTAAAACTGGTAAATGTCAGTTTTTATCTGCCCTAAATGCCTTATTTTTGAGGACTAAAATTTAAATCTATACAAATGAAAGTTACCGTAGTAGGAGCAGGCGCAGTTGGAGCAAGTTGCGCTGAGTACATAGCAATGAAAAATTTTGCATCGGAAGTAGTTTTATTGGACATCAAAGAAGGGTATGCCGAAGGTAAGGCCATGGATTTGATGCAAACGGCATCATTGAACGGATTTGATACCAAAATTACCGGGTCTACCAGCGATTATGGTAAGACTGCCAATAGCGACATTGCAGTGATCACTTCGGGAATTCCTCGTAAACCTGGTATGACGCGTGAAGAGTTGATAGGTATTAATGCCGGCATTGTGAAAACAGTGGCCACAAGCCTTTTGGAGCACTCCCCTAACGTAACTATTATTGTAGTGAGCAACCCAATGGATACGATGACCTATTTGGTGCACAAAGCAACAGGACTTCCTAAAAATAGAATTATAGGAATGGGTGGAGCTTTGGACAGTGCCCGTTTCAAATATAGATTGGCCCAAGCCTTGGAAGCACCTATTTCAGATGTGGATGGTATGGTGATCGGCGGGCACAGCGATAAAGGAATGGTGCCCTTGATCGGCCATGCTACAAGAAACAGTGTAAAAGTTTCCGAGTTCCTATCCGAAGAAAAAATGAACTGGGTTGTGGAAGAAACCAAAGTTGGAGGTGCTACTTTGACCGGATTGTTGGGTACAAGTGCTTGGTATGCCCCAGGTGCTGCCGTTTCCAGCTTGGTCCAGGCCATTGCATGTGATCAAAAGAAAATGTTCCCTTGCTCATCACTGTTGGAAGGTGAGTACGGACTAAACGATATTTGTATAGGGGTGCCGGTAATCCTAGGTAAAAATGGTATCGAGAAAATTGTAGAGATAGAATTGTCCGATGCCGAAAAGGCCAAAATGCAGGAAAGTGCCGAAGGTGTAAAAAAGACCAACGGACTGCTAGAGGTTTAGATTTAAAAATCTATCGGTTAAAGTGTCATTTTGGGCATCGACCAAAAGAAAATTACCATCAAATTAAATGGAAATTTCTAGGTTTGTCCGGGATGACATTTTTAATTTTATACCGTAACTATTAACAGTAATTGCAATTACATCAAATTCTATTGTCAAATCTTATCGGAAATGATATATTTGCACGCTGTTTAAGAAAACTTCTAAAAAATTAACAATCAATGCAGAATAAAGGACTTATAAGGCTTTTCGCGATCCTTTTTGGCTTGGTGAGCATCTATCAGTTATCTTATACTTTCATCACTAATAAGTTGGAGAAAGATGCTGAGGCTTACGCAATTGGCCAAATTTCGGAGGCTGAGGAAGATTATGTTGCAAAGCGCGAAGCTTTAGAGGCATCGTACTTGGATTCCATCAGTGATAATACTGTTTTGGGGTATACGAGCTACGCGGATGCCAAAACAAAAGAGTTGAACAAAGGATTGGACCTTAAAGGAGGTATCAACGTTACCCTTCAGATTTCCGTTAAGGATATTTTGAAAGGCTTGGCCAACAACACCAAGAACCCTGTGTTCAACAAAGCCTTGGCAGATGCCGACGAAGCATCAAAAAATAGTGACAACACCTATTTGGAACTGTTTTTCGAAGCTTTTGACAATATCAAAGGAGATACCAAACTGGCCTCACCGGACATTTTTGCCAATAAAGGACTGAGCGATGATATTAATTTTCAAATGTCCGATGATGAGGTAAAACCCATCATCAGAAGAAAGATTGATGAATCCATAGTTTCTGCGTTCGAAGTTTTGCGAGAGCGTATCGATGGTTTTGGGGTAACACAGCCCAATATTCAAAGAGAAGGTAACTCGGGAAGAATTTTAGTGGAACTTCCAGGGGCCAAGGATATTGCCCGTGCCCAGGAATTGTTGTCCAGTACGGCACAGTTGGAATTTTGGGAAACCTATCCACAGAGCAACCAAAGTATTGCAACGTTTTTGGTTAATGCCAACGAACGTTTAAAAGAGATTTTGGAGCCGAAAACATCTACCGAGGACGAAATCTCAAAACCGGAATCGGAAATTGATTCCCTGCTATCCGATGTAGCTCAAGACTCGTTGGATATGTCACAGGATGCCAATCCGATTTTGGGTAAATTGATTCCAGCCGATCCAGGGAGTCACGCCATAGCAAGAGCCTTGGTGGCCGATACCGCAGAAATTGGCGGGTATTTAAGAATGCCTGCAATTAAAAGGCTATTGCCGAATGATGTTCAGTTTACCAAATTCCTTTGGGAAAGACCTTCGCAAGATGCGGAAATAGTTGACTTGTATGCTTTGAAATCCAACCGAGAAGGTACACCAAGGATTAGCGGAGATGTTGTTTCCGATGCTCAGGATACCTTTGATCAGTTCAATAAACCGGCCGTTAGCATGACGATGAATACTCGTGGTGCCAAAGAATGGGAAGAATTAACGGGGGATGCCTACAACAACCAAACAGGTATTGCCATTGTATTGGATAACAAAGTGTACACTGCACCTGGGGTTTCTTCGGGGCCAATTTCTGGTGGGCGTTCGGAGATTACGGGAACATTTACTGTAAACGAGACCAAAGATATTGCCAACGTTTTGCGTGCGGGTAAACTTCCTGCTTCTGCGGATATTATCCAGTCAGAAGTGGTAGGCCCATCTTTGGGTCAAGAAGCTATCGATAGTGGATTTATGTCCTTTATGATCGCCATGGCGTTCGTATTGCTTTGGATGATATTCTACTACGGTAGGGCAGGAGTGTTTGCGGATATCGCTTTGGTATTCAATATTTTGTTGATTTTTGGTGTGCTGACCAGCCTTGGCGCTGTATTGACATTGCCAGGTATTGCGGGTATTGTACTGACTATAGGTATGTCGGTAGATGCCAACGTACTTATTTTTGAAAGGGTTAAAGAAGAGTTGGCGCGAGGAAAAGGAAAGGCACAAGCCATAGCCGATGGTTTTGGAAACGCTTTGTCCTCTATTTTGGATGCCAATATTACTACAGGTCTTACCGCGATCATTCTTTTTGTTTTTGGTTCAGGACCAATTAAAGGTTTTGCCACGACCTTGATGATCGGTATTGTTACTTCCTTGTTCACGGCCATTTTTGTTACTCGATTAATGATCGAGGCCTACACGAGCAAAAAAGGAAGGCGCCTCGATTTCAGTACAGGTATCACAAAGAACCTGTTTACCAATTTGGATATCAACTTCTTGTCCAAACGAAAGATCGCCTATGTGGTATCCGCCATTTTGGTAGCGGTGAGTGTTTTCTCGTTGTTTACCAATGGACTTAACCAAGGGGTTGATTTTATAGGAGGACGTTCTTATCAAATCCGTTTTGAGAAAGCTGTGAACCCTTCAGAGATTGCATCCGAACTTAATACGGTATTCGGTAGTGGTACCAATGTGAAAACTTTTGGTGATGCCAATCAGATAAAAGTGACCACACCATACAAAGTGGATCAAGAAGGAGTGGAGATAGATACGGAGATCCAGGATAAGCTGTACACATCGCTACAAAAATATTTGCCAGACGGAACTTCTTTTGAAGATTTTACCGTTGGTGCTTCCGAAAAATCTATCGGTATCCTTCAATCTGTTAAGGTTGGGCCTACCATCGCGGATGATATCAAGAAAAACGCTTTCTTGGCCATTATCGGTTCCTTGGCGGTAGTATTCCTTTATATTCTTTTCAGGTTTAGAAAATGGCAGTTCTCTTTAGGGGCTGTGGTAGCGGTATTCCACGATGTTATGATCGTTTTGGGTATATTCTCCCTTACAGGTAGTATAATGCCGTTCAACATGGAAATTGACCAAGCCTTTATTGCGGCCATCCTAACCGTAATTGGTTATTCCCTGAACGATACGGTGGTAGTATTCGACCGTATTCGTGAAGTAACTGGTCTAAAAGGCTGGAAGGGCGGAGAGCACATTAACTTGGCATTGAACAGTACATTGAGCCGAACCTTGAACACCTCGCTTACCACATTGATCGTGTTGTTGGCTATCTTTATTTTTGGAGGCGAGAGCCTAAGAGGATTTATGTTCGCGATGATCATTGGTGTAATCGTAGGTACATATTCATCTGTATTTATCGCAACACCGGTGATGTTCGATTCATTAAAGAACAAAGTTGCTGAAGCAACCGAATCGTAGTTTTTCGTTTTTTATATTACACTTTATATTAAAGACCCTCTTTTTAGAGGGTCTTTTTTTGTGAACTATCCTGAATAAATACAATCAGTGATCAAATCAGTGGTTTTTGTAAAAAAATGCACCGTGCGCCAATCTATTTATGAATTTTTTGTGATGGTTTACCCGTCGATCCCATTTCGGATGGTTGTAGTTCAAAGATGTGTTCTGGATGTAACTGAGGTTCTTCTCTATGTGAGACAAAAACTATGGCAGTGTCGCTTTCTTTGGCCACCTTGTTCACCAGGGCAACAAAAAGATTGGCGCTCTTATCGTCAAGTCCAGCAGTAGGTTCGTCCAAAATTAACAAAGGAGGGTGTTTTATCATGGCCCGTGCCATCATAAGTAATCGGCTTTCACCAATTGTTAGATCTTTGAAATACTCATTTTTTCGAGTTTCCAAATTGAGTAGTTGTAGCCATTGTTCGGCCAAATTTTTTTCACGGTCGGTTGGTTGTACATACAGTCCTATGGAATCGTGCAGGCCAGAAATGATCATATTTTCCAGACTGTGGTATCCTTTAAATGTATTGGTGATTACCGGAGTGTAATAGCCGATGTTTTGTTTGAGGTCCCAAACACTTTCACCCTTGCCCTTTTGTAGGCCAAAAATGGTCAAATCTTGGCCGTAACCTTTATGGCTGTCCCCTGTGATCATGGACAATAGTGTGGACTTTCCGCTTCCATTCGGACCTTTCAATTGCCAAAACTCTCCTTTGTTTATGGTCCAATCTATATTGTTCAGTACTTGGCGGCCATTAAAGCTGACCGAAACCTTCTTAAAACTTACCAGTTCCTTATGGTCAATTTTGACTTGTGACAAAGATGGAGGAATGGTGCCATTAAAAGGTATGGGTTCCATTTTGTTTTGCGTCCAAAACTCATCGGATGAACAATAGTGGTGTAGCGTATTTCCATCAAGTTTAAAAAAATCGGAAGTGTTGGGCAAAATATCATCCAATCTACTGACCAATTGTACCAAAATTTTGTTTGATGAAATATTTACAAGTTCTTCTTTTAATTTGGCTTGTGTGTCAGTGTCCAAATTATCGAATGGATTTATCAAGATTAAAAAATCCAGGTCTTTTTGAAGCAGATAGGTAAGTAGCGCTTTTTTTTGCTCTCCACTGCTCATGGTTTTTAACGGCTGTTCGCTGTCCTTGGTCAAAATTTTAATATCGTGGCGTTCCTCTTCGTCCATATAACGGTCAATTTCTGACTTTGAGAAAAGCAAACCTTTTAAGTTCTGTAGTTCGAGCAGCCCATCAATTGGATCGTTCTTCAATAGATTTTGAACCAATTGTTTGGTATTGGAATTGTTCTGCGTAAGGATAGTGTAGCTTTTGTGTAGCTTCATGAGGCAATTGGTATTGCCTTAAAATTACGATTATCCTCGCTTAACTCTAAAAATATGTACGGGATTGTTCTTGTAGACTGTTGTTTTGTCCAAGTACATACCATTGTTTATTGCGACTTTTTGGGAGGGTATGTTGTCCACATGGATAATGGAGATCAGGGAATCCGAAAAATTGTTTTCAAACGCAAAGGCCTTACATTTTCGGGCAGCTTCAGATGCAAGACCCTTAAGCCAATAATTGGGTAGAACGGAATAGCCAATTTCCAGTTCCTTTACATTGTCCACAGTTTGAACTAGGAGTCCGCAAATACCGATCAGTTTTCCGGATTCTTTTAAAATTAGGGCGTTCATGCCACCTAAATCGTTTTGATAGCGTTCAAATACCCGTTCGAACTGTGCTTTGCAAGCTTCTACGGGATCTTTGGGCAGACCGTCCCAGTATTGTGTGGATCTTGGGTCGTTGTAGAAAGGGAGCCAATCTTCGAAATCCGAATCGGTCAACTTACGATAAAGCAGTCGGTCGGATGTTTGGTTGTCCAGTAGGTATTTAGACATTTAATCACGTGTAAATGAAATACTATCACCAACTTGTAGTCCCAATTTATCCGAAAGCCCTGCGTTAATTTCAAATACATATCTTGCAGGGATATTGGATGGTAAGGTATCTTCATTGAACGGTTGGGCGTTTTTCTGAAAGCTCACGATCTTCATTCCTGAATCAATGTAAATTATATCCAAGGGAATTTCTGTGTTCTTCATGTAAAAGTACTGCAAGGATTCTGTGGGCTGAATAAATAGCATTCCTCGATTCTCTTTCATGGATTTTCGGTACATTAACCCAGTTTGGGTCTCGTATTCCGATTCGGCAATCTCGATTTCAAAACTAGCCTTTATGGCTTCTGATTCCTCAGAAAGAATGGTTAGCTCTCCTTCTTTTGTAAAGGAAACCGTTTGTGTTTTAATGGCTTGTTTGGATTCGCTCTTGCACGATACCAGAATCAAAACAACCGTGAATACTATTATTTTTCCAAAATTTGCCATGTCGCTAAGGTTCTACAGGTGCTGGTTTTACCATAAAAAATACACCGATCAAAATCATGGGGATACTGAGCCATTGCCCAGTGGAAAGCATGCCGAGGGTATCTTCGAAACCGCCTTGGCTTTTTTTGTAGAATTCCACAAAGAACCTTACCACGAACAAAAGAACCATAAACAAACCAAAAAGGAAGCCTGGTTTGTTTTTCCAATCTGTTTTCCAGTAGAGCAGGTATAGAACCACGAATACGAAAATGTAACAAATGGCCTCGTACAATTGGGCGGGATGGCGAAATGGTATGGACTGTAAAACTTCAGAGAACTCCGGGTTGTGCTGAATGGCTTTGTAGGCTGCGTTCGGTGTTTTTTCTTTGGTGAGTGCCATCGCTTGATATGCAGGCATATCGTCCGAATCACGGATAAAACGAGTTGCTAGGAAATAGGCTTCATCCACTTTTTTTCCATTGATCTCGGAATTGAAAAAATTACCGAACCTTACAAATGCGGCACCGATTGCAGAGGGAACTACCAACCTATCCAATAGCCAAAGCATTTTAATGTCTTTCCATTTACGAGTATACAACCAAATACCGATAATGGCAGCGATAGTAGCTCCATGACTGGCCAAGCCTGTAAAGCCGGTAAACTCGTACCCATTGATGATACCGAAGAGCGAACTGTTCGCGTTTTCGTGGATAGGTAAAAGGATTTCTGCCAAATGATCTTTATAGTAGTCCCAATCGTAAAAAAATACGTGCCCCAATCGTGCTCCGAGCATTATGGATACCACGGTATAAATAAAAAGGGAATCCAGTTTTTCCATGGACTTCTTTTCGTTCAAGAAGATTTTCTTCATGATGAACCAGCCTAGTATGAAGGCGGCAATCCATAGCAAATTGTAATATTTTATCTGTAGAAAACCCAGTTTAAAAAGAGTTCCTTCAGGGTTCCAGTCAAATCCTAGAAAGTACATTGAAATAAATTTTGGACTAATATAACTACTTTGAACGGTTGCAGGGTGTTAATTAAAGCGCAATTTTTTAAGGGACAGGATCATATCCGCTTCCTCCCCAGGGGTGGCAACTGGCTATACGTTTAATAGAAAGCCATCCGCCTTTAAAGAGTCCGTGCTTTTTTAAGGCTTCCAAGGTGTATTGTGAACAAGTGGGGGAATAGCGGCATGTGGAAGGAAACATGGGGGATATAAAAAGTTGGTAAAACCTTACCAACAAAACAAATGGCGCTATCAAAATTTTCTTCATATTATCTTCCGGGTGAATCCAAGGACAAGGTATGAAAAAGCCCCGAATTTGTCGGGGCTTATGCTACACTTCTTCTGCGGGTTGTACGGGCGCCAAATGTTCTCGTTCCCCATCCGTGTACAATCGTGATTTGATGACAAAACGGAGTCCCAACGGAATTTCCAGGCTAAAACTGGCACCACGTCCCGTGGTCACATCGACCGTGAGCTGTGTGTGTTTCCAGTATTCGAACTGGTCCTTACTCATAAAAAAATCACAGCCGTGGATGGTGCCCAACTTCACATCGTTCTCATTCAGCATCAACTCACCTTTTGGAAAGCACATGGGAGAGGAACCATCACAACAACCTCCACTTTGATGGAACATCAGTTCATCGTGGCGTTCCCTTAATTGATCAATTATTTTTATGGCATGGTCCGAAACCAACACACGTTTAATCAAGTTTTCCATCCTAGAAAAAGCCTAATTTGTTCTTATCGTAGGAAATCAGCATATTTTTGGTCTGAGTATAGTGGCTGAGCATCATTTTATGATTTTCTCTTCCGATTCCTGACTTTTTGTATCCTCCAAACGGTGCATGTGCAGGGTAGTTGTGATAGCAGTTTACCCAAACCCTGCCAGCTTGTATCTGTCTGGAGATTTTATAGGCTTGGTGCATATCGCGTGTCCAAACTCCCGCTCCCAATCCATAAAGGGTGTCGTTGGCGATTTCCAGTGCTTCTGCTTCATCTTTAAAAGTGGTGACACAGACCACGGGACCAAAAATTTCTTCTTGGAATACGCGCATTTTGTTGTTTCCTTTCAAAATAGTGGGTTGAATGTAATACCCACCTTCCAGGCCTTCGTTATAAGCAGCGTCACCTCCTGCCAGAACTTCGCATCCTTCTTCTTTACCTATTTGGATGTAGTTCATGATTTTCTCGAACTGATCATTCGATGCTTGTGCGCCCATCATGGTGGTTGGATCCAACGGATGGCCAAGTTTGATGGCTTTGGTACGCTCTATAACTCGCTCAATGAATTTGTCATAAATGCTTTCCTGAACCAATATTCTGGATGGGCAGGTACAGACCTCCCCTTGGTTCAAGGCAAACATTACAGCGCCTTCCAAACATTTATCGAAGAACTCATCATCCGCATCCATAATGCTTTCGAAGAAAACGTTCGGGGATTTACCGCCCAACTCCAAGGTCACGGGAATAATGTTCTTGGACGCATATTGCATGATCAATTGCCCAGTAGTGGTTTCTCCCGTAAACGCGATTTTTTTTATGCGTGGACTGGAAGCTAATGGTTTTCCTGCTTCCAAGCCAAATCCATTTACAATGTTAAGTACGCCTGCGGGTAGAATATCCTCTATAAGTTCCATCAAAATAAGGATTCCAACGGGTGTTTGCTCTGCAGGCTTAAGTACTACACAGTTCCCAGCGGCCAATGCGGGGGCCAATTTCCATGCGGCCATCAGGATAGGGAAGTTCCATGGGATGATTTGCCCGACCACACCTAGAGGCTCCAAAACGTTCATGGACACGGTGTTGGAATCCAACTCACTTACGGAACCTTCTTCTGCGCGAATTACTCCCGCAAAATACCTGAAGTGGTCAACCGCTAATGGCATGTCCGCGGCACGTGTCTCGCGCAAGGCTTTGCCATTGTCCCAGGTTTCGGCACGGGCCAAAGCCTCGAGATTGTTTTCCATAACGTCGGCAATCTTTAACAATAAGTTGCTGCGGTAGGTTGCGGAAGAGTTATTCCATTCTGGTGCTGCCGCCCACGCTGCATCGATAGCTTTGTCTACATCCTCTGCCGTAGACCGCGCAATTTTGGTGAATGCATTCCCATCGACAGGAGAAATATTGTCAAAATATTCCCCTTTTGTCGGTGGGGTCCATTTTCCGCCGATGTAATTTTCATACTGATCTTTGAACTTAGGTTTTTCCAAAACACTACGTTCCGTAGTTTGTACATTGCTCATAATACTTGTTGTTAAAATTAATTTTTATGTGTTGCGCACTTTGCTCAAGTGGCTGATTCTAAAAGTATTGATTTTGAACCCCGTATATCTGACGTATACTATTAATGACATGACCAATTCTCTTTGTTTTTATACTTTTAACAAAAAACAGTATCATAATTTTTATATTTATTAAGTATTTATATAATTTCTTAAGAAGTGAGTATTTTATATGCATTTACCGGATAAATTCTTTAAAGAAAGAAAGCTGGAATATTTGGTCGAGAACCAAACCTCCTATACTTTGAATAATGCTTCAATGCATGTTTTTGAGACGCATCTGCAAGCAGAAAAAGTATTCCTTCAGTTTGATCAACCTGTGCTCGCCTCTATGCTGATAGGGAAAAAGGTAATGCATCTCAGGGATAAGAAGTCATTTAATTTCCTGCCGGGTGAGTCCTTGATTCTTCCCTCCAATGAAGTTATGTGCATTGATTTTCCAGAAGCAAACGAAGAGAATCCGACACGTTGCTTGGCCATGGCCATTTCCGATGAAAAAATAAACAAAGTCATCAATTTAATGAACGAAGTAATGCCGAAACACGATGGAACTGAATGGGTTTTGATGGATTACAACTACCACTTTACCAACGATGCCAGTATTTATGGTATTATTCAGCGATTATTGTACTTGTTCACCGAGAACCATCCGTCCAAAGACTATTTTGTGGACAACATGCTTCAGGAATTGATTATTCGAATTTTACAGGGCAATACGCGGGAAAAATACATGCAAAATGCCTCTAAAATAAGTTCTAACAATCGGTTGGCCTATGTAATCGAATTTATCTCCCAGCACTTGCACGAACCTTTGTCCGTAAGTGATCTGAGCAAAAAAGCCTGTATGAGCGAATCGCATTTCCATAAGACTTTTAAAGAAGAATTAGGAGTAACCCCGATTGATTACATTAACAGCGAGCGCATAAAAATGGCCATCAATCTCTTAAAAGATCCCGATAGGAAAATAAAGGAGATTTATTTGGAATGTGGGTTTGAAAACCGCTCGTATTTCAACCGTTTGTTCAAGCGAAAAATACACGTTTCGCCAGGGGAGTACCAATCAAAATTTATCAAGCATTAATTTACGCTGAAAGTGGTCCCGTCCTTACCATCTTTGATTTGGATGCCCAACTCAACCAATTGGTCCCTGATTTTGTCGGAAGTAGCAAAGTCCTTTTTGGCCCGTGCTTCATTTCTAATATCAATCAATAATTCCATAACACCATTTAGTGTATTGGAATCATCTTTGGTCATGGATTGATTTTCGATACCGAGCACATCGTAAACAAAGGCTTTAAGTGAACTGGAAAGCAACTCTTTGTCTTCAGCAGAAATGGTTTCCTTGTCCTCTTTGATCAAGTTGATATGCTTTACGGCCTCGAACAACTGTGCAATTAAAATTGGCGTGTTGAAGTCGTCGTTCATGGCATCGTAGCATTTCTGCTTCCAAGTAGCCACATCAAACTCTGTTTTGTCTGCGGTTTTGAGTTTATCGATTCCGTCCAAAGCATCCATCAAACGGTTGTACCCTTTTTCAGATGCCTGTAATGCTTCGTCACTAAGATCTAAAATGCTGGTATAATGGGCTTGCATCATAAAGAAGCGAACCACTGCAGGGGTGTAGGGCTTGCTTAAAATATTATTGTCGCCGCTAAAAATTTCGGCAGGGTAGATGTTGTTGTCCGTGGATTTGGACATTTTTCTGCCGTTCAGGGTCAACATATTGGCGTGCATCCAGTAGTTTACAGGGGATTTACCCGTACTGGCCTCTGCTTGTGCGATCTCGCACTCGTGGTGGGGGAATTTAAGGTCCATTCCTCCGCCGTGAATATCGAAGGTTTCGCCCAGATATTTGGTGCTCATGGCAGTACACTCCAAGTGCCATCCTGGAAAACCATCTCCCCAAGGGGATGGCCAGCGCATGATGTGCTGGGGTTCCGCTTTTTTCCAGAGGGCAAAATCCTGAGGGTTTCTTTTTTCGTCCTGGGCGGTAAGCTCTCGAGTGTTGGTAATCATATCCTCCAACTTTCTACCACTTAATTTTCCGTAATCGTGATCTTGGTTGAACTTGACCACATCAAAATATACAGAGCCATTTGCTTCGTAGGCAAATCCTTTTTCAAGGATCTCTTTAATGATCTCTATTTGTTCAATAATATGACCTGTGGCCGTTGGCTCAATACTGGGTGGTAAAAGGTTGAATTGCTGCAGGGTGTTATGGAAATCCACGGTGTAGCGCTGCACCACTTCCATGGGTTCAATCTGCTCCAGTTTGGCCTTTTTTGCAATTTTATCCTCACCTTCGTCAGCATCGTTTTCCAAGTGTCCGGCATCGGTGATGTTTCGAACGTAACGCACTTTATATCCCAAATGTTTGAAGTACCTAAAGATCATATCGAACGACATAAACGTGCGGCAGTTGCCCAAGTGCACGTTACTGTATACGGTAGGACCGCAAACATACATGCCTACGTGGCCTTCGTTTATGGGTTCGAACAGGTCTTTTTTTCCGGTAAGTGAATTATGGATTCGTACTGGTTGGTGTTTATAAAGTTGCATTAATCTTTTAGGATTAAAATTCGGTTTCTAGTTTAATGTAATCCAGGAACTCTCTTCGTGTGGCTTCTTCTTTAAACTTTCCGCCATATTCCGCGGTTACCGTGCTGCTTTCTATATCGCGGATTCCACGGGAGTTGACACAAAGGTGTTTTGCGTCGATAACACAAGCAACATCTTCGGTGCCCAATACTTTCTGAAGTTCCTTTACAATTTGGATGTTCATACGTTCTTGAACCTGGGGCCGTTTGGCAAAATAATCCACAATACGGTTCATTTTGGAGAGACCAACAACGGTACCATTGGAAATATAGGCAATATGTGCCCTTCCTACAATGGGTAGCAGATGGTGTTCGCAAGTGGAATAGACCACAATGTTTTTTTCCACCAACATTTCACCGTACTTGTATTTATTGTCAAACGTGGACGATTTTGGTTTTCTATCAGGGTGCAATCCTCCGAAGATTTCCTGTACGTACATTTTTGCCACGCGTTTTGGTGTTCCTTTCAAACTATCGTCATCCAGATCAAGTCCGAGCGTAAGCATAATTTCCCTTACATTGTTCTGTATTCTCTCGATTTTTTCTTCATCGCTCAATACAAAAGCATCTTCTCTCATGGGTGTGTCGGTAGATGCAGACCCTACATGGTCCTCACCTCTTTCGTCGTGTTGTTCTTCCAAAGTTTGCTCAAGTTTCATAGCTGTTGCTTAAAGAGAGCAAAGATATACATTAATGAACGATTTAACATCTGGTATCAAGGGTTTGACAACATAAATTATTGTTAAGACCTATGCCATGGTACTTTTATAATGCGCAAACCCACAGTGTTTTATGTTGAAATCGATTTCAAAGACTTTACTTCTGTTCTTATTTTGCCAAGGTGCTCTGGCACAGGTGGCCCAAGATTGTACGGATGCCATTCCCATTTGTAACAATACTCCTATCAATGGAGGTACCAATGGTTTTGGTTCCGACGATTTTTACGGTGCGACCTCTAGTGGGTGTTTGGAGCAAACAACTACTGGTGCCATTGAATCCAACTCATCCTGGTACCGGTTCAGGACCGCAGAGGCAGGTCAGTTGGGGTTTAATATTGGCCATAATAGCAACGAAGATTGGGATTTTGCACTTTATCGAGCTACCGACTGCAATGATTTGGGCGAACCCATTCGGTGCAACTTTTTTGACAATAGTGAGGGAGCCAGTTTTATTGGAGTAGGGGAAGATCCAACTGGTGATTTGGATTCGGTACATTTTGAAGATTGGGTTCAGGTGCAGGCTGGTGAAGATTATTATTTGTTCATTAATAATTTTAGCAATGTAAATTCTGGCTTTTCCATACAGTTTACTGGTGATATTTGGGAGAATCATCCGAATACTGCATTGGACTGTTCCATTGTTAGTAACCTTCTGGGTCCACCCATAACCGCATGTGAGGGCGAGAATATTATCTTGGATGCTACTACCTCCGGAGCCCTGGGATATGAGTGGTACATGGATACGGGCAGTGGATTTCAATTGATTACAGGTCAGGTGAGCTCAGTTTACAGTCCACAAGTTTCGGGTCAGTATCGCGTAGTGGTTTCAACGCCTAGCGGAAGTGAAATAAGTGATGTTCAGGTTGGCTTCAACCAAGTTCCGGTGACGAGCACGCTCGAAGATGAGTCTGTTTGTTATGATTTTGATATGATCTTTGATCTGAACGCAAAGAATTCCGAAGCGCTGGGTGACATGGACCCCCAAAGTGTCATGGTGAGCTATCATGCCTCCCAACAAGACGCCGTCGCAGGGGTCGATGCGTTGGATAAGGATTACATGCCCATAGGTGGTACAGAAACGATCTTTGTTAGGACCACATCTTTGTCCAACCCGGATTGTTACGATGCCAGTCAAAGTTTTATTTTGAATTCCATTGAGACCCCGGTTTTAACCTTTGACCAGCAAGTGGTGATTTGTGAATCGGTAGGCGTTTTAGAAATAGGGGAAACAACACCGGACCCCAACTATAGCTACGAGTGGGAATCCGGCGAACAAACACCGTCCATTCTGGTTTCGGAAGAAGGGGAATATACGCTCACGGTGAGCAATGAATCCAATGGAGTTGTATGCGAAACTGTCCGTACCGTGTCTGTAACCATATCCAATTTGCCGGCAATTTCCAGTATCGACATCGAGGATATGAGCGTAAACAACACGGTAACCATCAATACAGAAACTTCTGGGGCCTACGAGTTTAGTATGGATGGTGGAGAGTTTCAGGAAAGCAACCTTTTTACAGCCGTAGCTCCAGGTGTTCACAGAGTTACCATGCGAGATCCCCATGGTTGCGGCGAGGTTCAAGAAGATATTGTCGTTGTTGGGTTTATGCCCATTTTTTCTCCCAATGGGGATGTTTTGAACGAAACATGGCAAATAGAGGGGCTTTCTACTTTAAATTCTCCAATAGTCACCATATTTGATCGTTATGGAAAACTTATAAAACAGATGACGGAGTTCGACCCTGGATGGGATGGCAGCTTAAATGGGAAACCACTTCCCTCTACCGATTATTGGTTTAAATTATCTTATATAGACGAGGGTGGGAACAGAACCTATGCCAAGTATTTACAAAGTCACTTTTCTTTGAGAAGATAACGGTAAACGTCCCTTTCATCGATTAACTGCAAATTTTTCGGATAAAAACATACTAAAACGATGAGTTAAGGAGTTATACAGGTTATAAATAGAATAACCTTTAGCCCCAAAATTCTATGAAAGCCCTTTTCAGCGCTGTCTGCTGTTTTTTTCTATTTCAAGCGACAAGTGCGCAAAACTCGCCAGATTGTAGAACTGCAATTCCTGTTTGCGCCGACGCGCCTATCTTGGGGACCACCGATGGAGGTGGGGATATCGACGATTTTGACCCGGAAGTGATTACCCAAACAGGATGTTTGGAAAAAGGTAGCGTAAGTTCTGCCAATATAGAAAACAATACGGGCTGGTTCGTATTTAGGGCTGGAACGGACGGTCAAATAGGGTTTGATATTGAGGCATTGCCCGTTAATCCCGGAGGCCCTATAACGGCGGAATGGGATTTTGCACTATATGGGCCATTTGATGAAACATCCAATGATAATTTTTGTACCATAATAGGGGATGGCAGCGCCCAGCCGATTCGCTGCAATTACGAATACAACGACACAGGTTTTACCGGAATTGGAGTTAACCCTGTGGATGGCCGGGAGGGAGCTCCCTTTGTAAAGTCCAGTCAAAACACCTACGACGAATGGTTAAATGTGACTGCTGGGGAAATTTACTATTTGTACATTAACAACTACAACACCAATTTTGATGACGAGCCAGAAGATTTTATCCTTACGTTTACAGGGTCTTCGGTAGATGCTGATCAGAACAGCGCTTTGGATTGTACACTTCGTGACCAGTTTTTAGGGTTCGATATTGTTGCTTGCGAGGGTGACCCGGATATCACCTTGTCTGCTTTAAACTCGCCGGCGGGTTCCAATATCACTTCAGTAGAATGGAGTGTGGACTATGAGGATGATGGAATTATTGATGCTACTTTGCCAGGGACAGGTTCTTTTGGTGCCGAGTTGGTGGTTTCAAGTCCTAATTCAGGAAGATATTATGTTGAGATCGAATGGCCTTTTGGTAACCCTTTGACCGACGACATCTTGATTACCTTTTACGGAACGCCCGAATTGGATGAGGTCCGGGTAATCGACGATTTGGTAAACAGTGATCAAACTGACCCCTACAATATCGAGATTGTGCCCGTGGGCGATGGTAATTACGAATATGCCATTAACGGTGGAGAGTTTCAGGACGACCCCTTGTTCTACGATGTGCCTCCCGGGATAAATACCGTGGTGATCAACGATAAAAACGGATGTGGTATAACCGATCCTATTGAGTTTTTAGTGGTCGGTTATCCTAAATTTTTTACGCCCAATAGCGATGGGGTTCACGATAACTGGAATGTTTACGGTGTTGAGGAGTTGGTGAATCCGGTGGTTTATATTTTTGACCGTTATGGTAAACTATTAAAACAAATAGATGTAAATATCGGTTGGGACGGAACATTTAATGGTCGTGTTATGCCCTCTTCCGATTATTGGTTCCGTTTGGATTATGAACGCGACGACGAGGGTGTATTGGTGGCTACCTCGGTTCGCCGACACTTTTCATTGGTGCGATAAAAAAAGCCGGAATTTCTTCCGGCCATTGAATATCATCTTCGTATTGTATTCTAAAATTTTAAGGTGTAGCCCAGGGATATATTGGTGTTGACCCTTTCTATAAAGGTTGCGCTATCGATGCCGCCATCAAATAAATATGAATTTACATCTTGTTCGGTTCTACTAAAGGCCAAATCCAGTCGGTTGGGACCAAAACTGTAACCAATTCCTGCGGAGAACCCATTTAGGTCACCAATAAAATCACCATCCTCATAAGGGCTTTCTTCAAACCGGTATCCAGCTCTAAGGCTTACTTCCTGTATCCTGTATTCGCCACCAAGTCGATACGAATTTACAGCACCCAGCGTGCTGGCTATAAAATCGTTCTCAGCGCCAAAACTAGGGTCGGATGTGGGTCTAAGTTCGGCCTTGGACATATCTTGGTACGAATAATCCAAGCTGATCAGTCCTTCTTGTCCAAATACAAGGGCAATACTACCGGTATACTTTTCGGGTGTTTTGATTCTGTATTCATCATATAGGTTAACAATGCCAAAATTGATGAAGTCGATATCGGAAACCGCCAAATTAGTGTTGATGCGTTGGGATGTATCATCCGTTAGTCTATACCATGTTGGTGATTGGTAACTACCGCCCACCCTAATGGATTGGTTCAATTTGGCTATGGCGCCCACGCTAAAGGAGAAGCCGTGTCCCTCGGTGTGCAATAAATTGTCAAAAGAGGCAAACTGAATCGGGGATTCGGCATCGTACCCACTTTCATCCAAATAGGTGACCCTGTCGTACAATACATTGTGAAAATTCAGCGTGGCCCCTATGTAAAGGCTCTCCTCGTATTGACTGGCAAAATTCAAGGTGAACTTGCTATTGTAGCCCGATGTGTTTTGGATAAATCTCTGGTTTACGCTTCCGTATTGGGCATTGGAAAAATAAGCTGTGTTTTGGTCATCATCATCAACGGGTTCTATTAATCCGGCCTGAAAACCAAGAAACGCTTGTTGCGCGGAATAGCCCAAACTAGAGCCAATATCCAAATAAGCCTCTTCGATAAATTCCCCTTGTTGGGTTCGCAATGGCCCCAATGGCTCTCCTTGTGCAAAATTGAGGAAATAATTGTCAATTCCGACGGAAGTGTTTCCGGCCGCAACGAATTCATTGTCAAAGTTATTCACCAAATCATAGTTGAATGCCAGCGCAATTTTCTTCCAAGGACCATCGTTGGATGAATTAAAAACAAATACGCCACCGACCTGATTAAAATCCAAAGAGTTGGATGTTGTATTGGTTACGCTGTTTCCGTAAAGTGCATCGTTATTGGTATGATAGTTGGACCCTGTGATGGCAATTTCACTAAAATTGAACACGGCCGAACCGGCAGGATTGATATTTAGGGCGGACAAGTCGCCTCCCAAAGCACCAAATGCGCCGCCCATGGCTTGGAACCTTGCAGTTCCCTGAAGGTTTTCGGAACTGTAGCGCAATACATCGTCGATGGTCTGAGCACTTGCGAAAGTGCAAGCCAATACCATTATGAAAGTTGAGATTCTTTTCATTTTTTATGTTTTAGTTTTTTTATGCCGTTTGTGGAATTATGGTCTTCCGCCACCTCTGCCACCTCTACTTCCACCTGAAGAACGAGATGCTCCCGAAGACCTTGACGAACCGGAAGATCTACTTACGCCAGAACTTCTTGAGCTGCCGCGTGAACTTCTGTAACTTCCACTAGATCTGCTGCTGGAGGAACCGCTGCTGCGGTAACTCCTGGAGCTGGACCTACTGGAGGAGCGACTGTAATTTCTGCTGGGAGCAGAACTTCTTGATTGGTAGCTTCTTGATGTTCCACTAGGGTTCCTGTAGCTTCTCGAAGAAGATGAGCTGCTTCTGTTGTAACTCCTACTACTGCGTGTGGAAGGCGATGTTCCATAAGAAGGATAATTTCTTGAGCTTCTATTGTAATTGGGAGAGGTCCGTGTACTTCTGCTTGTTCTATAGTTTTGGTTTCTGGCCACGGCATCCGCACTTACAGAGCGTCTTACATTGGAACGATTGCTATATCCACGAGAGCTTCTATTGGCCAAATTGCTGTTTCGGGAAACCGTTGCATTGGAACGGCCACTATTGCTTCTGTATCTACTGGCATAGGCATTAGTTCTAGATGATAGGGTAGTGCCGGGAATGCGTGAACTATATCCTCTTCTTACGGACATATAGGCATAATTTCTGCCGTAGTACCCTCTGTTATACGGGTTGTTCCAGTAGCGGCCATAGTAGCCGCCCCAGCCGTAACCTGCCCAGCCCCAGCCATTATATGGGTAGCCCCAGCCCCAACCAGCATTCCAGCCCCAACCGTAGCCTGCCCAGCCCCAGCGGTTCCATCTCCAAGGGTTGTTCCAGCCCCAGCCCCAGCCAGTGCTCCATGCCCATCCGGCATTCCATAACCAAGGATCGTTCCAGCCGTAATAGCCTCCCCAGCCCCAGCTGTTATCGTAAACGTTTATAGAGATGCTTGTTGGATTGTCTCCCCACCCAGGGTTGCCGTTATAGTTATTGTTGTACGCGAAATAATCGGTTTGTTCACCATAAGGAATCGAGTCATTTCGAACTTGACTTGAGTAACTATCGATATCGGTGAAAACTTCGTCATCCAATATTTCGCCATATTCGTTTGCCTTTTGGCCAAAATAATCCCCATACATATTATTTTCCTGCTCTTCAATCCGCATAGCTTCGGCATTTTTCTTTTCTACCCCAACTACACGATCGTTGGTGGAATAGATTCCATCATCATAATAAGATGCTTGTTGGTAGGAGCCGCACGATGCCATAAGGATGGCAGTTACCATCAATATGGAGGGCGTTCTCAATTTATTGTGGAGTAAAGACTTTAACATGGCGCAATTTTTATTGTTGAACATACTAAAAATAATTAGTTTTACCCAATCATTTCAAGACTTAAAGGCACAAGTTTTGTGCCAAACTACAACAGATGGGTAAAAATTTAACAAGAAGAGAAGAGGATTATTCCAAATGGTACAACGAACTGGTTGTGAAGTCAGATTTGGCCGAAAACTCAGGAGTTCGGGGATGTATGGTAATTAAGCCCTATGGTTATGCCATATGGGAAAAAATGCAGGGCCAACTGGACAAAATGTTCAAGGAGACAGGGCACGAGAATGCTTACTTTCCGTTGTTTATACCCAAGTCTTACTTAAGTAAGGAAGCGAGCCATGTGGAAGGTTTTGCCAAGGAGTGTGCCGTGGTGACCCATTATCGGCTAAAGAATGCCGAGGATGGCAGTGGCATTGTGGTGGACGAGGATGCAAAACTGGAAGAAGAGCTGATCGTAAGGCCAACTTCGGAAACCATTATCTGGGATACGTACCGCAGATGGATTCAATCGTATAGAGATCTTCCGTTAAAGGTGAACCAATGGGCAAATGTGGTTCGTTGGGAAATGAGAACGCGCCTTTTTTTACGGACTGCCGAATTTTTATGGCAAGAGGGACATACGGCTCATGCAACAAGAGAAGAGGCTATGGAGGAGGCTGAGCTTATGATGGACGTGTATGCCGAGTTTGCCGAAAAATACATGGGTGTTCCTGTGATCAAGGGCACAAAAACGGAAAGCGAACGTTTTGCGGGAGCAGAAGAGACTTTTTGTATAGAGGCTCTAATGCAGGATGGTAAAGCTCTACAGGCCGGCACTTCTCACTTTTTAGGACAGAATTTCGCAAAAGCTTTTGATGTGAAGTTCGCAAACAAAGAAGGAAAACAAGAATATGTCTGGGCAACCTCATGGGGTGTTTCCACCAGATTGATGGGAGCCTTGGTAATGACGCATAGCGATGACAATGGTTTGGTGTTGCCCCCTAAATTGGCACCGATCCAGGTAGTAATTGTTCCGATCTATAAAGGGTTAGATCAGTTGGATGCCATTTCAGAAAAAGTTGAGCCATTGGTGAAAGAGTTAAGGGATAGGGGGATTACCGTTAAGTATGACACTCGCGATACCCATAAACCAGGCTTTAAATTCAATGAATATGAGCTTAAGGGTGTGCCTGTTCGTTTAGCCGTGGGCCAACGGGACCTTGCCAATGGTACTTTTGAGGTTGCGAGACGGGATACCTTGACCAAGGAAATCGTAAAAGCCGAAGAGGTTGTGGATAAGGTAGTCTCTTTAATGGGCGATATTCAGGAAAACATTTTCAAGAAAGCTTTGGATTACCGCAAAGAACATATAACCCAAGTAGATTCTTACGATGAGTTTAAAAAAATAATCGAGGAAAAGGGCGGATTTGTTTCGGCCCATTGGGATGGTACCACAGAGACGGAGGATAAGATAAAAGAGGAGACCAAGGCCACCATTCGCTGTATCCCATTGAATGCGGAAAAGGAGGAAGGTAGCTGTATGGTAACAGGAAAACCTTCTGTTCGGAGGGTGTTGTTTGCAAAGGCCTATTAAACAGATGTCAAAAAAACAAAATTACTGTTGCAAGACTTAAAAATAGTTGTATTTTTGCATCCGCAATTATGCAAACATAATGGCCCGTTCGTCTAGGGGTTAGGACGCCAGGTTTTCATCCTGGTAACAGGGGTTCGATTCCCCTACGGGCTACAAAGGTTGTTGAAACCTGTATATTTGGGTTGTCCCGGATAGTATTGAAATCAATGGCCCGTTCGTCTAGGGGTTAGGACGCCAGGTTTTCATCCTGGTAACAGGGGTTCGATTCCCCTACGGGCTACAAAAAAAGGATTAAGAAAGAATTAATTTTTAGCAATGGCAAACCATAAGTCAGCATTAAAGAGAATCAGAAGAAACGAAGCAGTGCGTTTGCGTAATAGGTATCAGCACAAAACTGTGCGTAACGCCATCAAAAAATTACGTAACGAAGAAGATAAAAAAGCTGCTGAAGCTTTGTTGCCCACTGTTGTTGGAATGATAGATAAATTGGCAAAGAAAAACATCATTCATAATAATAAGGCGGCAAACCTTAAAAGCAAATTGATGACCAAGGTTGCAGCTATGTAAATCTTGATTGTATTATAATATCAGCGCCTCCCATCGGGAGGCGTTTTTGTTTGGGCTTATTTTTATCTAAATGCCCTTCTACGGTGAATCAGGACCCCGATTAAAAACGAACCGTACATTATCAAAATAAGAATTTTGAGGACTTCCCTAAAATTATATGTTATCCAAATATTGGGAGCCTCGTAACCAATAATTATAAGGTAGGGAAAGAAAAGTTGAAAAACGGCCAACCCTGCACTTGTCCAAAACAATAGGTTATATCTTAATGGATAAGGACTTATTTCTGCCTTCTTTTCTTTAAGGTATAGCCAAATACTAAACAAAAGTACCCACGAAGCCAATAGGTCGGCATAGTAAAGGTCGGAATAAAAAGGGTTCTGAAAAAAAAGACTGATGGCATATCCGGTTAAGCTGATGCCTGCTCCATAACGTATCCATTTTTTGTGTTTTTCTTCTTTTACCGTTTTCCAATAGATATAATAAAAGAACAAATAGGATAGGGTGAGATATATGTTGTAGATTATTACGTTGTACCAATCGTAATCGTTATTGCTCACTATTTGAAACTCTTCGTGGAACTTGATAAAATATCCCAATATTTCTGTCATAAATGTGTACATCAGGTATATGGGGTAATATTTTAATTGAGTATCAAAATAAGTACGGTATCTTGCCATGGCCACTAGCCAAACTATAAGATAAAATGGGAGGATGTAATGTTCGCGCAAAAAAGTGAATAGCTCCTCCATGTGTGGGCAACAGGCTAAGTGTCAAGGTTTTTAAAAGAGCTAAAATAAGGAATATAAATCTTTGTGCTTTATTGATTGATGACGATGTAGTTTATCGGAACGCTTTTCTTTTACCGGCGATCAATCCAATAATGATCAAACCGTACATCAAGGCTATCGCAGTGAGAAGTATAGGTCTAAAATATATTTGTACACCAATATTGAGTTTTAGTAGATAGATCATCGATATTATTGGGAAGAAAGTGTAAAATATGGTCAAGCCGGAACTTAGCCAAAACATCAAATTGAATTTAAGAGGGTAAGGTGATTCCTCCAAGTACTTTTCCCTAAAATAGATAACTAATACATAAAGTAAAATCAGAGACCCAATAATGTGGGCATAGGTGGTTTGGTTGTGCAGGGGATTATAGGCGATTGCATTGATTGTATAGGAAAGAACGCAAACAATGTTCAAGTAGCGAATCTGCTTTTTAACCTTCTTGCTCTTGATTACTTTTTTGTATACCTGAAGGAAAAAAACGAAGAACACTACTTGGTAGATATTATAAATTATTACGTTGTGCCAATTGTATCTCCCATCGGAAAAAAATTGATACTCATCATTATACTTGATAAAATATCCCAATACTTCGGTGAAAAAAGTATAAATGATGAGTATCGGTAAATGTTTTAGGGCAGTGTCAAAAAAACTTTTGTAGCGCCATAGTGATATCATCCACGTTATAAGATAAAGCGGAATATAAAACTGTTTTAAAAGAAAATCCAGGCTAAAAAAGCTTTCAAACATCATGCACTATTGAAAATCGGTATATGGCGGAGGACCAGAGTTGCCATGGTTTAAGTTTAAGCTCGTTCCGTCATCCTGAAAAAGAGTGGGAATCATACTGGCCTTGGCAGTGTTCCCTTCGTCGTTTCCTTGGTCTTCGGAACTGCCCACCACGTTTTTAATAGGTTTTGCTTTTCCTTCAGCATCAATGTAAAACCCGAGCTCTTCCCCATCAATAATAGTGGTGGGAACAATAAAAATAGAGTTTTGTCTTGGGTGGACCACCTTTTGTCCGTCGGGAAAATCGGGTTTATTGGGGTAATTGGCAAAGTATAGTCTTAAAGAAGCAACTTCTACCCCTGCCTCTTTGGCTTCTTGCTCTACGTAAGCCATATAATTTTTCATATCGGCGTATGTAAAGGAGGTGAAGCGTGCGGCATCGAATTCTTTTTCGGGCTCTCTCTCCGCTTCGAACTCTTCGATCATGTCCACTCTGTTTTTCGTGTAATTGTCGTAAAGTGATTTGGATTCCTTTAAGGAGATTATGCCTTTTGGCGTTGGAACAGGTTCGGTTTGTTCTGCGGTAGGATTGGCAGGTTCGGTCGATTCTTCTTTTTTGTTGCCCTGTTGGCAGGAGGCCAAAAATAGTAAGCTGGCCCCAAAAATAGCAAGGAGGGCTCTTTTGTTGTTTTTCATAGTTAAGTATTTAATGTTCAGTTTTGAGGAAACCGAAATAAAGATATGCCTTTTCTACAAAACGGGTCAAAAAAAGCCCTTCAAAATATTGAAGGGCTTATAATCTTATTTTGTAAAGTACTGTATGTTTTTACTCACTCATGGTAAGTAAAAATTCTTCATTGTTTTTTGTTTGTTTAATGCGCTGCTCCATAAACTCCATAGCTTCAACCGGGTTCATGTCCGCAAGATATTTTCGCATTATCCACATGCGTTGAATGGTATTTTCATCCAATAATAGGTCATCTCTTCGAGTAGATGAAGAAATTAGGTCGATAGCAGGGAAAATTCTTCTGTTGGATATTCTTCTATCCAACTGAAGTTCCATGTTGCCAGTACCCTTGAACTCTTCAAAAATCACCTCGTCCATTTTAGAGCCGGTCTCCGTTAGGGCTGTGGCGATAATGGAAAGGGACCCGCCATTTTCAATATTACGTGCCGCACCGAAGAAACGTTTCGGCTTGTGCAGTGCATTGGCATCCACACCACCACTCAATACTTTACCGGAAGCTGGCTGTACGGTGTTGTAGGCACGGGCCAAACGGGTAATGGAATCCAACAGGATTACCACATCGTGGCCGCATTCCACCAATCTTTTTGCTTTGTCCAGAACAATGTTTGCAACCCTTACGTGCTCTGTGGCTTCTTTGTCAAAAGTAGAAGCAACTACTTCACCTCGCACATTGCGTTGCATATCTGTAACCTCTTCTGGGCGTTCATCGATCAAAAGAATGATTTGGTAAACCTCTGGGTGGTTGGCTGCGATTGCGTTGGCAATATCTTTCAACAACATGGTCTTACCTGTTTTGGGTTGGGAAACGATCATTCCCCTTTGTCCTTTTCCAATAGGAGAGAACAAATCCATGATTCTTGTGGAAAGTGTACTTTGTTTTTCGGCTAAATTGAACTTTTCCTGAGGGAACAATGGGGTAAGGTGCTCAAAAGCTACCCTGTCACGAACCACTTGGGGGTCGAGTCCATTTATTTTGTTCACTTTGATCAAGGGGAAATATTTTTCACCTTCCTTTGGCGGTCTTATGTTCCCGAGAACAGTATCCCCGGACTTAAGTCCGAACAATCGAATTTGTGATTGGGAAACATAAATATCATCCGGTGATGACAGGTAGTTGTAATCCGAAGACCTTAGGAACCCGTAGCCATCCTGCATAATGTCCAGGACCCCTTCACTCTCGATAATGCTATCGAACTCATATTCAGGTTCTTTGTACCTGTTTTTTAAATCCTTATCGAAATTGCTGTTCTTTTTATCGTGATGGCCTTTGTTATGTTGTTTGGTCCTTCTGTTATTTTGATTTTTTTGCTGGCCGCCCTCGTTTTGTTGAGGGGTGTTGTCCTTTTTTTGAGGTTGCCCTTGCCCTTGATTTTTTCCTTTGGCGTTGTCGTTGGAACTCTTGGGCTCTCTTTTCTGTGGGGCTTTTTCCGTGGTTTCTCCCTCTTTGCTTTTGGTGTCGGTAGTTTTAGGTCGGGGAGTTCTTGTTCTTTTTGGTTTGGGCTCTGGCGCTGGTTTCTCGTCTTTGTTCGCAGCAACGGTTTCTGCAACCGCTTTTGGGTTGGAGGCCTGTACGTCCAGAATTTGGTAGACCAGGTCCAATTTTTTTAACGATTTGAATTTGGGAACATTAAGATCCTTTGCAATTTCTTGCAACTCAGGAAGCTTTTTAGCTTTTAGATCTGAAATCTCGAACATTAAGTAATGGAATATGTTAAACTTGTGTGATGCTAAATATTAGAAGTAAAGTTATTTTTGAATGCTACTGGAGAAAGAATTCCGAGGTAGGTGCTTGCTAATAACGCAACAATATTACAAATAAATTTTGAAGAATTAGGCCTTATTTATCAAAAAAGACTTCTATTTTTGCATTTGGAAAGCAAATTCAACAATGATTCAGCGGATACAAACGTTATATTTACTGATTGTAGGCCTTATTTCGGGAATACTTCCGTTTTTTCTGAATCTATGGGTCGAAGTAGACGGAAAAGAGGTATATGCCCAGGACCAAGTGCTTGTTAGCCTTGTTTTTTATGTGGCCGCCGTACTTTCCGTGGTTTCGATTTTATTGTACAAAAAGCGACAAAATCAATTTGTGGTAAACAGATTGAATATGATATTGAATCTTTTTTTACTAGGATTTTTCGTTTATCGATCGCTAAGTTTATCCGGAGAAACTGTGGTTTCTGAGAAGGGTATTGGGATGCTGATTCCTGTATTTTCTATCGTTTTTCTTGTCCTGGCCAACAGGGCTATCAAAAAGGATGAAGATCTTGTAAAATCTGTTGATCGCTTACGTTGAACCTAACATCTTAGTAGTATTAGTGCGAAAAAACCCTGGCTTAGGCCGGGGTTTTTATGTTTTGGTCAGCGCTTTCCCAACTCTACAACCTCCAGGTCCGATATTTTGTCGCCATCGATCACAAATCGCAACATGGTACGTACTTGATGGAACCCATGTTTGCCACAGGCTCCGGGGTTCATGTGCAATAGGCCTAGTTTTTTATCATGCATCACTTTTAAGATATGGGAATGTCCGCAGATAAAAAGTTTTGGGGGATTGGCCTTGATCTCTTCACGAACCCGCACATTATATTTGTTGGGGTAGCCCCCAATGTGTGTGATCCAAACATCCACGCCTTCGCACATAAATCTATTATTTTCCGGAAATTCCTTCTGTATTACATGGTCGTCAATATTGCCATGTACCCCTCGAACAGGTTTCAAAGCTTCCAATTGGTCGGTTACGGATAGACTTCCAATATCTCCGGCATGCCAGATTTCATCGGCCTGCGCAGCATACTTTAAAATGGATCTATCCATGTGTCCGTGGGTATCGGAAAGCAATAAAATCTTGGTCATAACGCTAAAAATATGCTAAAAAAATAGGGTCGGATTCGTGTTGGGTAGGATTGAATTATCTTTACCGACCTAAAAGTAAGGGATTCCATTGAGATACTTCATCCAATTTTCATATTTCGGAAAAGCATATCACGGTTGGCAAAACCAACCGAACGCCATAACCGTACAAAAAGTGTTGGAGAAAGCGTTAAGCACCTTGCTTCGTGACAAAATTGATGTGGTTGGTGCTGGCAGAACCGATGCAGGTGTCCATGCCAAACAAATGTTCTGTCATTTTGATTTTGATTCGATTGAAGATAAAAAGGATTTGGCATACAGGCTAAATGCCTTTTTGCCAGATGATATTGCAGTACAAGAAATTAGAACCGTTGTTGATGGCGCCCATGCCCGGTTCGATGCCATTGAACGCACTTACGAGTATTGGCTGGTACGGGAAAAAGACCCTTTTCTTTTTGATTACGCCCATTGGGTGAAGCATCCATTGGATTTACCCGCCATGAACGAGGCGGCAAAAATGCTCTTGGAGTACACTGATTTTGAATGCTTTTCCAAATCCAATACCGATGTAAAAACGTTTAATTGTGATGTGCGCCAGGCTTACTGGGAAGTTCGCGCGGACAAATGGGTGTTTACCATTACTGCAGACCGTTTTTTGAGAAATATGGTTCGGGCCGTGGTTGGTACCTTGCTGGATGTTGGGTTGAAGAAAATCAAAAGTGAAGACATGCACCGAATCATAGCAAGTAAAGATAGGAGCGAGGCTGGCGTGTCCGTCCCTGCAAAAGGGTTATATTTGACCAAGGTTATCTATCCAAAAGATATTTTTTGATGAGCAAAAAAGAGGAAATAGGAAAAGCGTTCGATTTTAGATTGTTCAAGCGTGTTTTTTCAAGAACAAGACCTTATCGGGGTATTTTTTGGTTGGTTGCGGTAGTAGCCATACTCTCGGCAGCGTTTGCTATCGGAATCCCGTTGTTGGTCAAAAATATCATCAATCAATCATTGGAGAGCAAAGATGCGGCCCAATTGCTTAACCATGTGCTGTTAATGCTGGTGTTTTTACTGGGTCAGGTAACCACCCAATTGTTGTTCAACTATTATGCAAATTTGTTGGGCGAATCCGTTATAAAAGACATACGGATCAATCTTTTTGAAAAGATGACCAGCTTTAAAATGACCTATTTTGATAATTCATCGATCGGCGTTTTGGTCACTCGGGCCGTAGCCGATATGCAGCGAATAGGGGAAATTTTTAGCCAAGGATTTTTTATGATCGTCGCCGATGCCTTAAAAATGTTGTCCGCGGCCGTGATCATGGTGGTGATCAATTGGAAACTTGCCTTGATCGTGTTTGCCATTCTTCCCGTAATTTTAGTGGCTACGCGTCTTTTTCAGCAGGCAATGAAGGTGGCCTTTATCGAAGTGCGCGCCCAAGTATCCAACCTAAACTCCTTTGTTCAGGAGCGGATAGCCGGAATGAAGATCGTACAGCTCTTTAACCGAGAGGAAATAGAAAAGGAAAAGTTCAGGGTCATCAACGAAAAACACCAGAATGCATGGTTGAAAACAGTATGGTACAACTCCATATTTTTTCCTGTGGCCGAAATATCCAATTCAATTGGTATTGGTTTGGTGGTATATTTTGGTGTAATACAGAATATCGAAAATGTAGGGCTCGACAATAAAGGGGCCATCGTAGCTTTCTTTTTCTTGATGGATCTTTTGTTCCGTCCACTGCGTCAGATTGCGGATAAATTCAATACCCTGCAAATGGGAATGGTGGCTGCGAATAGGGTGTTTAAAATTTTGGATACCGATAGCCATATCGACGACAACGGTACGGTAGAAAAGCAAAGCGTAAAGGGAGATATCGAGTTTAAAGATGTACATTTTGGTTATGTGCCGGATGAAGAAGTCCTTCATGGTATATCGTTCAACGTAAAAGCAGGTGAAACTGTGGCCATTGTGGGGGCCACAGGAGCAGGAAAATCTACAATCATAAATTTGCTCAACCGATTCTATGAGATAAATTCAGGTAAAATTATGGTGGATGGCGTATGCTTGGACGACTATACTTTGAAGTCGCTCCGTTCCCATATCGCAATTGTGTTACAAGACGTTTTCCTGTTTGCCGATACCATAGCACACAATATTTCGCTTCGTGATGAAAATATCTCTACGGAAGAAATAGAAGCTGCCGCCAAGCAGATCGGGGTACACGAGTTTATTTCCAGTTTACCGGGCGGTTACCAATACAACGTGAAAGAGCGAGGAACCATGCTCTCCAGTGGGCAACGTCAATTGATCGCATTTTTACGCGCTTACGTGAGCAATCCCAGTATTCTTATTTTAGATGAAGCTACTTCTTCCGTGGATACGTATTCCGAGCAGTTGATCCAACAGGCCACCGACAAGATTACCGAAGGCAGAACATCAATTATAATTGCCCACCGTTTGGCAACTATTAAAAAGGCGGATAAGATCATAGTGATGGATGCTGGTAAAATCATAGAAACCGGTACTCACAAAGAACTTCTGGAGAAAGGCGGTTACTACAACGACCTGTACAATGCCCAATTCTTGGCCGAGGAAGTGGCGTAATCAGTTTTGGGGAGGAGGTGGTACTAAATCTTGTAAACTTATTTCTCCGATCAAAAGCATGATGATCGGTATAAGCAGTGAACTCAGGAAATAGAGAATTCCAAAAATCATATAGAACAAGAGTAGTCTTGCGATAAGGGAAACTCCTTCGGAGTTGCTGATTCTTACTATTACATATCCAGCATAAACCATCATTACCAAAACACTTACCAATGAAAATGACATATAGATTTCCGGAGCAAAAAGGAGAATGGGTAGAGAAGGTATAAAAAAGAGAAGACTATAATGGGCAAGTGCATAAGTAAAAATAATGATGCGCTCTGCAAAATTGTACTTCTTCTCATCAAAACATAACCAACCTGATATCGCCGTTAATGGAATGTAAAGGATGAATATCAAAGCTTGATAATCCGAAATAAAACCCATTAACTTTTCTTGGTAAACCGATTGGGCCTCCGATTCCAAAAAACCAAAATCTATACTATCCAAAGATTTGGACATAATAAACATGAGCAATCCAGAAAGTGTCAATGCAATACCAACATAGCTGATGGGATTTAGATATTTTCTGCGAATCCCCTGCAAATAACCCTCGATGACCACTTCGGGTTTACTGAACAAATGGATAAAGGTTTTTATAAAAGTGTTGTCGAGATTAAAATATCTTTCTAAAAAATCAACCCAAAGATTTTTAATGGTAATTCTGTTGCGAACCACTTTTGCGCCACATGCCGGACAATACAAAAAATCGGTTCGAAGTCTTGCTTCACAATTTTTGCAGGTCATTGTTCCAAGTCCTTATTAATTCGCTTAACCAATTCTTCCCTACCTTTAAATGGTATAAACTCACCATTTTTTATATATGAAATTGAACCGGTTTCTTCGCTCACGACAAGGGAGAGTGCATCTGTTTTTTCGGTAATGCCCACAGCGGCCCTGTGCCGTAAGCCAAATCTTAATGGAATATTACGGTCGTTGGAGACAGGTAGAATTACCCGGGTTGCCGTAATAAAATTGTCCTGGACCACGATGGCGCCATCATGCAACGGACTATTTTTAAAGAAGATGCTTTCTAAAATGGGTTGGGTAACCTTAATGTTCATGGCGTCGCCAGTGGATTTTATAAAATCCAAAGAATTGTTGCGCTCAATAACGATCAAAGCTCCCGTTTTGGAAGTTCCCATACGTTCGCAGGCACTTATTATGGCATCTACATCTGTATTGGTGGAAATAGCTTCCTGTTTTAGGAACTTAAAATGTTTAAAAATGTTTCTTTTGGAAGCAAAGTTAGTAGAGCCGATCATTAACAGAAATTTCCTGATCTCTTGCTGAAAAACTATGATCAATGCAATCAGGCCAATGTTCATAAAC
The DNA here is from genome assembly GCF_023716465.1 of Flagellimonas marinaquae. Classification (NCBI taxonomy): domain Bacteria; kingdom Pseudomonadati; phylum Bacteroidota; class Flavobacteriia; order Flavobacteriales; family Flavobacteriaceae; genus Flagellimonas; species Flagellimonas marinaquae. The sequence continues at coordinate 2,426,723 of NZ_CP092415.1, forward strand.
CCGCCCACCATGCTGCTGATCATCTTCATTTGGAGTAGTTCGGTAAGTTTCCAAAGTGCCCAGACAATAACAATTCCAATAAAAATATTGATGGCCACGGTTCCCTTGACCAGCTTGTAAATATAATAGAGCAATGCGGCGACCAGGACTATGTCGATGACATCGGTAATCTTAAATTCGAGAAAGTTTAAAAAATCCAACCGCAGCGTTTTTGTAAAATTAGCAAAATTAGGAGAACATCAAATCAGAGGGCATTCTCTTTTAGAGCTTTCACAAGTTTAATACATTCCGATGCTTCTTTTACATCATGGGCACGAATAATGTTTGCGCCTTTTAAAAGGGCAATGGTGTGCAAGGCCGTTGTTCCGTTCAATGCTTCTTTCGGGGATGATTCCAAAATTTTATAAATCATTGATTTTCTGCTCAAACCGATCAAAATGGGCAAACCAAAAGTTTGGAACATGTCTAAATGGTTTAAAAGAGTATAGTTCTGGGCCGTGGTCTTTGCAAAACCAAATCCTGGATCTAGAATAATATCGTTGATTTTTTTGCCGGAGCTTTCTTTTACTTTTTCAGAGAAATAAAATCTAAGGTCATTGATCAAGTCCTCGTAAGCAGCTTCTTTCTGCATGGATTGTGGAGTTCCTTTCATGTGCATCATAATATAAGGGACCTGATGCTTGGCAACCGTATCAAACATCTTCTTATCCAAATTTCCCGCAGAAATATCGTTGATCAAGGCTGCTCCGTGCTCAATACTTGTCGATGCCACCTTGCTCCGAAATGTGTCCACTGATATTAAAGTATCTGGAAACTTTTTCAGGATAAGATCCATAATGGGAATCAATCTTTTTAATTCTTCATCTTCGGGTACGTGCTCGGCACCTGGTCTTGAACTATAGGCGCCCATATCTATAAAGGCGGCTCCATGGCTCAACATATAATCGACCTGCGATAGTATGGACGTTTCATCTTTGTACTTTCCACCATCAAAAAACGAGTCTGGTGTAAGATTAAGAATTCCCATTACTTTGGGAGATGATAGGTCTATTAATTCACCTTTGCAGTTTATCGTCATAAAAAATATCTGCTTAGTTGGGTTTCATTATCTTTGGCAATGTGCTTTTTTGGCACAAACAAGTTGGACGAAATTTACGCAAATTAGCAACAATACATGCAGCATACTTCCCAACAATACGATGCGGTGATACAAACCTGCCGGGAATTGTTTTTAAAAAAGGCTAAGGATTATGGCACAGCTTGGAGAATCCTGAGGTTACCATCCTTAACAGATCAGATTTTTATTAAGGCACAACGTATCCGAAGTCTACAGCAAAATGACGTACGGAAAGTGGACGAGGGCGAATATTCAGAGTTCATTGGAATTATCAATTATTCCATTATGGCCTTGATCCAACTTAAGAAAGGAGTGGTGGAACAACCCGATATTACCGCAGATGAAGCCATTGAGCTCTACGATGCGGAAGTTGCCATCACCAAAAAATTGATGGAAAACAAGAACCACGATTATGGCGAAGCTTGGAGGGATATGAGGGTAAGTTCGTTGACGGATCTGATTTTACAAAAATTGTTGCGCGTAAAACAAATTGAAGACAACCAAGGTACGACCTTGGTAAGCGAAGGCGTGGATGCCAACTATCAGGATATGGTTAATTATGCGGTTTTTGCATTGATTCATTTAAAAGAAGAAGAATGAAATATTTGGTTTGGATATCAAGAATTTTTGTGGGCATATTGTTCATTATAAGTGGACTCATCAAGCTCAACGACCCCATGGGTTTCTCTTTTAAATTGGAGGAATATTTTAGCCCGAGTGTGCTAGATCTTACCTTTTTTACACCTCTGGCCTTGGAAATTTCCATTTTTGTGGTGATTGCAGAGGTAATTCTAGGGATCTTGTTATTGATCGGGTTTAAACCAAAATTCACTGTTTGGAGTCTTTTGCTAATGATTGTTTTCTTCACATTCCTTACATTTTACTCCGCGTATTTTAATAAAGTAACGGATTGCGGATGCTTTGGAGATGCAGTTAAACTTACACCATGGGAATCCTTTACCAAAGATGTGATTCTGTTGGTGTTTGTTCTAGTACTTTTCTTTGGTAAAAAATATATTACACCCATGTTCAGTTCCAAAGTAAATTGGATTATTGGGGGAGTTGCCCTTTTGGCATGTATGTTGTTCGCCAACCATGTGTTGGCCCATTTGCCCTCGGTGGATTTTAGACCCTACAAAATCGGTGCGAACATACAAGAAGGAATGTCCGTTCCAGAAAATGCACCTAAGCCAGTTTACGAATATGCATGGCGATTTAAGGTCAACGGGGAAGAAAAAGTAATTGTGACCGAAGGAGATTATCCATCCGTTGATGGTGAATTTATCGATGTGGAGACCACCGAGATCCAAGCTGGATACGAGCCGCCAATACACGATTTTACCATTGAGCAAGAAGGACAGGATTATGCGGCAGAATTACTTGAAGAGGAGAAATTGGTAATGGTTATAGCCTATGATATGGCAAAAAGCGATTACGAGGCCTTTGAGCAGGTGGCCAAAGTTACTGCCGAAGCAAAGCGTAAAGGCTACAAAGTAATAGGAATGTCAGCGTCCAGTAGTGATACGGCCGAAAAATTGATAAAATCCTACGGCTTGGACTTTGAGTTCTACTTTACGGATGAAACTACCTTAAAGACCATAGTACGTTCCAATCCGGGCATCTTGGTGTTGAACAAGGGGACTATTCGGCAAAAGGCACATTACAATGATTTTGAAGAACTTACTTTCTAAATATAAAACTGAGAAAAACCAGAGAAAATGAGAACAAAAATAGTGGCAGGAAACTGGAAAATGAACAAGAATCTTCAGGAAACAGAAGAATTGTTGGCCGAGCTTTCCGCTAAATTACCCGATACCGATGCAGATATCATAGTAGCGCCCACTTTTGTAAACCTTCAAGCAGCAAAGGAAGCATTGCAAGATTCAAAAATACAGGTCGCAGCACAGAATATGCACTTTGCCGAAAATGGTGCATACACCGGCGAGATTTCTGCCGATATGCTACTTGCCCTCGGTGTGGACACGGTAATCATCGGTCATTCCGAAAGGCGAGCCTATTTTGGGGAAGATGATGCGCTTTTGTCCAAAAAGGTAAGAACGGCCGTAGAAAAAGGACTTAAGGTAATCTTCTGTTTTGGAGAAGAATTGGAGGATAGAAAATCCGACAAGCATTTTACCGTAGTGGAAAACCAGTTAAAAAATGCCCTTTTTGATTTAGATGCCAGCGCATGGAGCAAAATTGTGCTTGCCTACGAGCCTGTTTGGGCCATTGGTACTGGCGAGACCGCGAGTCCGGAACAAGCACAGGAAATGCACGCTTTTATTAGAAAAACTATAGCAGATGGGTTTAATTCCTCCATTGCGGAAGATGTTTCCATACTATATGGTGGAAGCGTAAAACCGGCAAATGCATCGGAAATTTTCTCCAAGCCCGATGTGGATGGAGGTTTGATCGGTGGCGCATCTTTAAAAGCTACAGATTTTTCCGAAATAATTAAGGCTATTTAAAATTTGGCACTTGGTATACCTCGAATACGATTTTAAGATCGACCCGCCCCAGCCCGCAACAGATATTTTGATTGCGGAGTTGGGAGAATTGGGTTTTGAAAGCTTTGTGGAAAACGAAACAGGGCTGTTGGCCTATATTTTAAAGTCGGAATGGAAGGGGGGCATGCTAAGTGAACTGTTCGTTTCCCAAAACCCAAATTTTAAGATAAGTTGGACCAGCAAGGAAATTGAGCAGCAAAACTGGAATGCCGAATGGGAAAAGAATTTTCACCCCATTAAGGTCGGTGACCAATGTATGGTTCGGGCACCTTTTCACGACCCAGCTAAGGTAGAATACGATATAGTGATCGAGCCAAAAATGAGTTTTGGTACGGGACATCATGAAACTACCCATATGATGCTCGAGCATATCCTCGTAAACGATTTTGAGGGTAAATCGGTTTTGGATATGGGGTGCGGTACCGGTGTGTTGGCTATTTTGGCAAAAAAACGCGGTGCTACGGATGTGGATGCCATAGATATAGATGAATGGTGCTATCTGAATACCCAAGAAAATGTGGAACGAAACAATTGTCCCGAAATCAAAACCTATCAAGGAGATAGCAATTTGCTCAAGGATAAAAAATATGATGTTATTTTGGCCAACATCAATAGAAATATTTTATTGGAGGACATTCCGATATACGCAGATTGTTTAGCAAAAGAAGGTACGCTTTTTTTAAGTGGTTTTTATTTAGAAGATTTAGATGCAATATCTTCAAAATGTGCGGCACATGGTTTGGAATTTGAAAAAAATCTGGAGAAGAACAATTGGATTGCAGCAAAATATGTAAATTAGAATAGCATAAACCTCAAGTATTATGGGCACTAGGGAAAAGGAATTGGAAGATGTCCTTCTAGAAGAAGAAACGGTGAAGGAGCACGAGATCGTACTTTTTAATGATGACGTGAATACTTTCGACCATGTTATCGAAACCCTTATCAATGTGTGCGAGCATACACCCGAGCAAGCGGAGCAATGCTCCATAATTGTTCATTATAAAGGAAAATGTACGGTTAAAACGGGTGAATATTCCTATTTAGAGCCCAGATGCAGCAAACTTTTGCAGGCAGGTTTGAGCGCAGAGATTTTGTGATAGACCTGTTTTACCCTTTTTAGTATTACTATTTTAATTGTTTTAAAAGAATCTGATTAAGCAATAATTTCATGAATTCTTTACCTTGACCTAGAACTTTTTGCCGTCCCACTTCTTTAATTTTTAGCCTAAACAACCATAACCAACCCAATAACGCCCATTTTTAAAAATGAGTGAATTTTTTAAGGCAGAACTAAAGGATCGTTTTTTGGAATATGCTTTGGACCGAAACGACTATTTTCAAATCCACACGCTTTACGACGAATTTTTACGACCACATTATAGTTTGGAATATGTACAGAGGTTGGTACAGGAAATCCTGAATTACGATTCCACTTTACTGGATGTTATGGGAGGCAATGGAATGGATATGTTTATGTTGGCTTCAACGCCTAACACCCAAGATTTTTTGGACGAAGGAGGGTTTATGAATCTTTATGTAAAAGAGGAGGAAAAATGGGACACATTTTTGGGACATTTATCGAACACTCCAAAGCTCACCAAAGATGAGAGAAAACTGCTCAAGAAGAAAACATCAACCTCCAAAAGGGAAAAAGCGTTGCTTATCGGTTTGGTCTCTGCGTTGGCAATCAGTTTTTTGTTTACGATAATCAGTATTTTTTCCGAGGTTTTTTTGCGTCCGGAATACGTGCCTGCCGATGAATTTGAACGTAAGATCAATCAATTGAAGGAACAGAGTATTTTGGAAAATCAAAAGCTCAAGAATCAACTGGAACTGACAAAGCAGCAACTGGATTCACTTAAAAATCTAAAAGATTAAAAAAATCCGAGAGCATATTACAATTGGCCCATAATCTCGCCAATCTTACGTATGGTTTCCTTGATTTGTTTTTGGTTTACCGAGCAAAACCCCATAACCAGCCCATTGGCATCATTTGGTAAAATATAATATCTGCTCAATGCATGTACACGAATGTTTTGGTCCATTAACTTCTGTTCTATATATAGGTCGCTCTGTTTTTTTTTGATATGAGCGATCAAGTGGAGCCCCAAACAGGACGTTTCTAGCTGGAACCAATCTCCTAAAATGGTATTGAATTGTTCTACAAAATATTCTTTTCTCTGTTGGGCCGTGTCGATTACCTTTCTTAGGTGTTTGTTTAAATAATCTTTTTGGATAAAAGCGCTCATGGCTTTCTGGTCTTGTCTTGGTACGAACCTGCTGGACTGCTGGTACAGGCCGCTTACAGGACCGATCAGTTGTTCAGGTAGAATTATGTAGCCCAACCGCAGGGATGGGTGTATCAATTTATTGAACGTGCCCAAATAGACCACTCTCTCCTGTAAATCCATTCCAAACAACGACCCCAATGGCTTTTTCCAATTACTGAATTCGTGGTTATAATCATCTTCAATGATATAGGTTTCATTCACTGTTGCCCAATTTAACAATTGGAATCTTCTGGACATGCTCATTTTTACACCAGTTGGGTACTGGCAGGATGGTGTGGTGTAAACAAATTTCGGGTTTGTGCAATTAATGCCTTTTAGATTGATTCCTTCATCATCTACCGGAGCGGGTTGTATCACGGCGCCCAAGTTTTTGAAAAGACTATGGGCCATTGGGTACATTGGGTTTTCAACCACAATATTGTCATTTTTTTCAAGGAGAATGCTCGAGACCAAAAAAAGGGAATGTAATGATCCAGTGGTAACGATTATTCGATCGGGCGAACAATTAATGTTCCTATATACTTTTAAGTATTGGGAAATATTCTCTCTTAGACAATGTAGGCCCTTCGTATCACTGTAGGATAACTCAGAAGGAGTAATACGTTTCCAATAGTCGTCGATGAGCTTTTTCCAAATTTGGACGGGGAAAATATCCAAAGGAGGTAATCCCGGCCTAAAAGCGACCTCTTTTATGGAATCTTGTCCGGCCCAAAGATTGTTTTCCGAAAAAGCTATTCCTTGTTTGGATAGCTTTGGGTGGCCACCTTTATGGTCGAGAGCGGAAATATTGAGCCTTATTTTTTTGTCTTCAGTTGCTCGAACATAATATCCAGAACCTCTTTTGGATGTAATATAATTCTCCACCAACAATAGGTCAATGGCTTTTAAGACGGTGCTTCGGGATATGCCAAGGTCCATTGCCAGAACCCTGGAAGGGGGCAGTTTGGTACCGTTCTCGAGGGAGCGGTTCAATATAGCTTTTCTGAACGCCGTGTAGAGGTTGACATAAATTTGAGGTTGATTTGCATCCAAAAAAAAGCCATTTCTTTCTAAAAGGCCTTTAATGTTAAAGTGCATAATTGGTATGCTAAATCAAATATGATTGGTATGCGGAAGGTAGTGGTTTATCCTTTAATTTTCAGTTTTTTAACAAAAGGTTTACAATGCAGTTCCCAAATCCTACAAGTAGAGCTTTGTTGTTCAAGTGCTATAGCGAAGTGGTTTTTACACCTGGCTTGAACGGTTGGACAAGCTTCTTTTTTGAATTTGATAGTTTAAGCTTTCATACTTGCTGGATCAATATCAGACTTCGGCCTCAGTATCCCGAACCTGTTTTTTACAAACATCAAGACCAATCTAATCACGTTTAAACCTACTTACCAATGCCCATAAACCAAAATATATGCCTGTGTCTGCTTTTACTATTTTCTTTCACTATAAACGCACAACGACAGATCAATGGAAAGGTAAGTGATGCCTCTGGGCCATTGCCCGGTGCCAGTGTTGTTGTAAAAGGTACCAGTGTAGGAACTACCACCAATTTTGATGGGGAATACACAATTACTGTTCAAAACGGAGCAGATGTTTTGGAATTTAGCTACATAGGGTTCACAGCACAGGAAGTCGTTGTGGGCAATCAAAATGAGATCAATGTGCTATTGGTGGAAAGTACAGAGCTTTTGGACGAAGTAGTAGTGACCGCCCAGGGAATTAAAAAGTCCAAAAAAGCACTTGGTTATGCCATTGCCAATGTAAAATCAGAAGAAGTAGAAAAAAGGCCCGAAGCGGATTTGGCGCGTACTCTACAAGGTAAGGTCGCTGGTGTAGCGATAACCCCGGCCGATGGTCAAACAGGCTCATCTTCCACAATTCGAATTCGGGGAAATATTTCGTTGACTGGTTCTAACGCACCTTTGATAGTGGTAAACGATGTTCCGTTCAATGGACTTTTAAGGGATCTAGATCCAAACGATATCGAAAATATAAGCATCTTAAAAGGGTTCAATGCTGCTGTGCTATATGGTAGCGAAGGAAGAAACGGGGTCATCTTGATTCAGACCAAGAGTGGTTCGGCAAAAATAGGCGAAGCTAGCACAACGGTAACTTATGCCACCTCGGTGTACACCAATATGGTGTCCCAATTGCCAAAATACCAAAACACATATTCCAACGGACTGGAAGGGGTACAATTTGGCGCAACGATATTTTCAAACTTTGGACCGGCTTTTTCGGAAATGGACCCAGTACCGCACCCTTATGCCAATATGGGCGATATTTTTCCTGAGTATGCGGACAAAATGATCAAAATAGGCCCAAAACCGGATAACGTGAAGAATATTTTTAGAATGGGAATAGGAACAAATCATTCCTTGACCTTTTCAACTTCCAAAGAAAAAGTGGGCTTTAACTTATCGGCCGGATATACCGATGAGTCTGGAATAATTGACCACAACGATTTAAAGCGTTTTAATTTGAGCTTGGGAGGAAAGGCCCAGCTTGGTGAAAAACTGGATGTTTCCGCAAATATTGGGTATTCGACCAGAAAGGTAAATTTGATCAATGATGAGGATATTTTTAATCTGGTGTTCTATTTGCCCCGATGGATAGATTTAACAGAGTTGCCCTATCAGAACCCTTTGACAGGGGAGTCTGTCTATTACCGTAACGATACCAATCCACTTTGGATTCTAAACAATTCCGGGAATTATGATGATAAAGTCCGTGTTTTTGGAAATGTAACCGCAAATTATCAGCTCTCCAACTCGCTGAATGTTACATACCGCGCAGGTTTTGATTCAGATAGCTATACGGGCTTCGATTTTTCCAATAAAGGCGGGTATGATGATGTGTATCAGCAAGGATATCTCAATATAGGGGATAGTAAGGAGGTAATTGTAAATCAAACTGCTATACTCGGGTTTAATAAGGAATTGATCAAAAACTTGAGTCTGGAAGCACAGATAGGGCTCAACAGCCAAATAACGCGATTCGTAGGAAATTCATCAAACTCGGATGGTCAAATTGTATATGGATTTTTAAGACCGAGTAATTTTACCGTAACGGAATCCAGCTACAGCCGTACCAACGAGAATTTGGCTGGCACCTTTGGTCAATTTCAATTTGCGTACAAGAGTTATTTGTATGCCACAATATCTGGTAGAAACGATTGGGGCAGTACGGTAGAAAAAGATAACCGATCACTTTTCTACCCAGGGGCATCCTTATCGTTTATTCCGACCAGTGCGTTTAATTTTGGAGGAAACACACTTAATTACCTTAAGCTTAGGGGAGCGTATGCAACATCATCAGGGTATCCCGCGCCATATAGAACGCGAAGTACATTGATTATTGATCCCTTGAGGTTTGCCGCTCCCGACGGAACCTATCCGGTAACCAATAGATATAGTACCCGCTACGCCAATCTAAATTTAAAACCAGAACTGCATAAAGAAATTGAGTTTGGTATAGAATCCAAACTGTTTCACAATAGAGCATCTTTAGAGGTGTCCGTTTATCAACGCGTATCGGAAGACCAGATTGTAGAGTCGCCGGTGGCCCCCGCCACTGGATACGATGATCAGTTTATAAACTTAGGAAGGATAGATAGTGAAGGAATCGAGGTTGATCTAGGTGTCGATATTTTTCGAGGGGATAAATTTCGTTGGAATTTCAGGAACATAGTCACTGCGGACGAATCCATGGTTCGTGAAACCACGCCAACCGGAGCGGATATAAATCTCCGTGAAGATAGATTTGCCGTGGAAGGCGAGCCTTTTGGTGTTATAAAAGGGGACTATGCCTTAAGGGATGAGGATGGAAACCTACTGATCAATGGCAATGGCTCGGCGACCAGAGTAGGTGAAGTAATTACCAGTAACGATATTGGCCTGCCCAACAAAGTTATTGGAGATCCCAATCCAGATTGGAGACTTACCAATATAAATAGCTTTGGTATCGGGAGTTTTTCGATCAGTGCTCAAATCGAATACCGCCATGGGGGCGAAATTTACTCCACAGCGGTAAAAAATATGCTTGAACGTGGCGTGGCAAAGGAAACCGAGGATAGAGAAGGGGCATTTGTGTTGCCTGGTTTTTTGGCGGACGATGTTACAGGCGAACCATTATTGGATGCCAATGGAAATCAAATTCCCAATAATATTCAATTAAATAGCGGAAGATTGGGTTATTCCAACTATTACAATGCTAACGATCTTGCCATGTGGGACACGTCGATCTTTAGACTTAGGGAAGTGGCGGTAGGCTACACGTTGAAACCAAAAAAAGCTGACAGATTGCCGTTCAAAAGAATGGACCTTACCCTTTCGGCACGAAACTTATGGTATGTGGCCCCCAATTTTCCAAAATATATCAATTACGACCCGGAAAGTGATGGTCTGGATGGGGATAGCACCGTCCCATCAACAAAAAGGTTTGCCTTTAATGTATCAGTGTCCTTCTAATTCAAAAATAATTTAAACCACATGCGAAGAACAATAGAATATTTTGGTAGAATAGCATTGATATCCATAGCGTTGCTAGGGTGTGAAGTTTCTGATTTTGACTTACAGGACAACCCTAATTTCCTTACCCCGAAAAGTGCGGACCCTGAATATCTCTTGAACGAAATCCAATATCAATTTCAATCCCTAATGGGACTTATGATATTAAATACGGACGATCTTATGCGTTATGAAGCAATGACCGATACCTATGGTGATTTGGTCTCCGTAACAGTATTGGATACTGAATGGGAAAGCTATTTTGAGGCCCTGAACAATTCCAAGACCATAGAAGCTTTGGCAGAAAAGGATGAAACCTTATTATTCCATAACGCCATCAATAAATTGCTTTTGGGATACCTTACCATAACTATGGTGGACTATATGGGGGCAATACCTTACACTGAGGCGGTTGTCCCATCCGAATACCCGAACCCAGGATTGGAAAGCGGTATAGATATTTATAAAAAAGTCCTGAATGATATTGATCGGGCCATATTGGATATTGAGAACTCCACCTTCAACTTTTCTACAGATTTGTTCTATGATAGCGATAAGGATAAATGGATAGCTTTTGCCAATTCTTTTAAGCTCAAGATTTTGGTGCAGACCCGATTGGCGAGTTCTGAAATTGGGGTATCAGATATTGCATTGGCAATTAATGAACTGTTGGAAAAAGATTTGATAGATTCAGAAACTGAAGATTTCCAATACACCTTTTCCACTGTGGAGGAGCCAGAAAGTCGCCATCGTTATTTCCGTAGAGGGTATGTGAGCAATTTTGGACAATACATGGGCAACTATTTTATGTTTATGCTCAAAGATTCCAAAAGCGTTGCGGACCCACGGCTACGTTACTATTTGTATAGGCAGTCCGATTCCAGTCCGTTCAGTATAGTGCCCTATTCAACGTGTTTGCAAGAGTCCAATGTGGATTATTGTTATATCGGGGATTTTTACCGAGGACTGGACCATGGAGAAAGTCGTACTGGCTTTGGAGATAATGAGGAAAGAACAGTATATGGTTTGTATCCCGGAGGTGGAACATTTGATGAGGACCAGTTTGTATCCGCCCCAAAAACCTCTACACATTTGGATGGAGCGGGTATTTTACCCCTTTTAACATCTTCCTTTGTAAAGTTTTTAAGGGCAGAGGCAGCATTAATGCTGAGTACGGGCGAAGACCCGGAGAAACTATTAAGGGAAGCAATACAGGATTCTATGGACAAAGTTCTCTCTTTCGGAGAAGTAGATTCGGACTTTGAGTCCACGGATGAAGAAGTAGAAGCATATATTGATGAGGTTCTTTTCAATTTTAACAATGTGGCCACCAACGAACAAAAACTCGATATAATTATAACGGAGTATTATTTGGCAGCCTTCGGAAATTCGATGGAATCCTACAACGCATATAGAAGAACAGGATACCCTTCTAATATTCAAGTCCCCATAGATAACGATAACCCAACATTCCCACGAAGCTTTCCTTATTCGGCACGGGCGGTAGAGATAAACTCCTCATTAACCCAAAAGCTGAATACAGATAGGGTTTTTTGGGATACCAACCCAGAAGGGTTCATAAAATAACTAGAAAACTTGTCAATATGTATAGAAAAGTACTTTGGATTGTTGCATTGGTGTTGGCTCTATCCTGCGATAATGAGAACAATACTCTCGAGGATATTGCATTCAAGGGTGGTTATATCACATTTGTAGAAGCACCGAACCTTAGTTTTAATATTTTAAAGGTTGACTCGGAAGTGTTTACGGCGACGTTGCAAGACCCGAATCAGAATGCATCAAGCTATACCTTGGATGTATTGTACAAAGATGGCGAAGCGGTCATAGAAGATTATATCGAGATAAGTAGTTTTCCATATACCCTAACATTTGATCTCTCCGATGTACTTGAAGCTTTACAAGTAGAAGAAACCGAAGTAGAGCTAACGGATAGAATAACGTTTGTAGCAACTGTTGTGACCCCAACAGGAACCTTTAATGGAAGGTCGCCGGATTTTGATTTTAATTATATCAACCAAGGTGGACAAACCACAGACCGGTTAAAGCAATCTGAACATAACAATGCAATGGAATTTACCATTGGGTTCTATCAGCCGCCTGGTGTAAAGATCAGAGGAACTTCTTTCGAAGAACCTGCCGTAGCAGGAGATGAAGATGTTTACAATAGAAATGGTACAAACGATGAAACACTCGACCTGATCAATGGACCAAGTCCGCCCTACGTGGATTATGTAGCGCAAGGGTCCGGACCAGATAATGAGTTAGGCTTCGATACCGAGTATTTGGCCATTCCCAATATCAGTACCAGTAGCCTTGGCTTTTCAGAAGAACGCATAGGAGTAATGTCTTTATTCGAGGATTACGAAGAATATCCGGATGGAGTGCAGGGATTCCATTCGGAAGACGCTGATGGCGCTCTGAGAATAACTTTTGATACGGTACATGTTCCCGAAGGGCAAAACAACTCGGGAATCTCTTTTGAAGTTTTCTTTGGGGACACTAGTTGGGAGGACTTGGACGGTATCCACGCCTATGCAAATATCACCACAGACAATGGCGATGAGGTTTTGGAACTAATAAATATCTATAACGATGATGTAGAGGCCGTAGCTGGCCAATGGATGGAGGTAAACAGCGGGTTTCAAAAAGGAATTCGCTCGTATCAATTGGTTGTTCAAATACAATCAGGAGCCACGGCAGAATCGTTCGATTTGGATAATATCATTGTTTATGAAGCTGAAGACTAAACCTCATTAATTGGAGACTTAAATTAAAAGTTATGGATTTAATAATAAAAAGAAGAAGTTGTTCGCAAACAATCATCAGTTTTTTATGGCTATTGTTGGGAGCTATCTCTTGCTCATCCGAGGATAAAGAAAATACTGAAACAGCTGTAGATCTGGACCCCCCTACCATACCAGTAGGTTTAAAGGCCGAAAATATTACACAACGGACATTATTTTTGTATTGGAACCCCGCAGAAGATAATGTAAACGTAAAGAATTACTCCTTGTATCAAAACGGTGAATTTTTAGTGGGGTCGGGCAAGCCATCTTATTATTTGGATGATCTGGTACCAGGAACCGATTATACTTTTCAAGTACTGGCTACCGATGAAGCAGGAAACTCATCTAAACTCAGCGACCCTATCAATGTGCATACATCCGACCCCCTTGTGGCGGAACTGCAGTTTGCCTCCGGTAACTTGGAGGATTACTTAAGGGATTTGCTGGATATTGTGCCGGGTATATCGGCCAAGAAATACAAAGTCCCCACGGACAACGAATTGGATCAATGGGACTCCATTATAGATGCTATTTTGGATGAAGACATCACCAAAGCTGTTGATGAAGCCGTGTATCTAAATTATCAGATAGTGGAGTTTACGGATATTTATTCCTCTCCGAATCAAGTTTACTATATTATAAAGGAATATCAAGAAAGACAGAACTACTGGGGGACTTATGTTTTTAGCAAGACCCCAAAACGAAAAGACTTGGTTTTGGCTGCTCCTCACGTATTGCACGATCAAAAAACTGGATACCAGGCAGCATTCGCCTTTAGAAGGAACGTAGCTAGGGCATTGTTTTTAAGCGGGGCCCACCGATGTGATCAAGAAGGTTCCTCTACATGCGATGGCACAACCAAATCTTGTAGCTCATATTTTGGGGCATATAGGATATCGGATGTTCCACACAATACCAATACTACATTTCAGGTCACAACCGAAAATCTGTTTAATGCACTTCCTTCCAGTGTTTTTGTTCAACTTCATGGATTTGGTAAGGAGCCGACCGACCCTTACGTTATTTTAAGTAATGGAACCAATAAAACACCAGCAAAAGATTATGTGGTTATGCTTAGGGATGCCCTTCTTGAAGAAGATAATACCTTGACCTTTAAAATTCCGCACATCGATCTAAATTGGACACGATATGCAGCGTTCGATAATACCCAAGGCAGATATATAAACGGTTCGGCATCTCCTTGCAGTGTGCCGGCAACAGGAACAACAGGTAGATTTGTGCATATAGAGCAAGAGCGCTCAAAACTTCGGCAAGATGAGTCTGGGTGGATTAAAATCAGTAATGCATTGGGCAAAGTGTTTTAAAATGATAGGTTCAATGACAATTGAAACTATGACTTTGTTAGGTTTCACCTATATTTATGGATGATGAGGCAACTAATGAAACTCTGATCAATTGGGTGTAAAGATTAAATATAAGGTGTTTTGTGTCGGTGCAGTGCTCACATTGCTATTTGTTGCAGCCTGTACCCACCCTGCAATTAAAGCCGATATACTAATTAAAAACGGAACCGTGTACAATGGGATGGATACCGTTCCGAGTATAGTGGATATAGCCGTTAAAGAAGATAAAATCGTTTATGTTGGCAGTGCGGGCAAAGTTCAAATAAACGCTTCAAAAATAATTAATGCCGCAGGATTGACAGTATCACCGGGCTTTATTGATCCTCATACACATGCAACCAACGATTTGGTAAACGAAAATTTGTCGGACAATAAACCGTTTCTTTTTCAAGGCGTAACAACGGTAGTAGTGGGCAACGATGGTAGTAGCCCATATCCATTCGTAAAATATGCTGCCAAATGCGAAGAGCATGGGGTCGGTACCAATGTAGCAGTGTTTGTAGGGCATGGCACGGTAAGGAAAATGGTAGTAGGATCCAGCGACCGTAAGGCAACACAGCAAGAAATAACAAAAATGCAAAAGGTAATCCGAGCAGAAATGGATGCAGGGGCCTTTGGTATGTCCACCGGATTGTTCTATGCCCCGGGAAGTTATTCCGATACCGATGAAATAATAGCATTGGCAGAAGTCGTTGCCGAAACAAAAGGTGTTTATGATACACATTTGAGAGACGAAAGCACATACTCCATAGGATTGATCCCCGCAATAAAAGAAACCATAGAAATCGGAGAAAAAGCGGGTTTGCCCGTACATATTTCGCACATTAAATGTTTGGGAGTAGATGTATGGAAACAAAGTGATTCCATTATTACCATTATTGAAGCTGCACAAAAAAAGGGAATTCAGGTAACCGCAAATCAATATCCATATAACGCATCGGCTACTGGACTTCAAGCTGCAGTAGTACCACGCTGGGCAGAAAGTGGGGGTAGGGATTCGTTGGTTGTTCGTATTAATACCACTGGGCAAAGAACTAAGATATTGGAAGAAACCAAAATTAATATCGCAAGAAGGGGAGGGCCAAAAACCTTATTGATCGTTCAGTCGCCCAACAAACTGTATGAAGGTAAAAATCTTGAGGAAATATCCGAGATTCATAATATGCCTCCAGAAGAAACCGTCTTTAAAATCTTGGAGGACGGTTATGCAAAGATCGCCTCCTTTAATATGACCAGGTATGACATTGCAAATTTTATGGATGAGCCATGGGTGGTAACTGGTTCGGATGGCGGTTCGGGACACCCGAGAAAGTATGGTTCGTTTCCAAGAAAATATAATACCTATGTTAAGCAGGATAGTGTATTAACTACAGCAGCCTTCATTAACCGAAGCAGTGCAGTAACCGCAGATATTCTTCGGATCCCTAATCGGGGTAAGTTGTTGGAGGGGTATTTTGCAGATATCATTATTTTCGACCCCGCTACTTTTATGGATAAAGCTACTTATGAAGATGCTTTTAAATTGGCCGAAGGGTTAAAATATAGTATCATCAACGGGAAGATTGCCATTGATGAAGGAAAATATATAGGACAAAAAAATGGTACGGTTCTTAGGAAAAAATAAGAAAAAGGTGTCTAATTCTTTCTAAGGCTTAATGCCTGTTTGAAAAATTTGGTTTAAAAATTCCCATAAGGCAGATGCGGTTGGTTCTAACTTAGTTTTTTTTGATCTTTATCAATATTTCAATTTAGGACTTATTGAACTTTACGGATAATTGCCTTTAATTTCCGAATCAAATCGCTAAAAATGTGAATTCGGGTATATTAATTTAAGCAAGCCATTGTTTTTTGTTAAATTGGTCTTGTCTTATCCAAAGAGATCTAAGAGCAATTGTATTGATGGGCGAACTGATTTGCCCTCGTAGCCATCCAACTAAAACCAAAAAGATCATGAAAAAAATATTCCTTACACTGATTCTCTTTATTGCTTTTTTTAGTTTATCCAATCAAAAAGCGATCGGGCAGTCCCAATTGGATGCCGAAACGGTAAACGATTTAAAAAATACGACCCAGTTCGCTATCGGCGTAAGTGACGAGCGACATTTTAAAGGAGCTTTGAGCATGTACGATTTTTTGGTGGAAAATGGGGTGGAAATAACCGACTACGAAATTGTGGTAAAAGGTAAAATTGTGGCAAAATTGGTAAAGGGATCGGAATTGGAGGTCTTTTTTCAAAAATATAGGTCAAAGGTGCGCGTAAGCCTTTGCAGTGTTGCCATGAAAAAACAAAATGTTACCAAAGAGCAGATTATCGAAGGTCTTGTTCCGGTCCCCACATGGTCCGTCCGAATCTTGCAGTTGCAGGCCAAAGGGTACAACACGCTTACCTATTGAATTCTGATTTAGAAGTATTTGTTTTTCTTTCATTGTAAAATAATGTTGGCATAACAAATTATTATACTTTTGCTGATTGAATCAATGTATTTAAAATTGGTAAAAGGGCGAAAATCATATGTTTTTGTTGCATTGTTGGCAGTGTATGCTTGGGCGATGGCATTGGGGTATTCATCACTCCATTCGGTCCATGGATCTCCAAAGGCACTAAGTCAACAATGGTACCAATTGGAGGATACGTCCGATGGCTTCCAGCACACATTGCCCGCTGTTTATTCCGATTATATTAACAGTGCTTCGGAGAACAATCAACATTTAGGTACAGATAGTCACATTGTCGCAGGTTTACATGGTCTATTGCATCCGATGGTTTCTCATCTAGATGCGCTTCCAATAAAATCACCAAATGGCCTCATTAATAAGAACAAGGCCAATTTACTTTATCCTTTCCATTTCTTTTTTTGAAATCTTTTTGATTTTTCCGTGACATGGATTGTGTCATACACATCTATTTAAGCCCTCACATACGTGCTGGGTTACATTATTTTATTTAAAAAATCAAAAAATGGAATTAGGAACAATTAGTATTGGGGTTGTAGTTATAGCCCTTTCCGCTATGCCATTTGTACTCATGGCAAAAGGAAAAAAGAGAAAACAAAAAGAACTTCTGGATAAATTAAAGAATATAGCTGCATCACTCGGGTCCGACGTTGCCAACGTGGATTATGGACGTAAAATGGCGTTAGGCATATCCAGCGCCAAAAACTATATTTTGTTTTATAAGGAAACCAAAGATAAGATTGTGGAAAAGACAGTGCCTGTAAATACACTACTTAAATGCGAGGTGAATGAGGCAAAGCAACGTGTTAGGGTGAACAAGAAAACCGAGGAAATTTTGGAAAGAATAGAACTTGTTTTTTACTCCAAGGACAAAAGTGCTGCACCGATCAGTTTTGAGCTTTATAATGCAGACGAATATTTACAACTGAACGGGGAACTTCAACTTGCCAAAAAATGGCATGGTATTACCAAAGAAGCGATGGAGTTTTATGCCCATTGATCAAACTGTGATCTTATTTTTAAGGCCTCTGGAATTTTCTGGGGGCTTTTTTGTTGATGGGCCTTAACTGATCTTGTGATTCGTTATTTGATACTTAATCGGGAGAACCATCGGATTTGAAATTACATTAACCGTTTGAGCAAAGCTTCTTTTCTTCGTACGGCGACCTCAATTTTATTGCCGTCGGACAGGGTTAAGTATCCGCCCTTCCCTTTATTGTAGGATTCTATGAATTTAAGATGTACCAAATGGGATTTGTGTACCCGGAAAAAATTTTGTCCTTCCAAAAGCTCCTCAAAAAATTTAATGGTCTTGGATGCCGTAATCTTTTTTTGGGTAGCGGTGTAAATATGCGTGTAGTTGGCATCGGACTGCAATCGTACAATGTTACCGGTGTCCACCATAGTAAAACCCTCAATGGTTGGGATTGCTATCCGTTTTGAGGAATCGTTGGTATCTTTAAAGTTATGGAAAAGGACATCAATCTTTTTTGATGTTTCCTTTAAGTTGTTTTGTTGTCGTAGTTTTTGAAGCGATTGGATAAAATCTGTTTTGTCGATAGGTTTTAAGAGATAATCCAATGCCGAAAATTTAAAAGCCTTTAATGCATAGTTGTCATAAGATGTGGTGAAGATTACTTCAAAATCGATTTGGGACAATTGTGAAAGTAGGTCGAATCCGGTGTTGTTCCCCAATTGAACATCCAAAAATAAAATATCGGGGGATTCACGTTCTATTTCTGATTTTGCCTCCTTAATGGAATGGCATCGTGCCAAAACATTTACATCGTTTCCATACTCTTGGAGTAAACCGTCCAGTCGGTTTATGCAATGTTGTTCATCGTCTACTATTATTGCTTTTAGCATAAGGAATTAAAATTGGGCTTCATACGGAAGTCTGATCTCTACACGGACCCCTTCGTTTTTATCAAACAATTTAAGTGATCCTTTGGTATTTTTTAAATGGTTGATAATATCTATTCTATTCTTTGTAATTTTTAACCCAAATGAGTTGTTCTTGTGCGTTTGGCCATGATTTTTTAATCGTCCTACACCATTATCGTCCACGGAACAAACAAGCATGTCTTCAGCTTTTTTAATGGAAAGGTCTATTTGCCCAAGCCCGTTTTTTGGAGCGATGCCATGCCAAATACTATTCTCTATAAATGGTTGTAAAATAAAAGGTGGTATCAAAGTATTGTCGGTTTCAATGGACTCGTCAATGGTGATGGTATAGGTGAGTTTCTCTTCCAAACGCAAAGCTTCCAACTGTATGTAAAGTTCCATCAGTTCTAGATCTTCCTCCAAAGGAATCCATTTTTTTTCCGAGTTTTCAAGGATAGATCTGGTCAGCTTGGAAAATTTTACCAGATAATCATCCGCTTGTTTGATGTCTTTTCGTGCAATAAAATCGCTTATCGAATTTAGCGAGTTGAATATAAAATGGGGATTCATCTGAGAGCGCAGGGCCTTTAGCTCCGTCTCGGCCACTTTGGCATTAAACTCGGCTATTTTCTTTTTTTCCAAGGCATCTCGCCTACGTTTGTAAAAAACATATCCCAAGGCGCTTATGATCAAGAGCACCAATGTGCCGATCAAATAACCATTCTTCACCAAACGTTCTCTTTTTATTTCTTCTTGGGCTATGGCCTGTTGACGCTCCATTTTGAACTGCATTTCCTTTCGGGTCAGTTCCGATTTTTTTTCTTCGCTCAACACGCTGTCCCTTAGTGTAATATATTCCTTGTAAGCATAAAGTGCCTCGGCCAATTTGCCTTTGTTTTCAAAAGCACTGCTAAGGACTTTCCACGAATCTGCTTGCCACTCCACGGCCCCGATTTCCTTGGAAATGGAAAGGGCGCGATCGGCATTGGTCTCGGCAACTGAAAAATTTTGCAGTAGCGCGTTGATTTCTCCAATACTGTTCAGTGCAGAGGCTTCGATGTATTTGTTGCCGATTTGTTGGGCCAAGTCTGCGGCCTTTTGGTAGTTTACCAAGGCCTTTTCGTGGGCACCTGCTTTTTTTTGGGCCAACGCCAGGTTGTTGGTAATGGCGGCCACAAATAGATCATTGTTCTCTAGTTTGGCCAGTTCCAATGCTTTTTCCAAATACGAAATTCCTTCTTCAAAGTTTTCGGAGTCGTTGTACACAATGGCTATGTTGGAAAGTGCCTTAATTTCATCAGGTCGACTGCCCAATTCCCGGGCAGTATTAAGGTAAGCACGATAATTTTCCAGAGCGCGATCATACTCTTTTAGATCTGCATGTATATTGCCTATGTTGCTCAATAAGCTGGACTCAAGGGGTTTGTCCGATATTTTCTTGCTCAGAAGCACTGCTTTTTGATAAGCGTCCAAAGCATTTAGGTTGTCTCCCAATACGTAATAGAGGTTGCCTTTTTGCCGTAATCCCAAGGCTTCGCCCTTCGTCCATTTTTCATTTCTAGAAATCGAAATCGATTCATCAATTAAAGGAAAGGCCTCATTCGGGTCAGAATACGTCATTTCAGAAACGGTACGGATCAATAGGCTTGCTCTAACGGTGTCTTGTAGGGTGTGGTTCCGCAACTCGACCTTTAAGGAGTCTAGGGTTTTTTCTTGTGACCGGACATTAAAAACAAGAAGAAAAAGCAAACAAAAACAAAGACTATTTGGTATGGTTGGGCGCATGTTGAGAGGTTGGTTGCTTCCAAATTTAATCCTTTTGTCCAAAAAAATAACCATAAAGTGGGTATTGCGGATATCTACCCATCGGGTACGGTACGGTATTAAATGGGCACGTAGAATAAATCAAGGTGGTGTACTTCGTTTTAAAAATATAGTTTAGAGATTGCTATATACATAAACCATCAACTATATGAAATTTAAAACTATGTACTGCTTGTTATCTGCCATGTTTTTTTTGCTTTTTAGTTGCGATAACAACAACGAAGACGATAATGAGGACACACTGACCACAGCACAAGGGACCATACGTTTGTCAGGAAATGAAACGCAGGTACTGGGAACAAGCTTGACGGTCGGTAATTTGGAAGTTGGCAATGTTGCGTTGTCGGGTACCAATAAATCGGTAATCCTGATGTCGGAAAACATAGCGGTTGTTGATAACGAGCTCGTCTATGAAAATGACCAAAACGGGTTTGTAATCGTAGCTGCAGATTTCTCCACTGGAGGTTCACCAAATATAGACAAAAGTATATCCATGACCATAGTAAAAGATGGTGAAGAATATAGGCATGCCTGCACTTCTCCCTATCAAAACTTTTTTATTGCTTGTGGTGACGGGTATGAGGTTGATTTTGAGGCGAAAACCATTACTTTAGAGGAAACAACGGTAATCAATACCGATACCAATGTGATTTTGACCTTGGACGGAACCATTACTTGGGATTAAAATATGAAGGATAAAATTATGGCAAGATCAATTTTATACATCGTTTTCTGTTTTTTGGGAATTCTGGTCGGCAGAGCACAATTTACAAGTGATAAAGAACTGGTCGTGCTCCAAGCGCCTTCTGACAAATTTGTTTCCATAACATTGCAAACACATAAGGGCTTGCTGCGTTTCGGGGCTTTGAACATGTATCGGGGACAGGCTACCGGACAAAGACAGGGAATACGGGGAGGCAGACCGGTTCGTGGTGCCGGCGACCCTAATGGCATGCAGAAAAGTAAGACCGTTTCTTCGGGCAAGAGCAATTTTGCCTTATTGGTCGGTCTAAAGTATCTACAACCGTTTATGAAAGACCTGGATCGGGAGCGGTTGACCACAATGACCTCTAATATGTCCGAAAAAGATGCGAATTCGGCCTTTCTACAACGGTTTTTACGGCGTCGGGTGGCTCCAGATCTATGCTTGGCAGAAGAGTGTAAGAATGCCGGACAGGGCAAAAATGAATTTGAAATTCTTCGCAACTATACGTCTTTTGTCGATAACTGTTTAGACCCACTTTTGGATTGGAGCAAAACTGTTATGAAGAACGATGAGTTGGTTGTTTACCATGTATCTATACTGAATATTGGCGGTACTTATGATTTTGATAAAAAAGGATATACCGTATATCACCTTCTAAAGCTAAATAACATTTTTCCGATGAAGCAGGGCCTCTTGAACAAGGTGGAGTTCGAACCCGTGAAACCTTTCGAGTTAGCGCTCCGAAACGCGGTTGATAAGAGGATGGCCATCAAATTTTTACTTCAGATAGATGAACAAATGGCAGAGCAATTTCAGAAAGAAGGGACAAGACGTTTGTATGCCGTGAAAAAAATAAAGGTAAAATGGGCGAACAAACCTATGGTGGCTGCTTCTGAACCCTTAGAATTTACATATTCGCACGAAAACGCCGATTTGGAAATTTATACCGACGAGGCACTGACACAACACTTAAAAACATTGTCCCTTGCCGATCTAACTCATTGATTTATGAAACAAATACTATTTATATTCATCGCATTTTCAGGGCTGTTTTCAGTTTGTGGGCAAGGAAAAGAGAAGGTCTACAAAGCCCCTTCACCCAATTTTATAGATCTGTCGCTACAGACGCATAACGACAAATTGCGTTTTGGGGTGCAAGATGAGTATTATTTAAAATCGGATGGCAGTTACGTAAAGCCGAGTGATGCAACGTATGTGGATATCGACAAGCGATTCAGTCACAACAATGCCAGTAGACATGCTTTTGCGGAACTTTTAAAGATTAGGTTTAAAGAAGAGATGTTTGCGGCTATGGACACGGATTATTTTACAGAGCGAACCAATACGATGTTCGAAAAAGATAAAATGTCCCATACCGCCCAGCAACATACTTTGCTTCTTGCTAATGCGCTCAGCACCAATGAACACGCAATGAGCTATTTCTGTAATCAAAAAGAAGATTCGGATTGTACATCGAGATTTCCGCAAGAAGGATATTACAACGAGCCAAGGAACATAAGGCCATGGGGTGGGAGGGGAGCCACCGAGTTTCAGCAACTAAGGGCCTACACCTCTTTTGCCAAGAACGATTTACCCGTGATCGTAAAATGGGGAAGTACGTTGCTCCCAGACAATACACTTAATGGTTACTATGTGACCAGGACCCATCTGGGGAAATATGATTTTAAAGCCGGAGGGTTTTGGTTGATAACACATCAATTTTACAATCAAGGATTTTTGTTAAAGTGGTATGGATTGCAGCCTGGCAATTCAGCAGAAAGAAAATTAATGCACCCCAACGGTGCCTCCATATTATTAAAAATGTCGCCTGAGAAAGCCGAAACCTTTTCGGAAAAAGTACAGCAGATACATTTGGTGTTCAATGTGACCGGAAAGTTGAACGGACTAGAAAGTTATAGGGCAGACCAGCTAAAAACCACATTTACATTGAACTCCCCGATAATTGAAATCTATTCGGATGACAGCTTGACCAATAAGGTTGACGAAATTGATATTAATACGATGGTGACCAAAATCAGATAACAAATGATGAGAACCAAAAACACACAAACGATTCTATTGATCTTGTTCGGGGCAATGGTCTTTTTGAAGCCTATTTCTGCGAATGCCCAATTTTTTAAGAAATTAAAAAAAAGCATAGAGGATAAGGTTGTAGAAACGGCAAACTCCAAAACGGATAAATTTTTAAACGGGGAAAACAATACTGCTTCAACCGGCCCTGTTGTAAAATCTCCACCCAAGGTTGGGTCCAACAATCCTGCTGACCAGGCAAAGCCGGTCAATGTAAAAAATACTGGCCAGAATCAAGATCAGGAAGTATTGCGGTTCTCGGCCCCATCCAAAGATTTTCGAGATATAGTTATTCAATCCCACAAGGGTTTGCCAAGATATGGAGCGCTACATTTCAAGAGAAATACACACAAACTGATTACCAATAAGGCCTATAAGGCTATTTTGGAGATGCGGTTTTTAGAGGAAACGTTCAAAGATATGGACCGTGTAAAGCTTACAAAAAATCAAAACTCAACAGGAGACCTGAGTAAAAGGAATTCGGAATTTGCCCAGAATCAGGTAAGGATCCTGGCAGGGGAAACGCTATCCGACGATAAATTGAAAGACTATTTTTGTGATTCCGCAGCAGCATCGCCCTGTAATTTCTATAATCCGTCAGGAGAGCGGATCAACGTTTCCTATTGGGGGGGCATGGGTAACAACGAGTTTGCCCAGAACCGCAGTTATACCGGTTTTGTGAAGAATTATTTCGACACTCTAAAAGATTGGAGTAAGACCTTCTATGCCGATGGCAGCGACGTTGCGTATTATGTGGCAAAGGGTCTGGTGGCCGAAAAATATGATTTTAAAGAAAAAGGCTATTGGATAGGGAATCTATTTTCCATAGGAGGGGATTTCATACTACATCATTCCAATTTTATACCCTACACCGAGAACGAGAAAGCAATAAGGCACCAACGCAAAAAAATATTCTTGCCCATAGATGCCCAAAAGGCCAAGAACTACAAATTAATTCCAAGGTCACCGGTTTTTGTGGTGTTCAAGGTTCGGGTAAACCCCAAACCCTATAATATGACCTCTGTAAATTGGGAATACGAACTGGAGAGTCCGATCATTGAATTTTACAAAGATGTGGCACTTACCGATAAAATGGGCGAGGTGGATATAAATAGTGCAAACCTTAAACAATAATCAAAATGGGCAACAATCGGGTATATATGTTGATCATGGCGGGGCTAGTGTTTACCATATCGCCCAAGACCAATGCCCAATTTTTTAAAAAGCTGAAACAACAAGCAGAAGAAAAATTGCTCAAAAAGGCAAACAATGGGATAGATGTTGTTTTTACCGAAAATAAGAGTGGCACAAAGACAGCTGGAGACGCTAAAGGTCCTGTAACGGTCAAAAACGATCAAGATAAATCGGCATCCCCCAAGGCCGTAGAGCAATCAAAAACCACGTATAACGAATCGGATTATTTGGTGTACAAATCTCCGGATCCTGCCTTTAAGGATATAGTGATTCAAAAACACAAGGGACTTCCCCGATTTGGGGCGGTGGATTTTTACATGAAGCGGGACAACCCCAAACAGGTAGATCTTTCAAAGGAGGCGGCGGACAAAAGAAACCTCACGGGCTTGGGCTATACGGGTTTTGCCCATTTGGTACGTATCCATATGTTAAAAGAGCATTTTAAGGCGATGGATAAAACGGCCCTTACCCAACAGACCAAAGGAAAGATCATAGAACAAGAGGCGAAATCCAGTCTGGCGCAAAAAGTATTAAAAGAGTTTGCTTTTGATATGGGTACCGATGCCTTAAAAAGGGAATATTTTATGAACGATTGGAGCGGCGACGGAAAAAGTCCGTTTGTTCGTAAATGGGGCGGTCACCAGGCCGATGATTTTACCGAGAACGAAAGGTATGTTTCGTTTGTGGACAAGTATTTGGACACCATTTTAAAATGGAGCGAAGCCTTTTTTTCGAACGGGACCGAAGATTTTCAGTTGGTGCATGATATAAAGTTTCACGGGCAATATGATTTTGACAAAGGTGGATTCTGGATTCAATTACCTTTAAGAAGCAAATCGATCAAGGTGTCTTCTTTGGATTATTTTTCTGAATTTTTGCCCCAGACACCGTATGGGCAAGAGATTGCCAATAAAACGAGCCAAGTGGAGTATATAAATGGGTATGTCCTCTTTAAGATAGCCCCGGAAAAGGCCGAGGCCCTGATCAATGATAAAAGCGTACTCCTACAGCTTACCATGAAAGTAAGGTCGGTTTTTAAAGATTTTCAAACGGACAACCCTTTCGTTTATGGAGCTCGTTACAGCTATCATTTCTTAGAGCCGGCAATGGAGCTGTACTCTAATGCAGAGCTTACCCAGAAAATTGGGGAAATTGATTTGCAAGACCTAATTTATAAAGGGCCTAACTAACAGTAGGCCAATTTTGTTCAAAAAAGGAAAGTCTTTACGGTGGCTCGCATAAAGGCATAGGCTCGCTTTATCTGGGTTTTTACCGTGTTTACAGATATGCCATTGGCCTCTGCGATCTCAGCATAGCTATGGCCATTGATCACCGAAGCTTCAAAGATCTTTTTTCTTTTTGGAGGCAAAGATTCCATTAGCCTAGAAAGATTAAGTTCCCGTGGGTCAACTTCCATGGCCGGATGGTCGATTACTTCTGTTTCTTTTGGAAGATTTTGAAGTAGAGCTCTTTCTTGACTGGTTTTTCGTAAAAAAGTATAGCTCATGTTTTTTACAGCACGCACTGCATACGCTTGGAAAGATACTTTTAGCGCAATGGATTCATTTTTGTTGATGTAGTATTCAAAAAAATCTTGAACAATGTCGCAGGCAATATTTTTATCCTTAAGAATAGTGTAGGATGTTATCAGCAACAACTCATAATTTTCTTTGAATTGAAGTTCTATATCCACGTTGTCACTATTCAATTTTTCTTTCACTATTGGGGTTACAGGTATTTTGAGATTAGAAAAACCTTCATAAAAATAGTAATTGCTCATTAAATGTGTAAAAAAATTGTCTTACAACCATGTTTTTTTAGAAAAAAGTTAAAATTTAACAAGCAACTGTCACCCTATTGTAACACTGTCCCTACTTATAATTAGAAAAACACAGTTGTGGAAAAATCAAGACTAAGACAATTATTGCACCGGATTAAATCCTCGGATGTTATTGATCAGGAATTGCTGAAAGACTTGACTCCCGAAGAAAAGGAGTTGGTACAGAAATTACATGCGGAGGGATTGGTGGAAAGTTATTTGGAGGAAACACATTCGCTCAACATCGATGAAGAATGGACACGATTCCAAAAAAGACTGCAAAAGAAAAATGGAGTACAAACACGGGTAGTGCCCTTGTGGAAAAATGTTCTAAAGTATGCCGCAGTGGCCATTGTGCTGTTAGGGGCAACAATTATCTTTAAAATAGTTAAATCTCCAGAACTGCCCGAGCAGCCGGTCAATGGGGAAGTGGTGACCTTAAAAGGAGCCGATCACGATGTTCGGATTATTGATGAGGACGGCAATGGCCAGATCCGCTCTTCAACCGGGGAGCTCATCGCCGAACAAAAAGGGAACAGGATCAAGTACGTATCACAGTCCAGTATCAAAAAATTGGAATACAACGAATTAAAGATTCCATATGGACAAGTGTTCGAACTTGAGTTGTCCGACGGTACCTTGGTTCATCTTAATTCAGGAACGACCATTACATATCCAATAAATTTTATCAAAGGAAAAAATAGAGAGGTATTTATAAAAGGAGAGGCCTATTTTGATGTAACCTCGGATAAGGCCCATCCGTTTTTGGTGCATTCCGATAAAGTAACCGTGGAAGTATTGGGTACACAGTTTAATGTGAGTTCGTATCCAGAGAACCCAGAAATACAAACAGTACTTGTTGAAGGGCAGGTGGCCATGAGAAACTCGGAAACCGATGAAGGGGATATGATACTGACCCCCGGCACCAAGGGGTCTTGGAACAAAACAACACTTTCTTCTCGCATGTCCGAAGTGGATGTAGACCTTTATACAAGTTGGATAGGAGGTGAACTGGTTTTTAGGGACACTCCTTTTAATGAAATACTCACCATGCTCGAGCGCAGGTACAATGTAAGTATCGAAAACAAAAACACCGATTTAAATAATAAAGTGTTGAACGCCAGATTCAGTGTGGAGATTGAAACCATAGATGATGTGCTTCGATCAATGAAGAATATACTGGGCTACAATTACCAAATAGATGGCAAAACCATACAAATAGAATAAAAAACACCTGATAGTTCCCGAAGCAAATACGAATTCCTATACAACCATAAGAAACCAGGCCAATTAGTCCAACCAGTGTTGGGCCAAAAAACCAATTGGCTTTACTAATAACTAACTTCAAACTCAAATAACATGGAAAAAACCCCAACTAGGATTATTAGGCCAGACCAATCAACGGTCAAAAGGTCCAAGCTTAATCTGTTAACCTTTTTCTTGGCGCTGAGTCTTTTTCAGCTTCAGGCAAACGATCGGTCATCCGAAGTCCCACTAAATCTGCACATGAAAAATGTGACGGTGGAACAAGTATTCAAAAAGATAGAATCGTTGACTACCTACCGTTTTTTGTATGAAAGTGGTATTATTTCTTTAGATCAAAAAGTAACCTTAAAGATAGAGAATGGTGACATTACGGATGTATTGAACACCGTATTTAAAAACACAAAATTGTCCTATGCCATTCAAGGTCGTCAGATAATTGTAAATATAGCTGCGGATCCGCCTACGGCTAAAAAAGCGATGCCCAAAGAGGACATTGAGAGCGAACAAAACCAAATCAGTGGGGTTGTTTCCGATAATAATGGAATGCCGTTGCCGGGAGCAAATGTGGTGGAAAAAGGTACCTCAAACGGAACACAAACCGATTTTGATGGTAAGTTTTCATTGACCGTTGCTCCGGGGGCAGTTTTGGCAGTAACCTATTTAGGATTTAAACCGTTGGAAGTGCCGGTAAACGACCAAAGCAACCTTACTATAACCATGGTGGAAGATTCGGAGCAGTTGAGCGAAGTAGTGGTAGTTGCCTATGGTGAGCAGAACCGTGAAACTTTGACCAGTAATGTTTCGTCGGTTAAGGCAGAGGAAATTGAAAACCTACCGGTAGCTAGCTCAGATCAACTTTTGCAAGGGCGTGCTCCCGGAGTATTTGTTTCCACCAACTCGGGCGATCCAGGAGGAGGTGTTTTTGTTAGGGTCCGTGGTTCCTCTTCCATAAGTGGGTCCAGTGATCCACTCTATGTAGTGGACGGAATTCCAATCCAAAGTGGAAACCTTTCCCAAAACGATGTCGGTGGAGCAACGGTTAGCCCAATTGCAGATATAAACCCTGCCGATATTGAATCCATAGATATCTTAAAAGATGCTTCTGCTACTGCAATTTATGGTTCCAGGGCGGCAAACGGAGTGGTACTCATTACTACTAAAAAAGGTACGCGGGACAAGGCCGTGGTCAGTATTGGAGTTTATGGAGGTGTACAGAGTTATGTAAAGAAACCATCATTGGTAACAGGCCAACAGTTCGAAACTCTTATGAATGAGAGTGCCCGTAACAATGGCCGTCCAGAGCCCTATGCCGATCCGGCCAACGCCGTTAATACCAATTGGAACGATTTGGTGGTGAACGATGGAGCTCCCATTCGAAACATAGATCTTTCCGTGAAAGGAGGAGGAGAAAAAGCAAGATACTTTGTTTCGGCCAACAACTATTCGCAAGAGGGATTGATCAAAAACTCTGGTTTTGAGCGTTTCTCAGGAAGGGTGAACATGGATTTTAGGGTAAATTCCAAACTAAATATGGGAACAAGTATGCTATACTCCCGTTCCAATCGGGATATAGTGCCCAATAGCGACAATATTGCCGGAGCCTTTGCCGGTTCGCACTTTTACCCTTCAAATATGGAGGTGTTGGATGCAGATGGCAACTATAATCGGATCCCTACCATTGACCACCCTTTGGCAACGATCAACGATGTGGATATCCAAATGGAAACAGGAAGATTTCTAGGTACCGTTTTTGCCGAATATACCTTTTTGCCCGGGTTGAGGTTAAAATCTTCATTTAGTGCGGATTATACCAATAATAGGGAAACGGAATACCTTAATACCAATACAAATGCGGGTAGTGCCGTACAGGGAAGTGCAGATTTATATACCCTAGATGATTATAACTGGATTCAGGAAAATGTTTTGAGTTATCAGTTTAATTTGGAAAAAAATGCATTTAATATTTTGGTGGGTAATTCCGTTCAAAAGTCGATCAGAAGATATGGTTTTTCGAGTGGGACCGGTTTTCCTACCAACGATTTTAGACAAATAAGCTCAGCAGCTATTTTAGATGCCAGTTCAGGAAGCACGAGCTATGGATTGGCCTCCATATTTTCGAGGGTCAATTATAATTTTGATCAAAAATATTTGGTCACATTAAACTTAAGGGGCGATGCCTCATCTCGATTTGGAAAGGACAATCGTTGGGGAATTTTCCCGGCGGTAGGTTTGGGATGGGTCATATCCAAAGAAAAATTTTTACAGGACGTAAAGTTTTTGAACAACCTAAAGTTTATGGTGGGCTACGGTATCACGGGTAACCAAAGTGGAATTACCGATTTTAATTCGGTCGGTCTTTGGGAAGGAGCTGCATACACCTCTGAGCCAGGCGTACGTCCTCTACAATTGGAAAATCCTTCGCTCAAGTGGGAAACTACAAAGCAGACGGATATCAGTATGGATATGACCATGTTCGATAACAGAGTCAACTTTACGGCCGGCTATTATTATAAAAAGACCGAAGATCTATTGTTGGAAGTACCTGTGCCAACTACATCCGGATTTGAGTCGGTGATCCAAAATTCGGGAGCGATCCAAAACCAAGGTGTGGAAATAGGTCTGGGTGTGGAAGTATTCCCAACGGATAATGATTTGACTTGGTACATCAATGGAAATATTTCCGGGAATAGAAATAAGATTTTAGATCTGGCAGCTCCTTTCAATGTGTACAACAGGGATTTGTTCCGATATGAAGAAGGTGCACCGATGTATTCCTACTACATGCACAAACAATTGGGCGTAGATCCACAGACAGGTGATGCCATTTTTGAAGATTATGATGGGGATGGGGAGTTTTCTACCAGCTCCGACCGATATATTGTTGGGGATGCCAACCCGGACTTTTTTGGCGGACTTACCAATACTTTGAAGTACAAGGGAATAGATCTTAGCTTTTTCTGGCAATTCTCCTACGGAAACGAGCAATTGAACTTTACACGCTTTTTTATGGAACATGGCGGTAGTAGGGGTACCAACTACACGACTTCGCAATTGGCCAGATGGCAACAGCCGGGCGATATTACGGATGTACCAAGAATGTCTGCGGCCAATTATGCATCGGATCTTAGACCATCTCGATTTGTGGAAGACGGTTCCTATTTAAGATTAAAAAACATATCATTGGGTTATACTTTGCCATCTTCGATCACGGAATCTTTAAAAATGTCAACGGCAAGAGTATATGTTTCAGGTCAGAATATTGTGACCATTACAAATTATTCGGGATTAGATCCGGAAGTGACTGCAACTGCAGATACATCATTGACCCAAGGAGTTGAGTTTTTTACCACTCCTTCCCCAATGACGATCATGGCAGGTATCAACCTAAGTTTTTAATTGAAGAACAAAGAAATAGGAGTGAAAAACTTAAAAAAAAATAAACCAATGTATAAGACCATAAATATAAACGTGAAGACTTTCCTGAGATATACCACCGTGCTCGGATTGTTGATAACCACCGCATGCGATGATATACTGGAGAGGACACCTGAAAATCAAGTGGAGGAAGCTTCAGTGGTTACTGATGAGACC
This sequence comes from Flagellimonas marinaquae, assembly GCF_023716465.1. Taxonomy (NCBI): domain Bacteria; kingdom Pseudomonadati; phylum Bacteroidota; class Flavobacteriia; order Flavobacteriales; family Flavobacteriaceae; genus Flagellimonas; species Flagellimonas marinaquae. The sequence goes on from NZ_CP092415.1 coordinate 2,458,137, forward strand.
AGTGCCCGTGCTGCGGTAAACGGTATGTACAACGAATTGCAAAGCTCGGACTACTACGGTGACAATTTCCTGATCATGGGAGATGTATCGTCCGATATAGCCCAAAGTATTGGAACTTGGGATTTTTATCGTGAAATGGACACTTACGAAGTATCGGCCGCGGGGAATACCGAGAACGATAATTTTTATAAAAGAGCCAATTCTGCCATTAATATTGCCAACAATGTGCTCAAAAAAGTTGCAGAATTGGATAATATCACCGACGAAAGCAAGGATGCAAAATTGGGCGCAGCATACTTTATTAGAGCGTTGGCCTTGTTCGACTTGAACCGGGTGTACGGAGGTGTTCCCGGGGTGGTAGGGACCATGGGTATGCCAGTAATAAGAGAGGCAACGGGATCTATCGAGGAGATCACCTATCCAGAAAGGCCCGCACTGCTGGATTCCTATTTGGCAGTAGAAGAAGATTTGTTGAACGCTATAGAGCTGTTGCCGGATACCAACGACAAAACAGTGGCATCCAAAGGAGCGGCACGGGCATTAATTTCTAGATTGTATCTGTATTTAGGATACTACGAAGACGTAATCGATTATTCAACAGATGTAATTGCTGACCCTAAGTACACACTGAACCCAAATTTTTTGGACATATTTGTCACCAAATCCAACCAGGAATCGGTTTTTGAACTCGATTTTAACACGACCGATCAAAGTGGCATCCGAAACTGGTACAATCCCAATGGCGGCCGTGGGGATTTAACTTCGCACCAGGAATTTTATTTGGAGGCTTCATCCGATCCAATGGATGTTCGCGGACAGTTATTTGGATTTTCCGAGTCCAACGGCAATTTTCAAATCAAATATCAAAAAGCAGGCGGACTGGATAACATCCATATCATCCGTATTTCCGAAATGTATCTAAATAGGGCAGAGGCCTTGGCCCAGACCGATGACCTTGATGGGGCAATCGACGATTTGAACGAGGTTAGAACTAGAGCAGGTATTGATGCCATTGCAGTTACCCCAGCAACTAAACAGGAAGTTTTAGAGCTAATCTGGCAAGAAAGAAAACTGGAGTTTGCCTTCGAGGGACACCGTTTCTTTGATTTGACCCGAACAGGACAGATTATGGATGTACTTCAAAATATCAACAGAAACAATGGGCCGGCAGTAAGCATTCCAGAAATCGGAAGGGCAGTTTTTCCAATCCCAAGATTTGAACTCGATGCAAATCCAAATCTCGAGCAAAACGAAGCGTATCGCTAATTTATCCAACCAATAAAACAACAATTATGAAACACTTTAAAAAGATAAAACATATTGCACTAAGTGGTTTGGGCTTCTGTATCTCACTTTTGAGTACAGATGTACAGGCGCAGAACAAACCTTTGGACACTACACTTTTTAAATCCATGGAATATCGCGTAGCAGGGCCATACCGTGGCGGACGTTCCATTGGTATTGCAGGTCACGCGGACCGACAGAACGAATACTATTTTGGTGCTACCGGCGGAGGACTTTGGAAAACCACCGATGGAGGTAACACATGGGACCCAGTTACCGACGGACAGATCAATTCGTCCTCTGTAGGCGCGGTGGATGTGGCCGATAGTGACCCGGATATCGTATACATTGGTACGGGAGAGTCAGAGTTTAGAGGCAACATTATGCAGGGTGATGGTGTTTACAAATCCACCGATGCGGGAAAAACCTGGGTACATGCCGGTTTAAAAGATTCGCAGACCATTTCGAGGATACGGATCCACCCGACCAACCCCGATATTGTATATGCAGCAGTTTTGGGGCATCCTTTTGGTCCAAACGAAGAAAGAGGTGTGTTTAAAACCACAGATGGAGGGGACACCTGGAAAAAAATCCTGTACAAGGGCCCAAAAGCAGGTGCGGCCGATTTGATCTTGGATCCTTCCGATCCAAATACGATTTACGCTTCTATCTGGGAAGTATACAGAACCCCGTGGAAAATGTGGGGAGGTGGTGGAGCATCTGCCCTGTTTAAATCCACCGATGGAGGTGAAAGCTGGGAAGAGCTGAGCAATTTACCAGGAATGCCAGAAGCTCCGATCGGTAAAATAGGGGTAACTGTATCCCCGGTAGATTCCAACCGTGTTTGGGCCATAATCGAAGCCAATAACGGCGGTGTTTTTCGTTCCGATGATGGGGGGAAAACTTGGAAACAGACCAACAACGAACGAAAATTGCGTCAGCGGGCATTTTACTATACACGTATTTATGCAGATCCAAAGGACAAGGATGTTGTTTATGTTCTCAACGTAAATTTCTGGAAATCCACCGACGGTGGAGAAAAGTTCGATACAGAGATTAAAGTGCCACATGGCGACAACCATGATCTATGGATAGACCCTAACAATCCAATGCGTATGGCACAGGCCAACGATGGAGGAGGAACTATTTCGGTAAATGGCGGTAAAACCTGGACAGATGAAAATTTTCCGACCGCTCAACTTTACCATATTACTGCGACGAACGATTTTCCATATTTTGTGGCAGGTGCCCAACAAGACAATAGTACCATTGCTGTCCCGAGCGAAGGGTGGAACTTTTTAACGGCAAGAACAAACACTTTAAAAAAATCCACGCCCCATTATGCCGTTGGTGGAGGTGAGAGCGGATATATAACCCAAGACCCGGAAGACCTGGATGTTTTCTATGCCGGCAGTTATTCCGGAGTACTTACCCGCTATAATAGGAGAACAGGAGAAAGTAGGAGAATTGAGCCATATCCACGTTATTTTATGGGTGAACCGGCAGAAACTTTGCCCGAGCGTGTACATTGGACCTATCCTATAGTATTTTCCCCACTGGATTCGGATAGACTTTACGTAACTTCCCAACACGTATGGGTCTCCAACGATCGTGGGCAATCCTGGGAAAAAATCAGTCCAGACTTAACTTATGCCGACCCGGAGACCATGGGGGAAAGCGGAGGGGTCGTTACCCTGGATATGAGTGGTCCCGAATTATATGCCACTGTTTATGCATTGGCACCTTCGTACCATGATGTGAATACTATTTGGGCAGGCTCAGATGATGGAATGTTGCACATTACCCGAAACCATGGTAAATCTTGGGAAAATATAACACCTCCCGATGTGCCGAAACACTCAAGAATCAGTATTATCGATGCTTCAAGGCATCATGCGGGTACAGCTTATGTGGCCATAAAAAGGTATCAAATGAACGACCGTGCCCCATATATCTACAAAACTACCGATTACGGTGCCACTTGGACCAAGATCATCAATGGTATTGCAGAAGGTCATTATGTACATGCCGTTCGAGAAGATATACAAGTGCCCGGATTGCTTTATGCAGGTACCGAACACGGAATGTATGTGTCTTTTGATGCGGGGGAAAATTGGAAATCGTTCCAGTTGAACCTACCCGATGTAGCTGTGCGCGATCTAGTCGTTACCGAAAAGGACATTGCTATTGCAACCCATGGTAGATCTATGTGGATTTTGGATGATATATCCCCGATACGTGAGTACAAAGAAGATATTTTACAGAAAGATCTGCATGTGTACACCCCGTATTATTCAGTAAGACGAGTGCAAGATGCTGTTTTTCAGTACTATTTGGATAAAGAGGCCAATGAGGTAACCATCGAGATTTTGGATGGATCTGGAAATGTAATCAGAAAGTTTGCCCCCAAAGATCCTACCGAGGAAATGGCAACCGAAGAGAAGGATAAGAACGAGGAAGAAGAAGGCAAGAAGAAAAAAGATAAGGATGTGCCCACTACTCACATGGGGCTGAACACCTTTAACTGGGACCTTCGTTATCCAGGCGCCACTGTTTTCGATAAAATGATCCTGTGGTCTGCACGCCCTAAAAGAGGTCCAATGGCCCTTCCTGGAAAATATCAGGTAAGGATAACCGCAGATGGCAAAAGTGAGACCAAAGAATTTGAAGTGAAAATGGATCCAAGGGTGAAGAACGTGAGTTCGGCCGATCTTAAAAAGCAATTTGACCTTTTAATGAATTTAAGGAACAAATTAAGCGAGGCCAACGAAGCTGTTATCGCCATCCGAAAATACAAAAAGGAAATGGGGGACGATATCAGAAAATCCACATTAAAAAAATTGGATGCCATAGAAAGTGAATTGTATCAGGTCAAAAATGAAAGTAATCAGGACCCTTTAAACTATCCTATAAAATTGAACAACAAGTTGGCCAGCCTTAGTTTAATAGTGGATAGCGCAGAATCAAAGCCTACCAATGGTGCCTACCAAGTTTACGAAGAACTGAGTCAAGAACTGGCAAAATTATTGGACGAACTGAATGCGTTGAATTTGGAGAAAAAAATGGCGAAGAAAATCAAGGGTTAAAATGAATTAGCTAAACAACAATCCAAAACCTTATACGTAAGGTGTTAAGTTTTGACCTCTTGTTTATCGATTGACCCAAAACTTCAATCGTAACGATCCCCCTAATTTTAGGGGGATCATTTTTTTTTCAAGGTTGGTAATGGGGGTTCTATAGACTGGTTATTGTAGTATAGTTTATAAACGTGATTCAGTGAATGCGCAGGATATACTTCATTTTTTGCGGCGACAAATACTCAAAATAACGATGGGTAACTTCGAATTTAGTATTAAAAATAATTATGGCGGGAAGCGAAAAAGGGTAATTTGTTCTTGAAGCAAGAAGAATTGGGATTTCATGTATAGGTGCTCTTTCCAAACCAACTTGCTTGTTCATAAATGTCTCTCCCGCAAAAGTAATGGTGTCGGTACTCTCTGCATTCATTTTTACGGCATAATACTCACTGTTCAATTTGGTGATTATCTCCTTGTCCCGAAAAGCAACTTTATCCATCTTTTTACAATAGGCACACCATTCGGCATAGAAATCGACGAAGACTTTTTTAGGGTTTACGGCCAACGAATCTTCTAACTGGCCAAATGTTATCCAGTTGATTTGATCGCTTTTTTGTGCTGTTATGTTTTGAGACAGTAACAGTAAAGAACATATTCCGAGCCATGTTTTAACTATCATACTATATGTTAATGTAACTTTCCAATTTTGATTCCTGCAAATACGGATCTTGGGGCAGCGGGTCCATAGACATAGTCCGAGTCACGGGTCGGTCCCGAATCAAAATCGTTCTGATAACTGTCAAAAATATTTTTGACACCTCCAAAGAGGGTGATCATAAAATCATCGTTAAAATCCCAGTGACTTTCCAATTTAATATTGAGGTCAAAAAAGGCATCCACTTCATTTAACTGTAAAAATCCAGTATCACTGATGACCAAGGGAACGGTCATTCTACCTGTATAGGTCCCGGTAAGGTCTATATTAAAAGCTGTATTCGGAATCCAAGAGGTATTCGCGTAGCCATATAGATTAGGGTTTCGGACAAACTCATCTATGATGATGTCGGTTTCTCCAAGGGTGCCATCACTTTCAAAAAGAATTTGAGTATTATTATATTTAGATTGTTGCAATGTGCCGCCCAACTGAAACCGCCACTTAGGGTCCGGCGAAAGCCCCAATTCAAAATTGGAGCCATATACTTTTGCCCCAGAACCATTTCGAACTTCTTCCAAAATAGAACCATTGGCAAGCGTGGCGCCTGTACTCACTGTTGTAAACGGATCTTGTATGGTGGTGTAAAATCCTTCGAGTAGGGCATCGAATTGCAGTAGACCCTTGGTTTTGGAATAATTTAATGAAGCTGTATAGGCATTGGAATATTCGGTTTCCAGGTCATCCGACAGAATAACAAACAATGGCTCGCCGCCCACACTGGAAATATGAAGGTCCTCGTTAAATGCCTGAGGTGCCCTAAAGCCTCGGGCGTACCCTCCGCGAAAACGCAATTCATCCGTTAAAAGATAGGATATGGTCAACCTTGGGGAAAGAACGGTTTGACTAATATCCACATCTCTGGAAATATTACCAATGGTATAAAGACCATCAACCTTTATGTTATCCAATCGAGCTCCCAACAAGGCAGTGAACTTTTCGGTAGGTTTCCATTCGTATTGTGCATAGGCCCCCAATGAATTTACACTTTGATCTACACGTCTATTGTATCCAGGTATGCCATCTTCTGTGTTGCTATGGATGTATTCCGATCCGGTCGTTAGCACATCACCGTTTTTAAAGATTTTGGTGTATTGTATGCCATTAACCCAAGCAAGGTCCTTGGTGGTACCGTAGGCATTGTTCGCCAAGGTACTATCTTGACGTGTTCGTCCACCCCCTAGACCTCCGTAGTAGCTCTTTCGGTTGGTGTACGATGCCGAAGTGTAAACTTGGAACTTATTGGAGCGATTCTTACTGTTTATTTCATATTCTGTACCGCCTATAAAAGTATCGTGGTCTAACTGTTCTGTGATATCGGTAAACTGTGGGGCCAAATCCAGCCGGTTACCTCCTCGTCTAAATTCTTTTATGGCATTTAAGTTGATGGAAATCCTGCTTAGGTCACTTGGTCTGTAAAATGCTTTTGCGCCAACGGTGGTGTTCCGTAGTTCCACCATTTCGGTAAAGCCATCATCATTGGCATCGTAGGCATCTCGGTTACGATACGCGCCAAAGAGTGTTATACCACTATATAGGTCATCGGATATAATAGAGGCATTAAAGTTTACATTACGGTCAACTGCGTCCCTGTCTACCAACGCCAAATTGCTGCCAATTTCCCAAGTATTCAAAACAGGGTCTTTGGTTATAACATTTACGGTTCCGGCAATTGCATTGGAGCCATAGAGAGCGGAACCTCCGCTTCTTACGACTTCTATCCTTTCGATTATATTCGTAGGAATCTGTTCTAGTCCATACACCCCCAATAAGGATGAGAATATGGGCCTGCTATTGAGCAATATTTGCGTATATCCACCTTCGAGGCCGTTTAATCTAACTTGGGTAAAACCACAGTTTTGGCAATTGGTCTCCACTCTAACACCGGGGGCAAAGTTCAATCCTTCTGCGAGGGTAGGAGACTGGGTCGCCGCCAATAAGCGGGGTTTAATGGAAGAAACAACAACGGGAGTGCTTTTTCTTTCTACTCGGTTTCTTGTGGCACTTACCACTACTTCCTCGAGTCCCAGCGCGTCCTCGATCATTTCAAAATTGAATTGTTGTTTTTGAACTGGATTCACTTCTTGCCGTAAGGTTCTGTATCCTTGGGCCTGAACTACGATTATGCCAGAGGTGGTTGGGACTTCCAGTTCGTAATATCCGTCAAAATCTGCACTCGCACCTTGGGTATCGCCCTCCATATAAACTGTAGCAAAGGGTATTGGATTGCCATGCGACGTAACAGAGCCGGATATTTTTATCCTTTGGTTTTGGGCCGTTAACATCGATGTGAACAACAATAGGAGGGGAAATAAGTTTTTCATTTGAATACAAAGGTTTAATGCGATGGTTTAGAAATTATACCACGGATATGGTCAAAGGTCAATAAGGTTTTGGAATCAATTATTCCATAAGATGGACTCTTTGGACGGGCCATTCGTCATCATAGCCACTTTGCCATTTTTTGGTAGAAAGCTCCTCGTCTGTAGCCAAGCATGCGTTCAGGCTCTGTGCAATCAACTGTTGGTCCATGTTTTGCCCTATAAAAACAATTTCATTTTTTCTGTCACCGAATTTTGGGTCCCATTCTGCTTCTATTTGCTGTTGATTTTGTGCAAAGGACATAAACTGTATCCTTTTGTTGAAAGGTATACTGCTCCACCAAAGCCCTGCGCTGTCGGCTCTTAACGAACCTCCGGCCTGACTCCATACCAGAGCTTGTTCCGGTCTTGAGGCAACCCAGAACAAACCCTTGCTCCTTATTATGGTATGGGGGAATTTTTGTGAAACATAGTCCCAAAATCTTATGGGATCGAAGGGCTTTTTACTTCTATAAACAAAAGAACCTATCCCATACTCCTCGGTTTCCGGGGTGTGTTCTTCCTTATTTAATTCTTCTATCCATCCGGCGCTTTGTTCAGCTTCTTCAAAATTGAAGAGTCCTGTATTCAAGATTTTATTTGGATCAACTTTGCTAAAACTGGATTCGATAATACATGCGGAAGGATTCAATTTTTGAATGGATGCTTTTAGGACTCCCAAATGCTCTTCGGAGACCAGGTCTGTTTTGTTCAAAACGATTACATTGGCAAACTCTATTTGATCGGTCAGTAGGTTTACGATGGTTCGATAATCACCTTCAATATCCGTAAGGCTCCTGTCCATAAGGGTTTCGGGACTTCCAAAATCCTTGAAAAAGTTGAAGGCATCCACAACGGTGACCATGGTATCTATATAACTAAAACGGGAAAGATCTATTCCCTGTTCCTCGTCCACAAATGAGAAGGTCTGCGCAACAGGCACAGGTTCGCTGATACCTGTACTTTCGATCAATAGATAATCGAACCGGTTTTCCTTGGCCAAGCGTTCTACCTCGATCATTAGATCTTCGCGCAATGTACAGCAAATACAGCCATTGCTCATTTCTACAAGTTTTTCTTCTGTTCTGGATAAGGTGTTTTCGTTTTTAACTAATTCAGCGTCAACATTAACCTCGCTCATATCGTTTACGATCACAGCTACCTTTAGGCCGGCCTTATTGTGTAAAATGTGGTTGAGCAATGTTGTTTTACCGGCCCCAAGAAATCCACTTAATATGGTTACGGGCAATTTGTTGGTTTTGTTCATGTTTTATTGTGGGTATTTTTTAGACTATGACTACTAGGGTAGGCCATGTTTCTCATTTCCTTTTCTGCGTTCAAACTTTACCGATAACAATTTTATTCTCCGTTTTCTTTGTTGAGCGCATTAAGGAATTCATTCCTGGTTGCTGGTTTTTCAAAGTCCCCACCATATTCGATGGTAATGGTTGAACTGGATATATCCTTTATACCACGGGAAGAGACGCAAAGGTGCTTGGCCGTTATCATTACAATTACACTACGGGTGTTCAATGTTATTTGTAAATCTTCCAAGATTTGCTTGCACAATCGCTCCTGTACTTGAGGTCTATGTGCATAATAGTTCACCAACCTATTTATTTTGGATAGGCCTATTACCCTTTCGTTGGGAATGTACGCCACATGCGCATGACCGGTAATGGGTAAAAAATGGTGTTCACAGGCAGAATCAATGGTGATATTTTGTTCTATCAGCATTTTTTTATACCCATACTTGTTCTGGAATGTGGAAAGTTTTGGTTTGTTTATAGGGTTAAGACCATAAAAGAGTTCCTTAACGTACATTTTGGCAACACGGTACGGTGTTCCGGAAAGACTGTCGTCGGTCAGATCCAGCCCTAACTCTTCCATTATCTGTTTAAAATGTGCTTGGATGTTTTTTATTTTTTCCTCATCACTTTTGATAAAAGCATCATCTCGTAAAGGAGTTTCTACAGAAGAGGATCGGTGCATGTCGCCAATTTCCTCTATAAGCGCTGTTTTATTTTTTTTCATATACCTATTTTGATAGGGAAAGTATGCTCACATTAAAATAACGCAACACAGTCGCAAAAATAGGTAATTACAATTTAAATGCAACATAATCGCAATAATATATTTCCCATTTTCATTATTGGTACGTCGGGTTACCAACTATTTTCTGCCATTTAACCCCATAAACCTGCACTCCTGTACTTTTACTATACAGAGCAGGGTGATTTTCATTGCTTTGTATCAAGTTATTCATCAATCAAAAAACGAACAAATGAGAAAAGGAGTAATTGTAAAACTTGTATTGGTATTGATTTTCACTAGCTGTGCATCAAAAAAGACCAATGAACCCATTGTGAAAGATTACCAAATGGGAGAAAAATGGACTTGGAAATGGGAACGAAAAGTAGATGGTGAAGTTCGGGCAGAAGGCGAGGATGTACAAGAAGTTGTTAAATACAAGAGTACTTTGGGGCTTTGGAACGGAACGGATACCCTTCAAATTCCAACTGAAATAAATAAAAACCAGAGCAGTACACCATTTAGGAGTTGGCCTTTGCAAGTAGGAAAAAAGTGGAAGTATGTTTCGGAATGGGCGAACAACGAGGGAACCACCGGAAAGACCAGTCAGGATGTTGAAGTTGTTTCTTTTGAAGAACTGAATGTAGAAGCAGGGAAATTCGAGGCCTATAAAATTGAATATAAAGGGATTGTGACAAATTCAAGAGGTTTTAAGGGTGAGATGACCGATATTTGGTGGTATGCCCCAGCATTGAAAACATACATCAAACATATAAATGATGATGGTTATGGTTTGTATACCAATGAATTGACCAGTTATTCAAAAGCCGGGGAGTAATATTTTTTTTAGGATAAAGTACATTTCAAATACGAGCATTGGAAAATAAAGACACACATATGGGATTATCACTTTATTGGAAATGCCAACTTATAGGTTGGGGCGTGGTATCCTTGTTGTGGCTTTATATTGCACTGGACAGAGACCAATTTACCGTTTCCCATGCCATGATCAACTATGTGCTCGATGTTTCCATCTGCATTGGGCTTACCCACGCATATAGGATCATAGCATTGCATTTTAAATGGTATCAAATGGGCATTAGACCATTGTTGAAAAAGCTCATACCATCCATATTCGTTTTGGCCGTTTTGTTTATGCAGCTCATGAATTTAAAAACATCGGCATATATCTATTTGGTCAATGAGGTAAATGTCTTTGTGGAAAATATCTTGGTTTGGAACCCAGTTTTGATCACAGGTTTGAGGCATATGGCAATTTGGGTACTGGCCTATCACGCGTATCATTTTTATATGAGAGAAGTAAATACGACAAAAGTAAATGCCCAACTTACCATCAAAGCAAAGCAAACTCAGTTGGATAATTTATCGGCGCAGCTCAATCCTCATTTCTTGTTCAATTCTTTGAACTCGATCAAGGCGCTGGTTGTTGAGAACCCGACTGGAGCAAGAAGGGCCATCGATTTGTTGTCCGATCTATTGCGTACATCGCTCTACGATAAGGAGCACTTGACCATTTCCATAGCCGAAGAAATGGCTTTGGTAAACGATTATGTGGAGTTGGAAAAGCTTCGGTTTGAAGAACGATTGACCATTAATATGAACCTTGACAAATCCCTCGATAAAGTAAAAATTCCACCTTTGAGTATCCAACTATTGGTGGAGAACGCCATAAAGCATGGGGTGGACAAACAAATACAAGGAGGTACGGTAGATATTTCAGTTCAAAAAAAGGAGGGTTATGTCGTGGTTCAGGTAAAGAATCCTGGGGTCTTCTTAAAAGGAGAAGATGCGGGAGTAGGGCTTAAAAATCTAAGTGAACGCCTTTTGTTGCAATATGATGGTCTAGCGAAGATCGAGATTGAAACCCCTTCGGAAAATGTGGTTCTGGCCACTTTACTAATTCCAATTGAAAAATAATGGGCAACTATAGAACATTGATCATAGATGATGAACGCTTGGCTCGTGAAGAGGTACGAAGAGCACTGGAACACTATCCGGAATTTACCATAATTGGGGAGGCAAACAATGTGGAAGTAGCCAAAGTATTGGTGGAAAAGGAACAGCCGGACCTCATTTTTTTGGACATCCACATGCCCGGAAAATCAGGTTTTGATTTATTGGAGGAGTTGGGAACTGTCCCAGAAGTGGTGTTCACGACTGCCTATGATCAATATGCGGTTCAGGCCTTTGAAGTAAATGCACTGGATTATTTGGTAAAACCGCTTCGGGAAGAACGTTTTGCCAAAACCATCGAAAAAGTAAAGCTTGAGTTTAAAAAGCAGGAAGAAGAGCAGAAGGTACCCTTGGCGAGCCATCAAAAAATCTTTATTAAAGATGGCGAAAAGGTGTACTTTATTGCATTGGCGGAGGTTAGTTTAATCGAGTCCATGGACAACTATGCGCGGCTATATTTTGGTGATGAAAAACCTATGATCAAACGCTCGTTGAACCAATTGGAGAAGAGATTGGACCCCGATATTTTTTTTAGGGCAAATAGAAGTCAGATCATCAACACCGAGTACATTAAGGAAATTCAGCCCTATTTTAATCACAAACTACGACTTGTATTGACCACGGGGGAAATTGTTGATCTATCGAGTAGGCAATCCGTAAGCTTCAAAAAACGAAATAGTTTGTAGCCATTTACAAACAATTACATTCAAAAACGAACAAAAAAAGCATACAGCAGTAGGACATCTATGTCCCAATCCTAACATCAATCAAAATGAAAAAATCAATCAGTTTAATAGCTTTTGGTATTGCAATAGTCCTTGTTTTTTTCGCTTCTTGCAAGGAGCAAAATCAAGTTCGGCCCCCTAGAATCATTACCGAAAATAATTTATCCTATCTGGTTCAGGATAGTATTTTGATCCCAACAGCCGATGGCGCAAATATCCACGCAGTCATCGTTCGAAATTCCGAATTGGAGGAGCCAGCCCCAACTATTTTGTTCCACACCATTTATGCCCGTAAAAATGACCTGGACAGGGCAAAGATGGCGGCCGACCATGGGTATATAGGTGTGGTTTCGTACACCCGAGGCAAAGGATTGAGCCCGGATTCGATTGTACCCTATAAATATGAGGCAAAAGATGCGTATGAAGTAATCGACTGGATCAGCAAACAGGATTGGAGCAATCAAAAGGTGGGGATGTACGGTGGAAGTTACGTCGGGTTTACCCAATGGGCCGCGGTAAAGCACAAGGTGCATCCAGCGCTTAAAACTATTGTGCCCTCCGTTTCGGCAGCACCCGGTATAGCCGAACCTATGGAGAATGGCATTCATTGGAACTTTCATTATCCTTGGAACCATTATGTGTCCAACAACAAGTATTTGGACACCACATTGTATAACAATTGGCAACGTTGGAACAATTTGAACATGAAATGGTTTGAAACCGGCGTAGCTTACAAAGCAATGGATAGCTTGGATGGATTGCCCAATCCACAGTTTCGAGAGCGCTTATTACACCCAACATATGATGATTATTGGCAAAACATGATGCCCTACAAAGAAGAATTTGCCCATATCAATATTCCTGTTTTGGCCACGACTGGATATTATGATGGGGGGCAAGTGGGAACACAGTATTATTTAAAAGAACATACCAAATTCAATACAAATGCAGCACATTATCTAGTGATTGGACCCTACACCCATTTTGGGGCCCAGGAGAAACCTAATAGTCATATTATGGGATACGATATTGATCCAGTGGCCCAAATTGATATCACAAGCTTGATCTTTGAGTGGTTTGATCATATTTTAAAAGGAAAAGCCAAACCAGCATTGTTACAGGATAAAATCAATTATCAGGTAATGGGAGCGAACAAATGGGGTCATGCCCCTTCTTTGCAGGCCATGGCAACTGATACTTTAAAGTATTATGTGGGCAATGGGCGTTCGGGTGTAACTTTCGCATCTTTGTTTGGAACGGGAAACAATGACAAGGATGAACATTACACTCTCTCCCAGCAACCCTTGGATTCCAGCGAATATTTGGAACAGGTCATAGATTTCACAGACCGTAGCAATCGAACTTGGAATTCGAGTGGATGGCGGGCAATTGTTGCGGATAGCCTTATGGTTGGCGGTGGTTTTTCTTTTATCACCCAACCTTTTGAATCCGATGTTGAATTGAACGGATCCTTTGGTGGCGAAATTTCGGTGTCCATTAACAAAAAAGATTTTGATTATACGGTAGTCTTGTTTGAACAGACCCCAGATGGTAAATTCTTTGCCTTGACCTTGCCCTATAAGGCTAGAGCCAGTTTTGCGCATAGTCTTGAGAAACGGCAGTTGTTGATACCCAACAAGAAAACAAAACTTCCTTTTGGCATTGTGCGGATCACCAGTAAAAAGATAAGCAAGGGCAGTCGTTTGGTAGTGGTCGTCAACGGAAACAAAGAACCCTTTACGGAAATAAATTATGGAACGGGAAAAAATGTCAGCGAAGAAACCATCAATGATGCGAAAGAGCCTTTGATCATTAAATGGTATGGGGATGGTTATATTGAAATACCGTTAAGGATAGATAAGTAATACGATTGGAAATGTAGGTGATCAATATACAGGGGTGCCAAAAATAAAAAGGAGCTATTTTTAATAGCTCCTTTTCTGTGACCGCGGCAGGATTCAAACCTCATTCCGCAAGCCCTATATTTAAAGGATTTTAAGACCTTACAAAAACTGTTGACCGAATTACTGTCTTTTAATTTGGTCGTAATTCTTGATGATTCAACTTTCGATATAAAGATAATAATTTTAAATGTTTGAAATAACCTCAAACAAGAGTAAGCCCATTTTGAAATAATTAGAATCCTGATAAGTCATTGGTCAGTTTTGAAGCCCTGAGTCTTACCTTCAACTTTTGCAATTGGTCTCTATCGGTTTTTTGTAGTGTTTGGAAAGATAAGTTCAATCAACATCTCCTAATAAAAAAACTGAATTTATTGATGGCTTGGCACACCAAAGAAAGGTATTTGGGTTTTCACGCTCGCGTGAAAAAACGAATAGCAAGAGGGTGATGCGCAATTTGCGCTATCACAGTTGTTTTAGGGTTTTCAACACATTGAAAACCAGTTAATTGAAATGATTTTGGAATACTATACCCAAACCGGGGTTACAGTAGATTTTTCCGAAATCTACAGTAAATCCTTTGGGAAGCCCTATAAACATTGGAAATTTTTGACGAAAAAATTGACGCAATTTGACGAAAAATCAAAATTGGGCCTATGGAAAAGCAATCTAAAGCTTAAAATAACGGGAGGGAAGGTTGGAAAGATATAAACTTAAAGGCATAGATTTTTGGATTCCAAAACGCGATGAGAAGAACATATCCTATGAATAGAAAAAGTTGCCTCGCTCAGTAAATTAGTTTGGCAAGATTTGGGGCTTGCAGCACTTCACTCCGTTTCGTTCGCTTTTATATCGATTTCTATTTCAAGACCAGGTTTTTTAGGCACCGTTTTATTGAACTTTCACTCTTAAACAAGTTCATTGATTCTAAGGAGTTTACTTTTTCGGTACACTTAATTGGTTTCCCATTTAGACCCTTTATTACCCCTATAATAAAGTTCTATTTCTCAATACAGATTGACTGTTTTAACCTCTTTTCATCGAAAACCCAATTTTTTATAAATGGAATTTTCCTACATTTATAAAAATCCTATTGAACGATTCCAGTATTAGCTGATCACACATCAATTTTATTCCAATTTGGGCAGATAGGATGTACTTGCCCATATAAGTAAGTAGGCAACAAGCTAAAAAACCAAATGAAACTTAACTTATTTTTACTTTTATTGGTATACTCAATTTCTTCATACTCACAATGTTTTGATTGCGGACAAAGTATTGGAGGTCATGTTGAAGATGTTGTTTTAGATATCGACAAGGCTTCCGATGGAATTATATTAATATATACTGATCAGTCTAGTAATAGCACCATTCGTAAATATGATTTTGACTGCAATGTTATATGGACTAATAATGTACTTGCTCCAAGTGGAATGTTTATCCGAGATGCGACAATAGATAACAATGACAATATTTATACAGTTGTTTCAAATTATGGAAACAATCGCAACATTAACGGGGTAGTTATCGAGCAAGGAAGCAGCTTAGTAAGGCTGAACGCAAATGGAGATGTTGAATGGGCAAAAAAGTTCAGTGATGAAAAGCACTTAAATCGCAAAATCCACATTTGGATGAACAATCTTTTTGTTGTCGGACAAATTGACCAATCAATAAACACAAATATAGGATTGACAATTCCCAATGGATATGGAAGTCAATATTTTGCAGCAAAATACGACCTTGCAGGTAACCTAATAGATTCGGAACATTTTGGTGGAAATTACAATGAAACATTTTTTGATTCGCAAATTGATGAAAACGGAAATATTTATTTAACCGGGTTCTTCACGGATTATACCAATCATATTTCGCACTTGTACAAAATTAATTCTTCTCTTGACTTAGTTTGGTCGCAAGAATTATCAAATAATCCAGCTGAAAGGTCATTTCAACCCATGACCATTTACTATAATACATCGAATCAAAAATTGTATGTATGGGCCAAGTACAAAATGGCCGCAAACTTTTACAATAACTCAATAACGGTCAGTAATGACTGTACTATTGGAAGTGTAATAATGGAAATTTCCAAAATTAACGGTGATTTGGATAATTATACGGTCATTGACAATTGTGGATTTTTACAATCGGTGGGGAATGGCATTGGCAGTGTTGAACAGAGAAGCTTTCTGGCACACGAAGGTTCCAATCTATATATTTTATCAAGTTTTAGAAATGAAATTGAAATTGGTGATCAAACCTTAAGTACTTCTCAAACAATTCACAATGATTACAATGTGGATTTGATTTTG
The DNA here is from genome assembly GCF_023716465.1 of Flagellimonas marinaquae. Classification (NCBI taxonomy): domain Bacteria; kingdom Pseudomonadati; phylum Bacteroidota; class Flavobacteriia; order Flavobacteriales; family Flavobacteriaceae; genus Flagellimonas; species Flagellimonas marinaquae. Next base: position 2,474,513 of record NZ_CP092415.1, read on the forward strand.
CACAAGATAGATTTAACGAATTTTTCTTCAGAATTAATTCTCAGATCAACTGGTGAGCAATATTATGACTCATCACCATATTATGATCTTGCAGGACCCATAGTTGCTCACAATGGAAGTATTCATATGTCATCTTCTTTTATGAGTTTTCCAATGACAATCAATGGAAATATCATAGATAACAACAGTGGAAACAATGCAAGGGACGTTTTATATTATAAACATATTTTAGACAAAACTGATGCTGAGGGTGTAATATCCATTGAAAACACGTGCGTTTCAGACGTAACTGAGTTTGAAATCAACGGTGATTTTGATTCCATCATTTGGGACTTTGATGATCCTACGTCAGGAACCGATAATACCTCAACCCTAAATAATCCAAGTCATATATTCACCACTAAAGGAACCTATAGTGTCACTGCCGAGGTGACCTGTGGAACGGAGTCAGAAATTATTCATGTTGAAGTTGTTATTACAGATACCCCAATGGCACGTCAAATTCCGGATATTTATGCTTGTGAGGACGTTTTTGGCGGACAAATTTCAAACTCATTTGACACATCTTCAATAGAAAATGATTTGATAGGAAACCAGTTGGGGGTTACCATAAAGTACTTTGATGGCAATGGTGTTGAATTGCCAAGTCCCCTTCCCAATCCCATGTCCAATACGCTTCTTGGGCAAGAAACAATTATCGCTAGAGTGGCATATACTGATAACTTGACTTGTTTTACAGAGGTACAGTTTGACCTAATTGTCAATTCAATTCCAGAAATAACCACAATTGGCAATCTATATGTCTGCGATGATGACTATGACGGAATTTCCGAGTTTGACCTCAGTAATGTAACGGATGATTTGTTAAATGGACAAACAGGAATGTTAGTTGAATTTTTCCATGAAGATGGACAACAATTGCCCAATCCATTACCAAATACCATATTTAATACGGTATCTCATCAAGAGACAATTATGGCAAAAATAACCGATCTAAGTACAAACTGCTTTCTGGAAACCACTTTTGATTTGGTGGTACATCCTTTGCCCGTAGCCAACCCATTAGAGATTTTAAATGGATGTGATGACAACGATGATGGCATCTCGGAGTATTTTGACACATCCAACATAGAAACCCAAGTGCTCAATGGGCAAACCGGAAAAAGGGTTACTTATTTTGACCAAGATGGAAATCAATTGCCAAGCCCTCTACCAAATCCTTACACAAACACCATTATGTACAATGAACATATAACGGTGAGGGTTACCGACAATGTTACAACTTGTTTTGCCGAGACCATACTGGAGTTAAAAACCTCGGCACAACCAAAAATAAACCAACCCGATAACTTATATAGCTGCGATTTAGGGAATGGATATAGTGAATTTGACACTTCTAATATAGAACAACAACTCATTGGAAATCAATCCGGTTTGGAGGTAACCTTTTATGATTCGGACAAAAACTTGCTTCCAAGTCCATTGCCTATACTGTTCCAAAATACAGAACCATTTTCACAAACTATCGGTGTAAGGGTCGAAAATGCAACTAACTCTATTTGTTATTCAGAAACATCTTTTGATTTGATCGTAACGGCCCTACCCGAAATCGACTTGGAAGATGAATATTTCATTTGCAATTTGGAACCATCAATATCTTTAAATGTTAATCCTGGGTTTGACTCTTATCGTTGGACTTCTGAAGGTGGCACGCAGATTTCAGATACAAACAATGCGGAAATTGTGGAAGAAGGAAGCTATACGCTAACTGTCAATCAGGATGAGAATGGAATTGTATGTGAAAATGTCTTCAATTTTAAGCTTGTACGTTCTGTTCCACCTGTAATTGAAAAAGTAAATCATGGCGAACTTGGAAATAATTTCATTGAAATTATCGCTTCTGGTGATGGTGATTTCGAATACTCCATTGATGGCATAAATTATCAGGACAGTAATTATTTTTCAAATGTTCATGGTGGTTCACATACCGTTTTCGTTCGAGACAAAGAAGGTTGCGGAGAAGATTCAGATGAAATAACCCTAATTGACTATCCAAAATTTTTCACACCAAATAATGATGGCTACAATGACTTTTGGCATATCCATGGAATTGAGGCTTTCCCTGACCTGAAAGTATTTATTTTTGATAGATATGGTAAATTATTGACCCAATTATCATCTTTTGATTTAGGATGGGATGGCTTTTATAATAACGAAAAGATGATGCCCAGTGATTATTGGTTTAAGGCAGATCTGGGAAATGGCCGAATCTTTTCTGGACATTTCTCACTAACTTATTAAGAGGTAGTGGGGGCAAATCAAAGTTCAAATAAACGATAACTAACGACTGAAAGTGATTAAACAAAAATTATCTCAAACAGAAGGTTTCAGTTCATAACTATATGAATACGGATAAGCAAATAGAGATTTATCAGGCCAATGACGGTTCCACTCAAATTAATGTTCAATTTGAACAAGATACCGTTTGGTTAACCCAAGCGCAAATGGGTCAACTATTTGAAAAAAACAAGCGTACGATTTCAGAGCATATACGAAACATTTTTAAAGAAGGTGAACTGGATGAAAAACTGGTTGTCCGGAAATCCCGGACAACCACTCAACACGGTGCCATTGCAGGGAAAACACAAACCTCCAACGTTAACTTGTACAATCTAGATGTTATAATTTCTGTAGGTTATAGGGTAAAATCTCAAAGAGGTACACAATTTAGAATATGGGCTTCCAATATTCTAAAGGAATATCTTATACAAGGGTACGCTGTAAATGAAAAACGTTTGGCCCAAAAGGAGCAAGAAGTACAACTTTTAAAAGGAGGCATACAAATATTAAGCAGGGCCATTGAAGAAAAAGTAGAAGATAATGAATGGCTTAAAGTTTATGCTAAAGGTTTAAGTTTATTAGACGATTACGACCATGAGCAATTAGATGCCAAAGGATTAACTGCAAGAGCGGCAAGCTATCCGACTATAGAGGCTTATTTTGAGGTAGTGGATCAAATGAAATCTGAATTTGACAGTGCTGTATTTGGAAAGGAAAAGGACAACAGTTTTCAAAGCTCTCTAAGCCAAGTCGCAAAGGGTTTTGGCGAAAAGGATTTTTATCCGACATTAGAAGAAAAGGCTGCAATGCTTTTATACTTGATTGTGAAAAACCATTCATTTGTAGATGGTAATAAACGAATTGCGGCAGCATGTTTTCTAAAATTCTTGCAACATAACAATATGCTTTTTAATAGTAAACAACAACCAATAATCAATAACGAAACACTAGCTAGCTTAACCTTATTTATAGCATCTAGCAAACCTGAGGAAATGGAAACAGTAAAGCGTTTGGTGATCAGCGTTTTAAATAGAAGCAATCAATAGTTCAAATAAACGATTCAAATTATTGGTGAAATACATTGCTCAAATATGGATTCTAACAATTATAACCTCTCCACTGGTGTTGGCACTTGTTTTGGGAATTATAATTAATAATTCGAGCCTTTCCGAGATATTTGAATCTTATGAGTTTTTTATTTTAATGTTCTTGGTTGGTTCCTTGTTTTCAATTCCTGCAATGGTTGTTTTTGGATTATTACAGAGAAGTTTAAAATCCTCTATACCAATATGGAGAAGGAAGTTGATACTTTCAATCTATTCCTTTTTATCCGTTTGGATTACTTTTTATATTGTTGATGAAGGGTTTATAACGGGATGGACAGATCAAACAGTTTGGCCATTAATTTATTCACTAATCATAGTAATTGGTGTTTGGATTTTTAGACTTCCAAACACGAATAGATTGGCACAATAAAATTAAAGTTCAAATAAACGATCAATCAATGTTCTTATCTTACGTTTACAAAATAGTAACCTATTTCCTAGTTATCTTCGTAATGGCAGACATTGTAATCTTGCTCCAGTACGCCTTGAAAGATTATGGAGAACCTTTGAAGATGGAAAATATCAATAGGACCACGATTATCTTTTTTTCTGGCACAGTTATTTTGCTTGTGCTAGAAAGATTGCTGAGAAACAGATAAAGTTCAAATAAACGTTATAATATTGGTTTGATTTTAAGCTTCTTTTGTAAAGCCAACATATCTTCAGATATTTTTTTATCCAAAACACGAGCATAAATTTGAGTAGTGGCCAATTTGGTATGTCCCAACATTTTGGATACCGTTTCTATTGGTACACCATTTGATAAAGTCACTGTTGTGGCGAATGTATGGCGCGCCATATGAAAAGTTAAATTCTTTTTAATTCCAACTGCATCTGCAATCTCTTTTAAATATAGATTGGTTTTTTCGTTGCTGATTTTTGGTAAAAGTGTTCTTGAGTATGATGTAACAGGGTGGTTTTTGTATTTATCCAAAATATTAATGGCTGGTCCTAATAGAGGGACTCTGACAGAAGTTTTCGTTTTTAGTCTTTTTGTAGCAATCCAGTTATTACCATCTGTTCCAACAATTAGATTGATTTTTGTCAACTTCATAAGGTCTGAATAACTGATTCCAGTATAACAGCTGAAAACGAAAAGGTCCCTAACCCGATCTAATCGCTCAATTAGGAAGTTATAGGTTTCTAAATTGTTTAGTTCGTTTGCAGTTAAGAATTCTCTTTGTTTTTGTTCAAATGTCGGTTTCCAACGCAAAAAGGGATCTCTATCAATCCATTCCAATTGATAAGCAAGATTGATGATTTTTCTAAGCCTTTGAAGATGCTTCATTACTGTATTATGGCTCATAGCCTTGGGATGACCCTTTGGATAGTAATTAACCAAAAACCTTTCAAGGTCTGAAATGAACTTGTAGTTAAGTTGACGTAGATAAACATCAGTTGTTTTTAAATTGTTTTTCAGAAATCTGTTAATGTAATTCTCGGTGATTCCAAAATTTCTAATGGTACCTGGGGCTAGAGTGTTTTCGATTTTTCTATTATGGTGTTCCAGTAAATCCAAAAGAGTTTTGGAGTTGATGTTTTCTCCGTTGTAAAGTGATTTGACCAATTGCGGAGTTATTAAGTCTCCCTTGTATTTTAAATCTTGGTAAATATTCAATAATCTAGCTTGAACTAGATTTAAATGTCGATTGATTTCTTGTGACTCTTTTGTTTTTCCTTTTACTTTTTTGTTTTGGTTGTCCCAAAGATCAATATCGATCTTTCTCTTAATACCAATATTGGCTCTTTTCCCATTTGCGGTTACTCTTACAAAGATTTCCGCTTTATTTTTAATAGCTCGTGATTTGTTGATCCAGAATAGGATTGAAAAGGTGTGTGATGTTTTCATAGTTGTCATCTTAGGGTTAAACGTTAAGATGAAAGTCAAATCAACTATGTACCAGTGTTTTAGGGTTTCATTCGGTCAACAGTGTTGACGATTTGATTTTGTTGACCGATTTGTTACCGATTGATATGAAATCAAAACAAATTAAATGATGCCCTAAAAACGCTGAAAACCTTACAGTTATAGATTCTGTAAGGTTTTCTGTTTGTTTGGCATTGCTGCCCAGTGACCGCGGCAGGATTCAAACCTGCAACCTTCTGAGCCGTAATCAGATGCGCTATTCAGTTGCGCCACGCGGCCTTATTTAAGGGCTGCAAATATATTTCTTTTTAACTTTACCACAAAACCCTAGCGAACAAAAATGGATTTTGAACCCTACATTCGTGATATTAAGGACTTCCCAAAACCGGGAGTGACTTTTAAGGATATAACGCCCCTATTAAAAAATGCCACAGCGCTGCAAAAGGCGGCCAATGCTTTGGTGGGGTTTATTGGCAATACGAAAATTGATAAAGTAGTAGGGGTGGACAGCCGAGGTTTTATTTTTGCTCCCATGTTGGCCGAAAAACTAGGTGCTGGTTTTGTAACTGTCCGAAAATCAGGAAAGCTGCCTTATACGACTATTTCTGAGTCCTATGATCTGGAATATGGAAAGGGGATCTTGGAAATCCACACGGACGCCATTGAGGAAGGTGACAAGGTGTTGGTGCACGACGATGTACTGGCAACTGGCGGGACTGCCGAAGCCGTATGTAAATTAGTGGAGAAGCTAGGGGGAGAGGTGGTCCAGTGCAATTTTCTAATCGAACTTTCCTTTTTAAAGGGGGGCGATAAGCTCAACGGTTATCCTGTAAAAGCTCTCTTGAGATATTAATTATTGTCCAAAGCCTTGGTGGTTACAAAATAGCGCCACCCGATTATCGCTAGCTGCAATTTACTTGCCTTGGATAGATTCAGTCCCTTTTTTGAATATGACGGGAGAATAACCTTGTTTATTTTGGCCAAAACCTTGTAAAACATAAATTAATTGGGTTTAGGACAAATATAGGCAAAGCAACTTATAGGTTATATCTTATAAGGTTGCAGGTAGCTCGGTGTTTTTTAAATAAAAATTAGAGTCAGGAGTTGCATTAAAAGAGCGATGAAAAACTTTACGATTGCGATCATTTTTTAGATTGGTTTAAATGTTGAACAAACAACTATTTTGCTTGTATGTTTTTCGAATATAGAATGATAAAAGTCATGCTTCCAAGCAATTGAGTAAAAATCTATGCAATTGAATACGAGATTGAATCTTTTAAAACGGTAAGCTGCTATAAGTGTAATCTTGGTACTTGGTGATAATTAATATATGCAACCTATAAGTGTTTGTGTGGTTAAATAATGTTAGAATTGTAGGGGGTCTTTTAATAGGTTTACCAAAACCTAGGGAGGTTTCGTTTAAAAAAGCGCTATTTTTAGCTGTTTCGTTTCTCGATAAAAAAAAGAGCCGCTAAAAAAAGCGACTCATTCAACATTAAGTTTTTATGGTTTAAAAAGGAATTATTTATTTTTTTTGGTGGTTATCTCAATCACTCCATTTGTACCTTTTTTACCATATTTTTCAATAGCAGGGTCTCCCTTTAAAACGGTTACATTTTCAATATCGGATGGTGATATTTTATTGACCATTTTTTGTTTTGTTTTTTTACCATCCACAATATACAGTGGTCGACCTTTATCATCAGAACTTATAAAAAGGAAGTTCGAGTCATCACCGCTGACTTCGATATCCTCGTCATCATCGGAATCCCTAATGACCATTACATTTGTTTTATTCTCAATGTTCACATCCTTGTCGTCAATCATTTTCATTACAAATGCACCGTCTTTCTTTTTTCCAATTTTCTCAATTTTTACATTCTTCTTTCCGTTACCTTTTTGTTTGACTATAAAAACACTTTCTTCATCACTATCCTCATCTAAATGTATATCCATGGTATGTAGCTTATCTTCATTGACCTCCTCACCATTGACGAATACCTTCTTTTTACCATCTACTTTTTTTACGATAATTTCTTTTTCGTCATCCGTACTCCATGAGACGTCACTATCATCCGTTCTATGGATTTTAACCTTACTTTTCTTTTTTGCGTTCCAAAAGGAGACCGCATTGTTCGTATCATCGTATAGTACGGTTATAGGGTTGATCGGACTGTCGGAATTTGAGTTGTAATTCCCACTAAAGTCTTTACCGTTTGCGTTTTTTCCGCTTAGGTTCAACGAGATGGAAATAATTTCGCCGTCGTCGTTCCTTACTGTGGTATAGCTAAAGTCCACACCCTCTTTGGCCAAATCTTTTTTAATGTTGTCCAAATCCGCATCTGTGGTGTTCTTGTCAATGGTTAGCTCTACCATCTTGTTGTCTTTTGGTGTTTCTTTTACCATAACGTTATCGAGGGTGACGGAATCTTTATAAAGATATTTTTTCTCAATATTGAAACTCACAAGCAGTAATCCCAATAGAGGCATTACGGCCAATGTTTTAAGAATGTTGATTTTTTTCGATTGATTTTGATTTAACATGACTATTCGTTTTTTGATTAATGAATTATAAAATGAGTTGGCCAATGTGTATTCTTTTTGATCGACCGCCTGTTTAAGCATAAGGTACTGGTAGGATTTTTTGTTGTCCGTTTCTTCCACGGCGTAATGATCCGCCAAATACTCTAGGTTCTGTTTTATTGCACTTTGATACAACCATAGAATTGGATTGAACCAGAAAACTATTTTTAAAACTTCCAATAATAGAATATCCAAGGTGTGATATTGTCTTGCATGGACCTTTTCGTGCTCCAAAACCGAGCGTAGTTCGTTTGGTTCGAACAATCGCGGATTATAAAAAATATAATTGAAGAACGAGAAGGGGGAAATCCGCTTTTCCGTAATCATATGAACATACGGACTTTCCTTTTTAATATTTGCGGTTCTGGATAGCTTTCTTAGCGAAAGCAACCTTGTAATGAATTTTATAAATAATAAAATGGCGACCGATAAATATAAGGCTATGATTAAACCCTCTGGGACAATAAAGCCATTTTGACCTGTTGTGGCGGGAACTTGAGAGGAGGTTTCGCCAACTTGCACTAAAATAGGTTGGGACGCAACAACGGTTTGCTGAATTTTAAGTAATGGAAAGATAAAGGACAGCACCAGGCCTGCAACCAAAAACAGCCGATTCTCCATAAAAAGGGTCTCCTTTTTTAGAAAAATATGGTACACCGCCAAAAAACCACCGGCCACAAGAAAGGATTGTAAAATATATAGTAGAATGGTTTCCATTACTTTTTCTTTTCAATTAGGTCAATAATCTCTTTTAGCTCGGAAACCGATATCTTTTCTTCTTGTGCAAAATGTGAGACCAAACTCTTAAAAGAGTCGTTATAGTAATCGGCAATTGCGGCATTCACATATTTTTTGCGGTACTGTTCTTTGGTGATCAAAGGGAAATACCGATGGGTGTTACCGAACGCTTCGTGGTCTACGAATCCTTTTTCCTGTAGGTTTCTAACTATGGTGGACAAGGTGTTGTAATGCGGTTTTTCACCTCTAATTTCCTCAAGAATTTCTTTTACAAACGCTTTTTTGAGCTCCCAGAGAATTTTCATGATTTCCTCTTCCTTGTTGGTCAATTTTTGCATAATACTGTATTTGTTGCCCAAACTTAATACTAATCTTATAGTTAAACAACTATTTTTATAGTTTATTAACTAAAAAAGCAGTTTTTATTTTTGTTATAACCTTCTTGGGTGAGTTATTCTTCCATTATATTTGCATGCAAATCATACATTTTTGGGAAATCTACTTTTTATTGTTTTAGGATTGGTTCTGCTTATAGCAGGTGGAAATTGGTTGTTAAAATCGGCGGTAGCCCTGTCCTTGCGGCTTTATATCCCTAAAATTGTTATTGGTATGACGGTGGTTTCCTTTGCCACCTCTGCCCCAGAGCTTATTGTAAGCATAAAGGCTGCTTTGGATGGGTTTCCGGACCTTTCCCTGGGCAATGTTGTGGGGTCCAATATCGCAAATCTGGGACTGGTTTTGGCCATTACCGTAATAATGGGAAGTATAGATGTGCGTAAAAGTTTTTACACTACCGATTGGCCGGTTATGATAGTTGCTTCGTTGTTGTTTTGTGGCTTTATTTATTTTGATGGGGTTCTGGAACAATATGAAGGGATCATAATGGTATCCTTGCTATTTGTGTTCCTTGTTTACTTGCTGAGGTTTCAAAAAACAGCGGTAGTGGACGAAATGCCGGAGGACGATGTTCCTTTGCCATTGTATAAAATAGTCCTGTTTCTGGGAATAGGGGGAACTGCACTTTGGGGAGGTTCCGAGCTGCTTATTGATGGTGCAGTGGGTCTGGCATCCTCCTTTGGAGTAAGTGATCGTGTAATTGGGATAACCATAGTGTCCGTAGGAACCAGTATTCCGGAGTTGGCAGCATCGGTAATCGCGGTGATCAAACAGGAAAAAGCGATTTCTTTAGGGAATTTGATCGGGTCCAATATTTTTAATCTGCTCGCAGTATTGGGAATAACTTCGATAATTACCCCGATAACCGTAATGGACGAGGGGTTGTTGTCCAGCGATATCTTTTGGATGCTTGGGATATCTTTTCTTATTTTTCCATTGGTGTTTTTTCCAAAAGGATTACGGTTGGGCTGGAGAGATGGTTTAATTCTTTTAACCTTCTATGTGGTATTTATATATATGACCATAAAATAAAAACCGCCCCAAATCTGGGACGGTTTTCATATATAATCAACAACTAATTAATATGTGTACTTATATATCCGCGGATTTAACCGTTTTAATAATTCTGGCAGCTACCTTATAAGGGTCGGCATTGGAAGCAGGTCTTCTGTCTTCCAACCATCCTTTCCAGCCCTTTTCCACGGTCATAATCGGAATCCTGATAGAGGCACCTCTATCGGAAACACCGTAACTAAAGTCCTTAATGGAAGCTGTTTCGTGCTGTCCGGTCAATCTTTCATCGTTAAATTCACCATAAACGGCAATATGCTCTTTGGTAACCGGGCGGAAAGCTTCACATACTTTTTCATATGTTTCTTTAGATCCACAGGTCCTCAACAACGTATTGGAGAAGTTGGCGTGCATACCGGAACCGTTCCAATCCCCTTTGATCGGTTTTGGGTGGTACTCAATATAGTATCCGTAACTTTCTGTCAATCTCTGTAATAGGTAACGTGCGACCCAAATCTCGTCTCCGGCCTTTTTGGCGCCTTTGGCGAACAATTGGAACTCCCACTGCCCGGCAGCAACCTCTTGGTTAATACCTTCGAACTGAAGACCAGCATCCAAACAAAGGTCGGCGTGTTCCTCAACAAGATCCCTGCCCCAAGTATTTTTACCACCTACGGAACAATAGTATAATCCTTGTGGACCCGGATAACCGCCAACGGGGAAGCCTAACGGCAGCTGGGTGGCCGTATCCATTATAAAGTACTCTTGTTCAAAACCAAACCAGAAATCGTGATCGGCATCGTCTATGGTCGCCCTCGAATTACTGGCATGAGGCGTTCCATCCGGATTTAAAACCTCTGTCATTACCAAAAAACCATTTCTTCTGGCTGGATCTGGATAAATGGCAACGGGTTTCAATAAACAGTCGGAATTACCACCTTCTGCCTGTTTTGTGGATGAACCGTCAAAAGACCACATGGGGCAATCTTCTAGTTTGCCGCTGAAGTTTTCTTCTATTCTGGTCTTACTTCTGATGTTGGCTGTTGGGTCATATCCATCCAACCATAGATACTCTAATTTAGATTTGCTCATAATTCCGGTAGTTAATCGTTTTATATTTTATGATTCACAAAAATAATTGTTTCGATGGAATATCTGTATTTTGAGGGGGTAAAATCACAAATTTTCGTTTAATGTTTAAAATACCCCTTTTAAAGGTGGGGTCAAATATCAAAAAAGTAATTTTTTGATTATTAATTATTAAATTCTTAATTGTAGATTTGAAAATTAAAAATACTTCAATATGCCGCAAACAAGATTTCAAGCACTGACCGAAAGCCGCAATCGAACATATACCAATATCAACGAAACGGGCAAAAGGTCCGAACTCTTTGGGAAAAATGTTTTCAATGAAGAGAAAATGCTTCAGTTTTTAACTGCAGAAGCATTGGATAACGTAAAATCGGCAATATTTCAAGGAACCAAAATCGATCGTAAAATCGCCAATCAGGTAGCAGAGGGGATGAAAGCGTGGGCATTATCGGTCGGAGCGACCCATTATACCCATTGGTTTCAACCGCTCACAGGTTCTACAGCTGAAAAACAGGATGCATTTTTTGATCTGCTTCCAGATGGTAGGGCCATGGAGAAGTTTGGAGGGGCCCAGTTGGTGCAGCAAGAACCGGATGCATCCAGTTTTCCCAGTGGCGGTATCCGAAATACGTTCGAAGCCCGAGGATATACGGCTTGGGACCCAACATCTCCTGCATTTATTTATAAGACCACTCTTTGTATACCTACCATATTCGTGGCGTATACCGGCGAGGCGTTGGATAATAAAGCGCCATTGCTGCGGGCGTTGAGCGCTGTGGATGAAGCGGCGACCTCCGTAGCACAGTATTTTGATAAAAATGTTAGAAAAGTACATGCTACCTTGGGTTGGGAACAAGAGTATTTTTTAATCGATAAATCTTTGGCCAAATCCCGGATAGACCTTTCGGTTACCGGACGAACTTTAGTGGGGAGTTTTTCTGCCAAAGGACAACAGTTGGACGATCATTATTTTGGGGTGATTCCTGCCCGGGCTTTGGCATTTATGAGCGAACTCGAAAAAGAATGCACCAAATTGGGAATCCCCGTCAAAACCCGTCATAATGAGGTGGCGCCGAACCAATTTGAATTGGCCTCGGTTTTTGAAGAAGCCAATCTCTCCGTAGACCATAATCTATTACTAATGGATGTTATGGAGGAAATTGCCGATAAATTCAATTTCACAGTGCTCTTCCACGAAAAACCATTTGCGGGAATAAATGGGTCCGGAAAACACAACAACTGGTCCTTGGCCACCGATACGGGAGTAAACCTGTTGAGTCCTGGAACCACACCAATGAAAAACCTTCAATTCCTTACATTTTTTGTAAACACCATAAAGGCGGTGGATGCCTATGAGGAATTGTTGAGGTCTTCCATTGCATCTGCGAGCAATGATCATAGGTTGGGGGCTAACGAAGCGCCTCCACCAATAATTTCCATATTTATAGGTAAACAGTTGAGCGATGTGCTCGACGAACTCGAAGGGGTTTCCAAGGGAAAGCTGTCTCCTAAAGAAAAAACCGAGCTCAAACTTAATGTGGTAGGTAAAATACCAGAGATACTGCTGGACAATACGGATAGGAACCGAACTTCTCCGTTTGCCTTTACTGGGAACAAATTTGAAATGAGGGGGGTTGGGGCCAAAACCAACTGTGCCAAGCCCATGACCTTGCTCAACACTATTGTGGCCAAGCAACTTACAGATTTTAAAAAGGAGGTCGATACCCTGATCGACAAGAAAAACCTGAAAAAGGACGAGGCGGTCTTTAACGTATTGCGAGAATATATCAAAACCTCCAAGCGTATCCGTTTCGAAGGAGATGGATATGGACTGGAGTGGCAAGAAGAGGCGCGCAGGCGCAAATTGAGCATCAACAAAAATACTCCCGAAGCACTACAGGTAATTACTTCCAAAGAAAGTATTTCGCTGTTCAAACAGATGAAAGTACTGAGCGAAGTGGAGCTTAAAGCACATAAGGAAGTAGAGTTGGGTGCCTATATTTTCCATATCCAGATAGAGGGAAGGGTATTGGGAGAAATGGTGTACAACCATATTATTCCTGCAGCCGTAAAATACCAAAATGTGTTGTTAAAGAACATTCGAGGGTTAAAAGAAGTATATGGGGCGGCACACAAAAAAGTCGCAGAAAGCCAATTGAATATTTTGGAACAGGTCGGAGAACACATCCTTAGTATAAAAAAACTTACCGACGAGATGGCAGATGCACGCAAACGTGCCAATGGCATGTCCATGGTGGATAGAAAGGCCAAGGCGTATTGCGATAATGTGAGGCCATATTTTGAAAAGATCCGGGAGCATTCCGATAAATTGGAAAAATTGATTGCCGACGAGTTTTGGCCTTTGACCAAGTATCGGGAAATATTGTTCTCCAAGTAGTTTGGTGCCAAAGAGGAAAAGACGGAAAGCATGTCAATAGTTTGATGGCTTTCCGTTATTTTTGCGCAAAGTATTCATATGTCATCCGATACCAGTAAAAGATATGCACAACGAGGAGTTTCTGCCTCCAAAGAAGACGTGCACAACGCCATCAAAAATATAGACAAAGGACTTTTTCCCAAGGCATTTTGTAAAATAGTGCCCGATTATCTCACCGGGAGCCACGAACATTGTTTGGTAATGCATGCCGACGGTGCTGGGACAAAATCCTCTTTGGCATATATGTACTGGAAAGAAACTGGGGATATTTCGGTGTGGAAAGGTATAGCCCAAGACGCCCTAATTATGAACGTGGACGATCTTATTTGTGTAGGCGCTACCGATAATATAATGCTGTCATCCACCATTGGGCGAAACAAGAACTTGATTCCTGGCGAGGTGATTTCTGCCATCATCAATGGTACGGAGGAGCTTATTTTAGATTTGGGCAAACACGGGATTACCATACGTTCCACCGGAGGTGAGACCGCGGATGTCGGTGACCTGGTTCGTACCATTATCGTAGACTCCACGGTAACGGCTCGTATGGAACGTAAAAACGTTATAGACAATGCCAATATAAAGGCGGGGGATGTGATTGTCGGTTTGGCATCGTTCGGAAAAGCGTCTTACGAAACCGAGTACAATGGGGGAATGGGCAGTAACGGGCTGACATCGGCCAGGCATGATGTGTTCTCTAAGTATCTTGCGGATAAATACCCTGAAAGTTTTGATGCTTCAGTGCCTGAAGAATTGGTGTATTCCGGGAATACAGGTTTAACGGACGCTGTATCCGATTCACCGCTTGATGCTGGTAAATTGGTTTTGTCGCCAACCAGAACCTATGCACCGATCATTAAAAAAATATTGGACAAATACACCTCACAACAAATTCATGGTATGGTGCATTGTAGTGGAGGTGCTCAGACCAAAATTCTTCATTTTGTGGAGAATCTCCATATAGTAAAGGATAATATGTTTTCCATTCCACCTTTGTTTAAATTGATCCAGGAACAATCCGGAACCGATTGGAAAGAAATGTACCAGGTTTTTAACTGTGGACATCGAATGGAGTTGTATGTGGATGAAGGAGTGGCGGAAGATATTGTGTCCATTTCCAATAGTTTTGATGTGGATGCTCAGATAATTGGGCGCGTGGAAGCATCCGACACTAAAAAATTGACCATTCGGAGTCCCTACGGGAAGTTTGAATATTAGCATACGATTTGCTCGGAAATAGCGTTTGAGTATATAAACCTCACGCTATGGAAAGAAAAGAGTTTTTGAAAAGTTTGGGAGCGGGTGCTGCTTTTGCCCTAACCTTCCCATGTCTGCACGGTTGCTCCAGTGATGAAGTGGACGGTAATTTGGTAGAAGAACCTACCGGAGTCGATTTTATTATCGACCTTAATTCTGCCGAAGCAGCCAATCTCTCCGAGAATGGCGGGTTTATTTTAAAGAATTTGGTCGTAGTTGCTAGGAACTTGCAAGGAGAATATGTGGCGGCCAGCCAAGTTTGCAGTCATCAATCCTATGATCAAGTGCGGTTTGTGGATCAAAATGGAGGAATTTTCTATTGCGATGTGCATGGTTCCCGTTTTGATCAGGATGGGACACCTCTGAACCAAGTGGATAATACGGCGGCAAAGGCGCTCAAGGTCTATAATACCGAACTCGACGGCACTGCGCTTAGGGTGTTCGAATAGTTTTTGAAACCCAAATTTTATGAAGAATATAATCTACATTTTGCTCTTTGTCTGGGGAGGCATGCTCCATGCGCAACAATGGCACGAAAACTACGATGAAGCCCTGGCCCAAGCCGCGGGTGAGGACAAGCCCATTATTTTGGTGTTTTCTGGATCGGATTGGTGCGCACCCTGTATCAGGCTGAAGAAACATATTTTTGATAGCGATACATTTAAGACGTTTGCTGCCGAACATTATGTGTTATATAATGCCGATTTTCCCAGAAAAAAGAAAAATCAACTGCCGCAAGATAAACTCAACCGGAACAAATCCTTGGCCGAAAATTATAACCCAAAGGGTTATTTTCCCTTGGTCGTGGTTTTGGATAAAAATGAAAATGTTTTGGGCACCACAGGCTTTGTGGCCCGCACCAAACCCGAAAAATATATTAAGACGATCAACAAGTTCCTAAAATGAGAATTTTTACGGCCCTTTTTTGCATTTTCTTCTCCTTGCTTACCTATGGGCAGGCAAGGCAAAATTTGGTTACCGTAAAAAAGACCCTTAAATTGATGGGAACCCGTTTCGAGATTACCGTGGTGGCACCAAACGAGGAGATAGGCTACATCAACATTCATGAAGCCGTTTCGGAAATAGAGCGGATAGAGAAAATTATTTCATCATGGGACAAAGACTCCCAAACCTCTTTAATCAATAAGAATGCAGGTATAAAACCGGTAAAGGTAGGCAAGGAGTTGTTCGATATTATTGAGAGGTCCATTAAAATATCGGAACTTACGGATGGTGCCTTCGACATCACCTATGCTTCTATGGATCATATTTGGAAATTTGATGGAACAATGGATAAAGCCCCGACCGAAGCGGAAATCAAAAAGTCGGTATCTAAGATCGGGTATAAAAAAATAGTGCTGGACGCTGAAAACAGAACCGTCTATTTGCCGGTTAAAGGTATGCGAATCGGTTTTGGCGCAATCGGTAAGGGGTACGCTGCGGACAAGGCCAAGGAACTTTTGGTCTCCAAAGATGTCAAAGGGGGTATAATCAACGCATCCGGAGATCTTACAACCTGGGGTACCAAGGTAACCGGAGAAAAATGGTTGGTGGGCATAGCCAACCCCTTGAGCAAGGACAGGGTTTTTAGTTGGTTGCCCGTTGTGGAATCGTCTGTGGCCACCTCCGGCAATTACGAAAAATACATCGTGTTGAACGGTGAAAAATACTCTCACATCATCGACCCACGAACGGGATACCCCACAAGAGGAATCAATAGCGTATCCATTTTTGCCAAACAGGCCGAATTGTGCGATGCACTTGCAACCGCAGTGTTTATTTTGGGAAGGGACGTAGGGCTCCATATGATCAACCAGATAGATGGGGTGGAAGCCGTTGTTGTGGATGGTGAGAACAAAGTTCATAGGAGTTCCGGTATTGTGTTCGATACGAATTAGTACATTTGAAGTATGGTTAAAACCTTAGCTTTCGTATTACTTTTGATTTTGGCAAGTTCATGCGTAACCGTTCGTGAATATGAAAAGGCATACCTGAACGATGAGGATATGCAATTAAGTGCCAGGCCCAGCGAACGTTTTGAGAATAATTTTCAAGTGTACCGAGAAGCATCTTCAGGTGCCAACGGCGGAAAAACTGGAGGTGGCTGTGGTTGTAATTGATAACATTACTCGTTTTTTGATATAAAGCCAATGTACTTCCAAGCTCAAAACCTAAAGCATTCCATTTTCCTTCTATCATTTTTGATGGTGTCCATAATGTGGTCGCAACAAAGCGATACGTCCTATAAAAAAAGAGTATTGGAAGCCAGTGAGGTGGATATTCTCTTCAGTTATTATGATCAAGATGGGCAAAATGCAGCTGTAACCGGAGGGGAAGGTACCGAGGAATTAACGGATGCAACATCGAGTATAGTGCTTCGCATGCCCATGAACGAAGATGATATTTTGACTGTGGATGTGGGGCTTTCCGCTTACACCTCCGCATCATCGAGTAATGTAAACCCCTTGGATGGCGGACTGCTTGTGAGCCCGTTCGATGCCTCATCGGGTGAATCCCGTAAAGATGTCCTGGTTTACATTAACCCTAGTTATCAGCATAGCTCCGAGAATCGGAATTCCATTTGGAGCGTTAATGGGTACGTATCGTCGGAATATGATTATTTTTCCATAGGATTTGGAGGCAGTTTTACCAAGTTGTTCAATGAGAGAAATACCGAAGTGACCTTGAGTGCCAATGTGTTCTTGGACAAATGGAACTCGCAATATCCGATTGAGCTTCGTGAAGGTTTTTTTGATGATCGAATTTCTGGTAATGGAGCATACAGCCCTATTTTTTCCGAGTTTGAAGATGAAAACAGAAATTCCTATTCAATTTCCCTTGGGTTTTCCCAGATTTTGAGCCGAAAACTACAAGGAGCTTTGTTTATGGACCTGGTTTCGCAGAATGGATTGTTGAGTACCCCTTTCCAGCGTGTATATTTTTCTGATTTCGAAGATTTTTATATCGATGACTTCCAATTGGCGGATAATGTAGAACAGCTGCCCGATAGCCGTTTTAAGATTCCTGTGGGGGGACGGTTAAATTATTATTTGAACGATTTGATCGTTTTGCGATCTTACTATCGATTCTATTGGGACAATTGGGGAATACGTTCGCATACGGCTAGTTTGGAAGTGCCGATTAAACTCACCGATAAGTTTACTTTATATCCCACTTACCGCTACTATACCCAAACGGCAGCGGATTATTTTTATGCCAAGGAGCAAGCCCTTTCTACTTTTGTACATTATACATCGGATTACGACCTGTCCAAATACAATGCCCATCAATATGGGGTTGGAGTGCGGTACAAGGACATTTTTACAAGTGCCCGCGTTTTTAATTTTGGTCTAAAAGCCATTGACCTTCGGTTTGGTCAATACGAACGTAGTGATGGCTTAAATGCATTCATTATTACCTTGGGAACTACTTTTGTTGGAAATTAGTGGGTAAATAACCTTCGTCTTCAAGGTCTTGGATATTGTCGATTAATTTTGAACATCCATTTTTCAAGAAATATAATTCATCACTCAACGATACAATTTCATCGTAGTAATGGTCTGTAAGTAATATGATTTTATGGTTCTTTCTCTTCTGGATGATTTCTTTGATTTTAGAAACATATAATGGGGCTAAATTTGAAAAAGGTTCATCCAGTAGGATTGTGTTTTTGTCGGTGTTCAAAATTAAATAGGTTTCAAGTAACCTTCGTTCCCCACCTGAAAGCTCTGAAGTGCTGTGGTTTTTCAATGGCTTGAAATGCACAAAAGTTTCAATGAAAGTTTCCCAATCAACATTGAACAATTTAAAGCAGGAATATATCTTTATACTTTTTGATAGAAGCCTGTGCTGCGGTAGATAGGCTACTTGATTACTTTTGAATAAAGGTGTCTTGATAAACTTTCCATCAATCCTGATGGATTTATATTTGGGTTTTAAACTTCCGAACAAAATATTGAGCAAGGATGTTTTTCCAGCCCCATTTCTCCCTAGAATACCAGTAACCTTTCCGCTTTCGGCCTTTACGTAAACCCCTCTCAGTATTTTTTTGTTATTAAAGGAGAGTTCTATGTTGTCAATTTCAAGAATCAAAAGAAAAAAATTAGATAGATGATACCTGATAGGAATAGATCTAAAGCGAAAGAGAGTGACAACAGGCCTATTTTGGACAACCCAAAGTTTTGATATAAAACTAAATCTTTTGAATTTCTTGAATCTGAAAACTTCAGGATAAATAAACTGATAAAGAATAGCTTTAATGCAATTATTACTGAAAAAGGAGCTTTGAAAAACATCAATAAAACAGCTATCAAATTGGATGCCAAAAGAATGGTTTTGTAGAAGAGGAAAACCAGTAGGTATGTTTTATGACGGAATATTGGAACCATGGTATTTACTAAATGTACAAATTAATCGTAAATTCGCAATTCCTATACGAGGATCTATTTATGCTAGACAAACTCAACATTGTAAAACAACGTTTTGATGAGGTTTCGGACCTGATCATACAACCAGATATTATTGCGGACCAAAAAAGGTACGTTAAGCTCAATAAAGAGTACAAGGACCTTAAAGTGCTTAGCGATAAACGCGACGAGTATATTACCCTTGCCAACAATATCCAAGAAGCCGAGGAGATAATCGCCGATGGCAGTGATGCGGAAATGGTGGAAATGGCCAAAATGCAGTTGGACGAGGCCAAAGGCGCATTGCCCAAGTTGGAAGAGGAAATCAAGTATTTGTTGATTCCAAAGGACCCTGAGGACGAGAAGAACGTGGTGATGGAAATTCGGGCCGGAACCGGAGGTGACGAGGCGAGTATTTTTGCAGGAGACCTCTTTCGGATGTACACTAAATATTGCGAATCCAAAGGTTGGAAGACCAATGTTATCGATTTGAGCGAGGGGACCAGTGGCGGATTCAAGGAAATCCATTTTGAAGTTAACGGGGAAGATGTGTACGGAACGCTAAAGTTCGAAGCCGGCGTGCACCGTGTACAACGTGTGCCACAGACGGAAACCCAAGGTCGTGTGCACACCAGTGCCGCAACCGTAATGGTAATTCCCGAAGCAGAGGAATTTGATGTGCAGATAGATCCAAAGGATGTTCGTATCGATTACTTCTGTTCCTCTGGACCAGGTGGGCAATCCGTGAACACTACCTATTCTGCAGTACGGTTGACCCACGTTCCAACAGGTATCGTGGCACAATGTCAAGACGAAAAATCGCAGCACAAAAACAAGGATAAGGCTTTTAAGGTACTTCGTGCACGTTTGTACGATATGGAATTGGCCAAAAAGCAGGCAGAAGATGCCGCTAAACGTAATTCACAGGTGAGTAGTGGCGACCGCTCGGCGAAGATCCGTACCTATAATTACCCCCAAGGGAGGGTTACCGATCACAGAATCGGATTAACATTATATGACCTTCAAAATATTATGAATGGTGATATACAAAAAATCATTGATGAGCTTATGTTGGTAGAGAACACCGAAAAACTCAAGGAAGCTTCAGAGATATTTTAATAAAATTTTTAATCCAAATTCTGTATCGGAAACAACCCACCAGCATGAAGATAGAGGACTTAATCTCACAAATTCGTCAAAAAAAATCATTTCTCTGTGTTGGTCTTGATACCGACCTGGATAAAATTCCAAGGCATCTTTTGGAAGAAGAAGATCCAATTTTTGCTTTCAACAAGGCAATAATCGATGCTACGCACCCTTATTGTGTGGCATACAAGCCCAATATTGCTTTTTATGAAGCCTATGGGCTGAATGGTTGGAGATCTTTGGAACGGACCATGGTATATTTGAACGAAAAGCATCCGGAAATATTTACGATTGCAGATGCCAAACGCGGCGATATCGGGAATACATCTACCCGTTATGCAAAAGCATTCTTTGAAACCATGAAATTTGATTCGATTACCATTGCACCGTATATGGGAAAGGATTCGGTAGAGCCTTTTTTGGAATTTAAGGATAGGCATACCATATTATTGGCGCTCACTTCCAATCAGGGTGCTTTTGATTTTCAGACCAAAAATGTGTCCGGTAGGGAATTGTACAAAGAAGTATTGTCCGTTTCCAAGACCTATAAAGGAGCAGAAAGGTTGATGTATGTTGTGGGTGCTACAAAAGCCACATATTTGGCCGATGTTCGAAAGCTTGTTCCGGAAAGCTTTTTATTGGTGCCAGGTGTAGGTGCTCAAGGCGGAAGCTTGCAAGAGGTTTGCAAGTATGGAATTACCAAGGATGTGGGCTTATTGGTGAATTCTTCCCGTGGAATTATCTATGCTTCGGCAGAGACTGATTTTGCCGAAAGTGCAGAAAAAAAGGCACAACAAATCCAAGAGGAAATGGAAATAGAGCTAGCTAAGATCAATTAAGTGGAATTGCCTATAAGCTTTCCAATACCTTTTTAATGCTTTGAGCCTTGTTTCTGAAAAAATCACCCAATTGGGAATCCTTTCCAGAAACACTGGCGGCCTTTTCTATAAAATTATTGTGCATTACTTCCAAAACCGATGCGGCCTGGCTTAAACCTGTGATAGGGGTTACCGTTCCAACTTTGCAATACTGATTATTCATAGCGATTCAGATTTGTTACTTACAAAGATACGTTCAAAACAGCCTTTTGGACTATTGTGAAAAGGGGTACACGTCTAAAAATCAGGTAATTTATCTAAAATTTAACGTATCTTAATTAAAGCGGCGCTTTTGCTTACATTGGGTTGGAATAAAATTAACGTACCTTTAATAGAACTCGATTTTTCCTTGATGCGAAAAACATTTTTTATTCTTATCGTTTTAATTCAGGTGAAGCTGTTTGCCCAAGTAGCAAATAACTGTAATTGTTGTACCCAGAACCATAGTGCTTTCGATTTTTGGGTCGGGGAATGGAATGTGATCAATTCCATAAATGGAACGCCGGCAGGAACTAGTATAATAGAGAAGGTGGAAGATGGTTGTGCGATACGGGAATATTGGACGAGCGAACAAGCGGGATATACCGGGACCAGTTTAAACTTCTTTAATACAACCACTGGTCAATGGGAGCAGTTGTGGATAGACAATGCAGGGGCTGTTTTAAAATTAAAGGGTGGACGAAAGGGTAATCGAATGATTCTAATTTCCGACCCATTTAAGGGTGCGGATGGCAAAACTTACATAAACCAAATTACATGGACCAATAATACGAACGGAACGGTACGGCAACTCTGGGAGGTACTCCGTGATGGTCGGGTAACTTCGGTTGCTTTTGATGGCATATATACCAAAGTAGAAAAAACAAAAAACCGGTGAACTTCACCGGTTTTTAAACTAACTAACTCAAAAAAATGCTAACTCAGATAACTGATACAAAATTCCATTTTAACCTTCAGGTGTAGGTTAATTTAACTTTAGGAATTTGTTATAATTAAACTCAATTATTGAAATTAGAACGTATTCTTTTTAAAGTTATTATATTTTTTTCAAAAAATTATGATTTATCTTGAAGAGCGAACACTTTTTTTAACAAATCTGTTGTTCTGGACGAAACTTTTGTCCTAATTTCCTTTTCTTCTATCGATATCATGGTGTACACACCTTCCAGAGCTTCATTTGTGGTGTAATCCGTTAAATCTGGATTTACATCGTTTGTCAAGGGCAGATTATTGTATTTGGTAATAATGTTGCTCCAAATTTGGTCTGCACCAACTTTTTTAAATGAGTTTTTAATAATGGGATTGAATTTATTGTATAGCTGGGTCTTTGTGGCTTGCTGTAAATATTGTGTGGCAGCGTTATCATTACCTAAAAGAATTTGTTTGGCATCATTGAAGGTGATTCCCTTAACAGCATCAACAAAAATGGGTGTTGCTTCGCTAACGGCATCTTCTGCCGCCCGGTTGATTATTTTTAATCCTTCGTCCGCTAGGCTGGACAATCCTATGTCGCGAAGGGTCTTATCTACTTTTTGTAACTCTTCGGGCAAAAGGATCTTAACCAGTTCGTTGCGAAAAAAGCCGTTTTCCAACGCTAGTTTGTTCACTTGTTTATCGATTCCCATATTAAGGGCCTCTCGTAATCCTTGGGCAATTTGTTCGTTTCCGATTCCGGTTGTTCCTTGTGGCAATTGGTTTACGACTTGCTGGAGTTCTGCACACCCAGCCAGTTGCAATACCAAAAAACAGAGCAGTAATTTTTTCATTTCGATGATTTTAATTGACCTAATTTAATTCTAATATCTGTTGATTTGCAGTGCTTTATCCATTTTGGATAAAATTCTGAATTGTAGTTTGCTAACGAAAATAGAAACGGACTTAGTATAATTCTAAAACCAAACCTGATTTTGCCCTAATTTCCAAGCTTTTTCCGATTTCGTATGTTTTTCCTGAAATAACTTCCCTGGCCGTTTTGCTTCCCAGTAGTCCTTCTGAAAACCTATCCAGTTCTATGGTCTGTATTTTGGTGGAATTGTTCAGTACCACCATAACGGTTTGTTTGGGCTGACCGGGCAAATATCTAAAGTATACATAAACATTGTCCACTGGTGAATAATGGAGTGTTTTTCCAAAGTGGATCGATCTTTTGCCTTTTCTCCAGTTCAATAATTTCTTGGTAAAATCGAAATATTCATTTTGCAATGCTGTTCTGCCGTGTACTGTAAAGGCATTTTGTTCATCACCGGGCCATCCTCCGGGAAAATCCCGTCGAATATCTCCATCACCTTCACTTTTACTGCCCATCATTCCAATTTCATCCCCATAATAGATTTGGGGAATACCGCGTAGGGTCAATATTAAAGTAAGGGCCAATTTGTATTTATCCACATCTCCATTCAATTCCTCGTTGATCCGGTTTACATCGTGGTTCCCCATTTTAATTAGAAGATTATTGATGTTGGGGTAAAGAAAATCCTTGGTTAGGTGGTCATATACCCGAAATACCCCGTTTCCCCAATTTTGTTCGTCCTCATTAAAAACCTGGGATAGGATGTCGTGCAGGGGGAAATCCATTACAGTGGGCAAATTGGAATTAAATCCTTGTATTGCACCAACTTTACTGTCTTTTTGCCAATAGGCAATATGTGCGGTATCGTGCATAAAAATTTCTCCCATAATATTAAAATCGGGGTACTCCTCCATAACCCGGGTCACCCAATCGGTAATGCCTTGCTTGTCGTTATAGGGATAAGTGTCCACGCGAAGCCCATCCAAATCCCCATGCTCGATCCACCATATAGCGTTTTGAACAAGGTAAGTGATCAACATGGGATTGCTTTCGTTCATGTCCGGCATGGTATAATCAAACCAACCATCCATGTTTCCTTTTGCATCAATTTTAGAGGCATAGGGGTCAAACTGGGTGGTCTGTATATAATTACTTCGTTTAAATCCATTTTCCCCACCTTCCCAGTAATGGATCCAATCATCAGAAGGTAAATCTTGGATCAACCAATGGCTCAGTCCCCAGTGGTTAGGTACAAAATCCATAATATGTTTCATGTTTCTCTTGTGCAGTTCAGCAGAGAGTTTTGCAAAATCTTGGTTGGTACCGTAACGGGGGTCGATTTTGTACAGGTCGCTACTGGCATATCCATGATAGGAGTAAACTTTTTCGTTATCCAGGGTAAGGGGAGTGCTCCAGATAGCGGTTGCTCCCAAATTGTGGATGTAGTCCAAATGATCTATTATTCCCTTTATATCGCCGCCGTGTCTGCCTCCTTTGTGGCTTCTATCGGCTTTTTCAATAGTGTTTGACGTGCTATCGTTGGAAGGGTCGCCATTGGCAAATCTGTCCGGCATTAAAAGATAGATGACATCAGAAGAATCGAAGCCTTTTCTGTTTTCTGAATTCTCTTTTCGAGACTTGAATTGGTAGGGGTGCGATTCTACAGTTCTACGTCCTTTTTTAAAAGATAACGTAGCTGTTCCCGGCGATATGGCTTTTGTGTCGATGGTGATAAAAAGATAATTGGGATTTTCAACCTTTACCACTTTTTTGATTTTTATATCATCGGAAAATACGGGTTCTAGATTATTGATGTTTTTACCGTACACCAATAACTCCAATTTGGTATGTTTCATGCCCGTCCACCAGTAGGGGGGCTCTATACGTTCTATTTGACCGATTACAGCGTTGCAAAAAGCCAAATACAACACAATCATCCACTTTTTCATGAGTTTTGTTTTGATCCGAAGTTAGATTGTATGTAAATATGTGTTCACCCCAGTTTTACAGATTCACCATTGACCAATATTTCCAGGGTTTCTCCAGAATCTATATCGAATGTGGTGCCATCTTGTGCCACGGTTACTTTTAAAATTCTTTCCCTAAAGTTGATCTTAAAGGAATATTTCTCCCATTGTTTTGGAATTTTGGGTGCAAAAGAAAGTTTTCCATTTTTTATGCGCATCCCACCAAAACCTTCTACAATGCTCATCCAAGTACCGGCCATGGAGGTAATATGCAAACCTTCTTCAACTTCTTTATTGTAATCGTCCAAATCTAAGCGAGAGGTTCTCAAATAAAAGGTGTAAGCTTGGTCCATGCGGTCCAATTTAGCTGCCTGTACCGAGTGTACGCACGGTGATAAGGAAGATTCATGGACCGTATATGGTTCATAGAAATCAAAATGTTTTTCCAGCTCGACATCGGTAAAGTGGTCCTCAAAAAAATAGAAACCTTGTAATGTATCCGCCTGTTTAATGTAGGGCGATCTTAGAATACGGTCCCAACTCCAATGTTGATTGATAGGACGTTCTTTTCTGTTCAGATCCTCTACGGGTACCAAATCCTTATCCAAAAATCCATCTTGTTGCAAATAGACGCCGTGTTGCTCGGAATAAGGGAGGTACATTTGGTCGGCCACTTTTTTCCACAACCCTGTTTCATCGTTGGTCAACTTGGTTTTGTCCAAAATCCTTTTATAGTCGCTCGTGTAGTTTTGTTGTACATGATCCAACTGTTCCAAGGCATACTCCAAACACCATTTGGCAATGTAGTTGGTGTACCAGTTGTTGTTTACATTGTTTTCGTATTCGTTAGGCCCGGTTACCCCAAGCATTACGTATTTGTTACGATTGGTGGACCAGTTGACCCTTTGTTGCCAAAAACGGGCAATACCGATCAGTACTTCCAACCCCATTTCTGGAATATAGGTATGGTCTTGAGTGTAACGGGTGTAGTTAAAAATGGCAAATGCAATAGCGCCGTTTCTGTGGATTTCTTCAAAAGTAATTTCCCATTCATTATGGCATTCTTCACCGTTCATGGTAACCATAGGGTAAAGTGCGGCACCGTTTTTAAAACCCAGTTTTTCCGCGTTTTCTATGGCCCTTTCCAAATGGTTGTAACGATATTTCAATAGTTTTCGCGCTACGTCTTGGTTTTTGGTCGCCATGTAGAACGGTATGCAGTAAGCTTCGGTGTCCCAGTAGGTACTCCCTCCATATTTTTCTCCAGTGAATCCTTTGGGACCAATGTTTAATCGAGAATCTGTGCCCGTATAGGTTTGGTTCAATTGGAAGATGTTAAAACGTATGCCCTGCTGTGCCTTCACATCGCCTTCGATGTGGATATCGCTCATTTCCCAAACGCTCGCCCAGGCTTTTTTTTGTTCGTCCAAGAGCGCATCAAACCCTAAGGAAAAAACTTGGTCCAATAAGGTGTTGGATACTTTTTTTAATTGATCTGCTTCGTGGTTTCTGTCTACAGTGTAGCCTCCAAATTTTATTAAAGCGACCTGTTCGCCCTTTTTTACTTTTTGAGAGAATTCAAATCCGACGGACAATTCACTTTCATTGATCGAATCGGGTGCTTCCTTGGTAGTATTGCCATACACCATTTTTGCCTGCATAAAAGTGCAGACCTTAAAGTTGGTTTTCATGGTTTGGGATTCGATGAATGCCCTGTTCTTTTCCGAGCTAATTTTGGTAGTGTTCCAAAACTTGTCGTCCCAGTTACTATCTTCGTTGGTTATACCTGCATCGAGATAGGGTTTTAAAACAACTTCGGCATCCGTATTAATGGGTTTGATCTCAAATTTAATGGCACCAACTTCATCCTGTACTAAACTTAAAAAACGGGTGGCAATCACTTCGATTTCCACATTGTTTGGGGTGGTCGCGACAAAATTTCGTCGGTACCATCCTTCTTTCATGTTGAGCTCTCGTTTAAAATTTTTGATATGGGAGCACGTGGCCAAATCCAAAGGTATTCCATCGATTTCCATATCGATACCGATCCAATTGGGTGCGTTCAATACCTTGGCGAAATATTCCGGGTAGCCATTTTTCCACCAACCAACACGGGTTTTATCGGGATAATATACCCCGGCAATATAACTACCTTGAAAAGTGGGCCCAGAATAGGTCTCTTCAAAATTTGCGCGTTGCCCCATGGCACCATTTCCTATACTAAAAAGGCTTTCGGAAGATTTAACACGATCCTTGTCGAATCCTTCTTCAATTATGCTCCATGCATTTGGTTGTATATAGTCTTGATTCATTTTTGCTGTTGATTGATGTTTATAGTATTTTGAATATTAAGTGTTCTTTATCTGAGTGTTAGCTCAATCGGGAATATAGGAAAATCAATTATAACTCTAGTGCTTTATCGTCCGTATCCTCTACTTTTAAAACAAGTAGTGCAGCGATCAGAAAAGCAACACCACTTGTTACCAATGCATAAATGGGCTGGCCATTATAAAAGTACTTTACAATGGGGCCGCCGATCAATGCATTTATAATTTGTGGTATTACAATAAAAAAATTGAAAATGCCCATATATACGCCCATTTTTTGCGGGGGAATGGCCCCGGCCAATATTGCATAGGGCATTGCCAAAATACTGGCCCAAGCAATTCCAATACCGAACATGGACAAAATGAGCCAATTTTCGTTGGGCATAATATAAATGGATAAAAACCCGAGCGCACCAATGATCAAAGAAATGCTATGGGTTTTTTTACGTCCTACCTTTTTGGCAATAGCCGGTAGAAAAAAGGCAAAAATTGCTGAGACCCCATTATATACTCCGAATAAAATGCCGACCCAATCCCCGGCATTTTGATAGGCAGAACTTTGGCTATTGTTGGGGTCCAAACCATAGATATGTTCGGCGATGGCCGGTGTGGCGAACACCCAAAGCCCAAACAAGCCGAACCAGGAAAAGAACTGCACCCAGCTCAATTGCCGCATGGTAACGGGCATTTTTGCAAAATCAGAAAAAATATCCAACAGACTGCTCTTTTCGTCAATAGTCTCTTTGTTGTTTTCTTGTTTGTTCAGCAGGGCCATTTCGGCTGGTGTATATTCCTTTGTGGTGAATACGGTTATGGCAACACTGGTAACAAGTACCAAGGCACCTATTACAAAGGAAATCAATAAATTCAATGGGACTTCCCCTGCAGTTGCAGTGTTGCTTATACCGACCCAGTTGGTCAGAACATAGGGCAACCAAGAACCTATTACTGCACCAATCCCGATCAAAACTGTTTGGACACTATAGCCCAGGGTGCGCTGATCGGAGGGCAACATATCCGCAATCAATGCCCTAAAAGGCTCCATTGCAATATTGAATGAGGCATCCATGATCATAAGCATACCTGCTCCGACCCAAAGCGATGGCATAATGGCCGTAAACATATCTGCGTTGGGCATTAGCACAAGCCCCAACGAAGCCAACAATGCACCTGTTAGAAAGTAGGGGCGGCGACGCCCAAGGCGTGTCCAAGTCTGATCGCTATAATGACCGACAATGGGTTGTACTATTAATCCTGTTAGTGGGGCAACGATCCAGAACCAGGAAAGTTCGTGCACATCGGCACCAAAACTTTGGAGTATTCTACTGGCGTTGGCATTTTGAAGGGCAAATCCCATTTGTATTCCTAGAAATCCAAAACTTAGGTTCCAGATTTCCCAGAAGCTTAATCGACGCTTTTGAAACATTGTAGTTGATATTTATTTCAAAGTTGGAACAGTTCGTCTGACCAACCAATATTTACCGGGAAGTAAAATTTAAGCGTTGACTGGGGTCAAAGGTACGTTTTTTTTAATTATTACAAGTTGTGCAACCTTTTTTACAGATCCTTAATTCAGCGTCGAGTCACGAAGAACAAGGTCGGTATGAACTATATGTGTGGTGTATTGTGGTTCTTGATGGTCTTCTTCCATTTTTTCCAGTCTATTGATTAGGGTCTCTGCAGCAAGCCTGCCCATTTGAATACCGTGTTGACTAATCGTGGTCAGGTGCGGTCTGGAACATTTGGATAAAATTCCATCCGAAAAACCGATGACCGAAATCTGTTCCGGTATCTCAATGCCTCTGGCCCGAGCTACATTCAACGCAGTGATCGCATAAATTTCGTTCACACCGAAAATGCCGTCAATATCTGGGTGATTTTCGAATACTTTATGAATTCTATCTTCCAATATCTTCTGGTCATCGTCGGAATCACCGACTTCTCCGATCCTAATGATCAAATCCTTATTGTAGGGAATATTGTTGGCAGAAAGGGCATCTCTATATCCCTCGGTCCTCAAGCGGCCAATGTCCAAATAATCCTTGGTGGTAAGCAATAAAATTTTTCTCCGGCCTTCATTTATCAGTTTTTGAACGGCCGTTCGCCCCGCTTCACGGT
Organism: Flagellimonas marinaquae; assembly: GCF_023716465.1. NCBI lineage: Bacteria > Pseudomonadati > Bacteroidota > Flavobacteriia > Flavobacteriales > Flavobacteriaceae > Flagellimonas > Flagellimonas marinaquae. Next base: position 2,503,971 of record NZ_CP092415.1, read on the forward strand.
CGTTTATAATTATTTTATCGCTGGGAATTTCGTCCACTACACGGTCGAACATCACTACCGGAATGTTTCTGTTGATGGTTTCTTGCAGGTGATGGAAGTCTTTTTTTAATAAGGTCTCTTTGGATAGTGATATTATAAAGCCATCGATACTGCCATCCACCAACATTTCCATATTTATGACTTCTTTGTCAAATGACTCGTTGGTTACCCCGATGATAACGTTGTACTCTTTTGAGTTGGCCACCTCTTCAATACCAGAAATTACCTTGGCAAAAAAGTGATGTACAATTTCTGGGATAATAACACCAATGGTCTTGGTTTTTTTGTTTTTGAGGCTCAGCGCAATACTGTTGGGTCGATAATTGTAGAATTTGGCAAAGGCCTGTACTTTTTCCCGGTTCTCCTTACTTATATCCTTATTGTTCTTGAGTGCCTTGGATACCGTTGAGATGGAAAGTCCCAATTCCGCGGCAATCTTTTTAAGCGTCATTTTAGGTTTCATTCTACATGATCTTTCATTGAATCCGGCAATCTGATTCAATTTTCTACCAAAGATAAGGGGAATGGGAATCGTTAGGTAATTTTTTGTCAACCAGAAAACGTTGTAAGTGTCAAAACCTGATAATTGTCAAAAAAATGAGGTTGGTAATTACATATTTTCGCCTACGGGAAGTAAAATTTAGCATAATCGTAAAATTAACTTTAACTAACATCAATATGAGAATTAAACGGATGTACCTTTTATGGTGCATGTTTCTGATTCCTTTTGTACAATATGCCCAAATTACGGTGCAAGGAACGGTAACAGACGCGGCCCAGGTGCCATTGCCTGGAGTTAGTATCATCATTAAGGGAACAAGTCAGGGAACAGCCACTGACTTTGACGGGAATTATTTGCTGCAGGCCAATATGGGCGATACACTTGTGTTCTCCTATATTGGTTTTCAGCCAAAAGAAATGGTGGTTTCGGGTAACGAACTGAATGTAACCCTAAATGAAGATACCACTTTATTGGACGAGGTTGTGGTAATCGGGTACGGTACCACGACGGTAGAGGATGCTACAGGATCGGTAGCGTCGGTAACTTCGGAGGACTTTAACAAGGGGGCCATTGTATCCACGGATCAACTCCTTACGGGTAAAACTGCCGGTGTGAGGATCACAAGCAGTGGTGGACAACCCGATGCCGCACCGAATATCCGAATTCGCGGTGGATCTTCATTGACCGCAAACAACAACCCTTTGATCGTAATCGATGGAATTCCGGTGGACAATACGAACCCAGCCGGGGTAAGCAATCCACTAACATTGATCAATCCAAACGATGTGGAGAGTTTTTCCATATTAAAGGATGCTTCGGCGACCGCTATTTATGGTTCCAGGGCATCTAACGGGGTTATCATTATCACTACCAAAAAGGGATTGACCGGGGAATTTAAATTCAATTTCTCTACAAATACTACCATTAGCAAGGTGGGTAAGGAAATCGATATGATGAATTCGAGCTCGTTTACCAGATTTATTCAAGAGTATCATCCGGATTTCACCAATTTTCTTGGGGTGGATGATCCATCTACCGAAGCGGTTGACGATTTGAGCACCGAAAACATCGAAGGAAGGATACTGGCGGATACTGACTGGCAAGATGCCATTTACAGAACAGCAATTTCCTTTGATCATAATTTTAGTGCCAGGGGAAGTATTTTTAAATCCGTTCCCATTAGATTGTCATTGGGTTATACGGAAAATCAAGGCTTGGTGAAAACAAGTGATTACGAAAGGATTACGAGCTCCGTAAAGGTAACACCACGATTTTTCGACGATCATTTGAAAGTGGATTTCAACGCCAAGGGCATCATCTCCAAAAAGAATTCCATCGATGAAGGTGGTGCTTTGGGAGGAGCCGTTAACATGGATCCCACAAAACCTATTTTTGATGACTCACCCAACAATCGATTTGGTGGATATTACCAAAATACGGTTCTAGATGGGGATTTTGTTAGTTTGGACGGACAGTGGAACCCTGTTGCCATATTAATGCAGCGTTATCGACCAGAACGGGTCAATAGAATCTTGGCCAATATGGAATTGGATTATAAAATGCATTTTATGCCAGAACTGAGAGCTGTTGCCAATTTGGGTATTGAGGCTTCAAAAGCAAAAATCAAGGAGGTCTACACCGATAATTCACTGGCGACCTACAAACAAGATGATACCGCAACAGAAATAGCTAACAATTATCGATTTAACCCGGGGGTTAATTATAGGGAAAATCAAGATATTGTGAACCGTACCCTGGAGGCCTATCTGGCCTACGATAAGGAATTGGGGGGCGCTATATCAAATTTTGATGTACAGGCCGGTTACTCGTATCAAAATTTTAAGAACGATGGTACCAAAGAGGAGTACAATTACGATACTTCCACCGGTGAGCGTTTTCTAGTGTTCGATCCGCAAAACCCAACCAACAGATATTACAACGAACTCAACTTGCAATCGTTTTTTGGTCGTGGAAACATTAATTTTTACGATAAATATTTGATTACACTGTCTTTCCGAGCAGATGCATCCTCGCTATTTGCCAAGGAAAATCGATGGGGATATTTCCCTGCAGCCGCATTGGCCTGGAAAGTTTACGAAGAAGACTTTATGGAAAGTGTGGATTTCGTGAACAATCTTAAATTAAGATTGGGTTGGGGTAGAACTGGGCAACAGGACATTACCGGGGCAGTAGGTTTTTACCCATCACTTCCACTTTTTGAACCAGGATCGGTAACCAGCCAATACCTTCAAGGATATGCGCTTTACTCGGCAAAACCATTTAACTCCGATCTAACTTGGGAGAAAGCGGAGACCTATAATGCAGGAATCGATTTTGGATTGTTCAACAACAATGTTTTAAGTGGTTCTTTTGATGTGTACTACCGAACCACCAAGGATTTGTTGGCAACGGTTCCTGTAGCTCCAGGACAGGCACTTACCTCTTCTTTTGTAAAAAATGTTGGTGAAACCGAGAGCAAGGGTTTTGAACTTAATTTCAATGTAAAAGCTCTTCAGAACAATGATATGTCACTGGAATTTTACGGAAATACCTCTTACAGTCGTGCGGAAGTAACCGACTTGGAAGATGTGACCCGTATTACAGCAAGTGAATCAGGACTGCCTACAGGTACTGGAGTAAACCTGGCATACCATGCAGTTGGCTTCCAACCCTATTCAGCATGGGTCTTCCGACAATTGTACGACGAAGCTGGCAATCCAATACATGGTGCATTTGCCGATTTTAATGGTGACGGTACGGTAGATAACGACGACAGATATTATCGTTCTTTGCGCCCAAATTGGACATTTGGTTTCGGTTTTAGCTTTAACTACGGCAAGTTTGACCTGAGCTCAAGTTTTAGAGGGCAATTTGGTGGACAGGTCTATAATTCCCGAAGGCTTACATCGGGCTGGGTGGACAATGCAATCCCCAATAATTCCAATAGTCTATCCAATGTGCTCGATTTTTATGGCGGTGCAGCAAATACAAACTTTGTAAATGTACAGGGAAATGTGCCATTCTCCGATTACTTTTTGGAAGATGCAACTTTTCTAAGGTGTGAGAATATAGTGTTGGGCTACCGTTTGGACGATGCACTGCCAAACGTTTCCATGCGATTTTATGGAGCCTTGAACAATCCGTTCATTATTACCAAATATGATGGACAGGATCCTGAAAACTTCAATGCAATAGACAATAATTTCTACCCAAGGCCTCGGTCTTTTACAGTTGGGGTAAATGTGGACTTTTAAGATATAGCTGACATGAAAAAATTAAAATCAATAATATTTCTAGTAATTCCCTTGACCTTTATGATCCAAGGGTGTACCAAAGACCTGGATACCGAACCAGAAGTAGAGCTCACTTTGGATGAGCTACTCCAGGAAGATCCGGATGCCGTTAGCGGTATTCTGTCCAGACTGTATGCTTCATTTGCTCTTTCTGGCCCAGATGGACCAGGTAGTTCCGACATTGATGATGATGCCGGGGAATCCCCATTCTTGAGAGGAATTGTCAATCTTCAGGATTTTACCGCAGATGGCATGAAAAACCGATGGGGGGACGATGGTTTGGACCAATTGACCACCACTTCCGACTGGGACGAGAACAATAAATTTTTCCGTTACCTCTACAATCGTATTTACTACACCATCCCACAAGCAAATAACCTGCTTTTGGTATTGAGTGCCGTAGATTTCGAAAACAAAGGAGAGATCGAGGGAGAAGTTCGGTTTATTAGAGCTTTGGCCTACTACTACCTAATAGATTGTTTTGGTAAAGGTGTGCTGGCAACAGAGGAAAATTACGGTACATCCGATCCACTACCGGAGGTAGACCGTTTGGAATTGTTTTCCTATGTAGAGAACGAACTCTTGGCGGCCGTGGACTTATTGCCGGATACAAACGAGTATGGTAGGGCCAATAAAAGTGTGGCCCGAATGCTTTTGGCAAAACTATATATGAACGCCGAGGTGTATACAGGAACTGCAATGTACAATGAGGCAGTGCCGATTATATCACAAGTGATCAATGAAGGTGGTTACTCCTTGGACGAAAACTTTGTGAGCGTCTTCTCAGGAGATAATAACTTATCATCGGAAATTATTTTTCCATTGATTGCAGATGCCGATATAAGCCAAAGCTATGGGAATACTACATATATAGTAAATGGTAACCTTAGTACAGAGACCATGACCCTTAGCGATTTTGGCGCAGAAGAAGGCTGGAGTGGGCACAGGGCGACCAAAGCATGGTACGGTCTCTTTAACGATGGCGATTTGGAAAACAGCACGGATGATCGGGCAGCTCTTTTCTGGACAGAAGGCCATAATTATGAAATGACAGACTATAAGGCATGGACCGATGGGTACCCCTCCATAAAGTTTAGAAATACATTTTATTACGGCGACTCGAATCCAACAAGTTTTTCCAGTACCGATTTCCCCTTGTTCCGTTTGGCAGATGCCTACTTAATGTATACCGAGCTGGCAGTACGCGGAGCTACCGGTGCCGATATGGCGACCGCGGTGGGCTACGTAAATGCTGTTAGAAACCGCTCTAATGCAAGCTCCATAGGTCAATCGGCCCTTACATTGGATTTTATTTTGGATGAAAGGGCAAGGGAACTCAATCTCGAAGGACATCGCAGAAGTGATCTAATTCGGTTTGGTAAGTTTACGGGCAACAGTTACGTGTGGCCATGGAAAGGAAATACATTGAATGGAACTTCCATTCCAGAAACCTACAAACTTTTCCCAATTCCATTGACTGCATTGGAAGCCAACCCAAATCTGACTCAAAATCCTGGATACTAATAAAAACCATTCTCATGAAAAACATAAAATTATTTATAGCACAAATTTTGGGGGTTGTAACGGCCCTGGCCCTATTTACCGGGTGTGAAAACGATGATCACGTGCCAGAATTCACATTGCAGACAGCATCGGAAAATGTTGCATTCCAAAATGAATTTTTGGTCGAATATCTTCTTTCGGACGAGACACCGGATAACATAGCCGAACGATTTGTATGGAACCCAGTGGATTTTGGAGTGCCAACAGAAATCTCTTATAGGTTGGAAGGCTCTATCTCGGAGAATTTTGATGCAGACGGAGCATACCAGTTCGATTCGGGAACACTGACGACCACCAATGCAAGTGTTACCGTAAACCAGTTGCTGTCCATGGCGGAAGGTCTTGGATTGGACGACGACCCATCTACCACTGACGAAGAAGGAGAACCAAACAATTCGGGAACTGTTTACTTTAAAGTAACCGCATTTGTAGGAAGTGGAGAAGGAACAGACGCAGTTTCAACGGAATCAGAAGCGGCGGCTTTGACTATTACCTTGGTAGAAGCCATTCAAGAAGGATTTGTTTGTGATAACGACCAACTTTGGGTAGTAGGAGCAGGAGCCACTGATGCAGGATGGGGATGGGATAGTCCAATAGCCCTAAATTGTCTGGGTAATGGTGTGTATGGTGGAAATATTTATCTCCAAAACTTGGATGGGGCAGACAACAACTTCAGGTTTTTTACAATTGAAGGAGATTGGGGTTCTGGACAAAACTACCCTTACTATAACGATGCTGGATATACATTTGATGAGAATCTTGTAAACGCAGAGGATGATGATAACAACTTCGCATATACGGGAACTAGTGGGTTCTTCTATTTGGAAGTGGACACTAATAACATGACAATTACACTCAGTGAGCCGGTAGCAACAGGAGATTGCGAAAACAATCAATTATGGGTTGTTGGAGCAGGTGCTGTAGATGCTGGATGGGGTTGGGATTCTCCTGTCCAGATTATGTGTTCAGGCGAAGGTGTTTATTCTGGTTATATCAATCTTCAAAATTTAGATGGAGCAGACAATAACTTTAGGTTCTTTACCATAGAGGGAGATTGGGGGTCAGGTCAGAATTTCCCATATTTTGCAGATGCTGGATATACTATCGTTGATAGTTTGGTGAATGCCGAAGACGATGATAGCAATTTTGCTTTTACCGGAAGTACAGGAAGGTATTTTATAACTATCGATACTGTAAATCTTATAATAGATTTACAATAAATTTTAGAGAATTGAAAGGGGGCTTTTTAGCCCCTTTTTTTCTAAATAGCCACTATGAAAAAACTTTTACTTTTAGGGTTTTTGCTATCCATCACAACGTCCTGGGCCCAAGTTACCATTGAGCCTTTTCCTTTTGCGGTGGATGAGCAAATAACCATAACCGTAGATCTTAACAGCAATGCGACCGACTGCAATGGACTTGCCGATCCGAACAAAGTATATCTTCATTCCGGTATAGGGACGAACATCGACCCATGGGCAACAGTTGTTGGAAATTGGGGGCAAGATGACGGTGTTGGAGAAATGTCCGATAACGGTAATGGAACATGGAGCATCACATTTGTTCCAGAAGATTACTATGGATTAACCCCTGAGCAAGCTGACAATGCAACCCGAATGGGAATGGTTTTCCGGAATGCATTGGGCAGTCAAGAGCTTAAGGCCAATGGCTGCAACGATTTCTTTTTTGATGTTGGCAGCTTTCAAATGGAACTGACCAATCCTACCACAAGTCTAACCGTGTTAAATCCGGGTGAGAATTTGGTAATTTCCGCCACAAGTTCCGTAGAGGCAGAATTCACATTGACCATCAACGGAAACTTAACCGATTCCTTTAATGGCGTGGAATACAATTTTGATCATACCAATATCACCGAAAATTCACAGTATGTTTTAGAAGCCGAAAGCGAAGGCGAAACGCGTACGGAAAATTTTATGGTCGTGGTTAATATTGAAGAACAAGCAGTGCCCAACGGTATGCAGGACGGCATCAACTTTGATCCCAATGACGATACTTCGGCAACACTCGTTTTATATGCTCCGGGGAAAGAGGTGGTGCATGTGGTCGGAGATTTCAATAATTGGACACCCAATGATGCATATTTACTGAAAAAGGATAGCGATCAAGATCGATTCTGGATCGAGTTGACCGGATTGACTCCTCAATTTGATCATATGTATCAATACTTGGTGGATGGGGAGATTACAATTGCAGACCCTTACTCCACCCTTATTTTGGATGAGAACAACGATTCCTATATCGATAATATTACCTATCCGGATTTACCTGCCTACCCTTCCGGTCAAACAGAACACGCTGTAACTGTACTAAAAACAGGTCAGCCTACATTTAGTTGGCAAAATGATGGAGTGGAACTACCCAGTAAAACGGATTTGGTGGTTTATGAGCTGCTGATAAGGGATTTTGATCAACTGCACAGCTTTGATGCCGTACGGAATAGGTTGGATTATCTTCAAGGACTGGGTGTAAACGCCATTGAGCTGATGCCTGTTTCCGAATTCGATGGCAACGAGAGTTGGGGGTACAATCCATCATTCCATATGGCGTTGGACAAATATTATGGAACGGCCAATGCTTTTAAACAATTGGTCGATGAATGCCATGGAAGGGGTATGGCGGTAATCGTGGATGTGGTTTTTAACCATGCATCCGGGCAAAACCCGTTTTACCGACTTTGGAACACCGATAACGGAGGCTATGGGGGTTCCGCCGCAGGGGACAATCCGTTCTTTAATGAAGAGGCAACACATGCTTACAGTGTATTTAACGATTTTGACCACGGCCAACAAGCAACCAAGGACTACGTAAAACGTGTATCCCAATACTGGATATCGGAGTATAATTTGGACGGTTTTCGGTGGGACCTGACCAAGGGTTTTACCCAGAATTGCTCAGCATCCGACGAAGCTTGTACAGGAGCTTATCAAGCGGATAGGGTTGCCGTACTCAAGGAATATGCAGATTATCAATGGGAAATCAAAGAGGATTTTTTGGTCATTTTTGAACATTTGGGAACAAATGAAGAAGAGACCGAGTGGGCAGAATATCGCTTGGAAGAAGGTAAAGGTATTATGCTGTGGAGCAATCTAAATGTTTCCTACAGCGAAGCTTCGATGGGTTGGAACAATAATTCCGACTTCTCTTGGGTGTCCTATTTAAATCGCAACTGGAGCGCGCCATCCAATATTTCGTACATGGAAAGTCATGATGAAGAACGCATGATGTACCGCAACCTGAATTTTGGAAACGCATCCGGAGACTACAATATACAGCAAATATCCACGGGCTTGGACCGTTTGGAGCTGGCGGGAGCTTTTTTCTTTACTGTCCCCGGACCAAAAATGATTTGGCAATTCGGTGAGTTGGGATACGATTATTCCATCGATTATAACGGAAGAACTGGGAACAAGCCCATTTTGTGGGAGTATTTTAATGACCCGGATAGAAAGAATGTTTACGATACATGGTCCAAATTAAACTTGTTGGCAGTAGAGGAGCCCATATTTGAAACTATGGATTTTGCCTTGGATGCGGACAATGAATCCGGATTAAAAACGATTCATTTAACCAATGCCTCAGCCGGTGAGGGCGAGATCGGGTATGTGGTCATTGTAGGGAATTTTGATGTGCAGGAACAAGCAATAGATCCCAAATTTCAAGAAACTGGAGTTTGGTACGAGTTTTTGGAGAATAACTTAAAGCATGTTGTGGTAAATGTAAACGAACCAATGGTTCTGGCACCAGGGGAGTACCGTATTTTTGGAAATAACCCAAGTGGGCTTTTTCCGAACGACAACCCTCCCGATGCAGATTCCGATGGGGTATTGGATGCGAACGACCTTTGCCCGAATACAACATTGGGAGCTGTTGTGAATGTGGACGGCTGTGAGGTTTTTTCTCTCCCAGAGGACAATTTCACAGTTCTGACGCAAAGTGAAACTTGTCGTGGCAGTGATAATGGAAGCATATCCGTATCTGCTTTGCAAACACTTGCCTATACAGCTACATTGTCCGGGAACAGTGAGGCCACCATCAATTTTGAAAACGAAGTCGATTTTGAGAATTTATCCGCAGGTAACTATCAACTGTGCATTACTGTTGCAGGCCAATCTGATTACCAGCAATGCTACACCTTGACAGTCACAGAACCACAATCCTTGGAAGTATATTCAAGTTTGAACAAGAACGATAATATACTTTCCTTGGAGTTAAAAGGCGCCGATTTTTACAACATACAAATCAATGATGAAGTCCATCTTACCACACAGGAATCATTTAAACTTAAATTGAATCAATCGGTAAACAAATTAAAAGTCCTTACAAATAAAGATTGTCAGGGATTGTTTGAGGAAACCTTTATCCTAACAGATAAGGCCATGGCCTATCCCAACCCAATGGTAGATGCAAGCTCGGTATCTGTAGATTTGGGCTTTGATACGAATGAAAAATTGAATGTTCAGGTATTCGATCTCAATGGGAAATTATATCTATCCAGAACAATGGAAACCAATTTTGGTAAACTGGATATTGATCTCTCCGGATATGCCAATGGGATGTACCTTATTAAAGTGGCAGGCAAGGAAACTACACACGAATTTAAAATTATAAAACAATGAAAATAGTTTATAAATACTTTCTGTTTACTATGGTACTGTCACTGTTTTCGTGTGGAGGTAGTGGAGATGACCCAGCGCCCGATCCAGACCCGGATGTGCCGGCACCTAAGGCGGCCACATTGGTTTTTCCTGATAATAACGAAGAATGTACCGAAGGTGTTTTGGTTTCGGATACGGAAAGCCTGGTCACTTTTGAGTGGACTGCAGCTGAAAATACCGATACCTATATGTTAATACTGACCAATCTTGAGTCTGGTGAAGAACGTTCATCCATTACAACCAATAGTGAACTTGAGGTAACTCTGGAGAGGGGAACCGCATATTCATGGTATGTAATTTCAAGGGCCAATGGCACCAATGAAACAGCTTTAAGTACTACATGGCGTTTTTACAATGCCGGTGTACCGGTTGTCAATCATGCTCCATTTCCACCCTATGAACCTTTTCCGCAAATGGGACTTGCCGTTAACGCTGGGAACATTACCTTAAAATGGAATAGTGCCGATCTGGATGGAGATGTACTGACCTTTACACTGTATTTGGATACCATTAGTCCGCCGACCACGATTTTGGGAGAAACGGATTCCAATAGTTTTAATGCTACTTTAGATTCCAATACCATTTATTATTGGCAAGTGGTTGTCGCTGATGGGGCAGGAAACAATACCCGGTCAGAAATTTTTGAGTTCAGGACCAAACCGTAAACGGTCTGCTGAGTTATCGGGTTTTGTTGATAGGGCAGTCCAACAAGTATATAAATATGATCCTGATTTAAATTCAGAATCTTAGTGGATTCACCTCAAATGGTCGTAAGAATCCGAAAAACCGACGATGATCATAGGTGCAGATTGATGAAAACAAGCTTATGGGACAGCTCGTATTTTAATCTCAGATGTTAGGAAAAGATAACAGTTTTATTATTGTACACCATAGTTTTTCGGGCTACATGGAGTTGAACTGCACGCGATAGTACAATGCGCTCCAAGTCTCTTCCCTTGGCAATAAAATCCTTAACCGAGTGGGTATGCGAAACTGTGGTCACATCTTGTTCAATAATGGGTCCGGCATCCAGGTCCTCTGTAACATAATGACTCGTGGCCCCAATAATTTTTACACCTCGGTTAAAAGCCGCATGGTATGGCTTTGCCCCCGCAAAAGCTGGTAAAAAGGAATGGTGAATGTTAATGATTCGTTGTGGAAAAACATTGATCACCTTTGGGGATACAATTTGCATATATCTTGCCAGCACAATAAAATCTACATCAAACTTTTTCAAAAGATCAAGTTGTTTGTCCTCGGCTTCTGCTTTGTTTTCCTTGGTCACGGGAATATGGAAATAGGGTATGTTGAATTGTTCCGCGACGTATTCCAAATCTTTATGGTTGCTCAGTATAAAAGGAATTTCGACCGATAGCTCGCCCGAATTATATCGGCTCAATAGATCATATAAACAATGATTGTACTTGGAAACGAACACAGCCATTTTTGGTTGATGGCCATCAGTATAAGCATCCCATTCCATATTGAATCCATGGGCGACTTCCTTTTCAAAATCATGTTTAAAATGGTCCAAGGAGACCGTATTTTCGAACTCGCTTTGTAAGCGCATAAAAAATACCCCAGCCTGTTTGTCCACATGCTGGTCCAAGTAAACAACATTGCCTTTTTGTTTATGGATAAAAGTGGTTACGGATCTAATAATCCCCGATTGGTCAGGGCAATTAATGAGAACGGTAAGTTTCATGCGGTATAATTAAGTGGGTAAAATTATGATATTCAGAATAGCAAGCCCAGACTTACAATATTTTTTGTATAATCTTAATCAAAATCAATTTTCAATTGCATTTTCCGTAAATTGCAGAGCAAATTTTCAGCTTTTATTACAGATGGAACAAATAGAACCTTATAAACCCAAACATAAAATCAGAATTGTAACGGCAGCTTCCTTGTTCGATGGCCATGATGCGGCCATTAATATAATGAGGCGAATTATCCAGGCTACAGGAGTGGAGGTAATTCATTTGGGACACGATAGGAGTGTGGCCGAGGTGGTAGATTGCGCCATTCAAGAGGATGCCAACGCCATTGCGATGACCTCTTACCAAGGAGGGCACAACGAATATTTTAGGTATATGTTCGATTTGTTGAAGGAAAGAGGTGCTGGACATATCAAAATTTTTGGCGGCGGTGGCGGTGTAATCTTGCCCGATGAAATAAAAGAACTGATGGAATACGGGATCGAACGTATCTATTCTCCGGATGACGGACGTGAACTCGGACTTCAGGGCATGATCAACGACCTGATTCAAAGATGTGATACAGCAGTCCCCGATATGCCTCTCTCCAAAGGAGAGTCCTTGGAAAACAAATTGGCAGAAAAGGATTCAAATACATTGGCCCGTTTAATTTCTTTGGCAGAAAATCGTCATGAAGAATTCGAAAAATTTGAAGCCATTATTGCCAAGGAAAAAGGAAACGTTCCAGTTTTGGGAATTACCGGTACAGGAGGAGCTGGTAAATCCAGCCTGGTGGATGAACTCGTGCGCAGATTTTTAATGGATTTCCCCGATAAACACATTGGGCTTATTTCCGTAGATCCATCTAAGCGAAAAACCGGGGGTGCGCTTTTGGGGGACAGGATCCGTATGAACGCTATCAACAACGAAAGGGTTTATATGAGGTCTTTGGCCACTCGGCAATCCAATTTGGCCTTGTCCAAATACGTAGCGGAAGCTGTTGATGTGCTCAAGGCGGCAAAATATGACCTAATTGTGTTGGAGACCTCTGGGATAGGTCAGTCGGACACCGAAATATTGGAACATAGCGATGTCTCCCTATATGTGATGACCCCGGAATTTGGAGCCGCCACACAATTGGAGAAAATAGATATGCTGGATTTTGCGGATATCGTGGCCATAAATAAGTTTGATAAAAGGGGAGCCCTCGATGCTATCCGCGATGTAAAAAAGCAATACGCCCGCAACCACGGACTGTGGCATGCCAATGAAGATGAACTTCCTATTTTTGGAACCATTGCTTCGCAGTTCAATGATCCTGGGATGAACAGCTTGTATAAAATGGTGATGGATACACTGCAAGAAAAAGCAGATTCCAACCTAAAATCTCAGATGGAGATCACACAAGAAATGGCCGAAAAAATCTATGTGATCCCACCGGCACGTATCCGATATTTATCTGAAATTGCCGAGAACAATAGGAGTTATGATGAAAAGGCCAAGTACGAAGCCAAGATAGCCCAAAAACTCTATGGGGTCTTTTTGACCATCACATCTACCTTGGAAATAGATCAAGAACGTGCCGAAGAATTGTTTTTGGATAAATCCGGGCTGAACGAAGATGAAATTCGGTCGAACATCAAAAATGAAGCTTCGGGCGAATTGGTCGAGCTGCTGATCAAAGAGTTTGATCGGATAAAAATGCACTTGAATCCCTTGCATTGGGATGCCATTATAAGATGGAGAGAAAAAGTAGAACGCTATAAATCCGAAGTTTACTCATTTAAAGTAAGGGATAAAGAAGTAAAAATAAAAACCCATACCGAGTCACTATCCCATAGTCAGATTCCAAAAGTAGCTCTGCCCAAATACAAGGCTTGGGGAGATATTTTACAATGGATTTTACAAGAAAACGTACCCGGTGAGTTTCCGTACACAGCTGGTTTGTACCCGTTTAAAAGAGAAGGGGAGGATCCAACAAGAATGTTTGCCGGTGAAGGTGGACCCGAACGGACCAATCGCCGTTTTCATTATGTGAGCATGGATATGCCCGCAAAACGGTTGTCCACGGCCTTTGATTCCGTTACCCTGTACGGTAATGACCCCGATCACAGACCCGATATTTATGGCAAAATAGGCAATGCCGGAGTTTCCATTTGTTGTTTGGACGATGCCAAAAAACTGTATTCCGGCTTTGACCTGAGTAGTCCAATGACCTCGGTGAGCATGACCATTAATGGTCCCGCCCCTATGCTTTTGGCATTTTTTATGAATGCCGCCATAGATCAAAACTGTGAGAAGTACATCAAGGAAAATAACTTGGAGCAAGAAGTGAAGAACAAACTGCAATCCATATTCAAGGCCAAGGGTGTAGAACAGCCCCAATATTATGGCGATTTGCCCGAGGGAAATAATGGATTGGGGTTAATGCTTTTGGGGGTAACCGGAGACCAGGTGCTCCCGAAAGCGGTTTATGAAGCTATTAAACAAAAAACTTTGAACCAGGTTAGGGGTACGGTACAAGCAGATATCTTAAAAGAAGATCAAGCGCAGAACACCTGTATTTTTTCAACCGAATTTGCATTGCGCTTAATGGGCGATGTGCAGGAGTATTTTATTGAGCAGCAAGTCCGAAATTTTTATTCGGTTTCCATTTCGGGATACCATATTGCGGAGGCAGGTGCCAATCCTATTACGCAATTGGCATTTACTCTTTCCAATGGTTTTACTTATGTGGAATACTACCTGAGCCGTGGAATGGATATCAATAAATTTGGACCTAACCTTTCATTTTTCTTTTCCAACGGGGTGGACCCGGAATATGCCGTAATCGGAAGGGTGGCAAGACGTATTTGGTCCAAGGCATTAAAGGAAAAATATGGGGCCGATCCAAGGGCACAAATGCTTAAATATCATATTCAGACTTCGGGAAGGAGCTTGCACGCCCAAGAAATCGATTTCAACGATATCCGTACCACCCTCCAAGCTTTGTATGCCATTTACGATAATTGTAACTCACTGCATACCAACGCGTATGATGAGGCCATTACCACACCTACCGAAGAGTCTGTGCGCAGGGCCATGGCCATTCAATTGATCATTAATAAGGAATTGGGCCTCGCAAAAAATGAAAACCCAATTCAAGGCTCTTTTATAATTGAAGAATTAACCGACTTGGTGGAAGAGGCAGTTTTAATGGAATTTGACAGGATTACGGAGCGGGGCGGCGTTCTGGGAGCTATGGAAACCATGTACCAACGCTCAAAAATTCAGGAAGAGAGCTTGCATTACGAGACCTTGAAGCACTCCGGTGAATACCCTATAATCGGAGTAAATACCTTTTTGAGTTCCAAGGGTTCCCCTACTATTTTGCCCGCCGAGGTTATCCGAGCTACCGAAACAGAAAAGGAGAATCAAATTAAAACCTTGGAAAACCTCCATAAAAGAGAGGCGCAAAAAGCAAAAACACAGTTAAGCGAATTGCAGCAAGTAGCAACCCATAACGAGAACATTTTCGAAAAACTGATGGAAGCGTCCAAATACTGTTCGCTGGGTCAAATTACCGAAGCCCTTTTTCAAGTGGGCGGACAGTATCGCAGAAATATGTAGGAATGCTTAATCGTTCTTGGAAATCAAGGACTTTCTCCATTTTTTAAAGGAAATCCGAAAGATTCGGATTTCTTTTCGAAGGAGGTTCAGGTATTCTTTTTCTTTTACCCCATCTCTTTCCAAACCATTGCAGTAGGCGAGAATATTGCGGGTCATAATGTTGACGTAGGATAGGCTCTTCATTCTGACCGATGGACAGCTGCTCAAAGCGGCTTGCTCGACCTCTTTGGTGATCAGATCCGCATCTGCCATAAGGGATTTGGAGATGTCGTCCCTAAAAGAATCGATTTTGCGAAATGATAAAATTTCTCTGTTCTGCGCAAAATACGAGGCCACAGCTTCGCTCATGTCGCGTAGTGCCAAAGATTTACGGTAGATACTAAGGGAGTTAAGAGAATTTCTCTCCATGATTTCACAGCAATTTTGAAACATAAAATTACACACGATTAGAATTTTTTTACTTTTGTTATAAAAGCAATTGGTCGATTTTACTTTCGATTACAAAAAAATATAACTAATCTACTTTACATATGAAGATAGATGATTTGAATTGGCAAATACTAAATCATTTACAACAAAATGCAAGGGAATCATTTGCCAATATTGGAAGGAAAATTGGGCTGACACCACCTGCTGTGGCCGAACGTGTAAAGAAAATGGAAGACCTCGGAATTATTGAAAATTATGGCGCCAATATTTCCTATGTAGAAGCAGGTTATCAATTAAAGGCCATAATAATGCTCCGTGCATTTATGGGTAAATTAAAACCGTTTTTGGATAAGGTAAAAACTTATCAAGAAGTGGTGAATTGTTATCGGATCACGGGCAACGAGAATATAATTATGGAAGTAATTCTAAAAGATCAGTCCCATTTGGAGAAATTTATAGACGAACTCATCGTATATGGAGAGTGTAGAACCCATATTGTGCTATCCAGTGTGGTAAGCAACGCCCCTATCAAAAAAAGCAGGGGGAGTAAGTAACGAATTGTTAATTTGATGATTTCGAAACAGACTTTGGCTAGATTTTTGATAAAATTGAGTTATGAAAAAAACGATTTTGTTACCAATTCTGACTGTTTTTTGCACACTTTCTGTCTTTTCGCAACAAATGGTTTTAAAAAAGGGGGAAATAATTGAAAACCTTCCACTGAACGATACTACCGAAAACACGTATTCCTTATTTATTCCGAAAAAATTTTCCATGGATAAGAAGTGGCCTTTGCTTTTGGTCACCGATACCAAAGGCGAAGAAAAAAGTGCACTTTCCATGTTTGTTATGGCAGCGGAGAAAGAAGGTTATGTTTTGGCGGCACCAAAGTTATCGGACACTTTATCACTGACAAAAAATATGCTGGTTACAAGTGGCACTATAAAAAGAATAACCGAAATGTTGCCCATACATACAGACCGAATTTACGCTGCAGGTCAGGATTCCGGCGGGCAGTTGGCCAGCTTGGTGCCAATACTCATTAAAGCTGTAAATGGCGCTATCTCCATAAATGCATCCCTTGCCAACAGGGAACTGATTAATATGAAAGAACCGTTTCATTTTATCGCTATTGTAAACAAAGAAAATTACCGGTACCCCTATACGCTAACCGATGCTAAACTATTGGATCAATTTAAATTCCCAAATCAAGTGTTGTTGTACGATGGAGATGGGGAGTGGCCAGGTGTTGCATATCTGGAGAAAGCAATGCAACTCTTTACTTTGGATGCCATGGGCCGAAATAGAATTCCAAAGGATACCCTATATATGGAAAAAGCTTTTAAAAAAGATATCGCCCACTTAAATCAACTCGGTAAAATCGGGGATTTGCTCTGGAAAGAGCAATATATAACCGAAATGATGTCCATGTACCGCGCCATGAAAAATATGGACTCACTTAGATCTGTGCAGCGTGATTTAAGAAGAAGCAAGGAGTACAAAGTAATGAAACGGGCGGAAAACGCCGCTTTTTTACAAGAGAACATGCTAAAGGAAGATTATCAATATTATATGGATGAAGACCTTTATACCCACAATTACAATAATTTGGGGTGGTGGAAATATCAAAAAACAGAGATCGAAAAGTTTATCGATGGGAGCAAACCGTTCGAAAAACAAATGGGGCATAGGTTAAAAGGTTTTGTAAATGCCCTTGCCGAAGATAATATAAGCATAGAAATGGCTGAGGAGGTCGTCGATGAAAATGCTTTGGCATTTTTGTACATGCTCAAAACAATTTTAGAACCTGGTAATTACGAATACTACCTAAAAACCATATCGTTGAGCGCAAAGAACGATGATTTTGGAACCTCCTTGTTCTATTTGGAAGAGCTTTTAAAAAAAGGGTTTAAGGATAAAGAAAAACTTTATAATATAGAGCATACCGCACTCTTCCGGATTATGCCCGAGTTCAACGAAATGGTCTCAAAGTATTTGGATGATGCCAGATACCACATTAAGATAGAAGAAAACTAAATGTCCGCATAATTCAGTTATCTTGATTTGGTTTAGAACCGTATTTTTGTACAAATACTTTCTGAATGAAATATACCATATTACTTTCGGTTATTTTTTTGATTTCCTGCGGACAAGGTAAAAAGTATCACGACAATGATAAAGTCGAGCCCGCTACATCGGATTTGGTAGCGGATATTTTAAAGTATCAAAAGGAGCAAAATGAAAGTCTGAAAGATCCGGATACATCTCCCTTACCGGACAAATACAGGAAGAATTTTGAGGGTTTGGATTTTTTTGAGCCGGATACGGCCTACCTGGTCAAGGCACGTTTTGAACGTACCCCTGATGCCACTCCTTTTATGATGCCCAGTACGACCGACTTGCAGTCCCAAGAAGTAGTTTACGGTATTGCCCACTTTAGGCTCAACGGAAAGGAACATAAATTGGAAGTGTACCAAAGTCTGGATTTGATGGGGGAAGGAGGTTATGAAGATTACCTGTTTTTACCGTTTATGGACGAAACCAACGGAGAGGAAACCTATGCAGGGGGCAGGTATATTGATTTGACCATCCCAGAGGGGGATATATTGGTAATCGATTTTAATAAATCATACAACCCTTATTGTGTTTATAATAAAAAGTACTCCTGCCCTCTAGTGCCAAGGCAAAATTATTTGAGAACTAATGTGAGAGCAGGAGTGAAAAACTTTATAAAGGATTAAAAAAAGCCTTAATCCCAATGGAATAAGGCTTTCGTTGGTTTTTTAACAAGCATTGAGGTTAGAAGGAATAGATCGCAGCGATCAAAAATGAAGATTGATTACTGGTAAAACCTCCGTCGCCATCCGCATAGGGCTCAAGGTCATTGCCCCAAGTATCCAAGCGTACCTCAGGTTTTATTATTAGATTTTCCTTTGTAAAACTTCCGGTCAACGTTAAACCAAGTACTGGGGAGTCGTCCTCAAGGGCATCATCAGTGAAGGTCATGTATTCACCGCGAAGCCCAATGGCAAAACTATCGGAAGTCGTCAATTGTGGGTAGATCGCAGCTCCATAAAAACCAGTTCCTGTTTCGGAATTGTCGTTATAGGCTGCATTGATGCCGAAGAAGAAATCCTCGGTCACATCAAATCCACCGGTATAATCAATTTCAAAACCAAGGCCGCCACTTTTTCCACTATCGTAATATAGGTTCAGGAATTGATCATAAAAACCTAGTTGGCCACCCAAGGAGTATTCACCAGAATCACTAATATCATTGGTATCCCATGGATTCATTACCGCAAGCATTAAGCTTACATCGTCCGATAGGGCAAAATCTGCTTTTATGCCCAAGTGCGAAAATGGTCCGTTGGAGAACAGGTAAGAAACACTATAGTTAAAGTTTGCCTGTGGGGCGATAACCTCATACCCTAAAAAGGTGTTGAAACGACCCATGGTCAAGGTCGTACCTTCGGAGACATTCCAATACACATAGGCCTGGTTGATGATGCCGTTAAGTACATCATTTTCAAAAGTGGCCTCGGTACCTCTAGGTCCAAAAACCAAGTCAACTACGACACCAGTGTCTCCCATGTCATAGGTGCCTATCAGATTGGCCATGCCCAGTGCAAAACCAGTTTGGTTGGCAAAGGATGTAAAAGTTGCGGTATCCGCTTCTCCAGCATCCTTAAAGGTAGTTCTGTAATAAGCATCAACAGACCCGCTAAGGCTAAACTTGGAGGTGGTTTCTTCTTCCTGTGCAGAGACAGAAAATGATAGTGTTGAAATTATGGCAATCGCCATAATTTTTCCGAAATTTGTATTCATAATCGTTTTCATATCATGATCATTTTAAGTTGTCCTTTTTATTAAGGACCGTTAGTTGTTTTATAGTGAGTTGTGTTTGAAAAGGTTATTTAACGGAGCGTTTGGCAGAACGCTCCGTTTCCTTTGGCAATCTTTTGTTATTTGTAGGGCTATTTATCTTGAGAAATGTGTTCCGGGTAGGCTTCCACGCCATGTTCGTGAATGTCCAAGCCGTCAATTTCTTCTTGTTCGGACACTCGTAGCCCAATGGTTTTCTTTAAAATAAAGAGAACTATAAAAGATGCAACGGCAGCCCAAATAATATAGGCCAATGACCCGTAGGTCTGTACCCATAAAAGTTTTCCGCTTCCTCCGTAGAACAATCCGCCGTCAAGTGCAAATAGGCCGATTAAAACAGTTCCAAGGAAACCGCATACTCCGTGAACTGAAATCGCGCCCACGGGATCATCTATCTTAAGTTTTTTATCAATAAGTTCGATGGACACTACCACTACTAGACCGCAGATCAAACCAATGGCAAGAGCTCCCCATGCATTTACTGAGCCACATCCGGCGGTAATTCCTACCAAACCGGCCAAAGCTCCATTGAGTGTCATGGAAATGTCGGCTTTCCCATACCTTGCCCATGTAAAAAACAAGGCGGCTATGGCTCCTATTGCAGCAGCCAGGTTGGTGTTGATGATTACACTAGTGGCTCCAATGGTATCATCTCCGCCCCAGGCCAATTGTGAACCTCCGTTGAACCCGAACCATCCTAACCAGAGGATGAAAACACCCAATGCACCGAACGCCATGTTGTGACCGGGAATTGCTTGTGCCTTGCCATCTACATATTTTCCGATTCTGGGCCCTACTAGTATCGCTGCCACCAAGGCTGCCGCACCACCAACGGCGTGTACTACCGAAGAACCTGCAAAATCAACAAATCCTGCAGTGTTGAGCCAGGCATCGTCGTCGAAAGGCCAGTACCAGCTACCGGAGATAGGATAGATAAGTGTGGTAAGGATAACAGAAAAAATTAGATACGTGGAAAATTTGGTCCGACCCGCAATAGCACCCGATACAATGGTTGCTGCGGTCGCGCAGAAAACTGTTTGGAAGAAAAGGTTGTACCAATCGTCGGCACTAAAAAAGAAGTACCCCTGATCTGACGGGCTGGATCTAAAAAAACCGCCACCTACAAGGTCGCTGCCATACATAATGGCATAACCTACGGCCCAGAACATAACGGAGCCAGCGGCCAGGTCCATTATGTTTTTCATGATGATGTTGCCGGTGTTCTTACTGCGTGTAAAACCAATTTCCAATAAGGTGAACCCTGCCTGCATAAAAAATACCAAAATGGCCGCAAGGGTTATCCATAAAGCTCCCATATCGCCTGTAATGGCTTCCACGGCTTTGTCTATTGCTTCTTGTTCTTGTACAATCATAATCTAAGTTTTTAAGTTTTTGGCTATTAGTGTTAGTTGATTCCTGCGCTTCCGCTTTCTTTGGTCCTTATTCGATAGGCTTCGATCACATCGGAGACAAATATTTTTCCGTCACCAACATTACCAGTGCTTGCCGTATCCAATAAAACATTCACGGTTTTTTCCAGAAAGTCATCGCTGACCACGATAACCAAATACCTTCGTTGTATTTCGCTAGTGCTGTACGATATACCACGATAGACGTGTCCAAGTTTTTCATTTCCAACTCCTGTTACATCCCAGTAACTGAAGAAGTTGACCTCAATTTGATGTAAGGCTTTTTTAACCTCATCAAATTTGGATTTTCGAATAATTGCCTCGACTTTTTTCATAATTAAGTAGTTAATTGTTGTTTCAAATATATCTTAATTAAACAAAGGGGCTATAAAAAGAGGGGTGGTTGTAGTGATTTTTGTTACTATAAAAAAAATACCCCTAATAATTTAGGGGTATCCAATTTATAATAAACTTTTATCAATTATTTGTTGATCTTATGTTAACATATGGTGTTAAAACTTTGATTTTTTTCATAAAAAAGCTGATTCAACCCATAAAATGTTCAATATTTAACAAAAATTAACTAATATGATTTGGTTTGTAACGGCTAGGTTTGTTTGGCTAACCATAAACCTAAAACAACCGACAAGATACCAAGGATTATACTGGCCATCATATAAATAGCGAAATTAAGGTAATCGCCACTTTTTAAAAATGTATGCTTTTCAAAAGCGAATGCGGAGAAAGTGGTAAAGCCACCACAAAAACCTGTGGCCAATAATAGGCTGTTGTTCTCGGAGAGTATATCGCCTTTAGCGGAAAAACCTAAAACAAGCCCGATGATAAGACAGCCCAAAATATTAACTGTAAAAGTACCGATAAAGAAATTCTGCGAAATGGAATTGAGGGGTTTTGATACTAGATAGCGCAATACGCTGCCAAATCCTCCTCCTAAAAAAACAAGTAAGGCCTGTTTCATGCCTCAAAGTTACAAACTAAACCGCTTTTTTGTATTCGGTTTCTAAAGACTCCCGAGGAAAAAGCTTGGTAGTGGTAGATTCGGAAATTTTACGAATCGGTTTTGTAAATGTCTCCTTGGCGCCATTTACGCTGAAAATCAAAAGAATGGCGTTAATGGTAAGCAATACGAAAAGTATACTAAGAAAAACAGTCATTTAGGTTAGGTGCTAAAATATTGTTAAACAAAAGTACGGGTTTTCCTATAAGAACGAAATCCAAGGGCTGTTAATGTTGTGAAAATGAGGATTTTTGTTGCGATTGCAATTAATCTGTTAATTTTTGAGAAAAAATTTAATAAGGAACAGTGTAACTATGAAAATCAGAAAAGAAACAAGAATCCAGATAACACCTTTATAATTTTTTTTGTGTAATTTTTTGTCTTTTCGATAAGAAAGGGAGATAATTGCCACAAAAGCAATAAAAAACAAAGCTGCAAAAACAATCTGTCCTGTACTGAACATATTTTATATTTTTATGCAAAGCTAAATCAAAATTAGATAATGGAAAGTAAAATAAAAGCCGTGGAATTATTCCACAATTCTTTTGGGCTTGGAGTTTCCCAACAGCCAAAAGCCAATTTGGGAGAAGAAAAAAATCTACTGCGATTTAGTTTAATGGACGAAGAGAATCGGGAATACTTGGAAGCGGCCAATAATAACGATTTGGTGGAAGTGGCCGATGCCTTGGGGGATATGTTGTATATTTTATGTGGGACGATCTTGGAACATGGCATGCAATACAAAATTGAAGAGGTGTTCGAGGAAATACAGCGAAGCAATATGAGCAAGCTTGGTGCGGATGGTAAACCTATTTATAGGGAAGATGGGAAAGTGCTCAAAGGGCCAAACTATACCAGACCGGATATTCAAACGATAATGGATAAATAAAAAAGGCGCCGAAACGGCGCCTTTTTTGTTAGATGACTTCGTGTCGCCATCCAAATTTATCTTCTGATCGGTTATATTGAATATCCGTGATTCTTTTTTTCAACAAGGACGCGTAGCTGTTATCCACTTCGGGAAGTTCGTAATCCTTTCCATGGTAACCGAATCCAGAAATAGGAGATACTACAGCTGCGGTACCTGCTCCGAACATTTCTTTTAGGGATCCGTTCTCTGCAGCTTCAACAAGTTCATGTACCGAGATTTTGCGGACTTCGGTTTTTATACCTTCATCCTCTGCAATTTTTAAAATGCTCTTTCTTGTGATACCATCCAAAATACGATCACTTGTAGGTGCTGTCATCAATGTATCGTTGATCCGCACAAAAACATTCATAGCTCCCGCTTCTTCAATAAATTCATGGGTATTGTCGTCTGTCCAGATTACTTGCTGGTAACCCTTGTCGGCCGCAAGTTTGGTAGGGTAAAACTGCCCGGCATAGTTGCCGCCCGCCTTGGCGTAGCCAACACCGCCGTTTGCTGCCCTGGAATAGGTCTCCTCGATCAATACTTTTACTTTACCTGAAAAATAAGATCCAGAAGGCGCACAGGCAATTATAAATTTGTACTCGTCCGCAGGAGATGCATGGAAACCATTGCCAGATGCAAAAACGAACGGTCTAATGTATAAAGAGCTTCCGGGATTTTGAGGAATCCAATCTTTTTCCAATTGGATCAAGGTTTGTAGTCCTTCCATAAAATAGGCTTCCGGTATTTCCGGAATCGCCAAACGTTGTGCTGATTTGTTCAATCTTTTGCAATTGTCCAAAGGTCTAAAGAGCCAAACCTTCCCGTTCTCATCCTTGTAGGCTTTCATTCCCTCAAAAATGGACTGTCCGTAATGGAAGATTTTGGCCGAAGGATCCAGCGTAATAGGTTGGTAAGGAACCACTTTTGGAGTGTTCCACTCGCCATTTTTATAGTCGCAAACCAACATATGGTCCGAATAGACACTTCCAAAGGAAAGATTGTCAAAATCAATATCTTGGATTTTTGAAGATTTAGTCTTTTCTATAGCAATTTTGTTAGCCATTGTTTCCATATCACTTACATTTACAGTGTTAAAATTAGCTATTTATTGTTAGTTTTGGACGATTCACAAATCTAAATGTTATACTTAATCTACATTTACTTAAATGTTATCAAAAATGAGATATTTTAACACAATTGCTACTGTATTTTTAGTAGGAGTTCTTTTTGTCTCCTGTAAACAAGAAACGATACAAGGGGATTATTTCGGTCAGGAATTCCAGGTTTCTGGAAAAGCGTCCAAAACCGCTGCACCTTTTGATCAAATTTCAGAGAAAGATTCGCTTCAGACCCAAATGATCGGTGAAATCAAAGAAGTTTGCCAGGCAAAAGGATGTTGGATGAAGGTTAAACTTGAATCCGATGAAGAAGTGTTTGTCCGGTTTAAGGATTATGGCTTTTTTGTGCCCAAGGATGCTGCGGGTAAGAAAGTTGTGATGAACGGCGCCGCATTTTTAGAAGAAATGTCCGTAGAAGACCAAAAACACTATGCTGAGGATGAGGGTGCTTCTGAAGAAGAATTGGCCCAGATCACCGCCCCGAAAAGAACACTTAGGTTCGAAGCTGATGGTGTTTTGATTGCAAACCAGCCTTGAAACGAAGAATAATCACGACAGGGGATGGTTCCAAGACCATTCAAATAGAGGATTGGAACGAACAATACCATTCCAAACATGGTGCGGTGCAAGAAGCTTACCATGTATTTATTGAACACGGGCTACGGTTGTTCAACAATAGATCCATTACCATACTGGAAGTTGGTTTCGGTACAGGGCTTAATGCTCTTATTACATTATTGGAGGCTGCCAAACAACAACTAACGGTCGATTATATTGGAGTAGAGGCATTTCCTGTTTCTGTGGATGAAATATGCGTTCTGGATTATTGTAGGCAGTTGGGTGCAGATAATGTTGAAGCATCTTTTAATAAAATGCATAGTTCCAACTGGGAAGAAGAGGTAGCTATAACACCGGATTTTTCGTTGCTCAAACAAAAAAAGGATTTTAGGCAGATCGACGAGGAAAACCTTGTCGATCTTGTTTATTTTGATGCATTCGGGGCACGTGTGCAACCCGACCTGTGGACCGAAGAAATTTTCTCGATCATGCACAATGCACTCAAGAAAGAGGGCGTATTGGTCACGTATGCGGCAAAAGGTAGTGTAAGAAGGGCGATGCAGGCTGTTGGATTTACCGTGGAAAGGTTGCCTGGACCACCCGGAAAAAGAGAAATGTTAAGGGCTATAAAGATGTGATTCCTAACAATTTGTTAACCCATGGTGCTTTACAGGGCTGTTTGGCACTAAAGTTTAAACAAATATGTTAAACCTAAATTAAGGTCTGATCAACAGACGATTAAACCTGTAAATTTGTACAAAATGTTGCTATGAAGGTGTTGATAACAGGAGCTACGGGTTTGGTCGGGCAGGCCATTGTTAAGGTACTTCACGATAAAGGAATACCCGTAAATTATTTGACCACAAGTAAAAACAAGATTACCTCCCAAGAGGATTTTCAAGGTTATTATTGGAATCCTTCCAAGGGAGAAATAGATTTGGATTGCTTTAAAAATGTTCAAGCAATAATAAACTTGGCAGGTACCACCATTGCTAAACGTTGGACGCCAAATCACAGAAAAAAAGTTCTCCTAAGCCGAATTAATAGTCTGCAAACCTTAAAAAATGGATTGGAGCAATCCAATAATAAGGAAGTTGAATGCCTAATTTCTGCATCGGCGGTCGGGATATACCCAGATTCCATAAGTGACTTTTACGACGAGACCGAGACCAAAGTTGACGACGGTTTTTTGGGCGATGTGGTCCAAAAGTGGGAGGCGGAGGCCGACTCGTTTCAACAGTTGGACATAGATGTGGCCAAAATAAGAATTGGAATCGTATTGGACAAAGATGAAGGAGCTTTGCCCAAAATGTCGCAACCGGTCAAGAACTTTGTTGGGGCGCCCTTGGGCAGTGGTGATCAATGGCAATCTTGGATCCATATCGAAGATTTGGCACAAATGTTCGTGTTTGCCGTGGAGAACAACCTCAAAGGAATTTATAACGGGGTTGCACCAAATCCGGTTACCAATACCAAAATGACCAAGGAATTGGCAAAAATATTGGACAGGCCTTTATGGTTGCCAAACATACCGGCATTTTTATTGAAGGCAATTTTGGGTAAAATGTCCGCCTTGGTATTGTCCAGCCAAAGGGTGAGCAGTAAAAAAATCGAGGAAGAAGGTTTCACATTTCAATACGTGAACATTTGCCAAGCATTAAGGAGCTTGTACAGTTCAGAAGCCTCGGATGTTCCAGCTTCTGTAGAGGCATAGACATATTTAATTTTATGACGATATTGATTAGAAAAGTCCGCTTAGGCGGCTTTTTTTATGATTTGCGGTGACATTTTGACATTTTTGGACAATTGGCAGTACTTTTGCCACTTCAAATTCGAATAAAACAATTGAACATGAGCAATAAAAGTAAGGTTGAGGAAATAGAAGATGAGCCTAAAAAAGGGCAAACCGAAGAGAGTACTGAGCTGAACGATGATCATATAGAAACCAGCGACACGGAAGAAAACAATGAAGAATTGTCCGAGGAAGAAAAACTACGTGAAGATTTGGCCAAAGAGAAGGAAAAATTTTTAAGACTCTTTGCCGAATTTGAAAATTACAAGCGCAGGACGTCCAAAGAACGTATGGATCTTTTCAAAACGGCAGGACAAGAAGTCATGGTGGCATTGTTGCCCATTTTGGACGACTTTGATCGAGCTTTGAAAGAACTCTCCAAATCCCAGGACAAGGAAATGTTCAAAGGTGTGGAACTTATCAGCAATAAATTTAAAGAGACCCTGAAAAACAAAGGATTGGAGCCTGTACAGGCCGAACCTGGGGATACTTTTGATGCGGAAGTGCACGATGCCATAACCCAAATTCCTGCACCGGACAAAAAAATGAAAGGGAAAATAATCGATGTGGTCGAAAAAGGGTTCAAGCTCGGAGATCGTATCATTAGACACCCAAAAGTAGTAGTAGGAAACTAAGAGTGTATGAAGGAGGATTATTACGAAATATTAGGAGTATCCAAAGGAGCTTCGGCCGCAGAAATAAAAAAAGCCTACAGGAAAAAGGCAATCGAGTACCACCCGGATAAAAACCCAGGCGATGCCAAAGCAGAAGAAATGTTCAAAAAATCTGCCGAAGCATACGAGGTATTGGGAAATCCGGACAAAAGGGCAAAATACGACCAGTTTGGCCATGCCGCGTTCGATGGCAGTGGAGGCTTTGGTGGCGGAGGTATGAACATGGACGATATCTTCAGTCAGTTCGGTGATATTTTTGGCGGTGCTTTTGGTGGAGGTGGATTCAGTGGTTTTGGCGGTTTTGGCGGTGGACAGCGAAGAACCAAAGGGAGCAATTTGCGCATCCGTGTAAAACTCACCCTAGAGGAAGTTGCCAATGGAGTAGAGAAAAAGGTAAAAGTAAGACGCAAGCGACAAGCAGAGGGAGTTACCTATAAAACCTGCCCCACTTGTAATGGAACCGGACAGATTACCAAGATCACCAATACGATATTGGGTAGAATGCAAACGGCGACCACATGTACCACTTGTGGCGGCGCCGGACAAACTATTGATAAAAAGCCTGCAGGAGCAGATGCACAGGGATTAATTGTGGAAGAAGAAACAGTTTCCATTAAAATTCCACCAGGTGTAGAGGACGGTATGCAATTAAAAGTATCCGGCAAGGGTAATGATACTCCCGGAAACGGAATCGCAGGTGACCTCTTGGTAGCCATTGAAACCCTTGAACACGAAACGCTAAAGCGCGAAGGAGACAATTTACATTACGACCTTTATATAAGTATGCCAGAAGCAGTTCTTGGAAGTTCCAAAGAAATAGATGCCATTGGCGGAAAGGTTCGTATAAAATTGGAATCCGGTATTCAGTCGGGAAAAATTTTGAGACTCCGAGGAAAGGGAATCAATAGCCTAAATGGCTATGGCAGTGGTGATTTGCTGGTGCATGTAAACGTTTGGACCCCTAAAAACATAAATAAAGAGCAGAAGGAGTTTTTTGAACGTATGCAGGGCGACGACAACTTTGCCCCAAGTCCCGAAAAATCGGATAAATCCTTTTTTGAAAAGGTAAAAGACATGTTCTCTTAAGAATAAAAACCTTCTGTTTAAATAAAAAACGTATATTTGAAACTGATGTTGGGTGACCGATATCTAATTTTCTTTTTCATAGCAATTTTTTTCCCATCCTTGATTTTTTTAAGGGTGGGTTTTTGTTTTTATAGAAAATGCAGGTTATCTGCAAATACATATCTTTGAAAAAATACTATACATGGATCATATCCTTGTTGCCGAAAATGTGACCAAATCGTACGGCAACTATACTGCCTTGAGCAACATATCTCTTCAAATACCCAAGAACTGCATATACGGACTATTGGGTCCCAATGGTGCGGGCAAAACCTCGTTCATAAGAATTATTAATCAGATTACGCACCAAGATTCCGGAGAAATTTTTTTAAATGGAGAGCCGTTGGCGCCAAAGCATATCGCTTCCATAGGGTACTTGCCCGAGGAAAGAGGCTTGTACAAAAGCATGAAGGTAGGGGAGCAGGCCCTTTATTTGGCACAGTTAAAAGGGCTGTCCAAGAGCGAGGCCAAGACTCGATTAAAATATTGGTTCGATAGATTGGATATTGGGGATTGGTGGGATAAAAAGATTCAGGAACTCTCTAAAGGCATGGCCCAGAAGATTCAATTTATTGTAACGGTATTGCACGAGCCAAAGTTGTTGATTTTTGATGAACCTTTTAGTGGTTTCGATCCAATAAACGCAAACATCATAAAAGACGAAATTCTGCAATTAAAGGAAAATGGAACTTCGA
The DNA here is from genome assembly GCF_023716465.1 of Flagellimonas marinaquae. Taxonomy (NCBI): domain Bacteria; kingdom Pseudomonadati; phylum Bacteroidota; class Flavobacteriia; order Flavobacteriales; family Flavobacteriaceae; genus Flagellimonas; species Flagellimonas marinaquae. The sequence continues at coordinate 2,532,966 of NZ_CP092415.1, forward strand.
TCATTTTCTCTACGCACCGGATGGAATCGGTCGAAGAACTTTGCGAGCACATTGCCTTGATCCATAAATCCGAGAAAATATTGGATGGGAAGCTATCCGACATCAAAAAGGCATACAAGAACAATATTTTTAATGTGGGCGTACAATTGGAATCGGACGTTGTTATATTCCTGCAAACACTAAAGGAAAAATTCAATATACTTTCCTCGGATATTGATGAGGTTGAGCAACAGGTTAATTTTAAGGTGCAGTTACCGTCGTCCCAAACAGGCGAAATTTTGACAGAACTTTCCAAAACTACGAACATAAATAGGTTTGAAGAAACCATTCCTTCGGCCAACGATATTTTTATACAAACCGTAAATAGCAAGGATAATGGCAAGTAAGCTTGGACTGATCATAAAACGGGAATATTTGGCCAAGGTCCGAAATCGTTCCTTTATAGTGATGACGATATTGAGTCCACTTCTAATTGTTGGGATGATCGTGCTAATCGCTTATTTGGCAAAGATCAATGATGATGAAACAAGGGTCGTGTCGGTTCTTAACGAAAGTGCATTTTTTCTGGATGAATTAAAGCCTTCAAAAAGTACCTCCTACGTTTATTTTGATGATTTAACCTTGCAGCAAGCCAAAGATTCTACCAATACTTTGGAGTATTATGGATTGTTGTACATACCCAATCTGCCTTCGGTGGAAGAAGCTGCCAAAAATAGTTATCTGTTTACCAAGGACAATCCCAATACATCCATAACAAAAGAATTGGAAGCCGTTTTTCAAAAAAAATTAAGACAAGATCGTTTGCAAAAGCTCGGGGTATCGGCAGAACAGTTCTCGAGCGTGGAAAAATCCTTTGAGATCAACCTGTCAACATTTGAAGGCGAAAAAAGTATCAAGGGAATCAATGAGATCAAGGCATTTATAGGAGGTGGTTTTGGTTATGCGATTATGATGTTCATTATCATTTACGGTGGGTTCGTTATGCGGAGCGTGATCGAAGAGAAAACCAGCCGGATCATAGAAGTGATCATATCTTCGGTAAAACCATTTCAGTTGATGCTGGGAAAAATAATAGGCAATTCTTTGGCAGGGATTACACAGTTTTCCATTTGGATCGTCTCTGCATCGGCATTAATGTTTGTCGCTGTTCTAATTTTTGGGATAGATCTCTCGGCACTTTCCGGGGAATCGGCAATGCCTACAGGGCCGATGGGAAGCATGTCGCAATTGGGGGCAATGGATACCGAAATGATGCTGTATGCCAAGGAAATCTACGATATTCCTTGGGGGTTGCTCATTGTGTCCTTTTTTATCTACTTTATTCTCGGTTACCTTATATATAGTTCCATTTATGCGGCGATCGGTGCAGCAGTGGATAATGAGACGGATACACAGCAATTTATCTTTCCTATTATATTACCTTTAATGTTGGCTATTTATGTGGGATTCTTTTCTGTTTTTAGCAATCCTCACGGGCCCATTGCAGTTGGGTTTTCATTGTTTCCATTAACATCGCCCATTGTAATGTTGATGCGATTACCGGGCGGGATTGGTGAGGGCGGCGTACCTTTATGGCAGTTTATCACCTCGATTTTGTTGTTGGTCATTACCTTTTTTGGTATTGTATCGTTGGCGGCCAAGATTTATAGAACAGGTATTTTAATGTACGGTAAAAAACCTACCTACAAGGAATTGATTAAATGGTTAAGATATTAGGATCTTATGCAAGAAGGCGCAGAGGACATAAAAGAAATTATTAAGGAGGATGTTTGGGGGACCATTAAGGATTTCCTCGACTTGGGGTTCCATCTTGGTGAAGGTGAAAAATCCATTGACCTTACCATAGGTCTGCTCCTACTGTTAACGGTGACATTGATCGCCACAAAGTTTATCCTTAAATGGTTGCGCAACATCTTTACCAGGAAGATGGAACAAGAGGACAAACAAAAATTCTCCAGCGTTTTTAAATTTATCAATTATGTGATTTATCTGGTGGCCGTGCTTGTAACATTGAGCGCGGCCGGGGTGGATATCACCCTGATCATTACGGCATCGGCGGCACTTTTTGTAGGGCTTGGCCTTGCATTGCAGGAGTTGTTCAAGGATATCCTTGGCGGAATATTTATAATCGTGGACAAATCGCTCCAAGTAGGCGATGTAGTAGAGGTGGACGGTAAAGTGGGAAAGGTGTTCGAGATCAAATTAAGAACCACTAGGGCCATTACCCGCGACGACAAAGTTCTTATTCTCCCCAACCATAAGTTTATAAGTGATATTGTCTACAACTACACCCAAAACCATAAAACCACTCGCGAAAAGGTTAGTGTGGGTGTGGCATATGGGAGCGATGTGGATTTGGTGACCAAAATATTGGAAGAAGTGGCCCATAATCAACGACAGGTACTCAAAAACCCCAAACCCTTTGTTTTATTCGAGGATTTTGGGGATTCCGCACTTATGTTCTCCGTGTATTTCTTTACCAATGATACCTTTAGGGATCCACGGATAAAAAGTGAGATGAGATATAAGATCAATGCCAAGTTCAAGGAGAGCAACATTAGTATTCCTTTTCCGCAGCGCGATATACATATTATTCAGCCTAAACAATAAATAGACATAAAAACCATAGTTCATCATAGTACAATCTGGAAGTGGTTCGCTTTCATTGTAACACTAAGCAGTTCCAATCTTTGCGCGCAGAGCACGGATATTTTGAGGGTGGAGTATCTGAATATTCCTGAAAATGATACAGGGATAAAGACACAGCGGTACAAAGCGTTGATAAATTTGCCCATAAAACTCAACGAGAAAAAAGATTACCTGATCACAGGATTGGAATATAACCGTTTCGATATGGGATATTCCGCCGATCTGCCGTTCGATAAAAGCGAGTTGATTCGATTTCATGTTCTTGATTTGAACCTGGGGTTTATAACCAAATGGAACGAAAATTGGAACTTGGTGACCATACTTACACCTCGATTTGCCTCTAATTTTGTTAGCGGTACCATTACAGACGATTTTTTTATGAACGCAACCGCTACTTTTTGGAAGGAACGGGCCGATGCGGATAAACCTTACCGTATTGTACTTGGTTTAACCTACAACAGCACAACAGGATTGCCGGTACCATTGCCATTGGTGAATTACTATAGAAAATTTCATCCTAATTGGTCGTTTACCTTCGGGATACCTAAATCCAGTATTAAGCATCACATCAACAACAGGCACTCTTTGGAAATGGCATTATTATTGGATGGTTACTTCATAAATCTTCAGAACGGAATTGAACTGGAGAATGGTCAGGTGGCTTCAAAAATATCGTTGACCTCTTTACTGGGAACTTTGGTGTATCAGTACAATATTTCCAAGCGGATGTCCATTTTTGCCATGTTGGGGAAAACCATTGTTCAAGAAGGAATGTTAAGAAATGATGATCAAGGCAAGGTTTATTTATTGAATGACGAGTCAAATTTTTATATTAGGACTGGTTTCAAAATTGGAATTTTTTAAAACGTAGCATATGTCTAAAATTTTGGTGATCGAAGATGAATCGGCAATTAGAAGAGTACTGGTGAAAATATTGGCAGAAGAGAGCGATGATTATAATGTAGTGGAGGCCGAGGATGGCAAAGCAGGGATCGATCTGATTAAAAAAGAAGATTTCGACCTTGTACTTTGCGATATTAAAATGCCAAAAATGGACGGTGTCGAAGTTTTGGAGGCCGCTAAAAAAATTAAGCCCGAAATACCATTTATAATGATTTCCGGCCACGGTGATCTGGATACCGCCGTGAATACCATGAGATTGGGTGCCTATGATTATATTTCCAAACCACCGGACCTTAATCGATTGCTTACTACGGTTAGGAATGCCTTGGATAGAAAAGAGCTGGTGGTCGAGAACAAAGTGCTCAAGAAAAAAATATCCAAAAATTATGAAATGATCGGTGAGAGCAATGAAATTGGATCAATAAAGGAGATGATCGAAAAAGTGGCCCCGACCGATGCAAGAGTGCTTATTACGGGCTCCAATGGTACCGGAAAGGAATTGGTGGCACACTGGCTGCACGAAAAAAGCCCGCGTTCTTCTTCGCCATTTGTAGAGGTCAATTGTGCGGCGATTCCGTCCGAATTGATAGAGAGTGAACTCTTTGGGCACGTGAAAGGTGCATTTACCTCTGCGGTAAAGGACAGGGCAGGAAAATTTGAAGCAGCCAACAAGGGGACCATTTTTTTGGACGAAATCGGGGATATGAGCCTTTCCGCACAGGCAAAAGTCTTGCGTGCCCTCCAAGAGAACAAGATAAGCCGTGTAGGTTCCGATAAGGATATAAAGGTGGATGTTCGCGTGCTGGCGGCTACCAATAAAGATTTAAAAAAAGAGATCGAGGAAGGAAAATTCCGGGAAGATCTTTATCATCGTTTAGCGGTAATCTTGATCAAAGTACCGGCCCTTAATGATAGGCGTGATGATATACCATTGCTCATAGAGCATTTTTCCAATAAAATAGCATCCGAACAAGGAACCGGGCAAAAAACGTTCTCCAAAAAGGCGATAGACCTGCTCAAAAGTTATGACTGGACGGGCAATGTGCGGGAACTCAGAAATGTAGTGGAGCGTTTGATCATTTTAGGTGGTAAGGAGGTATCCGAAGAGGATGTGAAGTTATTTGCCAGCAAGTAATTTACTGGCAATTCTCCAATTCCGCTAGGGCCTCTTTTGTTAAAGTTTTTACGCGTTGGTGGTATTCTTTTTTATGTTGGGATAGTTTGGTATTGAGCAATATTAACCGTGATTCCTCATAAATATTCGTAATAAACCTTCGGGCATCTTCACAATCTACATCGGACACCACTTTGTTCAATGAAGACTCAAAGCCCAAAAGACATTGGTGGACCTGTTTTTTTACCGTGGAGCCTTGTGTCAACATCATGCCATCGTCAAAATCCAGGACATCCGAAGTGTTCATTACCAATACGTTGCTTCCGTACTCACTGGAGGTTTCTTTTTCGAAATCCTTTAGGACTTTAATGCCGATGATCGTAGTCTCTAAAGCTTTGTGCAATTCCAATTTTGAGTTGTTAAGATCACTGGCCTTGGTCGCCGATTTTAACATGGAAAGTGTGGTTTCAAGACTTTCAATGGCACCTTCACAACCACAATCCAAAAAATTATCCTTGGTCTTCTCGATTCCGTTCAATGCCTTGTAAGCGTGGTACCTGGCCATGTTCAGGTTCTTGGACATTGCAGCATCTTCTATTTTACTTTTGATGTATTCCAGATTGGAACTTGCATACTGGCAAGCATTGGTGGGTTTGCTAAAGGAGCTCAATAGTAAAAGAACTATTAAACCAATAGCAAAGACTATTAGTAGAAGTAGGTTCTTCCTTTTCATAACGCTTTTAGATTTGGGACTTTGCGTCACTGATTTTTCTAAAGTTACATGCACAGCACCTAAACGGGGAATTAGATCGATTAAATAACCAACTTTGGGTACAAGAGGTCAAAATATCGATGAAATACACTGATTGGGTTACAGTTGAAGGTATAAGCAAAAAGAATTATATTCATTCCCATGAAAAAAATCAGAACAGAAGAATATAGGATAAAGGATACTATTAAACTCTCTGAATTAGCGACCCATGAAGATTTCGACCTATCCGACAAAGAGTTAAAGGAGAAACTGGGGGAAGTCCGTAAAGACTTGGGAGAGTTCCAGGATACGTTATATGCCCACGGCAAATATGGGGTGCTGGTTTGTTTACAGGGAATAGATACAGCAGGGAAGGATAGTCTAATTCGCGAAGTATTTAAGGATTTTAATGCTCGTGGCGTTGTAGTTCACAGTTTTAAGGTGCCCTCTGCAAAAGAAAAAAAGCACGACTATATTTGGCGACATTATATTGCACTGCCCGAAAGGGGAAAGTTCTCGGTCTTTAATAGGACACATTACGAGAATGTGTTGGTCACAAAGGTGCATCCAGAATATATTTTGGGCGAAAATCTACCCAACGTTCAAACCGTGAATGATATTGACGATGAGTTTTGGGCCAAACGCTACAGGCAAATCAATGATTTTGAAAGGCACATTGCGGAGAACGGAACCATTATTTTTAAATTTTTCCTGCACCTGTCCAAAGAAGAACAGCGCCAACGTTTGTTGAGAAGATTGGAGCTTAAGCGAAAAAATTGGAAATTTTCCCCTGCCGATCTTGAGGAAAGAAAGCTTTGGGACACGTACGAGGCATGCTACGAAGAGGCTCTGAACAAAACAGCTAAAGAACACGCACCTTGGTATGTAATTCCTGCGGACAATAAAAAAGCGGCAAGGTTAATAGTGGCCACCATTATGTTGGAAGCGTTAAAAAAGTACAAAGATATTCGCGAACCCGAGCTTGACGATGAAATAAAAGCTAACTTGGAAATGTTTAAACAACAACTGGAAAAAGAAACCCCATGAGAACAATCTTATTTTTGACCATTTTTCTCGTCAGTACACCATTTTTTTCTCAGAACGAAGATGAAAAACAAATCAAGGCAATCTATGACAAAGCCTTGACCAACGGTAAAGCTTATGATTGGCTCAATCACTTGTCCAATCAAATAGGAGGGAGGTTATCCGGGTCCGTGCAGGCACAACAAGCTGTAGATTACACCAAGGCCCAACTAGAACTGCTCGGATTGGACAAAGTTTGGTTGCAACCTGTAATGGTGCCAAAATGGGTTAGGGGCATACCTGAATTTGCTTATTTGGAGACCAAGCCAGGCTTAACCACCAATGTACCCATTTGTGCGCTCGGTGGTTCGGTTGCTACACCGGATGGAGGTTTAAAGGCCAGCGTGGTCGAAGTACAGGGGATAGAAGACCTTGAGAAATTGGGCAAAGAAGCCATACAGGGCAAAATAGTCTTTTACAACCGCCCCATGGATCCAACTAAAATAAACACCTTTTCTGCGTATGCCAGTTGTGCGGACCAACGCTATTCTGGAGCAGCAGAAGCATCTAAATATGGGGCAGTGGGAGTTATTGTACGCTCCTTGAACCTTAGATTGGACGATTACCCGCACACAGGATCTATGGCCTATGGAAATATTCCGGTAAACCAGAGGATTCCAGCGGCGGCCATAAGCACCAAGGGAGCCGAGCTTTTAAGTACCACTCTAAAGCTAAATCCGGATGCAAAATTTTATTTTAAACAAAATTGCAAGCAATTGGACGATGTTATGTCCTATAACGTGATAGGAGAAATAACGGGCAGTATTTATCCCGATGAAATTATGCTGGTTGGTGGGCATCTGGATTCCTGGGATTTGGGGGATGGCTCACATGATGATGGGGCCGGATGCGTACAAAGTATGGATGTGTTACGGCTGTTGAAGGAAACCGGTTATAAACCCAAACGAACCCTACGTGTTGTATTGTTTATGAATGAAGAGAACGGCTTGCGAGGCGGTAAGGAATATGCCAAAGTGGCCCAGAGTAAAAAGGAGAAGCATATTTTTGCACTTGAGAGTGATTCCGGAGGATTTACGCCACGGGGTTTTTCCATAGATGCCGACCCGGAAAACCTTAAACAGATCCAGGGCTGGAGAAGTTTGTTTGAACCATATTTGATTCATCTCTTTCAAGAAGGAGGCAGTGGTGCCGATATTGGCCCTTTAAAAAACGATGGAATTGTACTTGCAGGTTTACGACCCGATTCGCAACGTTATTTTGATCATCACCACGCAGAAACCGACACTTTTGAACATGTAAATAAACGAGAGTTGGAACTTGGCGCGGCAACAATGGCAAGTTTGGTTTATCTTATAGACAAATACGGTACTGTTCCCCCCACGAAAATCAAAGGGTAATCTATTAAAATTAACAGGTAGATGCCGTCCTTACCCAAAATAGGGACGGTTTTTTTATGGAATTAAGATTTTTTTTCTTTTCTCATCCGCTTTGGGCCATACCACAACCAAAATCCAGTTATGGTAAAAACCAAGAGTGAGGTTCCCATTACAGTGGTATACCCGAGTTTAATATAGCCATCGGTGGATAGGTAATCGTCTAGTAAAGACCCATCGTGTACGGCTTCTAAAAAGTCGGATCTTCTTTGGCCGATGGAAAGAACGTTCCCGTTTGCCCCGTCCAATTGGATTTCGTAAAAAGAATCAATAAAAACAAATTTAACGGAGCCTTTTTCCTGTCTAAGATCTATTCGGTCCAAAGCCAAATCTAAATCTTTGGAGACCTTGCTATGTAGGGTGTTGCATGCAATGGTGTGCAGGCTGTCCATGGAAAGCCATTCCTTTAAATTGGTGGAGGTTCCTTCTTGTGTTTCCGGGAGAATATAACCGTTGGAATTCTTCTTCCACCCTAAAAGAAGTCCAGAGATCGAGATAATAAAGAAAAATATAAATAGTAAAGCTCCTGTGGTTCTATGTACTTTTCGAAAGATTCGTAATACTTTGGCCTGCTTCTTCCTTTTGCCCATTCCTGCCTATTAAAAACCTTAAATATCTACAAAATTTATCAAATCCGAGAGCGGTTCTGTCTCCGATTTAACCAAAAAGAGTGCATTTAACAAAAATTTTAGAATGTTGCGCTCGCTATGGAAAGTATATGGCACAGGACATCAATTGCCGGCAAAGGGAGTGTTAAATAGACCTACGGCCAATTCGATCCAAACCAATAAAAACAAAATAAATATGGCTAAAAGAATAAGGGACCTTTTATTGCGAGATCGGGTTTTGCGGTGTACAAAATCAATGGTAAAACCTATGATCGAAAGTAGAATGCCGGCGCCGATAAAATCGAATAACGACCAATTTACTTCGGATGAGAACTGCATGGCCACAAAGGGTACGGCCAACAAAACTGCAATCGAAAAAAGAATAAAAATCTGTCTTTTGCTGATTAACATGGTGGAAATGGAAGTTTAGAGGAATGTACCATTGTAAACAGTATTTAGTACCATACAACATCCAGTTTTTGTAGTTCTCCATCCAAATCTTTGATGGATTCGGGAGCTATGATCAAAGTGTTTATTACAAATTCTTTCGAATCTGTTTTTAGGATATAGTCGCCCGCAAATTTTCTGATACGATCAACCTCCCCAAGCTTTACTTTTTTTCCAAAAGGTGAATTCTTTTTGATCCAACCGTCCGAGATGGTGAGGTATTTGTTTTGTCTTTGATACAAATACAAACCAAAATAGATCATGGAAAATAAGCCTAAACCGTAATCATGCCAATCAGTTCCTTCGGAAGAAAAGTAATTAGTGATAAACCACAATAACCACAACATGCCCAAAGCTAGGTTTATGTTCAAGTGTCTATTTCTGTATTTTATCTTCAATTTTGGAGGTGCTTACATTAAAAGTAGTAAAAAATCAGGTTCTTGTGTGTTGCTAAATGGAAATATAATTGTTGGGCACTCGTAAAGACCACATGTCTTGTGTTCCGGATACTGCACGTTAGCGCAATGATGTGTTTATACTTGTTTTTGAATCCATATTGGAAGCCTTTATTTTGATTTAGCTCTCGTTAACCCATAAACTATATTGATCGGAAATATGAATTGAACTAAAAGTATTAGCAAGACCAGGACCGATATGACGGCACTTAGATAGTTATTGAATTTATATTCCATAATATCGGTCCGATAAAATCCGCTCAATATCCAGACCAGTAGAATCCCTCCAAAAGTGAAGCCTACATGGATCCAAATCAAACGATTTAATTGTTTCCTTACGGCCTCTTTCATCAATGCATACCCCAAGCCCATAATTCCAAAAAGTATGCAGGCAAGAATGGCAAGGTCCCAAAAGGAGGCAACGTAATAAGTGTCGTAAAGGCCTACATCCAAAACATCATCCCCATGCCATAACCCAATTACCAAGAATAAGGGTATGGCGAGCAAAAAATAGAGATAAGGTTTGTCGATTAATTGGCGCATTTTGATTATGGCAAAAATGGTTTGTCCCGATTATTTTACCATAAATATAACGAATTACCGAACCTTATTTTTGATAAGCCCCAGAAGAATAGGTCAATTCGTAGCTATGGGTGTAGATTTCAAAGACAATCCCAAAAGGATCTTCCACATAGACCATTTTATACGGTTTTTCATTGGGATAATATTCCCTAATGGGCATTCTCTGTTTACCGCCGGCCTCGACTATTTTTTTGGTTAAATTTTCAATATCCGGATCTTGCACGCAAAAGTGAAAAAGTCCAGTATTGAATGGATTAAACTCGGGAGCTTCTTTTTTTCCGTGTGAAAAGGCGAACAGTTCAATTCCAATACCATCCGAAGTGGACATGTGGGCAATTTCAAATTCTTCCCAATCCTCTCCAAAAACATCTATGCACATTTGTCCAATGGCGGTGTCGGTCTCTTTCTTTACTGTGGATGGAGGCATTATAACATACCAACCCATAACGTTTTCGTAAAATTCAACAGCTTTTTTAATGTCTGGAACCGTTATTCCGATATGGGAAAAGGACTTGGGATATGTATTCTCTTTCATGTTGCTATGGTTTTAAATGCAAAGTTCCACAAATTTTATGGGATGAGGAGAAAGAAGGCTTATCGGATTTGTGTTATATCCAACAAAAAGATGTGCAAAAATTACAGTTTAATTGTCGCGTAGTGTTTTAAAGGACTAATTTGAGCACTATCATATCTTTTAATCGAATTCCGTTTTCGTAAATGGGCATATCGTAATTTTTTAAAAAGAACGACTTCCTAATTGAGTCCATTTCGAAACCACATTTTAGGTAAAATAATAGTTGTAAAACAGATGCATCTCCTGTGCCTACCAAAATTTCCTGCTTCCCCGTTTTTTGATAATATCGCTTTACCCAATTTATAATGTTTTTGCCAATGCCTTTATTTTGATATGCTTTGTCAACAGCAATATTTTTTATCTCGATCACCGATTTATTAAGTTGTTCAATGGCGACTACTGCTATGGTTTTATGGTTTTGTTCAAGGATAAAAACTTCACAATGGTTTATGTAGGTGTCAATTACCGCTTTCGATTCGTCGGCCAACAACAGTAATCTGTAGGGGAGTTCGCCGTTTAACGGCTCCATTTCGAATTCAATTTTTACCTTATCCATTGGTGGTAGAAAATAATAGTGTTAAAAGTATCCCCAAAATAGCTAAAAACAAGACAATTATAGGATACCAAAAATGAGATCCGGCCGAATACATTCCATAACCATTTATGCCCTGCGCAATTAGAGCCACAAAAAGGTAGGTCCAAGTGGACCAGGATAAATTTTTTCTGATTCCAAAGTGCGTTAAAGCGAACATGGATGTTCCCGCAGACATTAATCCTCCACCTGCGGAATGTAGCATTAGCATTGATAAACTTTCTGCTTTTCTAAATAGTTCGGAGTCCTCTGGATTTCCAAGATAATTTAGATGGACATCCAAATAATGGGTAATAAACTGATCTCCTAGACCTCCAATAAACATTAAAATGCTCGAAACATACAATAGAACAATACCTGTTTTCCTCATTTTTGATTTAATTAAAGTATAAAGTTTAGCTTGGAGTGCAATTGGGATACTCACAAACATGCTGAGGTTGAACCAGTATTTGTTTTATCTGGTATTGCGTAAATTTTTTATGTTACCAGATATAGAATTAACTGTAATGGCAACCAGTTAATTGTGGGTCAAAGATATACCTTTTTTCTTTTGCCGGAAGGTAAGCGCCTAATTGAGAATATTGGTTGTTTCAATTTACTTTCTCATTTCAAAAAAAAATATTTTGTATGGATTCACCGATCAATAGAGCATAAAATGGTCAATGTGACATCCCAAAAGCTTTTATTGTAATGGTCGATGGTACATTGAATCTACACTCCCGTTTTTTGACCTAAAGCATAAAGCCCTATCTTTGCAGCCTTGGAAAAATCCGAGAACCACGTATTCTAATAATCTATTAATCAAGATACAATGCAAGACGGAATCTACGCAAAATTCAATACCACCAAAGGTGAAATTTTGGTAAAACTTACTCACGATAAAACACCGGGGACCGTGGGCAATTTTGTTGCACTGGCAGAAGGAAATATGGAGAACAGCGTAAAACCACAGGGCAAACCATATTACGATGGCTTAAAGTTCCATAGAGTAATCGCCGATTTTATGATACAGGGCGGATGCCCAACAGGAACAGGGACCGGGGACCCTGGTTATAAGTTTGATGATGAGTTCCATCCCGACCTTATACATGATGGTCCCGGTGTACTTTCAATGGCCAATGCCGGACCCGGAACCAATGGAAGCCAGTTTTTTATTACCCATGTGGCCACACCTTGGTTGGACAACAAGCACACAGTGTTTGGAAAGGTGGCGGAAGGTCAGGATATTGTAGATGCCATTGCACAAGGGGACGCTATAGAAACTTTGGAAATTGTACGAGTTGGTGAAGAGGCCAAAAAATGGAATGCCATTGAGGCTTTTCGAACGTTCGAGGGAGCCAGGGAAAAACGTATAGCCGAGCAAAAGGCTCAAGCCGAGGCGGAAATGGAAAAATTGGCTGCAGGTTTTGGAAAGACCGATAGTGGACTACGTTACCAAATTATCCAAAAGGGAAGCGGTTCTAAAGCGGAAAAAGGTAAAACCGTGTCCGTACATTATGAAGGTGCATTGGCCAACGGTCAGGTTTTTGATTCATCCTACAAAAGAAATCAACCCATAGATTTTGCTCTTGGTGTAGGGCAAGTAATTCCCGGATGGGACGAGGGTATTGGACTATTGCAAGTAGGGGATAAGGCCAGATTTGTGATTCCATCCCATTTGGCTTATGGTAGCGCAGGAGCCGGAGGGGTAATTCCTCCCAATGCTACACTGATTTTTGACGTGGAGTTAATGAATGTAAAATAAAATAATCCTTCTTAGATTATATAGGTGAAGCTTCCAGAAATGGAAGCTTTTTTATTTGGCCCGGTTTACGCTCAATAGCAATAAACAAAAATTAAGGGCAAGCAGAACTAATAGTACGCTAAAAAAAGTGGTCATGGTTGTAAGTGTTTATTCCGTAACAATTCAACGTTAAAAAACCCTACCTATTGTCCGTGTTAAAAATTAAGCTACTTTTTAGAACCGTTTACACTCCAGGCCAATAGTAACGCATTTACGATCAAAAGGAAGGTGAGTACTCCAAAAAAGGTGTTCATTGCTATAGGTTTAATGGTTGTGGGGAACAAAGCTTGTTTACCCAATAGATAGCAAAAAAGAAAATGGTTGCGTAGGGATTTAAAAAAATAAAAAAGGCCCGAGCATTGCTCGGGCCTTAACTATAAAAAAGTATGCTATAACTTATTCCGCAACTTGTACATTAACGGCGTTTAATCCTTTTTTACCTTGTTGTAGTTCGAATTCTACAACATCACCTTCTCTAATTTCATCGATCAAACCTGAAATGTGTACGAAGTGATCTGTGTTTGAACCATCTTCAGTGATAAATCCGTAACCTTTAGAATCATTGAAGAATTTTACTGTTCCTTTACTCATAATATAAATTGAAAAAAATTAATTGGCTCCAAAGGTACGTTTAATTTATTGGGTATCAGGTTTTTTTTCAAATATTAATTAAAATTAATTTGTAGGGTCCGGCGTCAATCGTAAATATGGCTTAATTTCCTCGACCCCTTTGGTAAAGATTCCCTTGGCCTCTTCCGTTGGAATTGCTGGGCTTACCACCACTTTTTCGCCATTTTTCCAGTTGGCAGGAGTGGCTACTTTGTGGTTTGCGGTCAATTGCAAAGAATCGATTACTCGCAACAGTTCGTAAAAATTACGTCCTGTGGAGGCCGGATAGGTTAGGGTAAGTTTAATTTTTTTATCGGGATCTATAATAAATACGGAGCGAACAGTAAGGGTGTCATCAGCATTTGGGTGAATCATGTCGTACAAGTCGGATACTTTTCTTTCCACATCGGCCACTATGGGAAAGTTGACTTCGGTATTCTGGGTTTCGTTTATGTCCTTTATCCAATCCATGTGCGATGCGGCACCATCTACACTTAGGGCCATCATTTTTACGTTTCTTTTGTCGAATTCGTCCTTAAACTTGGCGGCAGTGCCTAATTCCGTGGTGCAGACAGGGGTAAAATCCGCAGGGTGCGAAAACAGGATGCCCCAGCTATCTCCTAAATATTCATAAAAATTAAGTGTTCCTTGGGAGGTAACCGCGGTAAAATCCGGAGCGGTATCCCCTAATCTTAAAGTTGCCATATATTTTAGATTTTAAAGTTTATAAAAAGTACTCTACAAAATTACTAGATTATTTGGTCAAATTATTATGTATCAGTTAAAACTGTATTAAAATCTTAGAAAGAATCCCTTGGGATGCTAGCTTTAGCTAAACGAAGATTCTTATTTTTAAGGCATGGAAAAAGAAACTTTGGAACAATTAAAATATCCGATTGGTAAATTCGAAGTGCCGAAAACCATTTCGAGTAGCCATTTGGAGGGATGGATAGCCGTTTTGGAAGAATTACCGGGGAAGTTGAGCGATTTGGTCTCCGCACTTTCGACCGATCAATTGGAAACTCCTTACCGCCCCGGAGGATGGACGGTTAGGCAACTGGTGCATCATATTTCCGATAGCCACCACAATAGCTATATTCGGTTTAAATGGGCCTTAACGGAAAATACGCCTGTTATAAAGCCATACAATGAAAAAGAGTGGGCAGAACTTTTTGATAGCCGTACCGCTCCGGTTCAAATGTCGTTGGATCATTTAAAAGCAGTACACGCAAAACTAGTTTTTTTGATAAAGGGTTTGTCCGAGGAGGATCTACAGCGATCATTTGTTCACCCCGATGGAAACCTGCAATCCACCCTCAAGGAAAATATTGGACGATATGCATGGCATGGAACGCATCATTATACCCAAATAAAAAATTTAATTGAACGGGAGGGTTGGTAGGCTAAAGGGTTTTGGTCAAAATCCACATGTGCTTTTCCGAGGGCTTTACATTCGGAAGCACAACTTCGCTTTCTCTTTTAATGGAGTAGCCATTGTTTTTATAAAAATGAATAGGATTTCCCTTTTTCATGGTATCCAACCAAACCACTTTTTTATTTAATTTTACAGCCATCTCCTCAATAATAAGAAGCAATTGTTTGCCAATTCCCTTACCTGAGTGTTTTTTGAGTAGATAGATTTTTTCCGCTTTTATGGCGTCCGTATCAGGAATTTCATCGATTCCGCAGTTTATTATCAATTTTAGGATACCGACAGCTACAGTATTATGGTATACGATGTAATTCAATGTATCGGGGTCCTGTAGTTCTTCAAAGACCACTTCTTTCGTTAACCATTTCGAAATATAAGGTGAAGGGTCGTTGTGCTGCCATAAATGACAATAATGCTCACTGTAGGATGCTATTGCAACCTCTAAATAAGTGCCAAGATTATAGCTGTCTGTTGGTTGTATGGTTAGAGCAGCGGAATCCATAACGCAATTTAGTAGGTCGACCATTTAATATTACAGCCCAAACTGGGTTTTTGATCCCGAAATACCTCCTTGTTTTCCAGAACGGCATCCATTGCATTTTTTAGGTCGGTACCGGACAAGGGTATGTTGTTTCCAGGTCTGGAATCATCTAACTGACCTCTATAAACTAGTCTCATATCCGAATTAAAAAGATAAAAATCGGGTGTGCAGGCAGCATCATATGCCTTGGCGACCTGCTGGGTCTTGTCGTACAGATATGGAAAAGGATAGCCTTCTTCCTTGGCTTTCACCGTCATTAAATGGGGGGCATCTTGCGGATAGTTTTCCACATCGTTGCTGGAGATGGCAATAAAGTTAATGCCTTTTTGCTGATATGTTTGGGCCAGTTTGACCAGCATGGAATTTACATGGACCACAAAAGGACAGTGGTTGCATATAAACATGACCACAGTGCCTTTTTCCCCTTTCATATCTACTAAAGAAAGGGTTTGTGCCGATACGGTGTCCCACAGTTCAAAATCGGGGGCTTGTGTGCCTAGGGGAAGCATATTGCTAGGAGTGCGTGCCATGTTTCCTGGGTTTTATGTTGCAAAAATTACGAGCAGTACAAAAATAAAAAACGACCTGCAGAAAAACAGGTCGTTTTAATTTTAAAGGGAATAACTTTTTTAGATGTCGTCGAAACTTACATCGGTAAAGTTGTTCTCGGAAGGGCTTCCGTTTTCGCTGAAGCTTTCTTCCTCCTTTTTAAAATCTTTCTGGTGGCGTTCGGAAATTACTTCGGTACCTTTTTCATCGATAATGTAATCCATCATCTCTTCCATTATTTCCCGAAAAGCGCTAAAATCTTCTTTATAAAGATAGATTTTGTGCTTTTTGTAATGGAAAGAACCATCATCGTGCGTAAACTTTTTACTTTCTGTGATGGTAAGGTAATAATCTCCGGCCTTGGTACTTCTTACATCAAAAAAGTAGGTTCTTCTCCCTGCTCTTAAGACTTTCGAATAAATCTCTTCCTGATCCATTGTATCTTTCTGGCCCATATGGTATAGTGTATTTGGTACTATGTTGAATTCTAGTACCAAAAATGTGAAAAAAAAGCTAATTCAGCAACTTTTTTATGATTCTTTACCAGAGAGTTGGTCAATATAGAGCTCTTTATAATACCCTTCGGTATTGTTCAGTTCCTCGTGGGTGCCCTGTTGAATAATCTTTCCTTTGTCGAGCACAATGATCTTGTCGGCGTTCTTGGCAGAAGATACCCTATGGCTAACGATCAGCGTAGTTTTGCTCTCGGAAACCCTTTTTAGGTTGTTCAAGATTTCTTCTTCGGTTTCGGTATCCACTGCGGAGAGGCAGTCATCAAAAAGATAGATCTTGGGGTCTTTTAACAATGCCCGGGCAATGGATACCCGTTGTTTTTGACCACCGCTCAATGTAATTCCACGTTCCCCTAAAATTGTATGGTACTTTTTGGCAAATCCTTCAATATTTTTGTGTACCACAGCTTTTTTTGCAACCTCCACAATGTCGTTGTGTGATGCATTTTCGTTACCAAAACGGATATTGTTCTCAATAGTATCCGAAAACAGGAATGCATCCTGTGGCACGGCACCAATGGAACTGCGAAGGCTGTCCAAATTAAGGTCTTGGACGGGAACTCCATCGATCAACACCTCACCGGAGGAAGTATCGTACAAACGTGCGACCAAATCCAATATGGTGGATTTTCCCGAGCCTGTTTTGCCTAAAATAGCAACAGTTTCTCCTGCTTTTATGGAGAAGGATACATTTTTCAATGCAGTAATATTTGTATCCTCGTAGGTAAAGGTTACATTTTTGAATTCGATATTGCCCACAATCGGGGTCGGGGACTTCACTTTGTTCAGAATGGAGGGTTCTTCCTTTAAAAACTCGTTGATACGCTTTTGAGAGGCTTCAGCCCTTTGTACTATAGAAGTAAGCCAACCTACTATGGCAACGGGCCACGTAAGCATGTTAACGTAAAGAATAAATTCTGCGATGATCCCTATGGTTTCAATTTCGCCATTTATGTACTGTTGCCCGCCAATATAGATTACAAAAACATTGCTTATTCCGATCAATAGGATCATTAAAGGAAAAAACCAGGCATTTACCTTTGCAAGTGCCATACTGGTATCCTTGCCTTCTTGTGCCAGCTCCCTTAATTCGCTATTTATCCTTGGCTCAATACTGTAGGCCTTGATCACGGATATTCCTGAAAACGATTCCTGGGTAAACGTGGAAAGTGTGGAAAGATACTCTTGTACCTTGGTGCTCCTTTTGTGTATTATTTTACTGATCTGGTAGATCAGAACGGATAGAATGGGGAGTGGCAGTAAGGTGTATGCTGCAAGCGTGGGTGCTTTTATAAACATTAAGGGTATCAAACAGACAAATAGTGTTAGGGTTTGGATGCCGTACATTATGGCAGGGCCACCATATAATCGAACCTGGTTGATATCTTCGCTTATCCGGTTCATTAAATCCCCGATCCTATTTTTTTTATAAAAGTTAAGGCTGAGCAGTTGGTAATGATCAAAAACCTCATTTTTAAGATCGTATTCGATATATCGGGATACATTTATAATGGTCTGTCTCATTAAAAAAGTAAAGAGACCTGATAAAATTGCGGCTCCGACGATAACCAAAATATATTGCAACAACAATCCTTTTGCTTCCGATAAGTTGATTGCGTTTGAGGCAAAATCCTCGACAGCCTGTATGGATTTGTTCACATACGATGGCATGATGAGGGAAAAAACACGGGCAATAATGGTGATCAAAATCCCCAGTAACAATTTGAGCCAGTATTTTTTAAAGTATTTATTTAGGTGTTTAAGTTCCTTCATATTGGAGAAAGGCAATTTTAGCTTCCAAATTTGCGGACAATCCCGCAAAGATATACCATACCGTACAAAGTAAATGTTATAAAACTGATAAGAAAACAACTTTGGTAGGTAAGATTCAAATATAAGATTACTTTTGCCGTGTGAAAGCCGAACAATCACTTTAAAAGTTCTTTAAACATGCTCACCAGAAGGCACATTAGAGTAAAAGTTATGCAGTGCATATATGCATTGGTGCAATCCAAGGACGATTCTTTGCAAAAACAAGAAAAGTTCCTGCGAGTAAGTATAGACAATATGTACGTTCTGTATCTTTTGATTTTAAGCCTCTTGGCCGAACTTCACCGTTTGGCGGAAAAACATGTGAACCATGCATCCAAAAAATATGTGGCCACGGAAGAAGATACATACCCCGATCCCCGAAAATTTGTAAAAAACCGACTGTTGTTGCAATTGGTGAACAACGAAGCATTGAAGAGCGAACTGTCCGATCGCAAATTGAACAATTGGTATTTGAACGATGAGTATGTGAAGATCATACACAAAGCGATCGTGACCAGTGACATTTACAAGGAATACATGTTGAGCGGAGACGACAGTTATTCGGACGACCGTAAGTTGGTGATACAACTGTTCAAGGAAATTATTGCCCCTAACGAAAAAATCTACGATTATTTTGAAGATGATAAATTGACCTGGGTAGACGATTTTCCAATTGTAAATACATTTTTGGTAAAACGTTTAAAGAAGGCCAAACCAGATTCCGGTGACCGTTTCTTTTTACCGGCATTGTTAAAAGATCAACAGGATATGGACTTTGCAAACGACCTGTTGACCAAGACCTTGCTCAACGATGCCAAATGGGAAAAAGAAATCGAGGGAAAAACACCGAACTGGGACAACGACAGAATCGCGGAGATTGACTCCATCATCCTAAAAATGGCAATTTGCGAGCTGCTCAATTTCCCATCGATTCCCGAAAAAGTAACCCTGAACGAGTACTTGGAGATAGCCAAGGAGTATTCCACTCCCAAGAGCAGCATATTTATAAATGGGGTTTTGGATAAATTGGCCAAGGAATACAAAACCGATGGAAGACTGCAAAAAATAGGAAGGGGTCTACAGTAAACAATTATTCCTTAATTTTGGAAAAACAAATTTTAATCATGAAAAAAATAACAACAATTTTTAGTTTGATCATGGTGGTTGCCCTAACCAGCGTATCATGCAAGGACAAAGCATCTGAAAAAATAGTTGCTGACAATGTTGAAAGCGCCGTTAACAGAGATGAAGCAGATAAAATGGTGCCGGTAATGACTTTTGAAAAGACCGAGCACGATTTTGGTACCATAGAAAGGGGTGCAGCTCAAGAAACTGTTTTTACTTTCACCAACACGGGTAATGCCCCACTAATTATTACCGATGCCAAGAGTAGCTGCGGTTGTACAGTTCCAAATCCGCCAAAAGAACCTATTGCACCGGGAGAGACCGGTGAGCTTACTGTAAGGTTCAATGGTTCTGGTCAAAATCAGGTTACAAAGACCATTACGGTAACAGCAAATACGGCCAAAGGTTCGGAGCTATTAAGAATCAAAGCTTTTGTACAGGCGCCTGGAGCAGTTCCAGCGGGTCCTGTTAAATAATTAAAAGACCTCAATGGAAAACCTAGGACAATTTTTACCTCTGATATTGATTTTTGCAGTGGCCTATTTTTTTATGATTCGCCCACAGATCAAGCGTCAGAAGGATGAGAAAAAATTCGCTTCAGAATTGAAAAAGGGTGATAAAATTATCACTAAAAGTGGATTGCACGGCAAAATAGTGGAACTGAACGACAAGGATTTTTCCTGTGTTATCGAAACCATGGCTGGCCGATTAAAATTCGACCGTTCCGCCATTTCCATGGAAATGAGCCAAAAGTTGAACAAACCCGCAGAAAAAAAGTAAGCGTATTTTTAAGATATACATATTAAGGCGTCCCTTGGAAGTTAAAATTTCAAGGGACGTTTTTTTTTGCTATGGATGTACTAGGACCCTTCCCGAAGAAAGATTAAAAGTGAACTATGGGGTAGGTAAATGGTTGGTACCGAAAAACAGAATTTAAATAACCGGGATGTTGCTTAGCGGTATTTGTCGTTCAGCCCGACCCCGTCCTTGATCATAGGGATAATCTTTTCCAATCTTCGTAGTTTCGTTTTCTCCTGTTTGGCCTCGGCAATATATTCACAGAATTCCTTTTGCTTGTAGGGCGTAAACTTCTCAAAATCAACCTGTAATTGTGGATTTTTGGTCAATTCGGATAACAATAACTCGGGAATAACAACCTTTTTGGATTTTTCAGGTTTGATCTCTAAACCTTTTTTTTGGTTTTCCAAGGCCTCTTTCATGTAATCCAACACGGTTTTTTTGTCCACTTCATCTAAATCGTGGAACTTCCAATGGCGCATGCCTTTGGTTTTGCCTTCCTGTGCATTTTCCAGTACATTTTTTGGGTCTTTTAAGTATGCTCCGTTAAAGAACCATACCCCAAAATAGTTCTTGAACTTGCTGATGCCGAAAACATTTTTACCCTTACAAGTATACACGGGAATACTCCATTTAAAATCCTCCTCAGCGCCAGATTTTAAGGCCAATTCCCTTAATAGGGCAATACCATCCCTAAAGGGATGCTCCTTCTCATAATAACCTTTTATTTTTTCGGATTTGTCCATTCTCACTTGATTTGACTTGCTGTAAGTTCGCAAATTTTTACGATGACCTTTACCGCTTTTTCCATGCTTTCCAATGGAACGTACTCGTACTTGCCATGAAAATTATGGCCGCCAGCAAAAATATTGGGGCAGGGTAGTCCCATAAAGCTTAGTTGGGAACCGTCCGTTCCCCCTCGAATCGGTTTTATGATCGGTTCTATTTGTAGTGATTTCATGGCCTCTTCGGCGATTTCCACAATATGGAAGACAGGCTCTACTTTCTCCCTCATGTTTTTGTATTGGTCTTCTATGCTCAATTCTATGTATTCCCCATGTTTTTTGTTGAGTTTGGCCTGTATATCCACTAGGAGGTCTTTTCTTGCCTGAAAATGAACTGCATCGTGATCCCGGATTATCAGCTCTATTTCTGCTTTCTCAATTTCACCCTTAATTTTATGTACATGAAAAAAACCTTCCCGACCTGTAGTGTGTTCCGGCACTTCGCTCGGTGGTAAGTGCGTTAAAAAGTCGTTGGCAATGCCAATGGCATTAATCATTTTGTTCTTGGCATACCCAGGATGCACACTCTTCCCGGTAATCAAAATTTTTGCTTTGGCCGCATTAAAGTTCTCGTATTCCAGTTCACCTACTTGACTGCCGTCCATAGTGTAGGCCCATTCGGCACCAAATTTTTCCACATCGAATTTATGGGCTCCGCGACCTATTTCTTCGTCGGGCGTGAAAGCTATCCGGATAGTGCCGTGTTTTATTTCGGGGTGTTGGATCAGGTATTCCATAGCCGTGATTATTTCAGCAATACCGGCTTTATCGTCCGCTCCAAGCAATGTGGTTCCGTCCGTGGTAATCAAAGTTTGACCTTCGTATGCTTTTAGGTCCTCAAAATAATCGGGAGATAAAACAATATTTTTTAATTTGTTCAATACAATGTCCTTCCCATCGTAATTCTCAATGATCTGTGGCTTCACATTCCTTCCAGAAAAATCGGGAGAGGTATCAAAATGTGAAATAAAACCAATGGTCGGTACTTTTTTTTCAACATTGCTCGGCAGGGTGGCCATGATGTAGGCATTCTCATCAATAGACACCTCTTGCATACCAATTTGATGGAGCTCCATCACCAGTTTTTTGGCGAGGTCCCATTGTTTTTCGGTGCTAGGGGTGGTTTTGGAGTAGGGGTCACTTTGGGTATCCGTGGTCACATATTCCAAGAATCGAGCTAATAATTTATCCATGTTCGTTGGGCATTTTCATCAAAAATAATGCTTATTCAAATGCAATTTTAGAAATCATCGGCATTAATGCCTATCTTTCAGAAACCAAATAATTGCACCCACCATTGAAATTTGTAATAGCATCTCTTTTTTTACTTTACGGCGTTTTCAGCTTTGCCCAAATGGACTGTATTTTGGGTGTTGGAGGGCGTGATAATGAGACCATTGCCAAAGTTTTTGAGCTAACGGAAGTCCAGCGTGAAAACCTGAAAAACTGGAGTGCCGAGCTAAAAGTGCGTAACGATATTTTGGAGGACAAGGCTAAGTTCTTAATGAAAAAGAACGAAGAAAGCTCTCCGGAGGTGTTGCTGGCGGTCAGTAAAAAATATGCAACGATAATGGACAGCATGCGGCAGAATATTCGAATGATGGATAAACGGCTGCTCAGTACGTTTACCGAATCCCAGTATGACAAATATGTAAAAATGTGCGATCAACTAACTTTACGCCCTATCTACATAAATAGGTCGGTCAACGAAAATTGATCGATTTGTCCAGAACTGTTTTAAGAGTTTTTATTTTTGTCCAAAATCCCATTTTGCATGTATAAATTTTTGATCCGCCCGGTACTTTTTTTGCTTGATGCTGAGGCTGCGCACCATTTTTCCTTTTCGGCAATTAAGTTATTCTCCAAACTTGGTTTTGGCGGGCTTTTTAGGAGTGTTTTTGCCATGGACGATCCTAGGTTGGAGCGCGAGGTTTTTGGGGTCAAGTTTAAAAATCCGGTAGGATTGGCAGCTGGCTTTGATAAGGATGCCAAATTGTACAACGAATTCTCCGATTTTGGTTTTGGCTTTGTGGAAATTGGAACGGTAACACCAAAACCGCAGCCGGGAAATCCTAAAAAGCGCTTGTTCCGTCTGCTCGATGACAAAGCCATTATTAACCGAATGGGTTTTAATAATAATGGGGTTTTCGAAGCGGTCGAACAATTAAAGAAAAAACATCGCGTAATTGTTGGGGGAAATATTGGGAAGAACAAAATTACTGCGAACCAAGATGCGATCAAGGATTATCTGATATGTTTTGAAGCCCTGTTCGAACATGTGGATTATTTTGTGGTCAATGTAAGTTCACCCAACACGCCCGGGCTCAGAGAGCTACAGGATAAGGAACCGTTGACCAAATTGTTGAAAAAACTAAAGATCCACAATGGTAAACTGGCCAAAAAGTTGAATAAGAAAGAAAAGCCAATTTTATTAAAAATTGCGCCGGATTTAACAGATGACCAACTGCTGGATATTATTTCGATCGTAACGGATACACAAATAGAAGGGGTGATCGCCACCAATACGACCATAGAAAGAAAGGGGTTGAAGTCGCACCTTATTTTAACCGAAGAAAAAGGTGGCCTGAGTGGCAAACCTTTGACTCAAAGGAGTACAGCGGTTATTCGCTTTTTGTCGGAAAAAAGCAATAAGGCATTCCCGATTATTGGCGTGGGCGGTATCCACTCCCCGGAAGATGCAATGGAAAAATTGGAGGCGGGAGCGGATTTGGTACAGTTGTACACCGGATTTATTTATGAGGGTCCTGGGCTTATCAAAAAAATAAACAAGGCCATTTTGGAAAAAATGGGCTAAAATTATATGCAAAGTCTCGTTTTGTTTCTGGAAACTATCAATTATCCCATATTGATCGGTTTTTTGGTGTCCTCAATTGCCCTTGCCCTGTCGCCGGGTCCAGATAATATTTTTGTGTTGGCACAAAGTATCAGCAACGGTACAAAAGCGGGAATGGCCACAGTTTTTGGTTTGGTGTCCGGTTGTTTGGTGCACACTACCTTGTTGGCATTTGGGGTTTCTGAAATCATAAAACGGAGCGATGCATTGTTTTTTGCCATTAAGCTGTTCGGTGCCGTGTATCTGTTGTTTCTGGCCTATAAAGTGTATCAAAGTGATGCCTCTATTATGCTCGACAAAGAAGGGCAGCCTGCTAAATCACCAAGGAATCTTTTTTGGACGGGATTTACCATGAATGTCCTGAATCCTAAGGTCACCATTTTCTTCTTGGCATTTTTTCCAGGTTTTTTATTCAGTGATATACTTGATACCGTGATTCAGTTTTACGCTCTTGGACTACTTTTCATGCTTTCGGCCTTATTGGTCTTTGGTACAATAGCTTTTTTGGCCGGTAGTATTTCCAATTATTTGACCGGGAATAAAAAAGCGGGGATATACCTAAAATGGGTGCAGATAATTGTGTTTATGGGTATTGCGGTTTATCTATTTCTATCGGATAAATAAGTAGTATTTTTACGGATACATATGTCAAAAGTAAAACTCATAGAATGTCCACGGGATGCCATGCAGGGGATAAAAACCTTTATTCCAACGCAGGAAAAGGTAAAATACATCCAGTCCTTGTTGGGTTGTGGTTTTGATACCATCGATTTTGGAAGTTTTGTATCCCCAAAAGCTATTCCGCAGATGAGGGATACTGCTGAGGTTTTGGCCAGTTTGGATTTGTCGCGGACACAGAGTAAGCTCCTATCGATCGTTGCCAATGTGAGAGGGGCGGAAGATGCCTGTAAGCACGCAGCCATTGATTATTTGGGTTTTCCATTCTCTATTTCGGAAAACTTTCAAATGCGTAATACCCACAAGACGATCGATCAGTCCGTGGAAACCCTAAAAGGGATATTGGAATTGGCCGACACCCACAATAAAGAAGTGGTCACCTATATTTCTATGGGATTCGGGAATCCTTATGGTGATCCTTGGGATGTGGATATTGTAGGCGAGTGGACGGAAAAATTAGCAGCAATGGGAGCCCGCATACTTTCGTTATCGGATACCATTGGGAGTTCCACGCCCGAAGTAATCGACTATTTGTTTTCCAACCTGATTCCAAAATTCCCGGAAATCGAATTCGGGGCCCATTTGCACACCACACCGACCAAATGGCACGAGAAAGTGGATGCAGCCTACAAAGCAGGCTGTCGTCGTTTTGATGGGGCCGTTCAAGGTTTTGGTGGTTGCCCCATGGCCAAGGACGAGCTTACCGGAAACATGCCCACGGAAAAAATGCTTTCCTATTTTACGACGGAAAAGGCTGATACGGGTGTTAACTGGATGGTCTTTGAGGCTGCTTACAATAAGGCGACAGAATTGTTTTCCGAATATCATTAAAAAAGGCAACCCATAAGGATTGCCTTCTATTTCTTTTGAGCAAACTATTAATTAATATTTGAGCTCTATTCCTGCATAGATCCCAAATGGATGTCCAGGCCGTAGTCCGGCAGGAACTCTGGCAACTGCATATTTTTCATCCAATAGATTGATCATGTTGGCAGTAAGGGCTATGTGGTCGTTGAATTTATACCGGCCTCCAAAGTCCATAATAAAATTTGAACTTACCTTCTCGTTGGCAGGTATGGGACCTGAGCCCGCCAAAGTTCGGAATGCTCCGTTGTATCTGCCGCTAAGGTTTATCTCAAATTTATCGTGCTCCAATGATAAAGAGGTGTTGAACTGATGCTTGGAAATATAAGGTAGCTCATCCCCTGAAGAAACCTCACCCCAAATGTCGTTATTGCTTCCAAAATCGTTCATGAATTCTGTATCGGTGAACGTGTATCCAAACGTGAGGGGCAATTGAAAATTTGGGTTGTTCTCCAAGATGTTGTAGTTGAGCAAAAGTTCCACACCTTGTACATTTACCTCACCGGCATTAAACTGATCTAGTGAACCAGTTCCGCCCGTGGCGGCCAGATCACTTCCCAAAAGGTTACTGTAATCGTTATAAAAACCAACAATTTCTCCAGAAATCCCTAAGAATGAGAATCGGGTTCCCAGCTCAGAATTTACGCTCTCTTCCGGGTCTTCACCGGGTTGGTTGCTTGGAGGGGAAAATCCTTTGTGGATACCACCAAAAACGGATAGGTCATTAAAGTTATAGTTGAAACCAATACCGGGAATAAATACATCAACATTGTTGCGTCTTTCAGAAATATCGGTGCCGGCACGTTGTACATCGTCTGTACCGTAATTCAATCTTTCCAATGAAATGTTCTCGTAACGAAGACCAGGGGTCAAGGTCAAGTTGTTTATTTTTAGTTTGTACATGGCGTATGATGCGAAAGCCTTGGCACTGCTGATGCGGTTGGCATTGGTTCCGGGAATACCGGCATTTACCAATTCCATGTTTCCGTTTACCATGGCGTAATCGTCTATCCATTGAAAGCGATCTTCTTCGTCGTAATGGTAGCGCAATCCAATTTCCAGATCATGGTAGGTGTTTGCTCCGCTCCAGTGATAGTCCAATTTGGTTTGAACACCGGTGGATAAATAATCACGGTTGTTGTTTCTGGAGTTAAGGAAATCGTTCGCACCGCTGTTTGATGAACCTTTAACCAGGTCGAGGTAGGGTTCGTAGGTATTGGGGTCGTTAAAAATAGTACCGATACCTTCCCGTTCACCATCAATGGTAACGTAATCTACCTTATACCAGTTTCTGCTAAAATCGTTGTAATAACCGGTTGTGGTAATCCTGAATTGATTATTGAACTTTAAAGCGTATGTTCCCATTACCTGAAAATGTTCCGCATTCATTTCATCATTTTGGGAGCCAGCATAACGGTCGAAAGGATTGGCGTTAAAATCTTCTTGAGTAAGTCCTAGGTAAGTCTCATGGGAAGTTTCATCAGAGTATTGAAATTTGAGCTCAAACTCTTGTCCAAGCTTAGCTTCTGCATTGGTATTGAGCCTAACCTTGGCAACTAGATCATTCTTGTCAAACCCTGTATTATCATCATTCCGAAGGTTTTTAAATCCATTTGAATTGTAGTTGAGGTATTCAACAGAGTACCCAAAATTTTTGTAACTATCACCAAGTTGAGCATGTACTCTACCAGTATCAAAGCTTCCGTAGCTACTGTTCAGAAAAATTCCGAAGTTATCGGGAATTTCTGTAGAGATCATATTTATGGCACCTCCAGTGGTGTAGGGTCCAAATTGAACCTGACTGCTTCCCTTTAAAATTTCAACGGCCTGCATCCTTGCAATGGTGGGGAAATAATAGGCAGAGGGTGCGCTGTAGGGTGCCGGAGCTATAAGGACACCATCTTCCATTAAGGTTATTTTAGAGCTTCGTTCGGGAGAAGTTCCTCTTAAACTGATGTTGGGACGTAGCCCAAAGCCATCTTCTTCATAAATATTTACGCCGGGAACTGCACGCAGTACTCGGTTTACATCGGTATAATTAAACTTTTTGATTTCCTCGGGAGAAACGTAGTATGATGAACCCGTTCTGTTTTTTGCGACAAATTTGCTCCCAAAAATAACTTTGGCGGATAGCACCACTTCGTTCAATTCTATTAGTGTGGAATCACTGTTGGATGCCTGTTGCCCGGAAACAAGCAGGATACAAAAAAATGCGATGATTGTAGTTAGTCGATACATTGTGTTAATTAAGACTGAGTTTAAATAAAAAAATCGGCGCAAAATTACTACTAACTTTAGGTAAAGCAAAGCTTATTTGGAATAAATAAATTTAACGACAGAGCATTTAACATTTTTGGGTAGTCTACCAACATACTGCAAGACCAAATCAAAAATGTAAAAACATAAAGTGTTAGTAGGTTCGACGTTGTTTAAAATAGTGGTATATTTGCACGCAATTAATCCGTAATTGCAATGGAAGCTCACCTAAACAAAATTGTTGGCGAAGGACTTACTTATGATGACGTTCTTCTTGTGCCGGCATATTCCGAAATACTTCCCCGAGAAGTCAACATTCAATCAAGATTTACCAAAAACATTACCATAAATGTGCCCATTGTTTCTGCGGCCATGGATACTGTGACCGAATCCCGAATGGCAATTGCCATGGCAAGGGAGGGTGGTATTGGCGTTCTTCACAAAAACATGACCATAGAAGACCAGGCGCTAAAGGTCAGAAAAGTGAAACGTGCGGAAAGTGGAATGATCATGGATCCAGTTACACTTCCGTTGGATTCAACTGTACGAGACGCTAAAGCCAGCATGAAAGAGCATAGTATTGGTGGTATTCCCATTGTTGACGCAGAAAAAAAATTGATCGGTATCGTAACCAATCGTGATCTCCGATTCGAAAAGAACGATGGTCGCCCTATTTCAGAGGTAATGACCTCTGAAAATTTGGTGACCGTGGGAGAGGGCACCTCTTTACAACAGGCCGAAGTAATTCTTCAGGAAAACAAGATCGAAAAACTTCCTGTGGTCAATCAAAAGGAGGAACTGGTCGGTCTGATCACTTTTAGGGACATTACCAAACTTACCCAAAAACCCATTGCGAACAAGGACCAATATGGGCGTTTACGCGTAGCCGCTGCCATTGGAGTAACGGGAGATGCTGTTGATCGTGCCGGTGCATTGGTAAAAGCCGGGGTCGATGCTATTATTATAGATACGGCACATGGGCATACCAAAGGTGTGGTGGGTATACTTAAGGAAGTCAAGAAATCCTTCCCCGAATTGGATGTCGTGGTAGGTAATATTGCTACGGCCGAAGCTGCAAGATATTTGGTGGAAGCG
This sequence comes from Flagellimonas marinaquae, assembly GCF_023716465.1. Lineage (NCBI taxonomy): Bacteria > Pseudomonadati > Bacteroidota > Flavobacteriia > Flavobacteriales > Flavobacteriaceae > Flagellimonas > Flagellimonas marinaquae. The sequence goes on from NZ_CP092415.1 coordinate 2,561,811, forward strand.
GGTGCGGATGCTGTTAAGGTAGGTATTGGACCAGGATCTATCTGTACCACACGCGTGGTGGCAGGTGTCGGTTTCCCACAGTTTTCAGCAGTTTTAGAGGTTGCCGCTGCACTAAAAGGAACCGGGGTTCCGGTAATTGCCGATGGTGGAATTCGGTATACCGGAGACATTCCCAAGGCTATAGCAGCTGGAGCAGATACAGTAATGTTGGGTTCGTTGTTGGCAGGAACAAAAGAATCGCCTGGCGAGACGATAATTTACGAGGGACGTAAATTTAAATCTTACCGTGGCATGGGCTCTGTTGAGGCAATGAAGCAAGGTAGCAAGGACCGATACTTTCAAGATGTGGAGGACGATATTAAAAAACTGGTTCCCGAAGGAATTGTAGGTCGCGTACCTTACAAAGGTGAGTTAATGGAAAGTATGCACCAATTTATTGGTGGTCTGCGCGCTGGAATGGGGTATTGTGGCGCAAAAGATATCGAAACTTTAAAAGAGAGTGGTCGATTTGTAAAAATTACTTCGAGCGGCATTCACGAAAGTCATCCGCACGATGTGACTATTACGAAAGAAAGTCCAAATTATAGTAGATAAATATTGAAACGCTGGGGGGCAATTACTTCCCAGCGTAGCTTTTCCAGTCTTGATCTTTATAGATGTTCTCGCCAAAATACTTGGCGATCTGCATAAAAGGTTCCACTTGTTGATAACCGGGCACGGGTGAAAGCATATTTAGTTTTTCGTCCAAGAAGACTACAGTGGGGTAGCTCATGCGCCCTTGCAACAGCGCCGCTGCCAACTCGTGATAGCCTCTTCTGCCCGAAGGTATGTACTTAAAGGTTTTTCCCTGATATTCAATAGGGTCTTTGCCTTCAGCATCCATTTTTACCATATAGAAATTATCCTGCATATATTTGGAAACCTCAGGGTTTTGAAATGTATTCTTGTCCATTTTCTTGCACCATCCACACCAATCGGTATACACATCAACAAAGATTTTTTTAGGGCTTGCATCCGTTTTGGATAACTGGACGGCTTCATCCCAAGAAATCCAATTAATTTCTTGAGCTTGGGCGTTAAAGCCTATCAATACTATAAAAAGTAAACTGATTTGGGTAAAAATTGAGCGCATAGTCGTTATTTTTGACGCAATTGTCGTCTTATCTCTACAAAACTAACGAAAATTATGCCAAAAAAGTATTGATTTTAACAGCTTGATAGGGCTTACTTCTATTTTACCGGTTGCTCTTGCGGAACATTAAAAACATCCTTGATGTCCACTTGGTTGCGCAGGATATCATCAAAAGTTTCTCTTTTTCGTATTAAATGTGCCTTGCCTTGGTACCAAAGTACTTCAGCGGGGCGGTATCTGGAGTTGTAGTTGCTTGCCATGGTAAAGCAATACGCACCGGCATTTCTAAAGCAAAGTATATCGCCCTCCGAGATTTCGTTGATCCTGCGGTTACTCCCAAAAGTATCCGTTTCACAAATGTAACCTACCACAGAATAGTAGCGTTCCCTGCCTTTTGGATTGGATATGTTGATTATTTCGTGATTAGATCCATATAGCATTGGACGAATCAAGTGATTGAAACCAGAATCGACACTTGCAAAAACGGTTGAAGTGGTTTGCTTCACTACATTCACTTTGGCCAAGAAATAGCCGGCTTCGCTTACCAAAAATTTTCCTGGTTCAAAGGCAAGTGTCAGTTCGCGGCCATAATCCTTGCAAAATGCATTGAACTTTTTGGTCAGTTTTTTGCCCAACTCATCAACGTTGGTCTCAATGTCCCCTGCTTTATATGGCACTTTAAATCCACTGCCAAAATCGATAAACTCTAAATCTTTGAAATTTTTAGCCGTTTCGAACAAAATTTCAGAGGCATAGAGGAATACATCAATATCCAAAATATCGCTTCCCGTGTGCATGTGTATGCCATTGATGTTCATGTTGGTAACCTCCACAATACGCAATAGATGCGGTATTTGGTGGATACTGATGCCAAATTTTGAATCGATATGGCCAACAGAAATCTTGGAATTTCCTCCAGCCATTACGTGCGGATTTATTCGGATACATACAGGAATGTCTGGATGCTTGCTGCCGAATTGCTCCAAAATGGAGAGGTTGTCTATATTGATTTGAACGCCAAGGGCGGCCGCTTCCTCTATTTCCTCCAGGGAAACCCCGTTTGGCGTAAAAATAATGGACTCTGGTTTAAAGCCTGCCAAAAGGCCCAAATTGACCTCTTGTATGGATACGGTGTCCAAACCGCTACCCAAACTATTTAATAATCTAAGGACGCTTATATTGGAAAGGGCTTTCGCAGCATAGTTCAACTTTAGCTTTGGCACTCCTTTAAAAGCGTTGGTCAGCTTTTTATATTGCGATGTGATTTTATCGGCATCGTACACGTATAATGGTGCACCAAATTGTTCGGTAAGTTGAAGTAATTCCTTAGAGTTCATGTTAATTACATATTTTGAGCAAAACTAGGTTTTGTAGGTGGGTTACGCAAAAAAGAAATTTCAAAATATAAATATATAACAAAATGTTTTAAATAAAACATCAAAACTTAAATAAGGTTGTTCTTTTGGATTCTGATCTGTATTTTTAGAGGAAATTGGAATTATGAAGCTACCCTTATTTCCACTACAATCCGTTTTTTTTCCTGGAGAAACAGTGCCACTTCACATTTTTGAGGATCGTTATAAGCAATTGATCAACGATTGTAGGAATGAGGCGCTCACTTTTGGTATCCCGGTCTATATCAACAATGCCATCAACTATGGAACTGAAGTGCAATTGGTGGAAGTTGTAAATACCTATGAATCCGGTGAAATGGACGTGGTATGTGTGGCGCGTCAGGTTTTTAAAGTGTTGAGTTTTGAAAAACAATTGGAAGGAAAGCTATACGCTGGAGGCGAAGTGGAGTTTTTGGAAACGGAAAATGACGCAAATGATCGTCTAAGGGAGGAAGTGATTCAAAAGGTTGAGGCGCTCTACGATATTATGGACGTTCCCTTTACCAAAACATCGCCCAAACAATTCAACAGCTACTCCCTAGCCCATAAAATGGGGCTTTCTTTTGAGCAAGAATATGAGTTATTGCTTATTAAGAAGGAAACCGATCGATTAAACTTTATAAAAACACATTTGGAGGCTGCGACCAGTATACTTACCGAAGTGAACCGTGCCAAAGAGGTTATCGAGATGAACGGGCACTTCAAAAACTTTGATCCGCTCGATTTTCAAGATTTTACATTGTAGCCATCCGTGGAATCAATAAAAAGCCCATAATTTATACTTGGGTATCAATTATTCATTTAACAACTTCAATTTGTCAGCGTTGTTTTCTATTTTTGTCAGCAAACAAAAGTAAATTCACAGATGAATCTTCACGAATATCAAGGAAAAGAGATTTTAGCCAGTTTTGGTGTTAGGATCCAAAGAGGGATAGTTGCTCACAACGCCAAGGAAGCGGTAGATGCCGCAAAACAACTTACACAGGAAACCGGAACCGGATGGCACGTTATCAAAGCGCAGGTTCATGCAGGTGGCCGTGGAAAGGGCGGAGGAGTTAAACTGGCCAAAAACTTGAAAGAAGTAGAAGAATTGGCAGGAAGTATTATCGGGATGAACCTGGTTACCCCGCAAACATCGGCAGAAGGGAAAAAAGTACATCAGGTTTTGGTAGCTGAGGATGTGTATTATCCCGGCGATAGTGAGACCAGCGAGTTTTATATGTCCGTTCTTTTAAATAGAGGTACGGGTAGAAACATGATCATGTATTCCACTGAAGGTGGGATGGATATAGAAGAAGTGGCGGAAAAAACGCCGCACCTTATTTTTACCGAAGAAGTTGATCCTGGTTTGGGCCTGTTGCCGTTCCAGGCGAGAAGAATTGCCTTTAACCTTGGCCTGTCCGGTACTGCGTTCAAAGAAATGGTAAAGTTCGTGATGTCGCTCTATAAGGCATATGTGGAAAGTGATTCCAGTCTTTTTGAGATCAATCCGGTTTTGAAAACATCGGACGATAAGATTATGGCGGTAGATGCCAAAGTTACCATAGACGATAATGCGCTGTACAGAAGAAAGGCTTACGCAGAGATGCGTGATCTGCGCGAAGAGAATCCGATCGAAGTAGAAGCTCGTGAAGTTGGTTTGAATTATGTGGATTTGGATGGTAATGTAGGCTGTATGGTAAATGGGGCCGGTTTGGCCATGGCCACTATGGATTTGATCAAAATGGCCGGAGGAGAACCGGCGAACTTTTTGGATGTAGGTGGGACCGCCGATGCCAAAAGGGTGGAAGAAGCTTTCCGTATTATCCTGAAGGATCCTAACGTAAAAGCTATCTTGATCAATATTTTTGGTGGTATTGTTCGTTGTGACCGTGTTGCCCAAGGTGTGGTTGATGCGTACAAGAACATGGGTGATGCCATTCAAGTGCCGATTATTGTAAGATTGCAAGGGACCAATGCAGAGTTGGCCAAAGAAATTATAGACAACTCAGGGTTGGCCGTGCATTCCGCGGTACAGTTTAAAGAAGCGGCAGATAAGGTCGAGGAGGTTCTGAGCTAGTCTTGACCATTTAAAAATATCCAAAAAGGGCAATGTTAACAAAACATTGCCCTTTTTGTTTTTTGTAGTGGATATCCGATGCATCAGTGTCGTTTTTGCCCGAAATTCTTATCTCATTAATTATGAGCCTGTTTTGATTTAGAACGATTTTTTAAAGTTCATTTTTGGGTTTATAAAGAGTATTTGCCCAACGTTAAGGACATTAAACATTTGTTAAATCGATAAAAAGTGTAATAATTTACTTTTTAAATCGTCTTATTTTTGTGGTGTCTTAAAAAAAGGACCTTAATCGGGACTTGTTTTTAGCAAATCATTAATCATTCAATTTTAATCAAAAAACAAAAATCATGAAAAAATTAAGAACTGTTTCAGTAGCGTTGGCACTTATGGCAACCATGAGCGCATTTGCAACAAAAGGAAAAAAAGCGACCAAGGAGAACAATCTTTCCGGTCAGATTTATGAAATGTTGAAGGATAATCAATTCAACGCAGATCATAAGGATTTGACTGCCGAGGTTCGTTTTATCGTAACAGAAAAAGGCGAATTGTTGGTTCTCTCTGTTGAAACCAAAAACGATGTTTTGGAGGGCTTTGTTAAGAGTCGTTTAAATTACCAAAAGGTGGAATTAACAAATGTTGCTCCCGGAAGAGTATATGAGCTTCCAGTAAAAATTACCGCGTAATACACGGGAATTGTTTGAGTTAGTTAGAAAAAAGCCCTGAATTTCAGGGCTTTTTTGTACTAAAAAGTATGGTTTTGAAGTTATCTACAGTAGGATCGATAACCAAAACCAAGCTTTATGGGTACTCACAAAGAAAAATTGAGCATTCTTTCGCAAATGATCGCCTTTGCCAGGGTAGATCATTCGATAAAGCAGTCAGAGTACGATTTTTTGCTTCAGGTGGCACATACCCTCGGCATTGGTAAAGATATCTTCGAAGGGCTTCTTAAGGAAAAATCCCCTAAGGTCCGCTTAAAGACCCAAGCAGAGCGCATAGTACAATTCCATAGACTTATCCTTCTTATGAATATCGACAAGGAACAACATAGGAAGGAAATAGACAAACTCTATAATATCGGACTAAAAATGGGGCTCCCGCCGGCGGCTATCAGTCAGGTTTTGGAGGTTATGCACCGTTATCCGGACAATATTGTACCGCCCGATGTGCTGATCAATATCTTTAAGGCGTATTATAATTAATGTCAAAATGACATTTTTTTCACCCTCAAACACGTCAAAATGACATAGATTTTGTGTTGGTACAGGTTTTGCTTTTTACTGGTTGATTTAGATGTTTAACTAAAATTGAATCGCCATGAGTATAGTAAAAAGAAATAACCTGTTTTTTCCATCATTGATGAATGATTTTATGGGTCCTGATTGGTTCGGTGGAACAGAGAAGTGGAATACTTCCGTACCTGCAGTAAATATAAAGGACAATACAGAAGGTTTTGAATTGGAACTTGCTGTTCCTGGTATGAAAAAAGAAGACTTTACCGTAGAAATCGATAACGATGTACTTACCATTGCCAGTGAAGTAAAAACTGAAAATGAAGAAAATAAGGACAACTACACAAGAAAGGAGTTCTCGTTCACATCGTTCAAAAGGGCATTCACATTGCCGGAAACCGTAGATGGATCTAAAATAGATGCGAAGTACGAAGATGGGATACTAAAACTGATGTTGCCCAAAAAGCAAGAGGCATTGCCAAAACCCAAAAGACTGATTGAAATAGGATAAGGCACTAGAACACCAACTAAAGGTGTTTCATGATGGTTGGATTAGTTGGTTAGTTGAGGCGCGCTCCGGCATTTGCTGGAGCGCGTTTTTTATTTTTTTTCTTGCAACATTTTTATTTCGTCCCTTAATTTGGCGGCTTCCATAAAGTTGAGTTCTTTGGCAGCTTTTTCCATGGCCTTTCTTTTTTCGCGAATCAGTTTTTCTTTTTGATCTTCCGTAATATAGTTTAGATCTGGCTCGGCGGCACGTAACTCTTCTTTTTGAAAGTGGTAGGTGGATACCGAGTTTTTGGCAAGTGCACTGTCCAGGTTTTTCTTGAGTGCGGTAGGGGTTATGTTATTTTCTTTATTGTAGGTAATTTGCTTTTCCCTGCGATAATTGGTTTCGTCTATGGTTTTTTGCATGCTTTCCGTAATCTTGTCGGCATACATAATGGCTTTCCCGTTCAAGTTTCTTGCAGCACGCCCTACGGTTTGGGTGAGCGAGCGGTTACTTCTTAAAAAACCTTCCTTATCGGCATCCAGTATGGCAACTAGGGAAACTTCCGGTAGATCCAATCCTTCTCGCAAAAGGTTTACTCCGATCAAGACATCAAAAAGTCCCTTGCGCAGGTCTTGAATGATCTCCACCCTTTCCAAAGTGTCCACATCACTGTGAATGTATCGACAGCGAACATCAATTCTGGTTAAATATTTGGTGAGCTCCTCGGCCATACGCTTGGTCAGTGTCGTGACCAAGGTACGTTCATCCAATTCTACACGTTGTTGGATTTCTTCAACAAGGTCATCGATCTGGTTTTCGCTGGGGCGAACTTCGATTATAGGGTCCAGCAACCCCGTTGGTCGGATAATCTGTTCCACATAAATACCTTCGCTCAATTCCAGTTCGTAGTCAGCGGGAGTGGCACTAACGTATAGTACTTGATTTTGTAGGGCTTCAAATTCTTCAAACTTTAACGGACGGTTGTCCATTGCCGCCGGTAACCGGAATCCATATTCCACCAAGTTTTCCTTTCTAGATCGGTCGCCGCCATACATGGCATGTACTTGCGGTATGGTAACATGGCTTTCATCGATCACCATTAAATAATCATCTGGAAAATAATCCAGCAAACAGAAAGGTCTGGTGCCCGGTTTTCTGCCGTCAAGGTACCGAGAGTAGTTCTCGATTCCTGAACAATAGCCTAGTTCGCGAATCATTTCCAAATCAAAATTGGTGCGTTCCTCCAAACGTTTGGCCTCTAAAGGCCTGCCGATTTCCTTAAAATAATCCACTTGTTTTACCAAATCGTCCTGAATCTCGCGAATTGCATTTTGTAATACATCCGGGGAGGTAACAAACATATTTGCGGGATAAATGTTCAAGGTGTCGTAAACCTCTATAACGTTATTGTTGTACGGGTCCAATGCTTCGATTTCCTCAATTTCATCACCAAAAAAATGGATACGGAACGCATGGTCGGCATATCCTGGAAAAACATCGACCACATCTCCTTTTACCCTAAAATTTCCATTTCTGAAATCTGCAGTGGTCCTTGCGTACAGGCTCTGTACCAACTGTTTTAAAAACTTGGTCCTAGAAATAACTTGATCCCTATGAATGGTGATAACGTTTTTTTGAAATTCTATCGGATTTCCGATACCGTACAAACAGGATACCGACGCTACAACCAGGACGTCCCTTCTTCCGGATAAGAGAGAGGAGGTGGCACTTAAACGCAATTTCTCGATATCCTCGTTTATGGAAAGGTCTTTTTCTATATAAAGTCCACTGGTCGGGATATAGGCTTCAGGTTGATAATAATCATAGTAGGACACGAAATATTCGACCGCATTGTTCGGAAAAAATTGTTTGAACTCTGAATATAGTTGTGCCGCCAAAGTTTTGTTGTGTGCCAAAACCAGAGTAGGCCGTTGAACGGATTCCACAACGTTGGCCACGGTAAATGTTTTTCCCGATCCGGTTACGCCGAGCAAGGTTTGGTGTGCTGTTTTGGACTCAATGCCCTCGACCAATTGTTTTATCGCCTGCGGCTGATCGCCGGTAGGTTTAAAATCGGAAACTACCTGAAATTTCATGCTGTAAAAATACTAAAGGATGTTCCTAAAAGGAAGTAAAAAGGGATATTATCTTTTTAAGGAAAAATGCCCTTTGAACTCCCGGTCCGAATCATCAATGGCCATGTACCAATAATCTCCGGCGGGTAAGCTGCGCCCGGCCAAATTTCCGTCCCAACCCAGGGAATATTGCGAAATTTGTTTTATAAATGTACCGTAGCGATCAAAGATTCGGATACTTTTAAAAACAATTTCTTGCGTCCCTGTTGGCTGTATAAACTGCCAATAATCGTTTATGTTGTCCCCATTGGGCGTAAAGAATTTTGGAAATCCCTCCACGGTCAAGTCCTGGGCGAATTTTTGCTGGGCAATGCCACAACCGTTCTTGTCCCTAACATAGAAGATGTGGCTTCCGGGTGCCACATTGTTAAAAACATTGCTGTCCAAATATGGGCCATCTATATCATCTATGGCATATTCGTAATCTCCGTTACCTGATGCAACTACGGTTATTCGAAGTGAGGAGACCAGAGTCTCGGCCATTATATTTTCTATGGTTGCCATTTCCGATGAAACGACCTCGAATACTTGACTCGAGGGACATTCAATGGTATTGCCATTTTGATTGATCGTATTGTAGGCTTCGTACCTGTACCTGCCGTTTTCAGTGATGGTAACGTCACTGGTGTCCGAGATTAGGGACTCATTTTCAAATTGATCTATCCGAAACCACCGGTAACCTTCTGCAATGTCGGTTGAATTGATGATTAGTGGGCCATTGTTATCGCAAGAGGATATGGTAGCGGGAAAATCTATTTCCGGGTTTACAATAACGTATTCCCCAGTATCAAAATCCAAAAAGGGGCCACATCCCAACAAGGTGGTAAAACTGGTCTGGGTGCACCCTTCTGCTGCCCCTGCATCGTTAAAAGGAACAATTGTGATAAAAAAAGTTTTATTTGATTCAAAATTAACGACCGGGGTGGAATTGCTATAAAATGTGGAGCCGTCAAGAATGTCCGTGCCCGTAGGTGTTGTGCCAATGGTAACGATGTATCCTGTTGCATCGGGTACGGCATGCCATTCCAATACAGGAGATAGCGGTACATTGGTTTCTCCGTTCAGCGGATAAATAATATTGGTGCAATCGGGTATTTCGGATTCGGCCCGTGTTGTAAATTGTTGATAGGTACAGCCCATTGCCGTTCCCAATGCGTTGTATGGTACAATTGATGCGTAAATAGGGGTCTCCGGGGGTAGATCGGTTATTGGGTTATAGGTAAGGGTGTTGCCAACATCAAAATTATTCAGAAGTTCCGTGCCTCCAGGTGTTGTGCCCAAACTAAGATTGTAGCCCGTTGCAGCGTACACATAGGACCAGGATATGTTGGTATTTGGATTTATGTCCACAGCGTTGTTCAATGGATTGGTTATTTCGGTACATTCTGGAACTGTGGAAATGGGTTCTGTGGTAAAACTGTAGCTTGGACAGGTAATATTGGGCTGGTCAAAAAAGAAAAGGGTTATCGTTACATAAATAGTGGTATTGGCAGGTAGTCCAAGTGGCGGTACATAGGAAGATCCACTGGCAAATTGTGTGCTCAGGATGTCGTCGCCCCCGGGTGTTGTTCCCATGGTTATATTGTAGGAGGGAACTCCATCTACCGATTCCCAATCAATTGTGGCGTCCAAAGGAACATTTGTAGCTCCATTGGCAGGGTAAACCGGATTAGGGCAATCCTGGGCCCAAAAGGAATGGTTGGCCAGGAGTGCCCATAAAATTAATATTCTGTTCAGCATTACATGATTCTGTGCATCCTACAAGATACTACAAATCACGTTTTTTTAATAATGCGTAGGATAAGTAGATAAAAATCACTGTCCAAAGGATGACTACCAAAAACTCATACCAATATACATGGTAATCGAATCTCATATCCTCTCCTATCTGTTGACCAATATTCTGTACGGCCGATAACCTTGTGAAGGGTTCTTTTATTAAATTGGACATGGATTGCAATGGAAAAAATTGTTTTATGGTCTTGGCCGCTTCCCAGCTCATAACTTTCCAACCGAGCAAACCAAAAACTACTTGCTCCAAAATAGTCCATAAAATTAAGAACCCCAGTGCAAAGGCCGAACGCTTGACCAATATTCCCAAGAACAGGCAAAAAGAGAAAAAGCCGACCAGTTTAAAGAAGAACGCTGGTAAAAACTCCATGTCCGAAAAAATAATGGACATTTCGTCGTAATCGGAATAGATCAGGCCAAGGACCATGGAAACCACAAACACAAATATGGTGGAAATAAGCGCAAAACTGATTACGGTAAGGACTTTGGAAAGGATAAACTCTTTTTTGGAAAGGCCATCTATCAGGTTTTGTTTTATGGTCTTGTTGCTGTATTCGTTGGACATCATGGAAACGATTACAATGGCCAAAAATAGTTTAAAAAGGGCGGTGACAAAGGTGTTAAAGTGCCAGATATAGGGAAAATTGAATATCCCTTGATCCGCCAGATGAAATTGTACCGGGCCAATATCAAATTTAATGGCCGCGATGAGCGCAATGGAAGTTAAAAGCACAAAATAGGAGATAATAAGCACCTTGCTGGCCCTATTGTTCCATAATTTTATAAATTCTATTTGTAGGAGACGTAACATTCGTTTATTGATTTTTGGTCAAGGTTAAAAATTGTTCTTCGAGACTTTCTTTCCGTTTTACGAGGTGAGATAGGACAATACCCTGGTCAAACAGCATTTTGTTTAAGCTTTCGGCATCCATTTCTTCCTTTAAATAGGCCGTAAGCGTACCGTTAAAGTTTTCGATTTTCCCGAAGCTGGCACTTTTTTCGAGCAGCTCTTGCAATTGCTCTAGATTTTCGCACTTCAATTCAAAAAAACCATGACTGGCCAGCATACTATCTACCGGCCCGGAATATAAATTCTCTCCTTTTCTAAGAATGATGACATGGGAACATACTTTTTCAACTTCGTCCAATAAATGAGAAGCCAATAAAATGGTTGTGCCTTGGCTCGCAATTTTTTTGATGATCTCCCGTATTTGATGGATTCCTTGGGGGTCCAGGCCATTGGTAGGTTCGTCCAAGATGAGTATTTCGGGGTCGTTGAGCAGGGCAGAGGCAATGGCCATGCGCTGTTTCATCCCCAGCGAATAGGTTTTGAACTTACTGTTCCTGCGGTCCCACAGACCTACCAATTCCAGTTTTTCCTGAATTTTGGATTCGGGTACATCTTTGATCTTACAGACCAACCTTAAATTTTGAATCGCGTTCATGTACGGATAAAAGTTGGGACGTTCAATTATGGCCCCGACCTTTTTTAGGGCGTCATGGGTGGTGGTGTTGCCATCGAACCAATTAAAATCGCCCGAGGTTCGGTTCACAACGTTCAGGATAATTCCCAATGTGGTGGATTTGCCACTCCCATTGGGTCCTAAAATGCCATAAACGTTACCTTTTTCTATTGTAAAAGAAAGATCTTTTACGGCTGTTAGGTAACCAAATTTTTTTGTAAGATGGTTTACGGTAAGTATTGTTTCCAAAAGATGCTATCGTTTTTTGAATGGTTTATACTAACTTGACGATATTATTTGCAAATTGTTACAAAATAATCGAACACAATGTCGGAAGAAAAATTAATGTCGAAAAAGAAACCTGCCTATCCCATAAGTAAGGAGCTGGATGAATATTTGGATTATTACAATAGAAAAATCGAAATTCCGATCCATTATGATGACTTGTTGCGCTTTTCAGGAAGCGTTGCCGTTTACGATGCCAAGGATGAGGATACACTTTGGGTGCGCGTGTTTTATCCGGAGTTCGATAGGGATGAAATAGACCTGGCCCTAAAAAGAGTGTATTCCAGTTTTGTTTCCGATGGCAGTGATTCCATTTTTCAATATTTGAACGTGGATTATGTGGACTATTGCACTTTTGGAAACTCCAAGCCTTTTCGAATCAAGGTCCGGAACATCCTTAACGATAACTATACCTTGTTCTATGTTAAAAAAACAGACGCTTCTAGAGTATATGGTTTGGAATTGGAGCATATGCTCTCCCCTTATAATTTAAACTTTGTGATCTATGAGAATACACTTATCGAAGAGCATATTGTTGGTATTCCCGGAGATGTTTTTATGAAGAACAACCTGCCCGAATGTACCGAATTCGAAAAATCGCAGATTGCCAAGGAGTTTGTTAAGTTCAACGAAAGGAGCATGATCCGGCTCTTAGGGGACATGCGTTCTTATAATTACGTAATTGTTCCCACTCACGATTTTGATAGTGTAGTCTATAAAATAAGGGCCATAGATTTTGATCAACAATGCTATGAAGGCAATATAAAGGTATATCGCCCCCAGTTTTTTAAAGAGAACAAGACCATGGTGGATTTGGTGCAAGGTAAATTGACCATAGATTCCGTTAACCAATATATTGTAGAGGAGCGTTCCATAATCGCAAAACGGATACTTAGTTGGGGGCGCCGCCTTAAACGCTTGTTGGATGTTTGCGCATTGGATACCATTGCTCCACCGGAAAACATAGAAATGCTAAAAAACCAATTGCAGGACCTTACGGGCGATATTAATTTTAGGGACAGCAAGAACATGGGCGAAATTTTGACCCACGCCTTGGATTTTGTGAAACGTAACTATGAGGATGTGAGTATGAAACAGATTATTGAAAAAAAATTCTAACTTTTCTGTTCCTTGTTAAAATACACGAGGTAATAGTACATCTGTCGTTCCTCGTCCCAACCTTTTTCCACAAACTTCTCTGCCGAATCAGGGTTGATGAAATCCATCTTGATCTGAATATTGGTGTCCAGATTGATTACGTTCTTGATTTTTTTACGGGCATCGCTCACCGCTTTGTTGGCAATGTCAAAATTAGAAACGTCCTCAATGCTGTACTTGGGTCCTTTTTCTACTTTATAATGCTTAAACTCTGGAATTAAGTCGGGATTTTCCATTACCTCGTTCAAAAAGGAGGTCTCCTCAAAGTTGTCGTTTTTGGCAAAGTGGTTTACAGCGCGGTTCATGAACAATACCTCTTGCTGTTTGTCCTCTGCGGGCAAAACAACATCCTTGGCAAAGTTCTGGCAGAACTTAAGGTAGTTTTTTGTGTAAAAGTTCTCATCCGTTAAAGGCGAAACTCCCAAAAAGTTTTCCAGCCAATATTTGGCGTCATATCGGTTGCTGTCCACAGATAATATCCTAAAACCTTCTTCTCGGTCCACGTTAAAAACTATGCACCCCTTATCCAATTTATTGATATTGATTCCCTGGCGTATTAAAATTTCCAAGTTGCGTTCGTTTTCCTCGAACTGAAGAAAGTCGTGCTTTAGCTCACTCTTAAAAATACCTACGGCATCCGTTTTTTTATTGTCGATTACCATATCGGAGAAATGCACCACATAAACCTCCCCGCTTTTAATGTGAGGGTGGTTGGATTGCTCAAACAGATGCGTGGTTATTTTTTTGGATAATCGATGGTTATCGGAGGGGTTGTCGAAAATCTCGGTAACCGCCGTACACACCTCATTGAATTCCAAATCCACTTCGTGGCTAAACTTATAATAGTTTTCTTCCTTTTCGCGAAAGGGCTTAAAAAAGTATTCCTTTAATAAGCCTGCCATTTCATCGTTCAGGGAAAAAGGCTCTGCGGATAAAAAAGCAGATTCGTTTTTGCTCTTGTTGCCAACTCGGTGAAGCGATATACTTTCAATTTGGGCGGAATATAAGTTCAGCATTATTTGGATCGGGGATTATTGGTTAAAATTTAGGCGGTGCTATTTTAGTTCCAGTTTTCGTCAAAGTCCATATCGTCGTAACTGTCCAGAAGGTCGTCAAAATTTCCTCCATCATCGTTGGGCTTTGCTTCGAATTGTTTTTCCGGTGGGGCATCCGGTAATTCGCCAAAGGTGAACAATACATTGGGATAAACACGGCCATCTTCTTTTTCCACAATATCGGCAAGCTCCACAAAAAAGGTCCACATGCTAAAAAAGTCGTACACGTAAATCAGTTTGGGGCTGTCCTTGGTCAGAATATCGTCCAACGAGGTTTCGTTCATCAGGCGAATATCGGAGCCATTTTCACTCATATCAAAAAGAGCGATTTCTTCATCTTGATTCCATTCTTCGTCACAAGTATAAAATGAGGCCATTTCACTTCCCTCAAAGCCAAAAGCTTGGGTAATGGCGTTGTGGAAATCCTCCAAGTTACTTTGGTCCTCAATTTCGATATCCCGAAAGATATCTTCCTCAGCATCAAGTATTATCCTGATTTTATAAATCATCCATCAAATTTTAGAGTGGGCACAAAGGTACAATAAATAGCAGTTATTTGGTGAACCTGTGCAAGGTAAACGTCATCGCGGCCAAAAGGAAAAAAGCGCCAATTTGATGCACGATGCCCAGCCAAAGTGGCACGGCATAAATCAATGTGAGCACACCCAATATAAATTGAACAAAAACTAGGGCCAACAAAGTTTTTAGTCCTTTTTCCTGGAGGGCGGTTTTGGATATTTTTCGTGTTCGGTACCAAATCACCCCAATCAAAGCGACCACAATGTAAGCCAGGTACCGATGTACAAACTGTACGCCGCTTTTTCCTTCGTAAAAGTTCTTTATTACGGGCTGTTGTTCTATATAAACGGTTTCGTGCATTAGTTTGCCCTCGTTCATCAGAGGCCAGTGGTTGTGAATAAAGCCGGCATCCAAACCTGCAACAAAGGCACCCCATACTATTTGAAGCAACAAGACCACCAGGCCTACGCGGATCAAGTTCCTTATTTTGGTGTCGACTTCTTTTCGATTTGGATAGATTAGGTCCAAGGCCACCCAAAAACTATAAGCGAACGTTAAGAATGCAGTGGTCAAATGGGCTGCCAACCTGTAGTGCGATACATCCGGACGGTCCACAAGGCCGCTTTTTACCATATACCAGCCCAAAAAACCTTGAAACCCGCCCATAAAGAGCAGAATCAAACTTTTTTTAATGGTAGGTCTATCCAGCTTCTTGGCTATCAAAAAGTAAATAAACGGTAAAATAAAAACGATTCCGATAAATCGTCCAATGACCCTGTGCAGCCATTCCCAAAAGTAAATGTCCTTGAATTCCTCGATTCCAAAATGATAGTTGAGTTTTTGGTACTCGGGATATTGCTTGTAGAGTTCAAAGGCTTCTTCCCATTCTTGTTCGTTCATGGGGGGGATTGTACCTTGAATAAGTTTATAATCGGAAATGGACAGCCCCGAGTGGGTAAGTCGGGTGATGCCTCCCACCAAAACCATGACAAAAATGAGAAAACATCCAGTTAACAACCAATACACTACATATTTGTTCTTTTTCATTCGGAATGGACTTTTAGATTCATTTTTTCGCCCTTTTTTAACATAAAGTTGTAGGCCGCTTCATATTCGTTGGGGATTTCTCCCTCTAAGATTGCTTCTTTGATCGCGTCTTTAATAATGCCTATTTCTTTGGATGGTTTTAGGTTGAAGGTTTTCATGATCTCTTCGCCGGAAACCGGAGGTTGAAAGTTTCGGATGTGATCCCGTTCTTCGACTTCGACTATTTTTTGGCGAACGATCTTAAAATTGTTCTTGTATTTTTTTTGTTTTTTGGGGTTCTTGGTGGTAATGTCCGCTTCGCAAAGGGTCATTAGGTCTTCGACGTGATCACCGGCATCGAACACCAATCGCCTTACCGCAGAATCGGTTACATGGTCTTCGGACAGTATAATGGGCCGTGAGCTCATCAATACCATTTTTTGAACGAATTTCATTTTATCGTTCAATGGCATTCGTAGTCTTTTAAAAAGTTTATAGACCATTTTAGCACCGACAAACTCATGGGCATGGAAGGTCCAACCTATTTTTTTATGGAATTTCTTGGTAGGTGCCTTTCCAATATCGTGAAGCAGTGCCGCCCAACGCAGCCAAAGATTGTCCGTTGTTTGTGCAATATTGTCCACTACCTCCAATGTGTGCCAAAAATTGTCCTTATGGCGTTGTCCCTCTATTTCTTCGATGCCTTGTAAGGCCGTTAGTTCAGGTAGAATTAAAGGAAGAAGTCCGGTTTTGTGCATCAGTGTAAAGCCTAGCGACGGTTGGGAACTCATCAATATTTTGTTGAGTTCGTCCACAATACGTTCCTTGGATACAATTTTTATTCGATCCTTGTGCTCTGCAATGGCCTGGAGAGATGGCAATTCGATGGTAAAGCGCAATTGTGAGGCAAATCGTATGGCTCGCATCATCCTCAATGGATCGTCCGAGTATGTGATGCCCGGCTCCAAGGGCGTGCGGATAAGTTGTTTGGCCAAATCCGCCAAACCATCAAAAGGATCTAAAAGTTGACCAAAATTGGATTGGTTCAGTGCCAATGCCATGGCGTTTATGGTAAAGTCGCGACGGTTTTGGTCATCTTCGAGCGTGCCATCTTCGACAATGGGTTTACGGCTGTCTCGGTTGTAGCTTTCTTTTCGGGCGCCCACAAATTCCAGTTCCAGGTCTTTGTATTTTATCATGGCCGTACCGAAATTTTTAAAAACGGAAATATCCGGTTTGCCCTTTAATTTGGAAGCCACTTTTTTGGCCAATTCAATGCCGCTGCCAATGGCAACAATATCGATATCTTTTGGGGTATTTCGTTCTAAAAAATAGTCACGGACATACCCACCGATCACATAGGAATCTGTTCCGAGCTCATCAGAAGCTTCGCCAATAAGTTTAAAAATAGGGTGCTGTATTGCGGCTGTATGGAATTCCTTCGTCATTCTTATTCCCGGATGACCTTCACCTTACCGTTGTTACTTAACTTAATTATGGAAGAAGGAGAAGGGTTTTTGTTTTCGTTCTGCAAATTTACCACATAGTCCACTCCTTTTAAAATTTCTTGATCAATATCCTTGAATTGTTTTGGGGTAGGATTACCAGAAATATTGGCCGAAGTTGACACAATGGGTTTTCTGAATTTATTGATGAGGTATTGGCAAAATTTGTCCGATGCAACCCGAATGGCCAGGGTGTTGTCCGCAGCAACCAGGTTGTCGGCAATGCCTATAGGGTCGTCAAAAACTATGGTGGTGGGTTTTGTGGCCAGATCCATAATATCGTACGCGACCTCGGGCACCTGTTTTACATGTCGTTCCAGCATGGCTTGGTTGGCAACCAAACATATCAGTGCTTTGGAGTCCTCTCTTTTTTTTAGGGCGTATACCTTTTTTACGGCCTCGGGATTGGTGGCATCGCAACCTATGCCCCAAACCGTATCGGTAGGGTAGAGGATGAGCCCGCCTTCTTGCAGAACTCGGTTACAATTATTGATTTCTTCGGTCATATGGTATAATCAGCGTTTAAAATGTTTTATTTTTTAGATGAAACTATATCCTTGGCTAAATCGTAAAGCTTGCCTATTTGTCTTTTTTGTTCATAATGCTGTTCCATATGGTTTCTTCCTGCCATCCCCATAGATTTAGCTAACTGAAAATTATTACATAATTCGGTCATGTATTCTGCCATTTTATTTATGTCTTTTTCATCGACCAAAAAACCAGTTTTATTATGAACAACAAGTTCTTTGATGCCTGCGTGTTTTGTGCTTACTATTGGTAGACCGGAAGATGCAGCTTCCATAATACTGACAGGAGAACCTTCCATGTCCCCATTTGGAGCTGTAATTGAATGCTGAACAAAAGCCAGTGAAGATTTCATTAAAATTGAAATTTCTTTTTGACTTAAAATTCCAGTGAAGGTTACAGATTTTCCTATGCCAAGATTCGAGATCAAATCTTGACATTCGTTGTAGAGGCCATTTTTGTTCCCTACAAAAATTAGTTTTGAATCCGGATGTTTTTGTAAGACTGAATTAAATGCTTTAATTGTGTACAATGGTCCTTTTTTTGCGGTTAACCTTCCTACTGCTAGAAATGTTTTTTGTTGAGCAGGCTCGGTGTTCGACTCAAACATTGAAGTATTTACTCCACAAGGAATAATTTGTATTTTGCTTTTCGGGGCACCGAGTCCAATGAGTTGTGATTTCATGTCGTTTGAAACAACAATTATGTTTGAGGCATAGTCAAACAATTTTACATATTTGTGTTTGTATTCATTTAGTAATTTTTTGTCCGTTGCATCATGTCCATGAAAAATGACTATTAAGGGTATATTCAGGGCTTTACAAGGGGCGACCATATGAGATGCACTCATTCCGTAATTCGCTAGGACAACATCGATTTTATTTTTATTGAGATATTTTTTTACTCCATAATCGCTAAAGTAGTTATTTCTGCCCACCAGGATTTTTATCATTTTGTGAAAAATCCAAAAGAGATATGGGTTTAAAAGACTGCCGTTTTCCATTCTCTCCGGATACCTCCCACTATGAATGGTATATGTTTCGCAAAGTGATTTGAATTCCTTTATTTGGTCCCTAATGAAGGTTTCGGAATATGCGTGTTTTTCTGTTCGTGTAATGCAGATTTTCATATTGGATAGTTTTTGATTTAAACAGCCTCTAATTATTAAGTTGGATAACTAGGTGTTCCTTAACCTTCATTATGGTAAGTTTAGAATCGCAAAATTAAGGATATGAGATAACATTTAATATTTCTATTTTTGCCAAGATGAACCCACAGGAAAAAGAATCTCCGAAAATATCAGTAATCATAAGTACGTACAATGCCGAAGAGTGGTTAAAAAAAGTACTTTGGGGCTTCAATTGCCAAATCTTCAAGGATTTTGAAGTGGTTATTGCCGATGATGGATCTGGTCCAAAGACCAAAGAATTATTGGATGAGATGTCCGAAAATGTTTTTTACAATATTATCCATGTTTGGCAGGAGGACGATGGTTTCCAGAAGTCAAGGATCCTTAACAAGGCAGTCGAAGCTTGCAATGCGGAGTATATTATAATGACGGATGGTGATTGTATTCCAAGAGAAGACTTTGTGGAGGTGCATTACATTAACAAAGAACCCAGGTATTTTATTTCGGGAGGGTACTACATGTTGCCCATGAACATATCCAAGTTGATTACACTGGAGGATATTGAAAAACAAAACTGCTTTAACATCCATTGGCTCAAAGAAAAGGGGATTCCAAAAACTTTTAAAAACAATAAACTAACGGCGAGTGGCCTATTCTCTAAATTGCTCAATACCATAACTCCGACGAACGCTAGTTGGAACGGACATAACTCTTCGGGTTGGAAGAAGGATATTTTGAACGTGAACGGTTTTGATGAGCGGATGCAATACGGCGGGCAGGATCGCGAACTGGGTGAACGTTTGTTCAATTTTGGAATAAAATCTAAGCAATTGCGCTATAGTGCCGTTTGTGTGCATTTAGATCATAAACGAGGCTATAAAACGCCCGAATCCATTGCAAAGAACCAAGCCATACGTAAGGAGACCAGATCTAACAAATTGGTGTGGACGCACTATGGCATTACCAAATAATAGGCCAGTTGATTCTTTTTTTCCAACCTTTTTAATTCTCGGAACCTCTCCAAAACACCAAGGGCG
The DNA here is from genome assembly GCF_023716465.1 of Flagellimonas marinaquae. Lineage (NCBI taxonomy): Bacteria > Pseudomonadati > Bacteroidota > Flavobacteriia > Flavobacteriales > Flavobacteriaceae > Flagellimonas > Flagellimonas marinaquae. The sequence continues at coordinate 2,581,749 of NZ_CP092415.1, forward strand.
TTTAAATAGCAAATAGTCCATCCTTTTTTGCCATCAAGAATTCCTAGGCGCAAAATGTAGTGGTTAAAGAATTTCCACGCTGGCTTTATAATCATTAAAAGGTAGTTGAAGTGTTTTTCCCTATAAAAATCCTCTTTTGCTTTTAGTTGGCCATATTTCAACATTTTGCCCTTGTAGTCCTGATAGTCCTTGTAGCAATAATGGATAAGCTTTTCTTGGAGAATTCCAGATGTTCCATCGACAACCAAGGTTTCGTGAACTATTTTTTTATCGGTGAAATGTGCTTTGCTTTTGCGGAACAATCTATAATTTTTGTCTGTTTGCCAACCGCTAAAGTTCAATCGCTCGTTTTGGAACATAAACTGGCGGTAGAACCAATAGGCTTCATCTGCGTTTTCCTTATTGATGGTTTCAATAATTTCTGTTTGCAGACTTTTGGTCACAACTTCATCTGCATCTAAAAACAAGACCCAATCATTAGAGGATTGCTTTAGCGCAAAGGATTTCTGTGCAGTAAAATTTTTAAATGGATTTTGAATTACCCTTACCTTCGGATGGCTTAACAGATACTCGTATGTGCCGTCCGTACTGTAAGAGTCTACAACCACGATTTCATCAGTAAAAGAAACGGAATCGATACATTTCTCAATGTATCCAATTTCGTTATAGGTGATTATGAGTGCTGATAATTTTTGCTTTGGGGTGCGTAATCCAGCCATATTTATTGGTGTAGTGTTTTGGTGTTTACAAATCTATAACAAAAAAAAGGCGTAAAAATTGTTTTGCCGTTTATTTTTCTTACAACAATCGACAACGACGTTTCCCTACCCGGTTTTTGTTAAAAATAGTTTTTGACATGTATTTAGTAGAGGCTGGAATAGTGTTTGGGTTGCTTTAATTTTAATAAAAAACAACCCAAACTGTATATTTTGATTCCGTTTTTTAAAAAATCAGAAGATCGGAACGCCTTGATCTAAACTGCAACATTGTGCTCGCGCAAGGCATTGTTCAACGATGTTTTCTTGTCGGTGCTCTCCTTTCGTTTGCCAATGATCAAGGCGCATGGCACTTGGTAATCTCCGGCAGGAAAATTTTTGGTGTAGCTGCCCGGTATCACAACCGATCTTGCGGGAACACGACCTTTCAGTTCAACAGGCTCACTCCCTGTTACATCAATAATTTTCGTAGAAGCCGTTAAAACCACATTTGCTCCCAAAACAGCCTCCTTTTCAACACGGACCCCTTCCACAACAATACATCTGGAGCCGATAAATGCATTGTCCTCAATAATTACTGGAGCAGCTTGCAATGGTTCTAAAACCCCACCGATACCTACACCACCACTTAAATGGACGTTTTTACCAATTTGAGCACAACTGCCCACCGTGGCCCAAGTATCCACCATGGTCCCCTCGTCCACATAGGCACCAATGTTTACATAACTTGGCATTAAAATGGTTCCTTTGGAAATATAAGCTCCGTGCCTTGCCACGGCATGGGGTACCACACGAACACCTTTTTCTTTGTATCCTCTTTTCAAGGGAATCTTGTCGTGATATTCAAAAATACCAGCTTCGAGGACCTCCATTTTTTGTATGGGGAAGTATAGCACTACCGCTTTTTTTACCCATTCATTTATTTGCCAACCATTTTCCGTGGGTTCTGCGCATCGAAGCTCGCCAAGATCAATAAGGTCTATTACTTCTCTAATGGCCATCTGGGTCTTTTCGTCTTCCAATAATGATCTATTGTCCCATGCTTGCTCGATCAATGCTCTAAGTCCTGTCATTTTTCTTAAAATTTTGACAAAGATAAGTGCCATCATATAATTATGGCCTCCATTTTTAAGGCTATAACATATTTAAGGTTATTTTTGCCAAAAAGTTGTTTTGGCAAGAGTTTTGGCATTGGATTTTGGAAAAGTGCGTACGGGAATTGCGGTCACCGATGAGCTTCAGTTGATTGCCTCTGGATTGACCACCGTTGACACCAAGGACCTGTTAAAGTTTTTGGAAGACTATATAAAAAAGGAATCGGTGGAACGTTTTGTGGTGGGATTGCCCAAACAAATGGACAATACGGCCTCCGAGTCCGAAGCTCTCATCCAAGACTTCCTAAAGCAGTTGTCGGCCAAGTTTCCAGCTATGCCCGTTGAACGCCAAGATGAAAGGTTTACTTCTAAAATGGCATTCCAGTCCATGTTGGACAGTGGTATGAAAAAGAAGAAAAGAAGGGATAAGGCCTTGGTCGATGAAATAAGCGCCACATTGATTTTGCAGGCCTATTTAAACAGATTTTAATTTATGATTTTACCTATAGTAGCCTACGGAGACCCCGTTTTACGAAAAAAAGCGAAGGATATTGCATCCGATTATCCAAAGTTGGAAGAATTGATCGCCAACATGTGGGAGACCATGTACAATGCACATGGTGTTGGATTGGCAGCTCCACAAGTGGGACTTCCAATTCGAATTTTTATGGTAGATACCACCCCTTTTTCCGATGATGAGGATTTGAGCAAAGAAGAACAGGAGAAACTAAATGGTTTCAAAAAAGTCTTTATCAATGCCAAGATCGAGGAAGAGAACGGCAAGGAATGGGACTTTAACGAAGGTTGCTTGAGCATTCCCGACGTTCGGGAAGATGTAAAGCGAAAACCAGAAGTGACCATAACCTATTTGGACGAAGATTTTAAATCACGTACGGAAACGTTTGATGGGCTTTTGGCCAGAGTTATTCAGCACGAATACGACCATATCGAAGGCATTCTGTTTACGGACAAACTATCGACCCTAAAAAAGCGACTTTTAAAAAACAGATTGGACAAAATATCCAAAGGGAAAATAAACGTTGACTACCGAATGCGGTTTCCCAATATCAAAAAAGCACGTTAAAAAAATCACTATTTGCGATAAAAACATATTTTTGCGCCCATAAATTACTATTTGAATGGCATTAGACAAGATTTTATCTATTGGAGGTAAACCAGGACTTTACAAATTATTGACCCAAACCCGTGGTGGCTTTGTTGGCGAATCCCTATTGGATGGCAAACGTGTAACCGTTGGATTAAGAAGCAATGTAAGCGTGTTGTCCGAAATAGCCATTTACACCCTCGAGGAAGAGCTTCCGTTGAGGGAAGTGTTCCAAAAAATCAAAGAGAAAGAAGGAGGCAACAAAACATCGATCAGCCATAAGGCGGACAAAATCGAGTTGGAAGAGTATTTCTTCGAGGTACTGCCCAATTATGATGAAGATCGTGTCTACGCCAGTGACATCAAAAAGATCATACAGTGGTACAACATCCTTCTTGACAATAATATCACCGATTTTGTCAAAGAAGAAGAGGATTCAGATGAACCTACTGTTTCTGCTTCACAAGACGAAGAATAACAACTATTCCTTTTTCCAGTTCACCAATTTAGTTGGGTAATAATTGATCTGCATGGCTTCCAGATAGGGAACCTGTGCGGCCAAACGCTCTTTGTAGTCATCCCAATCAAGATGTTCGCTTGGAGACCATCCCAATTCCGCATATCCAATAAGTCTCGGAAAGGCCAAATATTCCAGCTCTTCACTATTGCTTATGGTTTCGGACCATAGGGGGGCTTCGATGCCAAGAATATTCTCTTCAGGAAGATTTTCTACATAAGTCCCAGGGTCCCATTTGTAGGCAATATCAACCGGAATGAGGCCTGCCCAATTCAGTCCATATTCAGATATGGAATCATACTTCATATCCAAATAGGCTTTTTTTGCTGGCGACATAATAACCTTTGAGCCATTTTCAATGGCTTTTAGGGCATATTCAGGTTTGTTCCAAAAATGAATCACTGAACTGGAATCAAGTTCTGCTTGTACTATTTCGTTCCAACCGACCATTCTTTTGTTGTGTTTCCGAACAATTTTTTGCACTTTTTCCACAAAGCGGATATAGTCACTTTTTTTGGTGGCATGGCTCTCATCTCCGCCAATGTGAAAATATGGACCGGGAGTCATGGCGGTAATTTCACCGATTACATCATCCAAAAAGCTATATACGGTATCTTTTTTTGTATCAAAAGAGCTGTAACCTACTCTCATGTCCGTTCTAATGCGTGGAGTTTCGGCATCTGGGGCATGTAAAAAGGGGTAGCTTAGGGATGCGGCGTTGGTGTGTCCGGGCATATCAATTTCCGGAATAATGGTAATATGTCTTTCCGCAGCATAGGCTACAATATCCTTAAACTGTTCTTGAGTGTAAAAACCACCTTCTCCACCGCCGACCTCGCTGGCGCCACCGATTTTGGTTAGCTTGGGCCAAGATTTAATTTCAATGCGCCAACCTTGGTCATCTGTTAGGTGCAGGTGCAGGGTGTTGAATTTGTAGTATGCAAGGGCGTCGATATATTTTTTGACTTCTTTTACGGTAAAAAAGTGCCGGGCCACATCCAACATGGAACCACGATATTCGAATCTGGGAGCGTCGATGATCTTTCCCGATGGAATTACCCAGATTGGGTGATCCGTTAATGTGTCATTACTTTTTTCAGGAATTAACTGACGCAATGTTTGTACGCCCCTGAACGCTCCGGCTGCAGTTTTGGCGTTCAATAAAATGGAATCCTTTTTAATGTAAATCTGATAAGCCTCTGGTCCCTTTAATTCCACACTATCCGATTGATTGATGTAGATCAAGCGCTCCAATGTTCCTTCGGTAGCTGAATTTACGCCAATATGTAAACCGGTTTTGGACTTTATCTGCTCGGAAAGAAACTTTCCTACCTTTTCGAATCCCGCATCGGAGTTGGATGTAAAAATAGCTGTTCCAGCATCTAGGCCAAAAGCATATCCCGTAGAAATGGTTTTTATGGGCTTTGGGATTAAGGGAACACCCGCTAAATCTGTTTTAGGGAAATTAATTTCTTTTTTTTCGGTTTGGCATGCTGCTGCACAGAGCACGGAAACGAACAGTAGAATGGATCTATAAATCACTTTTATTGTTTTAGTCTATGTAATCTTTTATGGCATTGTACCAGATGTCGTAGCCCTTGGAGTTCATGTGAAGCCCGTCTTCAATAAAAATGTCCTGTTTCACCTTTTTTTTGTCCAACATGGGGTGCCAAACATCAACAAAATCAATTCCACTGTTTTCTGCGGCCAATTTGTTGAGTTTACGATTTAAACGACGGTATTTTCCCCTAAACTTCCATCGAGAAATACTTGGCTTTGCAGAAATGAGTACAATCTCCATATTTGGTTTTTCTTGCCGGAGTGTTCGGAGAATGCCCTCTGCTTTTTTTATAACTTTTCTAGGACTTTTTCTTTCAAAAATATCGTTGTCACCTTCGTAGATAAAGACTTTTACAGGATCGTAGTTTAAAATGAGTTCATCCAAATAAAGTTCGAGGTCCGAAAATTGAGAACCCCCAAAACCAGTATTTAGGACTTGATGCTCGGGAAAACGTTCTTGTAGATCTTTCCATAAACGAATACTGGAACTGCCTGTAAAAATAATGGTAGGTTTAGATGAATCCCAAAGAGAATCGTTTTTTTGCTGAACGGATTTTACTTCATTTTTAAAAGGATTATCGGTTTGCCCCAACATCGTCAACGGAAGTATGAGCAACGCAATAAATAGTTGTTTCATTCTACTGTATTTAGCCCAAAAATGTCGTTGAATATAGTGATATTTTTCCGTAAGTCCTCTTTGTTGAAAAATAGAGGGACACTTTTCATAAGTAAATTTTTAGGATGAAATTTCAACCAACTGGACTTCGTATTTTTGGTTAAAATCCAATACCATGAACACAAGATCGGAACAATTGGCAGCTTTAGATCGCTTATTGACTATTATGGACGAACTGCGCGAACAATGTCCATGGGATAAAAAGCAGACTATGCAAACACTTCGTCATTTAACGATCGAAGAAACCTATGAGTTGGGCGATGCCATTTTGGACAATGACCTTGAAGAAGTCAAAAAAGAACTGGGAGATATTTTATTGCACATTGTTTTTTATGCCAAAATAGGTTCGGAGACGCAGGATTTTGATATTGCCGATGTTGCCAACGGAATTTGTGAGAAACTCATCAATAGGCACCCCCACATTTATGGCGATGTGAAGGTTGAAAATGAAGAGGAGGTAAAGCAAAATTGGGAAAATATCAAACTAAAAGAAGGCAAAAAGAGTGTGCTAGAGGGAGTGCCCAATGGTCTACCATCCTTAGTCAAGGCCAACCGAATCCAAGATAAGGTAGCAGGAGTTGGGTTTGATTGGGAACATCCGGAACAGGTTTTTGAAAAGTTGAAAGAAGAACTGGGGGAACTTCAAGAAGAAGTGGAGGCCCATAATGCGGATAAAATGGAGTCCGAGTTTGGCGATGTGCTGTTTTCCATGGTGAACTATGCCCGTTTCTTGAAAATTAATCCAGAAAATGCGTTGGAGCGGACCAATAAAAAATTCATCAAACGCTTTCAATATTTGGAACAAAAAGCCAAAGAGTTGGGGAAGACCATGAGCGATATGACCTTGGCCGAAATGGATGTGTTTTGGGAAGAGGCCAAACAGCTTTGAAAATTATCCATAATCTAAGTCAAAGATGGACAAAAATTATGGCCGATCTGGCTATATTTGCCATCCTTTTTAATTATCCAAAGTGTTTCAAAACTATACTAAAGAGTTTGCCTACAACCTAAGGTTGTCCTATCCTGTTATTTTGGGGATGTTGGGGCATACCTTTGTGGCTTTTGCCGACAATATTATGGTTGGGCAATTGGGTACCGCAGAGTTGGCAGCCGTTTCTTTGGGAAATAGCTTTGTGTTTGTAGCCATGTCGCTTGGCATAGGTTTTTCAACTGCGATTACGCCATTGGTGGCAGAAGCCGATGGTGCAAAGGACCAAGCAGCAGGCAAAAGTGCCTTAAAACACGGTTTGGTACTTTGTACGGTACTAGGACTATCGCTATTTGGACTTATACAGATTTGTAAACCTCTGATCCATCATATGGAACAGCCTCCGGAAGTGGTGGAACTCGCTTTGCCTTACTTGGATCTGGTCGCTTTTTCCTTGGTGCCCTTGATCATGTTTCAGGCATTTAAACAATTTTCAGAAGGACTTTCCCAGACCAAATATCCCATGTATGCCACAATATTGGCAAATGCGGTGAACATAACCCTCAACTATTTGCTTATTTTCGGTTCCTTCGGATTTCCAAAATTGGGAATTGTCGGTGCTGCCGTTGGCACCTTGGTATCTCGTGTGATTATGGTTGCCTATATTTGGTATTTGCTCAAGCGTAAAAAGAAATTTGAATCCTATGTGACCCAATTCAATTTTAAGAAGATCGAGAAAAAAGTGATGCGTAAAATCATCAGTTTAGGGTTTCCATCAGCTTTACAGATGTTTTTTGAAGTCGCCATTTTTACCGCTGCCATATGGTTGAGCGGTGTACTTGGTAAGAATGCCCAAGCCGCAAATCAAATTGCCCTGAACTTGAGTAGTATGACGTTTATGGTGGGAATGGGGCTGAGTGTTGCTGCAATGGTAAGGGTCGGTAACCAAAAAGGATTGCGCAACCATAAAGATTTGAAGCGTATCGCAGAATCCATTTTTTTCTTGACCTTTATTTTGGAAGTGGTCTTTGCAGCTATTTTCTTGGTGGGTAGGCATTGGTTCCCTACCATTTATTTGGATGTTGGCGATATTGCCAACCAAGCCGACAATACCGAAGTGATCATTGTTGCTGCCAAATTACTGTTGGTTGCTGCTTTTTTTCAGATTTCGGATGGACTTCAAGTAGTAGTATTGGGAGCCTTGCGCGGTTTGCAAGATGTGAAGATACCCACGCTCATCACTTTTATTGCGTATTGGTTGATAGGTTTTCCTATCAGTTATTATTTGGGATTGCACACCGATTTGGAAAGCACAGGAATTTGGATTGGACTTTTATCGGGACTTACGGCATCGGCGGTAATGTTGTATCTTCGATTTAACTTTTTGACCAAGAAATTGATTACACAATAAGACGAATTCCAAGATTGGAATCAAAATAAGAACACATGGAACTACCTAAATTTTTATTGGCCGATAATACCGATCATCCCGAGGCCATCTTTATTGTCCATACCGAGTACCCGAGATTTATTATCAACCTAGAAAATGATGAAGTGGAATGGATGGAGGAATTTTCTAAAGAAGATGAGGCCGATCTAATGGATGAAACTGAAAATCTGGTCGAGGCGGCAACGGCATTTTACGATAGGGAAGTTTCCAGATACGACTCGTAATGCTCGAACAACTGCTGCAATACGATAAGGACTTGTTTTTGTTCCTGAACGGATTGGGAACGGAGACTTGGGATGGTTTTTGGATGTTTATGACCAAGACCAGAAACTCGGCCCCGCTCTATATTCTATTACTTTATTTATCCTATCGAACGTTTGGGTGGAAAGGAACCGGGATAATTTTGGTGTCCATCGCATTGTTGATTACCTGTACCGACCAATTGTCCAACTTTTTTAAATACGGTATTGGTCGTTTGCGACCATGCCACGAACCCGAGGTGAGTAGTGTAATGCGCTTGGTGAAAAGTTATTGTGGAGGTCAATTCGGGTATTTTTCTGCCCATGCCGCCAACTCGTTCGGACCGGCCATTTTCTTTACAGTTTTGTTCAGGAACAAAGTGAAATACATTGCTTGGGTATTACTGCTTTGGGCCTGCATTGTGGCCTATAGCCGCATTTATATTGGTGTGCACTATCCGTTGGATGTGCTGACCGGTGCTTTGGTCGGGTCGCTCTTTGGATGGTTATGGGCCAAGTTGGCTATATTTGCTTTCCAAAAAACAGTGGTATGATCTCAACTGCCAGATACTGGTTTTACATTGCGCTGATCGTGTTGGTGTACTTTATTGGAATGTTCGCAACCTTGTTCGAGAACGATTCGGCCCAGTTTGCGGTTATGGCCATGCGAATGGTGCAGGAAAACGACTTTCTAAGCCTTTTTAAAGGCCCCGAGGAGTATCTGGACAAGCCTCATATGCACTACTGGTTGGCCGCAATTTCCTTTAAGATATTTGGAATTCACGATTGGGCGTATCGCATTCCCGGTATTTTATCCACTTTGTTGGGCGCCTATAGTTGCTACGGTCTGGGAAAATTGCTCTACAATAAAGATGTGGGTCGTTTTGCCTCATTGATTTTTATGACGGCCCAGACCATCGTCTTGGCCAACATTGATGTCCGAACCGATGCCGTTTTAACTGGATTTACAATATTCTCCATTTGGCAATTGGCCACATATATCGAAAAAGGAACACTAAAAAGTATTGCTTTGGGTGCTTTGGGAGCGGGTATGGCTTTTTCCACTAAAGGACAGATTGCCCTCGTGGTCATTGGAATTTCTATACTCTGCCATTTGGCCTATACCCGAAAGTGGGAACGATTGCTCCATTGGAAGTTATTGGTGGCCCTTCTTGTTTTTGGTTTGACGATAACCCCGATGTTATATGCCTATTATCATCAATTTGATTTGCACCCCGAGAAAGTAATTCGTGGTAAGGATAACCGCAGCGGTATCTTCTTTATTTTTTGGGAACAAAGTTTTGAGCGGATGAGTGGCGAGGGCGTTGGGAAGAACAGTAGCGACTTTTTCTTTTTTTTCCACACCTTTTTGTGGGTGTTCTTGCCTTGGACGGTCCTTGCTTTGGTTGGTTATTGGATAAAAGTGAAAGCCTTTTGGGAAATCAAGTTCTCCTACAAAACCAATATGGAATTTTTGACCGTGGGTGGAATTTCAATTTTGTTCCTGCTCATTAGCTTTGCGCAATTTAAATTGCCGCATTACATGAATGTGTTAATGCCTTTATATGCAATTTTATCTGCGGGTTTCCTGTATGTTTTACATCAGCAGGAAAAATTGAAGATGGCAAAGGTGATACTCGGAATCCAATATTTTATATTGGGATTGGTAGTTGTCTTTACCTTATTGATAAGTTTTACTGTTTTCCAATTGGAACATTGGTATGGCTATGCATTCTTGTTGCTGGCACTAGGTATGGTGGTTTATTTTGTTCAAAAAAGGGAAGTTGTCTACGCCAAGATTGTTACCGTTGCCATTTTTAGCTCAGTTTTATTGAATGGTTTTATGAATGCCCATTTCTATCCAAAATTACTCGAATACCAAGGAGGTTCTAATATGGCACAGCAGGTAAAGGAGAGGAATATTCCCGTGGATGACATTTATAAAATTAACGAAAGACATACCTGGGCTTTGGATTTTTATAATCAAAATCCTGTCAATATTGTTTCCACTTCAGATTTGAAGAACATGAAGGATATTTGGGTATATGCTACCGATAAAGAACTGGAACTATTGAAAAAAAACGGAATTGCTTGGGATAATGAAATAACTGTGGACCAATTTCGTATTACCAGATTACAGATCAAGTTTTTGAATCCCGAATCGCGCAAAGAAAAGTTGAATAAAATGCACTTGGTGCTTCTAAATTAGTCCACAGATTCCAGCTGTGGCTTTTTAAAGTGGTAGATTACACCAAAAAGGGAGGTGAGTGCCGTAATCAAAAAGAAGGTGAAACTGATGCCAATGGAAGTGCTCTCATCCAGTCCCAGCCATTTTGCTCCATATAAAAAAGTAACCTCTCTACTTCCAATTCCCCCAATCGTTAATGGAATTACGGAAACGATGGAAGATACTAAGAAAACAAATAGGTATTCAATGAAGTCCATATCAACGGACAAAGATTTCAAAACAAAAAGAACGCAGACCAACTGTGCCAATTGAACCAGAGCGGAAAAGCTAACGGATTTCCAAAATACGGGCAGGGTAGAGGTGAAAAATATCTTGTTTACAAACCAAAATGCCACAACACTCAACGGAATGGCAGCTACAATCAACCAGAAAAAACTTTGGAAAAACTCATTTTTGGAAAGCAAAGCAAGCACGCAGGCATAAATAAAAAGTAACAGCATCCCGCTTAAACGGTCCAGCAATAAACTGGACACTACTTTTTTGGTGCCAGGTTGATACACTTTTTGAATTACGTAGCCTTTGTAAGCATCGCCACCAATACCTCCCGGTAAAAAGAGGTTGTAGAACATGCCCAGCAGATACAGCTTTAGGTTGCTTAATTGAGACACTTTTGCACCCATCTGATGGAAATACAAGTTGGTTCTAAAGGCTGAAATTATTTTCGAAAGCACAAAAAACAACAAGGCCAAGAATAAATAAAGAGGCTCGCTTTTTTTTAAGGTCTGGACTACATCCTTCAACTCTATTTTGGTGAAAATAAAGTAAATCAGTACCGCACTAACAATAATTTTTAGGGCAGTAATTAGCTTTTTACGCAGCTTTTCCGTCACCTATACTTATTTTTTTGATGCGATATGGTCTTTTCTGTTGCGATTCGTAGTAGGTACGGATCAAGAGCTCCATTACAATGCCAATGGTAAACAGTTGAATTCCCCCAACAATGAACATCATTCCAAAAATAAGTAAGGGTCTGGTTCCAATATCTTGATCAAACCCTAGTTTAACGATCAATAGATAAATATTGATAAAAATCCCGAGGATGACCAACAAAACCCCGAAGATTCCGAAAAGGTGAATGGGGCGTTGGAAGTATTTTCTAATGAAAAGTAGCAGCATCATATCGGCCACAACTTTAAAAACACGCTCCAAACCATATTTGGAAACCCCGGCGTGCCTTGCATGATGCTTTACAGGCACCTGTTTGATCTGTGCACCTTCCAAGTGGGCTAAAAGCGTGATAAAACGGTGCATTTCACCGTATAAATTCAAACTTTTTGCAATATCCTTGGTGAAAACCTTGAGCGCACAGCCGTTATCTTTAATATCCAATTTAGTCACTCTCCGTACCAAAAAGTTGGCAATCTTAGAAGGTATTTTTTTAACCAACGAATCTTTTCTTTTCTGACGGATTCCCGTTACCACATCGTATTCTTCGGTTATGGCAAACGATAACATTTGTGGAATGTCGGATGGATCGTTTTGCAGATCACCATCCATGGTAATGATGTATTCGCCCTCGGCATAATCAATTCCGGCGGCAAGGGCCAAACTTTGGCCATAGTTCTTTTTCAACTCGATCAAATGAACCTTTTTATCATTCATTTCCTTGACCTTCTGACGGGTTTTATCCGTAGAAAAATCATCTACATAAATGATTTGATAGTTATACCCATCAAGGCTTTCATTGATTTTTTCGGTCAAAAGAACCACATTGTCCTCCTCGTTGTACAAAGGAACCACTATGGATAAAAGGGAATCGGTGACGGTGTTCATTCAGTATAAAATCTGTGCAAATTTATTGCTTTTATTTAAAGTTCCTCGGTAATCTTGTCCAATAGGAGTTTTGCAGCGTAGAACGGTGATATTTTGTTCTCTTCGATTTCTATCAAGAACTTGGCCTGTTCTTTTTTAAAGGTTTCTTTTTGATGGAAAAATTGTTTAATGTATTCGTCCACGGTCTGAAGGAACCAGTTTTTGTTTTGGAGTTGTCGATTCTTTTCAAAAAAGCCATTTTTCCTATTGTGCTCTACAAATCGCTGCACCATTTCCCAGATTTCTTCAATTCCTGTTTTCTCCATTGCGGAACACTTCATTACTTTGGGTGTCCACCCATTGGCTTTTGGAGGGTAAAGATGTAAGGCTCTGGAAAACTCTGTCATGGCCAGCTTGGCATGTTCCAAATTGCTGCCATCCGCTTTGTTGATGGCAATGGCATCGGCCATTTCCATAATGCCCCGTTTTATACCCTGTAGCTCGTCGCCAGCACCAGATAATTTCAATAAAAGGAAAAAATCGACCATACTGTGAACGGCAATTTCGCTTTGTCCAACACCAACGGTTTCTACCAAAATAACATTGTAGCCAGCGGCTTCACAAAGAATAATACTTTCTCGGGTCTTTTGCGCAACACCGCCCAAGGATGTTCCGGATGGTGATGGGCGGATAAAAGCATTCGAATCTTTGGCCAAAGTTTCCATTCGGGTTTTGTCCCCCAAAATACTTCCTTTGCTCAATGAGCTCGTAGGGTCTACGGCGAGAACGGCTACTTTGTTGCCCTGTTCGGTCAAGGTTGTTCCCAAAGATTCGATAAAGGAGCTTTTGCCCACTCCGGGAACCCCTGTGATTCCTAAACGAATGCTGTTCGTAGGTCGGGCCAAGCATTTTTCAATTACGGTATTGGCTTTTTCAAAATGCGCTGGTCTTGTGCTTTCCAACAGCGTTATGGCCTTGGCAAGCATGGCCTTGTTTCCATTAAAAATACCTTGGGCCAAGACATCGGCAGAAAGTTCTTGTTTTCTGAGCGCCTTAATTCTGGAAATAGTGTCCACGGGTGTCTTATTATCGTCTGCCAAGAGTACGTTTCTAATGTTTGTACGAATTTATAAAGATTTTGCGGGTTTAAGTGAACTCACAAAAGGAATAGCGATTACTTTTTGGTTTACCCATTTCACAAAAATTTAATATCCAATTAATCGGACTTACGCCTACAATTTGGTACCTTATTCGTAAAATGATCGAGCACCGAACCGGTGCCGGTTTTTTACGAACCTATAAACATTTTAAAAGATGAAGACTATTTTTGAGGCCAAGGCCACCAATACAGGGGGAAGAGCAGGACATGTAACGAGTGAGGACGGCGTTTTGGATTTTGATATCAGTATGCCCAATTCCAATGGTAAACCTGATCCTAAATCCACAAATCCCGAAGAACTGTTTGCCGCGGCTTACTCCACATGTTATGCCGGAGCTGTAGAGGCCGTTGCAAAAATGCATAAAGTGGAAGATTTGGGCGATTTTAGTGTAACTGCTATCGTAGCATTGAACAAAGAGGAAGAAGGTTTTTTTCTTGAGGTTACTTTGGACACCTATTTGCCCACTGTGGATAAGGAAATGGGGGAGACCATTATTAATGAAGCTCACGAAATGTGCCCGTACAGCAAGGCCACAAGAGATAATATTACCGTTCACTTAAATTTATTGATGGACGAATAAATTAAGTAACTTTTTAATTATGAGCCCTGTTGATGATAATCGACGGGGCTTTTTTGTTAAAATTAAATCAAAAACACCCTAATTTGCAACGTTGCAATTTTTGCATCGTCCTTATTACAGTAACAACTAAAAAACCAAACATAGAACCGAGTACGCTCCATATTGAGCTCGTTGAAAAGTGCAAGGCCAACGACCGCAATGCACAGATGCAACTGTACCGTCAGTATTGCGATGGCATGTTCTGCGTGGCCATGCGCTTTCTTAAGAACACGGACGATGCTGAAGATGTGCTGCAGGATTCGTTCATAAAAGCTTTTCAACGAATTGGTCAATTTAAGGGAGATGTCACTTTTGGGGCCTGGTTAAAGAGAATTGTGGTGAACGGAAGTATCGATTATTTAAAATCGAAACACCAGCGAACGGTGGAGCTGAACGAAAGTTATCTGCAAGTGGCAGAGGAAGATGATTGGTCTGTAGAAGAAGGTATTTCCATGGAACAGGTAAATCAGGCCATCGAGGAACTGCCATCCAAATATAAATATGTTGTCCAGTTGTTTTTGGTAGAAGGGTACGACCATTCGGAGATATCGAAAATATTGGCAATTACCGAAACGGCATCCAGAACCCGATTGCTCAGGGGAAAGGCACAATTAAAGGAAAAATTAAAAGATATGGCTTATGGCACGTGATCTTAGAAAAATGTTCGAAAAAGAGAGGGAGCGGAGACACTTCCAAATGAAGCAAGGGCATGAAGACCGATTTTTTGCGAAGCTGGAAGAGGAACTGCCCCAGGTTCCACCCAAGAAAAAGGTTATCTCCCTTTGGATGCAGATTGCGGCATCTGTTGTAATAATCTTGGGATTGGCTTTATTTTATTTTAATGATACACCGGTTGATCCTGTAGAAAAGGTAACGGTTGTGGATCGAGAGAATGCTGACAAAGAAAGGCAAGGTATCTCACTGGGGGATTTATCGCCGGATCTTAAAAAAATCGAGACCTATTACACAACCAATATTAATTTGCAATTGGCCGATTTGGCCGATGACCCAGGAAATAAAGAGTTGGTGGAGAGTTATATGGATCGTTTGGCGGAACTCAACACGGAATACCAAAGACTGAACGCGGAGCTGAACCAATTGGGACCCAATGATCAAACTATAAGCGCCTTGATCAATAATTTACAACTAAGGCTGCAGTTGCTGCAAAAATTAAAATCAAAGTTGAATCAATTAAAATCATCAAAAAATGAACAGGAATCATCAAATATTGTTTAGTGGATTCCTTCTTGCCATGGTCGGGTTCTCCTGCCATGCGCAAGAAAATTCCAAAACCTACAAGGAAACCTTTAATGTAAACAAGGATACCGAAATCAATATTAGTACCAGTTACGCCGATATTGAATTTGAGACTTGGAGCAAAGATCAGGTCGAAATTACCGCCGTAATCGAATTGGAAGGTGTGGCAGATGACGAAGCACAGTCATATTTTGATAAAGATCGGGTAAAAATTATGGGGAACAGCCAGGAAATTGAGATCAGTACCCAAGGAGCTAGCCCCTATGCATTTGATTTTAGGACAGTAAATATAGATATTCCCGATATTCCCTCGGTAGCTGAGATCATTGAGCATGTGGAAATCCCGGAAATTATTATCCCAGAAATTGCAATGATACCCTCTATGCCGCCCTTGCCTCCCCTGCCGCCCATCGAATTTGATTACGATGCTTTTAAGAAAGACGGGGATAAGTATATGAAGGAATGGAAAAAGGAGTTCGATAAAACATTCGATAAGGAATATAAAGAGCGTTTTGAGGAATGGGGCAAAGAGATGGAAAAAATGGCGGAGGAACGCGATGCCCAAAGAGAGGAACTACGTGAAGAGCGGGAGAAGATGAGGGAAGAACGCGAAAAAGTTCGAGAAGAGATGCACGAAAGATTGCGCGAACAACGCGAGGAAATGCGTGCGCAGCGGGAAGAGTTACGGGCAGAACAGGCGGAGCTGAGAAAACAACTCAGAGAGGAAGCCCGAACCATACATGGAAGCCCAAATGTGTTCTACTTCTCTTCCGATGGAAAACATAAAGAGTACAAAGTCAAAAAACGAATAATCATTAAAATGCCCAAGTACATTAAACTGAACATGAATGTACGCCACGGGGAGGTAAAATTGGCGGAGAATGCCAAAAACATCAATGCAAGCTTGTCTTACGCAAGCTTGCTGGCCTCCACAATAGATGGGGCAAACACCGACATACGGGTATCATATTCCCCGGTAACGGTTAAAAACTGGAACTACGGTAGCTTAAGTACCGACTATTCGGAAAAGGTTAATCTAAAAGAGGTGAACGAACTAAAGCTCAAATCCGTTTCGTCCAATGTGGTGATCGGTAGATTGGCCAGTAAGGCCATGGTTACCAATACCTTTGGCTTATTGCAAATAGATGGAATAGCCGATAGTTTTAATTCAGTGGATATCTCTATGGAAAATGGTGAACTGGATTGTAAACTGCCCCAAACTGCTTATGTTATTACCGTGAACGAGAACACGTCTGGGTTCAAATACCCAGAAACGTTAAAATTAAGTTCTACAAAAAAGTACGGTGGAAATTTACATACCGGCTATAATATCCATAAGCAAGATGGCAAGACCATCAAAATCAACTCTAAATTCAGCGAGGTGGTTCTCAAGGATTGATTTTTGTTGTATTACCATTAAATAGAATCACCTATACCAACAAGGCAGTCTCAATCATATTTATTTTCTTCTGCATTGGCCGGCCAACTATCCCACCCATCGCTTAATGAGCATCTTCCTTTAAGTAAGACTGAAAGTTTTCCTTGAAACGGTTCAATCTGGGAACCGAAACATTACGGATATAACTGTTGTTCGGATTACGCCTCTCATAATCCTGATGGTATTCTTCCGCTCTGTAGAATTTATCAAAAACCTTTACTTCGGTCACAATGGTGCGTTCGCCATAAACATTTTCGGCCTCCAATGCACCAATGTAATCTTTGATGATTTTCTTCTCCTTTTCGTTTTTATAAAAAGCAATGGAACGGTATTGTGCGCCACGGTCGGGTCCCTGTCGGTTTAGGGTGGTTGGGTCGTGAGAACCAAAAAACACCTGTACCAGTTGGGTAAACGATATTATTTTTGGGTCGTAGTATATTTCCACGGCCTCGGCATGGGAGGTTCTACCATAAGAAACTTGCTCGTAGGTCGGGTTTTTCTCCGTCCCGCCCGAATACCCGGAATACACTTCTTTAACACCCTTTACACTTTCAAAAATAGCTTCAACGCACCAAAAGCACCCACTTGCAAAGTAGGCCGTCTCATAATTTTTAAGTTGGTCGGCACTTAAACTTGTTTTTACTGAATGCGTGATTTGTTCTTTTTGTGCAATTTCCTGATTATCGGATTTGGTTTTGGATTGGCAACTTAAGGAAGCCAAAATTAACAGGGTCAGAAATGTAGTTTTCACAATGTTCATTTTAGTTTCTTGTTTAGTTGTAATAAGATAGGAACTATTACTGAAAAGGGCGTTAAAAAATGTTAATCGCTTTAATTTACTTCACAGTTGGGTAGTTTGTAGATAAGTTCAGGATTACAAAACGATGTTGTTATTTCTTACGCACTATACTAAAAATATAATCTTTTTCCTACAAATAACTTATTGGTCCTCAGTAAGTTGCAATGGAGCTAAAAGCGAAATCATCGATGAAATGCACATGCGTTCGGTATGTTGTTTTTGACCTTAAAAACCGTTGTCGAGGATAAAATGCACTTTATCTGAAAAAAAAATATTCACCGAAGGAAAAACGTCATTGACCGATGGAAATCCAGTTAAGCTTGTTTGCGAAAGTAATTTTACATCGTAAAACAATCGGAACTATGAAGACAATTTTCACCATCATCGCAATCGCTTTTTTCGGAACTATGGCATCTGCCCAGAACATTTCCAAAGAAACTAAAGTGGATGTTATCACTGAAGGTGTTGAGTTGAACATAGAAATCAACAATAGCATCAGAAAGGATAGACAAATGGTAAGATTGTACAAGTTTAAGAACTCACGTATCAAAAAAGAACTTTCTTTTAAAACAAAAAGAAACAAGTCTAAATTGGCCTAATCACCATGTTTGCATTTATAATTCCTTTTATTTTGATTTTTGGTGTTGCGTTTGTTCTGGCGACCATAGCATTCTCCTTTAGACAAAGGAAATCTTAGAATGAGAAACTTTAGAGACGAAAAATAATGAAGAGGTCGGTTTTACCGACCTTTTTATATAAATACCCTAGTGATCTACCGAGTTGAACTGCTCGATTACTTCTTCAAACTCAATGGAGTAATGTGTTCCCTGTTTTGCGTAATCCCTGGTAATTGACCCTCTAAGCTGCCGGGCCAAATTGTAAATCAGTTTTAAACCGAGTGAATTGGAAGTTTTTGGATTGATTTCCTCGGAATATCCAATACCATTGTCCCCTAAGTACATTTTATAACGGTTATCGCCAATTTTGTCCACAGATACGTGGATTTCCCCATTCTGGACCCCTGCAATACCATATTTTAAGGCATTGGTAATGGTTTCGTTGATTATAAGTCCAAGGGGGATTATGGTATCGATACTTAATTTATAGTTTTTAATATCTAAATCTACCTTTACATCGGTACCGCTTCCCTTTACCGAACGTACCAGATAATCACAAAGTTCTTGTACGTATGGTTTTAATTCTATTTTTGAAAGATAATCGTCTCGCTTGTACAGCATCTCGTGTACCATGGCCATGGATACCACACGATTTTGACTGCTTTTGATGATATTACTGATCTTGTCATCGTCGATTGCCCTGGACTGTAGGCTCAACAGACTGGAAACCGTTTGAAGATTGTTTTTTACCCGGTGGTGCACTTCTTTTAACAAAGTCTCCTTTTCTGCAATACGGTCTTGAATTTCGTTTCTGGATTTGTACAGGCGATGGTGGGCCCTGAGTAAATTCTTGCCAAAGACACCTCCCAAAAGATATACTGCAAAAACGGCACTTAAATAGGCGAACCAGCTCCTTGACTGCATTGGAACGGTATTTTCCGAAATTCTGAAATCACCGGTATCATAGAGAAAGAGCAAAGTGAGCACGGCCAGATTGATTATTAGATATAACTGGCCGAATACCTTAGTGGTTACATATCCTGCAAAAACGATAATGGCGAGAACAAAAATAAATGGGCTTTGAATCCCTCCACTGTACATGGTGATCACAATGGCACCGATCATGGAGAGGATAGATGTAAAATTATAGGTCAGCACCAAATTTTTATGCTGCCGGTATAAAAGTGTGTTTGTTAAGTTGATTGCGGCATAACCTATAAAGGTATAGGTGATAACTCCATCTATATCCAAAAAGAAATAGCAGACCAAGCCAAAAACGGCAGCAAAGAAGGATGAGTTGTAATTTACCTTTAGTATCAAATCAATCTTATCTTGTAACCTGTATGTATCCTTATTAGGAATTCTCATATGCTGTGCGTGAATGTCCCTCTATTGCCTAAAGTTGAATATGCTTGCAAAAAGGTAGCTTAATGGGGTGTTTATTGCTGTAAATCTAATTATGTTTTTTATATAAAAAAAGTGGCAGCTATATTAACTGCCACTTTGTGGTTTTTTAGACGGGTTTTTTAGTCGTTGACCAGTACCCATTCTCCTTTATCTATCAGGGGTTCAGCCTGTTTGAATTTCACTGTTTTGCTTTCACCGGACATCACGTTTTTAATGGTGACCCTTTCGTTTCGCCCAATTTTTGGTTTTTCCCGCACAATGGTCTCGGTTATTTGCGGTCTTTGACCTTGTGTTTGGCCTGCGGCCCTGTTCTGTGCTGCAAGCTCATCGCTGTTAGGAATCTCTTCTTTTGTTGTTTGAAGTTTTTCTTTGGGCCTGCGAACTGTTCGAGCTTCCTGGATTTGATTGGTGTTTTCGGAAGGCAATTCGCCTTTGAAGAGGAACGAGATGACTTCTTTGTTCACCTTGTCCATCATTTCCTTGAAAAGTTCAAATGCTTCGAACTTATAGATCAACAAGGGGTCTTTTTGCTCGTGAACCGCCAATTGTACGGACTGTTTTAATTCGTCCATTTTACGCAAATGCGTTTTCCACGAATCGTCGATGATGGCCAATGTGATGTTCTTCTCAAAATCCGTGATCAACTGTTTTCCATCGGTATTGTAAGCCTTTTCCAAATTGGTAACAACGTTCAAGGATTTGATTCCATCCGTAAAGGGAACTACAATACGTTCAAATTTGTTGGCCTCATCTTCATATACTTTTTTGATGACCTGGAAGGCGACCGTGGCGCTACGTTCCATTTTTTCTTTGTAGTACTTATAGGCCTCATCGTTGACTTTAGTGGCAATTTGCTGAAAGCTCATTTTCTTGAATTCCTCTTCATTGATAGGCGAGGTAATGGAGAAATATTTGATGAGCTCGAACTCAAAGTTTTTGTAGTCATCCGCCATTTTGTTGGTCTCGGCGATAGCTTCACAGGTATCGTAGATCATATTGGCGATATCCACTTTTAAGCGCTCACCTTCCAATGCGTGCCTTCTTCTCTTGTAGATGACCTCACGTTGGGCGTTCATTACATCATCATACTCCAACAAACGTTTACGGATACCAAAGTTGTTCTCCTCCACTTTTTTCTGGGCACGCTCAATGGATTTGGTCATCATGGAGTGCTGAATCACTTCTCCGTCTTCCAAGCCCATACGGTCCATCATTTTGGCCACACGGTCCGATCCGAACAATCGCATTAAATTGTCTTCCAAAGACACGTAGAACTGTGAACTTCCCGGGTCTCCTTGGCGACCGGAACGACCTCTTAACTGTCGGTCCACACGTCTGGAATCGTGGCGTTCTGTACCGATGATCGCCAAACCTCCGGCCTCTTTTACTTCTGGAGATAATTTAATATCCGTACCCCTACCGGCCATATTGGTTGCTATCGTTACCACGCCACCTTTACCGGCTTCTGCCACGATATCGGCTTCTTTTTTATGGAGTTTTGCGTTCAGCACATTGTGGGGCACTTTACGAACACTCAATAATTTGGACAGTAATTCGGATATTTCTACAGAGGTGGTACCGATCAATACAGGTCGTCCTGCTTGAGATAGTTTTGTAACCTCTTCTATAATGGCGTTATATTTTTCTCGCTTGGTCTTATAGATCAAATCGTGCCTATCGTCTCGGGCAATGGGTCTGTTGGTGGGAATTTCCATTACATCCAACTCATAGATTTCCCAAAATTCTCCTGCTTCCGTCACCGCTGTACCTGTCATACCAGAAAGCTTGTTGTACATTCTAAAGTAGTTCTGGAGGGTAATGGTGGCAAAAGTCTGGGTCATGGCCTCGATTTTTACGTTCTCCTTGGCCTCGATGGCTTGGTGGAGTCCGTCCGAGTATCTACGCCCGTCCATAATACGGCCCGTTTGCTCGTCCACGATCATTACCTTATTGTTCATTACCACATACTCCACATCTTTTTCGAATAGGGTATAGGCTTTCAACAACTGGGTCATGGTATGGATACGTTCGCTTTTTACGGCAAAATCCTTGAAAAGTTCTTCTTTGAGCTCAGCTTCTTTTTCGATTTCCAGCCCTTGGTTTTCGATTTTTGCTATTTCACTGCCAATATCTGGCATCACAAAAAACTCTTTGTCCTGATCGGTGGAAATGGATTCCACTCCTTTATCGGTCAACTCGATCTGGTTGTTTTTTTCATCGATTACAAACAATAGGTCCTCATCCACTTTTGGCATTTCCCTATTGTTGTCCTGCATGTAAAAGTTTTCGGTTTTCTGAAGCAGCTGTTTTACTCCTTCTTCACTCAAAAACTTAATAAGGGCCTTATTTTTTGGTAGTCCACGATGTACCCGAAGCAAAAGGAACCCTCCTTCTTTGGTGTTTCCTTCCTTGATCAATTTTTTGGCCTCGGCCAGTACTCCGGTAAGGTGCTGTCGCTGTTGTTGTACAATATTGGCTACTTGTGGTTTTAGTTCGTTGAACTCGTGGCGATCGCCTTCGGGAACGGGTCCTGAAATGATCAAAGGGGTACGGGCATCATCTATCAATACCGAATCTACCTCATCCACAATGGCGTAATGGTGTGGTCGCTGTACCAGATCATCTGGAGTGTGGGCCATATTGTCGCGGAGGTAATCAAACCCAAACTCGTTATTTGTTCCGTAAGTGATATCTGCGTTGTAAGCCGCTCTACGTCCGTCGGAATTGGGCGTGTGCTTGTCTATACAATCTACGGATAGGCCATGGAACTCAAAAATAGGTGCCATCCAAGTACTGTCCCTTTTGGCAAGATAATCGTTCACCGTTACCAAATGCGCTCCTTTTCCTGCAAGTGCATTTAAGTAGAGTGGGAGAGTGGCGACCAATGTTTTACCTTCACCGGTTTGCATCTCGGCAATTTTACCTTGATGTAGCGCAATACCGCCTATTAGCTGTACATCGTAATGTACCATATCCCAGGTTACCTCTTTTCCTGCGGCATCCCATGAATTTTGCCAAACGGCCTTGTCCCCTTCCAAGGAAACATAATCCTTATCGCCGGATAATGCTCTGTCAAACTCGCTGGCAGTAACGGTTATGGTTTTGTTGGCAGCAAAACGTTTAGCTGTTTCCTTAACTACGGCAAAGGCTTCGGGAAGTATCTCGTTCAACGTTTTTTCGGAAATTTTGTAGGCTTCCTCGTTCAGTTTGTCTATTTCGGCATAGATTTCCTCGTTACGGTCTATATCGGAAGAATTTTCCACTTCTGCCTGTAGTTCGGCAATTTTATCGTTTATTTCTTTACAGTCTTCGGCGATTTTGGCCTTAAAGGATACTGTTTTTTGTCTAAGTTCGTCATGCGATAGGCCTTCTAGCTGTTGCTCAAAGGATTTTATCTCTTTTACCAAGGGTTGTAAAGATTTTACATCCTTCTCCGATTTGTCTCCAACAAAAACCTTTAGTACGGAATTAATAAAACTCATGAAATGTTTTTTCTATTGATTGTCAAAAGCTGTTCCATTGATGGGATTACGATGGAATTCTTTCGCTAGGCTGTCAAAATTACATAAAAAAAAGCCTCAATAGAGACTTTTTTAATGTGGTTTGTGTTTTTAGGATTTAATATTCGTCCTCGTTCCAGAGGTAATCTTCCTCGGTGGGATAATCGGGCCAGATTTCCTCAATTGACTCATATATTTCTCCTCCTTCTTCTTCCATAGATTGTAAATTCTCTACAACTTCCAGGGGAGCTCCAGTTCGAATCGCGTAATCTATCAGTTCGTCTTTGGTTGCTGGCCAAGGCGCATCACTTAAATATGAAGCTAGTTCTAACGTCCAGTACATAGTAACGGTTTGATTTATAATTTTTTGCAAAAATAATTTTTAAACCCAATTTGTCAAGTAAAAACACAATTATTTAAAAATTATTTTGTGGTTAACAAAACAATTAGGGTAAAAAAGCGAATTTATTGGTCCAATTTCTCGGGAATCCATTTTATTTCCTTCGCGTTTAAATCCTTCGACAATTTGCGTGCCAATACGAACAAATAATCGGATAATCGGTTAATATATGATAGTAAGTTGTCCGGTACGGGTTCATTTTCATGTAAGTAAGAAATCAATCTTTCCCCCCGGCGGCAAACGGTTCTCGCAATATGACAGTATGACACTGTTGTATGCCCTCCCGGAAGTATAAAATGTGTCATTTCTGGAAGAGCTTCGTTCATTTTGTCCATTTCTTTCTCCAAAAATTCTATATCCCCGGTACTTATGCGCGGAATTTTTAACCTATTGTCCTTGTTTGGCTCTGTGGCCAAAATAGAACCCACGGTAAATAATTTCTCTTGGATCTGGGTCAATGTTTGTTTTGAGCGCACATCCATTTCTTGATCGCGCAATAGTCCCAAATAGGAGTTGAGTTCGTCTATGGTACCATAACTCTCTATTCTTACGTGGTGTTTGGGTACCCGTGTGCCGGTAAATAAAGATGTTTTTCCCTTATCTCCAGTTTTGGTGTAGATCTTCATTTTTTCTGTAGTCAGTAGTCAGTAGTCAGGGATGTTTACCTATATCTCTGGCTATTAATAATGGTCAATTGATTATTGTTTGTTGTTCTTGTCGTGTTGGCGTTTACCCTCCATAAATTTTCGGGACTTTCTTCGTTTTGTAGCTTTTTTGTTTCTGTACAAAACAACCAGATAAATAAGTCCCAAGACAGCAAGTACGTACCAAATGGTGTTATCTGTCGCAATATTTTCCATAACCTAAAATTACCGCTTTAAATTCGAATCGTAAAATGTTCCTTTACCTGTTCCCTGCGTATGGATATAAGACCACAATGGTACATGTCTATGCTCACGGTAATTTCGGGCTGGGCAATCAATCGGTGCCATAGGTTCAAACTTTCTTTACATTTATAAATGGAATCGATTAAAATAATACTGTTGTTCCGCAAAGTTTCTTCGGAAAACATTTTTTTAAAGGAGGCAGTATCCAATCCGTCCACAAAAAGAAGATGGATTATCTTTTTATCGAATTGAGTTTCACCAAAATGTTGTCTTACCAAATCTTGGATTTCAGGTTTGTCCGGTATTGAGATGCTTTCAAATTTGAAATAAGCTATGGTCTTGAGCAAAATATTGATACTCCTGTTCCGGTCGAGTCTTTTTTTGGAATAAAGACATTTGGTCACATAATTGTACACAAAAGGGGAGTGCACGCCATGCTCATTTGTGGATTTAACTAAGAATTTTAGGTATGAAACAACTCGAAACCACATCTTTACCCTTCTAAAATGGAAGAAAGTTCGAACCAACGTTCTGTTTTTTGCTCAATGGTATCGGTTATTTCTTTGAGCTCTTTGGAAAGATCGGCTATTTCGCCTCCATCCAAATCGGGGTCGGTGAACTTGTTCTGGAACTCAACCTTTTTCTCTTCCAATTTTTGAATGTCCTTCTCCAATTGTTTGTATTCCTTTTGTTCCGAATAGGAAAGTTTTCCCCCACTGGTGTCTCTCCAATTATTTTCTGTTTTTTCTATCGAGTTTGTTTTGTTCTCCCGTTCCTCGATTACCTTGCTGTTTTCGTAGATTCGGTAGTCCGAATAGTTTCCGGGGAAATCTTCAATAACTCCTTCTCCTCTAAAAACAAAGAGGTGATCTACGATTTTATCCATAAAATAACGGTCGTGCGAAACCACGATCAAACAGCCGGGAAAATCCAACAAAAAACTTTCCAGAACATTAAGTGTAACAATATCTAGATCGTTGGTGGGCTCATCCAGAATAAGAAAATTAGGATTTTGAATCAGGACAGTACATAAATACAATCGTTTGCGTTCACCACCGCTCAATTTTTCGACAAAATCGTATTGTTTTTTACGATCAAATAGAAAGCGTTCCAATAATTGTTGTGCGGAAATCTGTCGTCCTTTTTTTAAAGGAATGTAATCCCCAAACTCTCGAATTACGTCAATAACCTTTTGGCCATCCTTATCTGGAATTCCTTTTTGGGTGTAATAACCAAATCTTAAAGTGTCCCCGACCACAACCTTTCCGTTATCTACATCCTCGTTTTGGGTAATGATGTTCAAAAAAGTAGATTTTCCAGTTCCGTTCTTGCCAATAATGCCCACCCGTTCACCTTTGGTGAAGTTATAGTCGAACTTGTCCAGTATTTTTTTATCTCCGTATGATTTGGAAATGTTATGAAGCTCCAAAATTTTACTGCCCAAGCGCTCCATATTTAGCTCTAATTGGACTTCGTGCTCTGTTCGGCGTTGATGTGCACGTTTTTTGATCTCTGCAAAATCATCGATACGGGATTTGGATTTTGTGGTACGGGCCTTGGGTTGCCTTCGCATCCAATCCAGCTCTTTTTTGTAGAGCATTTTGGTCTTTTGTTGCTCTACTGCTTCGCGCTCCAATCGAGATTCTTTTTCGGTAAGGTAATATGAATAGTTGCCTTTATAGGTGTAAAGCTGGTTATTGTCCAATTCAATGATCTCGTTACAAACCCTGTCCAAAAAGTATCGATCATGGGTCACCATAAACAGCGTAATGCTCTCTTTTGCAAAATAAGCCTCCAACCATTCGATCATTTCTAGGTCCAAGTGGTTGGTCGGCTCGTCCAAAATCAACAAATCGGGTTTGTTGAGCAAGGCATTGGCCAGGGCCAAACGCTTCTTTTGTCCGCCCGAAAGTGTGCTTACTTTAGCGTCGAGGTTGGAAAGTTGTAATTGGAAAAGTATTTGCTTGTACTGGGTTTCAAAATCCCAGGCATTAAGGCGTTCCATTGCTTCGAAGGCCTTTTGGTATTGGTCTGCGTTATCGGGGTTTTCCACCGCTTTTTCGTATGCGGCAATTACTTTTAGGATTTCGTTATCCGTAGTAAATATGGTCTGTTCAATGGTTAAGTTGGGATTTAGGTCCGGCTCTTGTTCCAAAAAAGAGACTTTAATGCCTTTGCGGGTGGTCACCTGACCGGTTTCGGAGGTATCCTTTCCCGACATAATATTGAGAATAGAGGTTTTTCCACTTCCATTTTTGGCAATCAATGCAATCTTTTGGTCTTTATTGATTCCAAAGGAAATATCCGAGAAGAGCACCAGTTCTCCATAGGATTTTGATATGTTTTCGACCGTTAATAAGTTCATGGATGTTTTTTGAGTGCCAATCTACAATTTGGAATACTTGATCATATACAAGTATCGGATGACCAGGGTCAAAAGTAAAGGAATAAGTACAGGTGAAAAAATCTGAACTTTGATAATCCATAATAAAAGAACTAGGACTATCAAACTTAGGGCAAACCATAGATATTTTGTGCCCCATTTTGGAATGTTATCCTGAAAAACGAATACAAACGCAACTCCTAAATTTATCGGGAAAGCCCATAGTATGTTGTAATTATAAGGTGTGGAGGTGTGATCTGCCGCTACCCATAACAAGAAAAGGAAGGTGCCGGCCAATCCGGAAATGAACAACAGGGTAAAGTCCAACCAGCGGCTTCGTGTCTTATGTTTGTTGTCGAAATAGGTGATGATGGCCGTAAACGCCAAGAGCAACATAAACCAGAACAAAGGAGAGAGCGGAAAAAAACCACTTTGCGAGTGTTCGTTATAATCCAAAATGGTGCGCTCCCTCTTGACCAGGGGTTTCCCGTTCAGGGTAGTATGTCGTAGTTGTTCCATGGCATAGTAGGGCAAGAACATATGTTCCTGTACGGTTGCCTGTCTGTCCACAGGGGATCCAAAGGCCAGGTCTATGCCGAACATGGACCAGGTATTTACATTTAAGAATTGCCTTACCAATTGCCGAAAAGTATATCGTTTCTCCAGATATGATCCATCGAATACCACAGCATCTCCAAATTGTTCTTTTAAAATATCTCCGGTAATACTGGAGCAGTTGTTCAATAGAGGGTCGTACAGGTAATCTCGGTTTTCGGGGAGATAGTTTTCTTCAAAAAATGCAAGGAGTTGGTTGCGTTGTTCAAGGTTTAAATCTAGAACTTGCTCTTTTACCCATCTTTTTTCCAACTCATATTCAAACAAAAACGACTCAAAACTTCTTCGGGAAAGGGAATAGATCATCCTTCCCTTGGTAAAATTTAAATAAAAATTGGGTTGGTTAAAGTCAAAAGTACCGTAGTTGTAGACAACATCAATCCCTAAAACCGAATCCTGTACCCGAAATGCGCTATGTCCAAATGCATAATATAGTACATCGCCCCCTGCACATGTTAAAAGACTTACTTTGGAATTTTCCGATAGCTGTGGTGCTTGGGAGAAAACAAAATTCCCTGTAATGAGAAATAAAGATAAAAGAAGAAATATCTTTTTCATTCTGATCGTTATCAGCGCAAATATCTAAATAAAAACGACTCGGTCCACCATACGTTGCCAACAGTTTATTTTTTCCACTATTTTTACGCAAATCCAATTTCATGAAGTCCTATATTCCCAACTTTTTGACACTCCTCAACGTTTTGAGCGGATGCATAGCCACCGTCTTTGCCGTTTTAAATCACTTGGAGTGGGCCGCACTTTTTGTATTTATCGGGATTTTCTTCGATTTTTTTGATGGCTTGGCCGCCCGAGCATTAAATGTGCAGAGTGATATTGGTATTCAGTTGGATTCTTTGGCCGATGTAATTACCAGTGGTCTTGTGCCCGGGGTGGTTATGTTTCAACTATTGAGTATGGCGGAAAGGGGTGGCTGGAACCTTGGGTTTATTGGCCATGATGCCGAACTGACCTTATTGCCATTTGTTGGTTTTGCCATTACATTGGCATCTGCGTACCGGTTGGCCAAATTTAATGTGGACGAGAACCAAGTCTCTTCCTTTGTTGGTCTCCCTACTCCAGCAAATGCCTTGTTGATTCTTTCGCTGCCCATGATTCTTATGTATCATGATAACGAAACCTTGAACAACATTATCTTAAATCCATGGTTTTTAGTGATCATTACAGTGATCAGCACCTATTTATTGAATTCTCCCATTAAATTGTTTGCCCTAAAATTTAAGAACGGAAGCTTTAAGGATAATGGTATTCGATATTTGTTCTTGATCGGGAGTTTGGTGTTATTGTTGACCCTACGTTTTTTGGCAATACCCTTGATTATCTTTATTTATATTTTGATGTCTCTCATCGATGGAGGAGGAAAAACAACATAAGGACGTATTTGATGGTTCCACGGAAGCTGTGGTGTGTCCATCCAAAGTGGGGCTAGAGTTATTGATACCTGTTCTATTGATTTTTGGTATCGGGATAGTTGGTTCTTTTGGGGAGAGTAGTCTGATCGGTGTGATAATTCAGTTTGCCATTATGCTGGTCTTTGTACTTCTTTTTTTCTCCATTTCCTATACAGTTTCGGATGAAATATTAACGGTGACCTCTTTATTTGTGGTCAAAAAGAATATACCGATCAAGGACATAACACGAATAGTGGAATCGAACAATCCGATCAGTGCCCCTGCGGCATCTTTGAGCCGGTTGGAAGTATACTACGGTAAATACAGCAGTATGGTAATCTCACCTAAGGATAAAATGCGATTTATTAAGCATTTAACACGCCTCTCTCCAACCATTCAAGTGGAGCTTAAAAAGAGAAATAAAAAATAAGCTTAAAAGTCGAGCTTCTTTTTTCGAAGTTCAAAGTTTTGCCCCAGATACACTTTCCGGACCATTTCGTCAACGGCAAGTTCCTCGGGAACTCCGGCCTTTAGAATGCCGCCTTCGAACATTAAGTACGAGCGTTCGGTAATGGCCAAAGTTTCCTGCACATTATGGTCGGTGATCAGGATGCCAATGTTCTTGTTTTTTAATTGGGCCACGATGCGCTGAATGTCCTCTACCGCAACAGGGTCAACCCCGGCAAAGGGCTCGTCCAATAAAATAAATTTAGGGTCTGTGGCCAGTGCGCGGGCTATCTCGGTACGGCGACGTTCGCCCCCGGACAGCAAATCCCCACGGTTTTTACGTATATGCCCCAGACCAAATTCATCGATCAGGGACTCCATCTTCATGTGTTGTTCTTTTTTGCTCAATTTGGTAAGCTGCAACACACTCAATATATTTTTTTCTATGCTGAGTTTTCGGAAGACCGATGCTTCTTGGGCTAAATAGCCAATTCCATGCTGTGCCCTTTTGTACATGGGGAAGCTAGTGATATCCGTACTGTCCAGGTAGATGTTTCCGCCATTCGGTTTAATAAGTCCCACGATCATGTAGAACGATGTGGTCTTACCTGCCCCATTGGGCCCCAATAGTCCAACAATTTCACCCTGATTGACCTCGAGCGATATGCCTTTGACAACTTTTCGGCCTCGATAGGCCTTCATAATATTTTCTGCGCGTAGCTTCATAGGAATTTGCCAAAACTAAACATATTCTTTTTTTAGTGAATGGTCTTTTGGATTTTTTTAAGCTTCGCTCTCCTCCAAATCTTCCCAAAACTCATACGCTCGTCGTAAATGCGGAATCACTATGGTTCCGCCTACCAAAGTGGCTATGCCCAAGGTTTCCATAACTTCTTCTTTATTGGCCCCTGCATTTTTGGAGCTTTCGAGGTGGTATTTCACACAATCGTCACATCGCAGCACGGCCGAGGCGACCAGACCCAGCAATTCTTTGGTCTTTACATCCAGTGCGCCTTCCATATAGGCGTTGGTGTCCAGGTTGAAGATACGCTTTATGAGCTTGTTGTTCTCTGCGAGCAGCTTATCGTTCATATTGGCGCGATATGCATTGAACTCTTCTACTTTATTATTTGCCATTTTTTGTAGCTTTTACTTTTCTAGCTTCGCTTTTTACTACCATTTTTGATATAAATATGCTTACCTGGTACAAAATCAATACAGGAATACATACAATGATTTGGCTGGTTACATCGGGAGGGGTAATGATCGCCGATAAAATCAGAATGATCACCAAAGCTATTTTTCTATACTTTTTGAGGATTTCGGGGGTTACCAGTCCAACTTTGGTCAAGAAAAATATTACAATGGGCAACTCAAACATGATCCCGCAAGCGATTACGGAGGCCCTGACCGTTCCAATGTAAGAAGCCAGGTCGATTTCGTTCAATACTTCCTTACTGACCTGGTACGACCCCAAAAAGTTGATGGAAAGCGGGGCAACAATGTAGTATCCGAACAATACACCAAGGAAAAACAATCCCGAAGCCGTTATAATGAACCCTTTTGAATGTTTTCTTTCGTTTTCGTAGAGTCCGGGGCTGATAAATTTCCACAACTCCCACAAAATATATGGAAATCCGAGAATTACGCCCGCCCAGATAGAGGTCCAGATGTGTGCGGAGAATTGACCGGCCATCAATCTACTTTGAATGGTGAACGGGATTTCGTCGCCACAAAATTCCGAATCTACCCCGAACAACTTTCCTATATTACAGAAAAATTGATAGGTTGGGAAGTCCATGTTCTTTGGGCCGAACAAGATAGTATCAAAAATAAAGCCTCTAAAAACAAAGGCGACACACGCAATTATGACCACGGCCAATGTGGATCGGACCAAGTGCCAGCGCAATTCTTCCAAATGGTCCAAAAAGGACATTTCGTCTGGGTTTTTTCTCTCTTTTTTAGACATTATAGGATTCCCTCGTTTATAAGGTTATGGATATGGACTACGCCGGCATACGAATCACCGTCAAAGGCCAATAGTTGCGATATGCTCTGTTCTTGTAACATTTTAAGGGCCTTAACGGCCAAAGTATCCACATCTATTGTTTTGGGATTGGAGGTCATGATGTCCCTTGCGGTAAGTCCGCTTATATTGTCGTATTTGCTCAACATCCTCCTAACATCGCCATCGGTAACGATTCCTACCACTTTGTCCTTGTCCATAACGGCGGTAACACCCAACATTTTTTCGGAGATTTCGACGATTACATCCTTTACTTTGGTATTTACGTCCACTTGCGGTTTTTGATTGTTGAGCACAATATCGGCCACCCGTAAATATAATTTTTTGCCCAAAGCCCCACCAGGATGGTACTTGGCAAAATCGGTGCTGCTGAATCCTTTAAGCTCCAATAAACAAATGGCCAGTGCGTCACCGACCGCCATTTGGGCCGAAGTACTGGTTGTGGGTGCTAAATTATTGGGGCATGCCTCTTTCTC
Organism: Flagellimonas marinaquae; assembly: GCF_023716465.1. Lineage (NCBI taxonomy): Bacteria > Pseudomonadati > Bacteroidota > Flavobacteriia > Flavobacteriales > Flavobacteriaceae > Flagellimonas > Flagellimonas marinaquae. The sequence continues at coordinate 2,613,474 of NZ_CP092415.1, forward strand.
CACGTAGGTGTTGAGCACAAAATCTGCTTGTTTGGCTAAAACGGAATCCATGTTTCCTGTAATTCCTATCAATTTGTGGTTGCCCGCCTTAATTAGGGGCAATAAGGCTTTAATTTCTGGTGTGTTCCCGCTCTGAGAAAGGCATATGACCACATCATTTTGTTGAATAGTGCCCAAATCCCCGTGTATGGCATCGGCGGCATGCATAAAAATTGCAGGTGTGCCAGTAGAATTTAAGGTTGCTACAATTTTTGATGCAATTATGGCGCTTTTACCAATGCCGGAAACTACGACTCTTCCATCGGATTCAAGTATATGCTGAACCGCTTGTTCAAAATGGTCGTCCAACAGACCTATTAAATTTGCAATGGCCTTGCTCTCTATTTCAAGGGTCCGCTTTGCTATGGATAAAATTGACTTTTTGTCGTTCAAAGTAATTAACGGATTAACTGATTGTATTCCTAAAAGAATGTGTTATATTTAAGTTTACAAAACTAATCAAACTATCTTATACAGACTATTTCGAAAATGATATTGGATTTAACTGTATTGGTATTGTTTAATAAAAGCTTCAACTACCTTTTAGGTTGTTTGTAATAAATTGAAAAATGCGGAAATGAGCCTAACGAACACTGATTTGCATTCCTCGCTCAAAAAATATTTTGGTTTCTCAAAGTTTAAAGGATTACAAGAAGGTGTGATCCAAAACATTCTAAGTGATAACGATACTTTTGTGATTATGCCCACGGGAGGAGGCAAATCCCTCTGTTACCAATTGCCGGCATTAATGAAAGAGGGGACCGCCATTGTGGTTTCCCCATTGATCGCCCTTATGAAAAACCAGGTCGATGCCATTCGCGGAATATCCGAACAACATGGAATAGCCCATGTGTTAAATTCTTCCCTGACCAAGACCGAGGTAAAACAAGTAAAGCAGGACATAGTAAATGGGGTTACCAAATTGCTCTATGTGGCTCCGGAATCACTGACCAAGGAAGAAAATGTGGAGTTTTTAAGAAAGGTCAAACTTTCTTTTGTGGCGGTGGATGAGGCTCATTGTATATCCGAGTGGGGCCACGACTTTAGGCCCGAATACCGAAATTTAAGAGGAATTATAAATCGATTGGGAGATAATATTCCCATAATCGGCCTAACCGCTACGGCAACACCAAAGGTGCAAGAGGATATTATTAAAAATTTGGGCATGACGGATGCCAAGGTATTCAAAGCATCGTTCAATAGGCCCAATCTATTTTACGAAGTACGTCCCAAAACCAAGAATGTGGATGCCGATATTATCCGTTTTGTTAAACAAAATCAGGGTAAATCTGGTATAATTTATTGTTTGAGCAGAAAACGTGTAGAAGAATTGGCACAAGTGCTTCAGGTAAACGGGGTAAGTGCCGTGCCCTACCATGCAGGCTTCGATGCCAAGACACGTTCCAAGTATCAAGATATGTTCTTAATGGAGGAAGTGGATGTGGTTGTTGCTACGATTGCTTTTGGAATGGGAATCGACAAGCCGGATGTCCGATTTGTGATCCATCACGATATTCCAAAAAGTATAGAAAGTTATTATCAGGAAACTGGTCGTGCAGGTAGGGATGGGGGCGAAGGGCACTGTTTGGCCTATTACGCCTATAAAGATGTGGAAAAACTGGAAAAATTCATGTCCGGTAAACCTGTGGCGGAACAAGAGATCGGTAATGCCCTGCTTCAAGAAATTGTGGCTTATGCCGAAACCTCTATGTCCCGTAGAAAATTTATACTACACTATTTCGGTGAGGATTTTGACGAAGTGAACGGTGAAGGCGCCGATATGGACGATAACTCCCGAAACCCAAAACCTAAAGAAGAGGCCAAAGCGGAAGTAACCAAATTATTGCACGTGGTAAAGGAAACCAAGGAGAAATTCAAGACCAAAGAAATTGTCCGTATCCTGGTGGGCAAAACCAATGCGATGATCTCCTCCCATAAAACCGATGAGAAAGAATTTTTTGGAATAGGAAAAGAACAGGACAAAACATTTTGGATGGCTTTAACGCGCCAAGTTTTGGTGGCAGGTCTCTTAAAAAAGGAAATCGAGCAATACGGAATCCTGCATTTAACAGAAAACGGCAAAAAGTTTTTGGACAATCCAGAATCTTTTATGATGACCAAAGATCATGTGTATTCCAAGGATGATACAGGAAATATAGTCGTTCCTGAAAAATCCAATGGAGCCGTTGCAGACGAAAACTTGTTGAAATTGCTCAAAGATCTAAGGAAAAGGGAAGCTCAAAAAAGAGAAGTTCCTCCATTTGTAGTCTTTCAAGACCCCTCACTGGAAGATATGTCCCTTAAGTACCCAGTGACCATGCAGGAAATAATAAATATTCAGGGTGTTGGCGAGGGCAAGGCAAAAAAATATGGTAAACCGTTCGTAGACCTTATTTCCAAATATGTGGATGAGAACGAAATTACCAGGCCGGACGATCTTGTAGTGAAAAGCACGGGTGCCAATTCGGGTTTAAAACTGTACGTAATTCAGAGTGTGGATAGAAAATTGCCCTTGGACGATATTGCATCGGCAAAAGGGCTGGAGCTTCCCGAACTTATCAAAGAAATGGAGCAGATCGTGTTCAGTGGTACCAAGTTGAACATTGGTTACTGGATAGATGAAATTCTGGATGAAGACCAACAAGAAGAAATCCATGATTACTTTCTTGATGCGGATACCGATTCCATTTCGGCTGCCGTAGATGAGTTTGATGGTGATTACGAGGACGAGGAGCTGCGTTTGTACCGTCTAAAATTTATAAGTGAAGTGGCGAATTAAAATTCGCCACTAAATTCTCCTGTTGTGATCATGGCCACAATAAATCCAAAGTAAAGAATTGTGAGCACCAAATAGATCAAGGCGATCACCAACCCTATGTATGACAGTATTTTTCCTGTTTTTACATTACTGAAGTCCGTATAACTTTCTGGATTTTGGTGGTAAAGATTACTTGCGGATTTAGCTTTTGAAAGGCCAATAATACTAAATATGGCTCCCAGTGGGCCACAGCAGAACAAAGTGCCGACAATGGAGAGTATCCCCATTGTCAACACTGTACTTGCCCCGGGTAAGGGTTGTTGGTTCATATGTTGATTTTATTGATATTGTTCAAGAATTTCTTGCATTCTTTGCGGGTCCTGTAGGGCATCCCATCCAAAAGCAGATATGGCCCATAGGGACATTAAGAGATAAAGCACATTTAGTACAATACCGATAATGGAGAGTATTCTACCGGTTTTAACGGATTGTACACCATCGTACATTTCTGGGTTTTCGGCATAAAGTTTCAATGCTTTGTTGGCCAATATTAAACCAATAACACCAAAAATTAGACCGATTACCCCGTAGCAGCAACAGGTAACTATCGATATAATACCGAATACCATGATCAGCGTTGCATTTGGAAGTTTTTGTTGTTCCATAATCTAAAGATTTTAATTAAAAAGGTTATTCATTTTTATGATGTAACTTACTATGATGGTACCCGCTGTAAACAACAACAAAAACCATTTTACCTGCTGTGCATGTTTAAAACTAAAAAAGATGTTTGCCAGTAAAAAAACGAGTAGCGCAACAATGGGATAAATGGCCGGGTACATATAAAATGCAGCTATAAAATCACCATGTAGGAGCAGATCCACGGCACGTTGCATACCACAACCGGGACAATCCACGCCCAATAACTTTTTATTAAGGCAAGGTAACATGTAGTCCTTCAGGTCAATGGCGAATATGGTTGGTGTTAGGTACATCATAGACTGTGGTGGCCGAAAAATACTATTATTTTTGTATTCAGGTTTAATTTTTACATCATTTTTTACCACAGAAATTAAATATGGGCAAATTTTTAAAAGGAGACAAGGTGGAGGTTTTGGACGAAGCCATAGCGGGCATTGTTCAACAGGTTGAAGGTGATGAGGTTGCCATACTTACGGATGATGGGTTCCCCATGCGATTTATGTCCCACGACCTTGTAAAGATCGAGGGGGACATTACTGTATCCAATTTTGAAGCTGCTCAAGTCAAAAAACAGAAAGAACTGCCCAAAAAAAGAACTTCACCTGTATTGAGGCCCAAAGAGCGAAGCGCACCGAAAATGGAAGTGGACCTGCATATTCATCAATTGGTAAAATCGAGCAAGGGCATGAGCAATTACGATATGCTAAATATCCAGTTGGAGACCGCGAAGAGTCAGTTGGATTTTGCCATTCGAAAACGTATTCAAAAAGTAGTTTTTATACATGGTGTGGGCGAGGGGGTGCTCAAGGAAGAGCTGCATTACCTTTTTAATAGGTTCGAAAACCTAAAATTTTACGATGCCGATTACCAAAAATATGGTTTGGGCGCAACCGAAGTTTACATTTACCAGAACGCTTAATCGGGAACATTGGTGGTTACCTCGCCAAATTCACTTATCGCAATATTGGTGATCCGTTCCCCGCTGTCGGTCACAAAAGAAATTCCACTTAAACTTATGGTGTGCAAAAATGATGATGCATCATCGGGATCAACAATGGTTTCAATGATCACAGAGCCATCTTCTGCTTCGACCTCATCAATAACAGTGGGTTGTGCGGGCGGAATATCGCTGCAGAAATAATCGCTGTCCACATCATCGGAAAAAACTCGGTAAGTGATCTGGGATTGACCGGGCACAGTACTTTCGGTGGTAACCGTTTCCCCGGCAACGCCATTGTTCAAAACTCCACTTTGGAGTTCCAAAATCAAGGACTCACTTTCATTTATCTTAAAAAGAATGTTCTTGGCGTCGGTTGTTGGGTCGGAGCAGTAATCCAAAGTTACACTGTCAAAATCAATGGTCTCGATTTCAAGGTCGCCATCACTGCAAGAAAGTAGAGCTCCAAAACAAAGAAAGGGAAAGAAAATTTTTCTCATGCGCCAAATTTAATGCAATTCCATTTTAATACCCCAATTCCCGAGCTTACTTTAAAAGAAATTAACTTAATTCGTGTACTTTTACACCCGTTTAAAGTAAAATCAACCATGCAAAAAGTCTATCTGGATAATGCTGCTACCACGCAGGTTAGAAAAGAAGTGATCGAGCGAATGCAAGAGGCATTGGCACAGTTTTATGGAAACCCTTCTTCCACCCACAGTTTTGGGAGATCGGCCAAAACAGCTGTTGAACAGGCCAGAAAGACCATTGCAAAAACGTTGAATGCCCATCCCTCCGAAATTATTTTCACCTCTGGAGGAACAGAGGCGGACAATATGATTTTGAGATGTGCGGTGAGGGATCTGGATGTTGAGACCATAATCACATCTAAAATTGAGCACCATGCCGTCTTACATACAGTAGAAGAGCTCGAAAAAGAGTACGGTATCAATGTCTGGTACGTGGATCTGGACGAAAATGGCAACCCTAAAATGGATCATTTGGAGAGCCTGCTCAACAAGAGCGATTCCAAAAAGTTGGTAAGCTTAATGCATGTAAACAACGAAATAGGCAATATATTGGATATTGGCACTGTTGGCGAACTTTGTAAGGCAAATAAAGCTCTTTTTCATTCCGATACGGTGCAATCCATTGGGCATTACCCTTGGGATGTACAAAATGTAAATATTGATTTTATGACGGCGGCTGCCCACAAATTCCATGGGCCCAAAGGAATAGGGTTTGCCTTTATCCGAAAAAATTCCGGATTAAAGCCATTGATTTTTGGTGGTTCCCAAGAACGCGGTTTTAGGGCAGGGACCGAGCCTTTCCATAATATTGTTGGGTTGGAAGAGGCTTTTATTAGGGCATACGAGAACATAGAGGAAGAAACAGAGGCTATTAAATCGCTTAAACAATACTTTTTGGAAAAGCTCAAACAAGAAATTCCCGATGCGTTGTGCAATGGGCTTTCTGGAGATTTGGAGAAAAGTACCTACACCTTGGCCAACGTGCGCTTACCTTTTGATAAACAGAAAGGTCTAATGTTGCTTTTCCATTTGGATATGAAAGGTATTGCTTGTTCCAAGGGGAGTGCCTGTCAATCAGGTAGTAGTCAAGGATCCCATGTGCTCAACGAAATTCTTGAGTGGGAAGAACAGGAGAAGCCCAGTCTTCGTTTTTCTTTTTCCATGTACAATACCAGGGAAGAAATAGATTATACCGTTCAGGTCCTCAAAGAGTTTGCGAACAGTTAAAAAGGATAATTAATTACGGTTCTTGCGTTTTTCTCTGTCGTAAGGAAATTTTCGGGAGGCGGTCTTCATCATTTTATCGATGAGTTCGGTGGTGTTTTTACCTGTTTTTTTGGAAATGGCGTTTTCGTACTTCCAAAGGAGTTTGCCGGTTTCGCCATCGCTTATTTTTACACCGATTCTGCCATAGTTGGCATTTCCGCTAAAGTAGTCCAAAATGCTAAAATCCGTAGGTACGCCTTCGGATAATAAAATGTTCAGGTTTAGGTTGCCGCTGATAATGCCATCTACATCCAAAACTTCGCACAATTCCTTGGTGGTGTAGGTATCAATGTTGGTGTAATCGATATCGTTTTGGGCCAATATGGCATTGGTGTTGTTTATATTCTGAAAATCCACATTGAATTTTTTGCGCTTTTTGCGTTTGGAAAAATAGGTCTCCAATGCATTTTGTACCGCGTACCCTTCTTTTTCTGCCAAAATCTTGAGGTCTTCACTATCTACCGTTTCCTCCAATTCCAAATGGGCAATAAATGGAATTATGGCCAAAACCTCGTGGTTACTGGTAAGTTGGTCAAACCTGATGTTTTCATAAATGTTCTTTTGGGCGGACATAATGCCTGTTATCAAAAGAATAACTACGAAGACAATTTTTTTCATGGATCAATATTTAATTCAACACCTATGTAAAAGGTTTGGCATACTTTAAAAAATAATTCTGGTTGATTAGGTCTTTGAGCTTGAAAAAGGTCAACAAATAATTGTACTTGATTATTTTTCGAATGCAAAAATACGCCTATTTCCTGAAAAACTTGGTACTAAATATAGTGGAGTTGCCCACATTGTCCGTAACCGTAACTATGAGGTCGCATTCCGTGTCGTTGGTTATATTGTCCTCAAAATTATAGGTAATGGTGTTTGTCTTTGGTTCGTATTCCATCAAAATCCATTTTCCGTTCAATGTGGCGGAATAACTATCTATTCCACTAAGGTCATCGGAAATAAGTAGACTCAAGTAATTGTAGTTGCTGAGCCATTGCTTTTCCTTGAAGTTCTTTGGTCTAATGGTAGGAGGAATACTGTCCTTGACAAGGGTGTATGTGCCCAAAGTCCGCGTTCGGGTGGTGAAAGAACCGTCTCTCTTGTAGGTTTTTGAATAAGATGGTCTCTTTTTGCTGTCCAGATGGGCAATGAACATTTGTTTTCGTTCTTCCTTGGTATATTTTGATGGGTCGAAACTGATCGTGAAATTTCGGTGTGCCGCAACGCTGTTGTTGTGTATGGTAATGGTGTCGGTTCCTTTTTGAAGGTCGATATAGAAATCTTCATAAAACGTGCTAGCGGGAAAAAATACTTTTGCAGCGCCCAAATCAAAGTTATTGGGCTTATTGGCTATCAAGAAATTATCTGTAGGGTCATTTTTCTTGGCAATTTTCTCCTCTTGCATTTTGCCTTCCACGGGAATTATGAGTTTGGTAGTGTTACCGGCCAGATCAGAAATAAGGATTTCCACAGTATAGGACAGACCTTCGATAATCTCAATTTTACCATCATTATAAAGGGACTTGTAAATACTTAAATGGTTATAGGGCTCTTTAAAGCACTTTTGAATGCGCTGTCTGTGGTTATAAAAGTGGGCGTAATCGATTAAAGTGTTGATGTACCGTGTTTCGCCGAACGAGAAAGTGTCAAAGTCGAATTCAGAATAAACCTTGCCGTTTACGGTTTGTTTTACGGCATATACGCCATTTTTATTGGCGGCCATATCCAAACGGTCAAAGCTATTGATGCCGAACCCGATTGTACCGACCGCCGTTACCTTATCGGCCAAAAAAGACCCGTCTGCTTGTTTTTTATAATTCAATTGAATTTTTTCTGCACTCTGATTTACCAATGCACCCTTGGCCAGTGGGTATGCAAAAAGTCCCAGCAAAGTCGGGTCTGTGGCATCCCTTACTTCGTAACCATAGAGCAGGGGATTGGTAGGTTTTCCGTTTACACTGTTTCGAATCTCAAAATGTAGATGGGGCCCTGCGGACCCTCCCGTGTTACCGGAAAATGCGATAATATCTCCTTTCGCTACTTTTAACTCTCCATAATCGGGGAACATTTCAACCTCGAAAGACTGCTTTTGGTACTGCACTTTTTTTACGTACTTCTCTATTTCTGGCCCAAATTTTTGAAGGTGGGCATAAACAGACATATGTCCATTGGGATGCGCAACGTACAGTGCCTTACCGTAGCCCCAATGCGAGATTTTGATGCGGGTTACCGTGCCATCTTCGATAGCGTAAACCGGGAGGCCTTCCCTTTGTTGGGTCTTAAGGTCCATACCGGAGTGGAAATGGTTGGAACGTAGTTCACCAAAGGTGCCGGAAAGTACCAAGGGGATGTCCAATGGGGAACGAAATGTGTTTTGCGGATATTTTTCTTGTGCAGCTAGATAAATTGCAAATAAAAAGAAGGCTAAAAATAGTGTTCTACGCATAAAAGATCAGTAATTCTATTACGAAAGTAACCAATGTTTTGTTTTAAGAAAAGATTTAACGCAACAGCTCTAAAGCTTTGGTAAACGGAACAAGAATAAATGTAAAAAGTATTGCGAGGTTGTCCTAGGTTGGTTAACTTTGTGTAATACGTATTGTTGTTTGCATATATGAGCGAACTTGTTGAGATTGTGGATTCTTTGGAGAACAAGGTGAGCAAACTGCTGCACAAAATGGAGCTGTTGCACCAATTGAACGCTAATTTAAAGCTTGAATTGGAACATCTAAAGGATGAAAACAAACTCAAGGACGACGCTCTGAACCAATGGGAGGAGAAGTACGATTCCCTTAAAATGGCAAACACGATGCTGGGTAGTAATACGAGTAAAACAGAAGCTAAGCTCAAGATAAATACATTGATTCGCGAACTTGATGTTTGCATAGCCAAACTAGCGGATTGATTAGTTACAGAAATATGAACGAGAAGCTCAAAATAAAGCTTTCCATTGCCGATAGGGTATATCCATTGACCATAGACCCCAAGCAAGAAGAAGGATTGCGGAAGGCGGCCAAGAACATTGAAAACCTGGCCAAAAAGTTTGAGCAAAATTATGCAGTTCGGGACAAGCAAGATGTATTGGCCATGTGTGCCCTACAATTTGCATCCAAAATTGAGCAGAGTGGGATAGATCGTTCTGAAAATGCGGAAGCAGCCATGCAAAGGCTCAGGGCATTGGATGAACTGGTACATTCCAAACTGGGAGAATAAGTTCTTTTAAATAAAATAATGTTACTGCCCACATAGGTAATATTTTTTGACAAACTCAACACTATTATAATTCAAAAGGGTGAGTTTAGATTGTAAAAGCAGGCCCTACTTGCATAGGGATCCTTGATCAGTCTGTTAGCCCTAAACCTGTAATTTGGAGTTTGTACAAAACTTCAGCCTATGTGGGCTTTTTTTTTAACTAAACACAAACAAACATGGATAATATCGTAGTAATTGCTGTCGCAGCTGTTGTAGGGCTTGCCATTGGCTTTTCAATTGCAAAGATAATGGAGAAAGGCAAAGCGTCCAAGACCATTGCAGGGGCAAAAAAGGAAGCTGCCGATATCATAAAAGAAGCAAAGAAAGAAGGAGAGGGCATAAAAAAGGACAAAATTTTCCAGGCAAAGGAAAAATTTTTGGAACTGAAGGCCGAACATGAAAAAGTTATAATCAATAAGGACAAGAAAATTGCCGAGGCCGAAAAGAGAACTAGGGACAAAGAGTCCCAAGTGAGCAGTGAGTTGGCCAAAAATAAAAAGTTGAACGACCAACTTCAGGGCAAAATACAAGAAGTATCCCACAAGAGTGAAATTCTTGATAAAAAGCAGGCCGAAGTCGAAAAACTACACAAGAGCCAAGTACAACAGTTGGAAGTGATATCCGGGCTATCTGCAGAAGATGCTAAGGCCCAGTTATTGGAGTCATTAAAGGAAACCGCGAAGAGCGATGCCATGGCCTATCTTCAAAATACTATGGAAGAGGCCAAACTGACCGCACAGCAGGAGGCTCGAAAGATTGTAGTAAACACTATTCAACGAATCGGTACGGAGGAAGCAGTAGAAAATTGTGTGTCCGTGTTTAATTTGGAGTCCGACGATGTAAAAGGACGCATAATCGGTAGGGAAGGACGAAATATTCGTGCTTTGGAATCGGCGACCGGAGTGGAAATTATTGTGGACGATACTCCAGAAGCAATTATTTTATCCTGTTTTGATTCCGTTAGAAGGGAAGTGGCCCGTTTGTCCCTGCACAGATTGGTGACAGATGGACGAATTCACCCAGCACGTATAGAAGAGGTTGTGAAAAAAACCGAAAAGCAAATTAATGAAGAGATTGCTGAAATAGGGAAACGTACCGTAATAGATTTGGGTATCCATGGCCTTCATCCAGAACTGATCAAAGCGGTAGGACGTATGAAGTATAGATCTTCGTACGGTCAAAACTTGTTACAGCACTCCAGAGAAGTTGCCAAGCTCTGTGGGGTAATGGCCGCCGAACTTGGCCTAAACCCTAAATTGGCGAAAAGGGCCGGACTTTTGCACGATATAGGTAAAGTACCAATGGCCGAAGTGGAGGTGGAGACCCCTCACGCGATCTTAGGTATGCAATGGGCACAGAAATATGGTGAAAAAGAGGAAGTATGCAACGCTATCGGAGCTCACCACGACGAAGTTGAAATGACTACTTTAATATCTCCCATTGTTCAAGTTTGTGATGCGATCAGTGGTGCCCGACCAGGTGCAAGGAGACAGGTTTTGGACTCGTACATACAGCGACTAAAGGATTTGGAAGATATCGCCTTCGGCTTTCATGGGGTGCAAAAAGCATATGCCATACAAGCTGGTAGGGAACTTCGTGTAATCGTGGAAAGTGAGAAAGTGAACGACGATAAAGCCGCCGAGCTATCTTTCGAAATCTCACAAAAAATACAGACCGATATGACCTATCCGGGTCAAGTTAAGGTAACCGTGATCAGGGAAACCAGATCGGTAAACGTTGCCAAATAAGATTAACTGACAATTATCATACTTTTCAACCTCGTATTGGGGTAACTTGATTACATATAATTAAAACAATTGAAAAGATGAAAATTGGTGTGCCCGTTTCTCAAATAATGACCAAGAACCTGGTCACATTGAGCACCAAAGATGATTTGGTGACCGCTGAACGACTTTTTAAAAAACATAACATAAGACATATTCCTGTTGTGGATGGTGAAAATATAAAGGGCATGCTGAGCCTTACCGACTTAATGCGGATCAGTTTTGCCGACGCCATTGATGAACATGAGGAAGTGGTGGATACCATTGTGTACAATATGTTTACTATTCCTCAGGTAATGGTAAGCAATTTGGTGAGCGTAGACCCCAATGCGACCATTAAGGAAGTCGCACAGATATTGGCAAATAGGGAATTCCATGCATTGCCCGTAGTGGAGGGCGATAAACTAAAAGGAATTGTGACGACCACCGACTTGATCCAGTACTTTTTAAGGGGATTGGATTAAAAGTGATCAAAAGTTTTGTGGATGGAATTGAGTAAGGGTCAATCCCTTACTCTTCCTCACCGCCATCGGATTCTTCCTCCGCTTCGGATTCTTTGTTGAGTTTGTGTTCCAGGATATTAAGATTCTTCATTTTTTCCTTCCAAGTCTGGAGTGCATCTTTTTGTTTGTTCAATTTTTGAACGACCTCCTTCACCAAGGGGTTGTCCTCAGAATCACCAGAGAAAAATTGAAGATTGTTCTCCAATTGTCGTATTTCCGATTTGACTTCGTCTATTTTACGTTTCACAAAAACACGCTCGTTGCCAATGGCATGGTTATCTTCAGTTTTTGCAAGTTCTTGAACCTTGTTCCCATATTTAAGTAATTCGGATTCTTGTTTGCCAATGCCCAATTTCTTGAAGAGGGCATCGATTATTTTATTGAACTTGCTGTTGATGTGTTTCTTGTTGTATGGAATTCGGCCATATTGTTTCCATTCGGTCAAAAATGCCTTTAGATCTTCTAAATCCTTCTTTTTATCACCACTTAACTGGAATGCCTTAAGGCGGTCCAAACATGCGCTCTTCTTTTTAAAGTTCTCGAATTCCGCATTGTGTTCATCATTCTTTTCGGCGTGTAAACGATCAAAGTAATGATTACAGGCATCCTTAAACTCTTTCCAGATTTTATCGGAATACTTTCTGGGCACATGGCCTATTTTCTTCCAATCGCGCTGGATACGTTTCATTTGCGGGGTAACCTCCGCCCAATCATCACTATCTTTTAAAGAAATCGCCAAATCCAACAATTCTTTTTTCTTTTCCAGATTTACTTGCTGCTCTTTTTTCTGGTTCTTGTAAAAAGCATTTTTGTTCCTATTGAATTTGCGAACGGTTTCCTTAAAATAGCTCCAAGTTTCTTCGTTCACCTTTTGAGGGACCCTGCCAGCTTTAAAGAACGCGTCGCGTAAGGCCTCCACCTCTTTGATCTGTTGTTGGATTCCTCGATGGTTGTTCGCTACATTCTCAGCTATTTGAGCAATGGAAGCGATTATTTCGTGCTTTTTTTCTAGGTTTTTTTCATAGACTTTCTCCAGTTCTTGGAAATGTTCCTGCCTACGTTGGTGCATGGCTTTGGTGGCGTTGCTGAACTTTTCCCAAATTTCCTCCCTATGCTCTTTGGCCACCGGGCCAACATCTTCTTTCCAGATTTTGTGAAGTGTCTGCAATTCCCTGAACGCTTTGTTCAAATCCGGTTCGGCGACCAAAGCTTCGGCGCGTTCTACCAATTTTTGTTTTTCCTCAAGATTGTGTTTAAAGTCAAGATCACGTAGCTCACGGTTGAGGTGCAAAAAATCGTAAAAGATCTCCATATGGTGGTGATACGTTCGCCAAACATCGTTGTAGTTGGCACGTGGCACCGGCCCTGCATTTTTCCAGCGGTTTTGTAGGTCTTTAAAGTTATTGTAGGTCGTATTGATATCTTCTTCGATATCTATTAATCCCTTTAGTTCCTCAATGATGTTCAAACGCTTGTTAAGGTTGTCCTTCAGGGATTGGTCTAAATTTTTATAGTATTGATCGCGTTTTTCCCGGTAGTCGGAATATACTTCGTTGAATTGCCTTTTGGCAACAGAGTTGTACCTAAAATCAATTTCGTTGCCACCCTTGGCTATGAACTCTTCTTTCTTTTCATCCAGAAACTCCTGAAACTTTTGATCAAATTCATATTTAATGGAACTTACATGCTTGTGGATGGCCTGTACTTTTTCATTTTTTACCAAGCGTTGTAATTCGCCCACCAAATTTTCCATGGACATGGAGTGGTAGTCCAACATGGGAATGGTGTGCCGCTTTTCGTTTTCCGTATCTTCGGCATCCTCCGCATTGGATTCATCGATTTCATCTAAATGTTCATTGGAATCGTCCGTTTTGTCATCTTCGGTGGCCTGTTGGGATTCGTTATCCGGTTGTTCCTTGGCTTCACTTTCAGATGTAACTTCCCCGGTCGTTTTTGGTTCGGCTTGTGCGCTTTCTTCCAATTGACCTTTGTTGTTTTCGGACGTTTCCTCTATTCCACCTTCAGCATGCTGAAGTTTACCATCGTTTTCCTGCATTAGTAGCGTATTTAGCTGTTGATTGATGAAAATTATAGCCAATTTAACAACTTAATCGTCTAATCCCAAAAGTATTGATTCTTCTTTTAGTGAATTTCAGGAATCTGTGGTTGGCAGTGAACTGTATATTGATGAATGTTTCTTAGGCATTGTTCCAGATTTCCCAAGCTTTTTCAGCTTGCCCTTCCAACATTTTTAATCCATTGCAAATGGTGGCCCCTTGCGATTCTCCCTTGGATAAAAAAGCTGTTTTCTCCGGATTATAGATAAGGTCGTACAGCAAATGTCCGGCCCCGATGTGCTTATAGGGCAGTTTTGGTTTGTCTTCGATATCGGGGTAAGTGCCCAGCGGTGTACAATTGATTATAAGCTGATTATCTTTTATAACCTGTTCATTTAGCTCCTCGTAAGTATATTGATTTTGCTTTTTGTGCCGGGACACAAAAGTGTTGGCAATACCAAGCTCGTTCAAAACAAAGCGTATAGCTTTGGATGCGCCACCTGTTCCCAAGATCAATGCATTTTTATGGTGCGGTCTAAGATAAGGCTCGAGCGATTTTTGAAAGCCATAGGCGTCCGTATTGAAACCTTTTAGTCCGCTGGGGGAAAATTGAATAGTGTTCACGGCACCTATTTTTTCGGCTTTTGGGTCCAATTCATCCAAAAATGGGATAACAGCTTGTTTATAAGGAATGGTAACATTTAGACCTGTAAGGTGATCTTGGGCCAATACGCTACTGAACTCATCAATGTCCTGGAGGTCAAAGTTTTCGTAACTATGGTCTAAAAGCCCTAGTTCTTCGAATTTTTTTGCAAAATATCCTTCAGAAAAAGAATAGGATATATTTTTACCTAGCAGCCCGAATCTTTTCATTTTTCTCTCTGTTTTTGCCATACCAATCCAGTAGTAATAATACCAAAACACCCAATATTATAAAAAGTATGGCCCACCATGTTTCCGGAGAGCCTATCCGTGGTAAAAAGCGTTCGTAGTTCAAAATTATTTTATCTCCATTGGAGTCCAGTAAGGGCGTGCCTGTTCCGTTCAATTTAAAAATGGTTCTTTTCCATGGCCAAAGCACGCCCAAAGAGCCGGTTATAAAGCCGAGCAATACAGCAGTCGTGGTGGCCTTAAAATGTTTGAGGACATAACTGAGCAAATGCGAAAAAGTTACCAAACCCGCGGCTGAGCCCAGGGTGAAAACACCTAAGATCTTTAAGATCTTTATACGTTCTGGATTTTTTACAAAGCTAAAATCTCCCGAGAAAACCTCCGCAAAAGTATCATAGAGTGCATTCACGGAATCGACCAAAAGCAGCACATAATTGCCCAATAATATTAAGATAAAAGAACCGGATAGCCCGGGCAGGGTCATTCCGGAAACACTTATAATTCCGCAGATAAAGATAAATGCCAAATTATCGTTCTCTTTTGCCGGACTTAAAAAACTGATGGACAACCCGATGACCAAACCTATGGTTCCGGCTATTATGGTCCGTTTGTTCCATGGGGCAAAATCTTTACCTATATAGTAAATGGAACCGATTACCATTCCAAAAAATGTGGCCCAAACAAAGAGTTCGTTGTGGTCCAAGAGGTAATCCAAAACTCTGGAAACACTAAAATAACTGACCAGCATTCCGAATATCAGTAAACCTAAAAACCTTGCATTGGTATATTGGAAAAAGCTTTTGAACCTTCCATTAAAGAAAAGTTTGAGCGCTTTTGAATTTAGTTTTTGAAGGGAATAGATAAATTCCTCATAAAAACCGGCGACAAAAGCGACAATGCCTCCAGAAACCCCTGGGACCTTGTTGGCAGCACCCATGCAGAGACCTTTTACGACCAAGAAAAAGTTATCCAGAAATGTTCTAGGTTGATGCATTTGCCCCATCCGTTTTTACTTACTTTTTAGAAGCTGATCTTTCTAAGATAAAAATAAGCGAAAAACCTAGTACGGCCAGAATAATGGCAAGCATTAATTTATTGTCACCTTCAAAAGTTCCCGGAAGCACATTTACATCATCTACAACAATGATCTTTTCTCCAAAGGTTTTGGTCTCCAATACTTTTTTCCAGGGCCAAATTTTATTTAGGGAGCCCAAAATAAAACCGGTCAATAAGGCCAGTGTTATGTTTTTGTAGTGGTTGAACATCCATTTGAGCAAGCGTGCAAAGCTCAAAAGCCCAAAAATTGCCCCAACGCCCACGGTTAGTATTATTTTGATGTCCCTTTCGTGGACTGCGTCCAAAATGGTCTTGTAGGAGCCCAAGAGCACTAGAATAAAGGCTCCGGAAATCCCGGGCAAAATCATGGCGCAAATGGCCAATGCCCCAGATAGGAAAAGAAATGGGAGGCTCTCCACATTGTTGTTTACGGGCAATTCTGTGATAAAATAGGCTAATACCGAACCAGCAATAAAAACGAGTATGGATCCCAGGTTCCATTTGGTAATTTCTTTGGCCACCATAAAAATGGATGCGACCACCAGGCCAAAGAAAAACGACCAGAGCAAGATCGGTTCGTTCTCCAAGAGCCAGCTTAGGAATTTTGCTAAAGAGAGTACACTAATAAAGATCCCAAGAAAAAGTGACGCGAGAAAATTTCCGTTGATTTTGTTCCAGACTGCCTTTGCCCCATCTTTACGGAACAAGGGTACAAGAGAAAGGTTTATATTGTTTATGGAAGTGATGAGTTCTTCATAAATCCCGGAAATAAAGGCAATGGTTCCTCCGGAAACTCCCGGGACCACATCTGCGGCACCCATGGCCATTCCTTTAAGCATTATAAATACGTAGTCCAGTATACGACGTGCTTGCATATTATTGATTAATATACGGGCTACTTGGTTGTCTTCTTTATTTTGGAAACCAATGCTTTCACCCAATCTACTTCAATGAATTCTGGGAATTCCTTCTCAAACTGCCGCAATTTACCAATATCAATTTTCATAGCCTTGGATAAGATGATTTTTGCTTCGCCCAAGTCGTTGTTTTTTAAATGAAGTCCCGCTAACTTATAAGTTAGCTCTGAGTTGTCCGGGTAAAATTCCAAACCTTGGATCAGTACTTGGATGGCCGAGTTGTAATCCCCGATTTTACTGAGCACCTCTGCCCAGTTTTTCCAAGTAAGTAACTCATAATTTCCCAGTTCTACAGCTTGTTTGTAGGCAAAATCGGCTTCGTCAAAATTATTCATGGCGAAATAAATCTTGGCGGCCTTTTTCCAGTACTTTGGATTTTCACCATCTATATTTATTGCTTTGTTTATGTAGTGCAGTGCCTTTACGTAGTTTTTTTGGCCAAAATGGAAATCGGTAATGGCCAACCATCCCTTGTCCAATAAAGGGTCTTCGTGTACGGTGTGATAATAGTAATATTTGGCCAAATCAAAATTGCCCAATTTTTCATGGCATTTTCCCAAGCGTAAAAACGCATACGAGGTTGGGTCATCCATGGAAATGGTGGACTCGTAATTTTCGATCGCTTCGTTGTACCTGCCCAACTTTTCCAACACTTTGCCTTTTTCAAAATATGCGCCAATGAAGGAATCGTCCGAGATAACGGCAAAGTCAAAAGCGGTAAGGGCTTCCAAGTATAAATTTTTGGCCAAGTACATTTTTCCGAGTTGGTGCCAGGCGACTTCACAATAGGGATTGCGATCCAAATAATCGTTCAAATAATAAATACAACCATCAAAATCTTCTAAGAATTCAAAACAATACACAACATTGTACAGGGACGAGTAATCTTGGTCGTCTATTTCTACACAGCGCATAAAGCTAAGTTTAGCCTGCTCGTAATTATCCATAAATAGATACTCCATTCCCAATAGGGAATGTATATCGAAGGAGTGCTCCGTAATGTGCAGTGCTTCAAGCAAGAGGTTTACAGCCTCTTGGTGCTTGTCTTGCTTGGACCTGATATTGGCCCGTTGGATGTAAATTTCCTCGTTGGCCACATTAATGGTCTGGATTTCGTCCAGAAGGGTTTCAGCGGCCTCGAACTTATCCTCAAAGGCCAATACTTCCACTCTTAAAAGTTTAAGTTCCATGGAATTGGGATGCTGTTCCAGCCCGATTTGGATGGCCTTCTTTCCCAAAGCAATCTTGCCATTGTTTAAGTAATGATGAATAATTTCCTCAAAGTCCTCCGCATCAAAGAAATAGACGTCATCCGTCTTGAGCATGGACTCAAATTTGTGTATGGATTTGTCTGGATATTCGTTAGATTCTAACGCCATAGGAACGTTTTTGGTTGAACTATGGACTTAAAATTAACCTTTTGTGGTTCTGTTCAAGTCCGATTTTGGGGTATGTTATCAACAAATTAGTTAACAGTATTGGGTCGGTAGCTATTTAAAATACTGATAATATGGTCGCAACCTTCTTCGATTTCTTTCATGGAAATGGTGAGCGGAGGCGATATTCTCACAGCTTTTGGCTCAAATAATAGCCAGAAGAGTATCAAACCTTTTTTGGCCGCTTCAAGAATTAGATAATCGGTAACATCCTTGTTTTGCATAATGGGGGCGAGCATAAGGCCCTTCCCCCGAATTTCTTTGATCAAAGGGTGCTTTAATAATTTACGGAACAGTTTTTCTTTGGCCAATGTTTGATGGATAAGGTCCGTTTCGGTAATTTCTTTTAAGGTGGCCAAACTGGCGGCGGCAATTACTGGATTGCCCCCAAAAGTGGTAATATGCCCCAACTTTGGATTGTCTTTAAGGTCTGCCATGATCTGTTTGGAGGCTACAAAGGCGCCAACGGGAAGACCCGATGCCATTCCTTTGCCGATGACCAAGATGTCCGGAGTACAATTGTAATGCTCAAAAGCGAACAATTTACCGGTTCGACCAAACCCGGGCTGTATTTCGTCCAATATAAGTAATGCCCCAACCTTATTACAGCGGGCCCTTACTTTTTCTAAATAATCATTTTTCGGTACTATAAATCCTGCTCCTCCTTGAATGGTCTCCAATGCCACTGCGGCAGTTTTTTCTGTAATTTTGCTTAGATCTTCTTCATTGTTAAAATGAACAAACCTTATATCCGGAATCAAAGGTCGGAACGGACTTTTTCGTTCTTCGAGCCCCATTAGGCTTAAACTGCCCATGGTATTCCCGTGATAGGCATTTTTGGCCGCAATTATTTCTGAACGACCGGTGTGCCTGCGTGCCAATTTTAGGGCTCCTTCCATAGCTTCTGTACCCGAGTTGACCAGATAAGTGGTGTTCAAATTACTTGGAAGGAGGGAAGAGAGCAGCTTGGAGAATTCCACGGCTGGTTTTTGTACATATTCGCCGTACACCATAACATGCATGTATTCGTCCAGTTGTGCCTTTATGGCACCAACCACTTTGGGGTGGCAATGCCCCAAACTACAGGCCGATACGCCTGCTACAAAATCCAAATGGGCATTGCCATCGGTATCGTAAACATAGCTCCCTTTGGCATGCGAAACTTCCAAGGCCAATGGATGCGGTGTGGTTTGGGCTTGGTATGTAAAGAAATCTTTTTTAGACATTATGGGGTTTGCGCTTTCTTTTTTAGCGTGGGCTGTTTGGGTTTTACCGCCTTGGTGTTGGGGGCGGTAATGGGGTCGTTCTCGTTGTTTTGCCTTTCGTTTTCTTCGGCATCGATATCAATGGGATTTTCTATGCCCCGGATCTTTACCAATTCGATATTGTTATCGTCCTCATCAAAAATTTCCTCTTTGGACATGATTCGTTCATCGCCACGCCAAACAAAGCCTTTTAGTTTACGGCTCTCTACTGGCAAATCGGTCTCGGGGAATATATCCCCATCTGGATTTACAAAGAAGGTGATGTCCTCGATATCGTTATCGGCCATTAGGAGCCTAATTTTACTGCAAATCGTCTTGTCTATTCCAATCAGCTCTTCATCGTCGTTGTAGACATAATAGATTACCTCGGTATTTTGGACCAGGTCGATTATTTTAAGTTCGTTTTCTATGAACTTGCCGTACAGATTTTTTCCTTTGGCCTGATTGTAACCCGTTCCACTTATAGTATCCAGCGAAATAATGAAAGCGTTTTCGATCACCTTTAGGGAATCCAGTTTATCGGTCTCCATGTCGGATATCAAATGGATGCTATCTCCGGTAATCTGGTTGTCCACATTCCATAAAATGGGGTCGGTGATCAGTTCGGTAATTCCTGTTCTTTCATCAAAATGGATGGAATCCGACTTACCGCTCAAATCGGTTTTGTAAAACTTGGCATTTCTGAATGCCCTGATGATGCGCTCTTCCTCTTTGCCGGTTACCATTAAGGTGTCGCCATGCATGTAAAGTGAATCTTTTTGTACCAGATTGATGGAAACTGCCCTTTTGGTGGCAAAAACGGAATCCTTTGCTTTGTGCACTTCGGCATAGTGTGCTTTGATCACCCCATTGTTGATAGTGTCCGTGATCTTGATATTGTTGGTGGCCGAGGCAAATTCGGTAGCCTTATCAAAATAAATGCTGTCCCCCTCGATGATCTTGTTGTCGTAATCGATTCGGGTGTTCTTTATGCCGTAGCCCTGTTCAATTTTGGTGTCGTAGAAACCGCGCTCACAATAGATTTTATATTCCTCTCCCGTAATGGTGGAAGGCCCATACATATAGGCATTTTTGGAGGTGGTGTAGTAGTCCAGTTGCTCCGAATCGATAATGTAATCCGGATTGTCTATGTGCACCTTGCGCTGGAACTGGTATTTTTTGGGTGTCATAAAATACGTGCCGATTATGCTCGTGAGCACATTGGCGGAATCTATAACCTTGCCTCCGGCATTGTAGTATGCTTTCTGTTTTTCCCTATCAAAATAAAGGGTATCCGTGGTCAACGTCATTTGGCCATTGGTAAGGTCTACTTTCTCCCAAGCTTTGGCCAGTTTGGTGTTGCCATCATAATCCATTTTGCCACTGTTCATTTCTATGGAATCCCCTTGTTGCAATCGAATATTTCCAATGGCTTTTAATCGATTCTCTTCCGCATAAAATATGGCAATATCACACCAAAGGTCGGAACCTTGGTGTTCAAACTGTACTTGTCGCTCATCATCCTTGCTAAAAATCGATGCACCTGGAAACTGGGCCTCATCTTTGGTAAAGTTGGCCCCGTAAACAATGTTTATTTGTCTTCCTTCCTTGGGTTGGTTTTGTTGTGCGAAAACACCAAAAGTCAGAAGCGATAAAATGAAAAATAAAATACTTTTCAAATGCGTTTAATTTTGGTCAAAAGTAGGATTTTTAGCTGAAGTGGCACAAATCGTTTAGAAAGCTTTGGCAATTCACCACAAGCTGAACGTCACATCTTGTTGGTCTGAAGATTTGAACCATGGCATAAAAGAAGGTGTTAAGGAAAATCCGAAGGAGGCTAATATAGACCATGAAACAACTTAAATACTTCTGAAAAATAAAATCATCCAAGATTTCAGCAATACTTTAAGCTTATGTGCCAAAATCCTGAATGATCCTAAAATGGTCTTTGAGTGCCAAAGCCAGATATCCGTTGGGAACAAAGGGCCCAACGGCAATTCTGTGAGCTGGGGTCTATTTGTTTAAAAATGCGGAGTACATCCAAACCAATTTCTCCTGTTCTCTAATGTAATCGCTCATCAATGCCCCTGTGCCTTCGTCGTTGGATTCACCGGCCATTTCCAAAAGTTCTCTTTCCAATGGAAGCAATACTTTGTATCCATCCAATATGGCCTGAACGGCGTCTTTTCCACCGGATACATTTTTGGAGGCCTTTATCTTGGAGATTCCCGAATAATCTTCATAATTGTGCAGGGGTGTAAACCCTAAGGTCAAGATTCTTTCGGCTATTTCATCGATTTTCTCCAAAGAGTCGTTGTACAGATCTTCGAATTTTGCATGTAGTTCAAAGAATTTTTCGCCCTTGATGTTCCAATGGAAACCACGTGCGTTCATGTAAAATATCTGATAGTTTGCCAACAGTTCGTTCAGCTTGTCGGATAGCTCTTTGGAAGCTCTGTTGTCCAGTCCTATTTGATTTAATTTATCTGTCATAACTTCTTATTTTTATTTGGTACAAAGTTACGGATTTTGCCAAGTATCATCTGTGATTTAAGTCACATAGGCTACTCGTTTTCTTTTAGTAAACTAATGGCAAAGCCTCCCCCTTCGGCAAGTTTTATGTTGAGGATTGAATTTTTATTTACTTCTATATTCTCTATGTCGATTGCAGTAGGGTCGGTCCTAAAATTTGCACTTTCGGCATCCTTATAAATAATGGCTTTGTAACTACTGGTCTCGTCCAAAAAATCAAAATCAACAGTTAGTTCCCTAGCGTTTTCATCCGTAATACCGCCAACAAACCAATTTCCGGTTCCATGTTCTTTGCGTGCAATGGTAACGTAGTCACCAACTTCTCCATTTAGCACTTCTGTTCGGTCCCAATCTACCCCGACGTCCCTAATAAATTGGAACGCTGGTTGATTTTCATAATTTTCGGGCAGATCGCATGCCATTTGCACGGGACTGTAGATTACCACATAAAGAGCCAACTGTTGGGCAATGGTGGTGCTGACCCTGTTATTTTCTTTTGTAGGGAGTTCAATATCAAAAACACCGGGTGTAAAATCTATAGGTCCTGCCAACATTCGTGTAAAAGCAACAATGGGCAAATGTTCTGCAGGGTTGCCACCATCGGCAGACCAGGCATTAAATTCTTGGCCTCTTAATCCTTCCCTGGAAATGGCATTTGGGTATGTTCTTCGTATTCCTGTTGCTTTTATAGGTTCGTGGGCATTTATGGCTATGTTGTATTTGGCCGCTGTTTCCAATACTTTTCTATAATGATTAACCATCCATTGTCCGTGGTGGTACTCGCCTTTTGGAATTATTTTCCCTACATAGCCGGTTTTTACGGAATGTATGCCCAATTGGTTCATTAACTGATAGGCAGTGTCCAACTGCTGCTCATAGGTTCGGGGCGCTGCCGAAGTTTCGTGGTGCATTATCAATTCCACTCCATTTTCTTTGGCGTATTTGTTAAGTCCCTCCAGATCATAATCGGGGTAGGGCGTTACAAAATCGAAGACCCCTTCGCGGTCTTCAAAACCTATCCAATGCTCCCATCCTGTATTCCAGCCTTCCACCAATATACCTTTAATGTTGTTTTTTGCAGCAAAGTCGATGTAGCGTTTTGTATTTTCGGTTGTTGCGCCATGTTTCCCGGTAGGTTTGGCATCTTCCGTAAATGTGTTCATGTCTTGCGAGCCTGCATAGTCCCAGGTGGATTTGCCCAGGTGCATCTCCCACCAGATACCGACGTATTTTTTTGGTTCGAACCAATCTACACTGCCCAATTTATTGGGTTCGTTGAGATTAACGATCAATTTGGATTCGATAAGTTCCGTGGCCTTGTCCGCAATTTGAACTGTTCGCCAAGGTGTTTTAAAGGGAAGCGCCCTTTTTACTTTGTGGCCGAGTCGATCGGAACCTACCAGCTCACTGGTCAATAGTAAAGATGTATTGTCCACTTTTAAGGTCATGCCGGCATAATTGGTCAGGTTGGCTTCGTGGAAACTCAGGTGCAGTCCATCTTTGTTTCGCAGGGTTACTGGTGTATTTACCGCATTTTCTGGAATATAGGTCTGTGCAAGGTCAGGGTGGTTTCTTTTGGAAATGGCATCTATCTCAGAAACCAGAGAGGTGTTATAACGGTGTTCGTAGATATCCCAATCCCCTGGAATCCACCATGCCGTATAGTCCTCTGTGAGCTGAAATTGGGTGTTTTCGTCCATTATTGCCACGCTGTCCACGCCTTGTTGTGGTAAAAACTCATACCGGAAACCTACACCATCATCATAAGCCCTAAAATAGATGTTGAATTTACGGTTTGGGGCTTGGGTCTCTTCGAGCTCAACTTTGAGTTCGTTGTATTGGTTCACAACCTCTTTTTGCTCCCCCCAGGGCATTTCCCAAGTCTCATCTACCGTGGTTGTGGTTGAATTGATAATGCCCAGATTTCCGTTCAAGGATTTTTGATTTTTGAAATCAAAACCAATCAAAGAGGAATCGATAACAGTTTTGTTGTTATGATTCACCACATACAATGGATTGCCGTTCTCCGATAGAAAAAACTCTATGGAGTTGGTTCCTTTTGGAGATGCAACGGAAAGTGATTTTGGCTCTTTCTTTTGGCAGGAAACAAGACTTGCCAGTACTAATAGCAGGGTCAATATTTTGTTCATGGTAATGATATTTAGTCAATTGCATTTGAGTAGGAGTATGATGTCCGTGATGGAACAACCGGACTATTAAATTACTCAAAAATGAACAAAAAACCGAGTCTTACCTATGAATAGTTTGAAGCCTGTCCGGACCTACGGATACTATTTTAATGGGTACGTTCAACTGCTCTTCCAAGAACCCGATATATTCGTTCAGGGTATTAGGTATATCCTCTGCCTTGGACAATTTGGTAAGGTCCTGGGACCATCCTTTCAATTCCGTGTACACAGGAGTAACGTACTCTTTCTCTATGTTGTAGGGCAAATGCTGTATTTGCTCTCCTTTATAGGAGTAGGCCGTACATACTTTAATGGATTCAAAGCCACTAAGAACGTCTGCTTTCATCATCATTAGTTCTGTTACACCATTAATTTGAACAGCATATTTTAGGGCTACCAGATCTAACCATCCACAACGACGTGGTCTTCCTGTTGTTGCGCCGAATTCGTTGCCTATTTTGGCCATTTTGGCACCGTCCTCATCAAAAAGTTCAGTAGGGAACGGGCCGCTTCCCACACGGGTGGTGTAGGCTTTAAAAATTCCCAAAACACGCTTAATGTTGTTTGGGGCAACACCTAATCCTGTGCACGCTCCGGCGGCGGTAGTATTCGAGGATGTTACAAAAGGGTAGGTTCCAAAATCGATGTCCAAGAGGGAGCCTTGAGCACCTTCGGCCAAAATCTTTTTGCCTTCGGCCTGCGCTTTGAAAATGTATTCCTCGCTATCTATAAAGGTCAATTTTTTCAATGTTTCAACACCTTCACAGAATTCTGCCTCCAATTCTTCCAGATTATACTGGATATCTACATCGTAAAAATCGATCATGGCCTCGTGCTTGTCGGCAAGGGCACGGTATTTTGTTTTCCAATCATCGAACTCCAAATCGCCAACACGCATTCCATTACGGCCTGTTTTGTCCATGTAGGTAGGACCAATACCCTTTAAAGTGGAACCGATTTTTGCTTTTCCTTTGGATGCTTCGGAAGCGGCATCCAACAAACGATGGGTTGGAAGAATCAGGTGTGCTTTTCGAGAAATGAACAGTTTGGACTCGATATCGATATTGAATTTTTCGAGATTGTCCAGTTCTTTTTTAAAGATAACGGGGTCTATGACGACTCCGTTCCCCACTATATTGATCGCATTTTTATGAAAAATCCCAGAGGGAATCGTATGCAAAACGTGCTTAATACCATCAAACTCCAAGGTGTGGCCTGCATTGGGCCCTCCTTGAAAACGGGCTATAATATCGTATTCCTTGGTAAGTACATCAACAATTTTTCCTTTTCCTTCGTCTCCCCATTGGAGTCCAAGCAATAAATCTACCATGTAATATGTGGGTTATTCGGTTAGGTTTTCTTCTTTGTTTCGAGTTCCGTAGAAATATAAGGAGTGATTATTGATTTTAATGTCAAAAACCTCCTCAATGGTTTTTTTGATGGATTGGATACGTGGGTCACAGAACTCCACTACCTCTCCTGTATCGGTTAGGATAACATGATCGTGCTGACGATCAAAATAAGACTTTTCGTATTGTGCCTGGTTTTTGCCGAATTGGTGCTTGCGAACCAGTTTGCTCTCCAACAAAAGTTCTATGGTGTTGTACAATGTGGCCCGGCTTACCCTATAGTTTTTTGTCTTCATTTTGATGTAAAGGGATTCTACGTCAAAATGGTCGTCGCTTTCATAAATTTCCTGTAAAATGGCGTAGCGCTCAGGAGTTTTGCGGTGTCCTTTCTCCTCTAGGAACGAGGTGAACACATTTTTTACAATTTCCTGATTTTTGTTGTTTCCCATGGCTTTCTGCATAGCTAATGCACAAAGGTACAGTTAAAAATTAAATTCTTGTTACTTTATCTATTCCTTCAACTTGCTTTAAACGGTTCATCAGTCGTTTAAGGATATTATTGTTTTTGACCACGAGCGTTATCTTTCCTTTAAAGGTGCCTCCGTCCGCACTAAAGTTGAGGTTTCGCATGTTTACATGCATGTTTTCCGATATGATCTTGGTAATATCCTGTACCAATCCCATGTTGTCGATACCGGTTATTTGAATATCCACAGAAAACTCTTCTTGGGAAGAATCTATCCACTTGGCACTTATAATTCTGTAGGCATAATTGGATTGTAGCGATATGGCGTTCGGGCAATTCTTTTTGTGTACTTTAATGCCATCGTTAACACTTACAAATCCAAACACCTCATCTCCGGGAATTGGATTGCAGCATTGCGAGAGTTTATAGTTGAGCCTTTCCTCTTCCTTGCCGAATACTAGTAGGTCGTATTTGGTGGTGATCTCGTTTTTATCTACATCTTTTGGTGTAGGGGTTCTTCGGATTTTGTTTTTGAAGAAATTGATAAATGCATTATGGTAGGATGATGAAAAATCCTTGAGCTTTTCGTTGTCGATAACACCGATACCGACACGATAGAAAAGGTCCAAGCTTGTTTTTAGCTTGAAAAAGGTCACCAATTTGTTGACGGTGTCCTCGTTCAGGTTTATTTTTTGGGCCTTTAACTTTCGTCGCAATATTTCCTTTCCTTCTGCCGCGACCTCTTTTTTCTCTTCGCTCAACGACGATTTAATTTTGGAGCGAGCTCTTGCTGTTTGCGCATAATCCAACCAACTTTGAGTAGGTTTGGCACTTTCCGAGGTAATGATCTCCACTTGATCACCGCTCCTGAGTTTTGTGCCCAACGGGACCAGCTTTCCGTTTACACGGGCTCCACGGGTCTTTAATCCTACTTCGGTATGGATGTTAAACGCAAAGTCAAGGGCGGTGGCACCTTTGGGCATCGATTTTAAATCTCCTTTGGGTGTAAAAACAAAAATTTCCTTGGCATAAAGGTTCAGTTTAAATTCCTCGACAAAGTCGACAGCATTGCCATTGGCATTTTCAAGTGCTTCCTGTAGTTTGTTTAGCCATTCTTCTATGCCTTGTTCCTTTTGGTTGCCGTGTTTGTACTTAAAGTGCGCAGCATAGCCTTTTTCTGCAATTTCGTGCATACGCTCACTACGAATCTGAACTTCTACCCATTTTCCTTTTGGCCCCATTACCGTTATATGCAGAGCTTCGTACCCTGTGGATTTGGGAGAGGTGATCCAATCCCTAAGTCGAATCGGGTTTGGGGTAAAGTGATCGGTAACTATGGAGTAGATTTTCCAAGCCAGGAATTTTTCGTTCTTGCGATCGGATTTGTAGATGATCCGAATTGCGAACTTATCGTAGACTTCATCAAAAGTTACATTTTGAGTCTTCATCTTTTTACGGATGGAGAAAATGGATTTCATTCTACCTTTGATGTAGTAATTAAGACCTTCTTTGTCCAGCGATGTCCGGATAACATTGGCAAAGTCTTCGATATAGGCCAAGCTTTCCTCTTCGGTGTCCTCTATTTTTGCTTGGATATCGTTGTAAACCTCTGGCTCTGTATACTTTAAAGAGAGGTCCTCAAGATGGGTTTTAATATTGTAAAGCCCAATTCTGTGCGCCAGGGGCGCATAAATATATAGTGTTTCGGAAGCAATCTTTACCTGTTTGTGTTCCGGCATGGAATCCATGGTGAGCATGTTGTGGTACCGGTCCGCGATTTTGATAATGATTACACGGACATCGTCATGAAGCGTCAACAGCATTTTTCTAAAGTTCTCTGCTTGTTGACTTATGTCCTTATCTTTTTTTAAGTGGGCGATCTTGGTGAGCCCGTCCACGATCCGCGCCACTGTCTCGCCGAACATACGCTCAATATCGTCCAGTGTATAGGCCGTGTCCTCTACAACATCGTGCAGTAGGGCAGAGGCGATGGAAACAGCATCCAGACCAATTTCCGAAGCTACAATTTTGGCAACGGCAATAGGGTGAAAAATATAGGCCTCACCGGATTTTCGTCGTTGATCCTTATGGGCATCTACGGCCACATCGAATGCAGATCGAATCAATTTCTTGTCCTCGTCCGTCAGTGTTTGGTAGCTAATGCGAAGTAATTCTTTGTACTGCTTCGCAATTTGCTTGTTTTCTTTTTCAATCGCAGCCTCTGTCATAGTATATTAAATTTACTACAATCTTAAATTTTAAACAACAAAATCTATGCCTTTAGGTTTCGGATACGTTCAATTAAAGGTGGATGTGAGTAGTGGACAAAAACGTAGGCCGGATGTGGGGTGAGGTTGCTCAGACTTTTTTTGGACAACTTTTTTAAAGATGAGATCAATGGGGATGCGGCAAATGTACGTTTTGCAAAATTATCTGCTTGGAATTCGAATCTCCTCGATAAATAGTTCATGATCAACCCGGTTATTTCGGAAATAGGGCTATATAATAAGGCAAACCCGACCAAAGCGGCATGAAAACTTGGTGTGGATACGCCAATGGCCAAGGATATTTCTGGATGGTTGATGAACAACGATAGGATAAAAAGCGTAACACCTGTAGTGAATAACGATGCAAAAAGATTTGCAATAATATGTTTTCGTTTGTAATGGCCAACCTCATGGGCCAGGACTGCCACTATTTCATCCTCGTTCAAATCGTTGATCAAGGTGTCGAACAGGGTAATGCGCTTTTCTTTTCCAAATCCCGAAAAATAGGCATTTGCTTTTGTGGAACGTTTGGAGCCATCTATTACAAATATATTTTGAAGCTCAAAACCCACCTTTTTTGCATAATCCTCAATGGATTTTTTTAGACTGCCCTCTTCAAGTGGGGTCTGTTTGTTGAACAGTGGTACGATCAACCGGCTGTAGAACAGATTAATGAACAAAATAAAGACCCCGACAGCTACCCACATAAAGATCCAAAAATTTCGGCCTGTAGATATGTAGAAAAGTATAAATAATGCCAGCATACCTCCTCCCAGAACCAAAGTGAGCAGAGTCCCTTTTATTTTATCTGACAAAAAAGTGGATTTAGTGGTTTTGTTAAAGCCATATTCCCCTTCGATCACAAAAGTTTTGTAATACGAAAAAGGGAGTCCCAAAAGTGCGCTACCGAACATTATAATTCCAAAAAACAGCAATGCCATGGGAATGGTATCTTCGGTAATGGAACGGGTCAATCGATCTACCCATTCAAATCCACCAAGGACTAAAAAATATACGGTCAGTACAAGGGAAAAGCCATCGGAGATAAGACCAAATTTGTAGTTGGCCCGTTTATATTGTTGTGATTTTCGATACTCGGTTTCGTCAAAGACATCGGCCAGTTCGGGAGGTAATGTGGACTGGAAACGCTTGGCATTCAGATATTCCAGGAACTGGTGTGCCAGATATTGGGTTACTAGAATCGCAAGGATCGCATAAAAGAGTGTATTTTTTTCCATAGCTTAAAATCCGCGCTGGCGCTTCGCTTCAAATATAAGTATTGCAGCGGATACCGAAACATTCATGGAGTCTATTTCCCCTTGCATCGGAATAATTATGTTTTGGTCGGAATTTTGGAGCCATGTATCGGTGAGTCCAGTGGCCTCCGTACCCATAACTAGGGCAGAGGCTCCTGTAAAATCACAATCCACATAATTTTTGGAAGCGGTCAATGCGGCACAATAAATTTTGATTTGGTTGGTCTGTAAAAAAGAAATGATCTGGTCCGTTGTACCCATGCCAATTTGATTGGTAAAAAGGCAACCAACACTGGATCGGATTATGTTCGGACCATATAGGTCGGATTTGGGGTTTGCTATTAAAACGGCATCTACAGCAGCGGCGTCGGCCGTGCGTAAAAGTGCGCCAATGTTTCCAGGTTTTTCTGGAGCTTCGGCCACGAGAACCAAAGGTGTGTTGTTCGTAAAGGTAATGTTCTGCAATGCATGGTCCTTTACACTCATCAGGGCGATTACACCCTCGGTGGTACCACGGTGCGCAATTTTAGCGTAGACATTTTCGGATATTTCTATAATTTCCGGGCAAGCGTCCTTGGTGAGCGTATCAATAGAAGGGTTGTTCAAAATTTCAGGACAAAAAAGAAGGGTCTGCATGGTATAACCGCCCTTTAGGGCCAACGCTATTTCCCTTTGCCCTTCAACGATAAAAAGCCCGCTCTTTTTTCGTTCACGGGATTTTTCTTTGAGCTGCATAATTCTTTTCACCAAAGAATTTTGGGTGCTGCTTATGAGTTTAACTTCCATAGATCGGTAAAAATAGATATTCCTGTAATTATAATAAGAGGTTTTCGACCAACTAGCTTAATTATAAACTGTAAACCATGAACAAATTAACCATCCTATTACTTTTACTGGCTCTATCTGCCTGTAAACAAAGCACAAAAACCAAAGAGATCCAAACACCGGTAAAGCAAGTGGTCTCAGAACACGAAGCAAATTACCCAGAGGCCCTAGCAAAGGTTTTCGATGCGCATGGAGGACTAGAGCAGTGGAAAGCGCAACGTACATTGTCTTTTGTTCTTCCGAAACCAGAGCGACCAGAAACGCATACAGTAGATTTATGGACAAGAATGGATCGAATCGATACCGATGTTGTGACCATGGGCTTTGACGGAGAGCAAGCATGGTTGTTGGATAGCGATGAAAACTACAAGGGAGATGTAGGCTTCTATCATAATTTAATGTTCTATTTCTATGCGATGCCCTTTGTTTTGGCAGATGATGGTATCATGTATTCGGAAACCAAGGATTTGCAATATGGGGGCAAAAGTTATCCTGGGGTTAAGATCGGGTATAAGAATGGAGTTGGTGCCTCATCTAAAGATGAGTATTTTATCCATTTTGATGCGAACACACATAAAATGACCTGGTTGGGCTATACGGTGACCTATCGTTCTGGGGAGAGCTCCGATAATGTGAGATGGATAAATTATAACGATTGGCAATCCGTAAACGGTTTGCAATTGCCCAGGACAATTACCTGGTATAAACATGAGGGAGATACTATTTTAGAGCCTGCAAGTACCGTAAGTTTTGAGGAAGTTACATTAAGTGAGCAAGTAAAGCCTGCATCATTTTACTTCAAACCGGATGAAGGCCAATATGTGGATGTAAAATTAAATTAAAAAAAAGGCGCTCATTTGAGCGCCTTTTTTATTTGGTTTATTGTCCTGTTTTTTCCCTATCGTATTTTTCCATATATCTTTTCCATAATTCAGTTTGGTGTGTTTCCAAGGAAACGTCCCTACCATCAATATATGCTTTGGAAAGTTTATTGGTGCGCATGTCCAACGCATCCCCTTCGGAAATGAACAAAGTGGCGCTCTTGCCTTCCTCTAAGGTCCCGTACCTGTCATCGATCCCTAAGATCTTAGCTGTGTTGCCTGTAATCAATTGAAGTGCTGTTTCTTTGTCCAGGCCTTGCGCTACGGTTTGACCTGCATAAAATGCAAGATTCCTGGTTTGGAAATTGGCCGCGTCCTCATTTTGTAATCCCACCAGCAGTCCTGCATCCAGCAATAGTTTTGGCAATTTGTACGTGATATCGTAATCGTCGTCATCAAAATTGGGCAGGGAGTGGGTACGACCTACAAGCACAGGAATGTTGTGTGATTTTAACAGGTCGGCAATTTTATTGGCTCGGTATCCGCCAATGATCACCACATTCTTAACCCCCATGTCCTTGGACAACAAAACGGCATCTGTAATCTCCTTTTCACCATCGGCATGTATGTAAAGGCGTTGAGACCCATCAAATAGTCCTTGCATGGCTGCAAACGGTAGGTTTTTCTCTTTTCCGCCTGCTTTGCCATAAGCAATGGAGTTAAGAAAGAACATTTTTATGTCCTCCATCTCCTTGCCATACTCTTTATTGGGGATAAACCCTCTTTCTTCGCCCATCCACCATCGGCCTCTTCTAAAAAAGTTCGGCCAGTTCAAATGGATTCCATCATCTGTTTTAATGGAGGCGTCCTCCCAGTTCCATGCATCGAACTGAACAATGCTTGAGGTGCCGGAGATGGTCCCTCCCTGAGGGGTGACTTGTCCGATCAATACACCGTTGGGACGCATACTTTCCACTACTTGAGATTCTGCATTATAGGCAATTATGCTCCGTACATGCGGAATCATTTCACCTATTTCATCTTGATCATCACTGGCCCTAACGGCATCGACCTCTACCAGTCCGAGTGATTTGGACGGAGCGATAAAGCCAGGGTATACGTGTTTG
Source organism: Flagellimonas marinaquae (assembly GCF_023716465.1). Taxonomy (NCBI): domain Bacteria; kingdom Pseudomonadati; phylum Bacteroidota; class Flavobacteriia; order Flavobacteriales; family Flavobacteriaceae; genus Flagellimonas; species Flagellimonas marinaquae. The sequence continues at coordinate 2,645,678 of NZ_CP092415.1, forward strand.
CCTTCGGCATTGATCATGGTGCCTATCGTGGGAACCATAAGATCGGCACCAATGGCGGTGATTTTACCATCTTTGAAAACTATGGTGCAGTTTTCAATAACCTCTCCGTTGCCAATATGGGCCGTAGCACCGATTATGGCTATTTGTTCGGATTGAGGAGGAGCTGGGGTTTGCTGAGCGTTTAGCGACACTCCAAAAACAATTGCTATGATTAAAAATATTTTTTTCATGATTTACTTTTTAAAGGCTGTCACAGTGAAACTCTCTTTTCTTGTTCTGAACCGGAGTACGTGTTTTACCTCCATTATTTTTTTCGTTCAGCATCATTCCAATCAATTGGTTACGTTCCTTTTTGATGGAGTCCCTCATTTGCTTGTCTTTTTCAATATCAAAATAGACTTTACCTTGTATCAAGGTTTTTTCTGCCTTGGCATATACGGACAAGGGGTGGTCGCTCCAAAGTACAACATCAGCTTCTTTACCTTCGGCAATACTTCCTACACGATCATCCAAGTGAAGTAATTTTGCTGGGTTCAGGGTTACGGTTTTCCATGCTTCAATTTCGGACAACCCTCCATACTTTACTGCCTTTCCAGCTTCTTGGTTCAATCTTCTGGACATTTCGGCATCATCACTGTTTATGGCCACGGTGACACCTTGGCTCATCATTATGGCTGCATTGTGTGGTATGGCGTCTTTTACTTCGTACTTGTATGCCCACCAATCGCTGAACGTTCCACCACCGGCACCGTGCTCTGCCATTTTATCAGCTACTTTGTAGCCTTCCAAAATGTGGGTGAAGGTGTTAACGCGGAAACCGAATTTCTCGGCCACTTTCATCATCATGTTGATTTCGCTCTGAACGTAGGAGTGGCAAGAGATGAATCGTTCCCCGTTCAAGATTTCTGCCAGGGTTTCCATTTCTTCATCATGGCGATAGGGTTGACCACTTTTTTTCTTTTCGTCATATTCTTTGGCGCGCTGAAAATAATCGGTGTACACCTGTTCAACTCCCATTCTGGTTTGTGGGAAACGGGAGTAACTGCCCCAATTGGATTGTTTTACGTTTTCCCCCAAGGCGAATTTTATGAACTTTGGTGAGTTTTCGAACACCATATTATCGGCACTTTCGCCCCATTTTAAACGTAGAATCGCAGATTGTCCTCCAATGGGGTTGGCAGAACCATGCAGCAATTGGGCAGTGGTCACTCCTCCGGCCAAATCGCGGTATATGGCTACATCTTTGGCATCGACTACATCTTCCATTCGGACTTCGGCAGAGGAATTTTGACCTCCTTCGTTTATGGCCAAGGCCGCAATATGGGTGTGTTCGTCGATAATACCGGCTGTAAGGTGCTTGCCTGTGGCATCCACAACGGTAGCTCCTCCGGCACGAAGCCCTTTACCTACCTTATCTATTTTACCATTTTTTACAAGTACATCGGTGTTTTCCAAAATTTCTTCCCCGGTCCAAACGGTTGCGTTTTGGAAAAGGATGTTCTCTTGCTTCGGTTTTTCTTTGTAACCATAACCTACATTTGGGGAGGTCATGGCTATCAATTGTGGTTTTTCTACTGCTTCATTGCCCTTGGGTTTTTCTTCAAAGGGTGAAGTTTTTGTCAATGTGGCCATTGTCTCGTTCCCATTGGGATGTACAACGCTTCCTTTAATGGTTTGGGTGTTCGGCTCAATGTGGGCTACCATTCTGTAGGATCCCATATTGTCCTCACTAAAGGAAATGTTCACCCAATCCGAGGAATAATCAATTTTGGAATCTAAGGTTTCCTCCCCTTTTTTAATTTCCAAAGAAGGCTTGCTTGCACTACCGGTAATGGAAACCGTGTATGTGGTTCCTGAAACTGCGAGATTATAGTCTCCACGAATATCGACGATATCCATGTTTTCGATTACGTTTTTAGACCCTTGGACCCAGTTTTCGTAAAGGGTGGTTCCCTCGTCGAATATATCTCCGGAGGTAATCAGGAAATTGGCCTGACTACCGGCTTGCAATGAACCAATTTCGTTGGATTTGCCCAAAATCTGAGCGGGTACGGTGGTCAGCGCCTCAAGTGCCTTGGTCTTGGGTAGGCCGTAAGCAATGGCTTTCATTAGCTTCTCCTTTAATTCTTTTGGAGACTTAAGGCCATGCGTTGTAATGGAGAACTCTACACCCATATCGTTCAGAACCTTGGGGTTGGTAGGTGCTAAATTCCAATGTCTCATATCCTTTAGGGCAATGTACTTAGCTTCGAACGGGTCGGAAACATCAAAGGCATCCGGGAAATTTAGAGGAAGAATCAACTTGGCATTGGTAGCTTTGATTTCATCAATATATTCGTATTCGTCTCCACCGCCCAAGATAGTGTATTGAATTCCAAAGAGGTCCCCGATTTTGTCGGCCCGCAAAACGTTGCCCTGATCTCCGGCAGCATAGATTTGGGTCATTCCCTTATTGGCGATCAATGCTTCCAAGGAACGGTCTTTGGTATCTACATTTCCTTTGCTGTACCAATCCATGTCGTAATACAGTTGGCGCATCAATGCCATGGCTCCCATCAAAGAACCTGGGTAGGATTGCCTGGAGGCTTGACTTTTCTTAAAGGAGAAGTATTGTGCGGATCTATCGGAAAGAATTCGTTGCGCTTCGGACGCTTCGTCATTCAGTGTGACCAAAAGACCTGTGCCTCTTGCGATTCCATCTTCAATATGGGTGTTGATGGTTCCAAAACCAGCATCCCTCAATTCTTTGGCCTCTTTGGCATCGTACTTAAAGTTGTTGATGGCATCATTTTCTGGCATTATATGGTCGTTCCAGTAAAAACCTTCCCTGGACGGACCGTACTGTGCGGACCTGCCCCCACCGTTCGCCTTTTCTGGAAGCTTGACGCCAAATCCAGAAAATACATCGATAAATGACGGATAAATGGATTTTCCGCTCAAGTCCTCTATGACCGCATTTTTAGGAATCGTCACAGATTTTCCCACTTGTACTACTTTCCCATTTTGAATCAGTAAAGTACCATTGTTGATGATTTGTGTGGGAGTAACGTAGATCTTGGCATTGGTAAATGCCATGTAATTGTTGTTTTTCTTTGCTTTAACACCGTCGTTAATTGGAAAGTAATCCTGTGCAAACAAAGAAACACTGCCCATGAAGAGAAACAGGGCTAAAATTTTAAGTTTCATAAGGTTAAAATTGAATTAGTCGGATTAAAGATAACCTTTGTAGGAGTACTCTACAAGTTTCAATCTTGCATGGAATGCTGTTTTTTATAATTGACCATAAGCCCAACGACCGAGTTGTAACTTTTTATACCCTCCTTTTGGTTGTTTACCTTTAAAAAAGTGTTGAACACGGATTTGAACAATGGCTCGAAGGGATTTTTATATTTTTCCCAGAATATGCGCAATTCATTAAAATTTTCCTTGACCCCAAGGTTAATGCTCGCCACAACTTCTTTGTATTTTTCTTCGTCTTTGTAATATAGATCGGATAAGCAGTAACCCAAAGCATGATTGTAAGCTGAATACTTGAAATAAGGGTCGTTACTGTGGGAAGTGACCAAAAAGCCTATAAAATTGGTGGCGTCCTCTGCGGAATATCCCAATTGGTGACCAACTTCGTGACAACTAATTGTGGGCAGCCTAAATTTTGGGGTGACTCCGTTCACTTGTGCCTCGTTGGTAAATGGATTTAAATATCCGCCGTAACCCATATATGTGAGGGGTATACTGTAAATGGACGATTTTAAACTCAAGTGTCTGTGTTTAAAATTGGGATACTGTTTTTCAAATTTGGTGTAAGCTTCTTCGGTTTTGGAAAAAATCTGTTTTTTGGTGTAGGGGATATGTACCGGTGAAATTGTATCCCCTGTTAACTCCATCTGGTAATGATTTGCTTTTTTTGCAATAAAATGGGTGAAATCGACCAATTCATCCACTGTATATTCGCGTTCTATTCCAAATTTATGGTCAATCGGTTGGCGATGATAGTTCATTCCCCATAAAAAATGAAAGGCAAAATAGACTAAGGAAATCACCACCAAAATGTCCTTTAGAAAGAACAAAGGTTTCATTTTGATGTGTTTCCAGTGTTTAAAAAGATATCTTACGGCCATAAATGTAAATACAGTGTACAGCACATCTCCAAAAGAGAATGGAATCCAACCGAACAGCGTTCTCAGAGCAATGGAAATATACGGGTAGATTCCATTACTGTAATATTCTTCAATAAACGAAGGAAAGTTGCCCAACCATTTTACCAGCAGAATCTGTATCGGCAGGGCAATGGCAATTATGGTCTTTGTTTTTTGTCTCATCTAAAAATGAAGCAATATATGGCATAAAAAAGCCGCACGGAAAAGTACGGCTTTTTGATCAATATTTGAATGGTCTTATTTATTCTATACCGACCACCTCAATGTCGAAGACCAAAGTTGAGCCACCAGGGATGGGGCCATAGTCGTTGTCACCATATCCCAAATGTGGGGGGATGAACAAACGGAGCTTATCGCCGACCTTCATGGTCAACAATCCTTCACGGAAACCAGCGGCAAGCTGCGCGTCGGGACTGTAATCCATTGGGAAAGGTAGGTAGCCTCCCTGGTCTCTTCTGCCCGGGTTCAACTGGTTGAAATCCATTGCTATTTTTTCAATATTGGTATCGAACAATTCTCCATTGAACAACCACCCAGCATAATTGACCAATGCTTTTTGGCCTATTTTTGGTTGTTCCCCGTTACCTTCTACCAAGGTCAATATGCGCAGTCCGCTGGAGGTTTCTTCGGCTTCTTCGAATTGCTCCGCAAACTGAATGGCCAAATCTTCTTTCATTTTTATAAATGCAGCCTCTGCTTCTTTGGCTTCCTTGAAATAATCGGTCAAGACCTGAATGGCATCAAATTGTCTGGCTTCTTTCCCATTTCTAACAATTTCCACGTGGTTCATAACAACATCAGTGGTTGGTCTGTCACTTGCTCCGGTTTCCACATTGGCAATGCTGTCCACAACATCCATTCCTTTGACCACTTCGCCAAAAACGGTATGCTTGTTATCCAGCCATGGTGTTTCTTTATGGGTGATAAAAAACTGGCTACTGTTCGTTTTTGGCCCTCGGTTGGCCATGGATAGTATCCCTTTTTTGGAGTGGCGCAGGGAATCATTGAACTCATCTTTAAAAGTGTATCCAATATTTCCACTTCCGGTTCCGGTGGGATCACCACCTTGAATCATGAAATCTTTGATCACCCTGTGGAAAACTATACCGTCATAGAATTTTTTGTCCTTGTATTCATCATTGACATAGGGGTTTTTACCTTCTGCCAAGGATACAAAGTTGGCCACGGTTACCGGGGTTTTTTCAAACTCCAACTGAATAATAATATCTCCTTTGGTGGTTTGGATGTCGGCAAAGATACCATCGCCCAAATCGGCATATTTGCTCGATTTGCAACCTATGATCACTAGGAGGAACAGGGGGATGATGTAAATTAATTTCTTCATGGTCTATAAATTTAATTTAAACTGTCGTTAGCTATTATAATTGTGTGTAATTCCACTGATGATTTGAGGGGTGTTTTTGGACCTATAGCTTTATTGTCCCCCTGATACCCAAAGGCCATTGGTGATGGGAACAAAAACGTAACCTTTTCGTTAATCTTTAAAAGTTTTACCGCGTTTTGAAGTCCGGGAAACAATTGTTGCTTGTCTATTACATGGGAGGTTGGCCCAATATCGCTGGCCGAGTAAATGGTGTCGTTGTCGAGGGTCATTAAATTGTAGGAGAACAGAATCTGGTCTCCCGTTCTGGGTAAATAGGTGGCCGTATCGTTTTTGCTCTCATAATAATACCAAAACCCGTTGGGACTTGATACATACTCGTTGGCCGTGTCTTTGGCGATAATGGCCTGAATCGTTTTTTCTTCTTCTGCCAAGAGCTTTTTTGTACGCTCGATGGATTCTTTAAAGAAACTTCCGGTTTTAACCTCGACCGGTCTTCTTGGTTCTGGGCCTTGACACCCAACAAAGATGGCAACTACAAGTACGGCTAGGAAAATTCTCATGGGTTTAATTGGTCTTTATAACTTTTCAAAATTGTATTGAATTTGGATAAGGTTTCCTCCATGTTGGTTTCGCTCCTTCCGCCTGCGGCGTTGTTGTGGCCCCCTCCGTTAAAATGTTCTCTCGCAAATTCGTTTACGGAAAAATCACCTACCGAACGGAAAGAAATTTTTATGATGCCCTCTTCCCGGTTTTCGATAAAAATCACGGCAAAAACAATACCTTCCAAAGTTAAGCCATAATTTACAAAGCCTTCGGTATCACCTTTTTTAAAATCGTGTTGGTCCAGTTCGTCTTGGGTCAAGGTAATGTAAGCGGTACGGTAATCGGGCAAAATCACCATGTTGCTCAATGCAACGCCCAAAAGGTGCAAACGCGAAGGTGAATTGGTATCAAAAACTTCTTGGTGGATGGCCATATTGTCCGCCCCTTTATCTATAAGGTCAGCTACTACACGATGGGTTTTGCTGGATGTGGAACGGTACTTAAAAGAACCGGTGTCCGTCATTATGCCAGTATATAGATTAGTGGCGATATCTGCATCAATACCGTTGGTCTCCCCTAAAAAATCTATAAAGTTGTATACCATTTCGCAGGTAGAGCTCATGGTCACATCGGAATAGGTAACCTTGGCGTAATCGCTAGGTTGCTGGTGGTGATCGATCATAATAAAATCAGCAGTGGCCTCTTGCAGGGCCGATGCCATTTGTCCAACCCGGGAAAAGTCGTTAAAATCCAAGGTAAAAATTACGGAGGCATTTTCAATGGCTTCTTTGGCCTTTGGGTTTTCCCTTTCAAAATTGATGACTTCGTCGTTCCCCGGCATCCATTTTAAAAATTTTGGATAGTCGTTAGGGGAAACAACACGGACATTGTGTCCTTTGGTCTTTAAAAATCCGCTTAGCCCCAAGCACGATCCCATAGCGTCGCCATCTGGGTTTCTATGGGGTACGATTACGATGTTCTGAGGTTGGGAAAGAATGGATTTTACTGTCGTGATATCCGCTGAATTCATGCGGCCAAATATACAATAATATAATATAGAGGTAACTTGGTTAATGTGTATTTTTGATGGATTAAAATTACTTCATGAAACATTTTCAAATTTTAATGGCCGCGGTAATTCTTTTTGCATCCTGTAAAAAGAAGGAGGAAAAAAAGGATGAAACCGAAGAAACTCCGACCATCGATTTTGTGGTTGCCTTTGGTTCTTGCAATATGTCACAAGAACCAAATCCTTTTTGGGACGATATTTTGGCAGAAAAACCAAATGTTTGGGTCTGGGGCGGCGATATTGTGTACGCGGATACGGACGACGTAGACAGATTGAGAACTATATATGCCATGCAGGATACGGTTCCGGGATATGCAAAATTAAAAAAAGAGGTTCCTATAATCGGAACATGGGACGATCACGATTTTGGTCTAAACGATGGGGGCGCGGAGTTTGCCATAAAGGCAGAGAGTCAGCAAGTGTTTCTCGATTTTATGGGTGTGCCCAAAGAGAGTGAACGGAGAAACCGTGAGGGCGTATATGCGGCGCACGAATACGAGGTAGGGGCTGGAAAAGTAAAAGTGATCGTATTGGATACCCGATATTTTAGAAGCGAACTGCTAAAAAGTGAAGATACCAATAAAAGGTACCGACCAACGATGGATTCCACGGCAACCGTACTGGGGAGTGCACAATGGCAATGGCTGGAAAACGAGCTCAACGAGTCCGATGCCGATTTTAACCTGATTATGTCCAGCATTCAGGTGCTTTCCGGCGAGCATGGTTTCGAATCCTGGGGCAACTTTCCTTTGGAAGTTGAGAGATTGGAGAACATAATTGTACGGTCCGGCGCAAAGGGAGTTATCATTTTATCCGGAGATCGACATATTTCAGAATTCTCAAAAACCGCTGTTTCCGGACTTTCTTACCCATTGATAGATTTTACCAGTAGTGGACTTACACATTCCTATGCTAGCTTTGACGGAGAGCCGAACCAATATAGGGTAGGAGAGGTGGTTTCGGATAAAAGCTATGGAATCATCAACCTAAATATTAAAAAAATGGAGGCTGAGTTTAAGATTATGGGAGATAACGGGTCAGTGCTCCAAGAGTTAAAACAAAGCTATTGAGCCTTGTACCTTGGTCGAAAAAGTGTAAGTTTGCGCAAAATTTAAAAAATGACTGGAAATAGAACATTTACCATGATTAAGCCTGATGCCGTAGAAAATGGGTATATCGGGGCAATTTTGGATAAAATTACGGCTGCCGGATTTAAGATTGTGGCCATGAAGTACACACAATTGAGCAAAAGGGATGCCGAAATATTCTATGCCATCCACAAGGAGCGTCCATTTTTTGGCGAATTGGTGGAGTTTATGACAAGGGGTCCCATTGTGGCGGCCATTTTGGAAAAGGACAATGCGGTGGACGATTTCCGTGCTTTGATAGGGGCAACCAACCCAGAGGAAGCAGCAGAAGGAACCATCCGTAAACTGTACGCTGCCAGCATCGGAGAAAATGCCGTTCACGGTTCCGATAGTGATGAAAATGCCGCTATCGAAGGGACTTTCCACTTTTCAGGAAGGGAAATCTACTAGTTTAATACAACATTGATATAAAAAAAGCCACCTGAAAAAGGTGGCTTTTTTGTTTTTTAGTTGATCACCGTAAAACCAATTTTTTAACCAGCTCCTTTCCCATTTCCTCATTGATCATTTTAATGATCTTGCTCTTGCCCAAGCTCAATTCTTCCCGAAGTACGGAGGAGGAAAGAGAAACAAACAAAGTTTCATTTTTAAGCTCAACGGCAGTGGTGTAATTGTTTACCCCGTTTCCCATCAAGTTGGTCCATGCCTCCCTGGCGTTCACCTTATCCATTCCCTTTTGGAGCTTGTTCTCTTGGATAAACTCGTTCAGTGCTTCGCTGAGTGGAATATGTGAACTGTGTCTCTTGGCCATTATTGGGGAATTTTAATGGGTTCGAACCGTTTATATTTATAGGTAATACCTTCTTGGTTGGTTACCGAAAACGAAAGGGAATCCAATTGTACCAGTTTTTCTTCCCACTCGCTCAAAGGGGTGGAATAGCGTAAAATTACTGATTCGTTGATGTTCGATATTTGAAAGCTTTCTACATCTTTTGTTGTGTCGTAGGTGCCATCAAATTGCGGTTTCATTTTTTTACGATATCCTTGGTCATCATTTACTTGGATGAAATCTATGTTCGGATTGATGCCATATTCCTTTACGGAACCATCGGGGAAAATTACTTCTGAAATTTCCCAATAGCCGTTCAAGTGGTGCAAATCCTCTTTGTTTATGGAAGAATCCGCACACGCCCAAAACATAATGATCAATACAATGGAAAGGATTCGTTTCATACTATCACAAGTTAAATATTTTATAGCTCTGATGAATATTTTTAACAACGCTTTCTGTTCTATCCGCATGGGTGTCGCTAATAAAAATCTGACCAAAATTGTCGTTTTTAACCAAGCCAACAATATGCGCTACGCGATTTTCGTCCAATTTGTCAAAAATATCATCCAATAATAGAATGGGGGTGGTGTCCGCCAATTGCTTTATAAAATGGAACTGTGCCAATTTTAAGGCGATCAAAAAAGACTTTTGTTGTCCCTGACTTCCAAATTTTTTGATGGGGTGACCGGCAATGGTGAAATTAAGATCGTCCTTGTGCACCCCGACCGAAGTGTATTGTAGTGCACGGTCTTTTTCAATATTACTTTCCAAAAGGGATAAAAGGGAGGTGTTGCTCAACTGACTTTCGTAGGCAAGATTTATTTGTTCGTCCTTTTCTGATATATTTTGGTATTGCTCCTTAAAAATGGGCAGAAAAGAGTTAATGAATTCAACCCTTTTTTGATGGATTTCCGTTCCCAAGGAATACAACTGTTCGTTGTAAATACTCAAGGTGTCCTGGTCGAACGTACGGTTGGCAGCAAAGTATTTTAATAGCGAGTTTCGCTGTGATACAACTTTGTTGTACTTAATGAGGTTTTGCAGATACACTTTGTCCGATTGGGATATAACGCCATCCATAAACTTTCTTCTGGTGTCGCTCCCTTCTAAAATTAGGTCGCGATCCGATGGGGAAATTATCACAAGTGGTAAAAAACCTATATGTTCGGAGAACTTCTCATAAGGTTTGCCATTGCGCTTTATCACTTTTTTTGTGCCTTTTTTAAAGGAGCAGAGTATTTTTTCCGTTCTGCTGTTTTTCTCAAACTCACCTTCGACCACAAAAAAATCAGTATTGTGTTTTATGTTTTGGGTGGACACGGGATTAAAGTAGCTTTTCCCAAAACACAAGTGGTAAATTGCATCCAAAACATTGGTCTTTCCCACACCGTTATCGCCCACCAAACAATTGATCACAGGGTCGAAATCCAGTGTTTTGGAATCAAAATTTTTGTAATTGACTAAAGATAAATGTCTTAAAAACATAAAAAAATAGAGAAACAATTCGGAATTAAAAGGTGGCCCCTTAAAAAAGGGAATTCAAAAATAACGAATAAATTACCTTTTGGTTTTGGATAAAAACTTTATTTTTGCGCGACCAATTAAATGATGGATGGCAACATACAAGAAGAGAGGCTTTAAGCCAAAAAATAAGGAAGAGGAAGCTCAGATAGAAGAACACGACAGCACAACGGCCGAAGTTTTTAATACTTTGGACGAGAGCGCTTCCAAAACCGAAGCATGGGTTCAAAAGAACCAAAACTATATTTTGGGCGTAATTGGCGTAATTGCGGTGGGAGTTTTGGCCTACTTGGGTTACCATCAATTTATCCAGAACCCAAAAGAAGCGTCAGCAGCGAACGAGCTTTTTTATCCACAACAATATTTTGACCAAGCTTTGGCAAGTGAAACCGAGAAAGATTCATTGTTCACCCTTGCACTGAACGGAGCACAAGGTAAATATGGTTTTTTGGATATTATCGAAGAGTATAGTGGTACCAAGGCCGCCAATCTTGCCAAATATTCGGCGGGCATGACCTACCTTAACCTTAAACAGTACGATCAAGCGGTTGCTCAATTGGAAGGTTTCTCTTCTGATGATGATATTATGGGCGCCATGGCCAAAGGGGGTATTGGGGATGCTTTTTCCCAGTTGAACCAGCAAGAAGACGCTTTGGATTATTACGAAAAAGCCATTGCACATAGCGATAACGAATTTACAGCACCAAGATTTTTGCACAAAGCTGGTATTGTTGCATTGGACTTGGGGGACAAAAGCAAAGCTTTGGAATATTTTGAGCGCATTAAAGAAGAATACCCGAACTCTCAAGAAGCCAATAACGTGGATGCCCTGATTGGATTGGCACAAAACTAAACCATGGCCACAGAGAACAAAAACTTGTCCGTTTACGATAAAAATAAAATCCCAAACGCGAAAGAACTTCGGTTTGGGATTGTTGTTTCTGAATGGAACGATGAAATTACCGAAGCCCTGTACAAAGGGGCGGAAGAGGCTCTTTTGGATTGCGGTGCGCTTTCGGAAAATGTTATCCGTTGGAACGTACCCGGAAGTTTTGAGCTCACGTTCGGGTGCAAAAAAATGATCCAAACGGAAAAAGTGGATGCTATAGTTGCCATAGGTAGTGTTATCCGGGGAGAAACCAGTCATTTCGACTTTGTTTGCAGTGCTACCGCCCAAGGGATCAAAGACTTGAACGTAACCTACGATGTTCCTGTGATTTTCTGCGTATTGACGGACGATAACATAGAGCAGTCCAGAGCTCGAAGTGGAGGAAAGCATGGGAACAAAGGGACCGAAGCTGCCATTGCCGCTATTCAGATGTCTGTTTTGGGCAAATAAATTCGCGCCGCTAGCACACTAATAACCTAAACATACAGGGTCTGTTAACATTTTTTGGGACTTACCGTCTACCCTTTTTTTCTAATTTGAGTACCTTTGAGATTACAGCGACAAGGATACCATGCGAAACCCTTTAAAACTTAGAAAAAACAAAAGCTTCGATTATACCCCTAGATATTACAAAGGGGAGGGGAATCCTTTTAAAATTGAGCACAGGTTGGATAAATTCCGGACTACGGCGCATTCCAACAAGGGTCTCAAGAATAAGTTTACCTCCGCAATGGACGATTTACAGAACGAAGGCGATAAGAATTTAAAGCTTCGATTTTGGGTCATTGTGGCCGTATTGGTGTTAGTGTTCCTGTTTATTATCGATTTTGACCTATCAATATTCCTAAACCCATAATGGCGGACATCATTAAACTTTTACCGGACCATGTTGCTAACCAAATAGCCGCAGGGGAGGTGGTTCAACGACCTGCCTCTGTTGTAAAGGAGCTTATGGAAAATGCCATTGATGCAGGGGCGACCGCGATAAAATTGATTATTAAGGACGGTGGTAAAACACTTATTCAAGTAGTGGATAATGGCGTGGGAATGACCGAAACCGACGCTCGATTGTCCTTTGAGCGGCATGCAACTTCCAAAATATCCTCGGCCCAGGACTTGTTCAATTTGCAGACCAAAGGGTTTCGGGGCGAAGCCTTGGCATCCATAGCGGCAATTGCACATGTGGATATGCAAACAAGGACCAATGTCAACGAAATCGGGACACAAATAAAAATTGAAGGCAGTAAAATAGTGTCCCAAGATGTGGTCGCAACGCCAAAGGGAACCTCTATTTCCGTTAAAAACCTGTTTTTTAATATTCCCGCCAGGCGTAATTTTTTAAAATCCAACCAGGTAGAACTTCGGCATATAACGGATGAATTCCAACGTGTGGCCATGGTTCATCCCAATATCGAGTTCCATTTTTATAATAATGGTTCGGAAATCTTTAATCTTCCCATTACAAAGCCCCGACAACGTATAGTACATATTTTTGGCAGTAAAATGGAAAATCGATTAGTGCCAGTAAACGAGGAGACCGAAGTGGTTAAAGTTTCCGGCTTTATCTGTAAGCCCGAATTTGCCAAAAAAAGTAGGGGGGAACAGTTCTTTTTTGCCAACAACCGATTTATTAAGAGCCCTTATTTGCACCATGCCGTAGTGGCAGCTTTCGAAGGTTTGATCAAATCCGACACTTATCCCGGCTACTTTTTGTATTTGGATGTTGATCCATCTTCTATCGACATCAACATACACCCCACTAAAACAGAGGTAAAGTTTGATGATGAGAATACGCTGTATGCCATTTTACGGTCTACCATTAAGCATAGCTTAGGGCAATTTAATGTGGCACCAGTTTTGGATTTTGATCACGACCCAAACTTGGATACCCCTTATTCCTACAAAGAAAAGGGCGCTATAATCCCAAAAGTAACCGTGGATGCCGCATTTAATCCTTTTGAAGAAACTGCGACACAAAGAAGTAATGGGGGCGGAAGTTTTCGAAAACAGAGTGCCAAAGGTTGGGAAGACCTCTACGAAGGGCTTGGTCATCAGAGCGATCAAAATACCTTTAGCAGCATTGTGATCGAATCCGAAAGTGAAGAACAGGGAACCTTATATTCCAGTGAAGAGGTTGAGGAGCATTTGGCCAGCACCTTTCAATTGAGAAGGAAATATGTAGTGAGCACGGTGAAATCGGGAATGCTGGTAATTCATCAAAATAGAGCGCACGAGCGTGTTCTTTTTGAAAAGTTTTTAGGCGAGATCACGGTAAAAGAAGGCGTAAGCCAACAATTGTTGTTTCCATTGAAACTAACGTTCAATCAACAAGAATTAACGGTGCTCAAAGAAATTCATGAAAGCCTGACAAACATTGGTTTTGCTTTTCAAAGTTTGGACGAGGAAACTGTAAAAGTGACAGGCGTGCCCATGATGGTTCCCGAAAGTGGAATTGGCACGGTATTGGACCGTTTGATTGCGGATTATACGGAAGGTTTTGCTGATGGTTCCATTTCGCAGGCAGAGATGTTGGCCAAGGCACTGAGCAGGAACTTGGCCGTTAAAACAGGGAATGTTTTGGACCAAGAATCGCAATTAATGTTGGTGAACAATCTTTTTGCATGCAAGGAGCCAACTTTGAGTCCTTTTCAAAAAATAACATATACCATTATCTCCGAAGGGGATATTGATAAAAAATTCAATTAGATGGGTAGACTTACCGAAGCAGTAAAACATATTTTGATCATTAACGTGATCATGTTTTTTGCTACATCCTTATATGGGGACCAAATGTACCAATGGATGTCGCTCTGGTTTCCAAAAAATCCAAATTTTGAATGGTGGCAAGTGGTTACCCATATGTTTATGCACGGTAACCTAATGCATATTTTGTTCAATATGTATGCCCTGTGGGCCTTTGGAACGCCTCTGGAGCAGATATGGGGAAAAAGCAAGTTTCTCTTTTTCTACTTTTCGGCCGGTTTGGGATCGGCAGCATTGCATACAGGTGTCAATTACTACCTTTTTACCGAAGGAATGAATGCTTTGGAAGGTGCAGGTATTGCCAGAGCTCAGATTTTGGATATTTTGGCCAATGGTCAATATAGCCCTAGTTGGTACGATATTGCAGGGAAAAGTACCATTGATAGCATGTTAACGGCCTTTAACACCCCAGCAGTGGGTGCATCCGGGGCAATTTATGGTATTTTGGTGGCCTTTGCCTTTATGTATTCGGAAGCCAAACTGATGCTCATTTTTTTGCCCGTGCCGATAAAGGCAAAATATTTTGTTCCGATATTGATCGCTGTGGACTTGATTTTTGGTATTGGCAACGTGAACACTGGAGTGGCCCATTTCGCCCATATCGGTGGAGCATTGATAGGATTTTTAATGATGTGGTACTGGAAAAAAAACCAATTTAACAATAATCGTTGGGATTGATTTATGATGAACGGAGGACTTAGATATCAGTTCGCTAGACTGAACATAGCAGAAAAACTGATTGCCATCAACATACTTATTTTTATTGTTGATGGACTTTCGGGAGCATTGTTCGGTAAAACGTTTTCGCACTGGTTTCATTTGCCCAAGGATTTTTTTGAGTTTTTGGTGCAACCCTGGTCCTTAGTGACCTACTCTTTTTTTCATGCTGGCTTGGGACATATTTTTTGGAATATGATCGTGCTGTATTTTGCCAGCAGAATATTTCTGAATCTTTTTGATGCACAAAGATTTATCAATGTGTATTTTTTAGGGTTAATGTTGGGCGGCATGCTATTTCTATTAAGCTACAACGTTTTTCCGACCTTGATCAACTCCAACACGGCTTTGATCGGTGCCTCCGCCGGTGTGAACGCTGTTTTGATCTTTGTGTGCGCCTATTTGCCCAACCAGGAGGTTCGTCTAATTTTCTTTAATATCAAATTATGGTATATCGGCGCGGCTTTGGTGATCAAGGATTTGGTGCTGATCGGAATGGGAGAGAATATTGGCGGGGGAATGGCCCACTTGGGCGGTGCATTTTTAGGCTATATGTATGCACGACAGTTATATAAAGGTAATGATATAGGTGCTGGTTTTTCCAAATTTAGACAGTCTATCATGGACCTTTTTAAGCCAAAAGAAAAAAAGGCTCCGTTAAAAACGGTCTACAAGAAAAAATCGGCGTCCCAGAATTCGGAGGCATATAATAAACAAGCTAAACAACGGAAAATTGATACGATTTTGGATAAGATCAGTAAATCGGGTTATGAGAGCCTATCCAAAGAAGAAAAGGATTTTTTGTTTAAAGCCGGTAAAGAGGATTAAATTGTGAAAAAATCGGCCTCCATATTAGTCAAGGCGGTTTTTTCGGTCAACTTACTTGTTGCACTGTTGCTAATAATCACTGGAGTTATATCTTTTGTGCCTTTTAAGCTTGTCTCGCCAATTGCTGTATTAAGTTTGTTCGTACCCTTTCTTTTTATATTTAATACATTCTTCCTTTTTTTATGGCTGTTGAGGTTAAATAAGCGGTTTTGGCTTTCCGCAATAGCTATATTGGTGAGTTATGTTTTGCTAGGTCCCTTTTATGGTTTTGAAGACTCCGATCAAATTGAAGAAAAACCGTCTGACTTAAAGATCATGTCATATAATGCTTGGGGATTCAACAAGAATGGGTGGATAAAAAAGCCAGGGATAGGAGATAGTATTGTAGAGTTTATAACAACGCAAAACCCTGATATTGTATGTATACAGGAGCACAATAGAATACGCCATCGACAATTAACGCAGTACGCCTATCGTAGTGAGACTCCTTACTCAGAACCAAGAACTATACAGGCTATATTTTCTAAATACCCGATCGTAAACAATGGCTCCTTAAATCTGCCTGGAACCATAAACAACATTATTTATGCAGATATTGCGTTGAACAACGATACTGTGAGGGTTTATAATGTGCATTTACAGTCTTTTAGTATAGTACCCAGCGCAGATAATTTTTCCGATGGGGAAAAGTCTGAGCGTACCTACCATAGATTGGTCGATACATTCTCAAAACAATTGGAACAAGCTAAAATATTTGAAGAACATTTGAGAAAAAGTCCTTACGCCAATATTTTATGCGGGGATTTTAATAATACACAGTTTTCCAACGTCTATAAAATAGTGAAAGGAAATCTTCAGGATTCTTTCTTGGAAAGCGGAAGTGGTTTTGGTCGGACCTACGATTTATGGAAACTCCCACTGCGTATCGATTATATATTGGCAGACCCTGATTTTGAGGTTGTTTCACATCAAAATTTTGATGTGAAATTATCCGATCACTATCCGGTTATGGCCACCTTGCGCTTAAAGCCTTCACATGAGTAGGCAATCTGCTATATCAGCAATAATATGAAGGAGCAGGGCAAGGCCCACGAGTCTGGTCGGTTTAAAAAAAGGCAAAAGGCTGTAAACTAAAACGGCCCAAACACTATGTAACGGGTGGAAACCTATGCTGCAACGATCGGGGTCAAAAAGAGGGGTGGCAAACAAGTGGTCCAAATCAATTACAATACCGGCCAAAAGTATTAAAGCAACCTTTATTTTGTTGTCTTTAAAAAAATAAAGAGCAATAAGGATTGGGACCAAAAAATGTATTCCGTAGTGGATAATGTGCCTAAGCATGTGGGTTAAGATCTAAAGGGAAGCTTTTTAGATAACTCAGGGTATTGGTACCTTCGTTGAACAAAAGGTCCAGCACACTCAAATTGGGGATAAAATCATGGCGTTCCTCAAATACTTGTGTGTATGTTTCCATCTCCCATACCTGTTCTTTTTTGGCATTGACCAAAAAACGGGCATCTATTAGGTTTTTAGGCGCTGTTTGGTATCGATCTGTTGTTTCGTTCGGCACTTTGATTCCGATACAGTCCGCAATACAAGAAATCGTCTTTTGGTTGAAACGGAAAAGTGATTCGTCGGGTCCGGTAAAGAGTGTTTTTAGGTCATCTTCATAAAACTCGAAAAAGGGAGAGGTCCGATAGGCTGTCTCCAAGGTGCGCCAATGCTCCTTTTTCCAATTGTAGCTGTTTTCCATAACAACATCGGCATATTTTTGACGCCCTTCTTTACCGCCAACGTGTTTAATTGGGATATTGAGCATGTGTTTGCCTTTGTCCGTGGAAATATAGCAGCGATTTCTATACGTCTGTTTTTGAAAATTGTCGTGCGCTTCCCAAAGAACTTCATATTGAGCAATAGCTGCAAAGGTGGCAATACTCGGAAAATAAGATGGGTGCAACAGAATTTTCAAGGAACAACAATATTAAATATTAGCTATGCTTTTTTCTTCTTTTTCTTTCTAAAGAAATCAAATACGAACCAACCTGCCAAAAGGGCAATAAAGTACCAAAAATAGGATACGGGTTCTCCACTACCTCCAACTGTGGTAAATACTCGCTCCCAGCGAATCCTCCAATTGGAAATACCTTGCCTAAAGTTATCAAAGCTCATCCAAAGGAATACGGGTTTGCCAACAATATGGTCTTCGGGCACATACCCCCAAGTCCTGCTGTCTTCGGAGTGGTCGCGATTGTCGCCCATCATCCAATAATAATCTTGCTTAAAGGTGTAGCTATCGGCTTCCTCGCCATTGATCAATACTTTGTTGCCGGTAACCTTGACATCGTTGTGTTCATAATCGCGAATAATTTTTTTGTACAACGGAATGGTTTTGGAATTGATTTCTACCGTTGTACCGGCCTTGGGTATGTAAATTGGTCCAAAATTGTCGTTGTTCCAAGGATATAAATTAGGCTTTTGCGGAAATGTATTGCCACCGTACATGCCCTTAGGGTCGTTGGTTTGAACAACAGAATCAATGGCGGGATTGTTTCTTAACTCAGTAACCATGTCACTGGTTAAATTCGCCATACGTGAGCGTGGTTTTTGTTCCGACAGCGAAATCCTAAATTGCCGGATAACCTCTGTGGGTATCCCATTCTCGCTTGTGTAAAGTTCTATTTTTCCATCGTTACCTGTTTTTGCCCCGGATACGTATGGTACAAGTGCATTGTACTGTGCTTCGTTGAGGTTGGTGGCAATGTATGTTCGTAGGTAATCGGAGGCATCTACCTCTTCCAAATATCTACTGGACACCCCATTTTTGGCATAAACATCATAAACGTACATAGGTTTTGCCCTGTCCGATAACTGTAATTGCTCTCCGTTAATGTAAACATACCCGCCAATTACCTCTAACGAGTCACCTGGTGTTCCAACACATCGTTTTACATAGTTGGATTTTTTATCGATGGGTTTTATAACTGCCTTTTGAGCTTTAAAGAATTGGTACAAGGTGTCCGCGGGCAAACTGAAAACCACAATATCGTTCTTCTTGACCTTTTCAAAACCGGGCAATCGCATGTAGGGCAATTGCAGTTTGTTTATCCACGAGGTTTTGTGGGTTTCTGGATTTACATCCGCCAAATACGATCTGGTTTTTAGCACTGGTAGCGTATCGTGTACCATGGGTGCGGCCAGCGTGGTCATGGGTACTCTTGCGCCGTAATGAAACTTACTTACAAATAAGAAATCTCCCACTCGCAAAGTACGTTCCAAAGACCCTGTTGGAATTACGTATGGTTGTATAAAATAGGTGTGCACAAATGTGGCGGCAACTATAGCAAAAACTATAGAGCTTACCCACTCGCCCAAACCTGTTTTTGGCTTTAAACTACGGTCTTTAATGTATTCCACATCTTCAGAATAGTTGATGTAATAGATGTAAAAGCCTAAGGTCAGAATTACCAACCAGGTATCCACCAACGTGTTTTTTCCAAAACTTCTAATGGTTTCGACCCACACTACAGGGAACATCAATAAATTGATTATAGGGATGAACAATAATAAAACCCACCACCATGGCCTATTTATTATTTTCATCAACACTATACCGTTATAAATTGGAATGGCCGCTTCCCAAGGTTTTCTACCTGCTTTAACATATAGTTTCCAAGTTCCCAAAAAATGGATGACCTGAATGATCAGGATAAAAATGATCCACTGTGTACCGTCCATATTAAAATATTTCTTTGTTAGACCTTTGGTCTATATTCTTGTTACGTTTTTTAGCTTAGGTTTAACACATCCCTCATGGTAAAAACGCCCTTTTTTCCTTGAATCCATTCCGAGGCAATAACCGCACCCAGTGCAAAACCTTCCCTATTGTGCGCTTCGTGCTTTATTTGGATGTTGTCCACTGCACTACCGTAGTTTACGGTGTGGGTGCCGGGTACCGTACTTTCCCGTATCGATTTTATGGGAACAATATGGTCTCCGGATTCATTTAATTTCCATTTGTCGTAAGTTGAATTTGAAATAATCCCCTCTGCAAGAGTAATTGCCGTGCCACTAGGGGCGTCCAACTTTTGGGTATGATGGATCTCTTCCATGGAAACCCTGTACTGGTCTAATCCGGCCATCATTTGGGCCAGTTTCTTGTTAAGTTCAAAAAAAATATTGACTCCCAAACTAAAATTGGAAGCATAGATAAAGGCGCTCTGGTTGGCATTGCAAATCTCGATGGCATCTTCGTATTTTTCCAACCAACCTGTTGTGCCACTAATTACGGGAACTTTGTGCTTAAAACAACGGGTTATGTTCTCAAAAGCTGCTTCCGGGGTGCTAAAATCTATAGCAACATCGAATGCGGAATAATCAACTTCCTGCGAGCTATCGTTTATTTTTGCGGTTATGGTATGACCTCTATCCTGAGCAATTTGCTCGATTTTTTTTCCCATTTTACCATATCCGAAGAGACCAATATTCATCAAACTAAAATTTTATGACCATAGCCATTCCATAGTTTGGCCTATTGGTGAAAGGATTAATTTCTATGTAGGGGTTAAAATCCACTGCAAGGTCATCGCTTACATTGTATTGTTTAAGGTGGGAATCCACATTGGCATCGATAATATTAAGGGCGTATAGTGCAATGCTGATCACCAAGGCCAAATCCCTGTCTCTTTGACTACTTTCCTGAGCTTCTTGCAATGCTTCGGAAGATACATCGGGTCCGCTTCCATCCCCATTGATATCATAAAATTCGTCGTCGGCAAACCCGGCAAGTCTTCTTTTAAAGGCATTTCTTGCCCTGCGATATTCTGTATTATTGAAGGAATACACATAGATACTGGTTCCCAGAGCTCCCCAGACTATTGGAGCTTTCCAATACCGTTTGTTGTATATCTGCCCCAAACCTGGAAGAATGGCAGAATAGAATGCGGCTTTACTGGGTGCCAATGGGTTGATGTTCTCTTTTTTTGTGACTTCTTCAAAAGTAACACCCTCTCCCTCCATTTTTTGGGTAAGGGAATCGGTATCTGGAGTTTTTTTCGTCTGCTCAGTTTTTTCTTCTTCTTGAGAAAAGCTGGACTGAAACATCAAAAAGGCAAAGAGCAATAAAAGGAGGTTTTTATTCACCTGTCAATAATTTTTTGATGCGCTGGAATTCTTCTTCGGAATGAAATGGTATCACAATCTTTCCTTTTCCGTTCTTCGAGGCGGTGATATCCACTTTGGTGGCCAACCGGTTCTTGATGGAATCCAAACTTTCGGAAACAAACCCGGGTACGTTCTGCGAACTTTTTTTGCTCTCGGATGCAGCGGCTTTTGGGTTTTTGTGCGATTTAACCAATTGTTCCGTAGCTCTAACGGAAAGGCCGTCCGATACAATTTTTTCGTAGATCGCTATCTGTTCCTTTTTCTTGTCGATATTGATCAATGCCCTACCATGCCCCATGCTTATAAACCCATCTCTCATACCCGTTTGGATAATGGGGTCGAGTTTTAACAATCGTAGATAGTTGGTAATGGTGGAACGTTTTTTGCCCACACGATCGCTCAATTTTTCTTGGGTGATTTCTATTTCATCAATCAACCTTTGGTAGGAGAGCGCGATTTCGATAGGGTCAAGATCCTGTCTTTGGATGTTTTCCACCAAGGCCATCTCTAAGGATTCCTGATCGTTGGCGATGCGGATGTAGGCGGGAATAGTTTCCAATCCTACCAATTTTGAAGCACGGAACCTACGTTCCCCGGAAACCAGTTGGAACTTGTTAAAGTCCAGTTTTCTAACGGTTATGGGTTGTATAATGCCCAACTCACGTATGGAACTGGCCAGTTCTTCGAGTGCTTCGTCGTTAAAATTGGAACGAGGTTGAAAAGGGTTTACTTCTATGGAATTTACATCCAGTTCCACTACATTGCCGATTACCTGATCCGCATTTTTGTCCGACACGGACTTTATATCGTTGTCCGGGTCTTTTAAAAGGGCGGACAGGCCTCTTCCCAAAGCCTGTTTTTTTGTTGCTTTCGCCATTTAAACTTTCTCCTTGTTTTTTTTCAAAATTTCGTTGGCCAAGTTAAGGTAATTGGACGCTCCTTTGCTACTGGCGTCATATTTTATGATGCTCTCCCCGTAACTTGGAGCTTCACTGAGCCTAACGTTTCTTTGGATAATGGTATCGAAGACCATATCCGCAAAGTGTTTTTTTACTTCTTCAACAACTTGGTTGGACAGTCGTAACCTGGAATCGTACATGGTCAAGAGCATGCCCTCGATGTCCAAATCGTTGTTGTGTATTTTTTGGACGCTCTTTACTGTGTTCAATAGTTTGCCAAGACCTTCCAAGGCAAAATACTCACATTGTATAGGAATCATTACGGAGTCTGCAGCCGTAAGTGCGTTCAAGGTCAATAGGCCTAGTGAGGGGGCGCAATCAATCAATACAAAATCGTACTTATCGCCCAGATTTTTCAAGGCTTCTTTGAGCATGTATTCCCGATTGTCCTTGTCCACCAATTCGATCTCGATGGCAACCAAATCAATATGTGCAGGTACCAAATCTACATTCGGGGAATCTGTAGGTATGGTCACTTCTTCAACACTCATGGTGTGTTCCAAAAGCTGATAGGTTCCTTTTTCTACAGAATCCACGTCAACACCTAAACCAGATGTTGCATTGGCTTGGGGGTCGGCATCAATAAGTAATACCTTTTTTTCCAATACACCAAGGGAGGCCGCAAGGTTTACCGTAGTGGTAGTTTTGCCTACACCACCCTTTTGGTTTGCAATTGCAATAATCTTGCCCATTTCATAGTAAGTTAGGGGCTAAAAATACGATTATTTAGGATGCAATAAAATGTAATTTGTTAACAGTGGGTGAATAAACCCGGTATTCTGCGTTAAAGTACGTTAAACTTGTGATTGGTAGAGTCTTAAAGTTTTAGTCCATTAAAATATTCAGCATCTCTGTGGCGGCATCGGCTATTTTGGTCCCTGGACCAAAAACGGCAACGGCACCATTTGTCAATAAATGGTCGTAATCTTGCTTTGGGATAACTCCCCCCACGATTACCATAATATCCTCACGCCCATATTTTCTCAATTCCTTTACTACCTCTGGAACCAAGGTCTTGTGTCCTCCGGCCAAGGAAGAAATTCCTAAGATATGCACATCGTTTTCTACGGCTTGTTTGGCTACTTCGGCCGGGGTTTGGAACAATGGTCCTATATCTACATCAAAACCAAGGTCGGCATATCCTGTGGCAACGACTTTGGCTCCACGGTCGTGACCGTCTTGACCCATTTTTGCAACCATAATACGAGGTCTCCGGCCTTCTTGTTCAGCAAAGCTGTCTGCCAGTTTTCGAGCCTTCTCAAAGCTCGCGTCGTTTTTAATTTCTTTGGAATACACTCCGGTAAAAGATTGAATTTTAGCTCTGTATCGTCCAAATGCACTCTCCATGGCATCGCTAATTTCGCCGAGGGTTGCACGTAATTTAGCTGCTTCTACTGCTAAAGCTAGCAAATTTCCACGGTCCGAATCGTTGTTCATGGCTTTTTTCGATGCAATTCGAATTGCATCGAGCGCTTTTTCTACAGCTTTTGAGTCCCTTTTGTGTCGAATTTCGTCAAGACGCGCCATTTGTTGTTTTCTCACCTTGGCATTGTCCACCTCCAAAATTTGAAGGTCGTCCTCATTTTCCAAGCGGTATTTGTTCACTCCTACAATAACATCTTGTCCACTGTCGATACGAGCTTGTTTTTTGGCTGCGGCCTCTTCAATACGCATTTTTGGGATACCTTTTTCAATGGCTTTTGTCATGCCGCCCAATTTTTCTACTTCTTGGATCAATTCCCATGCGTTTTCGGCAATTTCTTGGGTGAGTTGTTCCACTTTATGGCTCCCGGCCCAAGGGTCAACGGTTTTAGTGATGTGTGTTTCTTGCTGAAGATATATTTGTGTGTTTCGAGCAATCCGTGCAGAAAAATCGGTTGGCAGTGCTATGGCTTCGTCCAAGGCATTTGTGTGAAGACTTTGTGTGCCCCCAAATGCTGCCGCCATGGCTTCGATCGTAGTTCTTGCGACATTGTTGAATGGATCTTGCTCCGTTAAGCTCCAGCCACTGGTCTGACTGTGTGTTCGGAGCATGGATGATTTTGGGTTGGTCGGGTTGAACTGTTCGACCAATTTGGCCCAGAGCATCCTACCTGCCCTCATTTTGGCAATTTCGGAGAAATGATTCATTCCGATCCCCCAGAAAAATGATAGGCGAGGAGCGAACTCATCAATTTTTAGTCCTGCCTTTATCCCGGTTCTAATATATTCTACTCCATCGGCCAAGGTGTAGGCCAATTCCATAGCAGCAGGAGCTCCTGCTTCGTGCATATGGTACCCGGAAATACTGATACTGTTGAATCGAGGCATATGTTTGCTGGTGAATTCAAAAATATCCGCCACAATCTGCATGGATGGCGAGGGAGGGTAAATGTATGTATTCCGAACCATGAATTCTTTCAAAATATCATTTTGGATGGTCCCGGAAAGTTGCTCCATGGACACTCCTTGCTCCAACCCTGCTACAATGTAAAAGGCCATAATGGGAATTACGGCCCCGTTCATGGTCATGGAAACCGACATTTTATCCAAAGGTATCCCGTTGAACAGGATTTTCATATCCTCGATAGAATCTATGGCAACTCCCGCTTTGCCCACATCGCCAACAACACGATCGTTGTCCGAATCATATCCACGGTGGGTGGGTAGGTCAAAAGCAACTGAAAGTCCTTTTTGTCCTGCCTCTAAATTCCTTCGGTAAAAGGCGTTGCTTTCCTCGGCTGTTGAAAACCCGGCATACTGGCGAATGGTCCATGGTCTGCGTACATACATTGTAGAGTAGGGGCCACGCAAGAAAGGGGCAATGCCCGCGGCAAAATTTTCGTGTCCGTTTTTTTGGGTCTCGACTGCACTCGACCTGACAGATAGTTCCAGATGTTGAAGGTCTTTTCTACTCATCGTTCAATCTTTTTTGTTCGGTGGCTTCGGCCAATCGTTTTTCAATAATGGGCTCGATAATGGTTTTGCGCGCTTTGGTTTTTACAAAGGGATAGAGTTCAAGGTCGTCTTTCATCCTATCTTGTGGGTTCTGGTATTTATTGGTGCCTAGGGAAACGATCTTTCCTGCATCAAATAGTTGCTGTTCTTTTTCGGCACTCTCCTTTATTTTTTGTTGGATGTTGCCCTTTTTTAAGTTTTCCAAAAAACCTCCGGATTTTTCAACCTGTTTAAAAAGTGAAAGGGCCCTTTCCGCCAATTGATGAGTTACCGATTCTATATAATAGGCACCGTCCGTGAATTGGGCTGCATCGGAGAAATACCCTTCTTCTTTTAAAAGTAGCAATTGGTTGCGGGCTATGCGTTCTCCAAATGCATTGTCCTTATGGTATATGGCATCGTATGCCGAATTGGAAATCGTGTCGGCGCCCCCCAAAACGGCGGACATGCTTTCGGATGTGGTCCGCAGCATGTTTACGTTGTAATCGTAGAGTGTTTTATTACGTTTGGAGGGTTGGGCCATAATATGGCACTCACCGGAAATTCCATATTCCGAAGCCAAGGAGTTCCAAAGCCACCGAAGTGCTTTTATTTTGGCTATTTCAAAAAAATAATTACTGCCCACCGCAACTTTAAATGTAATGGGGAGATGTGCCTCGATTTTTTTGGAATTGACAAAATGGTCGAGGTATTCGTTGGCATGGGCCAAGCCGTAGGCCAATTGCTGGACCATATTTGCTCCAGCATTTTGATAAAGCGATAGATCTACTCCTATTAAGGAGATGTCCGAAGTGCCCAATGACACCAATTCGGTAAAAATATCGTGGTCTTTTTCCAAATTGTAGAACCAGTTGCCTTCTTTGGCCAAATTGCCGATAATGTCTATGTTCAGATAAGCCTTAGCCTTTTCTTTAGATAGGAGAGAGACTAGCTTTTTTGTAGGTTCCAGGGCTAAAAACTCGAAATTGAAATAAAGTACCACTCCGGTCTTGTCGATGCCCGATAGCAATTTTTCAAAATCGATGGATTCCTCTGGTATGGTAAATACAAGGCTCTCCACACCTTTTTTCAAAATTTCCAGAGCTTTGGAATTGGCTTTGATAGGGTCTGCGACATAAATGGCTTGCCCAATGTGCCATTTGTGGTCGCTGGGCATCGAATAGGAGTGAATGTCCTTTAGATCATCTTGGTTGTAAAATGGTTTTACATTGATGCCTTCCAAAGATTCCCAGACCAATGCTTCGTTGTAATCTGCGCCTTTAAGGTCTACCTGTATTTTTTGTTTCCATTCTTTGGTGGAGACTTCGGGAAATTCTTGAAATAAGTTAGTGTCGCTCATTTTTGTTTAGTCTTTAAGCTGTCTTCATATTCGATAAGGAATATTTCTTCGTTGTCCTTTTTCATAAAATATTTTTCTCGGGCCAACTTCTCCAATTCTTTATCGTCGGACATTTTTTTTAAGATTTCCTTGTCCTTCTCAATTTCAGTTTCCAGAAATTCTTTTTCTTTTTCGAGCTTGTCTATTTCATTTTCCAGCTCCAAATGGATCAACAAGGAATTGGTATCAAAAAAGGCCATCCAGATCACGAATATGGTCAATACCAAAATATAGGTATTGGTCATAATTTTGAACCACTTCTTTTTTTTCAATTCCTTTAACCCCATACCTATACAAGTTTATTGTTGATTATGGTTCTAACAATATCCACGGCTACGGTATTATAGTGGTTGTTCGGGATAATTATGTCCGCAAACTCCTTGGATGGTTCAATAAATTGAAGGTGCATGGGTTTAACAGCGGTTTGGTACCTTGTTAGAACCTTGTCCAAATCATGTCCCCGTTCGCGGGTGTCCCTTTGTAACCGTCTGATCAAACGTTCATCCGAATCGGCATGCACATAGATTTTAATGTCGAACATTTCCCTTAATTTGGGGTTGCTCAGAACTAAAATACCTTCCACGATCATTACTTTGCGGGGGTGTGTGGTAATGGTTTCCTTCATCCGGGTTTCTTCCACGAACGAATAAATGGGGGTTTCTATGGACTTTCCCTGTCTTAATAGTTCTATGTGCTCGATCAGCAGATCAAAATCTATGGAGTTGGGGTGGTCAAAATTTACCTTCGCTCTTTCTTCTTTGCTTAAATGGGAAAGATCGTTATAATAGGAATCTTGGGATATTATACCCACTTCATCTTGGGGCAATTGCTCCACGATCTGGTTTACAACCGTTGTTTTTCCGCACCCTGTGCCCCCTGCTATCCCTAAGATCAACATAGTTTAAAATTTGTCGTCAAAAATAAACAAATGATTTTGTTCCCAACTATCCCAGTATACTGCATAATTAATGATTACAATAAAAACAATTAATGATGATTGTCATAATTTATCCTGCTTATTAGGTATAGCTTTACATGGTTTTTTATTCATTAACCTTTATATTTATCAAGCTAACCAATGGAAACCTTTTTTATGGACAATATATACTCTGTTAAAGTAGGGGATGGCTTCGACTTTAAACTCTCCACCGACACTATATCTTCGTTAGATCTGATCAAAACCGGTAACGGCACCTTTCATTTATTAAAGGAGGGTAGGTCGTACCATGTAAAGATCTTGGAGACCGATTTTAACAATGGCGTTTATACCATTAGTGTCGATGGAAGCGAACATCGGGCCACCATACAAACTCCTCTGGACGAACTTATAGAAAAAATGGGCTTTGCCACCAATGGCGGTAAAAACATAGACTCCATTGCTGCCCCCATGCCGGGACTGATTTTGGATATTTTGGTAAAGGAAGGCCAAGAAGTATCCGAAGAGGACCAATTGGTAATTTTGGAAGCCATGAAAATGGAAAATATAATTACCTCACCACGTAATGGTGTGATAAAAAAAATTGGCGTGTCGCAAGGTGATGCCGTTGAAAAGAAACAATTGTTGATAGAATTTCAATAAAACATCATGAGAAAAATATTAGTGGCCAACCGTGGCGAAATTGCAGTTCG
Source organism: Flagellimonas marinaquae (assembly GCF_023716465.1). Classification (NCBI taxonomy): domain Bacteria; kingdom Pseudomonadati; phylum Bacteroidota; class Flavobacteriia; order Flavobacteriales; family Flavobacteriaceae; genus Flagellimonas; species Flagellimonas marinaquae. The sequence continues at coordinate 2,673,493 of NZ_CP092415.1, forward strand.
TGTAATGAGGACCGCAAAAAAAATGGGCATAAAGACCGTAGCTGTTTTCTCGGAAGTAGATCGCAATGCACCGCATGTCCAATTTGCGGATGAGGCGGTTTGTATTGGTGAGGGACCATCCAACCAATCTTATTTACGAGGTGACAAAATAATTGAGGTGGCCAGGAGCCTGAATGTGGATGGTATTCATCCGGGATACGGGTTTTTAAGCGAGAATGCCGATTTTGCCGAGGCTGTGGAAAAAAGCGGCATCACGTTTATTGGGCCAAAATCCAAGGCCATTCGAATAATGGGAAGCAAATTGGCCGCCAAGGAAGCGGTAAAGGCTTACGATATTCCTATGGTCCCCGGTATAGACGAAGCAATTTCCGATGTGGCAAAGGCCCACGACATAGCCAATGAAGTAGGTTACCCTGTGTTGATCAAGGCCTCTGCTGGTGGTGGAGGAAAGGGAATGCGGATCGTTGAAAAAGAAGAAGATCTCGAATCCGGAATGCAACGTGCCATTAGTGAGGCTACTTCGGCCTTTGGAGATGGTTCCGTTTTTGTGGAAAAGTATGTTACATCTCCCAGGCATATCGAGGTTCAGGTTATGGCCGATACCCACGGAAACGTACTTCATTTTTTTGAAAGGGAATGTAGCGTGCAACGTCGCCACCAAAAAGTGGTAGAAGAGGCACCATCGGCCATCCTAACTCCTGAACTGCGCAAAGAAATGGGGATTGCTGCTTGTAAAGTGGCAAAATCATGCGATTATATTGGGGCTGGCACAGTGGAGTTTTTAATGGATGCCGACCACAATTTTTACTTTCTGGAAATGAATACCCGTTTGCAAGTGGAGCACCCGGTCACCGAAATAATATCCGGAGTGGATTTGGTTGAGCTACAAATAAAAGTGGCCCGGGGAGAAGAACTACCTATGAAACAGGAAGACTTGAAAATTCAAGGACATGCAGTGGAATTACGGGTATATGCGGAAGATCCCTTAAACGATTTTCTCCCTAGTGTAGGAAACTTGGAGACCTATCAATTGCCCGTTGGCGATGGCATTCGGGTGGACAATGGATTTAGGGAGGGCATGGACATACCTATTTACTATGACCCTATGTTATCCAAGCTCATTACTTATGGTAAAACAAGGGAAGAGGCCATTGAACTTATGCTCGAAGCAATTCAGAATTATAAAGTTAAAGGAGTGCAGACGACATTGCCCTTTGGAAGTTTTGTTTTTGCCCACGAAGCATTCCGATCAGGGAATTTTGATACCCATTTTGTAAAGAATTATTATTCTCCAGAGAAAATAAAGGATCAAATGGGCAACGAGGCCGAGATTGCCGCAATGGTTGCACTGCATCAATATCTGGAAGATAAAAAAATAGTACGATTACCTTCAAACTGAATCCTATGGATCCCAAAATAAAAGCATTACAAGAAAAAATTGCCGAAGCCCATTTAGGGGGTGGCGAAAAACGGATTGAAAAACAACATCAAAAGAAAAAGCTTACCGCCCGAGAACGAATCCTTTATTTTTTAGACGAAGGTTCCTTTGAAGAAATGGGAATTTTGGTGACCCACCGTACCACCGATTTTGGTATGGACAAGGAAATGTATTACGGGGACGGCGTTGTAACCGGGTATGGAACGGTAAACGGAAGATTGGTTTATGTGTATGCACAGGACTTTACTGTTTTTGGTGGCGCATTGTCGGAAACACACGCCGAAAAAATATGTAAGATCATGGACCTGGCCATGAAGGTAGGCGCTCCAATTATTGGTTTAAATGATTCGGGAGGTGCTAGAATACAAGAGGGAGTTCGGTCCTTGGGAGGTTATGCCGATATTTTTTACCGAAATGTGCAGGCATCCGGCGTAATTCCTCAAATTTCCGCTATCATGGGGCCTTGTGCAGGCGGTGCAGTGTATTCTCCCGCCATGACGGATTTTATTATAATGGTAGAGGAAACCAGTTATATGTTCGTAACGGGACCCAATGTGGTAAAAACAGTAACAAACGAAACCGTTACATCCGAGGAATTGGGCGGGGCAAGTACCCACGCGGTAAAATCGGGAGTGGCCCACAAAACCTCTACCAACGATGCAGCTTGTTTGGACGATATCCGAAAATTATTGGATTATCTTCCTCAAAACAATAAAGAAACCACGCCATTATTGCCCTATGAACTTGGGGATGAAACCAGAGAGGAGCTGATGGAGATCGTACCCGATAATCCCAACAAACCTTACGATATGCACGATGTGATCAATGGGATCATCGACGCAGACTCGTTTTATGAGATCCATAAGGATTATGCGGAAAACATAATTACCGGTTTTGCCCGGTTGGGTGGAAGAAGTATAGGTGTAATTGCCAATCAACCCATGTTCTTGGCCGGGGTACTTGGTGTAAAGAGTTCCAGGAAAGCGGCACGATTTACGAGATTCTGTGATTCCTTTAATATTCCTTTATTGGTGCTGGTGGACGTTCCCGGATTTTTGCCAGGAACTGATCAGGAATGGAGCGGAATTATAATGCATGGCGCTAAATTACTATATGCCTTAAGTGAAGCAACCGTGCCAAGAGTCACCGTAATTACACGCAAAGCCTATGGCGGTGCTTATGATGTAATGAACTCCAAACACATTGGTGCGGACTTTAACTATGCTTGGCCTTCTGCCGAAATTGCCGTAATGGGTGCGAAAGGTGCTAGTGAGATCATCTTTAGGCGTGAAATTGCAGCAGCCGAAGATCCAGAAACCAAACTGAAGGAAAAGGAAACCGAATATGCCGACAAGTTCGCCAATCCGTACAGGGCGGCCAAACGCGGTTTTATTGATGAGGTAATCTTACCAAAGGATACCCGAAGTAAATTGTTGAAAACGTTTGCCATGTTGGAAAAAAAAGAAGTGCAGACCCCTTGGAAGAAGCACGGCAACATTCCGTTGTAGGTTAGTCCGGATTTAAGAGGTTTCAACTTTAAGGTTGGAAAATAATAATATTGAAGTAGTTATAAAGTGAATTGTTGGGTAAATTGATTTTTTACATCGAATCCTGAGCGAAACCGAGAGAAAATTCCAAGGATTGATTTTACTTATTTTTAACTACAACGTTATAAGTGTTTCCATAACATTAAACCTTTCTTAAAAGCTTTAGCGATCCATTGGGTATCACTAATTTTGCCGGATGCAAAAACAAAATCAAAAACCCAATTTTGAGTTTGTGGCCATGATGGCTGCTTTAATGTCCATCGTGGCCTTGGCCATAGATGCCATTTTGCCTGCCATTTCCAATATCGGAGAAGCTATTAATAGTACCGACCCAACGGATAACCAGTTATTGGTCACCATGATTTTCTTGGGTCTTGGTCTGGGACAATTATTTTTTGGCCCCATATCCGATAGTTTTGGGAGAAAACCGGTGGTTTATGTCGGTTTCGTAATATTTTTAGTGGCAAGTATTATTTGTTTATATGCGCCCTCGTTGGAAATTATGGTGGTCGGAAGAATTTTACAGGGTATTGGACTTTCCGCTCCAAGAACCATTTCCATCTCTATAATTCGGGATACCTACGAAGGAGACTACATGGCAAAAATTATGTCTTTTGTGGTTGCTTTCTTTATTCTGGTACCGGTCGTGGCTCCTGCCATTGGTAAGCTTATCTTGGATGCTGCCGGGTGGAAGGCCATCTTCTACGTTCAATTGGTATTTGTACTTATTGTTGCTATTTGGTTTTGGAAACGTCAAAAGGAAACTTTACATCCACAATATAAAATACCGTTCACTAAGCATGTGTTTATCGATGGTGTTCGCGAATTTATCAAACATAGGGAAACGGTTGCCTTTACATTGACATCGGGACTGGTGACCGGAGCATTTTTGGTGTATTTAAGTTCTGCCCAGCATATTTTTGAAGATCAATACGCACTCAAGGAAATGTTTCCATACATTTTTGCAGGATTGGCCATTTCCATAGGTCTTTCAACTTTTTTAAACGGAACTCTGGTTATGCGTTTTGGAATGCGGAAACTTTCGCTTATGGCCACTATAGCCTTTTGTGTTATTGCCATTTTGTATTCCATTTTGTTTTTGAACTCACCAAATCCCAGCATTTATATTTTGGTAGGGTTTCTTTCCATCCAGTTTTTCTGTCTTGGGTTTATGTGGGGAAATTTCCGATCCATTGCCATGGAGCCTATCGGTCATATTGCTGGTATCGGTGCTGCTATTAACGGATTTGTATCCACTCTACTGTCCATACCTATAGCCACTTTTATCGGTGAATTCGTAAAAGACACGGTTTGGCCTTTATTTGCCGGTCTGGCCATTTGCGGATTGTGCGCATTGACCATTTTTCTTTGGGTGAACAAACCTAAAAGAAAAAGGGTAGCTACGACTTAAACCTTTGCGGGCATGAATATTTCACCACTGCAAGAATCCTCCGTTGCACCGGTAACTGACTTTAACACGTTTGTTTTACCTTCTAGCCGTAAAACGCCCATTAAAGCAAAAACCAAGGCTTCCTTATAAGCGATCAAAGTTTTGCTAGGTACAACAACTTGGATTTCCCTGCCCAACTTTTCTTGAAGCGTTTCGATAAAGAAAGAGTTAAGTGCACCCCCTCCCGTAGCAAATAATTTGGTGTCAGTTTCGCTACTGTTCTTGTGCAGATGTACTGCATTTGCGATTTGTTCGCAATTATGGTGGATAAATGTGTGCAACAGGTCTTTATTGGAAGCTTTTGAGCTTTCTATTATTGGTAGAATCTCGGAGGAAAACCATTCAAAGCCCGTGGATTTGGGATTGGGCAGTTGGTAGTACTCCAAGTTGTTCAGTTTGTCCAGCATGGTCCGGTCCAGTTTTCCAGAACGTGCCAATTTTCCATCTTCGTCATAGGCCATACCCATTTTATGGGTAATAAAGTTCAAGGGCATATTGGCCAAACCAATATCATAGGCTATACGTTTACCGTCCTTTTTAAAAGAAATATTGCTGATGCCGCCCAAATTCAGACAAAAGTCATACTCATGGAACAAAAGCTCATCACCAATGGGTACCAAGGGAGCTCCTTGTCCCTTTAGGGACACATCTTTAGTTCTAAAGTCGCACACTACCTTTTTTCCGGAAGTGTTGGCCAATAGTTGACCATCGCCAAGTTGAAACGTAATCCCTTCTTCCGGTCTGTGATGGGAAGTATGTCCATGACTTGCAATAAAATCCACATCTCCTTTCAAGTTTTCTATAAACTCCTTGGTCTTTTGCCCTAAAAAAATTCCATAATCTTTGTGCAATTGATCGTGGTCTTCTTCGGAAAGGTGGATGGCGTTTTTAAGATGTTCCCGCATTTTGTCGGAATAATCTATTTCTGCGGTTTCTTTAATGGAAAAATTCCATTTTCCGGCCTCTTCCCAAATATGACAATAGGCAATATCGAGACCGTCCAAAGAAGTACCGGACATTAGTCCCAAGACTTTATACGTGTTCATATATTACTTATTTCTATGATTAAAGAAATCGGCTTGTGTTCATTATTCAAGATTTCTTTAAAACTAAATTTACTCTGCTCAACCATATTTAATACCTCGATCCAATCTTCCATGGTCCGAGCATACCAAGAATGTCCGTCGGTAAAGTTGCCCGGCAGGCCTTTCCAAGAATCGGAGAGCCATTGACTTTGATAAGGTAGACCGTTTTCAATCAAAAAATAGGGGTGCAAAGTCTGAATCACAATGGCGCCGTTTGCTTTTAATTGCTTTAAAGTATTGGAAAACAACTCTTGTGTTCCATCTTTTAGATACAGGCAAAAATTGAAGACTGCAACATCAAAAGGTGCATTTGGAATTGCTTTTCCGTCAATAATATCCTCAAAAGTGAACACTTCAAAAGAATGGTTACCTTGTTTTTTTGCTTGCTCGATTAAGCCTGGTATTGCATCTACTCCTGTAGTTTTCCAACCCAAGGTGTGCATTTCCCGCGATAACCAACCTTCTCCGCAGCCAATGTCCGCCAAGGAGTCACCATCCAAAGATTTTAGTGTGTCGAGAATGGCCGTATTCGTATATTTTCTTGATGGAATTGCGTTGTTTTGAATAATTTTCACCCATTCTTCGGCATTTTTATGCCAAGATTTTTTGATTTCATCACTCATAGCTGGAATGTTTTCAGTTGAATGGGAAGTGTTCCTTTAGCTTCTATTTTTCCTAAAAAGTGTTCAACGGCAACTTCTTGGAATTCTGGAAAATCCTGATAGATCAATGCTACATTGGAATTCGCTGCCAATTGTAAAATATCGAGCACGTAAGGGTTGCCAAAAAGGTAGATCAAGATGTTTTTTTCTTGAATCAGTCTATGGATCAACGCCAATGTCTTCTTATCAAACCCAAAAAAATCTTTAGGTTTTACAGCGGGTGGAAATATACTCAGCAAGGCATTTTTTTTATCCGATGCCAATGCAGTATCCAAATCTATGGCTTGTATTCCCGAATGTGCCGCTATTTGTTCCGAAAAGTGGTTCTTTTTTCCAGAACTTATAGAAACATTCAAGAAGTTGGAGGATTTGATTTCTTCTGCCAGGAGTGGATTGCCATAAAGCTCCGTAATGGTATTTTGGGCGATTTCTTTGTTTAATTGGACAGTATCCCCATTTGAAGTTTGCACAGCGGTATTTGGGGCGAAAACTTTCTGTTTTAATGCCCAAACCCTTTCAAAGCTTTGTTCTATTTGTTTTTTAGTTGAATTATTTACGATTCTTGTAATGCCTTCCGCCACATTTTCGGTAAAGCATAGTACATCCATACCAGCAGAAAACGCAGCCGCTTCCAACGCCCCTTTTTCAGCGAACTTTTTGGATACGGCATGCATATTTAGTGCATCGGAAATTACTACGCCATTAAAACCCAACTCTTTTCGGAGTAGCTCGGAAATAATCTTTGATGATGTAGTGGATGGGTGATCGGGATCTATCTGTGGCAAGAGCAAATGCCCGACCATAACGGAGTCGACCCCTTTATCTATCAGTTTTTTAAAAGGATATAGTTCATTCTTCAATAGATCATCCAAGGGTTTATCGATAACAGGCAGTCCCAAATGGGAGTCGGTGGCCGTATCGCCATGCCCGGGAAAGTGTTTAATGGAGTTAAGAGTCCCACTTTCCGACATTCCCTTTAGAAATGCTTCTGCCTTGGAGAGTACACTATCCCTATCGTCCCCAAAAGACCGATACCCAATAACAGGATTTTCCGGATTGTTGTTGATATCGACCACGGGGGCCAAATTCCATTGGATGCCTGCATGTTTACAATCTTTCCCGATGGCTTCTCCCACTTTATAAATAAGTTCGTTGTTATTGTTGAGGGCGCCCAATGTGATCGCATAAGGAAATTGTGGTGTGTTCTCGATGCGCATGGCAAGTCCCCATTCAGCATCGATGGCTATGATGAGCGGAATTTGAGCGGCTTTTTGGTATCGGTTTATAAGCTCCAATAGCCGATCATAGCTTTTTTCGTTGTGAACCACTTTTTTCTTGCCTTCGAAGTTGGTTGCGGCACTGGCCCTGCTGTGGAAAAAACAAATGGATCCTACATGGTAATCCTTGATCAATTTTTCCATTTTTTGAACCTCTTCCTCGGTATCGTTGATGAATACGGCAGGCATAAATAATTGCCCTACCTTTTGTTGTAAAGAAAGTTGTTCAGAGGTAAGTGTGTATGTTCTATGGGTATCAATCATTTGAATCGGTAGTTTTTTTGCCGTAATCGGCAGGGTATTTTAAATAACGAAGCACAATAAAAGCCGGCAAGGCGGCAATTACCACCCATATAAAGAAGCCATCATAACCCAACCATTCTTGTATGTAGCCGCTTAGCATTCCGGGCAGCATCATTCCAAGAGCCATAAAACCGGTCGCTATGGCATAGTGCGATGTTTTCGAAGCTCCTTCTGCCACATAGATGAGGTACATCATAAATGCTGCAAAACCGAAACCATAACCAAATTGTTCTATGATTACGGTGCCCACCACTGCGTAAATACTGGTCGTTTGTGTAACGGCCAACAATGCATACAGAGCGTTGGGCAAATTTAGTGCGAGCAGCATGGGAAGCATCCATTTTTTTAGGCCATCCCGAGATATTAAAATACCGCCCAAAATGCCGCCAAGTGATAGCATAATTACGCCTACGGTGCCATAAATGGTGCCCACGGCTTCGGTGGAATAGGCCAATCCGCCCATTTCCAGTCCGTCCAGTAGGAAAGGGGAGGCCATCTTAACTAATTGGGATTCCCCCAAGCGATACGTTAGGATAAACAGCAATGCTACCCCGATTTGATGTTTTCTAAAAAAGGTGGCGAATACTTCGAAAAATCCAGCAGGTTTTTCATCCGATTGCGAGGCAGGCTCTTCAAATTTTGGTGCGGTAAAAAAGTTGGATATGGTCAAAGCGATCATTAAAACAGCAGCGCAGATCATTGTAATAGACCATGCTTTGGTATTGTCCCCGTATTTATTTTCCAGAAAACCGGCAAAGATTACCAAAAGTCCTTGTCCGGTAACCATGGCCAAACGGTAAAAAGTGCTGCGAAGTCCTATAAAAAACGACTGTTTTTTCTGTGTAAGGCCGATCATATAATACCCATCGGAGGCAATGTCGTTTGTGGCCGATGCAAAAGCAGCCATCCAGAAAAACGCTAAGGTGATAATAAAGAACGAGTTGGACGGTAGAAAAAGTCCGATTCCCAAAAATGCCAACGAAATAATCAATTGCATGGCCAAGAACCACTTTCGTTTGGTACCGTTAATGTCCACCAAGGGGCTCCATAATGGTTTTATTACCCATGGCAGATATAACCAACTTGTGTACAGGCCGATTTCTGCATTTCCAATGCCCAATCGTTTGTACATAATTACTGAAACGGTTACCACTAGAATGTATGGGATTCCCTGAGTGAAATATAAAAAAGGAATCCACAACCAAGCGTTTTTATCTTTTGGAGCTACATTCATTTAGGCTGTTTTAATAGATTTTGATAAATACTTTTTTCCGACTTTTCTATGATCTTGGCGCCTACGGCCTGTTCATAATAGCCAGCAGGGCCGACCCCTCCAATAATTGCATAGGTGTATCCCATATTTTTGAGGGCCATAAGTGCCTTTATCAGTAATATTTTACCAATGCCTTTACCTCTTTGGTCGGTTAGGACACCGGTAGGGCCAAAAAAATTCTTGGCGGTACTTTCAAAACAAGCGAAACCTAAAATTTCCTGTCCACGCTGAGCAATAAAGCAGTTTACGGGCTTGGAGGCAAAGGCAACTTCTGTTTCGTCCGCCCAATTTTTGCTGAAATGCTTCTTTGTCCAATCCACAACAATACTTTTTTCCGGACTAATGGGTCTTTTAAATATTACACCGTGATTTTCGAAGAGGTTTTTTTCCGCCTCAGAAATGTCGGGAAGGTCCAAAAGTCGAACAAGCATATCGTGCATGAGTGGTCTATTTTAAATTTAGTGGCTGCACAGCGCTTTCGTTGCCGTATGCATCACTTATGTTGATTACTAAATCTTTTCGTAGATGTTTTTTTGTAATATTGAATTGATAACACCCTTCTACTTCACTTTCGGAAAGGTATTCTTTTCCAATGAGTTCTGTTTTGCCTTGTTTTACAACGTAAAGGTTTATAAAACGAGGAACATTATCCGTATGGGAAACACATAGATCGATGATTGTATTGCTGACTTCGACTGATTTGATAGCGGGAAGTAGAACTACACGCACTACACGATTTAATGGCCCTGGATTTTTTGCGGGCAGATTGTAAAATTTCTTTTGGAGTTTTTTGTTGACCTTTTCATGCTGACCGATCAAGGATTTTGCGCTGAAAAAGATATTACCGTCAATGTTATCCAAATCCCGGGCAAAATGCAACTGCTTGGGAATTTCATTGTTTTTCTTCCAAGCCTTGTCCGCATTATTTTTGATTTTGTACGTGCCATTGCCCACGTATAGATTGGTGTTGGGTGTGTTTTTGGCCCACCAAGATGTGATAATCTTATGTGATGCCACGGGGTAATCCATGCTCCAATACACTTGGGGCGCTAAATAATCCAGCCAACCTTCTTGGACCCAAAGTACGGGGTCGGCATATAGGTCTTCATAGGTGGTTTGTCCGGCTTTGGTATCGGAGCCCAAAGGGTCGGTACTTTTGTTTTTCCAAACGCCAAATGGACTAATGCCGAACTGTACCCAAGGTTTATGTTTTTTGATGGTTTTGTGCACATCCTTCACCAAGGAATCCACATTGCTTCTTCTCCAATCTTCCAAAGACTGACCCGGCAATCCATATTTTTTATAGCTTTCGGTATCATCAAAAGTTTCCCCTTCAACTTTGTAGGGGTAGAAATAATCATCAAAATGAATGGCATCTATTTCATAATTGGTGACCAGTTCTTCAATGATTTTATTGAATTTTTCCCGTACCGCTGGCAGTCCGGGGTTGTAGTAATATTTTTTTCCGTATTTGATGATCCAATCGGGATGTTGGAAAAAGTCGTGCTTTTGTGAGAGCTGGGTGGTGTCCAAGCTAACTGTAGCTCTGTACGGATTGAGCCAAGCATGAAATTCCATACCTCGTTTGTGTGTTTCTTCGATCATCCATTTTAGAGGTCCATCGAACTTTTTTGGTGCCTCACCTTCCTTACCGGTCAGATACCTGGACCACGGTGCTAAATCAGTAGGGTAGAGGGCATCTCCTGCGGTCCTAACTTGAACAATGGACGCGTTGAAGTTCATTTTTTGGTAGAAGTCCAAGATTTGGATGTAATCCTTTTTTTTCTTGATTACTTCGTCATTGGGATTTTTGGGCCAATCGATATTGGCCACAGTGGCAACCCAAACACCTCTAAATTCTTCTTTTGGGGCTTTGGTGGTAGCACAGGAAAGAAAAATAAAAACTGGGATTATGTATAGAATTCGAAACATATAAGCGAAAAAAAAGGCCTACGTATGCACTAAATGTAGGCCTTTTTGCAAGATTAAATTAAACAACTAACAACTTAAAACAAAATTGTATCAGATGGCTGGGTCATCTGGTGTATTGGTGTTATTATCTCTTTCCGTGTTAGGGTAAGGATAAAAGTTTCTATTACGTTCTTCGTCAAAATTCTGAACTGTAGGGGTCGGGTCGGGTCTTCCAAATCGTCGGCTATCTTCCAAACTCATTCCTGTTAAGAACAGTTCTGCTCTTCTGTTTTTGTATACCTCGTCCAACAATACGGCAACCGAAGTATCCCCATCATAAGCAGAAACGTTGGCATTTACCCCAAAAACATCATCGGTATCGGTTAGCACTAAATTTAAAGCGGTAACAGCGGCACCGGTATCGGGGGATGATTTTCTTAGATTGGCCTCGGCAATAATCAGGTTCATCTCGTCCGGTAGATAAATTGGAATAGATCCTGTGTCGGCATTAAAGAAACCTGCTAAATCTTCGATCGGGAATTGGTTTTGGTTCAATTCATCCAAAGGAACCATGTAAAAGTCAAATCTACCGTCACCGTCTTCGAATACAAAACTAGCTGGCAAGCCAAAATTGTCCTGTGGTTTAAAGTTCGGAGCGCTGTTCTGGAAAACCCTGCTCCAAATTGGATTTAGGTTTTGAGTATCGTAGGTAAAAACGGAACTAGAGGTTTGGTCCACTTCGGATGCTGCAGCGATGGCCGCATCGTAGTTGCCCGCAAACAGATTAAATCTGGCCAACATGGCATTTATGGTGTTCTCCAAATCAATATCCCCTCTTAAAACCTCTGCTTCGAACTCTGCAGAAATCGGATTTGCAGCGATGGCACTCTTGGCTTCGTTCAACAAGGCGATTGCGGTGTTGTACCCTTCAATTCTTGATATGAAAGGAGGGTTGTCCTCGGAAGTCGCCACAATTACTTGCTCATAGTTCTGAGCCATGGCTCCAATGCTCATGGCGTGAAATAGTTTCGCATTGGCGATCAAACCACTTTTGGTCCCTGCATCGATATCGAGTTCGGCAGCATTTGCTGCAATGTCCTCGGCAATTCCCACTACTCTTAGCATTGTTGTCCACAATCCCACTACATTGGAATTGGTATTAGGGATGTCCCCACCGTCTTCCAAATCGATCATGTTTTGGAAAGTAGTGGTTATTCCTCCTTCTCTTGTAGTAATTGCAGGGGTTTCGATAATATATCGCATACCGGTAGTGGAATACAGTTCCTGCATTCCAATTGTAGTGGCCAAAATCCCTTCCCTGGAAGTGAAAACTTGATCACTTGCAGCGGCATTTGGATTGTCAAAGTCTGTTTCGCACGATGTGATTGCCAATACGGTGGTTAGCAGGAACATCAGCTTATATGTAGAATATCTATAAAATTTCATTGTCAATTTTTTTAAGATTAGAAGCTTACGTTTACACCTAACTGGTAGGTTCTCGGTATTGGCACCGTAGCAAAATCAAATCCTCTTACACCGTTGCTTTGTCCGGCAGCACTTACTTCTGGGTCCCATCCGGAATAGTCGTCCCAAGAGATCAGGTTACGTCCTACCAGGCTGAACTTCACATTGTCTATATAATCCCATTTTGGTTTAAGGGTGTAGCTCAAAGCAACCTCTCTAAGTTTTACAAAAGAACCATCTTCAACGAACTCTTCGAAGATGTTAGCTTGTGCACTACCATATCCTTTGGGAAGCTCACCTAACAATTCTGCACCAACTTGTGCACCTCCACCAAAGATTACGTTATCCATCAATCTTCTGTTCCAATTGAAAACATCGTAGCCTTGGATGGCGTCGAATTGAACTCTAAGACCGAAATCTTTATAGGAGAATTCGTTGATTATAGAACCAAACCAATCTGGATTTGGATCACCGATTACCTTGGATGCTTCACCATCTTCGGTTGTACCTCTGTATGGGTATCCATTTTCATCCAAAGCAATGGAACCGTCTTCGTTTCTTGCGTAGAACTGACGATAGAATACACCCAATGGCTCACCTTCGATTACGTAGTTGGTAGAGAAACTTCCTCCAAGCGCAATTCTTCCACCTCCGGCAACATTGGTAACCTCGTTTTTGTTTTTGGAGAAAGTAGCGGTCACATCCCAGTTAAAATCTTGGGACTTGATCGGGGTTCCTCTCAATAGTATTTCAACACCGGTATTTTCCAAGTTACCAACGTTTTCAAAACGAGAACCAAACCCACTCGATGGGCCAAGTACCCTTTGCAGTAGCAAATCGGTTACTTTTTGTTTGTAATAAGTAAACTCGATACCTAAGCGGTTGTTCATAAAGCCTGAATCGAAACCTAATTCGAACTCATCTTGTCTTTCGGGTTTTAGATCGGCATTACCAAGTAGTGTGCTTGGAGTAAGACTAACTGCTCCGGTCAATGCTGATGGATTGTAATTCGTAAATCTTGAATAGGCGCCAAGTGCGGTAAGGTTACCTGCCTGACCCCAAGATGCCCTAACTTTAAAGATGTTGAAAGCGTCACCAAAGGTGTTTTTCCAAAACTCTTCGTCCGACATTACGTAAGAACCACTGGCTTTAAAATACAATTGGTTACGTTCGTCTTCTCCAAAAGAAGAAGCTCCGTCCATACGCACGGCACCATTGATGTAAATTTTGTCCTTGTACGAGAATGATTGCTGATAGAAGGCACCCCAATAAGAGATCTGTGAACGGCTTTCGCCTTGCTCTAAAATACTTCCACCTGTTGCCGTTTGAACCAATGGAGGAAGCCCTGTTGCGTTAATGCCAACGCTCTCGCGTTCCTCATACTGCCAAGATCCGCCAATGGTAGAGGTTGACCTAATATCATCAGTAAGCTCGGTTCTATACGTTACGTTAAGGTCAGAGTTGTACTGAAAGTTGTTCAAATCAGCTCTTCTTGCATATCCATCGGCATTTGGAGATGTATTGTTAATTGGAATGTATGCCGTTGCCGATTGGTTATAGTAATCCATACCAAAAGTGTATTTGGCACTTAAGTTATCGTTGAACTTTGCATCCAAAGCAAGGCTGGTGATAAAACGATTGGTTTTCTGACCGAAATCGAAACGAGCCACTGCTTCTGCAGGATTGGTTCTTGGAACCAATGGAGAGGTTACAGGGTATACCCCGGATTCGTCCGGTGACGGGTCTATTGAGTTGTCACTGAACACATAACCAGTTATTGCACCGTATGGGTTGTTGATACCACCATTGGGTACATCCTTGCTTACACTGCGAACGTAGTTGAACCCACCGGTAATGTCCAGCCAATCCGAAGCCTTTTGGGTAATGTTCGCTTTAAAACCGTACCTTTTAAAATCGGTGTTTTTAATGATTCCTTCGTTGTCCAGGTGTGAAGCTGATAGGAAGTATGATGTTTTTTCTGTACCTCCTGTCATGGATAGGTAATTTTCTATACCAAAACCAGTATCGAACAACTCATCTTGCAGGTTGTAACGGTCCACTTCGTAAGTTGCCAGGTTAGATCGGTCCGTAGGAACTTCCCAGGCCAATGGTACTGTATTGTAATCAATTTCTTTTCTTAGTTCATTGATACGGGCATTGGTCATAAAAGTAAACTTGGGTTCACCGCTCCTACCTTGTTTGGTAAAGATCTGTACAACTCCGTTACTTGCTCGAGAACCATAAATAGCTGCCGCAGCAGCTCCTTTGATTACCTCGATTTTTTCAATGTCGTTAGGGTTAATGTCGGCTAACCTGTTCTGGGCATTTCCCCCTAAGTCCACCAACTCGTTACTTGAGTTGCTAATGATGATTCCATCAATAATATACAACGGATCGGAACTACCGGCGATGGTACTTGGTCCCCTTAAACGGATACTGATACCTCCGGCAGGATCTCCAGAATTTTGTTGTACCAATGCGCCGGTGATCTTACCCGAAATGGCCTGATCGATCTGTGTAGCACCATTTTCTACCAATTGTTCGGCTTTAACAGAAGAAATGGCGTTCCCTAAAGTCCTTTTGTTTACACCGGCGCCACTACCAGTAACAACTACCTCGTCCAAGCTCAAAAGGTCTTCGGCCAAGGCCATGTCGTTGGTAATAGTGGTTGACCCACCGGCATCAATGGATATTCGTTGTGATGTAAATCCTAGTGAACTGAACACTAGTGTGTAAGAACCCGAGTCAAGAGTTGCAGTAAACGTGTAGTTTCCATCAAAATCGGTAACAGTGCCGAATGATGAGTTTTCAATAAAAACCGATGCACCTGCCAAGGGAAGGTTGGTTCCGGTTTCTGTAACGGTTCCAGAAAAAGTGTACTGGCTCTGGCCAAACGCGGAAAGCGTTGATACCAAGAGTGCAAATAGCACCAATCGGAACCTCAATCCTAAATAGTCATGAAGTTTTCGCATAAAATTGAGTAGTTTAATTGAATTTAGTTTATCGAGTTGTTAGTGTTCATTCTTTAAAAATGATAGCGTACAAATCCCTCCATGGCTTCATATTCTGCCATTCCAAGCTCGTTGTATCTGTTCGCCGTGTCCTTGTTTCTTTGTTCGGCGCGTTGCCAAAACTCACGATCGTCGTTGCCCGGGAACATAGCGCTGTCCTTTTGGGATTGATGTTTAAAGATGGCAGTGATCTTACGGGCCATATCCTTGGGGCCGATCGGTACTGCCATTTCCATATCGGCAATGTCCCATTCTTGCCATGCTCCACGGTACAGCCATACGTAACAGTTCCGTATCCAATCTACCCTGTCCTCTTTTAGTTTTTCCAGTGCCTTAAAAATAATCTGAAGACATACTCTATGTGTTCCGTGTGGGTCCGACAGATCTCCGGCGGCGAAAATCTGGTGCGGCTTCAATTTGTTGAGCAAGTCGTACGTTAACTGTACATCCTCATCGGAAAGTGGTTTTTTGCGAACTGCCCCTGTTTCGTAGAACGGAAGGTTCTGGAAATGGGCGTTCTCTTCCGGTACGCCACAATATCTACAAGCGGCCAAAGCCTCTCCTTTTCTGATCAGGCCTTTGAACTCTTGTACTTCGGGGCTATCCAATTCACCAGGCTTTTTATTGGCCAAGAATTCTCTAACTTTCTTTATCTTTTGTTTAAGCTCTTTGTTGTCTTTTTGTACATCTATGGCAAAATCCAAGAAGCGGATTACTTCATCATCAAAAACAGCAATGTTCCCTGAGGTTTGATATGCCACATGTACATTGTGACCCTGATCTACCAGGCGCAATAAGGTGCCTCCCATCGAAATCACATCATCATCTGGATGCGGACTAAAGATCAAGGAAGTTTTTGGGTGCGGTTGTGCTCTTTCAGGACGTTGGCTATCGTCTGCATTCGGTTTTCCTCCTGGCCAGCCCGTAATGGTGTGCTGTAACTGGTTAAAAACCTTTAGGTTTATTTGTTCTGCGGAACCGATCTCTGCGATCAGATTGCCCATTCCGTATTCGTTGTAGTCCTCGTTGGTCAATTTTAGAATGGCTTTTCCAAGCTTTTCTGATAGCCAGATGGTGGCGGTTTTGATCAATTTATCGTCCCAGTCACACTCTGTGGCCAACCAAGGGGTCTTTTTTCTGGTTAGGGATGATGCAGCCGCTTCGTCCAAAACAAAATCACAATTGTCGTGATGCTGAAGGAAGGTTGCCGGAACCGATTCTTTTATTTTTCCCTCTACGGCTTGTTGTACAATGCTGGACTTTCCTTCGCCCCAAGCCATAAGAATTATTTTACGGGCACTCATAATAGTACCGACTCCCATGGTAATGGCTCGTTTGGGAACATTTTCCTCGCCAAAGAAGTCGCTTGCGGCATCGAGTCTCGTCATTCTGTCCAAACGGATCAGACGGGTTTTACTGTTCAATGTGGATCCCGGTTCGTTAAAACCAATGTGACCCGTTCGTCCAATACCCAATATTTGGATGTCTATTCCGCCTACATTTTTAATTTTCTCCTCATAATCCTCACAGTACTTTCTTATTTCGTCCATGGAAATATTACCATCTGGGATATGGATATTGTGTGGTTCAATATCAATATGATCGAACAGGTGCTCGTTCATAAATCTCACATAGCTATGGATGGAATCCGGTTTCATTGGGAAGTACTCATCCAAGTTAAAGGTGATGACATTTTTAAAGCTCAACCGTCCTTCTTTATGAAATTGAACTAGGTAATCGTAAACTTTTACAGGGGTTGAGCCCGTAGCCAAGCCCAAAACGGCTTTTTTTCCTTCTTCCTGTTTTTGGTTGATCAAACTGGCAATTTCGTTGGCAACGGATAACGAAGCTACATCAGAATTTCCATGAATAATGGTGTGGATTTTCTCAAATCTTAATTCTTCTTGATAAGGCTGGTACATAACAAAATGTATAAGGTTCTAGCAAAATGCTGAAAAGTTAATTCCAAATGTATGCAAAAAACTGCATTAAATGCAATAAAATGCAAATAATATACAATTACACTTGAAAACTGCATTTATTTGCAGTATTTTGCGGTTATTAGTTCCGTTTTTGGGATTTATTTAACTTTATCCCACGTATGTTAAAAGAAGAAAGACACCAGTTTATATTGAATGAAGTGGGAATCCACAACAGAATATTGCTGACGGATATCGCCGATCGGTTAAATGTTTCGGTGGATACCATTCGACGGGATATTAAGGAGTTACATAGTTCCAAGCAATTAAAAAAAGTGCATGGCGGAGCTGTTTCTCTTGGGTTTAATAATTATAATCCTACAGGAAAAAAAATTTATTCCTTAGAAAAAAAATCGCAAATTGCGGAAAAAGCACTTGGACTCATTAAGGATGGACAGGTAATTTTACTGAGTGGAGGGACAACCAATCTGGAACTGGCCAGAAAACTCCCCCCGAAAATAAAACTCACATGTTTTACCCCGAGCCTTCCCATTGCAGTTCAACTTTTGAGCAAGGACAATATTGAAGTGATCTTTATTGGGGGCCGATTGTCCAAAGACTCACAAATTACCATTGGCGGCAGCGCTATCAACATGCTGTCGGAAATAAAAGTGGATATCTGCTTTTTGGGAACCAACTCGATTCATCCCATGGAGGGGTTAACGGAATTTGATTGGGAGATAGTCCAAATGAAAAAGGCTATGATACATAGTTCAAGAAAAGTAGTGTCGCCTTGCATATCAGAAAAAATCGGGTCGACCCAACGTTATAAAATATGCGGGGTAGAAGAAGTTGATGTAATGATAACAGAATTGGAACCTTGGGACATGAAACTGGACGCATTTAAAAATCTGAACATACAAATATTATAATATAGTGATAGAAAAGCACATTAAGATTACGGAGGAGCCATCCAATTACGACGGATTGGACCAAATGGATACCTTGGAAATAGTTGCCAACATCAACAACGAAGATAAAAAGATTGCAGATGCAGTGGAGTCGGTGCTGCCGCAAGTAGCCCAAATAGTGGATGAGACTGCCAAACGTTTTGAAAAAGGGGGCAGGCTTTTCTATATTGGTGCAGGTACCAGTGGGAGATTAGGTATTTTAGACGCTTCCGAAATACCACCTACGTTCGGGATGCCCTACGATAAGGTGATCGGACTCATTGCCGGTGGTGATCAAGCTATTAGAAAAGCAGTGGAGTTTGCCGAGGATGATACCGAACAGGCTTGGAAAGACCTCATGGAATACGATATTAATGAAAATGATGTTCTTGTGGGTATAGCGGCCTCGGGTACAACACCATACGTTTTGGGTGGAATTGCCGATGCCAAGGCCCATGGTATTCTTACGGGTGGAATTACAAACAATCCAGGTTCGCCTTTGGCCACATCCGTTGATATTCCCATTGAGGTAAATGTTGGACCAGAGTTTTTAACAGGAAGTACCCGAATGAAGAGCGGAACAAGTCAAAAACTGGTATTGAACATGATTTCTACGGCCCTAATGATTCGCATCGGCAGGGTAAAAGGAAATAAAATGGTGAACATGCAGTTGAGCAATACCAAGCTGGTGGACAGGGGCACGCGCTACATAATGGAAGAGCTTGGTCTTAGTTACGATGAAGCTGAAAAAGTACTCAAAAAATACGGTTCTGTTAAGCTGGCCATCGATGCATTAAAGTAGTGGGTCGATTACTTGGGCACCAAACGGAATATTCCCTTCCCTTCGATACCCACATAAATAAAACCATCCGGAGCTTGACGCACGTTTCGGACTCGCCCCATACCATCGAGTAATTTTTCTCGATAGGTGACCGTGTTGTTTTCGACTACCAATCGTTCCAAATATTGGAATGCCAAAGAGCCGACCAGCAGATTTCCTTGCCAATCAGGATATTTATCCGAAGTAACAATGGTAACACCGGACGGAGCAATGGATGGTGTCCACTGATGGATGGGTTGTTCCATGCCCGGTCTACTGGTTTCGTCGGTGATTGGTGTTCCACTATAATTTATTCCGTAAGTAATAACGGGCCATCCGTAGTTTTTGCCCTTTTGTACAATATTTAGTTCGTCACCACCTCTTGGGCCGTGTTCATGCTCCCATAGTTCTCCTGTTTCTGGATGCAATACTAGGCCTTGCGGGTTGCGGTGTCCATAACTGTAAATTGCTTTTTTTGCATTGGGTTCGTTTACAAAGGGGTTGTCGTTCGGAATCCGACCATCATCGTGTAGACGATAAATCTTGCCTCCATCTCTTGTAATGTCTTGGGGGTTTACATCTCTGTCTCCCCTGTCACCAACAGAAAAGTATAGATAGCCATCGTTGTCGAACTCTATGCGTGACCCAAAGTGTTGCCCTTTGGTCGAATTGGGTGATGCTTTGTACAATACCTCTTGTTGAATCAATTTGTACCCGGACAGTTTTGCGCGCATAATGGCAGTGTTTCCACCTTTTCCTTCTCCCTCTTCCGAAGCGTAGGAGAAATATATCCATCCATTTTGGGAATAATCGGGATGCAGTTCAATATCCATTAATCCGCCTTGGCCACGGTTATAAATTGAAGGTGTATTTTCAACTTCAATGGCTTCTCCAGATTTGCTAAGTATCAGTTTGCCAGACTTATCGGTAACCAAAAAGGTAGTGTTGGACAGAAAAACCATTCCCCAAGGGTTTTGTATGCCTCCTTGGACAAGTTCCGTAGTAAAATCAAGGGATTTGGGAGTTTTTATGTCTTTATCGGACGTTTGGGCGCAAGATGTACCTAGCAGTACAACGAAAAAATAGATGATCAGGATAATTTTTTGCATACTTTTACGTTAAAGTAACAGATTTTATAGATTAACGGCAATATTTTGGTGCCGTGTGTGTTTAAGATAATCAGAATTATATAAGAAAAGAAAATTACTATCAAAGAATATTAAGACCCCAAATCTGAGTGTTCTTCTTAACAAGGCTTAACCTATGCTCCCACAAAAAACAAGGCATTTATTATATGTCGTGTTGTTGGTGTTCATATCAATCTTCGGCTCAACAGTTTTGGCAAAGACCAATGTAACAAGGATACTGGTTAATTTGGTATCCGATACTACAGAGTCCAAAACAGAAAAGAAGGTTCCCAGCACTACGATCCAAAGAGCATCCTCCGAAGATATTGAATTATTCGCGACTGCTCCAATGTTTGCTACCATAATTAATGGAGCGAACGAGGAAGTGGTATGTCCGAACGATGGAAGCACTTTGGCAAAATTCTTCTTGTGTGGTACCAGTGATATCCGCACACTAACATTAAGTCAGTCCGGAAACTTGTACGAATGGCAACAGCTTGACCCCAATTCTTGTGCCCCTACAGTTGTAGATGATTGTCCAACAATAAATAACGCATGTACTTGGAATACAGTAGGTATGGATCCTACATTTGATCTTTCCACTGCTGGCGAATTTAGGGTGCGTGTTGATTCCGGTCAATACTTTTACTTTAAATCCACACTAAACCCATTAAATCCACAATTGATCAAAGAAGATATCATCTGTGGCAATCCGGG
This sequence comes from Flagellimonas marinaquae, assembly GCF_023716465.1. Classification (NCBI taxonomy): domain Bacteria; kingdom Pseudomonadati; phylum Bacteroidota; class Flavobacteriia; order Flavobacteriales; family Flavobacteriaceae; genus Flagellimonas; species Flagellimonas marinaquae. The sequence goes on from NZ_CP092415.1 coordinate 2,694,447, forward strand.
CAGGGTAGAAGTGACCAATGTTCCAGCAGGTTATGAATATAGCTTGAACAGTGCTGCCGGACCTTTTCAAGACGATCCTTTTTTTGATATCACGGCTGCAGGCGATTACCGAGTATACGTTCGGTTAAAGAATGTTTCTGCTACGGCATGTGTTTTTCCTTCCAATCTTGTCACCGTTGATGATCTGGACATCAATGTAGATGTTACTGCAAACGATATTTTATGTAGTGGCGAGTTGGGCAGTATAGATGTCGCTGTTTCCGGAGTACCGGGTTTTTATACCTATCGATTGGTTAAAAATGGGGTTACTGTGGACACCTTCGGTCCTAACGGATCGGATACATACACTTTTGCAAATGTAAGCCCCGGAACATATAGTATTCGGGTGGAAACCAATAACTGTTCGGAAACCATTACAACCGATATTGATGGTGACCCCATAACAATCGGTGGAGGTATAAGTCCTTTGGCCGTTTCTGCAACCGCATCGGATAGTTTTGGTTGTGGAGCTGCTTCTGTAAATGTGAACGTGGTCACCAATGGAGGAACCGCACCTTACCGTTTTAGTGTGGATGGAGGGCCATTTGGTTCTACCTACACCTCTAGCTCCACCTTTTCCGTAACTACCGCAGGTACATATAATATATTGGTGGAGGATGCCAATGGATGCCAACGAACCGCAGCAGTGGATGTAGAGGATATACCACCGCCAATTTTTAGTTTTACAGAAGAAGATGCCAATTGCGGAGGAGCCAATGATGGAAGGATTACCATAAATGTGACCAGTGGTTTTGGATACGAAATACTGTATAGTGTAGATAACGGAGTTACTTTTCAGATAAGTAATGTATTCTCCAATTTAGCCCCGGGAAATTACGATGTTGTGCTCCGGTACGAGCAAGACTCGTTCTCCTGTACTACAACGCCACAAACGGCAACTATCGGTACACCGTCAACAATTACCGCTACAGCTACCCCGGACAGCGAACCGACCTGTTTGGACGAAAATGGAGGACAGATCACCATTTCGGGAGTAGGTGGAGGAACGGCTCCTTATGAGTATAGTGTTGGGGCCGGTTTTAGTGCAAATCCGGTATTTCCCAATTTGGGAGTTGGAACTTATACACCAATGATTCGTGATGCCAATGGCTGTGTACAGGCGCTTTCCGATATCACCTTTAATGCTTTGAACAAGCCATCGGATATCGGTTTTAGTATTTCCAGTTTGGATTGTATCACCACAACCGCCACTTTGGACTTAACGGTTACAGGAGGTTCGGGAACCTATACTTATGAGATTATCGCCCCTGCAGCCAGTGCAGTAAACAATGGAGGCAGCAGCACGTTCCCAGGTTTGGGATTAGGGACCTATACTTTTAGGGTGACCGATGATGAAGGCTGTTCGTATGATGAAAATTATGCCATTACAGATATTAGTTCCATTGGGGTGCAAGGACAACAGACCAAAGTAGTTACCTGTGTTGGCGATTCTGATGGTGAGGGACGTTTTTTGGTGGATGGATTCAATACCACATATAGTTATAGTATTGACGGAGGTCCGGTAACCACGGGCCAGAACAGCAATATTTTACCGTTAACGGGATTAACAGCAGGTAGTTATGTAATTTTAGTGACCGATGAAGAAACCAATTGTACCGATACGGCAACTTTGGTCATCGAAGAACCAGCCACGGCATTTGCAATAGCTAGTCTCGATGTTACCGATATGAGCTGTCAAAACGGAAACATAGGAGCAGTTCGTATCAATACCGTTGGCGGTTGGGGCGGTAATCGGTATACTTTGACCCAGCCCGATGGATCTACTCGTGGGCCCAAAAATGGCAGTACATTCTCCAATTTGTCCCAAGATGGAACCTATCAAGTAAGTGTAACGGATGCCAACGGATGTACCGTGACCGACAGTTTTACATTGACTCGACTCGCTGCACCGACTTTGACTCTGGACAATGTGGCATCGGACTATTGTTATGATAACTTTACAGCGGCAACGTTGGTGGTAAACGCTTCTGGTGGTTTGGCGCCCTATCAATATAGGATCAATGGAGGTCCCTTGGGAGCTAGCAATAGTTTTGCGGGACTAACCCCGGGAACCTATACCATTCAAGTAGTGGATGCCAACGATTGTAGAGACACCGTAACGGCAACTATAGAACCACAGGTAATGGCCAATGCAACCACCATCCAAGAATTGGATTGTGCAGGACCTCCTGGTCAGATTCAGGTGGATATAAGCAATGGATATACCTCTTCTGGAGATTATGATATATATGAAGTGAGCATCAATGGTGCTCCATATACTTCAGATAACAACAATATTGCAGGAAACTCTTTTGTGTACAATATTCCCAACGATGGTTCCATAATTTCGGATACCACCTTCCAGTTCTTGATTACAGATGCTAGAGGATGTACTACAGAGACCAATACTGTGACCATTTCCCCGCCAGAAACCATTGCTGGAACGGCAGTGGCCACGGATACTCAATGTGGGGATAATACCAGTGGATTGGTAGAATTGATTCCTGACACTACTCAGGGCGTTCCGCCATATGAGTTCAGTAACGATAATGGAGCGACCTTTAGCACACAAAATATATTTTCTGGTTACGGACCTGGTGTGCATGGTGGATTTATAATCAGGGATAGCCGAGGATGTGTGAGTCCGGCATATTCGGTAACCATAGCACCAAGTGATCCATTAGATGCAACAGCTACCCCAACAGATGCCGTTTGTGCGATAGGATCTGTGAATGGATCTATATCCACTACCATAAACAATGGTGTAGGACCATATGATTATGTTTTAGTGGATGAATTTGGGGGAATGGTAGCGTCTTCTACAGGAACGGCAAGTACAACGGTAAACTTCCCGAATCTACCCATAGGTAACTATACCGTAATTACTACAGATTCTCAAGGGTGTGAGGACAGAGATCAGGTAGTTATTGATCAAAACCAGCTCAATCTTACGCCTTTGGATGCAGCACCGCTATTGTGTTCCGATACTGTATTTCCATATAGGGTTCAGGCCTCGGGAGGAACAGGGCCTTATGAATTCAGATTAGTGGGAGACCCTATTTGGACCCCAGGAACAGGAGCAGGTAATGATATTTTCGATGTAACCGGACTTGTGGTGCCTGGAGTAACTTACTTTGTGGAAGTAAGGGACGCTTTGGGCTGTACCTATATTCAAGAAATAGCTCCAATTGGCCCTGTAAATCCCGTGGCCGTTACGGCAACCTCTTTGTCTGCATCGTGTAATGTGGCGGGCAGTGGTTCTATTGATTATGAAGTTTCTGGAATTTCGGCACCAGGGGACTTTACGGTAACCCTGCAAAATACAGATACGGGAACAACGGTTTCTACCCAATCATTCAGCGGAGAAACCATACCTTATACGGATACATTTACAAGTTTGGCACCCGGGAACTATCAGATTATAGTTACAGACGACACTAATGGTTGTAGTGGAAGTACTTTAGCTTTTATTGATATTAGTTCGGTATCTATTGCCATCGATAATTTTGTGGAGGCCACCTGTAACGTCGGGGCATTGGTCACCGTAAGAGGTTTTGGGAGTACAGGCCCATATACCTACGGTTATGTGCCAAGAGGGAACCCTGCGCCAGTAACATTTACCTCCGAAACAACATTTGAAATACCGGGTCCGTACCCGAACGATTATGATTTTTATGTGCAGGATGCCAATGGGTGTACTGCGCTCACAACACTTTCCGTTACTCAAGAAGCAGGGGTGCCCAACCCTGTGATCGATGTAGTCAATCAATGTACAGCAACAAGTGGTTATCAAATTAATATGGTATCCCCACTTTCAACAGGTTCGGGATTGCCAGAAGAAACTTTTCAGTACGATATTGGTAGTGGATTCCAGACCGGGACAACATTTATAGTGCCCAATCCAGGAAGCTACGTCATCACGGTTAGGGATGGTAATGGATGTATCAATACGGTAACGGCAGATGTATTCGATTTCTTTGCGATCAGTGCCGATGCTACCTCGTACCCGACCTGTAACGCAGGCGATGGTGAGATAACCGTGAATACCACTGGGGGAAGTGGCACTTTTGAATATCAATTGAGAGATGCCGCCACATTGACCAATATTGGTCCAGCGCAGAGCACCAATATTTTTACGAACGTGTTACCGGGAGATTACAATATTCTGGTTACGGATTTAAACTCCAACACTATGCCTTTGTGTTCCGATGAAGCGATAGTAAACGTTTCTTTGGTGGACACTCCAGTGATTACGGCGACACCAAGCAGCGATGTTACTTGTTTTGGGGCGGATGACGGGACGATAACTGTGGAACTTCAACCGGGAAGTGACACCGATACGCCTATCAGCTATATTTTGTATCAAGGATCAACATCAAATATTATTGCCGGGCCACAGGGTTCACCTGTGTTCGATAATCTTCAGCCCGATACCTATCAGGTAGAAGTGGTTTCGGATAGAGGCTGTTCCGATCGAACAGGCAACATCATTATAGATGAACCTACCGAATTATTGGTGAATGCTGTCAATACCGAATTTAGCTGTAACCCATCGAGTAATCAATTTAGTACGGCAACCATAACTATTTATACCGATGATAATGGAGATGGCACCGGCGCCCCAACAGGTTCGGGTTCCTATACGTATAGCATGAATGATGGTACGCCACAATTTGATGGCACCAATTTCCAGACCAGCAATACCTTTGAAGTTATTGATAATGGTACGGACCAAACCATTATTCTGACCGCCAGAGATCAAAATGGATGTGAAGAAACCGCCACGGTAACCATCAATACGCCAACAGACATTACCTTTAGTTACAATGTGAACCAAATTACTTGCGATGCTTCAGGAGCAGGTGTAAGTCCCGGTTCTATTGATATTATTATGAACGAAGGCCCAGGAAATTATGAAGTGGAAATCTTGCCGTTAGGTTCGGAGCCCGCACGAAGTTCAGGCGGTAGCGATAGGGTAAGCTGGGATATTTCCACACCAGGTGATTATATTTTTGCAGTAACCGATGTAGGCAGCGGGGGATGTACATATTTGACCACTACGATCACTATGCCCGAATACAACAATATTGAGGCGGTAATCTCAGAAGTAGATCCTGTAACCTGTTTTAATGGTAGTGACGGTTCCATAAGTCTGGAAATAAATAATTATAGCGGAGTTTATAATTATGAGGTTTTCACACGAGACAATGCAGGAGTTGAAACATCCACAGGGGTCACGGGAACTTTTGATACCAATGCACCGATAAACAGCCCTGAAATTATTCAAAATGTACCTGCCGGAAACTTGGTGGTCAGGATCGAAGCCTTGAATACTCCATTTTGTGATGCGGTAAGTAATGTTACTACCGTTCGTTCCCCCGATAGAGCGCTATCGGTGGATGCGGTTCAGACATCACCGGTTACCTGTAATGTGCCCGGTTTTGGTGAAATAACTGCTACTGGTGATGGGGGATGGGGTACCTATGAATATCAATTGGTAGCATCGGATGGTACTATTTTGGTGGATTATCCGAACACCAACCCCGTTTTTGAAAACTTGTCTACGGATACCTACACCGTAAATGTGCGTGATTTGAGAGGTTGTGAATCTACAATCGACATTGACCTACCATTGCCCACACCAATAACTGCAGATATCCAAGTGGTAAGCCCATTGGCCTGTAACAACGATAACAATGCCGTAATCGAAGCATTCAACGAATCTGGAGGACAGGGAATTGGAAACTACTTATATCAATTGAATAGAATTACGGACGGTACCAATAGTGGTCTTCAAACCACACCGAGATTTGCCAATTTGTCTGCAGGAGAATATACCATAACCATTTTTGATGGGTGGAACTGTAGTTTTACAACCCTTCCCATTGATATTCAAGACCCCGAAATCGTAGTTGCCGAACTAGTGGAATTACAACCACCGGGATGCGGAAATTTAGGTAGAATGGAACTTACTGTGACCAATCCAGAACCAGGAGTGGATTATTTTTATAGAAGATCGGGAACCACTGACCCATTTGTGCCTTTCGGGGCTGGAATGACCAGCGTAGAGATTGCCGCAGATATAACCTTGGATCCAGGGCCGTTCCAGTACGATGTTCAAAATTCCAATGGATGTCCATTTGAGAAATCCAACCAAATCTCGTTAGATCCAGCTGCACCTTTGGTAATCGATTTGGATTTGACCAACGCCACCATTAATTGTGCTGGAGAGGCAACGGGAATAATACGATCTGAAGCTTTTGGGGGTATCGGAAACTATGTATATACCTTGGTAAACTCCAATACGTTGCCTCCATCGACTGCAACAATTGTTCGTCCTGCACAAAGCTCGGGTATCTTTAGGGAGTTGAATCCCGGTACGTATTATGTTTTTGCTCAAAGTGGAGGATGCGAGGCCATATCCGATCCTATTATCATTGAACCAAAAGACCCTTTGGTATTGGATTATTTGGAAGCTGTACCGGTAGTTTGTGCGGGAGATATGAATGGACAGATTATTATTGAGGCCAGTGGGGGAACCGGACAAATTAGATATTCCATTTCGGATACCTTAAGTGAATTTTTTGAAGGGGATGATCCAGTAAATCCAAATAGAAAAACCTTTACGGACTTGGCACCTCGCACGTACGACATCATCATTCAAGATGATTTGGGTTGTACCATAACAAGAACAGTAGAGATTACCCAGCCCATGGAGTTGGTAGCAGGAGTGGTCAATACCACGCCCGAAACCTGTATGGGCGATGCCAACGGAACCCTGACCCTTGAAGTGACCGGAGGTACCGCTCCTTATTTTACTAGTGTAAATTCTGCCGACGATGCGGATTTCGTTCAAAACGATAGTTTGTTCTTTGATAATCTTCAGGGAGGTGAAACCTATGTCATATTTGTTAGGGATGCCAATGGTTGTCAAACCAATGTTATTGCGGAAATAGGAATAGGGATAGATATTGTTGCGGAACCAATGGTTGAATATGGTTGTGAGGGAATATTTCCCAATAGCACTACGACCATAACTATTGAGGACCAGTCCCAGTTGTCGGATTTATTGTTTTCTTTAGATGTGGACGATATTACATTGGCTACCACTCAAAGAACGTTCGGGAATCTTCCGGCTGGAGAGCATACTGTATATGTATACCATGCCAACGGATGTGTCACTTTTGTGGAATTTGAAATAGATGCATATGAACCGCTCACATTGGAAGCCACAAAAACCGGTCCAGATGAAATTACGGCCATTGCCACCGGTGGTTTTGGTGGATATGAATATTTCTTCCAAGGAGAATCCTACGGAGAGGTGAATACCTTTAATGTCACAGTTGACTCAAACATAACGATTATGGTGCGAGATCAAAATGGATGTGAAGCAACACTGATAATGCCGTTTGATTTTGAAGGAATGCCGGAAATGCCGAACTTCTTTACTCCAGATGGAGATAATATGAACGACTATTGGTATCCGGAAAATCGTGAATACTTCCCATTTATCGATGTAATTATATATGATAGGTACGGTAGAGTGGTGGCCCGCTTAGATCAAGTTAAAAAATGGGATGGCACGTATGAAGGTAAGCCTTTGCCCACTGGGGATTATTGGTATGTGGTTTATGCCAACGACAATGAAAAGCAACAGTTCGTAGGACACTTTACGTTGTACCGGGAGTAAAAGGATCGGCAAAAACTGTAGACCTATATTTTAGAAAAAAGTTTTAAGGGTATCGGTTAAAAATATCATCAAAATTTCTATTTTTGCAATCCCTTTTCGGGATGTGGCGCAGTCTGGTAGCGTACACGCATGGGGTGCGTGTGGTCGCTGGTTCGAATCCAGTCATCCCGACGAACCACTAAATAGGTGGTATCAAAGCACTGTCAACTGACTGATTGACAGTGCTTTTTGTTTTTATTGCATTCAATTGAATTCATTTAAAACCATATAAAAGGTGTAGGGTTCGGTGAATGGTTCGGTACGTTCATTGTGCATAATTTAGATAGCGTTTGACGCTGTTCATGGGTGTTTTGCAAACCTGTTTTGTCAAACCCAAAAAGTTATGTATTATGCGCAATTCCAACACTTTAAAAGTACTTCTCTTCACTCGGGACATTTCAAATAACCCCCAAAACTTGACCATTTATGCCCGTATCACGGTCAATGGGAAGAGGGCAGAAATCAGTCTGAAACGGTATGTTTCGGTGAATGAATGGGACGAAAACAAGGGAAGGCTCCATGGACTTACCCATAAGGCCCGTTTATTGAACAGCTATCTTGATGAGGTGTATGCTACAATAATGGACACCCATAAGGTATTGTTGCGGGAGGAAAAGGTGATCACGGCACAGTCAATCAAAGCCCGTTATCTAGGGCAGGACGAGCAACATAGTACCCTTCATGAACTTATCGAGTACCATAATAAAACCCAAAAGAGTGTACTCCGCCCCGGAACGATGAAGAACTATTATGGGACCAAAAAGTATCTACTACGTTTTTTGGAATCCAAATACAAACTCCCCGACATCCGATTGAAACAATTGAACTATAAGTTCATTACCGATTTTGAACACTATCTATTGAACGGCCCGCAGCTCCAAAAGGGAAAGAAATGTACCAATAATGGGGCGATGAAACATTTGGAGCGTTTGATGAAAATGGTCAAGCTGGGCGTTAAGTTGGAATGGTTGGACAAAGACCCCTTCATTAACTATAAGCTCCGGTTTCATAAAACTGAACGAAGTTACCTTACGGAAAGGGAACTTAGGCTCATTGAAGAAACGGACTTCACCGGGGCAGGCTATGAAAAAGTTAAGGATGCTTTCCTTTTCGCCTGTTATACTGGCCTATCTTATATCGATGTTCGGGAACTTGAAAAGAACCAACTGGTACTTGGTATTGATGGAAATCAATGGATCTATACCAAAAGGGAAAAAACATCGGAAAGTGTAAAACTTCCCCTATTGCCCAAAGCAAAAGAAATCATCGAAAAGTATTGGGACAGTCCAGAGACCGATACAAAAATTCTACCTGTGCTTTCCAACCAGAAGACAAACAAATATCTAAAGGAAATTGCTAAGGCCTGTGGTATTTACAAAACCATATCCTTTCATTCAGCCAGGCACACTTTTGCAACAACGGTAACCCTTTCCAATGGTGTACCAATTGAAACAGTTTCCAAAATGCTCGGTCATACCAAACTGTCCACTACCCAGATCTATGCAAGGGTACTGGAACATAAGATAGGTGAGGACATGCAAAACCTAATAGACCATATGAACCAAAAGGAACATAAAAGGCAATCGGGGATTGAAAAGAGTATTCAGAACTACGACTGAATGGGAGTTGTTCGGAATAGCAAGAGGGTGATGCGCAAATTGCGCCATCACAGTTGTTTTCGGGTCTTCAACAAGTTGAAAACCAGTTAATTGAATGGATTTTGGAATACTGTACAAAATCAGGGGCTACAGTAGACTTTTCCGAAATCTACAGTAAACCTTTTGGGAAGCCCTATAAACACTGGAAATTTTTGACGAAAAAACTGACGCAATTTCACTAAAAAACAAAATCACACCTATGGAAAAGCAAGAAACCAATGACAGAACAAAGAAAGGGACAGGTGGTTATTCCAATATCACCATAAAGAAAGAAACGGCCACACGCTTTCGCATCTATTCCAAAAGATTCAGCAAATCCCATAGCGAGGTATTGGATGGAATGATACAATACTTCAAGGAGAACAACCTTGACCCTTTTGGTGGGGGAACAAAGATCATCCTTGACAGTATCAAAAAGTTGGAGCGTCAGATGATGAAAAAATTCGATAGGCTCATCGCCATTATCAAAAACATGGAAAAGACCAGTATCCGGCCCACCTATGAAATGGTGCTCATTCTTTATGAGGCCTATGTAAAGGATGGGAGGAAGCCTAGATGGGAACCTGTCCAAATTCAGGAAGAACGAATGGATTTTCTGGAGCCTAGGAATACCGTTACGAAAACGGAGCATGATAGAATGCTGCAAGAATTCAATAGATATAAAAAGCACTGCAATGAAATCCTCAGCAGTGTTGAAAAGGTGGAGCCTATGATGGGAAAGCCCTATCTCAAGATCAATATGGGCATCGGGGATTTTGAAAGCCTGAAATACCAATTAAAATAACGCTCATGTACCTAACCATCTCAGCACAGAAAATGGGAAGTACCTACAACTCCAGTGTAGGGAACTATGTGGACTATCTGGAAAAGGAGAACCAAGAAAGGTTGCCCGAACAAAGGGAAGAATTCTTTGACCAAGAAAATGACAGCGTAAGCCCTCAAACGGTCATTGATGAAATAGATGCCAATACGGCCAAACTAAGGCAGAAAGACCCGAAATTCTATTCCATAGTGGTCAGTCCCAATAAAAGGGAATTACAGTCCATCGGAAATGACCCAAACATGCTCAGGGAATATACAAGGAAGCTCATGGAGGACTATGCCAAGAGTTTCCATCGCAACCAAGAGGTCAAGACCGAAAACCTGAAATATTACGCCAAGATAGAGCATGAACGCACCTATCGGGGCTTCGATAAGCAGGTTCAGGAAAATGCACCTTACCGCGGGGAAATAGCAAGGCTCAGGAACGAGATACGGAAGGTGGAACGGGGCGAATCCATCGGGAATGTCAAGGAGCTTGAAAAAAGTATCAAAGAGCAAGAAAGATTGGCCCCACATAAACAGAACGAGCAATTGGTGGCCGCAGGGATGAAAAAAGAAGGGCCACAGACCCATATCCATATCATAGTGAGTAGAAGAGACGTTACGAACACCTATACGCTTTCCCCAATGGCGAAGCACAAGGCATCCGAAGTTGAACTGAACGGGAAGATAGTCAAGAGAGGCTTTGATAGGGACAGTTTTTACCAAGCAGCAGAGAAGACTTTCGATAAAACAACGGGATTCAAACGGAATTATGTGGAATCCTATGTTGGGAGAAAGGCCCATACCAAGGAACCGGGAAAGTTCTTTGCGAAGGTCATGGGATTGCCCACAAAGGAAAAGGACATGGCCTTTAAACTACTTAAAACAATGGGCGTAAAAGCTCCAAGTATACCGACCAATAAAGTGCAAATTGCTGCCAAGATCATCAAAGCCCTTGGAAGGGGCATTGATAAGGCAAGGGGAGCGGGTGAGGATATGGGCTATTGAAAACCAAAAAGTAGGTTGCGCCCTGTCGGGTTTTTGCTTTACGCTTATCTACCCGAACACTTCAAAAACCCGATAGGATCCATGCGCAAAAGTTGGAGGTAAGATTTGGGGTTTATATACCTAATGCAATATAATATGGACACATTTGATTCACGAAAGTTTTTTCACACAAAAAATGATAGTCTTTTAATAATCAATTCATTATTCTTCCGTTTGTTTATCAGATGTTCAATTATATTCAATAACAAACCATGTTGTATTTAAATAGAAAGATAGGTTTTGTAGTGATTGCAATAAGTTTACTGATGGGGTGTACTTCCAATTCACAAATAATTAAGGTTGGAGGCGAGCACGACTATACTATACTCAGAGGCCCTGTAAAAAAAATTGAAACGAACACCTATGAGCCTATCCTCAAGAATGGTGATATAGTAAAAGGAAAATTATTCAACAGTTTAAAAAAACTATCAGGCAGTGGAGGAAAACAAGAATTTGATGAAGCGGGGAATGTAATTAGGGCAATGCAATTTAAGCAAGGAGATACAATCGCTGAGTTCTATAACGAGTATAAATATTCAAATGGCAATCGAATAGAATATAATGCATATAAATCTCCATTAAAAAAAATCAAACAAGACAAACAGAAATTTGAATATGATTCAAGAAATAGAATAATTGTTCAAAAGTACTATGGCCCCTCATTTTGTGTAAATGAATGGATGCTTAACAGAAAAAAGAATTTCAATTACAATGAATATGATGACATTATAAAACAGATTGACAGTTCTTTCACTCCTTTCGATTGTAATGATATCCGAATCAGTACCAAGGTTTTCAATCGCCATCCTAAATATGAAAACGGGCTAAAGATTGAAGATGATTCTTATATCTACAAATATGATCCTGAGAGAAATTTGGTTAGAAAGAATTTTAAGGGTGATATTCAGTACGAAGAGTTCTATCCAAGTGGTGTAAGGAAGAAGAAATTTATTCACGATAGCTATTATTTTGAATACAATGAAGATGGTTATTATAAGAAAAGAGTTCATTCACTTAGGTTAGGGCATCTTTAATTGTATGAATATTCAATTAAAGATGAATACGGAAATTGGACTCAAATGATCATCTATGAAGACGGCACACCTTATTTAATCGGGGAAAGAAAAATCACGTATTATGAATAAATTGGTAAAGTTTAAGCCATATATAGTACTTATAATTTACGCAACAGTTGTTTTTCAGTCTTGTAAAAGAGAAAAATCTGAAGAGAAGAACGCAATTTCTCAAAGCCCTCAGGAAATTCAACAAGGACAACCTGAATCCAACGGAAAACAAAAAGGGCTTAGTGAGAAAAGAAATATTCCATATAGAAAGAAATTATTACAAAAGGACAGTCTTGCCAAATACCTTACGAAAGAGGAAAAGAATCTGATGGAGTATGATAGTTTGGATATCTGGAACAAATTCATGGAAATCGCCAAAGAACGGTGGTTTAAATACAAAAAAATACCAAATGTGGATTACTTGACCATCGATGAAGCCTTGACGGTTATCATGGATAGTACTGAAAACTGGTCCTCTAAACAAGAACTGGCATTACAAAGAAAACAAAGCGAGAGTTTACGAGGAAACTATATCGATAGCTTGAAAGGAGTTATCCATCCAATAGATTCTACCATACCATTTGGGCCAGCACCACTCTTAAAATTGTCATCCAATCGTAAAAGAAGAACAAGTTTCACTAAAAAGGTCGGTAAGGCATTGCAAGATACGGATTCTACCCAATCTCGAAAGACAATCTATGAAAGTTGGATGTTTTTCTTAAAGCTCAATATGGCTTTGGACGATTCAACTGAAGATTCTTATGGGAAATTCCTCCCCTCTATTACAAATTACGATTTCATTTTGGAAGACAAATTGCAATTGGATAATTACAAAAGAAGATTTAAGGAGATATACTTAAATAATTCTTTCTATTCCACTAGGATAGGTAATATAGGTATATATGAAGTGTATTATTATGTATTACAATTAGGTGATTCTTTTGGATGTCATCCATATGACAAGCCACTCGAGGATTGTTGTTATACCCCAGGGTATGATTGCGATTATGAGGGATTTGTGTTGTTGTATGATAGGTCTAAAAAGTATGCTGAAATTCTTCATGCTTATTATATCGCAGCGGAAAGTTTCAGATTCTTTAGTATCACGGAAGATGAGGTAATCCATGTTTTTCAGGGGGAGCGCAAGAAAAGCTGGGATTCAAGAAATAGAAGTGTCAGTTCAACAGATTCAATTTCCATGGAGTTAAAGGAAGAATTCAGAGTTAGAATTTTGGAGGACAGTAAAATATTATTGGAGGAAAATTAGACACAGTGTTTTTACCAATAGCAGAGTAAATCAGATAGTGAATAAGTGTTATAAAATGTGGTAGTTTTTAAGGAAAAACCATAAGAGAAAATAAAAGTGGAATACACTTAATTATTAAGTATTTATTCCTAATTTTAAGAATGCAAAATATCCATAAGTTTTGCCTCTGAATGTACCGATTTGAACACGGTTCAGGGTTCGGTTAACTGGTCTAAGTTAACGGTGTAAAAATATGAAAATCAACTATTTATGTTTAAAGGGATGGGCCTGCCACCCCGATGGCTTATCAACCAAACATGTTTATGCGGTCTGATTGGAGCTAAATTGCCAATTGATACAAAGGCACCGGGGTGATTAATATGCATTGTGTGGACAGGTCCCTTGGTCAGGATGATAGAAATAGCAAGAACTCAACCAAGAAAGTTTAATCGGACGAATTGTAAGGACAGATTTTTACCAATGGGAATCAGAAATGGGCAGGATTATGAACTCAAAAAATTAGCAGGGAACAAGTACCCTTGTGAAACCTAAGACGGTTTTATAATAGTTTTAGGCTCCTAATACGATAGGCGTCCAAAACAGAAGAGTTGGGATCCAGTTCAGTAATCAAGGTGTCCAGATTTCCAATATCGCAGATTTTGTAGCGGTTGGACGTGTTCAGTTTCGGGGAGATACATAGTGAAACCACCTTTTTGGAGGTCTTGATCATAGCTTTTTTCATTTGTGCAATTTCCCAATCCACTTCCGTAATCCCTTTTTTGGCGTCCAAGTACCCTGTTCCCAAGAAACAGATATCTGCTTCGATTTCCGAAAGTAAATTGATAGATCCACCTCCAATGGTCAATTGTGAGCTTCGGGAAAGTTTCCCTCCAATTAGAAAAATCTCATGATATTTGGGCAACCGTTGGGATAGTTCAATGGCCATGGAAAGACTGGGCGTAAAAAACGTAAGCGACAACTTCTTCGGAATCAATTTAACAAGTTCCAAATGGGTGGACCCACCACTGATCAACACGACATCCCCTTCCTTGATCAGGGAAACCGCCTTTTGGGCAATGGAAACCTTACTGTCCAGTTCATAAATATCATTGGAACGGTCAGAATAGGCATTGAAGCCATTCGATAAAGCGCCCCCATGTACCTTTTTCAGCTTTTTGGCGGAATCAAGTTCCTTGATATCTCGTCGAACGGTATCAATGGACACGTTGAGCATATTGGCCAGATCGGCCAAAACTACCCTATTGTGCAGGTGAACTTCGGTCAGTATGAATTGATGTCGTTCCGTCTTGTTCATATCGCAAATATAAAATATAATCATGCAATAAAAAACAGCAATTTTTATTAAAAGTTGTTTAATAATGCAATAAAATCTAATTTTTGCAATAAAAAATTGCAAAAAAATTGCAACATTGAAAATTGCTCGCTAAGTTTGTTGCAAATGCTCAAAAAGAACTCAACGTATGAAAAAACTCAATTACATGTTACTGTTTTTGACACTGTTCTTGGGGGTGAATTCCGTATTCGCCCAAACCTTGACGGTTTCAGGAACAGTAAGTGACAATGCGGGCCAACCTTTACCAGGGGCCAATGTTTTCATTAAAGGAACCTCCATAGGTGGGGTGACCGATTTTGATGGAAACTTTCAATTAGAAGTTTCTGATGCCGAGGGAAAGACCTTGGTCATCAGCTATCTTGGTTTTGTAACCAAAGAACAGGTACTTACTGGAAGCACACAGAATTTATCAATTTCCTTGACCGAAGATTCAAATAAACTGGATGAGGTTATTGTTTTGGGATCCTCGGTGACCCAAGAACGGAAAAAACTGGGTAATGCCATTACCACGGTTCAATCTGCCAAATTGGTGGAAGCCGCACCGGTGAGCGTTACTTCCTCACTACAAGGTAAGGTGCCAGGGGCGCAAATCACCCAAAACTCGGGAGATCCCGCCGGTGGATTTTCCATTCGCTTGAGAGGACCCAGTACCATTAAAGGTTCCTCTGAACCGCTTTATGTGGTGGATGGGGTGATCGCCAGTAACCTTACCACCAATGTGACCAACCTTAACGTTCCTGCCGGGGATGCAAGTCCAGGACAGAATAGGATGGTGGACATCAACCCCAATGACATTGAAAACATCAATATTCTCAACGGGGCCGCCGCCGCCGCCATTTATGGTTCAAGGGCTTCCAATGGGGTGGTGGTGATTACCACCAAAAAAGGAAGATCCTTTGGGAATGGTCCAGAAATGACCTTTAAAACAGGAATCAATATCAATACCATTCGTAAAAAATTGGACCTTAATTTAACCGGGGAGGAATTTGAAACGGTACCCGTAGGCGGTTTGGCTGGAAGATTGTGGCCCATTTTTGGTTTTGATGCCGACACAAATACCGCAACACCTTTCTTAAACTTAAGTTCCGAAAAGTTCAATACCACCCGCTATGATTATCAGGATGATATTTTCCAAACCGGTTTTGGAACTGATAACCACTTTATGGTTCGCGATGGGAATAGCAAAATGAACTATTTGGCCTCTGTGGGCTATACGAGTAATGAAGGGATTGTTAAAAATACCACTTATAACCGTTTTACCGCCCGGTTAAAGTTTGGGCATAATGTTGCAGATTGGATTTCCTATGACATAGGACTCTATTTTTCAAGCAGTAAGTCCGATGAGAAACCGGATGGTAACGTATTCTGGAGTCCCATTAATGCCATGAACATTACCAATAACGTGTATGACCTTTCGCAACGCGATGCCAATGGGAATCTTTTGGCAGTGGAACCTACCCGGGTAAACCCATTAAGTATTATCGAGACCTTTGATATTACCCAAAATGTGGACCGATTCATTCCCAATGCACATGTAAAGATCACACCTATTGATAATCTTACCATAGATCAAATCATCGGTGTGGATACCTACAAGCAAAAAGGACATATCTCCATTCCAGTGTACCCTTATGATGGGGTTAACCCCGCCTATTTTAATGATGGCTATTTGGGGGATGCCGAGGCCAAGATTTTTAACTGGAACTATGACATTACCGCAAACTATGACTGGGATATCAGCGAAACATTGAACTCTTCCACAACAGGAGGGTATAGCTTCCAGGCCAGTCAATTGGAGTTGGATGCCACCCAAGGAAGAGGGCTCGATGCGTCGGGAGTGCCTACCATTCCCTTGCAATACAATCCAGTGGATTCCAATTTGGACATTTACGGATTCTTCCTTCAGGAAACACTTTCCTATGACAACAAGTTGTTCTTAACTGTTGCAGGTCGTGTGGATGGAGCCACGAACTTTGATGTGGACAACCGAAGTAATTTCTATCCAAAAGTGTCCGGTTCTTATCTTATTTCCAACGAACCTTTCTGGAACACCGAAGGATTCTTCAACTCGGCAAGACTGAGGGCTTCCTACGGAGAGGCGGGTAACCTTACCGCGATATCACCTTATGAAAGATTTGGAAGCTACACGCCCAACGAATTTGCGGGAGCGGGAAGTTTACAGCAAAACAATAGACTGGGTAACGAAGACTTGGTGCCAGAGCGTACCAAGGAATTTGAAATAGGTGCCGATTTAAGTTTTTGGAACGATCGCGCCGGATTGTTGTTCTCATATTATAGCCAAAAAATTGAAGATTTGATTGTGACCCGGGTTTTGGCGCCTTCCATTGGTGGTGCGTCCAGAACGGAGAACGTGGGTAGCATGGAGAACAAAGGTTTGGAGATTTATGCCAGGATAACCCCTATAAAGACTCCTGATTTTACCTGGGACGTGAATGTAAACTTCAGTACCAATAAAAACAAGGTGTTAAAGACCATTGGTGGTGATATTACCGTGGCCACTGTTGCCGGTGCCACGCCAATTGTACGTGAGGGAGAGCCTTTGGGGGTTTTCTACGGAACGTATTTTGCCAAGGATGACAATGGGGAGTTGATTTTGTCCGGACCATCCGACACGGGTGCGCCTGTGGGCGTTCCCCAACAAGAAAGAGGGGATGCTGCTACGGGTATTGCACAGCGTGATGCAAATGGACAACCCACAGGGGATGCGCTTCGAAAAATTATTGGTGACCCCAACCCAGATTATATCATGGGTATTGGAACCGACTTGAAGTACAAGAACTTTGGTTTTTCCATGCTGTGGGAATCCGTACAGGGATTTGATGTGTTTGATGCCGATAAACGTACCCGTCAAGGGGTTGGTTTGGGTCGATTGTCTGCCCAAGAGCTTAGCGGTGACCTTCCAAGAGGATATATTGCTGGGATTTATCCCATTGAGCAATTTAGAATAGAGGATGGTTCCTTCGTAAAATTGAGGGAAATAGCCTTATCCTATACTTTCGATTCGCTTTTCAACAACTCGCTTAAAGATGTAGAGGTTTCCTTGATCGGAAGAAACCTGATCTCTTTTGACAACTTTTGGAGTTTTGACCCTGAGACCAACGCTGGTGGACAATCCAATCTACTGCGTGCTGTAAACTTTGGTAACGTACCAATTCCAAGCACTTTTGCTTTATCAATCAGCACTAAACTATAAAATGAAAGACATGAAAGGAATATATAAATTTTTACTGTTGGCGGCATTGACTCTTGGGGCAGTGTCTTGTGACAAGGTGTACTTGGATCCCAATTCAACCTTGGAGCCTGATGTTGTGAACAACACGGACAATCTTGTGGATTTGATCAACGGTATCCAACAGCGTTGGAGCGCAGAACGTAGCGGTCTTATCTATACTTCTGTAAACATCACCGGATTGAATACCAGTGAACTGCAATTGCTCAACCCCGGTAACCAAGGGGAAAATGAAGTGCTTTTGGGGGGAGATGATATTGGGGGTGACAATGAGCTGTTGAACAATATGTGGACCAATGCCATGCTGTGCCGCAAAGAGGCCACTACGGTGATTACCTCGGCGGAAACGGCAACCGATGATACTTCGGTGGGTAATACGCTTAAGGCATATGGACTTTTTTACAGAGCTTTGGTACATGGAACCTTGATTCAGTATTTTGAACAAATTCCTGTGGAAATCATCGAAGATGCCCTTTTCAACGATAGGGTAACGGTGTTGCAGAATGCCATTGATGACCTCACTGAGGCCAAAGGATATATTGATGCTGGATTGTCTTCTGAGGTTACTTCAGGATTGATCGGTTCTGTGGATTTGGAGAACTCTGTCAATGCGCTATTGGCCCGCTTTAATCTGATGGCAGGCAATTATAGCGCTGCTATAGCTGCTGCGGACGATGTGGACCTATCTGCCCAATCGACTTGGGCCTATGATGCGGCCATACCCAATCCGTTGGCATTCTGGTTCGGTTCCCAAAACGTGACCCAGGCCAAGGATGCCAGATTTGCGCTTCCTGATGATTTACTTCCGGAGGATGGTGACCAACGTGTGGACTTCTACGTGTTCAGCGAAGATCCAGATGCCGCGATTCCCGTTTATCAGGTAACCGCCTTCTTTGATAATAACACCGATGAGATTCCGGTATACCTCCCAGGTGAAATGCTTTTGATAAAGGCCGAGGCCTATGCCAGAAGCAACGATTTGGACAATGCGGTCATTCAATTGAATGCTGTTCGCAACAAAACCGCTGGCGAGGATGCCTTTGGTGTAGGTGCTGCCTTGGCAGACTATGCCGGTACCGTAGATCAGCAATCAGTTTTGGATGAGATTTATAAGAACCGCAGAATAGAATTGTATCTGTCCGGACTCGGGTTGGAGGATAGCCGTAGATTTGATCGTCCAGGTCCCGGTGATGCAGCTGCAGAACGAAATAGAAATTATTATCCGTACCCCAATGCAGAGCGTGATAACAACGATAGTACGCCTGCAAACCCAACTTCTTGATTAAGTAGTTTCTCTAATAAAAACTTTGATTAGTTTTTAGTTTAAGTATCCAAGCCAAATCTGGAATTTGGCTTGGTTTTTTTTCAACAAAAATGAAGGAACGGCCATGAAAAAAATAATGACAGGTTTGGATGTTTTGCTGAAGGACAATGCACTTCAATCCCAATTTAAGGGCAATGTGGCGCTGTTGTGTCATAATGCCTCTGTAGATGGAAATCTTCAGCATGCCACGCTGGGGTTCAAAAAGATTTTTAGGGACCGATTCATCAAAATTTTTGGCCCCCAACATGGATTTTCCACCGATGCCCAGGACAATATGATCGAGACCGATCATACCGTGCATCCCTATTTCAACATTCCAGTGTACTTGTTGTATTCTGAAACAAGGATTCCCACCGAGGCTATGCTCAAGGATATCGACCATTTGTTCATCGACCTTCAGGATGTAGGGTGCCGAATGTATACGTACATCTACACCATGACCCTAATTTTGGATGCGTGCGTTTCCAAAGACATTGAAATTGTGATTTTGGACAGACCCAATCCGTTAAATGGGGTTGACTTGGAGGGCAATGTTTTGGATATGGAATTTGAGTCGTTTATCGGGCTCCATCCCATGCCAGTGCGCCATGCCATGACCATTGGCGAAGTGGCTTTGATGCATCAGCGGTATTGGGCGGCTTCAAAATCCAAACTCAGGGTTATTGAAATGAGAGGCTGGACCCGACAAATGTACTATGAAGACACCGGGCTACCTTGGTTGCTGCCCTCACCCAATTTATCCAGAGTAGAAAGTGCGTTTACCTTTCCCGGGATGGTGTTGTTTGAGGGAACCACTTTGAGTGAGGGTAGGGGAACCACCCAACCACTGGAGATCATGGGACATCCCAAAATAGAACCTTACGGGTATTGGGATACCTATCTTTCACAGGCTTTTGCGAAAAGTGGATTGCAGGGAGTGGCCATACGACCTATCAATTTCTTGCCCACCTTCCAAAAACAGGCAGATAAACCCTGTGGAGGTTTTCAAGTGCATACACTAGACCGGAAAACCTGTAAACCGTGGCGGGTTGGCCAATGGTTGATGCAGGAGCTGCACCATTACATGGGAGACCATTTTGAGTGGTTGAACCCTCCCTACGAGTACGATTATGAAAATTGGCCCATAGACATCATCAATGGCACCGATAAACTTAGAAAATGGGTGGAAGCCAAGGGAACCATGGAAGAATTGGATGCCATGGAAGATTATTCGGAATACCAATCAAATTTGGAAAGTATCCAACTATATTAAAATACAAAAAGAAACCGTACGGTGAAACCAACAGTTGTATTTGCGGTCATAGTAGCCTATTTCTTGTTGTTGATGGCCATCTCGTACCTCACATCAAGAAAAAGTGGTAACCAAACCTTTTTTACGGGGGACCGAGAGTCGCCATGGTTTCTGGTAGCTTTTGGCATGATTGGGGCCGGACTTTCCGGGGTCACCTTTGTTTCGGTGCCCGGTATGGTGGGTAACAACAACCTGTATTTTTTCCAATTCGTGTTGGGGAATGTCTTGGGCTATCTGTTTATCACCTTTGTGTTGATACCCTTGTATTATAGGTTGCGATTGGTTTCCATTTATGCGTATCTCAGGGATAGGTTTGGCAACGTCTCCTACAAATCGGGCTCATTGATTTTCTTAATCTCCCAGTCTTTTGGGGCGGCTTTGCGATTGCTGTTGGCAGCCAAAATACTTCAGTTTGCTTTTTTTGACGCCTTGGGCATTCCCTTTGCGGTAACCGTGATCGTAATTTTGGTACTGGTTTGGTTGTATACCAATAAATCAGGGATCAAGACCATTGTCTGGACGGATACCGTACAGACCGTATTCTTGATTTTAGGCGCGGTATTGACTGTTTGGGCCATCATGGATTCATTCAATTTTACTTTTGGGGATGCCGTTCATGCGGTGACGGAACATCAATACTTTAAGGTTTTTGAATGGGAGGGAAAATCGGCCAACAACTTCTACAAACAATTCATTTCAGGCTTTTTGATCACTATTGGAATGATGGGACTGGACCAAAACATGATGCAAAAGACCCTCACTTGTAAAAACCAATGGGATGCCCAAAAGAATTCTTTGACCTATAGTCTTATTTTGGCCATAACACAGTTTTTGTTCTTAGGATTGGGGGTATTGCTCTATATCTATGCCGAGAACAATGGGGTACAATTGCCAAGGGCAGCCGATGGAACGTTGTTGGACACTGACACGCTGTTTCCAAATTTGACCCTAAATTATCTGGGGCCATTGGCTGGGGTGAGCTTTTTGTTAGGAATCATAGCGGCATCGTTTTCCAGTGTGGATTCCGCCCTCACCGCCTTGACCACTTCGTTCACCTACGACTTCCTTGAAATTGACAAAAAAGAGGAGGGAAAAGTAAAGTCTCTAAAAAATAAGGCCCTCGTAGGGTTTTCTGCCATTTTATTCCTGATTGTAATGCTGTTTTCAGGAAGTAGGGGTGATGTTATTTCCTTGGTCTTTACCATGGCGGGGTATACCTACGGACCCTTGTTGGGTTTGTTTTTGTTGGGCATGTTCACCAAGGTTAACATAAAGGACAAATGGGTTCCTGTAATTTGTATACTAACGCCTTTGATGACATATTTTGCTGGGAACTATGCCAAGGAAAAGTATGGCTTTGACATGGGCTTTTTTACCATAGCAATTATCGCCACTCTTACGATAATCGGTTTATTATTAATTCGAAAAAAACAATGAAAATATTCAATCCTACTACCGAGCAATCCTCTTTATTTGACAATTTGGAGAACATGGATACCACTGAGCTTTTGACCAACATCAACAGCGTGGACAAAACCGTTCCCCAAGTGGTGGAAGGAGCAATACCGGCCATCAAGGCTTTTGTGGATGCAGCTTTTGAAAACATTGAGCGAGGGGGACGATTGTTCTATATTGGTGCAGGAACCAGTGGTCGTTTGGGCGTATTGGATGCTTCCGAATGCCCTCCTACCTTTGGCGTGGATGACGATGTGATCATTGGTTTGATTGCAGGTGGGGACCTAGCCTTGAGAAAGGCAGTGGAAAATGCGGAGGATGATAAAAACCAAGCTTGGAAGGATTTGTCAGGGTTCAATATTCATTCCAGTGATGTGCTTTTGGGAATAGCGGCATCAGGCACCACCCCTTATGTCATCGGAGGATTAAAAGCCGCCCAGAAAGAAGGTCTGGTGACAGGTTGTATAGTATGCAATGTAAATTCGCCCATGGCCGCCGAGGTATCATACCCCATTGAACTGGTGGTTGGCCCCGAATTTGTGACCGGCAGTACCCGTATGAAAGCAGGGACCGCACAAAAACTCGTGCTGAATATGATTTCCACTTCCATCATGATAAAGTTGGGTCGCGTGAAGGGCAATAGAATGGTGGACATGCAACTTTCCAATAAAAAATTGGTGGATAGGGCCATCCGCATGTTGATGGACGAACTACAGGTAGATGAAAACGAAGCTTCCCGATTGTTAAAACAACACCGCAATGTGCGTAATGTTTTCAAACACTTTAAAAAGAAATAATGGCAACTTTATAGCATAAACAATATATATTGAAGGGGTGTCAATCAGGTTTTCTATTTTTTGGCGAATAAAAAGAACGCACAATTTTGTCCGAAGGGTACCGAGATAAATCGCGCAGAGGAACTTGGGGTGGAGATCATTAAACTTTTCCAGGGTCCACTTATGGTCCTGACTTTGTAAAGGCCATAAAGGGACCACAACCATGGACGAGCGTAATGCCAACTGGCGGAGTAGGTACAGAAAGAGATAACCTAAGAAGCTGGTTCGAAGCAGGGGTCGCCTGCGTGGGAATGGGTTCCAAGTTGATAAGTGGTGAAGTTATCGAAAATTTAGATTTTGAACTTTTAATTAATAAGGTGAAAACATCTTTACAAATTATAAATGAAGCATGCTGAGATTATCACTGAGAATCTTAGCGTGGCCGAAAGAATTTTTTACAAGTTTAAAGAATTGTTTCAGTACTAATTTCTTTTAAGAACAAATGATACCATCTTATTTTTGTAAATTTGAATTGTAAAACATGCATAAGTTTTGCCTCTGAATGTGCTGTTTTATAGACAGTTTAGAGTTCGGTTAATCAGTATTAGAGCACAGTATAAGGTGTTGATTGTTAGAACGTTGTAAAATACTCTTTCTTCCAGTCATCCCGACGAACCACTAAATAGGTGATATCAAAGCACTGTCAATTGACTGATTGACAGTGCTTTTTGTTTTTATTGCATTCAATTGAATTCATTTAAAACCATCTAAAAGGTGTAGAGTTCGGTGAAAGTTAGGTAGTAAGATTTGAGATGATCGTTGCGCAAGATCATATTTTATTTGTTTTCTTACCTAACGTATTTAGTTTCAGTTTTGGATAGGTATCAAAAATTGTTGTTTTCAAGGTGTCGATCAAATAAATGTCTTTCCCTGGCAAATAATAACTCAAACATTGCATATATAGATTCATAGTTGTTTTCTGTCGATTATATTGCGCTTTTATTTTCGGAAGGAGATTAAAAACCAGTATTTTGTTCTATACAAACCCTTTTATAAAGAAAGGGAAGATAAGTACTAAAACCGCATAAAGCCTTGTGTTATCTTGAGTATGTTTTTCTCATCAGTATGTATTGAAAAAAGACACGGAGTAATGGGTTTATCCTTGGCTCGTAGATTCATGATTATGGGGTTGCTGTTGGTTTCGACCATCGCGCAGGCCCAAAACAAAAAAGTTGATAGCCTTAAAGCCCAATTAAAAGTCCATAAGCTAAACGATTCTACCAAGGTAAATTTACTATACTACTTAGCATTTGCCCATTTTCAGAGTGATTCGTATTTGACCCAAACATATTTGGAAAAAGCCGATCGGTTAAATAAGGAATTGGATTATCCAAAAGGAAAAGCAAAAGTTTTTTACCTAAAGGGGATTTTAGAAAACAGAAAGTCCAACTATAATAAAAGTTTGGATTTTTTTAAACAAGCCTTGGCAATTGATCGCTCCATTGATAATTTAGACGGTATGGCCGCCAATTATACGGCTTTTGGCATCACGTATTATGATTTGTCGCAATATGGGGAGGCTATTGTTTTTTATAACAAAGCTTATGAAACGTATAAAAAAATAGGAAATAAGAGAGAGCAGGCTACCCTTTTGATCAATATGGGCAACGTATATTCCGAGATTGGAAAGTACGAAGAAGCTGTTGAGAATTATAAGAAAGCATTGGTTCAAAGTGAGGCACTCAATGATCAAGATGGTGTTTCGTTCGTGCATAGCAATATGGCTAATGTTTATAAGGTACAGGGTAATTTTCCCTTGGCCATTGATTACTACAACAGAGCATTGGCGTATGACCGTAAAACCAAGGACACCTTGGGCATGGCAATTGTGCTCAATGATTTGGGAGCAGTCTATAGTTCCATTAAAAAACCGGAAAAAGCATTGGTATTACATGGCCAGTCCTTGGATTTTTCCTTGAAAAAAGGAAACAAACGGCTGGTAGCGGCAAACAATAGCAATATTGGAAATATATATTCGGCTAAAAAAGAATATGTAAAGGCGCTAGCATATTACCAGCATTCCCTAAATGCGAGCCAAGAAATCGGTGATCTAAAACAAATAGCGATATGTTTTAACAATATAGGAGCGGTCAATTTATCCTTGGGCCATTCAAAAAAGGCTCAGCAAAACTTTTTAAGAGCGAAGGAAATTGCGGAAAATACTAACATAAAAAATATATTGGCCATAAGCCAAGTGGGTATTTCCGAGGCCTATTTCATGGAAAACGAATATAAAAAGGCACTCTTGTACGCTAAAAGCGGATATCATACTTCAAAAGAACTTGACGTGCTGGAAACACAAAAAAAGGCTTTGGGACTTTTGGCTAAAATTTATGAGCGTACCAAAAACTATAAAAAAGCCCTCGAGAGCCACCAGAAATTCAAAGTCTTGAACGATAGTCTTTTCAATAAGGAGAATATTGAAAAAGTCGCTAGGCTCGAATACGAATATAAGTACAAACAGGCATTGGATTCTGCAAGTATCCGTGAGCTAAAACTCACCAAGACCGTTATGACGACATCTAACGACCTTGAACGGACCAAGCAAAATTACCTCTGGGCCATAATTGGTATTTTGGTTATCTCTATACTGTCCGGTTCTTTGGTCTTTTATCAAAAATACAAGAACGTAAAAATTAAAAATCAAAACATTATTACCGAACAAAGGCTATTGCGCTCACAAATGACTCCCCATTTTATATTTAATTCGCTTTCGGTACTGCAGGGTATGATCTTGAACAAGGAAGAAAAAAAATCAATTACCTATTTATCAAAGTTCTCGAAACTATTACGACTTGTTCTAGAAAATTCAAGGGACAAAATCGTTCCCCTGATTCAGGAACTGGATGCCATCGATAACTATATGATCTTGCAAAATTTGGGTGCAAAGCCACCTTATGACTATAGTTTGGTGGTAGATGAAAATATAAACATCAATCTTTTTTTGGTTCCGCCTATGCTGATTCAACCCTTTATTGAAAATGCTATAGAACATGCATTTTCTATTAATCAAGAACATCGTGGAATAGAGGTTCACCTCTCTTTTAAGAACAAAAAATTAAGCTGTGCGATAACGGATAATGGTATTGGAATCGATGCTATTTCAAGTAAAATCAATACCAAAAAGAAATCGTTGGCCACTACCATTACCAGTGAGCGACTGAACCTCCTGGCCAAAGATTTTAACATGCCAGGATTTGTCTATGTCGAGGATAGAAAAAAATGTAACGAGCAAGGAACCAAAGTTACTTTAATCATACCCTATAAAATAATAAAGAATTCATGAAAGCACTTATCGTTGAGGACAAAGCCTATATTAGAAAAGGCTTGATAAATCTTTTGGAAACGGTTGAAACCAATGTGGAAATCATAGGTGAATGTACTTCAGTTAGTGAGGCGGTGGTGGTCTCCAAAGCCTGTAGGCCAGAGTTGATATTTCTCGATATCAATCTGGTAGACGGTACGGGATTCGACTTTTTGGACCAAACCGAGCACCTTGGCTTCAAGACCATATTTATTACCGCTTACGAAGAATTCGCATTAAAGGCACTTAAGGCCGGAGCGGTGGACTATCTTTTAAAACCAGTTGATGTGGAGGAGTTGGAATTGGCCTTAAAAAAGATAAAGAACTTACCTATTGCCGAACAAAAACAACAAATACATACCGCAAAAAAGGTTTGGTATCAAGATGATGCTACTTTGGTCCTATCGCTCAGCGATAGTTTTCAGGTCATCGACCTACATGAATTATTGTACTGCGAATCCGATAAGGGCTATACCACATTTTACTTGACCAATGATAAAAAATATGTGGCATCCAAACCTCTTAAGGAATACGAGAAGACACTTGAAAGGAGCAATTTCACAAGGCCCCATCAATCTTACATGGTAAATTTAAAGTTCATAGATAAGTACGATAAGTCGGGTATTATCTATTTAATGAATGGTCGTAAGGTTCCTGTTTCTTCCCGAAAAAAGGAAGCGTTCATAGCTACTTTTTTGAAGTACAATGGTCATTAGAAATTACTTCGGCACGCATTGATGTTACCAGAAATACCTAGTTGGTAAAAAACGCATATTCCCCCATACCGCACCGATAAAGATTCCCGGTTTACGAAAATAGATTGGCTATTTTATAAGAAATGCCATTGATCCATATTTACGCTGACCAAATCATTTCTTATTTAAGTCCGCTCTGAAAATCAAGATTTTCCAGCAGTACTTGTATAAGGAGAGTAAAATCAAATTTTAATGGAAAGCATCAAAACCAAACTAGGTCAAGGAGGCCTAGTACTTGCCGCTATGGGCCTAGTTTCTGCCCTATTGTCAATTTTTAATTATAACATCGGATTACTTGCTTGGATAGATAGTTGGGGCATTGCCATGGGATGGGTGCTCCGGGTAGTATTAATTCTGGCAGGTGGCGTCCTGTTTCTTCTATTCGGAAGAGCAGAGGAGGAATAATCAACTAAAACCATTATACAAATGAAAATACAACTGACAATTTTAATGATAGCAATAACGCTGGTTTCCTGCTCCGGAGACGTGGCTAAGCAGCCTGCTACCTCCGACGGCTTTGCAGGTATAGAGAAAGAACTGAAAAATGAATTTGGTGATGATGCCTATTATACTGAATTAACCATTATTTATAATGAATCCATTGGCAATAGCATTTCGGCCACGGTGACCGATGCTCCTGAATCCTTAAAAATGGGGCAGTGGACCTACTCTTTGGGTAACTGGAAACAAACGTCGGAACTATCCTTGGAACTGCCACAGGGCACCAAGGCTGCCGATTTCATGTTTCAATTGGATAAAAAGATCGGTCTTAGACGATTAGGAGAGCTCGTGGAAAAGTCAAGCAAGAAGTTAAACGAAACAAAAGACATTAACAACCCTAGACTTGAAATGGCGTTTATCAAATATCCCAAGAACGGTAATGCGAACGAGGCACAATATATTGTAAAACTGCAACCCGAACATGGGGGAACTTCTTTCACTTTTTCATACCAAATGGACGGATCGTTCCTTGAAATGGACTACTAAATACAAATGATCTTGCAATTATTTGCTGTACCTAATTAATATAAAAAAAAAATTCCCAAACATTTAAACCCAAAACAATGATTAAAAAGATTCAGAATTACACAACGGTATTGATTTTTTTAATGCTGGTTATCATTGGCTGTACCAATGATGACGACCAACCTAACAGCGTTAATCTTCAAAATTTGGAACTGACCTTGGACGAAAACCCGAGTAACGGTGAAACTATTGGGACCATACAAACTGAAGGAGGTTCTGCCATAAATTTCAGTATAGTGTCACAGTCTCCATCCGGAGCGTTGGACGTTAATGGTTCTACAGGTGAACTAACTATAGCCAATTCGGCATTATTCGATTTTGAGACCTATCCTACCATTACCGCAACGGTTACTGCAGAAAATGCCGAGAATTCAGCGAACATTACTATAAACTTGAATAATACAAATGAGGTTTCCGGTCAGAATTTAGAAGTGACCATAGATGAAAATCCGACTAATGGACAAGTGATCGGTAGTCTCCAGACCATGGGCAATGCTTCCGGTTTTGCTATAACTGATCAATCTCCCCAGGGCGCCATGGATATTGATGCAAATACGGGTGAACTTACCGTTGCAGACGCTTCTTTGTTCGACTACGAGACCAACCCGACCTTAACGGCAACTGTAACCATTGTAGATGCCGATGATCCGGTAACCGTAACGGTAAACCTTGAGAATGTAATTGAGGTAACGGCACAGGACCTTACAGCCTCTGTTGATGAAAATCCAACCGATGGTCAGGTTTTAGGTACCCTTCAGGCCAGTGGAACAGGAACCTTGAGCTTTTCAATTACTTCTCAAAACCCAATGGGTGCGATGGCTATAGATAACGCTACAGGAGAATTAACGGTCATTGACCCCAATCTGTTCGACTTTGAAACCAACCCTGTAATCACAGCGGACATTTCTGTTACCGATGGTGAGGAAACAGCTACCGCTACGGCTACCATTAATCTAAACGATGTTGACGAAGTATCTGCCCAAAATACGGATTTGTCCATAGACGAAAATCCATCTAATGGAGATGTTGTAGGAACCCTTCAGGCAAGCGGCTCAAATTTAACCTATGCCATTACGTTCCAAAACCCTGCCGGGGCATTTAACATTGACCAAAACACCGGGGAGTTATCAGTTGCCGATGAAACGCTTTTCGATTTTGAGACCAACCCCAATATGTTGGCCACTATTTCAGTAAGCAATGGTATCCAAACTGTTTCCGCCAATGCGTTCGTTGAACTTAATGACGTAAACGAGATTGGGGAATTCAAATATGGTGGTGTCATTTTTTGGATAGATCCTGCTAGTAATAATAGTAGTGGATTGGTGGTTGCCGTAAGCAACCAATTTTATTCAGGTACATGGGGTTGTACCGGTACTCTTACTGGAGCTACGGGTACGGCAATAGGCACAGGAGCAGCAAATACGGCAGCGATAGTTTCGTCAGGGTGTGCAACTTCTGGAAGTGTAGTTGAACTAATTTCCAATTTAGATTTAAATGGATATGATGATTGGTTTTTGCCCAGTGAAGATGAATTAACTGAAATGTATACAAATATTAGCATTGTTAATGCTACTACCACTGCAAATGGAGGGCAAGTGACAACCCAATTTCATTGGAGTTCTACAGAAATCAATACGACCGCTGCAACACTCGTGAATCTCACTACCGGTGCAATAGGAGGTAGCGGTAAAGATGGCAACATATACTTTGTAAAACCGGTAAGAGCTTGGACAGATTTATAAAAATTAGTGCCACAGATGGTTTTTGCCATCTGTGGTTTTTAAATTATTACCAAAAACATTGAAAACTATGGAAAATCTAATTCGGCTTAAACCTGAGTTTGCCAATTTGGATGCGATTTATGAACTTTTAAAAAGTTCTGGCTACGAATGTTCAAAAGAATACGATGTCTGGGAACAACGTACGGACACCAGCGGGCAAATGGCACATTGTATTGTGCTTAAAAAAAATGGCATGCACGCAGTAAAACTATTTTTTGTGAATGAAAATACGGTGAAAATAAATCATATCATTCCCAATAAATTGATGAACGCCTATTTTGGGAATAGCGCAAAAGCTCATAAGAATATGCTAGAGCTTCTAGGGGGGTCAATCAAGCGTGCCTTGTTAAAAGGGGCTCAACAAAAAGCTTTCGAAGAATTGGAAAGAGCAGTGGCCAAAGCCTGCTGATCAATTATATTAGGCAACTATCTAATAGATATCTATGCTGCTTTACTAGATTAAAGGGTGTAAAAACATTTAGGCTCCCCCTTTTTGTTATTTATTCTAGTACGATCGGGACAAGTAACAACCTGGCATCCTCATCCGCAATCTTATTTATGGTAATACCATATTTTTCCTAATGCAAAAACGGGCATATGAAGTATAATACATACACACAGGGTTAGATTTAATCCATCGTTTTAATAATGCAATCGATTTTAGGTCATGGTTGCTCGTTTAAGCAAAATGTATAAACTATTTAAACGGTATAAAGCGTTATAGAATAAGGAGGGGTATATATTGGGTTCTATTTTTGGTATTGAATTGATATGGATAACCCTTTGTATCACCTTTATAGTGATAAATAAATACATGGTTTTAAAGCTAATCAAGCATTTGACCAGTAAAACAAACCAATCTTGTGTTCATACTTATCCTTATTTTATTGATTATTGTGGCAGTTCTGCTGCTAGTTCTTGTTTTTAGGATGTTCAAATGGACCTTAAAAAGTAAAAGAAGGATTTTGATAGCGTTGTTTGTGTTGGCTGTTGTCATTATTGGAATAGGCGTTGACCAGCTATTTTTTAAAAATATGCGGTTCATTCAGTCCCAAGTATATCCAAATCTGTATTTGGTAAAATACCCTGACAAGGATTATTATAGGGTAGAACGGGCCATCCAGGAAAAAATAAAGGAGCATCTGAAAACCGAACATACTACGGGAAAACCACTTTCCTATTCTGGAGAAAAAGCCATTTATTTTTATGAATACGGGGGAATGTCCTTTGGTTTTTTGGGCGATGCAGGCACCGGTTATTTTATTGACCATGAAGAAGATCTGGGGGGCTTTGTTACCGAAGAATTGGGCATGTACCAAAAGTATCGATTGGCAGAATTTCACTATAACCCATGCCCCAATGATTCTACGGTGTACTGTGGTGAGATCAATTATTTCAATCAAGGGGAATTTAGTAAGGTCGATAGTCTAAAAAATTTGGCTTCGATACCTATTCATCCTAACCATAAAGCTTTAAAATGAAGTTGTTATTCATCTTTTTTGCAATCTTATTGCTGTCTTGCGGTCAGGGGAACAACCGTGTTGAAAAAGAGCAAAAAGCTAAAGATTCGGTGAATACCAACCTTGTGGAACCATCAGAAAACTTAAACGAGGACGAATGGGAAGCTCCGGCCGAGGTTCAAGAAAAAAATCCATTGGAAATCAGCATCCTAAATCTGTATAAATCCATGGAAGATAAGGATGAGCAAGAGTTTCTACGGCAGTTTCCTAAAGATTTTAAACAATTCCAAAGCTATTTTGGCTGGGATACGCCAAATGATGCTCCCCATGAGCTATACGAACACAGTGTACATTACATTGAATACTTGTTTTATTTGTTGCGTACCAACAAATACCCTAGCCATGAAAAAAACATCATCAGTATTTGTGAGAATGGCCAATGGGAACCCGATGCGGTCAACTACTTTCAACACCATGTCGTAACCCATATTAAGGAAAACGAGAAATATAATTTGATAAACGATCTTAGTGATGATAGGGCAAAATCGGTCCTGTTTTTTCTCTTCGATGGGCCACATCCAAAATTGGATGCCGAGTTTGTCTCGCATTTAAATGCTTCAAAAAAACAGATTTTAGAAGATTTATTTGAAACAGCGTTTTTTGATGACAATGAAAATCCGGACCCATTTCCAGATGATCAAACCAATAGCACCTACACCTTATCGGATTACGTGAAAAACGAGCACTTTTTTATCAGGGATGTCGACATCAACAACGATGGCGTACTCGATAAAATAGTAAGTTCCGAACGGTATCAAGGTGACGAACTGTTGCTCTTTTTAAATGATGGGGAAGAATTTGAGTTCACCTTAAAAACCATCAATTTTTCAGAGGATGGAGGCAACCAAATTGTTGATGCGGTCGCAGAACAGGGCGGTTTTTTCATTAAAACAGCATTTCCTGATAGGGGGCTAAACGAGGCATACCATCATATAATTTTTAAAGACAATAGTTGGATACTGACAAATTCGGTATACAGAACCCAAAGTAGCAATCAAAAAGATGCTTTTATTCATGTATGCGATGTGACGCAAGGACTAAATATGGCTGACACCCATTTTTTTGAGAAACTAAAAGGGATGCCCGATGAAGTTGAAAAAGACACGGTTTGCACAAAAGAAATGTTATAGATGCGAATTTTAAAACACATATTGGCCTATCTATTTTGGATTCTGTTGTCACTGTTCATAGGCATTGGCTATATGCGTTTGCTTTTAGGAGTCAATACGGTAAGCGAAGAAGGACTATGGTATCTACTTCATTTGTTTTATGAGATTGGAATGATTCAGGTAGGACTATGGGTCGGGGCTGCTATAGCAATTTGCTTTGTGTTGTTGGATGTCTTTTACCTACGAAAGAAACTGAAAAACAATCCCAAAAAGATGGTTATCCGTTTGGTGGCACTGCTGACCATTACGGTACTCGTTGTCATAGTGCTTTATTTACTCGAAAAAGTCATTGACGTAATATAGAATAAGAAATGAAATACCGAATCTTTATACTGTTCCTTTCGCTCGTTTCCTGTAATCAAGGTGTTAAAGAGAAAAAAGTACCTGAAACAAAAGTGCAGGAAATAGAACCAATTCAGGAGAAAGTTGACACCATTCCAGCGGATAAAAACCCCACAAAATTCATTAGTGCATTACGGTCCAATGAACCTGTTTTGCTTAATGAAATATATACCGATACCCTAGAGTTTAACGATTATAACGATGATTATGATTATTGGTACCTAAATGGTCGTAAAAACGGCGAAGATGTTTCACTGATTTATAATTGGGACTGGCGTAATAATCAAGATTACAATTTCAGGCAAGGTGACCTGATTGTGATTCAATGGAAAATGGATAGCATTGTTAATCCTGGGGAC
Source organism: Flagellimonas marinaquae (assembly GCF_023716465.1). Classification (NCBI taxonomy): domain Bacteria; kingdom Pseudomonadati; phylum Bacteroidota; class Flavobacteriia; order Flavobacteriales; family Flavobacteriaceae; genus Flagellimonas; species Flagellimonas marinaquae. Next base: position 2,727,800 of record NZ_CP092415.1, read on the forward strand.
GAGGAAGTCGTTAACATGAAGGAGGTGGCGATTAATGCCAAAAAAATAGCATCGGGTAACAAGCCGATTACATTTTTATCTCGCAAAATTGCTTATGATGAAGGAATCAAAGCAGAAGTAAGTTCCATGGTGATCAACCAATCCTATTTGCATGATATCACGATACCAGAAAAAGCGGCCTTGGCCTTTGTAGCTTATGATATTGGTAACGAATGTGAAGGTGGCTACGACTCGGATGGAAACAGACGTGTACTATGGTGCCGTATAGTATCAGCTTTGGATTTGGGACACCAATGTTCCGACAAGCAGCTCAACTTTTTACGAAAGTGGTTTGCCAAGGATACTGTCGCCCTAAAAAAGCTGGAGAGTTGTCCCACGATACCCAACACAGCTACCATTCAGACCACTTTTGATGAGATTCTGATACAGAAAAATGTAGCCGAGAAAACAATTACAGTGAGCTATAAGATTACGGGCATAAATATGCGCGAGTCAAAATCATGGCAATGGTCACAGACCGATGTTTTTGAATATGATTCCGAACACATTGTTTTGGTCGATTCCAAAAAATCGGATGTATCTGAAGATGACATCAATATGAATCCTGATGCAGTTGAAAATATTGACCCTCAAACCTTTGTTTTGGCCCTTAAAGACCACATACTGGACGAATGGAAGAAACAGGACAATTTTGATTCCCTTAAAATCACATTTACCAATAATGTTTTAAGCGTTGAGGGCAATGAAGGCTTTACTTTAAGTAATTATGATTTTAACGAGATGGTCATCAACGGCACCGATGACCCACAGATTTTATACCTGACCATTGGTAATGAAGGTGGCGGTGCCGGAGGCAATGTAATGCTGGAAGAAACCTATTCTTTAACAGTTCTGGATGCTGAAAATTTTGAGATAGCGAGCGTAAAATCCTCATTAATGGACTAAACAGTAAAGCTTTAAAAAGTAGCAAATGAAAATTCAATATCACATAGCCTTATTAGCACTTACCATCTCCTGTGGCGACGTCCCCAAAACGGAAAAAGAACCGGAAATCGACACCCAAGGCGCCGTTGAAATCATTGAAACGACTTTGGATACATCAGCTAAAAGCGTGACTTTGGATTTTGCCGAAGTAATTGCCAATATGCAAACTAAAAAATCGCCACATATTGAAGACACAAATTTTGACAGTTTTATCGATGAAGACGATTATGATAAGATAGATGTCAAAGCTTTGAAATTGGACCAGATCTATCCTGATTTCAATACCGAAGGGTACAACTACAGGGCCATTGCCAGGTACAAAGTTCCAGTATCCAACAACTTTCACACCTTGGTGACAACCGTTTTGAAAGGAGATCATGAAATGGAGACAATTATAATCAATTACGATACTGAGGGGAACATCATAGATCACGAACAAGTAGCTTTCGATGAAATTGCCGAAAGTATGTCCAGAACAGTCTCCCGCATAAGCGAAAACAAATTAGTGGTAAACAAAATCTTTTGGGGCAACATCAGAGAAGTGGAGAAAATTGAATACGAAATTAGGAGTGATGGTACCATTAAAAAAATAGATGCCAAAAAATTGAACGATTCCTTTGAAAATTTCGCACTGATCAACAGTGTTTTAATGGACCTGAAATTGGATTGGGTGCAAACAAAGACCGATTTGATTACTACCCTGGAACACCCTGACAATCCCAACGAAACCATTGTGGTCATCCCGGAAGTTGTGGATGAAGGCGAACAGTATTTTGACCTCAACAGCCACATTGTTATTGCGGACAACCGTTCTGGAAAAATAACGCACAACTACTTTGAAAGCTCCCAAACAAATAATTGGGTTTCCGATGCCATAGAACTAAATAAAATTCAAATAAACGCTACCCCATTCAAGATTGCAGAAAACAAAATGGCCTTCGGGTTAAACGTTTCGCATTTTGGACATTCAAGAGTTAATCCGTATTCCAATAAAACACTGTCCCTTTTTGTGAAATCAGGTGATAGTTTATTAAAAGTGCTCGCCGATTATCCCGTTGAAAGTAATGGTGGCGAATGGGATGGGGACTGTAATGGGGAATTTGTAGAGGAAAGGAAAACATTGGTGGAAAGTACAGAAAAGACCAACGGCTATTTCGATTTGCGGGTTACCAAAGAAATTACCTACTCAGAGAGTACAAAGGATAAAAACGGGGATTGCGTATCTACCGATAGGAGTGAAATAAAAACGGCAATGCTGAAATTTAATGGTACAACCTATACCGAAACAGAAATTGATGCTGTCTTATTTTCCGAATTCCATCCCCAAAAATTAGATGGCCTACAGCTAGGGAATTTTGATATAAATCATGCCTTTGAATTGGACAATTTTAAATATGTGTCTGGAAATTACCAACCTGAAGATGGGCAAATCGCATCACCGGATACCGAAACGGATTGGGGCGATAGGCTTTTGATGTTGGATGAATCAAACAAAATAGTATACCAATCAGAAGGTATAGGTGACGCCTATCTATTTGAACCCCATTTTTATAAAAGTGATGCATCAAACAAAATCATCATTATTTGCCAAATGGCATTCGAATATCCATTTGGGGGCGAGGCTTTTATTCTCGAAAAAGGAACCATAAAACATCTTGGCACTCTCGACATTGAAGGAGATGGTGAAAAATATCTGACCGAAATCATAACAATAATAGAATGGAACGACAGTATTGAATTCACCTTTAAATCGGACAAGCTGGTTTTGGGACCTGGCTCAGAAAACGTGACCATAGCCAATGATAACGTGAGATATGTGTACAGAAACAATGAATTGATTCTAAAGACTAAGGGCAGATGAATTCTATTAAAATATATTTTTTGCTAGTCTACTTTTTAATTCATGGGCTCTGCGCACAAAAGAATCCAACCCATCCGGAATTGGCAAGATCAGGAAAGGAAATGCAGGATTTGGTTCCTTATGGCTGGCGGGTCTTGTCGCAAGCTTCAGGGGACTTAAATGGGGATGGCCGTGAGGATTTGGTATTTGCCCTACAAAATACCCTAAAAGAAAACTATGAATACAATGATGGGCTTGGGGTTGATACGCTGGACCTTAATCCCAGAATGTTGGGCATCTACTTTGGCAAAAGGAATGGAAAACTCAAAAAGGCACTGCAATCCAATACGTTTATCATAAATCGTAGCGTACCAACCATGGACGAGCCTTTGGATGGTCTTCAAATCCTCTCCAATGGTAACCTTCAAATAGATTTTCGTTTTTGGTACAGTGCCGGAAGTTGGCACATGTCCAATGACACGTATAGGTTCAGGTTTCAAAACAAGTCTTTTGAATTGGTTGCTTATGAGAAAAGTGAACGTCATCGGGGCACTGGTGATGAAATTGACCACAGTATCGATTTTGAAAATGGAACCCTAAAAATCATAACCACAACCATTGGTGCCAACGAAGAGCGGGAATATAAGGAGGAGTCCATAAAGTTTGAGCTACGCCGATTAAAATCAATAAAAACATTAGGGAAGCCTTTTGAATGGGAATTTCGACAGCTTCGCATATAACTAGTTCTCGCTTACAGAGCAGCATAAAAATCATGATGTTCATTGTAATTCCTGTGCTTAGAGCACTTATTAATATTGAGGGCAGCCGATATATTTGAAAAGTCAATTCGAGCAGATATTTGTTAGTATAGAAATTTACCTTGTACGAAAGATTTGACTTCATAGTGAATCAATCTCGCTAAGCTCAACAAACGTTATGCGCATCAAAAAGAAGCCTTGCTGATGATTAAAGTTTTGCACTGTGCCTAGGTCAAGCTTTACCAACGAAGAAGCAAGGATTTTAATCAACTTACATATGTTATGGATTTGATATTGATGTGTAACAATCTTGATTTAATAATGGGGAACCTGCTTTTTTGTATAAAATTATCATTCTTAGAAATGAATTGTATTGAACGAGTTTTTTACATGTTTTAATACACAATATATAAAAGCGAGAAAAGTGAAATAAATACCCATAAAGCCATTGCCAGAACTATAGGCTTGGTTCCTGTGGCCTGTAACTCTCTCAAGGAAATTGTTGAACCTACTATAAAAAGTGTGGTAACCAACAAACGTTTCGATAACAGTACTATAAATGCGGTGGTGGATACTGGCAAAATCTGGAGCGAATTGATAATAATGGCCATAACGAACAAAAGGATAAAGTAAGGAACTTTAATTTTCTCCCCTTTTGTTTTAAAAAGAAACATTGAAAAAAATGATAACGGAATAATCCATAGAGTTCTGGATAGCTTTACCGTTGTCGCGGTCCTTAGGGCCTCATCGCCAAAATTCAACGCCGCCCCCACCACAGAACTTGTGTCGTGGATGGCAACGGCACACCAAAGCCCAAATTGTTCTTGTGTAAGATGCAACCATTGGCCTACAGCTGGGAACACAAAAAGTGCAATTGAATTTAATGAAAAAATAACGATCAATGCAACACTGATAGTGTTGCTCTTGGCCCTGATTACAGGGGAAATCGCTGCTATGGCACTTCCGCCACAAATAGCAGTGCCAGATGTAATAAGATGACCCAACTTTAGATCCAGCTTTAAAATTTTTGCAAGGGATAGTCCTAGTAGTAGTGTAAACAAAATAGAAAAGAAGGTGATTCCCAGTCCTGCTTTACTGGTTTGAATAGTTTCTTGTATAAACATACCAAAGCCTAGGCCAACAATGGAGATTTTTAAAAAGTAATCAATTAATCTATGACTGTAACTTTTAAAAGGGTTGCCAAACAAAAAGGAATAACACAGGCCCAGCAGTAGTGCTATTGGACTGCTTAATTGCCCCAATAATCCAAGTGAAACAATACATAGGTAGATTCCTTTTATAAAATATACTTTCATATCGGTACAATTTAGAGATACAAAAGTAGAGTGTGTTTATAACTAATTTGTATATTAAATAATTATTTTATATAACTAATAGTTATAATTCTGTAGAATGGATTTTTGAATATGATCCATGGTGGTTGAAAGGTACCCGGTTCTTTTTGCTAAATAAAACCACCTTTCTATGCTGGCATTTTTAATATCTATGACCTTAAGCCTGTTCTGGGATAGATCTTGAATAATTGAATGTATTGAAACCAGGGCAAAATCTTGGGAGTTGTAGAGGTAATTCTTTATAGCTTCAGTGCTGTTCAAGACAACAACTGTGTTTAGGCTTTCAATCTTTTCATTGGAAAGAAAGTTATCTATTATCTTTTTGGTCCCAGAGCCCTTCTCGCGTTCTATTATCGGGATATTTTTTAATTCTTCAAGACTGATACTACTTTTTTTAAACGAGTTATTTGCTGCATTGGTGACCAGAACAATTTCATCTTTAATTAATTTTTTAAATTCTAGTTTGGGATTTGAAATGATACCTTCTGTGATTCCGAAATCGATTTGCTCATTCATGATCAGCTTTTCTATGTTTTCGGAATTATCGCTGGTAATGTTGAAAGTTGTTTCAGGGAATTGAACTCTGATCTTTGCGATTATTTTTGGAATTATATAATTGGAAAAGGTTGTACTCACCCCGAATGAGATCGATCTTGGAAAAGGCTCGTTTTTAGTAATGAATTGCTCTTCCATTTCTGAATAAATAGATAGTATTTTGTTCACATAAACCAGAAATGACCTTCCTTCCTTTGTTAATTCAATAGAACTTCTTTTACGGACAAAAAAGGTGGTTTTATATTCTTCTTCCAAGGATTTAATGGTTTTGGACACTGCCGGTTGCGAAATATGAAGATGTTCGGCAGCCTTGGTAAAGTTTAACTGATTGGCTACAGTTTTAAATATGTGCAATTTGGTTCTCATTCGGCTTTTTCAAAGGTATCCAGAATCTTGTTATGCCTCCGGCTTGTTAAAAAAAATCCCTGTCGACAGTCGATCATTAATAGATGTACAACCAGAAGAGAATGGGAAATTGGGGGAGAACTAACATTTTTAGGAAAATAAACATTAAAATCGAGACCAAGATAAAAACTTTACGAACCATTGGTGTATTGATCAATGTCCAAGGATTGAGATTTGTGTGGTGAAAAAATCAAAAGAAATGCTATGGTTTTGCCAATTACATTGGTTTAGGAGTTTCCAAACAACCATTCTAGTGGTGGTTAAAGTTTGCCTAGCAGACTAAAGTTATGATGTTGTGTGGCGGTGTAGAAATCATTGAAAATATGGTTCAACGGGTGTCCAATGCTGCATGCACGTATGCCCAATGTGGTGTAGGCCTTTATAAATTTATCACTAAGACGCTGGACCAGTTCGGTGGCTTCTTGGTGGAGACCCAAGGCAAAAGGTTCTGTTATTTTGTCGGAGTTGGTTACCATCTTATGGACTTTCACAGCATACCTGTGGCATATCCTGTTACTTTTTAGGATTATCTGTTGGAACTCATCCAACAAATGATTGGGGACATTACTTTTAAGGGATTCGCTCAAAAAATGTTCTGCCATACCTATATAGTTGACCCATAGGGTCAAATCTGCAAAGACCGTAAAGGGCGTCCTAAAAATGGAGTGAGGCAAGCGTAGTCGATCATATGTAAAGCTATATTTTTCATCAATCAATATGGAGTCAACGCTAAAGGAATGGGTAGCCGTGGCCCGAAGCCCGATGGTATTCCAATCTTTGATAATTGCAACATCCTGCCTGTTCAACAAAAAGGATCGAATTATTGGTGCCCCATCCTTACAAAGAACATCCTTGCCCTCTTTCTGAACTTTTGCGTTCAAAGTAAAATGAGTCAAATATGGTGCCCCCGTCGCATATTTCCATGTTCCGTTAAGTACGTAGTTATTGCCATTTATTTGAGCAGTTCCTGTAGCTCCGCCACTCCCACCAAAACAGATAGGCGTGGTCGATTTGTTGAAGATCGTTTCGGCCACATCGTGGTTCAGGTTTCCGATAAAAAAATTGGCTCCGCTGCAAAGGGTTACCGTCCAACCCAAACTACCATTGGCCCTAGCCAATGATTGGAGCATTTTTAACCCATTGGGCAAGGACATTTCCAGCCCGCCAAATGATTTGGGCACCCAAATGTTCCATAGGTTGTTCTTGCCTATCCACTCCAGAACGTGTGGGGAGAGTTCATCTCCGAAACAATGCATTTCTTCAAGCTCTTGCAAATCTGTTACTTTCATCTTTCTCTAAAATTCGTTTCCATTTAAGGTACCCCGATATGGCCACTGCGAACAAAAATGCAGTAAGTCCGGCATAGATATACAATTCCTTATAGATCAATAGGGGTATGGATATAATATTGCTAATGTTGAGATATATCCAATTTTCTATTTTTCGTTTGGCCATCAACCACATCCCCGACCAGGCAAAAGCGACAACAATGGCATCCCAAAAAGGTACATCCGAATCGGTATGCTGGCTCAACCAGTAGGCCATTATCGCAAAACACCCCATGGCAATGCCTATTGCAATGCTATGTTCTTTGCGATTGGAACTGGAAATAGGGGTTTCCATTGCCTTTTTGCCCAGTTTCCAATAAAACCACCCATAAATGCTCATGATCAAATAATAGAGGTTCAAAAGTATGTCTGCATATAATCTGGATTGGTACAGGACCCAGATACTGATAAGAATGGCAACAATGCCAAAAAGATAATTGTGAACATTGTTTTGCCGGGCCAAAAGCACTTGTACCACGCCAAAACCGGTGCCCAGCCATTGCAATAACACTATTTCGGAGAAAAGTTCCATTTTTTTGGGTTTACTTTTAAAATGAGGTGCCCAAAAAACGGAATACAAGTCAAAACTGACCTTGCCGTACTCCCTACGCCAGCATTACCTGGATCAGGTGCGAAGCATTTGCTTCCGGGTATAATCTCAGCCCAAAGTAGGCACCCCATGATACTGCGAAGATATCATTATTTATGGTCCAATTAAAAATCAATTTCGGGCAAATGCAGGAAAAGCTATCGTTGTTGTTGGATTTGGACGTTCACCATCAGCCTATTTCACAGAGACTAGGAAAATTATACTTTAACTTAGGTGTACCATTCGTAATTATGGTTAGGCCATTAAACTATATATGGCAAGCTTGATAAGCAAATCCAATCTGTATAGTTGTTTTTATTTTTTGAGCAGGCTTACGTTAAATTAAAGTATGTAGTATAGTTTAATGTAATCCTTCATGAAATTTGATGAAAAAATAAATATATTTAATGTTTTTTTGGAAAAAGCTGAATGTTTTCTTGTTTTTTGTCCTTGAAAAGAAAACTGGATTCACGAAAGAATTTTAAATGCGCCAGATTTGGATTCAAAAGCTTCACATGATAACGACAGATTATTGGTTGAACTACTAATAAGGGGAAACGAGAAAGCCTTCCATGCTCTGTATCAAAAATACCATAGGGGACTGCACGCGTTTGCATTAGGATTGGTCAAATCCAAAGAAATGGCCGATGAAATTTTACAAGAAGTTTTTATGTCTGTTTGGGTCAATTGCGAAATCTTGAATCCAGATCGTTCTTTTAAGTCTTACATATTTACAATTGCAAAGAACAAATCGTTGAATTTTTTACAGAAAGCAGCCACTTCGAATAAATTACGGGACGAGATTTTTTACAAGAGCCAGCTTGCACGGAACGATGTCGAGGATTATTTGATCAATGCTGAATATGCGGAATTGCGAGAAAAGGCCATTGGCAATTTGCCCGCTAAGCGACAACTTATTTTCAAGATGTCCAGGGAAAAAGGTATGAGTTACGATGATATAAGCAGGGAACTTGGGATTTCTATTAGTACCGTTAAAAACCAAATGAGCAAGGCATTGTCGGATATTAAAGAGTACCTTAACACACATCCGGATATCTCCCTATGTGTTCTCATCGCAATAAATTTATCTTTAGATTGAATGTCTTTTGGTGATTTTAGACGGTTTGTTCATATAGCTTCAGCATCCTATTCAATTAAATTTCAACTTTTTTTAATTTATTAATACTCAGAAAATCAAACTATTAATTTTGATTTTAAATTAATATTAAAAAAACTTTAAGTTAAGAGTAGTACAAAAGTGAAGCTCAACTGTATTATTAAGAACAACGTCGATAAAACCAATATTTGATGAATTCCCAAAAACGATTTGAACAACTGATCAATAAGTTTGTGCAAAATCGATGCAGTAAAACGGAGTCTGAAGAGCTGATTCGTTTTTTACAACAAAAGGATGCCGATTTGCAATTGCCATCCGAAGATACTGTGCTGTCGTTGTTGGATTCATCGAACACCATAGATGAGGCCAAGTCCAACGAAATTTATCAAAGGATTTTAGAAGTTAAAACTGGACAAAGCAAAAGGCGATCCATTCCCAAGTATTGGACAAGTGTTGCGGCTTCGATCGTTGTTCTTATTTCGTTGGGAATTTACTTTATGGCCACAACATCCGAACCTCAAATACATACTTTGGAAAAGTTGGTCAATCAAGAACACATTATATTGGAGATGGAGGACGGGACCATAAATGTTCTAGATTCCCTAGACCATGGACAGGTTGTAGGTGTTCGAGGTCAATCCTTGGGCAATGTACAGAACAATAGGTTGACTTATGATAATGATTTAAGATCAGAGATACCGGTCTACAATACGTTAAAGGTTCCATACGGCCGAAAATTTGAACTGTCCTTAACGGACGGAACCGTGGTTCATGTAAATGCGGGGAGTTCGCTTAAATACCCAGTAAAATTTATAGATGGTTTGGATAGGGATGTTTATTTGGAGGGTGAAGCCTATTTCGAGGTGGCCCATCGTTCCGATCAACCTTTTAAAGTACATATGGGAGGTGTAGGGGTCGAAGTGCTTGGAACACAATTTAATGCAACCGCGTTTCCTGAAAATACCCAGACCGATGTGGTCTTGGTCGAAGGGTCGGTTAAACTTTCTGCACAGGATTCTTTTTCCAATGGTAAGGGAGCAGAGCTTTTGCTCCAACCGGGACAAATGGGTACATATACCAAAAATACCGAGCAGATAACCAGTCAAACCGTTATTACCGACGTTTACACGCGTTGGGTGGATGGCGAATTGATTTTTAGGAACCTGACTTTCGGTGAGATGTTAAAGAAATTGGAGAGGCACTTCAATATCCCTATTATTTCCAATGAAGACTTTGTAAATAGGGAGGAAACTTTTAGTGCCAATTTTGGAAAAGAGTCCATAGACAATGTTTTTGCCTACTTAAAAGAAATATACGATTTAGAATATACCATTCAAGACAACAAAGTAATAATCAACTAAAACCAAGATTGCCTATGATGATCGAATAGAATCTAACAAAAAATCGGAAGATGGTGACACATCTCCCGATTGTATCTGTAATTAAGTGATTTAACCAACCACTACTAACTTCAAAATTATGAAAAAACTCCTTAGGAACAAAGGGCTTAGCTTGACCTATGTTCTAAATCAAAGTATTAAAAACAAGCTATCACTACTCATATTGTTCATCACATTCAGCTCTTTTCAGGCCAAAGTAAGCCCTCAACAGCTGATTACCTTAGATTTGGAGAATGTTTCTGTAAGCTTTCTGATCGATAAAATTGAAAGCTCCACACGATATAGGTTTGCCTACAAGACCACAGATGTTGACTTAAATCGAACATTGTCCATTAAGGCTACCAACCAAGAAATGTCAAAGGTACTACAGCAGGTTTTTGACGGTACTACTACAGGGTTTAAAGTAATCGGGGATCAAGTTCTGTTAAGTAGCAAAGGTGCTTTGAAAACTAAATTTGACCTAAATGAAGACCAGTCCGTAGTGACCGGTATGGTGATTGATGAATTTGGAAACCCTTTTATAGGTGTATATGTTGTGATCAAGGGTACCAACAGTGGGGTGATGACGGATTTTGATGGTCGTTACACTATTTCTGTAAACCCGTCGGACACACTACTTTTCAGCCATGTCGGATATAAAACCGTGGCAATAGAAGTGGGTATACAATCTACTATCGATGTCCAAATGGAAGAGAGTCTTGCCGAACTGTCGGAGGTGGTCGTAACCGGATTTTTCGAAAGAAAGGAAGAAAGTTATACAGGTGCCACTGTAACCGTTACCAGTGAAGATCTTAGGAAAGTGGGAAGCCAAAATGTTTTTCAGGCCATACAGAATATTGATCCATCTATTAGTTTGATGGATAATTTTGATTTGGGATCCAACCCAAACAACTTACCGGATTTACAGATCAGGGGAACCTCTACATTTCCGGGAAGTACCGCAGATGATAATTTAAAGGGAAATTATTTGAGAAATCCGAACCAACCCCTTTTTATCCTGAATGGATTTGAAGCTTCTGCAGAAAGGGTGTTCGATTTGGATTTTAATAGAGTGGAGCGTATCACCATACTTAAAGATGCCGCTTCTAAGGCGCTTTATGGGTCTAGGGCCGCCAACGGTGTTGTGGTAATCGAGACCAAACAATTATCTGGTGAAGATGCATTGGTAACATATACCGCCAATTTGGATGTGGAACTTCCGGATTTGACCAGTTATAATTTAACCAACTCCTTTCAAAAACTGGAGGCCGAACTTATAGACGGTCTTTACACACCTTCCTTGGCGAACCCAGATCGTTTGGTAGAGCTACAGCAATTGTACCAATCTAGGTTAAAATTGGCCAACGAAGGACTTAATACAGACTGGATGGCAAAACCATTACAGAATGGTATTGGGCACAGACATTCTTTGGGCGTTGAGTTGGGCAACAAGGATTTACGCCTGCAGGCCAACTTGAACTATAGAAAAAGTGTCGGTGTAATGAAAGGTTCGTCCAGAGAGAATATTGGCGGAAATCTTACCGCATTTTATAGGGTGAAGAACCTCAATTTTAAAAACAGTACAACTATAAACAATAACGTGGGCGAGGAATCACCTTATGGTACTTTTAACGAGTATGCGATTATGAACCCTTATTGGAGGGCCAAAAATCCAGATGGTAGTATTCCCTACTACGCAGAGATTGGGCCAAACGGAGAAAGGTATACCAATCCACTCTACAATTCTTTGCTCGATTCTAAAAACACGTCTACCTATTTAAACTTTGTCAATAATTTTTATTTGGAGTGGAATATCTTACCTGCTTTAAAAACTATAGCGCGTGTAGGTATAGATCTAAAAAAGAGCAAGGCAGATGAGTTTTATCCATCGGAGCACACAAGGTTTGAAAACTACGCTTTGATAGACAAGAACAGAAAAGGATCCTATCAGGTAAATAATGGACAAAGCAGTTATCTGTACGGAGATCTTAACTTGCAGTACTCTAAAAGTTTTAGAAAACATTTGTTGTTCGGAAATGCTGGTTTTAATGTAAGCGAAAGGGAATTTGAAGAGGTAATTCATCTGGCCGAAGGTTTCCCAAGTAGTAGAATGGACGACATTGTTTTTGCCCGATCATACGCTCTTGATTCAAGGCCTACCGGAATAAGTGGTGTATCCAGGGATGTTGGTTTCTTGTTTGTAGGATCATATATTTATGACAATAGGTTCCTATCCGATTTTACATTCAGGACCAGCGCGTCTTCCCAATTCGGCGACGATAAAAGATGGTCCAATTTCTGGAGTGTTGGATTGGGGTGGAACCTGCACAACGAAAAGTTTTTTGCCAAAGCACCATTCGAACAATTTAGGATCAGGGCTTCCGTGGGATCAACAGGGAATCAGAACTTTAATAGTAATGAATCTGTAGTGACATACGGATACTATCTTGATTCAAGATACCAAGACAATGTTGGATCCTATGCACTCAACATGGGCAACCCGGGACTTCAGTGGGAAACCAAGTTCGATTTTAATAACGGTTTCGACATAAAGATTGGCGGACTGACCCTCCGATACGACTACTACGAGAGCTATACCGAAAACCTGATCACGGACATAACATTACCGTATTATAGCGGTTTCAGTAGCGTTAAAGATAACTTGGGCAAGGTTAAGAACAGCGGTATCGAAGCGAACATCTCTTACCTATTGTGGTCCAGGGGCAGAAACTATTTTTCCATTAACGGAGGAATCACAACCAATGAGAACAAGATCATAGAACTTTCCGATGCCCTACAAAGCTTTAACGATGCTCAGGATAAGATAGCTGCGGACAGAGGTAACAATAGACCTGTGAACAGGTATGAAAGCGGAATGTCCATGAATGCTATTTGGGCGGTACCCTCATTGGGAATCGATCCTTCCACTGGGCAGGAAATCTATGTAAAACAAGACGGGAGCACTACTTACGAATGGGACGCCGACGATTTGGTGGTTGTTGGGAACAGCAATCCAAAATACAGAGGGATTTTTGGTTTCTCTGGAGAATACGAAGGTTTCGGAATAAGTGTTACGGCCAGGTATTTAGGTGGCGGTCAACTTTATAACCAAACATTGGTGGACAAAGTGGAAAATGTGGACATGAACTATAATGTGGATGAACGAGTGCTTACCGGAAGATGGCGCTACCCGGGTCAGCACGCACTTTACAAAAGGTTGGGAACTTATAGTGTAGATCCAGACGGGGACAATGTATTTGTTAGTCTTCAGGAAAAAACAAGGCCGACCTCACGTTTTGTGCAAGATAGGAACGAATTGGATATCGCAGCCATTAATGTGTATTACGAGTTTAAGCCACGTTTAACCAAAGCCATGGGGTTGGATAGGTTACGTTTAAGTTTTAACATGAACGATGTAGCCAAGTTCTCATCAATAGAAATAGAGAGGGGAACACAATACCCGTTCTCCCGATCTATGACATTCTCTTTAATGGCCAACCTATAATATTATAATTATGAAAGCATTTATTCAAAAAATACTAATGACCTTGCTGGTAGGTATGCTTGTTATTGCCTGTAGCGATGACTGGTTGGACGAAACCTCCAATGCAAAGATTACGGCAGATCAGCAATTTAGTGACGAGGACGGTTTTAAAGATGCATTAATGGGCGTCTATTTAGGAATGACATCTCCCAAGCTTTACGCTAAGGATATGACCTGGAACCTGGTGGATTTATTGGCACAACAATACGCCACATTGCCATCTTTGGCTTTATATGATGAGGTTCAACAGTTTAACTATAGAGGGCCACAGGCAACCGATCAAGTCGATGCACTTTGGATCAGATCCTATAATATTTTGGCCAATATTAACTTGGCTTTGGAGTATATCGACGATAACCAAGAGGTACTGAACCCTATTAACTATGCAATAATCAAAGGAGAATTGCTTGGACTTAGAGTGTTTGTCCACCTAGATCTTATGCGTTTGTATGGATATGGAAACTTGGAAGAACGTCAAAACCTAATGGGAGAATATACCATACCCTATGTGGTAAATTTTGATAAGGATTTGGTAGCACCGATGACCTATGCCCAAACTTTCGACCGTATGCAGGAAGATATAGATATGGCCTTGGAACTACTAAAGGAAGATCCTATTTATCAAGACGAAAATCGTCCGGCGGATTATTATTTGGAAGTTAATAGAACCGGGTTTTACGAAAATCGCGAGCAGCGCATGAATTATTATGCGGTAAAAGCATTGGAAGCAAGAAAACTACTCTGGGAGGGCAATACCAGTGATGCTGCAGTGGCGGCGGAAGCAGTGATCGCCAATTCGGGGGCAACGCTTATACAATCGGACTCTTATCCTATTGCGGGCGATCCAATTCTTTATCAGGAAGTACTGTTCTGTTTGGACATCAATGGCTTTGCCGATATTGTAAACCCTATTTTAACTGCAAGTGATGATGGAACCAATTACGACGCAATTTACCTTACCACGCAAATGGCTGATAGCATTTTTGAGACCGATCAGGTAAATATAGGTCTTGCCGATGTTCGATTCAATACATTGCTTAAATCCGAAACAAGGGGTCTGGTCAGCACAAAGTTGATTCAGTCTGGCACTAATAACCCAAACCAGATGCCTTTGATCAAGTTGCCCGAGATGTACTATATCGCGGCAGAACATTACTGGGCTTCAGAGAATTTGGAACAAGCAATAACCTATTTGAATACCGTTAGGAGCAGTAGAGGGATTTTAGATTCCATACCATTGGATTCCGACTCCGAAACCGTGTGGGAAGAACTAAGAAAAGAGTATCGTAAAGAATTTATAAGCGAGGGACAACTCTTTTATTTCTACAAACGTACAGGAGAGACCGAGATTCCTTTTCTGTCCGAGACGGTAGAGCTAAATGATGAAATTTATGTGCTTCCCTATCCGGATAGCGAAGCGCAGTTCGTTGGACAAAACTAAACTTTGAAATCATTTTAAAAATGAAAAAATACATATTAAATATAATGATCCTGCTGGGAGCAGTGCTCATTATCAGTTCTTGTGACAAAGACGAAATAGGAGAGTTTGAGAATGATCTGAGTGGAATCAACTTCCTTCAAGAAGTTTCTAGCTATTCCTTTTTGGAAAATCCTTCCAACGAGTTTATTACCGAAATTCCAACCCGTATCATAGGTGATACATTGAGCAACGAACGCTTTTTTAGGGTAAAGGTTGTTCAGGATTCGCTGACTACGGCCAGCTCTAACCTATTCGAGATTCAGCAAGGTGTTGTGGATCCCGGTGAATTTGAGGGCCGTTTGTATTTAAAAGTATTCAATGCCAAACAACTGGATACAACGGAAGTCTCGGTCCATTTACAGATAACGGATTCCGAAGACTTTACAAAAGGAAATGTAGAAAGCATAGATCATGTCTTTACATGGACCAATAAAGTAATAGTTCCGGATTGGAGATATTACCGATTCTTCTTTTGTAGATACCCGAGTACAGCGGCCTATCGAGCCTTTGTGGCATCCACGGGCATGACCAGCTTTACAATTGATGATTATAGGGCTCTTGGACCAACAGGGGCCAAGGTAAAAGGCGTTCAATTTGGAGATTATATACGAAAGTACAATGAGGAAAATCCAGACGCTCCATTGTTGCACGATGATGGACCTAATGTTGGACAACCCATAGTTCCGATAAATTGATCGCTCACGGAACTTTTTCATTGAAAAGTGCAGAGAATAACCTTAAAAATTTAAAAATGAAAAAACTATTATATATAACCCTAATTGCTTTTGGAATAGGGCTATTTGCATCCTCCTGCTACGATGACGACAGTACATTGGATGTAAATGCAATTCCGGATATTACTCTGGATACCACCGGAGTGGCAACACTTACCGTATATCAATTTGAGAACTTGAAAGTTATTCCCGAATTGGATCATCAAGGGCTTTCGGAGAGTGAACTCGAATACGAATGGAAAATCAATTTGGAGCCGAACGACACTATATACGAAGTGGTCGGTAACGAAAGAGATCTTGATTTTTTAGTTGAATTTAAACCCAACCTTTCAGGAAACTTCCATCAACTCGTGTACACTGTTACGAATACCCGTACAAATTTGGACCACATTTTTGCATGGCCGGTAAAAGTGTTGAACAATATTGGTGAAGGTTTGGTGGTGGCCCATACAGAAGATGGAGCAACTACGGACATTAGTCATATCATGTCGCCATCCGTTACGCCAGATTACGAAGATGTAAGTGTTAAGCACAATGTTTATTCTGCGATCAACGGGAGTACAATTCCGGGTATCACAAAACAAATGCGCTATACCAAATTAGGGCGGGACGATGTTATGTTCGGTATTACCGAAACAAGTATTTATACCATTAATACTTTGGATTACACTATTGGAGGTAGCAATGGTGACCTGTTTTATGCAGAAAGAAGCAATTACGAGCCACAGGCCCTGGGGGGAGTCAACCAAGGTGATCTCTACTTGGCCAATGGAACAATAACATCTACTTATTTGGGGGCTTCAACAAAAATAGGACTACCTTTTGACTCTGATTTTACCGCTCCCGATATTATTGCGGCCAATGGAGTGAGCAACCCAATAGTGGTAATTAGTTTTTACGATGAGGTAAACGGTCAGTTTGTATATCAGCCATCCGTTACGCCTTTTGGCGACAACACTATGTATGCTACCCCAAATAGTCCATCCGGGGCATTTGACCCCACTACTCAACCTGGTTATGTAAATTTAGCAGCGGGAGTGAGTACCACTGGAGAGTTTATGCATCTATTAAAGAACAATGGAACAGGGGAAGTTGCACTGTTCACGTTTGATGAAGGTGTGAGCGGGTTTCCAACACCAGAAGCCCCCAAGCCAATTGCTAAATTCGATTTGACCGGTGCACCCGGAATAGACGAGGCGGAAAACTTTGCTTTCTTGGATGATCAAAAAGTAATGTATTATGCTACGTCAACAAAGGTATATGCTGTACTTTATGGAACAGCTACCCCTACCATCGAGGAGAGATACACGGTTCCATCCGGAGAAACTATAACCACTCTTCAAGTGTATAGGCAAGCAGACTACCCGGTAAGGTTTTCAGGAGAATATATGCCACTGAACAACAAGGCATTGATCATGTCCACATTTGACGATACAACTGGGCGTGTGTACCTGCTTCCTTATATAAACACGGGAATAGGAAATATAGATACGCCAAATATTGAAATATTCAGCGGTTTTGGTAAAATTACGGCGATAGCCACCCAATTATAAGAAAGCTGGAATATCCCCTGCCCATTTTTTGAATTAGTTATCCCTCAGGGCAGGGGATTGCTTTTAAATTACCCTTTAAAGTTCTCAACAAAGTTTTACTGTTAATGAAGAAAATAATCAAAATAGCTAAGCTAGAGCTTGGCCTACTCTTTTATTCCCCTATTGCGTGGCTTACCCTGATCATTTTTATGGTACAATGTGGCCTTACATTTACCAATTTGATAGATGCCAAGGAAACCTCTCAGCAATTGGGAACAAATCTTAAAGACCTAACTGTGGGCGTATTTGGCGGACATAATGGTTTTTTCTCGGCAATACAGAACAAATTGTACTTATACATACCATTGTTAACAATGGGGCTGTTGAGCCGTGAGTTGAGCTCGGGCTCCATTAAACTATTGTTTTCTTCCCCGGTTACAAGTAAGCAAATCGTTTTGGGCAAATTTCTTTCCATGATGTGCTATGGTCTTTTACTGGTGGCCGTATTGTTGCTTATGGTTCTGGTAGCTTCCTTTAGTATAGAAGAAATGGATTTTAAATTTCTTTCCGGAGGTATTCTAGGACTTTACATTCTTATATGTGCCTATGCATCCATAGGGCTTTTTATGAGCAGTGTTACCCCTTATCAAGTTGTAGCTGCAATCGGAACACTCGCAATTTTGGCTGTATTGAATTTTGTTGGTACAATAGGCCAGAGCATAGATGTGGTCAGGGACATTACCTATTGGTTGTCCATATCGGGACGTGCGGATAACTTTATAAATGGTCTTATAAGCAGTAAGGATTTTATATACTTTCTTTTAGTGATTTTCTTGTTTTTGACCCTTACCGTTATGCGATTGAACAAAGGACGAAAAACCACCAGTTCTACAACGGTGACACTAAAGTATATTGGATTGGTCATAGGGGTGGTTACCCTAGGGTATGTTAGTTCGCTTCCTTCCGTAGATGCCTATTACGATACCACTCGCTTCAAAAAAATGACTCTAACGGATAAGAGCAAAGAGATAATTGGCCAATTGGATGGAGACCTCAAAATAACCACTTACGTCAACATAATTAACAGTTTTGCCCATTTGGGCTCACCAAAATTCAGGATTTTCGATAAAAGTAAGTTTGATCAATATACACGCTTCCTTCCAAATTTAAGTATGGATTATGTAATGTATTATGATTCTACCTTTACAAAACGGGACTTTCAGTATAAATCACTCGAAGAAATGGCAAGTAGGTCGGCCACTGCTTACGGTATTGATTTCGAAAAGGTTCTAAGACCGGAAGAAATTAGAGAGAAAATAGACCTGTCATCAGAGCGGAACACCTTTGTGCGAAAGGTAAATTATAAAGATCGTTCAACCAGTCTTAGAATGTTCTTTGATATGATAACCTACCCAGGTGAAGCAGAGATATCGGCGGCCATTAAAAGACTTTTGGTCTCACCTCCGGTCATTGGTGTTCTAACCGGAAACGGGGAACGCAGTATGATCAAGTCCGGGGACAACGACTATGAGGATTTGACCAATAATAAAACCTTCAGAAATTCATTGATCAATCAGGGATTTGATGTTGTCGAAATTGAGAATGCCCCGGATATCACAATACCGGATACTCTTGCAGCTTTGGTCATTGCCGACCCTATAGAGCCTTACTCGATTGAACAACAAACAAAACTTCAAGATTATATCAAAAATGGAGGCAACTTATTGATTGCCGGAGAACCAAAAAAAGCCCACCTACTACAGCCCATTTTGGATGTGTTGGGCGTTGAGTTCGAAACAGCGCGATTGGCACAGCAATCTGAAGACCTGGAAATGCACGTGCTTAAATCAACGTTGAGTACAGAAGCGGAACAAATAGGAATTCGATTAACAAGGGACACAATAATAGCCCATTCGGGAGCAATGGGAATACACACTAAGGAGAAGTCGGATTTTAACACCTTTCCATTGACCATTGCCAAGGCCCAAAAAATAATATCAGGGGATAACCAAACCTTAAAATTGAGCAATGCAATAACATTTAAGTTAGATCTAGATGTGGCAAACGACGTTGAAAATTTAGGTGATACTTCTCGTACAAAAGCCAAAATCATAAAATCAATCGGCATTAGTTTACCAGACCATACTTTCGACCTGTCCGATGGGCAAGAGGAGGAAGTTACGGTATCAATGGCACTTAGTCGTGAGATTAAAGGAAAAGAGCAAAAAATCATCGTATCTGGCGATGCTGATTTTTTGAGCAATGCAGAATTTAGCCGATTTAATTTACGGACTGGCAACTTTAGTTTGGGCACACAAATTTTTAAATGGTTTGCCAATGGTGAATTTCCTGTGGATATAACACGCCCGGAAGCCATCGACAACACAATTACAGTAGACCAAAAAGACCTTTCTTGGATCAAGATAATCCTTATGGGGGTTTTACCATTATTGGTTGCCGTATCCGGAGCCACTATTTTGATGAAAAGGAAAAGAAAATAACAACGATAATAAAAGATTAAATGAAAATAAGTATAGCCAAGGTTAAAAATTTATCGCACCGTTACAGCAGGGATTGGGCGATAAGAGATATTAATTTTGAGGTTTTCAACAAAGGTATCATGGGATTGTTGGGGTCCAATGGAGCAGGTAAATCGACCACAATGAACATATTGTGCGGCGTAATCAATCAAACAGAGGGCGAAGTTTATATAGATGGTATCAATATGAGGGAGCAGCCGGTAGAAGCCAAAAAATTGATAGGGTTTTTACCTCAAAAAGCGCCACTTCATACGGAATTGACCGTTGATGAGTATTTGATCCATTGTGCACATTTACGATCTATACCTTCAAAGCAGATTCCAGAAGCATTGGAGATCGCTAAAGCAAAGTGCGGCATATCACATTTTAGCAAGCGGGTGTTAAAAAACCTTTCTGGGGGATACCAGCAAAGAGTAGGATTGGCGCAGGCAATTATACACAACCCTAAATTGGTGGTCTTGGACGAACCCACCAATGGATTAGACCCAAATCAGATTTTGGAAGTGCGAAAGCTGATCAAAGAAATTGCCGAAGACCGTGCAGTAATACTATCAACGCATATCCTGTCCGAGGTTCAGGCCACATGCGACAATATCGTGATGGTAGAGAACGGTCGTATAGTATTTGCGGATACGCTTTATGCCTTTAATAATTATATAGAGCCCAATACCTTGATCATGGAACTGAAAGAACTTCCTGCAGAACAAGACCTATTAAAGGTCGAAGGTGTGGCCGGTGTTTCTTTTATCGATGGTTCCAGGGTAAGGATTACTTTCCAAGGTAAAGGCAATATTACAGAAAGATTGATCAAACATAGTGTGGAAATGGGCTGGTCCTTAACCGAAATCTATTTCGAGAAAACATCCTTGGATGGTGTGTTTGCACAGCTTTCCGGTAAGGCTCCAAAAAATTAAAAAGGCGATACTTCAATTATTTGAACCCCATAGATGAAAAAAATATTTAGAATTGCTCGATTAGAGCTAAGTATAATGTTCTATTCGCCCGTTGCGTGGCTTGTTTTGGTAATTTTTATTGCACAAACCGGAATAATATTTGCAGACTTATTATATTCTCAGGAAACCAACCAGCAGTTGGGCAGGCCTTTAAGTGTACTTTCCAAAGTATTGTTTGCCGGGGAGCACGGAATTTTGGCCAAAATACAGGAAAACCTATATCTGTACATTCCTTTGCTCACAATGGGCCTGTTTAGCAGGGAAACCAGCAGTGGATCAATTAAATTATTGCAATCCTCGCCAGTTACCGTTCCCCAAATGGTATTGGGCAAGTTTTTATCCATTGCAATTTATGGCTTACTGTTATCATTGGTACTGTTAAGCTTTGTTTTGGTGGGGAACCATGCTATCGAGAACTTGGATATACCCTTTGTTTTGGGTGGTATACTGGGAATATATCTGTTGATCTGTACGTATGCGTCCATTGGATTGTTTATGTCCAGCTTAACCTCATATCAGGTAGTGTCGGCAATAAGCACACTGGCTGTTCTGGCCTTTTTGAGCTTTATCGGTAACATTGGGCAAAGCCATGATTTTGTTCGCGATATTACCTATTGGCTATCCATATCGGGACGTACGGATAATTTGGTGAACGGATTGATCAGTAGCAAAGATATTGTCTATTTCTTAATGGTAATGGGAATGTTTTTGATTTTGACCGTATTAAAATTACAGGACGAAAGAAAATCCAAAAAAAGATCATTGCGTATCGCCAGGTATGTGTTGGCCATTTTAATTCCGGTGACGATAGGATATGTATCTTCATTGCCATCCATAAATGGATACTATGACACAACAAGGTTCAAGGATAGAACCTTAACAGAGTATTCCCAAAAGATTATTGATCGGTTGAAAGCTCCACTGAAGATTACAAGCTATGTGAACATTGTGCACTACAGCGCATCCAAAGGGGCACCAAAAAATAGAATCAAAGATTTGAACCATTTCGAGAAGTATAGAAGGTTCAAACCAGATTTGGAGATGGAATACATTACATATTACGATACCTTGGTAAGGTATAACGACACCACTACCACACTTTTGGAAAAAGCCAAGAAAGCCGCATCTGCTCATAAATTCGATTTTGACGATTTGTTGACCCCGGAGGAGATCAAACAAAAAATCGATTTAATTCCAGAAAACAATCGTTTGGTCAGGTTTATTCAATATAAAGACAAAACAACACCTTTGCGAATGTTCGATGACATTTGGGCATACCCCAATGAGTCAGAGATTACCGCTGCATTGAAGAGGATTATAGATAAACCATCCTATATCGGCTTTGTTCAGGGTCGTAATGAACGCAGTATTCATAAAATGGAAGATGGGGGGTACGAAATAATCATCAATGGCACCAATACTAGAGGATCCTTAATAAATCAAGGATTTCAACCAATAGATATTTTATTGGAGGAGAATAAAAAAATACCGGATAGTTTGGATGCCCTAGTTCTGGCAGACCCAAAACAAGCCTACACCGTTGATGAAGAAAAAATCTTATTGGATTATGTGGACCAAGGCGGTAACCTCTTGATCGCGGCCGAACCGGGAACAAATGGTAATTTAGACGGTATATTGTCCAAATTGGGCATTTCGTTCCAACATGGGACACTGCTGCAAGAAAGTGAAGATTACTCTTTGGATCTTATCCAAGGGGTGTTTACGCCAGAAGCACAAAACCATGGTTTTAAGTTTTATAGCGAAGCAATTGTATCCTTTCCAACAGCTATGGGGATCCAAATAGCGGACAGCTCCGACTTTAGGGCTACACCTATTATGACCACAAATGAAGAGGTAGCATGGAATAGAACAGGGCCATTCGATTTGGAAACACAAAGAATTTTCTTTGACCCCCAAGTGGACAAAAGAGCGGCAATGCCATTGGCGGTCACTTTGGAAAGAAAGGTGGGTAAAAAGAATCAAAAAATAATGGTGGTGGGCGATGCGGATTTTTTAAGCAATGCTGAAATGGCCCGTAATAACCTTAACACGGTAAATTCATCTTTTGCCATGCGGATTTTTCGTTGGTTGAACGATGGCAAGTATCCCGTGAACACATCCAGGCCTAGGGCTATAGATACGGTTATAAAAGTGTCCAGATCGGAGATTGTTGCATTAAAAGTAGGTTATGCCTTGGTACTACCGTTAATTGTTGGCGCTATTGGCGCAGGTTTACTTATGATCAGAAAAAGAAAATAACAGAATACTCATGCAAGTACATTCCATTTTTAAAAGCAGTATTGTTTTTTGCATTTTTAATGTTTTTATGGGGTCTGCCCAGCAAAACAGCATAGTGCCGGAACAACCTATTCCATTGGATAGGGAAGTAATAGTTGATACGTTGTCCAATGGCTTGACCTATTACATTAGGGAGAATGCCGAGCCACGCGAAAATGCTGAGCTCTATTTAGTAGTTAAAGCAGGATCTTTACAGGAGACCGATGGACAGCAGGGGCTGGCCCATTTTACAGAACATATGGCTTTTAATGGAACCAAAAGCTTTCCTAAAAACGAATTGATCGATTACCTACAAGCAGCTGGTGTGCGTTTTGGAGCAGATCTAAATGCGTATACGGGCTTTGATCAAACCGTATATCAATTACCGGTTCCTACTCAAAATAAGGAAGTGTTCAAAACCGCATTCAAAATTCTTTCGGAATGGGCGGGCCATATAGTATTTGGTAGCGAGGAAATAGATGGGGAAAGAGGTGTGATAGTCGAAGAAGAAAGACAGCGGGGAAAAAATGCTTCGCAACGAATGAGCGAGCAACTTCTTCCCGTACTTTTGGCCAATTCAAGATATGCCGATCGGATCCCGATCGGAAAAATGGAAGTCATCCGTAATTTTGAACACGATACACTTAGGGCTTACTACAAGAAATGGTATCGGCCACAATTACAGGGAATAATTGCAGTTGGTGATTTCGATAAGAATAAGGTGGAGGACTATATTAAGATCTATTTTGGGCAGTTGGGCGAATCTGGGGAAACAGTTATACCAGAAACATATACAGTGCCCGGAAATACAAATTCATTGGTTAAAATCGTTACCGATCCAGAGTTTCCGTACACCGTGGCAACGGTAATGTACAAGCACCCTAGAAAGCTGATAAAAACCGAAGGGGATTTTAAAAATGCAATAATCAGGTCTGCAATCAACAATCTTGTTGCATTACGAATTGCAGAGGAAATAGAGAGTGGAACGGCACCTTATCTAAAAGCAAGTGCGAGTTATGCGGGGTACCAAGGCGGTATTGGGAACCTAGATGCTTTTACTGTTCAAGTGGTGGCCAAGAGTGCAGAAGAACTACAATCTGCCATATATGGTGTAATGGATCAGGTGAACAGAGCTGTTTTACATGGATTTACCCAATCGGAATGGGAAAGGGTCAAATTGAATTTTATAAATGCCATCACCAAAAACTATAACGAAAAAGAGCATGTATCCTCTAAATCCTTCGTGAATCAATACCTTAAACATTTTTTATATGGTGAAGCGTTTATGGATATGGACTATTCCTATGAATTCTATAAGAAGGGGCTAGGTGCAATAACACTCGAAGACTTAAACCAAACCGTAAGGTCTTGGGTAGCCGATCAAAACCAAATTATTCTATTGCAAGCTTCCGAGAAAGATAAGGAGGCATTGCCCAACGAGGATGTTTTAAGATCTTGGGTGAACAGTTTTGATAGAAGTGTAGAGGCCTATGTAGATAGTGGAAATCATGAACCATTATTGGCCGAGCCTGTAAAAGGCGGTACAATTGTATCGACTAAAAGAGTAAAATCCGTTGGGGTAACAGAATATACACTTAACAACGGAGTCAAAGTTGTTCTAAAGGAAACGGATTTTAAAAATGATGAAATCCTATTTTCGGGTTTTAGCCCCGGAGGTGTGTCCTTGGCCAATGAAGAAGATTTGCCATCAGCAAAATTGGCCGATAATATTATAGCATCTTCCGGTGCGGGAAGTTTTAACAGCATAGACCTCAATAAAAAAATGTCGGGCAAGACCTTGGCCGTATCACCATATATTGGTACCTATTCAGAAGGAATCAAAGGATATGCAGCAAACAAGGATTTTGAGACAGCTCTTAAATTGATGTACCTCTATTTTACCCGACCTAGAAAGGATACGACTACCTTTAATACTATTTTGGAAAACTATAAGGTATCCTTGACCAATAAATACGATAACCCCATCGCGGTTTTTCAGGATAGTGTTAACGTTGCCATGAAAGGTCGTGGCGCATGGGCACAAGGAATGGACAGTATGCAATTAAAAACTGTGGATCTGGATAAAGCCTTGAAATTCTATAAAGATCGTTTTAAAGACTTTGGCGATTATACATTTGTATTCGTCGGGAGTTTTAAAAAAGACAGTATTATCGGTCCCATTGCAAAATACCTTGGGGAATTGCCATCCACAGGACGTGAAGAAACCTATAAAGACGTTGGTATTAAACCAATACCCGGAATTTTTGAGCGAAATGTTTATAAAGGACTGGAGGACAAAGCAACAGTGGTATTGGCTTTTCATGGTGACTATACAAGTTCACCGGAGAATAACATGACCTTAAAAGCTCTTAAAGCAATTTTGGAAGATCGATTGGTAAAACGGTTACGCGAAAAAGAGAGTGGAGTTTACAGCCCATCGGTTGCTGTAAGCCATGTGGGCATACCAAATCCCTATTACTCACTGTCGATTTCCTTTAGTTGTGCCCCTGATCGTGCGGAAGAGTTGATCAGTGCCACAAAGGATGAATTGATAAAAATACTGAGAGATGGCGCCAATGAAGATGATCTAAATAAGTTTAAGGCTCAAAACTTAAGGCAGCACGAGATCAGGATGAGACAAAATAGTTATTGGCTAAATTATTTAAAGTCTCAATACACTCACGGCCAAGATTTGGCAGTAATAAATAATTATGGGAAAAGACTCAATAAATTAAAAGTTTCGAAAGTAAATGCCTTTATAAAGGAATATTTGAACCAAAGAAACCAAATAAAACTTGTGCTATATCCGGAAAGCTATGGGCATGCACAGAGCTCGGATTAAGCCCGGGACTGTTGTTGCCGGTAAAAATTTAGTCTCTGTTGGGCTGTTCATTTAAAAAACGTTGTCGAACAATTTTGGCGGTTTGATGCTCCCCGGTATGGCTCCAACCTGGGGGCATAACCAAATACAGTAGTTTGTTCTTCAGTCCCGGAGCATGGGCAACATCCTTAAATAGAGCTTTAAATTCGCCAAAATAAACATCAAAGAAACTGCCCGGGTCCATTTCTCGTGTTATACCATATACAATGGGGTGATTTTTCTCTTCACTTTGGTATGTGCCAAAAATCCGATCCCAAATATTGAGCAAATTGCAAAAATTGGTATCCATATACAATGGGTTTTTACCATGGTGTACACGATGGTGCGATGGAGTGAGTATGAGCTTTCCAAGAAAACCAAACTGCCCTTTTTTTACAATATGTTCCCCAATATGTATAAAGGTAGCATAAGTAATGTCCAAAACTAAAATAGAAAAGAACAGCTTTGGGTCTACCCCTAAGAGCATACAAGTTGCAGTTCGTATTAGGTCCGCATAGGGAAATTCCAGAAAAAAGTGAGCTTGATTTACGGAAAGATTCATCGTCTCTGCAGCATGGTGCGGAGAGTGCAAGCACCAAAGCAAACGCACCTTATGCCCAAAATAATGATAAATATAGCTGCCCAGTTCCCAGATAATATACCCATAAATAAACCAATACCATGTATATGAAGTTTGGAACAAGGCATATTCTTGAAAAAAACCTATGCTCCAAAATATGGTCCCCAATGATAAGGTTCTACCAATAATTCGGTTAAAAACAATGATAATAAAGTTGACCCTGTAAGTTTTTAGTTGTTCCCTTTCCTTAAAAAGAACGATAAAGAATTCTGCTATAAGCAAAATGGGAAGAGCGAGAAAAATACAAGAAACAATACCGTCAAAACTTTTAAAAAAAGCATAGTTTTCAGTTTTTAGCGCATCCAGTACAGTGGAAGCTCCAAAAAAGTTGATTACTTCCTCCAAAACGGCATTTAAGAAATCCATAGGTCAATTTATATAGGGTTATTGTTAGTTAGCCAGTATGTGGACATAATAAATGTTGAGTTCCAAATATATAATATTTATAAATGTATGAACATATGAACATATATGAGTTATCAATTTACGAAAACGTTTTATGCCGTTTTAGACCTAAGAAGCATAAAAGAAAACTATTTGAGTGGATTTTATAAAATTGATAAATCTTCGTGCAGTAGAATGATAATGAATTAAAAAAAGGACTTTTTTTTTGGAGAGATGGGATAATGATCTATATTTGAACATATGTATGAACATATGAACATATGAATATTGATTTCTCACTTATAGACTGTAAGAGAGTTCTTTGTTTAGAGTGTTCAAAAAATAATTATTTAAGTTGTTGAGTTTAATTCTGAAAGAAAAAAGGGTGATATGGGGGCAGGGTAAATTAGCCTTCGATCTTCCTTTTTTCTCTTTTTTTTGACACAGCGGCCTTACCGTAAACTAACTATTTATCAAACTTTGGAATTATGAAATGCTTAAGATTAATTATGACCTTGTCGATTATAGCCTTTATCGGCTGTGATGACGACCCTGAGCAGAATCCGGATGGGTTTGCCGAGTTTGTTGTTGATATCGAGGGGAATTGGAAAATAGACCAAGTCCTCCAAAATGGAAACGACATAACGGCACTTATGGATTTTCAATCCTTTTCACTTCAGCTAGATTATGAGAATGGAGAGCCTTCGTCTTTTTCTTTTCCAAGCCAGACAGTTCCCTTTGTGTTAAGTGACCCCAGTGGTGATTGGTCCTTTGATGACCCTGTGTATCCTACAAAAATAAATTTTTCTGATGGTGCCAGTTTGGATATTCAAGGAGCCGTTCTTTCTGGATCGGATAAGATGACAGTGATCGTCCCGTTAGGATGTTCATCAAATACATATACCTACACACTGAGCAAATAACAAGAAACCAATATGCACTAAAATGAAGAACAAACTAAACAAATTAAAGCGCATTATTTTTCAACCAAAAGCACTGTTTTTATTGTTTTTGTTGTTGAGCATGTGCGTAACCATAACCAACGTAAACCAACCTTCGTCCGTCACAGTTGGTGAACAAATGGATGTAACTATCGATGTAGACGTAGCACCTGCGGAGGATGCATCATATAATATCGTGTTTGGGGTTTTGGTTCCGGAAGCATGGGATATCGCTTCGAACGCAACGGTCTCTTTTACATCGGACAACGGCGATGGGACCATGCGTTTGGCCAATGGCTCTGATCCCGATTATAAGACACCTATAACAGATCTTGCAGGAATTGGTGAAAATTATGGTCTTGTGGAATGGGTAGTTTTTATTTCCGATCAAACTGTTTCGGGAGCCAATGGTGTAAACTTTTCAGGCCAAATTCAGCTTTCCATGGATGTAGGGACAGAAAATATTAAAACACAGCTAGGTTACATTGTAGGTACTTCCGGCTACGGTATCACACAAGGGGAGACTGATATTAGATTTACTCCTTGCATGGAAGTTACCGGAGGGGCAAACCCTGTAATCGATTTATGTGGCCCACTTCCATTTCCTGTAACCTTTCAACCCACGGAATATACCTATGACGATATTATCCATGTCGGTTTTGATGCAACAAAAGGACCCGAAGGCGCACCAACCGCCCTATCCGGGGCCACAGATGTTTATCTGTGCGCCAAAGCTGTTATAGATGGAGAAGCGGTGGAAGCATGCGATATTTCCGACCTAACTAAAATGCGTTCTATTGGCACCGATCAATGGAATGTATCTGTTTGGCCAAGACAACTTTTTAATGCTCAGCCTAGTCAAGAAATAACAGATATTACTTTCAGTTTTAAAAACCAGAATGGGGATGTCGAGGTCAAGAATCCAGACACAGGTGAAGATTTTCAACTAATACCCAACTGTGCAAATTAAAAACATGACGATTATGAAAAATAGAATAAAAGGCCTTTTTGTCATTTTTTTGATGCTAGGCAATCTACTTGCCTTTGCACAAAATATAACCATAAATGGGGTAATCACGGCAGAGGATGATGGTTTTCCGCTACCAGGTGCAAATGTGATAGTGAAAGGAATGTCCATTGGGGCATCGGCAAATTTTGATGGGGAGTATACCCTTGAGGTTCCCAATGAGGATGCAATCTTGATTTTTAGTTATCAAGGGTTCAGTTCCCGAGAAGTTACAGTGGGTACACAGCGAACCATCAACATAGCGTTAAGAACAGATGTGAACGAATTGGATGAGGTAGTGATAATAGGTTATGGAAGTACGACCAAGAAGGACCTTACCGGATCTATTGCCACTATAAAGTCGGAAGACCTTGAGGCCGTTCGCTCCACTACGGCAGATGATTTTGTCCAAGGTAGGGTTTCCGGTGTGTTGTTAACACAAACCTCAGGTCAGCCGGGAGGAGCTACTTCCGTACGAATACGGGGCAGTAGTTCCATAAACGCAAGTAACGAGCCCTTGTACGTAATAGATGGTTTTCCGGTAGATAACAACAGCGATAACCTTTCTGCTGGTGTGGCAGAAGGCCCATCCATTAATGCCTTATCTACCTTAAGTGCAAACGATATAGCATCCATCGATGTGTTGAAAGATGCATCTGCTACCGCTATTTATGGGTCTCGGGGCGCCAATGGTGTAATTATCATTACTACCAAACGCGGGTTAAATGGGGAAGTTCAAATCAATTATGATACCTATGTTGGAGTAAGTAAGGTTATTCAGAAATTGGATGTATTGGATGCCTCACAGTTTGCGTTTTATGTAAATGAATCCAGGTACAATGGTTCCGGTGAGCCAAGATTTTATACAGATCCAAATTCTTTTGGAGCGGGTACAGATTGGCAAGATGAGATTTTTAGGACAGCCATAACCAAAAGTCATGACCTTTCCATAAAAGGTGGTAATCAAGACATTAAGTACGCTATTTCCGGATCATATTTAGATCAGGAAGGCGTAGTTATCGAAACCGACTTTAAGCGTTACAATTTTAGGGTAAACCTCGATTTTAAAGCTACAGAAAAGCTTTCCATAGAGAACTCTTTGAGTTTGAACAAGACGGATTTCAATACGGCCAGGACAGAAACGACAGGAGGCACAGAAGTTGCAAGTAGTGCTATAACTGGGGCATACCAGTTTAATCCGTTGTTACCTGTTTTTGATCCTGAAGGAAATTATACCAAAGGTAATTTTATTGTGCAGAATGATGGAACCTTTGTAAACGATGTAAACAATATTCAAGAACAAATTCCAAATTTTCCAAGTCCGGTGGCCTATCAAAATTTATCGGAAAGCCAGGGTAAGGCAACAAGGATATTGGACAATTTGGCCATTAAATGGGATTTTGCAGAGAAATTCCAGTTGAAGACAACACTTGGGGTGGATATGAATATCAGTGAGCAATTTTACTTTAGGACAGAGGAAATAGACTTTGGGAATACGCCAGGAGCTTTTGCTGCTCAGGCCAAGAACACGGCTACAAGTTATTTGGCGGAAACTACCGTAACCTATACCAACACATTTAGTAACAGGCATCGGTTGAACGCTTTGGTCGGGGCATCATGGCAAGATTTTAACATAGAGACCCTTTCTGGCAATGCTTTGGGTTTCCCAACGGAGAATTTTGGTTCCAATAATTTGGGACTTGGCCTAAATCCTGGAGTAAATTCCAATATTATAGAATCACGATTGATTTCTTACTTCGGTAGGGTAAACTATATTTTGGACAACAAATATATTTTTACCGTTACTTCCCGAGTAGACGGCTCATCAAAGTTTGGCGATGGAAACAAGTATGGCTTTTTTCCTTCTGGAGCATTCGCTTGGAATGTTTCGGAAGAAGAGTTTCTTCAAGACTCGGGCCTCTATCTTAAGTTGCGCTTAGGCTATGGTATAATAGGAAATGAGTCGATCGCACCATATTCCTCCCAATCAACATTTAAACCTACGTACCATTCTTTTAACGACAATGCGGTAGTGGGACAATTACCCAGTACTCCGGCCAATAGTGCTCTCAAATGGGAGCGTACCGAACAATACAATGTTGGATTGGACCTTGGTTTCTTTAATGACCGGTTGGGACTTACCATCGATGCTTACCAGAAGAATACGGACGATTTGTTGTTGAACCTGCAAGTGCCTTCACAAACTGGGTATATTCAAAGTGTGGTCAATGCCGGTAGTGTTCGTAACCAAGGGGTTGAATTGGGCATCAATGCACAATTGTTCCAAGGTGGATTTAATTGGGATGTAAACCTAACAGGGGCATATAACAAAAACAAAATACTGGACCTGGCCGGTTTGGACAATATTCCCACAGGTTTTGGGATTTTGGGGATAACCAATTGGCAGTTGCTCGAAGAGGGTGGTGAAATCGGGGCGTTTTACGGCTATGTTTCTGATGGAATAATACAATTGGACGATGACCCCGCGACCACTCCGACCTTTGCGACAGATACATTTACTCCAGGAGAACGTAAATATAAGGACCTGAACGGGGATGGGGTAATCGATGCCGATAACGACAGAACGTTTATCGGAAACCCTATACCGGAATATACTTTTGGTATCAACAACACGATTACATGGAATAATTGGGACCTTAACGTATTTATGCAAGGAGTATATGGTAACGAGATAGCCAACTTTAATAGGATAAACCTGGAAAACCTAAATGGACAGGGAAATGTTTTGTTGGAAGCATTTTCCAATAGATGGACACCGGAAAATCCAAGCAATACCTATACTAGGGCCGCGGATGGTCCCAGAAACATTGTGTTTTCCGATAATTATGTTGAGGATGGTTCCTATTTAAGGCTAAAATCCGCCACTTTGGGATATTCCATATCAAGTAAGTTCCTGTCCAAAATGAACATAAATAAACTCCGACTCTATGCTACAGGGAAAAACTTGTTCACCATCACCAATTATAGTGGGGTCGATCCCGAAGTAAGTTTTGGAGGTCAGAACAATAATCTGAGTGCCGGTGCGGACTTCGGCGGGTATCCAACATCTAGAACGTATCTATTGGGCCTTAACATAAACTTTTAAAAATCAAAATCATGAAACAATTCAAAAATTATAGAATTTACTTCGCTGCCCTGATTTTGATCATGGGTTGTGAAAGTGCCTTGGAAGAAGAAGTGAAGACCTTTTATACCGAAGATACATTTTACCAAACAGAACAAGATGCCAAATTGGCCATAAACGGTATATATGGACATTTGGGGGCCACTTTCGATGAAACATTGAACTCTAAAGGGCTCTATTTTGCAAATTATTGGACTGCCAATGCCCTTTTATCGGATGAGGGGGAGACAAGTTTTAATAGAGGAGATGGCTACAATCAACTTTCGGCAATGGCACATACACCGGAGAACACCATAGCACTGGAGATTTGGTCCAATCTTTATTTAGGTATAAATGCAGCCAATATGGCCATTATCAATATCCCGGATATAGAAATGAACGAGGAAACCAAAGACGATTTATTGGGCGAAGCCTATTTTTTGCGAGGGCTTCTTTATTTTGAATTGGTGCGCTTTTTCGGAGAAGTACCATTACAGTTGGAACCCCAGACTGTTTTTACGTCCAGTGCATTTTTGGGCAGGGCATCAGTATCTGAAGTCTATTCACAGATTTTTGCAGACTTAACCATTGCAGAAGAACGTCTTCCAGAAGAACAAACAGGAATGGACAATGGTAGGCCCACTAATTGGTCTGCAAAAGCCTATTTGGCCAAGGCAGCGCTTCAACAAGGGGAAAACCTTCAGCTTGCCAAGACCAAACTGGAAGATATTATGTTAAGTGGACGGTTCGGTCTTTGGGAAGATTATGCAGATGTGTTCAAGATAGAGAACAACAACGGAAAAGAGGTTCTGTTTGCAATAAGTTTTTTAGAGGGAACGGATTTGTTCACGACGCTTTGGGAAGGTGGGCATTTGGTATTTAGGACCCTTCCCGGAGGTGTGTACGATGGAAGACCCAATGGAGGAGGGCTCGAAATACCCACTATGGCCCTCTACGATTCTTTCGATGATGAGGATAGGAGAAAAGAAGTCACTTTTATGTCCGAAGATGTTATCAACGGAGAATTGGTGGAGTTTAGTTCCCCGCACATTGTAAAGTACTGGGATAGAGTGGCAGAACCCTTGGTAAATAATACGGCCAATGACCTGCAACTTATTCGGTATGCAGATATACTCTTAATGTACGCCGAGGTATTGAACGAGCAGAATAGCGGCAGCACTCCCGATGCCTTGGATGCTGTTAACCAAGTGAGAAGAAGAGCTAGGTTTGCGGACGGGGTAGAAAGAGATGTACTTCCCGATCTATCGGCAATGGGTTATGAGGCCTTTAAGGAAGCTATATTGGAAGAACGAAAAAAGGAGTTGACATGGGAAGGTCACCGATGGTTCGATTTGGTTCGGTTTGGCAAGTTGGAAGAAAAGGTCTCCGAAGCAAAGCCCGAAGTTCCTGTATCAACACGACATTACTTATTGCCTATTCCACAGCGGGAAAGGGATATTAACCAAAATTTGTCACAGAATCCAGGTTACTAAAATGAACAAAACGTTTTATCAAGGGTTAAAAGCAGTATTTGTAATTTTCCTTGCCCTGACAAGTTCAAGGTTGGATGCATCGGAGAACATTGCAGATGAAGCTAAACTAAAAGTTTCCTCACAATTGCATGGAAGTGAAGCTTCCAATTTAACAGATGGTGTCATTAGGATGCACGGTATTGGCGAATGGGCCAGTAAAGGTGAGCGAAAGGCATGGGGAGCTAATCTGTTGCCGTGGCTTCAAATGGAGTGGGAAAGTGCTCGAAACATAAATGCCATAGTTATTTATGATCGGCCCGGACTTGACGAACATACGGCAGGCGGTGTCCTAAAATTTAGTGATGGGTCCATTATCCGTGTAAACACCATCCCGAACAATGGAGATGCCAAAAGAATTGAATTTCCTGTTAAAACTGTTGAATGGGTACGTTTTGAGGTAACCGATGGAGAAGGGCTTAACCTGGGACTTTCCGAAATAGAGGTGTTCGCATCACCAACAGATAGCGAAAACCCTTTGTTTTGGGTAAACCCGTTTATAGAATCTGCCAAGGGACGTTATTTTTTCTTCACGCCCGGGGCACACCCAATGGGAATGGTAGCTGCAGCACCTGTAACTCGAAATAAAAATCAATATGGGGGAGGATACAACTATAATTCCACAGAGGTGTTGGGGTTCGAACAGATTCATGGTTGGTGTCTTTCCGGAATACAGATTATGCCCACACTTGGTAATATAGACCCTACTTTGGGAGATCAAGGTTGGAAGTCGAGTTTTAGTCATGATGATGAAATAGCCATGCCCGGATATCAACGCCTATATCTTAAAGAGCACCATGTGTGGACAGAGCTTACCAGTACCAAACGTACTACCCTGTATCGATTTAAATACACAAAAGCGGACAAGGCCAGTATCTTGACCAATTTAGGAGGATATTTAGGGAACTCTACCATGATCAATGCAGATGTTCGCAAGGTCAATCAAAATGAGTTGGAAGGTTCTTTTGAGTCCGCAGGTAGATTTTGGGGCGGTCCGGAAAAGGTAAAAGTGTTTTTTGTAATTCAATTTGATAAATCCTTTAAATCCTTGGATGGTTGGAAGGACAAAGAGAACCTTAACAATGTAAGCTCCGTAAAAGGCTCCGATACCATGACCCGGAGGGATTCCGTCGTTTTTGCAGGTATTACCCAGAGTTATTGGGATGCGCCGACTACGGGAGTTACTGCCAATTATGATGTGGAGGCAGGGGAAGAGGTCCAAATGAAAATTGCCATTTCATATACCTCCGTGGAAAATGCCCGTAAAAATCTTCAAACCGAAGCTCCACATTGGGAATTTGACCGTTACAAAGAAGATGCCTTCAAAATATGGGAAGAAAAACTGGATAGAATTGCGGTGAAGGGAGGAACCGAGCAGCAACGTGAAAAATTTTATACCGACTTATGGCATATACTTTTGGGAAGAAGGATCCTTAATGATGTTAGTGGTGATTATCCCGATTATACCCAGGGAGAACGCCAAGGTAACTTTACCAAGGCCGATTTAAAAGTTAGAACACTGCCGAGAGACAAGGATGGCAAGGCAAAGTTCAACATGTATAATTTTGATGCCTTATGGCTTACCCAATGGAACCTGAACATTGTTTGGGGATTGGCATGGCCCGAAATTTTGGATGATTTTTCGGCCTCCTTGGTCCAATATGCGGATAATGGAGGGTTGCTACCTAGAGGCGCCATAGCAGGCGGATATTCGTATATAATGACAGGAAACCCAGCAACAAATATGCTGGTGAGCACCTACATGAAAGATTTGATGACCAAAACAAATCCAAAACACGCATTTAAGGTCATGAAAAACAATCATATGCCTGGAGGTATGATGAGCGACTCTGTGGAAGACCTTGAATTTTACATAGAAAATGGGTATTGCCCAGGTAATGCTGGCAAAACATTGGAGTGGTCTTTTCAAGATTGGTCACTTTCCCAGATGGCAAAAAAAATGGGCAGGACAAAAGACCAAGCTTATTTCTCCAAGAGAGCGGAAGGATGGACCAAATTGTTTCATTCTGACTCAAAATTATTATTGCCCAAGGATAAGTCGGGTAATTGGGTGCACACGGATTTATTATCTGGTCAAGGTTGGGTAGAGTCCAACGCATGGCAGGGAACCTGGTCGGTCTCCCATGGCATATCCAAATTGTCCCAGCTTATGGGAGGGAACGATGCCCTTGCCGACAAGCTCAACTTTGCCTTTGAGCAAGCCGCTCCCGAAGATTTTGTATTCGGGTATTCCGATGGTTATGTTAGTTATGCCAATCAACCAGGTTGTTCCAATGCACACGTTTTCAACCATGTTCAAAAACCGTGGCTCACACAATATTGGGTGAGAAGGGTAAATGAGCAGGCTTACGGGGCAACAACTGTAGATCAAGGGTACGGAGGTCATGATGAGGACCAAGGTCAAATGAGTGGCGTAAGTGCTTTGATGTCCATGGGGCTTTTTAGCTTAACTGGGAACAATTCAATCACACCGACCTACGAAATTACGAGTCCCATCTTTGATGAGATAACCATAAAACTTAATCCAACGTACTACGAAGGAGAGGAGTTTACCATCAAAACTTTGGACAACAGTAAAGAGAACACCTATATCCAAGGGGCGACATTGAATAATAGGCCGCTCCAAAAGTATTGGTTCACGCACGATGTATTTCAAAAAGGGGGAGAGCTTATTCTACAGCTAGGGCCCGAACCAAATACCAATTGGGGTATTGAATAGTAAAAATGACGAATAGCTTCCGTAGGGAAGAAGGCAGCAATGAAAAAAAGGAAGGTAATATTTGGAATTTGGTCTTTTCCGCTATTGATATTAATGGTCTCTTGTCAGAAGACTGTTGATCAAGGGGAATACCTTTTTGAGCCGGTTGCTGCCGAGGCTTCCGGAATCCATTTTTCCAATGATCTTCCTTTGGATGATGATTTGAATATCCTTAACTATATCTACTATTTCAATGGCGGTGGTGTTGCAGTGGGAGATATAGATAACGATGGATGGGATGATCTTTTTTTTACCGGAAACCAAGTTTCCAATCAATTGTACCTTAATCAAGGCGGGTTAAAGTTTAAGGATATTACCAAGGAATCCGGTCTGGCGTCTAAAGGGTGGTCTTCTGGTGTTAGCATGGTGGATATTAATACAGATGGTTGGTTGGACATATATGTGTGCAGATCCGGGCATTTAGATCCTGACCAACGTAAGAACCTGCTCTATATTAACCAAAAGGATGGAACCTTTGTTGAAATGTCCCAGGAATATGGTTTGGCAGACCCTGCTTATTCCACACAAGCAGCCTTTTTCGATTATGATCTGGACGGTGATCTAGATATGTATTTACTCAACCATATGCACCAAATGACAGGAATGAACAATCCTGTACCAAGAAAACTGAACGGTGAATCTGAAAGTACCGACAAACTATACAGAAACGATGGTGTGGGGTCATTAGGGCATCCAACGTTTACAGAGGTTTCCCAAGAAGCAGGTATTATTGTCGAGGGATTTGGTCTTGGTGTTGGGATAAGTGATCTTAATCATGATGGGTATCCAGACATCTATGTGTCCAACGATTTTATTTCCAATGATATTCTCTATATCAATCAAGCTGATGGAACTTTTTTAGATCGGACCAAGGCATATCTCAGCCATCAGAGCCATAATGGCATGGGGAACGATATTGCGGATATCAACAACGATGGCCTTACCGATATTTTGGTGTTGGACATGTTGCCGTCGGATAATCGCCGCAGAAAGCTAATGCTGAACAAACCCAATTATAACTTATTTGAATTCAGTAAAAGTTTGGGATATCAACCCCAATACATGAGAAACACCTTTCAATTGAACAATGGCAAGCATGCCCCGTTCAGTGAGGTGGGCCAACTTATGGGGATTAGTAGCACCGACTGGAGCTGGGGAGGGCTAATGGCGGATTATAATGGTGACGGTCTAAAGGATATGTTCATTACCACGGGCTACTTGAAAGATATGACCGATCTGGATTTTATCGTATATAGGAGAAAACAGTTCAAATTTAGGACCCGAGAGGAAGCGGACAGTATATATTTGGCCAGTATCAATAAACTACCAGAGGTTCCACTCCAAAACTACTTTTACAAGAACAATGGAAGCCTGAATTTTGAAGATACATCATTAAAATGGGCACCAGGGTCGCTAGGATTCTCTAATGGTGCGGTGTACGCAGACTTGGACAATGATGGAGATTTGGATATTGTGACTAACAATATTAATGGAAAAGCCAGTTTGCTGAAAAACAACTCACTCCAACAAGAAGATGGAAAGCGCACTGGTTTAAAGCTAAATTTTGAAGGTCCACAAACCAATCCAAATGGGATAGGGGCGAAAGTATGGGCATATGCAGATGGCAGTGTTCAATTTTTGGAAAACTATACTACTCGTGGATTTCAATCTAGTGTGGCGCCTTCACTGTATTTTGCCTTTCAAGAGCATAAAAGAAAGGACAGTCTTGTGGTAGTTTGGCCAGATGGAAAGAGAAAATCTTATGGCAATTCAGTAATGGACTCCATCGCAACACTTCGATATACCGATGCTACCGAAACAGTCTTGCCAAAAAGTGATATAGAAGAGGGGCAAATTTTCGCAAAGGTAGATGGGTTACTCCAGTTTGTGCATGAAGAAATTCCATTTTCAGATTTTGATATAGAACCACTTATTCCACAGAAATTCTCTACTAGTGGACCCTCACTTGCAGTTGCCGATGCCAATGGGGATGGTCTGGATGATATTTTCATCGGAGGCTCACATGACTTTTCCGGTCAACTTCATACACAAACCATGGACGGGAAATTTATCGCCAATACTTTGGGGATGGATGCTGAACACGAAGATGTTGGCAGTTTGTGGTTTGATGCGGACAATGATGGTGATAATGATCTCTACGTGGTCAGTGGCGGGTCGGAGTTTTCATTGATGAAACCGGGATATTATCAGGATAGATTGTATTTAAATGATGGTCAAGGAAATTTATCCTTGTCCGTTGACGCTTTGCCCAATATAAATACAAGCGGAAGCTGTGTAGTTGCTTCGGACTATGATCAGGACGGGGATCTAGATCTTTTTGTTGGGGGAATGGTAGTACCTGGAAGTTACGGGGTATCTCCCAAAAGCTATGTTTTGGAAAATAACCAAGGCAAATTCTCCGATGTAACCTTGATCAAGTTGGGTGAACAACAATTGGGTATGGTCTCCTCGGCACTTTGGACTGATGTGAACAATGATGGCCGGACCGATCTTATGGTTGTTGGAAAGTGGATGTCGATAACTATTTATCTAAATAAAAAAGGAAGCTTCGAAAAGATAGAATTGCCCATTTCAACAGGTTGGTGGAATAGTATCAATGGCGGCGATTTTGATAATGATGGGGATACGGATTACATCATTGGAAACCATGGGACGAACAGTGTTTATAGTGCAACAGAAGAATACCCGATGGAGCTATATGTAGGTGATTTTGATAGGGATGGGAAGATAGACCCACTTATTTCTCAATATAGTTTGAGTCCTGAAGGAGACTTTAAAAGTTATCCTTTGGCATCCAGGGATTTATTGGCGGAACAAATGGTTTCCGTTAAAAGTACATATAAAAACTACCGTTCCTATGCCGATCTAGAGATCAAGGATCTTCTTTTGAACAGTATGGAGGAAAACCCTATTAAGAAAGAAGTAAGACAGCTAAAGAGCATATATGTTGAGAACCTTGGAGAAGGTAAATTCAAATTAAAGGAATTACCAAAGGAAGCTCAATGGGCCCCGGTTATGGGTACCAATATTACTGATTTAGATCAAGATGGCAGTCTCGATGCGGTCCTCGTTGGAAATTTCTACGATTACGAAGTGGGTTATGGGCAGAATGATGCTTTTCTAGGGCTTGTTTTAAAAGGGGATGGCAAAGGGAACTTTGTGCCTATGGACCATAAGGCCACTGGTTTTTTAATACACGGGAATGCCAGGGCCTTGGTCAAAGTTGTGGGGCAAGACAAAGAATTTTTGGTGTCCTCACTCAACAAGGATAGTATTCAGGTTCATAAAACCCGGAAAGGATCGGGCAATAAAATAGAAGTCCCAGCTCATGCGCAATCTGGGATAATCACTTTAGAAAACGGAATAAAAAGAAAAATAGAATTCTATTACGGTGAGGGCTATCTATCACAATCCACCAAAAAGGTTGTTTTGCCCAAGAATGCCCAGATAAAATTTAAAACCAATAAAGAATAAAGGTTCCATGCAGGATAAAAACACATACTATCTCGGTATAGATATAGGAGGCAGCCATTTTGCCATGGGTGTTGTTAATGCCGATACGATGTCTTTACTAACAGAAACAGTGAATCGCTTTCCAGTAGATAGTAGATTGAGTGCCCTTCCTGTATTGAGGCAATTAATTTCATCCATAAGACAGACCATTGAAAATTTTCAAAAACCGATTAGGGGAATTGGTGTATCCGTTCCCGGTCCGTTCGATTACGGACAAGGTGTTTCACATATAAGAGGGCTTAATAAGTTCGATTCCCTTTATGGAGTCAATCTTAAACTGTTTTTGTGGGCACATCTGCAGGACACCTTGGAGTCTATTGAACAGATAGCCTTTCTTAACGATGCTGATAGTTTTGTACTAGGGGAGACCTATTCCAATAATCTTCATACGGGCAAAGTTTTAGGGGTAACTCTAGGTACAGGAATCGGTTCAGGTTTTGTGGTCGATGGAGAAGTGGTCACAATTGATGATAATATCCCACACGAGGGTAACATATATAACCTTCCTTTTAAAGGAAAAAGAGTAGAAGATTGGATTTCTACCCAATGGTTTCTGGATACTTACTTTAAAGTATTTGGCACGTCCGTGGACAATGTAAAACAAATAGCCGATCAAGCGGAAACCTCTTTAAAAGCAAAGGATATATTTGAACAGTACGGACGGCATTTAGGAGAAGTCATGAACTCGCTTTCGGATTCGTTTAAGCCAGAAGCCATTGTTATCGGAGGCAGTATCTCAAAAAGTTATCACTTGTTCAACAACGCATTCGAAGCGTGTTTTGCGATCCCTCCAAGTATTCGAATTACAAAAGGCACGGCCAACGCGGCCATATTAGGTGCCGTTATACATTTAACCATTAAACAGAATAAATTGAACACAAAAAGAAAAACGGAGCAGTATGTGATGCCGATGCGGGCAGATGAGTCTAAAAAAGGTGAAGGCTATACGGTTTACCCCTCTTTTGAGATTGCAACAGGGACCGTTTCCATGGGTGTTGAAAACCTTGTTGATGAACTTCCCAAAGAAGGATGTATTCTCATAGATGGTTATATGGGAGCCTACTGGGAGGAGTTTATGGGGCAACTTACTGCTGCCCTTCAAAAAAGGAATGTTGAACACGTCACTTATGATATGGCCTCGGCATATAAGGATGTCGAGTGCATTGAAAAAATGATAGAACCATTTTTGGGCGGGGACGACCCAGTTTTTGGAAAACTTTACCCAGGAAATCTTGAAGATTTTTTTGATGCAGATAAAGTAAAATCAATTCAATGTTCGGAAGGAGCGTTAAATATTTTTTATGGGCCGGGAGCAGCCTTAAGTGGACAAAATGGAACTATCGTTTATATAGATATACCAAAGAACGAAGTACAGTTCCGTTCCAGAGCTGGTCAAGTTGCCAATTTGGGCAATGTAATGGTCGAGGATAAAAAACAACAGTACAAGCGAATGTACTTTATAGATTGGCAGGTACTCAATAAACACAAGCAACAACTTTTAAAGAATATTGATTTTATTGTTGATGGGCAGTTTGGAAATAACATCACCTGGTGTACCGGTG
Organism: Flagellimonas marinaquae; assembly: GCF_023716465.1. Taxonomy (NCBI): domain Bacteria; kingdom Pseudomonadati; phylum Bacteroidota; class Flavobacteriia; order Flavobacteriales; family Flavobacteriaceae; genus Flagellimonas; species Flagellimonas marinaquae. The sequence goes on from NZ_CP092415.1 coordinate 2,769,529, forward strand.
ACACCTTAAGGGAAGGCCTACAAGAAATGACCTCGCATGCTTTTAGACCAAGACCGTGGTTTTCTCCGGGTATTTGGGGCGGCGATTGGATGAAAGAAAGGTTTGGGGAATTGGCCCAAGATGTTCCAAATTATGCATGGTCTTTTGAATTGATCGCCCCAGAAAATGGAATTGTGATATCTAAAAATGGGGTAAGACTGGAAGTTTCATTTGACTTTTTAATGTTCCAGGACAATCAAGGTATTTTAGGCGAGGCAGCAAGTGTATTTGGCACAGAGTTTCCGATTAGGTTTGATTACCTGGATACTGTAAATGGACAGAACCTATCCGTACAGTGTCATCCAACTGTACCGTATATGCGAGAAAATTTTGGGCATAATTTTACCCAAGATGAAACATACTATATTCTTGATGCCGAACCAGGGGCAAAAGTCTATTTGGGATTTAATGAAGGAGTTAAAAGGGAAGAATTCCAAAACGCCTTGGAACAGAGTCATAGCGAAGCAAAACCGATGAACGTTGAGGATTACGTCCAAACCTTTGAGGCAAACAAGCACGATCTTTTCCTAATACCAAATGGAACGGTGCACTGTTCGGGTATAGGCAATTTGGTATTGGAAATTAGTAGTACCCCTTACATATTTACTTTTAAAATGTACGACTGGATGCGAATGGATTTAGACGGGAAACCAAGACCTTTGAACATAGCCCGTGGAGTACAAAACCTAAATATGGAATGCCAAGGAGATAGAGTGGAAGCGGAGTATATCTCCAAGCCAGAAGTATTGCAATCGGGCAATGACTGGAAAATAATTAAACTGCCAACACATCCCAAGCACTTTTATGAAATCCATAGATATGAATTTGATAGTGAAATGACCGTATCGACCAATGGGCAGTGTCATATCCTTAATTTAGTGGAAGGCACCAAGATTAGCGTTTCGGCAAATGGAAGGAGTATGGATGTACACTATGCGGAGACATTTGTGGTACCGGCCGCCACAGGCAGTTATACCATCAAAAATTTAGGTTCGGGAACTGCCAAAGTGGTTGAATCCAACGTTAAGCCAGAAATTAGTAAAACGGGTCTATAAACAAGAATAAAGCATGGAAGCACATAAAAACTATTACCTCTTTAAGATTACGGCCATTGGCGCTTTAGGTGGTTTGCTGTTCGGGTACGATACCGCGGTGATCTCTGGCGCAATCGGTTTTATGGAAAGCAAGTTTTCCCTGACTCCAGCATTAAAAGGATGGGCAGTGTCCAGTGCAATTGTAGGCTGTGTTATTGGAGCTTTGACAGCCGGATATGTAGCGGATAGGATGGGGCGTAAAAAAGCCTTGATCATAACAGCGTTGCTATTTGCCCTGTCGGCCATCGGGTGTTTATTGGCGCCAAATTTCACGCTTTTGGTCGTCGCAAGAATCATTGGAGGGGTAGGAGTAGGTGCGGCTTCCATGCTTTCACCATTGTATATTTCGGAGATTTCTCCAGCAGAAAAAAGAGGCTCTTTGGTCTCTTTGTACCAACTGGGTATTGTGTTGGGAATAATTATAGTGTACTTCTGTAACTATTTAGTGGCACGATCAGGAGGAGAAGCTTGGAACATTGAATATGGATGGCGGTATATGTTGGGTTCTGAGGCCGTACCTGCACTACTGTTTTTGGTGGCCTTGTTTTTTGTTCCCGAAAGCCCAAGATGGCTTTCCAAGAACGGCGACAATGTTAAGGCACTTATGATACTGGAAAGATTGAATACCCGGGAGAAGGCACTAAAAATCCACCAAGAAATTCAAATGGCATTAAAGCAGGAAAAAGGCAAATTGTCAGAATTGTTTGAAAAAGGGTTCAGAACCGCAATCATTATAGGTGTTGTACTTGCGCTTTTTTCACAGATTACAGGAATAAATGCCATAATGTACTATGCGCCGGAAATATTAAAATCTGCTGGTTTTGGGGTGGATTCTGCCTTAATGCAAACAGTTTTGATTGGCGTTATAAACTCTATATTCACCTTTGTTGCCATTAAATATATAGACAAGGCCGGGCGAAAAAAGTTGTTGCTATGGGGAATAATGGGCATGATTATATGTCTTTTGGTTATAGGTTCACTATATCATTTCAATGCGCTTCAAGGACCATGGCTGCTCATTTTTATATTGGGATTTGTAGCCTGTTTCGCATCATCATTAGGACCGATTCCTTGGGTGATCATTTCAGAAATCTTCCCTACAAAGGTACGAGGTGTAGCCATGTCCATATGTGTTATGGTACTATGGGTCGGGGTTATGCTCATATCACAGTTTACTCCGGTACTGTTAAGTGACCTTGGGCCATCATACACCTTCTGGCTATTTATGGCCAACGCCATTTTCCTATGGATATTTACCTTAAAAATGATTCCGGAGACCAACGGACAAACTTTGGAAGAAATTGAAATGGGCTGGAAAAAATAAAGCACTATGATAAAAACACATTTAAAATTATTGTGGGTAACTCTTATGCTTATACCCATGCTGGTATGTGGACAGGTTGAATTGCCACCGGTATTTTCTTCTAATATGATATTGCCCCGTAATGTGGATATTCCCATTACAGGAAAGGCCAAGCCAAAAACCAATATAACTGTAACTATTGGTGAACAATCCCATAAGGTTAAATCCAATAGTAAAGGGAAGTGGGAAATACTTTTGGATCCTATGCCCCACGGAGGTCCTTTTATTCTTGAGATTAAAGAAGAGCAGGGAGATAAACTGGTCTTGGATAATGTATTGGTGGGAGATCTATGGCTTTGTGCGGGGCAATCCAATATGCAATATACACCCAACATGCTAAATTATAAGGAAACTCCGGATGATGATTACATCGCTCCAAATCTAAGGTTGTGCTCAGTGTGGGTGGATCAAGATTATCTTCCAAGGGAGAATGTGTCCAATGCGGTTTGGCAGGAAGTTAACAAGGAAACAGCAAGAAATTTCAGTGCTGTTGGTTATTTTTTTGGAAAAGACTTGATCAGGGATAAGAACATTCCTGTAGGGTTGATCAGCAGTAACCTCGGTGCAACTGCTATAGAAACTTGGATGGGAATGGATGTACTTAAAACTTTTCCACAGTTCGATGAGGTCACCGAAAAAATATCCAAAATCAATAAAAGCTATGAAACTTTAGAAAATGAGTTTAATAAAACCCGAAAAAAATGGGATAGCAAATATTATTTAAAAGGACCTGGATTGGATGAAAAATGGTATGAACAAGGGTATGACTATTCGGATTGGGAGGAATGTAACCTGCCTGCATTTTTTAGTGAATTTGGATATGCCTCTCATGATGGTAGTATGTGGTTCAAGCGTACTTTTGATTTGGATACTGACCAATTAAAGAATGATTTTAATATTGTTCTCAACCAAATTGATGATTATGATAGGGTATGGATCAATGGTGTCCAAATTGGTGAATCTTTTGGAAAAAGCAATTTTAGAAACTATACTGCACCTAAGGAAATTCTTCAGGAAGAAGGTAACATACTTACGGTACGGGTCTTCGATGCTGGTGGCAAAGGAGGGATTTATACCAATGCTTTTTGGGGAAATCCGATTCTAAACGGTACTTGGAAATATAAAAAAGGGATAAGTATAGACAGTGGTAAGTTCCCTAAGCCGGAAGTAGGCAATGGAAGCCCCTTTTCGCATCCTATGCTCCTGTACAATGCCAGTATAGCTCCCTTGCACAAATTGCCGATCACAGGGGTAATTTGGTACCAGGGAGAAGCCAATGAAGCTAGAGCTGGGGAATATGCCGACTTGTTACCTGCTATGATTAAGGATTGGCGAGAAAAATGGAACCAGCCCGAAATGCCATTTCTAGTGGTACAATTGGCCAACTATAAGCAAGAGGATAAAACACCTACAAACAGTAACTGGGCCGAGTTGCGCGAATCCCAAATGAAAGCTTCCATTTTGAAAAATGTGGATATTGTTACCGCCATCGATATTGGAGATGCCAACGATATTCATCCCTACAATAAAAAAGAAGTAGCAAAAAGGTTGGCATTATTGGCCAAGCATTACAATTACGGTGAAGAACTTAAAAAAGGACCTGTTTATAAGTCCCATAGCCTGACCAAATCATCTATTTTAATTCAGTTTGATACCTATGGAAGTAAATTGACTAGCAAGGATAAGTTTGGATACTTAAGAGGCTTTGCAATAGCTGGCGAGAATGGTGAGTTTAAATGGGCCAAAGCCGAATTGGTCGATAACAATACGATAAAGGTGTACCATCAGAATGTCAATGACCCAAAGTATGTAAGATATGCTTGGTCGGACAATCCCGGGCCATTAGACCTTATAAATACAGAAGGACTGCCCGCATTTCCTTTTCGAACAGACAATTTTGAGTTGGGCACCTCCAAGAAAACATATCAATACGATCCGCATGCATTTTAAATATAAAATAGGAGGCTTTCTAATAATATTATTGTTGACCAACACTAACATTTGGTCACAAGAGGAGTCGACAGGGAAAACCGATCCATATGAGTTTCAGGCATCGCCTGCCCCTGAGTGGACAGCATTAATGGAGCGAACCACAGGTTGGTTTGGTGCCGATGGAATATTTACCATACCGTTGGACGGAATAGAAAACCAAGGAGATACAGATAAGGAGACCCTCTTTATTTTTAGTGACACTTACATTGGAGAAGTAATAAACAATGTCCCAAAACCTGGTAATGTAATGGTGAACAATACCACCGCATGGATGAAGGGATTGGAACCAAAGAAATCAGCCATCGATTTTGAGTATAATTTGGGTAGTGATGGAAAACCAACCTCGTATTTTGTTCCGAAAAATAAAAATGCTCGGGACAATGAATATTTTTGGTTGGGGGATGGGTTTATAAATCATCAAAAAAACAACGCACTTTATGTATTTGCCTATCATGTGCATAAAACTGGACCAAATGTTTTTGATTTTGAGCAGACCAATGTAGCATTGTTAAAAGTTGAAGAACCTACTAAAGAAGGAATTGCAGCATCGACTCAAATTGCGACCGATTTAGGGTTTGTGCACCCAACAGAAGGGCGTGTGTATTTTGGTAGCGGACTTTTTGTGAACACTAAAGAAGCCAATGCACCAAAACCAGATGGATATGTTTACATCTACGGTATCATGGAAAGACAAAAATCCTTGATAGCCGCACGGGTCAGACCAGAAAATATCGAGAATATAAATAAGTGGCGATTCTGGAACGGTAAAACATGGGGGGTACAAAAGGAAGAAGTTGTGGAAATAACCAATGCAATTTCCAATGAGCTTAGTGTAACACCAACAGAGGATGGTAATTTCTTGCTAACTTTTACGGTTCTGGGCCTGTCCGATAAGGTAGGTATCCGTGTAGGGACCAGTCCTATAGGTCCATTTGGTCAAATCCATGAAGTATACACCTGTCCTGAATATAAGGAAAATGGACTTTTCCCTTACAATGCAAAAGCGCATTATCATTTATCAAAACCGGGAGAACTGTTGATCAGTTATAACACAATAACCCTAAATTTTTGGGAAGATATTCAAAAGGATGCGAGTATATATCATCCTAGATTTATAAAAGTAAAATATAAGTAACGGACATTGGACCTTAAAAAAAGTATATGAAAAACTGGATAAATAAGTATTTAATTACCGCAGGAGCATTATCAATTGTCTTGGCCGGCACAAGCTGTAAGGATGAGACAAAAAAGAAACCGGCCGAAGGAAATAATGGGAATACGGAGGCCACTGTTGCCAATGTATCACCAGAATGGAGTCAACTCTTTATTAAAAATGAAGGGTGGTTCGGTGGAGACGGAATTTTTGGCATTCCTATGGATGGTAAAGAATTTGTAACGGCAACAGATAGTACAATCACACTTTTTACTTTCGGGGATACCATGATCGGGCATCATGATGGTAAAACTTTAGTACCGGAAGATTTTCAAATGATAAATAATTCCGTTGGGATTCTGCAAGGTAATACGCCAAATAAAAGTCAAATTTCTTTCCATTGGAAAGAAGGTGAAGATCCAAAGGACAAAGCGCTTTTTAAACCAATTACGCCCAACTCCGAAACAGATGATTATTATTGGTTAGGGGATGGATTTGTAAATACCGAAGGAGATGATAACCTGTATATCTTTGCCTATCCTGTTCGGGAAAAGGATACTACAGGTATAGGAGGCTTTAATTTTCAACAAGTTGGAGTAAACCTAATACAAATTCCGAAGGGCAGTAAACCTCCGTATTTAGATCATGCCCAACTGGAGACTCCATTTTTTGATTCGGAGACCCAGACTTCATTTGGAAGCGCTATTTATGTAAACACTAGGTCTGCAGGAGCTCCTGATCCAGATGGCTATGTTTATACCTATGCCGTATCAAACCAAGAAGGTACCAAAGGCCTGTTGGTGGCCAGGGTACAGCCAAAAAACTATGTAAAGTTTGATCAATGGAGATTCTGGAACGGGCAAGATTGGGTTCCAGAAATGGGGGAGGCCATCATAATAGCTAGGGATGTATCCAATGAAATGAGTGTATCCCCTACATTGGATGGTAAAATTGTATTGACCTACCAACGGTTTACCATGGGGCCAGAAGTTGCCATACAAATTGGAGAGTCTCTTGTTGGGCCGTTCGGTGAACCCGAAATAGTTTATAGGACAACTGAAAACGAAACCAATGAAACCTATTTTACCTATAATGCCAAAGCTTACCCCCATCTATCCAAACCAGGAACACTTTTAGCTAGTTACAATGTAAACTCATTTGACTTTTGGGCGGACATTTTAAAAGACCCCAATCTCTACCGACCAAGGTTTCTGGAAATTCCATTGGAACGGTAAGCTATCGTTTAATATCTATACTGTAAGTAAATTGATCGGCCCTGTAAAAACCTATATTGTATTCTATAGGTCTGTTACCAGGGTCGTAAACTACCCGTTTTCTTTGAAGAATGGCCGAGTTCACTGGAACCCCCAATTTTACCGCAAGGAATTTATTGGCCAGAATAGCACTTATCTGCTCTCTGGATAGAACAGGTATGGTATGGTATTCATGCTCCAGGATATCGTATAGGTGACGTTCAAAATCCTCATTGCCGGTAATACCAATTCTTGGATGAAAATAACTTATAAAATACACAAAAGGACCATTGTCCAGCCCCCGCAGTCGTTCCAGTTTAAAAAGCTCATGTCCCTCCTTTACCTCTAACTGCTCAGAAATATCCGTGTCCGCTTTTATTTGGGATACCTTGATTTCATAATTTCTGAAGTCAATACCTTGGGCGTGCATTTCTTGGCTAAAACTGACCCAATTGGAAAGTTTGGTCTCGACCTGTTTTTTGGCCACTTTGGTACCTACCCCTTTTTTCCTTATCAATAATTTTTCTTGAACCAATCTATTAGTGGCTTGCCGAATTGTATTTCTTGAAATTCCAAGTCGTTTGGACAGGTCGACTTCTTTTGGTAGGAATTTACCATTTTGGTATTCCGGGTCATTGATCATATCCCTTAATATCTTCTCAACTTGAAGATGTAAGGGTACCGGACTATCATGATCGATACTAAGGGACTTAAGAGCTTGTATGTTCTTTTGTTCAGACATTATACAAACTTATAAAATTTGTACGTAACAATAGAAAATCATAATAAGGTAAACTTTGGCCAATGTTTAGATTTTGATAATCTGCAAGGGAAACGAGTGCAATTGATTGTACGCCAAACTGTTGTGTGTAATGGTCAAAGCTAGCTAACAATTAGTTCAATTTTTGCTAACATTTTCTTGAAATTGTTCACTACGGGATTCCTCAATTTCACGACTCTTAATTACAAAGCCCATTTAGAAGGGCGAATATATGAGACGGGAAAAAATAGAAGAAGCTTGTGCCAGGTATTTGGCGGGGGAAGGAAATCGGGAGGAACGATTCCTTTTCGAATTGGAACTCAGCCTAAACGATGAGGTCAAGAAAATATATACCACTTATAAAGAGATTTGGGACAACTACCCTGTGGACTACAAAGACCATGAATCTGCAGAGCTTCAGTTGAACAAAGCAAAAAAGCGATTTAGTATTGCCAATATTGGAGCAAAGAGAATTTCTTTGGCTATTGCTGCCAGTATCGTGGTCGGACTGTTTATTATTGGTGGAAGTTTGTTTAAAAACCCCGTTAAAACATTTAAAACTGGTGCAGGCGAACGATTAACACTTCAATTGCCAGATAGTTCAACGGTAATCCTTAATGAGGACAGCCAAATAAGTTACTCGAAAAATTTTTCGGAGAACAGGTTGGTGAACCTTTACGGGGAGGCATATTTCGATATAGTGCACAAAAAAGAATCCCCCTTTAAGGTTTTGACCAGTAATATCCAAGTAAAGGTATTGGGGACCCGATTCAATGTAAATACCAAAGAACACCTTAAAACGGTATCCCTCGAGACCGGTAGGGTAGAAGTTCTGATCCCTGAAAATGGTATGAACCTTACCCTTATGCCAAGTGAACAGATAATATATAGCCCCTCTACAAAAAATATTGATAAGACCCGGTTTAATGTCGATGAGATATTGGCTTGGAAACAGGAAACCTTGGAGCTGAAAGGAGAGAGTATAGCACGTTTGCTTCCAAAAATAAACAACTACTATGGCGTAAAGTTTACTTGCCCGGATACCGTAATTGCAAAAAAAGCATTGGCAGGAACTTTTAAGGGCAAACGGATAAATGAATTTATAGAATCCATTGAGTTTATTACCGGATTTGAGATTGATAAGGTAGGGAATAGAGAATATTTGATGAAGAGAAATGAAAACTAGTCCCGAAAAATCCAATTCCGTAGCAAACTCCAAGAATAGACAATTGTTTCAACAATTGGCAAATGGTAAATACAACGCTTTGATGGTCTTACATCAAAAATTTTACGGACCGCTATGCAGATTTGGTAGCATGTTCGAGGAGAACAATCTCATAGTGGAAGAAAAAGTGGCCGATGTATTTATCGATCTGTGGAGTAAACGTCATCAATTGGAAAACATTGAACAGCCAAAGGCCTACATGTACATAATGGCTCGGAACAAGTTGTTGCGAACAGCAAAGTCCGAACGTTCATTGGACCGATTCCATGACTATTCTCGAGAATCAACCTTACAACAACCTAGTTATGAAGATGAATTAATTGATCAAGAACAAAATCGAATAAATCAAAAAAAGATTGCAATGGTTCTTGCTAAAGTCCCCCAGCGCTCTAGGCGTGTATTCGAAATGAGTAGAATAGAAGGTTTCAAATACAAGGAGATAGCAGAATTATTGGGAATATCTTATCGCACAGTAGAGCAGCACGTGGCCAATGCCATGAAAACCATCAAAGAAAATATAACAAACCAAAGTAACGCTTAGTACAACATCTAAAAATGAAAAAATTAGTACTGTTGGTCCTTTTGCTATCCACGCAACTTAATTGGGCCTCAAATTTTGAACGCACAGAAAGGGTTTGGTTCAATAAAACCATCAACCTTAATATTTCCCATCAAAATGTGGAAGATGTTTTCCATATTATCGAAGACGAACTTGCCGTTAATTTTATTTATGCAAAGAACAAGAACTTGACCGATATTAAGGTAAGCATCGCATTGAGCAATGCTTCCTTGGACCAGGTATTGACCTCATTGGAAAACAAGACAGGATTAAAATTCAAGAAAACCCACAACGGTATTTTGGTAAAACTACCCACAGCGGTACAGCAACAAACAACTATTAGCGGTAACGTGGTGGATGATACGGGAGCCCCATTGCCCGGGGTTTCATTGGTTGTAAAAGGGACCAAGAGTGGAACAATGACGGATTGGGACGGTAATTTTACCATTACCATCGAAAGGTTCCCTGCTTCAATTCTGTTTTCTCACGTAGGTTTTGAAAGCCAGACCGTTTCCGTGACCAATGCAAGCGCATTGAACATTGTATTGCAACCAAGTTTTTCGGAGTTGGATGAGGTGGTTGTAACAGGCCAGGGAGCCGGGATCAATAAGAAAAGAATCTCCAGTAAAGTAGAGGTTTTGAAGGCAGAAGAACTGGAAGACATTCCATCTCAGCGTATAGATCAATTGCTTTCAGCCAAGTTGCCCAACGCACAGATCAATTTAACAGGTGGTCAAGCCGGCGCATCCTCTTTGATGCGCGTAAGGGGTGTAAATTCCGCATTCTTGAGCTCGACACCCATATTTTATATTGATGGTGTTCGAATGGATAACCTAAACACTAGAAGTGCTTTGGGTGGAGGTAGCGCACAAGGTGCGGCCATTAGTTCCATTGCGGATATCCCGATGGACAACATTGAACGTATCGAATACATCAATGGTGGTGCCGCCACAACTTTATACGGTTCCGATGCCGCCAACGGGGTAATCCAGATATTCACCAAAAAAGGTACGGCCCAAGGAACCAAAGTAACCTTGGAGGTGCAAACAGGTATTGAAACCCCGACCACCGATTATCTCTATTTTGATAGAAGCAAAGATCTGTTGTTCCAAACAGGCCTGTTCCAAAAGTACCATGTGGGACTAAATGGAGGCAATAATGGTTTTGGATATAGTTTTTCTGGAAATTATTTGGACAATGAAGGTTCTCAATATGCCAACAACAACTCCAATAGAAAAATTGATTTCAGTACAGGATTTAAAGCACAACTGGGCGAAAAAGTGGTGTACAACAGCTCCTTCATATTTGTGAACAACCAATACAACCGTAACCGGAACGGAAATCAAGGTGGTTATACCGGTCTTTGGTTTGCGGAGAGTGGTTCATCTATTTTAAAAGGATTCAATAATAGGTTGGATGAGATGACCGCTGCAGAGTTTGAAGAAATTAAAGCTTTTGCCCACAGAGCGGAAGAATTACAGGACAATGAAATAAATGTAAATCGTTTTACCACTTCTCAATCTTTCAAATATATGCCATGGGATAATTTGGAGTTCAAATTCACCGGTGGTATCGATTATAGAATCCAATCGGATAAGAACGTTCAGACCAACGAATACTTAACACATACAACTCAAGCTCCAGTGAACGATGAAGGAAGCATTACCAATGTGGATAGAAAGTACTTTGGTATTACCTTGGAATTTACAGGACAGCACAAATGGGATTTAGGAGATTTTAATTTGATAACCACATTTGGCGGCCAATTATTCAGAAACAAGGACCACCAAATCCGTTTTGTGGGAACCAACATTAGGGACGGTGCACGGACCATAAGTGATGCCGCCATAAAAACCAGTGATGAATATTTGACAGAAGTATTGAACTACGGTGTATATCTGCAAGAAAATATTGGTTATAAAGATAAACTGTTCTTTGATCTAGGTGTGAGGGGAGATAGGAACCCGTCTTTTGGAGACAATATAGGTACACAGTTTTATCCTAAAATAGGATTCTCTTATTTACCAAGTTCAGAAGAATTTTTAGCAAATATCGATTGGTTAAATTCACTCAGGGTTAGAGGTAGCTATGGTGTTGCAGGTAATTTGCCCCCGGCATTTGTAAACGAGAGAACAGTTGCTTTCAATGGTTTTCAGGGAGAACAAGCTGCGTTCTTTGCAAATCCCGGCAACGACGATCTAAAACCAGAAAAAACTACGACCTACGAAGCTGGTCTGGATTTGGCTATGTTCGCCAACCGAGTCAACCTTTCCGTATCCAGATATAGTGCTAAAACAGAAGATGCCCTATTCTATGTACCTCCGACACCATCGACCGGATTCGACCAAAGCCAGTTGTACAATGTAGGTGAGATTGAAAACAAAGGATGGGAAATTAGTGCCGTGGTAGAACCAATCAGAACGGATAAGAGCTCTTTGAGACTAAATGTTTCCGTTAATACCTTGGATAACGAAGTGGTAAATTCGGGCGGTATCGCACCATTCAACATTAACGGATTCAGTGCGAGAACCATACAAACAGTGGTTGAAGAAGGATTTCCCGTAGGATACATAAGAGGAAATCGCGGAACTTTTGATGAAAATGGAGTTTTGGAAAGCACAGAGGCTCAGTCGTATTTAGGTACTACATTACCGGATTTTTATGGAAACCTTGGGCTGACTTTTAATTATGGCAGTTTCTCATTCTACGCTAATGGAAGTTATCAAAAAGGAGGTTTTGCCAACAGTTTTGATCAACAGTTCAGGTTTTTATATGGAGCATCGGAAGATAAAATACCAGCTGCTGAAATTGAAGCCAACGGCCGCTCCAACTGGTTGAATTTTACAGACAGATTTACTGAGAAGACCGACTTTTTAAAAGTGAGGGATATAGGGATGAGCTATACCCTAAGACCAAAATCCAGCACGGTTTTCGATAATGTGGTCTTTGGCGTTAATGTAGTGAATCCATTGAATTTCACTTCATCATCCTTTGATCCGGAAGCTACCATAAGTGGTGCGGCAACAGGTCAAGGAGGTGCATCCACAGGAGGTATTTCTTATGCCACCTATTCAGCGCCAAGACAATTTTTAACCTCATTACGAATCAATTTTAAATAATCCCTGAATTACGAAAAAATGAAATCAAAAATAATAACAGCAGTTTTGTCCGTAATGCTTTTGGGAGCATGCGTGGACAACCCAAATGTAACCGAGGATATTTATTTGAATACGCCAGATCCGACAAAAAGTTGGGTAAAAGGTCTGGAAAGGCAATTGGCCATCACCATGAATTCAGTATTGATCAATACCGAAATGGTGTCCGATAATTATTTTAATAATTACACCCTTTACAGCAAGGTATTTGATATACCTCAAATCGATTATACCGATATTGATGTAAACGACCTGCAACAAGAAATCGGAAGATTACGCGAAATGGCAACCTACGGACTGGAGACGGTAGCCGTAGCAGACGAAAATGTTAACCAAGAAAACATTGCTTACATGCACTTTTGCAAAGGTTTCGCCTTTCTATTGGGAGGGGAGAACTTTGTAGGTCTGCCAATGGAGTCCCTGGGGGCAGTATCGGACTGGAAAACTTTGCTGAACGGAGCCATCGAGGAGTTTGAAGATGCAATCGATATGGCCACAGATGCAAACCATATCAACGCATTTAAAATGTTCCAAGCCAGAGCATATTATCGTTTAGGGGATTTGACCAATGCAAAAAACATAGCCGAATCATTGACTGCAGATGAATCATTTTTGTTCACAATCGGTTTTGATGGTGAAAACGGAGTGGTGAACGAAATGCAAAATGCTACATTTACCAGTATGCAAAATAGATTTGCTCCGTTGCCAAGGTTGGATTACCTAGACCCTAAATATTACGATCAGGGCACCGCTGTATCCGACCAAAAACCAATTAGCTTGGCAAAGGCAGAAGAGGCATTTCTAATTTTGATGGAAGCCTATTTGGCAGAAAATAATGTAGCCAGCGCAAAAGCTACTGCGTTGGATCTATTGGATGTGGTTGCAGCAAGACCCGTGGCACAAATAGATGACTCCCGGGAATTGCGGAATGGAACAAACAGAACGGACTATCCGTTAACCGCTGTTGCCGTTCGTGCAGATGCCGATTCAGAATTCGAAAATGATCTGGTATTGGACCGTCAGGCCGGGTTTATTCCAGTATATACCGTATCTGGAACTAAGGTTACCATAGAGGATATTGAAGCAGCTAGTTCTGTGGACGAAATGTTGTACCTCACTTATTTGCTAAGGCAAGAAATATTCATTAGCGAAGGAAGAAGAATGAACGATCTGGGTATTCGTTTTCCAGTTTCACAAACAGAACAATTGAACAATCCAAATGTGGACGAATCGTTCACACAGGCGGTGATTCCTAGTTTTATTCCCTTAAATTCAGGTTTGGACGATTTTACGGTTGATGAAACTACAGGAAACGTGACCGTTGCTTTTGATATGAATAAAGTTATCGTTAACAATAAAGCCACAGCAGATGTTGTTCCGTTTCAATAATATAATTAAGGTATTGGGGTTGCTACTTGTAGTGACCCTAAATGCCCAAACAAAGCCAGAACATGTAGTGATTATAAGTATAGATGGATTTCGATCAGAGTTTTATCTGGACAATACCATGCCCACACCAAACCTTCAGGAAATGGTGGATAAAGGAGTTGCGGCAAAGGAGGTCACAGGTATATTTCCGACCGTAACCTATCCGTCCCATACTACTTTGATTACCGGTAAGACCCCAGTAGAACATGGTATTTTTTATAATACCAAAATGAGCGAAAACGGAAGTTCCGGAGGCTGGGTGTATGATTTTAAGGAGGTCAAGGCCAAAACCTTGTGGCAATCCGTTAAAGAAAAAGGATTGACAACAGCTGCTGTTTCATGGCCAATTTCTGTGAATGCGGACTATATCGACTATAATATTCCCGAGTTTTGGTCCTTTACAAATCCTATGGACAGAAGAATCGCCACGGCTCAAAAAGCCAATCCTAAAGGATTGTTCGAGGAGGTGGTAAAGAATGCCACGGGAACATTGGAAATAAACGATTATAATCTCTCTTCCTTGTCCATGGATCAAAACCTGGCACGGATCGCAGGTTATATTTTGAGGGAGTATAAACCTAACCTTTTAACGATTCACCTACCCATTACAGATGGTGCACAGCACAAGGTAGGTCGTAAAGGACTGGGCGTAAGAAAAGCAATATCAGGTGCAGATAATGCCATTGGGATAATACGCGATGCATTGCAAAAAGCCGGCATTGAAGATAAGACCACCATTATCGTTACCGGTGATCATGGTTTTGTGGATGTACATTCGCAAATAGCGCCAAATGTACTTTTGGCCAGAATGGGGTTATACAATAAAAATAATCCAAAGGCTTGGTTTTATTCCGCAGGAGGGTCCACGTTTCTCCATGTAAAAGATTCGAATAACAAAAAAATGATAGAACAGATAATGGAGGCGTTTGATCAATTGCCCTTAGAGGAAAAGTCCACGTTTAAAATTATCGACAGGGATAAAATTGCCAAAAGGGGAGGAGACCCAAATGCGGTTTTAGCTCTTAGTGGAAGTAAAGGGTATTTTTTTACCAATGATGCCGATGGCCCCTTTATTAGTACCAAAAAAGGTGGGAAACATGGACATTACCCAGATTTTCACGACATAGCTACCGGGTTTGTTGGGTATGGTAAAGGCTTGGAAAAAGAAATGCTCATAGAAAATATGTTCTTGGAAGATGTGGCCAAAATTGCCGCAACATTGTTAGGGGCGGATATAGATCAACCAGAAGAATACTATCATGTAGTTTTAGAGTAATACATGTTAGTCTTGTTTAGTTCGTTTAAGTTGTTTGCCCGGTAGAAATACCGGGCATTTGTATTATTAACTATACGATTACACCTCCCTATTTGCCATAAGACATAAAAATATTGTCCTACACAATACCTTCTATTAACCGATATTTTTGCATTCGTTGTACAACTCGTTCCAAACCCTGTAACTTTACAGTAATAAATAGTGGTCCATGACAAGTACCGAACAGAAATTAAAAGAACGTGTTAAGGAGTTGACCTGCCTTTACGAGGTAACTTCCATTATTGTAAATTCAGGATACGATGAGCTCACTACTTCGTTGGAAGCTATTGCCTATTGTTTAAAGCGAGGATGGCAATTTAAGGACGATGCCGAGACCAAATTGTCCATAGGTGATTATCAAGTACAGACAAGCGGGTTCGACGAACATAGAGTTTGCCTTACTTGCAATGTCATTGTCTTCAACAAGGTCGAAGGAACTATTTCCGTAGGTTATCCCTCACCCAAATACACCATGGAAGATTTTCTGGAAGAAGAGCAAACACTGCTCAAAAATGTGTCTTTGGCTGTAGGTAATTTTATTGAGCGCAAGCAAATCCATGATACGGAGCAGGAAACTAAAAGACAATTGGAGCGCAATGATCGACTTCATATTTTAGGCGAGATTACTGCCGGAATAGCCCATGAGCTAAATACCCCGTTGGCCAATATTTTGGGATTTGCCGAATTGTTGATGGATGGGGCAACCGATCCACAGACCAAAAGAGACCTGCAAAAAATAATGGACAATGCCATTTTTAGCCGTGAGATCGTTAAAAAATTAATGTTCTTTACCTGCGAAATGCCCGATCAAATGGAGCCCGTTGACCTGATCAAGGTAATCGAAGATGTGGTTCGGTTAATGGGACCATCGCTCAGGGCAAAAGAACTTAAAATCATCACAGCTTTTGAGCAAGATCATCTTTATATACGTGCCAATACTGTTCAGCTTACTCAAGTGTTCTTCAATTTAATAATGAACGCGGCCTATTATTCACCGGTACAGGGGGAAATAAAAATAGAACTCATTGGAAAGACCAATACGACTGTTATAAATATTATGGATCAGGGAGAGGGAATTTCTCCGAATATCGAAAATAAAATATTTGAACCTTTTTATACTACCAAACCGGTGGGAGAGGGGACAGGTTTGGGGTTGAGCGTGGTCCACGGCATAATTAAAAGTTACAAGGGCACCATTGCCCACAAACCCAATACGCCAAAAGGCACTATTTTTACCATTGAGTTTCCTAATTAAGGGTATATATGGCACTGCACAAAGAAAACATTTTGATCGTTGACGACGATATTGGGATATTGGAACTTTTAACGAGAAGATTAAAGGACCTGAATTTTCATGTTTTTAAAGCAATTTCAGTTAAAGAGGCCGTGTTTATTCTAAAAGATACACCTATAGATCTTTTAATAACGGATATACAAATGCCCGAAGTGGACGGGGTTCAATTATTAAAATTTGCCAACGAACACTATCCAAATATGCCCAAGTTGGTAGTTACCGGATACCCCTCTGTGGATGGCGCGTTGGAAGTGGTTAAATCGGGTGCGATGGATTATTTGACCAAGCCTTTCACCAAAGAAGAGCTCAAAACTGCCGTGGATAGAGCATTGTCCCAAGGGCGTAAAACAGACAAACCTTCGTCCTCTGCGACTAAAATTAGGGTAGATGCCCATTTTAAAGAAATGGTGGGAGAATCCGTGGCTTTTGATCAAGTTAAAACTATTGTCGATCGGGTTAAGAACAACAGGGCCACTGTTTTGATCAATGGGGAAAGCGGTACAGGGAAGGAACTGGTCGCCAGGGCAATTCATTATTCGGGCAAGTATGCGAAAAAACCATTTGTGGCCGTAAATTGTGGTGCCATTCCAGAGAATCTTCAAGAAGCTGAACTCTTCGGATATACCAAGGGTGCTTTTACTGGGGCCGACCAAAATCGTGATGGATTTTTTCAGGCAGCGTCGGGGGGGACACTCTTTTTGGATGAGATAGGAACGGCCAGTTTGGATGTACAGACCAAACTGTTGAGGGCGCTTCAAGAAAAGGAGATTACAAAAGTGGGCTCCAGGACCGTGGAGAAAATAGAACTAAGGATCGTTGCCGCAACCAATGTTGATCTTGTGGAGGAAATCAGAAAAAAGAATTTTAGGGAAGATCTATATTATAGATTGACCGTTGTTGAGATCAATGTGCCTCCATTGCGTGATAGAAAGTCAGATATTCCTTTATTGGTGGACAAGTTTCTCCAAAAGTACGGAATCGAATATAGAGATCGCTTTGTGCGCATAGACCCGGATGCCCTTAATATATTGGAAAGATATGATTGGCCAGGAAATATTAGAGAACTGGAAAATGTGATCCAACGGGCCGTGATCATGGCAGATGGCCATATTTCCATAAAGGATTTGCCAGATTATTTAAAATACGAAATTCAATTTCCGGAAGACGAATTGATACCTTTAAAGGAAATGGAAAAAAGGTACATCCAAAAAGTACTGGCTCATACCGAAGGCAACAAGACCAAAGCAGCCGAAATTTTACAGATAACCCGTAAAACCCTCCGGGACAAACTGGATTAATTTGGATAGCTTTTGACCAATTGGTTCAAAAGTGACCACTTCCCATATAACTTTCAATGCATACATAAAGTTTAATAATCTGATTATTAAGCACTTGAACAGAATCAGCTTTTTTGTGTCTTAAAGGGTATGCCATTTGTTATACTGTTGCCAAATAAAGTTGGTAACAACGAACTAAATGTGGTAACAATGATAGGATCACCGTAAAGCACGATCAAAAGGACTGAAGATGAATAATTCCTGATGGTCAAAAACAATTGTGGAATCTACAGACCTGGAAACCATAGGTCCATCTCAAGTTATTTCCTTCATTAAAAAACAAATACAACTAAAAATCAATAATCCAATGAACGAATTTGTTCGGAGCCTTTGCTCGACCTGTATTCATAGATCGTATTGCTCGTTGAGCAAAAAAAGGACCCAGATAAGTCTGTGCAACGAATACCATCATTTTATGGAAGATAACCAAGAGCCTACCATAATGATGTCGGATGAAATGTATTAACAATCAAAAAAAGAAGGTAGAAGTATCTTAAAATTACATATGACAACAACGATAACATCAGAGAAGAAGCAAAAAAAGCAAGGGATGCTGGATAATGTTATGCGTCAATTCAACAATGCCGCTGACATTATAGATTTAAACAAGAATATCAGAAAAATCCTTGAAGTGACCAACAATGAATTTGTGGTCCACTTTCCGGTCCGTATGGATAATGGCGAGGTAGAAATTTTTACAGGCTACCGTGTTCAGCATAATAATGCCCTTGGGCCATATAAAGGAGGTCTGCGATATCACCCAACTGTGGATATCGATGCCGCACGGGCCTTGGCCATGTGGATGACATGGAAAACTTCTTTGGCAGGATTGCCCTATGGTGGAGCCAAAGGAGGAATCCAGCTAGATCCGACCAAATATTCCCAGGACGAGTTACAACGGATCACCAGACGGTTTACCTATGCCCTGGGTGACAATATAGGACCTGAGCTAGATATACCAGCTCCGGATGTAAACACCAATCCACAGACCATGGCCTGGATCTTGGATACTTATATGTCCACAAAATCTCCCAACGAGCGGTCCAAGAATTTACACGTAGTAACCGGTAAGCCCATTGGAGCGGGTGGTTCCGAAGGTAGGGATAGAGCTACAGGGTATGGTGTTTTCTTGACCATTAAGTTTTGGGCGGAACACAAGAACATTTCACTAAAAGGTAAAAAATTCATAGTGCAAGGTTTTGGTAATGTTGGATATTGGGCATCCCATTTTCTACATGAAGAGGGGGCCTTACTAACTGCAGTACAAGACGCCTATGGAAGTATTTACAATGAGTCCGGTATTCATCCTGAGCAACTTTTGGACTATGCCAAGGCCAATAAAGGGAGTATACTAGGTTTTAGTGGTGGCAATCCTGTGGATAACGCTAATTTTTTTGGGTTGGACTGTGATATTTGTATTCCAGCAGCTCTTGGCAATCAGATTACGGTAAAAAATGCACCACAAATAAAGGCAAGCCTTATCGCGGAAGGCGCAAACGGGCCTACAGATGTAAAGGCCGAAGAAATACTGTTAAAAAATGGGGTGGACATTATCCCGGACATTTTATGTAATTCAGGAGGTGTCATCGGTAGTTATTTTGAATGGCTGCAAAACCGTAACGGAGAGATTTGGCAACTGGATGAGGTGTTGGAAAAGCTGGAGAAAAAGATGAGGGAATCCTTTAGTAAGGTAATGCAAAAAACAAAAACCGAGAAAATCGATGCACGGACCGCTGCATTTGTAATTGCTATTGAGCGACTTGAAGAAGCCTATGTACAAAGAGGTATTTTTCCTTGATCAAGGAAAAATTACCAAGTGAAGTATGATGAGGTTAACAATAATTTTATAAGAATGACACAATGAAATATGGGAGTTTGATAATTGAAAAAAAGGAGTATGTTCTTCTCAAACGGCTGATAAACCTTACTGGTTACCATAAAGACGATACCTTTAAACGATCTGTGGGAAAACTTAGAGAAGAGATGGAATCAGCACAGATTTTGGATGGGGAAGATATGCCCAAGGATGTCATACGCTTCAATTCATGGGTCACGATCACTTCCGAAAACGGATGGCACAAGAAATTCAAATTGGTAATGCCGAGCAAGAGTAATGTTAGGAACAATCATATTTCCATTTTGACTCCTATGGGGGCATCGGTAATTGGTTATGCACAAGGAGATACCTATTTATGGGAATTTCCTTCAGGTGTTCAGCAATTGACCATTGAGCATATTGAGCAAGAAAACGAACCTATAGATATAAACATGGTAATATGAAACAAGTAGGTAGACCATATTATCACGAATCCATAAACAATATTCTTAGTAAAAAGGATAAATTGGAAATAGGTAATTGGACGGATAACATGGAACTGATCAATGAAGAGTTGCAATACCTCATCCCATTGGAAAAGCGACTTTTGGGCAATGCAAGCCTTCAACAAAGATTATTGGCATTGCAAAGGGAAAACCAACTGCGATTGGGGACCCTATACCGGTACGAACGGAACATGGCAAATGCCATAGAATGCGATACCTTGGAATGTGATGCCTATTACTTGAATACACATGAAAAAAACAGGGATGGCTACATGGAGCATTTAAAAAACTATTCACAACTTAAATTGATGTTGTTTTCCAAAATTTTGGACCGATACAAGAATAATTGAAGTAAGAGGCAACAATTACTGGTAGGTTGGTTTAGTAGGTTACTGGTAATCATTCCTGTAATTAAATACGATAAGGCTGTCTAAAAAGTCAATGGCTGTCAACCTGAAACAAGTTCAGAATGGCGCATTTCACTACTTTTTAGACGGCCTTTTTTAATGGTTAAATACAGCAGGTATTAGCGTTATAGAATAGCTGTACTTTTTGGGTTTTATTTTATATTCATCATGTACCTCTGCTCCCCACGAATTATCGCCGCCAACGCCCATTTGCAAATAGTCTATATTCCACTGCAGGTTTTCTCCCAACATAATGTCCGCTCCATGTTTTTTGGTTACTGGCACCAAACCTGATGCCGATGCTGCACCGTCTGTATTGGAATCAAAATCAAGTTCTTTCATCCCAAAAGGCCAAACACTGCAATTTAGGAGGGTATCACCAACTACTTTTAAGGATAGTGTATTTGCACGCAGTTCCATCCACCTTACTGAAGTTTTATTGCCCGTTTCTTGGGGCCTTGGATAGCGGTGAAATTGTTTAGTCGTATTTCCAGAGTATTTTCCAAGTTTAAGGCCCGTTTGCCTATCCCAATACCCTTCTTCAGGGCCTTTTCCGTACCAATTGACCCTATTAAATGTCCTGGGCAAGGTTAGGTAAAGACCCAATCTTGGAATATGGGGCAACCCCTTCTTTTTGGGCTCAAAACGGTAGGTGAGTTGTAAGTTCCCGTTGTTCATGAGCTTATAGCGAATCTCTACTTCAGCCTTTTTTTTAGGCAAAGAATATTGAACCGTGTAGGCCACATGATCATTGATTTGCTTAGGCTCCTCTATTAGCACAGCAGTATATCCATAACTGGCATCTTGCCAGAATCTTGCCCATTTATCCATTCCATTGCCCAGGTCATTGTCCGTTGGTGGTCGCCAAAAGTTTGGTCGTATAGGCATTTCGGTAATGGTTTGTCCCTGAAACTTCCAAGAAATAATATCGCCGTTTTCTCTATCTAATTGTAGAGAAACAACATTGTTGGTTATTTCAATGTTTTTTTCCGAGGTAGCTACGGTAAATATGGCATCAGAACCGGTTTTGGGTATGGTGGTTTTTCCGTTTTGCAATACAAATTGATCCCAACCAATTTCAAAGCCTTTGTCCAATAATTCCGTTGGCGTATCCTGTAACAGGCTAACTTCTAAAAAATACTCTACTCCTTGTTGCCAATTTTCAAGTAATTGCTTTACCTCAATCTTTTCTTTGCCTTGTGGAAGAACGTTTATTTTCTTATGGATTTCTTTAATGATGTTTCCATCTGCCAATAGCCGTATCCGGAATGTTTTGTCTGAAAAATCCGTAAAAAAGTTTTTATTGGTTACCTCTAGGATGCCTCTTCCCAAATAATTGAACTGTACCGGTTCATAGACTTTTTTTACCTCAGTTAGATGAGGGTGTGGATTACGATATGGATCTACTAATCCATTATTCAAAAAATTACCATCTGTGGGTAAATCTGGATGGTAATCGTGACCATAGGCTAAATAGGGGTTGCCATTTTTGTCCTTATATTCCAAGGCTTGATCCACCCAGTCCCAAATATAACCTCCCTGTAGGCTGGGATATGCCTCTATTATATCCCAATAGTCTTGTAGGTTCCCCACGGAGTTTCCCATGGCATGGGCGTATTCTATCATTATTGCTGGTTTGTCCGTACTGGATTCTCCATGCTCTATTAGGTATTTTGGCTTTGGGTACATAGGGCAATAAATGTCGGTATAGTCCCCTTTTTGGGCCGGCTCGTACTGTACAATACGGTTGTCTTCCCTATTTTTGAACCATTGGTAGGCTGTTTTGAATATACTGCCGTGACCTGCCTCGTTACCCAAGGACCAAGAATAGATAGATGGATGGTTACGGTCTCTGTAATACATCCGTTCTATCCTGGCCATATGTGCTGGTAACCAACTCTTTTCGTTCCCTATTTGGGTGTTATCATGAATTGCCAATGGATGACTCTCTATATTGGCCTCATCAACAACATACAATCCATACCGATCACAAAGTTCTAACCAGTAGGGATCGTTGGGATAATGAGCACTTCTTACGGCATTGATATTATTTTGCTTCATCAATTTAATATCCTGTTCCATACTTTCTTTAGAAACCACATGCCCCGTAAATGGGTCGGTCTCGTGTCTATTAACACCTTTTATCTGTAGGGGCGCTCCGTTGAACAATACTTGAGCGTCTTTTATTTCTACCCGCTTAAACCCTATTTTGGTGGTAATATATTCATTGTTATTAGGGTTTATATCATCACTTAATTTAATTTTGAGCTGATATAGGGCAGGATTTTCCGCAGACCATTTTTGTACGTTTTTTATGTTTTCGGCAAAGGTTACGGGTACGGTACGCCCTTTGGGGATTTCAATAGTTTTGTTGAGTTCTAACACTACCTTTTCCTGGTTCCGTACCACAATAGACAAGTTTCTTAGCGCGTTTTTATCCAAAGTGTTCCTTAACCATAAAGTATCTTTAAGAATACCATTTGTATAAGAGTCGTCCAAATTAGTATAGGAATAATGATCTGCTATGTGGACCTTTGGCCTGCTATAGAGATAAACGCCGCGCTCGATTCCACTCATTCGCAACATGTCTTGACTTTCTAAATAACTGGCATCGCTCCAGCGGAACAATTGTAGTGCGATTAGATTTTTTCCCTTGGAAACATAATTAGAGATGTTGAATTCCGCAGGGGTCTTACTACCTTGGGAATACCCTACATATTTTCCGTTTATATAAACATACATGGCAGATTTTGCGGCTTCAAAATGCAATATCAATTCTTCCGACAACATGTCTTCGGTTAAGACTACCTCTTTTCTATAACTACCTACAGGATTATAATCCGTAGGGATGTTGGGCCATTCGGTATCGAATGGGTAACGTTCATCCAAATAAATTGGATGGTCATATCCTTGTACTTCCCAATTACCAGGAACGGAAATCGTTTCCCACTTACGATCATCAAAAGAGTTGTGATGAAAAGTAAGTGGTCTTTTCCTTGGATCTTTCACAAAATGAAACCTCCACTTTCCATTTAAATTCAAAAAACGTCTGGAGTCTTCCTTTTTTTGAACGAATTGGGATTCAAAAGCAAAAAAATGGGCCCTTGGAGGCAATTTGTTCTCCTCAAAAACAGTGTGGTCAAAATGGTTCTTTTGCGCAGGAATCGTTGGCAATTCGTTTGGAACACACCCCCAAAATCCTATAGCCGTAATCGTGAAGAGGATTTTTTTAAAATTCATCAAATTAAATAAGTTTACCGGATTTGCATATAATCTTCTCCTAATATTTTTTCTAGGTAGCACAGTAATTCTTCCGCATTGGCCTTATTAAATACCATTGGCGGTTTTATCTTGATCACATTATGGTCCGGTCCGTCGCTGCTTATTAATATAAAATGCTCCTTCATACGGTTTACCAAGTATTCTGTTTGATCTGGTAGCGGCCGTAGTGAAGCGTCCACCAATTCAAAACCTAGAAAAAAGCCTTCTCCCCGTACTTCTCCAATAATTGGGAATTTTTGGGCCAACTGTTGCAATCCCCGTTTTAAGAAACCACCAATTTCCTTGGCGTTTTGTTGTAACTTTTCTGTTCTTATCGTTTTTAGAACAGCGGTTCCTATTGCGCAGGAGACGGGATTACCCCCAAAGGTGTTGAAATATTCCATGCCGTTGGCAAATTTTTCCGCTACATTGGCCGTACAGGCCACTGCAGCAACGGGATGTCCATTGCCCAACGGTTTTCCTATGGTTACGATATCTGGTACCACACCATGCAACTGAAACCCCCAAAACGTAGTGCCGGGCCTGCCACAACCAACCTGCACCTCGTCCGATATGCAAAGTCCGCCTGCTTTTCTCACATATGCATAGGCTTGGGACAAAAATCCTTTGGGCAGTTCAATTTGTCCGCCACAGCTAATAATCGGCTCAACGATCAAGGCCCCAACACCTCTTCCCTGTTTTTGTATGCTTTTAACAAGCTTTTGCACCTCTTGCGCATATTGCCCTCCTGTGTCTGCACCTCGGTACTTGCCCCTAAATGCATCTGGCAGTGGAAAAATATGGGTGTGTTCTGGGGCTCCATTGCCGCCTTTGCCATCAAATTTATAAGAACTTATGTCTATACAGGTGTTGGAGTTACCATGGTATCCAACTTCTGAGGCAATAATATCTTTCTGCCCCGTGGCGGCCTTTACCATTCTAATGGCCAGTTCGTTTGCCTCACTACCCGAGTTAACAAAATGCAAAACACTTAATTCCTTAGGTAAGGTTGCTATTAAGGCCTGGGCCAGGGTTACTATATTTTCATGTAAATACCTGGAATTTGTATTGAGCAAAGCCATTTGTTCTTGGCCTGCCTTTACTACAGCAGGATGTTCGTGACCTACATGGGCTACGTTATTTACGGTGTCCAAATACTTGTTACCATATGGGTCTAGAAGATAAGCACCGGCACCCCTAACTATTTTTATAGGCTCATTATAACTTAAGCTCAGGCTTTTTCCTAAATGCTTTTTTCGTTGTGCCAAGAGCTCTTTGTTGGCTATACTGTTTGTTGTACCTAAATTTTTTAACTGGAACAACGTATTGGGGTCTGGACAAATGCTTTTCCAGATATCCGCTTCTCTAGCATAAGCGACTCCGGGAAAATCTGTTTTATTTCCTAAAAGGGAAAGCATGACTTGAAAATGCAAATGGGGCGACCAATTGCCATTTTCGGTAATGTTGCCCAGATAACCTATCCGGTCCCCCTTCTTAAGTTTTTGACCCAATTTTAAATTCGTGACCGATTGGACTGACAAATGTCCGTAAAGGGTGTAGAATTCGAATGCTTTGGTTTGATGCTTTAGAACTACAAGTCCACCATATTCCTTATATCCGGCATCATTTTCTACAATTATTACTTCTCCATCCAACACGGTATGTACCGCCGTATCTTCTGGTAGCCAAAAATCCAGACCAAGATGTATGGTTCGGCTTTCTCGCCCTTGGTTCCCAATTTGGTCATAAGTAGGCGATGTGTATACCGTACGCGGTTCCAAGTAGCCGCCAGCAGGAATTCGGTCTGGGTGTTTTTGTAGAAGTCGTTCTATGCGATAATTAAAATAGTGAATATCCTCAAAATCTTGCTGATGCCCCAACCACGTACTGGAAACGCTCAAATCCAAAGGGTATGCTTTATGCCGTATTTCCGAAGGAAACAACTCCGATAGACCAATAGAGTTTTGTTGGGCCCATTGTTCAAAAGCTTTTTGTTCCGGATGGGGTTGGTAACCACATGCCTTTCTAAAACTGAAATGGGCAAAATCTGGATGTATCGTGTGCCATTTTTTTAATAGTTGCCATGCCGGTTTTTCACTGATGAGCAAATAGGTATTACCGGGCTCTTTTAGCTTGTTCATAGCAGATTTGGTAACGGAAATCACCAACCGCATGGCAATTAGATCATATAGGTGGGGTAGTTCTTCTTCCCAAAGAGAAAAAGATTGATGGTATCCCGAAATCAAGGGTAAAGCGGCATCCAGGGGATTTTTATGGTGCAAAATGGCATATGCACAAGCTACCGCCAAGTCATTAATGGTCTGGGTATGGACCGCATCTCCAAAATCAATAACCGTTTTGACCTGCGGGTCCTTTAAGCCATGGGATACGATAATGTTATTGTCATTCGCATCGTTGTGTACAACACTTTTACGAAGGGTGTTATAGATGGGTAGGTTCTTTTGAAATCGATTTTGAAAATAAGCCAGGATTTCTTGCTCTTCCGGTTGGAACAAATGCAGGTATTGTTGGGTCCATAACGATTGGGCCACATCCCATTCAAAATCCCGATGGGCGCTGGGATGGCTAAAGTCCAATAACGCTTGTGTTAGTTTTCCGCCCAGTATGCCAAGTTTGTGGCGCAGTACGCTGGTTTGTGGGTTTACTTGGCTCCAAACCCTTCCTTCTACCCAGGTTAGCAACCGAACAAAACGTTCTCTTCCCGAAGCATCTTTAAACTTTGCCATGGCGTTCCCTTCTAAATCCATTACCACTCTTGGGTAGGGTGTTACTTTGTCCGTGTCTCCTACATGTAGAAGTATTTTTTGTTGAAAATCCAGATAAGCCGAATCCACGCCCGGACGGGATATTTTTAGAATGTAATTTCCCTTTTGTGTATTAATTTTAAAATTAAAATCTACTTCGCCGGGCAATGGTGCTGCTTTACCGGCTATACCAAACTTTTCCAGGGCCAATTCAGAGGCCTGTTGTGTACTGATCTGTAAATCTTTATAAATCATTCTATTCTTCCATTAGCAACATGATGATATGGGCTGCACTCCAACTAAAATTTTTGGCATACAACCCTTTTCCCGTTAACGGGTGATAGTTCTCACGAATTGAAATTCCTTTTTCCATTACGCCCTCCGCACCTTCTAATATTTGCAAGGTTGCCTTGTGCGCTTCGGCTTCAAATCCATAATTTTTTAATCCCTTTACGCCAAAATAGGATTGATCCAGCCAATTGGGTCCTCTCCAGTAACCGTTCATGGGATCAAACTTTGGATGGTCCTTGGACATGGTCTGAAAAGGAACTTTTACATAAAATTTTTCGGGGTCCATCATTTTATTTTTTATGGTAGTGGCCTGTGCTTGAGTAGCTACTTTTGCCCAAAGAGGAATCCAACCTTCACTGCCTGCTCCTTTTACAAAAGTAGTACCGGACAAGTCCGTATCGTAAAACCAACCATCTTCTGTATTGTAAAACTGTGATTGAATTTTCGATTTCAGCATCTCCGCTTCGGCTATATAAGTTTCATGATCTGATGATTTACCTATGACCTTTGCCAGTTCTGCTAGGTATATTTTTTCTGCATACAAGTAGGCATTAAGGTCAACACTTTCTTGGTTCATGGAATATGCACCTTCTCCGTTTTTTACCATTTGGGTCGCATCGAACCTAATGGCATTATCCATACCGCTTTCCCATTTTGCCGCTAGTACCGTCCCGTCCGTAGAACCGTATTCGCATATACCGTCTTGGTCATGATCTCTTTTGTTGTACCACCATTGATGATATTTTTTTAGTTTGGGATACATTTCTTTTAAAAATCCCTTATCCTGGTCCTTTTTAAATACTTTGTATACCGCCCAAGCAGATAATGGTGGTTTGGTATCTCTTAGATTATGGGGCTCAATTGTGGTATCCCTATAAACACAATCTATGATAAAGCCATCTTCTAATTGAAAGTCGTACATCGCTCTTATTTGTTCCTTGGCCAATTCCGGGTTAAAATAGGAAAGTCCGGCCGCATGTTTCCAAGAATCCCAAGACCAAAATCCATGGAACCATTCGTAATGGTAACTGGGAAAAAGGCCTTGGTGCCGCAATTCACCTGCTGGCACACGCCAATTGTTCTGAAGCGTTAACAAAGTTTTGGCCAATACCTCTGCATATCGATCATCTTTGAATTTCGTATCGGTATTTTGGAATAGGGTATCCAATTGGTTTTCTTTTTCCCTGATCCGATCTTGGAGAACGGTATCAAAATTTATTTTATCCAATTCTTTATTTTCCTTTATTGGATCATATTCTGGAAAAATAAAGCTTTGTGCCACAATAGATTCGTTAGAAGTTTGAGGTTCTAAGATTAAATGTTGTTCCATGCTAGTATAGCTTAGGCTTCTTACTTCCTTTAGTTTGGTGTTGGAGTCTAAAAAACGGATATACCCTTTTGCGTTACTATGCTCAGATGTTAATTGGAGGCCTTGATCCGTAGTGGAAAACACAATACCATTGGCAAATAGGTTACCTGTGTAGCGTAGGTTTAAAGCGATAGGTTTTTGTGACACATTAGTTATTCTGGTCTGTTGAACAGCCGTATGCGGAGAAAGGTAAACCAGTTTTTGAACAATTGCCAGTTCCCTATCCTTAAATTGCTGCTCCAAATGGCTGGCATAGCTATTCTGAATGGTTTCAGTTGGATTCCACCTGTTGCCATCCGCTAAAATAACCTCTAATTGCGCCAGAGAATTTCCAGACCAGACACCATTTTGTTGGGTCATTAAAAAAGGCCCGGTAAATCCTAATTTATCCGTAACCTTGGATGGAAATCCGTAAGCGAACCAAGCTCCCTGATCCGAGTACATAAGCATATTTCTGGACTCTGGAGTCGTGGGATTCCCTCTAAAATCTAGGATATTCTTGGAAAATCCTATGGTTTTACTATTGGTTGCAGCTGTTTTGGGTTGATGTTCGCAACCCCAAAGCAAAAGAAATACTATGCTGGCCACCGTTAAACCAGAACGACAAAATAATTTATATAAATAGCCCATTGTTGATGATTAAGAAATTAAAACATATCTAATTTTCAACAACAATCTAGTTGTACAAATAAGAAAAAAGGGAAAACAAAAGTGGACGCTGCAAATTAAATAAAATTTTTGAATCTGGTTAAAATCATTATAATTCAATAAGAATACTGTAGTTTAGATTTAAAAATTTTGTAAATCATAAAAAAATATATTGTTTTTGTGTTAAATTATTATTTAGATTAGTTTGTCCTTTTGATTAATTGGTCTACTAAACTTATTAGGTACTGTTTTGGATTCTCTATCGGTTTTTCGGGAAATACAGCAAAAGAACCAGTTTGTGTTCAAACGGTTTTTTGAGGATACCTACGAAGATTTGGTTCAGTACGCCGATAGCTATCTTTTCGAAAAATCGATCAGTGAAGATATTGTACAGGAGGTTTTTATCTATTTATGGGAGAATGCCTCCAAAATTAAAATTGCGACCTCTTTTAATGCGTATCTCTTCACGATGGTTCGCAATAGATGCCTGAATCATCTAAAATCAATAAAAATTACAGATCGCGCCAAGGTTTTGGATATGCAGCATTTTATTGGTACTGATTACGAGTTGGACGTTTTTTCTGAGGAGGATCAACTCATTATACACAATCAAGTACTCAAAGTTGTTGAAATGTTACCATCTAAGATGCAACGTATTGTACGCATGAAATATATCGAAAATTATAAATACGTGGACATTGCCGAAGAGCTGGGAATATCCGTCAATACGGTAAAGACACAATTAAAGCGAGCCAAGATCAGAATTGCTGAACAATTGATCACGGTAATCGCTGTTTTGCTTACCAAGTAGCGATATCGGGTTGTTAAAAACCTCTTATTTTAACCTGTTTTTTAAATTTTTGTCAAAAAATTGTCACCCATTCTTATGATTTGATTGTCTTAGTGGTGAGATATGGTCAAATCGCATGGAATTTAAACTCATTCTTAAAAAGCTGAACAACTCCCTTTCGGAAGAGGAGAGAAAAATTTTTGATGCATGGATAGCTGAATCCGAACGGCACAAAAACTATTTCGATAGGGTAGAAAAAGGATATCTAAAATCTCCCGAATCTGTTGGTATTGATGAAGGTTGGTCCAAACTAAGTTCAAAATTGGCCATAGAACGAAAGAAACGGAACGTAGTTTATATAAAATATGTAGCTGCAGCGGTAATTTTGCTAATCGTATCGCTTCCGTTGGTGTTTAAAAAATCGCAGCACGAACTTCCTATACAACAGGTTGCCGAAAAGAAAATCGAGGTAGGTACGGATAAAGCAACCTTGACCTTGGAGGATGGTACCCAGGTCGCCCTGGAAAAAGGGGATTCCTTTATGCGCCAAAATGTAAGCAGTAACGGAGAGCAATTGGTCTATCAAAAGAGCAGGTCCAGTGAGAATGCCCGATTAACCTATAACACTCTGACCATACCTCGAGGGGGTCAGTTCTATGTTGTGCTCTCGGATAGCACCAAGGTGTGGCTCAACTCGGACAGCCAACTTAGATATCCCGTAAATTTTGTGGATCATCAGCCAAGAAAAGTTGAATTGGTATATGGTGAGGCCTATTTTGAGGTTTCCCCGAGCAGCCTCCACAACGGTACTCATTTTATGGTTAAAACCCAAGGCCAGGAAGTGGATGTGTTAGGAACGGCGTTTAATATTAAGGCCTATCGGGAAGATAGCGAAGTGTCAACAGCCTTGGTGCATGGTCGAGTTACCGTGAATCAGAACGGAAATACGGAGGAACTTGCTCCGGGGTATCAATCAGTGTTTGACCCATTGGCCGGAACCGTTCAGATTGCAAAGGCCGATGTAAACAGTATAGTTGCCTGGAAAGATGGGTTGTTCAATTTTAAGGATATGCCATTAGGCGAAATTTTGGTGACCATTTCTAGATGGTACAATGCCGAAATACAGATAAAAAATCAAGAAAAGGCAGCCATTGAATTCAATGGTATGTTCAATAGAAACCAAGAATTAGAAAAAATCTTAACAATAATCGAAAATACAAATGAAGTAAAGTTAACAACAGAGGGAAACACTATAATAGTGGAATAAAAAAGGGATGAGGCTTAGACCTGGACAATTTAAACGCTCATCCCCGTCAATTAATTAGTACAAACTAACTAACATTTCAAATTTATGAAAACTAAATGTAATGGTATTCCTATATCCTATAGGAAAAAATTATTGATCATCATGATGAGGTCCTTTATCTTTTTGTTTTGCGTTACCGCCTTTGGATTTACCGCTAAAACCGGCTTTTCACAAAACAGGACCGTTGTTATAAATACCGATGCGGAAGTAACAGTGGAAGAGTTATTGGACCTCATAGGAAAACAAACCAATTATTCCTTTATCTACAAGTCTGACCTTTTTGAAGATGCACCCAAAGTTAAATTGGAAAAAGGAGAGGTTAGAATAGGCGATTTACTGGCCAAAAGTCTGGCTTTTGCCAATATTGGCTACAAAATATCAATGGATGGATCTATTTTATTGAACAAATCCCCAGATAATATAAAATTTACGAAAAAAACGGTCCAGCAACAGGTATCCGGAACAGTAACGGATTCGTCCGGAGCCCCATTGCCAGGTGCCACAGTTAACCTCAAAAGTAGTCCTACCACAGGTACACAAACCGATTTTGACGGTAATTATACCATTGAAACGACTGGTTCGGGAGATATTCTAGTCTTCCGTTACCTGGGTTTTTTAACAAAGGAAATAACTGTGGGTAACCAAACGGTGATCAATGTAACACTTGAGGAAGATGCACAGGGTCTGGATGAGGTGGTCATTGTTGGTTATGGTACCCAGAAGAAGAGTGATGTTACTGGGGCCATTAGCTCTGTAAAAAGTGAAGAACTGAACAAGGTAGTGGTTACCAACCCTACCGATGCCCTGCAAGGTAGGGTTTCAGGTGTAACGGTTACCTCCTCTTCGGGCAGTCCTGGTGCCGTTTCCGATGTTCTTATACGTGGAGTGGGAAGTTTTGGAAACAACCAACCATTGTATATTATAGACGGGGTTCAGGCAGATCCCTATTATCTAGATCCCATCAATATTGAATCCATAGAAGTTCTCAAAGATGCCGCTTCGGGTGCTATTTATGGAACAAAAGCAGCCAATGGCGTTGTGATCATTACAACCAAAAAAGGTAAGTCCGGAAAACCAAGGGTCGAAATAAATTCAAGCTATAGTATAAACAGTTCCCGAGAAATTATGGAATTATTGGATGCCGATGGATATGTCCAAGTTCATCAGCAAATGTATGCCAATGCCGGAGCCGAGTTGCCGAACTATGTGACCAACCCTCCCAATTTTAACACCGATTGGGTAGACGAAACCGATAGAACGGGATATTTAAATTTGTTGAATGCCCGTATCAGTGGAGCATCCGAATTTTTTAATTACTCCATTGCAGGGAACTATGCCGATGAGGAAGGTATACTTATTGGGTCTAGGTTCAATAAAAAGGGTATTACCGCAAATCTAGGGGTTACCAAAGGTAAGCTGAAGATCCAGACCAACTTAAATTATAGTGAGACATACAGGGAACCTTATAAATTTTCGCTTCGTGAAACTTACTTTATTTCGCCATTGATCCCGGTATTGGACGAGACCAAACCTTCTGGTTATGGTTATAGGGATGGTGATCTGCCCGATCACAGAAATCCGGTTGGCGAAAACGAATTCTTGGAGCAGTACAACAAGGCAAAATACTTTTTAGGCACCGTAAATGTTTCCTACGAAGTGCTGAAAGGTCTAGTGGCCGGCGCCAACCTTTCCTATTCTGTTAGGGACTCGTTCGAGTTTGCCTTCCACAAACCGTTTCAAGTAAGGGCGGCACAGGAAGAAGGCCGAGAGTTCGCATTCATATCCGAGTACGACAATGAGTTTAAAAGGTACAACCAAGAATATACCTTAAAGTACGATTTCAATATTGATGAAAAGCATGACTTTCAATTGTTGGCAGGTTACCAACGTATTAGAGAACCTTACAAATGGAATTATACCCAGGCCGAAGGCTACAAGATTCAACGAGAGGTACAGGATGGAGCCATTGTGGAAGAGCGCGTTCCTGCCGAAATATTAGATCCCAATTTTAGAACCCTAAATGCCTTTAACGATGGTACGTTCTTTTCTCAAGGAACAAATGCAGAATATAGCCTGGCTTCACAATTTGGAAGAATAAACTACGCATTTGATGACAAATACCTGTTCCAGGCCAGCGTACGTAGGGATGGAAGTTCAAAATTTGGAAACAATAACAAGTATGGTGTTTTCCCATCCTTTGCATTGGGATGGAAACTTACCAGTGAGAACTTTATGGAAAACCAGAATGCTTTCGATTTTTTAAAACTAAGGTTTAGTTGGGGACAGGCCGGTAACGATAGTGCACTGGGCTACTACGATTATGTTGCTTTGATATCCCAAGGTAAAAGTCAAGACGATGGAGGGTACGTATTTGGAAATCCACAGACCTCTTACCAAGGAAGTATTGCAAGAGAGTTACAGAACGACGACCTTCAATGGGAAACCAATACCTCTTATAATTTAGGACTCGATTTTGCATCGATGGGCAATAAGCTCACAGGAGCGGTTAATTATTACAATAGTTCCACAGAAGATTTATTGATTACCAAAGTAGTATCTCCTGCGGCCGGGGTAAACAATCCCGTAGTCAATGTAGGAGAGTTTGAGAACAGTGGGCTGGAATTTGAGATTGGCTACACCAATAAAGATGGTGCTTTTAATTATTCTGCATTTGCTACACTTACCACGATTAATAGTGAAGTAACCAAGTTGAGCAACGAAGATCAGACCATTTATGGTATTGGGCTGTTGTTCGGCTCGGATCATTTTGTTAACCAGACAAAGATCGGTTATGAGCCCGGAGCGTATTTCTTGCCAGTAGCCGACGGAATTTTCCAGAGTCAGGCAGAGATTGATGCGCATAGTGTAGATGGTGTACCGATTCAACCAGAAGCAGCACCTGGGGATATCCGTTTTGTAGATCAAAATGGAGATGGGGTCATTAATTCCGATGATGAAGTCTACCAAGGTTCCGCAATCCCTGATTTTGAATATAGCTTAAACCTAAGTGCGGATTATAAAGGTTTTGATGTGAACGTGTTCTTCCAAGGCGTTGGGGGTGCCAAAATTTATAACGGAAACGATTTTCGTTTAATGAGTATGGATACCGGTAGAAATTACCGAAAATCCGCTCTTAACGCATGGACACCGGATAACACCAACACAGACATACCACGTGCCGTGCTCGGTGATCCCAACAGGAACAACCGTGCATCTACAAGGTTCTTGGAAAATGGTGATTATTTAAGGGTCAAAACAATTTCTTTGGGGTATTCGTTGCCAAGAACAACATTGGAGAAGATCGGGATCAACCGTTTAAGGTTGTTTATGACCGGGCAGAACTTATTTACGTTCACAAACTATAGTGGTCTGGATCCAGAAGTAGGAGCAAGTATCTCCGGGCAGAACCAGAGCATATTATCAAGAGGTATCGATTTAAACCTGTACCCTAAGACCAAATCATTCATCTTCGGAATGCAATTGGAATTTTAATTAAAAAGAATAAGACATGAAAAATATAGTACAAATGTTTGTCGCAAGCATGTTCATGTTTGCAATACTCTCCTGTGATGATGATGAATTTTTGGAGCAACAGTCTCCGGACCAATTAACGTCTTCATCGTTTTGGAGAAATGTAGAAGATGCTGAATCGGGGCTGGTGGCTGCCTACTCAGAACTGGAATCAAGAAGTAACTTTTGGGATGGATGGCAAGAAGGAAGACCTGTAGTGGAGTATTTTCGTTCGGATTACGCCTTACCAGGTCCGGATGCATCTAATTATGCCCATTGGATGTCTATCTTCAATTTTAATTATACCAATGGCCATACTTTTTTAAATGTACTTTGGACCACCAACTATAAAGGACTCAATTTTGCAAATCAGGTAATATCCAAAGTGGGTCAAATGACACCCGAACAAATTTCAGAAGCGGATAAGAACAGGATTATTGCCGAGGCCAAATTTTTGAGAGGGTACTATCATTTCAAATTACTTAGTCTGTACGAGCAGATTATTGTAAGGATGGAGGAGCTCAGTCCGGATAACCTGGATAGTCCATTGTCTACCCGTCCAGAGGCATGGCAAGTAATTTTGCAAGATTTCCAAGAAGCGGCATCCAATTTGCCGGAAACGCGTACCGATGCAGATACGGGACGGGCCACCAAAGGCACGGCATTGGCCTATTTGGGTAAGGCATATCTATATAAAGCCGGAGATGCATCGTCCGCAGAGGGCACAGATATGGATAATGCTGTCGCAGCACTGGAACAAGTGGTGGAAAGCGGAGTTTATGATTTGTTTCCGGATTTTGTTGGCAATTTCAATGGCGAGAACGAAAACAATCAAGAAGCCGTTTTTGAACTTCAATTTAAGAGTGGCGATGCTACTTCGTGGAACGCTAACCGACTACATGCGTTTATTGGTGACTGGTGCATTGGTGGATGGGGAGGTATCGAGGCCTCCTACGACTTGGTCGACCTTATGAAGAGCGAGGGGATGATTGCTTCCAACGGTTTGTACGATAACCGATTGTACGGAACCCTTTATTTTAAAGATGATTATTACAATGATACAGAAACCAATGCAATGCAAGGATTTACATGGGATGTTCTTGTATCCGATACTTACGGCAGCCCAGACGCAAAAGATGGCAGTGCATACTTTAGGAAATGGTTGCCCAATTATGTTTGGGACAACGGTTATATTGGAATCAATTTAACTTTAATGCGCTATGCGGATGTACTATTGATGTATGCCGAAGCACTGAACGAGACCGGTAGCACTGCTTTGGCCATACCAATAATAAATGAAATACGGGAAGTCCATGGTTTAATGCCCCCAACCACCGCTTCAACACAGGAAGAAGTGAGGGAACAGATTATACACGAACGTATTATGGAGCTTACCTTGGAGTCAACACGATTTTTTGATCTAAGGCGCTGGGGCATGTTAGATCAGGCTATGCAAGCGGCCGGCAGATCTGGATTTAGTGCAGCGGAACATTCTTATTTCCCTGTCCCTCTATCCGAAATTCAAGCCAATCCAATGGTAGGAGAATAAATTCAAGTTAATTTAATTCAGTTTTGAGTTTAGTTTTTGCACCTAGGAGTTTTTTAACTCTTAGGTGCTCTTTTTTTAAATACTAAAAGCTCATCAACTACTCATCAAAACTAAAAGAAAATAGAAACTGTTATCGGCTCTGGGCCTATGATGATTTGCTGTAGGTTTAAATTGATCAAAGTTATTTGATTTTGATCTCTTTTGCACCTTGTATTTTTTTGCTTACCTCAGGATAGGTGTCCTGAAAGGTTTTGAATATAAAATCAATAGGAACATCTTCAAAGTGACCGTAATCCTCCATATACTCCATAAACTGTTTGTTGTCCCTGTTATATTCCTGAAAAATGGAGTCTTGAGTGCCATCAAACTCCAAGGGAGCAACATTATAGCGATCACAGAGCTCTTTGTTAAAAGCAGGCGAACATTTGAACCATTTGCCATTGAAGAATACATCTACCAAACCATGTGGGGCTATTTCGTGCGAGCCCAAAGTTTCTTCTAAGTGTTCCGTCGCGATATGGTTGGCCACTTTGGCCAAACGTAATCTGGCAGGTATGTGCAGTGCACGGAGCCCTGCTACATATAAAATAGCTTTATCGATACAGTGGCCTACCGTTTTTCGGGCAATGGCACTGGCTTTGTAATGCGCAGGTGTCAATCCAATATTATATGGGTTGTAACGCCAACCGTCTCTAACTTTAAGATACAAATGCTCGATTTTTTCCTGGTCGGAAACCAAATTTTTAATGCTCTCCACCATTTTTTGAATTTCTGGACTGGAATGATCAAAGTAAAAAGTCTCCTGAGTGTATACCATAATTTTAAAAGGAAAGGTTTTTGGTTAAAGTTCTCTTTTTAAGATAAAATTTTTGGAACTAAATGTTTCTCGTAAAGATAAACTATCAAATTAATTAGATAATTCTTTTCTGATTATTTCCAGTAAGGGATTTATAAAAGTAATTATTATAGTAAACAGTTATTGAAACTCAACTTGAGTTGAAGGGTATAGGAGACATTATACTGCATTTTAAAGGTATGAACATTTAATTGAAACTAATAAAGGCGATAGGCTAAATAATATAATTGTGTGCCATTGCTTCCAATTGAATTGACCATATAACATTGAATTTAAATAGTTGTGGGAAAAAACTGTAATAATGTATGGATCAAGAGGTTTTATGCAGATTTTTTGAATTGAATAACAACAGGAACGACCTATTAGACACAACAAAGTTCGAAGATGACAACAAAAATATGTATACGAGGGCTTTAAGAGCTTTTTTTGTTTCAAGTAATACATTAGACCAACCTCAAAATGGCCAATTTTACCTCTTCGTACGCAGATCGTTTATTGAAAAGCATTTGCATTTTGTTAATGTTTTTTGCGTTTAACCAAGTACAAGCCCAGTTAAGTGACCTTCATTATCTTCCACCTTTAAAGCAAGGGCGAAACAACGAAGCTGTCCAGCAACAAGCAGTCTATCTGTCAACACCGGAGCCGGTAACTTTTGTGGTAAATGCCTATCGTGGGACCAGTGCAACACCGGTTGCCACTTTCAATATTTCAAATACCAATCCAGCGGTATACACCTTGCCCAATGGGGATAACAATATCACTTTGGTTACCAATTCCAATACTGGGGTTGTGCTGAACAATTCAGGCCTAAGGTTCGAATCTCCGAGCGGAAATAAATTTTACGTCAATTATCGCGGATATTCTGGGTCCCAAGCAGCATCGCTGACATCCAAGGGAAGAGTGGCGATGGGTACACGTTTTAAATGGGGAGGGGTGCCTAATTTGGGTTCACACGTATCAAAATCCAATACATTGGGAATAATGGCGACCGAGGACAATACCACGGTTACCGTTTTTGGGTACGATCCAAACTGTAGTTTTAGATTGGGTAACAATGCCTATGGTATTACCGACGACACTTATACCGTAACGTTGGACGCCAACGAGTCCTTTGTGTTTGAAAATTATGTAGGGAATTCTCCTTCCAACGCACATCGCGATGGTTGGATAGGGGCTTCCATTGTTTCAGATAAAAATATTGTGATCAGTAATGGTTCCATGAACTATGGACGACAAGCCAACAATAGTAATCGTGACGCGGGAATCGATCAACCCGTGCCCGAAAATAAATTGGGAAAAGACTATGTGTTTATTAGGGGCAATGGAGCTTCCAATGGATGGACAGAATTCCCTTTGATCATTGCCACCGCCGATAACACGCAAGTATACGTTAATGGGTCGGGAACACCTATTGCTACACTGGACAATGGTGAATTTTTTGAAATTCCCAGTAGTTATTATACATCCAATACAGCTGGGGCCAATATGTTTGTACAAACCTCAAAAGACGCTTATGCTTATCAGTGTATAGGGGGGGATAGTAAAGCTTATACCCAAGGATTGAACTTTGTGGCACCGGTAAACTGCTTGCTGCCCGATGTTATGGACAACATTCCCGATATACGGAACATGGCCGGTACCAATGTTACCGGGGGAGTTACTATTATCGCGGCCGTAAACACACCAGATGCTAATATTTCTGTGACAGATGGAAATGGATCTGTAACACTTCCTGCCTCTAATCCCGTTGCAGGATCTACAGATTGGAAAACGTTTTTTATTCCAAATCTAACAGGAGATGTCAGCGTTCAGTCCACTGGACCAATAGCCGTCGGATTTTTTGGCTATAACGGGAACAGGGGTGTTGCCGGATATTTTTCTGGGTTCGATACGGTCCCCGAAGTAACTCTTGAGGTTAGGGGAGGTACCGGATGCTTTGTGGGGTCCGAAATATATGAGGCAACAGGAAACTTTGATGCATACCAATGGTACGAAGATGGTGTGGCCATACCTGGGGCCAATGGACCCAGCTTTGCTGCAACACGCGCCGGGGACTATTTTGTTAGAGGAACCAAAGGGCCATGTACCTACGATTCACAACCCTTAACGGCCCTGTACTGTGATCCCGACGTAGCACTGGAAAAAACGGTCGATAAACCTGAAATAATGGAAGGGGAAACGGCAACGTTTACAATTAAGGTGAGAAACTTTGGAGATGGACCATTGACCAACCTTCAAATAACAGACAATATCCCTGCCGGACTTACTTTGGTCTCGGCATTCACAATTACGGGAAGTTGGAGTGGAAACACTTGGAATATCGGAACCTTGAATGGTGGCGAAACCGCCTTTTTGGAGCTAGAAGTACAGGCAGATGAAATTGACACACTTCCTTTGTTGAGTTTGATCAATACAGCAGTAAATACACAAGATCAAACCGATACCAATATAACAGAAGATGTCCCATCCGCCCGTATAGTGGTTCACAACGATTCGGATAACGATGGGGTAAATGACATCACCGATCTAGATGATGACAATGATGGTATTTACGATGAGGACGAGTGCGATACCCTTTTGTTCAACATATCCAATGGTGACCCGCATAGTGGCAGTTTGATTAGTGTCGACAACTATTTGGTGTTCGACGTTTTCAGTTTGGATAACTCGTTCAACTTCAATATCAATGGAGTAGATGTGGCAGGTGAAATACAGTTCCAGCTTGGCGCAAGTGGAAATTTTGCCCGTTTTAACGATGGAACTACTTACGGAGAAGGAGGAAACCCAGATATATGGACAATTACAGGAACACATGGAAGTCCCTTGCTGCGTGTAGTGGTAGATCAGGCCGGGGAGTTCCAAATATTCGGTGCAAGATCCTCGGGTGGTCCTCTGGAGCCAATGAACCTGACCACGCCAGCAAATGTGGTAAATTGGGATCCGACCGGAAACAACACTGTGTCCATAGGACAAGATGTTGTAGGGCCCACCAACATGCGGGGCGTATTGTTAACAGCAGGCTGCGATACCGATTCCGATGGTATTCCCGATTCACTCGATTTGGATAGTGATGGCGACGGTTGTACCGATGCCGTAGAATTTTATAAAGATGAGAATGCCGACGGCGGAGATGGCGGGGAATACGGTTCTGGAGTTCCAGTGGTGGACCCAACCGATGGAACTGTAAATGCTGCCTCTTACACCCAAGTATACGCCCCTGAAATATTGCTTGGCAATACATCCGAAAATTTAAGCGCGGTGGATATCAATGGCCAAGGAATCAGTTTAGGGCAAACCTTTCAGTATGTGCTCCGTTTTCAAAATACCGGGGACGATGATGCCACAAACTTCGCAATAACCGATATTCTGCCCAACAATGTTACATTGGACAATGTGGATGTTTCCAATGCCTTGGGTACGACACATAGTTATGACATCAATACAAATACACTGCAATTCCAGGTCCCAGATGCACTTGTAGAAATCGGAGACCCGGAGTATAGCATAAAAATCACAGTGACCGTTTCAGGAAACTGCTCCGATTTTGTCGATGCCTGTTCATCCGAGTTGCAGAACTTGGCTTACGCATCATTCCAAGGGGTCGTTAATTCAACCACTTACACCGATGAGCCCGGTTCTTCCAATTTCCCGTGCGATGTAACCCCACAAGTGGCCACTAACAATATTTTGGACGACTTGGCCAATTGCGGTCAAGCCAGAACAGTTCAATTATGTGGAGATGATGCTCTATTAACGGCAGGTTCCGGATTTGCAACCTATACTTGGGCATTGGACAACAATGGGAATGGTCAAATAGATGGTGCCGATACCATCTTGGATGATGGTGATGCCGACCCAAGTACACTATTGGTAACAAATATTGGAAACTACATTGTGGAGAAATCAGGAGGAGGAAGTTGTCCTGATTTGACAGAGCTTATCACTGTAGAACGTTTTGGCGACACACAGACCAATCCCATAATAAGCTATTTTAACCAGGTAAATGCCGATAGTAATCCAGATAACAACATACAGGGAGAAATCGTAACGTGTTCCGTTGATGGTGATTTATTGCCTAAAATATTCTTGTGTGGTGAGAATGATGAAGTTACCCTTCAGCTCGGTATAACCGATGCTCTGGACATCGTTTGGCAAAAACTGGACGAAGGCAGTTGTTCGGATGCAGGTGATGATTGTGCCAACAAAAGCAATATGTGCACATGGAGCGATGTAGTGGTGCAAGACAATTTTACAGTTACCGAAAGTGGTAAATATCGAGTGGTCATCAATTATAAGAACGGATGTTTTAGCCGATTCTATTTCAACGTGTTCAAAAACACCTTGGATATTGACTATACGCCGACGGATATTTTGTGCAGCACTCCTGGAAACATTAGAGTCAACGGAGTAGGGGCCAATTACGGGTTCCAATTGATAGATGCATCCAACGGAAACATTGTGGTGCCATTTTCTGCCAACAATGGACCTAGTTTTGATATAACCACAAGTGGTACTTATACAGTTCAGGTAACTCAATTGAACCCATCAACAGGAGACCCTATAGAAGGAAGCTGTATTTTTGAAACAGAGGATATTGGTATCTTGGAAAGAAATTTCCAGGTAGATGTCGATACAACACCTGCTGATTGCAATCAGTTGGGAACCGTAAGTATCCAGGCATTGAACGTACTGCCCAATTACAAATACGAACTTAGGCTGGACGATGGCTCCAATGGTGGTCTCGGAACCTTGATCGCACAACAAAATCCAACTACGGACAACACCCATACGTTTAACAATGTAAACCCAGGAAACTACAATGTAATCACCACAACGGATGACGGCTGTACCGATACCAAACAAATTACGGTAAATGAAATTCCTGAATTGACGCTTACCGCATTGACCACTGATAATATAACCTGTACCGCGGGAGTAATTACCCTGACCCCCTCGGGTGGTACTCCGAACCCGGATTATCAAATGGCCATTTGGAGCAAAGATGGGGTGGATTTGTATGCCGACCCGTCAGACGTTCCTACTTCCGAAATGCAGACCAATACCAACTTTTTGTTCGGATATAGAGGTACACCGACCACCTATTTCCCAAATGAGGATGGTGATTATCAATTCATCGTTTTTGACGACAATGGTTGCTATGCTATCTCCAATAGTGTGAGAATGGAAGAACTTGGTGGCCTTACCGTATCTGCGACCCACTCGGGAATCGTATGTGCTGATTCATCTACGGCAACCTTGAGTGTATCCGTAACGGGAGGGACAGCACCTTACCAATATAGCTTGGATGGTGGAGCTACTTATCAAACCAATAACGATTTTGGCAACTTGCCTGCCGGACTTTATACCATTACCGTAATGGATTCCAGCGGTAATGCAGGTACTGGATGTGTCGAAAATTTTGATTACGAAATAGACCAACCTTTTAGGTTGACGGCCTCGCCGGCCATTGTTCAGGACGCCTCATGTGACCCGAATGGTGCGTTGGTGAAGATATTGAATGCCAG
The DNA here is from genome assembly GCF_023716465.1 of Flagellimonas marinaquae. Taxonomy (NCBI): domain Bacteria; kingdom Pseudomonadati; phylum Bacteroidota; class Flavobacteriia; order Flavobacteriales; family Flavobacteriaceae; genus Flagellimonas; species Flagellimonas marinaquae. The sequence continues at coordinate 2,812,095 of NZ_CP092415.1, forward strand.
TGGAGGACAAGCCCCGTACACCTATAGTTTTGATGGCGGTAGTAATTTTGTTCCCACCAACGACCGTTATTTAATGCCCGGCAATTACAATCTTGTCGTTAGGGATAATTTAGGTTGTACGTACCCTATGGAATTAGAGGTTCCTGCTATGGCAGCAGACCCAGACTTTACAACCACAATCGATTATGCTTGTGATGGATTGGCTACCATTTCCATTGGAACATCCAACGCAACGGATTTTGATTATACCTATAGTTTGAACGGTTCGCCCAATACTCCGGTCGATAATAATATATTCAACAACATTGGAGACGGAACACATACAGTTACCGTAGGATACTCCAGTAGTATCGCTCCGGATCAAAGCACACTTTTTCAAGAAAACTTTGGAACGGGGATTACTACCCAAATTGAAGAGATTGGATCCGGTTATTGTTACGAACCACAAGATGGAACAGAAACAGCATGTAACTTGGGGCCTGCCGGTATTTTGGTAAACGGCGAATATACTGTAACCAACTTCGTGACCAATCCAATTCCCGCTTGGAGAAGTCCTAACGACCATACTGGTTTGACAGATGGTCGCTTTTTGGCCATCGATGTGAGTACCTTGGCAGGAGACTTCGGTGTTCTTTGGGAAAGGAATGGAATAGAGGTGCTTCCTAATCAAGATATCACCTTCTCATTTTGGGCCTATAACCTTATGGTAACCTCCGGCAATGGAAACAATCCGGAAGTTTTGGTAGAGTTGGTGGATGGCTCGGGTACCGTAATTTCTAGTATCCCTACCAACGAAATCCCTAAAAACACAAATGCGGACGATTGGCATTTTAGAGAAGTTACCTTTAATCCAGGAGCAAATACTACTGTTGGCATCGTATTAAGAACCAATTTGAACAGTGACTTTGGCAACGACCTAATTTTGGATGATATCCAGGCAGTACAATCGCCGGAAATCTGTGAAAAAACTCAGGATATTATTGTGGTTGTGGAACCCAATAAAGCATTTGAAGCTCAATTGTTGACCGTTGACGACCCAAGTTGTAACGGTGCAGCCGATGGCTCCATTACTTTTGAAGTGGGCAACTTTGATGCTGTGGCAGGATTCGAATACTCTTTGGATGGAGGTGCCACCTGGATTGCTTCCATGTCATCTCCTGTGACAACGGCATCCAATTTGGCCGATGGAAGCTATACCGTTATGGTCAGAAAAGCAGATGAAACCACCTGTTCGGTAAGTTTTGCAGCTACTTTAACGGAACCTGCCGCCATAGTACCTTCATTGAACTTAACGGCCGACTATACCTGTTTCAATACAGGAGCAACATTAGAAGCTTCAGTTACGGGAGGAACACCGGGTTATACCTATCAATTGGAGGATACCTTGGGGAATTTGGAAGTCGCTTACCAATCTAATCCTATTTTCTTAAATGTAGCGGATGGCGATTATTTAGTGCGGGTAAGGGATGCCAATGGATGCGATGTACTTTCTGCAGCACCGGTTACGGTATCGCCTCCTGAGACCATTGTTTTCACTACTTCGTCCACGGCATGTTACGATGGTTTGAACAATGCTACCATTACGGCAACGGTTACCGATGGAAATGGAGATTATACCTTTAGAATAAATGGAGGGGCATGGATAACCCCGACACCGTCTACCGATACCGAGTATACGTTTACAGGATTGGCAGAGGGTAGTTACGATATAGAAGTGGCGGACGGATATGGCTGTGGACCTGTATTGCAGACCGTTGTAATTCTGCCCACGATTACCGCTCAAGTAGATAAGCTGGATGTAACCAGCTGTGGAGATGGCAATATTACCGTTACTCCAACTGGCGGTGATGGAAATTATGTGTATGCCTTTGTGCCCACAGGATCAACTCCTTTGGCAGGTGATTTTGGAGGGTTGAATACGGAAACAATTACCGCCGGAAACGAAGGTACATTTGATGTATTTGTAAGAGACAACAATGGGACTGCTCCCTATTGTGAATATAAAGAAACGGTTACCGTGTCGGCAGCACCAATTTTGGCCTTCACAACAACGCCAACAGCACCAGAATGTCACGATGGTATGGGTAGTATTGCGGTGAATATCACATCTGGGGATGCACCATTTACCATCGAGATTGTAGATTTGGACAATGGAGGGGCATCGGACCAAACCCTTAACAACGTGCTGTCCAATACACATACATTCTACAACCTGTCACCAGGGAATTATACCATCAATATTTCCGATACGTACGGTTGTCCTTTGTCGGAAACCCCGGTTACCATAAATAATCCAGATGAGCTAACTGCCGATATTATTGGAAGATATCCATCAAACTGTGGAGGTGGACCAATGGACTTCGGATTTGATTTTGTTAACTATCCATTGACCTTGGGCACTCTGGAATTTAGTGATGATGGTGGTGCTACTTGGCAAGCCACAGATCAACTCAGGGGATATAATTCAGGAGATTCTGTATATCCTTCCATAAGAACTGTAGACGGAACGGGCAATCCAATTTGCCAGACCGATTTCCCTGAATTTATTATTCCATATCCATTGGATGATCTGGATATTACCATTTCTGCCGTGGTCGTGAACTGTAATGAGTTGCAAGTAAAAGTCCAGGGATCGGAAGGTGTGGCACCCTACGAATATGCTTATTCGGACGATCCTTCCAGTTTTGATCCCGCTACGGCAACATGGATTGTAGGTGGCAACATCGATGATTCATCAGGGACTCCGGTAGTAGTTCCAGCTGGTCATGGAAATCATGTATGGACAGGTTTGGTGCCCGGAAGAACCTATGTGTTCTATGTTAAGGACAACAATGGTTGTGTAAGGCAGAGTAATGTAAACGTAAATGATCTCTTTGTTCACCCATTTGATATAACATCCAATATTACCCCAGCTTGTAATGGATTGAACAATGGAAGTATTGAATACACCATAGTGGAAAACACCGTGTCACCTGGCTCCGAAATTGAGTGGACCTTCTACGATATTTCTTCCGGTACGCCTGTGGTGGTAACTACAAGCGGCGTAAATGTTCCATTTTCTTCTCCTCAATCGCTAACGTTCAATGCTTTGGGTGAAGGGGAATATTTCCTTGAGGTAACTAAAAAGGATGGCGCAAGTTCCGGATGTGTCAGTGCTTCTGAAAACGAAGCGTTGGAGGAACTGGATGCTTTGTCCGGAAGCCCTACGGTACTGCAGGATATTACGTGTAGCAACCCAGGCCTAATCCAAATCCCGGATATTTCTGGAGGTGGAGGAACCTATTATTATGATGTTACCGGACCAGCCGGGTTTGCTGGAGTCTCTGGCACGTTGGACAACCCTATCGAAATCCCGGCCAATTCACCGGCAGGAACTTATAATGTATCTGTTGCCGACCAATATGGATGTTCACAGAGTTTGGGAAGCGTACATTTGGACCTTGCCCCAAACCCAACAATAGATAGTATTGTTGTGGATAATTGTGATACCCAGGCCGATGTAAATATTGTTATGGCCACAGGCGCCATGCCATTCTATTACTCTTTGGACGGAGGTGCTAATTATGTAAACAATGGAGGAACTTTCACCAATGTGGTTCCCGGAACATACACAGTAAGTGTTTTGGATAGTAACGGCTGTACCGCTACAGATACCGTTACCGTACACCCGACCATGCAGGCAAATGTTAGCTTGGCAGAAACTTTAGGTTGTGGAGCCGGTAACGAAGCTGAAATTTTGATCAATGTTACCAATGGTTCCACCACTTATGAATATGAAATATTGGGTACTTCCAGTACTTTGGTTGGAAGACAGGCAATGGGCGGCAGCACAGTTACCGAATTGGTAACGGTTGCAGATACTTATACCGTGAATATTTACGACATTGGGGTGGAAGGTTCTGAATGTTCCAGAACATTCACCGTTGAGGTTCCTGCCGCAATCCAGCCAAGTTTTACGGCCACTCCGACTGCTGTATCTTGTAATGGAGCATTGGATGGAACCATTGCAATCACAGAGAACAACAATGGTATTAATCCGTTGACTTATACATTGAGTCCAAATGTGGCGGTCTTCGACCCTACGACCAATAGTTTCAATAATTTACCTGGAGGTATTTATGAGGTAACCGCTGTGGGTCAAAATGGATGTGATACAGTTGTTTCGAACATCGTAGTTCCAGAACCCAATCCTATCACTTTTGATGTGCCAACCGTAGATCCATTTGGTTGTACTTCAGGTAATGCTGCCGACAATGCCACAATTACGATCAACGTTGCTAGCATTTCCGGTGGAAGTGGCACATACGTGCGCTACGAATTTATCGATGACGCAACTTCAACTATGCTCCAAACAGGAGCAAGCCCAGATTATATCCATGCAGATTTTGCAGGAGGCAATATCATTGCAAGAGTGGTGGACAACAAAGGATGCTCTGCCGAAATTATGGTCAATATTCCAGAGTTCGATGAAATGAATACGCCGACAATTCACGTTGATGATCCGATCAGCTGTGCCAATTTGGGCGAGGATGTTACCATTAATGTTACAAGTAGCCTAACAAGTTACGCCACAGATCCGGCCAACTATCAATTTAGATTGTTGCCATCGGCAGTATATCAAGCATCCAATCAATTTGTGGATCTTCCAGCAGGAAATCACACCTTTGGCGTATTGAACGTTGCTACGGGTTGTGAAATTACAATCAACCATTTGGTGGAAGAACCCAACACTTTCGATGTAATTGTGGACAAATTGACCGATGCCGTTTGTTTTGGGGACGATGGTAGTATTCAATTGACTTTGGTGGATGCTTCCTATGCATCAGGTTTTCATTGGTATATTTTTGATACCAATGGTACACCGGCCGATCGCTCCGATGATGGAGCCTCAATATTGAATGGTTCATCTATCAACCTTGGACCAACAGCTCCGATATTTGTTCCTGCCGGAGATTATGTAGTTGAAGTAGTGCAGGATGCATTCCCAGAGTGCAGCCAAGTGCGATCGTTCAGTATTGCTACACCTTCGGCCCCTGTTACATTGAATCCAATAGACTTAACCGATGTAGGTTGTACCAATGATCAAGGAAGTGCTTTAATTTCTCCTGCGGGCGGACAAGGGCCATATTCCATGGATTTGACCCATGTGGGCAGTGGAACAACCACGAGTGTTACCGGAGTGAACAGCCATCTGTTCCAATCCTTGGTTGCCGGACAGTACAATGTAACCGTGACCGATGCATTGGGATGCACCCAGGTCTTCAACAACGCTTTTGAACTGTTGCTGCCCGACCCCATATCCGGGACCATTTCCAATACTGGTTTAGTTTGCGAGGGAGATACCGATGCCTCCGTGACCATAAGTTTAAACGCTAGAAATGTGACCACGAACTACCGATATGTGTTGAATACATATTCCGATGCTTTGGGAACAACACTGTTAAGTTCGTCCACAACCTCAACATCGCCAACTTTCGATAATTTGGGAGCAGGGTTCTATAGTATTTCGGTAACGGACGATATGGCCTGCGACTTCGAATCCAGTATTGTGGAAATAGTACAGCCTACCGATGTAGATGCTATGTTGGTTACACATCAACCATTAAGTTGTCAGTCGGATGCTGAATTACTGTTGGTAGCATCTGGAGGAACAGCACCTTATACTTGGAGTACAGATGGCGTTAACTTTACCGCAATGAACGGGACCGTTGCTTCCGATACACATCTATTGCAAAATATCACGGCAGGAAGCTACAGATATTATATAAGGGATAGTTTTAATTGTGTATCCACAATTTCCAACGAAATAACCATTGCCCCAATAGAAACCCTTACCGTGGATTTGGACATCTCGGCGGCACAAGTAAATTGTAATGGTGAGAGTACGGCTTTTGTTGAGGCATTTGCCAACGGAGGACTTGGAAATTACCAGTATGCCCTATTTGCTAATTTGGCTTTGACCAACCAGGTTAGGCCCGATCAAAACAATGGTAGGTTCAGTGATTTACCTGCAGGAAGCTATTATGTACGGGTGCAAAGTGAAGATTGTATCGTCATCTCGGAAGAGATCGTTGTAGAAGAGCCTACACCTTTGGTGGTAACCCCTACCATTAACAATATTAGCTGTAATGGTGCCAACGATGGTAATGTGGTTCTGGATGTACAGGGCGGATCCGGTGATTATCAGTTTGCAATATCGCCCAACCTCAACCAATTTGTGGACGAGAATAGTTTTGATGATTTATCACCAGGCGATTATCGGGTAATCGCACAGGACAGCAATGGATGTTTTGAATTGATCGAGTTCACATTGACCGAACCCGATGAGTTACAAACAAGCTCAACCGTTACCAACGAGATTTGCTTTGGAAGTAGTGATGGAACCGTTTCATTACAAATTTCGGGAGGTACAGCTCCATACTATACGAGCTTAAATACCAATAACGATACGGATTTTGTTCAAGACCGATTTACTTACCAAGATTTGAGCAGTGGCACACACGTAGTGTTTGTAAGGGATGCCAATGGTTGTGAAATGGCCGAGGTGTTCGAAGTGCAGGCCGGAGCCAACTTAAATGGAGAGGCGGAAGTATTGTACGAATGTGACACTATGGGAGCTGCGTCCAATGCAGTTCGGATTCTACTCGAAGATTCCGATGTTTACAGTGATGTGATTTTCGGATTGGATACCGATGATCCCAACCAGATGCAATTAGATCCTTACTTTGAAAATTTGACGGCAGGGCAACATTACATTACGGCACTGCACAGCAATGGATGCATCAATACGTTCGAATTTAACATAACCATTTTTGAACCATTGACATTGGAGTTGAGCGATCAAGACATCAACCGTATAAAAGCATTTGCAGAAGGAGGTGATGGTAATTATTCCTATAGTATAAATGGAGGTCCGGAAACCTCGGATTCTGAATTCCATATTACAGCGACCGATACCTATACCATTACAGTTACAGATGGCAACGGTTGTAGTGTGTCGCAGGATATATTTGTTGAGTTTATAGATATAGAGATCCCAAATTTCTTTACTCCGGACGGTGATGGGCAGAACGATACTTGGGCCCCTAAGAATATTCAGCAGTACCCGAATATATTTATCAAAATATTTGATAGGTACGGTAGAAATCTGTTCCAATTCAAAGGCAATCAGGATGAGTGGAACGGAGAGTACCAGCTAAAAGGATTGCCAACAGGTGATTATTGGTACATTATCCGATTGAACGGAATAGAAGACCAAAGGGAATTTGTTGGACATTTTACCCTATATCGTTAAATGAAGAGGAAAATAAACAGTGTAGTTTAACCTAAAAACGACATTCGCAACATGAATTAGGGCTTTTACAACCAAAGGTTGCGCTTTTTTAAGGCTAGTATTTATTTTGTGTCAAGAATATAGAAAAATGAGGCTTAGAACAACGATTGCGATACTGTGTTTTATGATGGCAAACTGGTCGTTCGCACAATTGAGCGACCTCCATTATTTGCCACCTTTGCGACAAGGACAAAATAATGGTGCCATACAACAGCAATCGGTGTACCTGTCAACACCCGAAACAACTCCATTCACGGTAAATGTATATCGGGGAACCAGTGGAACGCCGATAACTTCTTTCACGATTTCGAATGCAAGTTCTGGGCTGTACAATTTGCCCAATGGAAACAACAATATCACTTTAGTGGATGATGGCAATACAGGAGTGGTACTCACCAATGGAGGATTACGATTTATTGCACCGGGCGGGAACAAATTCTATGTAAACTATCGCGGAAGGTCCGGTTCGCAAGCCGCTTCTTTAACATCGAAAGGGCGAGCAGCTTTGGGAACTAGCTTTAAGTGGGGCGGGGTGCCCAACTTGGGAACCCATGTGTCAAAATCCAACACTTTGGGCATTATGGCCACGGAAGATAATACGACCATAGATATTTTTGGTTACGATCCTAATTGCGAATTTAGAGTGGGTTCCAACCGAGCAGGAATTACCGCGGACAGCTACCAAATTGTGTTGGATGCCAACGAATCTTTTGTTTTTGAGACCTATATCGGAAACAATGCGACCCAGGCCCATGAAGATGGATGGATAGGAGCATCTATTGTATCCGACAAGGATATTGTGATCAGTAACGGATCCTTGAACTATGGACGGCAAGCCAATAGCAGCAACCGTGATGCAGGAATAGATCAGCCCGTGCCCGAAAACAGACTTGGTAAAGAATATGTTTTTGTAAGAGGAAATGGAAGCACCAATGGAGCAACAGAGTTCCCATTGATCATCGGTACCCAAAACAATACGGAAATTTATGTGAATGGTTCGGTAACACCGATTGCAACCATTAACAATGGGGATTATTTTGAAATCCCCAGTGGCAATTACTCCTCAAATACGGTCGGCGCCAATATGTTTGTTAGAACCTCCAAAGATGTTTACGCTTACCAATGTATGGCAGGCTCAAGTGCAGTATATACCCAAGGATTGAACTTCGTGGCGCCCGTTAACTGCCTTATGACCGATACCATGGACAATATTCCGGATATCCGAGATGCGGCAGGTATTAACGTATCAGGTGGTATTACGGTCATTGCATCTACCGCTACACCAGATAGTAATATTGTAGTTTCCGATGCAAGTGGAACCGTAGGATTACCTTCGGCCAACACGGTGGCCGGAAGCTCTGACTGGAAAACCTTTTATATACCCAACCTCAATGGAGATGTCAGTGTTCAGTCAACCGGGCCTATTGCCGTTGGATTTTTTGGGTTTAATGGAGCAAGAGGTATTGCAGGTTATTATTCAGGTTTTGATACAGCACCGGATGTAAATTTACAGATAACAGGTAATTATTGCTTGCCCGGTGCCTCATTGGGGATTGCCAGTGGGGAAACCTTTGATGCCTACCAATGGTACGGGGACGGAGCTCTGATTCCCGGTGCAACCTCGGCAACATATAATGCCAGTATGGCGGGAGATTATTATTTGCGGGTGACCAGGGGACCATGTACCTACGATTCCAATACGATCGAAGTATACTATTGCGATGCCGATATTGTTCTCGATAAATCTACGGTCGATGTTTCAGTAAATGAAGGGGATCTGGTCACATTCGATATTTCGGTGGAAAGTCTAGGGCACGATCCTGTTACCAATCTACAAATAACAGACTTATTGCCCACCGGTCTGGATTTTGTGTCCGCGAGTGTATCCAAAGGATCGTTCAGTTACCCCAATTGGAATGTAGGCACCATGAGTAGAGGCGAACTGGTGACCATGACGTTGGTAGCGAAGACCCGATTGGATAATATTTACAATGCATCCGTAACCTACACCAATACCATTACCAATTCACAAGATCAAACAGATGGCAACATCACGACAGATAATCCATCAGTGGATGTTCAGGTCAATCGGATTGCTCCAACATCGGTAATTACCAACCGGAGAATTACCGTTCGCGTAAACCGAAATTGACGGTTTCAACGAACGTGCCTTTTGATCAAAAGTAGGCAGGAAATACAATCAATAACAATCCATTCTTAATTGTCCATTGCTTTGGAGTAGATCAAGGTCCAGCTCAGTGTGTTCCAAAAGTATGGATTCCAAAACATCCAGCACTTGTCTAAGCATGGCCAAAGAACCGCAGATCATAATACAACCGCCATCTTTTATAGTTTTCAAGATATGGTCCTCTTGTCTGGAAAGCATGTCCTGAACGTACATCTTATTTTCCTCTCTCGAGTAAGCGATATATTGAGCAAAATTGGTATTGTGCCCGATGTTATTTTCTATAAACTCACGGTATAAATCTGTGGAAGATGTATAACGCACCCCCCAGAGTAGGCTGATTTTAATAGTATTGTGTTGGTGGATCATTCCCAAAAATGGTGCAATCCCCGTTCCATTTGCAATGAGAATGGCGGAAGGTGTTTTTTTAGGAAAATGAAAGTGTGGATTTTTGTCGATACTTGCCATCAGGGTGCTTCCTTGCTCCAATTTGGATAGAAAGGTTGAACAAAGGCCGAAATCATGCTTTTTAATACTTAAAACGATGTCTTTTCCAATTTTAGCTACCGAATACTGTCGGGCAATATCGGAACCCTTGGGGTAAATGGACAACAGATCGCCAGAAGTACAATCAACACTGTTTTTGGGTCTCAGCCTGAGTAAAAAGGTATCATCAATGTTTAAATCCGAGCGGTGGACCACGTCAAAAGGGATAAGTTTGATTTTTTTCTGTTTTTTTGAAGCGGGTCGTAAAGAAAATTCAATTTTTGAGGCTTTGCTCCACTCCTGTGCCCAGTCATTAAACGTAGAGAACGCAGCATTATTTATTTTTTGAAGCGGCAAAAGAGGTGTAAAGTTTTCCCGATGGTTAAGGGCATTGTCCACTTCAATGGCATATTTGCAATAATCAGGATATTCGGTAGAGCCAAAACCAACAACCGAATAGTTCAGGTCTTTAGGTTGATGCACTGATTTTATCCTACCCAGAAATTTTCTGGCATTGGTCGGGGAATCGCCCTCACCATAGGTAGAGGTCAAAATAATAATGTGCTCTGCGTTTTGGAATGTGGTGTAATGGTTCAACTCGGTAAGGTAGATTTTTTTATTGGTCGAACTCATTGATCGGTATAATTGCAGTGCAAAATCGTAGGTGGTTCCGGTTTCCGAGCCCACCAAAATTATAATCTCGCTCTCATCCTTATCCGGCATTTGATTTAAAGTAATGTGCTTTTTACCACGTTTTATTCGTTTTACCGACATCACAGCCCCGGAATAGATAAAAAACAAGATCGAAGCGCTTGCCAAAAGTAGGACCAAAGACCACACAACACTGCCCTCTCCTGTATGCAGGTTAAAACTCACCCTGGAAGCTAAGGCTACAAAAGGATAGGAAGCACTGGCGACTATGTCTCCTGTTTCTTGGTTTACCTGGATTTCTTCGTACTTTAGTGAGATTTGGTAGAACTCTTCCGGATCCTCGGAAAAAGGAAACTCTACCATTCTAACATCCTGAAGTGTTGTGTTTTGGAAGAAAGGGATATTTAGAACACTATTGTATTTGTTCTGGGACCGGATTTTCTGTTCTACCCAATGTTTTGTGCTGGTGTCCGGAAGTAAATTGAATTTTTCCAACGAAAGATAAACGCCGGTAACGGAAAGGATGATGATCGGGATAAAAAACCATCGACTTAAAATTACATGATAGCGAAGCTCCATATAATCTTGCTGTACCTTGGAGAACAGTTTTTTTATCCCTCCTTGTCGCTTGGCCAACAGCACCAATCCGGTTAGGGTGATCAAGAGCAATAAAAACGAAATTGACCCCACAAAAAACCGCCCAATGCCCTTTAAGAACAGTGAGCGGTGTAAATTGGTGGCAAAACTATAAATGCCAGGTCGGTCTTGAACCATGCCCAGTTGTTCACCCGTTCTTGGATCGATATAAATATCGTGTGTTTCCAAATCCATGGTCAGAACCGAGGCCTTTACAAAATGGGATGATTCTACCTCAAAGGAGAAAACCTCCTCATAATTTTGATCAAGTGCATGGATCGTGGTTGCCAGCGAAATTTGGTCCAAATCCTTGATTGCATACCCTTTGGCTTGATGCTGTATAGGTTCCACGGCCAATATTACACCGGTAACGGAAGCAATCAAAAGAAATACGGATGAAACCAGAGCCAATAAAAAATGGCTGTATCGCCAAATGGATATGGTCATAGATCTTTTTTACTGCGCGAGCATTCGCACGTAGCGAATAAATCCTTTGCCCTCTTTCTTGCTTTTCAGGTTATCCGAAGTCAGCTCAAATTGGATGTCATCCATGTAATACTCCTGATCTTCAACGGAAGTCTCAAAGCGAATACGATATCCTTTATCAATTTTATCCTCGGGTATTTGCAAAACGGTAACAGTACGTTCGCCCCCACTTATGGTTTCACCGGAAATACCATCTATATTAGGACGATATTTGCCATAGAACTTCCACCATTCAGGAATTTCACTGTACCATTCACTATCCTTACCTTGGACATAGAGGGTTTGCTCATATTCACCATCAGGTTTAAGGAGAGAAACCACCAAATACGCACCTTCACCAGTATAATTGGTCATTTGGATTAGACACTTTACCGTTTTGGTCTGGGTAGGTGCAAAGGCGGTGAACAGTAATCCTGCAAGCACAAGTACAGGAACTAGTTTAATCAATTTTTTCATCTTACTTTAAAAAGGTTAATACGATGTTTTGTTGTTGTAAGAGTTCATTTTCACTGGCCAGATCATAAACCGTTTCCTCAAAGTCGGTCTTGATGTCTATATCGGCACCTTTTGATATCAAATACTTCATTAACGTATCATCTTCGGCTTTCATGGCAGCTAAATGCAATGGCGTGAGCCCCTCGGCGTTTTTGGCATTCACGTTGATACCAAGACCATCCAGTTTTTTGGCAAGGGATACGTTATTGTTCTTGGCCGCCAAATGGTACAAGGTATTGCCATCGGCCTGTGCCGTATCGAATACCACATCCTTATTCTCCAACATCTTTCTTTTTTCTTCAAAGGCTGCTATATTTTTGGCGTTATAAGAGGCTGCCCAATAGTAGGCCATTGAATTTCCAGAGTTGTCGCTCAAAGTGGCATCGGCGCCTTTGTTAAGCAAATATTCCACCACTTCGGGAGTGTTGTTTTCCAAGGCGAGCATTAAAGGTGTCTGCCCTTCGTTGTTTTTTGCATTGAAGTTTGAAACATCTGTTGACAGTAGTTTGACCATCTCTATATTGTTTCGGGCAGCAGCATTGATAAACGGAGTAGTACCATTGATATCTTTCTGATTTACATCTGCTCCGGCCGCAAGGAACAAATTAAAAATAGCTTTGTCCTTATTGTTGTAGGCCAAACGGTGAAGAGGCGTATAACCATCTTTGGTTACCATATTGGGATTTAACCCTAGGTTTTTTAAATACTCATAGACAGATATTGGGTTGCTAAATCCACGCCCTCCTTGTGCTGCAAATAGAAAAGCATTGGCACCTTCCTTGTTTGGTGTTTTATAATCGACCCCTTTTGATATGAGCAAATCAAGGAATTGAGTATTTCCTTTTTTTGCAGCGTAATTAAAAATACCGTTGCCTGATTGGTCTTTACTGTCCAACTGGAATCCTTTATTTAGGAAAAAGTTGAGCTCTTTTTCATTGTTAAGAGCTGCTGCTACCAATAAAAGAAGGTTGGCACCGTTGTCGCTTTTTTCTTCGGTAAGAACTACTCCATGCTTTTCGAACGTATTGTACAGTTCTGGATTTTTTTGACCAGAATTGGCGGCAAAAGCCAAGGGAGTGTATCCATGACTGTCCAAATCGGTCACCGAAGAACCTTTTTCCAGTAAATAATCTACCATCTCAATTTTTCCTGCGTATGCTGCCCAATGGAGATAAATACGGCTATCGTGGGTATTCTTGTCCACGGAATTTCCTTCTAAGGATAATAGATAGGTAATAACCCGGTCGTCCGCTTTTTCCAAAAGGGCGTACACCACTGCATCAAAAGCATTGGCATTGAGCGCCACAGGGTCGTTGCCTTCTTTGATTTTGTTTTTTACGGTTTCAACATCTGGGTTGCTTTTCCAGAAAGCTCTATCAAGTAAAACATTGCTGTTTTGCGCGATCAAGGAAAAAGTAGGCAAGAACAGACCCAATAAAAGTATTTTCTTTAGTGATTTCATGTATTGGTTATTTTACAAAAGCTTCGATGATCTCATCAATTTTGCCTTTTTCGTTGTAGGCCTCTTCATCCAACAAATATTTAAAAAGAACTTTGTTGTCCACTTTGTTCTCTAGTTGTAGATCAGTGTTTCTGCCGTAGACCTCGTCCCATTTGGCGCGAACCATGGCCCATTTTTCTTGGTTTTCCTTCCACCATTTGGCAGCTCCGGCACATCGGCTATCATCTACTTTTACATAGGTATTGTACCCTTTTTCTTTGGCCAAAACAAAGTCTTCTTTCCCCTTTTCACGTATGATCTTTGCGTTGTCCTGTTCGTGCAACCATCCATAATCTGTTATTTCCTGGCGGTTTCCCCTCATGGTCAGATTGTAGTCGCTTCGGGTGGTATATTCTCGACGGGGGAGGGGAGCAGGAGTTGTATTTTCCCAATAGCTTTTTCCATCTACGTGTACCCAGGTGGCGGAACCTTCGTAGCGGGGACTATCATCCACTTGATATACCTTTTGGGTCCACTGACCTTTAACTTCTGCCGGGTCCAATTGTTGGTAGGTCCACTCATTATTGGCGTTGAACTTATACAGGTCGGTATTCTCGAACAACCAATCCTGTCTCCAGTGTTTTACAATGTAGGGCTCATTTGGGTTGCCTACCTGTAATAGGTGTTGTATGGAAATCTTGTTGTCCTCATCAGTAACCAATTGTGCCCACTCCAATCCCTTGTCCACTTTTGTTTTAGAGGGTTTGTATAGGGAATCGTTGGCATAATTAAAGGTTTCGGCAAAGTTAAAAGTAACCTCGTAGCAACCACACATATTCTTAATGGCTTCGCGATCTTTATCTTTTTTTTCGGTTTGAGAAAAAGCATTGGCGAAAATCAAAACAACCAATGCAGAGAACATGATATTTTTCATCAGGAAAGTTTACATTATTTAGTTACGCTGACAAAAATAATTAAATATAATTAATCTAAATAAGAATAGTGGAGCTTTATTTTATTGAAGTGTTTTGTGCCCAAAAATTAGAATTCTAACTCTTGCTATTGAATTGAAAATAAATTGCTTACTACAGTTTTTTATTGGGATGAAATATGTTTGCCTTTCGATTTTTAAGATTCTATCTTTAAAAATAACGAAGGCTTCATAGAATCGGTTGCAGTACTTTCCATACATTTTCGGCAACCAATTTTTGCCCTTTTATGGTTGGGTGAATGCCGTCACTTTGGTTAAGATGGGGGATGCCTGCCACATTTTCCAATAGGAAAGGGATTAAATATATTTCTTCGGATGAGGCCAGTTTTGGAAAGATTTCTTCAAATTCTTTGGTATATTCGGGTCCCATGTTTGGTGGGATTTTCATTCCGGCCAAAATAATCCTTGCGTTTGGCAAGGTTTCCCGGACGGTATCCACCATGCTTTTTAGGTTGGACTCTGTTTCCGACAAGGGAATGCCCCTTAGACCATCGTTGGCACCCAATTCTATAATTACAATATCAATATTTTCTTCGAGAACCCATTCCAATCTGTTTTTTCCACTGGCCGTGGTCTCGCCGCTTAATCCGGCATTTATCACGGCATAATCCAAATCAAGGGAATCTATTTTTTGTTGAATTAAAGTTGGAAAGGCCTGACCCATTTCAAGTCCATAACCTGCGGTTAGGCTATCTCCAAAAAATAAAATTTTTTTATCGGAACCTTCGGTCATAATCGTTTCGGTTTTTTCAGCTGGATGGTCCTTGATAGCGTCTTTCTTAACGGATTTGTCACCACAGCCAATTAAGAGTAAGATCAAAAAATAACAAAACATTAACGGCCTAGGGGAGCTTGGTATTTTCTTGGACTTGTCCATTTTAGTATTTTGAGAGTTTTAACCAAAAACGAGTTATGTCAAAGATATTAAAAGTTCAACACCTCTCTAAAACCTACCGGAGCGGTGAGCACGATCTTACTGTTCTGAATAATGTGTCTTTTGAAGTGGATGCCGGAGAAAGTTTTGCGATTGTTGGGCCATCCGGAAGTGGAAAAACCACATTGTTGGGACTTTGTGCAGGGCTTGATACTACTGATGAGGGGAAGATTTGGCTTTGTGGCCAAAATTTGTTGAAGTTGGATGAGGACGGAAGGGCACGGTTAAGAAATCAGAATGTAGGTTTTGTTTTTCAGGACTTTCAATTATTGCCCACATTAACGGCTTTGGAAAATGTTATTGTTCCCTTGGAGTTAAGAGGGGTTAAAAAAGCCGCTCAACAAGGAAAGGAGCTTTTGGTTAAAGTCGGTCTTGGCGATAGGGCCGGACATTATCCTTCACAATTGTCCGGAGGAGAACAACAACGGGTTGCCCTGGCCAGGGCTTTCGCCAACAAACCATCCATTCTTTTTGCGGACGAACCAACAGGAAATTTGGATGATGAGACTGGGACAAAAATAGAGCAATTACTTTTTGAGCTAAACAAAGAACAGGGCACTGCTTTGGTGATAGTGACCCATGATCTAGAACTCGCCAAAAAAACAGATAAGAGCATAAGGCTAAGGTCTGGCAAAATAGAGCAAACTGTAGTTGGGTAATGGGAAACAACAATACTGGGATTTCTTGGTTGGTAAAAATGGCATGGCGAGATGGTAAAGCAAGTTTTGGCAAGCTAATACTGTTCGTTTTTTCCATTACATTGGGAGTGGCAGCTGTGGTCAGTGTATACTCGTTCAGTGGGATTTTAAAAAAGAACATTGCTTCGCAATCTAAATCACTTTTGGGTGCAGACTATTTAATCGAAAGTGATAAACCCGTCAACGATAAGGTACGGGCTATTATAGACTCATTGGGCGGAGCCGACGCCAAGGAAATCAATTTTTTATCCATGGCAGCTTTCCCCGGTTCCAATGGCACAAAGCTCTTGGAGGTTAGGGGAGTGGAAGGTGGTTTTCCATTTTATGGTGAATTGGAAACAATCCCAAAATCAGCAGCCAAAGATTTTGTGCAGAGTGGAGCATTGGTAGATGCAACCACAATGCTGCAGCTCGATCTAAAAGTAGGGGACAGCATTAAATTGGGCGCGATTACACTCCCTATTGCCGGATCGCTGGAAAATGTTCCAGGAAGCACATCGGTTTTTGGTGCAATTGCACCGCCGGTTCTTATACCTTATATATATATAGATGCAACAGGACTGGTACAGACAGGAAGTAGAATTGAATACAAATATTACTTTAAGGCCGATGAGAATGAAGATTTGGTATTGTTAAATGACCAACTAGCCCCGGTGCTGGATGCCGAAGATGCAGACTTGGATACCCATATTTCGGAAGCACGACGTTTGGGCAGACGCTACGAAAACTTTGGCAAGTTTCTGAACCTGGTCGGGTTTATAGCTTTGCTTTTGGGTTGTGTGGGCATAGCAAGTGGCATGGGCATTTATGTTCAAATGAAATTAAGGAGCATAGCCGTACTAAAATGTTTGGGAGCATCAAAAAGGCAGAGTTACTTGATTTTCTTTATACAAATTGCAGCCATGGGTATTGTAGGAGGGTTGTTGGGTACAACGGTCGGTTATCTTCTTCAACAATTGTTCCCGGTACTTTTGGGCGATTTACTGCCTGTGGATGTCGACATTAGCATGTCATATCAAAGTATGGTTCTAGGTGTCGCCTTAGGCTTGGTGATGTCCATTTTGTTTGCATTATATCCGTTGATGAAAACTTTATATGTCTCACCATTGCAGGCATTGCGTGTGGTGGGGGATACAAGGTCGCGTCCAAAAAGGGCTACAATGGCAGTGGGATTGGGCATTGTTCTTTTTGTACTGTGTTTTTCCTATTGGCTGTTGGGCAATTTTGAACGCTCTCTGGCTTTTGTTGGAGGTTTATTGGCCGTGTTTTTGGTCCTAACTGCGGTTGCCCGTGCTTTTATGGCCCTGTTGAAGAAGTTTTTTCCAGATTCGTGGGGTTTTATTCCCCGCCAAAGTTTAAAGAATCTGTTCCGACCGCAAAATCAGACTTTGGTTTTGGTGCTGTCCATAGGTATAGGAACATTTTTGATCAGTACCTTATATTTTACCAAGGATTTGCTTTTGGAAAAAGCCTCCATAGAAGATAGTGCAAACAGCGCAAATATGATTCTTATGGATGTACAGAGCAATCAGGTCAGCGCTATATCCAAAACCATTACGGATTCAGGTTTGCCCGTCATTGATCAAATTCCGATTGTTACCATGCGAGTGGAAAAACTCAACGGAAAACACGTGGAAGAAATTCGCAAGGACACCACGTCCCAAGTCGGTCGGTGGATTCTGAACCACGAATTTAGGGTTACATACAGAGATACCCTTATCGGCTCGGAAAAAATAATCGAGGGCAGTTGGAGGGGTACGGCCAGTTCAAATTCCGATATTCCCATTTCAGTAAGTAGTGACTTTGCACGAATGGCAAGGGTAAGCGTTGGAGATCCGGTGGCCTTTAATGTGCAAGGAAGAATTATGGATACCCGGGTGCAAAGTATACGCGAAGTGGATTGGAGCAGGCTACAACCTAATTTTTCTGTGGTATTTCCAAAAGGAGTATTGGAAAATGCACCACAATTTGGCGTAATCACCACAAGAACAAAGACCGATGTGGGTTCGGCAAAGCTACAGCAGCAATTGGTCAAACAATTTCCTAACGTTTCGATCTTAGATTTAAAACGTATCTTAAGTTTGTTGGAAGAAATATTGGGTAAAATAAGTTGGGTCATCAATTTTATGGCATTCTTCAGCATATTCGTTGGTATTGCTGTTCTTATGGGAGCCATATATAGCAGTAAGCACCAACGGGTAAGACAGGGAGCCTTGCTCAGGACTTTGGGTGCCAAAGGTCACCAAATTTTAAAATTGATTGCCATCGAGTATTCTATTTTAGGCTTTTTAGGTGCGTTTATGGGCGTTGTGCTGGCTGTTTTCGGAAGCTCACTTTTGGCATGGGTCTTATTTGATACGGCATTTGCACCATCCTGGATTCCATTTGCAATAATTCTTCCGGCCATTACGTTGTTGGTATTTGTGTTGGGAGTGGCCAATAGTTTAGGAATTGTGAGAAACTCCCCACTTTCGGTTTTAAAGAAGGAAAAGAGTTGATCATAGTTTAAAAACTTAGATGTATTTCCTTTATACTGTGTAGGGACTCGACTTTACCCCATTATCTAGATGATTAAAAACTCAGGGGGTTTTCAGGAAATCATAAAAAAAATTGCTCAAAATATTTTTATTAAAGTTTTTTTTATAATTTGTTAACGTTTTTTGGTAGTATTTCAATTGGTTTTTAATCGAATCTAGGAAATAACAGCAACTTTCCTTTATTAAAGATTCTCTCTTTAAAAGAGAATATTAGGCGTCGGTACTTTTTTTGTTGAAAACTTAAAAAGATCCTCATATGGTTTGTTCTAACTGTTCTGTGTTATGTAATGATGATATGTTGAGAATTGGCAAAAAATTGCCCAATGCGAATAATATTTGGATTGTGACATACCTAAAAAGAAAGGTGAAATAATGGGCCAAAAAAGTTTTACAAACGAAACCTACCTCATTGAACAGCTGCAAAATGGCTGTAAAGAGGCCTATGCCCACTTGTTTGGCCTATACCATAGGGAGTTGTGCAATTATATGACTGCAATTTCGGGTAACCAAAAAGCTGCAGAGGATATTGCCCAACAGACTTTCATCAAAATTTGGGACAACAGACGAAAACTTTCCGTTTCCGAAAATAAATTAAAGCGCTATTTATTTAAAATTGCCTATAATTTGTTTATCGACTCACAACGCAAAAAGAAGAAAGAATTTCAACTTTTGGAAAAATTAAAGGACGAAGCCTATTTGGAAATGGCCGAAACCGACAGCTCACTTTTTGAAGAGCGATTGAAAAAAGTAGAGCAAGAGATCGATAATTTGCCCGAACAATGCAAAAAAGTGTTCATTATGAGCAAAAGGGAAGGATTAAAATATCGGGAAATCTCGGAACAACTTCAAATATCCATTAAAACAGTAGAGGTACACATGGCCAAGGCCATGAAACGACTTAGGGCACAATTGACTGTTTTTTTATAATTATTTACTTCTCAAATGTCTGATTACTGGGATTTTATAGTCAATAAAACCCTTCTTTAATCATGGATTTCACATTTTAAATGTTAAAATTTTAAGTCCTTGTAAGGGTTTTTTAAAAATCTTGCGTCTCTTTTAAAAGTGACAATAATACTCAGATGACCAAGATAGATATCAGAAGAATAATTACAAGGTACATCAACCAAGAAGCTTCGCAGGACGAATTGACGATTTTGTTCGAATGGATTCAAAAGGGAAATAATGCAGAAGTGTTCAAAAAGTTGGTGCAGGCAGATTTTTTGGTCAAGTACGAAGATAAGCCTTGGGCTACCGAAGCTGCTTTTGAAAGTTTCTTGGATACCATTAAAGAAAAAGAAAACAGAAAGATCAGGTCGTTGTTTGTGCGAGAGCATGTTTGGAAGTATGCTGCCGTAATCATGATTGTTTTAGGTTCCTCACTGTACTTTTTGCTCAATCAGAACCCGTTGGGGGACATTCAGGTGAATTTAGACCCCAATCAAATTACCATACAATTGGATAATGGTGAGATTTTGACCATTGATCCAGAAACCAATGCTACGGTAAAAAGTAAAAAGGGCAATACGGTAGTATCTTTTGTAAATGGAGTTTTGAGTCAAACCGAAGAAGGTGAGAACAAAGGAGAGGTTGCTCATAATACCATTAGGGTTCCTTACGGCAAAAACCTTTCCGTTACGTTGCAAGACGGTTCCGTGGTGATGTTGAATTCTGGTTCAAGCCTTACGTATCCTTCCAGTTTTGAAAACTTGGACAAACGGGAAGTTGCCCTAAACGGAGAGGGCTTTTTTGAAATAGCGAAAAACCCCGAAAAACCTTTCATAGTTAAAACAGAAACTATGTACACTCAGGTTTTTGGAACGGTATTTAATGTTTCCGCCTATAAGGAAGATGGTCCAAGCGAAGTGGTGTTGGTAGAAGGGTCAGTTGGTGTTGGTGAGTTTAATGGTTTGGTAAACAGTGACTTGCAAATGATAGTGCCATCGCAAAAAGCTACCAAATCTGAAGGAAAGGGCTTTATCGTGGAACATGTGGATGTGTCCTCATATATATCGTGGACCAAGGGAATATTGGCTTTTGAAAATGAATCCATGGCACAGATCATAAATCGTTTACAGCGTCAGTACGATATAAAAATCGTGAATCAATACAGAGAATTGGGAGAACGGAGATTTACGGGTATGTTCGATGAGGAATCTATAGATAATGTGCTCAGAACCATACAAGCACATACACATTTTAAATACGAAGTTGAAGGAAATACGATAACAATAAAAAAGAACAAAAAAGAATAGTGCCTATGATGTGAAAACCTTTAGAAACCAAAAAACTTAAATTACTAACTAGACTAATTCAATTATGAAAAAAACCAAGACTATATGTGCCATAGTTCCTAAACTCGGGCAAAAATTGCTTTATGGATTTTTCCTGCTCTTTATGTTTGGGCAAGTCAATGCAGCGTCTTGCGCGCAATATGATAAAGTGGCCGCGAACTTTGATGACACACGATTGAGTGATGTGTTCGAAACCATCACAGAAACAACAGGTTATAAGTTCTTTTATGAGGCCACCGAGGTCAACATAAACCGAAAAGTAACCGTAAACGGTGCAAATCTTTGCATCGAGGATTTCTTAAAAGAGGTATTTAAAGGTACCGACCTTTCTTTTGAGATCATTGCTAGACAAATAGTGGTGAAAAAGAAAGAAAAGACTTTGAAAAGCCTAGTTCCACAAAAGAAGATCAATGCTGAAAACCCGCCACAGTCCAACTTAACCGGGGTTGTATTGGATAATGCAGGAATTCCGTTGGCAGGAGCTACCATTATAGCAAAGGGTACCACGGTTGGGGCTACTACGGATTTTGATGGTAATTTCGAAATTACCATGCCATCCGGTGTAACGGTAATCAGAGTTACCTACATTGGTTTTAAGGCAAAAGAAGTCGATGTTGCCGGACAAACTTCCGTTAATATCACCCTGGAACAAGATGCTGCCGCTCTAGAAGAGGTAGTAGTTGTTGGATACGGTACATTGGCAAAGAAAAAAGTAACCGGGTCTGTGGTTTCCATTACTCCGGAAACCATAACCGAAGTACCGGCTCTTACTCCGGAAAGCGCCCTTATTGGACAAGTAACAGGTGTTCAGGTGCAAGAAGTTTCTGGTGAACCAGGTGCTGCACCGAATATTCGAGTTAGGGGTTCGGGATCTATTTCTGCGGGAAACGATCCATTGTTCGTGGTAGATGGGATTCCTATTTCACGAAACCTTACATCATCTAGTCAATTGGGTGGGGTGGCAAGCCAAAGAGCTGCGTTTCAGCCTCCTACAATTAACCCATTGGCAACCTTGAACCCAAATGATATTGAGTCTATCCAAGTATTGAAAGATGCCAGTGCCGCTGCCATTTATGGTTCAAGAGGTGGTAACGGTGTTCTTTTGATCACTACAAAAAAAGGATCTAACAATGATGAAGGAGTTTTTTCCTTTGATTCTTATGTGAGTATTCAATCGGTAGCCAACAAATTGGATTTGATGAATGCCGAGGAACTCATAGATTTTACGAGAGATGCAAGAAACAATGCGTATCTTCAGGATGTTCCGGGAGCATCTGTCGATGATCCGATCGGTCCTGGTGATAGAGGAAATGCTAATTATGAGATGCCGGAATCATTCCTTAACTGGGATGGAACCGATACCGATTGGCAAGATATTATGTTCAAGACAGGGGTAGTGCAGAGCTATAACTTTTCCTATGCATCACCGGTAAGAAATAAAACTAGTTTTTACGCTTCTACAGGATATTTTTCGCAGACTGGTATTATTGACAAGGCCAAGTTTGAAAGATATTCCGTATTGTTGAACGTAAATTCCCAATTAACGGAAAAACTGAACCTTGACCTAAGGTTGGCTCCTACGGTGACAGAGAACCAAAGAGTTCCGGCAAATTCACCATATTTTGGAACACCTCCGGGAATTGTATATTCCGGTATAGTTCACTCGCCAACAGTTGCTCCATACAATCCCGATGGAACAATCAACCAGCTGAACAACCAGTCTTATTTAGGAGGAGGTACAACTACAGCGAGTAACCCATTGGCCATTATTGAAGCGGTGGATGATCAAATATTCCAGTTTCAAACAAGAGGTAATCTTGCCTTGACCTATGATATTCTTCCGGAATTAAGCTTCAAGACCTTTGGTGGGGTTTACATCAACCTATACAACCAAGATTTTTACAGGGCCAGTACGTTGTTATATCGTAATTCGGCAGATGGGAATCCATACGGACAAGCATCTTCTTCTACGGAGACCAACTGGTTGTGGGAGAACACCTTGAACTGGACCAAGGAGTTCGGCGATCACTATATAGACGCAGTAGTTGGTTATACAGCGCAAAAGGACAATGTACACCTGAAAAGTGTTTTGGCCAATAATTATCCGGACGATCTTGTGCCGACCGTTAGTGGTGGACAGGTGTATGGCGGTACTGCCATTAAAGAGCAGTGGTCTTTATTGTCCAGCTTGTTTAGGGTGAATTATAGTTACAAGGATAAATATTTGTTTACTGGAACTTTCCGTTCCGATAAATCTTCTCGTTTTGGTAAAAACAACCAAACAGGATACTTCCCTTCCTTTTCTTTGGGATGGAGATTGAACGAAGAGGACTTTTTGGCGGATTCAGAAACTATATCCGAACTTAAATTGCGTGCCAGCTGGGGACAAACAGGTAACTTTGAGATTCCGAATTATGGGGCTGTTGGTCTTTTATCGCCTCAGAACTATAACCTTGGAGGAAACCAAATCAATGGTCTTGTACAGAGCACAATTCCAAACCCAAACCTAACTTGGGAAAAATCCGAGCAAATAGATTTAGGTATAGAATTAGGGTTGTTCAACAACAGAGTTTTCCTTTTGGCCGATTACTACGACACTAAAACAAGGGATTTGTTGCTTAACGTGGCCATTTCTTCAGTTTCTGGTTTCGAGACCACTTTAAGAAATTTGGGAGAAGTACAAAACAGAGGTTTTGAACTTGCTTTGAGCACCAAGAACTTTGTAGGTGAGGATTTTACTTGGAATACCGATGTTAATTTCTCCACCAACAAAAACGAAGTACTTTCCCTGAACGAGGGCAATGAGCCTATTTATTCTTCAGGTAGTGCGGGTGTACGACACGTAACCAGGGTAGGAGATCCTATCGGTAGCTACTATGGTTATGTAGTGGACGGAGTA
This sequence comes from Flagellimonas marinaquae, assembly GCF_023716465.1. Lineage (NCBI taxonomy): Bacteria > Pseudomonadati > Bacteroidota > Flavobacteriia > Flavobacteriales > Flavobacteriaceae > Flagellimonas > Flagellimonas marinaquae. The sequence goes on from NZ_CP092415.1 coordinate 2,836,161, forward strand.
TATCAATCCCAAGCTGAGATTGATGCTGCACCATTCGATACACAAGCGCCCGATCCAGCACCTGGGGATTTCCGATTCAAGGATATCGATGGTGACGGAGAGATCACTCCAGATGATAGAACCGTAACAGGAAGTTACTTTCCGGATTTTAACTGGGGTATTAACAACAGGCTGACCTACAAGAACATCGATTTCAGTTTCTTGATTCAAGGTGTGGAAGGCAATGAAATTCTAAACCTGACTTCAAGACACATGAAGAACGGTGAGGCCAACTTTAACTCCTATGCCATATTCAATGACCGTTGGATATCGGAATCCCAACCAGGAAGCGGTTCTGTGCCAAGGGCGGATAGGGTATCCGGAAATCACGGTAACAACAATAGACCTTCTTCTTTTCAAGTAGAGGACGGTTCTTATGTTCGATTAAGAAATGTAACCTTGGGTTACACTTTGCCGACCGATAAGTTTTTTGGAAGCAAAATTCAGAAACTTAGGTTCTATGTTACGGGAACAAACCTCTTTACCATTACCGATTACCTCGGTTATAACCCAGAGGTTAGTAGCATTACCACGAATAGTTTAACCCCTGGGGAGGACTATGGAGCATTTCCATTGGCTAAATCCTTTACCTTGGGCGTAAACCTTAAGTTCTAACCTAAAAACTGAGAAAAATGAAACGAATTCTATATATAATGCTATGCACGGCACTATTTACCGGGTGTAGTGAAGATTTTACCGATCTAGCACCAATTTCCAATAGGAACGAGGCGGACTTCTATAACACTGCGGAAGATTTTGAAGCCGCTGTTACCGCCAGTTATGCCGGTCTTCAAAGCACTGGTGTTTATGGTAGAGGGTATTGGACCATGTTCGAGATGCGAAGCGATAATACAGATCAAGGTCCGGATGCTACCGGATTGGCACGTCAGTATACCGAAATAAATGCATTTACCGAAGACGCCTTGAACGAGCAGGTTACCTCTGCATGGAGCGAATCTTACAGGGTAATAGCCAATTGTAACGTTATCTTGGATCGTATTCCAAATGTTGAGTTGGACGCAGCACTTAGTGATCAACTTGCTGGTGAAGCATTGTTTATTCGATCTTTAATGTACTACCATTTGGCAATCGGTTTTGGCAATATTCCCTTGCAGTTGACCCCATTTGTGGCTGGAGACGAGCTTACGCAAGTGGACGAAACTACAGTGCTACAACAATTGGTCACCGACTTGACCACTGCAGAACAAGGTTTGCCAGTATCCTACAGCGGAAGCGAAGTGGGTAAAGCGACCAAGGGAGCTGCAGCAACATTGTTGGCCAAAGTATTGTTGACATTGGGAGAAAATTCCGCCGCAGAAACCGTGCTCAGAAGAATTATTGCCAACTATGGTTACGAATTAGTACCAAATTATTCGGATCTATGGGGCGTGTCCAACGAGAACAATGTAGAGTCCATTTTCGAAGTGCAGTATATCAGTGGAGGAATTGGTCAAGGTAGTTTGTTTACCAACGATTTTTCACCAAGTACCGATCTGCAGACCGGATCTGGTTTTGGTAGAAACCGTCCAACGCAATCTATGATGGATGCTTACGAAGATGGAGATTTGAGATATGATGTTTCCATGGCAGCTACTTACGAAAACCTTGAAGGTGAAACCGTTGAGCAGCTACATGTGAAGAAATATCAATCAGATTTGGCCATAGAAAACGATTCTGATATCAATTTTGTGGTGTTCCGTTATGCCGATGTATTGTTGATGCTTGCCGAAGCCTTGGGTGAAACATCAGAAAGCTACGATTTGATAAATGAAGTTAGAAATAGAGCAGGATTGGCAGATATCGATGCATCCAGCCCAGGAACTTTTGAAGAAAAGTTGTTGCAGGAAAGAAGAGTTGAACTCGCTTTTGAGAACCATCGATGGGCAGATCTTAAACGTTTCAATGCAACGGATAAGGTAATTGATGCAGAGGACTTTATAACAGGCACAAAAGAATATTTCTATATCCCACAAAGGGAGATGGACATCAATCCAAATTTTGTGCAAAACTAAAGATCGACAACGAAGTATTCGTGAGTTTATGTTTTGTTTTCATTCATTAAGTTAGTTTGTTTGATCGGTCCCAAACCATGGATTACCTACTTATACCTATGGACGATCAACTAACTTAAAGTGTTGAAAAAGAATAGTGTAGTTGCTTTTTTATAAAGTGACCAGGAACAGAATTATAAAATAATAACCTAATAAATAAAATAGTAAGATGAGAAAGTTAATTATGGCTGTTTGCTTATGCTTTGCCGTGGCAACATTGCAGGCACAACAAAAAAAAGTGTTGAATATTCTGGCCATCGGAGCACACCCGGATGATTGTGATTCCAAATTTGGTGGAACTGCAGCTTTGTTCGCTAAAATGGGACATAATGTAAAGTTCCTATCGTTGACCAATGGTGATGCAGGCCACCATGCAATGGGAGGCGGTATTTTAGGCAAAAAGCGAAGACAAGAATCTGTAAATGCCGCTAAGGCATTGGGTATTGCAGAGTACGAAGTATTGGACAATCACGATGGTGAATTGTTGCCTACTTTAAATGTTCGTTTGGAGGTAATCCGCAGAATACGTGATTGGAACGCAGATATTGTTTTGGGCCTTAGACCCAACGATTATCACCCAGACCATAGAAATGCAGGTTCAGTGGTACAAGATGCAGCTTACATGAACATAGTTCCCAATGTAGCTCCCGATACCCCACCACTAAAAAAGAACCCGGTATTCCTTTACATGAGCGATCATTTCCAAAAGCCTTATCCATTCATAAAGGATATAGCGGTAATTGTGGACGATGTAATCGATGTAAAAGTAAAAGGTTTGGCAGCTCACGATTCCCAGATGTTCGAATGGTTGCCTTGGACAAGAGGTGTAGACCTTTCTACCATACCAACAGAGGAAAAAGCAAGATTGGCATGGCTAAAAGAAAGATGGATGGACAGAAAACCGGATGCAAGCACATTGGAAGCTGTTAAAAAATGGTACCCAAATGTAGATGTGTCAAAAGTTAAACAAGTAGAGGTTTTCGAAATTTGTGAATACGGAAAGCAACCTACCGAAGAGGAAATCAAAGAAATGTTCCCAATGTTGGGTTCTAAATAAGAAAATAGGCATTGACCACCCAGGAAAAATCCAAGTGTAATTAACCAACCAATTAAAATGGAGAACAGCAAGCCCACGACCAAAAGGTATATACATATTATAGGCTTGGTAATGATCGTATTTTTTGTGATATCGTTCATTACTAATATCCTTAATTCGATTATCGTTGATGTAAAGGACAGTTTTGACCTTAGTCTAACATTGACAGGATTATTGCCTTTCACCTTTTTTATAGCCTATGGGATTATGTCCATACCGGCCGGGTTTTTATCAGAAAAATACAGTGAACGGACACTACTATCCGTTTCATTTTTGGTCATGGCGCTTGCTTCCCTGGGTTTTGCCCTATTACCGCAATACGCTGTTTTTAGTATTACCCTTTTTGTATTGGGTTGTTGTATGGCCGTATTGCAGGTTATTATCAATCCAATGTTGCGCGTAGCGGGCGGCGAAGAGCATTTTGCCTTCAACTCGGTACTGGCACAATTGGTATTTGGTGCAGCCTCCTTTTTAAGTCCCTATTTGTACAAATATTTGGTGAGCAAGGACAACACGGACGATACCTTGGCAGAAACATTGCGCGGATGGGTCCCACAAGATTTACCATGGGCCTCATTGTATATCGTTTTTGCAGCAATCGCATTGATCTTGTTCTTTTATGTATTCTTTACCAAGTATCCGAAATTTGAAAAAACGGAAGAGGAAAAAGCTGGGGACCGTAGTTCTTACTGGGACCTTTTAAAAAATAAATGGACCATACTTTACTTTCTGGGAATATTTTGTTACGTGGGAACGGAACAAGGGGTAGGTAACTGGATATCACAGTTCCTAAGTCAATATCACGGACTGGATCCACAAACGGTAGGTGCGAATACAGTATCCTATTTCTGGGCCATGTTGACCGTAGGCTGTTTACTGGGATTGTTATTGCTCAAGTTTATGGATAGCCGAAAACTCTTGATTTTGGCCACGTCCATTACCATAATATGCTTGGTGGTGGCACTTACCGGTTCCGCCCAAATGGCATTGATCGGCTTCCCAATGGTAGGCTTCTTTATCTCTGTAATGTATTCCATAATATTCTCATTGGCCTTGAATTCAGTCAAGGAACATCATGGATCATTATCCGGAATTTTATGTACCGGTATAGCTGGTGGAGCCGTAATACCCTTCATAGTTGGAGGGCTAGGGGAAATCATGTCCCTACAATCGGGAATGTTCTTTCTGATCATTCCTTTGGGCTTTATCCTATCTATCGGATTTTGGGCCAAACCTTTAGTAAACAATAAAACCATCAGCTTAAAGAAAGACTAGTGGCAGAAGAAACACGAACAGTTTTGGGAGTGGATATCGGAGGAACCAAGATCAAAACAGGCAGGGTTTTGGGAACACAAGTGGAACGGACAGGTTTTTCCATGGTGGATAAAAATGATTCCCTGGAAACTTCACTGGTCAAATTATACGAAACCATTGAAGAAGTGATGAACGACTCCGTTACCGCCATTGGCGTAGGTGTGCCGGCAGTGGTCGACGCAGATTCCGGCGTGGTGTTCGATGTACAGAACATTCCATCTTGGAAAAAAGTACCATTAAAGCAACTCTTACAGGATAAGTTCAATGTACCGGTTTTCTTAAACAACGATGCCAATTGTTTTGCATTGGGAGAAAAGCATTTTGGAAAAGCTACCGATTATAAAAATTGTGTAGCCCTTTCCTTGGGAACCGGTCTCGGTATGGGAATCATAATAGAAAATAAATTGTACAACGGAGTTTTGTGTGGTGCAGGGGAAGTTGGAATGCTATCGTACAAAGATGGAATTTTGGAACAGTACACGGGCAGTTTCTTTTTTGAAGATGCCTATGGTACATCTGCAAGAATTCTCTACGCAAAAGCTTTGGAAAATGATATAAAAGCTATCGCTGCCTTTAAAGAATATGGTATGCATCTGGGCGAAGCGATAAAGAACATATTGTATTTGTTTGCTCCGGAAGCCATAATTCTAGGTGGCTCCATAAGTAAAGCCCATCCTCTATTTAAATCCGCATTGGATGATGCGCTCAAAACATTCGCATACCAAAAGCAATTAGAAAATTTTAAAATAGAAATCTCGGATCTGGTGGATTCGCCCATCTTGGGTGCTGCTGCACTTTGTCTTTAAAAAAATAACCTTACTGAACCAATGAGAATATTACTAACACTAGTTCTGGCATGCTTGCTGCTTCAATCCTGTGCTGAACCCAAAGTAGCGGGAAATCAGCTGAGCATTACAGTCGAAAATAATAAAAAAGGGGCGCCCATAACTTTAGGGATACCTTTTCCAAAAGGAGAATTAAACTCAGTGGACCATATTCGTTTACTGACATCAGATGGTACCGAAATCCCGTGCCAGACCACAGAAGTGAGTACTTGGGGCCCTATCGATGATAGTATAAAATGGGTGTGGGTATTTTTCTTCTCCGAAGAAACCACAGATTATGTGCTGGAGTATGGTGAAGGAGTTGTACCAATGCGTCCTACGGAAAAAATAATATCGGCCAACAACATGAGGCCAAGTGGTGGGATCGAAGTAAATACGGGAGCCATTTCCTTTAACATTCATAAAAAAGGGGACGGATTTTTGGATGAAGTCTTTTTAGATTCCAACAACGACGGCGAATTTTCAGAGAAAGAGCTGATTGCATCTTCACCGGGCAGTAATAGAGGTTCTTTTTTCGATTTACTCGATGATGCAGGTATCGATTCATCCAAAGCGGTGATCAATGAAGTGTTCCGTGAAAAAGGCTCAGGTCCAATGCATTCCATTTTTAGGATAGAGGGAACCTATACCTTCAGTAGGGACGATAACAACTTATCGCCTTTTACCATCTGGCTGCACGCATATGCAGGAAAAAGTTACATAAAAGTGTTGCATACCATGACGTATACCGGAGTTCCGGATAAGCACAAAATTCAGGAAGGGGAGCACGCAAATATTGCCACACAGAAAGAAAAAATTATTTCGGAGAACACAGCCGACGACGAAGGTTGGACCCAGCCCAATGATCAAATAGCGGGAATTGGACTTCAGTTAAAATACCATTTGGACGAAAATGCAATCGTTTCCATGCCATTGCAAGAAGGCTCTTGGAAGAATGATAACGCTCCATCAACAATGAAAGAGACGGGTCTCGATGGCTCATCCATACAATTGCTACAAAAAGGACCGGCCAAAAAAAGTCCACCTACCTTAAGGGATGTTTATCTGGGCCAAGCCACAAAAAATAGTGATGGTGCAAACAAAATAGACGAAGAATTCCAGGCAACGGTAACCCAAGGAACAGAAGAAGTCGCCAAATCACAAAGAGCCAAAGGTTGGTTGAACGTAACAGATGGCAAAAGGGGAATTGGCGTAGGGATACGGAACTTTATGAAAGAATATCCCAAAGGGATAAAAGTAGATCCCGCCAATAATTTGCTTTTGGGAAGCATTTGGCCGGAAGAGAATGGGCCCATGAGCTTTGAAAGACACCATACGGCCATGGACGGCGGAATGTTGTCCAATTTTGCCCAAGGGATAACCAAAACTACCGAGTTCATATATTACTTCCACGACAACAAGAACGACGTTGCCGAAAAAATGGATTATGTAGTCGAAAGCCCAGTTGCACACGCCACACCGGAGTGGTACACCAATTCCAAGGTGTATGGCAATATGGCACCGGCATCATCCGAACATACTGAGTTCGAAAATGCCCTTCAATATAGATATCAATGGTGGGCCTACAATCAAAAAAATCAGCCATGGTACGGTATGTTCAACTATGGTGATGGAAAAACCTATTACTATAACGGCCATTGGGTACAGTGGACCAACAACGAGCCCACAGTGGATTTTATGTTGTGGACCAATTTTATGCGAACGGGCGACCCCAAGTATTTTGAACTGGCCCAAGCCATGAGCAGACATACCATGGATGTGGACAACATACACTGGCCCAAAAAACGCACATACTATGGTCAGATCAACGATGCCATCGACTTTTGGAACTTTGAGGATGAGCCGGAATCCACACCTTATTTGGGTATTGGTAGAAGACATGCCGCAGAACACTGGTATTCGTTATTAAGTGCACACGTTTGGATTCAGGGTTGGATCGCCGATTACTATCTAACAGGCGACCATAGAGCTTTGGAAGTAGCTAAAATGACAGGAGACACCTACATTAACCGAATATGGGGTGAACACGATTTGCGAGGTAGAAGGTTGTATTTGTCCGTACTCAATATGGTTGAGTTGTACGATGCCACAAAATTGCAGAAATATAAGGATGAGCTGGACGATAGGGTACGATTAATGCTCGAATTCCAAGAACGCCAAGGCGGAAACCTATTGTTGGATAGATATGGATATTCCCAGCCCTATGTGGCGCAAGGACTATATAAATATCAACAGATTACAGGTGATGAAAAAGTACGCAAGGCCCTATTGAAGCACGCCAGATGGGTGCGCGATGTACCTCCATTGAACCACGAAATGGAATCGTATTTGGCTACCATTTACCCTCTATTGCTAGGTTATGAGATAAGTGGACAGCAAAGCTACTTGGACGAAGCCTTGGCAAGGGCGGAAATACTTAAAGTAGGTGAATTGCCAAAATCACCCGACGAATACGAATCAACAGAAGACTATAGTAAAGACCTTTTGGGAATATCCAATCTGCCCATGAGCAAGGGACGATTTACCAATTGGCAGACCAACCAAGGACTGCGTGTTTTTGGATGGACACATGCATATAACATTCCTTATTTGCTATACTGGATGGATAAGGAAAATATCGACTAAATCTAGTAATCTTCGGAAGGGGGTGGTGTAGCTTTAGGGCCACCATCCCTTTTTTATTTGCACAAAAACTAACTATCCAACTCCTATGTCCTACAAGAAATTCGGCCTGGTATTAGGCCCACTACTTTTTATCCTGATTCAGTTATTCTTTAAAGATGAAACACTCTCCGTACAGGGCAAAAACGTGCTGGCGGCCACCGTGTGGATTGGAGTATGGTGGGTTTTTGAAGTGTTGCCCATTGCGGTCACCGCTTTATTGCCCATACTAATGTTCCCCCTTTTGGATGCTGTTGCATTGAGCGATACCACTGCGAGCTATGGACACAAGTATGTTTTTCTGTTTATGGGTGGTTTTATTTTGGCGGCAGCTATTGAAAAGTGGAACCTTCATAAGAGGATAGCACTGCAGATCATTAAAACCATCGGAACCAATATGTACACCATTGTATTGGGATTTATGGTGGCCACTGCGTTTCTTTCCATGTGGATCTCCAATACGGCAACAACCGTAATGGTAATCCCAATGGCCGTTTCCATTGTAAAACAATTAAAGGACAATCCGGATACACCAGAGGATGAAAATAAAATATTCAGTAAATTATTAATGCTGGCCATTGCCTATGCCGCTTCGATCGGTGGGATTGCAACTTTAATTGGAACACCCCCAAATTTGGTATTTGCCGGATTCGTTCAGAAGACCTACGGCGTGGATATTAGCTTTTGGCAATGGATGAAATATGGACTGCCCGTATCTTCTATACTTTTAATACTGGCCTGGCTTTATCTTACTCGAATTGCATTTCCTTTAAAACAGACCCGGTTTCCAGGGGGCAAAGAAGAAATAAATAGGCTATTGGCCGAATTGGGACCCTTGGGAACAGAAGAAAAGCGGGTATTGTTCGTATTTGTGTTCACGGCCTTTTGTTGGATCACAAGATCGTTCTTGTTACAGCAGTTTATGCCCAATATGGACGATACCATTATAGCCATAGGTGCAGCAATTATCCTTTTTATGATTCCGGCCAATAAAACAGGTGAGCCCTTGATTAACTGGAGAGAAGCGGTACAAATACCATGGGGAATCATATTATTGTTTGGTGGAGGTATGGCAATTGCAAAAGGATTCCGGGATACTGGTTTGGCCAACTATCTTGGTGGACAAATGACAGTTTTTGAAAGCTTGCCATTGTTCGTTTTACTGCTTTTGATCATAACCTGTGTAAACTTTTTGACCGAAGTTACCTCAAATTTGGCCACTACCGCCATGATGCTGCCCGTACTGGCACCGTTGGCGATAACGCTTGGCGTAAACCCTTATTTATTAATGGTCGCGTGTACTTCGGCCGCATCTTGTGCATTTATGCTTCCTGTGGCCACACCACCCAATGCTGTGGTATTTGGTTCGGGCTATCTACGTATACAGGATATGGTACGAACCGGATTTTTAATGAATATATTGTCCATAATAATTATGGCAATTGCGGTATTCTTTGTTTTGCCATACCTGTGGGGGCTCTAATCGGCCCAATTACTTCTTATTGGTAAAATTGATGAATGTCATACCGTTCTCCTAAAAGGATGTTTACTTTAGTAATATGGCAAACAATAAACTCCAAATTACTAAATCTTCCGGTGAACAGGTCAAGTTTTCCATCGATAAATTGGAAAGATCGCTTCAGCACTCTGGTGCCAACGAAGAAATGGTACAAGAGGTCGTAAGTAGGGTAGTGGATGAATTGTATCCCGGAATTTCGACCCGGGAAATCCATAATAGAGCATTTGCCCTTCTTAAAAAGAAAAAATCCATTTATGCATTCAAATACAAATTAAAAAAAGCCATTTACGAACTGGGCCCGACCGGATTTCCTTTTGAAAAGTTCATCAGTGGGATTCTATATTATTCAGGATACAAGACACAAGTTGGTGAAATGGTCCACGGTACCTGCGTTGCCCACGAAATAGATGTTTTGGCCATTAAAAATGGTACAATGAACGTAATCGAGTGTAAATTTCATGGAGATGATGGACTAAAATGCAATGTAAAAGTACCATTATATATCAATGCACGATACCAAGATGTAAAAGCACCCATGGAATCCAACAAAGAGAAGAATTACACATCCACCCTTGGTTGGGTTGTGACCAACACAAGATTTACCAAAGATGCCCTTGCTTACGGCAATTGTGTGGGATTGTATTTATTGAGCTGGGACTATCCGGATGGCGATGGACTTAAGGAAAGGATAGATAGGTTGCGGTTATACCCCATCACCGTATCCACATTATTATCGGGTAGGGAAAAACAGTTTTTGCTGGAACGCGGCGTAGTGCTTTGCAGGCAATTGGAAAAAGATAGTTTTTACCTAGACCACCTGGGCTTATCCAATGGCAGAAAACAGCGGATTCTTAAAGAAATGAAATCATTGTGCAATTCGTAAGGCGTTATGAATAAACTGGAAATACACTTTTTGGGCGGGTCTGGGACTGTTACGGGATCTAAGTTTTATTTGCACACCGAAGAAATAAAAATTTTGGTGGATTGTGGATTGTTCCAAGGTATTAAGGCGCTACGGGAAAAAAATTGGGAACGCTTGCCCATAGATGTTTCCCAGATCGACTATGTTTTGCTCACCCACGGACACCTGGATCATTGTGGGTATTTGCCTCTTTTGGTAAAACAAGGTTTTCGAGGAAAAATTTTAGGGACCGGACCAAGTTTGGACATTGCAAGGATCATTCTGGAAGACAGTGCCAAAATACAAGAGGAAGAGGCAGAAAGAGCAAATAAAGAGGCATACAGCAAACACCATCCGGCGCTGCCATTGTACACTGCCGAAGATGTGGCTTTCGCTTTGAAGTTCTTTGAGCAAGTCGACGAAGGCGGGCAAGTTTCATTGTCCGAGCATTGCGATGCCCGATTCCTGTACAATGGACATATTATTGGTTCAACCTATATAGAAATTGATCTATTCGGTAAACGCCTGGTTTTTTCCGGGGATGTGGGAAGGCAGCAAGATGAATTACTGGATCCACCAAAACAACCCGAATGGGCCGATTATCTATTTGTGGAAAGCACTTATGGAGATAGGCTACATCCCATAGAGGATGTTGGGCAGAAGCTGGTAGAGCTGGTCAATGATACCTTGTACAAAAAAGGGACCTTGATTATACCTTCTTTTGCGGTGGAACGATTACAATCGCTCATGTACCAATTGTGGAAACTCTACAAAAAGAACAAGATTCCCAATATCCCCATTTTTGTGGATAGTCCTATGGGCAACAATGTTCTGGAAGTATTTGAACATTACCCTGACTGGCATAAACTTACACCCGTGGAGTACCGGAATATGTGTAACCATATCAATATTGTGAGTTCTTATGCCGAAACCTGGGAAACCATTGACGACCCCAGGGCAAAAATTGTAATTGCCGGTAGCGGTATGGTAACGGGAGGAAGGGTTCTTACCTACATTAAACAATTGGGCGATATGATATCCACTTCGATATTACTTGTTGGGTACCAGGCGGAAGAAACTCGTGGAAGAAAACTTCTCGAAGGAGCGACAGAACTCAAGATCTATGGCAAAACAATACCCATAAATGCACAGGTACACCACTTGGAAAGCTTATCCGCACATGCGGACCAAGGTGAGTTGGTGAACTGGATGGGCTCCATTAAAAACGTTCCGGAAAAAGTGTTCCTGGTACATGGCGAAAAGTCCGCAATGGAAGCCTACAAGGATAAAATTCGGGAAAGTTTTGGTTGGGATTGCCATATCCCGAACATCCACGAAGTTGTTGAAATTATACTATAAACCCTAAAAGATTACAGTTTAGGGCCATAACTTAAATCACCAGCATCACCAAGACCTGGAATAATATAGCCTTTGCTCGTTAAGTGTTCGTCCACAGTAGCTATCCAAAGTTGAGTGTCGCTTGGAAAGACCTTTTCCACTTTGGCAATCCCAGATTTGGAACCAATTACCGATAGGATATGAATCTGTTTTGGTGTTCCATGACTCTTTAGGGCATTGAGCACATTCTCCAAAGTTTTTCCTGTTGCCAGCATGGGGTCGGTGAGCACCAAAACCTTACCATCCAAAGATGGTGCGGCAAAATATTTTACGATCACTTCAAAATCATCATCATCGTTGGGGTGGTGTCTGTACGCCGAAATAAAGGCATTCTCGGCCCGGTCAAAATAATTTAACATGCCCTGATGTAGGGGCAATCCGGCCCTTAGGACCGAACAAAGCACTAGGTCGTCCTTACATCCAAAGGTTTTTTTGGTGCCCAAAGGCGTTTGTATTTCTCTCGCTTCATAATCCAAGGACCGACTCAATTCATAAGCTAGAACTTCGCCTATTCGTTCAATGTTTCTTCGAAAACGCATGGAATCCTTTTGGATCTCCACATCCCTAATTTCGGAAATAAATGTATTGAGTACCGAATTGGTCTGGTCAAATTGATGTATGATCATTTGAATAGAAATTGTTTCTTTTTTAAAGGTATGGGATGTTCCTAAAATATAAAAATGAAAAACCATAGGTCCACTATGCGAACCAATTGACTGATATAGGTCATTGGAAAGAAGTAAGTTTTTTATAAAAATTTGAAAGAATCTTTTATTCAAATGATTTTTAGGTTGTACCACTAAGATTTTGTGACCATTTATGGAGTTTATCGATTATTATAAGGTTTTGGGGGTTGATAAAAAGGCGTCGCCCGAACAAATAAAAAAGGCATATCGCAAATTAGCGAGGAAATATCATCCAGATCTTAACCCGAATGATGCCGAAGCGGAGAAAAACTTTAAACGGGTCAACGAGGCCCATGAGGTACTCTCGGATACCGAAAAAAGGAAAAAGTACGACGAATATGGCAAGGACTGGCAGCACGCCGAAGCGTTTGAAAAAAACAAGCGATCCCGCACCCAATATGCTGGACAAAATGATTTTGAAGGGTATACCTATCGTCGCACTGGAGGGTCGAACCAAGATTTTTCCGATTTTTTCGAGTCCATGTTCGGTGGAGCATCAAGTTTTGGTTCCAAAGGCCAAAAGGTCCATTTTCGTGGTCAAGATTACAATGCCCAGCTCCAATTGTCGTTGATGGATGTGTACACGACACAAAAACAGACCCTTACCGTTAACGGAAAAAGTATCCGATTGACCATCCCTGCCGGTATCGAGGACGGACAGACCATTAAAATAAAAGGACATGGAGGTCCGGGAATCGATGGAGGCCCTGCCGGGGACCTTTACATTACATTTTTCATTGTAAACCATACCGCTTTTAAACGAGATGGAGCAAACCTGTACAAGACGGTTCAAATTCCTTTGGTGAAAGCGGTACTTGGAGGCGATATTCAGGTCGAAACTTTAACGGGTAGGGTTAAATTAAAACTGGCACCGGGGACCGATAGTGGCACCAAAGTTAAACTCAAAGGGAAAGGATTTCCTAAATATAAGAAAGAAGGAGAATTTGGGGACCTCTATTTAACCTATACCGTTAAAATTCCAAAGCACCTTACACAAGAACAGAAAAGCCTCTTCGAATCCTTGGCAAAGACCAATCTAGCATAGCACAGTCATGAAAAAAGAAAACTTTATATCCATCAAAACATTTTGTGAAAACCATGGGGTAGGCGAATCTTTTATCTATTCCATGTACGAATACGAAATTTTGCAGGTCCAACAGGAAAAAGAAGCGGGAATGCTCCACCTGGACGATCTTCCCCTTTTGGAAAAAATGGTGCGTCTGCATCATGACCTCGATATAAACCCGGAAGGGATACAAGCCGTACACCATCTTTTGGGGCAGGTGGAAAGTTTACAGCAAGAGGTCGCCTCACTTAAAAAGAAACTGGACAGATTGGAGTAAAATCCGATCGAGGTTTGGATATGACCTAGATCATTGGAATTAAAATACACGAAACCTAATTTTAGTCGAAATAAAAAAATGGAAATGGTACAGGGTATTGCCGAACAAGGCAGTACTTGATTTGGTAGCCAATGTCATTTTTCGCAAACCATGGATATTATGAAAAAAATACTGGTTCCCGTTGATTTTTCCGAACACTCGGAATATGCTTTGCATGTAGCCGCCATTATTGCCAAACAGCATAATGCAGGCATTGTTTTGCTTCATATGATCGGAATGTCCGATTCGGTTCTGGCCAATTCCGAGATCGCAGAGGAGGCAGAAGCCAAATACTATCTTAACTTGGCGAAGGATAAAATCAAACAATATACAGAAAAAGAATACCTCAAAGGAATATCGCTAGAGGCCATTATCCAAAACTACAAAGACTTTGAGGAGGTAAATAATGTGGCCGAAGAGAAAAATTGTGATTTGGTGGTGATGGGGTCTCACGGTACCAGCGGGATAAGCGAGCTTTTTGTTGGGTCCAATACGGAAAAAGTGGTACGTACATCCAATGTTCCGGTAATAGTGATCAAAAAACCACACCAAGATTTTACCATAAAGAAAATGGTCATGGCCACTGATTTTGCCAATAAAAGTGTATCTGCTTATATTAAGGCCGATACCTTTGCCAAATTGTTCAATGCTAGTTTAGAAGTGGTCTATGTGAATACCACAGGGGCCAACTTCATTGGATACGACATTGTGGATAAAAGACTGGAAGCCTTTAAAAAAGAGCTGGGCAAGGACGTCAACATTAATTTCTACAGTAGCCCAAGTGTAGAACGCGGAATTCTTAAGTATTGTCAGGAAAAGAATGCCGATCTATTGGTAATTCCAACACATGGTAGAAAAGGTCTGGCACATTTTGTTGTGGGCAGTTTGGCCGAAAATGTTTCCAACCATGCGCAAATGCCTGTTATGACGATAAAAATGTGATCAACGGTCAAAAAGCAGCTGTAAACGCCCCAATAAGATCAATTCCGATTTGTTGCTGCCATAAAACGAAGCTGTGATCGCTCTCGAAGTGGACATGGCCAAATTTTTGATCTTTGGGGTAAATAACAGTTCGTGCTCCGTATAAAAAGCTTCGAATTCTTCATAAATTTCCTCGGGGTCTTTTTCATATTCCAGTAGCCCATCAAAAACGGTGATTATCTGCAGTGCGGCGTCGGCACCAAATTCGTCCTCAATATCATCTACTTCCAACCATTGCTCACGGACCACCTCGTTAAATTTCTCCATTTCGTTCATATGCACACTGTGATCGGCCATGGCCATGGCATAGAATAGTTTCCCCAAATTCTGATATAGTTCGTTGCCCATTTTCGTCCTGTGTGTCATGATCTTTTGTGTTTAAGTGCTCAATCAATAAATATACTTATCAGTAAAGTTTTTCTACATGATGTAAATCAGTAAATTTATTTGCTGTTATGGAAGGATTTAAAGAAATAGATGTACTGGATATTTTATCGGAAATCATTTCTGAGGGAATCCTGATTGTGAATGACCAACATAGTATTACGGCTAGCAACCATGCGGCAAATGTAATGTTCGGCTATGGTGAAGGAGAGCTCATCGGCGAACCATTGGATGTTTTGATACCCAAAAGCTCCAGAGCCGACCATGGCAAACTTGTTTCTGGTTTTATGCAACATGGAAAGGCCCGGCAGATGGGTAAAGGGTTGGATTTGGTCGGTCGATGTAAAAATGGGGATGAGTTTCCACTGGAAATAAGCCTCAATCCTTTTAAATTGAACAGTAAAAGGTATGTATTGGCCTTGATCATGGATATCACCGAAAAAAAGAAGGCCAAAGAAACCATAGATTATTGGTTTAAAATTTTTGATGAATCCCTAAATGAAATCTATGTTTTTGATCCAGAAACATTGGTTTTTATCAATGTAAACCTCGGGGCTCAAAAAAACTTGGGCTTCAGCATGCAAGAGTTGGCACAAATGTCGGTGTTGGATATTAAACCGAGCCTTTCGGAAGCGGTAATGAGACGTTTGGTTTCCCCATTGTTGTCCAAACGCAAACAAAAAGTTGTGTTTGAAACAGAACATAAGCGCAAAGATGGATCCACCTATCCTGTTGAGGTACATTTACAGATTTCCTTTATAGGGAAACGAAAAGTATTTGTGGCCATTGTTTTGGATATTACGGAAAGGAAAAATTATACCCAGCAACTGGAGAAGACCGTCGAGGAAAGAACACAACAATTGCAAGAGGCCCTAAAGGCCGAAAAGAAGCTCAATGAACTTAAAACAAAGTTTCTCTCATTGGTGTCGCACGAGTTTAAGACGCCGTTGACCAGCATTCTCACCTCAACATCGTTATTGGCCAAATACACCGAATCCGAACAGCAAAACAAAAGGGACAAACATATTGCCACTATTAAATCAAAAGTAAAGTACTTGGATGGTATCCTAACGGACTTTTTGTCCATAGAACGGTTGGAGCTGGGCAAGGTAAAATATGAGTTAACCACATTCCCCTTGAGCAAGGTGATCAATGAGGTGATCTACGATGCCAATATGCTGCTAAAAGAAGGACAACGAATAAAATACCCGAACAATATCGATGGTATTGTATTGGATTTTGATGAGAAAATGCTTGTTCTGGCCTTATCCAATTTGGTCCATAATGCGATAAAATATTCTCCCGAGGAAACGGATATAGAGCTTAGGGTAACCATGGAGCAAGAACAATTGAATATTGAGGTGGTCGACGAAGGCTTTGGAATACCACCAGAAGACCGACCCTTTATTTTTGATAGGTACTACCGGGCCTCCAATGTACTTACAGTTCAAGGAACCGGAATCGGGTTGAATATTGTGAGGCAACATATGCATAACCTCGATGCCAATGTTACTTTTAAAAGTAACAGGGAAAAAGGATCCACATTTACACTGCACATACCAATTAAAAACAAGGAAAATGAAAAAAATCTTACTGGTTGAGGATGACACCTCGCTACGGGAGAATGTAGCGGAACTGTTGGAATTGTCCGGTTATACCGTATGTTCGGCATCAAATGGAAAAATAGCCGTTCCAATGGCCATAAAGGAATGTCCCGATCTGGTTCTTTGTGATATCATGATGCCGGAAATGGATGGGTACGAGGTATTGGAGGAATTATCTACAAAGGAATCCACAAGGTATATCCCGTTTATATTTATATCGGCAAAAACGGAAAGGCAAGATGTAAGAAGGGGTATGAACCTTGGTGCAGATGACTATTTGACCAAGCCGTTCGAAGAGGAGGAGCTATTGGGAGCCATAACCTGCCGACTGGAAAAAGCTGAACAAATGCAAGCTGTACTATCCAATGAATCCATTAATAAAAATGGGGAGGGTGAAATACGATCTCTGAACGAGCTCAAAAACTTTTTTGACGACCATGGTCAGTTGCTTTCTTACGCCAAGGACGACATTATCTACAATAGAGGAGATCATTCCAATATGGTTTACCTTATTTTAAAAGGGATCATAAAAAGCTGCGCCTTGGACGAAGAGGGCAAGGAGTTGATCACCGCTATATATTCGGAAGACGATTTTTTGGGATTTACATCCCTTACGGACCATTTGCCCTATCAGGAATATGCCATTGCCATTGAAGATGTTGAGTTAGCAGGAATCTCCAAGGAAAAGGTCAAGGCAATTTTGGAAGATAATAAAAGCGTTTCCTTGGAACTGATGGATGTAATCACCGATAATTTGTCCGACATTAAAAAACAATTGCTGCAAATGGCCTATAGTTCGGTAAGAAAGAAAACCGCACAGACCTTATTGCGTTTTTCCCGGGCAATAAACAAGAACAAACGTGGACCATTAAAAATTGCTCGCAGCGATTTGGCCGGAGTGGCAGGCATTGCCACCGAGAGCCTGATCAGAACCCTTTCCGATTTTAAGCATGAAGGACTAATTGCCATAGAAAATAGAAATATTCTTGTGTTGGAACCAGAGGCATTGGAGCAGGTCCACTAAAAAATCACGTCATAAATAGCGCAAGTGATATTTATCATTCCGTTTGTTTTAATCAATAGCAATCTTGCACCATCAATTTATGACAAATGAAGAATATTCTGGTCCCCACGGATTTTTCGGAAAATTCCATTCAGGCGCTAAAGTATGCCCAAGTGCTGCTCAGCGGAATGGAATGCAATTTCTACGTGTTATATGTTGGCACCCTACTGGATACCAAAGCTGATGCAGAATCGCTCCAAGAAAAAACGGACGAGACCAGAAAAAATACTAAAAGGCGACTGAATGATCTGGTACGGGCGGAACGTAAAAAAAGTACTAAGGCCAATCACTTTTTTTTCGCTTTGCACGAGTACGGTTTTTTTATTCCGATCATAAAAAAACATCTGGAAGAACAAGATATCCATCTTATTGTAATGGGTACCAAAGGTGTTTCCGGTTTTCGGGAAAAAGTGGTGGGGAGCAATGCCGGCGATGTTATTACCAAAGTGCAGTGCAATACTCTCGTGGTTCCGCAACATGTTGATTTGTCCAAACCCCGAGAAATAGCTTTCCCTACGGACTTTAATATATTTTATTCCTTAAAGATCTTGCGCCCCATGGTGGAAATGGTGCAGTGCAGCAATGCGAAGCTAAGGATCATGAATGCCTTGAAATATGGTGATACCCTAAGTGAAGAGCAACAGAAAAATAAGGAATATCTTATGGACTTTATGGAAGAGACCTTTCCGAAGGTGCACAGTTTTCATACCATTACCAATCAAAAGGTAAAGTCGGCCATACAATGCTTTGCGGAGAGCAGGGAGGTCGATATGATGATCATGGTGGCCAAAAACCTAAATTTTATACAACAGATTCTGTTCGATTCCATAGTGGAGCAAATAAGTTTTCATACCAAAATTCCATTTTACGTAATTCACGAGTAGTGTTTTAATTAAATCGTTCGGTTGGTTTTTGTGTGTGATACCTAAACCGATAATCCTCAAGTTTTTGTGATAGGTGATGGAAATCATAGTATATAATAAACTAGCTAAATAGCTTTGTTACGATAAGGGATTTTTAATAATTGAGCTATGTTCAGAGTTGTATTGCCCACCGATTTTTCAGATAATGCATTCCATGCCATTTCCTATGCAGTAAAACTGTTGGAAAAGTCCACTTGTATTTTTTATCTGGTACATGCATATACCCCACCAGTGTACAGGGCCGATTATACTTTGGGCAGCCCGGGCCAATTGGGATTGCCTGATACAGAAAAGTACAAAGCCGAAGAAGCTTTGGAAAAAACAAGGCAAAAAATCAAGGCACAGTTCAATATACCGACCCACACGTATGTAACCCACGCTGCTTTTAATTCGTTGGCAGATGAAATCGCATCCATAACCAATAAGGAGAACATCGATTTTGTGGTAATGGGCACACAAGGGGCAACAGGAGCGAAGGAAATTTTATTTGGCTCCAATACGGTGCATGTAATTCAGAGAACTAGTGTTCCAATTCTTGCCATACCCTCGTTTTTTGAGTTTAAACCCCCACACAATATATTGTTTCCAACCGATTTTGAAGTAGATTACGATAAGGCCAATATTGATTTTTTACTCAAGCTTTCCAAACTATGGCATGCTAAACTGCATGTTTTACATGTATCATCGCCAAGCGGATTGGATGCCGATCAAGAAAAGAACAAAACCTATTTGCAGGGCATGTTGTTAGAAGAGAATACTGTTTTCTACGATTTACCGGACCAAGAACTGATAGAAGGCATCAATGGGTTTCAGAACAAGGCCCAAGTCGAACTGTTGGCCATGGTGAAAAACAAACACTCATTTATTGAACGCCTTTTTATAGAACCGATCATTAAAAATATAGGGTTACATGCCAGAGTTCCTTTTTTGGTTCTCCCCTATAACCAATAATTAAATTATGTTACAGATTTTAGTACCCACCGATTTTTCAAACAATTCTTACAATGCGCTGTTCTATGCCGCTAAATTGTTCAAGAACAAGAAAAGTACATTTCATATTGTAAATGTGTGCAGTACCAAGAACGATCCAAAAAAGGAAGAGGCCCAATTGGAATCGGCCCAAGGATTGGATGCATTGGTACATCGGCTGATCAGGGATGTAGGAGAGAATTCGAACCATGACTATAAAAAAATATCGCTATGTTCGGATTTATCCGAGGGGATTGCTGATTATGCCAAAACAAACAAAGTGGACCTTACCGTAATTGGAAACAAGGCACAAGAAGAAGTCAAACATATTCTGTTCGGGAACAATGCCATGCAGTTAGTTCGAGAAATAACCCATTGCCCTGTATTGATCGTGCCCTTGGAAATCGATTTTAAAAAGGTGGATAAACTGGCTTTTACATCCAATTATACCTATCCTATTGCAGAAGAAAATAGTAAGGCCATCATTTTTTTTAGTGAATTGATGGATAGTGTTGTTGTGCCAATGCGCATTCAAGAAAATAAAGGGAACGATACTGCCGAAAAGAACAGAACCCAATTTTTAAATGCGATTGCCCATAAAAGTGGAAAAGAGGTCGAGTTGCCCATTTTCGATGGCAAGGTGAACACGATTTTGGAATTTGTAGATCTCTGGAAAATAGATATGCTCTGCATGGTGTACTACCCGCACCACTTCTTTTTGGAGTTTATAGGCAATGGCATTATAAAGGAACTGAATACCAAATTAAAAGTCCCTTTTTTAATTTTGCCCAACCGCCAAAGTTGACGAAAATCATGGCATAACCTATTGAATCATACTAAATTTCAGGAAAATGAGATTACGTATGGACAAAAGGATTTTGTTGCCTACCGATTATTCCAAAAATGCATTGAACGCCATTAGGTACGCCTTGGAGTTGTATAGAAATGTACACTGCGACTTTTATATTCTCAATGCGTTCCATATATCCAGCTACACCTTGGATAGCATGAGGGTCCCGGAAACAGGCGAACCGTACTACGAAGCTGCAAAACAAGAAGCGGAAGCAGGTATGGAGCGACTAATGCAAATGGTCAGACTCCATCCACAGAACCATAAGCACGAATTTCATACCATAACGACCTTTAACAGTGTTACCGAGGCGATCAGAAATGTTGTCGATAAAAAAGATATCGACATGATCATCATGGGAACCAAAGGTATCACCGAATCCAAGGCTCGGATATTCGGCACCAATACTGTAAATGTAATGGAACGGATCAGGGAGTGCCCCGTAATTGCAGTGCCCAATAATTATATGTTCGAAGAACCAAAGGAAATTGTTTTTCCTACCGATTATAAATCCCCTTTTAAGAAAAAAGAAATGGCAGATGTAATCGAGTTGTCACAATTGTTCAATGCTACCATCCATGTATTGCACATTGATAAGAACAAAGACGGTAAACTGGACAGGAAAGAGCAAGGCAATAAGGAATTGCTCCAAGAAATTCTGGAAGGGGTAGCGTACCGGATGCACTTTGAGCCTGCAGCTAAGATCAGTGATGGGATCAACGCATTTGTCGATAGGCACAAATGTGATATGATTGCCTTTTTGAACAGAAAGCACTTATTTTTTGGAAGCATACTTACCAATCCTTTGGTGAAAAAAATAGGGTACGACCCCAAAGTGCCCATATTGGAACTTAACGATAACTAAAAAATTGTAACTATGAAACAGATAGGAATTTGGTTGGATAAACAAGAAGCCAACGGCGTAATATTGGAAAACGGGAAGGAAAGTCTTTTTACCATTCCATCGGAACTCGATTTTTTTAACCCAAGAGGCGGTTCCCGATCCAAGACCAAATGGGGTCCGCAAGATGTGGTTCAGGACAGTAAATACCTTGAAAAGGAAAAGCATCAACTAAGAAACTATTTTGAGAAGATTGCGGAAAAAATTTCCGATGCGGACGAGATAGCCATATTTGGTCCTGCCGAAACACCGGAAAAATTGGTTGGGGCTTTGCAGACGAAACATCCTGGCTTGGCCAACAAAATAAAGATGACCAAAACTACGGACAGTATGTCCCAAAACCAGTTTAAAGCGTTGGTAAAACAATCTTTTGGTCTGGACGACCGATATCCTACGGGTAAATAAAAGTGAGCAAAATGATTTAGATCATTTTAAAACTAAGGGCTAAACCCTATTTTCAAAGGTAAAATTCAATCGAACTCCAAGATAATGGCATGGCAGAGGAAAATAGAGATGATGCGAGACGATCTTCAAAACTGGAAATCTTACATTCAGTTTATCGGGGACGAGATGGTGTTTATCCAAAAATTACTTGACTCTTACATTTTTGAACCAAGAACGCCCAACCTGTTTGAACGGTTGGAGAACTTTAAACAGCTTTTCAACGCTTCAAAGCAGAAAAGGGCATCGCTACTGGAATCCATCAAAATACATGGGAATAGACTTGGCGGTATTTTTGAATGTACCCAAGAAGAAAGCGATAGTCAATACTACGAAAATCATCTGGACCTGAAAGCAAATGTCACGGGCTATATCAAATCCTATCTTGACCAAAAAAAGGAAGTTTACGAATATGCCGGATCTATACTAAAGAAAAAGAAGCCCTAGTGCTGGCATGATCAAAAGGGTATACCTCCTTTGGTCTGTGCCGGATTGTTACATGCTCATTAACCATTAAAGAATGTAATTACGTATACTATGGAAGCAAAACCCATTAAAAGAAAGTTTAGGGAATGGTTCAGTGCAGATGAGTTGCACCAAGAATCCAAAGAATGGTTCTCCGAATTGCAATTTGCCGCGGACGAGCAACAGTTTTTGAACCATATGGTCAAAGATTATACTTTGGATATTATAGATTCCGATATGTTCAAGACCGTTCAGCCTGTTGTGGAAAACTTGAACAAAATGGAGAAACAGTTGGTGGAACTCCTCAAGAAAGTACAATTGCACGAAAACCAACTTCAGATCATGGTGGACGATATCAATCAAGAAAAAATGGAGTCCGCCTATTTGGACACACATAACGATCTGGGCATGGAAGTGTCCGATTATATTATAAAATATAGGGAGTCCAAAATCAGGATTTTTGATATCGTGTCCGATGTTATCAAGCGCAAAAAACAAAAAAGATCGCTCAATTAACCCAAGTTATACCAAAAAACATGAAAGTACTTGTTTACAGTGCCAAGGATTTTGAGATAGAATATTTAAAAAAAGTGAACGATGGCAAACACAACTTAAAGTTTGTGCCGGAAGCGCTCAATACCACGACCGCGGTAATGGCAGCTGGCTTCGATGCCATCTGTATATTCTCCAATGATGATGCCTCTTTGGTGGTACTGGAAATTCTTCAGGATCTGGGAGTAAAATATATAACACTACGATCTACGGGCTACAATAATGTAAGCGTTAAGTCTGCCAAGCGAATCGGGCTCAAAATCGCTTACGCTCCGGAATATTCGCCACATGCCATTGCGGAACATACAGTGGGACTTACTTTGGCACTAAATCGGAAGTTGATTTTGGCCAATGCCCAGGTGCACCAATATAATTTTATGTTGGACAATCTGATCGGTACTGAGATCTTTGGCAAAACCGTGGGTATTTTTGGAACAGGTAGAATAGGCTCTATTTTAGTAAAGATCTTTCATGCTTTCGGGTGTAAAGTATTGGCGAACGATATAGAACGTAACCAGTATTTGGAAAACCATTACGAAGTGGAGTATGTTCCCTTGGAAGTACTGTGCCGTAGATCGGATATAATCAGTATCAACACGCCATTGACCTACGAAACACACCATGTTTTTAATGAAACGCTGTTCTCCGTTATGAAAAAGGGGGCATTGTTGGTGAACACAGCTCGCGGTGGGATCGTAAAGACCAATGATGTTATAACCGCCCTTAAAAATGGAAATCTTGGAGGGTATGCAACCGACGTTTATGAACAGGAAAGGGGTGTTTTCTTTAAGGATAACGGTAAATCGGGCATTGCCGACGAGCTTTTGAAAGAGTTGATCGATCTGCCGAATGTGTTATTGACCCCTCACCATGCATTTGCAACCAAAGAGGCGCTTGAGCGCATTGCGGAAACCACCATTTATAACTTGGATTGTTGGGAAGAGGGCAGGAGCTGTAAAAACGAATTGGAGTTTCAGACAATCACTTTATAGAAGCGGACTTAAAAGTTTGGCAAAACCTTCAATCAGTTTTTTGCCCCATGAGCGCGATTTAAATTTTTCGTAATCGGACAAGAGGGTGGACTTATCACAATCCGACAAAAAATCGGATTTCATTTTGCGGCAAAGCTCGTTGTCGTAGACAAAAACTTGTGCCTCATAATTCTGCTGCAGGCTCCTGTTGTCCAAATTGGCCGTTCCAATGCTTGCAATCTCATCGTCGCACAACATTACCTTGCTATGTAAAAAGCCTTCTTCGTACAGATAAATTTTTATACCTGCCTTTAGATAAGATTCAAAATAGGCACGTACACACCAATCCACCAACTTGATATCGGTACTGGAGGACATTAATATCTTTACATCCACCCCGCTGAGCGCTGCGGTGATCAATGCTTGTAAAATGGCGTGGTTGGGAATAATATAGGGATTAACGATGTAGAGGTATTTTTCCGCACTGTTTATTATGGAAAAATACACTTGCTCCATAACATCAAAATCGTCGTCGGGGCTACTGGGAACAATTTGGAGCGATGTGCATTTTTTTTGCGTCCGGTAGATCTTTAATGTATTCAGATCTACTTTTTTTGCACTTGCCAGAAACCAATCGGTTACAAAAGTGCGGTTGAGGAAGTCCACAGCTTCGCCTTCAATTTTTAAGTGGGTATCGTGCCATTTGCCCAGAGCGGGATCTCCTTTCAGATATTTGTCGGAAATATTGATCCCCCCCGTAAACCCGATCTTATTATCGATCACTATGATCTTTCTATGGTTTCTGTAGTTAAGGGAAGAAAGGAATCTTCCAAATTTAAAAGGTAGGAACTGTGCCGTCTCCACCCCGATGCCCTTGAGTTTTTTTAAATACTTTTTGCTTAGGGAGTAGCTGCCAATACCATCATAAAGGAGGCGAATGGTGACATTTTCGGCTATCTTTCTTTCAAAAACCTCCAATAATTTATCGGCCAAAAGACCGTCCTCGAAAATATAATATTGCAAATGAATATGCTCTTTGGCTTCCTCCAAGGCATTAAAAATGCTTTCGAAAGTGTTTCTTCCATCTTTGAGCAATTCTAAATGGTTATAACAGGTAACCGGGCATTTGGAGGTATTGCTGATCAAAGAGGTTATTTTTTCCTTGTTTGCTGAGATCCCTGGACGACAATCTTCATTTTTAAATTGATCATTTGGAGCAGTTTGATGTTTTTGGGAGAACATTTTGCTTTTCCGTCGGTTTCGACCAAATAAAATATAAAGAAGTGCGCCTGCCACTGGGATGGTAAATATGGCCAAAAGCCAAGCCAGCGTTTTACTGGGGCGTACACCGTTCAGCAAAAGGCTGATCACCATTGTTAGGGAGATGATTACATAAAGTGTAATAAGAATGGGAACGAGCATCTTTGTAATGGATACAATTTGTAAACCACCGACAAGTTAGCAAAAGAAAATGGCGCTTGTAAGCGCACAACCAATAAACGTAGAAATTCTTTTTAAAATAAAAGAGTGCTACTCAAGGGCCCGAACGAGAGTCTGGTTTAATATTTAATAGAATGTCCCGTTTCAAGAAGCTTCTTTGCTTCTTTCCAGTTAGGTAATTTTTCAGAATCAACAGTTACGGTCCTAATTTCCCGGGCAATCTGTTTGCCGATTTTCATCGCCTCTAAATGAGCTCCGCTTTTGGTAAATTGTTTTAGTTCTTTTTCACTTTCCCATAGGGTCATCGTGTAATGGGTATTCCATAATCCTCTTTTTTTAAAATCTTTACAGTTTGTTGCTTTTAACTGTTTAATAACTTTTAGAGCGTTAGCCGATAATGCGAAAAATTTCAGTGGTCCTTTTAAGCGGATTGATGTTATTGTTGCTTTCATGTTGTAATTGTTGCTCTGTTCAACTATAGATTGATTTTAATAAAGATTACGAAAGCTCGTGATTTTTAATTACAATTACAGTTCGGGATGTATACTTACCTGTTTTGACTTTACCTATGCCCATTTTGAATTGATGATTCATCTCGCTTTGACCGATATTGCCAAAAAAGTCTAAAGGTATCCTTCAGAAGAGATAAATTATAAACAAGGTTATTTGATCAAGTTAATGTGCCGGATATTTTTCATTATCTCAATTCGATTGATCAGAGAATCAATGATCAATGCATAAAGTTCATCGCCCAAGAGTTCATCCTCTACCCCAAAATCAATGTTCGGGTTGTCGTTTACCTCTATCACATACACTTTATTGTCCACAAATTTAAGGTCTACCCCGTACAATCCATCCCCAATTAACGAAGATGCTTTCACAGCTGTATTTAAGATCTGTTCCGGTACCTGTTCTATGACCACGGTTTCATGGTTGCCGGACTTTTCTTCCTCTTCGCTGCTCCAATTATAAATTTGCCAATGATCTTTGGTCATAAAATACTTGCAGGCATATATTGGCTTGTTGTCCAGCACTCCTATTCTCCAATCGAAGTCCGAGTATAGAAATTCCTGTCCAATTACCATATCCGTTTTTTTAAAAAGGGACTTTAGTTGGTGTATTGCTTCGGTTTTATCGTTCACTTTTATCACCCCTAAGGAAAATGCGCTATCGGGCTGCTTTAAAACGGCCGGATAGTTCAACTGTTCCAGAATGTTATCTTCGGACATATTTTTTGTTAGGGCAATGGTCTTGGGTGTCCTGATTTTATTTTTCTTAAAGAGTTCATGCTGATAAATCTTATTCGAACACCGTAAAATGGACCAAGGGTCGTCTATTACCACCAAACCTTCGGCATAGGCCAAACGAGAAAGTTCGTAGGTATAATGGTTTACATTGGTGGTTTCGCGTATCAAAAGTGCGTCGAACTCGTTTATTTTGTTGATGTCGTTCTTGCTTATAAACTCCACATACATCCCTTTTTTGTTTGCGGTTTTGCGGAATTTTTCAAGGGCCTCCTTATTGGATGGCGGATATTCCTCAAAGGGGTTGATCAATATGGCAAGATCGTACTTGTAATTGTTCAACTTTGGAAAATGGTACCGCTTTTTATTGAAGTATTTTTGGGCGGCATGGTACACCATATCTTTCTTTTCGGTGTTTAGGTCCTTAAAAGTCAAGACTTTTATATTTTTAATGATCCATTTTTCCGCTTTAATAAAATTGATGGAGAACAATGGGACTTCAAAAACCTGGAACAATTTGGTAGCCAATGTTTTGTATGCAGGAATAGATGTTTGTCCAAAATAGACTTCCAATAGGATGCTTTCCCCTTTATCCTTGCCAAGAACACGGTTTACTTGTTCGTTGAGCTCGTATGAAAGAGATTGTACCACATTGGCCAATTGCACATCTTTAATTGTGGACGAACTCGGAATGGCGCGCTGTCCTCTAGCCGATGCTAGTAAAGATACATAGTACCCAAAACTTTGATACTTGTACGAACTGCACAAATTAAAAACCCTAAAATTCGAATTGTTCTGGTACAATGGGTTATTGATGTAATCCTTTACCGAAATCACCGTTGCCTTTATTTCGGATTTCTCCCAAGAATAAGGTCTATCGATAACGATTAGGTTTTTAGTGTCGTGGTCTGTGCTGGCTGATCCTATTCGCATACCCATTTTAAGGGCATCTTCGTTGGGTCGGTAATAATCTTTTAGTGTTTTGATCACCAAAAACCCGTTGGAGAGATACCAATCCACCAGTTTTTCATTTTTTGCCCTAACTTCCAAGGTGATGCTCGTAAAATTTTTGGACAAAGCAAATGCTTTTATATGTTCTAAAATTTTGGAGCCAATGCCATAATTTCGAAATTCGGGTAAAATACTGATTGAGTACAGCCGGAGCATGTGCTTGTATTTGAACAAAATGGCCGAGCCGATCCTTTGACCTGTAATGTCTGCATCTTCCACAATTATTATTTCCTGAAAAGAACTCTTGATCCCTTTTTTTAGATTGGCCTTTGTAGTTTGCTGAAAATCAGGGAACGATTTCTTTTCGAGCATTAAAAGGAAATCTACATCATTATGGTCCGCTATGCGAAAATATAACTTCATCTAATTGGAATATGCTGATCTAGGAGCCTGTCTACTAGTACAGTTTTAAAGGTAAAGGTATAATTCATTTGAATACACTGATCAAATAAAAATTGGTGTTTACCGATTAAATGAAGTTGTTTTTTTTGATTTAAGGTGGTAATCTAAAGAGTATCCATAAGCCCAAAACAAAGTTGGTCAATATGTATCATGGGGTCTCCGAGTGCAGAAACGTTGGATAGTACAATAACCCCATTCTTGTTTTCCGTGTTCATAACCAAACAGGAGGTATAACCGCCCGTTCCTCCATTATGCCAAATCCACTTTTCGCCTAATGGTTCCGTGCGTATGTGCCAACCTAAACCAACACTGGATCTATCGTTAATGGTATGGGTCTTGATTCTGGTAAGTGCCAAAGCTCTACTCTCGTCATCAAAATGGGCCGTAACAAATTTGGAGAGATCTTCTGTGGTAGAAATTATATCCCCAGCACCGGATAGCGATGCCAAGTTCCAGTTTTTCACAGGTTTTCCTTCAGGACTTTGGCCTTCGACTAAAAAAGTGGATACATTTTCGCTCCCGATAGTGCTGTTGGGCATATTATATTTTAAAAATATTCTTTCCTGGAGCAGCTGGTTCAAGGTTTTTTTTCCAATTTTAGATAAGGTATGGCCCAATAGTCCAGCACCTAAATTGGAATATTCATATTCACCACCTTCATCGAAAGATAATTCCATTTCGTTGGCCAAATATGTTTTTAACTTTTCTGCATCGTAATCGGAAAATGGGTCTTGGTCACTAATGTCAAAGTCAAGGTTGGAGGGCATGCGTGGAAGGCCCGAAGTGTGGTTCGCCAAGGCCTTGAAAGTAATGTCTTGCCCATTGTTGAACTCAAAATCATAGTAGGGGTTTATGGAATCGTCCAGCTGTACTTTGTTTTCCAGAACAAAGTCCGCAAGTAGGGTAGCATTGAAAACTTTCGTGATAGATCCAATCTCAAATGCATTTTGTTGATTTTTAATGGTAAAAATGGTGTCGTTCCTTTTTTCGACACCGTAAAATTTCACATTGCCATTTTCAATAAGAGCAAATGCAAGTTGGGTATTATCGGGAAATACTTTGCTATGTTCAAAAATCAGCTCGGATTGTGTGTCCGTTATCCTTTCATCATTCAGGGTTTGATTGTTGACTATTTTGTTTGTCTGCGAATTACCGCAACTCAAAACCAGAGAAAGGATGGTAAAAAGAAGTAAAAATGAATTTTTCATGGTAAGTTTTGATGTGTGCCCAACTTTTGATTTATCCTAAAGGGATACGTTTAAATTCGGAGTCGGTTACAATGGCTGTCCCTTACCTTTTTGAGTTTTATTTTTTCAAAAACCAAAAGACGCCCAAAGGGCGCCTTAAAAATAATCTTTTATGTAGGGTTCTAACTTAGATGAGAACCAATTAACAACTCTTCTCCTAATTTTGAACCTGGTTTATATAAATGTTAGAGTCCCTATAACCCAAACAGCACACCGAAGTTCAAACTGCTTCTTGTGTTTCTTACGGTTTCTCCAAGATTTTCTTCAAAAATGTCAACGAATCCAGATTGACCGTCAAACTCAAAGAACAATTGTGTATTGTTGTTTATTCTAAATTTATATCCAATGCCCAAAGCAAGACCCAAATCGGTACTTTTAAAGGCTTCTTTTACATCTATTCCCAATTCTGAATCCTTTGCACTTATCAAAAGCCCCAAGTACGGACCAAAATTCAAATACCAATTTCTATTGGAACCAAAATGCCAGTTTGCCATAATGGGAATGGACAAATAGTTTAATTTAAAATTTGTGGCGGTAAAGTTATTGTTCTCTTCATCATTAATAAAGCCATCGGCCCAACCTTTACTATCATAGATAAGCTTTCCTTTTAAACCCCATCGGTCAGAAAAGTAATATTCACCGGATATACCAGTATTAAATGAGATTCTAGTATTGGCGTTGTCTTGACCATCTATGGTAGAAACATTGGCCAAATTCAATCCGGATTGTATTCCAAATTCAAATTCTCCATTGTCTTGTGCATTTACTTTTAAAAATGCAATTAAACTGAGTACTACTAGGGATACTTGTTTTTTCACTTTTAATGTTTGTTGATTACAGTTGTTTGGATGATTGTCGGCAAATCAAGAAAATTTGTGGTCTGAAACGCCAAAGCAATCGTGTGCAAAACTTGTATTTTCTAAACAATAAAAAAGAAACAATTGACGAATGTACCCAATCAATTGATAGAACCACCTTTTCAATTGATACTGTCATCATAACAAGTAAAAAGACGCCCAAAGGGCGCCTTTTTAGTTTATAATATCACATCGGACGGAGTCGAGATATGAATAAATATGTTCTCGACTGCGCTCGAACTGACCATGTTTTACAAATTAGGAATCACCAAAACCTGATCGGGGTGGATTACATTGGGGTCTTTTAAAATATTGGTGTTAGCATCAAAAATTTTGGTGTACTTCATCGGGTCGCCATAATAATGTTTGGCAATCTTGCTCAACGACTCACCGCTCTTTACGGTATGTCTGTGGTAAACAGATTCATCTTCAACGGTGATGTTGGCCTTGATGTCGGAAGGTTTTTCTCCGCCGATTTCCTTGATTTTGTCCCACAGTAGATTTTTCTCATATTGGGTATGGGTCGTACCTTTAATTTTAATA
This sequence comes from Flagellimonas marinaquae, assembly GCF_023716465.1. Lineage (NCBI taxonomy): Bacteria > Pseudomonadati > Bacteroidota > Flavobacteriia > Flavobacteriales > Flavobacteriaceae > Flagellimonas > Flagellimonas marinaquae. The sequence continues at coordinate 2,866,901 of NZ_CP092415.1, forward strand.
ATGTCTCCCTCAACATTTACATCACCATTTTTAACGCCTAATTGTTCGCCTAGATCCAATACTGGCTGATATTTTGCTTTTACACTCATAATTAAGATTTTTTACAGTTAATAATTAGAGGTTTCAAGATAGGCAATCCGCTTATATTTTACCATGAATTATTTGTAATACTTTTAATGGTCTTTAATGGATCAACCGTATATATTGCTTCTAGGACAAGGTTTCATACCGGTATGGGAATTCCATCGCACAGTGATCCAAGGTTTTGATCCAAACCGTGGGTATAGCCAATTAAATACAAGCCTTAGTTTTGAACGGCATTTACAGGTAATCATTTTTTCATTGAAAACCATATGTGTAGGCTTTGTGAATCAATAATTTAATTGTATTTTTGCACACCTTTTTAACAAGGAGGCAAGAGAAAAGGGAATCTAGAAAATTATTTAAAACCACTTCCGCGGTAATTGTTTGACTCTTGTAAAACGTGGAATACAAATTTAAATCAGCAGCATGGCTGAAGAAAAACAAAACGTTGAGGTAGAAGAAACTGCCGCAGCACCAGTAGTAAAAGAAGAAACACAGCCCAAACAAGATCCACAAGAATTTCTTGAAAATTTTGACTGGGACAAGTACGAAGAAGGAATTGAGCGCGTAGACGATACAAAGCTTAAAGAGTTCGAAACGCTTGTGGAGGAAAACTTTGTGGACACTGCGGACGAGGAAGTAGTGGAAGGAAAAGTTGTTCACATGACTGACCGTGAGGCCATCATCGACATCAATGCAAAATCCGAAGGTGTAATTTCCTTAAATGAGTTCCGATATAATCCAGACCTAAAAGTTGGGGATAAAGTCGAGGTACTTATAGATATTCGCGAAGACAAAACCGGTCAATTGGTATTGTCACACCGTAAGGCTAGAACCATTAAGGCTTGGGAGCGTGTCAACAACGCACACGACAAAGAAGAAATCGTTACCGGTTTCGTTAAATGCCGTACCAAAGGTGGTATGATCGTTGACGTATTCGGAATCGAAGCTTTCTTGCCAGGTTCCCAGATCGATGTAAAGCCTATCCGTGATTACGATCAGTACGTAGGTAAGACCATGGAGTTCAAAGTAGTAAAGATCAACCACGAGTTCAAAAACGTAGTGGTGTCGCACAAAGCTTTGATCGAAGCGGATATCGAAGAACAGAAAAAAGAGATCATCGGCCAATTGGAAAAAGGTCAAGTATTGGAAGGTGTGGTCAAGAACATTACATCTTATGGGGTATTTATCGACCTTGGAGGTGTGGATGGTTTGGTTCACATTACCGATCTTTCCTGGAGCCGTATCAACCATCCGAACGAGGTTGTGGAGCTAGACCAGAAATTGAACGTGGTAATCTTGGACTTCGATGATAACAAGTCTAGAATCCAGTTGGGTCTTAAACAATTGGAGAAACACCCATGGGATGCCCTTGGCGATGAGATCAAAGTAGGTGACAAAGTTAAAGGTAAGGTAGTGGTAATCGCAGATTACGGTGCATTTATCGAAGTTGCCGAAGGCGTAGAAGGATTGATCCACGTTTCTGAAATGTCGTGGAGCACCCACCTAAGATCAGCACAAGACTTCGTAAACGTAGGTGATGAAGTTGAAGCTGTTGTATTGACCTTGGACAGGGAAGATCGCAAAATGTCGTTGGGCATCAAGCAATTGACCCCAGACCCATGGACCGATATTACTACTAAATATCCTGTAGGGTCAAGACATAAAGGAATCGTTAGAAACTTTACCAACTTTGGTGTATTCGTAGAGTTGGAAGAAGGAATTGATGGTTTGATTTATATCTCCGACCTTTCATGGACCAAGAAAATCAAGCACCCATCCGAGTTCGTTACCGTAGGTGACACTTTGGAGGTGGAAGTATTGGAATTGGACGTGGATGGACGAAAGTTGAGCCTTGGTCACAAGCAGACCACAGAAAACCCTTGGGATAAATACTCCGAGGAGTTTGCTGAAGGAACAATTCACAAAGCTGCAATTGCAGAGGTTGTTGACAAAGGAGCGACTATCAACTTCAACGAGGACATCGTTGGGTTTGTTCCACAACGTCACATGGAAAAAGAAGACGGCAAGAAATTGGTAAAAGGAGAAGAGGCCGAATTCAAGATCATCGAGTTCAATAAAGATTTCAAGAGAGTTGTGGCCAGCCATACGGCAATCTTTAGAGAGCAAGAAGACAGAAATGTGAAAGCCGCTGCCAAGAAAAGAGCCACGTCTAGCGACGAAGCTGCTCCGACCCTTGGAGATGCTAACTCACAGTTGCAAGCATTGAAAGACAAGATGGAAGCCGATTCCAAGAAAAAGTAATCGGACTTTTCAATGATACTAAGCCCCGCTGGAAACAGTCGGGGCTTTTTTATGTTCCGAACATTTTAAAGAATTGCTTACTTTTGTGGTCAACCGAGTTGGTCGCACACAGCATATGAGTCAAAAAGTACTGCTTACTTCAAAGGAAATCAACATCATACTGCACCGGTTGGCCTGTCAGCTAATGGAAAACCATTTGGATTTTGCCAATACCGCACTCATAGGTATTCAGCCCAGAGGCGTTTTTTTGGCAGAAAGATTGGTGAAAATCCTCAAAAAAGAATACAAAGTCAAACATATTGACCTTGGTTTCTTGGACATCACATTTTTTAGGGACGATTTTGGACGAGGGGAAATCCTTAAGGCCAATTCCACACAAATGAATTTTTTGGTAGAGGACAAAAAAGTAGTGTTTATAGATGATGTTCTTTACACAGGAAGAAGTATCCGAGCGGCCCTTACCGCCATTCAATCCTTTGGAAGACCGAGCAATATTGAACTTTTGACCTTGATCGATCGTAGATTTAGCAGGCATTTGCCCATTCAGCCGACCTACCGGGGCCGACAAGTGGATGCCATAAACGAAGAAAAAGTAAAAGTGATGTGGCAAGAAAACGACGGCGAAGATAAAGTATATTTAGTAAGCAAATAATAGATAATGAGCGAGTTAAGTGTAAATCACTTGTTGGGAATAAAATATCTGAACAAAAAGGATATATCGCTCATTTTTGAAACGGCAGACCATTTTAAGGAGGTCATCAACCGTTCCATTAAAAAGGTGCCTACCCTTCGGGATATTACCATTGCCAACATCTTTTTTGAGAACAGTACCCGAACAAAACTATCTTTCGAGTTGGCAGAGAAACGGCTTTCCGCCGATGTGGTCAATTTCTCGGCAGGACAATCTTCCGTTAAAAAAGGGGAGACCCTTATTGATACCGTAAATAATATCCTGTCCATGAAAGTGGATATGGTAGTGATGCGCCACCCTAACCCTGGAGCAGGAATATTTTTATCCCAACATGTAAATGCCTCCATCGTAAATGCAGGCGACGGAGCCCATGAACACCCAACACAAGCATTGTTGGATTCTTTTTCTATTAGAGAGAAACTGGGCGACGTAGGTGGTAAGAATGTAGTGATAGTAGGTGATATTCTACATTCCAGAGTAGCACTCTCCAATATATTTGCCTTAAAATTACAAGGCGCCAATGTTAAAGTTTGTGGCCCAAAAACATTGATCCCAAAATACATAGAGTCCTTGGGTGTAGGGGTGGAGACCAATTTGAGAAAAGCCTTGGAATGGTGCGATGTGGCCAACATGCTTCGGGTACAGAACGAACGGATGGATATCAGTTATTTTCCTTCCACCAGAGAATACACCCAACAGTTTGGGGTGAACAAGGAGCTGTTGAACAGTTTGGACAAAGAAATTGTGATTATGCATCCAGGTCCCATTAATAGAGGTGTGGAAATTACCAGCGATGTGGCCGATTCCGATCAGTCCATTATTTTGCATCAGGTTGAGAATGGTGTGGCCGTTCGAATGGCGGTACTTTACCTATTGGCATCAAAAATTAAGTAAGACATGATTTTCGATAAAGAAGGCACAACAACCATAGTTTTCCAAGAGAACACAACCCTTTCTGGTTTTCTGGAAAATTTGAACAAAGCCTACCCAGAATTAAAGCATGATAACATAGTTATCAACCTATTTTCCTTTGACCAGCTGACGGTGAGCAACATTCTTGAGTTTTTGGATATTTCCAACACTCACAAGGCATCAGGACAATCTTTTGTTTTGGTTACAGATAAACTGGGTTACGACGAAATACCGGAAGAGATCAGTGTGGTACCCACCTTGCAAGAAGCCAAAGACCTGATCGAAATGGAAGAAATTGAACGTGACCTTGGAATTTAAAATTAAAGATGAAGAATTGAAAATGCTATTGCTTGGGTAGACAAAATACTATACAAAAGAAGAGTTTTGATTTTGCCTTGGAAATTTTGCGGATTACCAAGTATTTGGAAAAAAAGCAAAAGGAGTTTGTGTTGTCAAAACAGTTATTGAGGTCAGGAACCGCAATTGGTGCATTGGTCAGAGAAGCAGAGCATGCTGAAAGCAAAAAAGATTTTATTCATAAGATGTCTATTTCTTTAAAAGAAGCAAATGAGACAAGGTATTGGCTGGATCTTTTAAGAGAATCCGATTCAATTGGAGATTTGGATTTTAGTAAGGTTGATGACGAAATAGAGCAAATAATTCGACTGCTGGCTTCTATCGTAAAATCATCCAAGTTGAATTACTCTAAAATGTAATGGGAATTTTTAACTTTCCATTTTAAATTTATTATTTGTGAAACTAACAGTGTTAGGTTGCTATGCCGCTACACCACGAACATTTACCAATCCTACCTCTCAGGTACTCGAAATAAAGAACCATCTTTTTTTGATCGATTGTGGTGAAGGGACCCAAGTCCAATTGAGAAAATATAAGATCAAGTTCTCCAGAATCAACCATATTTTTATTTCACATCTCCATGGCGATCACTTTTTTGGTTTGCCTGGCCTTATATCCACTTTCCGATTACTGGGCAGAGATAAAGAAATGCACATTTACGGTCCAAAAGGCATTAAACAGGCCATTACTTTACTTTTAAAATTGGGCGATTCTTGGACCAATTACCCTTTGGTCTTCCATGAATTGGAATCGAAAGAATCCGAAATTGTCTACGAAGACGAAAAGGTGACCGTGCGTACCATTCCATTGATTCACAGAGTGTATACCAATGGATTCCTATTTCAAGAAAAAGAAGCGCCCAGGACTCTGAATATTGATGCGGCCAGAAAACATGGAGTAGATAAAAGTCAGTTCATTAAAATAAAGGAAGGGGTCGATGGTGTGGATAAGTTTGGTAAGACGGTGCCCAATAAACAACTCACTTTAGATCCACCAGCACCAAAAAGTTATGCTTTTTGCAGCGATACGGTTTATAATGAAGGGATTTTGCCCATTATAAAAGATGTCACCGTGCTCTATCACGAATCCACTTTTCTTGAGTCGGAATCGCATTTGTGCGAAAAAACAAAACATGCCACGGCCAAACAGGCAGCTCAAATTGCCCATAAGGCCAACGCCAGTCTTTTGGTGTTGGGACATTATTCCACTAGGTACAGATCAATTGAGCTTTTTAAAAAGGAGGCCAAAGAGGTTTTTCCTGTAGTGGAACTCGCCGACGACGGTAAAGAGTTTGACTTTGGAGTATAAAAAATTACCATTCTTTTACAGGCGCATGGCTTTGAGTTGAATCTATTTTTGACGAACTTCACAACATGCAAAAAGACCTGAGCAATTATAGAAAATCTTACGAAAAAAGTGAGTTGACCGAGGCAACCGTAATGGAAAACCCCCTTGAGCAATTCCAAAAATGGTTCTACGAAGTTGAAGCCTCGGACGGAGTGGACGAACCTAATGCCATGACGGTATCTACCCTTGGCCTGGATGGATTTCCAAAAAGTAGAGTAGTGCTGATGAAGAAGTTTACTTTCGAGGGCTTTATATTTTACACCAACTACCAAAGTGAAAAAGGCAAGGCCATCGAGGCCAATCCATCCATATGCCTATCCTTTTTTTGGCCAAATATGGAACGTCAAGTGATCATAAAGGGCAAAGCAGAAAAAATTGCCGAGAATCTATCCGATGGTTATTTTGAATCGCGACCTACTGGGAGTCAACTTGGAGCGGTGGTTTCCGACCAAAGCGAAGTGGTGCCTTCCCGGGACTATCTCGAAAAAAAACTAAAGGAGCTGGAACAAAAGTATGAAGGACAGGAAGTGCCACGACCCGAATATTGGGGAGGTTATTTGGTAAGGCCCATATCCATAGAATTTTGGCAGGGACGCCCCAACAGACTCCACGATAGGATACGATATACCCTTCAAGATGATTACGATTGGAAAATAGAACGGTTGGCCCCCTAAATCCTATAAACGATGAAACAACTGATATTGATGCGTCATGGGAAATCCTCTTGGGATTACGATGCTTCCGATAAGGACAGGCCTTTAAAGGAGCGTGGTATCAACGATGCCCATTTGGTGTCCAAAACATTTAAAATCCACGCTCCGCAAATGGATTTTATATATTCCAGTCCGGCGATTCGTGCACTGCATACGAGTATGATTTTTGTTGGAAATCTTGAATTTGATCTTTCTAATTTTAGAATAAATAATGAGTTATACGATTTTTCGGGAGATAGTGTGGAGAGGTTTGTACACCGATTGGACAACAATTTGAAAACAGTGGCCATATTTGGTCACAACTACGCCTTTACTTCACTTGCAAATACATGGGGAGATCAGTATATTGAAAACGTTCCCACGGCAGGACTTGTACACATTACATTTGGTGTGGACGATTGGTCCAAAATATCCAAGGGCATTACAAAGCAAATGGTCTTTCCAAAACACTTGAAAAAATAGATGGTAAAAACAAAGAACGAATATATCAACAGGGAAATCAGTTGGCTGCAATTTAACGCCAGGGTGCTGCAAGAGAGCAAAGACCCTAGGGTTCCATTGATCGACCGATTACGGTTTCTAGGGATTTTCAGTAACAATTTGGATGAATTCTTCAAGGTTCGCTATGCTACGGTTAAACGAATCGTGGACGCCGGAAAAACGGGAAAGAGTGTTTTAGGGGGAGAAAAGGCCAAAGATTTGTTAGAGGAAATCACCAAAATAGTGATCGATCAACAGGCCCGTAGTCTGGTTATCTTCAAGGAAATTGACAGAGAGCTTAGGGAGAAGAACATTTTTATAATTCGAGAAACCGAGGTCAACCAAAATCAGGCCGAATTTATAAGGGACTATTTCTTTAAAAAGGTGAATCAAGAATTAATGACCATTATCTTGAACGACCTCACGGAATTTCCACTTTTGAAGGATACGGCAGCTTATTTGGCCGTAAAGATCGTAATGAAGAACGGTTCGCCCGGAGGAAAACACAATCGATATGCATTGATCGAAATTCCAAAAGGTATCGACCGTTTTGTGGTTTTGCCCAAAGAGGGAGATAAGGACTATGTAATCATGCTGGACGATCTTATTCGTTTTTGCTTGGACAGTGTTTTTACCATGTTCGATTTTGAATCCATTTCCGCGCACATGATCAAGATTACCAGAGATGCCGAGTTGGATATCGATAATGATTTAAGTAAAAGTTTTATCGAGAAAATTTCTTCGAGTGTAGAACACAGAAAAATAAGCGACCCGGTTCGTTTTGTTTACGATAAAAGTATCGACAAGGACACTCTTCAGTTCCTAAAGGAAAAAATGGACATTATGGATACCGATAGTGTTATTCCTGGTGGACGTTACCATAACAGAAGGGATTATATGGGTTTTCCGAGCTTGGGGCGCCAAGACCTTATGTACGACAAAATAGAACCTTTGCCGGTAAAAGGGCTGAGCATGAAAGGGAGTTTGTTGGATATTATCGCGCATAAGGACTATATGATCTATGCACCTTACCATACATTTAGTTATGTCACCAAATTTTTGCGCGAGGCGGCCCTGGACCCCCAAGTCCGTAGCATTAAAATCACCATTTATCGATTGGCCAGCGATAGCCAAATAGCATCAGCATTGGTAAACGCGGTAAAAAATGGAAAACAGGTAACCGTACAAATAGAACTGCAGGCCAGGTTCGATGAGCAGAACAATATCGAATATGCCAATTATCTACAGGACGAAGGTGTACAGTTGATTTTTGGCGTGCCCGGCTTAAAGGTGCACAGTAAGATCTGTTTGGTGGAGCGCGAGGAAGATGGCGGGCTAAAACGATATGGGTTTATAAGTACCGGTAATTTTAACGAGTCCACGGCAAAAATCTATACAGATTACACCTTGTTTACCGCCCATCAGGGCATATTAAAGGATATGAACAAAGTGTTCGGATTCTTTGAGACCAATTACAAGATCAACAAGTACAAACACTTGATCGTATCACCACACTACACAAAATCAACTTTTATGAAGTTGATCGATAGGGAAATAGCTTGCGCGCGCGAAGGAAAAGAGGCCTACATTAAAATAAAGATGAACAGTCTTACCTCCTATAAAATGGTAGATAAGCTGTACGAGGCCAGTAGGGCCGGGGTAAAAATAAAAATGATTGTCCGCGGAATCTGCTGCTTAATTCCCGGTGTCGAGGGAATGAGCGAGAATATTGAGGCCATAAGTGTAGTGGATAAGTTTTTGGAACACCCTAGGCTATTTATTTTTGGAAACGGGGGGGACCCTAAAATTTATATATCCTCCGCAGATTGGATGACACGTAACCTGGATTTTAGGGTAGAGGTGGGTTGCCCTATTTATGATGAGGACATCCGACAAGAACTACTGGATACTTTTGAGATTTCCTGGAACGATAACTCAAAGGCCAGAATATTTTCGGCCAAACAAGACAATGCCTACAGAAAACGGTCCAAGGGAGCGGCCGAGTTTAGGTCGCAGTTTGAAGTGTACGATTATTACAAGCGAAAACTGGAATCTTAAGATCACTGGATTTGGTAATAAAGAAATTTGCAGCTATCGATATTGGTTCCAACGCGGTCAGATTGTTGATTAACAATGTAATCGAGTACCAAGACAGGCCCACTAAGTTCAAAAAAAGTGAATTGGTCAGGGTGCCGGTTCGTTTGGGGGAAGATGCCTTTTTGAACGGTGAAATCTCCGAACGGAACCTCAATCGATTGGTAAAGACCATGCAGTCCTTTAAACTTTTAATGGACGTTTATGGTGTGGAAAAATACATGGCCTGTGCCACTTCGGCACTTAGGGAAGCCAAAAACGGGAAGCAGGTAATAACTAGGGTAAGAAAGGGATCGGGGGTCGATATTCAGATCATCGATGGTAAAGAGGAAGCATCAATCATTGCCTCGACCGATCTTAAGGATATTATTAAAAATGATAGGCTCTACCTGTATGTGGATGTAGGGGGCGGTAGTACGGAATTTACTATAATCGACAAGGGGTTGCCTATTTTTTCCAAATCATTTAAAATAGGCACGCTCCGGATTTTAAACAATTTGGTGAATGATGCAGTTTGGGACGAGATAAAAACCTGGATCAAATCCAATCTCCCTTTGGATGCTACCGTCGAAATTATTGGTTCTGGCGGAAACATAAATAAATTGCACAAAATGTCCGGTAGAAAGGTCGGTCAGCCCCTTTCCTATATTTGGTTGAATGCCCAATACCATTTTTTGGACAGTATGGCCTACGAAGACAGGATTTCGGAACTTGGCCTAAATCAAGACCGTGCAGATGTAATTATACCCGCGACCAAAATATTCTTAAACGCAGCAAAGTGGAGCAAGGCCAAAAAAATTCTTGTTCCAAAAATTGGTCTTGCCGATGGTATGATCAAAACTTTGTACCATAAAGAGGATTAACCGTGCATGGTTTCCTTTTTGCCGAGGTCTTTCATTAATTGAGCTTCATGTTCCAACAGCGCTTCCCATTTTTGATCGACTTCCTCTCGATTTCCGTATTTGCGCGCAAACCTTAAAAACATGGTGTAGTGATTGGCTTCACTTACCATTAAGTTGCGATAAAACTCGGACAGTTCTTCGTCGTTAATCTCTTCTGATAGCAATCTAAAACGTTCGCAACTACGAGCCTCTATCAATGCAGCATACAAGAGTTTGTGTACCAAATGTGTTTCCCTGCTTCCACCTTTTGGGAAAAACTTCATTAGTTCTATAACGTACTCATCCTTGCGTTCACGGCCCAATACCCATCCCCGCTGTATAATTTTATCATGGACCATGTTAAAATGCCCCATCTCCTCACGGGCGAGGGCCGTCATTTCCTTTACCAATTCCGACTTTTCTGGAAAACCAATGATCAGGGAAATAGCGGTACTTGCCGCTTTTTGCTCGCAATAGGCATGATCTGTCAAAATTTCTTCGATGTTCTTTTCAACAATGTTCACCCATCGTGGGTCCGTTGGTAGTTTTAGGCCTAACATGTATCAGTTTTAAATTTATGGATACAAAGATAAAAGTATTGTGCGGTATGTTTAAAAATCAAGGTCGAACTCTTTGCGAAGGAGCTCGATGTTTGGATTTTTCTCCTTCAATTTTTCATATTTCTCCTCTGGGGTAAAGGCGAATTTTTTCGCAACTTCCTCGTTCACCGTAATATGGAGTGAAATTGAATAATTGTTCAACTTTTGTTTAAGGTAATCCAGCATCAGACTTTGTTCCCGTTCAATTTCCTTTTTCATGGTGCTGTTGGGAAGCTCGATCCAAATCGTATTTTCGTTCTTCATTTTGGGAACATCTGTTTGGAGGTTGCTAGCCAATATTTTGCGGCCTTGTTTTTCCAACTGTTGCACAAAATCGTCCCAATGTTTTTGCATGTCCACCTCTAAAAACGTATCGTGTGGTAAATCCTCCTCGTTTACTGTTGGGGATTTAATGTTCTCGTGCTCTTTTTTTATTTTGATACTGGACAGCGAAAGTCCCGAAACACGTTTTTTAGGACTTTTAATGTTTATTTTTTGAGTCGGGTTATCCTCTTTTGGGGAGTCGATTTTTTTTGTTTCTGCCTGTTGGGGCATAGGAACTTTCTCTTCGACGGTTCTAACCTCTGTCGTTGATGGTTGGACTTTTTTTTCCACCGAGGAAGCTGTAGTCTGAACTTTGGATTGACCTGCCTGCGTGTCGCTTGTTTTGGGCGTGGATTGTGTGGTAAACCGTGATGCCGGAATTATGAAATTAGAGTTTTTTTTTTCTCCATCGTAAGTGATGGATGCTAATTTCATAAGGGTAAGTTCTACCAATAACCGTTGATTTTTACTGCTCTTATACTTTAGGTCGCAATCATTGGCAAGGTCTATGGCCTTTAAAAGAAAATCTTTGGTAACTTTTTTTGCCTGATCTTGGTATTGTTGCTTAACATCGTCTCCAACCTCCATAAGATGTAAAGTGTCCGGATGCTGACAAACCAATAGATCTCTAAAGTGGGATGCAAGGCCACTTATAAAATGATGGCCATCGAACCCAAGGGAAAGGGTTCTGTTGAACAGGATCAAAAGTTCTGGAATGTTGTTTTCTAGAATTAAATCTGTTGCGGAAAAATAAATATCATAATCAAGGACATTCAGGTTTTCCGTGACCGCCTTACGGGTAAGTTCCTTTCCAGAGAAGCTGACCACCCTATCAAAAATGGAGAGGGCATCGCGCATGGCCCCATCTGCTTTTTGGGCAATAATATGTAAAGCACTTTCTTCTGCCTGTATACCTTGTTGTTCGGCAATGTGCTTAAGGTATTCCGCTGCATCTTTTACCGTGATCCGTTTAAAATCGAAGATTTGGCAACGCGATAATATGGTAGGGATAATTTTGTGTTTTTCGGTGGTCGCCAGAATAAAAATAGCGTGCTTAGGCGGTTCCTCCAAAGTCTTCAAAAAAGCATTGAACGCAGATTGTGAGAGCATATGCACCTCATCAATAATATACACTTTGTACTTGCCCGTTTGTGGAGGAATGCGTACCTGATCAATTAAACTACGGATGTCATCCACGGAGTTGTTGGAAGCTGCATCCAACTCAAAAATATTGAAGGCAAAATCTTCATCTTCCTTTTCTGTACCATCTTGGTTTATCTTTTTTGCCAAAATACGGGCACAGGTGGTTTTGCCAACGCCTCTTGGTCCACAAAATAATAATGCTTGCGCCAAATGATCGTTTTCAATGGCGTTCATTAAGGTATTGGTGATGGAGGACTGCCCCACCACATCCTTAAAGGTTTGCGGTCTATATTTTCTAGCTGATACTATAAATGGTTCCAATGCTGGGAAAATAGAATTATTACAAATATAAAAATAGGATCGGGCAAAGTGGACTGCTCGAGCACAGTTAAGCTGTTTTTTATTAACAATTGAACTACCTTTGTAAACAGCAGGCCACCTTATCGCTGCAAGTACGGGCAACCAAGCTTGGAGAGGAAAGTCCGGACGCCAAAGTGCGGCATAGCGGGTAACGCCCGTCCGTTGTAAGACGAGGACCAGTGCAACAGAAAGCAAGTACAGTTCGGCTGTAGTGAAATCGGCAAACTCTATGCGGTGAAACGCCATGTAAACCAACACTTGAGGGCTGCACGCTCGAGTTGGAGGGTAGGCGGTTGGAACACTTGGGCAACCATTTGTCTAGATAAATGATAAGGAGCTCCCTACATTGATTTGGGGTCTACAGAATCCGGCTTATGGCCTGCTTTTTATTGAGCTTCAAAAAAACTGAAAATACTTCCGCCATATTTTCTCTGCTCCGTGAATTTGGGGTGCTCGGAAAGAGTCGTTTGTTCGGAATGCTCAATAATAAGGAGACCGTCTTCGAGCAAGAGTCCTTTGTCAAAAACCAGGTCGGCGATTTTTAAAAACTGCCCCTTATCAAAATCATACGGTGGGTCGGCAAAAATAAGGTTGAACTTTTCTGGAGTGGCCTGTAAAAATTTATATACATCGGATTTTAAGGTAGCGATGGGAAAATCCAATTCTTGTGTTGTTCGGGCAATATAACGGACGCACCCTTGATGTCCGTCCACGGCAGTTATCTTTTTGCATCCCCTGGAGGCAAACTCATAACTTATGTTGCCTGTACCGGAGAACAGATCGAGCACATTGAGCTCATCAAAATAAAACCTATTGTTCAAAATGTTGAACAGTGCTTCTTTGGCCATGTCGGTAGTTGGGCGAACAGGTAATTTTTTCGGCGCAGTGAGGCGCTTCCCTTTGTATTTACCGGATATGATCCTCATTTAGAGAGAACTTAAAATGGAAAAATCTATACTCTCGTTCTCCAGTTGGTCTACAGGAAAAACCGTATTGCCGGGCACAAATACTGAAATGTTTTTAATGTACTGGTAGCAAAGGTCGTAAATAGGGTCTCCTTCTTCTATGGTCCCGAAGAGTTTGAGCTGCACTTTTTCCAAATCCATTTGTAATTGCTCCAAACTGAATAAAAGGTAGTACAAAAAGTCCTCTTTGGTGCTGTACTCGAACTGATTGTAGAACAACAGTTTTTTGTTGGAGATTACCATTACCTCCATTTCTCGCTCAGCAATCTGAACATAACAGATGGGTTCGGAAGAAGGTCTGTTTTGGTTGAGCAAGGTATTGATTAGAACCGTTCCGCTATGCTTGAACTCAAATTCTCCAAAAAGCTCAAAAATATAGTTGTTGATATTGGTATAGGGAATATACACATTAATGATATCCTGATTTGGGACTTCATCGTACGCGATAAGGTCGTTTGCCATTATTTTGGCATTGAACTTAAGGTAGTTTGGGAGTTCCCCTTCATTAAATATGGGCTTGGGCACCAAGCTGAACATACTGTTCTTGTGTATTACCATTACTTCGGAAAAATTTTGCCCAATTTCTTCCTGATTGCTAAGTTTTTCTTTCAACTCTTTTAGTACGAGGTAGGGGGTGAGCTGAGTTTTAAAACTTTGTCGCTCAAAGGCAAGAATTTTATTTGTAATGGTATCCATTACACAAAAAGAAAGTCCATTCAAGCCAGCTTGAATGGACAATTTTCTATAGGTCTTATTTGTTTCTTTCTGTACTATAACTAGTTATTCTTTTTCCTATCGTAAATAGGGGGCCAATTACCATTGGTGCTTACATCCGTTAGGGAACCAACTTTAATTTCTGTACCATTTACTTCTTCCACACTTTGGTAAGAGTTCTCCTTTTCTACCAAATCTTGCGGTTGATCGTATAGAACAACGTTCTTTTTTACTTTAGCTTCAAAAACCGGAGCTTTGTATCCGCTCTTGTCGATAATATCAGCTTTCATTTCAAACTTTTCGTTGTTTTGGGCAAAAGGAACATCCATCATGTTTTTGTAGCGGGTGTCCGCACCAAATAGGGAATCTTTGACCTTAACAGTGCCCAATGTATCGATGATGATTGTATCTTGTTGCATATCAATTTGATAGGCTCGGTCATATCTCATAAAAGACGAGTCCCTCTGTGTGGTAATGGTATAGCTCCCAGTGTCAATAAACTTGATCAAGCTCTCAAAATCACCTGCATATTTACCGTTTACTGTTTTGTACGCTTCTTGGGAATCTCTAATGTCCTTAAGCTTGTCGATCACTTTTGAGAACCTTTCGTTCCTTACCTTATTGAACTCAATGGGGGCGTTGATAGAATCGTAAATCTTGAAACCTAGGAAGATACTTAGAATACCGAAAAGAATTACTAGTACCGGCTTTATTTTTTGAGGTAAAAATCTATCGATCAAAAATACAAGCCCTATGGTCACAAGGCATATGATTACAACAATAAGAATTAAATTTAACATATCTGATACTGTCTTTCAAAGTTAATTTAGTGGTTACAGACAAATCTACAATATTTTTTTAATTGCGAAACTTTTTGCTTTAAAAAAGAGCGCCCTATATTTAGCGCTCATGAACGATTTTACCGCACCAGGATTTTTAAAGATTTTAAACGAAAAATTTCCGCACGAACCTACCATAAAACAAGGTCTGGCACTTAAAAAGCTGTCTAACTTTGTGTTAGATGGAAAAAAGGATGAGCTCTTCCTTTTAAAAGGGTTCGCTGGAACGGGAAAAACTACCTTGATCGCTACCTTGGTGAGTAGTTTATGGAAGGTAAAAATGAGTGCTGTTTTAATGGCGCCGACAGGGCGGGCAACAAAAGTTATGTCGGTTTATTCGGGCAATACAGCTTACACCATCCACAAAAAAATATATTTCCCCAAAAAACAAACCGGTGGAGGAATCCAATTTGTGTTAGCTCCGAACAAGCACAGGAATACGATTTTTATTGTTGACGAGGCATCCATGATTCCGGACTCGCCCGCCGATTCCAAATTGTTCGAGAACGGCTCCTTGTTGGACGATCTTATGCATTATGTTCACTCTGGCCATAACTGTAAATTAATATTGATTGGGGATACCGCACAGTTGCCCCCTGTAAAATTGGAACTTAGCCCTGCCCTTGATGAAGATCGTTTGTCCTTAAACTATAATAAGGAAGTAGCGTGTTTGGAATTGAACGAAGTCATGCGCCAAGCTGATGACTCCGGAATCCTATACAATGCAACCAATCTGAGGGAGCAACTACAGTCCGATTTTTTTGACGGCTTCAAGTTTGAATTGGGCACATACACGGATATAGTGCGCCTGTTGGAAGGGAACGAGATACAGGAGGCCATTGATTCCTCTTACAGTGAGAACGGAAAAGAACAGACGGCGATCATAGTTCGCTCCAACAAAAGGGCCAACCTATACAACCAAAATATTAGGGAACGTATTCTTTTTCTTGACAACGAGATTTCGGTAGGCGATTATATGATGGTGGTCAAGAACAATTACTTTTGGCTAAAACCAAACTCCGAGGCTGGTTTTATAGCCAATGGGGATATAATCGAAGTACTGGAGCTGTTTGCGATCAAAGAACTTTATGGTTTCAAGTTTGCCGAGGTAAAAGTAAAAATGGTGGATTATCCCAATCAGAAACCCTTTGAAACTGTTCTTTTACTCGACACTATAACGGCCGAAACACCATCCTTATCTTACGAAGACGGCAATAGACTTTACCAAGAAGTAATGAAGGACTACGCCCACGAAAAATCCAAATACAAAAAATTTCTAGGGGTAAAGAACAATAAGTTCTTCAATGCGCTACAGGTAAAATTTTCTTATGCAATTACTTGCCATAAATCACAAGGAGGGCAATGGGATACCGTTTTTGTTGAACAACCTTACTTGCCCAATGGGGTGGATAAAGATTATTTGAGATGGTTGTATACCGCAGTTACCAGGGCCGAAAGAAAACTATACCTTATAGGTTTTAAGGATGATTTTTTTCTTGACTAGGAATATCCTATTTTAGACATCGGCATGAATATAGAACCAGATACATTAATAAGTTTGTTCCTAGGGATTGGTTTAGCGGCTTCCGTGGGCTTCCGTGTTTTTTTACCACTTTTTGCTCTAAGTTTTGCGGCATATTTAGGGGTATGGGAACTCAACGAAAGCTGGCAATGGATAGGTAGTCTAACAGCATTGATAACCTTGGGGGTTGCCACAATTGTAGAGATATTTGCCTATTTTATTCCATGGGTGGACAATGCCTTGGATAGTCTAGCCATACCTTTGGCAGGGATTGCAGGTACCGCAGTTGTAGTTTCTACTGCTGCCAATTTAGACCCTGTGGTCACTTGGTCTTTGGCTATTATTGCAGGTGGTGGGACCGCAACTATGATCAAAGGGGCAAATGCGGCCGGCAGACTGGCATCTAGCGGAACAACGGGAGGCTTGGCCAACCCATTGGTGTCCACGGTGGAGACCGGGACCGCCGTTGCAGTAAGTACTGCGTCGATCTTAGTGCCGCCCATAGCCGCCATTCTTGTAATTATCATATTATTGATCATATTCAGGATCTACAGGAAGCTCAGACCCAAAAGATAACATCCAATCATATATAAATAGTAGTGAAAATAATATCAATGATACCCGCCCGCTATCAAGCATCAAGGTTTCCTGCAAAACTAATGCAGGACCTTGGGGGTAAGCCCGTAATTGTGCGCACATACGAAGCAGCTGTAAACACTGGTCTTTTTGATGAAGTATACGTTGTGACGGACAGCCCTATCATTTCTGAAGTGATAGAAAACATAGGCGGAAATGTGATCATGAGCAAAAAAACACATGAGAGTGGTAGCGATAGAATAGCGGAAGCCGTGGAGAATATGGAGGTGGACATTGTGATCAATGTGCAGGGAGACGAACCATTTATTGATGCAGATAGTTTGGCGAAGATCATAAAGGTCTTCAAAAATGATGAAGAAAAAGAAATCGACCTTGGCTCCTTGATGACACCCATTACGGATTGGGAAGAAATATCCAACCCCAATACGGTTAAGGTAGTTGTGGACAATCAAGGTTTTGCGCTCTATTTTTCCCGTTCTCCCATTCCCTATCCAAGAGATAAGGAAGTGGATGCGACCTACTATAAACATAAAGGTGTGTACGTTTTTAGAAAAAGGGCGCTCATGGATTTTCAAAGGCTGAAAATGTTGCCCCTCGAGGCGAAAGAAAAAATTGAGGCCATACGTTTTTTGGAGTATGGAAAAAAAATAAAAATGGTAGAAACCCACGTGACAGGCATCGAAATAGATACACCCGAAGATTTGGAAAGAGCTAGAAAGGTATGGAAGTAGATTTCTCCAACATAAAAGTAATAGGATTTGATGCAGATGACACCCTTTGGGTAAACGAAACCTATTTTAGGGACACCGAAGAAAAATTTGCGGAACTATTGGACGGCTATGAGACCAAAAACAAGATAGACCAAGAACTGTTCAAGATGGAAATGGCCAACTTGGAAAGCTATGGCTACGGGATAAAGGGGTTTATGCTCTCCATGATAGAATCCGCACTGGACCTCTCCAATAATAAAGTACCGCAACAGACCATTTCCGAGATTTTGAACCTTGGAAAAAAAATGATTGCACACCCGGTGGAATTGCTGGACGGAGTAGAGGAAGTGTTATCCAAATTGGCCGGAAAGTATAGGTTGATAGTACTTACCAAAGGAGATCTATTGGACCAGGAACGAAAATTGGACAAGTCCGGCCTTTCCAAGTATTTTCATCATGTAGAAGTGCTAAGCGACAAAAAAGAAAATAATTATAGTAATTTGTTGGAACATTTGAATATAGATGTCAACGAATTTTTAATGATCGGAAATTCATTGAAATCAGATGTCCTTCCTATTCTCAATATAGGAGCAAAGGCCGTGCACGTGCCTTTTCACACCACTTGGGCCCATGAGATGGTAGCCGAAGATGAAATGGTGAACAACCATCTCAAATTAAACAACATCAAAGATATTTTGAAGTATTTGGATAATTAATGAAGACAGAGAACAACTTGAAAAATCAACAAACCTCATCGCCCCGTAAAACTATGTACAAGAACTTTCCAATGGTGCCGAAGGTAATCTTTGGGGCGGGAAGCTTTTCGCAATTGGGAGATGTTTTGTTGCCCAAGCGAACAAGTTCGGAAGCACCGTTTATATTTTTGGTCGACGATTATTTCGAAAATAGTGAGTTCCTGTCAACTTTGCCCCTGTTGTTCAACGACGAGGTTATATTTATTTCTGCAGAAGAAGAACCCAAAACCGCTCAAGTTGATGCGTTGGTTTCCCAAATACGTCAAAAATATGAAGAGGCGCCCTCCGGTATAATCGGTATAGGCGGAGGTACCCTTTTGGATTTGGCAAAAGCCGTTTCCATACTACTGAACAACAAAGGATTGGCCAAAGATTACCAAGGATGGGATTTGGTGGGCCACCCCGCACTTTATCATGTTGGGATACCTACCATTAGCGGGACCGGAGCAGAAGTGTCCCGAACCACAGTATTGCTGGGACCGGAAAAAAAACTGGGGATAAATTCAGACTATACAACCTTCGACCAAGTTATTTTAGATCCGGATTTCACCAAAAGTGTTCCCAAGGAGCAATGGTTTTATACGGGAATGGATTGTTTTATTCACTGTGTGGAATCTTTGACCGGAACATATTTAAACGCCTTTAGCCAAAGTTATGGGGAAAAGGCCATGGAACTTTGTCTGGAAGTGTACCTGAACGACATTCCCTCCGAAGAATCAAGGGATAAATTAATGATGGCATCTTGGCATGGGGGAATGAGTATTGCCTACTCTCAAGTAGGTGTTGCGCATGCCATGAGCTACGGACTTTCTTATTTATTGGGGGTTAAGCACGGTATAGGGAACTGTTTGGTTTTCCAGCATCTGGAGGAATTTTATTCGGAAGGGGTACAACTGTTCAATAAAATGATGGATAAACACAATATTACACTGCCACAAGGTGTTTGCGCCGACCTTACCCAAAACGATTTTGATGTGATGGTGAATGTTGCGATGGGATTGGAACCCCTTTGGGAAAATGCTCTGGGCAAGAATTGGAAAAACATCATGACCCCGGAACGGTTACGGGCATTGTATCAAAAAATCTAAAATTTGTTCCGGATCTGATTATGGACAAATAACATGAAGCCCATGCAAAGGCTTGCCAAATTCATATATTTTAAAATTTTGGGATGGAAACTCAACGGTTCTTTTCCCCAAGTGGATAAATGCGTTGTAATTGTGGTTCCACATACCCATTGGTTGGATTTCTTTTTGGGCTTGTTGATCAGAAAGGTAATAAACCAAGAAATCAATTATATCGGAAAAAAGAGTCTGTTCAAACCGCCCTTCGGATGGTTTTTTAGGTGGACCGGAGGTGCGCCGGTAGATCGTTCCAAAAATTCCAATACCGTGGATAGCATTGTTCAGGTTTTTAATGAACGAAAGGTCTTCAGGTTTGCACTGGCACCGGAGGGCACACGAAAAAAAGTCGCCCATTTAAAAACCGGATTTTATCATATTGCAAAAAAGGCCAAGGTACCTATTGTAATGGTTGCCTTTGACTTTGGAAAAAAGGAAATCAAAATAGGTCGACCATTTTTTACGACTACTTATCAAGAAAAGGATTTCGATAAAATTCACGCCTTCTACCAAGGCGTAACAGGAAAAGTACGCGAATATAGCTTTTAAGTGCCCTGTATCCCTATTTTATAATCATCATCATTAAATAGGCGGTTCCACTACTTAAATCGAGAAAAGATTTTTGATGGTAACACTAGCCGAAGATAGCTTGGGTCGAGGGTGGACTTAGACGCCGAAATATCTTATATTTAGGCAACTAATAACCAATCAAATTATGATTCAAAAAAACTCAACTAAAAATTGCTTTAAACTATTTGTAGCGGCCAGTTTAATGTCCACTTCAATTATTTCGGCACAAGACTGGCAAGGATATACACCAGCCTCATTACAGGAGCAAGAAAAATTGGAGGAGACCTTTAAAAGCCAAGTGGATTATCCAAAATTTAGGGAACATCTAAAAACATTAACGGAACGGCCCCACGTAGCAGGAACAGCTGCCAATGAGAAAGTTGCGGCATACATGGCGGGTGTGATGGAAAATGCGGGAATGGACGTAAAATTATATCCCTATGATATTTACATGACCACAACAGGTGGAAGTTCCGCGGTGGAATTGGTGACACCGTTGCGTATGCCACTAAATCAACAAGAGGATATCTTGGCAGAGGACAAGTTTTCCTCGGATCCTACCTTGGAAAAGGGATGGAACGCCTATTCCGGTAGTGGCGATGTTACTTCTACCGTAGTATATGCCAATTATGGAACCAAAGAGGATTTTGAAAAGTTGGAGGAGATGGGGGTCAATGTAAAGGGCAAAATTGTTATTGCCCGTTACGGTCGTAATTTCCGCGGTTACAAGGCCAAGATTGCCGAACAGTACGGTGCTGCAGGACTTATTATGTACACCGACCCAGAAGATAGTGGTTACATGAAAGGCCTTGTATACCCCAACGGACATAATTATAACGAGAGCGGCATTCAGAGGGGCTCCGTGCTGACATTGGATTATCAGGGCGATCCTTTGACCCCATTTGAACCTGCATTGCCATTGGATGGCAAAAAGAAGGTCGATCGGTTGGACCCCTCCGAAACGGATTTGCATACCATTCCGGTGTTGCCATTGCCCTATGGTTCGGCAAAGGAAATATTGGGCAGGATGCAGGGAAAACCTGTTCCCAATGCTTGGCAGGGAGGATTGCCCTTTACATATAGGTTAGAAGGGGGAGATGGGCTCACGGTACGTGTAAAAGTAGATCAGCCCAAAGAGTTTGTTCGAGTGAGCAATGTGGTAGGTACTTTTAAAGGAACGGAATACCCGGACGAGTGGATTATTCTTGGTTGCCATTACGATGCTTGGGCTTTTGGCGCTACAGATCCTAACAGTGGTACGGCCATGCTGTTGGGCTTGAGCGAATCCATTGGTAAACTTGTTAAAAAAGGTATGGGCCCCAAAAGATCCATTCTTATTGCCCATTGGGATGCGGAAGAGCATGGAGTGATCGGATCATCGGAATGGGTAGAACAATTAAGGGACGAACTTGGTGCTAAAGCTGTAGCCTATCTCAATTTTGACGGTGGTGTTTCCGGTAAAAATTTCGGGGCCTCATCTTCTCCGACATTAAAGAATCTGGTTACCCAAATGTCCAAAAAAGTAAATTATCCCTACACTGATAAAACACTCTATGATCAATGGAGGGGCGATAAAGAGGAGCCTCGTATTGGAAACTTGGGAGGAGGTTCCGATCATATCGGATTTTATATGCACGTAGGTGTTCCATCCGTTAGTGGAGGAGCAGGAGGACCAACACTTTATCACACGAATTACGATAGTTTTCACTATTATAAAACCTTTGCAGATCCAGAATTTAAAATGGGAGGTACCATAGAGCAGTTCGCAGGTTTAATGGCTCTGAGGTTGGCCAATGCAGAAGTTATTCCGTATGACGTGAAAAGATATTCCACTGATTTAAAAGGACATTTTGCCAACGCTGTTAAAAAGATCAAGGCATTCGATACAGAATTTAAGGGCTTCGATAAAGTTGAAGCATCTATTAAGGTGTTGGATAATAACACTGAAATTTTGAACAAAGCCCTATCCGATGTTTTGGCATCCGGTACGTTGTCCAAAAAAGAAATTAAAAGTATCAACAAGCAATTGTTGGCTTTGGAAAAAAGCTTTATTGATGAAAAGGGCATGTACTATGGCTCTTGGTTTAAGTCGATATATGCATCCACGGACCCTTTTAGTGGCTACGCATCCTGGATGTTACCAGGTTTGGAATATGAGATTTCCTTGACTTCTTCCGAAAGGTTGGAAGAGTGGGACGAGCGCTATGCCGCTGCCATACAATCTTTGGCCGATAAGATTCTTAAATTGGCACAGAGCATCTCGTAGTTGAACACCTTTGTACATACTAAATAGGGCGCGATTTTAATCGCGCCCTATTGCTTTTAAGATGTTTGGAATTTATTCCTTCATGCTGTGGAACACGTTCTGTACATCGTCGTCTTCCTCGATTTTTTCCAAAAGCTTTTCCACATCTGCCGCTTCTTCTTCGTTAAGTTCTTTGGTTACTTGCGGAATACGGTCGAATCCGGAGGAAATTATTTCTATCTCGCGCGATTCCAATTCTTTTTGAATGGCTCCAAAGTTTTCGAAAGGTGCATAAATGTGGATACCATCTTCGTCCACAAACACTTCCTCAGCACCAAAATCGATCATTTCGAGTTCCAATTCTTCCGGGTCAAGTCCTTCGGACTTTATGGTAAAGTTACAAGTATGGTCGAACATAAACTCAACAGAGCCAGATGTACCCAAACTTCCGTTACATTTATTAAAATAACTGCGGATATTGGCCACGGTTCTGGTATTGTTGTCGGTTGCGGTCTCGATCAAAATGGCAATTCCATGTGGGGCATACCCTTCAAAAAGGACCTCTTTGTAATCTCCTTGGTTTTTATCGGAAGCTCTTTTGATTGCTCTTTCAATGTTGTCCTTTGGCATGTTTACTGCCTTGGCATTCTGAATTACGGCACGGAGCTTTGCATTGGCATCGGGGTCGGGGCCACCTTCCTTAACGGCCATTACAATATCTTTACCAATTCTGGTAAACGCTTTGGACATGGCTGCCCAACGTTTCATTTTTCGTGCTTTTCTAAACTCGAACGCTCTTCCCATAAAATCTTAAATTCTGGATGAGGGCAAATTTAACAAAAAATGCCCCTTTGTCAAGTTGATTGCTTTCAACTTTATCTTACAATTTTTTCGATGGTTAGGGCCAGGTCAATATCCTTTCGGGTAATTCCGTTCGCATCGTGTGTGCTGAGCTTTATCGTAAGGGAGTTATACACATTTTCCCAGTTGGGATGATGGTTTTTTGCTTCGCATTCAAAAGCAATTCTTGTCATTACGGCAAAAGCCTCTTTAAAATCGGTAAAAGTGAATGCTTTTGTGATCGTTCCATTTTCCAAGATCCATCCCGGTAAATCTTTCAAAGCCAGTTCAATTTCGTTTTGGTCCATTGTTTTCATATTCGGATTTTAGAAAAGATAGCGAATAAAACCACCAAAAGAAAACTAGACCGGTAAATGATGATCGATAATCTCTTGGCAACTAATACGAAGATTTTTGGGAAGGATATTCTCTTTGGGCAAGGCCGCCAGATAACGATCTTCGTTAGTGGTGTACACCCTTTTGTAAACAGGGTGGTAATTTCCCAAATGCGCTATGACCTCTTTAATGAATTCCTCGTGCTGGATGAGGTCGTTACTGCCCAAATGGAAGATGCCTGTTTTGTTCCTGTTGATGAGGTAATGGATTTGTTGGGTAAGCCTATCGTCGTTGGTAACATTAATGATCAGGTTCGGAAACACCTCTATGGGCTCTTTGCTGTCCAAATGCTCCTTGAGCTCCTTTATCCTGGGCGAAGTGTTTCCAAAAACCATAGGGACCCTTAGAATTGCCGCTTTTCCTTTGGGCAATCGCATGATCATATTCTCTATTTTGATTTTTAATCGCCCATATACACTTAGGGACAGGGTTTTATCATTTTCATAGGATGGGAATTTACTGTAGGCATCGAATACATTGGCGGAGGAGATAAAATATAGTTTGGCATCAGATTTCACCAAATATTCCATAAGATGCTGATGTGCCTGAATCTGGGCCGGAAAATTACCGCGTAGGGCAGATACTATAACATGGGGGCGTACACGCTCCAGTATCTGAAAAATATCATCTTCCTCGAGGTCATATCTCAAAAACTGTTTATTTGTGGCAAAGGCACTATTGGTGTAATAGGTGCCATAAGTATCAAAATAGGAGCAGAGTTCTTTGTAAATAGCATTGCCTACAAATCCACTCGCTCCTAGTATCAATATCTTTTTTTTATCCAAAAGCTGCTTACGTATTTTTATAGAATGGTAGTTTTACAATGGTGGCCGGTACCTTGTTAATTCTAATCTGGATGAACACTTTACTGTCCAATGCAGCATTCTCTTTTACTACATAGCCCAGACCTATTCCTTTAGAAAGGGAAGGGGACATGGTTCCCGAGGTTACTTTTCCTATTTGTTTGCCATCCGCATCCAATATAGGGTATCCCGCTCTTGGTATGCCACGTTCTTCCATTTGAAAAGCTACCAGTTTTCGTTTTGATCCTGTTGTTTTTTCTATGGAAAGATTTTCGCTGTTCACAAACGCTTTGGTAAACTTGGTTATCCACCCCAATCCGGCTTCAAAAGGAGAAGTGGTATCGTCGATATCGTTTCCGTAAAGACAATAGCCCATTTCCAAGCGCAGGGTATCTCGTGCTGCCAAACCGATGGGTTTTATACCAAAATCGGCACCCGCCTCCAAAACTTTGTCCCAAACTTGTTTTACTTCGGAATTCTTGCAATAAATTTCAAATCCGCCGGAGCCGGTATATCCCGTGGCCGATATGATAACATGCTCAACACCGGCAAAATCACCTACAACAAAGTTGTAGAATTTAATGGCAGAAAGATCCACAGATGTCAACGATTGCATAGCTTCCACTGCTTTTGGTCCTTGGATGGCCAACAGGGAATAATCGTCGGATATATTTCGCATTTCGGCTCCTATGGCCTCATTGTATTTGGAGATATGGTTCCAATCTTTCTCAATATTTGCTGCATTCACCACCAAAAGGTAGGTTTCTTCTTTGATCCTATAGATAATAAGGTCATCCACAATCCCACCGGTTTCGTTGGGCATACAACTATATTGTGCTTTGCCCACGGTCAATTTTGAAGCGTCGTTGGTGGATACTTTTTGGATCAGTTCCAATGCCTTTGGTCCTTCTATTAAAAACTCACCCATATGCGACACGTCGAACACCCCGACAGCTTTGCGTACAGTTTCGTGTTCAATGTTCACACCCTCGTAAGAAACGGGCATATTGTAACCCGCAAAAGGTACCATTTTGGCTCCAAGGGCCTCGTGCGTTTTGGTAAGAGCAGTCTGTTTCATTCCTTCTGGTTTTGTAGCAAATTTATCGATTTCGTTGCAGATGGAACTTTTTCCAAAAGAATGTTTTGAACAGCCTTTTGTTAAAATGTGATATAAAAATGCTAACTATCCATTAAATAGGATTTTAACTCTTCGTAACCAGAGATTTTATGTGATTTTTTCTCTTTGTCCATTACCTGTAGTATTTGGGTTGGAATTTTTGGTTGTATTCCCAGGGTTTCCTCCACCACATCCAAAAACTTAACAGGATGTGCCGTTTCCAGGAAAATGCCAAATGTGTTCGGATGTTCTTTTTGGTATTCCTTTAAACCTAAGTAGCCAACGGCTCCATGTGGATCTAAAACATAGCCCGCCTCCGAGTGCACTTTTTCCATGGTAGTTTTAGTGGTTTTGTCGGAAAAGGAATAGGACGAAAGGTTATTGCGCAAGGTGTCCAAATTATTTTGATATAATTCCCGGATTCGGACAAAATTGCTCGGATCTCCCACATCCATGGCATTGGAAATGGTCGCCACGGATGGCACTGGCTCGTAAACTCCATTTGCCATAAATTTTGGCACCACATTATTTGCGTTGGTAGAGGCCACAAAATGTTTTACGGGCATTCCCAATTTTTGAGCTACCATCCCGGCACAAATGTTTCCGAAATTCCCCGAGGGTACGGAGAAAACAATTTCTTTCCCTTTAGCTTTGGCCTGTTTGTATGCAAACAAAAAGTAAAATAGCTGCGGAAGCCATCGTGCCACATTGATGCTGTTTGCGGAGGTTAGCTGTTTACAATCGGTAATTTCTTTATCTAAAAAAGCTGTTTTTACCATGCGTTGACAATCATCAAAAACGCCATCCACTTCCATGGCCTCAATGTTCTCACCTAAGGTGGTCAATTGTTTCTCTTGGATTTCGCTTACTTTTCCACTCGGGTAGAGGATTACCACTTTTACACCATCAACCCCCAAAAAACCATTGGCAACGGCTCCGCCCGTATCTCCGGAAGTGGCCACCAAAACGGTAACATCCTGTTTTCCTCCTTTAGAAAAATAGCCAAGACAGTTGGCCATAAAACGTGCACCAACATCTTTAAATGCCATAGTTGGGCCATGAAAAAGCTCCAGGACAGCAACATTATCCTCAATTTCTTTTACGGGGAAATCAAAGTCCAATGTGTTTTTAATGATTGTTTTTAAGTCTACATCCGGTATGTCTTCTTTTACAAATTGATGGATGGCCCTAAATGCAATTTCATGATCGGACAACTCGTCCAATTTTTCAAAAAAATCGGCAGATAGGGGAGTTATGCTTTCTGGAAAATATAATCCTTTATCGGGAGCGATTCCGGCAATTACGGCTTCTTTGAACGAAGCTTGGATAGTTGGGTTGTTTAAGCTGTAAAACCTCATGGGACTAGTTAATTTTTTTAACGCCTTGGTTGTTGATTTTGGAAATGTGGATATCGAAATCCACTCCGATATTTTGATAGGTCTCGGTCATGGAATCAGCCACGTGCCTTGCAATTTTTTCTCCTCTGCTCAATGCAAAAATGGAAGGTCCAGAGCCCGAAATTCCACTTCCTAGTGCCCCTGATTTTAGGGCGTTGGTTTTTATTTCATCAAATGCTGGAATCAAAATTGAACGAATGGGCTCCACAATATGGTCGTGCAATGAACGGCCAATAAGATCGTAGTCATTTTTGAACAGTCCGGCGATCAATCCTCCTAAATTGCCCCATTGCTGTATGCCCTGTTGCATGGAAATCGTGGTTTTTAAAATTTTTCGGGAATCCGAGGTCTTAATCTCAATTTGCGGATGAATGACCGTTGCGTACAGCTCCGAAGGTGTAGGTATGGAAACAATATCCAAGGGATCATAGCTTCGAACCAATGTGAATCCACCAAAAACGGCAGGTGCTACGTTGTCCGCATGGGCCACATCGCTGGCCATTTTTTCTCCTTGCATGGCAAATTCAACTAGTTCAAGATCGGAAAATGGCCTGTTCAATAATTCGTTCATGGCCCAAACGGCACCTGCGGAACTGGCGGCACTGCTTCCAATACCACTACCAGGTTTTATACGTTTGTCAATCTCGATCTCAAACCCCCCTTGGTAGTCGCTTTTTTCCAATAAGGCCGTTCCTGCTACACCAGCCACATTTTTTTCGGTTGCCAATGGTAGGTCCTGTCCCGTAATCTTGGTGATTCGGATTCCGTTTTCCGATGTTTTGCGAACTGTCATCCGGTCACCTACCGAGTCCAGGGCCAATCCGAGCACATCGAACCCACAGGAGACATTTGCTATGGTTGCCGGGCAAAATACTTTGATTTCTTCCATGGTTTAAAAATTTCCGATTCGCACCACATCCGCAAAGATACCCGATGCGGTTACATCGGCACCGGCACCGGCACCCTTAATGATCAAGGGTTGCTCTATATATCGGTCTGTATAAAACAGCACAATATTGTCGCTGCCCTCCAAATTATAAAAATCATGGCCCTTAGGAATTTGCTGAAGACCAACTTTGGCCTTGCCATCTTCAAATTGGGCAACATATTTAAGTTTGCAATCGGCGTCTTTGGCTTGTTTGTACATTTTTTGAAAATCGGATTCATACTTTTTCAAACTTTCAAAAAAGGCTTCGTTGGAATTGGTCTCCAAGCTTTCTTCGGGCAGAAAAGCATCGTTCTCAATATCATCGATCTCCAATTGATGGCCACTTTCCCGTGCTAGGATTAGAATTTTGCGCATTACATCTACACCGCTTAGGTCTATGGTTGGGTCGGGTTCGGTATAGCCTTGATTCTGAGCTTGTTTCACTACGTCGTGGAATGTGATGGAATCGTTGAACGTATTGAACACAAAGTTTAAACTACCCGATAAAACAGCCTGTATTTTTCGAACCTTATCACCGGATGCGATCAAGTGCTTTAGGGTATCGATAATGGGAAGGCCTGCACCAACATTGGTCTCGAACAAATAGGGTGCATTGTATTCCTTGGCCAATTGTTTCAATGCTTTGTAGTTTGCAAAGTCCGACGAGGAAGCAATCTTATTACAGGTAACTACCGAAATACTATTTTTTAGGTAATTGGCATAGCTTTTTGATACATCAGCACTTGCCGTATTGTCCACAAAAATGCTGTTTCGGAAATTAAGTGACCTAACTTTTTCGAAAAATCCCTCCATTTCTGTCCGTACACCTTGGTCCAATGCGTTTTTCCAGTCTTTTAGGGAAATTCCGTTCTCGTCAAATACCATTTTCTTGGAGTTGCTGATTCCGATAACCCGGACATTTAGTTTTAACTCTTCTTTTAAATACTTTTTTTGTTGACGGATTTGCTCCAAGAATTTGGCTCCTACATTGCCCACTCCCATAACAAAAAGGTTGAGCTGTTTGATGTTTTCTTCGAAAAAGGTCTCGTGCAATGAATTCAGTGCCTTTTTTACATCCTCTTTTTTAATGACTGCGGAGATGTTCCGCTCCGATGCCCCTTGCGCAATAGCTCTAATGTTTACATTGTTCTTGCCCAAGGTGCTGAACATTTTTCCGCTCAAACCTTGGTGGCTTTTCATATTATCACCGACCAGGGCCACAATGGTAAGGTCTTTTTCGACCATTACGGGCTTTATTCTTTTTGAGGCAATTTCATATTCAAAAGTCTCGTTTACCGCCTCTGCGGCCAAATCTGCATCATCATCTGCAATTCCAACACAGATGGAGTGTTCGGAAGATGCTTGGGTAATCAATACAATACTGATGTTCTTTACCGAGAGGGTTTCAAAAAAGCGCTTTGAAATGCCGGGGATACCAATCATTCCGGGGCCTTCCAGAGAAAGAAGGCTAATATTGCCTACATGACTGATGCCTCTTACTGTTTTTCCGTTGCCGTTGTTGTTTTGGGAAATGAGCGTACCCGGGTTTTCCGGGTCGAATGTGTTTTTTATGGCGATCGGTATGGCTTTTCCCAACACGGGTTGTATGGTTGGCGGGTAGAGTACTTTTGCACCGAAATGGGACAGCTCCATGGCTTCTTGATAACTTATGGACGCTACACATTTGGCCTGCTTCACCAATTTGGGGTTTGCGGTGTACATACCACTGACGTCGGTCCAAATTTCTAAAATATCGGCATTTGTTGCGGCAGCGATTATAGCAGCGGTATAATCGGAACCGCCTCTTCCTAAAGTGGTAAGGTCCCCGTTTTTGCTGGATGCCACAAATCCTGGCAACAAGGTAATGCCATGTTTGTTTTTAGAAAAGAAATTCTCGCAGTTGGCATTGGTCAGTTTAAAATCTACCGTAGCTTTGCCAAAGTTATTATCGGTTATGATCAGTTGTCGGCTGTCCTTGAAAATGGCGTCCAACCCTTCAGATTTTAAGAACTCACTAATAATAAACGACGAAAAAAGTTCACCATAGCTTACAATTTTATCCGATAGTTTTGGAGTAAGTTCACCGATCAAAAAAGCACCTTCCAATAAAGTTTCCAGCACGTTTAGATCGCTCTTAACCTTGCTAAGGGCCGCACTTTGCGATTTTACCGGAATAAGTTCCCGAATGGCGGCTATATGTCGGTCCTCAATTTCTTTTACGAAGTTTTTATAGGATACATCTTGTTCCGATGCACGTTTTGATGCATTGAGAAGGAGATCGGTTACGCCCCCAAAGGCCGATACCACAACGGCCATGGAGTGGTTTTTTTGTGATTTTAGGATAGATTTTACCTTATTTATATTCTCTGGATTGGCTACCGAAGTGCCTCCAAACTTTAAGACTTTCATGATGAAATGATATTGTGAAAATTGAAAAAATAGATTAAAACGGACGGAATTATATATAGCAGACTTACCCCAAAGGGGTGGTGGTAGTAATCGTAGAAATAGATGAAGGAGTATTCATCAATTTTAGATTGTTATCCGTTTCTTTTAAGTTCATTGCTTTATAAATGAGATGATAAAAGTAGTACTTTTGAATACTTCATCAAATCATTGGTGATGTTTTTGCGATATTGTTACGAATACACATTTTTTATTGCTGAATGAAAATTTTTTCCTCACATCAAATATATCAAGCTGATAAATCCACAATTCAAAAAGAACAGATAACCAGCGATGCACTCATGGAACGGGCGGCCACACAACTGTTCGAATGGATGCATGCTCGCTTACGGGGCACCCAGGTGAACATAAAACTGTTCTGCGGCATTGGTAACAATGGGGGAGACGGCTTGGTGTTGGCCAGAAAATTGCATGAGCATGGTTATTCCATTCACGTATTTGTGGTAAACTATAGTGATAAGCGCTCGGAAGATTTTCTGTTGAACCTGGAACGCTTGAAGGATGGAAAGGTATGGCCGGATTTTATCAATAACGATAGTGGTTTACCCAATATTTCCGAATCGGATATTGTTGTCGATGCCATTTTTGGAATTGGTCTGAACAGGGTTCCCGATGATTGGGTCGGTAATTTAATAGCCCATATTAATGCTTCCAATGCCTTTACACTATCTGTGGATGTACCGTCTGGATTACCCGTGGATAGATCTCCTTGGGAACCATCTTATGTGATCAGGTCTAGTTATGTGTTGAGTTTTCAGTTGCCCAAATTAATTTTCTTTTTGCCAGAGACGGGTGCGTATGCCAATCAATGGGAACTATTGGATATTGGATTGGACGCCGAGTTTATCGCAAAAACGGAAACGGATTTTGAGCTGATAGGGCGACCGGAGATTTTGCCAATGTACCGACCCAGGTCGAAGTTCTCACACAAAGGAACCTATGGACATGCGGTTATTATTGGAGGCAGTTATGGAAAAATAGGGGCTGTTCAGTTGGCGTGCAATGCCTGTTTGAGTGTTGGTTGTGGACTGGTTACGGCTGTTGTGCCGAAATGTGGTTACCATTCCCTACAAACTGCCGTGCCCGAAGCTATGGTGCTTACCGGTTCCCGGGATAAAATTATTTCACGGATAGAAATTCCTTTTAGTCCAACTGCTGCTGGCATAGGGGTGGGAATGGGCAAGGATGAGGATACGGTCCAGGCTTTGGCTGTTTATTTGAAGGGTTCAGGTTCTCCTATGGTTATTGATGCCGATGCATTGAACATTCTTTCCGAGAACCGGGATTTGCTTAAAGATGTACCGGAAATGTCCATTTTGACCCCTCATCCCAAGGAGTTGGAGCGACTGATAGGCCCGTGGACATCAGATTTTGAAATGTTGGACAAGGCCAAGTCGTTTGCTGATCGATATAACTTGGTGGTTGTAATCAAAGGAGCCCATACTATTACTTTGTACAATGGCAAGGGATATGTTAATACCACAGGTAACCCTGGTATGGCAACTGCAGGAAGTGGGGATGTTTTAACCGGAATGGTCGCAGGGCTTTTGGCTCAAGGATATCCACCAGCCGAGGCTGCAATATTTGGGGTATACCTTCACGGGCTGGCCGGAGACATTGGCGCTTCCAAAAATGGATATGAAGCTCTAAAGGCTTCGATTATTGTGGGCAATATTGGTAGTGCTTATTCGGAACTGTTCCGTAAACCTGAAGCGGAGCAAAAAGAAAATCCCAGGTAAGCATGAGAATTAAGCACTG
This sequence comes from Flagellimonas marinaquae, assembly GCF_023716465.1. Taxonomy (NCBI): domain Bacteria; kingdom Pseudomonadati; phylum Bacteroidota; class Flavobacteriia; order Flavobacteriales; family Flavobacteriaceae; genus Flagellimonas; species Flagellimonas marinaquae. The sequence continues at coordinate 2,898,894 of NZ_CP092415.1, forward strand.
TTTCTGCTTTTTCTTGCTTTCAATCTTTTCTGGATCCAACTCAGAGCGTTGTCGAATTCAATAAAAAACTCCATAGGCTTTTTGTAGAACATTTTTTCAATATTGAAATTGTGCATGTCTATTTCCTTTTTGGAAACAATGGCGAAAGCGACAAGGTTGTCCATGCCCCGTAAATAATTGTATACCGTTGGGTCAATGGCGTACGAGTTCTTTCTTAAACTGATGTATGCGAAATCCTTTTCTCTAAAATGGATTTCTGAAATGCCGATCATTTGGTAAGCCCTTTCTAGGGTAATGGTTGTTCCTTCATCAAAAGAAGCAACCATATAATTGTTGAAAACCTGAACGGTTCCAATGTCCAGTTGATACTCGCGTACCACAACCGTCTTCTTATTAGAAGTAATTTTCATCCCCAAGTAATTATAGTGTCTCGCCAACGAAATTATGAGGGTTGCGCACCGTGAGGAAAAATAATAGATTAAACGCTAAAATATCGTGTGTATGGTAATTACAGGGCATAAAAAAAGCTGACGATCGTCAGCTTTTTTTAAGTGTTGTTTCAAATTATTTTTCGGCTTCGGGCGATTTCTCGGCCTTTTTTATTTTAATGGTGAGTTCATCATTTTTCTCGTCCAGATCCATAAAAATACTGTCGCCTTCTTCCAACTTAGAATTCACTATTTCCTCTGCAAGGGCATCTTCAATATATTTTTGGATGGCTCTTTTAAGAGGTCGTGCACCATATTGTTTATCGAACCCTTTGTTGGCGATGTAGTCTTTTGCTTTTTCGGATAGATTCAGATCATAGCCGATTTCCTTGATTCGCTTGTACAGCTTGTTCAATTCAATATCGATAATTTTATGGATATCTTCTCTCTCCAAAGCATTGAATACTACGACATCATCGATCCTGTTAAGGAATTCCGGGGCAAATGCTTTTTTTAAGGCGTTTTCAATTACACTTTTTTGATGGCTATCGGCCTGTGCCTTTTTTGCAGCGGTTCCGAAACCTACACCTTGTCCAAAATCTTTTAACTGTCTGGCACCTATATTGGAGGTCATAATAATTATGGTGTTCCTAAAGTCGATCTTACGTCCAAGACTATCGGTCAAGAATCCATCATCCAATACCTGTAAAAGCATATTGAAAACATCGGGATGTGCTTTTTCCACCTCGTCCAACAATACTACGGAATAGGGTTTGCGGCGTACTTTTTCCGTTAACTGACCGCCTTCTTCGTAACCTACGTATCCGGGAGGGGCCCCTACCAATCTCGAAATGGCGAATTTTTCCATGTACTCGCTCATATCTATGCGAATAAGGGCATCTTCGGAATCGAACAGTTCCTTGGCCAGAATTTTGGCCAATTGGGTTTTACCGACCCCTGTTTGTCCCAAGAAAATGAACGAACCTATTGGTTTGTTAGGGTCTTTGAGTCCGGCACGGTTTCTTTGAATGGCCCGTGCAACTTTGGTTACGGCTTCGTCCTGGCCTATTACAAAGCCTTTGATCAAATTGGGCAGTTCTGCCAATTTGTTGCTTTCGGTCTGGGCAATTCTGTTCACGGGTATTCCACTCATCATGGAAACCACGTCGGCAACGTTGTCCTCGGAGACCGTTTCCCGATGTAACTTGCTTTCCTCTTCCCAGCGTTCTTGGGCGGATGCCAATTCTTTTTCGAGACGTTTTTCGTCGTCTCTAAGTTTGGCGGCTTCTTCGTATTTCTGTTTTTTGACAACGCTGTTCTTAAGTTCGCGAACGTCTTCCAACTGGCCTTCCAGTTCCAGAATTTGTTTGGGAACATCCATGTTCACGATATGCACTCTTGATCCAGCCTCGTCCAAGGCATCGATGGCCTTGTCCGGTAAAAAGCGGTCCGTCATGTAGCGGTTGGTCAATTTTACGCAGGCCATAATGGCGTCGTCCGTATAGTTTACGTTATGGTGCTCTTCGTACTTCCCTTTGATGTTCATCAAAATCTCGATGGTCTCTTCCACGGAAGTGGGTTCTACCATAACCTTTTGGAATCGACGCTCCAAGGCACCATCTTTTTCTATATATTGTCTATACTCATCAAGCGTAGTTGCTCCGATACATTGTATCTCACCCCTTGCCAATGCGGGTTTAAACATATTGGAAGCATCCAAGCTGCCTGTTGCACCCCCGGCACCAACAATGGTATGTATCTCATCTATGAACAAGATGATATCGTCGTTCTTCTCCAACTCGTTCATTACGGCTTTCATTCGCTCTTCAAACTGGCCACGGTATTTTGTGCCTGCCACCAACGAAGCCAAATCCAAGGTCACCACTCTTTTGTTGTAAAGAATACGTGAAACCTTTTTGTTGATAATGCGCAGTGCCAAACCTTCGGCAATGGCACTTTTACCAACTCCTGGCTCACCAATAAGCAATGGGTTGTTCTTTTTTCTACGACTCAATATTTGGGAAACACGCTCAATTTCCTTCTCTCTGCCCACAACGGGATCGAGTTTGTTCTCTTCGGCCAAACGAGTGAGGTCCCTGCCAAAATTGTCCAAGACCGGTGTCTTGGATTTTTTGTTTCCTTTTGGAGCGGATCCGGAACCAAAGGAACTTTCTTTGCTATCGCCCATATCGTCAGCGTCCCCAGGGAAAGATTCTGCCTGAGGGGAATCAATATAATCATCGTCACTGGTGATCATGGATTTGAATTGTTCCTTTACATTGTCGTAATCCACTTTTAGCTTGTGCAACAATTTTGTTGTAGGATCATTCTCGTTCCTAAGAATACAGAGCAAAAGGTGCGCTGTATTTATGGAGGAACTTTGGAAAAGCTTTGCCTCCAAGAAGGTGGTCTTCAATGCTCTTTCCGCTTGGCGCGTAAGGTGAAGATTTTTTTTATCCTTCTGTATTGTTCCTGTATTGGGATTTGCAGGACTCAGTATTTCCACCTTTCTGCGAAGGTGGTCCAAGTCCACGTCCAGTGCGTCCAATATGTTTATGGCCTTGCCATTCCCGTCTCTTAAAAGACCCAGCATAAGGTGTTCCGTTCCAATGAAATCATGGCCCAATCTCAGGGCTTCTTCCTTGCTGTATGCTATAACGTCTTTTACGCGGGGGGAGAAATTATCGTCCATACGTTTCTTTTTCAGCAATTAAAATTAATAAAAGTATTGTTACGATGGGCAAATACCGTACCCTTATTCGATAAAGTAGTGCTAAATGTCGGAATAAATAACTTTTTTAACCGGATTTAACAAAGCTTTATTAGCAGCTCGGTTATCAATCCGAACTGTTGATAATTTTTTTAATAAAGTCTTAGTAAAGGGCTATAAAGGCTCGTATTTTCTGTATATTGCCATGATAATTTAACCACAAAAAAACAATAATAAATAAGCATGGCGGAAGGAGAAAAGTTAATTCCCATTAATATTGAGGATGAGATGAAATCTGCCTACATTGATTATTCAATGTCGGTCATTGTGTCACGTGCCCTGCCAGATGTTCGTGATGGTTTAAAACCTGTACATAGGAGAGTGCTATACGGAATGCACGATTTGGGTGTAAGGGCCAATAGTTCACACAAAAAATCGGCCCGTATTGTAGGGGAGGTTTTAGGTAAGTATCACCCGCATGGGGATTCTTCTGTGTATGATACCATGGTGAGAATGGCACAGGAGTGGAGTCTCAGGTATATGCTGGTAGATGGTCAAGGTAACTTTGGCTCTGTAGATGGCGATAGCCCTGCGGCCATGCGTTATACCGAGGCCAAAATGCGCAAGATCGCCGAAGAAATGTTGGCCGATATTGACAAGGATACGGTAGATCATCAGCTTAATTTTGATGATACTATCCAAGAACCTACCGTATTGCCCACCCGTATTCCCAACTTGTTGGTGAACGGGGCATCCGGTATCGCTGTGGGTATGGCAACCAATATGCCTCCCCACAATTTATCTGAAGTGGTGGATGGTACTGTTGCCTACATAGATAACCATGATATTGAAATAGATGAACTGATCACACACATTAAAGCCCCGGATTTTCCAACGGGTGGAATTATTTATGGCTACGATGGTGTAAAGGAAGCTTTCCACACTGGTCGTGGACGTGTGGTAATGCGTGCAAAGGCCACTATTGAGGAAGTACAAGGTAAAGAGAGTATCGTGGTTACCGAAATCCCATATCAGGTGAACAAGGCGGATATGATCAAAAAGACCGCCGACCTCGTTAATGAAAAGAAAATCGAGGGCATTTCTACCATTCGGGATGAATCCGATAGAAATGGTATGCGCATCGTTTACATTTTAAAGCGCGACGCCATTCCGAACATCGTACTTAACATGTTGTACAAGTACACGGCGCTTCAATCCTCTTTTAGTGTAAACAATATTGCATTGGTCAATGGTAGGCCGGAGCTGTTGAACCTAAAGGACATCATTCACCATTTTGTGGAGCATAGGCACGATGTCGTGGTCCGTAGAACCAAGTTCGAGCTTAAAAAGGCCGAAGATCGTGCGCATATCCTGGAAGGACTCATTATAGCTTCCGACAATATAGATGAGGTAATTGCGATTATCCGAGGGTCCTCCAATGTAGAGGAGGCCCGTAACAATTTGATCGAACGCTTTAAATTGACAGAGGTTCAGGCGAAGGCAATCGTAGAAATGCGCTTGCGTCAACTTACCGGTCTGGAGCAGGACAAATTAAGAGAAGAGCATGCCGAACTTTTGAAGACCATCGAGGATCTAAAAGATATTCTTGCGAAGAAAGAACGAAGAATGCAGATCATCAAAGATGAACTTCTTGAGATAAAAGAAAAGTATGGGGATGATAGAAGATCGGAAATCAACTATGCAGGAGGTGACTTGAGCATAGAGGACATGATCCCGGATGAGCAAGTGGTCATAACCATTTCGCATGCAGGATACATTAAACGAACTTCGCTAACCGAATATAAGACCCAGAACAGGGGCGGGGTGGGCCAAAAGGCATCGTCCACAAGGAACGAGGATTTCTTGGAGCATTTGTTTGTTGGGACCAACCATCAGTACATGTTGTTCTTTACACAGAAAGGAAAATGTTTCTGGATGCGTGTATATGAAATTCCTGAAGGAAGTAGAACTTCAAAAGGAAGGGCTATCCAAAATCTAATCAATATAGAGCAGGATGATAAGGTCAAGGCCTTTATCTGTACCCAAGACCTTAAGGACGAAGACTATGTGAACAGTCACTATGTGATCATGGCCACAAAGAAGGGAACCGTTAAAAAGACTTCCTTGGAGCAATACTCAAGACCTCGTCAAAATGGAATCAACGCCATAACCATCAAAGATGGTGATGAGCTATTGGAAGCAAAACTTACCACAGGGACAAGCCAGATTTTCTTGGGGCTTAAATCCGGTAAGGCCATCCGTTTTGAGGAGTCCAAGACTAGGCCAATGGGTAGAAACGCGTCCGGTGTAAGAGGTGTATCCTTGGCAGATGAAAACGATGAGGTGGTAGGAATGGTATCCGTACATAATTTCGAGGATGACATTTTGGTGGTTTCCGAAAGAGGTTACGGAAAACGATCCAATATTGATGACTACCGAATCACCAATAGAGGTGGTAAAGGTGTAAAAACTATTTCCATTACCGAGAAAACCGGAGGACTTGTCGCCATAAAGAATGTTACCGATACCGATGATTTGATGATTATCAATAAATCAGGAATCGCCATTAGAATGGGTGTAGAAGATCTTAGGGTAATGGGCAGGGCCACACAAGGAGTCCGCTTGATCAACTTAAAGGACAACGATTCCATTGCCGCGGTAGCCAAAGTAATGAAAGAAGATGACCCTGTGGACGAAGTGGACATTAGGGATATCGAGGTGAACGGTGAAGATGGCACAGCTATTGATAATAACACCGAGGATAAAGAATAATTTCAACTAAGTAATAATAGATAAACACTAAATAATTAGAATTTTTAACATGAGAACAAAAATAATTGTACTTCTGGCCATGGGAATTTCCACAATGGGATTTGCACAGAAGGATGAGATGAAGGCGGCGGAGAAAGCACTTAAAAATGGTGATGCGGCTGCGGCAAAAGCAGCCTTGACCAGTGCCGCCTCAACAATCGATTCGGCCAAGGAAAGGGAACAGGCCGAGTATTACGCGCTTTTAGGAAACGCCAATTACGATTTGGCCAAGAAAGGTGACGTTTCTGCTTTTCAATCAGCCGTAGATGCCTACAATAAGGTAATCGCTGTAGAAGAAGCTAGTGGCAAAGCCAAATTTACTGCTGTAGCCCAAGAAAAAATGTCTCAAATGACAGCTGACTTGGTTAACTCTGCAGTAGAGGACAACAACAACAAAAAGTTCGGTGAGGCTGCCGAAAAGCTTTACATGGGGTATAAACTAAGCCCTAAGGATACGGTTTATTTGTACTATGCAGCAAGTAGTGCAGTAAATGGTCAAAACTACGAAGAGGCCTTAAAGTACTATAATGAACTAAAGGAATTGGGCTATAATGGTGAATCTGTAAGCTATACTGCGGTTAATGTCGAGTCCGGTGAAACAGAAACTATGGACAAAGCCACCCGCGATCTATATGTAAAAGCCGGAACGCACAAAGACCCTAAGGAAGAGGTGAGCCCGTCCAAGAAGCCGGAAATCGTAAAGAATATTGCCTTGATCTATCAACAAATGGGCAATAACGAGAAGGCGGTGGAAGCATATGCAGATGCCAGGGCGGAAAACCCAGATGATGTGAACCTAGTGCTTGGAGAAGCCAACCTATACTATGCCATGGGGCAAAAAGATAAATTCAAGGAGTTGATGGGGCAAGCTTCCGCAATGGCTCCGGACAATCCTGACTTGCTTTACAACATTGGAGTAATAAATATGGAGCAAGGCAACTTAGAGGACGCTAGAGATGCCTACAAAAAGACTTTGGCCATTGATCCAGGTTACATCAATGCGTTATTAAACCTTTCCACTACATATGTAAACGAAGGAAACGGTCTTATCGATGAAATGAATGCTTTGGGAACTTCTAAGGCGGACATAGCCAAGTACGACGAACTTAAAGATGAAAAGGACCGCCTTTTTAGAGAGGGAGCCAAAGTTTTGGAAGATGCATTACAATCCAATCCTGACAATGAAAGTATTCTTACACAGTTGAAGAATATTTACGGAGCATTGGGTGATAACGATAACTACATGAGAATTAAAAAGCTTTTGGGAGAATAATCGTAATTCTTCTATAAAAAAAGAGCCCCGCTAAAACGGGGCTTTTTTTATATCACTTTTTTAATGACCCTTAATTGATGGGTATAGAGTTTCTCTTCGGAATTAAAGATTCCCGTGTGGTCAATCCGATCAATCCGAACATGACCATGGACATGGATAATGTAGTTGTCCTTTAAGATTATGCCAACATGATCGATCACCCCTTCGTTGTTATCAAAAAAAGCAAGGTCGCCTGGTTCACTTTCTTCGATAAAGCTCAAGGCTTCACCTTGTTTGGATTGATTTTCGGCGGTTCTTGCCAGCGAATGCCCATTTATTTTGTAAACCATTTGAGTAAACCCGGCGCAATCAATACCAAAAGGAGTTTTTCCACCCGATAAAAAAGGAGCTTTCAAGTATAAAATGGCCGTATCCACCAAGCTTTCCTTTGGAGTTTTTCCAGTATGTATGCTTCCTTCAAAAGTGTGGTTCAGCAATTCCGGGGCATTGATCATGGAGCCCATAAGAATGGGCAGTAACATTCCGTTTTCCGTGCAAATATGGGATATTACGTCGGCACATATTTTTTGAGGATCCATTGCATGTATCCTTTCAAAAGTTTGCTCTTCGATAAAGGTTAGCTGATTATTGGGTGTCCAACCTTCAAAATTGTCATAAGCTGACCGAATCCTGCTCCATTTCTTCCTTTTCTCCAATACCTTAAAGTGCTCCCCGTATAACAACTGGGAAGTCATTTCGGCACCATCGTCCGGATTTGTTCGTATAGGAACAACACTTAGAGGACAAATTCCATATTGCATTTACTGTACGGCTTGAATCACTAATTTCTTTCCAAAACAATTGAGGAGGCGCCACCACCACCATTACAGATGGCCGCAGCCCCAAGTTTGGCATTATTTTGTTCCAAAATGTTCAACAGGGTAATCGTGATTCGAGCACCGGAACATCCTAGCGGGTGTCCTAGGGATACTGCGCCGCCATTTACGTTTACATTGGAATCATTTAGTCCAAGAATCTTCATGTTGGCCAATCCGACCACTGAAAATGCTTCATTGAACTCAAAATAATCAATGTCTTCTATGGAAACGCCGGCGCGGTCCAGTGCTTTTGGTAAAGCTTTGGCAGGTGCCGTGGTGAACCATTCAGGTTCGTGGGCGGCGTCGGCATATCCCTTAATGGTTGCAAGAGGTTTTAATCCCAGTTCATTCGCCTTTTCCTCACTCATCAAAACAACGGCGGCTGCACCATCGTTAATGGTGGATGCATTTGCTGCTGTTACCGTACCATCCTTAGAGAAGGCCGGTCGCAAAGCGGGTACTTTCTCAAGCTTTATATTTTTGAATTCTTCGTCTTCACTAACCACAATTGGCTCGCCTCTTCGCTGTGGAACTTCCACGGGAACCACTTCGTTGTTGAATTTTCCTGCTTTCCATGCGTCGGCTGAGCGTTTGTACGATTGAACCGCGTAAGCGTCTTGATCTTCTCTACTAAACTTATATTCGGTTGCGCAGGCATCGGCACAAACCCCCATGGCGTTTTGATCATAAGCATCGACCAAACCGTCCTTTTGCATACCGTCCACCATAGTGGCAGGACCAAATTTGGTGCCCTGTCTCATATTTACATAGTGTGGGATCATACTCATATTTTCCATACCACCGGCAACAACTATGGAGTTTTCGCCCAGGGCAATGGATTGTGCGCCCTGCATAATGGTTTTCATTCCGGAAGAACAAACTTTATTAACGGTGGTACAAGGAACAGTATTGGGAATTCCGGCAAAAATGGCAGCTTGTCTTGCAGGTGCCTGTCCAGTACCTGCTTGTACCACATTGCCCATCAAAACCTCTTCGACAAGTTCGGGCTTAAGGCCGATTTTCTCCAATGCGCCCTTAATGGCAACTGCACCTAATTTAGGGGCTGGAACACTGGATAGGGCTCCCATAAAACTACCTATTGGCGTTCTGGCAGCGGAAACGATTACAACTTTTTTCATATGTGCATTTTTACTCCTGCGAAAATACTAAATTTAAATGCAAACCAATGGGGAGTTCGGTCAACGGACTTCTTAGTTATATATTTTCTATTTTTGAAGCTAATAGAATAAGGGAATGGGAAAAACTTTGGACAATGTATACAAACATCAATCGCTGGTCTACAAGTATTTCCTGTATGTGGTCTCGGTGGCCTTGATCGTGTTTTTTTTTCCAAAAGGAGGAAAATTTAAATACGAATTCCAGAAAGGTAAGCCGTGGCAATATGAGAATTTATACGCTCCCATTGACTTTTCCATACATAAGACCCAACAAGAGGTAGAGGAGGAGCAATCTACCATTCGAACCAATAAAACGGATTACTACACGTATAGTTCAACTGTTGTTTCGGAGGTGAGGGCAGAAGTCTCGAATGGGATAAATACCTTGTTCCAGACCGAAATTTTTACATCAAGCCAACGGGAATCATTGAGAAATTTAGCCGAAGAAGTTCTCACAGATGTATATGACCATGGGATTTTTCAAAATATGCCCCAGTCCCGAGCAACAGTGGTGGTAAAAAATAATGAGGCACAACCCATTGCTCCCAATGATTACCAGAATGTAGAGCTCGCCAAAAAAGCAGTGACCGAATATTTGTCCGATGCCAACAGTTATGGCACGGATAGGTTGTCAGGGATTATCAGGAACAACCTTAAAGCCAATTTGTTCTATGATAATGTTCTAACCGAGAGTGCCCTGAATGACGAACTTTCTAAAATTTCCTATACCCGTGGAGAGGTGGACCAAGGAAAACTGATCATATCAAAAGGTGAAATAGTAGAGAATGAAGATTTTAAAGTGCTGAGCTCCCTTAGGGATGAGTATGAGTCCGAATTATGGATGGGAAGCAATTATTATTTTATACTACTTGGGTACACGATATTGGTGGCCTTGGTGCTCATTATATTGTTTCTGTTTTTGAAACGCTACAGAAGCGATATTTTTCTGAACAACAATAAGGTTACTTTTATTTTCTTCAACATTTTGTTGATGGTCGTCGCTACAACATTAATGGTGAAACATTACGAAAATTTTGTTTACATGGTGCCTTTGTGCATACTTCCCTTGGTGCTAAAGAATTTTTTTGATGCGAGATTGGGTCTTTTTGTCCATGTGCTAACAGTTCTGATTCTTGGTTTTGTTGTACCCAACAGCTTTGAATACATCTTTTTACAGATAATCGCAGGTATTGTTACTATTTTAACGGCTTCCGAACTTTACAAGAGAGCAAATCTATTTATATCGGTAGGTCAGATTACCTTGATCTACATTGTGGGATATTTTGCCTTTCATGCCATACACGAGGGGAATCTGGACAATATAGAGTGGGTTTTGTTCGGGGTTTTTGTTTTGAATGGACTTTTGACTCTTTTTGCGCAACCGTTAATTTATATGTTCGAAAAAGTTTTTGGTCTTGTATCCGACGTGTCGTTATTGGAACTGTCCGACACCAACTCCAAATTGCTCAAAGAATTATCGGATAAAGCACCGGGCACGTTCCACCATTCCCTGCAAGTGGCCAATTTGGCCGAAGCGGCAGCAAACGAGATCGGGGCAAATGCAATGTTGGTAAGAGTGGGTGCGCTATACCACGATATTGGAAAAATGGAGAATCCGACCTACTTCACGGAAAATCAGATTACCAATGTAAATCCGCACGACGATCTACCGCCAAAGGAAAGTGCAAAGATTATAATAGACCACGTAATTAAAGGTATTGAGATTGCAAGAAAAAATAATGTTCCCGATCGGGTCATAGATTTTATTCGAACGCACCATGGAACCACATTGGTGTATTATTTCTTTAAAAAACAACAAGAGTTGGACAAAGATGCCGATTCGGCAAACTTTAAATATCCAGGACCCGTGCCATTCTCCAAGGAAACAGCTATTTTAATGATGTCGGATGCAGTGGAAGCGGCTTCCAAAAGCTTAAAGAACCCAACTTACGGTATAATAGATGCGTTTGTGGAGAAAATTGTAAAAGGACAAATGCAGGCCGATCAGTTTTTAAATGCCAATATTACGCTCAAAGAAATCGAAATGGTAAAGAAAGTGCTTAAACAGAAGCTCACCAATATCTATCATTTAAGGGTGGAATATCCTGAATAGCAGGATGATGATAAAAGTTGTAATAAAAAAATGAAAAAATAGTTGCGATCTTGTTTCTGAAAAGGTACATTTGCATCCGCATTTTTAGAGTGCACGTTCATAAAAAATAGGAGAGGTGCCGGAGTGGTAACGGAGCAGATTGCTAATCTGTCAGCGCGTAAGTGCTGCCCGGGTTCGAGTCCCGGTCTCTCCGCTATTTCCAAAATAATACCTCGGGGTGTAGCGTAGCCCGGTTATCGCGCCTGCTTTGGGAGCAGGAGGTCGCAGGTTCGAATCCTGCCACCCCGACGAACCACTAAATAGGTGGTATTAAAGCACTGTTAATCGACTGATTGACAGTGCTTTTTGTTTTTTATGCATTCATCTGACATCAAATAAAACCATATAAAAGGTGTAGAGTTCGGTGAATGGTTCGGTACGTTTCTTGTGCATAATTTAGCTTCAGTTTGACGCTGTTTATGGGTGTTTTGCAAACCAGTTTTGTCAAACCCAAAAATTATGTATTATGCGCAATTCCAACACTTTAAAGGTTCTAATCTTCACTAGGGACATTTCCAACAACCCTGAAAAATTGACCATTTATGCCCGTATCACCGTCAATGGAAAACGTGCCGAGATAAGTCTGAAACGTTATGTTTCGGTGAATGAATGGGATGAAAATAAGGGCAGACTTCATGGACTTACCCACAAGGCCCGTTTGCTGAACAGCTATTTGGATGAGGTGTATGGCGAGATCATGGATACCCATAAACAGTTGTTGCGTGAGGACAAGATTATAACCTCGCAGGCCATCAAAGCCCGTTATCTGGGACAGGATGAAGAGCACAAGACCCTCATGGAGCTTATCAAGTATCATTACGAATCACAAAAGAGTAAGCTTCGCCCGGGAACCATGAAAAACTATTATGGTACAGAAAAATATCTCAAAAGGTTTTTGGAGCAAAATCGAAGACTTCAAGACATCAATTTAAAGCGATTGAACTATAAGTTCATTACTGATTTTGAGAACTATTTGATAAATGGGCCTGATCTGCAAAAGGGAAAGAAGTGTACCAATAATGGGGCCATGAAACATTTGGAGCGTTTAAGGAAAATGGTAAACCTTGCAGTTAGGTTGGAATGGTTGGACAAAGACCCGTTTGTAAACTATAAAAAACATTATAAGAAGAGTGAACGCTCTTTTTTGACCGAAAGGGAACTCAGGCTCATTGAGGAAACAACTTTTTCAGGAAGGGGTTATGAAAGGGTCAAGGACACCTTTCTTTTTTCATGTTATACAGGATTGGCCTATGGAGATGTAAAGGCATTGGATATAGATAATATGAGATTTGGTATAGATGGGAACCTTTGGATCCATACTAAAAGGGAAAAAACTGATGAAGCGGTCAAGGTTCCCTTACTTCCCAAAGCAAAACAAATCTTGGATAAATATAAAAACTGCAATGAAAGATTGATACATGGAAAGTTGCTACCTGTATTGAGCAACCAAAAGACCAACAGTTATTTAAAGGAGATTACAAAGGCTTGTGGAATCTATAAGAATATTTCTTTCCATACTGCCAGGCACACTTTTGCCACAACGGTAACCCTATCCAATGGAGTTCCGATAGAAACCGTTTCCAAAATGCTAGGCCACACCAAATTGACCACTACCCAAATCTATGCAAGGGTCTTAGAAAGGAAAGTTGGTGAGGACATGAGAATATTAATGGAGAAGATGGAAGGCAGGTAGAGTAAGAGAGTTGTTTCTAATCTTAGTTCTTAATTGGTTAAAGTCATTTAATATTCTAAAATAAATTTAGTAAAATCCTCCATACAGTAATTTGTAATTGAATGAAGGTGCCAATTAAATTTTTCTCTTTCCAGCATTTCCGTTAAAACTATAACGCCAAGGTCTTCTGAGTTTCTGAAAAAGGATTTTGTAATCTTTCGAAGGTAACTCTCCAATGGGTATTCATACGAATTGGAGTTTAAAACATTAGGTAATATCGTGTCAGTGCCGAATGGCTCTTTTTTGGGTATTCTAATGAACAAACCTTTATCACTTCTTCGAACTAAGATTTCTTTCCCCTTATGTATGATTGAATCTCTGATTATTCTTATATCGGATAAGTCAGGTTCAACATTAATAAGAAACTGTTTTATCCTATTCGGCAATTTATCCTCATTTGTTTTTTTCTTAGAAAATCTGATAATTCTATTCAAAGAGTTGGTCTCAGGAAATTCCTTTAAGTTTTTATCGGAAAGAATGATTTTTATAACTCCCGTCAGATGGTCATAAAGACTCCTTATTACAGTGAAGTATTGCTCTAAAAGTTGTTCAGCGTATAGATTTCTTTTATGAACATCTATGTCATTGTTTTCAGATACCTCTCTTAGTAAGCAATAATTTATTGAAATCCCATGTAAATCACTGACATAAGCATATATTGAAGATTTGATTCTTCCAAACTCTCGCCTTTTCCAAGGTTCTAATTCACTTAAAAATTCTCCTTGTGCCGAGTAATTATTTGAAATCCAACTTTGAGACGCGGAGAGTAAAACAGATGAATATAATTCTTCACCAAAATACCATTTTTTACCATTGGTAATTAAAGAACCTTTGATTATCAGTTTATTATTCAAATTCTCACCTAGATTTTAGTTTGCTCTTTGTTTAATGAAAAATACATTTATTCATGGTAAATTGAATAAAATGGGAATAGGGCATCAAAGAACAATTTTTGGTGTCAATAGGTAAATTAAGCCATTTTTACCTTAAGTTTTTATCTAATTTAAACTATCAGATAATATTGCCTTATTATAACGAGTTGAATCCATTTTTGATTCTATAAGGGTTTTATTCTGTTCTGTTGATTTCTGTATTTCTATCGTCCCAGAATTGTTTTTTTCCTTAAAATATTCGCTTAATTTTTGAGTGGCTAAAGTTCCAATAACTCCCAAAATTGCACCAATTAAAGAAAGTTTCAATGCCTTGTCCTGAATTAAATACTTTTTTAGTTGCCATTTGATTCGAAAAACTTGGAAAGGATTTAATTTCAAATAAATTCTTTGTATTGAATCAGTCGACCCAATATATTCAACTAAATAGTTTGAACCAATAGGAGCTAATCCTTTCTCGGATGGCAGTTTTTCAAATTCAAAATCCGATTTGTTTTTAGGTGGATAAGAAAATGCGAAAATTGGTGGTAAATCGACATTTACATTGTAAATCCTCCCATGTTCTAATAGAAAAGAGCATTCAGGAAAATCGCCAATTTCACTGTTGTTTTTATACTTTCCATATATTTTCATAAAACTAAACAAACTGTCATATTATTTCTAACATTGTTCAATACTTCAATTGCAATTAGTTTTCCTATAGCTTAAGAGTATGTTACAGTAATTACAGCTCGTTACTCAACAGCCGACATTTCGAGATATTTATTAGGGATACTGTTATTAAAACCAATCCTTTTGTATCTTTTCTTTTTATTTGGGATTAAAGTAATTGTAGAACTGTTTTTTTTGTCGAAAAACTGCTCCAATATTTCCTTTCCTAGAACCTCAGCCAGAGCAGACGGAACTGCATTTCCAAGTTGTTTTTGAATATTTGATATGCCTCCTAAAATTTCAACATTATCTGGAAAGGTTTGGATTCTTGCCATTTCTCGCATGGTCAATCTTCGGTTATTCCAATGAAAGGGCCCAATCGAAGTGCCAGGTTGAGCCTGAATAGTCCAACTTGGTCTGTCAGGATGTAATTTTAAAAGAAAACTCCAATATCTAGATCGCCATTTAAAAATCTCACTTCCTTCCCCTCTTTCTGTATGGTACAAATAATTCTCTCCTGGTGGGATATAGGGAAGTAGATTCCCCCATTTACCACCAACTTCGGATTTCAGTGGAACTTTTTCCACCAAATCTAAATCTCCTATTGAATCCCAGGCCGTTGTATATGGTTCGAGATCATCAAATATTGAAATTTGCCCAGAATTTTTTTGGGGATTGAAGTGTGACTTTGGTGGAAAAGTAAATTCTTTTCCATCAATATGACCTACAATAAAAACTCTTTCTCTAATTTGGGGTACTCCATAGTCAGCAGCATTTAAAACCTTCCATTTGAAAGAATAGTTTACATTATTGTTTTTATTAATCAGGTCTAAGGCATTCTCTAAAAATTGAAGTCCTTCATCTTTTCCTTTATATGCTAATCCAAAAACATTTTCTAAAACAAATGCACTTGGAAGAGTATCATTTAGGACTCTCATATAATGTTCTAGAGTATTTGCTCGTGGGTCATTCAATCTTTTTGTATCACCATTGAACCAATAGCTTGATTTAGAAAAGGGTTGACAGGGAGGCCCGCCAATTAATAAGGATGCCTCACCCTTTTTTAGTTTTCCTTTTTCTAAAATTTCTTTAGACGATACATTTTCTATTCGATCTTCAATTACAGTCCAATCTCTATTATGACGCAGGGTTCTGCATGACCACTTGTCCATTTCGATACAAACAGATGTATCGAAACCTGCTGCTTCAAACCCATAATCGAGACCACCACCTCCACTAAAAAGACTAATTATCTTATATTGCATGTTACTAAAAATGATAATCAAAAATACACAAATAAAGTGTATTGACAATACATTTATATGTTGAGGTTTAATTTAAAACAAGCATTACTTGATTACCAAGCTAAAACTGGGCTGAAATTATCCTATGAAGAATTAAGTAAGGATACTGATATTTCAGTTGAGACCCTGAAATCTATTGCTACAAGAGAGGAATACAATGCTACTTTTAGAGTAATCTCATTAATTTCAATATCTCTTGGTATCAATCCTATAGATTATTTTGAATGGAAAACCAATGACAGAAATAGATAGATTAAAAAACCTTTGTGGTTTATCTCCTAATGATTTGGCGGAAGTTCTGGAAAACAACCCCAGAGCATATATGGCGGTGAAAGGAGCTGTTGCTGAAAGGCATTTGAAGGATTATTTTAAATCACTTCAAGAAAAGAAAGTAATCACCAGTTTTAAGGAGGCTGAAAATGATTTTGAAAAGGACTTCTATGTCACGTTATTGGATGGAAGAGAGATAATTGTTGAATGTAAAAACGTTGAAGTTCAAAAGATAAGCACTAAAAATGACCTCCTTAATTATTTGAGATACGTCCAATTAAATAAAGGAGAATTAACACAAGTTAATTTAGATAAGAGCAATCATTTCTCTCTAAAAGACTTGAAAAACTTGTTTTCCCGTTTACCTCAAAACCTTAGAGAATCCGGTATTCCAAGATATGAATTTAGCGCTTCACAATTATCGTATACCTCAATTCATGATGGTTTAAATCCTGATAATTTTTTGAACCAGTTTAATCATTCTAAACTTTCAATTGATTTTCAAAGAACTCGTAATTCTCGGGATGATTCAAGTCTGGAATCCAAGGGAAAAGCTGCAAGGTTCTATAAATTGGATGAAATTGACATAGTTGCAGCTTGTCTATTTACCAGAACCATGAAATGGGAATTCGTTTTTGGCTCAAGAAAATCATTAGTCATACATCCCGCTCACAATGATAGGTTTTCTAATCGCCTTCAATTAGACCCAAAGTTGTGGAGTTATGATTTTATGACGGCAATAGAGTAATTCAAAACAATTATTTCTATTTTTTGATTGTTATTTATTGACTAGTTATAATCCTTCATGGAGATTTTAAATTAGAAATTACCTTTACTCATAATCCAAAATTTAATTTTTTCCTTTTTGAATGCTTTTCTTTTTTGTTTTGCTACGCAAAAGAAAAAGGAACAGCAAGAGGATAGCGCGCAAGCGCGGCGCTATTGATTCATTTTCCTTCGGAAAAGCCCATTTTTAGGAAGATTTTTGAAAATATTAATTAATTGCGATTAAAGCATTTTTCACGGAAAAGTATCCTCAACCCAGTAAAATCAATGAATTTTTCACGGAAAAATGCTTTTTTGAGGATTGTTCAAGGCTACCTATAGCAGTATCTCTATGTGGAATTCATTTTAGCGACCATTTTCCCATTTTTGGTGAAAAAATGCTCTCAGCCCAGTAAATTCAATGAATTTTTGATGAAAAAATGATTGTTTGGCATTAGGATCAAGCATCGATATGTATTCAAACTTTTGACCATCTGAAATTTTAGGATTAATCCCATTTTTAGCGTAAAAACGCGTTCAGCCTAATAAAATCAAGGAATTTTTAGCGTAAAAATCATAAAAACACCTCCTTATTTGAGGAAATAATGCTTTTGCTATTCCTTTTCATTCCTCTTCTTTAGCCTTCTTTTCTTCCTGATAAAATAGGTTCAAATGGTCCATCAATGCTTCTTCCCCAACTGGCATCAATCGGTTTGCAATGGTCATCGCCTGATGAATGAATTCCTCTTCGTTCCTGTCCATTACATCGTCAGAGCCAAGATCTGGATTTATTGCCCTCATGGAAAGATATATCAATGCACGAACGGTCAACAAAAGATCTGCATGCCCATCAACATAAAAGAACGTGGGGTGGTACTTATCCTTGAACCATGGATGAGGAACCAAGGTAGGGGAATGGTCATTTGAGTGAAGTCTCAAATCCTTTATTAGCTTTTCTTCGTTTGGATTCATATCAATGGGATTCTTCGGCAACAGTTGTCTTTTGTTCCGAAAGCAGTTTTCTGACCTTGTCCAAGAATTCCATTTCATCATGGGGTATCAAATCCAGTATGTATCCCAAAACCTCACTTACATTGTGGTGGGGTTGGGGAACAATGCGCGTAGGGATATATTCATTTTCCAATGCAACGATGCAGATCTTTATTAGGTTGGAGATCATAAAAGAGGTTTCACAGTATCCTTCGGTAATGAGTTCGGTGCTGTACAATCCCTTTTCAGGGAGGTAGGGCTTCAAGGCATGGAAATACATTTTTTCCAGTTCCTTCAGTTGACCAATAAACGAAGCCTCATTATTGTTCCCTGTGATCTCGTTCACTTTTGGAAATGCTTTATCAAAATCCTTTCCGATTCCCTCAATTTGGTCTTTGCACTGGTCAAGGTGTCTTTGGAAAATGGATTCGACTTCTTGAATAAATTCCTTCATTTGGGATTGGATGGCCATGGTCTTTACTTTTGTGATCTCGAACTCATTGCCATAACGGGCAACACTATAGGCATGTTCCAACAGCAACAACAGTTCATTGCTTTCATTTCCAGAAGATTCCAAAAAGGGTTGTAGGGTGGGAAAGAAATGTTTGCAGTAGTTGATATGGCTGATGATACTATGCGTAACCATACTCCTTCCTATACACATCTGTTCAATGAAGCGGAACGAAAGCTCAAAGGCCTGGTGCATGTTGAAGGTGGCAATGGCATAATCCCCTTCCTTAATCAAGATGTCCGCAGTATTGGCAAAGGCATTTACTTTTGCCAGTTCCGATTTATGATAGCGAGAAGCCCTCTTCATGAGGGTCTGATATGCCATGGTTGAATAATCCATAATGTTCTCCCCCTCGGGATGAGCAAAGACGGTCTTCCCGAGGCAGCAATGTTCCAAGAAATAGAGTGCTCCCCTTTCAAGGCCTGTTTCGGATTGGTTCTCCGTGTAGACCCTTATCCTGAAATCAGGATGCTTCTTTCCTTTCTTTGCAACCAGTGAACGGATCTCATTGGGAAGTGGGTCATTGTTGACATCCACAAAAAGGGTAATGAAATAATATACGGTGTTTCCCTCGATTTGTTTCTTAGATAGAAAGGCCCTGTCAATGGTAATGATGTTCAGGATGCTGTCGAGCAATTCGGACAGCTCTTCTGCTCTTTCAAAGTTTTCCGGTATGTTTGTGCCATGTGTCATGAGAATATGGTTTAAAGGGTTCGTGAATTACTGACCATATTAAGGCCACATTCCAAAGTACCCCACCATGGACACTTGTATTTTATTGAACCTGTTTTGTATTTTACAATCGGATTATTGTACGAAACACCCTATATTTGAGATATGCAGACAAAGACCAAGAACAACCATATAGGCAGAAAGATCAGTAGGATCAGGGAACTCCGTGGAATGAAACAAGAAACCCTTGCCGAAGAATTGGGCATAAGCCAACAGGCAGTATCAAACATAGAGAACAGTGAAAAGGTAGATGATGTGAAACTGGAAGAAATTGCCAAGGCATTGGGGGTCACCAAAGAAGGTATTGAAAATTTTTCGGAAGAGAATGTTCTGAACATTATTTCAAACACTTTTACCAGTAACGACAGTTCAACAATCAACGCAATTAATGTTCAACCAAATTTTAATCCATTGGATAAAGTGGTTGAGTTATATGAACGACTTGTTCAAGCTGAAAAGGATAAGGTCGCTTACTTGGAAAAGCTTTTAAATAAAAAGTGATTTTACCTCGCTCAGTAAATTAGTTTGGTAAGTTTTGGGACGCTTGCAGCACTGCGCTTTGCTTCGTTCGCTTTTATATTGATATCCACTGCGTGAATACTATTTTTCATTCAAATGCAACCGAATAAAAATTAAATATGTCAAGCGAATCCTTGTCAGAACTTGGTAAGTTATCAGAACCGATAACCAAATTAATTGACTCCATCACCTGTGCTGTATCGGTTTTGTATGAACCGACCAGAATTAGAAAGAAAGCAAAGGCCGAAGCGGAGGCCATTAAAACCATTGCTAAAGCAAAGGTAGATGCGCTTGTAATTAGTGATAAGAATATAAGACAATACTATCTGGAATTAGAGGAGGAAATACTGTTGCGAGAACATAGGAAGAAAACCAATAGAGATTTAATTGCTGGACAAGCGGCAATGGAATTAATGGGAAAACAAGTTGATGATAACCCCGTTGATAAAGATTGGATAATACAGTTTTTTGAGTCTGCAGAAGATGTTTCCAGTGAAGAAATGCAAGTTATTTGGGCAAGATTACTTGCGGGAGAGGTAAAGAGGCCTGGGACATTTTCCAAAAGGGCCATTCACGCTTTGAAACTTATGTCAACCAGGGAAGCGCAAGCCCTTAAGGCTTTAGTCGAATACTCCATAAAAAATGAAATGGGTGAATTCCTATTACCAACCAGTTATATGGGGGAATATTTCAAGGAAAGATTCGGTGATTATGCTTATAGAAAACAAGGGGCCTATTTGGATCACCTAAACCTTATAACAGTTTATAATTTTCCTGCTACCATGGTTTTCCCAATAAAAGATAATGAGTTTTCATTTTCCCTTTTAAATCGAAAAGTCACAGTTGGACTTGGTAAGCCAGCAGGAGACTTTAAGATGCAAACACAGGGTCAGAAATTCACTTCTTTCGGGAAGGAATTAGCCTTGTTAGTTACTGGAGATTATGATGAGGATTACTTAAAAGCTCTTTGTACTAGAATTCAAGAAGTTCTCAAAGAAAGGGGATTTCCTTCAACGGCAATTGAGATTAACCAAGAGCCCACTGTTTAATATTTCATTGCATATAAATGTGATGTCATTGTTTGTCAAAAAAATGCTTAAATTAGAAGTGTAAAACTTCCATAAGTTTTGCCTCTGAATGTGCTGATTTGAACACGGTTCAGGGTTCGGTTAACTGGTCTGAGTTAACGATGTAAATATTTGAAATTCAATTATTTATGTTTAGGAGGATGGACCTGCCACACTCAGAAAGTTAGTCCTGCAAGATTTTGGGCTTTCAGCACTTCTTGGCCTTGCTTCATTCGTCTTCAATTGGATAGGTATCGAAACTTTTCTTCTATAAATTTCTCCGATATTTCCATATCGATGATATTGGCTTGGGTATCCGTAGCAAAATATACTCCGTTGTATTTTACAAATATGGTATCCAGAGGACGTCCTGTAATATAAGGCCATTCCCAATACATTTTCTCATATTTAATTGGGTGTATTATATTGTTTTTTCGGTCAATTGTACCAAATCGTCCGTCACGTTCCACCTTGATCAATGTTGGGTTATTGTAGATAATTTGGTCATACTCCGGTGGTACTGTGGTCTTCCCATCTCGATCGATAAGACCGTGTTTTCCATCCTTTACCACAAAATGTTCGTTTGGACCGTATTCCACCCAGTTTGAAATATAGTCATATTCAAAGGGTATGATGGTTTTCCCTTCTTTGGAGATCAACCCAAGTTTCCCATATTGACCCGCAATAAACCTGTTGTTTTTATCATAATAACACGGTCTGAGATAGTCGTATTGGGGAGGGAGAATTTCTTTGCCACCTTTGGTATAGAGACCAAAGGATCCCTGCTTTTCCACAATCAAATATTCCATCCACCTATCCGAATAAATAAAGTCATTCTCGATAGGGATGACCGCCCTGTTTTTTGAATCGATGACACCATATTTTCCATCGCGGCGTACTATGCCATAACTTTCACCATTGACTTCTTGGAACTTATCTATGGAATCATATGTCATAGGTATCAATGGCGTTCCATTGTGGTCGGTCACACCAAATTTTCCATTGTCATCTTTTAAGATCAGTGTACCGATGGTTACGGAATCGTTCTTGAAATAGTTTGGAGTTATGGACCTATAAGTAAGCGGCAATATTTGGTCTGCGGTTGCGTCCAATATTCCGTACAATCCACCAAATCTAAGCTTATATCTCCCTAGTGGATACGGGAAGCTTTCTATGGTGTCATATTTTGGCATGAGAATAAATTGTCCCTCCCGATCGATCAGGCCAAACTTTGAGGAAGTCTTTACAATGGCCCTTTTTGAGCCATCAAATGCGTTGTACTTTTCAAATTTGCCAAAGGGAAGAATTGGTTCAAAATTTTCATCGATATAGCCGAACTTTCCCTCAATACTTACCAAACACGGACCGTTCTTGAAATAGGTATAATTATGTTGGTTGTGCAATCCTCCTGTTAATGAATCATATTGGAAATCCGTTAATTGTTGTCCATTACAGGAGAAGAAAGCCCATTTTTGACCCATCCGTAGACAGACCAGACTATCAATTTTAGTGTACCGAGCGCCATCATAGATGATTGGCACCACAGTATTTCCCGATCGATCGATAAATCCCCATTTTCCATTCACTTTGGCCGATGCAAGCCCACATTTATAAAAGTAGCTCTCGTTATCGAATTTATGTGATATGATTATGTTCCCTGTACGATCTAGGAAACCCCACTTACCATTTTTTTTGGCCGGAGCCAGACCATTTGAAAAGACCCCCAGATGTTCATATATGAAATCGATGAGTGTGTCCTGATGGATATTGATATAACCTGACTTCCCAGAGCTGTGCGCCAATATCATCCCCTCGGCATCGATTGGGTTTAAAAACTCGTACTTGTCCAGTGGAATCAAGGTATCCCCATTATTATCAATATAGCCCCATGACCCGTCCTTATGAATTCTTGAAAAGGATTGCTCTTTAGGTTGTGACTTTGCCTTGGGCTTACAACTGTGAATTATTGGAAGTAGAATGATAACAAGGAGAACGATTCTCATTTTTTACATTTTAAATTTATTATTCTACTTTTAATCTCGCACCTTTCGAATGTCCTGAAAACTCAGGGGCATACATACTTTGCAAAGTTGCTATTCCTGTACCAAAGTCCCCGCTGTTATTGACCCTCAACTGATATTCAAGAATGTATGTCCCCTTCGGGAGACGGTCGAAGAAAAAATGGGTCGCGACATCTTTTGTGGATTGATAATACCCTAACCCATCTTGCCATTTGTATTCAGAGAGTACATCAATGGGCTCTAAACCAGAAGCTCTTAAATCCTTAAGGTGTACAAATTCCAATTCCTCCGTGGAAGTAATTTCCAATCGAACTGTGATAAGGTCACCAAGGTTTAATTTTAATTCTGGACCAATAGGCCTCAACTTTTCGCCATCCGTGGTTTTTTCGGTGAGGAATATGTTTTTTCCAATCATCAAAGGACCATCTTCAGCATCAACGATTTTGTCCAAATTCTCGAAGTATTGCCAATATATTCCCCCAAATCCGGAAACCTTGCTCTTATTTTGAATTTTGATCTCTGCCATTTCCGGTGATATCTCCTCCTCGGACCAAACAAGTTTCATATAACCGGTACCTGCTTCTTTTTCGGTCTGATCCAGTTTTTTGGTTTGGATCTTTTGGTCCCCTATCAAGATGGAGGTGTTGTCGGCTACCGATAACCAATCGTTTCCTTGTATGAGCAATGCATAGATGGCTTCCGTGGTTGCTTTGGTGGTGTCCCACTGATGCGTCCTTTTGTTTTTTAGCAACCATAACTTTAAACCATCAATGGTTTCATTGGTTGCTCCTATTTCGGTAAATGCCTCTATGAGCAACGCCTGCGTTTCAATGGGAGCTTGAAACCAATACCATCCTGATTTATTTGCCTTCCAATAGATCCCGTTCTCTTCACTGTGCACTGCTTGTTCGTTGAGAGCCTCCAAGATTTTTTTTGCAATGTCCTTCTTGCCATACCTGTTCATGATGAGCGCAGTCAATCCTTTCTCATAAAGCGGTTTGGTCAACCATTTTTCCTCGCACAACGCTACGTACTTTGCTTGTATGGTTTTTAGTTCTCCGGTTACGGGATGACTGTCCAAAAAGAAACTTCTGGCATATAGGTAATGGATATCGGCATTGTTCAAAGCAATTTGGGTGGAATCCACGGCCTCTTTCAGCTTTTGCTTATAGTTCTTGACAAACTCCATGTCCAAATACTGCAAAGCCCTTCCCGTAAGTCCCTTGGTATAGGAACTATTTTCACTCGTGACGTTCATCTTTTTCAAGTGTCCAAATCCGGCCACTATATGCCTGGTGATAAAATTGCTTTCACGACCTCCGGCAAACCATGGGAAACCTCCAGAAGCCAACTGCAGCTCTTTCAATTTGTTCAAGGCTTGGGTTTGATGGTCAGTTAGGGCGTTCTTTTCAAAAAGTCTACCCAACTTTGCTTTGTTTTCACTTTCATTTTTAGCATCCCTTGCCCAGGGTGTTTCAGCAATTAAAATGGATTGTAATTCTTCATTTTTTTCTAGGGCACTTTTCTCTTGCCCAGTATCTGCCCAACTCTGAAATACTTCGGCTATTTGGGGATTGCTGTTTACAATATGTTCCGCAATGGCATTGGCATAGAATCTTGAAAAGGTCTGTTCTGCGCATTCGTAGGGGAATTCCATAAGATAGGGCAATGATTTTATGGCGGTCCATGCTGGATTTGAAGTGTACTCCAATGTAAATCGATGATGTTGGAGCGATGTGGAGCTTTGTGTTTTCAATGACTCCAGAACAACTTCTTTAGTGTTATTGGGCAGCACCCAAATGGGTTTAGATTCGGTTATCAATATCCTGTTGGACAAAACGGGAATGACCATACTTTCCCCATCACTTTTAGCACCTGATTTGGCCAGCACTTTAAGCTGAACTGCGTTTGTGTTTTCAGGGATATGGAGCTTCCAAGAAACGTTTACATCATTGTTGGGGGAAATACTGAAG
This sequence comes from Flagellimonas marinaquae, assembly GCF_023716465.1. NCBI lineage: Bacteria > Pseudomonadati > Bacteroidota > Flavobacteriia > Flavobacteriales > Flavobacteriaceae > Flagellimonas > Flagellimonas marinaquae. Next base: position 2,923,728 of record NZ_CP092415.1, read on the forward strand.
TTTTGTGTTTGGTCATTTCCAAAGACGTTCTGGTCCAATGGTTTCATGGTTTCCGCATCGAACAGTTGTAGGATGGCAACACCGGATTGCGGATCGGAAGTGAGATTACTGATTTTGGAAGAAAACACCAAAGTGTCCTTTTCCCTTAAAAAACGTGGATAGTTTGGAACTAGGCTCAGGTCTTTCTGGGTTACGGCCGTTTTTTCCAATCGACCAACCTCTAAATCCTTGGTATGGGCAAGCATCATAAACCGCCATTTGGTCAAAGCTTGAGGGGAATCAAAATTGATGTTGATGGCACCATTGGAATCCGTTGTGAGATTGGGCAAGAAAAATGCCGTCTCCTTCAGGTTAGATCTGGTTTCTACCTGCAGGGCATTTTCAAGACCTTTTTTTGTTGTGATGATGACCACACCATTGACTCCTCTTGAGCCATAAATGGCCGAGGCGGAATCACCCTTTAACACGGTGATATCCTCAATGTCGGAAGGAAGAATGGTCACTTCATTCAATCCATCTGGACCAAATTCGATGGGAACACCGTCAATGACAAAGAGGGGCCTATTTTTAGAGTTCAAGGAGGTCATTCCTCGAATGATGACTTCAGCTCCTGCACCTGCGTTTCCGGCCGCTTCGGTAATCTGTATTCCGGCCACTTTACCAGCAAGTTTGTTTTCAATATCGGCACTTATACTGTAGGCATTAATATAAACCGCACCTGTCAAATCTTTTTTGAGCTGAACACCCATAGCTGTGATCACGACTTCATCCAAAGCTTGGGAATCCTCTTCCAAAGCTATGTTCACGGAGTTCGATTGAGTGATGGGAACCATTTCACTTTTAAAACCAATGTAGCTAAGGACCAATTCGGAACCGATCGGGGCATTAATGGAGTAAAAACCATCAAAATCGGTCTGTGTCCCTGAAGTGGTACCATTTACAATTACGTTCACACCAGGTAGGGGTATCCCATCAGAATCCATCACAATACCACTGATGTTACCTTCAGCCTTTGGGGGTTGATATGTCTTGAGCTTGAGTTTTTGGAGATAACGGTCATTATCATATTGGGTACTTCCAAAATCGAGTCCAAACCAGTTGAGCTGATGATAGTTTTTAAGAAAAGTAAGTGCGTTTAGTCGTGGCGTGTAATGGAACTTTCTAAAATTCGTGGTTGTAAACGAATAGCCATCATCTATTCTCGGTGCATAGGCACTACGGTAATATTGATGTCCAAATCGGTTGTCCCAATCGTGCGGCTTAAATTGGTCCAGAGAAGTATCGTACATACTTGCCAAGACTTCCGCATTGGCACCCTTGTTATCTGAATTGGTAATCTTGAAGCTCCATGTTTCTTTTGCATCGGGAACAAGTTTATTTCTAAAGCTTATCGTTTCGATGGTCAGCCCTTTGGTGACTTCGGGAAAATCTACCGCAAATTGCGTGGAGTAAAGACTATTGAATTTTACAAAATACAGATTGAACTCCAATTTGTCCTTAAAGCCTTTCTCAACGGGAACCTTTATATATGAAGTCCCTTTTTTAATGTCAATTTCATTGCTGTACACCTTCTTTTCATTACAATAACCGTCCAAGAAAAACTTTAGGTTCTCTGCTGCGGTACTAATTTGAAGGTGTACGAAGCCATCTCTTTTATAGGCACTATTGACAAGTTTGTAATCAAAAAGTTGACTTTTGGATACGAATGCCTCGTTATTGCCATATACATCAAACCCTTGTTCAATTGAGACCGTGTCTTTTAACTGGTCCACAGCGGTCAGTGTGATAGTATAGGATCCGGCTTGCCATGCCTTCATATCCCCCAAAGCGATAACTTCCTCACCATTGGTTTCGATTTGTTTTCTGAGTACCATTTCTCTTTTGGTCCAATGTTCCTTTAGGTCGAGACTATCAAATAGTTCATGGGGGAAGAGCTGTCGATACCTTTCTTTTTCCATTATCTGCCCTTCTGGTAAACCCCAAGGTTTTTTTCGGAATACATAATCAGGTTCTTTTAGCTTAAATATCTTTATCTCCAGTTGGGCAGGTATAGGTTGGGAATTCAGATTTTGAGCCGTTACACTTATACTGTTGGATTCTTCTTTGTTCAATGTAGAGGCCATCTTGAGATTGGCCTGTAGATTATGATAGCCTACCCGGACAGTGGTTTCGGCGGACCTTGTTTCTCCGTTGATGTCAGTGACATCTGCTGTGATGTCATAGGAATAAATGGGCCTGTGCGTTTTGAAAATGGTGGAATCTGGGATGGATACAAATGGAATTTCAAAGCTTCCTTTCCCATTTGTTTCAACTTCACCTTGGGCTATGATCTGTGCCTCACTTTGATAGTACAGACTACCACGCAATGAGGTCAAATTTCGTTTTACGGTGTATTGGACCTTCGCATTTTTAATGGCCATACCAAGTAGTGCATTGGCATTACCCTTGACCACAACGGAATCACCGACCAGAAGGTTTTCCTTTACCTCTTCAAAATTCACTTCAAAACGCGGTCTTTTGTATTCCTCCACCGAGAAATAGACTTCGGCCATTTCAAAATCATCGATTTTGTACCAGTAGGGGTCTTCATCCTCTTCATCGGTTCCATAATCTTCATCCATTTCGATCAAGAACTCACCCGTTAGTACATTACGGGGTATCTCATATTGTCCATGGACAGAACCAAATTCATTGGTCTTTAACCGGATTTCTTTGATTTCCTCATTATTAGCATCATAGATGAACAAGGTGACCCAAGTATTCGGCACAACGTTGGTTTTTCCCTTTTTTTGTTCCGTTAGGATTCCCTTGAAATAGAGGGTTTGCCCCGGACGATATATACTTCGGTCCAAAAAGAGTGACATTTTGGCCAGACGCTCATCCTCATTATTGAAATAGTTGCTTTTTGAATACAGCCTTTGATCATAGTTTACAATGGTATCATGCTCTTTGATGGCCATGACTTTTAAATCATAGAAATCTTTTTTAGGTCGTTTTACCGAGAAGGAACCCTTAGCATCGGTCTCTCCAATTTTAACGTAGTCCTCGTCATCGGTCAAGGTAAGTTTGGCTCCCGGAATTGGGTGTCCGTTTGACCGGTCCAGTAATTTAAAATCGAGACTGTTCTCAGCCATTGTGGAGAGCAACACCAAGTTTGTGGCTTGGACTTTTTCATACGCATATATTTCATTGAGTGCCATTGGATTTCCAACTTTGGATGCAATGATCAAGTGGCTGCCCATAGGGAGTTCAGGAAAGTCGATCTCTATGTCGTGACTATAGAAATCCTTTTTCTTTTGTAGGCTGTAAAACCTATTGGCAATGTGTTTCGTGTTTTTGATCACGTTCAGTGCAAGACTGTCACGCTTATACGAGTAGGTGTCCGTAAAATATTCGTTGGGGATAGGATATATGGAGATATAAAGGGAATCTACATTTTTAAAAGTGACCCTTCCAAGAAATGGTTTATTGTGGACAATATTTTTCTCCATCTCAATATCCAATTCTTGTTTTTCAATCTTGGTCTTTAAAATTTTGCAGAGCAGACCACCATCCGAGTTTGGATATTTATCGATTACTTCTTTACACAAGTTATAGGCCCTGATTCTTTGTTCCGCAAGTAGTGGGTCATTTTTTGCATTGTTGCTATTGGTCGCATTGAACAAGCTTTCCGCGATTTCATAGGCTATGATTCCGGAGACTCTATGGTCAGGATATTTTTCATATAGCCGTTGCAACCCGTTCAAATACAATCGATTTCTATTTTCCAACGGAGAGTTGTTCCTTGAAAACTTCAATCTTTGGATTACCACATCTACATATGCTATGGTGTCGTTGTTTTTGTGAAAGGTTTCCAGTTCTTGGAACAGCTTTAAGGCCCTTTGATTCGAAAAAATACTGTCAACGGTCTTGAAGGGCTCTTTGACAAATTCTTCCGTGGATTCAAAAATCACGGGGTCGTTAAGGAAAAACCGTTCTTCAGACCTATTTACATACCATCGGTCAATTTTATGGAAGGCCAGGGCCCTATGCATCAAAAAATCGTAGAGGGTAGGCCTATACTTTTTGGAGGTATTGCTCTCCGTTAGAATTGCCTTAAACTGATCAATCGGTATTTCTTTCAGCTCATTGGTATGCTGTAATGATTGTTTGTGGAGTTTCCCTATATGGGCTACTAAAGTATTGGCATCCCATTTTTCAAAATCATCGGTTTCTTCACTATTTAAAGTTTCCGTTCTGTTTCGGATTTTATATTGATTGTGGGCGAGATATTGCTCCAAAAAACCTGCATACACGGATGTAAGAAGTGCATCGGTCGGAAATTTGGAAGTGTTGATATATCCCTGTATTTCTTTGATAACCTGTTGCTGGGCATTTTCCTCAAGCAAAAGAGCGAACTTGGATTTGTAGATAAAGCTCTTGACGATTTGATCACTATCGTTGGCTCTGTTACTCTTTTTAAGAATCTTGTCAACGACTTCAGAGGCACTTTTAAACTTCCCATCGAGTTCAAATTGTTCAACTTCCTTCCAAAGATTATCGTATTTGGTTTGTGCTGTGGTACATTGGAGCCCTATAATTAGGAGTAATAGAAGTAAAGGTTTTTTCATGGTGGTCAATTTTCCTGAAAGAACTAAAGTTACACTCTTAAGTACAAGTGCCAATGAGTGTACCTATCATATGGGTTAGGGAAGGGAACAAAACCATCGATTTATGACAACTGATTCAATGTCTTCTGGAAATTATTAAAATTCACTGAATTTCCTCTGCCGTTTTATTGATTGTATCGTTTACCATTTCCCTATTGGCATCCAACTCTTTCTCCAAATAATATAATCCATCCAGATATGGGGTATATTGTGTGATTGCAACCCCAAGACTATTTTCGGCAAGTTGGCCTTGTTTGTTAAAACGTCTTACCTCGATGTACAGACCGGAAGGCCTCATGGTATATTCATATATGGCGGTGCCATACTCATCCTCTATTAGGGATAAGTCCTTATCAAATCGCTTTACTTTCGAGGTTTCGCCCATGTCGGCCCATTCATATTCAATTTTATAGTAGCCGGATGGTCCTATTACAGGCTCACGGTTTTTATCCAAATAGCTATGGGATAAGGTATGTCCCAGTTCATCCAAAACCCAAGTTAGAATCGATATACCACTGGAATTATTGGTGTATCTGTTTTGTTCATCCAAATATTCATAACCTGTGATATATTGCCTTTTGTTATAAATGGTGTTAATGGCACTGATACCTTCTGGGTCCTTGGTTCTCTGATTCAAGGAATTGAAATATTCGGTTCTCGTCAGGTTGTTATACTTATTATAATAAAATCGGGTTATGGCAACCCCTGATTTCAATTTTCCATTAGCATTGTACTCATATTTAACCGAATCGAGACCTGCATGATTTAAAAGGAAGCGTGTTTTGAATACGCCATCGATCAAGCCAGGTTTCATATTGATATCGTAATTACTACGCTCTAATAGGCCTCCTTTGCTATTGTATTTGTAAATGTTATAGGTAATGCTGTCAACAGCATACGCCAATTGATTTTGGGGATTGAAGTAGGTAGTCTTTGCCTTGTTTCCGTTCTGGTCATATTCCCATCGGATAATGGCAACATCAGACTGAAAAACTTTAAGATTGCCAATGGAATCGTAGCAAGCAGTTTCGGTCTGCTTACCTAGCGCATCATATCGGTATCTATACTCCACCACACCATCATTTGTTTTTGCAAAATTGCCCTTCTTATCAAAATAAATTTCAGATACTACCAAGCTCTTTTTGTCAAGCCTTTTCTTGATCAAGGCAATATTGTGTTCATTCTGAATGGTATCCCCGTAGGCATCAATATTGTATTCCAAGATAATGCTGTCCCCAACATGGACAAATCTTGTCGCTCCCCATTGGGTATCATTGTATTTGAGTACTTTACCCGGGTAATAAAAAGCTTGAAACGTGATTTTTCCTAGTGAATCGTATTCGGAAACTTTTTGAAAATAATCATCATTGGCCACAATGGGTCTATGATCTTTGTTGAACCTTTTGACCTGAATCTCCCTATCGTAAAGGTCATAGGTATACTCGTAAATCGATGCGCCATTGTCGTCATAGGTATAATTTCCATTTTCGTCCAATGAGCTTGCCCGGATCATATTTCCTCTTTCATCATAATCATATGTTAAATGGTAGTCACCTAAATGAAAAGCGAATTCCCCATTTTCGTCATAAAGCCTGTATTTGGTTTTTTTATGGTTATCATCGAAATCCAGTTCGTATCTGGCGATCAGATCCGTATCGTTCTTTAATCTCTTCCTCCTATCTAAATTTTCAATAATTATAGTTCTTTCCTCTTTATCGAGTATTCTCTTTGTTTGATAAATTCCCTCATCATTTGGAATGATTTTTCCATTCCGATTAAAATACGAGGCAATGTAGGACGGTTCATCCTGATTATATTTCCACTTTGTTTCATATACCAAATTCCGGCTGACCCTTTCACCCTTATAGTTAAAATAATGGACGGTCCTATCCATATCTTCATTAACATAGGTCTTATATAGGCTGATCTCCAAATCTTGATTGTAACTTTCATCAGGGTTGAGATAGTGAACCTCAAATACATCATCCTTGTTTTTAAGGACCCTTGTTATTGCGGTATTAAAATACCCTCCATTGACCAGTTTGCCATTTTTATAAAATTTGATGACCTTCTCATCGAGATTGCGATAGGACACCTCATAGGTTTCACCAAATTTAATATCCTTTTCACCCACTGGATATGAGGTCAAAACTTTATTTGTATGGGTGAAATAGATATGTCGATAGAATTGTGTTCGATTCTTTGTGAAATCATAATAACTGAGTATATCCTCATTTTCATAGTAAGCTGTTTCCCTTAGCCAATCGTCTATTTGAAGCTCCCAGTATCTTTGTAGGTCCGTATTGGCATTATGATCAGTAATACTATCATATACATCTTGCAAGCTATCCAATTTTTTCGCATACTTTTTATGCAAGGATTCCATGGTTTTATATGATAAACCACCAAGCCCTTTTGCCACAATCTCTTTTCTTAATAATCTTGCGCAATATTCCGTAATATTGAAATGGTATTGTTCATGGACCAATACATTATATCCTTCGTATTCGTTTCTCAAACGCTCAGAAAGGTTGGGGTTCATGTAGGCATAGACCCTAGAGTTTTTATCGGTTATCAATTTAGGGCTGGCAATATAGGAGTAAATGGTAGCCACGAAATCTTCATCCATAAACCGAACCAACTTAAAATCATCCCAGTCTAATTGTCTTTCCGACCAAGCTACAATGGCTTTGTTACCGCTTCCAGATTTATAGGTAAAGCCAAACGTCATTATGACCACTATCAAAATGATGGATAAAATGATATGGTGCTTAATTTTCATAAGGTGAGGGAAGATTTTCTAAAAATGACTTTATAAAGCTGAAAGGAAAAATAGGTTAGACACAGGAACAGACCAATAATAATCAATTCAAAAAAGATGGCTTGTACATAAATTTCGGTATCCCGGAAATAAAGGGTGTACAGCCGAACTAAAAAATAAAATGTACTGGAGTAAATGACCCTTTCCTTGAACTGCCCTTTACCGTCAATCTCCAATGCTTGGGAATTATGGTTCATTATCAAAGCCAGAAAATGGCACGGAATAACTGAAATTGATATATACAAAAACAGTTCCATGTCGGAGACATTGAGATATTCCATTAGCATTGCTGCCAGTAGCACATTGATAAGGATTGGACTACTTAATCGTAGCAAAGAGTGGCCAATGGAAAGCTTCCCAAATGGAAACTTTAGGGTATTTTCTTCTGGGTCTTTCATCGAAACGACCACTTCCTTGGGATTTCGTCCGTACTTGTTAATGCCATTTTGAGCGTCTTGGAACAACATTAAAAGACCATAAAAAGGGATGAACTGAAAAAAACCACTGTTCCCCAAGTCGTGACAACGTTTGGCGCCTTGTGCCAACAAAAACCATATCAATACCGAGATGAAGGGGTAAAAAAAGAGTGCTGCTGCCGGAAACTCTTGCCATAAAAATGACGCACAGAGGTAAAGGATTATGTAGATCAAGTAACTTAGACCATACTCTAACCGTCGTATACGGCCATCAAAAGAAAATGGGTTTTGGAACATTGAGGTTGGGCTAGTAGGCTATTTTTAAAGTTACGTTTTAAAAATAGTGGAATATTTTTAATAAGGAAATTTCTGTCTTTTTTAAACGCTGTTTTTCGTTGAATTTCATTTTCCAAAGATGAATAAGTAAAAAAATGCCTAAGTTAGTGGTGTAAAACTCCCATAAGTTTTGCCTCTGGATGTGCCGATTTGAACACGGTTCAGGGTTCGGTTAACTGGTCTAAGTTAATAGTGTAAAATATTAAAAATCAACTATTTACGTTTATAGGGATGGGCCTGCCACCCCGACGAACCTAGAAATAGGTCACAACAAAACACTGTTAATCATTTGATTTTCAGTGTTTTTTGTTTTTTATGCATTCATTTGATTTTATTTAAAACCAAATAAAAGGTGTGCAATTCGGTGTACAGCGATTTATCCGGAATGTGCTAACTTGAAAGGACTTTAGGGTACGATTTGACTTTCGTCTTTACAATTTATTGTTTAACCAAAGTCATGGAAAATGAAATCAAAACACACTTTCACCGTAATTTTCTTTACCAGAAAATCAAGAAGCGTCCCAAACCAATTATCCATCTATGTTCGAATTACTGTGGATGGTCAAAGGTCTGAGATAAGCCTAAAAAGAAGTATTCCCTCCAAGGAATGGGACAGTTCAAGGAACCGGGGCAGGGGAGGTTCACAGAGAATAAGGGCATTGAACGCCTATCTGGACAGCGTTTATAGTGGACTGTTAGACTGCCATAAAGAGCTTTTGGAAGGGAACAAGGTTGTTTCATCAGATGTCATCAAGTCCCGTTATCTTGGAGAGGATGACAACAGCAAGACCTTAAGGGAACTTATAAAGTACCATAATGAGAATATGTCAATTGTCCTGAAAAAAGGGACGATGAAGAACTATTATACGACGGAAAAGTATCTGCACAGGTTTTTGTCTAAGAAAAGAAAGGTCAACGATGTCCGCCTAAAACAGTTGAACTATGCCTTTGTCACGGATTTTGAGCATTTTTTACGCAATTACAGAGATTCAAAGAAAAGGCTCTTATTGGGCAACAATGGGGTAATGAAACATCTGGAAAGGTTCAAGAAGATGCTCAACCTTGCCGTCAAATTGGAATGGATGGACAAGAACCCGTTCAACCAGTTCCAATTGAAATATAACAAATATGATAGGCAGTTTCTGGACGAAGAGGAACTGGAGCAATTGGAAAGCGCTGAAATGGGTAACGAACGTTTAGAGAGGATAAGGGACTGTTTTGTGTTCTCATGCTATACAGGCCTTTCCTATGTGGATGTGAAAGAACTGAACAGTGACAATATTGTAAAGGGGATCGACGGAAACCATTGGATAAGTACCAAGCGTGAAAAAACGGACAAGCCCGTTAAGGTCCCATTGCTCCCAAAGGCACGGGAAATTTTGGAAAAGTATATGCAATGTCCGGAAATGGAAAATAAAGAAGGCTTGTTGCCCATCAGTTCCAATCAAAAGACCAATGCCTATTTAAAGGAGATAGCGGATTCTTGTGACATCGATAAAAACCTGACCTTTCACGTAGCAAGACATACCTTTGCGACAACCGTCATGTTGTCAAATGGTGTACCCATCGAAACAGTCTCGAAACTTCTTGGGCATAGCAAACTGTCCACCACACAGATTTATGCCAGGGTCGTGGAATCCAAGATAAGTGAGGATATTGGAAATCTTTTGATAAGGTTCAAGGAAAAAGCAATCAAAAAAAGTGTAGTTACATGAAACAAAGAAGGAGCAAATACCATTGCTCCTTTTTACTATAAAATTCAAGATTAGGTTTGAATTCTTTATTTTTTCAACTGTTGCTCCAAATAAGCGACTTTGTCCTTTTCAGCTTGGACGAGACGTTCGTAAAGTTCAATGATCTTTTCCAAGGGATTTATGGTACACAGGTAATTGTTGTTGTTTGAACTGTTATCTTTAAAAGTATTGTTTATGATATTGAAAACAGCTTCTTCCGAAAAGTTTTCAATGGCTTCGGGAGTCACTCCCAAGGCCTTGGCAATTTCCTTCAATTTGGTATCCTCGATGGTCTCTGATTGTTCAATGTTTGAAATGGCCTGTTGGCTGATGCCCAACTCCATGGCAAGGGCCTCTTGTTTCATACCCCTTAATTCCCTGATGCGGCCTATCTTCCTTCCGATATGGTTGTTTTTGGTAGCTGTTTCCATTACGTAAATATAGGATTTTTTAATAATACTGTGCATCCGTAAAATACACTCCCTCCATGGTACAATACATGACATTCTGTTTCGGTACATGATATTCCATTGCTTCCTTTATCCCATATCATTGGAGAAAAATGGAAACCGAACGGATCAAAGAACTGCTTAATGGACAAGAGCCTATTGCGATTGTAAGATATTTTGAATGGGCAATCTTTTCAAGGAACAGTGTAAATGCCAAATATCTATTGCTCAGGATGGACAACAAAAAAAATGACATCCACGAAATGGACATTCCTGATAGAATGGTCACCATGTTACGGTCCAGACTGGACGATTTTGAATTGGTATTACATGGCAAAAATGGCACTATATGGGAGCGGTCATCCTTTAGGGAAAGGGTCAGGGAGTCAGTCCCCATAACAAAGATAGCCGACTTGATAGACCTATATTGACCTCCTTCGCCATGACTAAATAATATACCTATGAAAACATCAGACCAACTCATCATCGACAAAATAACCCAAGAGCTGGAAATTGATTGCATCCACCTGAACAGGGGTAGGGATGGACATTTGTTTAAAAATCGGCTGGACATTCTGGCAAGACCGTCCCAAAGGGACTTTCCCGAGCAGGTTCGGCCCGTTATCGATGCCATAATGAAACCTTACCCCGATGTTGGCTACAGTGTCTTTGCAACCAATTATGCACGAAAAGAAGCCCAAGAGGGCAACTTGTACTTTTTGAATAACTGCAATAGAAACAGCATTGTGTACAAAAATGGAGGGGACAACTCCCCAATAATCCTTCCTGACATGGAGCCGACCAAGCTTTACGAAACGGCCAGAAGGGAATTTAAACGGAACATGGCGCGAATGAAATCCTTTAGGAAGGGAGCCAGTTATTTTAGGGAATTGGGAAACCTTCCCCAGAGTGCCTTTATGCTGCACCAGACCTTTGAACAGGGCTATAGGATATTGGAGCGTTTCATCTGCGGGAGGACAAAGATATGCCATAGCATCAAGAACCATCAAGGCTATGTATTGAAAATGTTGGACAAGTTCGGTGGCACGTTCCAAATGGAATCCGATATGGACAGCAAATTGCTAGACCTATTAGAGGATGCCTATTCATCCGCCCGCTATACCCATAGCTACACAATTACCAAAAATGAACTGGAACAGCTGTCCCAAAAATTGTCATTTTTCACCAAGGACATCAAGACCCTGTTCCATCGGGAGCTGTCCATATTCAAACGCAATATCGATAATGGCATTTTCAATCATAAGGAAGAACTAGATTTAGTAACGCCCAATGCACATCGTACAAAAGCGGAGCCCTATGTGCGCAGGCTTGAATTCGACAACAGCTTCGAGATGCTGTGCAAAGCAAGATCACTGCTGTTGTTGGGCGTTACCTGTCTACAGGAGGACGTGGAGCCGCCCCTTCATGTAAACGGCTTCGATTACAATATAGTTGAGGTACTGCAATTGGCAATAGAATTGTTGCCATTAAAGGAGACAAGCCCCTAATATCATATCTTGTAAAGTGATTATCGATTATAGCAGGTCTTTATTTTATATCTTACAATATCATTTATATAGCTCATAAGTGATATTATTTTTAATGAATTCACCTTTGTTCCAATGCTATAATCAATTCCGTGTTTCAAATTACTTCCACTTTGTTTATGTGACTTCAATAGTTGGGTGTGCCTTATTCGCGAATATTTTAACCTAAGGGTAAGGCTAAATCCTGCTATAACTTCTTATCAGTTCTATGAGTTTTTCTTTTCCAATTATTTCTAAAAGTTCTTTACGATATTTTCTTGAAATTATGGAAACATTCCATTGAATCAAATCCTGAATATTTTCTTTGATGGAATCATCATTGGACCTGCTTAAATTGCCTTTCCAAGTATCCAATGAACGAAGTAGACCCAGGGTAACCTTTTTTTTACTTCTTTCCATGGAACTTCCTTTATTTAGTCTTGTGAAATGAAGGCCATAATATACATAGATCCCTTCGTCCTTGGTTTTCTTCGAATGGTCTAAAGATTCTTGAAGAGCCTCTAATATTGCTTTGTCAAACAGGGAATTGTAAAATGATTCAGCAGTCTTGATAGCAATGGAATTATCAATATTCCATAATGTGCCTATGTATGCCCTGGCTCTTACGGCTATGAAATGGTTTTTGATATCATAAGCGGACCAACATGTGTTGTTGAATATTAAAGGTGAGTGCCCAGCCGCCAAATGATTGAAAAATCCTAAATGACTAAATCTATAACATACTATTTCATGAGAATTTTCAAGAATCAGCCTCTGTGAACTTATTTGGTTTTCCTTTATGGGGACTGTATCAATCATTTTTGGAAATATTGATGGATCGTAATTTTTTTCCTTGAACGCTTTGGTCCTAAAAGGAATACCATCTAGCTTTTTGGGGAAAATTTTCTTTGAGACTTTGATAAGAGGTTCACCGTCTGCGTTTTTTTTGTTCGGATCTGGTGCTAATGCTATGGTCATACCGTATTCAAAGATATGCTCCACTCCAAATTGATCGACATATTTTTCTTTTATTAACTGGCCTTCTGTTTGATTGCCATGGCTGCAAAGATGTAATATGTTGAAAGGTAATTCTTTTACAAAATAGTCAAGATTATGCGCACTGGCATCTTCCTTGATTAATGCGTTAACTTCATAATGGTTCTCTTTGAGTTTATCGACCACAAAATCCGTTTCCTCCCTAGTAAAAAATCTTGGGGAGAATACTATAGCTGAATCAATATTGAAATGATCTTGAAAACAGATATTGTTGAAAATGAAAAAATCAGGATTGAGGTTTAAGCCGACATAGGTACATGGTATTATGTTTTCTATGATCAATGAATAGGGCGCACCTATGGTAAAAAAAGTGACAAAATCGTAATCTGGGAAGTTGATATGACCTATTCTGCTATAAAGAAGGGAATTTAATTCTTTAAAAGAGGTTTGCTCTGTGCCCTTTTTTGCCTCTTCTCTCCATGACTCGATCAATTCCAAAAATTTCTTTTCGTGGAATTCAAAAGACTCTACAAGTTCTACGTCAGCATTGATGGAAATAGCATAGTTTGTTGCAACTACAGTAGATATGGAATGATTATTTTCAACTACAATCAAACCATTTTGGTTTCTTTTTTCTACTTCAATTGCCTCCGCATTTTCATCAATAAGTATCGCTTTGTCCTGTGTTGCTGCTAACTGTAAGCCTACATAAAGTTGATCGGATTTGCAGGGTAAAACTTCTCGGTTACTTATGGGCTGTAAGAATGTATCGATATCCGCAAACGAGTTGATTTCAATGACATTGTTTTCCTCTAAAAACGATAGATATGATTTTTGGTTGTTACTTAGTCCCACTAAAACAACATATTCACATCCTCCTATTCTTCTTATGGTATTGCCCAAGTCAATATCCAATGTAGTTGCCCTAGACCTAGATAACTGATGTTCGTCCCTTTCATTTAAGCTTTTTGAATCCTTTTCCTTGGTGACTCCAGAGAATGAAAAAACCAAAGAATACTCGCCCTTGGAATTTATATGGGATGAAACAACAGCAGCCAATAGGTCATCTTCTCTATTTGCAATACATATGTATGTAGAATTAAGTTTAGGTGGCTTTGACATAAGTACTATTTGTTTTGGTTATTTTAGAATTCAATCACTGTCCAACGGGCCAAAGCTCGCCATGTTCAATGGCTTCTTTTACACCCATAATGGCCTCATCATCCTTGGCCAGAGGGAAATTTTCTAAGAACTCATTGGCTGTATGCAAGGTGTCTTCAATAGAATGGAATTTTGCGGTCTGTAGGTAAAGCCAAAAACAGAAATTGCGCCTCTCGTCGGTAATTTCCGGTTTGAATGCTAAATCTCTCAAGATCATGTGAATGTCCCCAACCATGTTCAGCACTAGAAAAACTAGGTAACTGAAACTCCCTCTGGTAATTCCATCCTCCATATAGGGTAGGGCCAATAAGACTTCATCGTGCCTAAATTCTATGGTCATTAAACGACGCAGATATTGCACCGTGTCGTTTGGCGGTAGGTAATGTAAATTATCCCGATGCCAGAAAATATCAGGATTGATATAATTGCTCAGTAGTTCCAAGATGTTCCGCCTTATACCTTCTGCTGTTATCATGGAAAATGTTGATAGAATGTAAAACCAAGTGGAGGGCTTCTCTCGATGGTTGGAATACAAAGACTTTAGGCCTTCATAACATAACTTGGGATTTGATACATTGGCAAACTGTTCCAAGGATCTTCCATAGTTTGCATAGTTGGAGAAATATTCCCTGAACATGATGCAGTAGTCCATGAATTTCAGGAAGGACTGCTCATTAAGCTCATAATCTTTTTCTATACGTATAGTGTGGTAATGTTGATGAAGTACTTGTGGATGCTTCGATAGGTAGGAACTAATGTCAACCCAAAAGGCTTTCCCAATATCTGGGTCATAGACTATGCCAATTGTAAGGGTAAGAGCTTTGTCCCAGTAGTTTAAATGGGCCTGGTCAGACTTGATTTTGTAACCCGACTTATCCTTATAGCTATTGCCACTCTTTATTTGTACAAAAATCCCGTAGTTGGTGGCATATCCGTTTTTGACAAATTCAATATAACAATCATTTCCCTGGTCGTTTCCTAGGGAAAATTCATGGAAAATACAATGGTTGTCCTCTACCAACCCCTGAACGTATCTGACACCTTGTCTTTCGGTTTTTATAGTTGGATTTCTTCTGGTCATATTATTTAAGATTTAAAGGCTTCGCTATTCTTCAATAATGTCGTGTTCCAGTAGTTATTAATTCCACAGTTGAAATAAGAATTGAGGGAACTTATTTAGATTAGTAACAGGTTAACTGCTAATTATTACACAATACCCTCTTTTAATGCCCATAAATGTGCTTACTGGTCAAACTCAGAATAAATACAGAGGGGAAACAAGCGTGTCATTGGTATCCAATAGCTTATTCATTTGTAATGTAAGAAGGAATTTAAAAATAATACTTATAAAAAGACCTAAATGTATACCATCTACAATTCGCTTATTTGATGTTCTCTTTTCCAAATCTTTTTAAAGCCATTTTTTTTACCTTCAAAAAGACCCAAACGTGGATAATCCCAATTTCTGTTTTTAAGAATAACAAACTAAATTTATAAGGTGGTTCTACAAATTTTAAGTACGGTTAAATTCTTTGATTTGACTTTCCCAAAATCCGTACTGAGCAAACAAAAATAGAACAGCGGCTGATTTTCAATCATGCTGTATTCTTTCGGTCCCGCTTGCGGGACGAAGGAATAGCAAGAGGGTGATGCGCAGATTGCGCCATCACGGTTGTTTTCTGGTCTTCAACAAGTTGAAAACCAGTCAATTGAATAGATTTTGGAATACTGTTCAAAAACAGGGGCTACTGTAGACTTTTCCGAAATCTACAGTAAACCCTTTGGGAAGCCCTATAAACACTGGAAATTTTTGACGAAAAAATTGACGCAATTTCACTAAAAAACAAAATCGCACCTATGGAAAAGCAATCTCCAAACGGCAGAACAAAGAAGGGAACAGGTGGTTATTCCAATATCACCGTAAAGAAAGAAACGGCCACACGTTTTCGCAGTTATTCCAAAAAGTTCAACAAATCGCATAGTGAGGTATTGGATGGAATGATACAATACTTCAAGGAGAACAACCTCGACCCTTTTGGAGAGGGAACAAAGATCATCCTTGACAGTCTCAAAAAATTGGAAGCGAAGATGATGAAAAAATTCGATAGGCTCATTGCCATTATCAAGAACATGGAAAAGACCAGTATCCGGCCCACCTATGAAATGGTTCTGATACTTTATGAGGCCTATGTAAAGGATGGGAGAAAACCTAAACGTGAACCCGTTAAGTTACAGGTGGAGCGAATGGATTTTCTGGAGCCTAGGAATACTGTTCCAAAAGTGGAGCACGATAGAATATTGCAAGAATTCAAAGAATATAAAAAGCATTGCAATGAAATCCTCAACAATGTGGAGAAGGTGGAGCCGATGATGGGAAAGCCATATCTGAAAATCAATATAGGCATTGGGGATTATGAAAGCTTGAAACATCAATTAAGATAACGCATATGTACCTTACCATCTCAGCACAGAAAATGGGCAGTACCTACAACTCCAGTGTAGGGAACTATGTGGACTATCTGGAAAAGGAAAACGAGGACAGGTTGCCAGAACAGAGGGAAGAGTTCTTTGATCAAGAAAATGACAGCGTAAGCCCTCAAACGGTCATTGAGGAAATAGATGCCAATACGGCCAAGTTAAGACAGAAGGATCCAAAATTCTATTCCATAGTGGTCAGTCCCAACCAAAGGGAACTAAAGGCCATCGGCAATGACCCAAATCTGCTAAGGGAATATACAAGGAAGCTTATGGAGGACTATGCCAAGAGTTTTCATCGCAACCAAGAGGTCAAGGCCGAGAACCTTAAATATTATGCAAAGATAGAGCATGAACGCACCTATAGGGGCTTTGACAAACAGGTTCAGGAAAATGCCCCATACCGTGGTGAGATAGCACGGCTCAGGAACGAGATACGGAAAGTGGAACGGGGCGAATCCATCGGGAACGTCAAAGAGCTTGAAAAGAGAATCAAAGAGCAGGAAAGATTGGCCCCGCACAAACAGAACGGGCAGCTAGTAGCTGCAGGAGTGAAAAAAGAAGGACCACAGACCCATATCCATATCATTGTCAGCAGGAAAGACGTAACGAACACCTATACACTTTCCCCCATGGCCAAGCACAAGGCATCCGAGGTGAAACTGAACGGAAAAACAGTCAAGAGAGGGTTTAATCGGGACAGTTTTTATCAAGCAGCGGAGAAGACCTTTGATAGGACAACGGGCTTCAAACGGAACTATGTGGAATCCTATGTTGGGAGAAAGGCCCATGCTAAAGAACCGGGAAAGTTCTTTGCCAAGGTGATGGGGTTGCCCACCAAGGAAAAGGACATGGCCTTTAAACTGCTTAAGACAATGGGAGTCAAAGCACCCAGCATACCGACCAATAAAGTACAAATGGCGGCCAAGATCATCAAGGCTCTTGGTAGGGGTATTGATAAGGCCAGGGGAGCGGGTGAGGATATGGGATACTGAAATCCAAGAAGTAGGTTGCGCCCTAACGTGTTTTTGCTTCACGCTTATCTTCCCGAACGCTACAAAAACCCGATAGGATCCATGCGCAAAAGTTGGAGGTAAGATTTGGGGTTTTTATCGTTCTATTTTAAAACAGTCCAGTTTTAAGGGGAGCTTACACTTTCTTGTACATTTTTTTTGCTTTTACAAGAAAGAGATATTAAAATCAGAATTAGAATTGATTTTTTCATTCGTTTATTAAATGTGCTACAACGGTTTCGTGTATGAGCAATAGCGGATTTGAAAGTACAAACCTTTCAGTTTAGCACAAAGCTTATTAAAAGCACAGACCTTGATTTTACCACTTCACCCGCTATTGCTTATACACAATGTTGTGCGTTCGCCCTTTATTTTCAGTCGGTTTAGTCAATTTTCAAAGGTAGGATTTTTTGGGGTAGGGAAGGCACTCTCTCTTGCAAGTTTTGGTCAAGCGTTGGCTGGTGCGACTTGCAAGAGTGTGTGCCTTTGGGGCGGATTAACTGGCACAGCAACTTAATTTTGATACGTCTTTTCCGAAAGTTATTGCTGCTAATTTTATACCTTCTCCCAAAGTCAAATAAGGGTAGAAACTGTCTGCTAAGTCTTTCACCATTATTCCGTATTTGATTGCCATACTTAATTGTTGTATGAGTTCTCCACCTTCGGGTGCGACTACTCTTGCACCTATAAGTTTGTCAGTTTCCGAGTTACGAATGAGTTTGATGAAACCCCTTGTGTCGTTGGCTGCTATGGCTCTCGGTACGTCTTTCAATTCCAATTTTGACACTTCAAACGGAATGCCTTTTGATTCTGCCTGTGCTTCATCTAAACCTGCCCCTGCAATTTGTGGGTCAGTAAACACCACCCAAGGTAAAGAAGAATAATCGGCTTTATTATCTGTTCCTGAGAACGCATTTTCAACGGCAATTTTACCTTCAAAAGCGGCTGTATAAACAAATGCAGGGGTGTTGGTTACGTCACCTGCTGCGTAAATGTTAGGTAGATTGGTTTCCATTTTTTCATTCACAGCGATATGTCCGCTTTTGGTGAGTTCCAAACCAATGTTATCTAACCCTAATTGGCTTGTATTGGCTTTTGTGCCTGTGGCAATTACTACCTTACCTTTTTCTATAATTTGCGTAAATGAACCGTCAGGACATTTACAGTGAATGATGGTTTCATTCGCTTGTTTCTCGAATTTCACGGCTCTGAAATTAGGTAAGATTTCAATGCCTTCTTTTCGCATTTGGGTTTCCAATGCTTCACTGATGTCTGGGGTTTGTGTCCGTAGAACACGGTCGGTAAATTCAATGATTCGGACTTTAACGCCTAAACGATTGTACGCCATTGCAATTTCCAAACCTATGTAACCTGCTCCCATAATGGTCAAGCTTTCGGGTTTTTCTTCCAAGTCGAAAAGGGAAACGTTGGTCAAGTAGTCAATTTTGTCCAATCCTTCAATAGTCGGAATGTTGGTCGTAGCTCCCGCAGCAATTAAAAATTTGAAGGCTTTGTATTCCTTGCCATCAACCAAAATGGTTTTGTTGTCTTTGAATTTTGCCCAACCTTTTAGCATAGTCAGGTTTTCAAAATCGCTTACCACATCCATATATTTTTTCTCTTGAAGTGTGGCTACTAATTTTTTCTTGTCTTTGATGATTTGAGCGAAATCAATATCAACTCCTTTTGGCTTGATGCCTTCAAAGTTGGAATGTGTAGCGTGATAAGCCGACTCGCCTGCACGAATAAGATTTTTAGAAGGCACACAACCCACGTTGACACAAGTACCGCCAAAGTCCAAACCACCGTTTACCATTAAGGTCGATAATCCTAAACTTTCGGCTTTGATTGCTGCCGAAAATGCAGCCGAACCGCCACCGATAATGATTAAATCAAATTGATTAATTCCGCTGTTTCCATTATCAGGGATTTCACTTTTTACACGATAGTTTTTTGTGCCGTTGATGGTATTAATGATTTCTTCTTTGCTGGTTTTGGTAGGGTCAAAAGAACATTCGCAAGTAGCTTTTGGATAGCTCACATTAGCTTCTTTTACACCTTCATTTTTGGAAAGTAATTTTTCAATGCCTGTTGCACAATGGTCGCAGGTCATTCCTATGATGTCAAGTTTTATTATTTCTTTGTTCATAATGATTTCTCTTTTTGATTTTCCTTAATGATTTCGGCTTTATAGCCTGTCTGCTCAATAACCTTGATGATAGCGTCAGGATTTGTTTTCTTTGGGTCGTATTGGATGGTTGCCAAATCGCCCGGATATTCCACTTTGTGTTCAATAATGCCGTCCACTTCTTTGAGGGCATTTGAAATATGGTTGGAACAACCTGCACAAGTCATTCCCGTGATTTTCAGTTGCAGGGTCTTACCTTCTTGCTGTGTTGTATTTGCTGTTTGTGCTTTATTGTCAGTCGGTTTGCAACATTGTGCATTGAGCTGAGCAATTCCAATTAGGAACAAAGCACTCAATAGAATTAAATTCTTTTTCATTGTGTAATTATTTAATTAAGTTCTTAAATACAAAAGGCAAAAAAATACTATTTCTTGCCAACCACTTTGTAACCTGTACCGTTGATGGCTTCTTCAATTTGAGCGATACTCACTTTGGTTTGGTCAAATTCTACTTTGGCAATCGCTTCTTCATAAATCGCATCTACCTTAACAATGCCTGGCAATTTGTTCACATCATTTTCTACGTGTGAAGCACAACCATTGCAAGTCATTCCTTTTACATCAAAAGTTACCGTTTGGATGTCAGAAGCATTGACGATTACAACTTCCTTGTTGTCGTTTGAAGGATAGAAAATGTGTGCATAGTTTGGAAAAGCGAGCATCAAGGCTGCAAACACGGTTACAATTCCCAAGAATGTTTTGGTCTGCATAAAGGGTTTTTTTTCGTCTTCTTCGCAATCACATTGGATTTCTTCGGCTGTTCGTGGTTTGAGTTTCTGATACCAAGCAAAGCCCAATACCAAAACGGTGATACCGATTAGATAAGGTCTTGCTGGTTCCATCCATGAAAAGGTAGATGCCACTCCTGAAGCTCCTGAAATAAGAGCCAATACAGGTGTAATGCAGCAAAGTGATGCTGCTACTGCCGAAAGCACACCCGCTCCGACAAGTCTGTTGTTTTTCTTGTTCATACTGTTTCCTTTTTTGAATTGTTTATGATGTGTTTAAAAAATGGACGAAGTAAAGTAAGTTGCTCCTGTTTCAAAGAGTAGAAAATGGTTTGTCCTTCTCTTCTACCTTCAATGACGTTTCCGTCTTTTAGTTTTCTGAGGTGTTGCGAAACGGCAGGGATGCTCATTCCGAGAATGTCTGAAAGGTCGCAAGGACAAAGTTCGTTTTCTTCTTCTAAGAGAAATAAGATTTTTAACCTTACTTCGTTTCCTGCCAATGCTAAAAGTCCACTCAGTTGACTGAATGCCTTGTCGTTGGTTTGAAGTATTTCTCTACAATTGTCTATTTGAACCTTGTCGGCAAACACACGGATACACGATTGATTGTTTTCCATAATTTCCTTGTTTAGGATTTAATAACGCAGCAAAAATACAAATAGTTTTCTTATTTAAGCAAATACTTAATTATAGTTTTTAACAATTCTTCTTTGTCAGCGGTGGGTGATTTAGCTCTTTTGGTTTTTTAGCGTTGGCTTTGAGTGTCGGAAAAACCAAATGTGCTAAATGTGCGGTGGGTTTTTAGGGTGACGCACAACGGTTTTGTGTATGATTAGTGGCGTGTTTAAGCACCTAATTAAGCAAATAAAAACCGAATAGAAAATCCGCGAGGATTTTCGTAAGTAGGCGAGAACCAGCCATTAATTATACACGTTGTTGTAAGTAGTGCTTTTTTAGTTCACTTACTTAATTTCAAAATCCGAAATGCTCCTTGAATTACCAATGCAAAAACAATTGTTCCGATAATCAAATCAGGTTTATTAGAACTCAAGTAATGCACTAAAATTCCTGCAATAATTACTCCCAAATTGATAATCACGTCATTCGAAGTGAAAATCATACTCGCTTTCATATGTGCTTCTTCTTTGCTCTTTGACTTTTGCAAAATATAAAGACAAATTCCGTTTGCAATAAGTGCAAAAATCGAAACTATAATCATTGTTGAAAAATCGGGAAGTTTCTCGTTTCCGAAAAATCTTCTCAAGACTTCTATAAATCCAATAATCGCAAGTATTATTTGAAAATATCCAGCAAGTTTGGCAATCCGTTTTTTCTTTATTACTGTTCCGCCAACCGCAAACAAACTAATTCCGTACACAAAACTGTCCGCAAGCATATCTAAACTATCGGCAACAAGTCCCATAGATTTTGAGATAATTCCTGTTGTCATTTCAATAATGAAAAAAGCAAAATTTATGGCAAGTACAGACCAAAGTAGTTTTTTCTGATTTTCGTTTTCTTTAAATTCCGTTTGGTCGGTTTGTTCCGTTGAGATTTTTTTTCCACCTAAATTCAATTCGATAACGGACTTTTCGATTTGGTCAATTTCTCCGCTGTGAAAAACGGTCAATTTTCGATTCGGAATATCAAAGTCCAAATTCGCAATGCTTGAAATTCCGTCCAATTTCATTCGGATAAGATTTTCCTCTGAAGGACAATCCATTTTGGTAATTTCAAATATTGTTTTATTCACTTGGTTTCTTGGTTTTTCGGCATTACTTACAACGGTCTCGGCTATGATTTCGTTGCGGAAAAATCCGCAGGATTCTTTCCGCCGTAGCCGAAAGATAGCAAATTTGCGTTGAATTCCGATAAGGAATTCAACCGCAATGAATTATAGCCATTGTTAGCTGTAGTTATTTTTTATATTTTAGGTAATCGTACAAACAAATTAATTTTCTAAAGTGAGTTCCATTTGTACTGTTTTCAAGAAGTTTTTTATTTTCTTGTAAATATTTTAATAATTCTTCTAAATCTATTTTGTCATAAGCTAATAGAGGTGTGTATAACAAAATATGCAATTGATTATTTGAAGTTTTTAACTCAGTAAAAGATGAATATTTATCGTTAATTTCTTTTGTTTTTCTTATGTAATTTGCCGAAGGATAAAAACTTTTTGGGTTAACTTCATTAACTTTTTTAATAAATTCTGGCGAAAACTCGACAATTTCATTGTCTTCATCAATTTCATTGTTTTCATTTAAATAACCAGCATTTCTCAAATGTTTAAAATATGGAATATACTTAGCGTTTAGATAAGGTAAGCACAATTCAGATATTTTGTCAGATTCCCAATTTCTTGATTCGATAGCATCTAAAAGAACATCTTTAAGCTCAATACCTTTTATCCCAACTTCTGAAAATCTGTCTTTAAGACCAACGCCATACACAAATTCAGCGTTATGAATATTCTCTATATTTTCTAAATTATCAGTAACGTATATTTTTGATTTTGAATTGTTAGATTTTACAAAATCGTAAACCATTCCTTTCATTTGTCTTAGAATTTTGATAGGTAATTTTCTTTTGTTATTAGCTAAGACTGTAAATATTTCTACAAAATCATTTGTCGTAATTAATTTAATTGGAATAACTGTGTCGGAAATTAGTAATGTGCTATCGATTATGCTTGTTTTGATAGGTTCCGGATTCCATTGACAGAAAATAAGCCTGTCTTTTAACTTTTCAATTTTTTCTTTTGTTAAACACTTTATTATAGATTTTAAAATAGACTGAATATTTTTATCATCTAAACTATAACCTATAAAAATTATAGGGTTTTCAATAAAAATAGTTAACAATTTTGCTGCGAGGTAGGCATTTCTTTCTTCGTAATTATTATAATCCTCCTCTGTTAAAATCAATGAATTTGGCTTTGAAGAGCAACCGTGTATTTTATATATTTCACCAATTGAATATAGTTCTGAAAATATCAATTCTTCTTGTCCAACGAACTTGTTAAACTCAGGGAAAATATTTTCCAACAACTCGTCCCAATTCGTAGTTATTGCTCCATCTATATTTATTTTCTTGAGAAGTTTTAGCTCTTTGTCAATTAAATCATCTTTTAATAATTCTTTTTGAGCTTTTATCTTTTTAGCTACTTCAAATTTTAAAGGCGAAAATTTCGTTTCTGCCAAACTTGAAAATTCTTTACGACTTTCTTCAAATTTCTCTCCGCTCCACCACAATTCATTGAAGTCTTCTCCAATAATAGAAGCAACTTTTGGTAATTTTGAATCAGCATTGGATTTATAGAAATTATAAGGTTTAGTTAAGCCCAATTCATCGCAAATTTCCATAAGTAATAATTCCCAAGTTGGTAATCCTAAATATCTTCTTGAAAATCCAGACCCAATAAATAGAAAGGGTGATGTTGAAAATTTTGAAATGTGTTCTTTAAACTCTTGTGCGAACATATATTTTATTGCTTATTTATAGGGTTTGAGTGATAATTACAGCTAACGGTTTGGGCTATGGTTTCGTTACGGAATGGTACGCGAGTATCATTCCGCCGTAACCATAAATTTAGCAAAAAGGCTTGAAATTCCGATTAGGAATTTCAGCCGTAATGAACTATAGCCGTTGTTAGGCACAGTATTTTTTAATTCTTTTCATCATTTTCTTTTCGACCGAATAAACTCCCAAAAATAGGTGGTTTGTCATTATGTGATTGTTTTTCCAAAGTCGAACTTGGATTGAATCCAGCTGTGTCAATCATAGTGCGAACTAATTTTTCCAATATTTCATTCTTTTCCTCACTTTCAGGCAGGTTTTCAATTTCTCTTTTATATCCATCGTAGGATTTAGCTAAACTTTCTTTATAAGCATATTCTTGTTCAAGTCGCCTATTCTGACTTTGTTGTTTGCTGGCAAATAAGGCGAGCCAAATTGTAGGAATGAAGAAAGGTGCTCTTGATAAAATATTCATAAATGCGTTTCCGATGTCAGCACTTTCAGTTACAGTCTTAATCGCATAGTAAACCATACCAACCATTGTTAAGGTGAAAACTGCTGACCAAATAATATTTGGCCATTTATAGCTGTTTTTTTGGTCATAATATGATTTTGCAAGTCCAGCCGAAGTAGCTCCTGGTAAAAGTCCCTCTATTTTGGTTGTCAAGGTTTCGTATTTTCCTTCCCATTCTCCGTGTAATTCTTCGTGTTGAGTCTTTAAGTCGTCCAACTTAAATTTCAAAGATTCTTTATCTTCTGGTGTTTTTCCAAAAATCTTGGTCTGGAAGTCGCTTACTTTTTCTTCTATTTCAGATATTTCGGAATTATATTCATTAACTTTTTCAAAAGTTTCATTGAGTTTTTCCGCTTTACTTAATACAGCAGAACTTGGTTTTTTAACGAAATCATTATAAAGTTCTGTAATATCGTTTAATTCAGTTTTCAAGGTTGAGATTTCTTCCTTGGCTTTTCCAATGAAGTTTTCAAACTTTTCTTCGAAAGTTTCAATTTTTTCCTCTTCGGGTTTTTGTTCTTTCATATGGTTGGTTCTATATTGTGCCTAACTTGATTATATACTGAACTTTGTTGGGCATATACCACCAGTTTGGTTGGCTATGCCCAAGTTTTTTAAATTATTGTTCAGTATAGTTACCATTTTTATTTTCTCAGTATGCAATATATAGATAATTACAGGTCATCGAATGGGTTGTTGATGTTTTTGATACTATTCTCGGTTACATGGGTGTAGATCATGGTGGTCTTAGGATTATTGTGTCCCAAAAGTTCTTGGATATAACGGATATCGGTTCCACTTTCCAATAAATGTGTAGCAAAACTGTGCCTTAACGTGTGAAGAGTAACCTTTTTCCGTATTCCAGAACTCATAACAGCCTTTTTTAAAACGCTTTGAGCACTGCTGGCACTATATTTTAATTCCTTTTGACCTTCAAACAGATAATCTTTCGGCCTGAACTGTTTATAATACTCCCGAAGAATCTTAAGAAAACTCCCGGAAAGTAATGTGTATCTATCTTTTTTTCCTTTTCCGCCTTTTATGTGTATCAACATTCTTCTGCTGTCAATATCATCGATTCTGAGATTGATAGCTTCACCTATTCTTAGCCCTCCAGAGTAAATGAGGGATAAAAGTGTTTTATGTTTTAGGTTGTGGGTGGCATCGATGATGGACCTTACCTCCACCTTGCTCAGGACAACAGGAAGTTTTTTCTCTTTCTTCGGTCTGCTTAGGTTTAACGCACCAATATCGATGCCCTTGAACAAAAAATACTTCTTTCCGCCGTTGATGCATTGGTTTTGATATGATATGGATTTTCCTTCCTGGACTATGAATTCATAATTAAAGGATTCGACCAACCTTTTTGAGTGGCTTCTTGAATTTTTCAAGATGGTGTACCTGAGAAAAAAACTGGTTACCTCAATATAGGTGTCCACGGTGTTGGGACTCAATCTCTTTTCCTCCAACCACTTCCTGAACCTATTCAAGTTTTGTTTGTTCAGCGAATCAATGGGCGGTAAATAAAGTTTTACTTTCTTTTTAGGTTTATCAGTTTGCTTTTGCTTTAATTCGGTATAGTCCACATAGCAATTTATCTTACGCATATGGTTGAATACAAGACTTAAGTTTTGCCCCGTGTTCTTAATATAAAATTTGCCACTTGAATTGTCTCTATTCAACTCCTTTAGTTGCATAAGATGGTTCTCCAATTTTTCATTGGTATAGAAGCTAACGATGATAACATTTTCACCGTTTTGTTTTCCTTCAATTAGTTTTACAGTTTTCATCCAAATTTTTAAGATTCTTGAGGGTATGCTGCGCCAATTATTGGAAATAATATATTTCAAATTACGAAATCAATTCATATTAAGTAGTCTTATCTTGTTAAGAATGAATGTTTTTCTAAGTTTTGGACCCCCCAAATACCATCACTTAAATAACCGACCATTGTGGGGCTATCATAAAATTGTTTCTACGATTTTTTGTATCTTAATGGAACTAAAAGAGAGCAAATTATATCTCCGAAGTTCTTGATGGTTTTGTTGTGCAATTAGGTGTGCAAAATTTGAGAATTGAGTATAAAATACAGAATAACAGTATATTGTGTGTGTTAGGCTAGGTCTGCCACCCCGACAGACATGGTTTTTTTAACAACAAACTAAACCATAAATAATTGAAAACCAGAAAATTAATTTTTTCTGGTTTTTTTTGTTTTGGTCTGAAATCAAGGGTGAGGATGTCCTATATGATGTCCTATTTTTGTCGGGGGAAATTCCTTATCTTGTATTTCCCGATTTGATATTTCGTGTGATTTGACTTTCGCTCAACGGATTGTTCCACTTAAGGCGAAAACACATGAATAGCTCTAATTCATTCAGTATCAGCTTTTGGCTAAAAAAAACGGCCAAAAAAAAAGATGGCCGGATTCCCATTTATGCCCGTATAAGATTTGAGGGCCGCTATTCCGACCTCAGTGTCCATAGATCAACTTTTGAAGAACGATGGTGTCCTATTTTGGGCAAAATCGATCATCGTGCCAATGAAGCGAACAGCATCAACCGATATCTAGACGATGTTCACGCCAAACTCTTGGAGTGCCATCGGCAGTTAATAGGGGAGGGAGCGGTGATCAACGCAAAGATCATCAAATTGCGCTACCTTGGAAAGGACAAGGTGGTCAGGACATTAAAGGATATCATCGAATTCCATCGCACCCATGAAATGCCAAAATTGGCAAAGGGCACGATCAAGAACTACTCGGCCACGGAAACCTACCTAAAACGGTTCGTAAAGAAAAAGTTCAACTCACAGGACATAAGATTGTCCTTTATAGATTATGCATTTTTGGTCGAATTCGAGAGCTTCCTTAGAAATTGCCCTCCGATTAACAAGGCCCAGCCATTGACCAATAATGGCATCATGAAGCACATGGAGCGGTTCAAGAAATTGGTGGGCATAGCCTTCAAGTTCAGGTGCATCCCCCAAAACCCCTTCAACCAGTACAACATGAAGTTCGAGGATTACGACAGTGATTTTTTGGAAGAGGCCGAAATACAATGCTTGATTTCCACTAAAATCAAGGATAGCGGCAAGGCCATTGTAAAGGATATATTTCTTTTTGCCTGTTATACAGGCCTAAGCTATATTGAGGTCAAGCTCTTAAAGAGAAGTGATATTGTAACAGGAATAGATGGAGAAGAGTGGATCAATGTCAAACGGAAAAAGACCAAGACACCTGTAAGGATTCCCCTGCTGTATCATGCCAAGGCCATATTGGACAAGTATTCCAATCATCCCAATGTCGATAATGACCATACGTTATTGCCTGTATATTCCAATCAAAAAGTAAACAAATACCTAAAGGTGATTGCCACCAAGGCACAAATCGATAAGCACCTGACCTTTCATGTGGCCAGGCACACTTTTGCGACCACTATTACCCTAATGAACAATGTTCCCTTGGAAACGGTATCCAAGCTATTGGGGCACACCAAACTATCGACCACCCAAAAATATGCAAGGGTGGTGGAGAAAAAGATCAGCAAGGATATGGCCCAGTTGAAAGCGGTTCTCGAAAAAAGTCCCGAAAAGGAAGTAGTGAATGGCCAGAAACCTGGGGCCAACCTGCGGATCATAAGATAAAATTTAATAGCTTAACCAATATCATCGAAAGCTAAGCCCGCAAAAGTTTGTCGGACAAGGGACGGCATAAAGCCGCTCCTTTGTCCCTTTTTATTCCGTTTCCTTGCCGCTCCAAAATTTTGTCTACCACTTGTTACATGCTCAAATATTGTTTAATTAAAAATTCATTTAACATGGAAACAAAAACAAAAGAGACCGGAACCAAGAAAACGGTAACAAGACAAAAAGCATCCAACAAGGATGTCAAAGACCAACTGACCAAGGAGGCTACTGGTAGCGCCAATGGTACTGAAAAGACCAAAGAAGCCAAGGCACCGGTGGTGGTTCCCAAAATCAGCATCGACAGCCAGATCCAGAAGTTTGAAAAGTTGAGAGGCTTGGCGACCAACAGGGAACGCCTGAACCAGACCCTTGGAGAACTCACCAAGTTCAACTACAACCAGGACGGTTCCAGTTCATTTTACATCAGGGATTCCCATGGATTGGAATTCAAGACAACCAACAGCAATCTCATCAATTTGGTGACCACACAATTGCAGAATACCTTGGAGGAACGAAAGTCGGAGTTTGAGCAGGAGATTCTTGCATTCGAACTATAATAGATCAAAAAATCGTCCAATAAATAGCCCGACAAAAGGGAGGGTTACACATATAACAACAGCTTTTGTTTTTCAAGGTTTTTTTGCGACATAAAACATTCCCTTATAAAACTTTTCATCGATCGATTGCCTTAAACTTAACTTAAAGTAATGCGGTTAATTCCAAAATTTTGTAATTTTGCAACGATGAAAGAGGTTTTCCATAAAATATTATCTATTTCGATGGCTTTTGTAGTGATGTTCTCTACAATGTCATTTACTGTGGATATGCATTATTGTGGGGACAATTTGGTCGATTTTAGTTTATTCTCAAAAGCTGAAGGTTGTGGAATGGAAAAAGCACAACCAGTTAAAAGTTGTGAGAATCCTAAAATGACTGAGAAATCTTGTTGTTCTGACGAGCAAATTGTAAAGGAAGGCAAAGACGACCTTAAAATATCTTTTGACACGCTTTCTTTTGAGCAGCAAACGTTCATCGCTGCTTTTACATACTCTTATATAAACCTATTTGAAGGAACCGAATCTGAAGAAGTTCCTTTTGAAGATTACCCGCGACCCTTTGTCAAACGGGATGTGCAAGTGCTGCACCAGACTTTCTTAATTTGATTTGTTAGATTTTTTGAATGAAGCCCAATAGCTATGCTGTAGTGGGCTAAAACTCGTGTTTGCCATATTCTGCAACACGTAATTCCAATTATCTAATAATCAAATGCTATGCTGAATAAGAGCATTAAATTTCTCATAGAAAACAAACTTGTTGCCGTTCTACTACTTGCCCTATTCGTGGGTTGGGGCGTGGTCAACGCGCCTTTTAATTGGGAAACTGGCTTTCTGCCCACAGACCCAGTTGCCGTTGATGCCATTCCAGACATTGGTGAAAACCAACAAATTGTTTTTACCAAGTGGCAAGGGCGCTCGCCACAGGATATTGAAGACCAAATCACATATCCGCTTACCACTTCCCTTTTGGGTATTCCAGGCGTGAAAACCATCCGTAGTTCTTCGATGTTTGGGTTTTCCAGCATCTATATCATTTTTGAAGAAGATATCGAGTTCTATTGGTCGCGCAGTCGCATTCTTGAAAAACTGAACTCACTTCCTGCAAACCTCTTGCCCGATGGTGTCAACCCATCATTAGGGCCAGATGCCACAGGTCTCGGACAGATATTTTGGTACACATTGGAAGGTCGCGATAAAGATGGCAACGTAACTGGCGGATGGGATTTACAGGAATTGCGTAGCATTCAGGACTATTATGTGAAGTATGGATTATCCTCTGCAAGCGGTGTTTCTGAAGTGGCTTCCATTGGTGGTTATGTTCAGGAATATCAAGTCGATATCGACCCAGAAAAAATGCGTCAATATAATGTAAGTATGGGCGATGTGGTCAAAGCCGTAAAGCAAAGCAATCAGGATATAGGTGCACAAACCCTCGAAATAAATCAAGCCGAATATCTCGTGCGCGGATTGGGCTACGTCAAGTCAATCGCAGACATTGAAAGTGCGGTTGTTGATTCAGAAAACTTTACTTCCATCCGCATTAAAGACGTAGCTAACGTTCATTTGGGTCCTGCTGCCAGACGTGGCATTCTCGATAAGGAAGGTGCCGAAGTCGTAGGTGGTGTCGTAGTCGCTCGCTACGGTGCAAATCCGTTGGAAGTCATCAATAATGTCAAGGCACAAATTGCCGAAATAAGCTCTGGACTTCCAACAAAAACTTTATCAGATGGTCGCACCTCGCAAGTAACCATCGTGCCGTTTTACGACCGTACCGAACTCATACAGGAAACGTTGGGCACGCTCAACGAAGCTTTGACTTTGGAAATCTTGATTACCATTTTAGTCATTATTATTATGGTGTTCAATCTACGTGCATCCATCCTAATTTCGGGATTGTTACCCGTAGCAGTTCTGATGGTTTTTATCACGATGAAGCTCTTTAATGTAGATGCAAACATCGTCGCACTTTCCGGTATTGCCATTGCCATCGGTACAATGGTGGACGTGGGCGTAATACTCGCCGAAAATATGATACGGCACTTGGAAGATGAAAAGCTACGCCTTAATGAAAATGGTAAGGAATACACCACGAACGAAATCATCTACAACGCAACTGCCGAAGTTTCTGGTGCTATTCTGACGGCTGTACTGACGACCATAATCAGCTTCCTACCCGTATTCACAATGATAGGTGCCGAAGGAAAACTGTTCCGTCCGCTTGCCTTTACCAAAACAATGGCACTCACGGCATCGCTTATCATTGCGCTATTTCTCATTCCACCCATTGCGGCATTTCTTTTCCGTAAGACGAGTGTTCGAGAACGTACACAGTATGCCATTAATGGCTTGCTTGTTTTATTGGGAATTCTCGCCATTATTTACGGATTCTGGTTAGGACTAATTCTTATCGCCTTTGCCATCACATCGTTCTTAAAGATTCGTGGTACGCTTTCCAAAAAGCGCAAAAATCTGCTTGATATTATCATTTCATCTATTGCCATCGTAGTTTTATTAGCAGAATACTGGCGACCATTGGGCTTTGACCGAAGCATCGTGATGAACCTGATATTTGTTTCCATCATCTGTTTTGGACTGCTGGGTGTATTCTCGATTTTCAGAATATACTACGAGCGTATTTTACGTTGGGCACTTCAAAACCGGTATCTATTCTTAATCGTTCCCCTTACGGTCCTTACGCTGGGCATCATCATAATGCGAAATACGGGCAAAGAATTTATGCCAGCACTCAATGAAGGTTCATTTCTTTTGATGCCTACATCCTTACCACACGCAGGTGTAGAAGAAAATAAGCGTGTGCTGCAACAGCTCGATATGGCTGTGGCAAGCATTCCTGAAATTGAAACCGTGGTGGGAAAAGCGGGAAGAACCGAAAGCGCACTTGACCCAGCACCACTCTCGATGTATGAAAATGTGATTCAGTATAAATCGGAATATATGCGGAATAGTTCTGGCGAGCGACAACGTTACAAGGTCAATGACGATGGATTATTTGTACTGAAGAATAACAAATTCATTATCAACCCAAACAATGAGATAGATGAAGGCGTCAACTATGCCGAAACATCGCTAAAAACGACTGCTACACGCGAAGACTTGATTGAAGATGACGATGGCGAGTACTACCGAAACTGGCGACCGGACATTGAAAGTCCAGATGATATTTGGAACGAGATAGTTCGAGTAACCAAATTACCAGGCGTTACATCGGCACCCAAGCTGCAACCTATCGAAACACGACTGGTAATGCTACAAACAGGTATGCGCGCACCTATGGGCATCAAGGTAAAAGGTCCCGATTTAAAGTCTATTGAAAGTTTTGGACTGGAATTGGAAGATATCCTAAAACAAGCCGAAGGCGTTAAGGAACAAGCTGTTTTTGCAGACCGAATCGTGGGCAAACCCTACTTGCTCATAGATATTAAGCGAGACCAATTGGCTCGATATGGTGTGTCCATAATGGAAGTTCAGGAAATCCTTCAAGTGGCCGTGGGCGGAATGCCACTCACGCAAACTGTTGAAGGTCGTGAGCGTTATGCGGTGCGTGTGCGTTATCCACGAGAGTTACGGGCAGACCCAGACGACCTTAAAAATATCTATGTTCCAGTGGAAAAAGGTAGCCCTGTACCGTTGGGCGAATTGGTTAAAATTCGATACGAGCAAGGTCCACAAGTCATTAAAAGTGAAGACACTTTTCTAATTGGCTACGTGCTGTTTGATAAACTCGACGGCTTTGCCGAAGTGGATGTGGTAGAAAATGCCCAAGCGCTGATTCAACAAAATATTGATAAGGGTTCGCTGGTCGTACCACAGGGCGTGAGCTATCGTTTTACGGGAACATATGAAAATCAGTTACGGGCAGAAAAAACGCTATCGGTTGTCGTACCGCTTTGTTTGCTCGTCATTTTCTTGATTTTGTATTTCCAGTTCAGGTCCGTCTCTACGTCTCTTATGGTGTTTACTGCAATCGCCGTGGCCTTTGCAGGTGGCTTTATAATGATATGGCTGTACGGGCAAGATTGGTTTTTCAACTTCGGCTTTTTTGGCGAAAATCTGCGGGACTTGTTCAATATGAAAACCATCAATTTAAGTGTGGCCGTTTGGGTAGGTTTTATTGCCCTCTTCGGTATTGCTACGGATGATGGTGTGGTAATGGCCACCTATTTAGACCAATCTTTCAAAAGCAACGAACCAGACAATAAAAAGGGCATTCGTCTCGCCGCTTTGGAAGCCGCAGGTAAACGCATTCGTCCATGTTTAATGACTACTGTAACTACGGTGTTGGCACTACTTCCCGTACTCACATCCACAGGAAAGGGAAGCGATATAATGATACCGATGGCAATTCCCATTTTTGGCGGAATGATAATCGATGTCACGTCCTATTTCCTATTGCCAGTCCTGTACAGCTGGAAAAAGGAATACCAACTTAAAAAAGCAAACAGATGAAAAAATTAAAATATATACTGGTGTTCTTGTTTGTTACTGCTTTCGCGAAAGCGCAACAATTACAATCCTACATTCAGGAAGCTGAAGCCAACAATCCAGAAATTCAAGCCTTTGAATTGCGATACAACATCGCCGAAGAAAAGGTAAACGAAGCCAACTGGATTCCAAATACCGAAGTAAGTGCCGGCTACTTTGTGAGCGAGCCTGAAACAAGAGTGGGTGCGCAACGTGCACGAATAGGCGTAAAACAGATGTTGCCGTGGTTCGGTACTATTACAGCTCGTGAAAATTATGCCACCGCAATGGCAGATGCCGAATATGTGGACATTACGATTGCAAAGCGTAAGCTGGCACTTTCGGTCGCACAATCCTATTATCGTCTATTTGCCATAAGAGCCAAGCAAGCCGTACTGGATGAAAATATACAGCTACTGGAAACCTACGAACGACTTGCACTCACATCTGTAGAAGTGGGCAAAGCGAGTGCCGTAGATGTGTTGCGACTTCAGATTAGACAAAATGAATTACAACAACAAAAGGAAGTGCTGGAAGAAGAATTTACAGCAGAACAAACGACTTTTAACAATTTGCTCAACCGTGATGCAATGATGACGGTTGACGTTGTTCCAGAAATGGAAATTCCACAGGAAGACCCATTTTATACTAATGAAGCGCTATCACTCAATCCCGAACTGCTCAAATATGACAAACTCTATGAATCGGTAGCACAATCTGAACTGCTCAACCAGCGCGAGAGTTTGCCTATGATTGGTTTTGGTTTAGACTACCTGCCCGTAACGGAACGCAGCGATGTCAATTTCAGCGATAATGGGAAAGATGTATTGATGCCGATGGTGTCGGTTTCCATCCCCATTTTCAACAATCGCTACAAATCCATTTCAAGGCAAAATGAACTGCGACAGCAAGAAATAGAAACCCAACGGGAACAGCGATTGAATGTGCTGGAATCCGCTTTCGCGAAAGCGCAATCACAACGTAACCAAGGACGCATAGCATACAACACACAAGCTCGTAACCTGAAACAAGCCAAAGATGCCGAAGAAATTCTGGTAAAGAACTATGAGACCGTCACTATCGATTTTAATGATGTGCTGGACATTCAGGAATTGCAATTAAAGTTTCAAATAAACCAAATAGAATCTGTGAAGACCTACTATGTGCAAAGTACAATCATTAATTATTTAATTAAGTAAACAATGAAAACACTTAACACAATACTTCTCTTATTCTTAACTTCAATTACATTCGCCCAAGTTGGGACAAATGGTGAAGATAGAAAAGAAGAAGGTCGAAACATAAAAGAATATAACCTTACTATCGAAGAAAATGAAATAACCCTTGCAGGTGTAACCGCAAACGGAATGACAATTAATGGTGGCATTCCAGGTCCTACATTAGAATTTAATGAAGGTGACCTTGCCATTATTAACGTAACCAATAAAATGGATGAAGAAACCTCTGTACATTGGCACGGTTTAATACTTCCTAATTTTTATGATGGTGTGCCTTATTTAACTACGCCACCTATAAAACCAAATACTACATTTCAATATAGAATACCTATAAACCAATCTGGTACATATTGGTATCATTCCCATACGATGTTACAAGAGCAAAAAGGAGTTTATGGCTCAATCGTCATTCATCCTAAAGAAAAGACTTTGGACTACGACAAAGATTTGGTTGTAGTGTTATCTGACTGGACCAACGAAAAACCAATGAATGTGTTGCGAAACCTTAAACGAGGAAACGAATGGTATCAGGTTAAAAAAGGGACAGCAGTACCATTAAGTAGAGTGATTAAAGAAGGTGCACTGGGAGCACAATTTAATTTTTGGCGTGATAGAATGGAAGGTGCAGATATTGCAGACATCTACTATCCTGCGTTCTTGTCCAATGGTAAAAAACTTGCAGAATATCCAGAGTTTAAAACAGGTGAAAAAGTACGACTACGTTTTATCAATGCATCTGCTTCATCTTATTATTGGGTGGATTTTGGTGGTGGTAACCCGATGATAGTTGCGAGTGATGGTGTGGATGTAACACCAGAATATAAAAACCGATTTCTTTTTGCAATTGCCGAAACCTATGATGTCATTGTAACCATTCCAGAAGGCACTTTAGAAATTACTGCCACAGCGCAAGATGGTTCTGGTAGTACATCCATTCACTTGGGTAGCGGAAAATTGTATCCAGCAACTGTAATAGACAGACCAGATAAAGTGGCTATGATGAAGCAAATGGCAAAAATGGATATGAAGATGGGTGCACCTGCTTTAGTGGGAAATAAAAATAGAAATACACCCGAAGCCCTAATGCAGAAATATGGAATGAAGATGAATATGGATATGAAAGACGGACAGATGAAGATGGAGAATGAAATGAATATGGAAATGAAAAAGGATGCGACGCCAATGAATCATAAGATGTCTACGATGCAAAAGGACACCGCTTCATTTAATTATGATACACGTAAAACTTATTTCAATTATGATTTTTTAAAGGCAAAGGAAAACACCACTTTTAAGACTGATGTGCCAGTAAATGAAATTTTACTGAATCTAACAGGTAATATGCAGCGCTATGTTTGGAGTATGAATGGCGTACCACTTTCGGAAACAGACAAAATTAAAATTAAAAGTGATGAGGTTACAAGGATTACCTTAAATAATCTGACAATGATGCACCACCCAATGCACTTGCACGGTCATTATTTTAGGGTGATTAATGAAAATGGAGAGCGTTCACCATTAAAGCACACGGTTAACGTACCACCAATGCAAAAAGTGGTCATCGAATTTTATAACGAAGAATATGGTGATTGGTTCTTTCATTGTCACGTACTATATCATATGATGGGTGGTATGGCAAGAGTATTTAGCTATGATACACCACGAGATGAAAGGATGAAACCTTATCCAGTACAAAACCTAATTGACGAGACAGACCATTACTATTCGTGGGGAATGCTTCGTGGAGGTTCAAACTTTAATGAACTTTTATTGATGTCGAGCAACATCCGCAACGAATTTGGACTACGTGCCGAGTTTGATTATAACCAAAATGCCGAGATAGAAGTGAATTATAATAGATATCTCAATGATTGGGTACGCGTGTACGCAGGCGTAAATACTGAAACTTCAACACCAGATTCTTATGATACATTCAATACTGTGGGATTGGTTGGAGTTAAATATTTCACGCCTTATAGGTTTAATGTGGATGTGAGTATTGACCATCAACTTCGCCCAAGAATACGTCTGGACAGGGAGTTGTTGATTTTTCCAAGAATTTTCTTGGAAGGTGAATATGAGTACAGAGCAGATTTTGGATGGGTCAATGAGTTAGAAAATAACAAATCTTATGAAGGTGAAACTCAATGGTTAATTGGAGCTTCATATATCTTATCCCGCAACTTTTCAATACAAGGAAATTATAATAACAGATATGGCTGGGGTGGCGGTCTTTTAGCCCGATTTTAAAAAAAACGATTAATAACTTTTAAACAAACAAAAAATGAGCAAATTAAAATTAGTATTAGGAGTGGTTGCAATAGCATTTGTAACCTTAACAGTAGTGTCTTGTAAAGATGCTAAAACAGAAAGCAGTACCAATTCTGAAACGAGTACTGAGGAAGACCATTCAAAAATGAACCACGATAATTCCGATGGGCATCATGATAGCGAGAAAAAGGAAATGGCAATGAACGGAGATGGGAATGCACAAGCGGTTCTTAATGACTATTTCAGTCTTAAAGATGCCCTCGTAGGCGATGATAATGATAAAGCAAAGGAAATGGGAGGCACATTGGTTAAATCTCTTAAATCTTTTGATGCATCAAAATATTCTGAAAGTGAAAAATCAGAATTGAATGACATTATCGAAGATGCTACGGAACACGCAGAGCATATTTCAGAAAGTGACATCAAACATCAGCGTGAGCATTTCAAAGTATTGAGTAAAGATGTTACAGATATGGTTGCCATTACGGGAACAGGGATGAAGCTTTATGAGCAATTCTGCCCAATGTATGATAACAATAAAGGTGGTGCTTGGCTTAGTATGAACGAAGAAATTAGAAACCCCTATTTCGGTGATAAAATGTTGAAATGCGGTAAAGTACAGCGAGAAATCAACTAATTGAAGTTTTTAAAAATCATAGCGTGGCTTGCCCTTGTGGCATTGGTAGTGATTCAGTTCTTTCCAATAATCCTGAACGAGAGCGATTATGTACCGCAAAGTGATTTTATGGTCGAAAATCAAGTGCCTGCAACGATAAAAAATCGGTTGCAGGTTTCTTGCTACGATTGCCACAGTAATAATACAGATTATCCGTGGTATAGTAAGATACAGCCTGCGGCTTGGTTTCTGGAAGATCACATACAAGAAGGTAAGGACGAACTTAATTTTAATGAATGGGCAACATATTCAGACCGGCGAAAGAATAGTAAACTTCGGTCTATCATAAGCCAAATCGAAGAAGATAAAATGCCCTTGGATTCTTATACACTCATTCATAAAGATGCAATTCTTTCAGATGAAGATAAGAGGATGATAATAGATTATATGACAGCGTTAAAAGACAGTTTGGAATAAAGTCCTGATATGGGAAGGGAAAGTTGATGGTTGGTTAGTTAGTAGCCCTTCCCTTGTCAGGCACAATAAAAAATATTAGAAAAATGAATAATGATATAAATGAATTTGAGTAAAAATTCTTAAAAATAAACAGGATGAATGCACTTAGAAAAACTACAATATTCGCATTAATTATAATAGCAACAAGCCAAGTGTTCGGACAAGATACAAACACAGAAAAGCAAGCCGTGCTTAAAGTAATGAAAACCTACAAAGATGCGCTACAAAACTTGACAACCGAAGGTACTTTTGACTTATTTACAGAAGATTCCGAGGTTTTTGAATCTGGTGGTGTTGAAGGCACCTATGCCCACTATATAGAACATCATTTGGGTCCAGAATTGGGGCATTTCAAGAAGTTTGAATTTTCAGATTATGAAATTGATGCAGAAGTAGATTTGCCCTATGCGTTTACTACCGAAACTTATGTCTACACCATAGTTCTCAATCCCGATGATAAAGCCAATACTCGAACCATAAAGAAAAAAGGGGTGGCGACTTCTATCCTTAAGAAGATAGATGAAAAATGGCAGATAGTAAAAACACATTCATCATCAAGAAATGTTAAATAATTTTTAGCCAATCATAAAATGAAACACACCTACCACATACACGGAATGACCTGCAATGGTTGTCGAAGTCACGTAGAGGAAACGCTGTCTAAAGTGGATGGTGTTTCAAAAGTAACAGTTGATTTAGAAAAAGCCGAAGCGACCATAGAAATGGAATCCCATATTCCAATAGAGAAATTTCAAGAGGCGCTTAAAGCCGATGGTGGGCAATACAGTATCCATCAAAATGGCGAACATCAGCATACCCACGATAAGAAGAAAGTTGAGAAACCCAAAGGTCAAGGAACGGGAACATTTTACTGTCCGATGCATTGCGAGGGCGACAAGACTTACGACAAACCAGGCGACTGTCCTGTTTGCGGAATGGATTTGGTTGAAGAAGTTAACCTAACGGCTACTTCCGACACCCAATATACCTGTCCGATGCATCCCGAAATTATTAAGGATGAACCGGGAAGCTGTCCAATTTGTGGGATGGATTTAGTGCCTATGGAACCCGATTTATCCGCAGAGGAAAAGACCTATAAAAAACTTCTTAAAAAGTTCTGGATAGCGGTCGCTTTCACATTGCCCATTTTTATCATTGCAATGTCCGAAATGCTGCCCAACAACCCCTTATATGATGTTTTAGAATTAAAATATTGGAACTGGATTCAATTTGCGCTTTCTATTCCTGTGGTATTCTACGCTACTTGGATGTTCTTTGAACGTGCCTACCGCAGTATAAAGACTTGGAACTTAAATATGTTTACGCTTATCGGTATCGGTGCTGGCGTTGCTTGGCTCTTCAGCGTGTTCGGGATGCTCGTACCCGATTTTTTCCCTGACCAATTCAAGACCGAAGCCGGTACGGTTCACGTCTATTTTGAGGCTGCTACGGTGATTCTAACTTTGGTTCTACTTGGTCAAGTCCTCGAAGCTCGTGCGCATAGCAAGACCAATTCCGCAGTCAAGGAACTTTTAAAATTGGCACCTAACAAGGCTATAAAGGTAGTTGATGGGGAAGAACAGGAAGTGGCCATCGATGAAATTGAATTGGGCGATATCCTACGTGTGAAGCCGGGCGATAAGATTCCTGTGGATGGCGTTATTACCGAAGGCGAAACTTCTATAGATGAATCGATGATTACGGGCGAACCCATTCCTGTAAACAAATCAGTAGATGATAAAGTAAGTAGCGGAACTATCAATGGCAATCAGTCCTTTTTGATGAAAGCTGAAAAGGTTGGGTCTGACACTTTGTTATCACAGATTATACAGATGGTCAATGATGCCAGTCGAAGCCGTGCACCCATCCAAAAGTTGGCCGATACCGTTTCGGGATATTTCGTGCCAATCGTTGTTATAATCGCTGTTGTTACATTTGCCGTTTGGGCAATTTGGGGCCCAGAGCCAGCCTATGTTTATGCTTTGGTCAATGCGATTGCCGTATTAATTATCGCCTGTCCCTGTGCTTTGGGGCTTGCGACACCAATGTCTGTAATGGTCGGCGTTGGCAAAGGTGCGCAGAATGGTGTGCTTATTAAAAATGCCGAAGCCCTTGAAAAAATGGATAAGGTCGATACTCTCATTGTCGATAAGACCGGAACGATAACTGAAGGAAAACCTACAGTTGAGAAAGTGGGTTCTTTTGAGAAGGGGTTTACCGAAACCGAAGTACTACAATACATTGTTTCCTTGAACAGCCAAAGTGAACATCCGCTGGCGGAAGCCACCGTAAAATATGGAAAAGAACAAAACGCAGAGTTTTTAAAAGCAGATGGATTTAACGCAGTAACTGGAAAAGGCGTTGAAGGTGAAGTGAACAATAAAGAAGTGGCTTTAGGTAACGCCAAAATGATCGAACAGGCAAATGCTACACTTACCGAAGCTATGGAAAACGAGGCACAATCCTACCAAAAACAAGGGAAAACGGTTTCCTATCTCGCTGTAGAAGGTCAAGTTGTAGGCTACGTCGTTATCGGCGACAAAATCAAGGAAACGAGTGCAAAAGCTATCAAGGATTTGCAGAATAAGGGAATTGCGGTCATTATGCTTACTGGTGATAATCACGACACCGCCCAAGCTGTCGCAGATGAGCTTAACCTTGCCGATTTTCAAGCAAGTATGCTACCGGAAAACAAATTGCAGGAAGTCGAGAAATTACAAGAGCAAGGCAAGGTGGTTGCAATGGCAGGCGATGGTATCAATGATGCACCTGCACTCGCTAAAAGTGATGTAGGTATCGCAATGGGAACAGGTACGGATGTTGCCATTGAAAGTGCAGCCATTACCTTGGTGAAAGGCGATTTACACGGTATCGTAAAGGCAAGAAATCTAAGTGATGCAGTAATGCGCAATATCAAACAAAACCTCTTTTTTGCAATGATTTATAACACGCTGGGTATCCCTATTGCAGCAGGACTACTGTATCCGTTTTTTGGAATACTCTTATCGCCAATGATTGCGGCTTTGGCGATGAGCTTCAGTTCGGTATCGGTAATTGCCAACTCATTACGTCTAAAAAGTAAAAACATATAATCTAACTAATTGAATACTTATGAAATATAAAATTTTGATAATCCTATTGGTAGTTGCTGTCAGCGGATGTAAAAATGAAGAAAAGAATAATACCAAAATAGAGACAGAGCACAATCATACCCAGAGTGAACCTAAATCTGAGAACAAAAAAACCCTAAGTCCACACACATCGGCAATGGCTATGATAGGTGATGCTCATATCCATATAGATTATTCGTCGCCAGGCGTAAGGGATAGAATTATTTTCGGTGGATTGTTGGCTTACGACCAAGTCTGGCAGGCTGGTGCCCATATGGCTACTTGGCTTGAAACAAATAAGGATTTAGAAATCGACGGTAAAGAATTGAAAGCTGGAAAATACGGGTTTTTTGTAATTCCGAATCAGGAAGAATGGACTGTCATTTTCAACAGGAATTGGAACCAACACGGTAAGGACGACTATACTGAAAATGATGATGTATTACGATTCAAAGTAACACCTAAAACTTCTGAAGATATCAAAGAACATTTAGAGTATAAAGTAAACAAAACAACAGAGACTTCAGGAACAATCTCAATGAGTTGGGAAAAAGTAACGATTGAATTTCCTTTTGAAATAAAGTAAAATGGTAAATAGAAAAACAGCGAAATGGATTAGAAAAGCACACCGCTATTTGGGTATCTTTTTAGGTATTCAGTTTTTGATGTGGACAATTAGCGGGATGTATTTCAGCTGGACGGACATCGACGAGATACACGGTGACCATTTTAAGAAATCGGCACCGGTGCAGACCTCTTTTGATAATTTGCTCGGTACATCCCAACTGGCTACAAAAGAATCCGTAAAATCTTTGGAACTACTGGAAATCGCAAATGAACCTTATTATTGGATTAATGAAGCACAGCTTTATAATGCAAGAACGGGACAAAGGAAAAATGGAATTTCTAAAGAAGAGGCACAACAAGTTGCAAATAGGTATATGTTGGACGATTTAGAAATAGCAAAAATTCAATTAGTCGATTCTGTAGGGTCACATCACGAATATCGCGGTCGCCCACTTCCAGCTTATGAAATCTTGTATGAGACACCACAAAATTTAAAAGCCTATGTGGCGGTTGAAAATGGCGCTTTTCAAACGGTGAGACACAGGGATTGGCGCTGGTTTGATTTTCTATGGATGACCCATACTATGGATTATCAGGGAAGGGATAATTTCAACACGTTGTTGTTAAGGGCATTTTCACTTTTGGGATTGATAACCGTCTTAAGCGGTTTCGTTTTATGGTACATCAGTTCCCCATCAATCAGAAAACTAAAAAAGAAAATTAAATAATTAGTAACAAAAAAACCAAAAATTATGAATTCAAACGAACACAAAAATTCAGGAAAATCAAAAAACCATTACACACGTTTTGTAGCGATGCTCGCTTGCTCTTTTGTAGCAATGTACATTACGATGTATTTAAACACTTATGAATGGGACCACGTTTGGTTTAGCCTAACGAGGTTTTATATGGTCTGCCTTGGTATCGCAGCTATGGCCATCATTATGTTTGTGGCAATGCGTGGTATGTACCAAAATAAAAAGAAGAATATCGCCATAGTCTTGGGAAGTATCGTTCTCTTTGTAGG
The DNA here is from genome assembly GCF_023716465.1 of Flagellimonas marinaquae. NCBI lineage: Bacteria > Pseudomonadati > Bacteroidota > Flavobacteriia > Flavobacteriales > Flavobacteriaceae > Flagellimonas > Flagellimonas marinaquae. Next base: position 2,966,319 of record NZ_CP092415.1, read on the forward strand.
TGCATTAGGACTCGTACGTGACCAAAAGTCAACCGTAGGCGATGTACTTTGGATGAAAGCAATGATACCACACCATTCCATCGCCATTTTAACAAGTGAACGGGCAGATATTGAAGACCCTGAAGTCAAAAAATTGGCTGAAGAAATCATTAAAGCGCAACGTAGGGAAATTGCTGAAATGAAAGCAATGATTGAGCGTTTAGAAAATGAAAAATAAGATTATGAAAAAGAACATTCTATATATAGCAATAGCCGTTATCATAGGTTTGGGCGCAGGCTGGCTCATTTTTGGAAATAGCTCAGACAATGCAGCAAATAAGGATACGTCTGATATGTCCGACCACGACCACTCTGGCGAGAGCGCAGAACAGATGTGGACGTGCTCTATGCACCCACAGATTATGCAACCCGAAGCTGGTGATTGCCCAATATGTGGAATGGACTTAATCCCTGCTGAAGCTGGTGCAGATGGTCTCGCTGCAAACGAGATAAAAATGACTGAAAACGCAATGGCGTTAGCAAATATCCAGACTACTATTGTAGGAAATGCAAAAGCTGGCGATGATGATGGGATGATATCCCTTTCGGGAAAAATAGCGGCAAACGAAGAAAACAATACCGTACAATCCAGCTATTTCAAAGGTAGGATAGAACAACTCAACGTTAACTATCAAGGTCAGCAAGTAAATCGTGGTCAGTTATTGGCAACCATTTACGCACCGGACCTTGTAGCGGCACAACAGGAATTGATTACCGCAGCATCGCTTAAGGAATCGCAACCTGCTTTATACAAAGCTGTTCGCAGCAAGCTCAAAAACTGGAAACTATCAGATACGCAAATCAATGCTATTGAGGAAAGTGGAACGGTACGTGAGAATTTCCGGATTTATGCAACGGTTTCCGGAACGGTTTCAGAAGTAATGGCAGCACAAGGCGATTATGTAAATCAAGGACAGCCTATTGTGAAGTTGAGCAACCTCAATTCGGTTTGGGCAGAATTTGATGCCTATGAAAATCAAATAGCGCAATTCAACATTGGGCAAAAAATCAATATCACGACCAATGCTTATCCCAATAAGGAATTTGAAGGCACTATCTCATTCATCGACCCTATTCTAAATAATGCGACACGAACGATAACGGTACGTGCAACTCTGCAAAATAAGAATGACCTGTTTAAGCCAGGAATGTTTGTGACGGGCAAGGTTAAAGGCGCAACGCAAACTATGGAAAATACCCTTACCGTACCTGCAAGTGCTGTACTATGGACGGGCGAGCGCTCATTGGTATATATTAAAACCAATCCTAACGAGCCTGTTTTTGAAATGCGCGAGGTAACCTTGGGAAATCGCTCTGGCGAAACTTACCAAGTATCGGCCGGATTAAATAATGGCGATGAAATTGTTACCAATGGAACATTTACAGTAGATGCAGCTGCTCAATTACAGGGTAAAAAATCAATGATGAATCAACAGATGATGCCAGATGAATCGGCTATGATGGGCGATATGGAAATGAGTTTCAGCAATGCGTTTAGTTCTGATTTCGACAAAGCATTACCATCATATCTCAAAATGAAAGATGCCCTTGTAGCAAGCGATGCAAGTCAAGTTTCCGCTTTCGCGAAAGCGACATCAGAAAAATTAAAAGCAATATCGACTGATGATTTAGGTACGATGGAAAAACAACATTTAACCAAAAGTATTGAGATGCTGGATGCCATTGCAAACAATGATAATCTGGAAAACCAGCGCGCTCACTTCGTCATTCTAAACGAGAATATCGTGCCTATTGCAATGAGCATAGAAAACTCGACAAATTATTACATTCAGAAATGCCCTATGGCAAATAACAATAAAGGTGCGGTATGGTTAAGTATGGAAGAAGAAATAAGAAATCCATACTATGGCGATGCAATGTTGACTTGCGGAAGTGTGATTGATTCGTTGTAAAAATCATTTGCAACACAGTTGCACCAAAATATTTTTATCTTTGCATTGTGAAAGTTGTAGCAATCATTTTATCGTTTTATTTCTTGGCACTCAATGTAGTGCCTTGTAGCGATGCGACAAATAGTGCCGATGATACCCAAGTTGTTACAGTAATTGATATTGATGGCGACCACGACCAAGACTGTGAGTTATGCTCGCCTTTCTGTCAATGTCATTGTTGTCACGTTCACACGATAAATTTTGGGCTTGTTGCATTTCAACCGCTACAGCCTGCTATTCCTCAAGAATTCTTTGCCCATTTCGATGACCTTGGCAAAGATATTCCCCATTCCCTTTTTCAGCCACCTCGGGCATAATTCAGTTTTCATAGGATAACTATATCCTTTTTTGAAGTTTTCCTAATGGGAATGCTCAACTATGTTTTTGCTACGCGAAAACGCAAACTCGTTTTTTAACTGAATTAATACATTAATCTATGATTAACAGAATCATTGATTTTTCAATCAATAACAAATTCATCATTGGTCTGTTCACGTTGACTCTTATAGGAGTTGGCATTTGGTCAATGGCAACAGTAAACCTTGGGTCTGTCCCAGATATTACCAATAATCAGGTGCAGGTCATCACGCAATCGCCCAATCTGGGAACGGAAGATATTGAACAGTTCGTAACCTATCCCGTAGAACTATCTATGGGTAATTTACCAGGCGTTACAGAAATAAGATCTATCTCACGCTTTGGCCTTTCCGTAGTTACTATCGTTTTTGAAGACGATATGGGAACCTATCTTCCTCGACAGCTGGTACAGGAAAAACTAAACGAACTGGGCGAATCTATCCCTGAAAAATTTGGAAGTCCATCTATGGGTCCCATCTCTACTGGTTTAGGTCAAATCTATGAATACACTATAAAGCCAGAGGAGGGTTTTGAAAACAAGTATTCGCCTATGGAACTGCGCACCGTGCAAGATTGGGTTATCAAACGACAACTCACATTACTGGAAGGCGTGGTAGAGGTCAACTCTTATGGAGGCAGTATTAAACAGTACGAGGTCACTGTCAACCCAGATAAGTTGAATAGTTTGGGTATTAGTATTTCACAAGTGTATGAGGCTCTCGCTCGGAACAATGTGAATACAGGCGGTGCTTACATAGAAAAAAATAAAATGTCAAATTTCATAAGAGGTGAAGGTCTTATTCGCTCTTTGGAAGACATTAAAGATATTTCGATTATTAACGAGGGCAACATTCCCGTAACTATTGGAGATGTTGCAACACGCGTCCATTTTGGGAATCAGGTACGTTATGGTGCTTTTACGCAAGACGGTAAGGAAGCCGTGGGAGGAATAATAATGATGCTAAAAGGTTCAAACCCTAATGCGGTTATTCAAAATGTTAAGAATCGTATGGCAGAAATTGAAAAATCCCTGCCAGAAGGTCTCACTATCGCCCCTATCATTGATCGTAGTGAGCTAATTGCCAGAACGACCGATACCGTTAAAACCAATTTACTGGAAGGCGCCCTAATCGTGATATTTGCCCTTGTTTTATTGTTGGGTAGTTTAAGAGGTGGCATCATAACGGCCACGACCATACCGTTGTCCTTGCTTTTTGCCTTTATATTAATGAAGCAATTTAATGTATGGGCAAACTTAATGAGCTTGGGAGCTATAGACTTTGGGATTATTATAGATGGTGCCGTGATTATTATAGAAGGAACGGTGTATGAGATCCAAAAACGGATTAGGTCTGGAAAGCTAAAATTCAATCAAGGCGTAATGGATAAAGTAGCCTATGATGCCGGAACCACGATGATGGGTTCTGCTTTTTTCGGGCAGATCATTATCCTTATAGTTTTTACACCTATACTTTTCCTTACAGGTGTAGAAGGTAAAATGTTCAAACCGATGGCATACACCTTTGGTTTTGCTATGATAGGTGCAATTATTCTGTGTCTTACCTATGTCCCAATGATGTCTGCGCTTTTTATGAAACCAGTTCAAAACACCAAAAGCTGGTTTGGCAAATTTGAGCGTTGGCTTGAAAAGATAAGTGATAAAATTATTGGTGCTATACATAGTGCTTATAAGCCATTATTAAAAGGTGCACTGCGGCTTAAGCTTATCGTGTTATCATCTTCTGCTGTTCTACTTATTATTGCTGGTTTTATATTTTCTAATATGGGTGGAGAATTTGTGCCGCAGCTCGATGAAGGAGATATAGCAATGCAGGCGTTTATAAGACCAGGAAGCTCGCTCACAGAATCCATTGAAGTTTCAAAGAAAATAGAAACTATCCTATTAGAAAATTTTCCTGAAATTAAAACGGTAACAGCACGTATAGGTGTGGCAGATATACCTACAGATCCTATGCCTATGGATATTGCAGATATGTACATCATTCTCAATAAGGATATGGACGAGTGGACAACTGCTTCTACTAAAGAAGGTTTGATTGAAGCCATAAGGGATAAACTGGATGATGAACTCGTCGGGGTTAATTTATCATTTACCCAACCGGTCGAATTAAGATTTAATGAGCTTTTAGAAGGCGTAAGAGAGGATATTGCAGTAAAGCTATATGGCGAAGATTTAGAGGTGTTATCAGACAAGGTTCAGGAAATGGCAGCTATTATAAAGACCGTTCCTGGCGCGGGCGATGTGAGTGCAGAACGTACAGCTGGACTACCACAAATGACCGTAAAGTTCAGACGAGATAAAATGGCGCAATATGGACTGGATATTCAAAAAGTAAATGATTACATAAGTACTGCTTTTGCAGGTGGTACCGCTGGCGTCATTTTTGAAGGCGAGAAACGATTTGATCTGGTGGTACGATTTGATGAAAGCCATAGAAAAAGTATTGATGACCTGCGCACGATGTACATCGATCTTAAGGATGGAAGCCAGGTACCCATTATTGAAATAGCAGAGATTGAATACGTGCCTGGACCTATGCAAATCTCACGTGACAATACGTATAGAAGAACCTATGTAGGTGTAAATGCACGAGGCAGAGATGTGGAGTCTGTTGTAAAAGATATACAACAAAAGTTAGATGAAGAACTGGACTTGCCATCAGGATATTATATTACCTATGGTGGAGAGTTTGAAAACCTACAAAGCGCTAAGGATCGTTTAACAATTGTTGTGCCCATCGCCCTGTTCTTGATATTTGTACTGTTATACTTTGCCTTAAAATCCTTTTCACAATCGCTAATGATTTACATCGCGATACCCTTGGCGGCCATTGGTGGTGTGTTTGCTTTATGGCTTCGAGATATGCCATTTAGTATTTCGGCAGGTGTAGGATTTATTGTGCTATTTGGTGTCGCAGTTCTTAACGGGCTGGTACTTATTAACCGATTTAATTCTTTAAAGGAAGAAGGTGTTACAAGCATAAAGGATAGAATATTTCAAGGGACTAAAGAACGTATTCGCCCCATTATGCTCACGGCTACCACAGATATTTTTGGGTTTTTACCTATGGCATTTTCCACATCAGCCGGTGCAGAGGTGCAACAACCGCTCGCTACGGTAGTTATTGGTGGGATGCTTACGGCCACCCTACTCACGTTGATAGTACTTCCTGTACTCTATATCTTTATAGAAAAGCGACGTGAGCGCAAAGACCAGAACAAGATTGGTTCGTTTAATCCGCAAGCATTGACCACGATTTTAATACTTGGTTTTATGTTAGGTGGTACCGCTTTGGCGAAAGCGCAACAAACACAAGCACCTGTGCCAGACCTCATTGTTCAGGATAGCATTACACCCATTACCTTATCTCGGGCTGTAGAAATTGCCAAAGAGAATTATCCAGCACTCAAGACGAGCCAACTCGAAATAGAAAGACAGAGCGCACTCACGGGCAATGCCTATGACTTCGGTAATACTAAAGTATTTACAGGTGGCGAAGAAGTGGCAGATGGTCAGGGCATTTATACCTTGATAGGTATCGGTCAACAAAATATTGATCTATTGGGAATAGGTGCCAAAAAACGCTTGCAACAACAACGCATCCAGTTAGCCGAAACAGCTTTTGACCTATCTGAAATCCAGATAGAACTGGAAGTCAAAAAAGCCTGGTCAGAAGCTTTTCAGGCAAAGAAGAAATTTGTTCTTTATCGAGAACTGGACAGCATTTATGGTCAATTTGCACAATCTGTAGAACTCAATTTTGAAGTCGAAGCCATTTCGAGACTGGAATATGCTGCTGCGCGCAATCAAGCGTTACAGATAACCAACAGGTTTCAGCAGGCAGAAACAGATTATTTAATCGCATTACAAAAACTCAATCTTTGGTTGACACCAGATACGATGTACACCGTAGCTGATGAATTTGAAGCTACCGAAATTTCGGTGTTAGAGACTGATGATACATTGGATGAACATCCCGAGTTATCGCTTTCGCGAAAGCGTATAGACGAAGCACAAGCAAGCTATGATGCAGCAAGGGCAAGCTTACTGCCCCAGTTTAATCTGCAAGGTGGCCTGCAACGTGTAAATGGCGATAGTGGTTTCTACACCTATCAGGCAGGGATTTCCATACCGCTGTTTTCTGGCCCAGACCGCAGCCGCGCAAAAGCTGCTAAACTGGATGCACAGATTGCAGAAACCAATGCCGCATTCAAACAACGCGAGCTGCAATCCCAATATACACAAGCACAGCAAAATTATACACGATGGCGAGATACTTGGTTTTTCTATAAAACCGAAGCTCTGCCACTTGCCATAGACCAGCGCAAAGGCGCATTGCTCGCCTACAAAGAAGGTGCGCTTGATTATGCAGCATTCACGCAAATTATACGTGATGCCATACAGACCGAAATGGATGCACTGGACGCACTCGATAATTATTTAGAAGCCTTGTTTAAACTACAATATTTCCAAAACTAAAAAAAGATGAAAAAATTAAAATATATACCGATTACCACAATGCTTATGGCATTGACATTATTCAGCTGTGGCGAGTCAAAAACTGAAGATGGCCACGATGAAGCCACCCATTCTGAAACAGAAGAAAATCACTCTGAAGGGGAAGATGAAGAAGATAATATGGCAGGCGAAGCTAAGGAAGTAATGCTCACGGCACAGCAGTTTGAAGCCTTACAGATGGAAATTGACACGCTCTCACAACGTTATATGAGCGGTTATGTAGAAGCAAATGGCACGCTGGAAGTACCACCCCAAAACGAAGCATCCATTACCGCCATAACAGGAGCAAATGTGGCATCCATAGAAGTAATAGAAGGTGATGAAGTGAAAAAAAATCAAGCGGTTGCCTATCTCTCACATCCCAGCATCATACAGATACAGAGCGATTACTTAAATGCACACAGCAACAGTCGGTTTTTAAAACAAGAATACGAACGTCAAAAAAGGCTTTATGAAGCTGGTGTGGCATCTGGTATGAATTTCCAAAAGGCAACGGCAGACTATCAGTCATCTACCGCAATGGTAAACGGGCTGGAAGCACAATTGCGACAGTACAACATCAATGTGAATGGCGTGCGCAATGGCACTATCTACCAGCGTGTTGCATTGCGCAGTCCCATTGCAGGGGTTGTAGAAAAAGTTTTTATAAAAACTGGACAATATGTGGAGCCACAGACCAACCTAATGGAAATAGTAGATACAGACCACGTACACGCAGATTTAATGGTTTTCGAAAAAGATGTTGATAGGGTAAAAAAAGGTCAACAAGTACGATTTAGCGTTCAATCAAGACCAGGAACGGAACTCGTTGCCGAAATTTATTCAGTAGGAAAAACCTTCGAGCAAGATCCCAAAGCGGTGCACGTACACGCAGAAATTGAGAACAAAGGTGGTGGTCTTATCACAGGAATGTACATTAAAGGTAGGATTGAAGTTGATAACGATGAAACCGCTGAAACCGCATTACCAGAAAGTGCCATTATTACAGAAGGTGGTAGGGATTATGTGTTTAAAGCGCAAAGGGAAGGCAACACTTGGAGTTTTATACCAGTAGAAGTCACTACGGGCGAGAAGGATGGTGACTGGATAGCCATACGTTTTTTTGAAACCCCAGATTCCAACACGCGTTTTGCATTCAATAATGCCTATTACCTTATGGGAGAAATGAAAAAAGGAGAGACAGAACACGAACATTAAAAGATATGAAAGAGGCAAGAAAAAGAAATTTAAAAGAAGCCAGAACACTACAGATTTGGAACGTTATTTATGATGTTATTGAAGTGGTGGTCTCGCTTATAGCAGGATTTACGGCAAATAGTTCGGCTCTGATAGGTTGGGGATTGGACAGCACGATTGAAGTGGTTAGTGCGGGAACATTAGGCTGGCGACTACACGGCGAGATTAAAGGTATCGATGAAGAAAAAGTAAAACGAAGACAAAAAATCACGTTAAACGTAATTGCAGTTTCCTTTACGCTCATCTGTATTTTCATTTCCTACGATTCCATTACAAAGCTTATAAATAAAGAAACCGCAAACTGGAGCACGATGGGACTGATTATATTATTGGTTTCCCTGGTTGTAAATCCTATCCTGATCTATTTCAAAAGAAAGTATGGAAAGAAATTAGACAGTCCAGCCTTGCTGGCTGATGCTAAAGACACCTTTATTTGCTTATACCAAACCGTGGTCGTACTTATAGGATTGCTATTGGTCAACTGGTTAGGCTGGTGGTGGGCAGATCCTGTGGCGGCATTACTTATCGTTCCGTACGCTGCAAAAGAAGGCTATGAAGCCTACAATAAAGCTAAAAATATCAATTATAACACCGCACAAAATGACTGAAATTGAAAAAACATTAAATGACCATAACGTGCGTCCCACCGCAATGCGCATCTTGATTTATAAGTATATGGCCGATAGGGATGCCGCCATCGCCCTGACTGATATTGAGAATGCTTTCGCAAAAGCGGATAGAACCACATTGTACCGAACCCTAAAAACGTTTGAAGAAAAAAACGTGGTGCATCACATAGATGACGGAACTGGAATCTCTAAATACGCACTTTGTGAAGAAGGCTGTAATTGTGAAATAGAACAGGATTTGCATTTACATTTTCATTGCACTAACTGTGACGAAACAGTTTGTTTAACGGAACAAAAAATCCCGCATATCAATTTGCCAGATGGATATTTGGCAGAGGATGTTAATCTCGTGGTTACGGGAATATGCGAAAAATGCAGCAGTAATTTACTTTAATAAACAAACGAACAAATTAGATTGATTTTGAAAAAAAGCACTTTTATAATAACTAAAATGGACTGCCCTTCAGAAGAGCAGATGATTCGGATGAAGTTAGAGTCTTATGCTCAAGTAAAACACTTGGATTTTGATATTCCAAACAGAAAATTGGAAGTATATCACGTGGACGACGTCAAGGCGATAAAAACGTCTATAGCCAGCTTAAAACTTGGGGATTCCTTAGAAGGAACCACAGAAGCCGAACCACCCGTAATGGAAGACCAATCCAAACAAAAAAGAATCCTATGGTGGGTCTTGGGCATCAACTTTGGCTTTTTCGTTATCGAAATGACCACCGGTTGGATTTCTTCTTCGATGGGTCTTGTGGCAGACTCATTAGATATGCTGGCAGATTCCATCGTATATGCATTAAGCCTATTTGCGGTAGGCGGTGCCATTTCAAGAAAAAAGAAGGTTGCGAAATACAGCGGATACTTTCAGATGGCATTGGCAACACTTGGGTTTGCAGAGGTCTTGAGAAGGTTTTTTAGCAATACCGAAACACCCTTGTTTCAATGGATGATTATCGTTTCAATTTTCGCATTGGCAGGTAATTTGATATCGCTCTGGCTCATCAACAAGGCAAAGAGTCAAGAGGCTCATATGCAGGCAAGTGCCATTTTTACATCCAATGATATTATTGTTAATGGTGGTGTTATAGTAGCTGGGGTGCTGGTTTATTTTCTGAATAGTAAATGGCCCGATTTAGTGATTGGCGGCATCGTTTTCACTTTTGTAATGCGCGGTGCATTGAGAATATTGAAATTATCGAAGTAGTTTTTAAAATGATATCAAACTTGATTAGAACATATGAAAAAGAAAAAAATAAACTTACGTGACTTAGAACCAAAAAAACAACAAGGCGAGCACAGTCACGACGATGGCCATAACCATAGCAGCCCTGAAGAAATTTCAAATTTTAGAACCTATCTACCGGCTATTTTCAGCTTTGTGATGTTGATAGCCGGAATCGCTATTGATTACTTTGATGCGTTTCCTTTCTTCAAAGGATGGATTCGCATAGTATGGTACACGGTAGCCTATATCCCTGTTGGTTTTCCGGTGATAAGAGAAGGCTGGAAAAGTATTAAAAATGGTGATTTCTTTACCGAATTTTTCTTGATGTCCATAGCCACTTTAGGGGCGTTCGCTATCGGCGAATATCCAGAAGGCGTAGCCGTAATGTTATTTTATGCTGTGGGCGAACTGTTCCAGAATGCGGCCGTTAACCGTGCGAAGGGAAATATAAAAGCCTTACTCGATGTAAGACCAAATGAGGCTTTGGTTTATCGTGATGGTGATTTTGTTTCAGTAAATCCCGAGACTGTTGAAATCGGTGAAAAGATACAGGTACGTGTAGGCGAAAAAGTTCCTCTTGATGGCATTATACTTTCTGAAAAGGGTTCTTTTAATACTGCTGCCTTGACAGGCGAAAGCAAACCTGATACAATTGCTAAAGGCGATACCGTTTTTGCTGGAAGCATCAACCTTGATGGTGTAATCGAAATCGAGACGACCAAGGAATTCAAGGATAGTTCCATTGCACGAATTCTGGATATGGTACAGAATGCAACTGCCAGAAAATCAAAGACCGAACTGTTCATCAGAAAATTTGCTCGGATTTATACGCCAATCGTTGTATTCCTTGCCATCGGACTGACGTTTCTACCTTACTTTTTTGTAGATGATTATGTTTTTAGGGATTGGCTCTATCGAGCATTAATATTCCTTGTGATATCCTGTCCTTGTGCTTTAGTCATCTCTATACCGCTGGGCTATTTTGGCGGATTGGGTGCGGCATCCCGCAACGGTATTCTTTTCAAGGGTGCTTCCTTTCTCGATGCAATGACCCAAGTGAACACGGTCGTAATGGACAAAACAGGAACTGTTACTAAAGGGGTTTTTAAAATCAAGGAAATCAATTCCATCACATTTGAGGAAACCGAGTTTATGAAGTATTTGATGGCGATGGAAGAGCAATCCACTCATCCTATCGCCAAGGCGATTCTCGAATATAAAGCTGACGGCTCGGATTATGAAGCGACTAATGTTTCAGAGGTTGCCGGAAAGGGATTGAAAGGAACTGTCAACGGGAAAACGGTGTTGGTAGGTAACAAGGCTTTGATGACCTCAAACCGCATAGAAGTCCCCTCGGAAACAGATGGTATTGTAGAATCAATCGTTATGGTGTCTATTGCTGGGGAATTTGCAGGTTATGTAACCATTGCAGATGAACTCAAGGATGATGCGCACCAAGCCATTAAACAAATTCGGGATTCAGGAATTTCCAAAATTATAATGCTATCCGGCGATAAGGATTCTATAACTCAACAAGTTGCAAAAGAGTTAAATATCGATTGGGCGAAAGGTGGGTTGTTACCCGAAGATAAACTGAATGAAGTTGAAGAACTTAAAAAGCAACCTGAAACGAAAGTCGCATTTATTGGCGATGGCATTAACGACGCACCCGTTTTGGCGGCAAGTGGTGTAGGTATTGCGATGGGTGGTTTGGGTAGCGACGTTGCTATAGAAACAGCCGATGTTATCATACAGACCGACCAACCCAGTAAGATTGCAAGAGCGATTAAAATTGGTCGATCAACGCGAAGAATTGTCTGGCAGAATATTGGGTTGGCATTTGGTGTAAAGGTTATTGTCCTCATTCTCGGTGCAGGTGGATTGGCCACGATGTGGGAAGCCGTATTTGCTGATGTAGGTGTTGCGTTGCTTGCTATCCTCAATGCCGTCAGATTGCAGAAAATGAAGTGGCAATAGGTCTTTTAATAAAGGGACTTATAGAAATACAGCCCCATAAATTAAACATTTTATGAAACGCAACGAATCCAGAAAAGAGATACTTAAAAAGACCAAATAAACAGAATGTTTGCGAACACCTACAATTTTAAGTGGTTGGATTTTGTATGCGATGTTTGTGCTCATTATTTTTTAAGTTTTCTTTACAAATATAGACCGTGGAGTATAGTCAACGGTCAAGCGAAATGTAGACTTTATTTTTAAGGTATATGCAAATGGGCCAGTTGTCCAAGAAAACAAGGTTTTCCGGTGATACCATATGCTTTTATAAAAGAAGGGTTTGATGCCGATGTCTCAAAGGAAGATGAATGCAACAGTTATAGGAATTACTCCGATGGAACTTTGGAAAAACTTCTTGTCAATGATGAAATGAAAGGCTTTGGGGTTACCTTAAATGAGATTTCAGATTTTTTTGGGCTATTGGAATTCAATACAGCTGCGTGTGAGAATGTATCACAAAAAATGCTTGAAAAGGTAAGGTTGATCGATAAGAAAATAAAAGAGTTGAAAGAAATGAAGAGCCTGATTATTGGAAGCTTGGATTCCTGAGCGTCCCAAGAAAGCAAATCGGAAAATTGCCCCTTGATTTCAGTAAATTTTTAGTTGAACGCTCAATTTTTCAGAGTAGCACATAACTTCTAACGGAACTCCATTCGGTATATATCCTCTATTTGGTGGTGCAAGATTTGATAATCCTTTAGCCTATCAAACCGATTAAAGGTGCCCTGCAATAATATTTTTTAGAAAGAATAGACCAAATGTTTTCATAAAAAGATGCTATTGTTACGTAAAGTATTTTTTAAGGAACCAGTGATACATTACTATCTTAAAGACCAGATTAAAATTGAGTTTTCCTTAAAATTTGTGATATAAAGTTTGTTCCTGTCGAACAGAACATCAGTTGGATATACGATGTTTTCTGTCAATATCTGAAGCAGTTGGCCCTTATGGTCAAAAATTAATACCCGACTATTTTCTTGGTCGGTGATGGCCAATTCATTGACGTTTAAAGCAATTCCTGAAGCCACGTTTATTTTCTCATTTTGTCCGATGGTGGCAATATGGTTGCCTTCAAAATCAAAAATATGGATCCTGTGGTTATAGGCATCAGCCACGTAAACCTTGCCGTTTTTCATCTTTACATCTATAAGGATAGTATAGTTTCCCATCCTTATGTCCCTGTTTACCGATGGTAAAACTTTTATTAGGGGTCTCCACAATAATACGATGGTTATAAAAATCAACGACCAAAATGGTGTCCCCATATATGGAAACACCTGCCGGTGCCTGTGGAGTCTTATTTATTTTCATGGGGCTTAACCTGCTATTTTTATATTTCCAAATGGAATCGGTCAAAAACTCTGGAATATAAAGTGCACCCTTTTCAAAATGGATGTTCATCGGTCGTTGGATGCCCGTGATGGAATCCAATACTTTTCCGTTCAGGTCTATTTTATACAGCCGGAAATAATCGGGGTCCGAAAACCAGATGACATCCCTATCCTTTGCCAATGCCAAGGGACGGGATTCTTCGGGAAGCGTAATCTTTCGTTCAAACTGCCACTGTTTTTTGTGCCTCTTACAACCGGATATGAAAAGAACCAAGAAAACAATTGAGAGGATACTAACTAGTTTAGAATTCATATAAGTAGTTTAAGACGATAAAAATCAGGACAAGCGAGGGAACCGTCCATAAAGACCATGAACTGATACTGCGTTTGCCAACGGTATTTTTGCACGGTTTCCCTTTGTTGCACTTTCTTGAACCTTTGAAATTTTTGTAGTGGGGAATCCCAAGAACAACTACCGAAAAGGTGCTCAGATAGGGTTGTACGGGATGCAGCCATTCAAAGTTTCCGGCCAAAACTCCCAATCCTGCCCCGAACGATAAAAATACGGGCACAAGACAGCACATCAGGGGTAGAAAAGAGGTAAGCAAGCTTGTGCCCAACATCAATTTTAAAGTGGTCCTCATTGAATCCGTTCCATTTTTGATATCGTAAGTATCCATTGGCCTGGAAGATTGTCATCTTCCACATCGTCCACTGTGCCACTCACCGTGACGTTGCCCTCCGTCATTTTTTCAAGATATTCTGTTGAAGTGGCTTGCGACACCAAAAATTGTTCCCGGGGGCTGGCTACCAACCATTGGCCATTTTCTTTACTTAGTTTGCCCGAAACGGTCACCGCTGCTTTTTTAGCGGAAACCCCGTTCTTTTTCACTTCCTCTTGAATGGCCCCCAAAGTGAGTTCGTTCTCAGCGGCCAGGTCAAGATAGGCCCTTCCATCATTGAGACTGACACGGACCTTCTGAAGACCGTCCATCTTTTTCAGCCCCCGTTCCAGGCCATAGGCACAAGGGGCACAATCCATCCCGTACACTTCCTGATCCACATAGGTTATCTGGGCGCTTAGAGTGTCCACAACCAACAAGACCATTATTATCACCAATACACTATTTTTCATCATACTCAACTTTTTAAAAATTTATCGCTATCTATAACCAATAGCTCAGATTTATCGCTACTCGGTATTTTCCCTTACAGCTCCTGGAGTCAGGTTCTGTACCGCCGGGAACATAGCGCCAAAGGATATGCCCCACGCACCGTACAGTCCCAAAAAAGATGGGCCGACCAGAACCTTCGTGCTTCTCGTGCCAGAATCGTTCAGGTTTCCCTCATAGATGGCCTCACCGGGAAACTCGGCCAACGATTCAATGAAAATGCGCCAATCGGGTTTTGGATAATCACCCATAAAAATATTGGGGCGATACCCCACAACGGCAGAGGCATAGGGCAAATCCCCCAATTGTTCGCCGTTTTTCCCGAAATAATAGTGGTATCCTCCCCCGAGCCATCCATACCAGGTCCGTGAAGCATAGCCAGTTGAAATGGCGGCGTGTACGGATTGGCCGACGTTGACCTGTCCGCGTACATCATCGGTGGGTGTGGAAACACCAAAAACAGCGGTTGACTCAAAGCGCTTGCCCACACCAAAGGCGTTGGAAAAAAAACGGTACCAAAGAGAAGCCTCGATATCTCCGTTTGCGGGCATATTGCTGTTGCCCCGGGTCCTCGGTGCGTTATCCAAACGCCCGATCATTGTCGGTGTGGTCAAATTGACCTGCAAATCTTCGGTAATTCCATAGGAAAATAGATAACGCAACATATACAAGGTTTCATCTTCCGTGCTTAGGGTCATACCAGCCACATTCAGATCCACTCCGCCCTTGGCAAGGGTCGGGGTCTGTAGACCATACAAGGGGCCGTGGCATTGAGCCACCGCTACCCCCGTGAAAGCCAATTGGAATATCAATACCAGATAGTTGATTCTTACCGGTAACTTCGTGATTTTTTTGACAATCATTTTTAGCTGGTTTTTATGAGGTCTGTCCAATGCCCGCCTCCGTCAATCTTTCTTTGGTAATGGACGAGTCCTTACAACAATCCAACAATTTTCCGTTGACCGCAACCGCTGGTAATTTATGTACTCCGTATTCATTCATCTTAGCGAGACAGGTCTTATCGCTGAATTGCTCAACCAAATCGTATGTGGTTACTTCACATTCATCGCAAGCCAGTTCCCGAACCATTTCGACGACAGGGTCACAGATCGGGCAATTGGCGGTAAAAACTTCTACTTGACGTTTCATCTTTCTGTTTTTGAATTGTTTATTTCTTCTTTCCATTGTCATCGGATCCAAACAACGAATCAAAGGTAGGAAGGAGGGTAGGGTGGTCTCCAAACAATATTAAAAAAAAATGGCCCTTTTTTTTGGGCCATTGATCGTATTGCTTTTTGGTAAAGTTTATTTGTCGCTATAGTCTTCCAGTTTGGCCTTAAGGGAGGCTATTTCCTTCATTTTATCCGTAAGACTGTCCAATTCCAGATTAGGGAACTGCTTCCTGATAAATTCAATACGGTCTTCATTGCCACAATTCCCAGGGCAGGCTTCCACGGTTTCTGAAATCTTGATGGCAAGTGCCTTTCGATAGGTTTCGTCAAGCAACAGGAAGTAGGCCTTCTCCAGTCCCTTCTGGGCTGCCTTGAACTGTATCAGTATCTTCTCCGGGTCCGTATCCTCATCCAGCATTTTAACGAGACCGCTTATTTGCCCATTGATACTTTGCAACCTCGGTTTTAAGTCCTTGCTTAAATCTCGTGGTATCATTGATTTTAAATTTTGTAACAAAGTAATGAGGCTCCCAGGGTGGTCCCCAAATAATTTTTCAAATTTACTCGCAACATAGAGAGCCTTCCTGAACGGATGGACAGGCAACGGTGCCATACGAGCAAAAGACACAGCAATCGCCCGCTTTTGGCCTTAAAACCTCCTTGCAATTTTCACAATCGTAAAAGAATTGGCAAGCCGTGGTCGGCATCAGTTCTTTCTTGCGGTGTCCGCATTTGGGACACGTAATGGTGGATTCTAACACAGTTTTCATTATTCGATGATCTTATATCCGGTTTTTTTAATGGCAGATGCTATATCATTGGCACTTACCTTACTGTTATCAAACTTTACGACAGTCAGGGATGTCCCATAATTTGCATCTACTTCCAAAATGCCCTCTAGTTTGTTGACCTCGTTTTCAATATGGGCCTCGCAACCTGCACATGTCATTCCCTCTATGGAATAAGTCAATTCACTTACGTTACTTTCAGATACATAGACTATTTGCCTCTCGGCATTTGAGTTAGGATAAAATATTTTAGAATAGTAGGGAAATGCCAACATTGTACCTGCAAAAATGGTAATCAAAAACAGGAAAGTCTTGGATTGTATGAACTTAGGTCTATCATCTTCACAGGCGCAATCAATATCCTGTGGACGTGGTTTTAATTTTTGATACCACGCAAATCCAAGAATCAAAACGGTCACACCCATTAAAATAGGTCTGTACGGCTCTATCCAAGAAAATGTGGAAGCAATTCCAGTAGTGCCGGAAAGCAGAGCCAAGACAGGGGTGATACAGCACAGTGAGGCCACGAAAGCTGAAAATAATCCAGTAAATGCCATTCGGTTGGATGTCATCGTTTTTTTCATGTTATGCAATTTTCCTTTCAGAGACCACATTGCTCAAAATAGCAGCCAAGAACGCTTGGTTTTCCTTTGAAATACGATATAATATCGTTTGTCCTGCTCTACGGGCAGAAATGACATTTGCATCCTTCATCTTACGTAAATGTTGGGAAATAGCCGGTACGCTCATTACTAAAATATCGGCAAAATCACAGGGGCACAGTTCTGTTTCCCGTTGCAACAAATACAATATTTTAAAACGAACTTCATTGCCGGCCAGTGCCATAACTTTGCTTATTGCCTCGATAGAAGTTGTAACGCCGCTCAAATCTTCCTTGCATCTCAATATTTGAACATGATCGGCCTCTGCCCGGATACAACTATTTTGAATATCCATATGAACGATTTTCAACTAAATTACAATTGTATAATAATTTAAGCAAATACTTAAATATGTAATTTCTATCCACGACCGTTTTTCTTAAGGATGGAATCCAAACGAATGATCTTCTATTGGAGTTTTTGTTCTTTTCCTTAGTATTCTGGTTGGATAAGCTTTTTTGGATTATCAATGATCCTTGATTTTAAAGCCTAAGATATATATGCTCAACCCACCACTTGATTCACTTTGCTGGGATAAATCGAAAACATCGGAACAAACTTTTATACTCGGGTCTTTACCCAAGTGGTTCAGATCATATGGTTTTCCACTTTGAATGACACCATGGCCCAACACCCCGACCAATCCTTTGCACCAAGGTAAACGTCGCATCCTGTCACCGGACAAGGGACGGCATAAAGCCGCCAATCGCTTTTTATTCCGTTTCCTTGCCGCTCCACAGCCTGCCTCCCGTTTGGATTTCCATGCAAATATTGTTTAACCTTAAATCCAATGATTATGTATTTAGACAGATTGCAACAGGACGAGGTCTTCGTACCGACCCAGGTAAGACCGTTAAATGAACTGACCCCAATGCCCTCCCGTAAAGGGCTGGAACGCGCCATTGTCAGCAATGGCAAGATTGTCAATATTGTGTCCAAGAGCTATGGGCACATCGCCAACGAGCTTTTCTTCAAAAAAGCGGAACAGATGCTCATCGATGCGGGTCTTGACTACCACCGCCAGACCATCAACCGCTCGGACCGTACCTTCTGCATGGACTTTATCCTTTCCGACAGCTCCCAGTTCTCGGTGGGCAATGGAGAGGATACCATTCTGCCCATGCTGCGGTTTACCAACTCCTACGATGGGAGCGAGCGCACCTCGGGACATTTTGGGTTCTACCGCCAAGTATGCTCCAATGGCCTGCACGTGGCACAGGCAGAGATTGCCTTTTCCATCAAGCACAGCACCAACGGCGCCCACTTGATCATGCCCGAGATGGAGGGGCTGTTCAAAAAGTTCATGGACAACGAGTTCTATACCATCTCCGACAGGTTCAGCCAAATGATGGCCGTCGAACTGGTGGACACCAAGACCTTCGTAAGGGAAGTGCTGGAACGTACCAAACTGTTCCGTTATGAGTGCAGCGACAAGAACGCAAACCCGTCCAAAAAGGCCCGTGAGGTCATCGACATATTGGACAATGAGGCCGTATTGTTGGGCACTGCCCCAAACCTCTGGTTGGGCTACAATGCCTTCAATGCCGTATTGCACGGTACCCTGAAACGAAGCTTTTCACGTCAAGAGCGTCTGGACAAACAACTCTTCCAGACCGTCCTTGACATGGCCTAAGTGTCCCGGTCGGTCATCAAGAGGGCACAACCCATGAAGGGATCGCCATTGCCAATACATCGACTCCCGGTACCTGAAGTATCGGGAGTTTTTTTGTTCGGTCATCAAAGCATTTAAATACTATCAGGAATCGGTCAAACAAGGAAGCCCAACGTCCAGTGCTTTTTCACGTCATCCCCGGCAAACCCTTCTTGGGGCTTTGCTCGTGGATTCCTAAAGCCCTGTCGTTGGTCTGGTGATTTTAAGGGGTTCATAATAAAAGAAGCCTTTGGTTGTTTTTCGGGGCATCGAAAAACAGGGCAGTGCCCAAGGACTTCCAATCAGGACGCCATCCCCTTAGCTCGCTTAAC
This sequence comes from Flagellimonas marinaquae, assembly GCF_023716465.1. Taxonomy (NCBI): domain Bacteria; kingdom Pseudomonadati; phylum Bacteroidota; class Flavobacteriia; order Flavobacteriales; family Flavobacteriaceae; genus Flagellimonas; species Flagellimonas marinaquae. The sequence goes on from NZ_CP092415.1 coordinate 2,985,430, forward strand.
TTTCCGTACGCTCGCACGGGTCTGGGTCGGAAGGAATTCCTAGGGCCCTTATGGAACCCGTCAAGGCCAAGCGGGTTTTGCTCACAAATAGGGTTTCCACTTCCTAGTTTTTAGCCCTTCGGTAAAAACCACGTCGCAGAGCCTCCCGATTTCCTCCCAAAAGCCTTGACTGAACCCCCTTCTTTTATTGTGCTGCGCACCCAAGAAGCAAACAAACACCCCTTAAAATCCGCACACAATTGCATGGAGATACGGGGAAATCAGTAACCCGTCTGCCAAGAGGGCAGGCATTTAAAACCTTTTATTATGAGCAGTTTAAGAAACAAAGTACAGTTGATCGGTAACGTGGGGCAAGACCCAGTGATCACCAACTTGGAAAATGACAAAAAAGTTGCCCGTTTGTCCTTGGCGACCAATGAGCATTACAGGAACAAAAAGGGCGAAAAGGTCACCAATACCGAATGGCACAACGTGACCGCCTGGGGCAAGACCGCCGACATCATCGAAAAGTTTGTAATCAAGGGAAAGGAACTTGCCATTGAGGGAAAACTGACCTCCCGATCCTATGAGGACAAAGAGGGCAACAAGCGCTATGTGACCGAAGTGGTAGCGAGTGAGATTTTACTGTTGGGTGGAACCACCAGCGAGGAATAGAGGTTACGGGTGCCCTGTCTTTCTTTGGATTGGGCGCCCCATTCCTTTTTTAACCTGTAACAAGAAAAAGATGGAACTCAAAGTCAACGAAATACAGATCAGTTATCGGGAAAAGCTCTCTACCCTCAAATCCCTGTCGGTGACCAACTCCAAGGAGGTGGCGGAACTGTTGTTCCAAAATTGGGACAATCAGACCATAGGCCTGTACGAAACTTTTAAGATCGTATTGCTGAACCAGTCCAACAAGGTCAAGGGCATTTATCCGCTCTCCCATGGGGGCATCACGGGAACCTTGGTGGATGTGCGCATCCTGTTTGCCCTAGTACTGAAAACCCTTTCCGTGGGGGTCATCCTGGCACACAACCATCCCTCTGGGCAGCTCAAGGCAAGTTACCAGGACAAACAATTGACCCAAAAAATCAAAGAGGCCGCACAGCTTTTTGATGTCAAGGTATTGGACCATATCATTCTGGCACCCGATGGACGGTATTACAGTTTCGCAGATAACGGAATCCTATAAATGTTGTAGAAATGGACGAAAAGACAACAACATCCGAGCCTGAAAATGCAGAAGCATATCAACATGACCCAAGGGACTATCCCGATGGGTTCGATCCGAGCCTTTATGATTTGTAAACAATGAATTTTTAAACATTGAAACATGGTCTATTTGAATTTTACAAACCTCGATAGCGAAACCCAGGAACGTTTGCTTTCCAGTTCCAAGGAAGATGTGGAATATCGTTCCGGGACCGAATTGCGCCAATTTGCAGAAATCCATGATAAGGACTATGAAGCCCTCTTGGGCCTGCCCTGAGCGGAGTCGAAGGGAAGCCATGCGAAATCTATACCATTATGATTTTGTATTTAATATGTGAACCCTAAACACACTATCCAAGCCCATCCATTATGATGGGCTTTTTTATTGGTTCGTGGTTGGTTTTTAGGTGGGTCGAACACCCAAAAACCAATTTGGGAAATTCTTGTTTGTAAAGTACTGGGCAACCCCAAAGAATACCTATCCCTTATTTGACCGCAAGTTCGCCCTTCAAAAATGTTCCCATCAAAAGACTACGGCATAAACCGTTCGTACCTCACTATTTATTCCGTTTCCTTTTGAGCTGAAATTTTGGGAGGTGCGGGGATGCCATCAAATAATTGATAACTTAAAATCATGTATTATGAAAGCAATTGTAAAAAAGTCGTTGGAGATCCCGGCAAAGAAACACCCAAAGAAAAGCGTTGTCAAAAAGACAGCTGATGCCACGGTGGACAAAACCTACTCCCTGGTGGTCAATCTCTGGATATTCCGGTATGAATATTACAGGGAACAGACCGACACCGTCCCATCGGAGGACTGACTGGAACAAGGCCCTTGAAAAAGGGTCTTTTTTTTTGGCGTTCCGGGGGAACACCTGACGTTGTGGAAACCCAGAAATGCCCGTTCCATATATTCCGTGGGCAAATGATGCCATTTGCCCACAGAACGCATTTTTGTACCCCGGGGAATGTGGGTATATTTAAGATGCTGCACCGCAGCACAGTTTGCACGGCATCCCAACCTGATTTGACTTTCCCAAAGTCCGTGCTCCATAAGGTATAATATGATAAGGGACGGCGGTCTTTTCAAGACGGCTTGTGCGATGCTTTTTTGGGCCGCTGCACAAAAAGGAGGAGCAAGAGGGTAGCACGCTCGCGCGTCCTTCCGATCATAGTTGCTGCGCAAGGCCCCTGTTTATGGGGGTTTGTGATATTTTAAAAAATAGGGTCCTTGGCGTTTTTAGCGTAAAAATCCGCTGGGGCCAATAAAACCAAGGAATTTTTAAGCTAAAAATGGATAGAGGATACGAAAAGGAAGCGTTTCGGACCGTGTGCATCAAAATATCGGTGCTCGCCAAATTCAAGGGCTTTTCCAAGCGGCAAGGGAAATCCCATTCCATGACGCTATTGGCCATGGTGGAGTTTTTTGAGCACAACGGGATCTCCCCGGACGAACGGATGCACGAGACCATCGCAAGTCTCAAATATCTCATCAAACGCCGCTTCAATGCCATGGTCGCCATTATGCGCAGCATTGAAAAGGAACAGACCCTGCCCACCGTTAGCATGATCCAGGCCCTCTTTGAGCAGGAACTGGAATCCGATGATGAGGAATGGGACAGCGATTTTGATTTTATCGAACAGCAATTGACCGAGGCCAAGCCATCCAAGGAGATGGAATCTTTTGATGTGGAGGTCACCGTGCCCAAGATCCGTTATGACCGTTTGGAAGAACAAATGGAGGAGCTCAAGGAGGATTTTACCTATGTGCTGGACCATGTGAGCGTATACCACAACCGCTTTGGGAAGGACCACCTCAAATTGGACCTCAATCCCGAGGCCATTGAAAAATACCGTACAAAACTTAAAAAGAAGTAATTATGTACATCGCCATCACACGCCAACAACTGGGGGACAATTTTAAGGGGAGTGCCCGGGATTTTGTCAACTATCTGGAAAAGGAGAACGAAGGGAGGGAACCGGAACTACAGGAAGGGTATTTCAATCAGGAAGAGAACAACATCGATGCGGAGCGGGTCATTGCCGAGATCGACGCCAATACGGCCAAGCTCAAGAAACGGGAGCCCAAATTCTATTCCCTGGTGGTGAGCCCTTCCCAAAGGGAACTCCAGCATATCGGAAACGACCCCGAGAAACTGAGGCAATACACCCGGCAGGTTATGAATACCTATGCGGCCTCCTTTTACCGGGACCGTGAAGTGACCGTCAAGGATATCCTCTATTTTGCCAAGCTGGAACGTGAACGCACCTATTCTGAAAAGGACCGGCAAGTCAAGGAGAACCAAGCGAATGCCACTAAGATACTGGAACTCCAACACCAGGTCAGGGCCATACAACAAGGCCGGGGACAAGGGGATATCGCCCAACTTCAAGAGCGGATACAAATCTTGGAACGGGAAGCCCCCCACCAACAGCACGGCAAGCGCATCGTTCCGGGGATGGCCAAGGAGGGCCACCAAAGCCATATCCATATCATCGTCAGCCGAATGGATAGGACCAATACCCATAGCCTTTCCCCGGGCTCCAAGTTCCGAACTTCCGAGACCACCCTTCATGGACAGAACGTCAAACAGGGCTTTGATCGGGATAAGTTCTACAGGGCAGCGGAAAAGACTTTTGACAAACAGTTCGGGTACAAAAGAAATTTTGTGGAGACTTATCATGCCCGCAACCTCTTGGACAAGGATCCCAAACGCTTTTTTTCGGCCCTCTTGGGCTTGCCGACGAATGAACGGCAGGCGGCCAAGCAATTGTTGTTCAAGGCGGGCATCAAGGTGCCGACCATCCCCACCAACAAGGCCCAATTGGCCTATAAGGCGATGATGCAGCTCAAAAAAGGAATCGGAAAGGCCTTGGAATCGGGGTCGATCGGAATTTAAAACAGTGTTGCTATGGAAAACATGGGATGGATTGAAATTGGAATTGGTTTGTTGTTTGGGGGAGGATTATCCTACGCGGCTATTCGGTATCTCAAAAACGGATTTATTTACTTTATAGCGGGTCTTATGGTACTCGTTTTGTCCATAGGATGGATGAAGGGTTGGGACATACTTTTGGAACAGTCCTTGGGCCTGTGGCTCCCCTTGTTTTTTCTGCATACTGTCCTCTATGGGCTGGTGGATTACTATAAGGATTCCACTAGACCTTCCAAGGTGTTCGAGGTCAGATTAAGGGTCAAGGGCAGGTCCCTGGTCCTGGGGAATATTCGCAGGGGCGTGTCCGTGATGGCCTCTGCCGGAAGTGGGAAAACCGAAAGCGTCATCTATGGCTTTTTGGAGCATTTTAAAAAAGAAGGTTTCTCAGGGGTCATCCACGATTACAAGGATTTTGAGATCACGGAAATGGCCTGTCCCCTTTGGAAAGATCAAAAGGTGCCCTTCCATATCGTGTCCTTTGGGCCGATCTACCATCGGGTGAATCCCATAGCCCCCCGCTACCTGCCCGATGAGGAGAGTGTCCACGAGGTGTCCCGGGTATTGTTGGAAAACCTGATGGAACACCGGGATTCCGATGAGAACAGTACCTCCCGTTTTTTTAAGGATGCAGCGGAAGGACTGATTAGTGGACTGATATGGCGGCTCAAGACCGAATACCCCGATTTTTGTACGCTGCCCCATTTGATGGCCCTCTACCAACAATTGGGCACTAAGAGCCTGATCAAGTTTCTGAGGGAGAATCTTACCTCACGCGCTATGGCCGATGCCTTTATCAGTGGGGTGGGGTCGGAGCGGCAGACCGCTGGGGTCATGAGTACCTTGGCGAATGCCATCAAAAAGATCAGTACCCGAAAGATTTTTATGGTATTGTCCGCCGATGAGATTCCATTGGACATCAATAATGAAAAGCATCCCTCGGTCATTGCTTTAGTGAACAATCCACAAAAAGATGCTTCCCTGTCCCCGGTGATCGCCACCATTACCCATACCATTTCCAAACAAATGTCAAGACGAAACCGCAAACCTTCCTTCATGCTGTTGGAAGAGGCTTCTACACTGCGCTTGTTGAACATGCACCGCATCCCGGCCACCCTGCGGAGTTATGATATTGTGAGCGTGTATGTCCTACAGGACAAGGTTCAGAACGATATGATGTATGGGGATAAGGCCAGTAAGGCCATTTTGTCCAATCTGTCCTATCAGTTCTTTGGAAAGGTGAACGATCCCGATACAGCTCGATATTACGAACGTTTTTTTGAGTTGGTGAAAATACCCACAAGGAGCGTGAGCAAGAGCTCGGGGCTGAGTATGGAGCGACGGATCACAGAAGGGGAAAAGGAGGTGTCCAAGCGCAGGGCAGAGGTGTTTTTTCGGTTAAGGCAGGGGGAGTTTGTGGTCTTTGCGGACGGGAAGGACCGAAAGGTCCAGTTTCCAAGACCGGATATTCCAAAAGGCTTGCCCAAGCCCCTTGAAATCAAGGAAGGGGATTTGGAGCGACATTATTTAAAAGTCCATCGGGAGGTCAGGTCGATATTTGAACCTGATAAGTAGTGGTCGGAGAACAGAATGCTATCCGATGGTAGGAGTAGGTGATTTAAAAGCGGGTTCATTGCCACACCACGCTGTCTTTATCAGCCGTCTGTGCCCCCATCACCCGCAAGGTGCTGGCCCATTCTTGACCGCGGTGTGGCAACTATATGGTAAATTTACGAAAAAGGGTTGGAGGCAACTTTATTACAGGCGATGATAAAGGACTTTCTTACTCTGAACTGTCTACCCCATCCCATCAATAAAGGTTTCCACAAAGTCTTTTATCTTACCCAATATCCTGTCAGATGAGGTGGCTCTCTCCCTAAGGCTGGGTCTTTCGTTCATAACGGCAATAATCGAATCTCGTAAGGGTTCTTTTTCCGTGAACAGGTAATTGCTGACCAAATCAACCAACTTCTGGTAATCCAAGTTTTCTTCTTTGGCCAATTGAAGTATGGCTTTTTTCTTCTCTACCGTCCAAAAGGATTCAAATTCATTGGCTACCAGTTCCGAGTCGGTTATCAATGGTAGATTTTCTGCTATAAATTTCTCGATCAGCTCTTTTTTACTTCTCAATTGGGTTTCCGAGGCCAATATATCCGAGATCGCTTTCCGCTGTTCTTCTTGCTCTTTTGGCTCTGAGTCGTGGAGTTTGGCCAACAGGGTCAGAATATAAGTGACATTTATTTCATCCCTTCGGATCAGTTCCAGTTCAAAATCGATGTCGTTTAGAATAGATACTTTCTCCTTCTGCGTTTCTGATCTTATGGTGTCATATAAATCCAAGTACTTGCTCTTGTAGTTCTCAAAGGTTTGCTCATCCATCCCCAAATCCTCAAAACTAAATTCGGTGAACGTGCCAAGTACATTTTTTACGCGCATCAATTCCCTAAAGGCCTTTACAAATTCCAGTTCTTCTGCTTCAGAAGCCAAATCGTTCACACTGTCAAAGGTAGGTGCAATGGCCTTTACACGCTCAACGGCTTCATCGAACTTTTCAATGTAATCCTCATAGGGCTGCACTATGATCTCTTCAATGGCTTCCTTGTTGGAAAATAGGGTTATGGCCTCGTCAGTGGGTTCTTTAAGGTTTCTGAAGGCCACAACATTTCCTTGGGATTTAACTTCATCCAATATACGGTTGGTACGGGAATACGCTTGGATCAAACCATGATACTTTAAGTTTTTGTCCACGTAAATGGTATTGAGCAGTTTACTGTCAAAGCCAGTCAAAAACATATTGACCACCAACAATATATCTACATTTCTATTTTTTACGCGCTTTCCAATATCCTTGTAATAGGAATAAAATTCATTGGTGGAATAATTGGTTTTGAACATCCCATTATAATCAGCTATAAACTCCTCCAATTTATCCCTTGTATGTTTTGTATCGTACCTTGATTGGGGTTCGCCCGCAAAATCATCATAATCCTCATCGGGGATAAAGCCCTGTGCGTCCTCATCCAATTGGTTGGCTTGGTAGGAGAAGATGGTGGCTACTTTCAAATCGTGTTCGCTTGCTTCTTTTTTGGTTTGAAACAATTCATAATACTTTATCAACGTCTTTACATTCTGAACGCAAAAAATGGCCGTATAACGTCGATTATGGGTTTTACGGTTGTGATTGTTGATTATAAAATCAACATTGTTCTCCAATCGCTCAGGAGCCTCCAAAACCTCTGCGGTATTGATGTCCTCCACTTTTATATCGACAACATCATCTTTCGGTTTTACGGTGTTCATATACTCGATAGAGAACTTTAAAACGTTCCTGTCCCGTATGGCATCGGTGATGACGTATTTATGCAGACACTCTTCAAACAAATCCTTTGTGGTTCTTCTACCCAGCTTGTTTTTTACTGAATTATCGGCGAAAATGGGAGTGCCCGTAAAACCGAACATTTGGGCATTGCCAAAGTAGTTTTTAATGGCATTATGGGTATCGCCAAACTGGCTACGGTGGCATTCATCGAAAATAAATACGATGCGCTCGTTTTTTAGCTTATCCACTTTGGTCATGTGTTTTGGTTTGGAAATGGCCGTATTCAATTTTTGGATGGTGGTAACAATGAGCTTGGTGTCATCGGAGAGCTGTTTCACCAAAGTACTTGTATTGTTCGTGGCATCAATGCTACCTTCGCTAAAGCTATTGAACTCTTTGATGGTCTGATAGTCCAAATCCTTTCGGTCCACCACAAAAACCACTTTGAGCACATCCTCTAAATTGGTAAGGATTTGAGCCGCTTTAAATGAGGTCAATGTTTTGCCCGATCCTGTGGTATGCCATATATAACCAAATTTGTTGCTGTTTTTCACACGCTCCACAATCGCCTCTGTGGCGTAATACTGGTATGGGCGCAGCACCATTAAGGTGTTGGCCGTGTTCAACACAATGTATTTGGTGATCATCTTGGAGAGATGGCATGGCTCCAAAAATGCTTTGGCAAACTCACTTAATTGGGTAATGATGTTGTTCTCCCTATCCGCCCAAAAGAAGGTTTGTTTAAAGGAACGTGCTTTTACAGGGTTGTTGGCAAAATACTTTGTGTTGACCCCATTACTGATGACAAAGAGCTGCACGTATTGGAACAAACCACTTCCTGAACCAAACGAATGCCGCTCATAACGGTTGATTTGATTGAAGGCCTCTTTCATTTCGAGGCCCCGTTTTTTCAGCTCTATTTGCACCAAGGGCAGACCGTTGATGAGTATGGTAACATCATAACGGTTTTTGTAAGAACCCTCCATGGTGATTTGGTGGGTGACCTGATACTGGTTTTTGCACCAATGCACTTGGTTGATCAACTCAACATAACCCGTTTCTCCGTTATCTTTTGCATAAGTGATACGGTCACGAAGTGTTTTGGCCTTTTCATAGATGTTACCTTTTGAGAGTTGATTGAGTATTTGCTTAAATTCTGACTCCGAAAAGTTGGTCTGGTTATGTTTTTCCAACTGCTTTTTTAAGTTGGTAACCAGTGCATCCTCATTGTTTATACTGACTTTTGTATAGCCCAAGTCCTGTAGCTGTTCAACAAGATTTTCTTCTAATATGTATTCGGGTTGGGTGGTCATTTATGTCTGATTTCTTCTTCTCTCAAAGTGTTCCAGTTCAAATTGGGCTAAAGTCTGGTTTTTTAGAAAATTAGCTCTAATGTATTCAATGATAGCCATATAATCACCACTATCGGGCATCTGAGTCCAGTTAACGATGGCCTTGGGCAAAACATTTGAATTTTTCGACAAATCAATTAATGACTCCTGAATGCGTCTATCCAGTGGAAAATGGGGTGGCTCAGGATAATCAAAAAGACACCATAGGTATTTTAACAAGAGATTGAGCAGTTTTTGACTGACACCAAAATTCAATCTATTGTTGTTGGATAGTATTTTACTGCCAAGATAACTGTGAGAAGCATCTGAAACACTTTTTATTTGATGCAAATGTGTTTCATCGTCAGTAACCTTATTGTCCTGATACATTGGCAATATGTTGATTTCAATATATTCTTGAAGGTACTTTTTGAACTTCTTTTTTTCATCACTTTTCGCACCTTTTACATACACATTTGCCCGTTGAAATGCTGCACCAAAGGTGAGTGTCCAAATCTCATTGTAAATAAATTTATGTTGGTATTTATCCATGATGAAAAGTAATTTATTTCAACTTTTTCCCTTCATCGACGCCAAAGAATCCTCACTAACCTCACATATCTCTAAAAGCTTCGCTTTAACACGTTCAATTATATCTTCTCGTTCGCTGGCGTTAAATAGTTTGGAACGGTCACTTACATTATCGAAATACAAGATATATCTATAATACGGCCATATATTGCTTTCCCTAAAGTCTGACTGAAAATATTCATGTTGTCCCAAAGCTGCTTTTAATGGCGTTCTTTCCACTTTATCTTTAGTTGCTATAATGCCAAATATGGACTTTTGCCAAGGTATTTTGGATTCCCCCTCCAGTTTGATGGAAATGTTTTCTGGCCATTTGTCATTGGTTATGGTTATGCCCTTCCAAGGTTGACTCAAATCATCATCCACCACGATTCTCCAATGATCGTTCAGCTCCTTTTTAAGTCTTTCCGCAACCTCATCAACAAACTGTTTGGTCATTTCCAACTCAACATCAGAAATTAAATTGCTTATAGTCTGAGCTGCGTTGTAATTCTCCTTGACAAGTCTGTGCATTTCCTTTTCCATTGCTTTATCGGTTAATTGATTGGTCAGTTTCTTTAGTAAAATGATGTATTGCTTAATGGACTCCCTGAGAATTGGGTCCTCCGCTGATTCCTTTAAACAAGCCTCCAGCCATTCTATTATATCGTTCTTATACGATATGAGATAATAGTCCTTGTCCGCAACCAAGTCTCCTTTACTCGCCTCTGAAGCATCTGAACCACCAAGCGTTAAGTAGTATACCGTGTTGTTTTCTTTGTTATGATTACAATAGCGCTGTAGTTGCACATTCTGGTCGGCTGCATAAATTTTATTCTCAATGCATATACTGTTGACTTGGTCGGTAATGTAAATATCTACTCTGCCTCCCTTCAGATTAACATCGTCTCGTTTTCCTATATCCTTTTCTAATCTAACACGGGCTTTATCTAGGTCGATAGTACTGTCACCGACCGTTTCTAAAAACAGCTTTAAAAACAAATTTCCTTTTAAATGTGAGCCTTTTGGTTGTAGTAGTTCCCCTAAAAAAGCAGAATGTGTGCCATTCTCTTTGTGCTCCATTTTTAGGATGGAGAACACATTAAAGTTTTCCCCTTTTAATCTCGACACCTCATTGTGGTGGGCAATGATTCGTTTGGCATCTCGGATAAGTTTTTTCTCGTTGGTGAAAATCATGTCAATTATTCTAAACAAACATCTGCTGCAACAGCCCTTTTTTAAACTTTTGGGTTTTCTCTATTTGGGTGCTTACCACAGCTATTTTTGTATCGATGGCACTTAAGAAGTTAGCGATTTGGGTTTGTTCTTCTACAGAAGGTATTGCTATTTCGATTTCTTCAACATATCTAAAGTATAAATTTGAAACATTCCCGCCTTCAACACGTTTAGCCAATTGTTTTTTTAACATTGAATTTATGTAATAGGTCAAAAACAATCCATTTTCAGCAGTATTATATACAGAAATCATTTCGCCAATAGCTACCCCAGATAGGGGTAAATAACTACAGTTTGCAAAATCTAAAGGGTCTTCTCCTACACGAGGTACTAATACTTCTCCACCTTTGCTAAATTTCAAATTTTCAGGCTTAACATTAGTAAAAGATTTTATTTCTTTTATTTCTTCACCATAAGTACTATATAACTCTCCATATCTAACACAAGGTGTTTCTGCATCAGGTTTAATTGTAGATTTTGGTGCCCCCTTTCCATAATAAAAGTATCCGAAATCCTTTAATTTTCCCTTTCTAATTTCATCATCTTTGAATTTTTCTAATCTTTTTTTGTAACTCAAAATTTTTTGAATCACACCCTTCTTATAATCTTCCAACAAACATTGTTTTTGTTGTAATTGAGCTATTTTTTTATCAACAGATGAAAGAAAAGAGGCTATTTTTTGTTGTTCGGTAAGGGATGGAAAACCAATTTTAAATTCCTTAATCTGTTTGGCACTAATATGAGGAATACCCGAGCTTGTGTTTACAACATCAACATATCGATGAAATCTACTTGAAAAAATATTCAAATAAATAAATCTAATATCAGAAGTTTTCTTTGCTCTTACTCTGGAAACCCTTTGTATTAATAGAGAACCTTCATCAGCTACGTTAATTAAAGCAACATTCTTACCAACTTTTGAACCATCCATTCCTAAGACTAAATCATTTTCTTTGAGAATGTATTTCTTCAATTTCTCAATTTCATTAGTGTAATATCTATCTATATCTTCACTGTGTCTTATATGTCCTTCGGTAATATTAATACCTCTTAGTAAAGGTGTACCTGTTTTATCTTCTGAAATATCATCCCCTTTGAAAGCATACCCTGATAATAAATCAATATGATTCTCCAATTGCTCATAATTCCATTCCCCCGAAAACTCAGCAAACCGTAATTTCGGCACCCGTTTTTGTTCTTCCATAATTAAAACGGTGTTTTAAGATTAAGCTGCTTACAGAAATCGGCTATCACCGCATCGGTTTCGGCCATATCCTTTTCCAAAGCTTGTAGTTCATTGGCTACGGCATCCAAATCCACAGGTTCATCTTCCTCAAAGGAGTCCACATAGCGGGGTATGTTCAGGTTGTAATCGTTGTCGGCCACCTCGTCCAAACTCGCTACATAACTAAATTTGCCTTGGGCACTTCGGGTGCGGTAAGTATCAATAATGGCATCAATATGTGCTGCATTCAGTTTGTTTTTATTGCCATCTTTTTCAAAACCCTGTGAGGCATCAATAAACAAAATGTCATCGTTGTGTACCCTGCATTTGCTCAACACCAAAATACAGGTGGGGATGCTGGTGCCATAGAAGACATTGGCGGGCAAACCTATCACGGCATCCAAATAATTCAGTTCCTTTATCAGGTATTCCCTAATCGTGCCTTCGGCACTGCCCCTGAACAATACACCATGCGGTAACACGCAGGCCATGGTGCCGTTTTCCGCCAATTGGTACAGCATATGTTGTACAAAGGCAAAATCGGCCTTACTAGTGGGGGCCAAACGCCCGTATTGGCTAAAACGCTCGTCGTTTTCGTTCAAGGGGTTATTTTTACCTTTCCATTTGGCTGAAAATGGCGGATTGGCCACAATGGCCTCAAAGCGCATATCCAAATGTTGGGGTTGTTCCAGCGTGTCCTCCTGCCTAATGTCAAAATGCCTAAAATGGACATCGTGCAAGATCATGTTCATCCGTGCCAAATTGTAGGTAGTCCGGTTGAGTTCCTGTCCGAAAAAATCATCCACGGGCACTTCCCTGCTCACACGCAACAGCAAGGAGCCAGAGCCACAAGTGGGATCGTACACGCTTTTAAGGCGTTTTTTGCCCGTGGTCACAATTTTGGCCAGTATCTTGGAGACTTGCTGAGGTGTATAAAACTCTCCTGCCTTTTTGCCCGCTCCACTGGCAAACTGGGAAATCAGGTACTCGTAAGCATCGCCGAGCACATCCGCCTCGGTATCTTCCAAGGCAAAGTCTATTTTATCCAAATGAAACAGCACTTTGGAGATAAGGCTGTTTCGGGCTTCGGTACTTCTGCCCAGTTTGGTGCTGTTCAGGTCCAGATCCTCAAAAAGTTTGTTGAAATCGTCCTCGCTTTCCGTACCCATGGTGCTTTGCTCAATACTGTTGAGAATGCTTTCCAGATCGGCCAGGATAAAATTGCTCTCGTTCTCGGTATTGGCATTGCCCTTTTTGGCGATGGAGCTAAAGAGTTCATCAGGTTTTAGGTAGTACCCCAATTTTAATAAGGATTCCTCTTTAATGGCCTCCAGATCGCCAGTATCGGTGACCAAAAGATAATCCTTAATTTCCTCGGTTTCCAATAACGTATTGGCGTATAGGTATTGTTTTTCGGAAAGGTATTTGTAGAAAATAAAGCCTAGAATATAATCTCTAAACTCGTCGGCATCCATTTTGCCCCTCAACTCATTGGCAATGTTCCATAATTGCGTTTCCAGCAGTTTCTTTTGTTCTTCGGACATGAAGTGTATTTAATTTTGGGTAGGGGAAATCGTATTATTCCCAAATATATGGAAACATTCGGTTTTAAGGGTAGCCTAGGTTGTTTGAGTGGTGTACTCCGTTAGTTAAGGGCGGAGCCATCCACTCGATTGGTACTATTTTTTATTGCTTCTTAAATGATGTAATCCAATTTGTCATATATTCAATTACATCACTAAAAGTCAATTCATATATATCTTTTGGATTATAGCCTTCTTCTTTTAAAATGTCTTCATAATCAAATTCAAATTCGTTGAATGCAAGCCACATTTCTTTATGTCTCGGAATATCATTATTTGTTGGCTTAAACCAATCTCTCACGACTTTAATAATATTCTCTGGATTGTTTTTATGAGCTTTAATATCATTTCCAGAAATATCAGAAATTACTCTTTGATATCTATACTGTTCCTTTTCTAAAATCAGAAATTTTTTGTTTTGGTATTTCTGTGGATTTGAGAGTTTAATTCCAAAATCAATACCACATTCAAACGGCACATTGAACCTAGGTAATTTATCCTCGGTCAAAGGTTCCATTCTTGATAAATCGTGAATTGAGAATTTAGAATCCTCCATCATTTCTTTTATTTTATGAAGTCTAACTTCTCCTGAGTCCGAAGTTTCCGAAATGCGAGGCTTTAGTCCGATGTAGATTAAAGTAAAAAGTAAAGGCTTTAATAATTTAAAATATTCGTTATCAAATGGACAATTGACAAATACGCTTTTTGAATCCATATTTATCTTTTCTTTTTATTGGATTGGATAGTTCCGTCCTTCTTGTGTACGACTATTCTTTCTGCACTTTTCACATTTTTAGCAGCTTTTATAGCGCCTTCTTTCGTAGGTCTTACGGCTGTTGACCTTGTTGCACCTTCCTTTTTAACAGACCATCCATCTTTGCTAGGAACAACGTGGACTCTGTTGCTATTTGACGAAGCAGCTTTGGTAAACTTCCCAGTTAACTTACTTCTATCGGTTTTTTTTGCCATAAATCCATTTTTAAATTACTGCCAATTTGTTTATATCCCCAACTTTCCTTGGCATTTACCACCAATTCGTGTAGCCTTATCCATTATTCTAAAATGCGAAGCATAGTTCCCGCTGTTCAAGGGCTTGTGTACGTGTCTGCTGAAGGAGGAAAGGTTATTGTTGGTCGTTTTTTAGTATTCAAATTTTTTCATTTCAGTTCGTATTTGCATTATTTGCTTTTGTAACTCATTATCAAATACGTGATATCCATCTGCTATGTTTTTCATTGCGGCTCCCATAAACCTCTCTGCATTCAAATAAATATCGTAAGCTTCTTTTTCGTGTTTAGTTCCTTTATAATTTAAATATTGATGAAAGGTTTTTTCAACATTGTCAGAATAAGGCCCTAATGAATTTAGTGTGTCATAAAAGTTTGAAATGATTTGATTTTTAGAAAAGTCTGACTGCAAATCAAAATAGAGACTAATAGCATTTGCAATACTAAATGAGGCGTTATTTGCCAAAGCAATCTTTTCGTCAATTTGATTGAGCAGATTTTCATTCAATTGTTTTCCTACATCAGTTTCATATTCTTCATATCGACCATACAAAACCATAAGTTGTGATAATGCATCTGAAAACAAACTATATTGCATCACAGCAGCTTCGGCTGCTGATAATTTTTTCAAAAAGAATTGTTTCTCCAATTCATATTTGTGCTCTTTGCTTTTTTGAAATATTTCCAAACCTTTACTGATTACAACTGTCAAAATCGAACCAATTAGTCCACCAAGAGCTCCAATTAAATAATTATCCATTTCTTTTGTTCAAATTACTCCAATTGTTAGGCTGTGAGTAGTTGCGTGATTTAGTCCGAAACTTTGCATGTACGCACCAAACTGAAAATCCTTGAGGTTTTTTATAAGTAGGTGTCAACACGCAATTACTTCATAGGAGCCATTGTTGGGCACAGTTATTTGTTTTTTGATAATTCCCAATCATCAATTTTCACTAGTACAATTCCATATTTATCATCGGTGAAAATAGGTTCTTCAAGTCCCCAATATATCCAATATATAGTTGTGCCATCAGAATTTTCTTTTGAGCTGTTAGTTCCATTTTTAGTATAAACTACTATCTTATCTCCAGCTTTAACCTTTTTTGGTGCGAACCAATATGCAGATTTGGCTTTATTATAAAAACCTCCAGAAGAACCAAAGCTTGTTCTAAAGAGTTGATAAAATTTGAGTTCACAATCTTTAACCACATTAAATCCGATTCGTTCTTCTTTCAAAACTCCACGGTCGCTTATTCCAGATATTTTTAGCTCCATTTTTTTACAAGTTTTGATAAAATTCCACCTACAATTAAAACTCCCCCAGAAACCAAGAATATCCAACCTTTTTTGTCAATTTCAAAAAGAGATGCTAAACCAATTAGTCCTGAACCAATAGCTAGGCAAAAGCTATATAGGACTTCTAGAGAATTATGCGTTTTCAATTTTTCTTCAAGAACAGCTTTTTCTTTATCTACTTTATGAAATTTTGATTCTGTTAGCTGTAATTCTGAAACTTGTATTTCAAGCTTATCTATTTCACTGATAAGTAATTTTTGAACTGCTGGATTAGACAAGTCCTCATCAGCTAGTTCTCTTCGTAGTTTGGAATAAGGTCTTCCAGGGACATAGCTCGAGGACTCCTCTTCTGCGCCCTTGCCTGTGTCTTTTTCTATTTCAGGTTCTTTCATTTTTTCCTAATTGTGCCCAACTTGTATATATACTGAATTTTCTTACGCATACTGCCAAAGAGGCTTGCTATACCCAAGTTTTGTAATTGAATGCAAAGCATAGCCTTATTGTCGTTCAATAAAGTTTTGGGGGAGATGACGATAAATGTAAGAATTTTCTAAGACAAGAAAATGTCGAATTCTGTAAGGAAATTTAAAAAAGAGAAAATCAATAAGTTGAAGGAAGCCAGAATTATTGATTTTTAAATGAGTCTGACGCAAAAAAATCTTTTAGGCTTATATTAACCATTCTGCAAAACCTACTGATTGTGTGTATTGAAACTCCTCGGTTATCATTAACACTTTCCCACCTGTTTAAAGTTTGCCTTTCTAAATCATTATTTTCTGCAAACCTTTTTTGATTAGGGTCAGCATTTATGCGCAATTCCTTGATTCTATGCGCAATTTTATTGTTCAATGCAATATCCTCTGGTTTTAGCTTACCCATATTGCAATTTTCATTTAATTGTAAAAAAATATGTAGGCCATTTGGTTTACATTTTTATATTTCGTTATATTTGGAACTGAATACATACATTTGCGATTCTTCGTTTAGAACATATTTGAAGCTTTCGCTTAGAGTCCTTAAATAGAAAACTGGTAATTTTTGCAACAGGACAATAAGCAGATTGCTCACGACCCGGGCGTGGGCTCTCTTATCGTTGCACGGTATCACCAGTACCTCTATTTAGATAAGTTGAGTCCCGCGCCTTTTTTTGGTGTATTGGTTCATTGCAACTTTCTTCTTAGCGTTTGGTTTCTTTGGTCCTTTCGGAGCATCGCCCAACCAACTGGGTTATGGGAAACATTTGGCAACTTTTTTCTGTGGGATTCACACCGTGTTTTTGTTCCATTTTTGGGGCCGCGCACTCGGTGTTTGATATCCTGTTTAGAAAGAAGCCAAAGAATCCCGTCTAATCCTTGGGCCACGGTTGTGGGATACACGTTGCACATTTTTCCGGTTCACGATATCCTTTTGTCCCACAATCAACGACTACACTTTTAGGGCAATCGGCCCAATCACGAAACCATGGTCTTTTTTGGTTTAGGAATCCTATTTCCGAGAGCGTTTGCTCCTTGGACAGGATGGCCTATGTCCGAACCTAAATGCCCTAAGGTAAGTTACGACATTGTCGGGACTTCGGGGGCAGTGCAAACAAAAAACCTCCGGACAGGGTAGCAATTGTCCAGAGGCACGATTCAATTCTAACTAACTGTTAAAAATCAAACAACTCAAAATTATGAAGATACTATGGATAGATGCGAACAGAATTTCCCTGTTCCTGATCATCAACATGCTGCTGGCTCTGTGGCCATCAGAAACCTTGGAGGCCGCACTGGCCTCGCCTCCCCAAGCTACTGTTACCGGTGCCGTTACGGATGCTGACGGAAACCCGCTCGTCGGGGTAGGTGTTCAAGTGGTGAATACCCAACGGGGCACGATTACGGATATGGATGGTTCGTTTACCATTCAAGCCAATCCTGAAGATACTCTATACTTTTCAATCATTGGCTTTAAGCCCTTGAAAGTTGGCATCAAGGCTAGGAATGTGGTCAACGTCCAAATGGAGGAAGATGTCACCCAATTGGGGGAAGTAGTGCTCAATGCGGGTTACTATACCGTTTCCAAGCGGGAACGTTCCGGGAACA
This sequence comes from Flagellimonas marinaquae, assembly GCF_023716465.1. NCBI lineage: Bacteria > Pseudomonadati > Bacteroidota > Flavobacteriia > Flavobacteriales > Flavobacteriaceae > Flagellimonas > Flagellimonas marinaquae. The sequence continues at coordinate 3,003,202 of NZ_CP092415.1, forward strand.
TTGCCACAATCAAGGCTGAAATGATGGAAAAGCAGCCCGTGGGCAATCCCTTGGCCGCCATGCAAGGGCAGTTGTCCGGGGTCAATATCGTGCAGAACACCGGGGTGCCCGGTGGGGGCTTTACCATCGATATCCGTGGCAGGAACTTTATCAATGGGGCTTCCGATCCCCTTTTCATCGTGGACGGGGTGCCCATCAGTTCACAGTCCTTGGGGTCCAACGATGTTTCTGGGCAGATATTGGGCGGGAACACCAGTCCGCTGAATGCCATCAACCCCAACGACATTGAGAGCATAGAGGTGCTCAAGGATGCCGATGCCACCGCCATTTATGGGTCCCGTGGGGCCAATGGGGTGGTCTTGATCACCACCAAAAAGGGTCGGGTCGGGGAGACCCGTTTCAATGCCCAAATGAGCTCTTCGCTGGGAAGGGTCACGAATTTTCTGGATTTGTTGAATACCCAACAATATTTGGAACTTCGCCGTGAGGGCGTGGTCAATGATGGTTTTGGGGATTTTTTGGATAATCCCGCCTTTGATTTTGCATGGCCCGATATCAAGACTTGGGACAATGACCGGTATACCGATTGGCAGGACGAGCTGATCGGGCGAACGGCCTATCGGAACAATCTGCAATTGTCCGTTTCCGGGGGCAGTGAACGCACCCAGTTCCTGATTAGTGGTTCCTACCTAAAGGAGACCACGGTATTCCCCGGGGATGCCAATTATAAAAAGGCCAATGTGAACAGCAATATTTCGCATCAATCGGATAATGGGCGTTTCAAGATCAATCTGTCCACGCTCTATACCCGAGAGGACAATCTGATGCCTCGGTCGGACCTGACCAACGTGGCCTATACCCTGGAGCCCAATGCCCCTGAAATCTATGATGGGGAAGGAAACCTCAATTGGGAGGACAATACCTTTGACAATCCCTATGCCGCACTTGAGGAACAGTATGGGCAGGCGAGCCATACGCTGATTTCCAATGCTTTGTTGTCCTATGCCTTGCTGCCCGATCTTGAGGTCAGGACGAGTTTGGGCTACAATCGGTATCAATTGGATTCCTACCGTACCTTGCCCAGTTCCGCAGTGAACCCTGGACGTGGGTTGACGCCACAGACCTATTCTTCTTTGACGCTGAATTCGGCAGATCGTGAATCCTGGATCGTGGAGCCCCAGATCAGTTGGAAGCCCAGATGGAACACCTTCGATGTAGAGGTGTTGTTGGGGTCTACCTTTCAAAAGGAGACCGCCCAGCAGTTTGTGCAACGGGGGACCGGATATCCCAATGACCTGTTGATCCAAAACCTTGCTGCGGCCAGTACCGTGGAGGTATTGGGGGACACCGATAGCGAATATGCCTATACGGCTGTGTTCGGTAGGGTCAACGTCAACTTCTTGGACCGTTATATCCTGAACCTGACGGGTAGGCGTGACGGTTCTTCCCGATTTGGGCCGGGCAGGCAGTTCGGCAATTTTGGGGCCATTGGATTGGCCTGGTTGTTTTCGGAGGAAAAGCTTTTTGCCAATAGCCCTTTGTTGAGCTTTGGGAAGCTTCGTGGCAGCTATGGGACCACGGGCAGTGACAATATCGGGGATTACCGCTTTCTGGACACCTATGATGTGACGGGTTTTGATTACAACGGTATCAGCATTTTGGAGCCCACGGGCATTTTCAATCCCTTGTTCGGATGGGAGTCGAACACAAAATTGGAAGTGGGTCTGGAACTGGGATTCTTTCGTGATAGGTTGCGATTGGAGACCTCCTTTTTTCGGAACCGCTCCAGCAACCAGTTGATCGGTATCCCCTTGGCAGCGACAACTGGTTTTTCGGAACTGACCGGAAATTTTGATGCCACGGTTGAGAATACCGGGGTGGAGGTAGATTTCAATGCGATGATGTTCCAAGGAAAGGATTTTGGATGGTCCACCCGCTTTACCTTGACGGTCCCCAAAAATAAACTGTTGGCCTTTGATGGTCTGGAAGATTCCACCTTTGCCGATCGCTACATCATCGGGGAGCCCTTGACCATCGTTCGATTGTACGAATCCCTTGGGGTGGACCCTGAAACGGGCATCTACCAATTCGAGGACTTCAACGGGGACGGGGAGATCACCAGTCTTGGCGACCGGGAGTGGTTGGAGGACCTTGCCCCGGAATTCTACGGGGGTTTTGGGCAAAATATCCGATGGGGCAATTTGGGGCTGGATTTCTTTTTCCAGTTCAAGAAACAAAAGGCCTATAATGAGCTCCGGGCGTTTGCGGTGCCAGGAGCGCGCAGGAACCTGCCCATCCGTTTGTTGGATCGATGGCAAGAGCCGGGTGATGAGGCCACCGTACAATTGGCCTCTGCCGGACTTGCTCCCGGGGAGGACACGGGAGCACTGCAGTCCAGGAGCAATGCGGCGGTATCGGATGCATCCTTCATCCGTCTTAGGAACATCACCCTCAATTATAGGATCCCCAATCTGGGCAATCGCTTGGACATCAATGTATACCTACAGGGACAGAACCTTTGGACGATCACCGACTATACCGGGCCCGATCCGGAGCAGCCCTCCACCGTGCGTTTACCGCAGTTACGGCAGTTGACCTTGGGACTACAGTTGGGATTTTAACCTTATACAAATGAATTATGAGACAGATATTTTATAGCAATAGACAATTTTTGATGGGCCTGATGTGCAAGGCCTTTTTATGGATGGTACTGTTGGGCACCTTTGGTTGTTCGGATTTTGTGGAGGTGGACCCTCCCAAGAATACCTTGGTCGCCCAAAGGGTGTTCGATGACCCCTCCACGGTGGAATCGGCCCTGGCCAATCTCTATTTCTCCCTAAGGGAAGATGGGATGGTGTCCGGGAATTCGGGATTTACGACCCTGTTGGGCATCTATGCTGATGAGCTGGATTATTACGCTTTCAACGGTGATTTTGTCCAATTGTACCGTCATACGGTGACGCCACAGAATGCGGTGCTTTTGGGATGGTGGACACAGGGCTATCAGGTCATTTATGCCGCCAATGATATCATTGCGGGATTGGAGGCCTCGGAGGGACTGAGTGCGATGGAAGTGGAACGCTACAAGGGACAGGCGCTGTTTGTCCGGGCCTATGTGCACAGTTTACTGGTGGGTGTTTTTGGGGATGTTCCCTATATCACCACCACGGATTATGTGGTGAACACCAACGCTTCACGTTTGGAGGCAGCGTTGGTGTATGAAGCCATTGTTGCGGATCTGGAGCAAGCGGTCGCTTTGATGGACGGTGGGGATATCCCCGTGGGGGATAGGGTGGTGCCCGATGCCGATGTGGCCCGTGCCCTGTTGGCCCGAATGGCCCTATATACGCAGCAGTGGGATTTGGCCGCTGCCACTGCTGGGGAATTGATCGCTGCCTTTCCCTTGGAACCCGATTTGGATCAAGTGTTTTTGAAGGAATCGGGGGAGACCATATGGCAGTTCAAGCCAGGGGAAGACCTTAGAAATACGCAAGAGGCCAATCAATTGGTGATTCAGTTCATTCCCGGGCAGCGCTTTGCGCTTACGCCCTCCATGTTGGACGCTTTTGAGGTGGGGGATGGCCGTTTGGAGCGTTGGACCGATGAGATATCGGATGCCGATGGTACCCTTACGCTGTCCTATGCCCATAAGTACAAGGCGTTGTTCAATGAAACGGCATCCTTGGAGCATTCCATTGTGTTCCGATTGGCGGAGCAATACCTGATCCGGGCCGAGGCCAGGGCACAGTTGGGCAATCTGGACGGGGCCCGACAGGACCTCAATGCGGTGCGCAATCGTGCCGGTCTGGGGGATCTGAATTTGGTCGGGCAAACGGAACTGCTGGAGGCCATATACCAAGAAAGACGGGTGGAACTCTTTGCGGAGCAGGGGCTTCACTGGATGGACCTGAAACGTACCGGACGTGCTACGGAGGAGATGGCACCCTTAAAGGCCAATTGGGAGGATACCCATATACTGTTGCCCATTCCCGAGAGCGAATTGGAGATCAATCCCAATCTCTTGCCACAAAACCCTGGATATTAATGTTTGACAAAAGAATTCATAGGATGAAAAAGTTGGTTTATACGCTAGTATGGATGATACCCTTATGGGCGGTGCACGGCTACTCGCAAATGGCGAAGGACTTAGATGGTACAGCATCCGATGTAGCAACTCCTTTTCTTACGGCACAAGTAGTGGAGGGCAAATTATGGGTCGATGTTCCCTCGTCCCTTTTGGAAAAACCCCTATTATGGACAAGTAACGGAAATAGTGAATTTTATGACTCCAAGCATGTGCAGTTCCGTAAGGAAGGGGAACGGCTGTATTTGGAGCAACCTCGGGTATGGTCGGAGATGGGAATCTGGTTGCCCATGAATGGGGATATTTCCTTGGAAAGGATCTTTCTTGGGGAATTTCCGATCATGGCATATGATGGGAATGCCTATCGTATCGATATGACGTCAGTGGTATTGGATGAATCGATTCCTTGGCAGCATATGTCCTCCTTGCCCCGGTTGGGCCATCTCTCCGAGGTGGTCGGGGTGAAGCATAAAGAAGGAGAACTGATGGTGCAAACCCGGATAGGGTTGTCCAAGGAGGGTGTCTCGTTTTTGGAACCCGTGTTTTTCAGCTTTCTGGTATTGCCCGAACCCATGGAGCCGAGGCCCTATGACTACCGTATGGCCTATTGGGTCGAGGACCAGGATAGGACCGGAGACCAAACGGAAAATAAGGTTGGTAGCATAGGGCGATGGCGATTGGCCAAAAAGTTTAAGGACCGTGAACGGAGTGTGCCCCAAAAGCCCATTACATTTTTGATATCACCTGATATTCCCGAGAAATGGAGGCCCTATGTCAAGGCCGGTGTTCTAGAATGGCTCCCTGCGTTTGAGGCGGCAGGATTTACAAATGCCATTATCGTAAAGGAGATGGATAGTTTGGATGCGTGGGAAAACCGTAGTTTGGGGAACTCCGTCATCCGATGGGGTAGGAACCAAAACGTCAGGGGCCGAGAAGCGTTAGGTGGAGGAGGGACGGTCACTTTGGTCGTTGACCATCGTTCTGGGGAAATCGTAAAGTCGGATATCCTCTTGGGGACTTCACTGCAGCGGTTACAGGACGAGTATTTTGTGCGCTGTGCTGCGTTGGACCCAAGGGCGCGGACCAATCCTTTTCCCGATGAACTTACAGGGGAGCTGATCCAATTTTTGGTGGCGCATGAGACCGGGCATGCCCTCGGTATCAAGGATAACCACTTTGGGGAGTTCCAATATCCCTTGGAGCGCATGGGCGATGCGCAGTGGCTCAAGGATATGGGACATACGCCCAGTGTGATGTCCTATGCCAGGCACAATAATATGGCACAGCCCAAAGACAGTGTTCCGCCGCACTTGTTGATCCAAAAGGTAGGTCCCACAGACCACTACTATATCCAATGGGCGTATACGGAGTTCCCCTCGGGATGGGGCAAAAAGCAGAAATCGGAGCGATTGGAAGAAATGATCCGATGGCAGGATTCCGTACCGTGGTATAGGTATAACGATAGTAATTATGAGATCATTGGCCCGGGAAACACCAATGAAGTGGTGGAGACCAATGATCCCGTGGGAGGTGCAAAACGCGCCTTGGCCAATTTGGAGCGGGCATTGGCCCTCTTGCCCGATACCAACCAAGGGAGAACGGATATGGCGCGGAGCAAACGCATATATGCCCAGGGGTTGGAACTTTGGTACCATACCATGCGAAATGTGCTTTCCATGGTCGGAGGTTATGAGGTGTTTTACAAATCCATGGATCAAGAGGGAAGCCTGTACACCCCTGTTGATTTTACAAGGCAGCAGGAGGCCATGGACTATTTTATGGGACAGGCCTTTGACCCTCCCCAATGGTTGACCCACCCCGACCTGGGCATGGACATTCGGTATTCGAGCCATCCCGATCTTGTGCTAAACTATCAAAAACTGCTCTTGATGGAACTGATGAGACCACAACGGATGAAACGCTTGGAGCATCTGGAAACCTTAGAGGGCTTTGAAGGGGCATTGGACTGGTATGTCGAGGAGCTGCAGCAGCGGCTTTTTAAGGAATTGTTGGAGAGTACAGGGCAGGTGCCTGCCAGGAAGCAGGCCATTCAAGCGCTGTACTTGGAAAAATGGAACCAAAACTTTCAAAAGGAGCGGTTCCAATTAGGGGTGGATGAGATGGCCTTTGTGCATTCCGATCATTCCTTAGGGGTCGTCATGGAACAACTGCTGGACCTGCAACGCCTGTTGCGGAAATCCTTAAAACGCCATAAGCATTTGGAATCCAAGGGGCATTGGGCATGGTGCTTGGCCAAGTTGGAGGAATTGACCGGTGGTTAATGGATGTAGGAAATCATTTTTATTGAAGCAGAACTTATGGAAAGGACTGCGAAGCTTGAAGTTTCGTTGTGTTTTGAGTTAGTGATAAAGGTGTCCCCTCGGGGACACCTTTAGTTTTGAAAGGTTATCTATTCAAACCTTTCGTACAATGGAATGGTGAGTGCAGGGTCCTTAAAGACCTGCCACTGTCCTTCCATACAGAGCACTTCACCGATTTCAGGGCAATCTGTCTGGATGGCCTGAACCCCCAAGATGGGATGGTTGTAATAGCCCGTTTGGGTGCTATTGCTCTCTTCCGTGGCAAATGCCATGCCGACCGCCATGATGATGGCAAAGGCCGGTAACAACAATTTGAAAAATTTAGCTTTCATAATGTTATGTATTAAAAATGAATGCCTACTCTAAGTGAGGTTTTCGGCTTCCCCTCAGCTGCGCAGTTTTTTTGTTTTGACGGTCATTTAATCTGTCGTCTGGACTGTAGGATGGCCCCAAGGGCCATGAGCATAAAGGCCCCATTGAATACAATGTGTTCGCGCCACCCCAATGTGGAGATGATACCCCCACAGGAACAGGGCGTGGGATGATCGGACGCCAGGACGGCGATGATGTATATCGTGAAGAGGCCAAGTAGGGCGAAGCTGGCATACAGCCCAAGGGTGCGGAACTTGGGGAACAATAGAAGGCCTGTTATGGTGAGTTCCGAAAAGGGAACTCCCCATTGGAGGAGATCGGCATGGGCAGCGAGGTGGGGCATTTGTGCCAACCGCCATTCGAAGGTGTCCAGGTCCAATAGTTTGCTGGTGGCCGTGTATACGAACAACAGGACCAATAGGAAACTGGCCGTGGGGACAAGGGTTCGATATATTTTTTTGGACACCATATCTTTTGATTTGATATGACAAAGTTCGGGAGTCCAATTTATTTGAAACGGAGCATTCCTTGACCCAAAGGGAGTAATTTACGCATTTTGAAGGGGTTACCTCCTTAAATCGGTTGGGGTCTTGCCGTATTTGTCCCGAAAGGCCCTGGAGAAATGGGCGGCACTCTTGAAACCGTTCATATGGGCGATCTCCTTTAGGGAAAGGTTGCTGTGCTGGATCAGGATCTTTGATTTTCTAAGACGTTCTTGGGTCAGGAAACGGAAGATGGTGGTGCCATAGATCTGTTTGAAACCATATTTCAGCTTGTACTCGTTGGTCCCCATCTGGAGGGCGAGGTCCTTGAGCGAGGGAAGATCCTTGTCCAAATTGTTGAGGATCGTGTCATGGACCTCCCGGATCATTTGGATGTCCTCCGGGGACAACGTAACCTTATGCTCCTTGATGCCCTTGGTCACCTTGAGCTTGTTTTTGGGCAGTCCCGTTTCAAAGGGTTCCCCTTTGGAAAAGAAAACGGAGTTCAACACGATTTTCTGTCCGCTGCCATCCAAGGCCTGGTAGACCGATATTTGACAATCCTTGGCCAGGAAAAGACCATCCTTTGTGATGAATTCCATGAAGAGTACCGTTTCCGATCGGTCCCGTTTCAAATGTTTGGTCATCTTTTTTGACCAAGTCCTTTGGGAGTTTTCGGTCATGAGTTCGGTGATATGTTTTCCGATAAGGTCCTTCGGCATACAGGACAACAGGGAGCAGGTTCCGTTGGTGACCAATTCAATTTGACCTTGGGCGTCCAAGATCAGGGACAGTTGGATGATACATTGCGGAGTGTTGTGCGCATTGGCAAAACCTTGGTGGATAAAGGCTGCCGCTATTTCCTCATTGACCATGTTCAGCATGACCACCAAAGAGGCGATATTGTCATTTTTATCGGAAGGCTCAAGGGAATAGAAGAAGTTGCCCTTGGCCATTTCCAAAAGCATCTTTTGGATGCGCTTTATCCTAAAATCATCGTTGTTCGGCATGGTTGTCGGTTTTTAAACAGTGGATCGTTTTGATGGTCTGTGACTTCATTGCTGGCCATGTTTTTTTAAAAAGGCCAAGGCCTCGGATTTTTTGGTAAAGGACCGGGTGGGGATCGTTTGTGCATGGGTGCCCAAGTATATGCTGCTTATCACATCCGTCACAGGGGGATCGATCAAAAAGGCCAAGGCGGTAATCCATTGTGACCCTTCCAAGGCCAAATAGTCCCGTGCCGGTTTATTGACCCTCCGTACCTCACGGATGTCGCAGAGCACGGGCATTTCCCTTCCGTTTTGGAGCATCATCCGATCTCTGACAATCATTTGGGCGGCCCTGAGGTCGATACATAGGTCTTTTTGATAAATGATGTGCATCAACGCTTCGGTCATCAGATAAACAGCGTATTTGTTTTCATGTGATCTTTTCATGTGGCAAAAACTGGTAAAAACCCTGAATTTACAAAAATACTTTTTTCGGTATCGTAACATGGGGAACACTGTGCCAAATTAAAGGTATTTGACTTGACTGAAACGGAATAATACTTGATTGAAACGGAGTAAATGATTTGAGAATACCATTTAATCTGACAATTGCCATTACTTTTTAGGACAATTTAAACCAAACGATATGGCAAAGATCAAACACCACAATTTTTTGAACACCGTGCATGAAGTGTTCACCGATGCAAAACAGGCCGGGGTGCTGCACCTCTATGCCGGGGGAGAATCCTTTTCGGGGCGTACCATCCGGGTGGACGGTAAGGATATGTTCCATTTTGGGACCACTGGTTATTTGGGGCTGGAACAGGATGTCCGATTAAAAGAGGCCGCCAAGGAGGCCATTGATAAATACGGGACCCAGTTTCCACTTTCCAAGTCCTATATCTCCAATCCGCTTTACGAAGCGCTGGAATCATCCATTGGGGAAATGTACGGGCATCCCATTATCATTACCAAGAACAGCACTCTGGGCCATTTGGGCGTCATCCCCAGTGCCGTGGATGATGATGACGTCATCATTTTGGACCATCAGGTGCACTGGAGCGTACAGAACGCCGCCAAGATGCTCAAAACACGGAGTGTGCCGATTGAAATGATACGGCACAACAATTTGGAGATGTTGGAGGACAAGATCAAGAAGTACCGGGATTCCAAGCGGCACATTTGGTATATGGCGGATGGGATCTACTCCATGTACGGGGACTATGCCCCAGTTAAGGAGTTGATGGACCTGTCCGAAAAATATCCCCAATTGCATTTTTATTTTGACGATGTGCATGGGATGAGTTGGGTGGGGCAGAACGGAACGGGCTACGTATTGGACCAATTGGGGGAGTTGCCCGAAAATGTGCTCCTGTTCGGTACGCTGAGCAAGACCTTTGGGGCCAGTGGGGCGGTGTTGGCCTGTTCCAACGCCAAATTATATGACAAAATCAAGACCTTTGGTGGTCCCTTGACCTTTTCGGCACAGTTGGAACCCGCTTCCGTGGCCGCCGCCATCGCTTCCGCCAAGATTCATCTGTCTGAGGAAATCTATGAGCTGCAAGCGGAACTTCGGGAACGGATCGATTATTTCAATGCTTGTTTGGGAGCTACGGAGCTTCCCTTGATAGACCGGAACGAATCCCCGGTATTTTACATAGGGACGGGAATGCCCAAAACGGGCTATAATTTTGTCAACCGCCTGATGGGGGAGGGTTTTTATGTAAATCTGGGCATCTTTCCAGCGGTTCCGGTCAAGAACACCGGAGTGAGAATCACCATCTCAAGACATAATGAAAAGGCCGAGATCAAAGGGCTGGTCGATGCCATGGCATACCATTTTCCCTTGGCCTTGGAAGAGACGGGGACGAACCCGGAAAGGGTGTACCATGCCTTTACATTGGAACCCAAGACACGGGAGGAGCGCAGACCATTGGATGATCTGACTTTGGAGGCCAAGGAATCCATAAACCAGGTAGATAGGGAAGCATGGAACCGTTGTTTGGGCGGACAGGGTGTATATGATTGGGCTGGAATGAAATTCCTGGAGTCCGTGTTCCATGGCAATTCAAAAAAAGAACATAATTGGTCGTTCCGTTATGTGATCATAAGGGATGTCAATGGAAATCCGATATTGATGACCTTCTTGACCTTTTCCCTTTGGAAGGACGATATGTTGGCCCCTTCCGAGGTGTCCCGATCCATTGAGGAGGAACGAAGGTTAAATCCCTATCATCTTTCGTCCATGATACTTTCCATGGGCAGTTTGTTCACTGAAGGAGACCATGTGTATTGGGACAGCGCGCATCCATTGGGCGATCTGACCATGAACATTTTTTTGGAGTTCATGGAACAAGAGGAACGGAAGTTAGGGGCGAAAATGACCGTACTTCGGGATTTTCCCAAGGAAAGCAATTGGAACAGTCATCTTTACGGACATGGCTTTCTCCGGGTGCAAATGCCCGATTCCTGTACTGTTGATCTACAGGAAACACCTTCTATAGAACAGTATATCGGAGCACTATCTTCCAGAAACAGGAGGCATTTTAGGAAGGATATACAGCCCTATCTTGGCTTGGTCCATTGCAGGGCGGTCCAAAAACTAACTGCTGTGCAATTGGTCCAGGCCAAAAAACTGTTTGGGGAAGTGCAGTCCCGCAATTTGGGGCTCAATACTTATTCCTTCCCCGATGCGCTTTTTGATCGGATGAACGAGAACCCCTTATGGGAATTTATTATGCTGTGCCCCACTGATGAACCGGATAGGGTAGTGGGCGTTATGTTCTGTTACACCAATACGAATCAGGTGTGCGTCCCTGCCTTTGTCGGGATGGATTATGGTGCCTTGGAGCAATACGCCGTTTATCGTCAATTGCTTTATCATACCATTGAACGGGCCATAGTCCTTGGTATTCCGAAAATTGATTTTGGAATGACCGCTGCCTTTGAGAAGCGGAAGCTTGGCGCGACCATACAGGAAAAATATGCATACATCCAAACCCGTGATAACTTTATCTTGGAACTCTTGGGGGTCATGGAGGGACAGCAATAATGGAGCGGTGCCATGAAATATCAAAAACTGTTATCAGAATTTGAGGGCCAGTTGGAGGCCTTGGAAAGTGGGAACGGCGATATCCTTTACAAAGCGGAGAAGGGCATCGTACTGGTGGAGAAGTGCATTCATAAACTGCAAAAGCAGATTGTGGGCAAGGACTTTGAGACACAGGCGGATGAGATCTATTTCTTCAAGCATGTCAAGCCGCAGATCTTTAGCAAGCTCATCTATTACATCCGCCTCTTCAGTATAGAGAGCAAACGCCCGCGGGGAAAGGATGTGGCCCAGGTCAAATACCTACAGCAACAGATCGATAAGCTGCAGACCTTCTTCAACGACAACTTGGAATTCTATAACTATTACCGGCGTGGGGCCATGTCCATGGACGAGCAGTATTTTGTCCGGGGCAACCGGGACCTGCGCATGCCCCTGGAATCCTTTCACTTTTTGATCGATGACCAGTTCTCCACCTGTCAGGACGGCACGGTGGCCACCATCATGGCCTATGACATGCTCATCGTGTACCTGAGAAAGGAAGTGGACGATCTGAACAACAATATGGAACCTACAAAGAACACACCTATGGAAAAACCATCAAAATTATTTTGGACCGGGAGCAAGACGGACCTGATCGAGCTCCTCTATGCCCTTCACACCAGTAAATACATCAATGGGGGGACCGTTGACATCAAGGAACTGGCCTCCCATTTCGAATACTTCTACAATGTGGATCTGGGCAATTACTACCACACTTTTATCGATATCCGTTCCCGCAAGAGCAGTAGGACACGGTTCTTGGAACGGCTCATCGAGATGCTCAACCAGCGGATGGAATCCCTGGAAGAATAGCTCCCTAATTTTTCCCAAGTTGGTACCAACTTGGGAATTTTGGTTTTCGGGGGTTTTGGGGACCGATTTTTCCCATTTTCAAACTTTTTTGGACCTCACCAAAGTCCAAATGGCCCTGAATCGATACAATTTATAGGATAAAAAAATCGTTCCCAAGTTGGTACCAACTTGGGAAATTTTTCCAAAAACCTTTTTGAGTTTTGTCAGTGAAAGTCAAATCGATGGAAGGGCCATCAAATGAAATGATAGTAATGCGGTGGTCCTTCTTTTTAAAAACTCAGAAATTATGGGAGCGACCATTATTACCTCGGAAGACCTAATGGAGTTCAAAGTGGAACTTTTGGAAGACATCAAGGAACTATTGCAAAACCACAACGGCACAACGGCCAAGAAATGGATCAAATCCAATGAAGTGCGGGAACTCCTGGGCATTTCCCCGGGAACCTTACAGAATTTGCGTATCAATGGCACATTGCCCTATACCAAGATAGGAGGGGTGCTCTATTACGATCAGCGGGAGATTATGGAAGTGTTGGAGCGGAACAAGGTCAACAAGAACTTCTAGGGGTTTGGAGGACATCAACTATATCAAACACCTGAACGGTGTCTTTGACCAATTTGCAAAGGACAACCGTTTGAACCCGACCCATATCAGTCTGTACGTAGCCCTTTTTCAGCTTTGGAACCATAATTTTTTTAGGGAGGAATTCCATATCAACAGGGAAGAGGTCATGGACTTTTCAAAAATAGGTTCCAAGTCCACTTATCATAAATGTATCAAGCAGTTGAGCCATTGGAACTATTTGCTATATATCCCTTCCCATAACCCTTTTAAGGGGAGCCGTATCAAGATGTTCGATTTTGGGACAAGTGATGAACAAGCTGTGTACCGAAGCCGTACCCATATCGGGACAAGCAGTGGACAAGCACTGGTACCTATAATAAAACATATACAAACTAGAACAAACCATAAAAACAATAACAAACCGGAAAATTTAAAAAATTTAATTCCGTTGGATTTTGAAAACGACAACAAACCCAATGGGGTTGGCCAACATCGGGACAACCTAAAAACCACCTCGGACAAGGATTACGGGGAACCACTATGAAACTGGACCATCCACATATCATCACGGAGGGCAACCTGACCTACCGCTTGGGGGAGCTGAGCGGCAACAACATCCTGTATGATTTTGACAAGATGCTCATCTATCTGGAGGCCAAGGGCAAGCTGATGTTCGGGGAACGGTTCAGGATCTACAAGGAAGACCGAGGGATATTGTTGAAACTCTGCAACTATATCATCAAGGACTATGACAGCTGCAAAAAGGACGGCATCGACCCCAACAAGGGCCTGTTGCTGTCCGGGCCCGTGGGCTGTGGCAAGACCAGTCTGATGCGGCTATTGAAATTCCTGGTGCCCTACCAAAAACCGTATTCTGTCATTCCCAGCCGAAATATCGTGTTTGGGTTCAACCACATTGGTTTCAAGGTCATTGAGGATTACGGCAACGGGCAGTACTTTTGTTTTGATGACCTTGGCGTGGAACCCACGGGAAGGCATTATGGAAAGGATTGCAATGTGATGGGGGAGATCCTTTTATCGCGCTACGAGCTTTTTGTCAACCATAATATACGAACCCATTGCACCACCAACCTCAATGCCAAGGAGTTGGAGGAACGCTATGGGAAACGGGTAAGGAGCCGCATGCGGCAGATGTTCAATCTGGTGGCCTTTGAAAAGGACAGCAAGGACAAGCGCAAATAACGTCATTGCCGTTTGAACACCATTCCCAGTAGTTTTGCGATGACCTTGATGATTTCCATTAAAAATGCTTTCATAGTTCCAGGTTTTTAAAATTGTCAATGCCCAATAGGATGGCCAAGGCGATGGCTTTGATGTTCTTGCCCTTTAATAGATAGCCTGATTCATCCTGGTGGGACAGAAAGGCCATTTCAGCCAAAACAGACGCGCAAGTGGTAACTTCCCGCAGCACTTGAAAGTTGGCAGATTCAATGCTCCGTTGTTCGATGCCAAGGTTCCGTACCACTTCATCCAGGATCAATGATCCCAATAGAATACTTTCCCTAGAATATTGTCCGGACCTATTATGGACAAAAACCTCCATACCATTTGCTTCCGAGTTTTCCGCATGGTTGCAATGCAGCGACACAAACATATCGGCATGCAAGGCTTTTGCCAATCTGGAGCGATTTCCAAGGGATATCAAGGTATCGGTGTACCGTGTGAGATAGATATCGTATTTGCCATCCAAAAAGGTATGGTTCCATCGAACGATTTCCCTGGCCACGCTTAAGGCCACATCCTTTTCCCTAACTCCATATATCCCAATGGTGCCGGAATCCACCCCACCATGTCCGGGGTCAATGACCAGAATTTCTTTACGGGGCATTTGCTGACCAAAAAGCGGATAGAAATTGCACATCAAAAGGACAAAAACTTGAACTGAGCGAAGTCGAAGTTTGACGTTTTTGAAGCATTTGCAGACCCAGGGTTTTAAGGTTATCAACATAGCATTCCGCTTTTTACATAGATTTTGATGCCAATCCGCAGCAATAAAAACCAAATCATAACAATGAATATGTTATTCACAAATATCTGGTATACAACTATTTATGTGTCAATATACAGTAATTTTCGAATATCAAAACCAAACGAATTTTTAAACACTTTTTGATATGAAAAAAGCACTGTACTTCACTCTGTTATCCCTATTAATTTCCAATACAGTTTTTGCCCAGATTGGTGGCATCGAGGATTCGGTCAACGATATTTCCGATACCATTCGGGCGATATTCCCCATTATCCTCGGAGTCATCTTTTTGGTGGGCTTTTTGTTCAATGCCGGTCATTTCTTTGGGGAGAACTCCGATTTGAAAAAAGGGATTACCCGGGTACTGGTCTTTGTGCTGATCGCTGGGGCCGTGGTGGGCATCTTCACCTATCTCATCGGAATAGTGGTCTAGGATGAAAAAGTACGAGGTCTATAGAAATATCCGCAAGCAGGCCATGATCAAGGGCTTGCCCATTTCCTTGTTTGCCCTGATGATGGTATCGGTCATCGGTTCCCTGCTGATCATCATCTTTTCCTTCAGTCTTGGTGTCATCGTAGCCCTGCTGTTGTTCAATGCTCTGTTGTTCGGGGCATTGGCGCAGTTGGCCAAAAACCCAAATGTATTTGCTATCCAAAAGGTCTTCCCCCAAACCATCAGCAATAAAAAACTAAGTCCGCTTTCCTATGGATAAGATCAACCTAAATTCATATCATCCCATTCTTGATATCCAGGGGCATACCGTGTTTGCCTCCAACGGCAATGTAGTACTTTGTTACAAAGTGGATTTTCCCGAAGTGTATTCCCTTTCCGAGCCCGATTTTGAGGAACTGCACAGTATGTGGTTCCAGGCTTTCAAATCCCTGCCCACTGGTACGGTCATCCATAAAAAGGACATATATCAAAAAGTGGGCTATGATGCTGGGCAATTACCCGATCGTACTTTTTTGGAAAAGGCCACCCATGATTATTTTAAGGGCAGGGAATACCTGAGCCATCAAAGCCATCTGTTCTTTGTGCTGCCCTTGGACAAGGCCCTGAACGCTTCCAAGTATGTGAATCCCTTTCGGAAAACAGAAAAAGGCTATTATCGAAAATTGGATGCGCAGGTAGCGGAATTCATCACCGCGGTGAACGATGCCGTTTCCTATATCAACAACTGCCAAAAAGTGTCATTGGTGCCCATGCTACCCGCTGACATTCTCACCCATACGAACGATTATTACAATGGTTTCAACCAAGATTTCGATACGGACATTTTATTGGGCAAAAAACATATCGAGATCGGCGACCATTATTTTGATGCCATAGCCGTCAACAATGAAGGGTGTTTTGCCGGAACGGTCCAGAGCAGCAAGATCAATGAAAAATTCACCTCGGATGACTTTGGCTTTCACCAAGGGTTTATCGATGGCCTGGGACTGGACCTTAACGAGAACCACATCATCAACCACATCCTCTATCTGGATGACAAACACAAGTGGCGTAAGCTACTGGACAAAAAAGTGGAGGAGCTCAGCAAAAGTTCCAATTTCGGTTCCCGGAACAAAGTGGTCCTCAAAAAGGTACAGCAAATCCTGGACCAGATCAATACCGATGACTCATCCCGTATTATCCGTGGCCATCTCAATATCATTTTTTGGCATCCGGAAACCGAACATGTAAAACGGATAGGCTCCAAAATCAAGGGGGAGTTCAAGGAATTGGACATGGTGCCCTATCATCCCAATGGCGAGGAACGCAAGCACTACTTTTTGAACTCGCATCCCTGCCATGCCACCAACTTCTCCAACGAAGATCTGTATGTCACGGATCTCAAACATGCGCTGTGCCTGTATATCAACAACACGAATTACAGATCCGATGATTCGGGGATCTTATTCAATGACCGCCAACACAACATCCCCGTCTTGAAGGATGTCTGGGACGAACGGAAAAAACGTATCAAGGCACGGAACTTTGCCATTTTCGCCCCAACGGGCGAGGGCAAATCCTTTCTGGCGAACAATATCCTTCGTCAATATTTTGAGGCCGACGCTCGGCTGGTCATTATCGATTTGGGTGGCTCCTACGCCAAATTTGCCAAGCTGTACCCGAATGACCATATCATCCTGAGGTACGAGCAGGGCAAGAACCTGGGCATCAACCCTTTTTATGTTTCAGGGGAGGGCGACTTTACCCCTGAAAGGCTGGAGGACCTGGCCGTATTCCTGTTGGAACTCTTGGCAGAGGGCAATACAGTGTCCAAGGGCAGGAAAGTGGCCATGAAAAAGGTGCTGCTCCATTACTACAAAACTGTGCGGGAACACCATTCCTTGGCGTCATTGTACCAGTTTGTGGACCATCAAAAAGATACCCTTATCCAAGAGTTACAGATCAAGGAGGCCCATTTCAGCACCTATGATTTTCTGCACATCCTCTCGGAATATGTGGAAGGTGGTCCCTACAGTTTTCTGTTCAATACTGGGGCCGATCAGACCTATACCATAGAGGATAAACGGCTCATCATCTTTGAACTGGACGAAGTCAGGGACAATAAGGAAATCCTCTCCGTGATGCTCAAGCTCATCAAGTCGGCCATCCAGCGGACCATCTGGCGGAACCGTTCCGAGCGGGGCATCATCCTTTTCGATGAGTTTGCCAAACAACTCAAGTTTCCCAACGTTTTGGAAAGTGTAGAATTCTACTATCAAGCCATCCGGAAGCAAAATGGGGCCATCGGTATCATCCTGCAATCCATCAACCAACTGCCGCAGAATTCCACTTCGGCCAGTATTCTTGAAAACACCCAGGTCATATACAGCCTTCGGAACGAGAAGGGCTATGATGAACTGCAAAAGCGGCTCAATCTGTCAAATCATGATTTGAACCAACTCAAATCCATACGGAACAACCTGAACGGGGAACGGAAGTACACCGAGATCTTTATCAAAATCGGAAAGGAGAGCAACATCTTCCGTTTGGAAGTCCCGCCAGAAGTCTATGCCGCCTACCTCACCGATGGACTTGAAAACAACCAGATCATGGAACTGTTTGAAAAGACCGGGGATATGGAACAGGCCATCAAAGCATTTATTCACCTAAAAAAGAAATCCTATGAGAACAGCTAAAAAACAATCCATCAGGAAAAGTACCCTAACATTGATATTGTCCCTGACCTTGGCCCTATACCTGCCCGGCCGTGCTACGGCCCAGGGGATGCCGGTGTATGACAATACGAACTTCATCAGCATGACCAAATCGCTGGTGGAGTCGGCCAAACAGACCTCAGAGCTGTTGAAGACGGTGCAATTTCTAAAAGAGCAAAAGGATAATGTCGTCAAGGTCAGCAATACAATCAAACAATTGAAGGCCCTACAGGAGCTGACCAAGAACAATGAGATTTTGTTCAGGACCGTACAGCAAGATGTAAGGGATATTTTGAATTCTCCCTATATCAAAGCGGGGGAAGTAGAGCTGGTATCCCGCTCATTTGAACAGATCATGGACACGGCCATAGACGACCTGGATTTTGTGAACCAGATCCTGTCCAGTGATTTTTTGAAAATGACCGATGCGGAACGCACGGCCATTTTGATGGAAAAGAAAGTCCAGTCCCACGAAATGGTCGCCGAACTGGAGGTAAAGACCAGACGCTATAGGGAGATCATTTCCTTCAGGAAGATGCAGGACAGGATCAATAATCGCGAAACACAATATTAGGGAATTATGTTCTTGGGAATAGGATTGGAATATGTGGATACAGTCTACCGGACCATCATGGACAGTGATTTTGCCCAGTACACCATTACGGGCATGAAGGCACTGGCCGTGCTGTTCTTTTTGGTCAACATTCTGAAGAAATACAACGAAGGCATCGCAGCTACCGATGGGCATACCTGGGGGCTGACCCCCACGGAACTGGCCAAGAACTTTGCCGTCGTGATCTTGGTCATCTTCTCCACACAGGTGTTGGATGTCTTTGATGCTATTTTGGTGTCCATTGAGACCCAATACCGAGATACGGCCCCAGCGCTCCTCCCGTTACAGCTACAAGATGTGGATCTGGAACGGGATGTGGGCGCACTGGAGGCCGCCAAAAAGGCGTTGGCGCTGTTGTACGAGGCCTTGGTGACCCCTTTGTACGGGTTGAAGGTGCTGGCCTTTGTTATCGGGATTTTCCTATGGATGATGGACCTGTTCATCTATCCGCTGTTCCTGGCGGAACGCTTTTTCCTGTTGGGCATTATGCGGGCCTTCTTTCCCTTGGTGATCAGCTTGGCCGTGTTTGAAAAGTTCAGGGGACTGGCCTATAACTTCTTTAAGCTCTATACCGGGGTATATATGTTGGTACCGGCCTTCTTTTTGGTCAATGTCTTTGTCAATGCCCTGTACACGGAGATCAATACAAGCTTTTGGAACAACCTGTTCGGGACGGACTGGGGCAGTGAATTTTTTGCGCCACTGATCGAACTGGCTTCCATTGGGTTCATCGTGTTCCTGAAGTTCAAACTGTACCGCAAAGCCACCTCCTTTACCTTCAAGCTCTTTGGTGGCTAAGACACATTTATAAATGTCCAATGCACATTAAAAAATTTAATAAAGAATGAAAACACCCTTTAAAAACATATACAATATCCTAAAGCTCAACCGCTTTATCGTGCTGGTCACGGTCATCGGGGCCGTACTGACCTGTATGGTCTCGGTGCTGATGGTCATAGGGCTCCACAGGGAAAGTATGGACAATGCCTTTGTGGTCAACGGGGATGGAAGCGTAATCCCATTAAAAATGGTCTCCCAATTGGAAAACCTCGAAGTGGAGGCCAAGGCGCATCTGGAACTGTTCCACCGCTATTTCTATGGAATCGATGCCAGTAACTATGAGAGCAACTTAGAGAAAGCCCTTTGGTTGGGCAATTCTTCGGTGGACGCCCTCTACCGGCAGAAAAAAGCGGAAGGGGTCTATAACCGTTTGCTGCAATATTCCCTGGTACAGAAAGTACGGAGCATTGCATCCAAGATGGACCTGCAATCGGAACCCTATAGGTTTGAGACCGTCACCGTATTTGAGATCAACCGGGGGTCGGTCACCGATACCTATGAGCTGACCACCACGGGGAACCTGATCCATGTGGACCGGAACTTTCCGAACAATACCCATGGTCTGTTGATCACCAACTTTTTTGAAAACACTTTAAAAAGAATTGAAAATTATGAAAGTAGAGAAAAATAAAATCGTTTTCGCGGCAGTCATTCTTTGCGTGGTCCTGTTGATTGTGGGCTATGCGATGATGGCACTGGGTGAAGGGGAAGACCCTGTAATTGACAACAACCAGATTCCCGTACCGGAACTGGGGGAGGAGCAGGAGCAGTACAAAACCAAACTGGAGGCCTTGGATGCCATCAAGGAAGAACGGCAGACCAACGCCCCGAGCATTTATGACGAGAGCCTGTTGGATTCCACAGGGGTCTATGACCCGGACCTGATGGAAAAGAAAAGGATACGGATTATTGACAGTATCTACAACGAAGGGCGCATTGATTATGCGGAAGGGACATACCGGAAACCCAAGACTGGGAAAGTGGCATTGGGCAATACCAAATCGGATTCCATCACCACCACAAAAGAAATTGAGACCAAAGATCCATCCATAGAGGTCAAGGAATTGGGGTTGGAACACCAATTGTTCTTCGCCTCAAATCCCATGGAACGGCCCATGGAGGTGACCAGAACCACGGATTCCCAGATCTTGGTCAGGGTGGATGGCACCCAAACGGTAAGGCAGTATTTCCGGTTACGGATGCGGCTCTTGGCAGATGCTGTCATCAATGGCACTGTAATTCCAAGAAATACGGCCATTTACGGATTTGTGAGCTTTAAGCCCAACAGGGTGCTGATCGCCATTGACCATATGGGCCACAGTCCCGTTACCTTGGCCGCTTATGATTTTGAAGATGGAGGTGAGGGAATTTATGTGGTGAACAGTTTTCGGGCGGAGGCCGGAAGGGAAGTGGTGGGGGATGCCATTGATGGTATCAATATCGGTGGGGTACCACAGGTCAGGGGCATCAAGGCACTCTTCCAAAGGGACAACCGTCTGGTCAAGGTGACCATAATGGATAATTATCGACTCATTTTAAAAGTCCCAAAGGGACAGTAAAACCTATCTTATGAAAATACGTATTCTTATACCGTTATTGGCATTGGCCAATGTATTGAACGCACAGGAAGTGTTGGACACCATCTACGCCAACGGGCATAAAAACGTGGCCCTGTTCTTTTCGGAACCCATCCGTCAGGGCATTGTGGGAGCGCCAAATTTTGTGTTTAGCTATAACCGGGAAAAGGAGCAGCACTTTGGTTTGGTACAGGCCAAGCCGGGCGAGGAAAGCAACCTATTGGTGTTGACCAAGGATGGACGGGTATATTCCTATATCCTCAAATACAGGAAACAACTCAGCAGGTTGAACCATTTTGTTACCGGTTCTGAGAGTATTGGCACTGAAAGACCGATTACAATTCGCAAAGAAGAACAAGAGGACGAAGAACTGGACAGTATTGCCAAGCGAAGGGAATACTTTGAGCGCTTTTGTAATTATCTTTTAAAGGCCAAGAACGAAAGGTTGGCCACCAAGAGAAAAGGGCGCATTAAACTTCAGTTACAGAAAATGGCCTACAATGGAAATGAGACGTACTTGGTCATGCAAGTGTCCAATAATTCGAACATTGATTTTGAGGTGGACTATCTAAAAGTCTATAGCGTTACCGGGAACAAAAAGAAGAAGGCATCCCACCAAAGACTGGAAAGGTTGCCAATACACCGATACCAAATGCCCTC
Organism: Flagellimonas marinaquae; assembly: GCF_023716465.1. Taxonomy (NCBI): domain Bacteria; kingdom Pseudomonadati; phylum Bacteroidota; class Flavobacteriia; order Flavobacteriales; family Flavobacteriaceae; genus Flagellimonas; species Flagellimonas marinaquae. Next base: position 3,024,746 of record NZ_CP092415.1, read on the forward strand.
TTTGGTCAAGAAGGGTGAATCCAAAAGGTTCGTGTACGTATTGCCCAAGTTCGTATTGGCCAAGGGAGAGTATTCAGAAATGGAACTACATGAAGGGAAAGGGAGCAGAAAAGTTTTGCTCAGGGATCCGTAATGCCCCCCATTCTTGACATCGCTCCGGTTATTTATGACATTTGGGCAATCACGGCTTTGAATCCACACCATTGGGAATTTTTATAATTCACAAAACCATGAACTAAACCTTGGGATAATGAGAACCACTAAAAACGGTAAAATAAAACCAATCCAATATTTTACTGTAGAGGACCGGGGTCAGTGTCTTATTGGTGTTCTTTGCTATGCTCATTTTTTCTGTCGAAGATTACAGATGACACCGTTTTTTGCACGTTAAAATCAAGCATATTGGATGTGGATTTCTGTTTTAATTGGCTCCCCCTGTATTTTTAACATAAAAACATAATATTTATACGTCATAAATATATAATTTTAGCACATCACAAATATATAATAACAAAACAGCATAGAAATATAATGTTTGCCCAATAAGATTGGTACAGAAAAATGGCAACACCTCAAGAAAAATTGGCCAAGGCCCTTGAAGCTTTAAAAACATTGCAAGATCAAGGTATCACCGCAATCAAAACTTCTGAACTCAGTCGTGTCCATCGGGAACGGTTGAGCGGGAATGGCTTTATTCGACAGATCATACAAGGTTGGTACATTATCGTACCTCCCGATGAACAACAGGGGGACAGTACCTCATGGTATGCCAATTATTGGAGTTTCTGTGCCCGGTACCTGGCCGAACGATATGGGGATTCCTATTGTATTTCAGCGGAACAATCCCTATTGCTTCATGCCGGCAACCAAACTGTTCCCAAACAATTGATCATCCGTGCGACCAATGGCACGAATTCCAACACGGAACTGCTGCATGGCACCTCAATGTTCACCATGAAATCCACATTGCCGGCAAAAGCGGAGATTATGGTATGGGAAGGTATCAGAATGTTGACTTTGGCCTCGGCCCTGGTAAATTGTTCACCGGGGATGTTTAAAGGAAACACCACGGATGTGCGCACCATATTGGCCATGGTACCGGATGCATCGGAAATACTTGGTTTATTGTTGGACGGGGGACATTCCACCATTGCCGGGAGATTGGCGGGAGCTTTTAGAAATATTGGGCGTGATGCATTGGCGGATGAAATCGTCAAGACAATGCAAAAGGCCGGTTACGATGTTCGAGAAAACGATCCATTTGGGGATAAACCCCCGGTTGTCCTCTCCATAAGGGATAAATCTCCCTATGTGAACAGGATTCGTTTACTGTGGCACAAAATGCGCAATGGGGTGATTTCACATTTTCCGGATGCCCCTGGCATTCCACAAGATCATGATAAATATATGAAGGAAGTTGAGGATATGTACGTAACCGATGCATATCATTCCTTATCCATTGAACGCTATAGGGTTACCGTGGAACTGATTGAACGGGTAAGGAGCGGCGAATGGGACCCCAAAGATAATGAGGCAGACAAAAGGCAACGCGATGCCATGGCGGCCCGTGGATATTGGTTGGCTTCCCAGCGCGTGCGTGAAAGTATCAAAAGTATTCTACAAGGGGAGAATTCTGGAAAAGTGGTGGACAATGACCATGGGGATTGGTACCGGGAACTTTTTGCGCCCAGCGTGACCTCGGGTATCCTAAAAGCCTCCGACCTGGCAGGATATCGAAATGATCAGGTATATATAGGAGGGTCGATGCACGTTCCTTTGAACAAGGATGCAATACGGGATGCCATGCCCGAATTGTTCGAACTGTTGCAGAAAGAAGAAAATGCAGCGGTAAGGGCCGTATTGGGGCACTTTATATTTGTGTTCATTCACCCATATATGGACGGCAATGGACGAATGGGGCGATTTCTGATGAATGTAATGTTGGCCTCAGGCGGCTACCCTTGGACCGTAATACCGGTGGAAGAACGTCAAATATATATGAAAGCTTTGGAATCGGCCAGTGTGAAAGAGGATATCGGACCATTTGCAAAGTTCATGGGATGGCTGGTCGATGAAGGCTTGAAAGGTACACCTGTAGCAAAAGTCTGATGGTTGTGACCTGGAGTTGCTACCTTTAATTCGGAACTATAATATCGTTTTTTCATGTTTCTAAAATATTTATTTGGTAACACAGTCTTAAACTTTCTGTCCGAATAAAGGTAGCAACTCCAAAGATTCTTGAGTATAGTTTTATGAACAATCAGAAACGGATCTATAGCTACCTAGGGTATTCAGCCTTGGAAAAAATAAAGCTTCTTATGAAGATGCATCCAGATTTTTTACTTCGCGTTTCCAATAAATTGGTCGCATCCTACTTGGGAATATCACCATATACCCTCTGCAGGTTGAAGTCAAGGCTCTGAAATGTTGCCATGGAGCATTGTTTTCCACTAAATTTAAGTCGTTCTTTATCCTTATGTAAAAGGGATGGGATTTTCAACGGAAACCATCCATCTATAGATCAAGTAGAATAGCTTATCAAAACCTTAACCAAATATGGAAATGAAAAAGATCGGTTTATTTTTACTGGGCAGTTTGTTGCTTACGGCCTGTGAGAACGATTCAAAAACGCAGTTCGACATTCTGATCAAGAATGCGAACATTGTGGATACCGGCTCGGGCAATATTATAGAAGGGCAGCACATTGGCATAAATAAGGATACCATTGCCCGGATTGCACCATACGATGCCGCAGAAAACTGGATGGGGACACAGACCGTGGATGCCAAGGACAAGTATGTGATTCCCGGCCTATGGGACATGCACGTACACTTTGGGGGAGGCGATACACTGATTACGGAAAATAAAAACCTTTTACCACTATATATTGCCAACGGGGTAACCACCGTTAGGGATTGTGCAGCAGACATAAGCCCAGAAGTATTAAAGTGGAAGGAACAGGTTGGGATGGGCACTTTATTGGGACCATCCATATTGACGGCAGGGCCAAAGTTGGAGGGAAAGAATTCCATTTGGCCCGGCGACCTCGAAATTGAAGATGAGCCGGAACTGTTACGGGCGCTGGACTCCTTGGACAAACTTCAAGTGGATTTCGTAAAGATCACGGACAATGCCCTTGATCCCCAATTGTTCCTGAAAAGTATCAAGGAGGCCACTAAAAGGGGCTATAAGACCTCGGGCCACATCCCGTTTGAACTGACCATCAACGAAGCTTCGGAAGCAGGACAGCGCACCGTGGAACATATGGGCTATATGCTAAAGGCTGGATCCTCACAGGAGGCCGAGATCATTGATAGGTTCAAGAAAGGTGGGATTGACCGGGAAACTGCACAAATACAACTGGACCAAACCTTTGATAGGGACGCGGCCATTGCAAAGTACCGGAAATTGGCCGATAATGGCACGGCAGTGGTTCCAACATTTATTGGGAGCAAAATTATTTCATACCTGGAACAGGATGACCATCTTTCTGACCCAGAACTGAAATATTTGGGGCCAGGTCTCATAAAAACCTATGATTGGAGGATAGAACGGGCAAACAAGGCCACTCAAGAAGAGATAGAGGCCAGACATGATAGGTATCGGAAAACAGTCGATTTGTTACCATTGGTACGGGAATCGGGAATGGACATCATTGCAGGAACCGACGCAGGCTTTTTGAACTCCTACATTTATCCGGGGTTTGCCCTTCACGATGAACTTCAAATCTTTGTTGATGGAGGACTTACACCTTTGCAGGCATTGCAGACATCGGTGATAAATGGCCCAAAGTACTTTGATCTTTTGGACTACTATGGAAGTGTCGAAGAGGGCAAGGTGGCCGATTTATTGATTTTGGAAAGGAATCCCATAAAAGATATTGGAGCCACTAAAACCATACATACACTGATCAAGAAAACAAAAGTGTACAACAAGGGCCAATTGAATCAACTTCTGGTAGAAATGGCCCAAATGTACCGCTAGTCCATTGAAGAAGTCTTGCCCTGCCCTTTTGGAAGCATGTCTGAAAAGAAGTCTCTCTTATACATTAAAGCCAAAAAATAGGGTTTAGGTTCTTATATCGTACCATGAACATCAAAACCTATTCTTTTCAAAAAAAATGGAATCTATTCCTTAGTTAAACTACTATCGCCTAAAGGTGAAAGATTTGGAACCGACTGTAAGTCGGCTTATGATTCACCGATTCTGAAATCACCATCTTCTCGCTCCATGTCCTGATTCTTGATGTATTCCATTATCACCTCATCCGTCACCATTATAGTAGCCTTCCTTAAACATTCCATTCCAGTTAATATCATACTTAAAATTGGACCGGTTGGGAATGGACAGTAAGTTTTGATTTTATTTATACGAACTTGGTTTAGTTTAAATTGAATCCTTTAAATTTGATGCTAGAAAGTACCAAGTTCCACACGAAGATGTCCTATAGGATGTCCTATTTTGGAAAATAAAACATAAATATCTGGTTTACATGGGGTCAAGGTGCAGGGTTCAGGTTCTGCCACCCCGACAAAAAACAGTGCATTTGATGTTAAATGTAACTGTAAATAATTAAAAACTAGAAAATTAGCATTTTCTGGTTTTTTTTGTGCCCAAATTTAACCAAGGATAAAGGTGTCCTATAGGGTGTCCGGTTTTACCTAATATCTTCAAACCTCCCGTTAATATTGAGATTCAGCGTTTAGGTTCTAATCGGGCCAGCGGTTTGGCACCCGGGTGTGGAAGCTGGCAATGCAATTGCCGATGTGGTATTTGGAGATTATAATCCATCTGGTAAATTAACTGCCACATGGCCGATAAATGTAGGACAGATTCCTATATACCATAGTGCGAAGGTCACAGGGAGACCCGCTCCTGAAAGTGGGGAGTTTCAAAAATTTAGGTCGAACTATCTGGACGCGCCCAACACACCTTTATTGCCCTTTGGGTATGGATTGAGCTATACCACTTTTGAATACTCCGACCTTAGGCTGAGCAAAAAGGAAATTGGTCGGGGAGAATCGATTTCGGCCACCGTTACGGTGAAAAATACAGGTGATCATACTGGGGAAGAAGTGGTGCAGCTATATTTGAGGGATGTGGTCAGAAGCATTACCCCGCCGAAACGACAATTGAAAGGGTTCCAAAAAATAAAGCTGAAAAAGGGGGAGCGAAAGGAAGTGACAATTACCTTGACTCCGGATGATTTAAAATTCTATGATGCCCAATTGGAATTTGTTTCCGAACCTGGTGAATTCAAAATTTTTGTGGGAACCGATTCCAATGCCGATTTATCGGAATCTTTCATTCTAAGGTAAAATACGATGTTCCTTACTGGTTGAGGAGGATGGTTGTGGCCACCCAAAACAAAAAAATGAGCCATCCAAGATTTGATGTTTGTTGATTGAAATTCGTATTGAAGGGCATTCAATTTTTGGCATAACTAGTTCATGGAGATTGAGAGGATTGCCCATAATTTTACATAACATGGATATTGTTTTTAAAATATTTGATACTTTTTGAACAGTTTTGATTATTTCTATCCTTTGAGGACTTGTACTTATTCTTAATCTGTACAGAAAGGAGTAATAAGGTGTGCAGGATTTAAAATATCGGTGTCAGTTTTGGATTTACAACAACATACAATCAAATTCATGATTCAGTCACCCCAACTTACCTTATTTATGTAAAAATAAAAAACTGTTAAACTTTTGATTTTCAGTGTTTTTTTGTTGTTTGTGCATATCGTTTGAATTCATTTAAAACCATCTAAAAGGTGTAGAGTTCGGTAAAAGTTAGGTAGTAAGATTTGAGATGATCTTTGCGCAAGACCATATTTTATTTGTTTTCTTACCTATCCACTTCAAAACTTGCTAGGATAATTCGTTTTTTTCTAAAAATCATTGCCATTTAGGGTGGCCACGTATGGTCATCTTGAATTCATACCACTTCACTTATTTGAACTACTGGCTGGGTATTGGTGAAATTGGGAAGGTCAGCCAAGATTTTTTCGGCCATTGGCACAAAGGAATTTTGAAATGCTTCTTGGGAGGTAAAGACAAGATTGGCAATTACCACATACGGAGCAGTTTGTTCCGGGCTTGCACCGGATAACCCAAGGTTTATATCGGATGATATTATCGCTTCGCCAAGTAGATCTTTTAATAAGTTGCTATGTTGGTTTATATAGTAGTCCTTATCAAATTGTGTATTTGGACTGTTGGGGTACATTACGGTCAACTTTATCATAATCGAATTGTTTTAATATGCGATAAACCTTCCTATGTGCCGGAAAGTTTATCGCAATACATAAAAATAGGGTACTATAGGGCTACGAAACTACATTTTCTTTGGACCAGGCAAACTTTTCAAAAGCAGCGTCTACAGGAGTATTGGCAATATGATTGGTATAATTGCTAATTACTTTTTGCGATAGTCCCAATATGATTTCCAAAACATGTTGCTCCCCATATCCCGCGGCATAAAATGTTTGTAGATCTTCGGGTGTTACATGACCACGATTTCTTACAATGGTCAGAGTCATGGTTCTCAAAGCTTCTAGTTTTTCATCCTTTAGCGGAGTCTCATTGCGTAAAGCCTCGGTGATGTTATCATCGACCTTCATCATTTTGGCGATTCCGGTATGGGCCGGTACGCAGTAATGGCAAGCATGTTCTACATTGATGGTCTGCCATACCACCGTTAATTCTTCCTCGTTGAACGAAGTTTGGGTAAAAAGCTCATGCAGGGTTTGGTAGGCTTCCAGTATTTTCGGGGCTCCTGCCAATACGCCATGCAAGCCTGGGATCATTCCATAGGCTTTCTTGGAATTTTCCAATAGGGGTTTGCTGTTTTCTGGAGCTGTTTCAATGTTGTGGACTTTTAAAGTTGTCATAATTCGAATTTTTATTGTTTTACTTATTTAATTTTCGCGCTCCTTTGCGCATTTAGTTATTATTAGATCCATTGTTACTTTATAGGGCCTTTCGGTTCCAAATGGAGACCACATTTTTTTTATTTCTGAATAACCTTTTGTAATTAAAAAGCTAAAGTCAATTTTTATGGATGAAGCTTTATTTTAATGTCCGAATAGGGAGTTAATTTAAACTAAACGAAAGGTTAGATATATTGCAAAAAAAATGTCAGTGATCTTTGAATATATTCTCTATGTAATGTTCCAATTGCTCGGCGTTGAACACTCTGGTGGCCGAGGATAGTCCAAACATGGCAATAAGCAAATAATCCGCTTCGCTGTTGAGTGATTCTTGGGATTTGGAGGCGTCCTTTTTTAGGACCGAGATGAATACTTGCCTAACGTGCTCCATAAAACTCGACAGTGAATCCTTGATTTGGATGTCCGCATTTTCACCTATTTCATTGGCTGTATTTGTTATCAAACAACCCTTTCCAAACTCTGTTTCTTTACTGAATTGAACAAAATCATAGAAATACTGTTTAATGCCCAAAATTCCTGAATCAGATTTCTCCAACTTAACCAATAAAGTGTTCAATTTAGTTTTATACCGTTTCAAACTTTCTAGGAACACTCCATTTTTGCTGCCAAAACTGGAATAGATGGAAAATTTGTTTATGCCCATTTCCTTTTCAAGCATTTGCATAGATGTTGTTTCGTAGCCATTCCGCCAGAATAAATTCATGGCCTTATCGATTACTTCTTGCTCGTTATATTGTTTTGTTCTTGGCATTTGATATTTAACTACACCACAAAACTAAATAAACGGTTAGAAATAAAAAATAGTTTAACGAAACTTTTGGAGTTTGCATCCCCGATGACTTTTTAATTTTTATAGGTTAATTTTAAACCAGATTTACTGCAAGCCAAGAATTGAACCTTTTTTAACATCATATCAATAGGATGTATTTGAATCAACTTAGAGATTATCTGTGTAAATACGAAAATTTTGATGAAGAGGAAATTCAAGTTATATATGCAAACTGTGATGTTGAAAACTACAAGGACAAGCAGCATTTATTGGAACAGGAACAGGTTTGTGAATATAACTTTTTTATCCTAAAAGGGTTAGTTCGAAAATATGCCATAGATGATTCTGGCCAAGAAAAGGTCCAGGGTTTTGGCATTGAAAATTGGTGGGTAACCTCCTTGGAAAGCTTTGTTGAGCAAAAACCGTCCAGACAAGCGATTCAATGTTTGGAGCAGACTGTGGTACTACGGATCTCATTTGAGGATTTGGAAGAACTGTACCATAAAGTACCAAAGCTTAACAGTGCGTTTAGGAAGGTTTATCTCAATATGCTCATTGCTATTCAAAAACGAGACGAACTCTATATGAGAACAAAACGTGAGACCCGGTATCAAACATTATTGGATAATTTACCCCAAATTTTTCAACGTGTACCACTCTATATGATAGCATCTTATCTGGATATAACCCCTGAATATTTAAGTGCGATCAGAAAAAATCAAAAGTTACGTTCTTAAGAAATCTTAAGGAAGCGGAGCTGTCTTCAGGGTTATTTTTGCTCCATAAATAATATACTTATGGAACGAATCAGTTTTCAGGATATCCCTTCCGGGATGTTCGAAAGTTTAATGGCAGTCGAAGCTATAATCAATAAATCCACAATTGATTTTAAACTTTTGGAATTAATGCGCTTAAGAGTAGCACAGTTGAACGGTTGTGCTTATTGTGTAGATATGCACTACAAAGAACTTAAAAATTCCGGTGAGTCCGAATTGAGGCTCTCCTCCTTGTGCGTGTGGCAGGAGACCCCTTATTTTTTAGAAAGGGAACGGGTGGCACTCGAATTTACGGAGGAGGTAACCAACGTGAAGGGCAGTTCAATTTCGGACAAACTGTTTCAGACTTTGTTAACGCACTTTGATAAACCGGAAATTAGTTTGCTCACATTGGCAGTAGCTCAAATAAACACTTGGACACGATTAATGAAAACGTTTGGATTTACACCAGGTAATTACCAATTGAACACCGATAAAGCCAATAAGAGGTAGGGTTTAAGAATGGAAGGAAGGAGGAAAAGGCGTCTATTCCTTAAAAAGGAACAATGGCTGCTCATGTAGAAGGTCAATCGATTGTTTAAAGACAACGGTCGATTGAATTCCTCCCTAAAATTAGAGGTCGATCATAACCAAATGGTCCGGGCTATTAAATTAATAATATGGTCCATGAGCTTGTCCTATCATATTTTGTGAGAAAAGCATTTTTACTGATTTTAGTTGGAATAATTCAGTAAAAGAGATTCTGTTTGTTAATTTAAGTTGATAGCAATTTAACATTTACTATTTTACCTTTGTACTTCTTAAAACAAATTTGGCGTGCAAGAAAATTATGGCCTCTTAAGACAACATTTTGAGGAAATTGTTGACCTAACGGATGCGGAATGGGAGCAAATAGCGCCTCATTTTGAGTATCGGAAATTAAAAAAGCACCAATTTCTAATCCAGACAGGTCAGCCAGTAGAATGTGAGTTTTGGATTATCAACGGTTTGGTAAAATCGTATGCTATAGACCAAAAGGGAAACGAACACATTTTACAGTTTGGTATGGAGCAATACTGGGTTAGCGACTATTTCGCTTTTCAACACCAATTACCGGCCACCATCTTTGTGGATTGTATAGAAGATTCCGAATTCTTTTGCCTGTCCTTAGAAAGTAGGGAATCCATTTGCCAGCAAATTCCCGCCATAGCTAATTTTTATCGGATTAAGTCCAACAACGGCTTTATCAACTTGCAACAGCGTATTCTGTCCCTTTTAACTTTATCTGCAGAAGAACGGTACGATGAACTACTAAACAAACTCCCCAAATTATTACAACGGGTTCCTAAAAAATTGATTGCCGCCTACCTAGGCGTTTCCAGGGAAACTTTGAGCCGTTTTAAAAATTAGATTTTGTGATGTATATCACTTTTATGGGTTGTGTTATCTCACTTTAAAATGGTGATGTAGCTCCTCGCACAGCCTTTCGTTTTCATACACCTTTGTCACATAAAATTTAAGATAAAGAAAATGAAAACAAGAATTAACACAACAGTGGCAATGCTACTATTTGCTCTATTAGGAACGGCACAACATAACAATAAGACTACAAAAGTCTTAATGGTACTGTCCAGTCATCAAGAATTGGGAGATACGGGCAAGGTAACGGGCTATTACCTAAGTGAGGTAACCCACGCCTACGAAGTTTTTGAGGAGAACAATTTCGACATTACCTTGGTAAGCCCAGAAGGAGGGAACCCTCCGGTAGATGGTTTTGATTTGGAAGATCCGGTGAATAAAAAATACTGGAACGACACCACTTTTCAACAAAAACTAAAAAACACCCTAAAACCTTCAAAAATCAAGGCAAGGGATTATGATGTAATCTATTATGCCGGTGGCCATGGCACTATGTGGGATTTTCCCAATCACAAGAAATTAGCCAAAATAGCAGCCCGTATTTATGAGAATGATGGAATAGTGGCGGCCGTATGTCACGGACCTTCCGCATTGGTGAACATTCAATTGTCCAACGGAGCCTATTTGGTAAACGGTAAAACACTAAGCGTTTTTACCAATGAAGAAGAAGCAAATGTAGGCTTAGAAAAAGTGGTTCCTTTCCTTTTGGAAACAAAATTGGAAGCACGTGGAGCAACCATAGATAAAGCCGATATGTGGCAAGAAAAAGTGAGTGTGGACCAGCGTTTGGTCACCGGTCAAAATCCTGCTTCTGCCAAATTAACGGCCCAAAAGATTGTGGAACTGGTTAAAGCAACGTACTAAGATGGCTACGGATTCAGCAGTTTTAAACGCAAAGACCGAAAAGAAAAGTCTACCAGCGGCCTTATGGGCATTGACCATTAGTGCCTTTGGTATTGGAACTACAGAGTTTGTTATCGTGGGCTTGTTGCCCACTGTAGCCAACGATTTAAACACCTCTATTTCCTCAGCGGGATTGTTGGTGAGTTTGTACGCCTTGGGAGTTGCCATTGGTGCACCTGTCTTAACGGCTTTGACCAGTAAAATAGCACGCAAACGGTTATTGATCGGTATTATGTTATTGTTCATTATCGGTAACGGATTGGCCACCATTGCGCCTAGTTTTACCTTGTTAATACTGGCACGCATTTTAACCGGGTTCGCACATGGGGTCTTTTTCTCCATTGGCTCTACTATAGCGGCCAGTCTGGTACCAGAAGATAAAAGGGCTTCTGCTATTTCCATAATGTTCGCCGGGCTTACGGTAGCTATTGTTACGGGCGTGCCTTTGGGTACGTACATTGGCCAAAACTTTGGGTGGCGTGCCACTTTTGTGGGCGTTGCCATTTTAGGGGTTATCGGGGCCTTGGCCAGTTACTTTTTGGTTCCTTCAAATATTAAAAAATCACCGCCCTTACGTTTGGTAGATCAGCTAAAAGTACTCAAAAACCCTTCTATTCTGTTGGTGTTGGGCATTACGGCCCTTGGTTATGGCGGTACGTTTGTAACCTTTACCTACTTGGCGCCTTTGTTGGAAGAAGTTACCGGATTTTCCGCTAGTATGACCAGTGTTCTACTCTTGGTCTACGGTATAGCCATTGCCTTGGGCAATATTATTGGGGGTAAGGTTTCCAACAAAACCCCGGGAAAAGCCTTAATGGTCATGTTTGCTTTGCAAGCCGTGGTACTGGTGGTACTATACTTTACGGCAAGCAGTCCTATTTGGTCCATAGTAACTTTGTTTTTTATGGGAATCTTGGCGTTCTCCAACGTACCCGCACTGCAACTGTATGTGGTTAAAATGGCAGAAAAATACCTGCCGGGCACAGAAGATGTAGCCTCGGCATTGAACATTGCGGCTTTTAACGTGGGGATAGCTATTGGTGCCTATGTTGGCGGATTAATAGTAGAGTCCACATTGGGCGTAGCAGCAACGCCATGGGTAGGGAGTATACTGGTGGTGGTAGGCTTTATACTTACACTGGCTTTATATAAAAAAGAAAAATTATAAACAGATGCATACATTATCATTTAAACATAACGATCAAATGCCCATTTTAGGGCTTGGTACCTTTCGTTCTGAACCCAAAGAGGTTTATACCGCTGTTTTGGAAGCCTTGAAAATGGGGTACAGGCACATAGACTGTGCGGCAGCCTACGGAAACGAAAAAGAAGTAGGAAAGGCGATTGCGGAAGCCATTGATTCTGGTGTGGTAACCAGGGAGGAACTGTGGATTACCTCCAAGCTTTGGAGTGATTCTCACGGGATGGACAACGTACAACCGGCCTTGGAAAAAACCCTGAAAGACCTACAGTTGGATTATTTGGACCTCTATTTGGTCCATTGGCCTGTAGCCTTTAAAAAAAGAGTTGAAATGCCAGAGAAGGCAGATCAATTCATTCCTTTGGAAGAAGTGCCATTGACCGATACCTGGGCCGGTATGGAAGCAGCTTTGGAAAAAGGACTGGCCAAGCATATCGGTGTCAGTAATTTCAATACCCAATATTTGAAGGCTCTTTTGGAAACGGCAAAACAGAAACCAGAAGTGAACCAAATCGAGATACACCCGTTTTTACAGCAAGATACCTTGGTAGATTTCTGTAAACAAGTGGGTATTCACCTAACAGCATACGCACCTATTGGTTCTGGTGGGGCAGAAGATGATACCCTTAACCTTTTTAAAAGTGAGGTGCTTCTGGATATTGCCCAGGCCCATGGTATGACAGTGGCGCAAGTAGCCTTAAAATGGGGCATACAACGCGGTATTTCGGTAATACCAAAATCTACCAATGTGTCCCGATTACAAGAAAATTTGGATACCCTAAAATTTGAATTGAGCGCTTCGGATATGGAGAAGATCGTGGCCCTTAACAAAGACCATCGTTTTGTGGATGCAAAATTCTGGGAAGTTGAAGGCGGCCCGTATACTGCAGAGGAAATCTGGAACGCTTAATTAAAAAGTCAGGGGTCGTTCTGCGGCCCTTGGCTTAAAAAAGAATTGCTATGAAAAATTTTGACAAACTATACCGACCCGGTAAAATGACCTTGGGAATAGAATTTCCGCTCGATAACGATTGGTCCTTGGCAGGGGATAAAAAACGAAGAGAAACGGGAAGGCCTTTCGGTATTCCGGATATGACAAATCATTTGGAGTTGGTACAACAGGCAGATGCTGCTGGTTTTGCATCGGTTTGGGTACGGGAAGTACCGGTTTACGATCCCAATTTTGGGGATGGCGCCCAGTTGTTCGATACTATCGGTTATTTGGGTTATTTATCCGCGGCTACCCAGAATATATTGTTGGGAACGGCCGCTATCGTTTCACCTTTACATCAACCCATACATTTGGCAAAAGCCGCCGCAACCATTGAAAATTTAAGCAAGGGTAGGTTGCTGCTGGGTTTAGGGCTAGGGGACAGGCCCGTGGAATTTCCTATGTATAAAATAGCCTATGAGGAACGCCCCAAATTGTTTCGGGAGCATTTAAAGATTATGCAAGAGGCTTGGAAATTGGAAAGCGATTTAACCGAGTTTTATCCCTTTTTAAACCCGGGTGTGGACGTTTATCCCAAACCCCAGGACCCAATTCCTTTGGTGGTTGCCGGCCACTCGGGACAGTCCATAGATTGGATTGCTAAAGAAGCGAACGGTTGGTTCAATTATCCCAGAACACCAGAGGAAACCTATTTGCAGCAAAAGAAGTGGTGCGAGGCCTTATACGACAACGACCAAGCCTGTAAACCCTATATTTCTGCCTTTCATTTAAACCTACTTACGGACGACAATGCCGACTTTAGACCACATCGGTTTGGAGGTGCCATAGGGATAAACAAGCTTACGGAATTACTGAAACGCTACGAAGAAGCAGGGGTAAACCACATGGCGTTGCATTTGCGAAAATCGGACACTCCGGTCAAAGAAGCATTGGATAAAATAGCGGAAGTAGTGTTGCCGTTATTTAACGGTGTTTTGGTGTAAGGGTTCAAGGAGTAAAGGGTTGTCGAAAAAAATGCTAAATAATTCTTAATCCGTGATTTGTTTCATTATTTCCCTTTTTTGTGTAAGTCTGTCACAAACACCTACCCATACCTTTGTATCATCATTAAAATAATAATTCAAAAACATTCTTATGAGTTTAGAAAATAACATTAAAGGAAAAGTAGTAGTAATTACAGGTGCCAGTAGTGGACTGGGTGAAGCTACCGCACGTTATTTAGCTGCCAAAGGGGCACACGTTGTATTAGGTGCCAGAAGAGAAGATCGTTTACAGAACATTTCGGAAGAAATCAATTCCAAAAACGAAGGTAAGGCGGCATACATTGCAACAGATGTGACCAAAAAAGAAGACGTGCAAGCTTTGGTGGACAAAGCAGTAAGCGAATTTGGTAAAATTGACGTAATGGTCAACAACGCTGGTTTGATGGCTATAGCACCCATGAGCGAGGTGAAGGTAGATGAGTGGGACCGTATGATAGACATCAACGTTAAAGGTGTATTGTACGGGGTAGCAGCTGCTCTGCCAATTTTCCAAAAGCAAGAATCCGGGCACTTTATCAACCTATCTTCCGTAGCAGGAATAAAAGTATTTGCACCGGGGGGTACGGTATATAGTGGAACCAAATTTGCCGTTCGAGCCATTTCAGAAGGACTGCGTGCAGAAGTAGGAGGTAATATCAGAACCACTTCCATTGAGCCAGGTGCTGTTGATTCCGAGTTGAAACACGGAAGTACCCATAAAGAGAGTTCTGAAATGGTAGACAATATGTACGAGACCATTTCTATTCCTGCCGATTCTGTGGCCAGAACCATTGCTTTTGCCATTGAACAACCAGCAGATGTAGACGTGAACGAAATTGTGTTGAGACCAACTGTACAAGACTTTTAGTCTCAAGTCTTATTCGTAAGGTAATTTAGAAATACTGGACTGTAGTGCTATCTTTGGTACTACAGTCTATTTTAGTTTTTAAGAGATGACGCATTTTAAAAGTTTAAAGGAATTCAATCATTATGTTGGGTACACCGCTCCAAAAAAGGAGTTGATCGATGTGGTAAAGTATGACGAGTTTGAAAATCTACGTTTAAAAAGTGAACCCATCACCACAGATTGGTATATGATGGCCTTTAAACGCAATGTGACCGGTCTGCACTGTTTTGGAAGTACGGAGTTCGATCGGGATGCCGCCTTCTTATATTTTGTAAAACCGAACCAAGTTTTTGAATGGGATGCCACCGAACCTTGGAAGGGCTACCATATGCTCATTTCCCCTGTGCTGTTGCAGGAATACAATATTGATTTTAGCTTTTTTCAGTATGAGATAGGGGAGGCCTTGTTCCTAACCGAAGATGAGCAGCAACAGTTGGAAACCCTTTATGAACAAATTCTAACGGAATACAAAAAGGACACCTACGAGCTGGATTTGCTCATTGCCTATAGTAACCTCATTTTCACCTACATTGGTAAATGCTATAAAAGACAGTTTGAAACCCGACAACCCTTGTACAATAAAGTGGTGATGACCTTTAAAAAGGAGCTGAACAAATATTATTCGGACGGAAATACCCAATTGCCATCCGTAAATTATTTTGCTGAAAAATTGAACCTTTCCGTAAACTATTTTGGTGATTTGATCAAGCACCATACCGGCAAAACGGCATCCGAGCTTATACAGGAAAAAATCATAATCGAAGCGAAACATCAATTACAGAGCTATGACAAATCCATTGCGGAGATTGGATACAACCTAGGATTCGATTATCCCACTTACTTTTCGCGATTGTTTAAAAAGCATACCGGGGTAACGCCATCTCAGTATAGGAGATAGAATGTGTTTAACGCTTTAACTGCACCTCTTTCTCTATACCCAAACGCTTCATTTTGGCAAACAAGGTTTTGGCATTCATGTTTAAAATGGTTGCTGCACCTTTGTTTCCACTCACACGCCAATTGGTATAATTTAGCACATCGATAATGTAATCGCGTTGCATGGTTTCGAACGGTTTAAAATCTTCTGTTGGAATGATATTATCAGTTTGTGGTATCCATTGTCCAGGATTCAGCGTAGTACCATTTTCAATAATTACGGCACGTTCAATTAAATTTTCCAACTCACGAATGTTGCCCGGAAAGTTATAAGCCATTAAGGCTTCAACCGTTTTTTTCGATAAGCGTTTAAATGCTTTGCCGGCTTTTGCCGAATATTTTTCTAAAAAGTATTGTGCCAACATAGGGATGTCCTCTTTTCTGGCGCGCAAAGGAATATTATGAATAGGAAACACATTTAGGCGGTAATATAAATCTTCGCGAAACGTTCCTTCTTTTATCATGTCTTCCAAATGCCTATTGGTGGCTGCTACTACACGAACATTTACTTTTATAGTTTTATTGCCACCTAATTCATCAAACTCACCTTCCTGTAATACACGTAGCAATTTTGGTTGTAGATCAATCGGCATTTCACCTATTTCATCTAAAAAAATGGTGCCACCATCGGCTAACGAGAATTTACCAACTTTATCGGCAACAGCACCTGTAAACGCCCCTTTTTTATGCCCAAACAATTCACTTTCAATCAGCTCTTTAGGTAGGGTGGCACAATTAATTTTAATCAGTGGCCTGTCTTTACGCATACTGTTATTATGGATAGCACTGGCGAGTAATTCTTTACCTGTTCCAGATTCACCGGTGATTAAAACAGTAGTATCGGTAGGAGCAACTTGGTCTACCAATTGCAAGACTTTCTCATAAGCCTCACTGGTACAGATAATGTTATTGAAATTGATTTTACTGTTAATCTCTTCTTGTAAATACTCATTTTCATTTGCTAATCGATCTTTCAGGGATTTGATTTCTTCCAGAGCCTGGAACAGTTCCAAGTCTCTTACCTTCCGCTCGGAAATATCCCGGATTATGGCGCAATTATAGTCTTCATCGTTGTAGCGTAAATGATTGGCTGTGATGTCCACAGGAAATTTGGTGCCATTTTTTCGTACGGCAAGCCATTCAAACCGGATGGACCCCTTTTCTACCACATCATTAAAATGATTTTCCCACCATTCTTTGGTAATCCCAGGGTCTAGATCAAAAATGGAAGCATTGTTTAATTGGCCCTCGTTAAATCCCAATTGTGCTTTTGCGGCCTTGTTGTGATGAAATAGGTCCCCGTTCTTTTTAACCACATAAACAATATCTTCGGCATTACCAATAACTTCTTTATAGAGCTGTAGGTTGTTTTCCTTGAGTTGCTGTTCTGTGACATCTTGGTAAACCCCAATGAGCTTATAAATTTTATCACCTTTTAAGACGGGTTTGGCCACGCACCTCATAAATCGAGGAGGATTATGTGCAGTTTCCAACACTTCATCGTATGCTTCGCCTTTTCGTATGGTATTGCTTAACAGGGATTTAATATGCTCGGGGTCTTTAAATTGATGAATGATTTTTGGAGGCGTAAGGTCATCTACATTCTGTGCCTCGAACATTTGTAAAGCTTCGGATGTGGCTACAATGGAACCATCTTGAAGGTTGAGCTCCCAACCACCAACATTAGCTATGGTTTGGGTGTTATCCATTAATTTTTGGTAGAAACTTGATTCCGAAATATCGTTGACAATGGCACAAATTAATTTTTTTCTGTTATTTGAGAAAAATTGAGCAAAAACCTCTACTTCGTAATATTTGCCGCTTTTGTTTTTATGGGTTTCCTTAAATCGATGAATTCCTTTTTTTTGGACCAATTCCCAGTGTTTTTTCCAACTTTCCGGTGAAGATGTGGGGTTAATGTCAAAAATAGAAAGCCCTGTTATTACTGACTTGTTGTACCCTAACCGGTTACAAAACTTAGTATTGGCATATACTATTTTACCGTTCTCGTCCATCCACATCACTTCATAGGGCAAGGTCTCTACCAACCACTCTTTTATCTCTAAACTCTCTTGATTCTTAGCCATAAGCTCCATTTTAAGCACTAAAAAAGTACAATATATTTCTCATATATAAGAATATTCTCAAAAATGAGCATAATAAAATAAAATAAATTTTTGTAAAATACTGTTATTCAGAATTTTAAAATTATGGCACGCTGTTGGCTTATACCTTGTCAAACAAAAACAATGAATCGCAAAAGTTTTCTTTTAAAGTCAATTGCAGGTACAGGTCTTTCTTTCTTGGGGTTACGAGCGTTAAGCAACACAAAAGAAGAGAAGGAACCACCAAACTGGACAAGAGAGAACATCGGTTTTAACCATTTACCAAATAAAGAATACAAAACTATGAACACAGTAGTACACAAGGCGGACAGTAGGGGAGATGCCAACCACGGATGGTTGCACTCCAAACACACTTTTAGTTTTGCCAATTACCACAATCCGGAGCGTATGAACTTTGGGGTACTTCGCGTATTGAATGATGATACCGTAGCAGCAGGTATGGGCTTTGGCACACATCCACATCAAAACATGGAAATTATTTCTATCCCCTTGGAAGGTGATTTGGAACACAAGGATAGTATGGACAATGTCGCGGTGATCAAGTCGGGCGACATTCAGGTGTTGAGTGCCGGTACGGGGATTACGCATTCAGAGTACAACAAAAACAAAGACCAACAGGTGAAGTTTTTGCAAATCTGGGTATTTCCCAATAAGGAAAATGTTGCTCCAAGGTATGATCAGATTACGCTGAACACTGCCGATAGAAAAAATCAATTCCAACAAGTATTGTCACCAAATCCTGACGATGCCGGTGTTTGGATCCATCAAGATGCCTGGTTTAATATGACCGATTTGGATCAAGGAAAATCTCTGACCTACAATTTAAAAAAACCAGGAGAAAACGGCGTGTACGTTTTTGTACTCAAAGGCGATGCAACCGTAAACAATCAAGCTTTAAATTCCAGGGATGGATTTGGGATTTGGGATGTAAATGAACTCAACATCACGGCAGATTCCAACACCGAATTGTTGTTGATGGAAGTTCCTATGTCACTGTAAATAGAAAGTATAATTCATTTTAAATAATAAAAATCAGTTTATGGAAACAGCAGTAAAAACAAATTGGAACATTGATAACGCACACTCTGAAATTGCTTTTAAGGTAAAGCATATGATGATTTCTACCGTAACAGGCTATTTTGAAGACTATAGTGCCTCGGTGGAAACGGAAAATGAGGATTTTAAAGGCGCAAGCTTTTCTTTTACAGCACAAACGGATTCTATCAACACTAAAAATTCCGATAGAGATGCACACTTAAAATCAGATGATTTTTTCAATGCAGAAGCCTATCCGGAGTTAAAGTTTGAATCAAAATCATTTGATGGCAGCACTTTAGTTGGAGACTTGACCATAAAAAACATCACTAAAGAAGTAAGTTTGGATGTGGATTTTAATGGAGTGGCAATAGATCCATACGGACAAACCAAAGCAGGCTTCGATATTTCGGGGGCCATAAATAGAAAAGACTTTGATCTTACGTGGAGCGCCGTTACCGAAGCTGGTAAAATAGTGGTAAGTGATACCGTAAAACTACAATTGAACGTGCAGTTTTTTAAAGCATAGATGGTTGAGTCGTTGGGCCAATAGGATGAAGTTCCTTTTGGTCCAATTTTTAATTTAGAAACACTACTATGTACCTATATTACATTTACTAGGGGTAAGTTTTTTAATAATACTGCAAAGGCCAAGCATATATCTTAACCCAAGGGCTTGTGACTGCCCAATCGCAAAATTGGATTACTTCTTCTTAAAAGAAATTGACTTTTCTTTAATGTTTGGTCGTAACAGAAGCCAAAAGACGAACCGCAGCAAGGTCTACTTTGTTCTGAGACAATCTAGTCCCGATAAAACAAGTAAATCCAAATAGACCTGGAAAGTTTAAAGTTGAGCGAGCTTAAAACTGCTGCCATAATAGCGATAATAAAGAATACGCTGAGAGGGGAAAAACCGGCCAAATACCAGAAAATAACCAGACAAGCAATCATCTCGGCAGCTGCAAGGGCATAACTTACGAACATGGCCCCAAAGAAGAATCCTGTTTCCCTTTCAAATTTATAATTGCAATGAGGGCATCTTTCGTGCATTTTTGGAATCCTAAAAGGAAATCTTGATTTAGGATGCTGAAAAATATCTCCAGTATTACATTTGGGACATTTGCATTGGAATATATTTTCTACTTTTTTCATCGCAACTTTAATTGATTCAACAAAATTGCGACTTTAGGATACATTCCTGTGTGTGGCATATTCCCATATATTTGTACTATTCGGACATAGTTATGAAAATACCGGTTTTAAATATTCAAAATTTCCGAGAATCAAAAAGGATGAACGAGGTGTATGTTAATTCCTTTTCTCGTCATTTGGAGTTTAACCGATGCCTTATCGATAAACCACATAGCCATGATTTTTACTTGTGCGTTCTTTTTTTGGAGGGTACCGGTACCCATGAGGTCGATTTTAAGACCTACCGGATTGGTCCCGGAAGGGTATTCTTTTTAAAACCGGGGCAGACCCATTATTGGAAATTCGATACCAAACCGGAGGGAATCATTTTTTTTCATTCACAAGCCTTTTATAATCTAAGGTTCCTAGGACACTCCCTTTCCATTTTTCCATTTTACGGTTCGCAACAGAATCCCCCAATGCTTAAAGTTCCAACAAGTGAAATACCGGTGTTGCAAATGAAATTTCAGGAGGCAATTGCCGAATATCGTGATAATAGAATGATGCGTGAGATTAAAATCCTAGGCTTGATAAATGATATCTACATCCAACTTTCTCGGATATATGCCTCCCAAATAGATTTGGATCATATTAACTATACACAAAGCACGGCATTATTGGATCGTTTGGAAATTTTGATCGATAAAAATTTTAAAGAGGAAAAGCTACCTAAATTTTATGCTGAGCAATTGAACATTACCACAAAGCACCTCAATAGAGTGGTAAAGCAAACCGTGAACAAAACAACTACCGAACTTATTTCCGAAAGGGTAGTACTGGAAGCCAAACGGTTAATTGTACACTCCAAACATAATTTGGCAGATGTAGCCTATGCGCTGGAATTTTCCGATTATGCCTATTTTTCAAAATATTTTAAAGCCAGAACAGGAATTACGCCTAAGGCTTTCCAGGAGTCCTACAAATAATTTATTTGAATTAACCGCAATCTTTTGATGGTCGCCCCCCTTGCTTAAACGGGCTACAAAGGACAAAACCCTAGCGTAAATTGTATTTAACACCTATTTTTTTGGTTTGATGTAACTAATATAAGGTGCTGATGCAGAGGTGATTTATGGATTTTGGGGCACTAATCGAATACTGTATTTAGGTCTTTTTTAAGATTTTTGGTAAGTATTGCAAATTGTTGTCGACCTATACCATGTTCCACGAACAATACTGAATGGACGGCATATAACTCCAAGAAATGATCAACAAGAAAATGGACCCGAACAATACAGCGCTGCTTGTATTTTCCTTATCCGCTAAGAAGGAAGTAGTGAGGAAGCCCATTGGCGATGGTCATAGGCCGGAAGAACAGGAAGCCTTATTCAATTTACTGATCGCCAACACGAGAAATTTGGCTACGCAATGTGGTGTCGATTTTTATTGGGTAGATGAGCACGAACAAATAGGCAATAATTTTTCAAGCCGTTTTACAAATGCTTTTCAAAAACTGTTTGATGCAGGTTACGATAATGTAATCTCCATTGGGAACGATAGTCCGGATTTGACCACCCAACTTTTACAAGATGCCGTGCATAAGTTGGAATCAAACAAAATGGTACTGGGTCCATCCAAAGATGGAGGTGTTTATTTGATTGGTCTGAGCAAGGAAATATTTCACCACGGAACATTTCTGAACTTCCGTTGGCAAACTTCCTTTTTGCTGGACAGTCTAAAGGATCATATCGACACTCATAAAATAGATGTTGAAATTTTAAGGGAGCTTTCCGATATTGATTCCCGGAAAGATTTGGAGGACTATGCAAAATCTAATCCTACCTCTTTACTGAGCAAGTTATTCAAATTACTGATAGCATCGCTCAATCGCAAATGGAAACGAACTCTTGAAGCAGTTCCATTGGCACTACATCTTTCAAATATAGGGTTAAGGGCACCGCCCGTTTTCAATTCTTTTTAGCAGAATATAACGGACAGTAGGTAGAGCTACTGCATAACATCATCAATTAATTTAACCATAAACATATGAGACCAATACTGATTGCAGTATTGCAATGCTATGTGTTTGCCTTGTTTGCACAGGAAAGCACGTACAGCTCCAGAGTGCTGGACCACAATCAATTGCCCATACCCTATGCCGCGGTTTATGAAGAAGGGACTCAAAACTATACATCCACCGACGAAGATGGTTACTTTGAGTTGACAACCTCATCCAAAAAATTTACGCTACAAATTTCTTCAATAGGATACAGGCCATTGACAGTTCTAGTGGAGGACGGGACCCTGCCACTTTCGCTCATTATGGAACCCTCCCAAGAACAACTGGACGAAGTCGTAGTGACCGCTTTGGGAATCGAGAAGGATAAACGTGCCTTGGTATCTGCCGTATCCACAGTAAGTTCGGATAAGTTGGTTACGGTTCCGCAGACCAATCTGGTCAATAGTTTGGCAGGGCAGGTAGCTGGGGTACAGATTACCAATGGTTCCAGTGGTGTGGGCTCATCCTCTAGGATCATAATACGAGGGGAAAACTCGTTGAGCGGAAGCAATCAGCCCCTTTTCGTGGTGGATGGTGTACCGATAAGCAACGAACAAATCACAAGCGACCTTGTAAATAATGGTGCCTTGCAAGAGGTCGATTTTGGTAACGGAAGTTCCGAATTTAGTCCGGACGACATAGAATCCATTTCTGTTTTAAAAGGAGCTGGCTCGGCTGCGCTCTATGGGGCAAGAGCTGCAAATGGGGTGGTCTTGATCACTACAAAACGGGGCAATAGGGCCAAAGGCTTTGGAGTAAGCATCAATAGTAATTTCACCATAGAAACTTTGTTGACCTTACCGGATTATCAAAATGTATATGGATTGGGATCTAATGGGGCCTACGCTTTTCAAAATGGTACGGGTGCCGGAGTTGGTGACGGCGGAATCAGCAGTTATGGCCCAAGATTGGATGCAGGGCTACTAATACCACAGTTCGATAGCCCTTCGGTGGACATCAACGGGAATCCCGTTCGCGCAGGCGACGTGATTTCTCGAACATTGCCAGACGGTTCCTTTACACCCATTAGCCCAACACCATGGGTGGCCAGACCGGATAATGTCCGCAACTTTTTTGAAACCGGAATAACCTATCAAAATAATATTGCCATTAGCAACACCACCGATAAGGGAAGTACGCGCGTATCCTACAGTAATTTGCGCAATGAAGGCATTTTGCCGAATACGGATCTAAAAAGAGACGGTATTGCATTGAGTGTTGATCAATTTTTGAGCGATAGGCTTAAACTGAGCACTTTTGTAAACTACATTAATACACGAAGTGGCAATAGACCCAATTTAGGGTACGGATATGAGAATGTACTTTATGGGTTTAATTGGACAGGTAGACAGACCAATATTGATTCTCTTAGGGATTATTGGCAAGCGGGACAGACGGGTAGGCAACATTTTGATATTAATTATTTATGGCTGACCAACCCCTATCTTACCCTCTTCGAGAACACCAATAGTTTTACTAAGAATCGGGTTCTGGGCAATGTGTCTGCAACCTACGATTTTTCAGAGCACCTATCGTTAAAGGTACGGGGTGGTTTGGATACCTATAATGATGACAGGGAGTTCCGTCGTGCGGTAAGTACCAATGCCAACCCATTTGGATCTTTTCGAAAGGACAATGTCCGTTTTACAGAATTGAACACCGATTTTTTGTTTACCTATACCAATAGTTTTAACGAAAATTGGAATTATGTTCTAACAGCAGGAGCCAATCGCCTAGATCAAAAAATCAACTATTCCTACGCCGAAGCATCACAATTGGCAATTCCGGAAATATATACCTTGGCCAATTCCAGGGCCCCTTTATTGGGAAATAGCGAAAAGCTAGACAAAAGAATTAACAGTATTTATGGTACGGCCAATTTTGCCTATCGGAACCAGTTATATGCCGATTTCACTTTTAGGAACGATTGGAGCAGTACCCTGCCCACAGGTAATAATTCCTTTGGTTACTATTCCGCCGGATTGAGCTTTATTGCCTCCAATGCATTTGAGCTGCCCAAAGACATTACGTATCTAAAACTTAGGTTTAGTGCGGCATCGGTAGGTAACGATACCGATCCATTTCAAAATACGCAGACCTTTCGGCTAAATGGGAATTATGGCCCCAATTTTAGGGTAACGAACAGAACCGTGCTAAAAAACACCAATTTAAAACCGGAACGTTTGGATGCCTATGAACTAGGCCTCGAAACATGGTTCTTAAATGGAAGAATACAATTTGAGGGTTCTGCCTATCAAAATATCAGTAAGGATCAGATCATCTCAAGGCCCATTTCCAATGCGACAGGTTTTAATAGTTTTAATGAGAACGGTGGGGAGATACGCACGCGCGGGCTCGAGTTGATGCTGAGCGCTTCCCCGGTAAAAACAAACAGTTTTACCTGGAACACATCGGTAAACTTTGGCACTTTTAGGAGTGTGGTTACGGAACTGCCAGATGGGGTAGATCAATTTGTGACGGCTACAGCAAGTGTTTTTAGCGGTAGCGGAGGTTCCAATACCGTATTCTACATAGCCAGAGAAGGCGGACGCGTAGGCGATATGTACGGTACGGGGTTTGTACAGATAGATGGGCAAGATCTTTACGACAGCAATGGATTGCCCGTTCAGGATGCCAATTTGCGCAAACTGGGCAATTATAATCCAGATTTTACCTTGGGCTTCAATAACAACTTTTCTTATAAAAATTTTGACTTTACCATTTTGTTCGATTGGCGGCAAGGAGGCACCATCGTGTCCCGAACCAAGGCATTGGGAAGTACCTCCGGAGTATTGCAGGAAACCCTGTTGGGCCGTGAAGGGGGATCGGAAAGCACACAGTTTGTAGATGGTAATGGCGTAGTGGGAAATGGTGTGGTCAATATTGGGACGGTGGACAGCCCCCAATATGTCCCCAATACTACAGCAGTAGCGGCAAGTAGGTTCAACAATGCATTTTACGATAGAGGGAATGAGGCCAGTGCCCTGTACGATGCCTCTTATGTTAAATTAAGGCAGCTCAGTATCTACTATACCTTTCCCCAGAAAATGTCAAAATCCTTGGGAGTGGAAAACTTAAAGCTTGGCCTTATTGGCAGCAATTTATTATTGTTTACCGAAAATCCGCATTTCGACCCAGAGCTCAATGCGCTCCAAGAGCGCAATATTGTGTACGGCGTTGAGGATTTTTCTTATCCATCCACCAGAAGTTTTGGTGTAAGCCTAAAGACCAATTTCTAAGAAAAAACTATGAAAAATATATCTTTGATTTTAATCTGTACCTGCTTGTCCATTATCAGTTGTACAACGGATTTTGAATCCATAAACGAGAACCCGAACGAACCGCAAGAGGTAAGCCCGGAGTTTTTGCTGACCAATGTAATTGCCGATTTCAGCAATGAGCATACCTACAATCAAGGTCTACGACTCAATAACTATTTGGCACAGTTTAATGCAGATATTGAGTTTGAACGCATAGATAGATATGAACTGGGCAGCAATAGCGGATATTGGAATTTGATCTATGGCCTTTTGGCCGATTTGGAATCAATGAAAACCTTGCCAGGGTATAATGATGCCTATGATGGGGTGTGCGAAATTCTTCGCAGTTACCTATTTTCACAACTCACCGATATTTGGGGAGATGTCCCGTACACCGATGCCATACGTTTTTCTGAGGCAAACTTTACACCTGAATATGATACACAAGAGCGTATTTATATAGACCCGGAGAACGGAATTCTTGCCCGACTGGAAAAAGCTGCGGTCAAACTTGAAAATACCACCGAAAGTATTCGTGGGGATATCATGTTCAATAATGATCTGAATAAATGGGTGCGGTTCGCTAATTCACTCCAAGTGCGGTACTATCTCCGAGTAAGCAAGAGAACCTCGGATTTTGACAGACTGCAACAATTGGCCAATGGCAATAAACTTATGGAATCGAATGCCGATAATGCAATACTGCCCTATCTGAGCTCCGCTCCAAATCAGTTTCCCTTGTTCAGTGCATCAACAGGTATTTATCAAGGTCTAAAAATGAGTGAGACGGTGGAACGGATATTAAAAGAATGGGACGATCCCAGGATAGATGTATTCTTTAACCCTACTCAAGAGAGTCTTCTCAATGGTACACCGGAGTACAAGGGGATGCCCAACGGATTAAGTACCCAGACAATTAGCGAAATGGGAATTGTACTGAACGATGTGTCCAATATGTCCGATAGGTTTCGGGTGGTTCCCGATGGAGTGGATGCACAGCTTATGTTGTATTCAGAAGTGCAGTTTGCCCTGGCCGAAGCTGTGGAAAGGGGATTTATCACCGGAAATGCCCAAACCTTCTACGAAAACGGTATTAGGGCACATTTTGAATATTACAATGCGGAAATCCCGGGAGATTATTTCACTAGGGAGGTTATTGCGCTCAATGGGAGTATGGACGAGAATCTGGAAAAAATCCTTACCCAAAAGTGGTTGAGTCTATTTATGGTAGGGCACGAGGCATGGTTCAATATCCGTCGTACCGGAATACCGGAGCTCAGCCCTGGAATAGACAACTTTAACAACGATAGATACCCATCACGTTATCTGTATCCCGAATCGGAACAAGCAGCCAACAGGGAGAACTATGAACAGGCCGTATCTAGGTTGGGAGGGAATAACATCAATATAAAGAGTTGGTGGGAAATGTAAACTGAACAAAACAATCAAAAATGAAGAGAGTTACTAAATTACCAATACTAATATTTATAATCACAATTAGTGCAACCTTGTCAGTAGCGGCCAATGTTACCCGGAGCAATGTTAATATCGCCGAGCCTTATACAAGGGGTGGGGAGTCCATCACTAAAAAAAGGGTTTGGGTCGATACCGATCTAGCAGTGGGAATGAAAAGGTATCATAGAGATGGGTATAGCGATGTGGACGATGGTTATGCCGTACTGCAATTATTCAAAGCAGACCATATTCATGTCGTGGGTATCAGTGCTGTGTTTGGCAATACCAAGATCGATGATGCATTTAGACTTAGCAAGGAAATGGTAAGTGAATTTTCACCATATCCCATTCCCGTGTACAAGGGTGCGGGCGAAAAATTGGATTTGCAGGATATAAGAACGAACAACGCGGTAGAATCCATGGCAGAAGCCTTGCGTAGGGAGCCATTGACCATATTGGCCATTGGGCCAGCAACCAATGTGGGCTTGTTGTTGCTAAAGTACCCAGAACTGGCACCAAGGATTCAAGAAGTTGTCCTGGTCGCTGGACGTAGGACCGCTACTTCTTATTTTGAAATTGGAAATCCGGTACGCCACGCTCCCGATCTTAATTTCGACCTAGATAATGATGCTTTCCGTATCCTTTTTCAGAGTGGGGTAAAAGTGGTTCTATGCCCATTTGAAATTTCAAATAAAGTTTGGTTAACGGCCAAGGATTTAGATAATTTGAAAAACGGGACCCCAGGAAATAATTGGCTCTCCGAAAAATCCAGACCATGGTTGCAACAGTGGGTAGATGCTGGCGATGTGGGTTTTAATCCGTTCGATGTGCTGGCCAGCCATTATCTTATTGCACCGGAAGATTTGATTATGGAACCCCTTGTGGCACGATTGGAAATCCATAAAAATGATATGAGGGAACAAAAGGGCAACCAGTACTTTAAACAATATCTTTTATGTGATAAAGAAGAGGGATATCCGATTCTTTACTGCTACGATGTTGTTCCCGGATACCATCAAAAATTGATGGAAAGCCTCCTGAAAACCTATGAAAATTAAGTGTAAAAGCAGCATTTTAAATGATTAAGATTACCAAGAATATAAAAGAGCTGGAAGAGTACCTCCATGGACAAAAATGGTTGGGGACAAATGAACATATTACCGCCGTGGAAGTCCCTGGAGAGGGGAATATGAACTTTACACTTAGAGTAAGGACGGACCAAGGCAGCTTTATCCTAAAACAAAGCCGCGATTATGTAGAAAAGTACCCACAGGTTTTGGCACCTGCGGACAGAGCAATGAGGGAGTCCGAGTTCTACAACTTAGTGGCCGACCATAATTTACTTAAACGGCAAATGCCGGAACTCAGAGGGGTCGATGTGAACAATTATGTTCTGAAATTACAGGATTTGGGCGAGGGTGTGGATTATTCATTTCTGTACGAGGAAGCAAGTAGTTTGGATGAGGTTGAATTACAAGAAATAATTGGATTTGTGGCCGAACTTCATACCAGTGTCCATTTGGGCAAAACCGGCAGATCACTTCCCAATCGTAAAATGCGCAAACTTAACCATGAACACATTTTTATTTACCCATTTCTTAAAAATAATGGATTGAATTTGGATGATATACTTCCCGGGTTAAATGAAATTGGCAACAGCTATAAAGAGGATGTGCCCTTATTAAAGAAGGTGGAGCAATTGGGAGAGCGCTATTTAAAGGATGGCAGTGTATTGCTGCACGGGGATTATTTTCCCGGTAGCTGGTTAAAAACAGATGCAGGTGTTAGGATCATTGATCCGGAATTCTGTTTTTTTGGTGAACCCGAGTTTGAGATCGGGGTAACCTTGGCACACTTAAAATTGGCCGCACAGCCACAAATAATTTTTAACAAAGCTCTTGAAAGTTACATGGACAGGGCGCCACTGCAAAAGGAGCTCTGTTTTGAATTTATGGCTACAGAGATACTTAGGCGTATATTGGGTTTGGCGCAACTGCCCTTGTCGATAGGTCTCACGGAGCGCATTGAACTTTTACAAGAGGCTAAGGATCTTTTGGTTTGATATATTGAGGAGCCTAACCACCACCAATGATTTAGGATTGTATATTGAAAGAAGACTATCTCTTAATGTACCAAAACATTTTTGGAGTACTTCGACTACTTGTTTAGAAGATGTTTTATCCTTTCGATAAGATCATCTACCGAAGTTAACTGTCCCAATTCCGATGCATTTAAAAGTGTATATAGTTCTCCAGTGTTCTTTTTTACCAGAATAATGGGCAACGGTTTGTTCAGGAGGTCAATATTGACCTCTAGAGCTTCGTCCTTATGTAAAAACCTCTTATTATATGGAATTGTTTCCAAAAACGAGGCCCACTTTTTATTGACTCCCACATGACCATGGGTTAGTTGGCACAACGAACATGGATAGGTGGATGGAGAAAATATCTTGTGGGCAAAATCACTTACCACACTAAAAACATCCGATTTGGCATTGTAAATAAAAATGATTTCCTGATCAAAGTTTTTCATGATGCTCGATTAATTTTGGGATAGATACCTATGGGACCACGCTGCGATAATTTTGCCAGCATAAAGAGAATCTTCCTTGTTGGAGAGTAAATGGTCTGCACCGTCCAAAGAGACAAAACTTTTGGGATGCTTTGCGGATTGATAGATTTTAGCGGCATTTTCGATGGACACGGTCATGTCCTGCGGTGAGTGCATTACCAATAAAGGCTTTTTTATACTTTGGAGGATCGGGACCATATTTTTATTTTTAATGTCCTCCAAAAATTGCTTTTTAACCTTAAAATCTCGACCTCCAATAGATACCAACGCTTCACCATCCATAAGAATTTGATCTATGTTATCCCTTAACAAATGGGATACATGTTCCGGCTGCGAAGGAGCTCCAATGGTGATCACCGCTTTTAGTTGAGGTAAACGGGCGGCCGCAAAAATAGCGGCAGCACCCCCTAAAGAATGCCCAATAAGCATGGAAGGGTACTCGTAATGTTCACGTATATGGGCGGCCATATCCTCAAGATCCTCTACGTTAGAAGAGAAATTGGTGTTTTCAAATTCACCTTCGCTATCACCCAGACCGGTAAAATCGAACCGAACAACAGCAATACCACTTTTGGTCAAAGCCTTACTTATATTCCTGACGGCAGTAAGGTTTTTGTTGCAGGTAAAGCAATGGGCAAACAAGGCATAACCCAATATGGGCGAAGTTAACGGTAACTCCAATTTTGCCGATAATGTATGACCTTGCCTATTTTTAAATGATATCTTTTCCAGTTTCATGTATGTAATGGTCGGATGAATTCGAAATTCCTTCCATAATGGGTCGGAACAGCTAATTAAACCACTTTAAAGAAGTATACTAGTTGGGCTACGGTCTTATTCACGGCTTCCGCTTTTAAGATATTTAAGGCTCTTGTTGTAAAAAAAGTTTAACTCTTTGGCATCTGCACCGAACCATCTTTTTGCATAAATCCGTAAATGTAGCCATTGAAGCTTCCAAACCCCTATGTTGTTGTAGTGTCTCGCCGAAGTAACAATGGGTTCGTTGACCACTTTGAACCGGGTATTTTTGTAGATTCTTTTTATGAGCTCAATATCTTCATAAACTTCATAATCCTCATTAAAGCCGTTCAGGGTATAAAATAGGTCATGGTCCATAAAAAGGGACTGATCACCTCCTCTACAAGATATATGATTGACCGCAGTTGCCCACCCCATGAGTTTTAGCCACCAGTGACCACTATCAAATTGAAGCCTAAAACAACCGGCCCTGATGTTTTTGTTTACAAGGAGTACCTCATAAATTGCCCGGTCATAATATTTTGGGGGGAAACTATCAGCATGTAAAAAGTAGAGAATGTCTCTCTTGGCAATATTTGCACCGGCATTCATCTGCCTGGCCCTCCCTTTTTTGGATTGTACATATCGGATATTCGAGTATCCGGTCAGTTGCACTCCAATGTCATCACTGCTTCCACCATCGACCACAATAATCTCCCCTACATAGCCAAACGCATTGGCATTAAGATGGTCGATCAATTTGCGGATTCCCTTGGATTCGTTGAGAACCGGAATAATAATACTGATCATAACAAGTTTTGTTACCTACCGTTCAGGTTCCAGTCGTATTCCAAATAGCTTACTTTGGCATCCTCGGCAATATTTACATTGGTGTAGGTATTTATGTAAGCTCGTATGTCACCGTCCAAGAAATCGTTCTTGTACCACTTAAATATTTTAGAGAGTTCTAAATGGTCTTTTTCAATTCGATTTCTATCAGATTCAATGAATTCGTAAGTGGCGCGTTCCAATTGTTCGTCCAGGGTTTCCGACAGGTAGACCTCGTTCAATAGTTTTGGGCACGAAGCCGACGCACAATTTATCGCAAAATGAATCCTTGGTTCATCCATTTTTCGAAGGATCTCGTGCTCAAGGTCTCCCAAAGAGATCATATTACCCCCTAGCGGGATTAATTTTTGGTCCCACGGTTGGTTGATTTTTTTGATACTGCTAGTTGGATAATTATCCAAGATCAATAAAACCGTATAGGAATTGTACAGGTTAATGTAATAGGACAGTTTTGCATTTCTGCTCCAATTTCCGGAGGGTTGTTTCTCTTTCAGGATGTTTACATAGGATTCCAAAACGTGCTTTTCCTTTAAGAGCCCGCTATAGTCAACTTGTCCTGTATCGTCCACATACTGTTGCAATAAGAATTGCCAAAGCGTATGGTCCGGGTAGGTGGGGTTTTGGAACCCGTTGGTCTCGTATGGCATAAGCTTACCGTGGTCTTTTGTTGGGGTCGCAACCAAGGTGATGGTTTGAATCAGAATGGTGAATAACAGCAAATACTTCATGTGTGGAATACATTTTATTGGGTGAGTATAGTCGGTTTAAAAGGATTGTCCTAACATACCGCATTGGATTAAAATTTAATAAATAATGGTTTTCCATTTTTAACAGGTGATAAAAACAGTTTATAGCGTCACTTAAGCCCACTGTTGGTATTTTCCTGTTTTGGGTTTTAACAAAAGTTTATCGTAAGGCACAAAAACAATGGGCGACAAGTTTTCATATCAAAATAATGGTCCGATGACCAAATAATATAAAAATTAAAGAATAAATGAAAACAAGTTTTATTTTAAGAATTTTGGTCTTGACCGCATTAATAGGCCTTTCAAGTTGCAGTAATGATGATAATGGTAATGCTTCCCCAGAGATACCTTCAGGAAATTTTGTGGTCACGATTGAAAACACATTTGAAACCAAGCAATATTTTGTGAACGGAACTATTGGATTTATAGCCCCAGGGAATACAGAATCCTACACTTTTAATGCAGGTAAAGGGCATTATTTAAATTTTGCTACCATGTTTGTTCAATCCAATGACCTATTTTATGGCTTTGATGAAGCAGGAGTTCCCCTTTATAATGAAAATGGCGAGGCATTGACTGGAGATGTTACCTCCTATATAAGTCTATGGGACGCTGGTACTGAGGTCAATGAGGAGCCAGGAGTCGGGGTGAATCAGGCTCCAAGGCAAGCAGGGCCAAATACTGGAGACGATGAAAACGGTACAGTTAAGCTCATTTCCGAAGTGAATGATGGTTTTGTATATCCGGAAGTGGCTGAGGTAATAAAGGTAACCTTAACTCATGATGGGGGAACAGAGTTCACAATGACCATAGAAAATGTTTCTAACGTTGCAAGTTTTGCAACTCCATTGGCACCGGGAGTTTGGGTAGTTAGTGGCCCAGAACAAACCCCATTGTTTACAGCTGGGATTGAATCATCTGAAGGATTGGAGCGTATAGCGGAAGACGGTGATAATTCGATTTTGGATACTCAGTTTACTTCGGAAAGTGGATTTGTATCACCTTTTGCACCAGGTGCCTATAGCGTAAATGGAGCTGTTTATAGTATTGGAGGTAGTGCTTCGGAAGCTTTGGAGGCAATGGCTGAAGATGGGAATCCATCAGGTTTTGACAATATTTTTAATACACCTGTCGGAAAATCTGGGCCTGGACCAATTTTTCCAGGAGAATCTTATTCTTTTGAGTTTACAGCAAGTGAGGGGGATGTTTTATCATTTGCAACCATGTTGGTACAATCCAATGATTGGTTGATCGGCGCCAATGAAATTAACTTGTTTAATAACGGAATTCCCACTAGCGGAGATATTACCGATAGATTGGAACTAGTTGATGCCGGTACAGAGGTAGATGAATATGCCGGTGCTGGAAACAATCAACCTACGCGTCAAGTTGCTGCGAATACAGGTGAAGAAGAAAATGGAACCATTGCAATAGAACAAACGGTCGGTGCCCATGTCCCCACAATCGACCAGATGATCAGGGTTACAATTACCGCTAACTAAAAGTTCATAATAGTGATTGTTGTTACGAAGGGCCATTTTGTAAAAAGAAATGGCCTTTTTTTTAATACACAACCGAAAGAAAGATATACCAAACCTTGTTCCAATTTTAAACCAGTATCTTGTATTTTGAAAGCGAAGGCCCGTTCTAATGTACTTGCCTTTTTCAAATAGGGAAAGGTCAATTGTTTCCCCTTACTTGTCAAATCAATCAATACATCAATATCTATATACACCATGAAAAATATATTGCTCGTTTTATTGTTGCTCATATCCCTGGCCATGATTTTTATCTCATACAAAGCAGCTATACCAGCTCCAGGACTAACCGGGTTGGGCTTTATTGTTATTTCGATCTTGTTTTACAATCGCAAAGATTAGTAAGTGTGTTGTAGGGGCTTGTTCGAAGTAAAGATTTTAATTCGTGAGTTTTGGATAAATCGTAGCATACCCAAGGAAGAATTGATAGGGTCAATGTTGTTTTTGTATAGCTGATAATCAGAAAGATTCTTCATTGAATAGGAGAAAGGTAGCCATTAAAAAAAGATAAAGGTTAATTATTCGGGAAAAGAACGACTTAAAATCATAGAAGAATGATCCATTGCCAAATGGTCAGAAAACAACACAACTTAAAAACGAAATATGCACACTAAAGAAATTAAGAATTTTGACGCTATTGTTATCGGATCCGGACAGGCGGGAACCCCGTTGGTTTTCAAGCTAGCTTCCCCAGGGCAAAAAATTGCTTTTATAGAACGGGAGCATTTTGGCGGGACCTGTTTAAATGTTGGCTGTACGCCCACCAAAACTTATGTGGCCAGTGCTCGGCGCATGTGGGAGGCGAAGCATGGCGACGAACTCGGTATTGAAATCCCGACTGGAGCAAAAGCCAATCTGGGCAAAATTAAAGCGCGAAAGGACGCTCTGATAAAAAAATCGGTAGATGGGATTGCCCAAGGAGTGAAGAACAATAAAAATATTAGTTTTTTTAAAGGCGAAGCTTATTTCGAGGACCATAAAGTGATTGCCGTAAACAACGAACTTTTAACGGCCGAAGAGATTTACATTAATGTTGGTGGGAGTGCATTTATACCAGAAGGCTATGGGGATGTTCCTTACCTCACCAATCAAAGTATTTTGGAGCTCGAGGAAATCCCAGAACATTTAGTGGTAATTGGAGGTAGTTATATAGGTCTGGAATTTGGTCAAATGTTCGCCCGATTGGGTGCTAAAGTCACAATAATTGAACGGGGCAGCGCCATAATTGGGAGGGAAGACCCGGAGACCAGTCAAACAATCCAACGTATTATGGAGGAAGAAGGCGTGGACTTTAGATTAGGGGCAGAATGTATTGCCGCCCAAAAAGATGAGAACGGTGGAATTGTTGCCAAAATTAATTGTTCTAAAGAAGGAGCTATCGAAATTAAAGGTAGCCATCTCTTACTGGCCGTTGGCAGAAGGCCCAATAGCGCAAACTTACAACTCGAAAAAACCGGTGTAAAAACCAACGAAAAAGGATTCATAGAGGTCAACGATTACCTGGAAACCAACATCCAAGGGATATATGCTTTGGGCGACTGCAATGGAAAAGGCGCTTTTACGCACACCGCATACAATGATTACGAAATTATAGCTGAAAACAAGTTCGAGGGTAAAAACCGTAAAGTATCCGATAGAATTTTAACCTATGGCCTTTTTGTGGACCCACCCTTGGGTAGAGTCGGGATAACAAAGAAAGAAGCAGAAGAAAAAGGATTGGATGTCCTGATTGGGCATCGACCGTTCAGTAAGATAGCACGCGCCAAGGAAAAAGGTGAAACCGAAGGCTATATGAGTTTGGTGGTGGACGCCAACACAAAAAAAATATTGGGCGCCACTATATTGGGAGTGGGCGGTGATGAAATAATCAGCGGAATTATCAACATTATGTATGCCGATAAGAGTTATGAGGTAATACGGGATTCTGTACAACCTCACCCAACTGTTTCAGAATTGATACCAACAATGCTGGAATCTTTGACTAAATTGTAAAGCAAATCAACAAATAGGAAAACCGTCCAGTTTTAATCGATCAAAAAAATATAGCACAGAATGAACCTTACCGAACAGTTTTTAAAGACTCGAGAAAAAACTGAAACCATATGCAGTCCCTTACAAACAGAAGATTATGTAGTGCAGCCCATAGTGGATGTATCACCTCCAAAATGGCATTTGGCCCATACCACATGGTTTTTTGAACAGTTTGTATTGGTAAATTTTGACCAAAGCTATAAGGTATTTCACCCTGACTTTGCCTTTTTGTTTAATAGTTACTATAATAATTTGGGCGAAAGGACCCTTAGGCATGATAGGGGCTTTATGACCCGTCCGAGTGTTTCGGTCATCTATGAGTATAGAAAATATGTAACTAGTGCCATTCAGGAGCTGTTGGATAGCAAGCCCGATATTGAGGTGTTACAATTAGTCGAAATTGGAATCAATCACGAACAGCAGCATCAAGAATTATTGGCATACGATATCAAGTATATTTTAGGCACTCAGCCCACATTTCCAGCGATAGGAGATTATTTTGGTCTTAAAGAAGAGTCCCATGAACAGAAATGGCTTTCCTTTTCGGAAGGATTATATGAAATCGGGCATCAGGGCAACACGTTTTGTTTTGATAACGAACGGCCGTCCCATAAAGTTTTTATCCAAGATTTTCAGATGAGCAACAAGTTGGTGACCAAGGGGGAGTTTTTGGAATTTATGGAAGATGGAGGTTACAAAAACTTCAATCTCTGGCACGATGAAGGTTGGCATTACATCCAAAATAATGGTATCGATAGCCCTCTGCACTGGCATCATAAAAACGGTGATTGGTACGAATATCAATTCAACGGACTGGACAAAATAAATGTTGAATTGCCCGTCTCCCACATATCCATGTACGAGGCATATGCATATGCCAATTGGAAAGGGATGCGCTTACCAACCGAATTTGAGTGGGAGGTTGCTTCACAACAGATTGAATGGGGCCAACTTTGGGAATGGACCAATTCGGCACATTTGCCATACCCGGGCTTTACCCAGGCCAAGGGTGCAATAGGCGAATACAATGGAAAATTTATGCTAAACCAAATGATATTACGGGGAGCATCCGTTGCCACAACACATGACCACCTAAGAAATACATACCGTAATTTTTTCCCTGCATCCAGCAGATGGGCCTTTTCTGGGATCCGACTTGTAAAAAACCAAAATTAGAATGTCCGATTTTTTCGACCATGTAAAAGAAGGGCTGCGCAAGTCGCCCAAAGCACTTTCTTCACGGTATTTTTATGATGCAAAGGGAGATGCCCTGTATCAAAAAATAATGAATTTGGAGGAGTATTACCTTCCTCGTAGCGAAATGCAGATCATTGAAAACCAAAGTGTCCAAATGGCCCGCGATATTGCATTGGTCCACTCCCGTTTGCAAATTGTGGAGCTGGGAGCGGGAGATGGCACCAAGACCAAGCACTTGCTCAAACATTTTAAGCCGCATTTTAACTCGCTCGAGTATGTGGCCATGGATATTTCCGACAATGTCCTGGCCATAAACGAAAAAGAAATAAAAAGTGAAACAGAGCCAATAAAATACAAAGGTGTGGCCGGTGATTATTTTGAGACCTACAAAACCATGCCAGCTACGCAAGATGGAAGACTTGTCATGTTTTTAGGGGCCAATATTGGCAACTACACCGGCAGTGATATTTCTGAGCTTTTTACCTTCGTTAAATCCAAACTAAAGGATACCGATTATTTTTTGGTGGCATTCGACCTGGTAAAACATCCTCGAAAAATTATGGCCGCTTACGATGATAGTAAAGGCATAACCAAACAATTCAACCTTAACTTACTGGAAAGGATGAACAGGGAGTTGGGTGCAAACTTCAACCTTGGGCAATTTGATCATTTTCCATATTATGACCCACTTACGGGCGTGGCATCCAGTCAAATAGTAAGCTTAAAAAAGCAAATTGTTGAGTTTTCACAAGGATTCACAGTTTCTTTTGACCTCTTTGAAGCGATTCATACCGAAATTTCCAAAAAGTTCTTTTTGAGCGATATTGAAGAGGTAGCCGAAGAGTCCGAAATGAATATTGAACAAACGTATTTCGATACGGATAAAGGATACACTTTTGTTTTGTTTCGACCCCAATAATATGGAATGGATTGATTTGCTTCAACTGTGACAAAACACAAATGGCAGGGCAATATTGCCCTGCCAATTTTTAGTGACTGTTCTTGTTTTCTGATGCTTTTATTTTAGCGACTGCTTAAATTCTTCCGTGGTGTACACATGGCTGGCCACAAAACGATAATTGATTTCTGCGGCTACGTTTCCATCATACCCGGGAGCAACGGCAGAAGCTGTTGCATCTACCACTACGGCAACTTCGAAGCCGTCTTCCAGCAGTTCCCTTAGATGCGATTCTACACATAGGTTTCCGGACATTCCCGCCAAAACAACCTTATCGATTTTCTGCTTTCTCAACTGCAAGCTAAGATCGTTCTGCTCGGGCCCGTACACTTTATGGGGACCTACTACCGTTACAAAATCCTTGTTGATGTATTTTTTGTATCGGGGAAGCCAATCAGCACCGGATCCTTCGAACCCTTCTTTGTTGAGCTGGTCGCCTCGGTCAAACATTCCTATGTCGTGCATTAGTTTTTCCAATGCCCCTTCAAACTTCCATTTGTGATCGTGCTCGTAATAATAATGTGGAGAAATAAATACTTGAATTCCATGTGCTTCAGCCAATTGGAACAGTGTTTCCAAATTTTCAACGGTATTGTTTTTAATCACACTCTCTCCAATGACTCCCCAAGTTACGCCATCGGGGCTCAAAAAATCATTTTGAGGGTCGGTTATAACAATGGCCGTGGTGTTGTCCACTGTAAATCCGGGGTCTGGAATTTGGGCATGGGCGCAGGGGACACAAGCAAGGAGGAAAATGTACAAAGCAATAGGATTGAATAAAATTGATTTCATGATTTTAAAGATTAAGTGATTTTACATTAATTTGATTGTTTTTTATGATTTGGTCTTTCCTAAATAAATAGACCGGTTTCATCATTGTTAAATTCCAGTTCTTCTTGAACCTTGTTCAGTGTTTCCTGGTTTTCCGCATTCTGCGCACTGTATTTATACCTTGAAACAGACAGTCTTCTAAGGAATTTGGCCAATAACATTTCTACAAAGAATAAGGGTTGATGAATCACTGGTTTAATTCAGCATGGCTAAGTTGTTCTGAAATGTTTTTCGATACTTTAAGGGTGGTATGCCAAAGTTGGATTTAAATAGTTTGGAAAAATGGCTAGGGTTTTCACAACCCACCCCGAGACCGACCTGAATAACACTTTCATCTGTGGAAATGAGAAGCTTTTTAGCTTCTTCCAGCTTTATTCGAGTTATAAACTGATGTGGTGTTTCACCTGTGGTTCTTTTAAATACACGAGTAAAATAATGCATGCTCAGCTCAACCAATTTGGCCAATTCAGAGGTTAGAACAGGACGATCTATATGTTTTTTTACATATCGATGTATCTTATGTATTTGAAAAGGAGTCAACCCCATTTTTAGTTTACAGTTCAACTGCGATTCTATGTTCTCTCTTTTTACCAAGTAATCGCCCAGGGTAACTATCATATTCTCCAAATGGGATTGTCTGTCCATGGGACTCATCAATAGTTCCTGGATCAGGTAAAGTGCAAGCTGGTTGCTAAGCGGGGTTTCCAATATTGGTACAGGAACAAATTTATCGGTATCCATGTCAAGGTTCATTAAACCGAATGTTCCATTGTACATACCGATCACCAAAGGTGCGGTAGGGTTAAAATCGGGAGCTGTGTTGAGTGAATAGATAAATTCAAAAGTATCCTCCCCATCGGCGCTATCTTTTTGGTTTTTAGTGTCCTGGATAAGAAAAAGGACAACGGTCGAGTTTCCGATTGTCTGTTTTATTTCCTTTTTATTGATATGGGAGTTTTTGATGTGGTTGATATATCTCATGGCTTTTCTTTTTATATGGGTTAGCTGCGACGGACAGGGTTGCCCATCAATTATCTTATATGCTTCTTGTTTTAAGGGCCCTGCAGGATCGCCCTTTGAACACATTTCAAAATTACTGATGGATAGGGGAGGTGACTAGTTGGAGTTTCTTAATGCGGACAGTTTTCTTACCAATGTGTTGGATTTTATCATTTTTCAGCATTCTTTCCGTTGTTCTGGACTCCTTTTAAAAAGTGCGATCTTCTAAACGTTACGGTTTACCTTCTTAACGTATCCTATAATCACGTATAAATGAGTAAATTGTAGTCCAATACGTACCCAATGAATCGGATAAGAATAAAAGATGTAGATATTGAGTGGAGTTTGCATCCAGATATCTGGAAAATAGAGGAAAAAGGGATCTCCCAACTTGCAACCGTCCTTTTACAACAATTATCCAAGACCACTTTGTTCGAGCAATTTGCAATAGATAAAGTACAAATATTGCCTGGCAATAGGTTGATCTATCAAATACCGGTTCCTGAAAAAAAATTTCCAATAGCCCCTAAAACAGACAAGGATTTTGAGTCTTTTCTAAATCGAACAATTGTATTGGCCACTGCCATTTCGGAAGTACATAAAGCGGAATACTGTTTTGGCGTTTTACAGAACAGTAGATTTATGGTGGATTCGGATGGAAAATTGCTCATTACAGGTCTTGGTTTGTTTCAAAAAGAGTACGCCAAAAGTGACTTGGCCGCGTATCAGGATGATGATTTCTTTTTTATGGCCCCCGAATTTAGTACTCGTAGTAAGCAAAGACCAGATTTTAAAGCTGATCTGTATGGATTTGGAGCGCTGATGCATTATTGGCTAACCGGAGAACATTTTTTTAAAGCTGTAGACAAGCAAGAAGTATTGCACAAACATTTAACGGAACCATATGATGCCTCTATAAACACCCTTTGGAAACATACGGGTATCCATCAGATCATCAATGCTTTGTTGGAAAAGAAGCCGGAAAATAGGTATCAGTCGGCACAAGGGGTATTGAGGGATCTGGAAAACTTAAAACATCAATTCGGCAAAGGGGAATTTGATGTTTCCCCAGAATTGAGCATCAATTTTAATCCTGGGGTAATTCGCATTTCTGATACCATTCTGGAACAAGAAGCTGCACTCCAGCAATTAATGAAGGTTTATCGGGATGTGCGAAATGGACCTGCTTCCGTAGCGTTTGTGGAAGGAGCGGCCGGTATAGGTAAAACATCTTTGGCCAAGGCTTTCGAAGCTGAAATTACCGATTCGGATACACTTTTTACCGTAGGCAGTTTTGATAAATCCCAATCCACCCCATATAGTGCATTCCAAAA
Source organism: Flagellimonas marinaquae (assembly GCF_023716465.1). Taxonomy (NCBI): domain Bacteria; kingdom Pseudomonadati; phylum Bacteroidota; class Flavobacteriia; order Flavobacteriales; family Flavobacteriaceae; genus Flagellimonas; species Flagellimonas marinaquae. Next base: position 3,065,423 of record NZ_CP092415.1, read on the forward strand.
AGCGTTTAAAAACATTGCACAGCGAATACTGCTTAAATCAGGAAAGAGCCATTCCGAGATCCGGGACATCTTTATAAATGGACTAGGTTCCGATCTATCTGCATTATTTGAGGTTATCCCCGATTTAAAGGAACTTACCGGGAAACTACCGGAACCAGAATCCTTGAATCCATTGGAAACAGGAGATCGTTTTGTAAATCTATTTGCACGGTATTGCCGAACATTGGATGGAATCGGTTTAAAACGGGTGATTTTTATAGATGATGTACAATGGAGCGATCTATCCTCCCTTAAACTTATAGAATATATGGCGTGGGCACCGCTCCACAGGGTGTTGTTTGTGCTATCCTACAATCCGGAGGGACTAACAGAGGATCATCCTTTGCTCAAATTTCAACGCTCTTTGGTGGCGGGCAAAAAGAACGTGCCCGTAATACGTTTAAGGCCATTGAGCCAAAAGGCCACTGAGCAAGTAGTGGCCGATGCGCTTTCCGAAGAGCAAAGCAAAATCCATGACCTTGCAGTACTGGTCCACAAAAAAACCAACGGAAACCCTTATTATATAAAACATTTCCTGTATTCGCTCCACGAAAATAAAGCTTTGACCTACGATACCGTGGCTCAACGATGGCAGTACAATCTGAGTAGTGTAAAACAGCAAGATGTAGCTGAAAACCTCTTGGCCATCTACGAAAAACAATTGTCCCTGCAATCGTACCAGGCCCAAGTTATACTTAAAATTGCCGCTTTTGACAATGGAAACTTTAATATTCCATTATTGATTTCTATGAGTGGTTTTCCCCAAGAAATCGTTGTTCTGCTTTTGGAACTGTTGACCGAAGCTGGCCAAATTTCAAAGTTGGACGCTACACCAAATCAGTTTGTATTTAATCACAACAAGATTCAACAGGCTGCATTGCACCTTGCCATTCCTGGGTTCGATGTTTCTTTTGAAGAGCTGCACTATGGTATTGCGCTATTTCATATGGAGAACAATGGAATTGTCGATGCCATATCACTAAATCAATTTGTAGAGCATTTAATAAGTTCAGGAGCTCATATACAGGATAATATTGTTCCCGTTGCTCTTGGATATATTTTGGAAGCGGCACAATTGGCAAATAACTCAAACTCGGCATTAACGGCAAAACAAAATTTGAGTTTTGCACTAGATCTTCAGACTAAATTTAGGACAGATAGGTATGCCTACGAAGTGTTGTTCGAAATGGCAAAGGCGTCCTACCTTTTAAAACAGGTGGAAGAGGGCAGGGTATATGCTGATAAGGCAATTAATAATGCCCCTGATGATTATAAAAAGTGCGAAGTTCATTTGCTGAACCTTACATTTTTAGAAGCTTACTCTTTATATAAGTCGAATACCCAGGAAGGAATTAAGGCGTTGAAGGTATTGGGATCCAAAATGAACCTTTTCTCCAAACCTAGTGAAACCAAGAGTGCATACCTCAAATTTATGGAGGTGCTGCCTACGGATTTTAATAACGATTTATTGGGTAGTGTAGTATATACAAAGGAAGACCGGTATGCTTTGGAAATTATGGTGAATATGTGTACTTCCGCCAAGCAGATAGATCATACTCTATACACCCATCTTTTATTTGCCATGGGCGAACTTATGTTTAAAAATGGTTTTACCGATTCGTCTCCCTTCATACTGGTACATTTAGGATCGCTTTTGTGCCACCGATATCATGAATTTGAACTGGGCGAGAAACTTAGCTCTCTTGGTTTAAAAAGGTTGCAATCGGAAAAGCCGGGTAAATATTTCTCCAAAACCATGTCCGTTTATCATATGGCAATGGGTCCGCTTATGGCAGATTACCAGACTCTGGAAACACAACTGGATGAAGCCATCGCTTATAATGTGGATCGAGGGGACTTTTATGGGGCAAGTAGCCTGCAATATGCCCAAATTAGAAACCAATTGCTCTCGGGCACTAATCTGTTGGAATTGCTCAGGGTCTGTAACGAGACGATAGATTCCTTCAGCATACATGGCAATACAGTCCATTTGGCCCAAATACAAGGCATCAAATTTATTTTGCAAAGATTGATCGGGAAAGATACCGGCACCTTAAACACAGCAACAAAGGTCATGCAGTTATTGGAAGATAGTAATTGCAGGACCGCCATTGCAAGTTTTCACATATTTTTAGGTTGGGTAGATTGTATTAAGGGAGATTATCAAAAAGCCTTAGCCCACTTTAAGGACCATCAAAAAGAATTGGAACATCTGATTTCCGAACCACAATTTTTTAAATATCAGGTCTTACGGTCCGTATGTGAATTAATGGTCAATAGCAACCCAACATCAAAAGTTTTGGGAGGAGTTAAGGAAAGGCAGAAACAACTAAGTGGTTGGGCGAAGGCCGCATCGCACAATTTTTGGGCAGAGTACCAAATGGTAGAGTTGTTACTGGCTTGTAAATCGGGAGATTATACCAATGTGCCCGAGCAGATAGAACATGTACTGCTTTGGACACAGAAAAATGGACAATTCCATATTAGGGCCATGTTTTGCGATATAATTTCAAGTGCCCTACCAAAAAAAGAATTTGTTTTTATAAAGCAAGCCTTAAAAAATGAATCCGAAAAAGCCAAAGCAGGGTGGGGCATTCCTTTGCAGGGTAATGAGTTCGACGGGAATTTTGAAGAGAAGGCAAACACCCATTCCCAGCACATTAAAAATTTCGATTTTCAAAGTTTGATCAAGGCCACGCAAACCATATCGGCAGAAGTGAATCGGGACCGTCTTGTGGAGAGTTTATTGCAGATTGTGATGGAAAATGCCGGAGCGGACAAAGGAGCACTGGTTTTAAGAAACGGGACCTCTTTACATGTTACGGCCTTTATAGATCTTACCGTTCCAACAGAAGCACAATTTTCGGAGATTCCTCTCGAAGATTGCAGAACATTGCCCATTAGCCTAATAGAACATGTAGCAACGACTAAAAAGGAGCTGTGCATTGATGATTTAACCGAATATTGTGCCAATTCAGAAGATCTGACAGCAGATTTTAAGGGGTCGCTGCTGTTACTTCCCTTAATAAAACAAAGAGATCTGGTAGGAGTACTGTACATTGCCAATAGCCATATTACAGGAATGTTTACAGAAGGAGGACTGGAAGTATTACGAATAGTTGCGGCACAAGCAGCAATTTCCATTACAAATTCCACCCTTTATGAACAAGCCGTTACCTTAAACAATGAGTTGGCGACCTCCCAAAAGGAACTGGCCAAACTTAACCAGGCACTGGAAGAGAAAATTAAAAATAGGACCCAGCATTTACGCCACGAAATAGAAATGAGAAAAGAGGCGGAAAGGGACTTGATTTTTGCCAAGAACGATGCCGACAATGCCAACCGTGCCAAATCACAATTTTTGGCCAATATGAGCCATGAGATCCGTACACCTCTAAATGCAATTGTTGGATTCTCTCAGATACTTACCAATCAAAGCAAGTCACTTGATCTAACCAATTCGTTTCGTAGGTATTTGAACAATATTCATCAAAGTGCAGAATCACTTTCCGAGATAATCCAGGACATATTGGATTTATCCAAGATAGAAGCAGGCAAAACCGCCCTTTTGCAAGAAGATATGGATCTTAGGCAGCTGTTCTTTTCGGTATATAGGATTCAGAAAAGTATGGCAAAGTCCAAGGATGTAAAGGTAATCTATGGTCTGTCTCCGGGAACACCAAGATATGTGCGTTCCGATCGTGGTAAAATAAAACAGATCCTTATGAATATTGTGGGCAATGCGGTAAAATTTACCCCGGCATCCAAGAACGTGCACCTGGATTTGCGTGTAGATAACGACTTTTTGATATTCCGAGTAGCTGACGAAGGCATAGGGATTCCACAGAAAGACCTCGAACGAATTTTTGAACCCTTTACACAATCCGATGCGGGCAAGGACAGAAAATACGGCGGAACAGGGCTTGGGTTGGCAATTACCAAAAGCCTAGTGGATATTTTAAAAGGAGAGCTTAGTGTGGAGAGTACGGAAGGGGAAGGAACCATCTTTACGATCAAGATACCCTATTTAAAGGCCACGCCAATGCCATTCGATAATCCCGAGACCATTATGGCCAACTATAGGATACCTTCCAAAAGTAAAATTTTGGTGGTGGAAGATCAATTAATGAACCAAGAAATGATCAGGGCCCTATTTGCCGAGTTGGGATCGGAAATTTTACTGGCTTCAAACGGTAGGGAAGGTGTCGCCATGGCAAAGCAATATGACCCCGATATTATTTTTATGGATATTCACATGCCAGAAATTGATGGTTTTGAGACCTTAAAGTTGATTCGAGGCTTTAACCTGGATATACCCATAATAGGCTTGTCCGCAGATGCATTCAAAGAACACCAAGATGCTGCCGTAGAAGCAGGTTTTACCGCTTACCTTACCAAACCCGTAAATGTACCCAAGCTCGTGGGACTTCTAAAAAGTTTCCTTCCAGAAGTGTCCTGTACAAAATCAACTGGCAAAACGGTTCTGAATGATCAACAACAACATCAAAAAGAGCAAGCGCTGGAAACCTTGCGAAAACTGCCCATTTTTGAAACGGAAAAATTGGCTGCAGTCGCTGAATCCTTAAGTGAAATACTGCCTGCCGGAATATTGAATAAATTGGAGGATGCCATTTATACAGGTGATGAAGTAGCGTTACAGAATTTTTTAACGAATACATTAAATGTATAAGGATACTTCTATTTTGGTTGTGGATGACAACCGACAGGTATTGGAACTGGTAAACCATGTCTTGGCCGAAGTAGGCTATAACATCTCTTTTATCCCAAAAGGACAGTTTTTGTTCCAACGATTGGCAAGCCAAAAATTTGATTTGGTACTGTTGGATATCAACCTTCCAGGTGTTAGCGGTCTGGAACTCTTGCAACAGGTCAAATCGGATTCTGTTTATAAATCAATTCCGGTAATCATTATTAGTGCTGAGGAAGAAGATGAAACTTTGGCAAAATGTTTTGATCTTGGAGCAAGCGATTATATCAAAAAACCGATTCATCACGAAATTCTAAAAGCTAGGGTTCAGTCCGTTATTTCGGCATCTCGATTCCATCAAAATGCGATCCATCAACAAAAACAGGAAGCCTTGCGAGCCCGGATGAAGATGTTGTCCTCCCAAATGAACCCACATTTTATTTTCAATTCTCTGTCGTCCATCCAAGAATTTGTACTGGCAAACGAAACCGAAAGGGTATTGGATTATCTATCGGAGTTTGCTGGATTAATGCGACAAAACCTGGAGAATTCCATGCTTGCCCATATAACTCTATCCAAGGAGCTACAGTTTTTGGATACCTACTTAAAACTGGAAAGAACCCGCTTCAACAATATATTCGAATATAGGATTGATATAGATGTTGAGGCTCCAGAAAATATTATGATTCCACCTATGCTCCTGCAGCCCTATCTGGAGAATGCGATTATTCATGGTCTTCGTAAATCCACTGGACCGGGAAGGTTGCTTTTAAAGGTTAGGGAAAAAGGGAATACCATACATTGTACAATAGAGGACAATGGTATTGGAAGAGCATTGGCTTCGGCTATCTCGGAGAGCCGGCATAGATCTATCGCCATGTCCAATATTGAGGCGCGCCTAGAGCTCTTGAACATGGAATTTGGACAGGATTTGTTCAGTGTCGAGGTCGTGGACCTGGAAAAGAAAGGTAAGCCTTCTGGTACAAAAGTTGAGCTCTGCTTTCCAAACGATTTACACTAATTTTTTTAGAAGGGCTTCCTTTTTCCTGACCGATACATCCACATGGGATCCATCTTTTAAAACAAGATATCCCCCTTTGCCCTTAACATATTTTTCTACATGGTTAAGGTTGACCATATGGGATTTATGTACCCTGAAAAAATTAAAGGACTCCAGTAAAGGTTCAAATTCTCCCAAAGGTTTGGAAACCATGATCATTTTTCCGTTATCCAGGTAAAAGTTGGAATACACATGGTTGGCTTCTACGCGCAGCAATCGATTGGCTTCCACAAAATCAATGCCTTCCGACGAGCGTAGGGCTATTTTGGTATAATTATGGTCCTGCAATTTGGTATTTTCCCTAAGTACCTGATATTCTTCTTCCCTGGAGGGTGCCTGCTTGGCCAAAATTTTACCTGCCCGAGATACAGCGTTTTTCAGTTCTTGAATGTTTATGGGCTTTAAAAGATAATCCAGTGCAGCATACTTAATGGCATTTATGGCATAAAGATCATGTGCTGTTGTAAAAATCACTTCAAAATTAGGTTCCGGAAAATGGTCGAACAAGGTAAATCCATTGCCCTCGGGCATTTCAATATCCAAAAACACCAAAGCAGGCTGTTCCGTGTTGATCAGGCCCACAGCTTCTTCCACAGAAAAAGCATCGCCAACCAGCTCAATATTAGGGCAAAATGTAGTCAACATCTTTCCAAGAATATCATGGTGACGTTGTTCATCATCCACAATAATGGAACGGATTTGAAGGGTCATGAGCGGTTTGGTTATAATTATAGCTCTAAATATAGAGTAATTTGAAGAATTATTTCTAATTTGTACTCATAATCAACCGTTTGTAAATGACTTTAGGCATTGGCAGTTTGGCGCCCGATTTTAAGGCAGTCACCACAGAGGGAGAAATCCAATTTTACGACTGGTTGGGTGAGTCTTGGGGGTTGTTTTTTTCTCATCCAGAGGATTACACGCCCATTTGTACCACCGAACTGGGCATGGTAGCACAATTGGAAGAGGAATTCGTGAAAAGGAACATGAAAGCTATTGCGTTGAGTGTTGATGACCTGGATTCCCATTTGGGTTGGAAATCGGATATTGAAAATTCCATGAACGTTACCGTGAGATTCCCAATTATTGCTGATGCAAAGGCCGAGATTGCCCATAAATTTGGAATGATCCAACAAGGTGCTTCCGATAAAAAAACAGTGCGGTCCGTTTTTATAATAGACCCTGATAAACGGATACAGCTTCATCTTACCTATCCCATGTTCATCGGTAGAAATTTTGATGAAATATTAAGGGCAATAGACGCACTGCAACTACATGCGGAACACCAGGTACTTACACCGGCCAATTGGAAGCCAGCTGATGATGTTATTATAGACCCATCCATGCCCGAAGAGGAAAAGGAAGCTAAATTTCCGGACAGAAAGGTGCAGGGAGCATCGTATCTTCAATTTTCCAGTGACCCATCCAAGAAGAAATAATGCGTTTACCTGTAGTATTATTTTAGGCCATTTCCATCTTTTGTTTTGTTTTTGAAATTTGTTGGAGTATCCTTCACTGGTTTGGTATGGCTCTTATGTTGAATGGTATCCAATCATAAAAAAAATCTTCCACCGTTGCCATGTCGGTAATTTCCATTGCTCAGATAACTGTGCAGTGTCAGAAAAACCAATTTTGAACGGTTTTTAACTTTAAATCAGGACAAAACCGCAAAATCAGAACATAATGGCAAATTTCAAATAAAATGGGTCTTTCCATTTTGTGAGTTTTACAGTGTTATAAATCAAGAAATAAACCTGTAAACAAAAACATTATGGAATCCACCAACTCTACGGAAAGAGCAATTTTAGGTAAAAAGGAAGCACAGCTTCCGGTAACCGGTTTTGAAATAGACCGGCATACGGCGATCGTAATTGTTGATCCACAAAACGATTTTTTAAGCCCTGAAGGGGTTGCGTGGGGGGCTGTGGGCCAAAGTGTTATGGAAAATAACACCATTGAAAATATTGAAACCCTGTTTAGATTAGGTGCGGAAAACGGTATCCATGTATTTGTGTCACCGCACTATTATTACCAACATGATCATGGATGGCGTTTTGAGGGTGCATTGGAGAAATTGATGCACAATATCAATATGTTCGATAGGGGAGATCAATTGAATGTAGAGGGTTTTGAAGGTTCCGGGGCAGATTGGCTTCCCATTTACAAGCCATATATCAACAACAAGGAGAAAGTTACCGTTTGTGGACCACATAAAGTATTCGGTCCGGAGAACAACGACTTGGTACTTCAGCTGAGAAAGCAAAAAATCGATAAAGTGATACTTGCCGGAATGTCCGGAAACCTATGCGTGGAATCCCATATGCGAGAACTTTTGGAATGTGGATTTGAACTTGCTGTGGTAGGCGATGCCACAGCTTCGGCCAAACTCCCTGGCTTGGACGGGGACCAAGCGGCACAAACCAATTATGCCATGATGGCAAGCGAGATATACACGACCAATCAACTCGAAGAAATTTTGGAATCACAAAAGAGCCTTGCCGAAGATTGATTTAAAGAGATAGAAAACAGAGAAGTTTAATAAAAGTTCTGGTTAGTGTTTGTTTAGTTGAAATGGATGGGAGGTACGGCTCCGTATCTCCCTTTCATAAACCGATGGATAAATAAAAACAGCAGATTAAAAAGTATGGGTCATGTTTAATAACACCAATATCAATAGACTGCCATTGGTATTTAAAAGTAACGATGGCAAGAACTATTTCCAATTTCATATTCGTGGTCAACTTGCTTCTTTGGAGTACGATATGATCGGGGAGCAACAGATCAATTTAAAAAAGCTCGAAATCAGTAAATATCTAAATCGACCTGAGGTGGGAAACGCTTTGATCGAAAGGGTTTTGGAATACTCCTTAAGAGCGGATTATACTGTTGTGCCGACAAATCCAGAGGTTGTGAAGTTTATACAAAAACGCCCAGAATATAAAAAACTCCTATCGGCCAATAATAGCAGTATAGATTTCCATCAAAAGAAAATCCGAGAACACAAAACACTATTTTAAAAATAACCGAAGCCATGAGAACAATAACAGAAAAAAAGGTTCAGTTAAACCCTGAACTATGGTCCGTACAACATAAAACCTATCTTTTTGCAATGGCCAGGCGAAAGCTGCCGGAAGCTGCCATAGAGGATGTTGTACAAGATACATTTTTGGCAGCTTTGCGCTCTGCTCCTCGATTTAAGGGACAATCTACAGAACGTGTTTGGCTCACTTCCATATTACATCATAAGATCATGGATTATTATCGAAAAGCCTACTCCCGCCAAGGAAAAGTTATGCACGATGCCTTGCGATTGTCCGATCATCCCAATTGGTACGAATTGGAAAATCAGACAAACAAACCCGATGATGCCGAGATAATCGAATTGCTCAATGCAGATGAACTGATCAGTGTTTTTAATTCGGGACTAAGTGTTTTGGGCAATAGGGAAAAAGAGGTACTTCGATTAAAAATGAAGGGATACAGCACAGAAGCAATCTGCAACACACTGGATATTGAAAGGGTAAATACCTGGGTGGCGCTCAGTCGGGCCCGAAAGAAAATGAAATCCTATTTGAACGAGAACTGGTAAAACAACCCGTGTCCGATTATGCAAAACATTTGGTTACATATTCAATTGGCACTTTGCCGTATCGGAATAGCTTGTATGGGAGCGTACCAAAGGATTAGGTACAATAAACAAAAAAGACACAAATCATAATAAAATGACAGAAATAAAAACGCCGGTGCCACCTTTTACCGAGGAATCCGCAAAACAAAAAATACAACTTGCCGAGAATGCGTGGAACAGTAAGGACCCTATACAAATATCACTGGCCTATACCGTGGATAGTGAATGGCGTAATCGTTCCAGTTTTGTAAACGGACGGGAGGAAATACAACAGTTTTTATCGAGCAAATGGGAAAACGAACTCGATTATAAGCTAAGAAAAGAATACTGGGCCCATACCGATAATAGAATTGCCGTACGGTTCGAATACGAATACCGCAATAAGTCGGGACAATGGTATAGGGCATACGGCAACGAGAACTGGGAGTTTAACGAGCATGGTTTAATGCAAAAACGTTTTGCCAGTATCAACGATATGCCAATTGATGAGCACGAAAGGTATTTATAATCATCAGCAGTATCAAATACCGAAAAAATAGTCTTCTCTAAAGTTCTGAATCAAAAATAATTCAGCTCTATTAAGGCTGCTAGTTAGAAGTAACAATTAATCTTAAATAGTACACATGAAAACAATGAATTCAATCAAAATTCGGAAAACCATCCTGGGAATTAGTTTCTTTTTGCTTTTTGGACTGGTTTTGACGCATGCCCAATCTCATAGTTACAGTACGGACGATAGTATGATCGCCCTGGACGGTTATAGTGCTGTATCCTATATGGATAAAGGGAAAGCAGAGATGGGAAAAAAAGCCTACAAGGCCAGTTTCGATGGACTTACCTATTATTTTACCGATCATAAACAATTGAAGAAGTTCCAGAACAATCCCAAAAAATACAAGCCTCAATATGGTGGTTGGTGCGCCTTTGCCGTTTCACTGGGGGGCAAGTACCGTCCTAATCCCAAAAGTTTCCGTGTGGTTAATGGAAAACTATACATGTTTACGGTAAACTTGGAAGGCGATTTTGTACAAGTCTGGGAAAAAGAAGGTAAAGCCAAGCACATTGCACAAGCCAATAAGAATTGGCAAACCATGAAAAAATTTACAACGTTTGCTCCATAAATCTCTTCATTTTAGTTTGGTTTACTTTGAAGACCGTCTTGCCGACTACCCATACTTCTTATTTATAGGTCGGCAGGCGGTTTTTATTATTACTCAGATTTCATTACAGGCCAAAAAAATCCAATAGTTTATTTAGAACCCGTAATGGTTTAAGAGGACATTCAGTAGTATGGACAAAGTGAAAATAAAATAGGGAAATACAACGTCTATTCGGGGTAAACACATTAAAACATTAACCCGTCAACTCTGACCATATCTATTTCTAATGATTCCGTCTACTTCCATTTAATACTGCAGCCTATGCTTGGATATTGTACCTTGGCAATGTCTTTGTTGTTCAACATAGCATCCAAAGCATTGGTTAGATCTCTTCCGGATGCAGTTCCCATATTTGGCCTCGATTCATCAAACCGACCTCTGTAGGCCAGTTTCAGGTTATCATCAAATACAAAGAAATCTGGAGTGCATTCCGCCTGATAGGCCTTGGCAACTGTTTGGGTTTCGTCATACAGATAGGGGAACGAATAATTCAAGCTCTGCGCAACATGGGTCATCATCTCTGGTCCATCTTCAGGAAAGTACTCCACATCGTTGCTACTAATGGCAATAAACTGGATACCCTTGGCCTGATACTCATTGGCTACTTCCACAAATTTATGGTTGATATGGTGAACAAAAGGACAATGGTTGCATATAAAAGCAACTACTGTAGCTGTATTTGACTTTAGTTGGGATAGCGATAGTTGCTTTTTTGATACGGTGTCAAAGAGAGTGAAATCGGGAGCCTTGGTCCCTAATTCCATCATGTTGGATTGTGCTAATGCCATGATATTTGGTGTTTTTAGTGATGGACGACCTGTGGAAACCAAGTTTGGTTTCCACAGGTCGTCCTTAAATCAATTAATAATTAATGGTCTATTGGAGTTCGATATTTATATCCCTCGATGCTTTCGTGGGTTCTAGAAATCCCCTCTTTCCAGTTAACATTCCCAATCAATATAACCTTCAGGACCGGGGGAATACAGTAAATCTGGATTTAAAGGTGTCAACTCTTCGTTGTGCTTTAATTTATCTATCAAGTTGGGATTGGCAATAAAAGGACGTCCGATATAAATAAGGTCGTAACCATCTTCCAGAAGGTTTTCCGCTTTAGTTGCAGAATCTACGTCGCCGCCACCGATCATGGTACCATTAAAATTGTCGCCTATGGTCTTCCATATTTGGGTCGCAAATTCTGGAGCTGACATGGCTGAACGTTGATCGGCAATATGTATGTAAGCAATGTTCAGTTTGGATAATTCTTGAGCCAAGTACGTGTACAGACTTACGAGATCGTCATATTCACCCGACATACCATTTACGACACCATAGGGTGAAAAACGAATTCCAACTTTGTCCGGGCCGATGGCTTGCACAACTTTTTGAACGGTTTCCAAAACAAATCGGCCCCTGTTTTTGTAGTTGCCGCCATATTCATCGTTTCTTTGGTTGGTTTTTGGATCAAGGAACTGTTCCAAAAGGTAACCGTTGGCACTATGGATTTCAATGCCGTCAATTCCTGCCTCGATAAGTTTCTTAGAGGCAGTAACGTATTCGTTTTGTACCTGTACGATATCCTCAAAAGTCATTTCCCGGGGTATATCGTGTGGCTGCATTCCTTCCTGATCGGTGTACATTTCCATTTCGGTGAGCGGTACAACCGATGGGGCAATGGTCTCACCACCGTTAGGGAGGTTTAAGGATGCAGAAACGCGTCCGGTATGGAAAAGCTGGACAAACATTCTTCCTTCGTTTTCATGTATACCGCGGGCGATATTTTTCCAACCGTTTATTTGTTCTTCTGTATAAGCTCCAGGTATTCTGGGATATCCAGTTCCATTTGGGGATACGGAGGTAGCTTCGGATAATATAAGTCCGGCACCAGCCCTTTTGGAATAGTATTCCTTCATTAAATCGTTTGGAATGTTATCGATGGCCCTGCTCCTCGTCATTGGGGCCATTACGATCCGGTTTTTCAATTTTGTTCCGGACAATTCAAATGTTTCAAAAACTTTCATTTTTTGTATTTTGATTAATATGATTTTTACGTAGTTGCTATTCTATTTTTGGAATCGGTAGCATACCCACTCCATGCCATTTTTCAGGATTAAGAACAAGTCAGTGAGTAATAATTGGGTTGCCTCCGTTTTCGCTATGTTGAAAAACTTGAGGGATTTCCAATTGATTTTAACTTAGAGTTCTTTGATCAGACGAACCATTTGATGCGTAAACCCCCATTCGTTATCGTACCAAGCCATAACCTTGAGTAAATCACCATCTACCACCCTGGTCATGTTCAAGTCTGCGATTGAGGCGTATGGGCTGCCAATAATATCCGAAGAAACCAAGGGCTCTCTCGTTGTAGACAGTACTTCTTGGTATCGCTCAGTGGACGCTTCGCTTTCCAAAATTTCATTGATCTCCTCTGGTGTTACAGGGCGTTTGGTAACAAAGGTCATATCCGATATGGAGCCTACTTTTGCCGGGACACGTATGGCAACGCCATCAAACTTATCCGCAAATTCCGGTAAAGCTTTGGTTGTGGCGATGGCAGCACCAGTACTGGTCGGAACCAAGTTATCGGCGGCCGCCCGTCCCATACGATAATTTTTAGGGGAGGCACTGTCCATTAAACTTTGGCTTGCGGTGTAGGCATGCACTGTGGTCATGATCGCTTTGTGTATTCCCACCCTACGACTCAGGATTTCAACAATGGGGCTAATGTTGTTCGTGGTACAACTGGCACAAGAAAAAATGGAAGTGTTTCTCAAAGCGGAGCTTACCCCATGGACCACCGTTGGTATATCTTGACTTTTGGTGGGGGCAGAAATCACAACTGTTTTTGCGCCGGCCGTAATATGCTTTGATGCATCTTCACTTTGGGTAAAAATACCCGTACTTTCGATAACTACATCAATGTTAAGATCTTTCCACGGAAGGTCTTCAGGATTTTTTTGGTTAAAGTAGGTGATCTTATTGCCATCCACCTCCAAGGTATTTCCTGAAACCGATACATTGTGTTTGTAGGGCCCGTAGGTACTGTCATACTTTAGAAGATAGGCCAAGTTTTCAATAGGTAAAATATCGTTTATGGCCACTAGGGTCAGTTCTTTCGATTCGAGAATTACTTTGAGCGAGGCGCGACCTATTCGCCCCATTCCGTTTATCGCTATTCTTTTCATTTTAATGTATTTAATTTATTTTCCAATTCTTTTATTCGTTGTTTTAGTGGCTGTACAATTTTATCCACTTCATCGGAGGTGTATCGCTGTACGATGTGTTGCGGGCAGTTAACATCCACTGCTTTGATTTTAAATATAATGGCACGTTCTACCTTGGCCGGGTAATCTTCCATGGTCAAGGATTCCATTAGGGTGGCATCCTCCATTTCCACATGGGCCTCTCCCCAAATTTTTACCCTTGTTTTGTTCGGGTAGTCCATTAAAAAAAGAAATGCTTTAGGGTTATCGGCCAGATTGCCCACACTGATGTATTGACGGTTTCCTGAAAAATCGGCAAAAGCGATGGTTGTTGGGTCCAAAATTTTTAAAAAACCTGGCGCCCCACCTCGATGTTGGATGTAGGGCTGTCCCTCAGGGTTAGAGGTTCCCATATAAAAGGAATCCCGCCTTTTTACAAAATCGATTATAGGCGGGGTCAGTTCCTTTAGCCAACCCCTGCCGGTCTCCATTTGAGCATAACTTTTTCTTGAACCGTTTTTTTCCTGAAGTTTTTTTACGGTTGAAGTAAATGCAATGTCGGAGGTGAATTCCCCTTGCTGTTTTTTCATACTTATTGGATTAAAGGACACTTTTTATTATCCTATATCCTTAGTATGATTTTAGGCGAAAACCTGACAAAGGCAATCTTTATTGAAACAACGATTTAATTTTGGAATGATAAATTGGGTCTGCTACCTCCAGAATAACACTTAACAAATCCGTGGATATAGGCTTATTATTAGGGTATCTATTGTTGCTCAAAAAGTTTTTCAAAGCTTTATTCAATACCGACTCCCCAATCAGTTCACTCAGCTCCACAAATACAAGGGCACCTTTTGAGTAGGCCAAATATGTTTCGCCCGGGGCAACTTTTAGTATAGACTTTCTTTGGTTAAAACCTTTTTCGGCATCGTAGATCTGTTGGTGAATCGCTAATCGCTCCCACATTTTATCCCGACCGTACATCTGTTTGTAGATCATCATTTCCGTATACATGGCCAAGCTTTCGGTAAGCATGGAATATCCTTCCCTAAAATCGGGCTGTATTTGATGGGTGCCCCACCAAAAGTGGGAAACCTCATGTCCGGCGAGTTCATTGATAACATCTTGTTGTTTTCCTGCGGTCAGGTTCGCATTGAAGGTCATATGTTCGGTTAGGAATATAGACCCGGGGTAAGCAGTACCCGCAAATCCTTGCGTAAAAGAAGATACTTCTGCATAGTTAACCGTTTTAAAAGGATATGGCCCAAAATATTTTTCACAGTAATCTAGTGTTAGCTTCGTATTTTCTATTAAATGTTCCACATTCGCGCTATGCTCTGGATGATGGTAAACCCTAATGTCGATATTATGGTGCTTTACACTCTTAACTTGATAGTCTGCCGAGGAAATTGCAAAACGAAACGGGATGGATTGAGCGGCATACGCAAAGTAATTTCTTTCCCCTTGCTGCCATTGCTTTTTTAACTCTCCGGTCCCCACAGCTACTTGATCGCCAGTGGTGGAAATTTGCATGTTCAAATCTATGGCATCGTTCAAGTATTTTTTAGGAGCTTCCAATTTTGTAAAGCTTGTGCCAAGCGAAAGGCCATACTTGGCACGCGTAATGGAATCTTTTATTTCCCTATCGGAGTCATATCCAAATTGGGGATAATACCTGCTGATCCTCATGAACGAACCATTTTCGATGATGGCATTAAAGGAATCGTGACCGTTCACAGCAAACCATTGATAGTCCAATTTAAATTGTAACTGGACGGAATCGTTGGGTTGTATGGGGTGGGGAAGGACCAGTTCTGAATTTGTATCGTTGAGCTCAAAATTTTCTTGACCGTATTGAAAAACCATGGACCTGATTTTCATTTCCTCAGGGACACTTATTAAAACTGAATCAATAGGCTGGTCGTGTTTATTGACCAAAGTATATTGTCCTTCGATGGTATAAGATTGCTCATCAGGGTATAAATGTACTTTGGTCTGTACCTTTTTTATCGTAGGTTGTGCCATGTTTTGGTACTTCCTAAACTGTTTTTCATACATCAGCTGGGCATTGATAACTTCCTCTTTTTCTTTTTTAGGATGATAGTTCCTTAAGTAAATGGAACTGCTTATAAGTGCAATCATCAAGGATAGAACCATCCCGACCATAAGCACTTTTCTATCCTTGTTATTGCTTTTAAAATAATACCACATGAATAGTAGCATCAAAATAGAAAAACCAAAGACCAAGCGCAATGAGTAGGGGTTTACATAGTCGCCAAACCCAATAAATTCACTATAAGAACCTCTATAACCGGAGAAAAACCGAAGCAATGAACTAGTAAATATACTTTTGGAGATGGGTGTTGCCAATACCAAAAAACACAAAATGGAAACACCAAGAGCTATTGATTTATTTTTGCTCAACAGATTGATCAAAATCATGAAAAGGCCAAGTAGTACTAAAGGGAGTGTGTTGAATAAAACAGCTCCAAAGTAGGCCCGAGCATCAAAAATTAGATGTTTAAAAAAAACTTGAAAGGCTAGTGCCTCTACAATGATGATAAGTGTTAGGGTGGTCAGTAATACCGCAATGCTACCGATATGTCCCACTAATTTTTGCGTCGCATAAAAGGTTGTTTGCTCTAAAAAAGAAAACCTACTTGAGTTACTCCGCCAGAAAAGGTCATTTACAAAATAAACGGTAAACAATGTGCCCAAAGGGTAAAACGTACTGTTGATGGTTTGTACTAAAAGACCAGAACTTGCATACATTTGAGGTATTCGAATTCCTTTATTGATATCATCATACATTTCCACGCCAACATAAAAAACCAAGAGTAGGACAGTGGCTATAAAAGGTATGCTTTTAAAGATATAAATGGTATCCACCTTTATAAACGATAATATCGCTTTCCACTTAGATTTTTTATTGAATTCCGTAACCGCGGTGGCAAATGGATTTATGGAAGGTTTTACACCCGTAATTATCAACTTTTTTCTACTTTTTTTCTTGAATTTTGGAAGAAATGAAAACGACCGAATCCCCAGAAGTAACATACCAAAGGCTAAGACAATACTAGCCATTCTGTTAATGAGTAAAAGATTTGACAAGGGTACAACCTGGTAATTTCTTTGCTCAAGGCTCAAATCCTTGGCTTCAAAAAAATAGCCCGACAAGCCAAAAATATCCACTATGGCAGAAATGCGTTGAACAAACAGGGATTGTGGCATGGCCTGTGCCATAAACGGCGCATTCGAGAATAAGAGTGTAATCATGTACAACACGTAGAGCAGCACCCCAACAATGGCCACCATTAGTTTATTCTTGTACGACTGCGCCACATAAAATAACACACTGCAGATAACCAACGTGTTGACGACTCCAAATATTAAAAAGGGATATGCAAAATGCCAAAATTGGAAACCAGGATTCAATAGCACGTCTTTGGCCAAATGTATGCCTAATACATAACCTGATATAAGACAAAAAAAACCGAATAACGTGAGTAGGTTAAACGATAAAAATCGAGCAAAGGCAAATCTGTTTTTCGCTATTGGCGTTGAGAAAACTATTAGTTCGTAGTTGGCATCCTGTTCTTTGAACAAAAGAGGAAAAGCCAAAACGGTGGCAATTAAAATGATTGCCAAACTCAAAAGACCGATCATGAATCCAACAGAATACGATGCGTTGACCGCAAGTTCATCTCCTACCGAGATATTGAACTTATAACCGGTTAAGATACCGATACCCAAGAAAAAGGCAATGGCTATATAGGTGGTTTTCTGCCTAGCAAGGGTTTGCAAGTCGTTTAGAAGAACAGTTTTCACGATGCAACTTTATTTAGGTGGGCAAAATAGGCGAGTTCAAGACTAGGTTCGATAGGAGTAAAACCAGGAGGGCAGTCCGTTTCAAGAACAGTGATGTGCATTGTTCTTTCCACCAACTGCTTGTTTATGACATGGTAGTTGGCTTCCATTGCCGACAGCTCTTCCTTAGTTGTAGGTTTACGCCACAATTGGCCTTCCAATTGTTTCAAATAGTTTTTTGGGGCGTCTTGGGATACTATTTCGCCCTTTTTGATTATTGCCATTTGCGAACAGAGGTTTCTAACATCCTCCACCAAATGGGTAGATAGAATGATGATGATATCTTCGCCAATATCGCTGAGCAGGGAATTGAATCTATTTCGTTCTTCAGGGTCTAAACCTGCGGTTGGCTCATCCACAATTAAGATTTTAGGATTTCCCAATAACGCTTGTGCCACTCCAAAACGCTGTTTCATGCCCCCAGAGAAGGTATGTACTTCCTTATCTTTGTAATCCATCAAATTAACTTTATCCAATAACCATAGTATTTGGTCATGGCGTTGTTGCGAATGGTTAACTCCTTTCAGCTTGGCCAAGTGTTCCAATAAATGATAGGCGGATACCTTTGGGTACACACCAAAATATTGAGGTAAAAAACCCAAATGCTTTTGGATATCCAGCGGGTTTTTAACCACGTCGGCACCATTGAAGCTGATGTTTCCTTCCGTTGGTTTTTGCAGTCCAACAATGGTTTTCATCAGGGAAGATTTTCCAGCACCATTGGGCCCCAAAAGTCCAAATATTCCGTTCTGTATTTCTAGATTTAAGGCAGTAAGTGCCCTGTACCCATTGCTGTACACAAGGGATACATTATCGATTTTTAATGTATTCATGATTAAAATATGTTGGAAGAACTATGCTACATAGTCAATAATATCTCCTGGTTTACAGTCCAAAGCCTTGCAAATGGCCTCTAGGGTTTCAAAGCGTACACCTTTTGCTTTTCCATTTTTAAGTATGGATAAATTGGCCGGGGTTATGCCAATCTCTTCGGCGAGGTCCTTGCTCTTTATCTTTCGTTTGGCGAGCATCACATCAATATTTATAATAATCGGCATAACTTAGATATATAGATCTTGTTCGTTTTGTAATGACAGTCCTTGATTGAAAATTTCTGAAATAATAAAAATAAAGACCCCTAAAACAAGATGTAACGCTACAATGATGAATATTCCTTTATCGATCTCAATAAAGAACGACGAAAAGGCAACGAGCACTATGGGGAAAATCAAATTAGCTGCATAAAACCGCTTTAAATGTGCAACATTGGGTTGGGTAAAAAGTTTTTCCCGGTAGAATACTTTAAACACATTGGAGAGCAACCAAAAAAATAAGGTGTAAGACGAAACAGGCAGTAAAAAGGCGAATAAAAAATACGACCAGTTGTTGTCCAATATTAAAAAAGAAACATCGCTAAATGGATAATTGATTATGGCCCGTGTATGCTCTGTGCGAATATTCGTTTTTGTTAGCCAAGCAAAGCCCCCGTACAATGCAATTACCAAATATATCCAAGCGAGACTTCTGGTAATGGCGTACAATATTGTAGATAGTACTCTTGTTTTTTTCATTGGTTAGATGATAAATATTTCTGCAAACATATAAAAAATTATTGTAAAACAATAAAAAAATATTCTTTTGTAAAATATTCTTGTTCCTTAAAGATAACTTTCAAGAGGTGATTTTACAGGCCTATTTCATCTTTTGTAAATTAAAGATCCGGTGGATAGGGAGTCTTTACTGACCTGAAAAGTTCTTGATAATACCCCTAGATTGCTACTGTATCCACCCTCATCGTTTCGGAATATTTTACCCTTTAATACTCCCCATTTAAAAATGTAGTGGTCCTCTTCTCTGTAAATTTCAATGGTGGGCCAGTTTTGCTCATTGTGATACGTTCCCATGATGCTATCATTGGTTGAATTGGCTGAAAGCATTTGCGAGTCATCAGGATATTCCAAGTTATCTTCCCTCTTAAAACTATTATCGAAAGAGGTTTTTTCCATTTTTAAAATTCTGTCAGCAGGCTGTTCATTGATTAGGTTGTAGGCATAATTTGCCATCAAATGAGGTAATAGGTAAGCTCTGTTATCGTTCGAAAAAGCAATCACCCCGACCTTTTTATCGGGCATAAAAGAGATGTGAAAGCTGATCCCGGCCAGTCCTCCAAATCGGGTCAAAATCCTATCATTCCCATATGCCGCAATATCCCAGCCCAAACTATAACCAGAACGTTGGTAGGTAAAGTATTTTTTGTCCTGGGTAGTGGTTGAGGTATGCAGTTCACCCCACGAATCTTTATGTAATAGTACACTATCCTGATTGATATTCGCGGCCAACCATTTGGATAGATCATTGATGGTGGAAACAATCCCTCCAGAGGCATGCATCGTGATATCTGATTTATAGAAACCTTTTTCAACAATTCCCTTTTCTTTGGTAACGGTTAATGAAGGACGAATGTTTTCGAAGTCAAAATCACTGACATTGGCACTTGTGTTTTCCATTTTTAAAGTAGAAAAGATGTGGTTCCCCATAAGGGTTTTCCATGTTTTTCCGGTCACTTTTTCTGCAACCATGCCAGCTAGGATTGGTCCTACGTTGGAATACCGATACTTGCCTGAGGGATCAAATAGAAAATCAGTGTTTAGATCATGTATCAGCTCCTTATTCCCATCCTTGTATCCCAAAAAGGCGGTTTTCCATGTCATCGGCGTACTAAAGGTCCCATGGGTATGGTTTAAAAGATGGGTAAGGGTAATGTTCTTTGTATCGACACTATCTTTGAAATTTAAATCGGGGAGGTGGTCGTGCAACGACTTTTCCAAGGAGAGAACATTTTTCTCCTCCAAAATTTGTAGCAAAGTACCCGTAAACGATTTGGTGCTGGATGCAATATAAATAGGAGTATCGTTACCCAGAGAGACCTCTTTGCCATTTAAAATTTCCCGATTCAATGCAAATGAATATGCCAAGCCGTTTTCATCGACCACGGCGAAGATGAAATCCCCATACATTTCTTTTTCAAGATAAATGTCCTTTACCTTGTTTTGAAATTGCGTTGCAAAAACGGGGTGGTTTTCAGCAAAAATTTCAGAATTGGTGGGAGCGATAACCTTGTTGGTCCCGCATCCGTTAGCTATTAATATTAAAGTTAGAATAAATAACAATCTCATGATGTTTTTGTTTTTTTTGATGCAAGGGTTGGACGAGTAAACTCCGGTCGAGGTTACTTAGATCATCTTTTGAAGGTTGTGCAATTTGCAAATTGCTTAAACTTCCTCAAAAAGAATTTCCATGGGTTTTCTTACCTTTTTTCTGAACTGGGTGTGGTCTTCGGAAGAACGATATCCGACCGTTGCAATTACCGCAGCATTTAAACCTTGCTCCTCAAGACCCAGAATGGCATTGAACTTTTCAGGTTCAAATCCCTCAATAGGACAGGAATCAATTTTTAGTTCCGCACAGGCGGCCAATAGATTGGAAAGAGCCAAATAGGTTTGCTTTTGAGACCAGCTTTGCCATTCCACATCCGATTTACTCGATGTACTCTGCTTGATCAGATTACTGTACCCCTCAAGTTTCTCGATCGGCGTGTCCTGAATTTTAGAGGTAGCTCTAATGTAATCATCAATATGCTCGTTTTTTCTTTCGGTATAATTACAAAAAACAAAAATGTGGGAGGCGTCGGTAAGCTGATCTTGGCCCCATGCGGCAGGCTTTAATTTTTCTTTAAGTTCCTTGTTGGAGACAATCATAACTTTATACAGCTGAAGCCCGTAGGATGAAGCGGAAAGTTGCACAGCCTCTTTCAGTTTTTGTAACTCGTCCTTGCTTACCATTTTTGAAGCATCAAATTTTTTGGTGGCATAACGCCATTTTAGGTTTTCTACTAGATTCATTGTCTTGGATTTTTAATTGAATGTTTTAAACTTTATTGATTAATAAAATGCCGATCACCATTGTTATCAATCCAACCATTTTTTTTATGGCCATCGGTTCTTGGGGCAGTCCAAACCAGCCAAAATGCCCGGCGATTGCTGAAAAAATAAGTTGACCGAACAAACCAACGGAGATCATAGTAGATATGCCCAGCTTCGGGATTGTGTAGTAGTAGAGTCCTATCCCTATCACGCTAAAAAGAGCTCCAGTGAACCATAAATGTTTTGGAATACTCCATAGTTGAGAGGCGTTAGGAATGTTTTTGATACTAATCACCACTACCACTAATACAAAGAGTGTACTAAAAAAAAATGCCGTGAGCGAAGCCAACAACGGATTTTTTAATTGAACGCCCAATTGTGCATTTAATCCACCTTGCATGGCCAGAAACACTCCACCTACAAAAGCCAATAAAATGTTGATATACTGATTCATGACTTTACTTTTTGATGAAGCAAAGCTATAGTTCAACAGCTCGGAATTTCTTAAGGTAGATTAAGAAACCAAACAACGCACAAATCTAGCTTTGGACCATACTTTAATTCGGATTGAAGAATGGTTTCTTAACCAAAGTCAATGCGGATGTACTGGCCACAAAATATTTTTGTGGGAATGGGAAAACAAGCATCAAATAGAGAGAATCCAATGATATTTTTAGAATCAAAATCCAATTATGGAAACAGGCCACGGTTTTTTGAGAAACTGATAGTAGGTTCAGATAGTGGGTCCAAAAAGCTGAGTGCTGGTACCCAACTTGGAATTTGCTTAACTGCTTTGTTGTTCGCAATATTTTCCTGTTCTGGAAATAATAGTTTCCAGAAAAAACCACCAGTATCGATTGATATGGTTATAAAAACAGAAAAAGTTGCCATTGGAGGAACCCTGGTGATCCCCTCTCATTTAAAAACTACATCGCTTGTTATTTTGAGTTCGGGAAGTGGCCCACAGGATAGGGATGAAACTTTGGAGGGATTTAAGATATTTAAGACCATTGCCGAGCATTTGGCAGCTAATGGAATTGCTTCTTTCCGATACGATGATAGGGGAGTTGGAGAGAGTACGGGGAATTTTGTAAATAGCACGCTCGATGACCACGCCAAGGATCTGGAAAGCATCATAGACTATTTTAAAGTGTCAAAATCCCATACGTTCAAAAGTTTTGCTCTATTAGGGCATAGTCAAGGTGGAATTGTAGCCTCTAAGGTCGCGGTGGCGAACACATCAGTTAAGAAAGTAATTTTAATGGGGGCTCCGGCAGTGCCATTGATCGATGTCGTGCTTTATCAAATTCGAGAGGAACATAAACAATTGGGTATTTCACCCTCATTGATAGAGGAGGATGTTTCAGCTCACAATAGATTAATGCGAGCCATAAAAGACCAGAACAACATCGAAACAGCGCTCGAAGCGTTCCAAAATACAAGTCAGGCTATTTTATGGTTCCAAAATTCAGAAAAGGAATTGGATTTGAAGAAGATAGCGGAGCAAGTCAGGGTTACCGCAAAAGAATACCATATTATCTATGGTCTACCTTCTTTAACATCTTTTCTGTATTACGACCCTTCCAAGGATTTTGAGCGACTCAATACTCCTGTTTTAAGTCTGTTTGGCGGACTGGATTTTCAAGTGCCCATTCATCAAAATAAAGATAGAATGGAAAATGCTTTGCTGAGTGCAGGGACAAGTTATCAATTTAAAACCTTTGATAAGGCCAACCATTTCTTTCAAAAAGCCGAGACCGGCAATCGCGATGAATATTCAAAACTTGAAAAGAGATTTGTTGATGGATTTTTAGATGAAATTTCCAGTTGGCTGGTTGATGAATAGGCATTTCTGAATAATATTTTATAGGTTCCCCTACACTGATTTTTTTACACTGATCTAAATGGTATGTTACCAATACAAATATTTTTGAAAGGGTAAAGTTTGTAGCACGACCGAGAAGACATAATTTAACAGAATTAAAAAGTACACTGTTCTACCCGCAGGTTACGATAAAAACCATTACAAACACAACGAGTTATCATGAGAAAATTCTATCTCCTTATTTTGATGGCCTTTAGCTTTTGCTCAGAGAGTTTTGGTCAAAAATTACCTACCAAAACCCAAGATTTGGTTCAGCGATTGGACAACTATTTATCGGCATCCGAGACCAATGGATATAATGGTGCTGTATTGGTTGTTAAGGGCAATGAAGTTATTCTGGATAAAGGCTATGGCTGGGCAAACACGGCGGATTCGATTTATAATACCAAAGAAACCGTTTTTGATATTTGTTCTGTTACCAAACAATTTACTGCAGCTGCCATCCTAAAATTGGAGGAAGAAGGAAGGCTTAAACTGGATAACCCTTTACACATCTATTTTAAAGACATACCTTTGGACAAGGCAAATATCACAATTCACCAATTGTTGACACATACCGCAGGTTTTTCCCATGGCATCGGCGAAGGGGATTTTGATCATATTCCAGAGGCAGAGTATTTTGATCGGTTGTTCTCCAGCGAACTTAGATTTGAACCCGGCGAAAAGTATAGTTACTCAAACTCCGGGTACAGCGTACTTGGTAAAATTATTGAAAAAGTATCTGGAAAATCCTACGAGACCTTTCTTCAGGAAAAATTATTTGCTCCTTCCGGAATGACACAGACCGGCTATATTTTGCCCAATTGGAACTTGAACCATGTAGCCAATGAGTATGTGTACAATGTAATTGATAAAGGAAATCATGTTGATCGATATCTAGCGGATGGAAAAATCGCTTGGCCTTTAAAAGCCAATGGGGGAATCAACTCTACTTTGCAAGATATGTATAGATGGTATTTGGCATTGAGAGATCAAAAAGTGTTGCGTAAAGCCTCCATAGATCTATTGACCCGGCCTCATGTTCAGGAACAAGTGGGGCAGTCTACCTATTATGCGTATGGATGGGCCATTTTTGAATCGGATAGAAATACCAAAATAATTGGTCATAACGGATTCAATGGGGTGAGCTATTTTGAGTTTCTTTGGTTTCCAGAAGAAGATACCCTTATTTTATTCGCCTCCAATTCGTCCACAAGAGAAACATCAAGAATGCCCATTGAGTTGGAAAGGATACTTTTTGATGAAGCATATGTTGCTGAACCTTATCCTCAAAATTTGGTAATGCAACTAGTTCACTTTGTAGAAGATTTTTCCGGTACCCACAAAGAACTGTCCGCTGCTATAAAGAAGAAATATAGCGCAGAATTGGATTCACCTTCGCACCTAAATCGATTAAGTGGTCTGTACTTGAGAGAACAAGAACAGGAAAAGGCCTTGGCAATTGCACGGTTAAACTGTGATTTATTTCCCAATGACGGAAATATTTGGGATACATTGGGAGAAGTTTACATGGCATCCAATAGAGATGAGGATGCTATAAAAAGTTATAGGAAGGCCCTGGAGCTTAAGCCAAAAGAGGATTGTTTCTATTGTGAAAACGCACTAGAACAAATCGAGAAATTAACGCAACGCAAAAAATAAAAATCTAATTAGTATGCCTCATTTTGTACTGGACTGTTCCAATACAGTCATTAAATCGCAATCGCCGGAATCCATAATACAATTGGTTTATAAAACTGCAGAATCCACAGGTTTGTTTGATCCCGAGGATATTAAGGTACGGATCAATCCTTTTGAACACTATTTGGTAGGGAATGCAAAGGATGACTTCATCCACATTTTTGGAAACATTATGGAAGGGAGAACTACCGAACAAAAGGCCAATTTATCAAAACAAATTGTTTCGGAACTCAAAGGTATGTTCCCCGAAGTTCCCATCATCTCTATCAACATCAGGGGTTTTGAGAAAGCTACCTATTGCAACAAAACCATGGCTTAACTATTTTCAATGTTAAAGAAATTGCTATTAGTGTTTGGTGGAGCATAGTTCTTCAACATAAAAATTAAGAAATGGAAGAAAAAATTACCAGTATAGATAAAACAGAATACAAGGAAGTTGTAGATGTATGGGAAGCCTCTGTGAGAGCTACTCACCACTTCTTAAAAGAAGAGGACATAGCCTATTTCAAGCCTTTAATTTTAAATACCTATTTAGATGCTGTTGATTTAAAAGGTATTAGAGATGAAAATGGAAAAATAATGGGCTTTCTTGGAGTGGCCGATCAAAATTTGGAAATGCTATTCATCCATCCATCATATATAGGAAAAGGAATAGGAAGGACCTTGTTAGATTTTGGTATCAACCATTTAAATGTGACTAAAGTTGATGTTAATGAGCAGAATGAAAATGCTGTTGGGTTTTATAAACATTGCCGATTTGTAGTAATTGGACGCTCCGAAGTGGATTCATTGGGAAAGCCTTACCCGATTTTGCATATGAAACTAGAAAATAATACCAATATATAACAATGGAAGATGTGTATCCGGTAAAGTAATTTCGAAACAAAGGGGTAGGGCGCAAGCTCGTGGAACAGGCACGAGAACACGGTTTGGGTGAAAATTTGACTTTGATAGGATGGGAAATTGAAACCAACAACACTAAGGCCATTACTTTTTATAGAAGTTTGAGGGCAACAGTACAGACGAAAGACATCGCGAAGTGGGAATTCTAGTATTTGATTAGGTACTTGGAAAAACAAGAAGATCATCCATCACTTCCATTTGATGTAGCACAGTCGCAGTTTCGCAACAATCATTCATATTTTGGATAATTTCAAGATCCGATTCGGGGAGTTTTTCCTTTGCAGACTTCCAGTGGTTCTTGCTCGGCCATTGGGCATATGCAATATAAACTCCCGCCTCGGTTTTATGGAGACGGGAGCCAAGCCCTTCCGCATGGGCCATAAATGCTTTGGTAATCGCCCGCCATAAGTTCTCAAAAGCAACTTCGTTGCCTTGGATAACTTTAAACCGATAGATTACTACATACATATTGACTTTGTTTTATTGGCTATCATCAGTCCCAAGCATGAGAGGTCGAGATAGCATGTTCACCTGCGCCACTGAAATAAAAAGCGACTCCTGCAACAAGATAAATAAACAAAAGGTCTAATGTCCAACCGCCATACTGGTTTAATGTGAAAATATGTTGGATTTGGGCCATAAGTATGGCCAATAAACAATTAAAGGCTAATAGTAAACCTGCCAATCTACTTCTGTAGCCTAACACGAGCATTAGTGGTGCTACTATTTCCCCTATAAAAACCCCATAGACAAAAAAGGAGGGCAAATTATAGGCATCCAATAAACTGCCGATGAACCCGGTGCCGTTTGTAATTTTATCAATACCATAAATCAGCATGGTAAAGGGAATGGAAACCCTAAAAAGAAGGATAGCAACATTTTTGTTTCGTTTCATGATTCAATTTATTTTGATTTAAAAATTATACTTAAAGAATATTCCGAAATTGGTAAGTGTTCTTTTTGCGTTATTGAACTGGTCTAGATTAACAGCAATCCCAGTGGTCAGTAGCTTTTTTTGGATACCGACCTTAACTTGTTGGAGGCCTCTTGTGTATCCATTCGAATTTAAATTTGCTGTTGCCAGCAGATTCAGATATCCTCGGTTACCTTTTCCTAACACGGGCATATAGCTCATTACAAGCGATTGCTCCAATGACACGCCTTTTTGATATGTTCCGCCCACGGTATAAATACCGAGAAAGTTTGGTGACCGATAAGTATAGGACATTGACAAAGTGCTAAATGCCCCAGGATTTTTTATGCCGATAGCCGCATTTGCACTCACATTTTTGAACATGGAATATGAAACGGTGTTTCTTATAAAAAAGAGATTGTTTTCATCGGTGTTGTACTCGGTATCGAACAGGGTTAAATTATCGACGGTCAATTTTTGATTGAGTGTGTATTTCACCAAATGTTTATATGTGATAGATCGATTACCCAATACCACATCGGGATCAAAACGTAGTTCCTGTCCAAACCCAACGCCAATAACCAATACATTTAAAAAGATGAATAGAAGTTTGCCCTTGCCCATTGTTCTAAATTTTATTGGGACAAACCTACATGCAAACCAAAAAGGAATACTTAAGGTATATTAAGAAAGAAAATAGGGTCATAGAAAATGGGAAGACGCTCCTTTTATTTAAAAGAGACGCCTATAAAACTTAGTCAGCAGACACTGTTTTATGGTCCGGTTAGCGAAAAGCTTTCCAAATTACCATACGTGGAAAAACCAAGTTTGTGATAAATACGCTCACCTGCCTCCGATGCCACAAGAAATACCATATTACTATTTGACTTTATTGATTGATTTATAAGGAATCGGGTCATTTTTTTGCCCATGCCCAATCCCTGAAATTCTGCCCTGGTACCGATCATATGGATTCCTGAAATACCATTTTGGTCCAAATAGACCATTCCGCAGCTTGGGAAGTCATCCTTACATCTCCCCAAAAAGAGCTGCATGTTTTCTTTGTTGATCAAGGATTGGACTACAGAGGTATCTACCAAATATCTGAACGATGCCGATGCTGTCTTCGCAAAAATACGTGCCTTCTTTCTTGAGTCCACGAGTGTAAATTCAGACTCGTCAATATCATCGTAATATAATTGCTCGGTGCTCATGGCCATGGCTTTTACCTTGGAGGTGGAGCAAAAATTATTGGATTCCAACAACTGTTTCGTGTTTTCGCACTCGGGTATTCCAATCGAATTGGGAATTTCACCTGTGCGAATCCTTCGCTGTACATCTTTAATATTTATTTGATCGACCTCAATGTTGTAAACTTTACTGGGCCATGAGTCGGGCTCTGGTTTTGTAAAGGCAAAGCCTCTTTCCTTGTTAAAAGAATCGGTATGTTTTCCAATCTGTTCCCACAGTTCAAATAAATGCGCAATGATTTGTTTGTTCATGATTTCTCTTATTATATAAATCCTTTGGACTTTAGATTATGCTTGATTTCATCCATAAATGAATCCATTTCTAATTGTGTTCTGAACCTACCATTAGGTTGATTGTGGTAGTTCAGAAGATTATGGACCACAGCTTTTAGTTCCAGTTTGTCTTCCAGCCTAACCAGTTCATTATATTCTATATCGAATGTTTTATGGAATGCACCTAAGGAAAATCGCCCCACCATTTTTCCACCCCAATTGGGCATCAATCTTTCTAAAATATTGAGGTGGGTACTACCGCCTAGTTTTCCGGGCGAGGCACTTAAAAGAAGAATGGGCTTATCGCCAAAAAACCGTTGATCTATGCGTGAAAGCCAATCAATATGGTTCTTTAAAAAAGTTGTAGGCAGGCCATTGTGCTCTGGCGATGCGATGATAAATCCATCTGCCGAGGTGATAATTTGAAAAAGCTCCTTGACTTGGATGGGAAAGCCCTCTTTTTCGATATCCGGACTGTAAATAGGTAGGTCAAACGTTTCAAGATCAATATACTCAATATCATTTTCGGCAAATTCCTTTAGAATATAACCGATCAACTTTTTATGAATGGAGTTACGGCCATTACTGCCCGAGATCGCTATTATTTTTTTCATGCTGCACTAATGTGTATGGTCAGTGCAAACCTAAATAGAGGGGAAATTTTTAATCTTAAGGTGGATTAAGAAATGCTTTTGTTACCGTTTTTTTCGCAATGCACTTAAAAATTCCGGGGTAATTCCCAGATACGAGGCAACCATATATTGGGGTACGCGCTGCTCTATGCTTCTATACTTCGTGCGGAATTCCAAATAACGTTCTTCTGCTGTTTTGCTCATGGAATTAATAGTGCGATCTTGTAGGGCTACATACGCATTTTCGAACTTCAATCTATAAAACCGCTCAATGGCAGGAACTTTGTTATATAGATCGTTTAACGTATCTCGATGAATTTGTAAAACCACGGAAGGCTCCAGGGCCTGTACAAATTGTTTGGCAGGGGTTCGGGTCAGATAACTATAGAGATCGTTCACCCACCAACCTTCTATGCCAAATTGTACGATGTGTTCTTTAGCCTCTTCATCCATGTGATAGGCCCTAAGGCAACCCTTTGCTATAAAACGCATATGCGAGGATACCTCCCCGGCAAAAAGCAAAACCTCCTTCTTTTTTAGCTTTATTTCGGAATAGCTATCGCATACCAGGGATTCTTCCTCGGGCGTAAGCCTGATACTTTCCTTTAAATGCGATATTAGTTGGGCCTTGGAATCCAAAATTCAATTTAAACCTGAAATTACTAAAAGTTGAACAAAGGCTAATGATACATCCCTTAAATTGACAAAAAATGTATGCTAACCAATTTTTTGACACAAGAAGTTCTTAACCAAAGTCAATGAATTTTGTTACATCGAAGTTTAGCTTTGCCTGGCTTTAAACATGTTTTACAATGTGCTACAAACCATCGATAAAATTTTCGGGTATCAGTTATATTCTGCTGTTCGTTGCTGGATTTTATGCTAACTTTTTTGTTTTGGAAAAACTGGTAGTTCCCTCAGATCCAGAAATTACTGTCAGCAATTTTGTTGAATTTCGCTCATTGTTCCGTCAAGGGATATTAGGTTTTGTTGTGATGCTACTTTTTGATATCTCCTTGGTAGGCTCGTTGTATTTTGTAACACATCACGTCAACAAAAAAGTGACCATTTTCGCATCTCTGTTGCGACTCTCCCATGCATTGGTTTTTACTGTCGCATTGATGAGTTTGTTCAGTATTTACCGAAATACACACCCATCCTTAATAATGGATGAAAAGCAATTGCAGGAGTTGGTAATTGCCGCACTGGCCAATTTTAATGCAACTTGGAATATTGGATTGTTGCTCTTTGGAATGCACTTGTTGGTTTTGGGGTACCTCTGTTTAAAATCCCATAGGATTGCAAACGGCATTGGAGGAATACTGCTTTTAGCGGCTTCTGGGTACCTATTGGATGGTTTGGCCAAACTCTTTCTGGACAGCTACAAAAATTACAAGGAAACTTTTGAAATAGTGGTACTTATCTGCGGTGTATTGGGTGAATTGACTTTTACGATTTGGTTGTTGTTCCAAGGATTCTGGACAAACCGGTTTAATAGAAAGTACAACTGGTCGGGTCGTACTACCGAGAACTGATGCGTTTTCGTATCCTGCTCAACGATTCAGGTTTTATGCCCAGGTAACTTGCCAAATGGTACTGTGGGATACGCTGTAAAAGGTCAGGCCTATTTTCCAATAGGTCTATGTATCGTTTTTCTGGACTGGAAATCATGAACTGGGCCAATTTATCCTGGTACGTTCCAAGTTCCTCCTCCACAGAAACCCTACAAATGGATTCGAAGGCAGGTACATGTTTGAATAGTTTTTTCTCGCTTGTTCTTGATAAGATAGCCAATCTACAGTCTTCAATGCATTCCAGATAATGGTTGGAGGGAATTTTAAGATGATAACTCTGCAAGGAAGAAATAGCATCTTGCTCAACATAGAATTCCGTGGTTTTTTCTTCACCATCTACCATATAATACTTCCGTACCAGCCCCTGTATGTTAAAATAGGACTCGTTGGAAACCTGACCTTCGCGCAATAAAATATGACCTTTCGAAAATTTATGGATAGGAATACATTGGGTCACGACCAAGGCTTCCTCATCGGTCAGGGTCAGAGCATTTTCCAACAATTGGACAATTTCACTTTTCAATACGATCTTTTAGATGTTTGACGCTGCTCTCAAGATAACAAATCCATGCACAAGTTCGTATTTAAACCTTGGTTTTACCCCAAAAATGGTCCAAGCACTAATCTTTTGAAGTAATTCGAAGGTAATAACCATCAGGGTCTATCAAACGGAAATCAGTGAGACCCCAATTTTGCTTTTTTAAGTCGGAATGTATCGGATATCCGTTTGATTTCACTTTCTGATACAACTCGCCAATGTCTTCGACCTCTATAACAATTTCCGTTCCATAACCTTTTTGGATGCTTTTTAGCTTGGGATCAAAATAATGGTCTGGGGAAAGTTTTAGTATGGGACCAATCCCCAACACTACACCACCTTTAGTTACGACTTGATACGATGGGTCTGGTTTTTCTCCCGCCATGGTGAAGCCAAGAACATCTGTGTAAAAGTTAATGGATGCTTCCATATCGGATGTAAACAGTTCCAATCGAAGTGTCGTTTCTTGAGATGAGGAGCCATTGCTTTCCCTTTTACAAGAAACAATGGTCAATAAAAGTGTTATGATTAAAGTTGATATACGATTTATCATGATGGAAAATTATGGATGTGATTTAAAGATCTTATAAAAGCAAAGCGACTTCATCATCGCATACTTTTACAAAGAAAACCAAGTATTGCCCTAATTTTCTTAAGCTACATTAATAAGGATGATTTTTGGTCTACTAGGTTTGCCCGGCCCTGTTTTGGATAGGATGTTGCTTCAATAGGAAGTAGGGTACATTGATCCTTTTAGTCGATTATAAAATGGGAAGCCTAGGGTGTGATCAATGCATTTACCCGTTTCTGCAATTCCGGTAGTACCTGTTTACCGAACCAAGGGTTTTTTTGCAACCAAAACCTATTTCGTGGAGATGGGTGGGGGAGTACAAAATATTTGGGCAAATAAATATTATAGTTGTTCACGGTCTCGGTCAGGTTTCTTTTCATAGTACCTCCCAAGTAATGGTTTTGGGCATACTGGCCTATTAAAATAATGAGATCGAGGTTGGGCATTTGGTCCATTAATGGATTGTGCCATTTTGGAGCGCATTCGGGTCGAGGAGGCAGATCCCCGGATTTTCCCTTGCCTGGATAGCAAAACCCCATGGGAATCAATGCAAATAACTGTTGGTTGTAAAATTGTTGTTCTGTTACATTGAGCCACTCCCTCAGTTTTTTTCCGCTTGGGTCGTCCCAAGGTACACCTGTTTGGTGAACTTTGGCTCCCGGGGCTTGTCCAATAATAGCGATTTTGGATTTTGGATGGGCCGCAACAATAGGTCTTGGTCCCAATGCCAAATGTTTTTCGCAGAGGTTACAGTCTTGGATTTGATGTAAGAGTTGATCCATTTGGGCTTAATTTACCTTTTTACTTGGTAAAAAGCTCGTAAATCGCCTGCTTTTCTTCTAAAGTAAATTTTTTGTCCTTGAACCAGTCGTGTACTTCAATTTTTTTGTTTTCTATTTGTGCTTCCCTAATGGCATTTATGGATACCAAATGCCAATGCACCCCGCGTTGACGATATACGGAATAACCGATATCTTCCATAATATAAGAGGGTTTAGGGTAGTTCACCAAGCGGGTCCCGTTTTTTAGTATGGCCAAAGTTTTGGTAAGTTCTACAACTACAGAAAAGGTATAGCGCTTAAAATCATCGAACCCATCTTGGGTCACATTGTATACTTTATCTCCGATTTCTAGTGGTCTCATAGGCTACTGGCCGCCAAAAATAAAAGCCTATTCATAGTATACCTAAGGAATGTTTGATTTGTTATCAACAGTGCTGAGTGGGGAAATATGTTCCTCTGAACTTTATATAATAGGGCCCTTGCATAGAATAGTATTTTTTAAAGATATCCTAACTGGTGGGTATAGAATTTTTATTGTAAACCTTTTATTAGTTCCTTTAAAACTGTATCGGTCCCTTTAAGCAAATCGCTGCGTGTCTCGGTTATCAAATTATCTGGTTGCAGGGCCGTGTTTCCTTGATTGGATAAACGGAAAAGTCTTTTGGAATAGGTTATCGTTAATTTTGAATTGGGCAATGTAAAACTGTCCATATCTTGGTATCCATTTGGATTGGAACCGGTGGGCTGACCTACAACTTTTGCGTTCAACAGTTGTTTAAATAGCGCTGCATTGCTGGTACCTGCGGAAAAAGTTCTGTTGCTTGTCAATACATACACCCCGTTTTCCCAGTCTATGGAATCGGCAAGGTTCAGGGCATAGGCCAAAACCACGCCGACATATAGATCGCCGCCACCATTGTTGCGCATATCTATCACCACCTGTTTTATCTGATTCGCAGAAATAGAGCCAACCAGCTCTTCCCCAAAGACCTGCATCTGTGCAAAGGTCGGGTAGCTTTCAAAATTAATATAGAGAGCCTTGGTACCTTGGATAGGTGCGTACCACAAATAGCGGAATTTGGGGTTGTATGGTTTGGTTATTTCGGGCACTCCGCTGCTTACATGAACAAAATCCGTTGTTTTATGGTATGAAGCTTCATCTATGGCCTCCAATGTTATTTTTACTTCCGTATTATCTGGATCTAGGAAAGTAAACACGGCTTCTTGTTCGTTCTTAGTAATGTCAAGCGCCAAGAGCAATTCGCTGATATTCATATAACTTCCTGTCCTGATGCTTTGTGAGTATTCGTTTTCCACAAACTGGGCCACTTCGGAAACCTTGGCCATAACTTCTTCGATCGGAACGCCATCAATGGCGGACAATCTTAGTTTCAACAAGTTTTCATATGATTTGTCCGCCTTTATTACATACCATCCCTGATCTATAAATTTGACCTCAAAAGGAAACCGATGTATGGGCACATTTCTTAACGATACAGCCGTATGGCCATCATTCACGAGTCTTGTTAACCGCATTAGTTCCAGAATGATTTGAAAATCGCCCAAATTATCGACACGGTCGTAAATAGCGTTCCACTCCTTGGTAAATTCCCCTTCGGTCACCGAATGAAAAAGATGGATGTGTCTTTCTTCCAACGAAGACCTGTATGTTTTAAGATCCTCTTGCCAATCTATTTTGTCAGCTGTTTGGGCAAACAGTATATTCAATACTGTAGAGATGATAAGAATCAAAAAATAAATCAATACTTTGTGTAGGGTCCCCATACGACTATTTATTTTCAATTAAGGTAAGTATTTCGAACACCAATTGCGGTATGCTCCTTGAAGCTTCCAATTGGTTCAAGGTACCTGCAATATACGTATCCAGTTGAGGACAGTACCATAAAAAAGAGGCGGTACTGCCAGTATGACCTATAATTTCCAATTTTGTATCGGTATCAAAAAGGTTTTTGAAAGATACTTTTCGTATCCCAAAACCATATTCCATTCCCTTGGTTTCGCGCACCCAATGTTGCATGGCCAAACGGGTTTCTTTTTTTACGATTTTATCGTCTTGAAAGGCTCTTAGAAATTGGATAAGATCTTGGGTCGTGGACACCAGACCACCACCGCCCCAGTCGGCACTCAAACTTTGAATGGACGATAAAGCAATATCACCAGCATAAAATTTGGCCATGGGCAATGGGTTTTTTATGGGAGCTGATTTTAAATTGATATAAGAGGCATCCATTTCCAAAGGTTCAAAAATGAACTGTTGAAAGAACCGATCTAAAGTGGTGCCGCTTACGTTTTCAATGATCAGGGCCAAAAGAACATATTCCGTATCGGTGTAATGATAGCCTTGCCCGGGGACAAAATGGGGCACCATCTTTTCTTTGGCAAACTCGATCATTTCTTGAGGAGACCAAGATTTACTCGTATCGACCAATAATTGATTGATAACATTCGGACTTCCATCAACTGTGGTGCCGGTAAAATAATCCGGTAAACCTGAAGTGTGTTGCAATAAATGGGCAATTGTAATGTCTTTGGAGTATGCTTTACCTTCAAACACATGAAGGTTCTTCATCAATTGCTCCGGAAGGTACCGGTATATCTTGTCTTCAAAATCCAACTTCTTGCCATCCTTTAAAATACCAATGGCGGTGGCCGTTAGCATTTTAGTGATGCTGGCCGTATAAATGGGGTTGTCTATGGACAAAGGGTTTTCTGAACCGTTATCGTTATCGGCCAATTGAATGTCGATGCCTTTGGATTTGGAGTACACCTGCAAAAAGGCATTGTGTACATTCTCTCTTTCCAATTGGGCATAAAACAATGTTTCGATGTCCTTGTTTGTAGTTTGTTGGCCAAGGCAGGAAAATCCCATCAATAGTATTAAACCTGAAAGTATAGTTTTCATATTGCTAATTATAAAAATGGTTTGATCGTTCTTTAAATTAAAATTTTATCCCCACATACAGGTTGGGCTCAAAAAGGAAATAGGATTTCCATTTATTGTCCAATTGTTTAAATGCCTCCGGGGTGTTGGTATCGAACATCCAGTTTTGGCAATGGATCTGAGGTTCTATAAATATGCGTTTCTTTTTGCCAAAAGCAATGTGATAACCAAGGTGATACGAGGTATAGAGCTTAAAGCCGTTCGCTATTTTTTTGTCGTTCAAATCCAAATACGTTTTGTATTGGGGCAATACTTCCACCGAGGCGAACAATCCTTTCCAGAGCATGCGTTGGTACGATATTCCTATGCCTGTTTCCCTCAGATAACCGGGATAGAACTCAGTTTCAGAATCTATTTTGTCCAAAAGGCCATCCCACCATTGAATGCCCATGGGCTGAAACAACCTCCAAGTAGCGAATTTGACCCCAATGATGTTCTTTGAATCCAATTCGCGCTTTACGTGAAGCTCAATGTGCTGGGTGTTGGTTCTTTGTCCTCCTTCACCAATGTTGGCCAAGATAATTGCCGGAAAGCTGGCCCTGTATTTGAACGCCGAACCATTATTGTTCAATGATTCGGTGTTGTCCTGTGCAAAAGCATTGAAAGTACAAAGTGTTAGGCAGATGATAATTAGTTTTTTCATTTTTGATAATTGTTTGACTGTTCGTTTTTTGATGTATGATTACTTAATTTGATGATGCAAAGAAATCCCTGAACGGAAGGCCAATCGTACTGAATTATGATTTCAAACCTTTTTTTGTTTGAGTCCTGGAGTCTCTACTTTCTTTTATTGACACGATGAGAACTAGCATGGGGAAAGCATAAAAAAAGCCCAACATTTAACCTGTTGGGCCTTTTTGCAAAAGATAGCTTTATGGTTTAGAGCAAGGTCTCTGGACCCCTAGTGAGTTTATGTACATTTTGGGTGATTTTTTCAATATCCCAATCCCACCATTGCAGTTCCAATAGTTTTGAGATGATATCCTCGGAAAAACGCTTTTTTATTTTTTTCGCTGGATTTCCGCCAACTATAGTGTAGGGTTCCACATCTTTTGTGACTACAGCCTTCGTGGCAATAATGGCTCCATCACCAATTTTTACCCCTGGCATAAGGGTTGCACCGTGCCCGATCCATACATCATTCCCGATAACCGTGTCCCCTTTGGTCGGGTAACTTTTGTCTTTCATGGCATCTTGCCAAGCACCGCCGAAAATGGCAAAAGGGTACGCAGATGTCGCTTCTGTTAAATGATTGCCCCCGTTCATTATAAAAGTGGCGTCCGATGCGATCATACAAAACTTACCGATAATGAGCTTGTCCCCAACAAAATCAAAATGATATTTTACGTTTTTCTCAAAATTGCCTACATCTTCAAAATCATCGTAATAGGTATAATCACCAACTACTATGTTAGGGTTGTTGATGTAGTTTTTTAAAAAACATAGATTTTTGTAATTCGCCAATGGGTAAACCGTATTTGGGTCAGGAATTTTCATAAAGTTTCAATTTGTTTTGATGATTTGAACAATGCAAAGGCCAAGTACAGGGTGATAACGGCCTGGACTTTTTCAATATTGGTTTCTGCCATAAGGTTACCAAGGGTATTCAATATAAAAAACACCGAAAATACCAATAGTATCCTTTTTATTACCTTATCCGTAAAAATAGGTTTTATAATCTTGTTTTTCATAGCTAGGACTATCCCTAGAAATAGCATTGTTGCCAATGCAAATCCTTCCAATACGAAAAGTTTTTCAATGGAATCGATTTTACCGCCCCATACAATATGATGTGGTACTATTTGCATAACGATGGCTAAATGCATTGCGCAGTAACCCGATACAATAATTAATATCCCTTTTTCCCAAGTTTTCATGGCAGGTTCAGTTTAATCTTTCAGGGTTTTGGCCACTTCAATGTAATGCTCCTTTAAGCGATGTTCTCCATAAGTTGGTGCAATATGGTCCTCTGCCATTAAGGTCAAAAAGAACTCGATCGGGCCATAGGTTTTTACACTGGTAAAGGTTCTGAGGAACCAGATGGTAAGTTTTCTCGACCAATCGGGTAAATGAACGATTTTTACGGGTTTGTCCAATGCGGTCAGGGCCAGTTCTCCAATTGCATTCAGGCTAAGCACATCGGGTCCTCCAATGGTCAATTCTTTAGGTTGTTCGTCCAATGAATTTACAATGGTCCTCGCCAGATCTTCACCATGTATTGGGTTGAATTTTTGATTGCCAGACCCGAACACGTACACCCGACCGGATTTGGCCATGTGTAAAAAGTCTTTCATATCCGAAAAAAATCCATTTGGTCTTACTATTGTATAGTCCAGTCCGGAAGATTTAAGGGCATCGACAAACTTTTCCTTGGCCTCGAAAATTTTTAGGTCTCTATATTTGTCCCCATCGATTGCAGAAACATAAACAAAGTGGTTTACACGGGCTTTTTTGGCTTCTTCCAATAAATTCATATTGGCCTTATAATCTACATCCATATAGGTAAGGCCGTCTTTTTGCCGGGTAATGCCAACGGTTGATATTACCGTGTCAATACCTTTACAAATGTCCCGCAAGGATTCCGGTTTGGTAATCTCGGCTTGTTTAAGCTCTAAATAATTTTCATCGGTGATTTTTAGTTTCTCAGGATTACGGACAATGGCTACTACCTGATTTTCTTTTGCAATCAATTCTTTTAATAAGTAAGTCCCTAAATACCCTGTGGCGCCTGCCAATAATACGTTGGTATGTTTCATTGTCAATATATGTAGAGGGTTATATTAATCGAACTCGTTCGTCAATAATTGTTGGATAATGGTATTGCGTTGCGCTCCTGTATCATCTTGCTGGTTGCTTAATAGTACAATGGTAGCATCATATTTTGGTATAAAACCGATCATGCTCCAGTACCCATTGATATCCCCGCCGTGCCAATACATGGTGGTATTGCCCTCTTGGGTCGTAAACCAACCAAGGCCAAAATCCACATAACCACTCGGTATGTCTCGGGCAAATATTTCGGCTTTTTCAGTTTCGGTAAACCAGTTTGTTTTTACGGCGTTGGTCCAAGTTTCCATATCCCTTGGCGTACTGCTAAAATCACCTGCACCAAATGCAATGGTCATAGGATATGTGCTATTGATGTTGCCATTATTGTACCCTTGGGCATGGATGTCGGTATCAATTTGGTCAGAACCTTTGTAGGTGGTTTCCATTTCCAAAGGAAGCAAAATGTTTTGCTCAATGTATTCGTGATGGGCGGTTCCCGATAATTCTTGAATCAACATGGCGGCAATCAAAAAGTTCGAGTTTGAGTATTCCTTTCCCTCGCCCGGTACAAAATTGAGTCCGTTTTCATCGATCATTTCGATAATGACTCCGTAAATATCTTCTTCATCCAAAGTTTCGCCTTGTTCGTAGGCATCTTCAATTATTAATTGATAATCAGGAATACCCGATTGGTGCGATAATAAATGGGCAAGGGTAATTTGGTCACCGTTTGGAAATTCAATATCGAACTCATCCAGGGTTTGATCAAAACCAGAGATGAGACCATCACGTTTTAACTGAACAACCGCAGCGGCCGTCAATGTTTTGCTTACCGAACCAATTCGGTAGGCCAGATCGTAATCTTGTGGCAATGCAGTATTTTCATTGGCCAACCCAAAACCCTGCCGTACCAAATCATTACCATTTTTTGTGATAATGGCATAGCCTTTAAAGTCGCTCTCGGTTAATAAATTTTCAACGGTGGTGTAATCAACTGTAGGTGTGCTATTGTCGTCATCTTTTGAGCAAGATGTAAAAAGCATGACCGTGCTAATTGCCAATGGGACTAAGAATTTGTGTAATGTTGTCATAACTGTTCGTTTTTAGATTATTGATTTTAGGGCAAAGATTCACCGGATCGATATGCCAATCGTTCTAAATTATAATCTGAAACGAAGTAGGGAGAGTTTAGGACAGACTGGCTTTCATCCAAGCCCTAGGAGTCATGCCTTCCATTTTTTTAAAGTAGGTATTGAATACGCTTTTGGAATTAAAACCACTGTCGTAGGCCAATCCAAGTATGGTAAGATGTGAATTTTTAGGGTCTTGCGCTATGGTTTTAAAATGGTTTAAGCGGTAGGAGTTAACAAAATCGTTATAATTAGTATGAAACGCCTGGTTGATCAGAAATGACATTTTATTGGTGTTCAATCCTAAAAACTCGGCAACAAACTTTAAACTTAATTGTTGATTTAAGTATGGTTCCTCTTCCTTAAAATAGGTAAGCAGCTTTTCTTTTAAACTTTTTATTTGAGCATCACTCAAAATTGTTGAGATCGATTTTTCTTCTTCCTCCTCCTCCGTTTGGGGTTTGATATCTGAAATGGATAGGTTGGAACGGTGCAGTTCGTCAAATCCCTTTGTTTTGTGCAATGGCTGCAAAAAAGGTTCCTGTCTGTAGTTTATAATTTGACCACGCCTCTGATCGATCATTTCTGCTAATCGAGAAAAAGCAAGTTCTTTGTGGTGCGAATTACTTAAAATAAACACATCGTACGGGACCAGCATAGTTTCTTTGTCGTCTCGTTGTGACCATTTTTCAATTATTTTGGCGGGAACTTCCATTTGTTCTCCATTGATAAGCTCGAACAATAGTTTTTTTTCCGCTAACAAAGATGTGTTGTGAATAAACTCTAGAAAGTGCTGTCTTTTGTTTAGCCATATCAAACAAAAGCATTTTAAATGATGTGCCAACTCCAGTTCAGGATTAAGTATCAGTGCATAATTGACGGCTTCCAATGCCTTTTCCCACTGGTTTTTGTAATAATAGATATGAGCTAAGGTATAATGATTGTTCGCTGAAAGCGGATCTACCTCTAAAAGTTTGTTCGCATAGTTTAGGGCCTCCTCAAAAAAACCGAGTGCCATGAACAACTCTGCCATGGCTTCCAAACCATCTATATGATTGGGATTAATTTCCAGAACCTTGTTGATGTGGATAAAAGCATTTTTAAAATCCCATTCTTCCCAAAAAAATTTACCAACATAAGATAATGGATATTCGGGTAGAGAGGGGTCTAGCTCCTTGGCTATTAATAGGTTGTTTATGGCCAATTCAATACCTTTTTCATAAGGTATATAGCCCCACATTGCCATTAGGCCATAGCATTGCAAATTTGCGTAGTAAGCCTTGGCATAATTTTTATCCACAGCAATTGCCTGATCATAATAGGATATAGCCTCTTTAATGCTCTGCGGTGTCCATTGCAACTGCAAGGAACGTCCTTTTAAAAACAATTGGTAGGCGTTTATATCGGTAGTAGGCTTCTCGACTAAATGCTCTTGGATTTCAAAATGTCCGGAATTGTTTCGGACTTCTTCGGCAATGGCCAAACTTATTTCATCTTCCAGATCAAAAATATCGATCAACTCCCTATCAAACCTTTTGGACCAATAGTGGGTTCCATCTTCAACATCGATCAATTGTGCTGTAATCCTGACCCTGTCCTGTGATTTTTTAATACTGCCCTCCAGAATTGTATTCACGCCCAATTGACTCCCGATATCTCGAACATCCACATCTTTTCCCTTGAACGCAAAAGAAGAAGTTCGGGCGATTACCTTGAGCTGGTCTACCTTTGTCAGTGCATTTATAATTTCTTCAGTGATTCCGTCACAGAAATACTCATTGTCCTTGTCATTACTCATATTGACAAAGGGCAATACGGCTATGGATTTTGTATTGGTCATTGGCTGAATGGTTTTCAAATCTACAAAATCCGTGAATGAACGTTGATGTTTTTTTAGAGATTTAATTTGTACCGATAAAGACTTAAACTACTTTACGTAAGATTTTTTCCATTTTACGGCCCTTTGCCAGTTCATCTACCAATTTATCCAAATATCGTACTTGCCTGGTTAAAGGAAACTCTATTTCTTCTATTCGATATCCACATATAACTCCTTTGATCAATCCAGCATTTGGATGCAATTTTGCCTCTTTAAAAAAAATTTCGAAGGTGGTTTTATCATCTATTAATTTCTGTAATTTTTCTTCATTGAATCCTGTTAACCATTCAATTACCGTAATTAGCTCATCCTTGGTCCTGCCTTTTTTTTCTACCTTGGATAGGTAATGCGGGTAGACCGAGGCAAATGTCATATTTGCAATACGCTCATTTTGTTTTTCTGTGACTTTCATTTTTCATTGATTTTGGGTTTATCTTCTCTTAAAGAGTTGAATGTGAAATCCGGTATATTTTGGATTTTATCTGTAAAGTAGTCAAGAATTTGCGAGCATGCAAAGGGTCTTGCTCCAATCCCAAGGTTAAATAAAAATTAACAATTGCTATTATTGGCACTTTTATGGAGTTGGAATTACGTGTTCTTCCTTAAAATTTTGACTCATTACTAGTAACCTAAAAACAACAAATCATGGAAAACCGTAGATCATTTGTAAAAAAGCTTGGATGGACAGCAGGAGCCGTTTCGTTATTGGGATTGTACCCTGCTTTTGGATGGAGTCCGATTATTGAACGTAAAAATCCGATCCGCATAAAAGGCAGGGTGGCAACTAACGGGAAAGGCATTGGAAATGTGGTCGTGTCGGACGGAAATACTACAGGTTTGACCAATAAGAACGGGTATTTTGAGTTTTTGAGCACAACCCATCAACCATTTGTGTTTTTAAGTATGCCCGCGGGTTACGAAATAGATCAGTTGAGCAATGGATCGGCTTCCTATTTTTTTCCAATTGATCCTGCAAACCATAAAATGGAGGTCTTGTTCCAGCTTAAACCTCTTGGGCAGAGTGATGATAAACATAGTCTGCTACTTTTGGCGGATCCCCAGATCCAGAACGAGTATGAGGCCGCACAACTTTTGGAAATATCCACTCCAGATATAGTGGATACCATTAAAAGCCTAAATGATCCCAATACAATTGGTGTAGGGTGCGGGGATTTGGTGTTCGATAGGTTAGATCTTTTCAAGGATTACAATAATGCCGTTATGCAGATGGGGGTTCCATTTTTCCAAGTAGTTGGAAATCATGACATGGATTTAGGTGTCCGGAGCGATGAACTATCAACAAGTACCTTTAACAAGCTTTTTGGGCCAACCTACTATTCGTTTAACCGCGGGGAGATCCACTACGTAGTTTTGGATGATGTTTTCTTTACAGGTAATAATAAGGAGTACATAGGGTATATAACGGAAAACCAGTTGATTTGGTTGGAACAAGACCTTGGCCATATAGAAAAGGGCAGTACGGTAGTCGTGTGTACACATATACCCGTTGCCTCTGGAGTAAAGAACAAAGAACACTTGTACGAACTTTTGGCACCTTTTAAGGTACATATACTTTCTGGGCATACCCATCGAAATACCAATTATCCCGAATCAAATCGATTTGAACATGTGCATGGGGCCGTGTGCGGTGCTTGGTGGAGCGGACCTATTTGCAGTGATGGAACACCCAACGGATATGGAGTATATCAAATGCGCGGAAGCGAGGTAACTTGGAAATACAAATCGGTAGGCGAATCGATGGATCATCAATTCAGGTTTTATAAAAGAGGAAGCCATCCCGAGTTCCCAAACTCCTGTGCCCTAAATATATGGAACTGGAACCCTGACTGGAAGATTTGCTGGTACGAAAACGGAGATCGCAAATCCCATATCCATAAAGTTGATGCTACCGACCCAATGAGCATAGAATTGCACCTTGGTAAGCTCTTGCCAGAAAGAAGACCATGGGTAGAACCAGCAAAAAGTGATCATATGTTCTTTTTTGAACCTGGCGAAAATCTGGATAAGATCACAATTGAGGTAACGGACAACTTCGGTAATACTTATATCCAAACCATAAAAAGCGAGGATATGTAAAAGACCGACAGCTTAAAATGTTAGTTCATTGTTAAGCAAATAAACCCGGTATGAAATAATCGTTAACAACCACACAGAACGACCTTTCACCATACGTGTAAAGGTCTTTTTTTTTGACTTTCCCCAAAAGACCGAAAAACAAATATGATGGATCATCAGAAGCGGTTTCACGAGCTAGTCGATAAGCATTTGAACGGTGACCTTAGTACAGGCGAAAAAAATGAGCTTGAATCACACTACCGCCATTACGAAGAAAAGGTGCTAACCCCTAGAAAGAAACAAGAGGTGAGAAGGACCATTTTTCAGCAGCTATTGGTTCATCTTGGAAAAGTTGAAAAAACTAGCGGACGAAAAAGAACGAACTTAAATTTTGTTCGAATTGCCGCATCATTGGCGTTGATCATTGCGTTGGGAGCCACTTTGTTGAACGAGTTTAAGTTTGATCGCGCTGAGGTCATCACTATAGCTACCGGATTTGGTGAAAGAAAAGAGGTGGTTTTGCCAGATAGTTCCACAGTTACCTTAAATGCCGGGAGCAGTATTTCTTATCCAAGCTTTTTTGATACCGACATAAGACAGGTTACCCTAAAAGGAGAGGCATTTTTTCAAATAGAACACAATCCGGATCAACCTTTCCTAGTTTCTGCAGCTGGTCTAACAACAAAAGTACTGGGAACTACATTCAATATAAATGCCTATAACACAAGCGAAAAAATTAAGGTAAGCCTTAAAACAGGGTCTGTACAAGTTGATGGTAAGGACGGAACATTGGCAATTTTAAAACCCGATGAACAATTGTTGTACAATAGCAAGACCGGAATATATAGTGTCTTGACCCAAAAGACGGATAATGATACTTCTTGGATGAAGAATATTTTGAAATTGAACGATCATTCATTGCAAGAAGCGCAGAAGATAGTGGAGCGCTGGTTCAATGTGGAACTTCAGATCGAGTCAAATGGAGAAGTAACACAACAGACGATAACAGGTAAGTTTATAGACCCAAAACTAGATGAGACACTCCATAGTTTGGAATTGCTTACTGGAACAAAAA
Organism: Flagellimonas marinaquae; assembly: GCF_023716465.1. Lineage (NCBI taxonomy): Bacteria > Pseudomonadati > Bacteroidota > Flavobacteriia > Flavobacteriales > Flavobacteriaceae > Flagellimonas > Flagellimonas marinaquae. The sequence goes on from NZ_CP092415.1 coordinate 3,109,903, forward strand.
TCACCTATAAAAAGCAAAACCATAAATAAACCATTGTGCCAATGAACTAAAGCCAAAATTAAAAAAAGCCTCTCCTGCGCCAACAGAAAAGGCTCGATAAAAACTACATATTCACCAAATACATAGTATGAAATAATGAAACCAAAATTACTATATTTTTTCAACAGAAACATTATGAAAGTGTTCATGATTTTATGGACATTCCATTTTTTTGCCATGCCCGCACAAGCCGGACCGGCAAGTTTTAACACCATTAGCTTAAAACAAGATCGGATAAGTCTAATGGATATTTTTGATCGTATCGAAGAGCAGGCTACGGTAAGTTTTATTTACAATAGCGAAGTAAAGAACATCGATCAGCAAATCAATGTCGATTTTAAGAACAGGCCCCTTACCGATGTAATGGACCATTTGGCCAAGGTTTACGGACTTGGTTATCAGATCCAGAAAAGCAACATTACTGTATTTGTACTCCCAAAAAAAGAGGCCAGATCATTACAAAGAACAATTCGTGGAACCGTAAAGGATGACAATGGACAACCATTGATGGGAGCCAATGTAAAAGTGCTTGGAACGGACAAGGGCATAATCACGGATTTCGATGGAAATTTTGAGATAAGTGCAGCTAGCGGTGAAGTTCTCGAGTTTTCTTACATAGGAATGGAAACCCAGACCTACACCATATTGGCTGGGGTGGATAATGTGTCCATAACGATGACTGCCAACAATCAGGAACTCGATGAGGTAGTGGTCATCGGATATGGAGAGAAGACCTTGGAATCGCTCAGTGCGGCCGTAAGCAAGGTAGATGTGTCGGCATTGGCCGAACGTCCTTTGAGCAATGCTGCAGTTGCCTTGCAGGGAGTAACCCCGGGACTCACCATTACGCGGTCGAACGGACGCCCAACAGATACCCCAAATATTAATATTAGAGGCTTTACGTCCATAAACGGGGGAGAGCCTTTGATCATAATAGATGGTGTAGAAGGGGATATAAACGATATCAATCCAAACGATATAGAGAACATCAGTGTTTTGAAGGACGCGGGTGCCGCAGCTATTTACGGGGCCCGTGCTTCTTTTGGTGTTGTTCTTATCACTACAAAACAAGCAAAACAGGGCGATCTTACCGTTAGTCTGGAAACGACTACTGCATTTAGCCAAGTAACCACCAATACAGACTTTGTAACGGACCCGTATGAGGCCATTCAAATTGCCGATGGGTTTTTCCAGGCCAATAGCGGTGCATCCTATTCCGGATATACCGAAAGTGATCTTGCCGCACTTCAGGAAGTATCGGCTAATCCTTCATTGGCACGTGTGATCACGGATACAAGAAACGGTAGAGAGCAATATGTGCACTATGCCAAAACAAATTGGTGGAATACTTTTTTTAGAAAAAGCAGGCCTTCGCATATTTATAATGCATCAATAAGTGGAGGTACAGAGAAGTTGAAAGGATATTTCTCTTATCGAAACTATCGAGAGACCGGTATCCTGAAAGTCCAAAAAGATGAATTCAAAAAGGAAAATTATAGGGCAAAAGTCGATTTTAAACTGAATGATTGGGTCACTTTAACGGATAATATGCAATATAACCGGTTCAATGATCTGCAGCATGGCGGATACAGAGGTGGATGGCATGGCAATTACTGGAACTACCTAGTGTACAACCATGCAATGCCTTGGTACGCCCCGACGAATCCGGACGGCACCTATTTTTATAGAAGCGAATTGAACAATTATGCCGCCGGAGATGGGTTGTACGCCTCTTTGTTATATGGTCGGGCCAAGCAAGAGACAGAGGATTCGGAATTCTCCAATATCATCACCGCTACGTTGACACCTTTCAATGGCTTTACCCTTAAGGCAAGTTATGCCTATAGGAAAATGAACCAGAACATATATCAGCGTTCCACTATGGTTCCATGGAGTATTTATGTCGGTGAGGTTGAGAATATGGGAGTAGATCAATTAACGGAGTATAATACTACATCCGATTATGATGCCTTTAATATCTATGCCAATTATAAGAATCGATTTGGAAAGCACCAAGTAGATATAATGGCAGGATTTGGTCAGGAATCCATGTACAGCAAAACAATACAGGCAAGTACTCAGGGTTTAATATCCGACAAACTAAATTCTCTTGGATTGGGAACCACTGCGGACAATGCCACGGGCAGTGCCTTTGAATGGGCGTTGCAGGGCGTATATACAAGGTTATCCTATGATTATGATAGTAAGTACTTTTTAGAACTGAACGGAAGGTACGATGGTACTTCCAGATTCCCCTCTGATTTTAGATGGGGCTTTTTTCCATCGGTATCCGCAGCTTGGGCCATACATAACGAAAGTTTTATGCAAGGCCTCAACCCTACCATTAGTCAATTAAAATTAAGAGCTTCCTATGGTTCCTTGGGAAATCAAGAAGTTGACCCTTATGCCTACCAACCTGTATTGAGCCGATCTGCTAACCAAGCATTCTCCTTAAATGGAAGTCCTTTGGAGTATATTTCGTCTCCATCTCTAAATCCGGTAGAGATAACTTGGGAAGAAGTCAGAACCTTGGATTTTGGACTTGATTTGGGATTGTTCAAAAATAAGGTAACCGCCAATTTCGACTGGTTTAAAAGGGAAACCTTGGGAATGTTGACAGCGGGGCAAGTACTCCCTGCAACATTGGGGGCAGCTGCTCCACAGGAAAATGCAGCGGATTTGGAGACAAAAGGGTTCGAACTTTCTGTTGCATACTCCGATAGCTTTGTAGTCGGAGGATCACCATTGCAATTTAGTTTTAGCGCAGGTCTTTCCAATTCGGAAACTACGATCACCAGATTTGATAATCCGGAAAACCTTTTAAATTCATTTTATGAAGGCATGAAGATCGGAGACTTGTGGGGATATGAAATTGAGGGACTTTTCCAGTCCGAGGAAGAAATTGCCGCCCATGTGGACCAATCCTATGTTAGCCCAAGGATAACCCCAAGGGGAGGGCTACAGCCCGGAGACGTAAAATATACCGATCTAAATGGTGATGGTGTGGTCAATGCAGGTACCAATACCCTTGATGATCCAGGGGATCAAAAAATTGTGGGCAATGTGGCTCCGCAATATCTGTACAACTTTAAGATAGCCTCCAGTTGGAAAGGTTTTGACATTTCCGCATTTTTTCAAGGGGTTGGCAAACAAGATTGGTACCCTGGTTATAATTCGCAATTATTCTGGGGTCCCTATAGTCGCCCATATGCATCTTTTGTGCGTAAAGACCTGGCCAATAATATATGGTCGGCAGATAACCCTGACGCCTACTATCCAAGAGGATTTGGTTATATAGCACTAAGTACACGGAACTCACTCCGAAATACCAACGATCGCTATCTACAGGATATATCGTACCTAAGGTTAAAGAACCTTACCGTTGGATATAATCTACCACAATCCGTATTGAACAGATTACCGGTTAAAAAGGTAAGGCTATATCTAAGTGGGGAGAACATTTTGACTTTTACCAAATTGACCGACTATATAGATCCGGAGATTGCTAGTAATCAAGTTAACTTGAATGCTCCTTCTGGCTCTTATGCCTACGATTCAAGAGGTCAGGAAGCACCTATGTCCAAAACCTATTCATTGGGCCTATCCATTCAATTTTAAATCAAAAAATGACGATGAAACGATTATATATTACATTGTTAAGTTTAAGCAGTCTGTTTTTTATCAACTGTAGTGATGATTATTTGGACAAAAATCCAATTTCAGATGTAAGCGAAGAAAGCTTCTTTCTTACGGCTTCCGACCTAGAATTGTACACCAATGGTTTCTATTTAATGTTACCCAACAGCACCGCTAGAAACGAGATTTTTACTTACGACAGCCAGTGTGGTGACATTGTTCACAACACCTTGAGCGATCTAATGATCGGGGCGCGAATCGTACCTGCTACCGGTGGAGGTTGGAACTGGGGCAATTTACGCAACATCAACTATTTCTTGGAAAACTATGAGCGGTGTGAGGATGAAGCGGCCAAGAACAGATTTGGAGGAGTTGCCAGGTTTTTTAGGGCCTATTATTATTTTGGAATGGTCGTAAACTTTGGCGACGTGCCATGGTACGATACCACTATGGAGGCCGACGACGAAGGACTTTACAAGGCCAGGGATAGCAGACAATTTGTAGTTGACAAGATCCTTGAAGATTTGGATTGGGCCATAAACAACATGGGTGATGAACAATATGCTTACGAAGTGAGTAAATTTACGGCCCTCGCCTTAAAATCCAGAGTAGCCTTATTTGAAGGAACTTTCGAAAAATACCACGGTATATCCGGATATGAGAAATATCTGGAAGCGGCCGCTGATGCATCGGAAGAGTTGATGGACACCGGTGTTTATTCACTCTATAGTACCGGAAACCCAAATTTAGATTATGCGGATTTGTTCAGAGCTGAAACAGCGCAAACAACAGAGGTGATCTTGGCACGGGAATATACGGAACCCCTTACCAACGGGCACCGTGCCAATTATTATACCTTGACAGGGTCACAAGGAAGACCGGGAATGCCAAAAAGTGTGGTAAATTCATATTTAAATTCGGACGGTTCCCGTTTTACCGATCAAGCCGATTTTAATGCCGTTTCCTTTGCCGATGAAACAGTAGATCGCGACCCAAGGTTGGCACAGACCATTCGTACCCCCGGATATAGTAGGGTGGGTGAGGGTACGGCCTTGCCCCCGGACCTGTCATTTTCAATAACAGGGTATCATATTACCAAGTTTGTGACCAGTTCCAATTCCGATGGTATCAATCAAAATATCAATGATCTGCCCGTATTTCGTTTTGCAGAGGTACTATTAAACTTTGCCGAAGCAAAAGCGGAATTAGGGAACATTACACAAGATGATCTGGACCGTTCGATCGGACTACTAAGAAATCGTGTAGGTATGCCCGGTCTGTCCATGGATGATTCCAATGCTGACCCTGATGATTACCAAGCAATGATCTATCCCAACGTTAGCGGTGCCAATCAAGGATTGTTATTGGAAATTAGACGGGAGCGCCGAATAGAACTTTATATGGAAGGACATCGTTGGAACGATATTAGACGGTGGAAGATAGGCCAATCCATAACATTGCCACTGCGCGGAATTTATTTGCCGGGGGCAGGGGAGTACGATTTGGACGGCAATGGTTCCATCGATACTGTAATCTACGAAGGTGATGCACCTGCCGATCAAATTGCAGGCGCAAAATATTTTAAGTTGGGCGCAGATATTCATTTAAGTGCGGATAACTTAATAGATCCACTACCAGAATTCAACACCAGAAGTTTTAATGAAGACAGGGATTATCTTTTACCTATTCCGATACAGGAACTGCAATTGAACCCGAATCTAACGCAAAACCCAAATTGGTAGTTTAGCAATGATAAAGCTCCAGGACGGCTATGTCTTGTCCTGGAGTTTTTTTTGATAACAATAGCATAATCTACAACTACAAATTTATTCACGATCAGACGATAAATTTGATTGCGAAGCTCAATACATAACCAAGCTGCCCCAGCTGATGGAAAACCAAAAACTGCTCATAAATGCACTCCAGAATCGCCAAGAAAAAGCACTGGAAAAGATTTTTAACAGCTATTGGAAACGACTATATCTTTATGCACATAGTTTTGTGGATGACCATCAAGTGGCCCAAGATCTTGTACAGGAAATATTTATAAGTCTTTGGGAAAAAACCGAAACGGTCAAAATCGAACAAATCGAGGCCTATCTTTTCAGAGGTGTCAAATATAGAGCCATTAACTACGTGAAATTGGAAAAGAGGAAAGTTTTTTCCGAACAAGTTTTGGAAGCTCGGCCTGCTGTAGATGGGGTAAAAGAACATATGGATTACTTGGAATCCGAAGAACTCTTTCTAACAACGATGGGGAAACTCCCCAACAAGTGCCGTAGAGTTTTTTATTTAAGTCGTGTTCAAGGGTACAATAACAAGGAAATTGCCTTGGAAATGGATATTTCTATCAGAACCGTTGAGACCCACATAAGTAATGCATTAAGGCTCTTTAAACTTCACTTTAAAAACTGTTTGTCACTCATTGTTTTATTTCTTGGCCAATATTGAGGTTTGTTCAATTTTTTGGACAAGTAATATGCTATCTTATATTTATTGACCATTTGATAAACCATAAAGCATCAATTACTTTAAATATTATGCATTAGCATTGCTCTTGGATGGGTAAAAGTTTTTTACGGGTACCTCCAACTGCTCAAATCGGCGCCTTGCGGAGCACTTTCGGCAATTCGTTTCATAATTTTTGGTACATACATGGAGTTGTATCGTAAACGGCTAATGGCATTGGGCTCATTGGGGTCGCCGTTCCAACAATGCTCAGCGCGGTCTCCATACAGCACTTCGCCATCATAAAAGGGCTCTGTGGTGTTCTCAAGAAAATCTTCCATGAGATAGACGGCGTTGTTTAAATAGTAATTGTCCATATCGCCGCAATAAATATGTATTTTGCCTTTAAGCTTAGGGCCCAGTTTTTCCCAATCGCGTTCCAGTATGTGTCTTAGATCATAGTTTTCTTTCCAATACTCGGCAACTTCGTGGTCAATATCCCCGGTCATTTTATCCCAGATCCTTACCGGATAACCATCTTCCCCTTGAGGGGAATATGTCGCTTCCCAAATATCCCATTGTTGCCCAGATCGGGATTTGTCGCCAAGCACCAGTTCCAAATGATTGCCTTGTTTTAAGGTGGATTGAATGTCGCCCAGATAATCCCTATGGGAGGGTACCTCCAGTTGTTTATGTGCCGAATCGTAGTAATACGCATTGTCATCCTCATAAATATTGGTGAGGCAATACGCTCTAAAATCTATGGGGTCGGGACAGGCAGCAAAACAACCGTTATATTCATCCGGGTATTTTACTTGAACCGCGAGAGCCTCCCAACCACCAGTGGAACCTCCGTACAAAAATCGTGACCAACCTTCTCCCATACCCCTGAACTCTTTTTCGATATATGGTATGAGTTCATAGGTAATGGCATCGCCATAGGGGCCTTGACTGGCTGAATTTACCGCGTAGGAGTCATCATAATAGGGGGTGGGGTGTTGAATTTCAATGATCAAGAAGCGGGGAAAGTCTGGCTCGTTCCATCTTTTGTAAAAATCATAGGCTTCTTGTTGCTGTATAATATTGTAGCCTTCCAAATCAAACCGTGCAGAATATTCGGGTTCTAAATTGGGGTCGGGCGGGGTGGTCCTAAATCCGCCAAAATCCTTTGGAAAATGTCCATGGAAAACCATTAACGGATATTTGGCCTCTGGGTGTTCATTAAAACCTTTGGGCAAAAGTACATGTGCACCCAGATACATATCCCTCCCGTAGAATTCCGATAATTTTTCGGATTTTATTTTGATATGTTTTATCCAATCGGTGTCTTCCGGCTCGGGAATCGGGGGGATTTCCTGATCCATTACGATGGAAATATTTTCGATACCGTTTTCTCTAACCGTAATTTTAAAAGGTTTACTATACAGGTTTCCGGGAGAGGTATTCCAATGTTGGCCCTCCCCATTGTCCATGGGCAGTTTTACCGTATGCCCTGTACTTAAATTGAAAGTTTCATACACGTGCAATAGCGCCTGTACATTATATTCTCCAGGTGGTACATCGGATAAACTTGGGTAGGGGTACCCAAATATGGATTCATCAAAAGTGAAGGTTTCATCGGGTTCCATACCCTCTACGTTCATCCCAAAAATGAGTTGTGTGTTTAACCCATCATTAATTTGAAAACGTGGTTCCTTGCTATCGTCCGTTGAAAGCATTAGAAGTAAGCGGCCATCTTTGCTTAGCTCACTTGCCGCTTGGTCAAAAGATACTTGAATTTTGTGGTTTGTTTTATTGTTCTGTAGGCAGGAAAATAAAAGCAAGGTTGCACTACAGACAAAAAAAAGTTTTTTGGTCATCTTAGTTGGCTTTGGATGAATAAGATAACCCATTCTTTTCACATACAAAATGGTATCTATACTTATTCTGGTCAGCAGGAAGGTATTCGTCAAGCATAAAATCACAATATCTTTTAAAAATATTATGTGTATTGCCCTATATTGTATAAGAATTTTAATAAACAAACTGAATATTGTTATGGTACACAAGAATCGAATCATACTGCTCATAATTGCGATTGTTCTATCTGCAGCGCCAAGTTATGCACAAGATAATTTTGGTGGATTGGCCCTTTATACGGTTAGGGACGATATGGGGGAAGATGCTAAAGCAACATTACAGAAAGTGGCTGATGCCGGATATGCCTATATTGAAGCTGCAGGTTACGACCATGGGAAATTTTACGATATGGAACCTCAAGCATTTAAAACCTACTTAGACCGTGTTGGTTTAAGGCCTGTAAGCACGCACATGGGAGGAGTGACTATGGAAAATGCGGACCAACAGATTGCGGATGCCAAGGCGGCTGGTTTTACGTATTTTACCATTCCTGTTCCGCCAATGGGCATGTTTACCTTTGACCGTGAAAGCATGACCATGGGAATGGATGGATCTGTTGAGGATCTCGCCACTATTTTGACCACCCTTGGTAAGAAGTGTGAGGAGGTCGGCTTAAAATTATTGTACCACAACCACGATTTTGAGTATAAGGAGAATGAAGATGGGGTTGTACCTATCGACTATCTTTTGGAGAATACCGACCCCGACTATGTAAACTTTCAGATGGATTTATATTGGGTAACCCGGGCAGGGGCCGATCCGGTCGCTTATTTTGAAAAGTACCCGGGTAGATTCAAACTATGGCATGTGAAGGATATGGACAAAGAGGGTAAATTTGCCCCAGTTGGCGAAGGAACCATCGATTTTAGTAGAATTTTGAAGAAAAAAAATGCTTCGGGTATGGAAAACTACTTTGTTGAACAAGATATGACTTGGGACAAAAAGCCTTTGGAAGTGATAAAAATAAGCCATAAAGGACTGAAAAAGATAGGGTTTCAATAAAGGAGACCTGGATTGATCAAGCTGATTGGGCAGAAAAAAACCAAGAAATTAAAAAAATATTTTTTACAATCGGTTACATTAGTATCTTTGCACCCGCAAACTTAGGTCGCGTAGCTCAGCTGGATAGAGCATCTGCCTTCTAAGCAGACGGTCGAAGGTTCGAATCCTTCCGCGATCACTTATAGAGTTCAAACAAAACCAAAACCTTGCATATCTTATTGATTTGCAAGGTTTTAATGTTTTTAAGCACTTGTTTGAATTGGTTTGATTTGGTATGTTTTGGTTTGTAATTCGGTTAGTAAATTTTTTTCTTCAAAGTGTTAACCGTATAAGCATGTAATTAGCTATATTACAATTGCTTAGTATTTGACTTTCGTAGGTAATTATCGTTCAATTTAACACAAAACCTATGAGAACTCGGTCAACATTTTCAATCAGTTTCTGGATAAGCACTTCCCGGAGGAGTGATAACACGGCAAAGATCTATGCTCGAATCACCGTTGATTCGAAAAGGGCTAACATGAGTTTAAAGTATACTATCCCAAAAGAGATATGGGACAGTAAGGGGTCGAAGGTTCTGGGGCGAACAAAAGAAGCTCAAGAAATCAATACTTATCTGATGGAAGTTGAAACAGAGCTATTCCAATGCTATCGTGAACTTCGATCTAGAACGCCCCATATAACTCCGCAGATGGTCAAGGCTCACTATTTTGGAGAAGATGTGAGTGAGTTTACTTTAAAGAATTTGTTCGAGTATCACAACACTCACAATGCTCATATTCTTTGTAAAGCCACTCTAAGTCATTACAAGACCTGTCAGAAATACTTATTAAAGTACATAAAGAAGCAATACAATTGTAATGATTACAAATTATCACAACTTAATCATCAATTTATTGTTGGGTTTGAAACCTATCTACGCAAATTACACCCAATAAACCATCATGGAAACCTTTCAAACAATGGTGCGATGAAGCATATTCAACGCCTACGTAAAATGATAAGGATCGCCGTTGACAATGAATGGATTGATAAGGATCCATTTCAAAAGTTCAAGATCAGGATGGAAAGAAAGGAAAGAGCGTTTTTGACTTTATCAGAACTTCAAAAAATTCAAGATTATTTTACAGGGATTGAGCGTTTGCGAATTGTGAAAGACTTATTTGTTTTTAGTTGTTATACAGGTATTTCCTATTGCGATATTATGGACTTGTCTGAAGATAACCTGGTATTGGGGATAGATGGAAAGTATTGGATAAGTACTAAAAGGATGAAGACCAAAAATAGCTTTAAGCTTCCATTGGTTGGTCCAGCATTGTCTATTATTAAACGATATCAATATCATCCTAAACGGGATTCTGAAAAACTGTTCCCCAGAATATCCAATCAAAAATTAAACAGTTATTTAAAGGAAATTGCGGATGCATGTGACATCACAAAAAATGTAACCTTCCATATGGCCAGACATACTTTCGCCACAACTATTACTTTAAGTAATGGGGTTCCTATTGAGACGGTTTCCAAAATATTAGGACATACCAAATTGGCCACCACCCAGGTCTATGCACGGGTGCTAGACAGAAAGATAAGTGAGGACATGGACGGACTGGATATCATACTGGACAAAAAGATGTCAGAAACAAATATTGCAAAGGAAAGGTTTGGAAATTTTGACCATTGATCAGGAATCCTGAATTCATTCCATTCAAACCAAGACGGGTCAAAAGTCCCAATTCTTACCTCCAACTTTTGCACGTGGTCCCTGTTGCAATTTTATAGCGTTCGGGAAGAAAAGCGTAAAGTAAAATTGGAATAGGGTGCAATACTCTATTTAGAATAATTAGAGACTTCAATACTTCTTATTGAAAGTGGCTATTTATGTTTTCTTTGCTGGCAAAGAAAAAATGAAGAGCAAGAGGATAGCGTGCTGGCGCAGCGCTATCGATTCATTTTCCTTTGTAAAAGCCGGTATTTTAAGGGATTTTGCGGAAGTTCAATTTATTCTATTTAGTTCATTTTTAGCCTAAAAATGCTCTCAGCCCAATGAAACCAATGAATTTTTAGCTTAAAAACTGAACTTTGGTGCTTTCAATGAAGGAGTCTTTTCTCCTTAATTTATGATTGTAATGATTCTTGGAACAATTAACATTTTTAATGGAAAAAGCTGTTCAGCCCAGTAAAACCAGTAAATTTTTAATGGAAAAATGGGTTTCAAGAAGTCTAACAGGTCAAATTTTACCTAGCTCAGTAGTATTAGTTAGTGGCAAGATTTGGGGCTTGCAGCACTCCACTTCGTTGCGTTCGCTTTGATCTCAAATTTCATAATGTGACAAGGATTTTTAAACCACCGTTTTATTGAACTTTCAAGGTAAAACGAGTCCACTGATTCCAAAGAGTTTCCTTTTTCCGTGCACTTAATTGGTTTCCCATTTAGACCCTTTTTTACCCCTAAGATGAAGTTCGGTTATGCAAGAGTGAGCACAAAATCACAGAAACACGATTTGCATGTTAATGTCTTTTTGAGGGAAGGAATCAAACCCAAGAACATCTATGTCGATATTTCATCTGGAGCAAAAGCGGAAAGAAAGGGTCTGGATGAACTTTTATCCATTTTACGTGAAAGTGACACTCTTGTAGTCTATAAACTGGACCGAATCGCCAGAAGCCTTTCTCATCTCACTAAACTCATCGAAGATTTTGAAAAGAAGGGAATCCACTTCAAAAGCATTCAGGAAAATTTCATTGATACCACTTCCCCACACGGCAGGTTTATCTTCAACTTATTTGCTTCGGTTGCCCAATTTGGAAAGAGATATTATCATTGAACGTACACGGGCAGGAATGGAAAGCTCAAGAAGACGTGGATTGAAAATTGGTCGGAAGCCTGGTCTCAGTAAACAGGCATTGAACAAGGCTTTGTTGGCGGAAAGATACTATAGGGACAAAAAACTGAGCATAGAGGAGATCATGAAACTCATTGATGTTGGTTCCAAAAAGACGCTCTATAAATATTTGGCGCACTAAGGCAGATGAAAGAGTATTGAATGTGGAAATCTGTTTTGGGACAAGAAACAAACTTTAGACAAAGCTTATTGCAAGAAGCATAAAGAGAAAATCAAAAAGTAATAATTGCTTGATTTGTAAGAATAATATGTATTTTAAAGCTCTGTAAGCACTTAACCATGCAAAAAAGAAGATTGACTCTACCACTATTTTTGTTTTATATTCTTTTTGTTTCTGGCCAAGATTCCGAATCAGGAGGTTGGAATTATGATAATTTTGAGTCTAAATTCCTTGCCTACGAACCCACTCAAAAGGAAGGTGTGTCCGATAAAAATTTTTCATTTGGAGAAATGATTGTCACTAACACAAAAAAACAACTCGAAAGTGACAATTATAAATTCAATGCAGCCGATTACTTGAATATCACCACTGCTCTATATGCCTTAAACGAAAAAAAAGAGACATGGGAGATTTCTTTAAAAAAAATGAGTGAATCTGAGAAGGGTTGTGAGTATTTGACAGCCTATAAGAAGGATGTGAATTTTTACAAGGATTCCAAAGAACTTTATGATTCATTGATCAAGAATTGCGGGGCTTTGCCAAAAGAAGACTCCAAATTTGACTTTTCTGACTATGTTAACAAAAATCAATTGAACATAAAACTTGTTTCTACAATAAAGAAAATTGGAGAAGACGACCAAAAGTATCGGAAATTAAGAGACATGGAAAAACAATATCCGCTTGATATCCAGAATCAGATATTGATTGACTCTCTTTTCCAGGTCAACCAAACTTACATAGGAAAATCATTGGTCGGTGATAAGTATGATGCTGTAATGTGGGCTGTAATCCAACATTCAAATTTGGAAATGATGGAAAGGTATTTGCCTGTTGTCCAGAATGCTGTTGATGAAAATGAGCTGAATCAAACACCATTTAAAATGCTTATTGACCGAATTTATTCGTTTAAATATGGCTATCAAATATTCGGAAGTCAGGTAGGTGTGGACTTAGCGGACAAGAAAGAACAAATGGAAGTTGCTAAAAAATATGGAATTGAATAAACTAAACAGTCTAGAGTTCAAATAAACAACGAGGAATCGTCTGAAACCAAAACATATAGTGCTTGTAACTTTTTTAATTTGCCTTCTTGGTTGTAGATCAAGAGATGAGAAAATCGTATCTGCAATCGAAGGCAGCTATATTTTGAATAAAATTGAACATCACGATTATGATTATACTTCAGAAGATAGCAGCCATCCTTTCATTTAATACTGATGGCAATTTGAAATTCAAACCGCCAATAATTAATGGCGAAGTTGGCAAAAGTGAAAAGTATAATTGGGTGATGATTTAAGAGGAAACTGAAATCAAAATTAAGTTTGACACCAATAACAAAATTTTCAATGATGTTTTCAATATATCATTTAAGATTGATGATACGAGTCAACAAATTCATTTACTTATGAAATCCCAAAGTACACATATTACTGCAACCAGAGTGTTTCTCTTTGAAAATTTGTAAATGTAAAAAGGGAGTTAATGCTGATTGATTTATAGAAAATGAATTACTAAAGTTCAAAAAAACGATTGAAAAAACACAAGCAATAATGAACAAACCTCTTTCCATTTTCATTGTTATCGCAATTCTAATTTCCTGTACAATAGGAAAGAGCGTTCCACAAAAGATTGATTTTAAATCCGAATATAAATTTTCGACAGAAATTGAGGACAATGTTTCTAAGGACACTACTTCTTGGAAATTTCAGATGTCTGCAGCTGATTACGCTAAAAAAGGTGATTACAGAAATGCATTGAGACATTGGGATTTGGCGATGGGCACTGTTAGTAAAAGTTATACCAAAGAACAAAATGATTCTATCAATTCCATTTACCAAAAGGTTTCTGCAAAAGAATATATTATTAAAGAAGCCCAAAAAACTCATATGGTAATAATAAATGAAGCTCACCATAGTTCATATCACAGGTTTTTCACCAAATCCATTTTAAAAGACCTATACGATTTAGGCTATAAAAATCTAGGCCTGGAGGCCCTCAGTAATGGAGAATATCTAGATACATTATTAATGGAAAGAAAATACCCTGTTCAAAATACAGGGTGGTATATTGTTGAACCACAATTTGGGAACTTGGTCAGAGAGGCTCTGGAAATAGGTTATAATGTCTTTGCTTATGAACAGACATCGGATGTAAATGGAAAACCTCGAGAAATAGAACAGGCAAAAAACATATACAATGAAATGTCCAAGCATCAAGATGAGAAATTTTTAATTCACTGTGGTTTTGACCATTCACTTGAAGGAGTACATGGTTCATGGGAAAAAGCAATGGCGGGAAGACTTAAGGAATATACGGGAATCAACCCTTTAACAATCAATCAAGTTATTTACAGTGAAAAAAGTGACCCTAAATTGAACAACAGATTATTGAAGACAATACATCCTAATGAACCAACGGTTTTAATTGACAAGGAAAACAAGCCATATCCTTATACAAGGGGAAAAGCTTGGTCCGATATAGCTATATTTCACCCAAACACCAAGTATTTGAATGGTAGACCCAAATGGATATTCACCAATGGTAATCAAAAAACTGAAGTTAATTTAACTGGATTAAACATAACATATCCAGTTTTTGTAATGGCATTTAAAAGGGGTGAAAATATAAATAATGCCGTGCCGATGGACATTTATGAAGTTTTGGAAAAAAAAAGTAACTGCTATTTAGGTTTACCAAAGGGAGATTATGTTATTCTAGTTACCAACGGTAAGGAATCGTACAGGTTTAATCAAAAAGTCAAATAGTGTTCAAAACTTTGTCAAAAGTTCAAATAAACGATGGCTGGCAATTTTGATATTTGGTTGACATCTATTTTCGCCATCACTGGGTTAATCTATTATGTTTTAATCAAGCGTAAACTAATTAGGTCTAATGCTTCATTTAAAGAACATAGATTGATAATAGGATTAATAATGGTTCTAGTAATTTGGATTTATTCATTGGTGTTTGAGTAACTCCTTATATTATATTAATATTTAATAGTTTAAACTCAATAAAGTTCAAATAAACAATTAAGCTATACGATGTTATAACAATTGAAACTTGCATGACGAAAACTTTGAAAATCGTTATTATTGGATTTTCTATTTGCATGTTGGGAATACATTACAAAAGAAAATCAAACCCATTTGATGAAATGGAAAAGGAGACTTTGCAAGATAAAATTATTTGGTCCGAAAAGGATAAACTGAGATGGACCGATTTTAAATACGATTCTACCAAAACTTCATTTACTATGTACACTAAAGTTGGATTAAGTGTTCGATACAATGTTGAAAAACCAATATTGTTTAGATCTCATACTACTTTCTCAACTTTAGAATCAACCGTTTCAGATACCACTCATTTAGGCGATTTACGAATTGGACAAGCCAAATTTGACTTGCTCGAGACCTATAGGCGTAAAATGGAAAAAGAGGTTGACAGCATAAGAAATTTGGAAAACCCCAATATAACCAAAGAAATTTTCGATAATATGGTTGCCCATTGTTATAGCGAATTTGAGGATAAGTGGGAAAGTTTCAGACCTATTACAATAGAATCATTAAATGAACTTGAGGTCGAAATAAAAAGACGGTTAAATTAAAATGCTATTTTTAATCAGTTCCTATATCATAAAAAGTTCAAATAAACGATAAATACAGGTATGTAATAGGTTGATGAGAAGACCCAAGAAAATATCGGTAACTAAGCTTTTGATTGTAATAAGTGTCTTGTCATTTATGATGACTTCATGTTCTAGGAATTCGGCAAATCTATTTGTTGGAGTCTGGACAATTGAAGATATAGCCTATAAAGGAAAAGACATTGGTGAGAAAATCTCTTTAAATGCCCTTGTTTTTAAAGAGAACCATGAAGTTTTGGTGCCAGGAATTGTTGGTGAGTTATTAAATAAAAAAGACAGACAAGGCAAATGGAATATTGATGAAGAGGTTTTTTTAAACTTAACTTCAAACAATCAATATATCAATGGAAGAGCTAAATATTGTTTTGAAAATAGTGAGGATGAAGAACTTCTTAAAGTTGTAATAGAAACAGAAGAACTGTATATGGAGGCATTTAAACTTTTTAGTAAAAACGGCACCTATGGTCGGTTGCCTTGTATCAATTCTGTCCAATCAAAATAGAATAAGAAAAAGAAAAGTTCAAATAAACGATGAAGTATAAGTAATTTGAGTTCTATGGGTTTAAAGAAGATTTAGTTCAATCACTGGAACTGGAGAAAGAAAAAACAGATTCTGAAAACTGGTTCATTTTTTATAAAAACCAACAGGACAATTGGATTAAGTTTTATCCTTTTGCTGAATACCATGGAGGTGGGGTTCCTTATTTGATAAATATTGGCTCGCATGATTTTGATCTATGGTTAAAAGAAAATACAAACTTCGTAGCTTCTGCAAGAGAGATAATAATTACAAAAGTTCAATAAAACGATAAACAAGTTTATGTAACCTGAAGACCAGTAGCAATAATAAAAGCAAGTATCTTTTATGAACACTAATTCTTAGAAAAATGAGATTAACAATATTCATTATTGCCATCCTGATGTCAACTATAACATATGGACAGACATCACTACAAGGAATAGGCCTTAAAGCCGGTAAACACAAAGTAGGTTTCAATCATTATGTAATTGAAGACAGTACAAGAACCTATCGAATCCATAATGAGTTTAACAACCAACATATAGATAGGCCAATTCCAATTAGTGTTTGGTATCCTGCTAAAATAGAAGATAGTAGTCCTCAACAGCTAAGCGTTTTAGATTATTTAGAAATCTTAAAAGAAGAGGAAGAATGGAAAAATTTACCGAACTATTTTTTGCTGGATTGGTTTCCCTATCTATGGAACACACCACAAAACAAGGCCCATCTTTCGGAAATAGTAAGTGCCTTTTCTAATCCAACATTTTTAGACGGAAATTTTCCTGTTGTAGTTTATGCGCCAAGTTATCAAGCCTCATCAATTGAGAACTTTGCGTTATTCGAATATTTAGCCAGCAACGGTTTTGTGGTGATGTCAAGCCCTTCAAGAGGGACCGATACACGATGGTTGGAAGGCGGAACTACAAAAGATATGGAAACACAATCAAGAGATGTGGAATTCCTTCTAAAAGAAATTCACAGATATAAGAATATTGATATTGAAAAAGTGGCGTTAATGGGATTTAGTTTTGGTGGGTTGGCAAGCGCAATAACGGTTATGAAAAATAAGAACATAAGTGCATTTGTAAGTTTGGATGGAACCGAAAGGTACAATTACCAAGTCTTGGAAAAATCACCATACTTTAATTTAGATAAGTTTACCGTTCCTTATATTCATTTTGCTCAAAAAGAGATTCCAAAAAGTGTTCTTATTAGTGATAAAATTCCTGAAGAATTGAACTACAAGTTCCAATTGTACGATTCTTTAAAATACAGTAATGCTTATAGTTATAGGTTTCACGACCTAACTCATTCCTATTTTAGTTCGTTTGGTGTTTTATTTGCAAATAGAGACAAAAGGCAAGATAAAAGTGATGACAAGATTATGACATCTTATAGACTTTTAAGTGAACACACTTTGGAGTT
This sequence comes from Flagellimonas marinaquae, assembly GCF_023716465.1. NCBI lineage: Bacteria > Pseudomonadati > Bacteroidota > Flavobacteriia > Flavobacteriales > Flavobacteriaceae > Flagellimonas > Flagellimonas marinaquae. The sequence goes on from NZ_CP092415.1 coordinate 3,127,581, forward strand.
TTTGAACGCCATACTGAAAAAGGAAAAAACGGCAAATGATTTCATTCAAAATAGACCTGTTGAAAATGGATTTTCTGATGCATTGATTTCAAGAAAAATGAAGCAGGCAAATCCATGTAAATTCGATTATAAAGATTTTAACGACTTGGCAATCAGACAAGATTACCAAGATTTAATTCCGTTGTACAACAAAGCAATTTCCAAGCATCAGGGATTTGAACTTGAAGAAGGTATGTTGAATACATTAGGATTGCGATTGTCATTTGATGCCAAAAAAATGGAACAGGGTATTAATGTCTTTATGTTGGCGCTACATATATTTCCAAAATCAGCAAATTTATATGATAGTTTAGCTGAGGCTTATTTGTATAACAAGGATTTTAAAAATGCTATTTCTAATTTTAAAAAATCGTTGGAATTAAACCCTAACAACCAAAATGCAATTGACAGATTGAAGCAACTAAAAGATTAAAGCCAGTAAGCAATGTAATCAAGTAATTGTGATAAAAGAAAAGTTAATTAAAAAGCACAGTTGAAATAAACGATGAATCACGAAATTCTTATCTTACAGCAATCACCAAGAATAGAGATGGTATTCTATCATGATGAATTTGAAATGAAGAAGTCGGGTTCTGTTTTAATTGACAAAACGAAATATTCTCAACTTAAACGTGTGAAGTTTATCAAAGGAAGAATTCCTTGGTTTACAGGAATACTTACTGCTGTAGTTGATTTAATACTTGCTAATGGCGTTGGGCAATGGAAAAGAGGTAAGGGGAGACTGGAATTGACCACCAATGACCATAGTTATAAAGTTGATCTGGTTAACTATGATCGAGAGCAAACTTCAGAAGCTGTTAAATTGATAAATGAAAAGTTTAAATAAACGATGAGCGATAAGAGATTAGATAAGATTAGAAAGAATTTTGATCGATTAACTACAAGCCTCGTACTTATAGCCATCTTTTTTCTGTCTTATGGACTTTATCATTATTTGATTTTGGGCACTACTACTGTAACCCATGCCAAAGCTCCAGTGCCCAGCTTGTCAAATGGTTCAACCACTATATTTTTTGGAACCATTTTTTTAGGTTTGGCCTTATATCGAATAATTAGAAGAAAACAATTAATAGAGCAGATTGAGCAATTAAAAAAGTCTGATAGAAAATAAAGTTCAAATAAGCGATATCATGAAATATGTAATTCTCCCTTACTTAATTTTATTAACCTATTTAACTTCATATGATTATGAATCTAAAAGTTGTACTGATTTCAAATTAGGTGCATATAAAATATTCATGTCCGAAGATTCAGAATCATACTACACCATAAATAGAACCGATTCAAGTCAAATTGAAACCAATGAATATGGAGACGAAGTTTACTATACCATAAAATGGATAAATGATTGTAGCTATGTTCAAAAATTCGATAAGAGAAAAATGAAACTCACAGATGAAATGAAAATGGTGAATGGTGATGGAGGAATGATTATAGAATTATTGGATGTGATTGATGAAAACCATATTACATTTAGGTCCTATGTCAAGAATTTCAAAGAAATGAGTATGAGAAATGGCGTGTTTGAAAGAACAAAAAACTAGATTCAACTTTTAACTGAGATAAAATAAAGTTCAAATAAACGATGGTAAAGGTTACGTTTTTTTATCTGGAAATAGATTTAACCCTATTTAATATTTATTGATTAATTTTGATTTATACGAAAGAAGAATACTTATAGTAATCTGTAATTCGGTTAGTTACAACACATAAGCAAGGACAATCTCAACAAACATAAGGGTTAGCGGAAGAAGTTCGAATCCTTCCGCGATCACCGGTAATCAAAGGGCCTCAGAGAGCTTATCTTTCTGAGGCCTATTTTTTTACAAATAAATGCTTGATTTTATTTGATGTCAAATGAAGTTAAAATTGAAAACTATTGAATATAGTGTTTTTGATTTTTTAAAGATTTGGTCTTAAAACGGCTTCTAAACATTTCGGTGTAAAGGGGAAGATGCTAATTTTGCTTGGATGTAACACTTCTGAAACCAATTCTTATCACGCGCATCTAGTAACACAAGAGTTAAATCCTCCAATTGCATGTCTTTAGGTTTACCTCGGTGTCCCTTGGAGGATGCGTTGTGATGAATTGTGATAATTCATATCCATATGAGTGAAGACTCTTTGAAATTTATATTTCTCGCGTAAAAAAATAGCAAATGGTCTTCATAGACTTGAATTGTAATATCAGGATAGAAAAGTTTTACAACAAGTTTCATTTAATAGACAACAAAAGTAGGAAAATACCTCGTAAGCGTGTTTATGTTTGAACAATAATCAACTAATAAACAGCATGCAAACGAAAAAAACGACCACACTTTTGATTTTTCCTCAGATTGACTATTCCCCTAATTAATTACCAATATATTTTCCAAGAATTATTTTTCTCGAATAAAGACCAAAACTCGTAGGGAAGTTGTAAAAAAATAACATTTCTATCAAAACATAAATTAAGAATCTACATGGCAAAAGTATCCATATGTTGCTCACACATTAAAGATATCAAAATCAAAAAACTAGCCTCATGAAAAAAATTATATTCTTACTTGCACTTAATTGTTTTCTTTTCCATCAAACCTCCTTTTCTCAAGGTTTGTCAGGCTCTAATGTTGAATTTGTAGAGCTTTCTTCATCAACAAGTGTAAATAATTCTGATGATGAACTTGATGCTACTCCAGCACAGCCTGGCTATAACGTAGAATTTGAAATAGGTAGTAGTTCTAATATGTATGTAGATGTAGACGGTAATAAAATTGTATTTGGAGCTAGAAATAGTACTACTCTAACTGTTGATGATATAACATTTAATTTTTCTGGAGGGGCCTTTGGAAGTATTACCGGTGCTTCATTCAATTCCGGAGCTTCTACTGGAACTAATACTTCTGGTGTTTCTGCATCCTTTACAGGTTCAAGCGTTACACTATCCGGTTTACAGAATAAAAATTTTGCCCAAGGGTTTGCCTTAGGTCAAATGGGTACTTTGGTTTTTGATATAACAACAATTGGAGCTAGCTGTTCCGCTCCAACAGCTGCAGCCACAAGTGCAGTATTTGGAACAGAAACAGAATCTAGCCTTACATTGTCAAGTTTTACGGCACCGGCAGGTGGTGCGGATGGCTATGCTGTTTATTTGAATAGCACTAATAGTTTTACGGCCCCAAGCGATGGTGATCAACCGATAGCAGATGTCACTTGGAATGGTGCAGGACAACAACCTGTTTATTTTGGTACTTCAGCTTCACCAAATGTTACGGTTTCAGGCTTAGACGGAAGCACAACGTATTTCTTTAGAGTATATGCTTACAACGATTGCTCAGGTACGGAAACCTATGAGAATACAGGGTTAAATGTTAGTGATGTATCCGGTGTAGCTGGAGTTAATTTAAGTACTAATCCTACAATTACCTACTCTGTGGATGGAAATGTAGCTTCCAATGACTTAGCAACAGATGGTGAATTAGGTTCTGTTTCAATCAATTCTTTTGATTTACAAACCTTTGCTGTTAATGCTTCGGATACAAAACTAACTGGAGGTTTACAGGTTTTAGTGTATAATACATTAAGACAACTAACCTATGAGGACGGTGTTAGTTCTCCCGTTGATGGCATGATTATTCAATCCTCGGATGGAAGTGAATTTTCTCTTTTACAATTTGATTTCCATGATTGGGGAAATTACGATGGGGCTACCTATGAAGTGGAAGGGTTTAAAGATGGTAGTTCTGTAGGAACAGGTACATTTTCAGGAAATACGACTAGTGTTTTTGTCACTGTAAATCAGGGTGATGAATTAGGTATTTCTTTTCAAGACATAGACAGGGTAAGAATAAGTCAACAGTCAGGAACTAACAATTCTTACATCGGATTAAATAATATCCTAGTAGGAGAAGCTGTTAGCTGCTCAGCACCCATAGCAGCACCCACATTAGCAGTATTTGGAACAGAAACAGAATCTAGCCTTACATTGTCAAGTTTTACGGCACCGGCAGGTGGTGCGGATGGCTATGCTGTTTATTTGAATAGCACTAATAGTTTTACGGCCCCAAGCGATGGTAATCAACCGATAGCAGATGTCACTTGGAATGGTGCAGGACAACAACCTGTTTATTTTGGTACTTCAGCTTCACCAAATGTTACGGTTTCAGGCTTAGACGGAAGCACAACGTATTTCTTTAGAGTATATGCTTACAACGATTGCTCAGGTACGGAAACCTATGAAACCACAGGGTTAAATGCAAACGATACAACGGCAAACTCCGCCCCAACCCAAAACGCAAATACAGGTTCCTCACTTAGTGAGGGTGGTACAGATATCATTTCCAGTACCGAACTAGATTTTGATGATGCGGAAGAAGCAGATACCGATATTACATATACACTCGATAGTACACCTTCTAATGGTATACTTAGAAATAACACCACACCATTATTAGCTGGAGGTACTTTTACTCAAGACGATTTAAATAACAACAGGATTGACTATGTACATAATGGAGGTAATACTACTTCAGATAGTTTTCAATTCGATGTCAGTGATGGTCAAGGAGGTTCAGTAGATAATCAAACCTTCAGTTTTACGATAGCAGCAATTAATGATGCACCTACAGTTTCCTCGGTAAGTTTTTCAGGAAACTTGACAGTAGGCCAGACCCTAACAGGGAGCTATATTTATGACGACCAAGAGGGCGACGCCGAAAGCGGAACCACCTATCAATGGTATCGCTCCGATGACGGAGCAGGTGCCAACAAGGCGGCCATTTCCGGAGCCGTCAATGACACATATGTATTGGTAAATGATGATTTGGCCAAATACATCAGTTTTCAAGTGACACCCAGTGATGGTTCGGATTCGGGCGGTCCCGAAGAAAGTGCTTTGGATGGACCTATTGCTTCCCCGCCCAATAATTCCCCGACCGTTACATCCACGTCTATCACATCAGCAACTGCGCAATCACTGTATTACTACGATATTAAAGCATCAGATGCCGATAACGATGTGATCACTTGGACGGCAAACACCGTCCCTACTTGGTTGACCTTTACCAGTGGCACACTGCAGACCAGTTTTGTAGGTACTGGTGCCATGCCCGCCAATACAGGGGATGGGGTGAATCAGTCTCCGGATGGGACCAGTGCTTCCAGTACGGTTATTCGAACAGGCACTGCCGCTCATGGTGATAATAAATTGTTTTTCACCGATACCGAAGAGTATGGGATTCGCTACGTTGATGAAAGCGGAAATGTGCAAACCTGGTATCAAGGGGATGGAACTTACACGAATCTAAATCCCGTAGGTATTGCCTATGATGTGGTCAATGATGCGGTGTATGTAGGAGATTATGCCAAGACGGACATCGTGAAAATTGATAATACAGGCGCTCGAACACTGCTATCCAATTTGCCGGAAGCGTTTATGTTAAGGCTGCTGGTCAATGCAAGCGGTTCTAAGCTGTATGCCTCTGCACGAGGAGGTATTTATGAAATTGACCTTACCAACAATGACCCCGATACGAACTGGACGCGTGTCGTCGGCACAGGAACCATGGGGTATAGTGATACAGGTACTGCATCAACCTCACAAGTTTCTCAACCGCATGGTATGGCGTTTGACAGTGCAGGGCGTTTGGTGTTTACCGACCGATTCAACGACATCATCAGGCGGGTTGATTTAGCGACAGACACCATTGAAACCATAGCAGGTACGCAAGGGGCAGGAACGGAAGCTGGTGATGGTGGACCCGCAGTCAATGCGACTTTTGCCGACCCATCTGGATTGGTCATTAACCAGCACGATGAAATTTTTATTTCCGAGCGGTTGAGCAAACGGATACGAAAAATTGGTGCCAACGGTGATATTGATACATTTTTTACAGTTTCTTCCGGTGGTTTTGCAGACGATTTAGTAATATCCGATGCAGGTGAGCTGTACTTATTGACGACCACACTTATTGCACGGGTAGCAACCAAGGCTGAATTAACCGGTACGCCAACCAATGCTGATGCAGGTATCCACAACGTTGCACTTACACTTAGCGACGGTATAGATAATGTGCCTTATAATTTCCAAATCACGGTTCAGGCGGTTAACATTGCTCCAACCGATATTACACTTGATAATAACAGTATCGGGCAGAGTGCTACAGGTGTATCGGCCACGGTAGGTGCATTGTCCACCACCGATGCTGATGCTGGAGATTCGCATACCTACACGTTGGTATCGGGAACTGGTGATACAGATAACGGTAGTTTTACTATCAGTGGAAACACATTAAGAACCAATAGCTCATTAGTGGAGGGTAGTTACAGTGTCAGAATCAATACCAATGATGGTACGGATGATTTTGCCAAGGAATTTACCGTTGACGTCACCGATGATGTTGCACCCGTAGGCTACACGGTAACCATTGATCAAGACCCCATAGTTAGTTCTAATCAAACTTCCGTCAGTTTTACTATTGTCGGTGCAGAAGTTGGTGCGGATTACGACTATACCTTCAGTAGCAACGGTGGCGGGACAAATGTTACTGGTTCGGGAACCATTGCCACCGCAACCGATCAAATAACAGGTATTGACCTTAGTGGTCTTGGTGATGGAAATATCACACTGTCTGTAACGCTTACCGATATTAATGACAACGAAGGGATTCCAGCCACGGACAACAAAACAAAGGATGTTGTGGAGCCAGTACCTACTTTGGTGATTGCTGAATCCATATACTTTGGACCTTTCACAATTCGATTACAGTTTTCAGAACCTGTTTTTGACCTAGCCCCCAATCCAGTGTTGATTGCACCAGGGCCAGGCGGGGAACAAATGGCGACCTTGGGTTCACTTCAAGAGGTGACCGCAGGATTGGCCTATGACATTCAGGTCACTCCATTGGTGCCAGGTGAAATCGTCTTCTTTAATGATCTTTATGGCATTGCCAGGGATGAAGCTGGAAATCAGGCCATACCCTTGGGGTTCGTGAACGGTACATATTATGATTTGGATACAGACAATGATGGTATTGGAAATAGTACAGATACCGATGACGACAACGACGGTACACTTGATACCGAAGATGATTTTCCTTTGAACCCCGATGAAGATACCGATTCGGACGGAGACGGAACAGGTGATAATGCCGATGAGGATGACGACAATGACGGAACACCTGATTCTGAGGATGCCTTCCCATTGGACGAGACCGAGGATACCGATACGGATGGTGATGGAACCGGTGACAATGCCGATAATGATGATGATGGTGATGGTTACACGGATGAAGTGGAAGAAAACCAAGGGACTGATCCCAAGGATAATACCAGTATTCCAGAGGATGTAGATGACATTGATGATGACAGGGAGGATGATACAATGGCTAAGCCAGCATTAGTCCCTGCTCAAGCTTTTACCCCTAACGGTGACGGGAACAACGACACCTGGATAGTCCCCGGGATAGACAATTACCCGAACAATGTGGTTCGTATTTACAACCGATGGGGGCATGAAGTATTTGCCGCCCAATCCTACCGCAACGACTGGGGAGGATTCTACAAGAATAACAGGGAACTGTTGCCCGCGGGCTCTTACCTATACGTGATCAACCTGGGCAATGGACAGCCACCGTTACAAGGCTGGATATTCATCAACTATTAACCAACCAAAACACAAAAAACACTAGATAAAGACATGAACTTAATTCATAAAATACAGATCATAGTGGCCGTTATTGGCTGTTCCTTATTGAGCAATGCCCAGCAGGATCCCAACTATACTTTTTTTCGTTATAACATGAACATTTATAACCCGGCCTATGCAGGAAGTTCTGAGGCTACAGAGTTCTCCTTGGGAATAAGGAGTCAATGGGCAGGTGTGGAAGGTGCACCTGAAAGCCAAAGTGCTATTTTTGGAATGCCCTTGGGAAATAATATTGGTATTGGAGCCTCTATCCTTAATGACAAGACCTTTATTGAGCAACAGACTTGGATGGCCGTAGACATATCTTACTCCATCCGGTTAAATCAAGAAGTTCAATTATATTTTGGTATCAAGGGTAGTGCAAATTCCTACGATGCCAATACTGAAGGACTGATTACCTACGGTGTTGGACAAGATGCCACATTAGACAACTATGAAAGTCGTTTTACCCCAAATGTGGGAGCAGGTGCCTATTTGAAACACGATAGATACTTTGTATCCCTTTCCGCTCCTAGATTACTGACTCCCGAACGCCTAAAAGAAAATAATGGTCAGGTCTACTTGGGAGAAGATCGTATACATGCCTATCTAAGTGGCGGCTATACTTTTTTATTGGGGAGGACCCTGGACCTCAAGACCACAGGAATGCTCCGATATGTGGATGCTTCCCCGGTTTCAGTGGAATTTACTGGTGTACTGGACTTTGGGGAACGTTTTGAGTTTGGAGCCGGATACCGTTATAATGAAAGTATAAGTGGGCTGGTACTGTTCAACATCAGCAGCGGTTTTAACTTGGGCTACGCCTATGAAACCTCTACTCAGAAAGCAATTGATGGTATTGACAACAACACTCATGAACTGTTCATGCGATTGGCGCTATAAATTAAATCTTTCTCAATTAATGAATTCTATGGAGTTAGCAATTTCCGATTAAGGGTATGGCCAAATTCATGCCATGCTTGTTTACAAAAATCACAACATATAATTTTAAATTAATTTGCTGAAATTGTTTTTCAAATTTGAAAATACGATAGTTTGTTGGGCAAAAACAAAACGATTGATTTCTCAATGTCAAGAACAGTCCGTACTACGCTTTCATTCATTTTTTAAACAGTAGAACCAATTCGAAAAACACTGAATTAACCTTAGAGCGTAAAACTATATAATTGCTGTGTAACCACGGCGCAGAGATAAATCCGTTCATTCCCCTAGAGAGAACTCAATATCGTACAGTAATGGAATGGTAATTTTTTTAGATACAACTCCGTTTCTTTTATACAATCAAGTCCTGAACCCAATAGGTTTTATTTCATATGATATTGCTTCGTTCGTTAGCTGTATGAAAGTTATAATATTGTATCTTACATGGGTTTAACAAGACCATGTTGAATACCACCATAACCAACATATTTATGAAAAAGCTCTGTATTCTTTTCTTTATTCCATGGGCCATCCTATCCCAAAACAGCAGCATTTCCAATAAACAAAACCTCGAGCAGCTGGGAGTCGATGATTATACATTACTGTTTACGGAAAACGATGTAAGCTATTTTCAATTTTGGTTCAGTAAGGACAAAAAACCAGCTGTATTGGCACTCCACTCTCTTGAGGATTATAACGATCCCCTTTTCTTGTTTGTAGAAAACAAAGAATGGAACGAATACGCGAAGAAAAACTATGCGCATCCGGATACATACGTAAACTTTGTGCACCCGGACCAAGTGGAAAAAATACAGTTGAAGATTGTTGAACATCCTCTTTTTGCCGACTATGTGAAAGATTCTCCCAACCATCTCAACATTTATCATTATCCACGAGGTATATTCTTTAAAAACAATATCTTGACAGGTGAATTGGAGAAAAGGCAAAAGCCAATGTTACTGACAGGGTTGGAAAAAAAATACAGTGAAAGCGCAGGTGAGTTTGCTTGGCGCTTAAAACCCCTTGTAAGAATTTCTGACTATCAAGGCACGACCATAAACGAGGTGTTGGCCGCAGGCAGGGAACTAACAGAAGATATAGGCTATAAAGCGCAAATTGCCCTTGATAAGGTTAGGGAGGAAGAAAGAATCAGAAAAGAGGCAGAGGCGGAAAGATTACGGATAGCAACCTTGAGAAAAAAAGGATTTGTGTACTTTCCCAAACCATACTTTTCGAAGATAGGTGTGTACCGAGACGGGGTAGATGAGACGGAAAGAACCATGTACATGGAGATTTTTCACGGAGATTTCAACGCAGTATGGGAGGCATTACAGGAAAAGGACAGAAGTAAGAATTTAGCGGAACTTTTCTTTGAAGGCAGTTCCATTAAACGTTTTATAGAACTTTATTCTTCTTTTGCCATAAACTATACCGCAGAGTGCCAGGAGACTTTAGGTTTGGACTATGATATTTTACAGTTGAGCTCCACTTTCAAGACCTCCACACTTTCAGGTCAGGAAATTTCTTCAAATACTAGGGACATGGGTACCCTCCATATCGACAAACGATTTTCACAGAAATTTCAGAGTTACTATAGTACATACGCCGATTCATTTGGTTCTACAGTAAGAACTGAAATGAAAAACTTTATAAAAACACATGGCTGTGATTGTAAGGCTGTTGACCAACTGGCAGAAAACCTATTGAGGTTTACACGATTGGAACCCTCTTTACAAGCTGCCCAAATACCGCCTAAAGGCAAGGATTGTGACCATATTAAGTAAAAAGCATCACAGGGCCTCAGCGAGTTTATCTTTCTGAGGTTTATTTTTCCTTATTCCTTCAACTTAAAGCACAACTTAAGATATTGCTTGGTTAGGTAGGGTATAACCTAAGGAGATACCATTTCTTTAATAAGTACTGGGAAGTACACGAAATTCCAGATAGATATTCCAAGAATAGCAAATGCTAATTACTATTTACTTAATTTTAAGACGTTAAAAAGGATAAGGCCATAGTCCAATGGGCTGCCTTGGAAGTTTTGACATCAGCATAATAAAACAATCACTCTAAAAACCACGATTGGGTTGTAGCAATTGCCGTTGTTTTAAAAGAGGGGAATCAATTTATTTGGCAGAAGTAACTAAAGATCCAACAAACCAAGTTTAGTCATTACATAAAATGAACAAAAAATCCATTGCAGTCCTACCCTTTGTTAACATGAGCAATGATATTAACAATGAATATTTCTGTGACGGATTAACGGAGGAGATCATCAATGCATTGGCAAAAATCAAACAGCTTTCCGTTACCTCACGTACATCCTCATTTTATTTTAAAAACAAGACAGTTACAGTGGAAAAGATAAGGGAGAAGCTAAATGTGGCGACTTTTATCGAGGGCAGTGTACGAACATCCAAGAGAAAAATGCGCATTACGGTGCAAATGATCGATACTTTGGAGGATTTTCATTTTTGGTCGGAGGTCTTTGATAGAAACCCGGAAGATGTATTCGAGATACAAGAAGAAATAAGTCATTTTATTGCTGAAAAATTACGCGAGCATATCGGTCATCTCGAAATTGAAGATAAACTAATTGAGCGTTACGAGGTCCCTGTACCTGTTTACAGAGAATATTTAAAAGGTAGGTATTATTTAATGAAATTGGATTATGATAGTTCATTAAAGGCCATCGAAATTTTTAAAAGCATTATAGAGAGATCACCAAACTTTGTAAACCCTTATTTAGATATTAATCAGGCCTATACTTTTATGGGAACCATGGGATTATTGCCAGCATTTGAAGCTTTTCAAAAGGCACAATCCTTTTTTGAAAAAGCAAGGTCCCTAAGTCCTAATTCATCTAGAGTACAATTAAATTTGGCCTGGATAGAATGTTGGCAAAATTGGAACCTAAAAAAAGCGTACGAACATGCAAATAAAGCTTTGGAGACGCAACCTACGGATGAAATTTACCTGACCATTTCAAATTTATTAACTGTTGAGGGCAAATTAGGTCCTGCCCAAAATTATATAGATAAAGCGTTGGAATTGGATCCTTTTTCTTCAATAAACCATCATTACAAGGGGTTTCTGTATTATCTACAGGAAGATTATGACAAAGCAAAGCGCTACTTGGAAAAGGCATTGGAATTAAACCCTAATTTACCTTTTCCACCTATTTATATTGGAAATAGTTTATTGTTATCGGGCAAGCCGATTGAAGCTTTGAGCTACTTTAATACACTATCGGGCATTTCTATAAAAGACCTTACTAAATTAGGAGGTAAAACCATGTGCTATGCCGTTCTTGGCGAAAGGACCAAATGTGATGATGGTATAAAAGAACTGGAAAGTTACCTAACATCCGACCTTGTTGAAAAAGCACTGATTTTCCTAATTCTGGTTTATGCTTTATTGGAGAATGAAGACAAGGTTTTGGAATATGTAAAAGAAGCCTTTAACAACCATTTACCTTTAGTTTTATTGTTAAATCCATCCCCTGTTCTCAAGTCTTTTAAAAACAACCAAGATTATAAGGATATTATGCTTAGGGCAATTCCTGACAATGTAAATTACAAGCAGAAAAAAAAATACAAACAAGCCTTACTGGATACTAAAGAAGTTACTATGTACAGCAAAGAGTTAAAACAAATTATGATGGACTATAAGCTGTATTTAAATCCAGACCTATCATTAAAAGATTTGGCATCTTATTTAGACCTTCCTGCCAATTATGTTTCTCAACTATTGAACTTGGGGTTTCAGAAAAACTTCTCCGAGTACATCAATACTTTTAGGATAAACGAGTTTAAAGAGCGTATTCTTCTCGAGGAAAACAAAGGGTTGACCATAATGGCCATAGCTTATGATAGTGGGTTTAACTCTAAAACGGTTTTTAACACATTCTTCAAAAAAATAGAAGGTGTAACACCTAATGCCTATCTAAAATCCCATCGGTAAATTGGTTCGGATTTATAATCTGGAACTTTTACTTTATCGATTAGAGCTAGTATTGCCATGTAACAATGGAAATCAATTTTGAAAAAAAAGCTCAAATACTTAGTTAAAACAATTGCGGTACTTGTATTGCTGTCGATCATAACGATCACCGGTGCTTACTTATGGCCCACATCGGTATTGCAAACACCAAGAGTTTATGCTAAAACAATGATTAATAATATAAATATTGTTGATGTTGAAACAGGTAAAACTGCCTACAATCAATTTGTACTGATAGAAAGTTCCAGAATAACAAGAATAGATAGCGTACCATTTAAACCCATTGATAATTCATTGCGTATAGATGGCACCGGTAAATATTTAATACCTGGATTATGGGATATGCACACCCATTCCAACCAACACTCTGAATGGTTGCACCATCCGCTTTACATTGCAAATGGCGTTACGGGCGTACGGGATATGTCTGGCCAATTGAATGAGAAAGATAGCTATTGGGTAGGCAGTAAGGAGCGTTTACAGTGGAATAAAGAACTGGAGAATAACACTAGAGTCTCGCCCAGGTACGTATTGCAAAGCAGTTATCAAATGGATGGTGAAAAAGCAATACCGGAAAATTCCCCCAATTTTTTTAAACTGAAGAACCGTTTGCAAGTAGACTCCCTGTTACAATTTTATAAAAACGAAAAGGTAGATTTTATAAAGATTTATGCGCAGTTACCAAAAGACATTTATTTAGATCTGGCTAAAAAAGCACCTATCTATGGTTTACATATAGCCGGCCATAAACCCATGTTTCTTAGTTTGGAAGAAGCTGTGGACTCTGGCCAAAGGAGTTTTGAACATGGACGCATTTTTTTGTACGAGTGTTTTCCCGAAGCCGATAGTCTAAAAAGTCCCAATAATTGGAAAGATTATTTCTCTAGATCCAAAAAAAAGATGGTCAAGCAGTTTGACAGTGTTCGAGCAAAGGAGTTAATGGTTGTAATGCGTAACAATAAAACCTACTGGGTCCCAACTTTACAGACCTTAAAGTTTGAAGCATTGGCACATAAAGATAGTTTTACCAACAATGAAAATTTAAAATACATAACTAAGGTTAGAAAAAAACTCTGGTGGCAATATGATGTAGACCACAACAAAGAAAAGAATATCGAAAATGAAGGAGTCAATGTAAGCGAACAGTTTTATGAAGCTTCGAAAAAACAAGTGGCTATGGCCCATAAATTGGGTGTGCCCATCATGGCAGGTACCGATGTTACCGATAGTTATGTATTTGCAGGTTTTAGTTTACACAATGAACTCTACGAATTAACCTCATGCGGTTTATCAAATGTAGAAGCTTTGCAAAGTGCAACCATAGTTCCTGCAATTTTTTCAAACGTAGAGAAGGGTTACGGAACCATTGAAATAGGCAAAAAGGCGGATCTGGTCTTATTGGATAAAAATCCTTTAGATGATATTAAAAATACAAAAAGCATCAAAGGAGTGCTGTTGAACGGTGTGTATTACGATCAAGTAAAAATCTCGGAACTCAAAAAATTCTCAGAAGGGGTGGCATCAAGTTTTCATATGAATGTGAAAACACTGGTAAGCTTAATCAACAGTCCGTTGATACGCGTACAGTTTGCAGATTAATTATTCCGTAGAACCTTAAATAGATGAAGGGATCATGAATCAATGAATCAAGGCATTATTTGAAAAGTATAAAATTAAGAAACGATATAGAATAAATAAAGACTGATAAGAAACCGAAGTCTTCCAAAAATAATTTCAATGAATATTTGGGACTTAGAAAAAGCAATTTATTGTAAAAGGGCAATGATTTGGTTTGTAATTGCACTTAAACCTCATTTTTGACGTCCCTGTACTTTTCCTTTTACTATTTAAAAGTGAAACGTTGCTTTGTTTAATAATGGATATCAAGAAAAAACAAACCATGGAAAAGATGGAACCTAAAAAAAGTAAAAAAGGCGTAAAACTGGGAATTGGAATTGTTCTTGGAACCATAGTGGGCTATATAACATCAAATATGCAATTATGGTTTGTTTTAGGGATTGCCATCGGAGCCGCTTTGGAATATGGAGTTCAACAAAAATCTTAATATATGAAAACGATACATTATTTAATATTCTCTGCATTAACATTGGCTCTGAATGCTTGTAACCATAAAGAACAAAAATCAAAAGTTAATAAAGAAGCAAGTTTTGAAGGAATTTATCTTGGTCAAAAACCACCAGGATTAACGCCTATACCATTTGCTCCAGGACTTGTATCTACTGAAATTTATGAGTACGATGGTGCATTCTCAAAAGATATGAAGGCGTTTTATTTTATTAGAAGAGGAGAGGAAAATAAAACATCAGCTTTTTATGAATACAAATATAATGACACTAATGGCGAATGGGAAAAATCTGAAATAGCATCTCCATGGATTGGAAGACCAGTGATATCTCCAGATGGTGAAACCATGCATTTAGGGGATAATTATTTAAAAAGAACAGCATCAGGATGGTCTGAATTAAAAAAGCTGGAACCACCTACTGTAAGTAATGATTCAATGTATATTATGCGTCTTTCATCATCTACAAATGGCACGTATTATTTTGACACCTATAAAGAGAATGATTCAACGTTTCCAATTCGTTATTCACGTCTGATAAACGGAAAGCATGAAGAGCCAATAGCTTTGCCAAAAGCAATAAATACAGGAACTTTTTTAAGTCATCCTTTTATAGCTCCAGATGAATCCTATTTATTGTTCGATGCTATAAGGGAAGATGGTTATGGTGATTCTGATATTTATATCAGTTTTAAACAAAAAGATGGTTCTTGGGGTAATGCTATTAATCTAGGAGATAAAATAAACACCAATGCTTGGGAAGCTTCGGCAAGCATAACGCCAGATGGCAAATACCTATTCTTCAGTAGAAATGTAGGTTCAGACGATTTTGAAAACGTAGATATCTTTTGGGTGGATGCGAAAGTTATCTTTTCACTTGAAAGGAGTTAGCATATATTACAATAAAAGAATAAGATATGGCAAAAATATTTAGAAGAATCAGACAAACGTTACTTACGGAAAACAAAGTCAGCAAATATCTTATCTATGCTGTTGGAGAAATAATTCTTGTTGTAGTAGGTATTTTAATTGCACTAGAAATAGACAACCGCAGTGAACAAATTAAAATGGAAACAAAAGAGTTGGCTTTTCTAAATCGTTTATTGGTAGACTTAAAAAATGATCAAGAGTATTTAGAACTTGTTAGGATCAGAAAGGATAATAAGGTCGAAGCGGCCAACACCATTATTAAATTCTCATTTAATGGAAATAATGATTCTATAATGCGTATTATCCCATACTATCTTCAATTAACCTCATGGCAAGCTGTAATTCCTAATCAAAATACGTTCAATGAACTCATAAGTAGTGGTAGTTTAAATATACTTAGCAATGACTCCATAAAGAATGGTTTGCTACAACTGGATAGAAATTATAAAGCACTAATTGATTGGGAAGAAGTTGTAAAACAAGACGACTACATTGGCAATTTTTGGACAGATAGAAATGAGTTCGACCCTTATAATTACCTGTCCGTCAATAAACCCTTGGTTCAAGCGTTGGGATTGGATGATAAAATAACCCGAGAACAAAAACTTACTATGCAAAAGCAGTTAAGGAAAGATGTGGACAAGATTCTGAAATCATACAAGTTCAGGACTGGTGTTCTTAGTACTAGAGACGATTATGTCAACCAACTAACGCTAATCGAGATTCTCAGGAAGGATGTGGAAAACCTGATCAGGTTATTAGAAAAGGAATTGCTTCGCGACAATTGAAAATATGGCAAATTTTAAAATAAAATAATGAAACAAAGATTTTTACTATTATTTATTGCTCTTATAAGTGTTCAAGTTGTAGTGGCTCAGAACTTCACTATTAATAACGGATCTGGTTCTTTTAAGATCAAGGGAAGTAGAAAACATCTAGCAGATTCAATCACCATTTTCTATCATAGGCCCATAAACTTCAATAGAAATTCAAGAATTCTAATGGTTGTTCCTGGCGCTGGCAGAAACGGTGATGATTATCGGGATTCATGGATAGAAACATCAGAAAAATATGGTGTTCTCATTATTTCACCTTCTTACCCTGAAAAAGAATATAACTATGGCGACTATCATCTTGGCGGAATTGTCAAAGACTTAAACTTATTGAAAGGTGTTTCATTTAAAAAAGGCACAAATCAAGTTCATATCGACGAAAACGCTATTGAATTCAATATAAACAATAATAAAGAGGATTGGATTTTTAATGATTTTGACAGATTATTCAAGATCATCAAAAAAAGTACAAATTCAAACCAAAACAAATATGATATGTTCGGGCATTCGGCTGGTGGACAGATATTGCATCGACTTGCACTATTCAGTCCTAATTCAAAAGCTGATAGGATACTAGCATCAAATTCCGGAACATATACGCTTCCAGATTATGGCATAAGCTTTCCATTTGGAATGGAAAATGTAGGAATTCAACAAAATAGATTGAAAAAATCCTTTAAAAAGAAACTCGTACTATTTCTTGGTGAGCTTGACAATGAATCCGAAACAAGAGGAAGAATTTTACGATCTGAAACTGCTGATAAGCAAGGGACAAATCGACTTGATAGAGGCAAAAACTTTTATACGTTCTGTAAAGATTTTTCGGAAAATAGTGGAATGAAATTCAATTGGAAACTTGAATTAATAGCCAATGTAGGTCATGATCAGCAAAAGATGGCGGAGGCTGCAGCTGAATATTTATATGGACAATAACAAAGGTGAAATCCATAACCGCCTACAGCCGATATCGTTAGAGAAAATTAAATCAACATATTAAAATATAATTCATCAATAAATACATCATTAATCAAAAAACGAACAATTATGACATCGATTAAAATGAAAACAATCAAAAAACAAATCTTATTAAACATGGCATGCGCCGCTTTTGCTTTGGTATCAAGCACAACATATGCTCAAGACACAAATGCTGAAACCACAACAAAAAGGAATGGTTTTATCATCGAATTCGCAGTGGGTGGAGGTATTATCAGTATAGAAGATAGTGCTGGTATTCAAACCTTCGACAAATCCCAGGGAACCTTTGTTTTTCCAGATCTAAAGCTTGGCCACATGTTAAATGAGAATTTCGCCATTACCGTCGCCATGCCAGGAAATATTTACGAATTTCAGGACAATGATAGGAATTTTGGAGGTTTTATTCCCTCTGTACAGTATTGGGTAAAAGATCGTTGGTGGATACATGGGGGAATTGGTTTAGCCATAGATTCGCCAGCACTTTATGATATTAAAGAGGATATAAATGACGATTGGAACTTTGGTTGTGCCGTTATGGCAAGTACAGGTTACGAAATTTATAAAAAGAGAAACTTCGCACTTAATGTGCAGTCCAAATTGGTTTTGGGCCGTGTATCTTTAGAAGGAGATGCACATAGAGATGCAGCCATCTTTAATATAGGATTAGGGTTCAGTTGGTTATAGTTCTTAAATTGAATGAGTTTTAAGTACTAACATCAATAATAATCTATTTATAAGTAATCTATATATTCAACTAGTATGCCCTAACCAAATTATTTTGGTTTGGGCATATGAATATTCCAACCAGGGATATCAATATTTTAAAATATAAATCCAAGCTTAGTGATATTCATAAAAACCTTTAAAAGAATGAAATTTATTTTAATGACCAGTTTACTGTTAGTGATGGGATGCACAAATACCTCCAAGTCCAAAGAAGTATCAGCGAAAAAAGAGACCCAAGAAAACCTGATAGCTATTTTGGATACTATTTGGCAAACGGAGCAAGGACCAATACGATTAAGGGATTCTATTGGTAGAGCAGTAGGTTTTGAATCAGAAGCCTTTAAAAAGCAAAACGAGATTTATCATAAAAACCATGATAAAAACGAAAAAAAAGTTTTACAAATTTTAGATTCTATTGGCTGGCCGAGTAAAGAAATAATTGGTGAACAGGGCAACTTAACTATTTGTAATGTATTGCAACATTCTAGTTTAGAAGTTCGCGAAAAATACTTGCCCCTAATGCGAAAGGCGGTTAAGGACAAAGAACTGTCAGCTCGTTTTTTGGTCAGAGCAGTGGATCGGATAGCAACCGATAAAAATGAACTTCAAATATATGGCCAACAACTGAAGTACTATCCAAAAACTCAGAGTCTTAATTTGTGGCCCATTAAGGACCCAGAAAATTTAGAAAAAAGAAGGGCAGAGATGGGGCTGGATTCAATATCGGAATTCTTAAAACGTAAACGGGTAGACTTTGAATGGGACCTAGAAGAACAGATCAAAAGATCTGAAGAATTTATTTTGGCAAAGGAAAATGCGAACCAATAGGAGAAGTCGTATCCAAACTGCATCGGTTGTGGTTATTCTTTTTATAATTGGAACACTTGTCAACATTCCATTCAGCAGAGAATTAAAAAGACTAAAAATCGAAGCTGGTGATACAAGCGTAGCACTATCGGATTCAATTGCTACGGATTTAGTTCAAACAAGTATTTATGGCCTTGTTTTGGGTGTTGTTTTGGTTCTTATTGGCTTATGGTTGGCTAAGAGTGCACAATTGGGAGCACCGGTAATAGAAAATATCTTTTCGGATACAACAGATATAAAATATCAAGGTTTTTTTAAAAAGCTATTGTTTCCTATCGGTCATAGTGTAGTCTTGGCACTTGTATTACTAATGGCCCATAAAGTAACAAGAGCTTATTTTCCTGTGGAAATAATTATTGAAAGACCTTCAAAACTGTTTTACGCCATTGTGTCATTTTCAGCAGGAATTACGGAAGAGATTATGTTCCGGTTTGGGTTAATGTCTCTGGTCGTAGCCTTGATTCAGTTTTTTAGAAAAGCAAAAACGCCTTCGATAAGCGTGGTTTGGACGGGAATTATTGTATCTGCGGTATTTTTTGGTTTAATCCATTTACCATTATCAAAAAGCTTTTCTGGTCTTAGCTTGGTTACCGTTAGTTCTACGATGATAGGCAACCTTATAACAGGGTCTTTTTTTGGTTGGGTATATTGGAAACGTGGTTTGCTCGCAGCAATAATTGTACATGTTGTTTGGGATTTGGTCTTTCATGTGGTCAGCTCTCCCTACATGTGAAGAATAGTGTTCTGATTATAAAACACGAACGTTTAATAGCTTGATTAACGTCAATTTTGCTATATATAATCATAATTATGAAAGCAGCCATTTTTACCCGCTACGGTGCGCCAGAAGTTATCCAGGTTGTTGATATAGAAAAACCATCACCAAAACCAGACGAGGTTTTAGTGAAAATCGAAGCATCTTCCGTAACTAGGGCCGATACCATGATTCGCCAAGGAGTCCCAAAATTTGGCAGATTATTTTTAGGACTCATCAAGCCAAAAAATAAGGCTTTGGGCACCGGGTTTTCTGGAGTTGTGGAAGCTGTAGGTTCGCAAGTCACCAAATTTAGGATAGGCAGTGTCGTTTTTGGCGAAAAATTGTTTAGCGAAGGGAGTAATGCAGAGTATTTATGTATGTCAGAAGATTTGGTAATTGCGCCTAAGCCTAAATCAATATCCCATTCTGAAGCTGCTCCGATTTGCGATGGTTTTTTAACCTCCTACAACTTTCTAAAAGATATAGCCAAAATAAAATCGGGTCAGCATGTTTTGGTCAATGGTGCTTCGGGGAGCTTGGGAAGCGCAGCCATACAATTGGCAAAGATAATGGGAGCGAAGGTTACAGGGGTCTGTAGTGCAAAGAACATTGATTTTGTGCTGGCGTTGGGAGCAGATGAAGTATTGGATTACACCAAAGTAAAACTGGACGAGCTTTCTTGTACATACGATGTTGTTTACGATACTGTTGGAAAATTATCGTATAAAACCTTTAAAACCCTTATAGGTTCCAATGGTCTTTTTATGACACCGGTATTGAACGTTGAGGTTCTATGGCATATGTTATGGTGTCCAAAGAAAGTAAAGTTTGCCGCAACGGGCGTAAAAAAGACCAAGGAGTTAAAACGGTTGTTCGAGGAATTGGTTCAATTTTTCGAACAGGGAAAACTATACACCAATATTGACAATACTTTTAAACTTTCCGAAATAAAATACGCACATCAATACTTGGAGACAGGTCGTAAAGTCGGGAACATTGTTATCGTAAATTCATAAATCATCAATACGTGCTTAGCGCGGTCAAAGCATTAAAAAACGAACAAGTTATGTTATTTAAATCACCAGAGGGAAAATCAAAAATATTAAGTCTCTACAACAGAAAACTTCAAGAACTCAATGTCGGTCATTCAGAAAAATTAGTGGACACCAAGTTTGGCAAGACCAATGTTGTATGTGTCGGCGACGCCAACTTGCCACCACTTGTTTTAATACATGGTACGGGAGGCTGCGCCCCTCAGATTCTGGATTCCTTCCCTAGTTTAGCATCACAATATTGTGTGTATGCAGTAGATGTGCTCGCACAACCCAATAAAAGCGCTGAGACCAGATTGGACATGAAGTCTTTGGATTACGGTAAATGGCTTATTGAGGTAATTATAAAACTACGGTTGACCAATGTAACCTTGGCAGGTTTTTCCTTTGGGGGATTGATCGCGTTAAAAGCATTGGAGTATAACCAAACCCCGATCAAACAAGTGTTCTTGATTGCACCCGTTTATATTGTAAACGGCAATCCCATTATTAATGTATGGAAAATGTTTATTCCATTAAAAAAATTCATCAAAACAAACAATCAGGCATACATTAAAAAAGTAATGGACGCACTTTTTTCCGAATATGATGGTTTTGCATTGGTCTTTATGTCAACGGTATTTCAAAACTGCAATATGGACTTTTCGCCGCTACCTGTAATTTCTAAAAATCGGGCAAAGAACATAAAAACTCCCATCTCCATTTTTGCGGCAGAGCAGGACATTATGTTCCCCGGTAAAAAAATGATAAAAAGAGCCAAGCAGATATTCCCTTCTTTAGAAGAAGTTGTTTTATTAAAAGGTTCTAAACACGTGCCAAATGCAACAGATTTTAAAAAAATAGAACAGCTAATAATAGATAAAAGCAATTCATAATATGAAAACACGCACGATACTAATTTACACCACAACATTGATAATGGTCTTATGTACATCATGCTCTGGAGATGATGATACCAAGGACATATTCTCAAATACGTACTTAAGAATACCCGATGCGAGCTTTGAGAAATTATTAATAGCAAAAGGCATAGATACTGACGGTGTTGTAAATAAGCAAATGTTGAAGTCGGATGCGGAAGTTGTCAAAGAATTGAATTTAGAAAATTTAGAGTACGGTGCGATTTCTGATCTATCTGGCATTGAAGGATTCACAAACTTGAAAAGATTGGTCGCGAACCAACACAACATTGAACAAATAGATTTAGGAAATAATATACTTTTAGAAGAAATTTATCTTGCCGGCAACTATTTATCAAGTATTGATGTTAGTAAAAACACAAACACAATATTACTGGATTTAACAGCTAACCAGCTTACTACAATAACTGGATTGTCCAAGTTAATAAAGTTGGAAAATCTCAATTTATCTTTTAATTATATTGAAGAACTTACTATGGTCAATACATCTTTAGAAATTCTTCATATCAGCAACAACGATTTAATTTTTCTAGATATTACTGCAGCTATAAACATTACAAATGTATTGCTAACAACGAATAAGCTTATTACGTTGGATATTTCTTCAAATAAAAAACTACAAACCCTGTTGGTGTCTGACAACCAGTTGCAAAGTATTGATCTTAGTGAAAACAAAAGTCTAACCCACTTACATTTATTCAGTAATATGCTTACAAATTTAGACATAGGCAATAATCAAAATTTGATAGAATTAAAGGTGGATAGAAATCCAGGATTAAGCTGTATTCAAATTGCCAGCGGACAAAATATACCAACTGTATCATTATCCAATAATCAAGAGCTAAATATTCTATGCAATTAATTTTAGAAAAGAAGGGTCAGTACTTAAAGTATTATGAAAATAACAAAAGAAGCCATAAACTTTCCCAGGTCAACCCTTGTTCCAATAAACGGAATTGAGTTGGAGGTATTTGAGACAGGTAAAGAAAATTCAGGAACCCCATCTATGTATTGTTATAATTAATACTTAAAAGCAATAATCACCTATGGGAAACAAATACCGAACTAACTATGGAACCAATGAAGTTGAACAGGTTATTGATGTTTTCGTAAAAACAAAGAAAGGGTGATCAGTTTCTTTCTTTCATAAGCCTGGATAAGGTTTCGGGTCGCATGGCCAAAAAAGAAGCCAAGTACTTTTTAGGAATTCTATCGATTATCTTAGGCTTGTAAACATCCATAAAAAAGTCCAGACGTTTACCTGCATTGGGAATCCTGGCCAAAAACACCCTTTGTTCCGCCATAATGTAATATTCTTCCATTAGGATTCGGTTGATTTCGAGCATCTCCGGAAAATTGTCGCAACAATATTTGTAATCTTCAAATGTTAAATAGTCGCAGTAGGTTTTTTCCAGGCTTTGTATGTTTTCCTGGCTAATTTCATTCCTAAAAAAACCTGTGATAGATGTGAATATTTCATTCTCAAGGTCCACCCACGTGGTGATGTCGGTCGAGTCTATTTCAAAGTAACCACGAACCATACCTTTTTTAATAAAGTAGAGGTTGTCGCAAATATCACCTGCTTTGCTAATTATTTCATTCTTGTCGAAAATGCACGTTTTAATATGGGTAAACAAAAAAGATTTTAATTCAGGACCTAAGGGGTAAATGGCATTGAGAAAAGGGATAATAAAATGCTTTTTCTCGATATTTTCGTTATGGAGCATTTATGCAGTTAAATGTTATTAAGATTTGTTGCTCTCAAATTTAATCTTTTGTAACCGAATTTTAATTTTCTTGCATATAAAGTAGTTGATGTACAAGATTTATCGACTTAACGGATTGTAACGCTCTTAGCTAAAGAGCTATAAGTTATTTCTGCGTAGGATGAAAAATTGGATTTTGACGTCGTATGGAACAAAAAATGGCCCTGTTTTAAAACAGGGCCATTCAGATTAAACGAAAAGCGTTAAACTAAACTCAATTAAACTAACTATCTCTAATAATCTGGGTTTTGTTTTAAGGCGCCACCGCTCAAATCGATGGCGGTAACTGGAATTGGGAATAAATCCATGAATGCTTGATAGTCCCGAACTTTTGATTCTATTGTTGAAATTGTTCTACCTTCATTGGCGACATAAGCGTTCAATATCGATGCGGATACACCCCACCTTCTCAAATCGAACAATCGATGACCTTCCATACCTAGTTCTAGTCTTCTTTCAAACCTGACTGCCTGTCGGGCAAAATCTGCATCAGGGAAGGATCCGTACGGTTCAATTTCATAATTGGCGGCTGGTGCGTCCCCCGCTTCATTTAATACATAGGACGAATTTTTAGCCCTATTTCGAACTTGGTTCACATAATTAAGTGCGGTTGGTAAATCACCGGTTTCAACGGCTGCTTCCGCAGCCATAAGAAGTACATCCGCATAACGCATTATAGCGTAGTTAAGTCCGGAATGCTGTTGTCCCCAAGCACCTGTTCCTTGACTGGCATCCAGTTCATCTGCTTGATACATGTTCTTTTTTGAAAGATAGGGCCCGGAAATATCCGCATCTGTTGCTCGTATCCATTCTTGGCCGGGCATTATTCCAAATCCGTTGTAGTCTATTCCTCTTCTGCCTACAGTGTAGTCCAATCTTGGATCCAACGGTCCTGTATGAGGAGTAAAGGGCTCATCTGTAGCAACCTCTTGGTCATTGGTTACATCTGTCTGATTGAATGTGTCCAATAAGGGAAGGCCATTACCGTCCGTTTGAAAAGCATTTACCAAATCCTGTGTTGGCTGGTAAAAACCACAACAGGTATTTATGGGGCCACCTCCGGGAAAGTTCAGTGTTCCGCCTTGGTTCCCATTAAGGGATTGTCCGCCATCTGCTGCATATTGTACCGCAAAGATAGATTCTTGTGAATTTTCACCAGCTGCATTAAAATTGTCAATAAACTCAGTGTTTAAAGCGTAAGGTCCATTGTTTATAACATCCTGGAACAGAGTAAGTGCAGTTCCCCAATCCGATTGGTAAAGATGCGTTTTTCCTTGAAAAGCTTTGGCGGTCCATGAAGTTGGCCTACCGGCATCCGATTGGGTTTCCGGTAGATTGTCTATAGCAAATTGGAAATCTGCTTCCACTTGGTCCCAAATAGGACCTGGATTTGGCTGATTGAACTCAGTATTCACATAATTTTCTTCAGAAATATATGCCGGATTTCCAAACATCTTTTGCAATTCAAAATTGAAATATCCTCTTAGAAAACGGGCTTCGGCCAGTTGGGCTGAGAAATCTCCCTCTTCTATAGATGCTATCAATGCTATTACCGCGTTGGAGCGGTTTACACCGGCATACAGGGACATCCATTTTCCCAAAAGGTACGGGTTACTTGTCTGTATATCATAGGTTTCCAATTGGAACAATTCCACTTGGTCCCCGTCCGTACTTCCTTTGTGGGCATCGTCGGACATGGCATCGCACCACCAGTTATCCGGGCTTATGGCAAATCCATTGCCCAATTGGTTTTGTCGAACTCCGTCCAGAGCAGAATAGGCGCCTGTCAATAAAAGATCTACTCCCGTGGCATTGGCCGTTGCCTCTTCAGAGAGAACACCAATCGGGGTCTGCTCTGTAAAATCATCTTTACATGAATATGCAGAACCTATCAGTATAGCAATAATTAATATTTTCTTGATCATCTTTTTTTAAAATTTTAAGTTAACGCCAAACGTGTAAATTTGAGCCAAGGGATACGGAGCGGTATCAATTCCTTGTGTTAAGTTGTCCACCGATCCATCGGAAACGAGAATCGGGATTTCAGGGTCCATTCCACTATAATCCGTTATGGTAAACAGGTTCGAGGCCTGTAGGTATAAACGAATTTGATTTATGCCCAATTTATCCAAAACCGTGTCAGGAAGTGAATATCCAATTTGAAGGTTTCTTAATCTTAGGTATGATGCGTCCTCGACAAAATAAGAGTTAGGGCTTGTTTCCCGGTTAACCACAGAGGTTCCAAGTGCTGGAAGTGTTGCATTGGTATTTTGCGGAGACCAAGAATCCAGTACTCGCGTACTTCTGTTTCCGAAGAAAAAAGTTGGGAAATCCGTAAATATCTTGGAATAGTTATATACGTCCCTACCTTGCACTCCGGAGAAGAAGGCGGACAGGTCCCAGTTTTTATAACCGAGGCTCAGGTTGATACCATAGGTGAAATCGGGATGGGGTGTACCGATTTTGGTTCTATCCGAATCGTTGATTACACCATTGTTATCAACATCCCTATATTTAAAACGACCCACACCATCGGCATCGTTTTCAAACTGTTGGTCCGGTGAGGATGCAACCTCGGATTCGCTTTCAAATATTCCAATTACATCGAACCCATAAAAATAGGAGATAGGTTCGCCCACTTCGGTTACGGTTATGGCACCACCCCTAAATCCAGGGTCGCCAAATTGCTGACTGTTGATTAGTTCCGTTACTTCATTCTTATATGAAGAAACATTGAGGTCAACTCCATAGGAGAATCCAGACTCTGTTTGATCTCTATAACCTATTGCAAGATCAAACCCTTTGTTTTCAATACTTCCCAAATTTACAAAAGGGGCATTTGCATCTGGAGCCGTAGTACTGATCAATTGCAAGTCTTGTGCAATTAAATCTTCGGTTGTTATTTTAAATAATTCAAATTCCACGCTCAAACGGTTATCCAAAAAGCCCAATTCCACTCCAAGGTTGCTTGTTTGCGATGTTTCCCAACGTAATCCCTCGTTACCAATGGCTCTAATTATTGCTCCCGTTGCCGGTGCCCCAGATCCATTAAATGCGTAGTTGGTCTGACCGACATCTATACCTGCTTGGGTTAGCGTAGGCCCTTCAACAGGAACCTGCTGGTTTCCCAATTCACCATATGAGGCTTTGAACTTTACGCGGTTCAACCAGTCTACGTTAAACCAGTTTTCTTCGCTTAATAACCAGCCTGCACTGACCGCTGGAAAGGTGTCGCTTTGATTGTTTCCTAAAAAATTGGAAGATTTGTCCCTACGTAAAGTGGCAGTTAGGTAGTATTTGTTGTCGTACGAATAGTTTACGCTACCAAAGACGGAAAAAAGAGAAGTGGTGTTGTCTCCGGCGCTTACGATGGGGTCTCCAGTACCTGTATCCGGTAGATAATAATCAGGTGTCTCAAATAGGAAGTCGGTAACAGTTACAGATTTAAACTTGCTTCTATCTTCCAATGCCTCAACACCGACCAGTGCATTCACGTTGTGCTTTCCAAACGTTTTATTGTAATTCAACGTATTGGTCCAAATCCAGCTGTAACTATCGGTATCCGATTCGGTAAGTGAGTTTGTGGACCTAGCCTCGGAATGCTCTGGGTTGGTTGGCAAAAATGCCCTTGTACTAAGTAATTCCGCATCTCCACCGATCGAAGTTTTGGCTGTTAGCCCGTCGATAATTTCATAAGTGGCATAAATGTCTCCCAAAATTCTAAATGTTTTGTAGAAATTATCTCCAGCTCTTTTTAAATCTGCGACCGGATTGGTTGGATTGGATAAATCCAAAGCATTGGAATATGTACCGGTAAAGTTTCCTGCATTGGTATATGCCGGTAAAAGTGGGGAGTTCCTCATAGCCAACATCAAAGGGCTTCCTCCAAGACTTGTATTTGGATTTTTTGGGGAATTGCTATTGGCAAAAGATACGTTTAAATGCTGCCCTATCCTTACTTTTTCGCCTACTTTAAACTCTGAATTAACTCTGGTCAACCCTCTTTTAAAGGACGATTCCAGTTGTATTCCCTGACGGTTTAAATATGAAGCGGTCATTGAGTATTTGGCACCCGCATTTCCATTTTCCATGCGTAGGGATATGTTCTGTGTTGGAGCACTTCTGTAGATATCGTCAAACCAAGTGCCACTTGACCTGGCGTTTACAGGTTCGGGAGCACCCAAGATAGTTGAAGGCACAACAGGAGAGGCCCCGTCTCCATATTGCGCGTGGGATGGAGCTTGTCCAACATTGCTGAAACTATCCCAAAACATTTGTGCATGTTGTTGGGCATTTAAAAGCCCAGGAAGATTGGATGCTCTTGAGAAACCTGTGTACATATCCAAAGATATCTCGGCAGATTCCATATTGTACCCCCCATTTTTAGTGGTAACAATTACAACTCCATTGGAAGCCCTTGCCCCATAGATGGATGCCGCACCATCTTTTAACACGTTCATTTGAAGAATATCTGCAGGATCAATGGCATTTAAGATAGAACCATCTGTAGTCTGTACACCATCGATAATAAATAATGGATCGTTACCATTGGTCGAGCCAAAACCTCGAATACGAATGGTCGGGGCGGAACCGGGCACGCCCGAATTGATCAGGGACACACCGGTAACCCTGCCTTCCAAAGCTTCGGCGGCGTTTACAATGGGTGCTTTTGTTGCTTCAGAAAGGTCCACTGAAGCTACGGAACCGGTTAAGTCTCCCCTAGTTTGTGTAGAGTAACCAAGCACTACTACTTCATCAAGTTGACTGGCATCCTCCGAAAGGGAAACATTAACAACCGACCGGCCATTTATCGGCACTGATTGTGTAGAGAATCCGACATAGCTGAATACCAAAGTCGCATTGCTGTCGGCACTTATCACATAATTGCCATCAAAGTCTGTTTGTGTACCGTTGGTAGTTCCTTGTACCAAAACATTGGCACCGATTAAAGGATCTCCATTTTGATCGGTCACATTTCCTGTAATTTGTGTTTGATCGGCAGTCTGTATTGCCTTAAAAGGATTTTCATGGGCTCTGATCATTGTGCTGCTGAAAAACATCAATAAAAAGCCTAGAGTAAGAGATAGACATGGTCTTCCGTGTTTGGACCATGAACAATTGTTTTCAATCATAGTGGTTAATGTTTGTCTAGTTAGTCAATACTTGTAAACGGTATTTTTATTAAACCAAAAAAAAAGCTAAAAAAATATTTAATAAGCTTTAAAAACGTTAAAAAAATATAATATTTACAAAAGCAAATTAATAAATAAAAATGCGAAAAACACAATTAAATACATTTGTAGGTGATATATTCGCAATGAATGCAACAAAATAACAATGTACTCAAACGTTTTCGTAAAAATTAGGGAGTATGTGCAATTAATGAAGCTGATAATGACAATAAGTGGCTTAACTTTTTATTAACATCGCAATTTTAAAGGCATCAAACGTTTTCAGGTAGGTAAAATCGAGAGCACTTTTTGATATTCATTTATATTTTTATAACAAAAACAACCAAAAATGTGATTTAATTAAAAATAGCATCTGCGATAATTTAAGACCAATAAAAATTTAATAACCTATTGTCCTTTTTCAGAATTTTCCAACATAATCGATTTAAAAAGGAAAACTTTCGTGTTTGAAACTAATTCAACCAAATCAAAACCAATGCGTATAATAAAAAAAACCACTATTATATCTTTATTTCTAATAGTTGCCTGTACAAAGAATCAAAAAAGGGCACCATTATTCGAATTATTGGATGCTAGAACAACCCAGATAGATTTCAATAATCGGTTACAAGAAACCGATACTATGAACATTGTAGGTTTTGAATATATGTACAATGGCGCTGGAGTTGGTATCGGTGACATTAACAACGATGGTCTAGTGGACATCTACTTTACTGGAAATCAGGTATCCGATAAGCTTTTCATGAATAAAGGAGACTTTGTTTTTGAGGATATAAGTGAATCTTCGAATATAGTTTCAACCGGATGGTCCAATGGAGTGACCTTTACAGATATCAATGAGGACGGTTTTTTGGATATATATGTTAGTCGGGGTGGAACTCGGGAGTGGGAAAAATCGGATTGGGCCAATAGAATGTTTGTTAACAACGGCGATGGGACCTTTACGGATAAAGCCAGAGAATATGGCATAGCCGATACCGGGTACAGTGTTCAGTCTGTTTTTTTTGATTTTGATAGTGATGGTGACCGTGATCTGTACGTACTTACGAATGCCTTGGTGGATTATAATAGAAATACCTCTAAATATAAAACGAACGATGGTAGTGCCAGTAGTACCGATAAGTTGTACAGAAACAATGGAGACGGCACGTTTACCGATATTTCCTTTGAGGCTGGTATAAACATGGAAGGATTCGGTCTTGGGGTGTCCGTTTGCGATATCAATACCGATGGTTGGTTGGATCTTTACATTTCCAACGATTTCTTGACCGATGATCTTTTGTTCATCAATAATGGTGATGGTACATTTACCGATCAGCTTAAGACCTATTTTAGGCATCTTAGCTACAATGGCATGGGTAACGATGTAGGCGATTTGAACAACGACGGAAAACCCGAACTCTTAACCGTGGATATGTTTCCCAAAAGCAATGAACGGATAAAACAAACCATGATGAAACCGAGCTTGGATGTTTTCTCGCATAATTTGGCCATAGGTTATGCCCCGCAATACGTTAGAAATACATTGCAGCTCAATAACGGTAACAAGACTTTTAGTGAGATCGGGCAATTCAGTGGAATTTATAATACCGATTGGAGCTGGGCGCCATTGATTGCCGATTTTGATAATGATGGGCTCAACGATATTTTTATCACCAACGGGTACAGGAGAGATATTACCAACTTGGATTATCAATCCTATACACAGCGACCCGCAAAATACCAGACCGAGGACGAACTTATTCAGGGAGAACTAAAGCGGGTCAGTAATCTACCGGAAGTTAAATTGGCCAATTATATATATATGAATAACGGTGATCTTACCTTTTCGGATAAAATTACCGATTGGGGGTTGGATAAGCCCTTATATTCCAACGGTGCGGCCTTTGCCGATTTGGATAATGATGGAGACCTGGACCTAGTGATCAATAATATAGACGACCCTGCGAGTATATATAAAAATAATACTATCGAGTTTGCCACATCAAACAGTTCATCTTTTCTTAAAGTGGACTTTAAGGTTAAAGGAAATAAAGATATCACCGGTACGGAGGTCCGTATTTATCATGGTGGAAAGTCGCAGTATAAGTTTGTATCCACAGTAAGAGGCTACCTTTCCTCCATGGATTCGGAAATGCATTTTGGTTTGGGTGATTCAAAAACGATAGATTCCTTAACTGTAAAATGGAACAGTGGTGGCATCCAAACCCTATTCAATATCGAGCCAAATCAAAAAATAACACTCGACGAATCGGAATCCTTCTTAATTGAAAAGAGTCGGGCAATAATAGACTCCCCAAAGATATTTCGTGACATTATTAAGGAAATGGAAATGGAATACCTACATGTCGAAGATGATTTTGATGAGTTTAAACTACAGACCACCTTACTAAAAATGAATACAAATTTAGGACCTGGGATTACCGTAGGAGATGTAAATGGAGATGAATTGGAGGACTTTTATATTGGAGGAACAAAAGAGAAACCAGGTAAGCTTTACATACAGAACAGAGATGGTAAGTTCTTGGAACAGTCAATCACATGTGCCGGTTTAAGGGAAGATATGGGTGTAGTATTTGCGGATATTGATGGTGATGGTGATTTAGACCTTATTTCTATTGATGGAGGGGGAATTGAGGAAATGGCCCGCCAAGAATACACCGATTTTATTTATTATAATGATGGGAGTGGAAATTTTACCTGTAAACCCTTCCTGAAAAGAAAGTCGAGGGGCGGCAGTGTTGAATTGGCCGATTTTGATCAAGATGGAGATCTGGACATGTTCGTTGGAGGTAGGGTGGTTAATGGATTTTACCCCAAAAGCCCTAAAAGTTACCTCCTACGTAACGATTCGGATAGATTTATCGATGTCAGTGAAGAAGTATTGTCCAGTCAAGAACTAGGGATGGTGAGCGATGCCATCTGGACCGATTTTGATAATGATGGATGGTTTGATTTGGTAGTGGTAGGGGAGTTTATGGAAATCACTTTCCTAAAAAACAAAAAAGGAAAGTTCGAGGACATTACCCACTCCACTGGTTTAAAATATACCAATGGGTGGTGGAACAGCATAGTTTCGGGAGATTTTGATGCCGACGGAGACATGGATTATGTAGTTGGTAATTTTGGATTGAACAGCGATTTTAAATGTTCCCCGGAACAACCACTTACCATTTATACCAAAGACGTGGATG
Source organism: Flagellimonas marinaquae (assembly GCF_023716465.1). Classification (NCBI taxonomy): domain Bacteria; kingdom Pseudomonadati; phylum Bacteroidota; class Flavobacteriia; order Flavobacteriales; family Flavobacteriaceae; genus Flagellimonas; species Flagellimonas marinaquae. Next base: position 3,159,546 of record NZ_CP092415.1, read on the forward strand.
GAAATGGGACCATAGACCCGTTGATCAGTTGTTACCGGGAGGGAAAAGAACATTTGATACATACAAGAGATATTTTGGTCGACCAGATCAGTGCTTTAAAAGGAAGTTTCAAAGACTATCAATCCTACGCCAGTGCAGATTTTGATGAAGTAATGGAGGCAGCGGGATTAAACGATGCAAGCCAGTTAAAAGCCTATGAATTTGCATCTAGTTATATCGAAAATTTGGGCAATGGAAAGTTTACAATATCAAATTTACCTATACAAGTCCAATTCTCTCCTGCATTCGGTTTGTTGACCGATGATTTTGACAACGATGGGAATTTAGATGTAATGATTACCGGGAACCAATTCGATGTAGAACCTTTTATTGGACGGAGTGATGCATCCATAGGATACTGTTTATTGGGAGATGGGCAAGGTAATTTTACCATGGCCCAATCTTCGAAAAGCGGCCTTAATTTATCTGGTAGTGCCAAGGGGGCGGCATTGATTCGATTAAAAAATGGCAATTCGGCAGCTTTGATTGGTATAAACTCCGGAAAAATGTCAGCATATGGATACTACAACCAAGAAAGAAAAACAATTACTTTACAGACGAATGATGCTTTTGTGACAATCACAAAAAAGAATGGTAAAGGCCAAAGAATAGAATTCCCCTATGGAAATACATATTTGGGAAATTCTTCGCGTACATTAACATACGACCCATCACAAACATTAGAAATCAAAATAATGGATTACAAGGGCAATACAAGGAAAATCAACCCTTTAACTGCATTAAAGTTATAATTCATCGGAGGCCTAAATCCACCAGTGCCGTATCCCTGCTCCTTAGCTCGGAGAAAGCTCTTTGTAGGTTTCGGGTAACCTCGCCAACTTGATCGTTCCGATAAAAAACATGCCTTCCCAATTCTGCAATGGACGCTACTTGTGTGGTGGTGCCCGTAAAAAAGGCTTCGTCCATTTGTTCGATATCCGTTTCGGCTACAGCTTGTTCGATTACAGGAAGGTTTAAATCCTTACAAAGACCGATAACAATACGTCTGGTAATGCCGGCCAATATATGTTCATTGGCCGGATGCGTGATTACCTTGCCATCTTTCACAAAAAATATATTGCTGTGAGACCCCTCGGTGACCAATCCCTGTCTTACCAAGGTAGCTTCATTTGCATTGGCGCTCACGGCAGACTCATTGGTCATAATATTGCCCAACAGGGATGTGGATTTTATATCGCATCGATGCCATCTAAAATCCGCAGTTAGTATGGATTTCATGTGAGTGGGGTTGACCAACGGAAGCGAATAGGGCAGGGCATACATCATTACACTTGCGCTAACGCCTTTTGGGTACGAGTGTTTTCGGGGAGCAATTCCTCGCGTAACCTGTATGTAGATCAAGCACGCTTTATCCGTTAAACTCGAGGCCGATATTAGGTTGTCCAGTTCACTTTCAATCTCCTCTACGGCATAGTCGATGCCAATTTTATTAAGGTTGGACTGGAGTCTGTCAAAATGGGCTTTCTTGTAAAAAATACCATTTTCCAGCTGCATCATTACCTCATAAATACCATCTCCAAATAGAAAGCCACGATCGAACACGGATATTTTGGCATTCTCAGATGAAAAAATTTCACCATTTACGTATATTTTTTCAGGATAGTTTCCTTTGGGTAACATCATAGTTTTTTAAAATAGTATTTCTGTGAAGTTGACTATAGCGTTACAAAATTAATTTATTCAAATGAGGCGAAAAATAACTTATCTAGAATAAAAACACATTTTTGGTTCAATGCCCACCTCTTAACAAAACATTGATAAACTTGGTTTTTAAATATGAAGAGTATTACCGTACTTCACAAAAAATTATGGCATGACCATTTTTGTTGATATGGACGAGGTGATCGCAGATGCATACCAAGCCCATATAGATATTTATAATAAAGAGTTCAATGCTCAATTAAAGGCGGAGGACTGCTTCGGCAAAGAAGTTTGGCAATGTGTGCCCGAGGAGCATCAGCAAACAATAAAGGACCATACCTACAGGGATTGTTTTTTTAAGGATTTAAGTATTATCGCCGATAGCCAAGAGGTACTCAAAGCTTTAAGTGAAAAACACGATGTGTACATAGCATCCGCAGCTATGGAATTTCCGCAGTCCCTAAGGGAAAAATCGGATTGGTTGGATAAGCACTTCCCATTTATTTCATGGCAAAAACGAATTTTATGTGGAGATAAGCATGTGTTAAAAGGCGATGTGCTAATTGATGATCGGAGTAAAAATCTTGCATCCTTCTCCGGAAGGTCCATAATGTTTACTTCGCCCCACAATGTAAATGTGTCAAATTTTGAACGAGCCGATAGTTGGAAAGAAATCGCGGATAAACTTTTGTAACTTGTTTCAGAAATGTGTAAGTCCATTTTTAAATTTTCGGTATGTTCCATGTTACTGCTCTTAATGCAAGGGTGCGCAGCACAATCGCATTTAATTCAGGACGAACTGGACGCCGTTACTGTAGAAAACCTACAATACTATTTATACTACCCAGAGGACTATTTTGATTCCGATAAGGAGTTCCCTCTACTACTTTTTTTACATGGCGGAGGAGAATCGGGAAGGGATATAGGTGAGATCAAGAAAAACGGACCCCCAAAAATGTTGGCGGAGGGCAAGCAATTTCCATTTTTGGTCTTGGCCCCGCAAAACCCGCACATTAAAAAATGGTGGAATACCCAAGCCGTGGTCCAACTTATGGATTCTGTGGCAAGTAACAATAGAGTGGACAAAAAACGGATCTACCTAACCGGTCTGAGCCGTGGAGGAAGTGCAGCTTGGGAAATGGCCACACAATATCCGGAAAAGTTCGCGGCCATGGCGGTAGTTTGTGGCATGGCGCCCGTACCTTATGCACATTGGATAGATAGAGATTTGCCTATTTGGGTTTTCCATGGAGAGGAGGATAAGGTAATTGGGGTCGAGGAATCTGACAGGATGGTGGAAAAATTGAGAAACATGGGGCAAGATATACGGTATACCCGTTACAAAGGAGTAGGACACAATGCATGGAGCAGGGCCTACACTACGGATTCTTTATACACTTGGTTCACCAAACAAAAACGGATAAATTGATATAGATGAAGTACTCCTGGATTTTTATGGGTGTTTTGATTCTTGGGGCCTGCAAGCAGCAACCCAATGTGTCCAAAAACGATTCAACCCGATCGGATGCAGAGATTGTAATGGATACAATTCCAAAAGACACCATTGTAGAGCAGAAAAAAACCACCTTAAAAACATTTGAAGGGATAGCGGATACCACCTTTGTACGACTTGCCGATTTTAGTGAGGATTTTGCATACGACATGCGCTATGCCACAGAGAACAATTTTTTAAAAGCAAAAGTGTACGATTGCCCTGAGTGCTATACCCGTGCAAAAACGGCAAAGGCTCTGATCAGAGCCAATAAAGATTTTATGGAGAAGGGGGTAAAGATCAAGTTTTTTGATTGTTATCGTCCCAATTCCGTGCAATACAAAATGTGGGAGATTGTTCCCAACCCTCAATACGTTGCCAACCCCGATAAGGGATCTATCCATAACAAGGGAGGTGCCGTGGACATCACACTGGTGGACATGGAGGGTAAGGAGCTAGATATGGGCACCGACTTTGATTACTTTGGAAAAAAGGCCTATCACGATAATATGGATTTGCCACAAGAAATTCTCGACAACCGTAAATTATTGAAAGAGACCATGGAGGCTCATGGGTTCTGGTCCATTAGGACAGAGTGGTGGCACTATAATCTATCGGCGGCATCTAACGATAAGGTGGCCAATTTTAAATGGGAATGCCCAGATTAGATTTTGGAACAGACCAGAACGATTAAATTTTCCTCCAGATCTTGGGTAAAGAAAAGGTAATGGTCACCACCCTCTTTAATTTTGTGTTTTTTACGGATTTCCGCTACCGAAATGGGGAAGTTTCGGATGGTAATATTGGCCTTTGAGAAGGAAAGCGTTTTCAATGTTTTTTTGGAATAGGGCAATACTTGTTGGATCTTAAACCGTCTGCCGGGAAATTCCACTAGGTTTTCCGAGCTGTATAAATGGGAGTTCACGTGCAGTTTATGTACACCATGCGCTTGGGCTACCGACCTAAACCCACCTGACTTTAAAATGGCTGCATTTGGTTCGTACAAATAGATGGATGGCAAGGCATAATTGCAATTGGTCAGTGGTTCCGATTCCAAAGAAAATGTAAACTCGTCTATTTTGTTGGGCTTTATATTCGCGGCAGTAATTTGAATAGGTCCCGAATATCCTTTTTCCAGAACAAATAATAATTCTTTGACATCGTTTTGCACGGCCACAACAAAGATATCCTTTACAAAACCCAAAGCTTGGACTCCCATTTTTATATCCAAAAGGGGAGAAGTCTTCAAAAGGATGTTCGACGTTTTTTTAAAAATCGAAGCTAGATGGCCCGGTACATTTGGCAGGCAATCCTCAAGTAAAAATACCTTTCCTTTTTTATCACTTCTTCGGGAAGGGTCAATATAGGCCCAATCAAAATTATGATCGGAACGCATTAAAAAATCGATCCCATCTTCGGGAATACAAGTAATATTTTTTTGCCCTAATATTTTAAAATTATGTGAAGCAATGGTGCTCAATCCCAAATTTATTTCACAATGAAAAACCTTAAGGACCTTTCGCGCAAAATAGTAACTGTCGACCCCCATACCTCCCGTAAGGTCGATCAAAGATTTTCCATGGACCAATTGCGACTTGTATTCTGCAGTAAGTTCCGAACTGGTCTGTTCAATATTAAGTTTGTTCGGGTAATAAATATTTGGTGCATTAAACCAAGTGGGCAGCTTTTCCCTACATTTCTTTTTGGCTTCGATCTGCTCTGCCAATTCTTTTTGTCCAATACCTTCAAAAATAGGTTTTGATAGTAAAACTGACATGATGTCAGACAATAAATTTTTGTTTATAAAATCCTGTACACCAGTATTTAGTATTAATTTATTCAAAGTGATACTATAAATTTTTAGTCAACTTCTTCACTATGGAATATTCAGCTAAAAACTCCTTTAAAATCACCTTTATCGCGGTGTACCCCGGTACGGCGATTACCATGCCGACCACACCAAATAGAAGACCGGCTATTATAATAATGAGGAAAATTTCCAGAGGGTGCGACTTTACGCTTGTGGAAAAAATAAAGGGCTGTGAAAAGAAATTGTCGATGAGCTGACCTATGGTCAATCCAAGTAAAACATAGAGTGCTTTTGGTAAGATAACTGTACTAAAATCGGCATCGATAAAACTGGTCATGGTAAGGGTGATCATAACAGCTCCCCCAATAATGGGCCCTATGTATGGTATAATGTTGAACAGCGAACACAAAAATGCTATAACAATGGCGTTTTCGACACCAACGATCAACAGCGCAATCGTGTAAATTACAAAGAGGATAAATAACTGTAAAAGTATTCCTGCGAAATATCTGGAAAGTAAATTGTTGATCTTGTCTATGGATTTTATCAAGTTACTTTCTTTGTTATCCGGAACAAAAGTCAATATTCCATTTTGCATCAATTTACTGTCCTTTAAAAAAAAGAACGAAATAAAGAGGACAGAAAACAAACCGATACTAAAATTGCTCAATAGATTTACAAAGGAGTTGAGAAAATTTGGGATAAAGCCGAGATCTAATTCTTTTAAAACATTTTCTTCGATATGGGATTCATCCAAAAGATTATTAAAACTACCTGTGGAGGCACCAAAATAATCCAGCGTCTGCAGATAAAGTGTATTTAGGTTGCCTTTAAGCGCTTCAATGTCCAAAAGCGATAAGTTCTTGCTCTGTTCGGAAATCAGTGGTATAAAGAGTGCCAATATGCCCAAAAAAATAGAAATCATAAACACCATTGTCGCCACTACGGCCAAGGTGTTGGGAAACCTTAGTTTTTTCCTTAAAAACATAACAATGGGCCTTCCCAGCAAGGCCAACACCGCAGCCATGGCCAAATAGGCCAAAACGGATTGTATTTTAAAGAAAAACCAGCAAATAAGTGCAATTCCGACCAATATGGCTACGGCCCTGAGTATTCCGTTGGCAATTATCTTAGCATTCATGTGTTAACTTTTAAAAGCGTATTCAATTATGTTGGCGCCCATTTGGAGGGCCTTTATGCGAACTTCTTCCGGGTCGTTGTGCACGGAGGGGTCTTCCCAACCATCTCCAAGATCGCATTCAAAGGTGTATAACAGCACCAGTCGCCCCTCGTCAAAAATACCAAAGGCCTGGGGTCTTTTTCCATCGTGCTCATGTATTTTGGGCAATCCGTTGGGAAACTGGAACTTTTGTGAAAATATGGGATGATCCACGCCCAGCTCCTCCAAGGGCATATCGGGGAAGACTTTGGCCAATTCCCTTTTTAAATATGGTTCCATGCCGTAATTGTCATCGATATGTAAAAATCCACCGGATAAAAGATAAGTTCTTAGGTTTTCCGCCTCTTCATCCGAAAAGTAGACATTTCCGTGCCCGGTCATGTGCAGGAACGGAAACTTAAATAGTGAAATACTGCCGACCTCTACGGTTTCCGGTTCAGGTTTGATTGTGGTACCTATATTGGTGTTGCAGAATTCTATCAGGTTGGGAACAGCGGTTGGGTTGGAATACCAATCACCGCCACCACCGTATTTAAGAATGGCAATCTCCTGTGCGGATGCCATGGTAATCATAAAAAAAGTTAAAGTACATACTGATCTGGTAAGTTGTCCCATCTTAAAACGAATAACTATATAACCAAAAGTACAGCATTCATGATTAAAAAGGCCATAATTCTATCATTTACCTTTTTTGCCTTGTCTTTATATACACTTTATACGGCCAATAAAATTGCGCCAGAAGTCGCTAAGAAAAATAATCCAGTTGTTCTGGAGCTTTTTACTTCTCAGGGCTGCTCCAGTTGCCCGCCTGCCGATGCACTATTGGATCAAGTAAAGAGTGATTACCCAGAAGAGGTGATCGCGTTGTCCTATCATGTGGATTATTGGAATTACATCGGCTGGGAAGATCCTTTTTCCGACCATGCTTTTACCGAAAAACAAAAAGCGTATGCCCATAAATTTGACCAACGCAACATCTACACCCCTCAAATGGTCGTAAACGGGAAGGAGCATTTTGTAGGCTCCAATAGATCGATACTCCAGTCGAAGATCCAGGAGCATACTTTCGATAGTTCGGCGAAACTTGTGGAAATATGTGAAACAACATTGTCCGATGGTGTACTTTCGTTCACTTACAACTTTATAACGGTTCCGGACCAAAAATGGATAAGGGCCTTATTGGTAATTGACGAGAGGGAAACGATGGTGAACAGGGGAGAAAATAGAAATAGAAAGCTTAAGAACAGTAATATTGTTGTCGCGGAAAAAAGGGCGGACTTAAGATTGCGTAAAAATGAAGTATCGCTGAAAGTTCCGGATCTGGTTCAACAAAACGATGGTTTGACCTTGATTGTGATTGTGGAAAACCAAGATCGAGATATACTTGGGGCGGCCCAAAAAAGAATTGTACGTTAACTATTAATAATGGCCACGGTTGTGCATGCCACAATGGCGGCAGTTTCGGTCCTAAGTCGATTGGCTCCCAAAGAAATAGGGACATAGCCTTTTTCTCTGGCCAAGTCGATTTCCGATTTGGAAAAATCCCCTTCCGGCCCAATAAGTATGGTGGTGTCGTTGTCCGCGATAACTTTTCGCTTTAATTCCATTTTTTCCTCATTTTGGCAATGGGCAATGAACCGGTATCCTAGAGCGGTATCGTTCTCTAAAAATTCTTTGCAGCTAATCGGGGGATTCAATTTGGGTAAATCGGTTTGTAGGGACTGTTTCATGGCAGATTGAAGTACTCGCTCCATCCGTTCCATTTTAACGGTCTTTCTTTCGGAATGTTCACAAATTATGGGTGTAATCTCATCCACGCCGATTTCTGTCGCTTTTTCCAAAAACCATTCGTAACGGTCGTTCATTTTTGTTGGAGCCACGACCATGTGCAATTTATAACGTTTGGGTATGGATTTTTTTTCTGAAATAATCCTTGCCTTGCATTTTTTTTGATCGGGCACCAATATCTCCGCTTCGAACAAATACCCTTTGCCATTGGTAATCTGCACAATGTCTCCTTCCGACTTTCGTAAAACCCGCACTATGTGCTTGCTCTCTTCCGGTGGAAAAATGAATTGTTTTGCACTGTTGTCCAACAAGGGGTTGTAAAAAAGTTGCATTTTGAGAGGTGTTAATTAACTACCGATGGCGTATCTAGCTTTGGCCGCGACACTTTGGTCCGTAAAATCACCTCGGTAAAATTTAAGGAGCCCCACGATTCCGATCATCGCCGCATTATCGGTACAGTATTCAAATTTAGGGATAAAGGTTTGCCAGCCCAAGTTTTCCTCGGCATCTTTAAGTCTTCCCCGAATTCCGGAATTGGCAGCAACGCCACCACCAATAGCTATTTGTTTTATTCCCGTCTGCTCTACGGCCATTTGTAATTTTTCCATTAATATTTCCAAGATGGTAAACTGTACCGATGCACAAATATCGTTCATGTTCTGGGAAATAAAATCAGGATTTTTTTGGTTTTCTCGCTGTAAAAAGTAGAGAATACTTGTTTTTAACCCGCTAAAGCTAAAATTAAGCCCATCAACTTTTGGTTTTGGAAATGTGTATGCCTTTGGATTGCCCAGTTTGGCATATTTGTCGATAAGTGGCCCTCCGGGATAAGGTAGCCCCATCAATTTGGCACTTTTGTCGAAAGCTTCGCCGACCGCATCGTCCAGGGTCTCGCCCATAACTTCCATCTCAAAATAATCAGAAACCTTAACGATTTGTGTGTGCCCCCCGCTAATGGTCATTGCCAAAAAGGGGAAAGTGGGCGCGGTCTGACTTTCGTCCTCAATAAAATGGGCCAAAATATGAGCTTCCATATGGTTGACCTCGATCAAGGGAATATTGAGCCCCAAGGCCAACGACTTTGCAAAAGATGTGCCCACGAGCAGAGAGCCCATGAGTCCTGGTCCTCTGGTAAAAGCTATGGCGGATAGCTGTTTTTTATCGATATTTGCCTTGGCCAAGGCTTGGTGTACCACGGGAACAATATTTTGTTGATGCGCCCTCGAAGCCAATTCGGGGACAACACCTCCATATTGCTTGTGGATTTCTTGGGTGGCTACCACATTGCTCAGTACTTTTGTATGGCAAAGTACGGCCGCTGAGGTATCGTCACAAGAGGATTCTACGGCAAGAATATATTTTTTAGAATTTTCCACAGGTTTTGGAACAAAAATTGGTTGACAAAGGTAAAACATAAAAGCCCTATCAAAAAACTTCGTAAAATACTGTTGCGTTTGCTTTTGGCCATCATCCTAATCATGGTATTGGGATCGCTGGTTCTTTCCTTGCCCGTTGTACAGACCAGATTGGGCAAGTACGCCATGGATTCGTTGAACGAGGAATTTGGCACCAACATTCGTATAGACCGCATTAGTATGTCGCTGTTCAATTTAAATGCAGGCATAAAGGGCATCTATGTAGAAGATTACCAACAGGACACACTTATCTACATCCATAAATTGTCCACTTCCATTTTAAATATGCGGAATATGGTCAACAATAAAATGGAGTTTGGAGATATAGAAGTGGACGGACTTACCTTTAATCTAAAGACTTATGAAGGGGAGACCGACACCAATTTGGACGTTTTTGTGGACAAGCTGGACGATGGCTCGCCAAGAGACCCGGGAACACCTCCATTTTTTCTGTCGTCGGATGGGATACAGATCAATAATGGCAAGTTTAGACTTGTTGATGAAAATCTAGAGTTGGAAGAGGTGTTGAATTTTTCGGAGATTGCTGTCATGGCCCGTGATTTTCAGATTTTGGGTCCAGACGTATCCTTAAAAATCGATAATCTCTCCACTTTGGCAAAACGGGGTATTCGACTTAAAAAACTGGCTGCCGAATTTACCTATACCAAACAACAAATGCGTTTTGACTCCTTGTTGATAGACACCGAGCAATCGGAACTGAAAGGGAATCTGGTCTTTAACTACGAAAGAGAACATTTGGCGAACTTTGTGGATTTAGTGAACATAGATGCGAGTTTCAAGGAATCTTCCGTAGCCCTTAACGAGATCAATGCTTTTTTTAATGAATTTGGAGCGGACAAGGTGGTCAACTTTACCGGAAATTTTAGTGGCGTCCTCAATCAATTACAGGTGGAAGACCTCTTTTTGTTTACGGATAATACTGGAATACGAGGAGATTTTAGGTTCGATAACATGTTTAGCGAACAAGCACCGTTTGTGTTAAAAGGGGAAATTGATAATCTAACATCAAGTTACTACCAGCTTAGGAGCATATTGCCAAATATTTTGGGTCAAAATATTCCCGAATCGGTTAAAAAGCTTGGGCAATTTACCGTTCGGGGCGATACCGAAATAACAGAAACCTCCATAGATGTAACAGCTAATTTGAATACCGCGGTAGGGGATTGCTACGTGGATCTTCAAATGACGAATGTACAGACCATTGAAGATGCTTCTTATATGGGTTTTATATCGTTGATAGATTTTAATCTCGGGGAGTTTATAGATAATCAAGATTTGGGCATGGCATCCATGGATATGAATGTCGAGGGGAAGGGATTCGTGGCAGAAAGTCTGAATACGGAAATATCCGGTGATGTTTACAAAATCGAGTTCAATGATTATGAATACAACAAGATAAAGGTAACCGGTATATTAAAAAATCAATTGTTCGATGGTGTCCTGTTGTGCAACGACGATAACTTTAGGTTCGATTTTCAAGGCTTGGCCAATTTTGGCAGTCGACAGAACAAATTCAATTTTGTTGCAGCGGTCGATTATGCCGATCTCAAGGAATTAAATTTTATCAACGACAGTATCTCGATATTCAAAGGACATATAGATATGGACATCGAGGGCAACAATTTGGATGATATAGCCGGTCAACTGCGATTTTCCAATACAACATATCAAAATATAAACGACACATATTATTTTGAGGATTTTAACGTGGTTTCCTCCTTTGCCCAAGATACCATCCGCACCATCGAGATCAATTCGCCGGATATTATTACCGGGTACATGCGCGGTAGTTTTAAGGTAAACGAATTGGGTAAATTGGTGCAGAATTCCGTTGGTAGTATTTACACCAACTATCAACCTTACCAAATTTCAGAAGGTCAATATTTGGATTTTAACTTTAGGATATACAACAAGATCGTGGACGTTTTTGTCCCCGAAATGGCCTTTGGTTCCAATACCTTTATACGCGGGGCAATAGAGGCCGATAAAAGCGATTTTAAACTAACCTTTAAATCGCCGAGTATTGAGGCGTTCGGTAACAAGTTCGACAATATAGAGCTGCAAATCGATAATAAGAACCCACTCTTCAACACCTTCGTTTCCGTAGAGGATATGTCCACAGTGTACTACGACATCAAAGACTTTAGCCTTATCAACACTACACTAAAGGATACCCTGTTCTTTAGAACAGAGTTTAAAGGCGGAAGTGAGTACGATGATAGTTACAACCTAAATTTTTACCACACTTTTAATCAAAACAATAGATCAGTGATCGGCCTCAAGCGATCCGATGTTAGCTTTAAGGGCAATACCTGGGTACTCAATAAAGAGGGAAATCAAAAAAACAAGGTGATATTCAATAGTGCATTGGATAGTATTCGTATTGAAGATGTGGTAATGGACAACAATAACAACGAGCAGATTCGATTGCGAGGCGAGTTTGCAGATTCCACATACAAAGATCTCGACCTCCAATTTAAGTTGGTCTCCTTGAACAAGATTACACCGTCCATTGATAGTCTAAAGTTGGATGGTGAAGTAGATGGATTTCTCAATATCCTTCAAAAAGATGGGAAATATTTGCCGACATCCAGCCTCAACATCAAAGATTTTAGCGTGAATACCATGCGGATGGGTGATTTGGAAGTAGGCATCTACGGCAATAACGACCTTACCGAGTTTGGTGTAAGCACTTGGCTGAACGACGGTGGCAAAGAAAGGATGAGCATTAACGGAAAGGTAACCAATTATAACAACAAACAAGAATTGGACCTTGCGGCCAATTTTTCTGATTTCGCATTGGAACCCTTTGGTCCCTTGGGAGAAGATATAATTTCCAACATTAGGGGGAAAGTGAGCGGAAATGCAACGATCACGGGCAATGTAAACAACCCTTCTATAAATGGCGTTCTCAGTTTAAACGATGCGGGCATTGGAATTCCATACCTTAATGTAGATTACGATTTTGCACCCTATTCCCAAGTACGTTTATTTGATCAAACCTTTTATTTTGAAAATGTAGAGCTGTCCGATGTGGAAGAAAAGACCACTGCGACCATGGATGGTACTATAAGTCACACAGGGTTTGATGATTGGTACCTTGGCCTCGACGTGGATACCCAAAACGATCGTTTTATGATCCTAAATACCGAGTATGATGAAGAGTCCCTGTACTATGGTACGGGCTTTATAAATGGTACAGGTAGTATTTATGGGCCAACGGACGCCCTTACCATTTCGGTGGATGCAATAACGGCTGCCGGTACCGCTTTAAAAATACCCTTGAGCGATGTAACGAGCGTCGGCGACTATTCCTTTATCAACTTTATAGAAAAAGGAACATCCAACTCTTTTGAAGAAGAACGGGTGCTGGAGGATTATCAAGGGTTGGAAATGGCGTTCGATCTTGCGGTCACACCCGAGGCCGAAGTAGAAATCGTAGTGGACCAAAGTACGGGCAGTTCCTTAAAGGGAACAGGGGAGGGTATTTTGTTGATCGAGATCAATACCAACGGTAAATTTAACATGTACGGGGAGTTTGTGGCCGTAACTGGAGAATACAATTTTAAATACGGTGGCGTTATCGACAAAAAGTTCAAGGTTAGGCCCGGGGGCACCATTCTTTGGGAAAGAGACCCATTGGCGGCACAGTTGAACCTGGAAGCCGTTTATTCTCTAAATGCCAACCCGGCCCCTCTTTTGGACAACGCCGGGTACACGGGCAGAATACCCACAGAGGTTGTGGTGCGATTGGATGGAGAACTGGAGAGCCCCAATATTAATTTTGATATTGACTTCCCAGGGACCAATTCCGTGGTGCAATCCGAACTTGAGTATCGATTGCAAGACCCGACCATTAAAGAGCGTAACGCCTTTTTTCTGTTGGCGCAAGGAACATTTGTGAACCCTCAATCCGGCGGGATCAATCAACAAGCGGTTACCGGAAACCTGATTCAAACAGCTTCGGGACTGTTCAATCAAATTTTATCCGGCAATAACGACAAACTCAATTTTGGTCTATCCTACGAGCAAGGATATAACGATCCCAACGCCGATATATCCACCGAAGATCGTATCGGGGTTACCGTGACCACGCAGATTTCGGACCGAATATTGGTCAATGGAAGGGTAGGGGTGCCTGTCGGCGGAGTTTCCGAGACTGTAGTTGCGGGAGATGTTGAAGTCCAAATATTGTTGAACGATGAAGGGACCTTGAGCGCCAAAATATTCAATAGGGAAAACCAGATACAACAGTTTTTGGCAGAACGCCAAGGGTATACACAAGGTATTGGTCTGTCCTATCAGGTTGATTTTAATAGCTTTAGAGAACTGATGCGAAAAGTGTTCAACAAAAAAGAAAAAGAGGAAAATATAAAGGAAACACCCTCTCAAAAACAACCCTCTCAAGTCATGGGTAAGGACAGCTTGATCCGCTTTTCACAAAAGCCTGCAAATCGCCCCTAATACCCCAAAAAGAATTTATATTTTTCAAAGTTTTTTGATTAATTTATTACGAAAACGTTTGAGAAATTTGTTTAAATCAAATATATTATCAAGACATTCAAAATTTGAATAAAGTTTCCTAGCTTTGATCTCTTAAAAATTTGAATGGCTTCAAAAATTAAAAAAATAGGAGTACTTACATCAGGTGGAGACTCTCCTGGAATGAATGCCGCGATTCGTTCCGTAGTCCGGACCTGTGCTTATCTAAAAATAGAATGTGTGGGTATCTACAGAGGATACCAGGGGATGATCGAGGGCGACTTTAAGACCTTCGATGCACGTAGTGTAAACAACATTATCAACAAAGGAGGAACAATACTAAAATCTGCCCGTTGCGAAGAGTTTAGGACCAAAGAGGGAAGAAAAAAAGCCCACGACCAATTGGTCAAGGAAGGCATAGATGCCTTTGTGGTCATTGGAGGTAATGGAAGCTTTACCGGCGCCCTTATGTTCAACGACGAATACGGGTTTCCCGTAATGGGAATTCCCGGGACCATAGACAACGATATTTTGGGGTCTTCCTATACGTTAGGTTTCGATACGGCCATAAATACCGTGGTCGATGCTATCGATAAAATTCGGGATACCGCAAGCTCGCACAACCGATTGTTCTTTGTGGAAGTAATGGGTAGGGATGTCGGTCATATTGCACTTAACGCGGGAGTAGGGGCAGGAGCCGAGGAAATTCTGATTCCCGAACAAAATTTGGGATTGGAGCGTTTATTGGAATCCTTAAAACGCAGCAAGGCCTCCGGTAAATCGTCCAGTATCGTAATTGTGGCAGAAGGCGATAAAACCGGTAAAAATGTATTCGAACTAAAAGAATACGTAGAGGAGCATTTGCCCATTTACGATGTTAGGGTGTCCGTTCTCGGACATATGCAACGAGGGGGCAACCCAACTTGTTTTGATCGTGTTCTGGCCAGTAGGATGGGAGTGAAAGCCGTTGAAAGCCTTTTGGAGGGCAAGTCCAATCAAATGGTAGGGATAAGGGATACCAAAATGGTGCTTACGCCCTTGGCGGAAGCCATTAAAGCACATACGGAGATCGACGAGGAACTCATAAGGGTTTCAGATATAATGACAACATAATTTTAATGACAAAAAAAGAAAATATGTCAAATTTGAAAATTGGAATCAACGGATTCGGTAGAATTGGAAGGTTGGTATTTAGAGCAACCGTAAAAAGAGGCGACGTAGATGTAGTTGCAATCAACGATTTGTTGGATGTTGAACACCTTGCGTATTTATTGAAGTATGATTCGGTACATGGCAATTTTGACGGTACCGTGGAAGTTAAGGACGGAAACTTGGTCGTAAACGGTAAAACCATCAGAATAACTGCCGAGCGTGACCCTAAAAACTTAAAATGGGATGCGGTAGGAGCTGAGATAGTTGCGGAGTGTACGGGAATCTTCACTACTTTGGACATGGCACAAAGCCACATCGACGGAGGGGCCAAAAAAGTGGTTATTTCCGCTCCATCCAAAGATGCACCGATGTTTGTAATGGGAGTTAACCATAAAGATGTTAAAGCAACCGATACAATTATTTCCAACGCATCTTGTACCACTAACTGTTTGGCACCAATTGCCAAGGTGTTGGACGATAACTTTGGTATTGACGAAGGATTGATGACCACTGTTCACGCTACCACGGCCACTCAATTAACTGTGGACGGTCCTTCCAAAAAGGATTACAGAGGGGGACGAAGTGCTTTATTGAACATTATTCCGGCATCAACAGGGGCTGCCAAAGCAGTGACCAAGGTAATCCCGGCATTGGAAGGGAAACTTACAGGTATGGCCTTTAGAGTGCCTACGGCGGATGTTTCCGTAGTGGATTTGACCGTTCGTTTGGAAAAGGAAACCTCTTACGAAGAAATTAAGAAAGCCATGAAAACTGCATCTGAAGGTGAATTGGCCGGAATTCTTGGTTATACCGAGGAATTGGTGGTATCTCAGGATTTCGTAGGGGATGTTAGGACCTCCATTTTTGATGCAGGCGCTGGAATCGAATTGAATTCCAAGTTCTTCAAAGTGGTTTCTTGGTACGATAATGAAACTGGATACTCCAATAAACTAGTTGATTTGGCATTGCACGCTGCAAGCCTATAATCTTTATCTAAAATAGTACTTGTCCTGAAGAGGGATTTCCCCTCTTCAGGATTTTAATATAAAATATAGACGTATGGTTTTGATAGTGGATAGCGGAGCCACAAAATCGGATTGGATCGCTCTTGACGAAAGTGGTAAACAATTGTTTGTTACCCAAACTTTAGGCTTAAGTCCCGAGGTATTGACTAAAGAAGTGATCGAGGATCGATTGGCCAATAATTTTGAGCTTTCCAAAAACAGACAGGATGTACGTCAGTTGTACTTCTATGGTGCCGGATGCGGTACCGATAGAATGAAGAATTTTTTAAAGTCCATTTTCAAGGACTTCTTTCCCAATGCCAAAGCAGAGGTAAGGGAGGATACCTATGCCGCAATCTATTCCACGACCAAAATTGGAAGACAAGGTATTGTCTGTATTTTGGGCACAGGATCCAATTGCAGTTATTATGATGGTCATCAATTGATCCAAAAGGTAACTTCGTTGGGGTATATCTTAATGGATGATGGAAGTGGAAACTTTTTTGGAAGAAAACTGATAAGGGACTACTATTTTCATAAAATGCCACAGGATCTTGGGATGAAATTCGCCAAGGAATACGACTTGGATGCAGATGTTATTAAAGATCATCTGTACAAACAACCCAACCCTAACACCTATTTGGCCACATTTGCACGTTTTATTATAGAGAACAAAGAGCATCCTTATTGCAAAGGGGTCATAGAAAAGGGATTGCAACAGTTCGTTAACAATTATATAATGCAATACGAACTGGCCACCAAAGTTCCCGTAAGCTTTGTTGGCAGTATTGCCCATTTTTTAAGGGACGAACTAACGGCTTGCCTGGAACGCAACGATTTAATTCTGGGTGTGATCCGAAGAAGACCCATTGAAGGTCTTGTAGAGTTCCATCGCGAAACTATCTGACCGCGATCATAGAAATTTCCACGTTTACGAACTTGGGAAGATTGGCTACCTCCACTGTTTCTCTTGCAGGAGCTGTATCTGCATTAAAATAAGTACCGTAAACCTCGTTGATCTGTGCGAATTGGTTCATGTCCTTAATAAAAATCGAGGTCTTGATCACATGCTCAAAACTCATATCGGCCTCTTCCAGAATGGCTTTTAAATTCTCCATGGATTGTTTGGTCTCTTTTTGGATGTCTCCCTCGACCAATTTTCCCGTGGAAGGATCAATGGGAATTTGCCCGGAAATATAAAGGGTATCCTTGATCAATACGGCCTGGTTGTATGGACCAATGGGTGCAGGTGCTTTTGGGGTGTTAATTATTTTTTTCATTTGAAAGAAGGTTTTAGTTAGTGAAGATAAATAATATCAACATGATTTATCGTTGACTTCTGTTCTCCCATTTAATGTCGCTCAAAATAGAACTCTTTATACCAATAAAGAAATACCAGCGCTCATATCTGCCAAATGGAGTCCAGTCAAAACTTAACCTAAAACTACCAAGGTCTCGTTTAAAGGCAAAACGGGTATCGGTAAAACCTTTGTTCTTTAGATCGTATCCCGAGTTGAAGCCAACCTCCCATTTAGGGGTTAACTGAATGTTTCCGGAGAACATTAGCGAGTGGTTGGTGATTTCACTTTGCCTATTGGAGTTGTTATACGATGCAACATAGGTGAATCTGGCGTCCCAAGGGAGTTTATTGTTGTATATGGGCTGTTCTTCGTTTTCTTGTTTGTTCCTATCTTGTGAACTCCCTCTATTGTCAAAACGCGAACCGGCATCCCCCCGGACATCGTCCATAGCAAATGGGTTGTCGCTAAAGCTGGATTGTTTGTCCCTGTCGCTTTTTTCTTTGGCTCCTCCTTTTTGGAACATTTCACTGTTCAAGGAAAAGCTGGTATTCACTCGTGCCGACGTTAAACGGGCAAGCCCACCACCATTTTTTATATTTAAGGTGTTGATTCTTCGGCCGTTATTGTCTATGGCATAAGGGTCGAACGTAGCTGCAAAATTTATAGGTACATTTTTTATAATTTCGGTTGCACCGACCATGCTGATCGGACTCAGTCTTAAAGAGTCCGCTTCCAGGTTGTAACTGGCCCCGAAGGTCAAGTTGCTCAATATTTTTACTTTGCGTGGTTCGGTAGCTGTGGAATCCTTGTCCCGCACCTTGGCCTCAAGTGAGTTTTGGAGTGAGAAGTTCAGAGAGCTTCCCTTGGTTAATGATGGTCTACCATAAATGCTCGTTTCAAAAGGGGTGTATTGAACCTCTTCACCATCACCGTCTGTATAAGATTCATAAAACTGCTCAAAAGAGGGGGTATAACTATAACTTACCGAAGGTCGCATTACGTGGCGCAAGGCCTGTATTTTTTTGTCCTCACCAAAGTTCCATGTTCCATATACGGTGGTACCGATACTTGTTCCTAAACTGTATCGGTTAAAACGATCAAAGCCATTAATGGTATCGGTCACAACTTGTGCCGCCTCCGAATCATATTGCCTTCTAATGGTTTTAAAAGTCCAGATATCCTCGTAGTTTCCGCTTAAGCTCACACTTAAATATTTGGCCAATTTAAAATTGGTGGCAATGGGTATTCTGTGTCGGGCGCCTATGCGAGCCTCATCGAACATACCGCTTTTAAAAAAGTTCTCCTCGTCCGTGGTTATGCTGTTCTGTGCATTGACATCGTACTGAAAATTGATGTTTTCAAAAATGCCTTTTTTGATTTCATCCCGTTTTACAAATGGATAAATACGTTCCATACTGGCCTGGAATGTTGGTAAGGACATATTGATTACCTGTGTTCGCGAGTTCTGGGTGTGGCTCACCGTTAAACTTGTATTCACCGATGGATATTCCGGAAAAGTTTTGGAGTAACTAATGGACGATGCAAAGGTGTTTGTCTGTGTATTGTTTCGGTTTACTTGGTTCAGCGAGTTGGTATAATACTGGCTCGACCCCAGGTTCACCGATGCTGAAAAACGAGAGTTGGGGCTGGCCTTGGTGTCCTGTGAATGGGAAATTCGAATATTGTAATTGCTACTTCTACTATAATCATCGAAGCCTTTTTGACTTGTGATCAAGTTTTCGTAGCTGATGTTTATGTTCCCTTTGAACTTATATCGTTTTGAGTAGATGGACTGTCCCTGTAGGCCATAGCTGCCGTTGGTGTAGTAATCCCCGGTAATGCTCAAATCCACATAATCGCTAATAGGAAGGTAGTACCCACCGTTTTGGATAAAGTAACCTCTATTGGGGTCGTTACCAAAGGTAGGGAACAATATTCCCGCAACCCTCCCTGTGGTCAATGGAAAGTAAGCAAAGGGTAGGGCAATAGGGGTGGGCACATCTGCAATGTACATATTGCTGTAACCTGCGATAATTTTCTTTTTGGGTACAAATTTGGCTTTTCTTACCCGAATGTAATAGTCGGGATTCACTGTATCGCTAGAGGTGGTTAGCTTGCCTTCGCTCATAAAATAGACCGAATCGTTTTCCTTTTTGGTTTTTTGGGCGTACACCTTCATGGCATCACTTCCCAATTGCCCCAATCCTGCCTGTTGTTCGGTTCGCGAATTCCAGATCAAAGCCTTTTGGGTGTCAAAATTAAAACGAATGGAATCTGGCCGAACTTCCTGATCCCCTTGCTTAAAAAACGGCAATTGTGAATAATTGCCCAAGGAATCCTTCATTCTGCCCGCGTATACTTCATTTTTAACATAATCCATTACAATTACCCCAGCCTTCAATTCTGTGTCCTGATAGTAGATTTCAGCTTCGTCGTACAAATAGATCTTGTTGTCCTTTTGACTCAATTTAACATAGTCCTTTGCTTTGTACTGGATCTTATCCAACAACAATGGTTGTTTTTTTGGCACGGAATCTGTGCTTGTAGAATCCACCCGAGTAGAATCGTTTAGAATATTTGAAGGCAATAAAGGAGCGGAAATGCTATCCTTGGACACCTTTATGGGCAAAGGCTTAATAAGGTCTTCCTGAGCACTTAAGGTTGCTATGCCACAAAGAAGAACAAATAGGAAAAGTAAAAAATGTTTATTTGGTTGCAACGTGATAAATCCTATTTTTGTGCTAGTCGGCCCAGTTTAGGGGTCAAACTTACATATATTTTTTGTTCTACTAATTGGGGATTACAATATTTTTAACCATTATGGAACGCTTTAATTACTCAGTTCTTATGAATAACAGTCGGTTGACATTTTTATTTTTTCTCCTATTGGTCCTTCCATTGACCTCTTTTAACAAAAATGACACCGAGGTCGAAACCAAGGATAAATTCGTTGTGGTACTGGATGCCGGACATGGCGGGCATGATCCTGGTAACATAGGCAATGGCTATTTGGAAAAGAAAATAGCATTGGCCATAGTGCTCAAAATTGGCGAAGAGTTAAAAAAACATCCGGATATAAAAGTGGTGTACACCCGAGATGACGACACTTTTGTAGATTTGTTCGAAAGAGGCCAGATCGCCAACCAGGCCAATGCCGATCTTTTTGTATCCGTGCATTGTAATGCCCACAACTCGGATGCCTACGGAACGGAAACCTATGTCTTGGGACTGCATGCCAACCGCCAGAACTTTGAAGTGGCCAAAAAGGAAAACTCGGTTATTTATTTGGAGGACGATTATGAGCAGCGATATGCCGAGTACGATATCAATTCTCCGGAGTCGGTGATCGGCCTTACCATAATGCAAGAAGAGTTTTTGGATCAGAGTATCCTTTTGGGAAAAAAGCTTCAGGATAATTTTACGGTAAAGCTTAAACGCAAGGACAGAAAAGTAAAACAGGCAGGTTTTATTGTCCTGCACCAAACTTTTATGCCAAGCGTGTTGATTGAAGCTGGTTTTTTGACCAATAAAAACGAGGGCAGCTATCTAAACTCGAAAAAAGGACAGAACGAAATGGGCAAGGCCATCGCGGAATCCATATTGGCCTATAAAAAGGATATGGGCTTCAATGCGGCACCGGTTACATCTACCCCAAAAATTGAGGATACAGAGGTGGCCGTAAACATACCGGAGGAGATTAAAAACAAAGAGGAAAAGCCAAAGGAGAACCAAACAAGTACAACATCTGGCACAATACAAGAAACCAAGGTCGATACTGAAAAGAGAGTGGCAACTTCCGGTGTGGAGTTCAAAGTTCAGTTAATGGCCAGCGGAAAAACAATTCCATTGACCCCGGATAATTTTAATGGATTGAACAATCTATCCAAAGAACCGTACAAAAATATGTTCCGATATATGTTTGGAAGTGCAGGTACTTTGGATGAAGCGAAGAAATTAAAACGGGAAGCGGGTGCCAAGGGGTATACAACCTCATACATTGTGGCATATAAAAATGGGAAGCGGGTCACTATAGCCGAAGCTTTAAAGTAGTTGAGCAACAAGGGATCAAGTGTAAAAATTATTCCTAATTTTGTTATAACCATAAACCGAATCTTTTGAAACTATCCAGGGAAGTAAAAACTGGGATTATCGTAGTTGCAGGTATCATAGCCTTTATTTTTGGGCTCAGCTACTTAAAATCCTCTCCGCTTTTTGAAAACAACAAAACTTTTTACGCCGTTTACGACAACGTTGGCGGATTGCAGCCTGGTACCCAGGTCTCTATTAACGGTTACAATGTAGGCAACGTTACCAGCATAAAGTTCAAGGATAGTTCAGGTAAGCTTTTGGTCACCATATCCATTAACAATGAGTTCGAATTCTCCGAAAACAGTGTGGCCGAACTTTTTGATACAGGGATAATTGGAGGTAAAGGGGTTCAGATCGTTCCGGTTTTTGATCAGGCACCCATGGCAAAATCTGGTGATACCTTAAAATCGCAGATAAAACCAGGTTTAACAGAATTGGTCCAGCAGAAGCTAACACCACTCCAAATGAAGGTTGAGGGGGCAGTTTCCCATGCAGACTCTTTGTTGATGAACGTAAACCAAATATTGGATGACCCCACCAAGAATAAATTACAGGAAACCATAGTTTCTCTAAACGAACTGGTACGGGCATTTAAGGGCAGTGCCGATAATTTAAATGTATTGTTGGAGAATAATAAGACACAATTGGACAGCTCGTTAAAAAATGTGAGCAAAATAACCAGCAACTTTTCTCAATTATCCGATTCTTTGGTTAGTGCTGATTTGGGTGGAACCCTATCCGAATTCCAATCCACAGTGATAAAATTGAACGGTATTCTGTCGAAGATAGAAAATGGTGAAGGCTCTTTGGGTAAATTAAGTAAAGATGAAGCCCTTTACGATAATTTGGCTGCGGCATCAAGAGAATTGGATCTGCTTTTACAGGATTTTAGGTTAAATCCGAAGCGATATGTGAACGTTTCCGTTTTTGGCAAAAAGCAAAAGGAGTACACCCTTCCGGAAAACGACCCGGCAGAAGAAAATAACACAACTGAACAAAAAGAGAATCAATAATGGAATATTTGCCCAATATAGCTTTCGCAATAGCCCTAATTGTTGGAATTGGGTTTTTTGTGCGCAACGTTAAAAAATTGTCCAGGAACATTAAGCTCGGAAAAGATGTAGACGTTAGTGACAATAAACCGCAACGTTGGAAAAATATGGCAAAAATAGCTTTGGGACAGACCAAAATGGTCGTTCGGCCCATAGCAGGATTGCTGCATATTATCGTGTATGTCGGCTTTATCATTATAAATATAGAAGTATTGGAGATCATTCTCGACGGACTATTGGGCACCCATAGAATTTTTGCACCACTGGGTTCCATTTATAACTTTTTAATAGGGGCCTTCGAAGTATTGGCCCTTATGGTAATCGTAGCAGTGGTTGTTTTCTGGATTAGAAGGAATATAATCAGAATACAGCGATTTATAAAGCCCGAAATGAAAGGTTGGCCCAAAAAGGACGGAAATTTGATTTTGTATATAGAACTCGTTCTGATGGCCTTGTTTCTCACCATGAACGCTGCAGATTTTCAACTACAGCAACTCGGAGCGGAACACTACGCAAAAGCGGGCGCTTTTCCCGTGAGTCAGTTTATTGCTCCCTTATTGCAGGGACTTTCGGAGTCGTCTTTGATCATGGTGGAAAGAACCGCTTGGTGGATTCATATATTGGGAATACTGGCCTTTTTAAATTACCTCTACTACTCAAAACATTTACATATACTTTTGGCCTTCCCTAATACCTATTACGGAAAAATAAGGCCACAGGGACAATTCAATAATCTGGCATCCGTCACAAAAGAAGTTAAGTTGATGATGGATCCCAGTGCGGACCCATTTGCCGCACCTGCAGAAGATGATTCGGCAGAACCGGAAAAGTTTGGAGCATCCGACGTAACGGATTTGAATTGGGTACAACTGTTAAACGCCTATACCTGCACCGAATGTGGACGTTGTACCTCGGAATGTCCGGCCAATCAAACAGGTAAAAAATTGTCGCCCAGAAAAATTATGATGGATACACGCGACCGTTTGGAAGAAGTGGGTAAAATTATCGATGCGAACAAAGGGGAGTTTGTGCCGGATGGAAAACAATTGCTGGGCGATTACATCAGTCATGAGGAGTTATGGGCCTGTACAACCTGCAATGCATGTGTGGAAGCTTGCCCAGTAAGCATAGACCCATTGTCCATAATTGTGGAGATGAGACGATATTTGGTAATGGAGCAATCAGCTGCACCGACCGAATTGAACAATATGATGTCCAATATAGAAAATAACGGAGCACCATGGCCTTACAACCAAATGGACCGTTTAAACTGGGTTAACGAATAAATCTAAAACTATGAGCGAACAATTGAAGGTTAAGACCATGCAAGAGTTTATGGCTGAAGGCAAACAGCCCGAAATTTTATTTTGGGTAGGCTCCGCCGGTAGTTACGATGATCGTGCCAAAAAGATTTCCAGGGCCTTTGTAAAGTTATTGAACAAGGCAGAAGTTGATTTCGCTGTATTGGGCACCGAAGAAAGCTCTACAGGAGATGTGGCTAAAAGAGCAGGTAACGAATTTTTGTTTCAAATGCAGGCCATGATGAACATAGAATTGTTGAATGGCTACGAAATAAAGAGGATTGTAACCTGTGACCCGCACTCCTACAATACCATAAAAAATGAATATCCGGGACTTGGCGGTAATTACGATGTGGTCCACCATACCGAATACCTAAAGGAGTTATTGGACAACGGACGTTTACAAATAACCGGTGATGGGTACAAAGGCAAACGGATAACCTTCCACGATCCCTGCTATTTAGGACGGGCAAATTCCGTTTTTGATGCACCACGTGAAGTTCTGGCCAAAACCAATGCCGATTTAGTTGAAATGAAACGCCACAAAAAAACAGCCTTATGTTGCGGGGCAGGTGGGGCACAAATGTTCAAAGAGCCCGAAAAAGGCGATATGGATATTAATGTGATGCGCACACAAGACGCTTTGGAAACCAATCCAAATATTATTGCCACAGGTTGTCCATATTGCAATACCATGATGACGGACGGTATAAAAGCGCACGAAAAGGAAGATAGCGTAACCGTTATGGATGTGGCCGAACTGTTGGCCAAATCCCAAGGATTGTAAAATAGTTGGATCAAGATAAGTTCAAGATCAATTTTTAGACAGAGAATAGAATATGCTAGTGGATTTTAATGAATTGCCAGATCATTCAAGAATTTGGATTTATCAGGCAAATAGGAGCTTTACAGAATCAGAGTTGGCCGAATTGGAAAAGAGCATGGTGGATTTCCTCGAGGAGTGGACCGTTCATGGAAGTGATTTACATGCCGGTTTTGAGATCAAATACAAAAGATTTTTGGTGATTGGGCTAGATCAGACCAATGCCAGCGCCTCAGGTTGCTCCATTGATGCCTCGGTACATTTTATCCAAAGTTTGGAGAAAAAATATAAAGTGGAATTGCTAGATCGGATGAATGTTTCCTTTAAGCAAGGTGAATATATTGCCTACAAACCTTTAAAGGATTTTAAAAAATTGGCCAAAGCTAAATCCGTGTCGGCGAACACCATCGTTTTCAATAATTTAGTTGCCACAAAACAGGAATATATTGAGAATTGGGAAGTCCCCGCAAGCGAAAGTTGGCATTCAAGATTTGTGTAGCCCTCTTAATTTATCTTAATTTTTATACTTTCCTCGATGAAATGCAATATTTTTATCGGTATTTAGTTCGAGTTTCAGACAAGAAATTTATGCGGATAACCCCTTACTTTCCCCTATTCCTATTGATTTGTTTACATGCCCATGGGCAGTATAATCCCCTAGTTGTCAAAGATTCTTTGGCTCAAAAGGCTTGGGTAGAAAACACGTATGCAAATTTATCGGTGGAAGAGCGTATTGGTCAGCTGTTTATGGCCAGTGTGGCATCCAATCAAAGCCAAGCGGCCACAGATAGGGTAAAAAACCTTGTGGAGGAACATGGTATTGGTGGGGTTATTTTTATGGTGGGCGGTCCCGTACAGCAAGCCAAATTGACCAACGATTATCAGGCTGTTTCCAAAGTTCCTTTGCTCATTGGTTCCGATGCGGAATGGGGCATGGCCATGCGTTTGGATTCCACTTATGCGTTTCCGTGGAACATGACATTGGGCGCAATACAAGATAGTAGTATAGTAGAACGTGTAGGTCAACAAATAGGAAAGCATGCAAAGCGTTTAGGGGTGCATATAAATTTTGCGCCCGATCTGGATGTGAACAACAATCCTAAAAACCCTATTATCGGAAATCGATCTTTTGGTGAAGATCCAAGAAATGTAGCGGAAAAAGGTAGGGCGTTTGTTCGGGGAATGGAGTCAATGGGGGTGCTCTCAAGTGGTAAACATTTTCCAGGGCATGGAGATACCGCTACCGATTCCCATAAATCTTTACCTGTGATCATGTCGTCGTTGGAACGTTTGGATTCCATTGAACTATATCCTTTCAAAAATGTGATGAAAAGTGGGCTTTCCTCAACAATGGTGGCCCATTTGAGTGTACCAAGTTTGGAAAACCGGGAAGGGCACCCTTCGTCGCTTTCCAAAAGTATAGTTACCGATGTCTTGCAGCAGCAATTGGGGTTTAATGGTTTGGTACTGACAGATGCCTTGAATATGAAAGCTGTTTCCCAATTTGCCCCCGAAGGTGAAGTTGAACTACAGGCCTTTTTAGCCGGAAATGATATGCTTTTAATGCCTGAAAAGGTAGTCAAGGCCAAGGAAAAGATTTTAGAAGCTTATAAAAAAGGGGACTTTTCGGAAGAACGATTGGCCAAATCCGTCAAGAAAATATTAATGGCCAAATACAAGGTGGGCCTCTACAATTACCAGCCTGTAGAAATGGAAAACTTGTACGAAGACCTGAACCATGTGGAGAATGATGTGGTTTATGAAAAAGCCATTGAGGGGGCCATAACGGTCGCTAAAAACAATTTTTCCCTAATGCCCATTAAAAAACTGGACAATAAAAAAATAGCATACATCCATTTTGGGGATGATGATGGTACACCATTTTATACCGCATTGAACCGATTTTATAAAGTTACCCATATCAAGGCCAAGGATATTGCGGAGTACAAAAAGGAATTGGCAAATTTTAATTTGGTGATCGTAGGGTTGCATAAAAGCAATGAGAGCCCGTGGAAGGGATATAAATTCTCCAAAAACGAACTGTTTTGGTTAGCAGAAATTTCCAGATTGCGGACCAGCAATACGATTTTGGCTCTGTTTGCACGACCATACGCGATGTTGGACGTTTTAAATTTCGATAAGGTGGATGGTGTAGTGGTGGGTTATCAGAATAGTGAGATTGCCCAAAAAAAGGTGGCGGAAGTCATTTTTGGAGCCATAGGAGCAACCGGAAAGTTGCCTGTATCCGCACACCATGAGTTTCCGGTGGGCACAGGGATCGATGTAAAACCAATACAGCGGTTGGGGTACAGTATACCAGAACGAGTGGGTATGAGTTCCGAAATGTTGGCAGAAGTGGATACCTTGGTGCAGCATGGGTTGGATTCGTTAATGTTCCCCGGGGCTCAAGTACTTGTGGCCCGCAAGGGTAAGGTTATCTACAACAAAAGTTTTGGAAAACCAACATACCGATCGGAAAAGGATATTACGGAAGAGTCCATTTATGATTTGGCATCATTGACCAAAATTCTTTCCACCTTGCCGATGATAATGAAAATGGAAGAGGAGGGAGAAATTGCTTTGAACGACACCTTCAAAGATTTGATTCCGGAATATGAGGATACGGAATTAAAGGATGTTACCGTTCTAAAGGCTCTATCCCACTACGGCAGATTGCCATCCTGGATTGCTTTTTATCTGGATACCTTAAATAAGGACCGTAAACCTTCCAACGAGTTTTACAGGCAAAACCCATCTGAAGCATTTCCGTACAAAGTAGCTGAACACCTGTACCTTACAAGATCATTTAAGGACTCAATTTATAACCGAATTGGAAGACAGAGTTTAAAATCCAATAGGTATAGGTATAGCGATGTAGGGTATTATGTATTTAAAGAGTACATCGAAAAAAAACATAATCGACCCATAGATGAATTAGTGGATGAGTTTTTGTACACCCCCATGGGCTTGCAACGAACTACCTTTAATCCAATAAACAAATTTTCCAAGGACGAGATAGTTCCTTCGGAAGAGGACGATTATTTTAGGTACCAAACGGTTCAGGGCTACGTACACGATATGGGTGCGGCCATGCAAGGAGGGGTAGGAGGCCATGCCGGACTCTTTAGTACAGCGAACGAGGTGGCTAAAATAATGCAGATGTATTTACAGGGGGGATATTATGGTGGGGAACGTTTTTTTAATGCCCGTACCGTAAAACGGTTCAATACCTGCTATTTTTGTAATAAGAATGTAAGGCGTGGCGTAGGTTTTGATAAGCCGCAGTTGGAAGAGAAAGGGCCCACTTGCGGTTGTGTTTCCAGAAATAGTTTTGGGCACAGCGGTTTTACCGGGACCTATACTTGGGCCGACCCGGATGAGGAGATCGTATATGTTTTCCTGTCCAATAGAACCTACCCCACAGCGACCAATACATTATTGATAAAATCAGGACTGCGGACCCGAATTCAGCAGGCCATTTATGATTCCATTATCAATTAAGTTTTAAATATATTGACTTAGATTTGTCCTATGAAGATAGCTATTGTGTGTTACCCAACGTTCGGAGGTAGTGGAGTAGTTGCCACGGAGCTGGGTATTGCCCTTGCCGAACGAGGCCACGAGGTGCACTTTATCACCTACCGGCAACCAGTACGTTTGGAACTTTTGGGAAACAATATCCATTTTCATGAGGTGCATGTTCCGGAGTATCCCCTGTTTCATTATCAACCGTATGAGCTGGCATTGTCCAGTAAATTGGTGGACACCATCAAACTCCACGGAATAGAGCTATTGCATGTACATTATGCCATCCCACATGCCTATGCGGGTTATATGGCAAAAAAAATGCTTCAGGAATATGGTATTTTTATACCAATGATAACCACTTTGCACGGAACCGATATAACACTGGTGGGCAAGCATCCATTCTACAAGCCTGCAGTTACTTTTAGTATCAATAAATCCGATGTGGTCACCTCCGTATCCGAGGCCCTCAAAGAAGAAACCTTAAAGCTTTTTGATATCGAAAAGGACATTGAGGTCATCCCGAACTTTATCGAGAGCAAAAAGTACAGTGAGGATTATACCGACTGTCAACGCTCTATGATGGCGAAGGAAGACGAGAGGATCATAACGCATATCAGTAATTTTAGAAAAGTAAAACGGATACCCGACGTAATAAAGGTTTTTCATAAAATCCAAAAAGAGGTTCCCGCGAAATTGATCATGGTGGGTGAGGGCCCGGAAAAGGAAAAGGCAGAAGATCTTTGCGATAAACTAGGAATCAAGGATAAAGTGTTGTTTTTGGGAAACAGTAACGAGATAGATAGGATTCTTTGTTTTTCCGATTTATTTTTGTTGCCCTCGGAAACCGAAAGTTTTGGACTTGCGGCCTTGGAGGCCATGATCAATAAAGTAGCAGTAATCTCCAGCAATACGGGAGGAATTCCAGAAGTGAATATTGATGGCGTTTCCGGATTTTTGGCAGATGTGGGCGATGTGGATACCATGGCGGCCAAGGGGATTCAAATTTTAAAAGACGATGAAACCTTGGAGAAATTCAAGGAAAACGCCTTTAATGTAGCCTCCAAGTTCGATATTGTGCATATCTTGCCCTTGTACGAGGAACTTTATGAAAAAGCCTATAAATCACGTTTTAAGAACACCTTTTGACCATTAAGTATATTTATCTCATAGCAGTGGTTTGTTTGTTCTCCTGTAAAGCACAAAAGGAGGGGCATTCTCCCGTGGGTGAAAGATTAGAGCATATGGAGTTGGTGGATTTTGATAACCATAGTAACATAGAATACTACGAGACCACAATTATTACCGACAATAAATCGTTGCGCAAATACTACTCGCAAATTAACAAGACCCGAAAACCAGGACTTCCATTGCCAATTTTGGATTTTTCCTCGGAAATGGCCATTATTATATGCTTGGGCGAGCAAAATAATGTACGAAAACCTGTTTTGTCCAAGCTAAAAGAATCAGATCAGGCGATTACAATTGCTGTTGAACTGATAGCAGAGGAAAAAGAGGATAAAATCGGGAAACAGCCCATTACCTATCCATTTTATCTATACAAAATGCCTTTGGTCGATAAAGCGGTTGTTTTTCAAAAGATTGATAATTAGGCTCTTCCAAAACCAATCTACTACTCATCGAAAATAAGCGCACTTAAAAGTGCAAAATTCGCTTTCTTATCACCTTGAACTAGCTTTGGGGCTGATAACCTCAAATCAATTAAAATGAACATTTCTAAACCTGCAATGATGGTCATTGCCATGAGTTTTTCTGCTTTGACCTTTGCCCAAGACCTTGAATTGACCAAAAGGGACAGCATAGTGCAAAGCTATTGGCTGGTGTCCTTGGGTACCAACATTGTTGATGACTCCGGTGATGAATTTGGTGAACTATTCGATTTAAGTGATGGTTGGAACATGGTACCCTATCCATCTCGTGTAAGCGTAGGACGATATTTTAAAAATGGCCTTGGTTTGGAGGCCATAGGGTCGTACAACCGTTACAAAGAAGGCAACATCGTGGATAATGTTGTAAATCCTGAAGATGTTGACTATTGGGGTCTCGATTTTAGGGTAAGCTACGATTTAAATATGATTTTGGGAGAAACCGGCTTTTTTGATCCCTATATCGGAATTGGCGCGGGATATACCGATGCCGACAACCAAGGCAGGGGAACATACAACGCGGTTATTGGTTTTAGAACATGGTTTTCCGATCATTGGGGGCTGGATTTCAACTCAACAGGAAAATGGGCCATGGATACCGAAAATGCATCGAACCATATACAACATGCACTCGGTGTAGCTTATAGGTTCGAGGTAGAAAAGGGACTTTCTAGAAAAGGTCAAGAAAAACTGGCTTTATTGGAAGAGCTGGAAAAAGAACAACAACGTGTACAGGATTCTATTGCCGATGCAGAAGAAGCAAGACTATTGGCCGAGCGTTTGCAACGGGAAAAAGAAGCAGCAGAGTTGGCAGCTGCCGAAAAAGCCAAGAAAGAAGCGGAGGAGGCCAGAAGAGCAAAACTTCGCAACAAGATCAACAACTTGGGCAAAGTATACTTTAAACTCAATTCTTCCTACTTGACCTCAAAAGATAAGGAATTACTTGATGAATTGGTGACCATTATGCAAGATGAGCCTAATTTGGCGATAAAGGTTTCGGCACATACCGATTCCAGAGGCACCAAAAAATATAATCAATGGCTTTCCGAAAGACGTGCCGAACGTACTGTTGAGTATGTGGTTTCCAAGGGTGTGTCCGCCGGTAGAATAAGTCATGATGCCTTTGGCGAGACCCAGTTGGTGAACGAATGTGAGGATGGTGTACGTTGTTCGGAAGAACAGCATTCCAAGAACAGGAGGTCGGAGTTTATTATCATGGATCAGTAAGGGTTATATTACTGTTGTTCCATATTTTTGGGATACCATGTCTGTGCACAGTCGAATCTGTATGGGAGAAACTGGTTAATCTCATGGCTTGGTAAGTTTTTCAAATAACAAGAATGTTTTAATCCACTGGATAAAATCAATACAATGATTAAGTTTTTGAAACCCTCAAAAAAGAATTTTTACTTTGAATTTTTTGAAAAGGGTTTGATTATCCCCCATTATTCGAAAATTCAGAATAAAATTAATAACGAATTTTCGATAAGGAATGGGGATTTCCCTAGTGGATTAAAAAATTCGGTATTATATGTAAGTTGTGTTCCCCATTATTTTGAGGCCATTTTAGATGAAAATGCCAATTGCAAAGTCATCCCAATTGAATCTAGAAAAGGATTCATAGTCAATCTTGATGGATGTGAGACGATTGACGTTTTTTTAAAAAAGCACTTAAAAAAGAAGGCCAAAAATATCAGGCCAAGAATGAAAAGGCTGGAGAAGTGTTTTGATATTGAATTCAGGTCCTATTTTGGTGAAATAACAGAAACAGAGTATAATAATTTGTTCATCGCTTTTCAGGAAATGATTGAAAATCGTTTTTCCCAAAAGGGTGTGGAACATGAAGGATTGAAACGATGGAATGAATACAAGAACAATGTATTTGAATTGATTCTCCAACAGAAAGCTTGCTTAAATGTGGTTTTGGAAAGAAATAGGCCTATTTCAATGTCTCTTGCTTTTTGCCATCAAAATATTTGTGTTAGCGCCATAACATCTTATGATATAGATTATTATAAATTTGGATTGGGCCAAACACATATGGTGAAATGCATAGAATGGTGTTTGGAAAATGGATTTGAAAGATATGACATGATGTGGGGTGAATTACCTTATAAAAATGAGTGGAGCAACGATACCTATTTCTACAATGATCATGTATTGTATGTTGGCGATAGTCTTATAAGTAGGATAAAGGCGAACATGGTTGTTTTGGCTGCCAAAATCAAGAAGAAAAAGTTCTATTCTAGGTTGATCGACTCATCTCAAAAATTTTCCAAAACGAAAAATAGTTCAACGGAAGAAGGCACTATGCCCAAGTATGAAGTTCGAGAGATTGGTGGTTTGGATGAGGTAGCCAATTTTGAAAGGCTACAGGAAGAAGAGCTCGATGCCCTCACTTTTCTAAAACGCCCCCTATGTGAGTTTCAGTATATCAATTCAGAGCATTATAGTTCGATAAATGTGTATAAATCTGACGATTTCTCGTATATAATTGAAGGAAAATCAATAAAAATAGTAGTGACATTTCTTTGAATAAGGCGCTCTTAAGATAAATTTTATGACATTTGGTCAAAGCGCATTAGCCAATTCTGATAAAGGATATTGACATAACTGACATTACTAAATACATTTCTGAATATTTGCTCCTGTCACCTAGAAGATCGTAGAGTTCTCCAAGGTTGAAAGAAAAGCAGGGGACAATTCATCAAAATAGGTATTTTATAGAAGTTATTTGTAGTTCATAGAGTATTATTTTTCCCCTGTGTTTATGTAATATTTTTGAAAATGGTTTTCCATTTTCAAAAGATGGCATGCCAAAATCAACAAAAGCAACCAACCATGAAATCAAAAGCGGTATTTATTTTCTTTCTATTTTTCTTGGTCAACGTTAGTGGTCAAGAGCAGTTTGTTCAATCCAATGCAGCTGCTGCTCTCAACGAATCAAATTCGTTGGGCTCTATAGCGGATATAAGGGGGATAGGATGTTCAACGGCAGTGGAAACCGAAATTGTGGCTGTAGGAACATATTCGTACCGTGGCACAAGTATAGATGGAGCCAATGACAGGGTGCAGATATCTCCTGGACTGGCCAATGGTGTTGATTACGAAATGAAAGTGTATTTGGCAGAGGGGCCCGGTGCGAATATTCAGGTTGAAGTCTGGGCAGGTGTTACCAACTCTACCCCTGTCATTAGTCCTCCCATTTCCAGTGCCAATGAAACGCTTCAAGAATTTACCATTTCCTTCACCACCAATTCAGATAGTCAAACCTTACGCTTTTATAATAGGGGATTGGCGGGTACGGATATTTATTTGGACAATGTCTCCATTGTTCCCGTCAATCAAGATACAGAAGCCCCTACGGCTCCTTCAAATTTGTCGTCAAACAATATTACGGAGACGTCAGCCGATCTTTCTTGGGATGCATCTACAGATAATGTTGCTGTTACGGACTATGAAGTTTTTCAGGATGGAGTCAGTATTGGTTTTACAGGTGGAACCACAAATTTAGGTGTAATAGGTCTTGCTCCGGATACCGCATATGATTTTACGGTATTTGCAGTGGATGCAGTGGGTAATACATCTACGGTCAGTAATACAACCAACGTACTTACATTGGCCGATACCCAAGGACCCAATGCGGTTACCGATTTGACAGCGAGCTTAATTACCGAAACTACGGCTTTTCTATCGTGGAGTGATCCAGGGGACAATGTGGGAGTTACCGACTATGAGGTTTTTCAGGATAATGTGAGTATAGGAACCACTGGGGGAGTGATTGAATTTAATGTTTCAGGGCTTGTTGGTGCTACAAATTATAACTTCACGGTAATTGCAAGTGATGCGGCCGGTAATACGTCAACCGTAAGTAATATAGAACCCGTATTGACCAGCCCACCACCAGATACTGAAGCTCCCAGCACAATTGCGGACTTGGCCAGTAGCAATACCACCACCACAACAACTGATTTGGCTTGGAGTGCAGCAACGGATAATGTTGGAGTGACCAACTATGAGGTTTTCCAAGACGGGGTCAGCATTGCCAATACGGGAACAACCACGGCGTTCAATGTAACTGGACTGTCGCCCGGGACAAGCTATGATTTTACAGTTTTTGCCGAGGATACTGCAGGAAATGTTTCAGGAGCGAGTAACACGGAAACGGTCAATACTACAGGTATAGTGGACGTAGAGGCCCCAAGTGTGATATCGGACCTAAGTGCTTCGAATACCACATCAATAAGTACTGAATTGTCTTGGAGTGCTTCCACGGATAATGTCGCCGTGACCAATTATGAGGTTTTTCAAGACGGGGTCAGCATTGCCAATACAGGAACGACCACGGCGTTAAATGTAACTGGTCTCTCACCAAGTACAAGTTATGATTTTACGGTCTTTGCCGAAGACGCAGCGGGGAACGTTTCTGGTGTCAGCAATACGGAAAATGTAGTCACATCCGAAGATAGTGGCATAGTGGACTATACCTCCCTAAACGCTAACTTGGCCACTATTGATTGGCAAGCTCGGGATTTGTTCGTCGATGGAAATTTAGGCGTTGGAGCAACGGACACCCAAGGATATAGGTTGGCAGTGGCTGGGAGTGTTATCGCAGAAAGTGTTAAAGTTGAGTTAGAGGTTAATTGGCCCGATTTTGTTTTCACCAAGCAATATAGTTTGCCATCATTGGAAGAGGTGGAAGACCATATTTTGGCCAATGGACACTTATTGAATATTCCAAGTGCAGATGAAGTGGAGAAAGAGGGAATCAATCTTGGGAAGATGAATGCCAAATTGCTACAGAAGATAGAAGAGTTGACTTTGTACACCATTCAGCAAGAGAAGAAAATACAGGAGCTTGAGCTACAGAACAAAAAGATTGAAAAAGATTTCACTGATAGGCTGTTGGAGTTGGAAAAAGAAGTTAGAGAGAATCGTTAAAAAAATTGGGTTAAAGGAAAAAGAGGTCTTTAGAATGAAGCAACATTACATATTTATTATTGTTTTCTGTTGGTTATTTGCCTTTAGTGGCAAGGGACAGAGTATTAGGAAGAATCATCTGGAAATGACCGACTATGAGAAAGCAGAACTGGTAAATGCCTTTTATTTGTTGAGGGAAGGACCAGATCTCATAGATGATTTGGCAGATTTCCATATGGATTTTTTCAATTTTGATAACACTGAGGATCCTACACGATTGGACATTCACTTTAATCTAATGAGTGAACCTGAAAGAGACATTTTTTTACCATGGCATAGGAGACAAATGTTTGAAATGGAGCAGGCAATTCAAGATATTAACCCCAGAATTAGTTTAGGATATTGGGATTCTTCTACGGACCAATCTGTAAATTCCCCTCTTTGGGATGAGGATTTAATGGGTAGTTTTGATGAGAATTGGGAGTTGGGAAGAAGTTTAGGTTCTCCAGGGGGGACACTTATATCTCCGCAAAGTTTGGCCAATCTTGTGGCAACAACTGATTTTTATGAGTTTTCAAATGACTTTGAAAGAGGCAGGGGCCATGCCAGTCCACATATTTGGACAGGTGGTGTAATGCCTACTTCTGCTTCTCCAAGAGACCCTGTGTTTTATTTCCACCACAGTTTTGTTGACAAGGTTTGGCATGATTGGGAAGAAATACATCAGGGGTCTTTCTACCTTTCACAATCTATGTTGCGGTATGATGGGACCTATGTTTTTGATGGGCAAACCCTTCCTTTGGTCAACCCCAATGATATAATAGATACTAGAGCTTTAGGCGTATTTTATGCTGAAGACCAGCTTGCCGAGTTGGATAATTACATTGTAAGCAATACCTATAATCCCGTTGAATATTTTTATTATCAATATAGAATAGAGGCAGGTGACAATTTTATTGTGCCAGCTGGAACGGCATGTACATTTGAGTCGGTGAACGAAATAGAATTGTTGCCCGGCTTTACTGCCGAACCTGGAAGCGAATTTGAAATGAAAATAGACACAGAAACGGCAGCTTTAACAGGAAAAGCGCTTAGTAGAGTACCAAGGACCAAAAATCCTTTCGATTATATTGCCGATCTTAAACCAATTGTATGGGAAGAAGAAGAGAATGATGATTCTCCCGTAATCTTAGCGGCCTTCCCTAATCCATTTACTGAAAAGATAACCATCAATCTGGATAAGAATACGGACTGTAAGATAGAAGTATTCAATATGATGGGAATGTTGGTCAAGGAAGAGTCGTACCAAAACACCAATTCCATTGTGATCAATAAGCTATATGGCCTCAAGGTAGGTGTTTATGTGGTTCGTGTTACTGATAATTCAGGAAAACTTTTACTGGCAAAGCGAGTCATAAAATTGTAATGAACCATATTGTGCCCTTACTCTTATCATCTCTATTGTTTTTGTGCTGCTGCTCGGCTTTGGATAGTGCGCAGACCAATACAACCGTGAGTATCACCAATCAAAGCGGCTATACAGTAACCAATTTGATGCTGTTTTCCCAACGGTTTGACCCGTTGCCAAATGAAGGTGTTTCTGAAGGGAAATTCTTTCTATTTGAATTGGACAAGCATAATCCGACGATTCAGTTTGGAATTGAAGGAGTAAATTTTGCCCAATACCTCCCCCCCCCCAGTGGAGGGGAACATTATAATTACATCATATATGATGTTGACCTTGAAAAGAAAACATTTAGGATTCGGTCAAAAAAGGAATAAATCAACAGGGATACTTGCCTTAGTATTTCATTGAGTGATCCATGAGCATACTATTGGGGTCTCGGTACTTGCAACAGGCCGGCAGTTTTTCGTAGACTTTGTCATCCGCCGTGAACTCGTCAGTATCATGACCTACCTTTGATATGGCTTCCTTTATGTTAGACAGAGAACATTTGGCTTCATTATAGATTACCGAAAGCTCCTTGGATTCAACATCCCAAGATGCGTATTTTACTCCTTTTAGCTTTATACTGGCCTTTTCAATCCGGGCTTTACACATGCCACAATTGCCTTTTACCTCAAAATTATCTTTCTTGTTTTTGTCCTGTGCGTGTAAGGCCCCTGCACTGATCAGTAAAAAAACAAAAATGGATAGAAGTCTTTTCATAACTCTTTTGTTAATAGTTTAAAACGCATTCCTATATAGTAGGTTGCCCCTAGAACAGGAGCAAATACTTGAGTTGTATCAAAAAATGGACCAAAGGGATCGTTGCTGCCCACAATGGGATTCTTTTGGATAAAATCGCCTATGTTTTCTCCTCCCAGATAGGCTTCAAATTTATGCGAAAAAACCCTTGTGACCTGAAAATTGGTAATTCCGTAGTCCGTGGAGTATACTTTTGAAACCGTTGGCATTTCGTTTGCCCTACGGGGCAATCGTTGCTTTCCCAGCCAATTGTAGGTGAAATCAAAACGCCAGTGGGCACCGCTATGATTAAACGTGGTTTCATAACTTAAGTTTGTAAAAAACCTGTGTAAAGGCTGGTATGGTCTTTCTAGGTTTCCCGAAGACAAATAATCCAAGGTAACATCATAATTCTTATAGGTCATCCGTATGTCAAGATTCTGTAAAAGCTCATAGTTAAGATCAACTTGAACGCTATTTGAAGAACTTTTTCCGGATAGATTATAAAATGACACAACATTCGGGTCTTCCCAATCCACAACAACTTGGTCTTTAAAAACAGTCCTATAAAAATCAAGGGAAAACTCAAAAGGTTTGTTCCATAAATAAAATTTTTGAATGAAGCCGGCACCAAAATTCCACGCTCGTTCGGGAGACAATCCATAAATGGTTCCATCGTTGCCAAAAATGCTGATTGCCCTTGACGAAGCGAAGAGCTGTTGGTTTTCCGCAAAAATGTTCGCGGCGCGCTTTCCTTTGCCCACGGAAGCTCTAAGGCTTGCCTTTTCCCATAAAGAGTACCTAAGGTGTAATCTTGGAGTAAGGAATGTTTTTATCCGGTTGTGGTGGTCTATACGCATACCGGCAACAAGACTCAACTTTTCCAGACTGTCATAGGTATATTCAAAGAAGCCCCCGAACGATTCATCGGTCCTCGCAAAGAAAGTAGTGTTGACGTTCTCGTTAAAATGATCATGGTTAAAGTTCATACCAGTTTTAAACTTATGCTGGGTGCTGCCCAAAATTCCATTAAATATAAAATTTGAATAAAAGGAATCGTGCAAGATATTATAGATATTGAGGCCATAGTACGAATCTTGGTCATGCTTACTGTATGCAATTTGCAGCCCCATACTTTGGTAGGGGAGTTCGGGAAACACATACCCTAACTTGCAGGAAAGGTCAATTCTGTTTGTTTTCACCTCACTTCCCCATACATTGTTCGTAAGCTTATCCCTTTCTGGGACAAAAGATACCTGTCCGGTCTGTTTTTCATCTTCAAGATATTGGATGTTCAAAAAACTTACCCACCCCGTTTTAGGATCCATGTACTGCCAACGATTCATTACGTTTATTTGTTTTGCCAAAGGCGTATCCAAAAATGTATCTGAATTATCATCTATTTTGCCATCTCTAAGGTTGGCGTGTACATAAATACCCGTGGCGATTTTATCGGAAAGTATTTGGTTGTACCTTGCATTGAACTCATAGCGTTCAAAATTATTGGCGTAGACATTAAGGAACAGTTTTCTATCCAAGAAGGGTTTTACGACCTCTGTGTTTATTTGTCCAGAAATACTCTCAAATCCGTTCACAACATTTCCTGACCCTTTTGTAATCTGAATACTTTCTATCCAAGATCCAGGTATGAATGACAATCCATAGATTTGTGACGCTCCTTTTACCAATGGCATATTTTCTTGGGTGAATAGGAGGTATGGACTAGTAAGACCAAGCATTTGGATTTGCTTGGCACCTGTAATTGCATCGGAAACATTGACATCCACGGACGGGTTTGTCTCAAAGCTTTCCGATAGATTGCAACAGGCGGCTTTAAGCATCTCCCTGCTACTTACCGTAATTACGTTTTGCGCTGTAAAAAGCGATTTTTGAAGGGGTTCCACTTCCTTTTTAACCACTACCTCATCAAGATACACTTGTTTTATAAGCCTAATTTTTCCAAGGTCCGGTCTGTTGGCAACAATGGTATCGGAAATATGGTTTGGGGAATCAATGACCAATTTGCTGTATTCCCTTGAATAGGGGATTGAAAATTGACCATTGTCATCAGTACTGGTTTCAATATTGCTTTCCAACCAAAATACCCGTATTCCAGATAAAAACATTTCGGTCCCATCAGAACTGTACTCCAATACTTTCCCCTTAATCTTAAGTTGACCCCTTATTGTCAATGGGATAAGCATTAATACTATAATGAATGTGGAAGCTCTCATGGGGTAGGAATAATAACTATGCTATTGAACGGATTAAATGTTTGATTATTACAAATGGTGTTATACAAAATTAATAAAGATAAGCTGGATTTATTTTGGATGTCCTTTAGATTTACTCATGTAATACTTGATTTTATGTTCTTATACATATAATCGAGACAGATCAACTAATATGAAAGGCATTTTAACCAATAAAAGATGAAATTGCGCAGCTCCTTATTAGTTTAGGTACCCTAAAACCAACAGCCATGCCTGATAATTTGATTATAAATTTTACTCCAACGGGGATGATTCCTACAAAAGAGATGACCCCACATGTGCCAGTAAGTGTTTCTGAAATTGTAGAAGATGTGCATAAAGCCACGGAAATAGGCATTACCATGGTTCACCTTCATGCCAGAGATCCAAAGACGGGAGTCCCAACATATAAAAAGGAGCTTTATGGTGACATCATAGAAGGAATTAGAAAGTTTGATACCCAATTAGTGATTTGTGTATCACTGAGCGGTAGAAACTTCAATCAGCTTGAGCAACGCTCCGATGCACTCTTTTTGGAAGGGAATTTAAAACCGGATATGGGAAGCTTAACCTTAAGTTCTTTGAACTTTAACAAGGTTGCCAGTACAAATTCCCCGCAAATGGTACAGGATTTGGCACGCGTAATGAGAGAGAGGGGCATTGTGCCAGAGTTAGAGGTTTTTGATGCCGGGATGATTAATTACGCAAAATATCTAGAGCACAAAAAATTGATTGAACCACCATACTATTTTAATTTGCTTTTGGGGAATATTGCCTGCGCACAGGCAGACTTGTTGCATACTGGTATAATGATAAAAGACCTACCCGATAATTCTTTTTGGAGTTTGGCCGGTATCGGAAACACTCAGTTACAAATGAATTCCATAGGGATTGCCATAGGAGGGGGTGTGCGTGTAGGACTGGAGGACAATATATGGTATGATGCCTCTAGGTCAAAACTGGCAACCAACCAAAGTTTGTTGGAAAGGGTGCATTTAATAGCCAATGCCAACGGAAGAAGCGTTATGAAACCCTCTGAATTAAGAAAGCAAATGAATCTGGAACCTGGCGATGGAAAATATGGTCGTTGTACCGCTTAGGTAAAATAGTGCTTCTATGAAGAATAAAGTTAATTGGTTTTGGAATAAAATAAGGTATGGGCTTGTTCTTTACGGTATAAGAAATAGGCTTGCTAAGCTTGGATTGGACATAAACCTTTTGTATTTGGAGCAGGAAGGCACTTTTGAGGTTGCGGAACCGGTGATTTCAAAAGAAAGGGACAAATACTCGATTAAATCCTTTGACGCCGATGAAATGAAGGCAGTTGGAAAAAAATACGGGATAAGCAATATTAGAGGGTTGATAGAAGGTTTTGATAAAGGCCAAAAATGTATTGGTTTGATGCATGAAAATGGGGTGGCTGCATTTATGTTCACTGCATACGATCAGATAAAGGTTGGCAAAATGGTGCTGGAACTGAGGGATAAAGAAGCCTATTTGTTGAATATGTTCACTATAGAAGGACATCGAGGCAGAAACCTTGCCCCCTATTTAAGATATCATAGCTACGATATCATACGGAAAGAAGGTATCACTAAAATATATAGTATTACAAATTTCTTTAACAAATCATCGTTAAGGTTTAAAAAGAAACTAAAGGCAACACATGAAAAATTATATTGTAGCATTACAATATTCAAAAAATACCATTTCAGCTTTCTTTTAAAAAAATATTGAAATGCTTGAACTAAATTTGAAGCTTCTCCAAGGATTATGAAACAAGGAAAATTTATAATATCGTTGGATTTTGAGTTATTTTGGGGGGTTAGGGATAAAAGGTCATTAACTTCCTATGGCAACAACATAGCAAAAGTACATACTATTGTACCGGAAATGTTATCCATATTTAAAGAGTACAACGTCCATGCAACATTTGCAACGGTAGGTTTTTTATTCGCTAAAAATAAAGAAGAGTTAGTACAGTATTCCCCACAAGAAAAACCACAATACAAGGATTCCAATCTATCGCCATATCTGGATAATTTTACCTCGGTCAAGGAAGAGCATGAAAATGATCTCCATCATTATGCCGTTAATTTGATTAATTTGATTAAAAACTATCCAGAGCACGAAATAGGGAGCCATACATTTTCACATTTTTATTGTAAAGAAGAGGGGCAAACGGCCACGGATTTTGAGGCAGATATAAAAGCAGCTTTAAGAATTGCAAAAGATAATAGTGTAGTTATAGAATCCTTGGTTTTCCCTAGAAATCAGTTCAGAAAAGATTATGTCGATATCTGCAGTGTCTATGGGATTAGAGCCTATAGGGGTAACGAGAAAGTGTGGTTTCAAAACCCCGAAAGCGAACATGATACGTCTTTTTTAAAGAGAGTTTTTCGCACTTTTGACTGCTACGTGGACATTTCCGGCCCACACACCTATAAGATTTCAGATTTGGCAGGACAAAAGCCATATAACATTCCTTCAAGTAGATTTTTGAGGCCTTATAAAGAAAAGGGTGGTGCCTTGTTGGAGCAACTAAAAATACGGAGAATAAAAAATGGGATGTCATATGCCGCAAAAAACAATGAGGTGTATCACCTTTGGTGGCATCCACATAATTTTGGGGCCAACACTAAAGAAAACTTTGTTTCATTGATAGAAATATTGAAGCATTACCGGGTTTTACATGAAAAGTACGGCTTTGAAAGCATGACAATGCTGGAATTGGCCAATGAAATGGATTCTATTTAGATTATGGCTTTATACATTGGAAACAAGATTTGGCCATTCTCCGTGTGAATAGGGATGGCCTAGACTTGGAATCCATTAACAAATAAATTTTACTAATGGTGTTCTGAAGATGAAAGTGCTTCTTCCAATTCAAGTTCAACCCTTTTTAAAAAGGCATCTAACCCTCTCTTTTCTAAATAACGGTTAAAAATTTGCCTTTTTTCGGAATTGTCGGATTCATGACAATGCAATATAGTTTTGGCAAGGGCTTCATGGTCTTCAACTTCACAGGTATAAATGCCGGGAATTTCACTAATGCCCCCGGCACATAATGTTGTTGCCACGTTTTCATTTTGGGACATCATTTGGAGCAGTACATTGGGAAACCCCTCAACTCTTGATGACACCACGCAAAGCTTTGCATTTTTAAAATAGGGGTAAACGTTGTCAACCAATCCCATAAATATTACAGATTCTTTTAGCCCCAGATGTTCTACTTGATTTTGTAGTTTTTCTTTTTCGGCACCTCTCCCCAATATATAAAGTTTGCACCCTACTAGATCGGAACGTATCTTGGCAAAGGAATCAATTAAGATATCGTACCCTTTTTCAGGAATGAGCCTACCAGCGGTCACTATATATTCGTGGACTTCTGTCATAGGTATTTTTTCCATAGACCGCTGTTCAATATTCTCTATATCTATTGGGTTGGGAATTACGGTAACGTGAACTTTTTTCTCCAGCAAGGGCAGCCTTTTTACAAGGTCGACTTTCATAAAGTTTGTTTGGCATATCACCAAATCAACAGAAGGATATCCCAATTTGTATGCAAGCAAATATTTTATTCTGCTAAAGTGGCTTAAATTCCTTTGAAAAATAGATGTGGATTCCCTAACTATTATTTTTGAATTCCTGAAAATGCCAATTCTTTTGTAGAAACCAATAATGCCATTAATGAGGGTCTGTGAAGAGAATACATGGGTAAATCTCATTGTAGTGCTCAGGAAAAGTAAGTATGGAAAAAGGAAGAGATATCCGACGGAGTGGGATTCAAAAGGAAAATAAACAATTTTGCATTTGTCCTCTATATCGCCCCAGAAGCCTAAATCCTTCCTTCGTAAAATTATAACGTGGCATTTTTTTCCATTTCTGCACAAATAGGATATAATGTTCTTTTGTGTCTGCTCCGCTCCTCCATTGGCATCATGAGAGACTATGGTAAGCCAATCAACTACATCTTTCTTTAGGGTCATTTGTGCTCTGGGTTTCGAAGAATGGTCCGATCAACGTTCGCAATTGGACAAATTCGATTATTATTTAACGATTTGGGTAAAAAGAGTTTCGTATTTCTCAAGAATATTCTCTTTCGAAAATTTGTTTTTCACATGCTGACTTACTTTTAAAGGCTCCCATTTTTTCTGTTTGTTCAAGTAAGTCAAATATTCTTCTTCGGTATTGGCGATATAGCCGTTTACTCCAGGCTCTATAATCTCATTCAGGCCGCCAGGTGCATTAAAAGCTATTATTGGTGTTCCCACAGCGGAACTTTCCACAAGGCAATTTGGAAAACCTTCGACATAAGCTCCTTGAAGAAAATAGTCGCTCTTTGCAAGATATTCGGAAACATTGTCTGTAAAAGGGACATGGACAATCTCCCCGGTTAGTTTTAGCGTTTCAATTGCATTGAATATTGCTTCTTTTTGTGGTCCATTGCCTATTAGGGTGTAGGTATATGGATAATCCAATTTTGATAGTATGGACAATATTCTTAGGTGCCCTTTTTGCTTTTTAAGCGAGGCAACGGTTATAAAATTCATGGGTTTATTGGAAGTATTTTCCATAATGGGCTTCACCTTAAAGTCGTCCGTGATCGGATTGTTGATCAAGGCGATTTTGGACTTTGGAACCCCGAAGTTTTCAGATAAATCGGCCATCATATCCTCAGAAAGACAAATAACCGAATCAAACAACCGGTAGCTTATCTTAATTAAAAATGAATTGAACAGATTGTTCCCTTTTTTAAACTGGTTTAGAACACTTAGAACATTGGCTTCCCTACCAATGAACTTGGTCTTTGGAAAAAAAAGGGAAATAAATGCCAAGCTTGTATTGAGGTGGGCAATTGAACTGACCACTATATTGGGCTTATAGGCTTTTAAATACTTAAAAATAGAGAGAACGCTATAACGAACTCGAGAACTATTGAGGAAAACGACGTTTATGCCCTTGATTTTGTATGCAGCTCCTTTATTGGACCCGGTAATGAGCAAGGTACTTTCAAACTTGTCTGGGTCAATGTTCTGCGCAACAAATGACATTACTCTTTCTGCCCCACCAGCCGATAATGAAGGAAGTATAAACGTTATCTTGATTTTCACAAGTCAGAGATGTTTTATGATTGTTTTAATATCAAAGTCTTTAATTTTCTTGGCAGGGGACCCACCAATAAGAATATTGTCTTCTTCAAAAGTTTTGTTGACCGAAGAATTGGCGGCAATTGCAATATTGTTTCCAAGGCGAATACCGCCATAAATTTTAGCACCAGGACCAATATATACATTGTCCCCGAGAATCGGGGCATCCACTTTTCCTCCAGAAGCACCAATATTCACGCACACCTCCATTCTACAATTTTTTCCAATTCTGGCTCTTGAATTGACAACAATTGTGCCATAATGTAAAATGCAAAGCCCGGGCCCAAAGACATTCAAAGGAATGGAAAAGCTTAGTCTAACAGAGAGTTTTCGGTACCTGTAGGTCAGATACTTGATATAGAGCTTGGAAAATATCCCTTTTTTACAATTGGTGTAGTATTCCAGTTTTCGTAATCTTTTTTGAAATTTCCAGGTGGGAGTCGGATACAGGGAATCCTTTATTTTTGATTTAATGCCTTGTATCCTGACTCCTCTGGCCTTTTGATCGGCCATTAGATATTCTTTGTATTGTGCTTTAGAACGAATCATTCAGTAG
This sequence comes from Flagellimonas marinaquae, assembly GCF_023716465.1. NCBI lineage: Bacteria > Pseudomonadati > Bacteroidota > Flavobacteriia > Flavobacteriales > Flavobacteriaceae > Flagellimonas > Flagellimonas marinaquae. Next base: position 3,204,415 of record NZ_CP092415.1, read on the forward strand.
TCTGGAGGTATGATTTTTTAAGTACCGTTATATATTCAACGCAAGGAATATTGATTTAGTTTAGATAATCTTTGAATTTGGGGTCTACAACTTCATTGATTCGTTGTTTTTTGGATTTGTTGTAGTCCATATCCGCTTTTGTAACATATTCCTCTTTGGCCCTCAATATATAATCTTCGTAGGATCCAATGATTTTGGCAGGATTTCCCCCTACAATTACTCCGGTCGGTACAGATTTGGTAACCACACTGCCCGCAGCAACAATTACATTATGGTCTATTTTTACCCCAGGCATTAAAATAGAGTTTGTTCCAATGAAAACATTGTCTCCAATCGTTATTTTTTTATAGGAATATCTTCTTCCTTTTTTATCTTCACATAACCAAGTGGCCCCATCGTGGGTTAAAAGCCGAACTCCAGAAGTTATGGTTACTTTATTTCCAATGGTAATCAACCAAGGTTCAGACCCAAAAGATGAGGTTAACACCCTACAGTCACTTCCAATGGTAACGCCAAGACTTCTGGCATACTCTACCCCAGACTTAGTAAATATGAAGTAGTAATTTTTAAGTAAATGAAATATTTTACGAAAAACTCCCATTAATTTAAATTTTCAAAAAGTTGGATCCATTTGGACGCGATGGTTTCAATTTTAAAACGATCTAAACTTTTTGGACCATTATTTTTTAACTTGTCCCGGAGTGCATTATCGTTCATTAGCATTTCAAGATTGGCCCTCATTTCGGGAATGTTCTGATTGTCTACCAATATACCATTATAGTCATGGGTTATAATGTCGGACGGTCCCGTTATACAATCATAGGATATACATGCCATTCCTTGGGACATGGCTTCCAAAAGTACCATGGGAAGCCCTTCATGTCGTGATGTTAGGATAAAAATTTCTGAATCGTTCATGATTTTCGCTATATCATTTCTAAAACCAGGGAAAACAACATAATCCTCTATGGCATAATCTTTTGCTTTCTCTTTTAAGAACTGTAATCCACTATCTCCGCCTCCAACAATTTTCAGCTTCCAATCAGGATATTTCTTTAATAAGGGAGCAGCTATTTCCAATAGATTGTCAAAGCCTTTAATGTGATATCTTTCCACATTCCCAATGGCCAAAATTGTCCGTGTTCTATTCGCTGGCAGTTCTTTTATTACTTCAAAAGTAAGGGGATTGGGCATTATGGTAACATTGATTCCCATTTTTTTATAAAAATCTACATCATAGGAAGTCAAGACGGTAAGATAGTCTGCTTTTATATATAAATATTTTCTGATAAAATGTGTAAAAAATACAGGCTTCTGGGCACTGAGATAGTTACTGTGCTCTGAAACTATAATTTTTATGCCATAGAATTTGGAGGCCAATATGCTGATAAAGTTCAACTGGGTAATAAAAGAGATGACGAGATTAGGTCTATTCTTCTTTTTTTTATAATACAGAATCAGGTTGTATAGGCTTCGAAAGGTATGGTTTGGAATCTTTCCGTGGTGCAGATTGACCAGATTTATTTTCTCGTCCAAATCAAAGGCAAGCCCTTTATTAAAAGTGATGATGTTTACTTGATAGCCTAATTTGCTAAAATGATTTGCAAGCAATACCATAACCCTTTGGGCCCCACCACTTCTAAGATGTGCAATGATAAAATCTAACTTCATTCTTGTGCGTTTGATAGCTCTTTGGTTCTTATATAAATCCACATGGTTGATAAAATGAGATAGGTGGAAGTAAAATAATTATGACTGGTCAACAGAAAAAGAAATTGTCCAAGCCCCATCATTAACAAATAAGGTCTTTCCCTGAAAAGTTGAATCCCTTTAAAAATCAATAAACCATAAAGTCCTATGAACACAATAAAAGGAAATATACCTGACTCCCCAATGACCAAAAGAAAGGAATTATGGGGCCCAACCCGCCTTAGGCCTCTACCTTGAAAAGAACCATATCCGTTACCAAAAACGGGTTTTTCATAAATATAGTCATAGAAATATGACCAAGTTGTGGTCCGAGACCCTTTACCGAGTTCGTTGGTTGAAACCTCTTCACTGCTTACAATGGATTTTAACTGGTTGAAGCGAACGGTATTGAGTTTGAATATGCTTGAAAAAGAAATTAATAGGGTTACTATTACAAAGCCAATCAGGGCAATTTTAATGTTTTTGGCATTTATGATCAACGATATAAGGATCAAGATGACCCATAGCAGAATAAATGTTCTTGAAAAGGTGAAAAAACCGGCTAGTGAGAAAATAAATTGGCCTAAAAGTTTTATTTTACTTTTGTTTAGACCGAATGTGAGTGCAAAACCCGTTATACAGATAAATCCAGCAGCATTGGGGTCTAAATAAAAACCACTATACCTTCCGTAGCTGTCCCCGAAAAAGGTTGCATTGAGTACAATGGACATTGCGCCAATGAGCAGCAAATAGAACATTTCCTTCTTGGTTGTATATCTGACAGCTTCCGCACCAAATACGACAACAATCATGAATTTTATAAAAGTGTATATAAAGGCAGATTCTTCCCCACTATAGAGATGAACTCCTGATATCAGGAAGTAGCTTAATCCTAATATTATAAAGAAGCCCAAGAACGATACTCTCCTAACGATTACTGAGTAGACGAGTAGTATAGCATACATTAGGGCACTGCCAAGGCCTCCCGCACCCGATCCAACTTTTGCCAAAAAGAAAGAGGGCAAGTTCAAAAGCATTAGCGCTAATGCAATATATCTAATAGTTTTTGCCATAATTATCTGGCTTTACTCTTTTTGTCTGGTGTTAATTTTTAATTTAAACGTAACCAAAAAAAAATCATTGGATAAACGCCCTACTTGGTTTTAATTAGATCAGAATACTGTTTGTATGTATAAAACATATATATTGAACTGTTTATTATGTAAATAATTGTTGTGGCCATGACTAATCCATAGACTCCATATGGTTTAATTAACAGACTGTTCAAGATAATATTTCCAATGAGCCAGAATAGAGAGGTCCACGCCATAAAAGTATTTTTATTAATGCTAGTCAGAAAACGGGACAATACCAAAGTACAAATATGGAATGGAATATAAATCAAAGCTATGATTTGAATATTGGCTACAACTTTGGTGTCTTCCGGACCAAAAGCATTTCTTTCAAAAAGGATGCGTATGATATCTGAGGAAAAATAGGTTCCTATGATTACCAAGACTGATGCCCATAGGAACAACAGTTTAAGCATTTTGAACAGTTGGGAATAAGCTCGTAATGTATTATCGCTCAATTGTCTTGAAAAATGGGGTAGCAATACCTTGCCCAGTGCAATCATTAGAATACTAATGGTAAAGGAGGGTATTTTTATCCCATAATTAATTGCAGAAAGGGATCCGACCACCAACTGGGCGGCAAAAAACTGATCTACAAAATTGTTTAGACCGGCTAGAAGCCCCGATGATATTTTAGGGGGTAATTGACGGATCATGAGTCTTGAATTGGAGTTCAATTTTGGAGTGGAAAGTTTGATTTCTTTATAGGTCAAGGCCACGATGAGTACAAAAATGAAACTAAGGAAACTACCAATCAGAGTGGCTATGGCCAAGACCATGTTTCCCATTTGTTCCTTAAAAAAGGAGAGGCACACAATAATGGCGATAACTTGGAAAAATGCCCCTACACTGGATAGAAAGTATCTATTGGATATTTCCAGCAATCCATTTAGTAAAGTGGAGAATCCCCAGAAAAAAATACAGGGAAGTATTATGTACAATTGTTTCCTGATCAAGGAATAGTATCCTTCCTCATGATTAGGGAAGAGTAAATCTAGGAACACATCTGAAAAGGCTACGATTAAAAGACAAAAGACCACACAGAAAACAGCGGTTACAATAAATACTATTGACTGAAAATGGGAAGGTTTATTCCCATTTTTAAGTTCAATAATATAATTTGGGATAAAAATGTTCTTTAGCGCATTGATAAACACGTTTTGAACAAACGTAGGTATCAACATGGCAATTAGAAAGGTATCCAATAACTCGGAAAGCCCAAATGTGGAGGCAACAATGGTCTCTTTGTAGAACCCTAACAGTTTCATTAGAACCGTTAGTCCTCCTACAATGGCAAAATTTAGAACCAAAGGTTGTTTTGCCAATCCTTTGATTCTGTGCAAACCAGTTTTTAAGAAAGATAAAAACATTAGGTCACAAATTTTATTTGCCCGATTTCCCTTTATTATAACGATTTGGTGGCCTTTCCTCGTAAGACACCTTTAACATCATAGATAACTCCATCTTCTAGCAATAAACTGTCAGTGTCAAGTCCCATATAGTTACTATGGGCAACTGCTAGGATTATGGCACTATACTTTTTATTTGGAAGTTTTTGTGAAGTTGTAAGACCGTATTCTTCATGTACTTCTTCAGGGGCGGCCCAAGGATCAAAGATGTCAACATTCAAACCATAACTTTGGAGACTTCTTGCTACGTCCACTACTTTGGTATTTCTTACATCCGGACAATTCTCCTTAAAGGTAATTCCCAAGATAAGTATATCAGTTTGTTTTATTTTTAAGTCGTTTTTAATCATCAATTTGATAACCTCTGAGGCAACATATTCACCCATGCTGTCATTCATTCTCCGCCCTGCAAGAATAATTTCGGGATGATACCCTGCCTGTTGTGCTTTTTGGGCTAAATAATATGGGTCTACCCCAATGCAATGCCCTCCAACAAGACCTGGTTTAAAGGGTAGAAAATTCCATTTTGTACTGGCGGCCTTCAATACCTCACTGGTATCTATATCCATAAGGTTGAATATTTTGGCCAGTTCGTTAACAAAGGCAATGTTGATGTCCCTTTGCGAGTTTTCAATGACTTTTGCAGCTTCTGCCACTTTTACGGTTGGGGCCAAATATGTCCCGGCAGTAATTACCGAAGCATAGAGTGTGTCAATGTTTTTTCCGGCTTCGGGTGTTGATCCAGAGGTAACTTTTAATATTTTTTCAACAGTATGTTCCTTATCGCCTGGATTAATTCTTTCCGGAGAATAACCTACAAAGAAATCCTTGTTGAATGATAGCCCACTTATTCTTTCCAATATGGGGACACATTCTTCCTCCGTTGCTCCTGGATAAACCGTTGATTCATATATGACAACGTCTCCTTTTTTGATTACTTGGCCAACTGTTTCACTTGCTTTATAGAGAGGGGTGAGTAAAGGCCTTTTTGTACGGTCAACAGGAGTAGGTACAGTAACAATAAAATAATTGCAATTTTTAATATTCTCGATTTCATCAGTACAAAACAATCCAATTTGCTCTGGATCATTTCCATCCACAAGTACCTGCTTCAATACTTCATTTTCCACCTCCAAAGTAGCATCAATTCCTGATTGTAAGTCCTGGACTCTCTCTTTGTTGATGTCAAAACCAACTACGGGGTATTTGGTGGCAAAAAGTCGAGCCAACGGTAGGCCAACGTATCCTAGTCCAATTATAGCAATCTTTTGGTTGTTATTTTTCATATTTTAAGTTTAATTTTCTTGTGTTTAAGCGCCTATCAATAGTCTTCCAACCTTAAATTTTAATATTACTTCACTCAATATTAGTGAGGTAAAGAAACTAATGGTGAAACCGGCAATGATTACCAGATATATCGGTAAAGACCGGACAATGTCGATTTCATAGAAAATTTTCAATAAAGGTTCGTGGATTAGATATATGTAATAACTGTTCTTGTTTATTGTGCCAATGATGTTCTCCAAACTTTTTGGGACAGTGCCATTTGTAGTGGAAAACAAGATGTATACAAATGTTATTGACAAAAGGCCTAAGGGAATAAGCTTGAAATGTGCTATAAGGCTACTTAAAATTCTATTATCCACATAATTGGGGAGTATAGCATAGAAAAAAAAGAAAAGTGCTAAATGTAAAAAGAAAAAAAGATAAAACTTGTTCCGAAGATACTTCGATATGACGTCATTTTTTAAATAGAACATGTAGCCCAAATAAAAAAATGGGATGTACTTGAAAACTTTGGCCAAAGCGGGAAGTCCTATGTAGTGGGTTATGGGGCCCAATGAAAAAAGGAACAGAAGTAGAAAAGAGCCCCGTATGATATTTGTTTTTAAAAATGATTCCAAAGGGTAGAATATCAAAAACAAAATGAAAATCATGGGAAGGAACCAAAGATGCCCCGGTCCGGACCATATGTATTTGATAAAGTCGAAAAAGGATATATAATCCAAAAAGGAATAGATGTACAAAGGGGAGAGTACCAGATAGGGAATAAGTAACCTTCGCGTTTTTTTCTTTATTAGGATTGGGTAGGTTTGGTACTTATTGAGGTAATTCCTCAAATAGCTAAACAAAAACCCTGAAATAAATACAAATAAGGGCATGGAAATGGTTGAGATGTAGGAGCCGATTATACTGGCAACCTCATTGAACCCATACAATTTTCCAACATCCCAGGATCCAGTAAATGGCGCAAAGGCATGCCTTAGGACCACAATTGATATACCGAAAACGCGAAGAAAATCGATATTATCAATCTTAGAGGGTAACCCAAAAATTGTTCCTTTGTGCATTGCTGACAGGTTTTGTTATTTTTTTTTGCCAATTTGATGGTACTCGATTCCCAATTCTTCCAATATGGTATCGTTATATTGGTTTCTACCGTCAAATATTATGGCTTTGTTCAATCGCTTTTTGATTTCATTGAAGTCTGGAGACCTAAATTCTTTCCATTCTGTTAATAAAACCATAGCTTCTGCACCGTTTAAAGTGTCATATTTGGAATCGTGATAACTAATATTATCAAGGTCCTTTAAGTAGAACTCTTTTGCTTCGTTCATTGCTTTGGGATCGTACGCTTGGATTTTGGCACCTCTTTCCACTAAATATTTTATAATATAAATGGCGGGTGCTTCTCTCATATCATCGGTTTGAGGCTTAAAGGCAAGTCCCCAAATAGCAAAAGTTTTTCCTTTAAGATCTTCATTGAACCTTTGGGCAATTTTTTTGGCCACTACCAGTTTTTGCCTATCGTTCACATCTTCCACTGCTCCTATCAGTTGTGGAATATAGCCATGCTCCGTTGCAGTTTTTTTTAAGGCTTTAACGTCTTTTGGAAAGCAAGATCCTCCATAACCACTACCTGGATATATAAAACTGTAGCCTATTCTACTGTCCGAGCCAATACCGATCCTTACCTTGTTCACATCGGCACCAACTAGTTCGCAAATATTTGCGACTTCGTTCATAAAGGATATTTTGGTCGCTAGCATAGCGTTCGCGACATATTTGGTCATTTCCGCAGATCGTACGTCCATTGTAATCAATCGATCCATGCTGCTCCTAAAAAATGGAGCGTAGAGTTGTCTCATTTTTTTGGTGGCTTCAGGGTTGTCCGCACCTACTACCACGCGATCAGGTTTCATAAAATCGTTGATAGCATCACCTTCCTTTAAAAACTCCGGGTTTGATACAACATCAAATTCTATGTTCAGTTTGCGCTTATCAAGTTCTTTTTGAATAGTGGTCCGAACTTTGTCCGCAGTACCCACCGGAACAGTTGATTTATCGACCACTATTAAGGTAGCGTCCATGCTCTGACCTATTTGTTCGGCTACTTTTAATACATATTGTAAGTCGGCTGAACCATCTTCACCCATAGGTGTGCCCACAGCAATAAAGGCAATGTCACAATTTTTGATGTGTTTTGATAAATCCGTGCTAAAATGAAGTGTTCCGTTCTTAACATTTCTTAGAACCATTGGTTCCAGACCTGGTTCGTATATTGGAATGATACCTTTTTTTAGGCCTTCTATTTTTTTCTGGTCAATGTCGATACATGTGACCTCATTGCCCATTTCGGCAAAACAGGTGCCGCTTACCAAACCAACATAGCCAGTACCAATTACGGTTAATCTCATTTGTTATTGTTTTTAGAATAAATTTGGGGAAATCAGTATCAAAAACTCAAAGTTACTTCAAGTTTTCCCAGTACCAATGAACAGCTTCTTTTAATCCTTGTTCAATATTGTAATTAGGATCGTAATTTAAAAGTTCTCTAGCTTTATCTATCGACGCTAAGGAATGGGGTACATCTCCGGTTCTTTCAGGACCGTAGTTAATTTCTACGTTAGATATTTCCGAGTCGTAAACACTCAGGTTCTCTTTAAGTAGACCAACAAGTTGGTTAAGGGTTGTACGTTCTCCATAAGCTACATTATAAACGGTATTCACAGCATCGACATTGTTACTGACAATTGCCCTGATGTTCATTTCAATTACATTGTCTATATAGGTAAAATCCCGGGAAAAGCTACCGTCACCATTAATAGTCGGGGATTCGTGCTTCATTAATTGCATAACAAACTTAGGGATTACTGCTGCATAGGCACCATTGGGATCCTGCTTTCGGCCAAATACATTGAAATATCTAAGACCGATGGTCTCCATACCGTATGTTTTGGCAAAAACATCTGCATACAATTCGTTTACATATTTGGTTATTGCATATGGGGACAACGGTTTGCCAATAATGTCTTCTACTTTTGGCATGTTTTTCGAGTCACCGTAGGTTGAGCTACTGGCCGCATAAACAAAGCGTTTTATATTATTGTCCCGAGAAGCGATCAACATGTTAAGAAAACCGCCTACATTAACTTCGTTGCTGGTAAAAGGGTCTTTAATGGATCGGGGTACCGAACCCAAAGCTGCTTGGTGCAATACGTAATCCATGTTTTCGCATGCTTCGTTGCAATCTTCTGAATTTCTGATGTCACCTTCAATCAATTCAAAATTTGGATTGGACATAAGGTGTTGAATATTTTCTTTTTTACCTGTGGCAAAATTATCCAAACATCTTACTTTGTTGCCATTTTTAAGTATAGCTTCACAGAGATTTGATCCAATAAAACCAGCTCCTCCGGTTACTAAAATATTGAAATCCTTTTTTAGGTTTAGATTTTTAATTTCCATTAAAGTCTATTTCGATTTTTCACGTAAAATTCATTAAAACAAATGAAATGGGAGTTTGTTTTCTATCAACGTTGATAAAATACGATAAAACGTATTCCTTAGCGTAAAATTTTGATCAATGATCTTTTTATTAAGGATTCTCGTGGTTATATCCGTAAAAATTTTTGTACCAGGAAACAAAACTTGCAACTCCCTTTTTGATTGATGTATTTGGTCTATAGTTAAAATCATTCATTAAGTCCTTCACATCTGCCCAGGTCTTGGGAACATCACCATCTTGCATGGGCAATAATTCCTTTTGTGCCGTTGTTCCCAACTCTTCTTCTATGGCTTTGATAAAATCTGTTAATTTTACAGACTGATTGTTTCCAATATTGTAGACTTTATATTTTTCTCCAAATTTCAATCGTTTTTCAAGGTCTCCTTCAATAATATGCACAATACCTGTCACGATATCGTCTATATAGGTAAAGTCACGTTCCATGTTCCCATGGTTAAACACCTTGATCGGCTTGCCTTTTAGTATTGCATCGGTAAAAAGGAACATTGCCATATCGGGTCTGCCCCAAGGCCCATATACAGTAAAAAAGCGTAGCCCTGTAGTAGGAATATCGTAAAGGTGGCTATATGTGTGGGCCATGAGTTCATTGCTTTTTTTGGTCGCGGCGTACAAACTCACAGGATGATCTACATTATCCGTTGTCTTAAATGGAATGGATTTGTTATTGCCATAAACACTCGAGCTGCTGGCATACAAAAGATGTTTTATTTTAAAGTTTCTGCAGCATTCCAAAATATTGAGAAAGCCAACAATATTACTATCTATATAGGCTTCTGGATTTTCAATGCTATACCGTACACCTGCTTGTGCAGCTAAATGGCAAACAATACCAATGTTATGTTTGCTGAACAACTTAGGAAGATTTTCACGGTCGGTTATATCCAATTTAACAAAGCTAAACTTAGGATATGTTGAACTTTGGCAAACTTCGTTGGGTTTTTTTAGAACATTGTCAAAAACCCCTAGTTCTTTTAATCGGGCGGTTTTAAGTTTTGTGTCGTAATAGTCATTGATGTTATCCAAACCGATAACGGAATGCCCCAGTTCCAATAATGCCTTTGATGTGTGGAATCCAATAAAGCCGGCTGCCCCGGTGACCAATATTTGCATTTTAGAAGTTTTGGTTGCAAAGATAATCCTCGTAATGGATTAACATAAAGTAATTTAATAATGCTTAAAGTCCACGAGAATGAAAAATATGTGGCGGATGTTAAAGAAAAGTGCATTTCGTCGAAAAAACAGTTGTTTTTTGTTAAAAAAATCGACGAAGTGAACTATTTCTTAGATGAGATACGTAAAAGAAAGAGTGTAAGTACAAAGACTACATGAGAAAGATTGATTACATAAAACAATGATAATTAGATGAAAAAGTGTATTTCATCGAAAAAATAAGACATTTCATCAAAAAAAGTTTTTCTGTATTTATTTTTAAGCCCCAAAGCAGCAATCCCATGACAAAAAGAATTTTCACCCCATTACATTGTATGTTACTTGTATTAATTTTTGTAACCTTATTTTCCTGTTCAAAGGACACGGATCTTTTTTACCAATCCATAGAGGATGAGATAGTTGAGAATATAGAGGAAGAAACAGTTGAGGAAGATGCACAAAATCCTCCCAATGGGGAAGAGGGTGGAAACGCAGATGTAGACGAGGAACAACCTACGGATTTTATTACTGGTTCACTTAAAGCTTTTCCCTCGGCAGTTGGATTTGGAAGCAACGCAACCGGAGGACGTGGCGGGAAAGTGATCAAGGTAACCAATTTGAATGATAGTGGTCCAGGTTCTTTTAGAGCTGCTTGTGAGGAGTCTGGCCCTAGAATTGTAATTTTTGATGTTGGCGGTACGATAAATCTATCTTCCAGTGTAACTATAGAAAATGATGATATTACTGTAGCCGGACAGTCTGCACCTACAGATAGTGGGGGAATAACGATTTCAGGAGCCTCAATACGAATTTTCGCCAGTAATGTAATCTTTAGATACGTGAGAATTAGAGTGGGAGATGGTGGGTATAAAAATGCGAATGGTGCTATAGTTGGTGGAAACAGCGATGATTACGATGGCCTGTCTTTGTTTGGCTCTAGAGGAGGAGACTTGATGATTTTTGACCATTGCTCAATAAGTTGGGCCATTGATGAGAATGTTGGAATGGCAGGTAGCTCCTCCGATCCGCTTGAAAATATCACAATTCAAAACTCTATCATTTCCGAAGCATTAGATGCCTCCCACCATGATAAAGGGGCTCATTCAAAAGGAGCTTTGATAGGACTCAATACACAAAAAGTTACTTTTTATAAAAATTTGTTGGCCCATAATAGTGAGAGAAATGTGCGTTCTGGTGGTGGCAATTCATTTGAAATGATTAATAATGTTGTTTATAATTTTGGATATGCTTCAGGAATAAGCTCTGGAAATGTTTTTACCGTAATAGGAAATTATTATAAGTCTGGTGTGGATGGTGCTAAATCCAGCAACCCACAAATGATTGATTACATTGCGGATAACAGTTATCCTTTAAGCAGTACTCAACCCTATATATCTGACAATTATTTTGATGTTCCTGGCAACTCCGTTGAATATGACACCACATATGACGCCGTAATGAAAGGGGTGCCGCCTATCAGTAGCAACATAACGGCCACTAGCGCATTGGCTATTGTTGAAGATGTTTTGGGAAACAGTGGTTCTAACTATCCTCACGTTGATTCTGTGGATGAAAGGGTTATCAATGAGTTTAGAAATGGAACGGGCCGCATAATAGATACTCAGGCACAAGTAGGAGGATTTCCGTCATTGGCCATGGGGACACCTAAGGTAGATTCGGATGGAGATGGGATGCCTGATGGTTGGGAAATTGCCAATGGTTTTAACCCTAATGTAGATGATAGCGCCGGAGACTCTGATGACAATGGATATACTAATATTGAAGAGTATTTGTACTCTTTGACCCAAGATTGATTTGGAGAGGGAAAATTCCACAACCACAATAGAATTAAAAAGGAGGCCCAGGCCTCCTTTTTTAATTTAATAGAGGGAAGACCGAATGAATCAAAAAATAGGAAGGTATACCAGTAGGTCGTTTAAGGAAGATACATACAATTTCAACGTGTTTTTGAAGTATTGTTTGTGAGAAAATACGATTCATCTGTATGTTTGTGACCAACCAAATTCAAAACTGCTATAGATGCAAAAAAACCATCCGTTTTTTGGTACAATTTTCACTTCTCTTTGGTCCGAACATTTTCAAAAAAACTCAATTTTTGAATATAAATTCATTGATCCTGTACAATTTGTCAGGCACAAGTACTTGCCCATATACCATAATGTGGGAAGGAATATTACCAATGGCATCTACTACAATTTAAATCAATCCGGGCAGGACTATAAGGGGAAGGCGTTTCTAATATATGATGTATTATCGGATAAGATGCCCCAAGAAGATATTGAGGTGCCTGCGGGACTCTCTGTAAAAAGGGTGAGGCAGTACAAAGGGTATTTGTCATCCCTCGAAGGGTTTGGTGGGTTCGAAGATTATTTTGCCAACCAGTTTTCCTCGAAAAGCCGGACCAATCTTAGAAAGTATTTAAAGCGATTGGATACAAATTTCAACACGGAATTCAAGGTGTTTCATGGAAAGATTTCAAAAGAAGAGTACGACGTGCATTTTGGCAAAATGTTAGACCTGATCGAGAAAAGATTCGAGGAGCTGGAGCTGGAGAACAATATCCTGAGGCTTCAAGATTATTATTACGATCTATGTTATAAGATGATTTTGAACAAAGAGGCTTCATTGAACGTGCTGTATGTGAATGAAGAACCTGCTGCGATTTCATTTTGTTTTTTATCACCTGAACGGGCCTATTTTGCTATCACGACCTTTGATACTGATTTTAGGAGGTACAATTTGGGGCATGTACTTATCATGAAGATCATGGAATGGTGTTTTGACAATAACATCAAGGAATTTGATTACTCCAAGGGGACTTATGATTACAAGACGAGATGGTCCAATAAGTTTTACTATTTCGAAAACCACATTCTGTATGATAAGACTTCGTTGAAAGCACTTTTTTACGGTAACCTATTTTATTACTTTTTCAGGGTGAAGCAATTTTTAAGGGACATTGAATTCAACAAGTTATATTCGAGAATAAAGTTTTTTCTAAAGAAAAAAGAAACTAAAAGCGAAACGATAGACATACAGGAGCTGGATACTGCAGATTTTGACAAAAACAAGTATCAGGAAATATCAATTTCCGAGAAGCCACACTCCAATGTTAAGTCGGTAGTATATGACTTGGCATTCTCAAAACCACAAAAAGTGGAAGATATAAAGGTGTATGCCAATAGCGAAAAATCACATTACTTTATTCAAGGAAAAGGTATTTCAAAGAAGGTGGTATTTACAGCTTAGGCTTACTTATCTTATTTTTTTCCTCACATACTGTTTCAGTTTGTAGTACAGTACAGTAGAATTTCCAAGGATGAACCCAATGGGAGAGTTTTTGTTGTAGAGTACATGATACTCAAAATTATAGCTTCGTGTCGCCCATTTATGTTTATAGCCGTAGCTTCCTTTGGAAAGGTCAAAATAGGAATATCCATTGTTTAGGGCCCATTCGATGGCCTTGACATTCATTATGGAACCTAACCCGTATTTGGCATAGCCTAGGTCGGTTCCCGGAACCGCAGAGAACAAAATATTGTCCGAATGATAGTTCAAGGTTATGGCAATGGGTGTATCCTCGTTTTTTGTAACAATGAAAGAGGCTTTACCTTCATTAATCATATCATAGATCAAATCTTCATACCATTCCCTGATTCCTTTTTTGGTATGACTGTTTTCCCTGGACTTTCCTTCAAATTTTATATCGATTAGCTCATAAAGTCTGTCGATTAACTTAAGGAACGTATTTCGCTCAATATGTCCAAAATGCCATTCATACGTTATGTTGTAGGAGTCTTCAAGTTGTTTCATGGGATGCAAAATTTTCCTCCTTTTTTTGGAGGGAAACTTTTTTGACATAAAGTCCTCGATATCTTTGAATTGGTCAAGCTCCGTAACGAATCCTTCATATTGGGCTACTTGGTTGAGACTTACATTGGCCGGGATATTTCCTAAATCAAGATTAAAATACTCGGGTACATCATAGATTATGATAACCTTGTTCTTTAGGCCTTTCGCCTTTAGTGTATTGTTAAAAGCATAGGACATTCCACAAGATTTGTATGTACCTACATTGTAGAACAAGGGAAGAAACTTATTTTTGGTAAATTTGATACCCTCAAGAAAGGAAAACTCTTTTGGTTCTTTTCTATCAAAAAAGCTGGACATCCACTTGTTCACATAAGTTTCTGAAATAAATGGGTTGTTATTGTAGACCATAGTATACTATGTTGCGAGAATTCTAGTTGTTGGAGATTTTTTTTCTAAACTGTTTGGCCCAATATAGCAATGAGATGGAATTGGCCAATAAGATTGAAACCGGGCACGCTTTATCAAAAAATATATGGTGGTACGAAACATATGTTTTAGTAGCCCACCTGTGTTTGTAACCAAATGAGCCCTTGCTCATGTCAAAATAGGAAACTTTGTTTTCCAGGGCCCATTCTATGGATTTTAAAATGGCAATGGATCCCATGCCATATGATATATATTCTGGATTTGAAACTGCAGCGGCACCGAACATCACATTGTCAGCATGATACGCTAAATTCACGGAAATTATTTTTTCATCATCTTTGATCACAAAAAAAGAAGCTTTCTTTTCGTTAATCATTTGAAAGAGCATCTCATTGTACCAGTCTTTAACCCCTTTTTTTTGATGACTGTTTTTGACGTCCTTGTCTTTGTAGGTCATTTCTATGAACTTATAGAATGCCTCCAGAAGAGCTGAGAATTTTTGTCTGGAAATACTACCGTAATACCATTTGTAGGAAATGGCGTGGGCCTTTTCCATTTTTTTTAAGCCTGCCTTTAATTTGTTCCTTCCTTTTGAGTTAAATTGGGCGTTAAGGTAAGAATCTATATCATCATGTTCTTTTAGCTGTACAAGATATCCCTCACCAGAAAACAATTTCTTTACGCCAAGTCTCTTAAAAGGAGGGGTAGATTTTATTTTGAAATAGTCTAGGACATCATAGATGAAAAAGACTTTGTGCTTAAAATCTTTCTTGTTTGATGATGTGCTAAATTCATAAGACATACCGTAGGACTTTCCTTCACCTACATTAAAATACAATGGCAAACGATCGTGCTTAGTAAACTCAATACCTTTAATAAAATCAAACCTGAAGGATTCACGGTCTGTGTAATAGTGAGTGGTCCAATTCTTAATGTACGTTGGGTCTGTAAACGGATTGTTCTGTATTACCATTTATAGGCTTTTTATCTATTAAAGATTGATGCTATTGTATTTAAGATGATTTTGATGTCAACAAGTACGGATGATTGTTCTATATACTTTTTATTTAACGTTAGTTTAATTGGGAGTATTTCCTCTATATATTTTTTATCCGGTTCCACTACTCCTTTTAGCATTTCGTTCTCATCTCTGAATTCTATGGAGGCATAATCAGTTATTCCAGGCTTTACGCTTAGGACTACCATATCTTCAGGACCATAATGGTCCACGTATTTTCTCACTTCGGGCCTAGGGCCAACCAAGCTCATATCCCCATAAAGTACATTGAACAACTGTGGGAGTTCATCCAATTTCAATTTTCGCAGATAGTACCCTATTTTGGTTACCCTTGGATCTCTATCACCCACCGTCAACAATCCCTTATTGTCCGCTCCAACATGCATGGTACGGAACTTTAATATTTTAAAGGTGGTCTTGTTTATACCAACCCGTTCCTGTTTGTAGAATATGGGACCTTTTGAAGTTAATTTGATAAGCAAGGAAATACTTAGAATGAACGGTGATAACAATAGTATACCAATTCCCGAACAAAGAATGTCCATACATCGTTTCATGCTTAAGCTTTGATGGTGTTTAAGGTCATTACATTTTCTACGGCTTCGGAGACCGTTTGACATATATATTTTACTTCCTCATCCTTTAATTGAGGATAGATAGGCAGTGAAATCTCATTTTTATACTGGTTGAAAGCCAAGGGAAAGTCTTTGATGTCATAACCCATTTCTTTAAAAAGACTGAGTAAGGGCAAAGGTTGGAAGTGGACATTCACGGCAACATTTTTTTGGGAAATCAAATCAATGATTTGATCTCTTTGAACCTCCTCAATGTCTTTTATGCGCAAGGCATAAAGGTGGCAGGAAGAAATGCTTTTATTCATTGAATAAATAGGGGGGATGGCCCAATCTTTTCCTTCAAAAAACTGGTTATAGGCTTTAAAGATATCCTGTCTTCTTGGAAGGATTTGCGTTTTGTAATTTGTTATTTGGCCCAGTCCTATTGCCGCAAGTACATCGGGCATATTTATTTTTAATCCAGGATACACAATATCATATCGCCAAGACCCGGCTTTACTCTTTGTAAAGGCATCCTTGGTTTGTCCATTTAAGGCATAACATCTTAGGGTGGCATAAAGCTCATCATTGTTGAATGGAGCTGGGAGATTTAAACATATGGCTCCACCTTCTGCAGTGGTGATATTCTTTACAGCGTGGAGGGAAAAAATGGATATATCGGTCAATGCACCCGTATCTTTACCTTTGTAAGTGGCCCCGATGGAATGGGCGGCATCAGAGATGACAAGTATACGTCCAAGTTGTTCCTGAATCGTATTGCTTGGGGAGAAAAGATTGGATTTTTCTCGCACTAATTCATGGATACTGTCATAATCGCATGGCCAACCAGCAATGTCTACAGGGATTATGGCCTTGGTTTTTGGGGTTATCGCCTTTTTAATATTTGAAGCCGAAATATTAAAGTCATTATTGATATCGACCATAATCGGTATAGCTCCAGCATGTATTATACTTAGGGCAGTTGCGGCGTATGTGTACGCAGGGATTATTACTTCGTCACCTTCTCCAACACCAAGCCATTTTAGGATTAAAATTGAGCCTGATGTCCATGAGTTGACACACAGTACTCTAGGTGCATTTGTGAAAAGTTCAATCTCATTTTCCAGTTTTTTTACTTTAGGCCCAGTAGTGATCCAACCTGAATCCAAAGAATCCAAAACCTCTTGTTTTATTTGCTCGTTAATATATGGTGGTGAAAAAGGAATGTTCATGGTAATACGGTTTAGCTTGTAAGGTTTAATGGGTTAAAACTGGTTCTAATTTGTTCTTGATGATTTTTTTATACAAATTGATATAATCTTTGCTTATCTGATTTATACTGAATTGTTGGACGTGTTGTTGGGCATTCCTGGAACAACTTGAATAAAGATTGGTGTCCGAGGCCATCTTAATCATGGCCTTGGAAAGTTCTTCGGAATCGTTTACACCAACCAGAAGGCCTTCCTGTCCGTCTCGTATAATCTCCCTTGTTCCGGGGACATTTGTGGTTATCGAGGGCAAGCCCATGGCAGAAGCTTCCAGTAATACCCTTGAAAACCCCTCCCTAAAGGTTGGCAATACAAACACATTGGATTTGGAGAGCAGTTCTTGGACATCTTTTCTGGCCCCTAGCCACGTTATGTATTTTGAATACTCTTCAAGCATTTTTAGATTTAATTTTTTAGACTCTTCCTCAAGGGGCCCGATCAGTAGAAACTTGTAGTGGTGTCCCTGCTCAAAACATAACTTGGCAGCTTCCAGATAATTTACGATTCCTTTTTCATAAACTAATCTGGCCACGCAGACAAACGTAAAAGGTTCTTTCTTTGTTATATTGGAAATTGAGAACTTTTTAAGGTTTATTCCACTACCAAAAATCAGTGAACTATTTTGGAGTGTCACTAGGTTTTGGGACAGAAAATAGTTGTGATCATCTTCATTTTGGAATGTGGTGTGCGAGACCTTATTTTTTACAATGCGGTGCAATATTTTGTAAAAAGAACGAAATGCTATGAACTTAATACTGTTTGACATAAAAATGGTCCCCAGTCCAGTTACGGTCCTTGCGATTTTGATTTTCATTCCCATCGTGGCCAAAGGGAGCAAGAACGCAGGCTTAGTGTCGAACGTTTGAACAATATCAAAATCTTTCTGCCTCAGGATTTCTCTATATTCTAAAACGGTCTTAATGTCTGAGAGCGGATTGAATTTCCTGTTTAATCGGTATACAATTAAATTTATGTTGTTGGGGCATTCGAATTTTTTAGTCCCTAAAATGGTGACATCAAATCCGTTCTGAATTAAATGCTGGGCAAGCTCAGTCCTTTTATGGGCATCTTCGCCGCCAACAAGACAAATGGATTTGGAATCATTCATACAATAAGGAGTTATGGTTACAGAACAAATATGCCAATAATTGCTTGCTTTTTATGTTGGAAAAGATACTTTTTAGTTGAATTTCATTAATAACCTGATGAACGTACAATGGGAAGGAAAAAAAGCAAATATATAAAGATACACTACTACAGTACGTAAAAACATGTTTAAAAGACCACTTAAAATGTAAAGGATGTATTTAAGCGATGATACATTCTAATTTGCCGAATTAAATGATGTTTTGATGTGGCAATTATTAGGTTTGTTTTTAAATAATCTTGAAAACTTCTTTTGTGGTACATAATTACCTATTTAAAAAAGTTGATCGGTATGCTTCTAAATGGATAGTTTTGTCCATTGATATATTAGTGGTTACTATATCATTCGTCCTTTCATATTGTATTAGGTTTAATCTCAGTTTTGAATTTGATCTTCAAAAACTTTTTTTTCAACTTCCTGTTGTTGGATTAGTATTTTTGGCTGCATTCCTAATCTCTGGCTCATACAAGGGAGTAGTTAGGCATACAGGCGTAAAAGATATTTATGCTATATTCAATGCTGTATGTTTAGCAAGTATTGGCACAATAGTCATAGTTCTTTTGAACAGGGCTTATGGTATATTGCCAGGGTTTACAATTCCACTTTCAATCATTATTATAAATAGCTTGCTCACCTTCATTGTCTTGACTTTGTCAAGGTTTGCTTTTAAGGTGTTATATGAGTATTTGAAGAATTCAAATCAAGGAAATTACAAGAAGGTTTTAATTTACGGTGCTGGTGAGTCAGGGATCATTACTTACAATACGCTCACCAACCATTCAAAAATGCGGGCCAAAGTAATTGGCTTTGTAGACAATAATCTTCAAAAAGTAGGTAAGCAGATAAATGGTGTCAAAGTTTATGATAAATCCATTTTAACCAAGGAGTTTGTAAACTTTAACAACATCACCGAAGTTATTTTTTCCATTCAAAGTATCCATCCCAAGCAATTACGGGTATTGGTAAACGAGATTGTGGACCTGCCGGTAAAAGTAAAGATAGTACCTCCGGTAGAAGATTGGATCAATGGGGAATTAAAGGTCTCGCAAATTAAGAGGGTACAGATAGAAGATCTTTTGGATAGACCTCCTATCGAAATCAAGAACAGTAAGGTGATGAAGGATTTTGACGATAAAGTCATCATGGTCACCGGGGGCGCAGGTTCGATTGGTAGCGAATTGGTCAGGCAAATTTGTAAATACAACTACCGAGCTCTTATAGTGATAGACCAAGCTGAGTCAGCTCTTTACGATTTACAACAAGAATTAAAACAGTCAGGTTTTTTCAATTATGTACCGATTGTTGGCGACATTCGGGATAAAAACAAGATGCGCGTGCTTTTCGAGGAATATAGACCGGACCGAATTTTCCATGCAGCAGCCTATAAGCACGTTCCCCTTATGGAGCAGAATCCGTACGAAGCAGTAAAGATCAACGTAGCGGGAACCAAGACCATAGTGGATCTTGCCGTGGAATATATGGTCGAAAAATTTGTTTTTGTATCTACGGATAAGGCGGTAAACCCAACAAATATAATGGGCGCGACCAAGCGTATTGCCGAGATGTACATTAGTTGCAGGCAACAAGAAGGAAAAACTAAATTTATTACCACAAGATTTGGGAATGTTCTTGGTTCCAACGGTTCAGTGATCCCATTGTTTAGAAAGCAAATAGAAAAAGGAGGGCCGCTGACCGTTACACATGAAGATATTACCCGTTATTTTATGACTATACCCGAAGCATCCCAATTGGTTTTGGAAGCAGGAGCAATGGGCAAGGGAGGCGAGATATTTATTTTTGATATGGGTGAGTCCGTTAAAATTATGGATTTGGCCAAAAACATGATCCGCCTTTCAGGGTTGCACTACCCCGATGATATAGACATTAAGATAACCGGATTAAGGCCAGGTGAAAAATTGTATGAAGAATTGTTGGCCAATGGAGAAAACACACTCCCAACGTATCATGATAAGATTATGATAAGCAAGGTCAGGGAAATCGAATATGGAAAAATAAGAACAATGATAGATGAATTATGCATTTCCAACCTCTTTTTCAAAGACAATGTTGTACAATTGATGAAGAGTATTGTTCCAGAGTATATTTCCAACAATTCCGATTTTTGTAAATTGGACAAAAAATATCCAAGACCTGAGTTGGAGAAAAATCAAAAACCGCGATATCCACAACTAAACAATTAAATAAATGTTCAAACCTGTGTTCCTAAACAATAAGTTGGCAGTACTTGCTGTATTTTCCTTACTTTTTATCGTATCCTGCACACCATCAAAAGATGTTGTCTATTTTCAAGATGCCAATCAGTTTGAAACCTTGGTCGACGAAAACAATTTCTCCACAAAATTCAAGGTAGATGATTTGGTAAGTATCCATATATCCACTTTGGATCCTGAAGCCAGTGCACCGTTCAATTTGTTACGAGGGACTGAAGAAGGAGGCTTACGCGCCGAACAGGTGAATTATTTGGTGGATAAGAATGGTGAAATTGATTTTCCGGTAATAGGAAAAATAAAGATCGAAGGATTGTCACCTAGCGAAACTCGAGATTTGTTAAGAGAGAAATTAAAAGATTATTTAAAGGACCCGATCATAAACATTAGGATACGCAATTTTACGGTTACCGTTCTTGGGGCGGTCAATAGGCCCGGAACATATCCCGTAAATGGCGAACAGATAACTATTATGGAGGCATTGGGAATGGCCGGCGATATAAATATAAAGGGCCGAAGGGACAATGTTATGGTCATTAGGGACTTTGATGGCACAAAAGTTTATAATAGAATAAATCTAAACCAGAAAGATGCTTTAAAATCCCCTGTCTTTTATTTAACTCAGAATGATGTGGTTTATGTGGAACCTAACAAATCAGGAAAAACCCAATCCAGCTTAGATCAAAGGGCAACCATTGCAATTTCAATAGTCTCAACCTTAATTACATCTGCGGTTATTTTATTGACAAGGAATTAAGGTCTTGGATTTTTACTTTAAAGATTTATAATTTTCCCCAAAAACATGAACAACTCAAATTTGGATATAAAAGCAGTAATAAAATCATATACAAAACATTGGAAATGGTTTGTGTTGAGTGTAATAGTAGCATTTTTACTTGCATTTGCATACCTGCGCTATACAATACCCAAATATAATGCTTCTGCCAAAATTCAGATCATTGAAGACAAAGGGGCATCTTCCGAGTTAAGTGTACTTCAAGATCTTGATGTTTTTTCTGGAGGAAAGACAAGGATTGAGGATGAGATTGAAATATTAAAATCTCGAAGCAATCTAACCCAAGTGGTTAAAAAGTTAAAGTTGAATGTTCGTTACTTCGTTATCGGAAATATAAGGGACAGCGAACTGTACGGTGTTGATTTTCCTTTTAACATAAACTTTATTTCCGCAGATTCCATTGTAAACAAATCTAGGCATCAATTTTTCATAGATTTAAATTCGGATACGTCTTTTGAATATTCCGAACAAGAGGACGCACCATTCAAGAAATATGATTTTGGATCAAAGATCCAAACAAATATTGGTGATATAATTCTAGTTCCCAATACCAAACTGTTAAAATCTTACAAGAACAAAAGGCTAAAAGTAATAGTACAGCCCATACCTAAAGTTGCTGCAGGGTACAGGCAAAAAATTAATGTAAGTCCGGCGGCCGAGTTTTCTAACATTATTAATATATCACTGACCGACCCAATTCAAAAACGGGCAATAGACGTTATCGATGAATTGATACTCACCAATAATGCAAATGCAGTAGCGGACAAAAAGGCCATTGCGGATAGGACCACCAAGTTTATTAACGATAGGATAACCGAAATTTATAGTAACCTTTCATCTGTAGACCAAACAGCGGAGAGTTTTAAAGCAAGTAGGGGAATAGCCGATTTAGGATCACAATCCAATGTGAATTTTACCCAAAGTGCTGCAAACGAAAAGCAATTGCAGGAAGCAAATATTCAACTAAATATTGCCAACTCTATGAAAGATCTGATCAACGACAAGGAAGGGTACGATTATATTCCGACCAATGTTGGTTTAAGCGATCCTGGAATTGCCAACGCTGCCCAGCGATATAATGAGTTGATTGCTCAGCGTAACAGGTTGCTGGAAAGTTCCAATGAGAAAAACCCTGTTATTGTTAAATTGGATCAACAGCTCGAAGGTCTCAAGAGAGGAATGCAGTCCAGTTTAAACAATGTAACTAATAACCTGGACCTTCAGGTTAACAGTTTGAGCAAACAATTGTCTCAAATTAATTCCAGAATATACGCCGCACCAAGTAACGAAAGAGCTTTGCGAGATATTTCCCGACAACAACAAACAACAGAGTCCTTATATTTATATCTGTTACAAAAAAGGGAAGAATCTCAGATAACCTTTGCATCTGCAGCTCCAAAATCTAAAATAGTGGATTCTGCGTATGGATCTAATTTGCCTATTTCGCCTAAGTCTACCATAATTTTTATGGCAGCAATTATATTTGGACTTTTGGTACCTTTTTCAATAATATATGTCAATGATTTATTAGATGACAAAGTTCACAATAAATTGGACCTAGAAAAAGTTACGGAAGATATTCCAGTAATAGTTGAAGTGCCAAAATTGGATAAAAAAGATAATCGATTGGTCAAAAAAGATGATCGATCTGTTTTAGCTGAATCTCTCAGGATTTTAAGGACCAACCTTAACTATATTCAAAGGTCACATAACTCATCTGCCAACAACATCATATTCATTACCTCTAGCGTTCCTGGTGAAGGAAAGACCTTTATTTCCTCTAATCTTGCGGCCATTTATGCAAATACAGGGAAGAAGGTATTGCTTATTGGGGCTGATATTAGAAATCCAAAATTGTATGACTTTTTCTCTAGTGGTGATGTTGAGCCTGGAAATAAAGTCAAACCACGAAGAAGTACCAAGGATGGTTTAACAGAATACCTTGTAAATTCAAATTTGAAGATACAGGATATCACGATACCTGCCCAGGTTAATGAAAATTCGATTGATATCATATTCTCAGGAAAAATACCACCAAACCCAACAGAGCTGTTGATGAATGAAAGGATGGAGGAACTGTTCAAGAACGTATCTGAACTTTATGATTATGTGATTGTGGACACCGCACCACTAATGGTTGTAACGGATACACTTTTGATCAGTGAACATGCCAGTCAAATACTATATGTTGTTAAGGCAGGTGCCACGGAATTAAAAGTTCTTGACTTTCCGTTAAAATTAAAAGAGGAGGGCAAGCTTAAGGGGCTATCATTTGTGGTAAACAACGTTAAACAATCCAATCTAGGTTACGGTGGAAAGTATGGTTACGGCTACGGTAAAACCGTTAAAAAATGGTGGAAATTCTCCTAATCAGTAAAAGGATTGAATTGTATTTTCGATAGCTGGCAATAGTCTATTCAACATTTTTTTGGACAGTCGGATTTCTTTGAGAAGATTCAATTGCCTTGCATTATGGACATCGGTTCCCACAAAGTCGATAAGGTCGTCTTTCAACAATTTCTCCGCAATTTTTTGTACATCGGAGCCATAGGACGCGGCACTTAACGAAAGTAGGTTGAGCTGGAATAGGATCCCGTTCGATTTCATGGACGGATATTTGCCATATTTACTATGGTAGTACATATAGCGTTCCGGGTGCGCCAAAATGGGAAAGTACTTGTGCTGGGCAATCTTGTTCACCGCAAGATCAAAATTGAAAGAAGGCTGTAGATAGGACATTTCGATCAACAAATATTCCTTGTTTAAGGGCATTATCTGTTTCTCTTCCAAAATATTCTCAAAATTATCGTCGATCATATGTTCGGCCGCACAGTGCAAAGTAATATCCGATAAGCCGTTTTTCTCCATTCCGGCCAATAGCGCTTTATGGGCAATTTTTATTGTTTCCGACGTGTTATCGTAATGGTTGTGCATAATATGGGGCGTACACCTAAAATAGGTAACTCCCATATCTGCGAAGCCATTGATCAATGCAATGGATTCATCCACAGTTTTGGCACCATCGTCCAAACCTGGAATTATATGATTGTGAATGTCCACTAGACCGTGTAAATAATCGGCCAAATAAATTTTCTTCTCAAAAAAACTTATCATGCATAAAATTTGGACTGCAAAGATAATGGTTCTGTACCCTCAATCCATAAAACTGTAATCAATAATAGGGAATCGGTTGGTCCAAAAATAGAAATCCGGCCCATAGGACCGGATGTATAGATTCGCTACATTAATTATCTAAACTAAACTTAAAGGCAAGATAAGCAACATCCAAAGGCTTATCGATTAACAAAAGGTCAAAAAGGTTAACGAAAGATTAATCAGGTTAACCAACATGTAAATAGCTCCCGATTTTTTGTTTACTTCGCATTATGCTGACCAAAAGAAACCTTTATGTCCTAATTTTTGTAATTGCCGTTATAGGTCTTTTGGTGGTCCAATACCAGTATTTAAGAGTAGGTTTGGGATTGGCCAAAGCTCAGTTTTCCGATAAAATAGATAAAGCGCGGGAGAACATAAATAGTGAATTGTCCACGGTAAATGCACTGACCTATACTTTAGGGAATGCCATACAAAAGGACACCTCCCAAGTACATATAAGTTTGGACAGTCTGGAAAAAGCCTCACAATACTATCTAAACGATTATATCGCATATCAATTAAAAGTATCGGGCATAGACGCCCCATTTACCTATACCCTTTATTCCAGGGATTCTATCACCTATTTAAGTTCTGCAAGGCCACATCTTTCTAAAAAGGAAAACTTGACGTATCCTATGAAGATCGAAGGCTATTTGCCCAAGCTCTTACAAAAGGAAGTAATCTTGGAAATCGGTTTTGAAGATTTAAACAACTATTTTCTGGGACAGATCAGGGGACTGATCCTGCCAGGACTGTTGTTTTTGTTGATGATAATTTTCGTTGTTATTTGGGTGTTGCGGTCGTTTTACTTGCAACGAAGCATTATTACCACCACGAACGATTTTATAAATAACCTGACACACGAGCTCAAAACCCCTGTGTTTTCCATTGGCTTGGCCACAAAAATTTTAAAAGAGGATGTTCCAGATGAGAAAAAAGAGGTTGTGGACCTTATCCGAACAGAATCGGATAGACTTAAAAAACATATCGATAAGGTTTTGGAACTCGCCAGTATGGAATCCGGAAATCCATTGATGCTGTTTCAGGAAGTGGATTTTAGGCCCGAATTGGAGCGGATTTGTCAGAGTTTTGCCTTACTTGCCAAGCACGAGCAGATTGATTTTGGCTACACATTGGAAAAGGGATCTTATTTAATAAAAGCAGAAAAGTTCCATTTGGAAAATGTAATCGGTAACCTATTGGAGAATGCACGTAAATACTCCGACCACCCCATTATAAAACTAAACGCATACAAACAAAAGGGGAAATTACTGATCAATATTTCCGATAACGGAGTTGGAATTTCACAGGAGGACATTAAAAAAATCTTTAGCAAATATTATAGGGTAAAAAAAGGTAACGTGCACAAGGTAAAAGGATATGGCCTTGGGTTGTATTACGTTCAAAAAATTATAAAAATGCACAGGGGAAAGGTATCCGTACAAAGCGAATTGGGCAAAGGCACCAACTTTACCCTATCCCTTAAATTAATGAACAATGGATAGAATGTACAAACTACTTTTGGTGGAGGACGATAATGCCCTGGGATATTTATTGTCGGAATATTTGGGAATGAAGGGCTTTGCCGTAAGTTGGGCAAAAAATGCAGAAGAAGGAGTTCAAAAAACAAAGACCAACGTTTTTGATCTTGCCATCTTGGACGTTATGTTGCCAGATATGGACGGTTTTGAACTCTCGCAGAAAATAAAGAGCATAAACCCCGAACTTCCGTTTATATTTTTAACTGCAAAATCGTTAAAAATAGATGTTTTAAAAGGATTCTCTCTCGGCGCAGTTGACTATCTTAAAAAACCGATAGACGAAGAGGAATTGGTGGTAAGGATCAATGCACTCCTTGCCAGATTGGTGGCCGATAAAGTGGAAGAACCCCATGTTTCTCAATATATAATCGGGGATTATTTGCTGAACATGGATAATTTTGAACTGAATTATAAAGGAGAATCCATAAAGTTAACGGCCAAAGAGTTTGATCTATTGGCGCTTTTGGCAAAGAACAAGAACCAACTTTGCACCCATAAGGAGATACTCACCACTGTATGGGACAAAAATGATTATTTCAACAAAAAAAGCCTGAACGTCTTCGTTTCGCATTTGCGCAAACATTTGGGTAAAGATCCCAGATTGAGCATCGTAAATGTTAGTCGAAGAGGATTTATGTTGCGCGAATCGGAAGTGTGATCACATATTTTGGCTTAATATTTGAGGCGGCTATTTTAAACTAGAATGCCATTTTGTTGATTGTATGCTGAAGTTTCTAAAAAAACGTGCCCCCAAGCCAACGTTGTCCCAACTTGATAGTTTATATGCGAATACCATTCGTAAATGCCCATTGCAAGAGCAAATATCTTATTGTCAAAGACTTATTGAAAGCTCTCAATATCAATTAAGACAATCCTGTCCCAAAGTGGAAACCGATTTCTTCAAGAATCTTATAGAAGCTGCGGATATTGAATTGAAAAAGCTCAAATCTGTTTCGTCTGGTTCATAGCGTAGGTTTGAATGTGTTAGACTTCGTTAAATCTTGCCGTTGTGGGTGATTCGAAATTTAAAATTTTCCGGAACTTTTACAATGCTGAATTACTTTTATAACAGAGGGAATACCTTTTAATTGTAACGATCTTGTAGATCATACGACTGTTATTCCAAATGTTTTCCCAATGGGAAGCGCATAAGAATCTCAATCTATATATATGAAAAACATTATTGTAACAATTTTCGGTGTCTTGGCTACAACTACTTATGGACAACAAATCCTTACTCCAAAAAGTAATAACATAGAACAAAATGCCTTAACAGATGAAGCATACACCTTGAACTGGTATATGGTCCAGGATTCCATAATACGTACGTTGGGGAAAGTTGATACCGAAATCATAGTAAAAGATGATGAAGTCAGCTTTGTGGTCAATGTGAGAATTCCAAATGCCACGACTCCTTGGGTGGATACCACTATCGTTAAAAAACAGGATTTTGCGCCCATTTATCATTCCTCATACAATCAAAATAGGGATATGGTACTGAAATATGGAAATCAATTGACCGGTTATTATTTTGATAAGAAGAGTGAGGAAAAAACAATTATCAATGAAAGTTTACCGGCATCAATTTTTGATAGCAGTAGTTATCCACAATTGATTCGATGTCTTCCCTATGAAGATGGTTTTAGCGCTGCAATTTCCATCTTTGATTACAATCCGAAGGCTAAAATTGGGGAATTGTCCGCATCCATCAACCAAGTAACTTCCCATAAAATGAAGTATAAGGGAAGTACCTTGGATGTATGGAAAGTAGATGTGACCGATGATATCAGTGATAACCGAGTCCTGAACACCTATTATATAAGCAAAAGCTCCAGAAAGCTCTTGAAACATATCATCGATATGAATGGTAGGAAAATGATCATGGAAAGAGAAACCCCGTAAATTAAAACCGCTTCCCCATTTAGTAAACACGCTAAAAGCAGTAACTTTAAGGTTGAAAAATAGACTCAATGAAAAATTCAATCCTTCTTCTAGCCCTGTTTTTAATTTGTATTAATGCATTTGCCACGGATACCAAACTTATGGTTAGGGCAAAGGCAAAAGATGCCAAGTTTATCGGTAGTTCCATCGGAGGGGCACATATTATCGTTAGAAACACTTTAAACGGGCATATCTTGGCAGAAGGGGAAACCACTGGTAGCACTGGAATTACAGACCTTATTATGAGAAGTCCCCATGAACGTTACACCCAACTGTCCGATAATGATACAGCTGGTTTTTTAGCGGTTGTGGATATTGATGAACCAACTTTTGTTCAAATAGAAGTAATATCTCCTATTAACAAAAGGAATGCTCAAATACACGCTAGTACTCAAATATGGCTTATACCGGGAAAAGATATTTTGGGTGATGGGATAGTATTGGAAATACCCGGCTTTATAATCGACATATTGGAGCCCAATACACATCAATATATTCCATTGGAAACAGTGATAACATCGGGCATCAATATTAAAGCAAATATTGTGATGATGTGCGGCTGCCCCATTCAAAAAGATGGACTCTGGGGCTCCAATCTTATGGAAGTCAGGGCCGTTGTGCAAAAGGATGGCGAAGCATATACCGATGTACCGTTGGACAATCCCGGACAGAATATTTTTGAAGGTAATCTGGCTGTCAAGGAATCCGGCTACTATCAGATCACGGTCTATGCATATAACTCCAAAACGGGGAACACGGGGGTGGATAAAATCAACTACGTGGTCCGAGATTAATTTATGGGCTTACTTGGGTATTTGGATTGATTTGGATGGTGAAAAATAGTACCTTTTACAAATCTATATCAATCCGGCCTTATGAAAAATCATATTATGTTCTCCCTTTTTGCTGCGATATTTGTGATTGCATGCAATCCTAAACCCAGAACCGATTTACTACAAAACGGAATTCCCCTTAAAATGGCGGAATATCGCAAAGAGCAGGTTTCCAACGTAATATATGCGCTTACCTTCGATATTCCCGAAGAGCGGCAAAAACCCATACCTTCCAAAATGAAGCTGGATTTATCCATCCATGATCTTTCACATCCGCTTTACCTGGATTTTAATGCAGATAGTACGTTGCTAAAAAACATAAAGGTGAATGGGCAAAACCAAACCATAAACCATCAAAAGCAGCATATAATCATTTCGGAAAACCTTAAAAAAGGACCAAATACCATAGATATCGAGTTCAATGCCGGTGAAATGTCGCTAAACCGAAATCAAGACTATTTGTACACCCTTTTAGTGCCAGATAGGGCAAGTACATTGTTCCCATGTTTTGATCAACCGAACATCAAGGCACGCTACATGTTGAATGTTGCCGTACCCAAGCAGTGGAGCGTCTTATCCGCTTCTTCATTGAAAGAAAAAAATGAGGTAGGGGACAAGCACTATTTTTCTTTTGTGGAGAGCGACCCCATGAGTACCTACCTGTTTTCGTTGGTGGCCGGAAAATTTGAATCGGTCACCGAAAATCCGGGAGCGTTCGATATGACCCTTTTGTACCGAGAAACAGATTCCTCCAAAATTGAATTCAGTATACCTCGAATTTTTGATTTACACCAGCGTTCTATAGATTTTCTTAAGGACTATACCCAATACGATTTTCCTTTCCAAAAGTTGGATTTTGCAGCCATACCTGGCTTTCAATATGGAGGAATGGAGCATGTAGGTGCCATACAATACAGGCAATCCGCCATTTTTTTGGATGAAAGCTCCACCGAACGACGCAGAATGGGTAGTGCCAAATTAATTGCCCACGAGGCATCACATATGTGGTTTGGGGATCTGGTGACCATGGACTGGTTCAACGATGTATGGATGAAAGAGGTCTTCGCCAATTTTATGGCAGATAAGATCATAAATCCAGCCGTTCCAGAAATCAATCATAATTTACAATTTCTAATCTCCCATTACCGAAACGCATATGGGGAGGATAGAACAAATGGAACCAACCCCATCCGGCAGGATTTGGCCAATCTAAAAAATGCGGGCAGTCTGTATGGATCTATCATTTACAACAAAGCGCCCATAATGATGCGCCAGTTGGAAGCCACCATTGGCGAAAAGGCATTTAGAGATGGTGTTCGGGAGTATATTTCTACTCATGCCTATGGTAATGCAACTTGGAACGATTTGGTTGATATTTTGGATAAAAAAACGGTTCAAGATCTAAAACAGTGGAGCAATGTTTGGGTGAATCAATCCGGTAGGCCCGTGATTACGGATAAAATTGAATATGTTGATGGAAAAATAGCCAGGTTTGTCATCACGCAAAATGCAGAAGATGGTAGCGATAGATTATGGCCACAAAGTTTCGAGGTATCCTTGGTATATCCGGATAGTACACGAACCATTCCAGTGTCCATTTCAAAGAAAAACACTTCTGTGGATTTAGCAATTGGTCTGTCCAAGCCCAACGCCATTATATATAATTCCAATGCTTTTGGGTATGGAGTTTTTCCGGTTAACACATCAGATCTGGACATAATTCCCAATCTGGAAGAGGAGGTAGCTCGAGCCTATGCCTACTTAAATACCTACGAGAATATATTGACCGGAAATTTATCCGCCGAACAAACCTTTGCTCTTTTGATAGCAGGTGTTTTAAACGAGGAAAACGAATTTGTCCATGGAATGCTCACTGGATTGGCAAATAACTTATACTGGAGTTTTTTAAATGATCAACAACGTGCGGAACACAATAATTTGATCGAAAATCGACTTTGGGTGAAGTTGCTTCAAACCGATGTAAATCCCAACCTTAAAAAGAACATTTTTGATTTTTGGCAAGGAATAGCGTATTCAGAAAAGGCGAAGGAAAAGTTATACGGTGTGTGGAACAAGACTGTCCAAATTCCTGATCTAATGCTTAACCAGGATGATTTTTCCGAGATGGCCATGTCCTTGGCATTGTATGAGCACAGCCTTGCCGAAATAGTTTTGGAAACGGCCAAAGCCCAATTGAATAATCTGGACAAAATTGAGCGTTTCGAGTTTTTAAGGCCTGCCCTATCTTCCGATGTTGCTGTGAGGGATGCCTTTTTTGAGTCCTTTAAAGACGCCAAAAACCGCGAAAAGGAATCTTGGATAACCACAGCTTGCAGATTTATCCATCATCCTTTGCGCCAAAAAACGGCAATTGAACAAGTACCTTTGGCCTTGGAGCTTTTACAGGAAATTCAACAAACGGGAGATATCTTTTTTCCTAAACGCTGGCTTGTGGCAACGGTAGGGCAATATCAATCCAAGGAGGCCGTGCAGCATGTGGAATCTTATTTACGGAACCATCCGGATTTGGAACCTTCCTTAAAGGGCAAGTTGTTACAAGCCACAGATAACCTCTATCGATTTAACCGTTTGTAGTTGTTTTTTTTTAGGTAATGGATTAACTCATGCTTGGTTAAAAGCCTTACTTCCCAATACAAAAATTGGAAAAAATATTGCCCAAAAGGTCGTCCGTAGTCACGCTTCCCGTAATCTCGCCCAAATGATACAAAGCTTGTCGAATATCTATGGCCATCAAATCGCTGGAAAGTTCCATGTCCAAACCTTCTTTTACTTTTTGAATTTCTTCCAGGGCTTTTAAAAGAGCGTCGTAATGTCTGCTACTGGTAACAATGGTACTGTCGCCGCTCAAAGCACCCGAATCAACTAATGATAATAGTTTATTCTCCAATTCAGAAATACCCGTTTTAAACTTTGCTGAAAGAAATAGGACGTTGGGGATTTCTTTTTGAACCTTATTTTTTTGTTCCTCGTTCAAAAGGTCCATTTTATTGCAAATGGGCAATAATTGCTTGTTAGGGTATCTTTCTTGTATACTTTCCAGTTCTTTTATATTAAAATTCATTCCATCGAACAGATACACAATGAGCCGAGCTTTTTCAATCTTGTCGAAAGTTCGTTCGATACCGATTTTTTCCACTACGTCTTCGGTTTCACGGATTCCAGCGGTATCAATAAACCTAAAGTTAATTCCATTTAAACTAATTTGGTCTTCCACCGTGTCCCTAGTAGTTCCAGCTATCTCACTTACGATGGCTCTTTCCTCGTTCAACAAAACATTGAGCAAAGTTGATTTCCCGACATTGGGTTGCCCTACAATGGCCACTGGAATTCCATTTTTAATGACGTTGCCCAAGGCGAAGGAATCAATTAATTTTTTAAGGACGTTACTGATTCTGGTAAGCAGTTCGTTGAATTGGGTTCTGTCGGCAAATTCCACATCTTCTTGCGAAAAGTCGAGTTCAAGTTCAATTAACGATGCAAAATTAAGAAGTTCTTGTCGCAGTTCTTGGATTTCGTTGCTAAACCCTCCGCGCATTTGCTGCATGGCTATATCGTGGGCTGCTTCACTATCGCTTGCTATTAAGTCCGCCACAGCTTCGGCCTGACTCAAATCCATTTTGCCGTTTAAAAATGCTCTCAATGTAAATTCTCCGGCAGATGCTGTACGACATCCATTTCTTAAAAGCAATTGTATGATCTGTTGTTGAATAAAAGGTGAGCCATGACAGGAAATTTCCACTACATTTTCGCCTGTGTAGGAATGTGGTCCTTTAAAAATGGACACCAAGGCTTCATCCAAAATTTTGGCACCGTCTACAATGTTCCCCAAATGTATGGTATGACTTTTTTGCTGGACCAGTTCTTTACCTTTGATGGATTTGAACAATTGATCTACTATACTGATGGCCTGTGGACCCGAAACTCGGATTACGGCAATGGCCCCTGTTCCCGATGGGGTTGCCAAGGCTACGATGTTATCTGAATACGACATGGGCACAAAAGTACAAATAAGCTGCTGTTTGTAACATTTTTATGGATTTGTATACTAATAAGCTGAATCATCAAAATCAATCAAAAAATGGAAGTAATAAATCACAAAGCAGTTAGAACGGACAATACCTTGTTGGCCGTAACACATTTAACACAATTGTTGGGCTATGCCATAGGATTTGGCAGCTTGATCGTTCCCTTGATCATTTGGTTATCCTCCAAGGATAGGGTAGAGGGGATGAACGAACATGGAAAGGCCATTATCAACTTTCAGATAAGTCTTATCCTATATATTATAATCAGTATACCTGCCATCCTACTTTTGGGATTGGGCATATTAGGTTTGATCGGTGTTGCCATTATAGGATTTATTTTACCTATTGTGAATGCGGTAAAGGCCGCAAATGGCGAATCCCCATCTCATTTTATGACCATCAGGTTTATTTAAAAAACAAAAAAGCTGGAACAAAGTTGTCCCAGCTTTTTTAATTATGGTTGGATAGTTGATTTAGTTGTTCAGCATCACCGGCATTACCAGCATGGTAACATGCTCTCCTTCGTCCAGTCCATCGATCGGTGTTAGGATGCCCGCTCTGTTCGGCAAGCTCATTTCCAATGATACTTCGTCGGAAGAAAGATTGTTCAACATTTCCAAAAGAAACCTGGAGTTGAAGCCGATTTGCATATCGTCTCCTTGGTAGGAGCAAGAAAGTCTTTCCTCGGCCTTATTGCTGTAATCCACATCTTCTGCGGAAATGTTGAGTTCCGCTCCGGCAATCTTTAATCGAATCTGATGTGTTGTTTTGTTCGAAAATATAGAGACCCTTCTTACAGAGCTCAGGAACTGATTCCGTGCTATTGTAAGTTTGTTCGGGTTTTCTTTTGGGATCACGGCTTCGTAGTTCGGATATTTTCCATCGATCAATCTACAAACCAACTCAGTATTGTCAAAGTAGAATTTTGCATTACTATCGTTGTATTCGATGGTGACTTCGGATTCTGAACCTGCCAAAATGCCTTTCAATAAAGTTAAAGGTTTTTTGGGCATTATAAATTCGGCTACTTCCGAAGCTGTTACATCTTGACGTTGATATTTCACCAGTTTATGGGCATCGGTGGCCACAAAGGTCAAATTTTCCGGGGAAAACTGGAAGAATACGCCGCTCATTACCGGACGAAGGTCATCGTTACCTGCGGCAAAAATGGTCTTGTTGATCGCCGTGGCCAAAATATCGCCCAATAGGGTAGTGGAACTCGGGTTCGAGACTTCTACTGCCTTTGGGAATTCGGCACCGTCGGCATAGGCCAAGGCATATTTACCATGATTGGAACTAATTTCCACTGTATTGTTGTCCTCAACAACAAATGTTAAGGGCTGTTCCGGAAAAGTTTTTAGCGTATCCAACAGTAATCGTGCGGGAACCGCAATGGTACCTTCGGAATCGGAATCCACATCTAGAACCGTACTCATGGTAGTTTCCAGATCGGATGCGGAAACGGTCAGTTTACTTTCTTTTAGATCGAACAAAAAGTTATCAAGGATGGGCAAGGTGTTGCTATTGTTGATAACTCCTCCCAAAACCTGAAGCTGTTTCAATAAATATGTACTCGATACAATAAATTTCATCAACGAAA
This sequence comes from Flagellimonas marinaquae, assembly GCF_023716465.1. Classification (NCBI taxonomy): domain Bacteria; kingdom Pseudomonadati; phylum Bacteroidota; class Flavobacteriia; order Flavobacteriales; family Flavobacteriaceae; genus Flagellimonas; species Flagellimonas marinaquae. Next base: position 3,238,993 of record NZ_CP092415.1, read on the forward strand.
TACTTTAGTATGGCTGCCTTTTTGGCAATTTACCCCTGTTCCAGGGCCTTTAAAATCAATAAAAACAAATATATCCCAAATGGATTAAGCAAAGAAACAATTTTATTAACAGTTACAAGGCAAATTTGCGCTTTCTGTAATATCCGAAGAAAAGGCCGAACAGTAAGGTTAAAATTACTGGCAATCCAATATTTACAAGCTGCCATTTGGTTTTTTGCTCAGCTATTTTTTTAACATCGAGCAATGGAATGGTCACTTTTTTGTTCCGAATGTTAATAAGCCCGGTATTGTCCAAAAGGTAATTTGTGCTGTTCACCAAAAATTCTTTGTTACCATAAAAGCTATTGGTCCATTTGTCGTACCCCAGTTCCAAGGGCCTTCCGTTCCGTAACTGGTTCTTGACAATATCCCCATCAGAGATTACGATCATTTTATTTTCGGGCCCTTCCTCTAAAGGATTCTGTAGTTTGAGCGGTTTCACTCTGTTTTTGTACATTGAAGTAAAGTTACCTTCGATCAAAACGGCCAAAGGTAGATTACCATTGGTATAGTTCTCCCTGTTAGGTTGCTGGTTTATCATTTCCAAACTAACTATTTTTGGGATGCCATCGGTTTTGGAAAGTGGTGAACTTTGTAGCAAAACTGTTTTTTTGTAATCGTTTTCCAGAATATCCATTGGACTGGTAAATTGGAAACGAACCGCTTCAATATTGGTATTGATGGGGTGATTGTTCTGGGAAAAAACCATGGGATAATAGAACCAAGGCAGCGGATTGTACTGGGAATCGTTTCCTTCGCCCGTGGCCAAGACAATTTGTGTAAAATACAGGTCGTTTACCAGTACGGGATTGATCCTAACGCCATATCTAAAGAACAGGTCCTTTAAGTTGAGGTCTCTTGGTACTGCAATGGCCTCACCTCCACCGGCATAAATACTGTCCATTTCCATGCTTACTTGATCTATCATCCAAATGGACTTGCCCCCGTTGACCATATATTGATCGAGAACATACTTTTCTTGATCGGAAAATGCTTGTGTTGGCTTGGCAATAACGGCCAAATCAAACTCCTTAAGTTGATTTAAAACACTTTGCGGATCGGAAGCTACGGAATCCAATGTTATGGCGGCAATATTATAGTAATCCCTAATGGTGGTAAGATAATCCGCAATGTACATATCATCCAGCTCACCGTTTCCTTTAATAATGGCCACGCTCTTTTTTTCTCCGATGTTGAGTTTGGTAAAGGCGTCCGCAAAGGCATACTCCAATTGTTGCACGGAATTATTGATACGATCTTCGGCAGTGGCTCCCAGTTTGTTTTTTAGCAATGGTACTTTTACGGTCTGGTCCTTATAATTGACCATGGCCCATGGAAAAACCAGCTCGTTGGACACTTTTCCATTTTCCTCTACAGTAACATTTGCAGGCTGTAGCCCCAAGCCCTGTAGTTCGGCAATGGTTTGTTCCGCAAGTTCCTCATCTACCAGCGGGTCCACCAAATTGTATTTAATATTCTTGTTTTTTGATGCAAAGGATTCGAGCAGTTGTACGGTTTCCGATTTTAACTTGGAAAATTCTGCTGGAATGTTACCGTCCAACAGCACATCTATAATTACGGGCGATTCAAATTTTTTGACCACTGTTACCGCTGGCTCGGAAAGGGTGTACCTTTTATCTTCGGTAAGATCAAAACGGGTATAGACAAAACTGGCCAACAAATTGATTACTGTAACAGCTATAAGTATTTTTAATGTGGATACAACAAACTTTCCCATTATCGCGGTAATTGTTTTAAACGTTGAAAAGTAAGATAAAGGAATAATAGGGTCAACGATACAAAATAGATCAGGTCACGGGTGTCTATCACTCCTCTTGCAATACTGTCAAAATGTGATCTGGCGCCAATGGCCTCAATGGTTTGTTGGGTTTCTCCGTTGGAAAATAAGGAGGAAACGGCATCAAACCCATTGAATATCAAAAAGCAAACCAGTACGCCTACCAAAAAAGCAATGATCTGATTATCGGAAAGTGTGGAAGCAAATATCCCAATGGACGTATAGCTTGCCATCAGAAACAATAATCCAAAGTAAGAGCCCAATACCACCCCAAGGTCGTAATTGCCTTGTACCATTCCCAACCCCGAAATGGCAAAAACATAAACGATTGTCGGAATTACAGCAATTACACACAAAAGGAAAGCGCCCCAAAATTTTCCAAGGACCAGTTTCCAAACGGAGATAGGTTTGATCAACAATAATTCAAGCGTTCCCATTTTTCGTTCTTCGGAAAAACTCTTCATGGTAATGGCCGGTACCAAAAAGATGAAAATCCAGGGAGCCAGCAAAAAGAAGTTGCCCAAATCAGCGAAGCCATAGTCAAAAATGTTGTATTCGCCCTTGAACACCCATAAAAAAAGTCCATTGAGCAGTAAAAACGACCCCACGATCAAATAACCGATGGGCGATGTAAAAAAAGATCGTACCTCTCTCTTAAAAATTGCAAACATTAAGACGGGTTTGTTGATTGTAATTTATGAACACTCCAAGCTTCGGGTTTATCGGAGAACAATTTTTTGGTATTGCCCCAAACCTCTTTAAAAAAATCAGAATTCCTGTAGTTGTTGAGATGCGATTCCGTATCCCAAAAACTATAGGTGAAAAATATATTGGGATTACCAATGTCCTGATATAATTCTACCATGTTGCAGCCTTCAAATCCCAAAATACCATTTTTCGATTCTTCAAAGATTCGTTCAAAACTAGCAATATTTTCGGGTTTAAAAGTCAGTTTTACGATGCGTATCAACATTTACAGAAAATTTATGGTTACGGTATCCCTATAATTTAGGCCAAGAAGCGTTGAAGCACCTCCGACCGAATTAAGGTCGCTTTTGTAAATGGCAAGCTCTATATAACCGGCAGAATTGAAAAGGGCAAGGGCGTCGCCGGGTCCCTTGCGCTGGTTCCGTTCCAAGTTGTAATTTACAATACCGTTATAACTTTGGTGTACTTGCCGTATTTTGGTGGTCCGAGCAATTATTTCAAAATCACGACCATTCCTATACGCCTCGAACAAACTTTTCTGAATATTGGTAACTACGTTGCCGTAATTGTCAATATAGATCACATTGCCAGAAATAGTCTTGCCCTCGTTGGTTATCCTTGGTTCAAAATCGCGTATTTCCTTTAAGCTTTCCAGAGGTTTGCCGATCACTTCCAATTTACCGCCCCGGGCAATATGGCAGGCTACTTGTACAAATACGTCCAGAACAGGGAAGGCAGTGGGCCGGGAATTGGGCAGATCTATCTGCACCACTTTTTCCGGTTGTACCTCGGAGGTTATCAAGGAAATTACGCCACTGTTCGCACTTACAAAGTAATGTCCATCTACCTGTACAACCATGTGCTCGTTTTCTGGGGATACTTCGGAATCGACCCCAACAATATGTACCGTTCCCTTTGGGAAAGATCGGTATGCATTTTTAAGGATGTAGGCGCACTCTTGTATGTTAAATGGTCCTATGGCATGCGAAATATCAACAATGTTGATGTTAGTCAGGTTGCTCAGTATTGCCCCTTTTACCGCACCAACAAAGTGGTCTTTATATCCAAAATCTGTGGTAAGGGTTATGATTGCCATGCAATACTGTTGATATGTTTTTCGGCGTTCAAATTGATTTTTAGTTAAGTTTGTTTTGTAAAATTAGTTAAAAAGAAAGAATAAAATTCTTCAAAAGCAACTGTAACACCTCACTATTTTTGAACGAACTTGTAATCGAACTTACGGAAATCAGTCCACAAGAATTTTTTGGGCAACAAAACTCAAATATCGAGTTACTGAAGAAATACTTTCCAAAGCTTAAAATTGTAGCACGAGGAAATAAAATCAAGGTATTTGGAGACGAAGAACTATTGGAAGAATTCGACAAACGTTTTGATGAGCTAACCGGGCAATTTGCCAAATACAACAAGCTCGATGAAAACATGATCGAAAGGGTACTTACCAGCAACAGCAAGGAGGATTATACGTCGTCTTCTTCTAGTGGCGATGTTTTGGTACATGGGGTAAGTGGCAGGTTGATCAAGGCACAGACCGCCAATCAGCGTCGTTTGGTAGATGCCTGTAGGGCCAACGATATGGTTTTTGCCATTGGTCCGGCCGGTACGGGTAAAACGTACACCGGAGTGGCACTTGCCGTAAAGGCCTTAAAAGAAAAACAGGTTAGGCGAATTATCTTAACGAGACCTGCGGTAGAAGCAGGGGAGAACCTTGGATTTCTACCGGGAGATCTTAAGGAAAAGCTCGATCCATATATGCAGCCCCTCTACGATGCCCTTCGGGATATGATTCCAGCTGAAAAGCTCGAAAAATATATTGAGGACGGCACTATTCAAATAGCGCCAATGGCTTTTATGAGAGGTCGTACCTTGGATAACGCCTTTGTAATCCTGGATGAAGCGCAAAATACCACCCATGCCCAAATGAAGATGTTTTTGACCCGTATGGGCAAGAACGCCAAGTTTTTGCTAACAGGGGATCCTGGCCAGATTGATTTGCCACGTAGGGTAATCTCCGGACTTAAGGAAGCCTTGTTGATTTTAAAAAACGTGGAGGGTATCAGTATAATTTATTTGGACGATAAGGATGTGATCCGACACAAATTGGTGAAAAAGGTAATCGATGCCTATCAAAATATAGAGCACCAGAATCAATTCTAAGAAAATAATGGGAATGAATACACTGATGTCCACGGATTTTAATTTTCCTGGGCAAAAATCTGTTTACAAAGGAAAGGTAAGAGAGGTTTATACCTTGGATAACGATGTTCTGGTAATGGTGGCAACCGATCGTTTATCCGCTTTTGATGTGGTAATGCCCAAAGGAATACCCTATAAAGGACAAATCCTGAATCAAATTGCAACTAAAATGATGAAGGATACTGAAGATATAGTTCCTAATTGGTTAATGGCCACTCCAGATCCCAATGTTGCGGTAGGTAAGGCCTGTGAGCCATTCAAGGTGGAAATGGTGATTCGGGGCTATATGTCGGGCCATGCCGCTCGCGAATATAAAGCGGGAAAAAGAACACTTTGTGGTGTGTCCATGCCAGAGGGTATGAAAGAGAACGATAAATTCCCAGAGCCCATCATCACTCCGGCAACAAAGGCAGAAAAAGGAGATCATGACGAGGATATTTCCAAAGAAGAAATTTTAAAAAGAGGCATCGTATCTGCCGAAGATTACGAAGTTTTGGAAAAGTACACACGTGCACTGTTTCAGAGAGGAATCGAAATTGCCGCCAAAAGAGGACTGATCTTGGTGGATACCAAGTACGAGTTCGGTAAAACCAAAGATGGGGAAATTGTGTTGATCGATGAGATCCACACTCCCGATTCATCACGTTATTTTTATGCGGATGGTTATAAGGAGCGTCAAGAAAAAGGTGAAGCCCAAAAACAATTGTCAAAGGAATTTGTAAGACAATGGTTGATTTCCAACGGATTCCAAGGGCTGGAGGGACAGGAGGTCCCTGCAATGTCCGATGAGTATATCCAATCCGTATCTAACCGATATATTGAACTCTACGAAAACATAACCGGGGAGAAATTCGTTAAAAGTGATATATCGAATCTTCAAGAGCGTATTTTGACCAACGTTACTGATTATTTTGTAAAATAGTAATAACGAATTACGATTTAACCAATAAAATAAAGGGAATTTTATCAATTCCCTTTATTTATATCAATAGGTTTACAAAATATTTAAAGCTAATTTGATATATTTATGCTAATTAAGTATATCAACCATGGAAAGCTGTCCAAATTGTTCATCTACAGAGTTTACCAAAGCTGGGATCATTAAAGAGAGGCAACGCTACAAATGCAAATCCTGTGGTTACTATTTTACAGTACCTAAGTTGGGAAAGCAAATCGATGATTACTTTGTGAACAAAGCATTACAACTGTACTTGGAGGGACTTACCTATCGCGAAATAGAGCGTATTTTAGGGGTTTCCCATGTTTCGGTGATGAACTGGGTCAGAAAGTATAATATTAAAAGACCCTACAATTCCAAATATCACCCCACTTATAAGATTTTGAATCTTACCGAGCTTCAAAAATACTTTCAAAGCCCTGAAAATCTGAAAGGTGCAGGGCAACTGGTAACTGAACTTGGAGATAAATTTATGCTTATTAAATGGGATCGGTTCAAAGACTAGATATAGGTAATTAGCAAAAAAATATATTGATTTTCATTCGGGAATATATTTTTAAGATGTTCGTAGAGCACATAACTCACTAACATCCAAACTGAAATGAAAAATATACTGATCGGAACTGCGTTTTTTCTTCTTTGGGTTCCAAAATCATTTTCGCAAGGAAACACCGAGTACACGGGAGGTTTCAAAGTCAAGTTTAACGACGATGGTTCCAAATATCTTCGTATGATAGCATGGGGTCAATTTTGGGCCCAATACAATGATAATGTTCCAGACGATGTGAGCACAACAAACCTTAGTGTAAGACGAGCTAGGTTTTTGACCTTTACACAACTGAACAAGAAATTTCTAATACTAACCCATTTTGGGTTGAACAGTTTAAATGGAAACAACATTAGTGCTGTTGGAAAGGAAGATTCTTCCCAATTGTTCTTTCACGATTTTTGGGGAGAATGGCAAGTACACAAGAATGTAGCCATCGGTACCGGATTGCACTATTGGAACGGTATTTCCAGAATGAACAACAGTAGTACCCTAAACTTCCTGACCTTGGACAACAACCGTCCATCTTGGGCAGTTTTGGGACTAAGTGATCAGTTTGCCCGTCACATTGGGGTATATGCCAAAGGTAATATTGGAAGATTACAATATCGTGTTTCCTTTAACGAGGCCATAACCAATACCTTGGATGCTTCAAACGATCCAATACCCAATGGTCGAGCAGTATATCGGGGTCGCGAATTGCTGGGTTCAGCAGATGCGGGCAAAGTGATCCAAGGTTATTTTGACTATCATTTTTTAGATCAAGAATCCAATTTTTTGCCCTATAAAGTAGGAACATATTTGGGCAGTAAAAGAATATTTAATGTCGGTGCCGGATTCTTGACCCATAGAAACGGTACGGTAATAGCGGACGGAGCAGGAAACCTGGAAGGCGAAAATGTAAATATTTTCGCAGTGGATGCCTATTACGATGCCCCTCTTGGTCAAGATGGTTCTGCCATTACGGCCTACGCAGTATTCCAAAATAACGATTATGGTCGTAACTTCAACCTTGGGCCGTACGGAACCGGGAATATGGTTTATGGACATGTAGGATATCTGGTTTCCGGTCCAGCGGATAAATCAAGGGTACAGCCTTATGTGTCCTACCAAACAAGATCGATAGACGCAATAGACGATAACGCCACACGGTTGGGCTTGGGAATCAACCTATTTATGACAGGGCATCATTCTAAATTAACATTGGAGTATGCCAATTCAAAAATTGGTTCTGGTGACAACAATGGTGTGGTAACCTTGCAAGCACAGATTTATTTATAACTAAACAACCAACAAATTATGTCAGAAAAACAAAAAAAGGCCTCGGCCTATTGGAAAGAGAACCTAAGGTACTTGGTAATACTACTAGTCATTTGGTTCTTGGTCTCCTACGGAGCAGGTATCCTTTTTAAGGATGCATTGAACAACATTCGACTGGGCGGATTTAAACTTGGGTTTTGGTTCGCGCAACAAGGATCCATTTATGTATTTGTCATCCTCATTTTTGTGTACGTACGCCTAATGAACAAATTGGACAAAAAGTACGGATACGACGAAGAATAATTAACCGATAAAATCAAAACATTATGAGCGATGTACAAATTTGGACCTATGTCTTGGTAGCCTTGTCATTTGGTCTGTATATAGGAATAGCAATTTGGTCCCGAGCGGGTTCCACTAAAGAATTTTACGTGGCCGGAGGTGGTGTTTCCCCATTGGCCAACGGTATGGCCACTGCAGCGGATTGGATGTCGGCAGCGTCTTTTATATCCATGGCAGGAATTATTTCTTTTGCCGGCTACGATGGCGCCGTTTACCTTATGGGATGGACCGGTGGTTATGTACTCCTGGCCCTGCTATTGGCACCATATTTAAGAAAGTTTGGAAAGTTTACAGTGCCCGATTTTATTGGGGAACGCTATTACTCCAAAACAGCTAGGGTTGTTGCAGTTATCTGCGCACTCATCGTATCCTTTACTTATGTTGCCGGACAGATGAGAGGGGTAGGAATTGTGTTTTCAAGGTATCTGGAAGTAGATATCAATACCGGAGTTGTTATCGGAATGGTGATTGTATTGTTCTATGCCGTCCTTGGTGGTATGAAAGGGATAACCTATACTCAAGTGGCCCAATATTGCGTATTGATTTTCGCCTTTATGGTACCTGCAATTTTCATTTCTATCCAAATGACAGGGAACCCTGTGCCACAACTAGGATTTGGCAGCACTTTGGCCGATGGCTCTGGAACTTATCTTTTGGATAAACTGGACGGACTATCCACGGAACTCGGATTTGCAGAGTATACTGATGGATCTAAAAGTATGGTCGATGTTTTTGCCATAACCCTGGCACTTATGGTCGGTACCGCAGGTTTACCTCATGTAATCGTTCGTTTCTTTACCGTAAAACGGGTGCGAGATGCAAGAAAATCCGCAGGTTTGGCCTTGTTGTTCATTGCGATCTTGTACACTACTGCACCCGCAGTAGCCGTGTTTGCCAGAACTAATCTTATCGAAACTGTTAGTGGAAAAGAATATAATAGCATGCCAGAATGGTTCAATCGTTGGGAAAAAACAGGGTTGATAGGGCACGAGGATAAAAATGGCGATGGCATAATTCAATATGTAGCCTCACCCGAGGTAAACGAACTTAGCGTTGATAGGGACATTATGGTTTTGGCCAACCCGGAAATTGCAGATCTCCCGGCATGGGTTATTGGTTTAATTGCGGCAGGTGGATTGGCGGCTGCCCTATCTACGGCAGCAGGTCTGTTGTTGGTTATTTCCTCTTCGGTTTCCCATGATCTGATCAAGAACGTGCTTAAACCAGATCTTTCTGAAAAAGGCGAGCTATGGGCAGCAAGACTTTCTGCAGCCGTAGCAGTGGTTATAGCCGGTTATTTTGGGATCAATCCCCCCGGGTTTGTCGCAGCGGTGGTGGCCTTGGCCTTTGGATTGGCAGCGGCTTCGTTCTTCCCTGCCATTATTTTAGGTATTTTCTACAAAAAAATGAATAGCAAGGGAGCTGTTTCAGGAATGATCGTAGGCCTTTGTCTTATGCTCTTTTATATGCTGAAATTTAAATTTGGAATTTTTGACGGCGGAAAAGATGCCGTAGCAGGTCTTCAAGAAAGTTGGTGGTTTGGTGTTTCGCCAGAAGGATTTGGAACCATTGCCATGGTAGTCAACTTTATTGTCGCCATTGTAGTTAACATGTTTACTCCCGAACCACCTGAGGAAGTACAGGAAATAGTGGAACACATAAGAATACCCAGCGGTGCGGGTGAAGCATCGACACATTAATTAGTTGGTTGTGAAAAAGCGGTACGGTATGGTTTTACCGTACCGTTTTTTGTAATTTTAAGTTTGGCGACCTTGAAAATAAAAATGAAAAAACGGCATCAGCAGAAATTGATCCTTGTTTCCATAGTATTGTTCTTTTTATGGAATGTTCCCTTTGTTACCCTATTTGACAGCGATGGACATTTTTTCGGTTTCCCCATATTTTATGTTTTTATTTTCTTGAGCTGGTTGATCGCGATCGTTTTGGCCTATATCATTTTAAAACGGTTCTATGAGTAATTATGCAGTAGGATTGGTTATTGTACTGTATTTGGCCATGCTCTTTGTTCTAGCGTATTTTGCCGAAAAGAACAAACGAAGCAAATGGACGAACAACCCGTATGTGTATACCCTTTCCTTGGCCGTGTATTGTACAGCTTGGACCTATTACGGAAGTGTAGGGATAGCATCGAGCTCCGGGATTAGTTTTTTGGCCATTTATTTGGGACCGGTAATTGCCCTACCACTTTGGATCGTTTTAATGAGAAAGGTGATCCGTATATCCAAGCAGCACAAAATTTCCAGTATTGCCGATTTTATTTCCATGCGGTATGGTAACAACAGACAATTGGGAGCTTTGGTTACCTTAACGTGCTTGTTCGCTATAATTCCATACATATCCTTACAACTTAAAGCCGTATCCGAGACCTTTTCACTCATTTCCGCAAAGGGGAGTTACCGATCCACAGGTTTTTTTGATGATTCTACTTTTTACATCGCGTTGCTTATAGCGATTTTTGTAGCCTTCTACGGAACACTATCAACAGATACTTCGGAACATAGAAAAGGGATTGTGGCAACAGTGGCCTTGGAATCCATTTTAAAGTTGTGTTTTTTCTTGGTGATCGGTATTTACATCACATTCTACCTTTTTGATGGCACTGCGGATATCTACCATAAAGCAAGTTTACGAGATAATTTTGATCAACTGATCTCTTTTGGCGGTTTGGAAAATGGGTTTAATTGGCTTTTTACGATTTGTCTCTCTTTTTTCGCCATTTTTTTATTGCCCCGACAGTTCCATGTATCCGTAGTGGAAAATGATAACGAGAGTCACCTGCGTAAGGCCATTTGGTTGTTTCCTTTGTATTTGCTGTTGTTCAATGTATTTGTGATCTTTATTGCCTGGGCAGGAAACTTAAATTTGTCACAATCGGTAAACCACGATTATTATTCACTTTTATTGCCATTGCAGCACAACAATTACGGATTGGCCTTAATGGTTTTTGTTGGGGGATTCACTACCGTAATTTCAATGATCGTGGTATCTACCCTTGCTTTGTCCACAATGGTGAGCAACAATATTGTAATTCCTTATGGGTTTATAAAAACCTTGGTGGAAGGTAATCCGGAAGAAAATACCAAGCGTATCAAAAATATAAGAAGGGTCGCTATTTTCCTTTTGATCATTATGGCTTATTACTTCTACATCCAATTTTCGGCCCAATTATCCTTGTACTCCATTGGACTCATTTCTTTTTTGATCATTGCTCAGTTGGCACCGTCGTTCTTTCTAGGGTTGACCTGGAGACGAGGCACTGCACGTGGTGTCGAAGCAGGGATATTAATAGGTTTGGTTGTTGTTTTTTATACCTTGTTCCTGCCAGTTATCAGTAAAGCAACAATGCCGGAACTTGATTTTACTGAAGAGGGCTTTTTTGGTTTTGCATGGCTCAGGCCCGCACATTTGTTAGGATTGGATTATTTAACCCCGGAAAGCAATGCCTTTTTCTGGAGCATGTCTCTCAACACTCTGGTGTTTGTTGGACTTTCCCTAAGAACAAAAGGAAATTATAGGGAGAGGAACTATGCTGAAATGTTTGTGAACCACGAGAATTATGGCAACCTTCAAGAAGGGGGGTTTATATGGAAAGGAGAAGCCTACGTTGCCGATATAAAGCGATTGTTGAGCCGATTTTTGGGGGAGCAGCGTACCAACAGGGCTTTGCGGTTGTTCAATAGAAAATATAATATATCAGAAGCAGAGGAACGGGCAGATGCAAGATTGATCAATTTTTCTGAAAAACTACTAACGGGAAGTATTGGGAGTGCTTCGGCCAAAATTTTATTGGCCTCGGTATCCAAGGAAACACCTATAAGTTTGGTAGAAGTGCTCAATATTCTGGAAGAGAGTAAAGAGACAAAGGCCAGTAATAAACTGCTCAGGGAAAAATCTGCTGAACTGGCCGCAATGACGCAGCAATTAAAAACGGCCAATGAAGAACTGCGCATACAGGATAAACTTAAAGATGAGTTTTTGGATACGGTTGCACATGAGCTCAAAACACCCATAACCTCCATAAAAGCTGCATCGGAAGTATTGGAGGACGAGAATATGCCTCCCGAATTAAGAAATAGGTTCCTAGAGAATATAAATAGGGACACGGATAGGTTGAGCACTTTAATACACAATATCCTAGATCTGGAAAAATTGTCCGGTAATCGAACAGAGTTGGACATTCGGGAACACAATATGTCCAAAACTATAGGAAAGGCCATCAAGGGAGTGGAACAGATCGCATCCAAAAAAGAAACAAAGATCAAATTTTCGAGCAAGGAAAAAATCCTTGCATTTTATGATGAAGACCGAATTTTACAGGTATTGACAAATTTGCTGTCGAATTCCCTTAAATTTACAGAACCCCGTAACGGAAAAATTAAAATTCTGTTGGAAGGTCTGGAAAACGAGTTGTTGGTCGCCATTGAAGACAATGGAAGAGGAATCCCAGATGAGGACAAAGATTACATTTTCGAAAAATTTTATCAATCAAAAAACCAGAACATAAAAAAACCAAAGGGCAGTGGACTTGGTCTTGCCATTTGTAAAAAAATAGTGGAAAGTCATAACGGGACCATTGTGGTGGATAAGAATTTTAAGTCAGGTACTCGAATGATCTTTTCAATACCCAAAAAATAATGGAGCAGAAGAAAATACTGATCGTAGATGATGAACCCAATATCGTAATGTCGTTGGAATATGCCTTTAAAAAGAAAGATTTTGAGGTGTTTATTGCAAGAGACGGTACAGAGGCATTGGAAATAGCCATCAAAGAGGAACCAGACCTTATTTTACTGGATATAATGATGCCGGAAATGGACGGGTTTGAAACACTGAAACGAGTAAGAAACAATCAGGACCTCAACCATACCAAAGTGGTATTCCTGTCAGCAAAAAGTAAGGAGAAAGATATAGAAAAAGGATTAAAAATGGGCGCCGATGGTTACATGACCAAGCCCTTTTCCATAAAAAAAGTAATCACCGATATCGAAGGGTTATTGAGGTAGACATGCTTTTAAAATAGCGAGAAGAAAAATAAATTACATATAAACTAAACAAATTTATAGATGAGTAATTATCATATCAAACATTTGGAAGAGTACTTTCAAGTGTACCGAAAATCCGTAAGAAACCCGGAAGGTTTCTGGGAGGAAGTAGCAGAGGAACACTTTCATTGGCGAAAAAAATGGGATACTGTTTTGGAATGGGATTTCTCCAAGCCGGAGATAAGCTGGTTCAAAGGAGCCAAACTTAATATTACGGAAAACTGTATCGACCGTCACTTAAGAATCCGGGGCGACAAGACAGCAATTCTATTTGAACCGAACGACCCGAGCGAAGAAGCGGAACATATTACGTATAACCAACTGCATGAACGTGTTTGTAAATATGCCAATGTATTAAAGGATCAAGGTGTAAAAAAAGGGGATAGGGTCGTAGTTTATTTACCTATGATTCCCGATTTGGCCATTGCAATTTTGGCCTGCGCTCGAATTGGAGCCATACATTCGGTGGTTTTTGCCGGATTTTCCTCTACTGCACTCTCTACTAGGATCAACGATTGTGGCGCTAAGATGGTGCTCACTTCTGACGGATCGTACCGAGGAAAAAAAATAATCGACTTAAAAGCTATTGTAGATGAAGCCTTGGAGAGTTGCCCAGATGTAAAGACCGTTCTAGTGACCAAGCGCACAGGAGGAGAGGTGACTATGAAGGAAGGTCGCGATATATGGGTGCAACCATTGCTGGATAAGGCCTATTTGGACTGTGTTCCGGAAATTATGGATGCAGAAGACCCCCTGTTTATTCTTTACACCTCAGGTTCTACAGGCCGTCCAAAGGGAATGGTGCATACCACCGGAGGATATATGGTATACACCGCCTATTCGTTTAAAAATGTATTCCAATATCGTGAGGAGGATGTGTATTGGTGTACCGCGGATATTGGTTGGATCACAGGGCACTCCTACATTGTTTATGGACCGCTGGCCAATGGGGCCACTACAGTTATGTTCGAGGGAGTTCCTTCCTATCCCGATTTTGGAAGATTTTGGGAAGTGGTTCAAAAACACAAGGTAACCCAATTTTATACTGCACCAACGGCGATCCGGGCCTTGGCAAAGCAGAATTTGGATTTTGTGACCGATTACGATTTGTCCAGTTTAAAAGTCTTGGGAACCGTTGGGGAGCCGATCAATGAGGAGGCTTGGCACTGGTACAATGATCATGTAGGTGATAAAAAATGTCCTATCGTAGATACTTGGTGGCAAACCGAGACCGGAGGAATACTAATTTCTCCAATTCCATTTTCCACTCCTACAAAACCAACCTATGCAACATTGCCCTTGCCGGGCATTCAACCAGCGCTAATGGATGAGACAGGAGAAGAAATCAAAGGAAATCAGGTAGATGGTCGTTTATGCATCAAGTTTCCATGGCCATCCATAGCAAGGACCATTTGGGGCAATCATCAACGGTATAAGGACACCTATTTTTCTGCCTTCGAAGGCAAATATTTTACCGGAGATGGAGCTTTAAGAGATGAAGTGGGATATTATAGGATTACGGGAAGGGTAGATGATGTGATCATTGTTTCCGGGCACAATCTAGGAACAGCGCCCATTGAAGATGCCATTAACGAACATCCGGCCGTTGCAGAATCTGCCATTGTTGGATTCCCACACGATATAAAAGGAAATGCGTTGTACGGTTATATTATTTTGAAGGAAACAGGAGAAGACCGTAACCGGGATAACCTAAAAAAGGAAATCAATGAATTGATCACCGATCACATTGGACCAATTGCCAAATTGGACAAGATTCAATTTACAGAAGGATTGCCCAAAACGCGAAGCGGTAAGATCATGAGGCGTATTCTAAGAAAAATTGCATCCAAAGACACGGCAAACCTTGGAGATACATCCACTTTATTGAATCCGGAAGTAGTGGAGAGCATTATCAAGGAAAGTCTTTAAGACAACAAATTCAAATAAAAAAACGGCCTCCTTATCTCAGGAGGTCTTTTAGTTTATTGGGCTTTAATTTTTCAATAACCCTTAATAGGGCTATGGCAGTTATGTAGGCGTCGCCCAGCGCGGTGTGCCTATCTTTTCGGGAAATACTGAATTTTTTGGCCAAATCGTCCAAAGAGTAACGTTCCTTTTTTTCCACTACGGAAGAAATCAACACAGTTCTGGAGTAAAGTGATTCGGTATCCAGTGTCTTATTTTTTAATTTAGGGAGTCCGTTCCTTTTAAGAGCGTCATTCATCATACGTACATCGAACATAACATGGTGCCCCACCAGAACATGGTTTCCAATATATTTTAAAAATAATTTCAGCGCATCCAATTCGGAAATGCAGTTGTACTTGGTTTTTTTAAGGATGCCATGTATCTCGGCGCTCTGCTTATCGTAATGCTCTTGTTTTAAATACAGCTCAAGGCTATCTTTTACCACAATATTATTGTCCTTTAGTTTTAAGGCGCCAATGCACAACATCCGATCTTTGGTAAGATTAAAGCCGGTGGTTTCCGTATCAAATACAACAAACGTGTTGTCTTTGACATCCGTGGGTAGCTTTTCATTGAAATTTGCATTGTAATCCCACCAAAAATCGGGAAGTTCCAATTCTTTTTTTTTGAAGAAAGACCACATTAGCGCAAGAGGTTTTTGACCTGGAACCTGACCTCGATCAAAGATTGTATTTCCTTGATGGTCTTAAAGGTTCTCTTTAATTTTATTTTTTCCTCTTTGTTCAATTTATCCAGTGCAATATATCTGCCGGAATCATTATGGAGTAGGCCCTGTCTGGTTCTAAATTTGAGCAAGGCTTTACTAGCGTATGAGCACGCCAAGTATAATTCCTTGTTATTGGGTTCCAGTTCGGCAAGTTTTTCGTACCTACCTGCTGTATTGTTTATGGATTTGATGGAATGTGACAGGATAAGTACCCTTGCTGCATCGATTATCGGCATTAGCGCACGGAGCTTTAAATCAAAAAAGTCTTTGTGCTCACCATCTTGTTCCACCAAAAAATCCCTAAAAAACCCTGAAGGTGACGGATTCTGAAGAGCCCCACTGGCCAAATGTGTAAAAAATTGTGGGTATCGGTTGGCATGGCCAAATATACTGTGGGACAATTCGTCCGCCAGTAACTTTTCTCCAAAGACCACGCTATAATCAAAGAAAATGGAAGAGAGCAATATCTCATCCGGTCCAGGGTTATGGATCCAATGGGCGGTTATCTTTTTCCATTCGCTCAAACTCTGGCACCAAGATGGGTTGGAGGCCATCATGTTTGCAGGACAATATTCAAAACCAATGGTGTTCAGACTTTTGGAAATACGCTCGCCCAATTTTAGAAAATAACTTCTGGTTTCCTCGAGCTTTTCATCCGCAACATCTTCAAAAATAATGGCATTGTCCTGATCGGTATTTAGTAATTGTTCCCCGCGTCCTTGACTCCCCATACTGAGCCAAGTAAATTTAACGGGGGGCTCGCGCTCCATTTTTGCTAAAGCCAATTGTATAACCTGCTTGGTTGAGGCATCGTTTAATTCAGAAATTATTTTCGACACCAGTCCCAAAGGGATGTTTTGTTCCAAGTATCCTTGCAAAAGGTTCATGGTGCCGTGCCGGATACTTCGTAATCTTTTAGCTGTGGCAGCTCTTTTTATGGCACGTAGAAGCACTGCTGGATTGTTTCCGACAGCGACCATAATATCGTGTTTGGAAAGAATCCCGACAGCGGGAGTCTCGGTTGTACCGTCTTCTGTGAGAACCAAATGACTGATGTTACTTTTCATCATGGCCATTTGAGATTGGGCCAAAGTAAGCTCTTTTGGATAGGTGATGATTGGTGAAGACATAATGGTCCTGGCCGATTCGGTTATTGGATATTGTCCGGTAGCCACTTTTTTTCTGAGGTCCTTGTCCGTTATTATTCCCACGGGCAATTGCTCTTTCTCCACTAAAATAGAGCTCACATTGTGCTTGGTCATTATATCTGCAATTTCCTTTATACTTGCGTTTTCCGCACAGGTGATGAGGTCCTTGGAGTATTTTATAGGTTGTAGGTCCAATATTTTATTGGTAGAATAGCGCTCGGCATCTTCATTTATTCCATAAAGTTTGCCCCGATGTTTTATCGAATAGGGATTTCCGGTATTGGACGCAAAGCTTTCGATTAAAAAATTGCCAATACGTTTATTTTCGAGGGCCAAGGGTTTAAATTCCTTGATAGGAATGGCATAAAGAATTGTTTCTTCGTAAGCTTTTGCTTCCAATTTATATTTTTCCTGTGCCAAAAGGGGGCGTAAACCAAAAACGTCGCCTTCGTCGCATATATCCAAGATTTGACTCGATCCTACTTTGGACAGCGAAACGGCTCCTTTGTTTACCACATAAAAATGATCATGGGGATTTTCGTTCTGGGAAAAAACTATGGTATTGGTCTCTTTATGGATAATGACCACCTCAATGGACAATTTTTCCAATTGTTCGGGCTCCATTGCATTGAAAGGCGGGTAATTTTTTAAAAAGTCGGCAATACGTTCGGATATTGTATTCTTCATGCTAGCCTATATGTAAACGTAAATCCTAGAAAAGTCCATCAAAATATGAGCATTGGGTTGTCACAAACAACCAATGGCAACGTTATTTCCCTTTACTGGCCTTATTATAGGCCCTGATCATGAGAATGGCCCATACGGCCACGAGCACAATAACAACAGCAGAAAACCATAAAACGATATTATTTGCCGTCATTGTCCACAAGTTTTAGGTAAATCATAACTCCCAAGAGGGTAGGGGCCCACAGTCCCACAAAGAGACCATGTTCGGTGTGTCCATTAAGAAAAAGGTATTCCGCCACTAAGATGATCATTGCGCATAGAGTCAGCATCAATAGATTAGCGGTTCCCAGTTTTTTAAAATAATTCATTATTTGGTTGGTTTTTGGACTTTTAAGTTAGTGAAAAAAGAATACCAAGAAAATATAAATTGTTCTACTTTTAAGGAGAAGGGCGGTTTATGGCTACGCAGTTACCCAATTCGAGTTCCATTGGCCACTTTTCTTTCCGGTTGGATCAATGTAACTTCTTTTTCATCGCCGACGCAGCCCATCACCAAACATTTGCTCATTATCGTGGCTATTTGTTTTGGAGGAAAATTGAGAACTGCGATCACTTGTTTGCCGACCAATTCTTCCGGTGTATATAGTTTTGTAATTTGGGCCGATGTTTTTCTTGTGCCAAAGGGTCCAAAATCCACGATCATTTTATAGGCAGGGTTCCTTACTTCTTTAAATTTTTCTGCAGAGATAATGGTTCCTACCCTCATTTCCACTTTCATGAATTCGCTCCAATTTAATTTTTCTTGTTCCGACTGTTCCATTCTATAAATTAATTGAACACCAAAGGTAGGGATAAGCATAGGTTTTAGCCAGCCTTGCCTAATGGTTAAGGATTATTTGTGATGCACCAGGAATTATGGATTACAAAATCCAGAGGGGTGAGGTCAGTCGAAACAAAATGATTTTTATAAATGGATGAATGGGTTAAACTTGATATGGTCAGATTCAACTTGTTTACAGGGTGTACTGTTGGTTGCAAATGCCATTTTTTAGTTAAATCCAAAAATATTATGGAGCAATACGCGTAATGTTTTATTGACTTTCATCTGTTTTGGCCTTTAAAATTGAAATCCAGATTCCTATGGCCAACGAAATACCGATGAACAGTAATGAAAACCATTCTGGTATTTCCACCCAACTGGCTGTAATGAGCTTAAGGGAAACAAAGATCAATATGGAAAAAACACTATACTTTAAATACTTGAACTTCTCCAACATGTTCGCCAAGAAAAAATAGAGCGAACGCAGTCCCATAATGGCAAATATATTGGAACTGAAAACAATAAACGGGTCGGTAGTGAGGGCAAAGATTGCCGGAATACTGTCAAGAGCAAATAAAATATCGGTAAATTCTATAGTGATCAGGGCTCCAAACATTGCAGTAAAAACGCGTTTTCCGTTTATTTCGGTCCTAAAATGGCCATTATCCAATTTGTTCGATATATTAAAAAACTTGGCGATTCCTTTGTTTTGTTCATAGTCCTTAGGTTGTTCTTCTTTTTTTAGCATGTTAAAAGCGGTGTACAAGAGGAACAGACCAAAAAAAATGGTGATTTGGTGAATTTTGTGAATTAGAATGAGACCTACACCAATAAGAATAGCCCTAAACACTATGGCTCCGATTATACCGAGAAACAGTAATTTATGTTGGTACTGTTTTGGGATTTTGTACCCAACAAAAATTATCGCTATAACGAACAGGTTGTCCACGCTTAACGATAGTTCGATAATGTAGCCTGTGAGATATTTTATCACACTATTGCCAGGAGAGAGGTTGCTTGGGTTGTCCACCATCCCATTTTTGTAAAACCAATAGACAATTCCGCTAAAAACCAAGGCATTTACAACAAAAAAGAGGGTTTCAAATACAGCTTGTTTGGGGTTGGTCGCCTTATCCTTTTTGTGTAGGATAAAGAAATCGATAAACAAGAGTACGCCTACATGGGCTATCAAAACAATCCAAGGCAAGGTATTTCCCATGGTTTAGTCAGGTTTTTGTTTTGCTATTGTGCATTGTAAATATAAAACTAACGAGATCCCATTGTAGCAATTATTTTAATGACTAGTTTATGTCGATTTAAATAACTGATTTTATAGGGCCTCAATATTTTAGGATTCCACTTTCCGAATTAAATTTTTTACACAGAACTAAATTCTAGGGAATTGGATATAGTATTCAAATTATGAATGACCGAGGTAGAATTTGTTTTATTCTTTGTTTCTAATTTCTTTTTCCAGACTGGAAATCAAACTTTGGTACTCCAACTCCAAACTCTCGCCTTTTAAAATAACTTCGTTCATCTTGTTGAGTAATAGAATATACATGTTCTTAAGTTTTTGGGAGCTGAAGGTTTCGATATAAAGTGCTCTGTCCTTAAGCTTTTCGTCGTTGGTCCGCTTACGGATTTTAGCTAGAATTTCTGGATTTATATTTAAATGTTCAATGAAATTTTTTTCCAGATGCTCTTTGGTAAACTCGGTTATCTCATCTTCACTTTCTTGGTAATCCACAACGCGGTCATAAAGCTTGGAAATTCTATTTTTTAGCGAATCGTTGGTGATGATCTCAATTTTACCAGAGCTGATTATGGAATTATAAATCCCTGTTGATGGATCAAAGGTGTGGTTTTCAACATTAGTGGTGATCAACGAATCCAAATAGGTTAGGTCCCTATCGGAGAGATCGACAAAAATAACCTCCTGAAGGCTTTTGTTCCTTAGTATCTGCGCCTTTAAAATAAGGTCCAGTTCGTTAAGGTTTATTTTGATGGATTCGCGAAGACTTTTTAAGGTATTAAGCTCGGACCTGTGCAATTGTTTGTCTTGGTTCCAATTGTTTATCTGCAACGCGATCAATATTCCCAAGACCACAAGCGTTATTTCTCCAATGGCATAGGCCAGATAGTTTTTGAACTTTCCTTCCGAAAGTAATCTCCTTCTAATTCGTCTAAAAATCTTGATCATAGGTTCATTAGTTCTGATGGTTGAAAGACTTTGAAAACATCTTCCAAAAAGGAACATAAGTTACTGATTTTCGCCTAAGCATTGTTCATCCAAATCGTAAACACAAAATTTGGGGTCGAACTAAACGAATTAATTGAACACTTCCTCCATTTTAAAAGCTTTCCTGTGTCAGTTCATGGTTTATCATTGCTCCGGTTAAGTTTCCGCCATACACCGCCGTAGCAACGGAGCGCATCATGGAACTATTGTCTCCACAGGCAAAAATGCCTTCTTGTGTTGTCTTTTGCATTGCATTAACTTCGATATGTCCTTGATCTGTAAGATTACAGCCCAACATTTTTGGCAGGTGAGAATTTTGTTCAAAAGGAATAGAGGCGTAAGCATATTCAAAGCTTTCCTTACTTCCATCATTAAAAACAATCTTTTCCAGGTGTCCGTTAACGTGTTCAATTTCCAATACCTTTTTATCTATGATCTTAATATTGTGCCGCTCCAACTTTTTGATTTGAGTCTCATCAAAATCGTGCTTACCGTTGGTAAGAACAGTGATTTGGTCGGTTAAATTATTTATTAAAGAAGCAAGATGAAACGCTCTGTCCCCATTGGCGATTATGGCAGTTTTTGTGTTTCTTATTTCGTATCCGTGGCAATACGGACAGTGTACAACGGAAATTCCCCAACATTCCGAAAATCCTTTTATTGAAGGCATTAGGTCCTTAATTCCGGATGCGAACACCATTTTTTTAGCAGTAAAACTGTCTCCTTTGTGCGTTGTGACTTCAAATCCATTTTTAACCCTCTTACCACTAACTACAAGACCATTATAAAAATGTACACTGTTGTACTTTTTTACCTGATCTTGTGCAATTTCTGAAATCTCATTTGGTGTGGATCCGTCTTGGGTAAGAAAATTATGGGAATGTGGCGTTTGTCGGTTACAAGGATTACCGGCATCAATTACCAAAGTTGTTCTTAGAGAACGTCCCAAGGCCATGGCTGTTGAAAGTCCTGCATAACTGCCGCCTATTATAATTACTTCGAAATCTTTTTTATTCATTGTGTTGTATTTCTGATAGTTGTTTATTTATTGAGGTACAAAACCATTTGTATCAGCTAATTTTTTTGCGAGAATCCAATAATGGATAAAATTAGCTAAAAATTTATTAATGCAATAAAGTCGCATTAATAATATAGATCAACCTAGTACCAAATAGCTATTCCGTATGCTTTGTTTGGGAGTCCTATAAAGAAAAGTTGTAGAGTTTTTATGCTGAATTAATAAAACGGAAATGTAGATGAAGGACATAAAAAAAGCCATCTAACTAAAATACAGTTAAATGGCTTCTCATTTTGTAGCGAGAGGGGGACTTGAACCCCCGGCCTCCGGGTTATGAATCCGACGCTCTAACCAGCTGAGCTACCTCGCCATGGTTTTGCTAAGCGGGTGCAAATATATGTTTAAATTTTCGCTGAATCAAAATTCATTATTAATTTATTATTTGACATTTATTTTTATATCTTCCCAAACTATACAAATGTTGAAAAGGATTTAAAGAACACGACTATGAGTGATAAGGTTAAATTTGAACTGGAATTCGTTATCCAGGCCTCACCACAATTGCTTTACCAATATATTTCCACACCTTCAGGATTATCTGAATGGTACGCAGATAACGTTAATTCCAGAGGAGAGGTGTTTACCTTTATCTGGGATGGATCAGAGGAAAGAGCAAAAATGCTAAAACGTAAAAGCGAAGAGTTTGTAAAGTTGGCCTGGGAAGAAAATGATGACGATTCCTTTTTTGAAATGCGAATTATTGTAGACGAAATCACCAAGGATGTTTCCTTGTTTATAACAGATTTTGCAGACGAAGATGAAGTGGACGAGGCAAAAATGCTCTGGGAAAACCAAGTTTCCGACCTTAAGCAAGTACTGGGATCTACCTAGAACAATTCTTAAGTAAACCGTATATTTGGTCCCGAAAAAAATCGGGACTTTTTTATGGTCAATTCTAATGGAGAAATTTTAGCGGATGATGAGGCAATATTTACCTATAATAATAGGGGATTTAAGTACGGCGATGCCCTTTTTGAAACCATTCGTTATGTAAATGGGACACTCTTTTTTTGGGAAGACCATTATTTTAGACTGATGGCTTCCATGCGTATTCTTAGAATGGAAATTCCAATGGAATTTACTCTGGAGTATTTAGAAGAACAGATCAAGAAAACCATTACAGCAAATGGGTTGGAAAATGGCGCAGTTCGCATACGGTTATCCGTGTATAGAAACGAGGGGGGGCTGTACACACCAAGTACAAATAATGTATCCTACCTCATAGAAGTGAGTTCCATGAAATCTCCATTTTTCACGATTGACAATGGTACTTACGAGGTGGAGCTGTTCAAGGATTTTTATGTGAACAAGGACATGTTGTCCAACCTAAAGACCACCAATAAGTTATTACATGTTGTTGCAGGGGTCTATGCCCAAGAAAATGGATACGCCAACTGTTTGTTGGTGAATACGGATAAAAAAGTGGTCGAGGCCATTAATGGCAACCTGTTTTTGGTTCAGGGCAACGAGGTTAAAACCCCGCCTTTGAGCGATGGATGCCTGGACGGTATCATCAGAAAAAATTTGATGAAATTGATCGCTGCTTCTGAGGAGTTCGATCTTGTAGAAGCTTCCATTTCTCCATTTGAACTTCAAAAAGTGGACGAACTATTCATTACCAATTCAATTATAGGTATTCAGCCAATAAGTAAATACAGGAAAAAGGAGTACAATGGAACAGTTGCCAAAAGTTTGGTGGGCAAACTAAATGCAAAAGCTAGGATAGGCGTTTAATTCAGCGAAGGGTTCTCCGGCGAATTGGACCATAGAAGATAATCGCCGCCCAATTCGACCATTTTTTCTTTCCAAAACGCATTGGAGGATTTTTCCAAAATACTGCTTTCATATTCGTTGGGAAGCACTACCCACGATTTGGAGGACAGCTCTTGATCCAATTGACTTATTCCCCAACCGGAATACCCCAAAAAGAAACGGATATCCTGTTCGGTAATAATACCGTTGTTGATCAATTTAATGGTCTTTTCAAAATTACCGCCCCAAAAAATACCATCGGAAATCTCAACACTGTTTTCAATAAGTTCCGGTACTTTATGGATAAAGTAGAGATTGTCCTGTTCTACGGGGCCTCCATTAAAAACTTGGAACGGAATGGTAATATCGGAAACGAGGTCACAGATGGTATAATCCAAGGGTTTGTTCAATATAAAGCCTACAGAACCTTCATCATTGTGTTCCGCTATAAGCACCACCGATCGGTTAAAAGAAACATCCCCGGTCAGCGAAGGTTCAGCAACGAGCAAATTTCCTTTTTTTGGCTTTTGGGTTACCATCTTCAAGTGTTTCGTTTATTTAAATTTAACATAATATTTAACATATACAAAAAATGGGAATCATATAAACTAAAAAAGCACCCCGATCGGGGTGCTTTTGTATATTAAAAATACAATTGATTAGTTTACTGCACCGCTCAATTCAGCACCTGCTTTGAACTTTACAACGTTCTTAGCGGCAATCTTAATAGTAGCTCCAGTCTGTGGATTTCTACCTTCTCTAGCGCTTCTTTTAGAAACTGACCAAGAACCAAAACCTACCAAGGAAACTCTGTCTCCTTTTTTAAGCGTTCCTTCTACATTTCCCAAGAAAGACTCCAATGCTTTTTTAGCTGCTGCTTTAGTGATGCCAGCATCAGCTGCCATAGCATCGATTAATTCTGTTTTGTTCATAATGGAATTAAATTAATTGTTGTTAATATAATTTTAATGCTGAACAAATTTATATGGATTTGCGTCCCACGCAAGCAAAACCTAGGGAAATAGGGGTTTTTGTTGATAACTTGAAACGTTTGTTGATAAAGTCGGAAAAAAATGACAAATTTTCCTAGCCCAATCATAGCAAGGCCTTAGCGAAGATGAGCCTCTTTTTCCAGATTTAATCCGTTCAAAACCTCGTTGATATGCATTTTTCGCTTACCGGGCAACTGTAGCTCCAAAAGGTTGATATATCCATTTTTCACGGCCACCTTCATGGATTTTTTCTCCACAAATAATTCTCCAGTTCCATAATCGTGCTCAATCTCTTCCATTTCGGTCCTAAAGATTTTCATAGGCTCCTCTTTTTCCGCATTGACCAATTTGGTCCATGCACCGGGATAAGGACTTAGTCCACGTATATGATTATAAATATCTTCCATGGATGCTTCCCAATTTATCCGGCAGGTGTCCTTATGGATTTTCGGAGCTGGTTTTAATTCCGTGCTTTCGTCCTGTTTTTGTCGAATAACTGTTCCTGATTCTATTTGCTTACAGGTCTCTACCACTAGATCGGCGCCAATGGTCATTAATCTATCGTGCAAGGAGCCAGCGGTATCATCTTGTGTGATTTTTTCTGTTTTCTGTAGAATGATGCTCCCCGTATCTATTTTTTCATCAATAAAAAATGTGGTGACCCCTGTTTCGGTTTCACCATTGATTATGGCCCAATTAATTGGGGCGGCTCCCCGATATTGGGGCAGGAGAGACGCATGAAGGTTAAAGGTGCCGTATTCCGGCATTTGCCAAACAGCTTTGGGCAACATCCTAAAAGCCACGACCACTTGTAAGTTCGCTTCAAGGCTTTTGAGTTCTTCCAAAAAAGATTCATCCTTTAAATTGGTGGGCTGTAAAACTTTTATTTGTTGCTCGACCGCAAATTGCTTTACGGCCGATTGTTGAACCTTTCGTCCTCGACCTGCAGGTCTATCGGGAGCAGTAATTACACCGACAACATTTAAACCAGCCTCCAATATTTTTTTAAGGCTTTGCACGGCAAAATCCGGGGTGCCCATAAATACAATACGTAGGGGGCTATTTTTTGATGTACTCATTTTTATAGTTTATGGAGATCAGCTCATCTTCAAGCAGTCTTTCCAGTGTTGTTAAAAGTTCCTCCTCATTGGCGCCGGTTTCCTTTTCCAATTGTCGGGAAGTATGGGGCCGAATTTCTAATAGCTCCATGATCCTTTTCTCCAAATAATGCGAGGAGGGCATTACTTTCTCTTGTCTACAAATATCGCAAGTACCGCAGTTTTCGGAAACCTTTTCACCAAAATAATTCAGGAGATATACACTTCGGCATACCTTTATATTGGTAATGTACCCCAACATGGCCTCCATATTTTTTTGTTTAACTTGATTAAAATCCTTGATTTTCTTGGCAAACAAATTAATGGTGTGATCATCTTCACGGGGTACCAAAAAAGTAATTTCAAGGTCAGAGGTGTTGTTTTTATACTTCACAATCTGGTCGTCGGCAAGCTGTTGAAGTAACTGCTTCAACTGTCTCTCGCTTGTTCCGGTTTTTTGTGACAACAGATACAGATTGATTTTTGTTTCGTAATCCGTAATGCCCCCATACGTTCTTAGTATGGTCTGAATGATGGGGGCCGTTTTCCTGTTTTTGTCCAAATAATCAAATATTTGCGTTTTTGGCGCTACAAATTGTAATGTTGTTTTCTCCTTGAAGTTTTCGGAAAGCGTAAGAACCGAATTTTGATCTAATATTCGAATAGCATTAAAAGTCGTGTTCGGATTAAACCCGTAGCGTTTGCAAAATTCATTGAATGTAAAGGCCAAAGGTTCACTTATAAGTTCACCGTACGATATCTGGAAATAATTGTTGAGTTTGGAATACACCATTTTAACAAATGCCACATCGGGCAAATTGGCCAAAAATTGTTGTTGTGCCTTTTCGGCATCTTCGTTAGAGGAAACAATTATGGCCGTTGATGGTTTACCATCCCTTCCTGCGCGCCCCGCTTCTTGAAAATAGCTCTCCAAGCTATCGGGGATTTGATAATGGACCACTAGGCGAACATCCGGCTTGTCCACTCCCATTCCAAAGGCATTGGTAGCCACCATCGCCCGTACCTTACCGCTTAACCAAAGGTTAAGTTTTTCTTCTTTGTCGGATTTTGGAATGCCTCCATGAAAAAACGAGGCGGAGATACCGTTCCTTATCAAAAAATTGGCAAGAGAGATGGACATTTTTCTTGAGCGTACATAAACAATGGCACTGCCCGGCACCTTGTCCATGTATTTTTTAAGTTGGTAGAGCTTATCTTCGGAATGCTTTACCTTAAATACAATATTTGATCGCGAAAACGAATCCTTAAAGATCTGTACCTGCTCCAATTGTAAATTCTCGACAATATCGCCAACAACTTTTGGAGTCGCCGTTGCCGTAAGTGCGATCATTGGAGCGTTGGGCACCATTTCCTTTAAAATGGAGCAGCCCAAGTAAGAAGGTCTAAAGTCGTTACCCCATTGTGAGATACAGTGGGCCTCATCAATGGCGATAAGGTTAACATTCATCTGTTGGATACGTCCTTGAACCAAGGGTTGTTGCAATCGCTCTGGGGACAGATACAAAAATTTATAATTGCCATAAATGCAGTTATCGAGCAGATTGTTCAGTTCCTCTTTTGAAATCCCACCTGTTAACGCAATAGCTTTAATGTTTCTTTTTTTTAGCTGAGATACTTGATCTTGAATCAACGCGACCAATGGGGAAACAACAATACAAATACCCTCCATGGCAAGCGAGGGCACTTGGTAGCAAACCGACTTTCCGCCTCCGGTGGGCATTAAAGCCAGAACATCTTTGCCCGCTAGGACATTGCCAATAATGTTTTGTTGGGAGCCCCTAAAACCATCGTAGCCCCAAAAGTGTTTTAAAATACTTGTGGTGTCTTTGTGCACTATGGATTTTTAAGTGTTTCCAAAATAAATTCAATCCGATTTGGGACTGCATCTTTTGGCACTTCGATGGGGTCATAGCCAAATTGGGTATAGGTTTTCATCAAGGCAAGATGAATGCGTTCAGCCTCTTCAAAAGTCTCCAATCTTTCGTTGTCGGATACGTAAATTTCTTTCCATGGCGGAACAATAAAAACAGAATCGTATCTGTGGTCATCACAATGGGAGGTAAAAAACGTGTCGTATTCCTGTCCAAAAAAATCCATATAGGCCAATACATCGGGAATGCCACGGTCAAAAAAACTTATGGGAACATTGGTGGTCAAAGATTGTTTATAGTGCCTCGTTCTGCCTTCGAGCAGGTCTTTGTTGAACTGCATGGCATCGTCCACAAACACCAATGGGTTGGAGATATGTTCCTCACACTGTCCTTCCAGTTTAGCTTTGGAGGTCATGTCCCTGATAATTTCATGAAAGCAATGATACCCTTTGCTTTCCAATCCGTTAACAATGGATGTTTTTCCCGTTCCGGGAGCTCCTGTAATTACTACCTTGCTCTTTCCCAAAGACCTTGAATTAAAGGTGCAAAGTAATGAAATAGCCACAAGGAAAAAAAATTGAAGGCTAAGCCATATATTTGTAAAAAATTAGGCATGGACAAGAACGATACAGATGAATTTTATAATAGGTTAAGGGAAAAATTGCTCGAAAACACCGATTGGCCGTCCAATTATCTTTATAAATTTATAGTACCAACCGATGAGGCGCGCATACAGCAAGTGCATAAGATTTTTGATAACACCGGTGCAGTGATCGAGTCAAAAAAATCGAAAAAAGGAACGTACACCAGTATATCCATTATGGTACAAATGCAAGATCCCGATGCAGTGATAGAAAAATACAAGGAGGTTTCCATAGTAGAAGGCGTTATTTCCCTGTAAAACCTTTGTTTGCCATAATTTTAGTATTTTGCAGGCGTTATCGGATAGACTTTCCTAATTTAAACTTCTAAACACGTTAATTTGAACGAAGTATATAACCTAGAATACAATACAGAACGTCCAAAACTTTTTATTCCTGAGTATGGTCGTCATTTTCAAAAGATGGTAGACCATGCAGTTGCCATAGAAGACCGAGAAGAGCGTAATAAAGTGGCCAAATCCATAATTAGTGTTATGGGCAATCTACAGCCGCATTTAAGGGATGTTCCCGATTTTCAGCACAAATTGTGGGACCAGTTGTTTATTATGGCCGACTTTAAATTGGATGTGGATTCACCATTTCCCATTACTTCCAAGGAAATGTTGCAACAGCGACCCGAGCCATTGAATTACCCACAAAATCATCCCAAATACCGTTTTTATGGAAACAATATCAAAAGAATGATAGATGTGGCGGTTCAATGGGAAGAAGGGGACATGAGGTCGGGACTGGAATATGCCATTGCCAACCACATGAAAAAGTGCTACCTCGTTTGGAACAAGGATACCGTTGAAGATGGTGTGATTTTTAACCACCTCAAAGAACTGAGTGATGGAAAAATCGATTTGGCCAAAAAAGACGAGAGTCTAACGGAAAGTGGGCAGTTCCTTAAAAACAAACCGGCTAGATCCAACAGCAACCGCGGAAAAAAGAATCAAAGAGGAAGGAAAAAAAGATATTAAACTCCAAAGGAATTCATGGGTACATTTCGAATAGAGGGCGGACACCGGTTACATGGTGAGATCACCCCGCAAGGAGCAAAGAACGAAGCACTACAGATTCTTTGTGCTGTTTTGTTGTCAGAAGAAAAAATTACCATCAACAATATACCGGACATCGTCGATGTCAACAAACTAATTTCCTTACTCGAGGATTTAGGCGTGAAAATCCAGAAAAAAGGTAAGGGGTCCTACACATTTAAGGCAGACGATGTAAATCTGGATTACCTACAATCGGCAAAATTTAAGGAAGACGGTAGGGGTCTTAGAGGTTCCATAATGTTGGTGGGACCTTTGTTGTCCAGATTTGGAAAAGGATACATCCCCAAACCAGGCGGCGATAAAATAGGCAGGCGAAGATTGGATACCCATTTTGAAGGATTTATTAAACTGGGAGCCAATTTTAGGTATAACAAAGAAGAACACTTTTACGGTGTAGAAGCCGAGAAACTCACCGGAACCTACATGTTGTTGGATGAAGCATCCGTTACCGGTACAGCCAATATTGTGATGGCAGCTGTTTTGGCAGAGGGAACAACAACCATTTATAATGCAGCTTGTGAACCCTATCTGCAGCAATTGTGCAAAATGCTGAACCGTATGGGCGCAAAAATTTCAGGTATAGGCTCCAATCTATTGACTATCGATGGGGTGGACTCTTTGGGGGGTACGGAACATACCATGTTGCCCGATATGATAGAAATCGGTAGCTGGGTCGGATTGGCTGCAATGACCCAAAGCGAACTTACCATAAAGAATGTAAGTTGGAACGATTTGGGACAAATTCCGACCGTATTCAGAAAGTTGGGTATCACTTTAGAAAGAAAAGGGGACGATATCTTTATCCCGAAACACGAAGAAGGTTACGAAATACAGAACTTTATCGATGGATCTATACTGACCATTGCCGATGCCCCATGGCCTGGACTAACCCCGGATTTATTGAGTATAATTTTGGTTGTAGCCACTCAAGCAAGGGGAGAAGTGCTCATCCATCAAAAAATGTTCGAGAGCCGTTTGTTCTTTGTAGATAAGTTGATCGATATGGGGGCAAAGATAATTCTCTGCGATCCACACCGAGCCACGGTGATTGGACACGATTTTAAATCTACCTTAAAAGCCACTACCATGGTTTCTCCGGATATTCGTGCTGGAGTTTCCCTTTTGATCGCAGCATTGTCTGCCAAGGGAACTTCCACTATACATAATATTGAGCAAATTGATCGGGGTTACGAGAATATCGATGAACGTTTGCGTGCTATAGGGGCGAATATCGTAAGAGTGTGATCTAATCCTTGGGAATAAGTATAGTTACTTTTGTTCCTTCTTTGGAGCTTTGTATGCGCACTAATTCTTGATTTGAAAACTTTTTGAGGGCTTCGATACGCTTTGCGGTTATGGACATACCTCTGGATGGACGCTCATACGAACTTTCTTTTGGTTTTGAGGACATTCCCACGCCGTTATCTTCTATCGTGCAAACAATATTATCATCGCTCTCATGGAAAGATACTTTGAGTTCTTTGTTTCCTTTTTTAGGCATAAGGCCATGTATTATGGCGTTTTCAATATAAGGTTGAACCAATAACATGGGTATTTCAGCATTATGGATATCCAAGTTTTCATCAACCTTAAAATCATAGGTAAAAGAATTGTCAAAACGTAGGGCTTCCAATTCAATATAGATTTTTAACAATTCAATTTCGTCCTTTAGAGGTAAACTTATATTGATAGAGGTTTCCAGTACTTGCCGCAGCAATTTTGAGAATTTGGATAGATAGGTCAATGCTCCTTTTCGATCGTTTGAATTGATCAAGTGTTGAATGGAACTTAAAGAATTGAAGATAAAATGAGGATTCATTTGTGCTCGAAGCATCCTTTTTTCCAATTCAATGTTCATTTCTTGGATTATTTCTTTTTGTTCGTAAATCAGTATATTTTTCTCAACAAGCATTGCATTCGATTTTTGCTTGCTTCTATAGCGGAAATACAATAAACTGGCAGAAAACAACAATAAAAGAGCAATTATCGAAAGGTAGCCAATACGTTTCTGGTTTAAATCGATATAAGAGCCCATCAACTCGAGTTCTAATTTATTCTCTTTGATTTCCCGGTCTTTTAGGTAAACATCATGCTGTATCTGGAGGTTTTGAATCTCCTTGACCTTGGTTTCGTTCAAAAGGCTATCGCGGAAGGCAACGGACTGTTTTAGATGATAAATGGCATCTGGAAATTGTTTTGTGGAGGTATAAATTTCGTGCGCCAGGTCATGCGCCTCCATAAAATATTTGTAACCTCCGGTTTTATTGAGTGCCTCTAGGTTTTTTTTAGAATAATCAATTGCCTCTGGATATTTATTTTGTTGCAGCATTAATTCGGCAAGACCATAATAAGAAACCGCGATCTGTGTTTTGTTTGAGAGCTGTTTGCTCAATTCCAACGATTTTACAAAGTATTCTTCTGCAAGTTTTGATTGGTTTAGGTTTAAATAGCATTGTGCGATATTCGAGTATGTTGTACAGAGTTTTAGTTTTTCATTTTCGGATTCCTGATACTCCTTGCTCTTTAATAATTTCTCCAGCGCATCGGTATATTTGTTTTCGTTCATGTCCAACAAGGCCAGGTTGCTAACTACAATGTTTTCCAAAGACTCCCTGTTTGATCCACTATATATTTCCAATGCTCTTTCATATTGCTTTTTTGCATTTTCCGGTTCATCCATTAGGTCGTATAAAACACCCAAATTGGTATAGGCAGCGGTAATATCCAAGGATAGGTTTAGGGAATCAACAAGTTTAATGCATTTGAGATAGTAATCCTTACTCGTTGGATAATCACCAATTTGTTTATATATGATGCCAAAGGAATTGTAGCTTTTGTAGACGTGCTCATAATTTTTATGCTCTTTGGATAAGGCAAGGCATTGTTTAAATACTTCAAGGGATTCCGGATAACTACCGGTCATCCCGTGTATGATTCCCAAAGAGAAAAGAGACTCTATTTCCCCTTTTGGGTAGTTTATTTTCTTTGCCAACTCAATTCCAGATGTTACCATTTCCACAGCTTTTTCCTTGTCTTTGGAACGTAGTAGCCCGGCCAACCTTCTTTTTAAATTTACCTTGGTTGTGTCATCTGCTGTTTTTAGTAGGTTCTGTAAACTATCTATTTCTTTGCTTTGGGCAAAACAGATGTTTTGGGATAAAAGGAATAGGAGCAAAGTAAAAATTAAACAAAAGGATGACTTCATACAATGGTTGGTTTATCGAATAGATGAAGGTTGATTTCTATTCAAATGGTTCTGGCTGGTATTAATTTATGAAGTTTTCTCCTTATTGTGACCTGTTAGCGAGAATTTGGATTAAAAAAATTCTAGAAGTAGGAAAAAAATGATTATTTCTTTTCTAAATTCCCATCAGGATACAGAGCAAAACGCCCTCTATTTTTTTCGTGAACATGGTCTGGATAGGGCCATGGCCATCCCCCAAATTGAGTCAATCGGTACTCTTCCATTGCTTTTTGGATCTCAGCCTGGGTGTTCATTACAAAGGGTCCATATTTGGCAACCGGTTCACCAATGGGTTTTCCTTGCAATAGCATAAAATGTACAGTTTCCGAGCCAATTTTAATATTAACATCTCGGCTGGGGTCTAAAACAATGCCAAAGTTGGGATTTATTTTTTTATCCTCGATATGAATATGGTTGCCATCATAAAAATATAGCACCCGATTAACAGCGGTATTGGCTTTTGGCAACACATATTCGGACGCTGCACGGGCATGGATGTTCCAAATGGCAACTTCGTTTTTGGGGTCAGCCGCCCAAGAATCGGGAGCGGGATCGAGCGAGGCAACATTTTTATAGGCACCGGCAATTATCTTGATTTTTGCATTTTGCTCCTCTACAACTGGAATATCTTCATTCCAGAGCATTCTGAAGTGAGGGTCCACGAATTTTCCAGCTTTCGGTAAATTCAACCAAATCTGGAACAACTCTAAAGTATTTTCCTCATCATCTTTGAGCAAGGGAAACATTTCGGAGTGCTGTACACCGCGTCCGGCTGTCATCCATTGTACGTCGCCTTCGCCGAACCTTCCAGCTGCTCCCAACGAATCGGAATGATCACAAAACCCTTTGTTTACTATGGTTATCGTCTCAAAACCTCTATGTGGATGATAAGGAAACCCGGGAATGGTCTGTCCGTGGTACATTCGCCATTTGTGAGATGGGTCAAAATCGTTTCCTAAGTTTCTATCTTGAAGTAGTAAGCTGTCAGGACCCATTTCACCGTTACCTTTTGGGTAATTGTCCAAATGATACACACTGAACAAAAAGGGATCTAATGTTTGCCATGGTATACTTAATGGAAACGTTTGTTTTACCGATTTTTTCATGTTAAGTTTTGTTTTGGTAAAAAAGCCTGCTCAGAGCAGGCTTTTTTATCGTATTTCGTAGCAAGTTATTTTCCGGGAATAGGTGGTGGGCCATCGATCATGGCCTCGTATTTTACATCACCTTTTCTGGTAATATATTCATCTTTGACTTTTTCTACCAATTTGGGGTCATCGAACAGGTCGAACATGGTCATTCCCATGGCTTTTGAAGCATAGACCATGCCTTTATGTCCTATACTCATACCGCCACATGCCACAACGGCCCAGGAGTGCCATGGTGTTCCTTTGGGTGCAACGGTTACCCCAAGGTTAATGTTCGGAACGTTCCAACTTACATCTCCAACATCGGTGGAACCGCCGCCGGGCAAAGCCTCGGTTTCTTTTAACGGATGAATTTCGCCGTCCATGCCCACTTGTGGTTTCCCGGTCGCCTCTTGAATGGCTTTACCAAAGGCAGTCTCCTCCTCGGTATAGGTTATTGGTCCCAAAAGCTCTAGGTTATTTTGCATGATCTTTCCTCCTTCGCGGTTTACCAAAGTCTCGTAGATACCCGAAATCAAGGAGTATTTATATTCTACATTGGCCATAATGGCTGCACCTTCCGCCATGGCCTTTACTCGTTCAAAAGTTGGAAGCATAACTTCTCTTTTAGGATCGCGGACCCTAACCCATAAACGGGCATAATCGGGAACTACATTGACCACTTGGCCACCATCTTGAATATGATAGTGTATTCTTGATGTTGGTTTTATATGCTCTCTATAATAATTGATTCCCGTTGTATAGAGTTCAAGGGCATCTGCGGCACTTCTTCCGTTCCATGGATCGGATGATGCATGTGCTGCTTGACCATAAAACTCGATCATAAAGTCGATAAGGGAGAGCCCACTTTGCACATCGGCCTCTATTTGAGCGGAGGGGTGCCAACTTACATTGACATCTACATCGTCCCAGAGGCCTGCCTCGACCATCCAAACCTTACCAAAGAACTTTTCCTCGGCAGGTGTACCTAAAAATTTGACGGTCCCTTGTATTTTTCCAGCTTCGATCTGTTCTTTAATTGCCAATGCGGCACCCAAGCTGGCAGCACCGAACATATTGTGGCCGCAGCCATGACCAGGAGCGCCATCAACCCGAGGATCTTTGTTGGGGACCGTATTTTGGGATAATCCTGGGAGTGCATCAAACTCGCCCAACACACTGATTACGGGTTTTCCCGAACCAAAGGTTGCAACAAAGGCCGTTGGGATATCCGCAACACCACGAGTAACGGTCATTCCATTTTTTTCAGCATAATCCGCAAGTAATTTTGATGAAATCGACTCCTCAAAAGCGGTCTCGGCCAAGGCCCAGATAGAATCGCTGATTTGTATAAGGTTATCTTTATGTTTTTCTACGGCTTCGACCACGGCTTTTTTGTCCTTGGTCATCTTTTGGGCGGATAGGTTCAGGACGAACAGCCCAAAAAGAAATAAGGTTGTTAAATTTTTCATTGTAAAAGTTTTGAGTTAGCTATATATCGTAACGACATTGCTGCTGAGAGTGGTACAGCAAAGCGATATCGATAGCACTAAATTTAAAGAAAAAGCTTTAACTAACCGCTTCTTTATAGGTTTTTAGGCATCGTTCCCTTGCCATTTTGTGTTCCACGATAGGGTCTGGATAGCTTAATTCCTGAAGATCTTTGACCCATTTGTTGATGTATTTCTTATCCTTATCAAATTTTTTGATCTGGGTGGTGGGGTTGAATATCCGAAAATATGGAGCGGCATCCACACCACTGCCAGCGGCCCATTGCCAATTCCCCACATTGCTGGCCATTTCGTAATCCAAGAGTTTTTCTGCAAAATAGGCTTCGCCCCAACGCCAATCTATCAATAAATGTTTACAAAGAAAGCTGGCTACCAGCATTCTCACACGGTTGTGCATGTAACCGGTTTCGTTGAGTTCTCGCATGCCGGCATCCACCAATGGATACCCTGTTTTTCCCGTTTTCCATTTTTCGAATTCATCTTCATTGTTGCGCCATTCTATTCGATCATATTTGGCCCGGAAGGCTTGATTGACCGTTTTTGGGAAATGCCATAATATCTGCATAAAGAACTCTCTCCAGATCAGTTCGTTCCAAAAAGTTTCGTTTTTTTCTCCAATGGCTTTTTTTATCATTTTTCGTATGGAAACCGTTCCAAATCGCAAATGGGGACCCAATCGCGATGTTCCTGTTTCCTTGTCGGGGTAGTCACGGGTATCTTCATACTTTTGAATAAGATTTGGTGTAACCGTAAAATCCGGTACTTTAATGGAAGATGCTTCAAAACCTATATCTTCCAAGGTGAGTTGAGGCAAGGACTTGTTCTTAATCGTATTCTTGTCAAGATTGGGAAAAGTATCATATTCCACCAGATGGATGGAAGGATTAAAAGTTTCTTTCCATTTACGCATAAACGGGGTGTACACCACATAAGGTTCGCCATCGTCCTTGACAACTTCGCTTTTTTCAAAGATCACTTGGTCCTTAAAGGTGTTGAAATCAATATTGTTTTCCTCTAAATACGATTTTATTTTAGCATCTCTTTCTTTGGCGTATGGTTCGTAATCGTGATTGGTATAAACAGCCTCAATGGTATAATCTTCAATTAGTTGTTGAATAACCTTTTTTGGGGTGCCGTAAAACTGGGCCAAGCCACTATCGAAATTTGTAGAAAGTTGATTGTTCAGTTTTTGGACCTGTTCATGGATAAACGTGACCCTGGCATCATTTTTTGGCAGATTTTCCAGTATTTCGGTATCAAAAATGAATATCGGTAAAACTGGCGTGCCATTTTGAAGGGCATGGTACAAGGCAACGTTGTCATCCAACCGTAAATCTCGCCTAAACCAAAATATATTGACTTTGTCCTTCATCAATTTATATTTAAACTGGACATTCCGCCGTCAACACCAATTACCTGACCGGTAATCCAAGAACTATCGTCTTGCAATAAGAAAACACCCATTTTGGCTATATCGGTTGCAGTTCCGACCCTTTTGAGAGGGTGCCGCTGATCCATCATAGCTTTCTTTTTTTCGTTGCTGAGCAATCTTTCGGATAGGGGAGTGTCCACTAAGGATGGAGCAATAACATTGACCCGTAATTTTGGGGCGTACTCGGCCGCCAAAGCACGAGAAAATCCTTCTATAGCACCTTTGGCCGCTGCTACACTAGTATGAAAAGGCATTCCTGTTCCGACAGCTACGGTACTAAAAAACACCATACTGCCACCTTCGTTCATACGTTCGATAATGGATTTTACGGTCTTGGCCAATGCGATAAAATTGATTTCCAGATCATTTTGAATTGTTTCGATTCCCAATGATTTGAAAGGTTTTAGATTGATGCTCCCGGGGCAATACACAAAGCCGTCCAGTTTTTCGGGGATGTTTTTGTGCGTTATATCTTCGGTTAAGGCATCAAAAGGAATATGGGTTACGTCCAAATTGCGCAATTCATCGTTACTCCTGCTTGCAACATAAACAGAGTGTTCCTTGGAAAGATGTTTGGCCATTTCCAAGCCTATACCATAAGAACCTCCAATTAATAATATGTGTTTCATTTTATACTTTTCTAAGGTTGAGATAATTGGTTTTACCTTTTACTTCTCCGAACATTTCCGCCAGCTTTTTTTCGCGGAACCTGAATATTTTTTGCAACTGTTTTTTTACCAAAATAGGATGCATTATTTGCCCAAGAAACCCAAAAGGTAATTTATAATCAATAATATCTTCCATTTCCACACCATCCGGAACTTCTTTAATAAAGTGCTTGTGGTGCCATAAAGAGTAGGGGCCAAACCGTTGTTCATCCACAAAATAGGATCCTTTTTGCACATGGGTGATTTCTGTTACCCATTTTGTTGAGACAAGCGGGAATGGTTTAACTATATATTGGATTATTTGCCCCTGGAACATGGGCCTATCTGCACCGGACAAGATATGAAACCCCATGTGTGGGGGTGTTATCACAGCAAGGTTTTTTGGATCGGATAAAAAATCCCAGGCCTCCTTTTTACTGATAGGCAAAAATTGCCTCGATTTTAATTGATAAAGCTGCATTCGAATAGTTTGTACAAAGATAATCGTAAAATGTTTAATTTATTTGTTATAAAGTTAAACAAAAATTAAATTCTACGGTTTTTATTGATATTTTTGATTTATACTTTAATTAACAAATTGAGCTCTGCTTTATCTTAATTTTGTTTTGCTAAACATTTAATACACTTAATTATGAAAAAATTTGCACTCTTATTATTTACTGTATCCATGTGTTTTTCTTTGGAAGCGCAAATACAGACTCCTGCACCCAGTCCATTTTCCAAATTGGAACAAAAAGTGGGATTGACCGATGTTACTGTTGAATATTCTAGACCTGCAATGAGAGGGAGAAAAATATTCGGGGATTTGGTTCCTTTCGATGCTATTTGGAGAACTGGTGCCAACCAAAATACCAAAGTAACCTTCTCTGATGATGTTGTGGTAAAGGGCAAGGAGTTGAAAGCCGGTTCTTATGCCATTTACACTAGACCCAATGAAGCGGTTTGGGAAGTATTTTTCTATTCCGATACAGAGAATTGGGGAACTCCACAGGAGTGGGATGCATCTAAAGTTGCGGCTACTGTAAAAGTGGAGACAATGGATATACCCGTGCCGATAGAATCATTTACCATTACCATAGATGATCTTCATAACAATGGAGGTGTGTTGGGCATTATGTGGGAGAACACTTATGTCGGCGTAGAATTTACCGTTCCAACTGTGAAAAAAGCCACTAAAAGTATAGAGGAGACCATGGCCAATACAGCAGATTTAAAAGCCGGCGACTATTATGCCGCAGGTTCTTATTATTTTGCCGAGGGCATGAATATGGAGCAAGCCAAGGAATGGGTAAACAAAGCAGTAGAAATGGATGGAGGTAAAGCATATTGGATGATGCGGACACAATCTTTGATCTATGCCAAACTTGGAGATAAAAAAGCTGCTATCGAAGCAGCAAAAAAATCATTGGCGGCCGCTCAAGCTGAGGGTAATCAGGATTATGTTAAAATGAACAAGGATTCCTTGAAAGAATGGGCCCAGATGTAAACAAGCCCCAATTTTAATATATTGAAGAGACCCACTTTAAAAGTGGGTTTTTTTATTCATCAATTGCGGTGGAATTGCCCAGAAAATTATCGAATATTTGAGTAATAAAGGCCAATAGGATAACCAACAAGCATCCGAAAGCATTCAACCATAAATAGGACATCCAATCAAAATACCAACCTATAATTACGATCACTTGGGTAACAATGGCAGCAACAAAAACGGCATTTCCTTTCACATATTTAAAGAAAAAGGCCAAAAGGAAAATACCCAGGACATTACCGTAAAAAATAGAACCAATAATGTTTACGAGCTGGATCAGGTTATCAAAAAGGTTGGCCACATTGGCAATAATAATTGCAATTATTCCCCAAACAAGAGTGAAAACCTTGGTCGCTTTAACATAGTGTTCCTGAGATTCTTCTTTTTTTATACTTCTTTTATAAAGGTCCAACGCTGTAATGGTACCCAGAGCATTCAATTCGGATGCCGTGGAGGACATTGCTGCGGACAGAATTACGGCCAATAACAGCCCAATAAGACCCATGGGCAGGTTATTCAAGATAAAATGGATGAACACATAATCCTTATCATTCGTCTCTACAGTATCATCAGCTTTTGAAATTAATGTTTTTGCCGTGGCCCGATTTGCTTTTTCCTTTTCATTGATCTTTACGATATCCTGCTTTGCTTGTTCTATCGCATTGTACTCTTTGAGCTCCAGTGCCGCTGAAAACGAATGCTGTGCCATCCGTTTTTCTTTTTCCAGTTCCTTGTGGTCGTTCTCCAGTGCTTGGTAGTCGTTGGCGTAATCGGATTGCAATACCGCCTCGGTGGCTGCGGGATTAAAATTAAGGGGAGAGGAATTATATTGATAAAAAACAAAAACCATGGTCCCGACCAAAAGGATGAAAAATTGCATCGGGATTTTAAAAACGCCGTTAAAAATAAGGCCTAACTGACTTTCGCGAACAGATCTGCCCGATAGATAACGTTGTACTTGGCTTTGGTCGGTCCCGAAATAGGCCAGAGCTAAAAAGAACCCGCCAGTGATACCGCTCCAAAATGTATAGCGATTATTGGTATCGAAAGAAAAATCGAGAATATTGAGTTTATTGTTGGCCCCGGCAATTTTTAATGCCTTTCCAAAGGAAAGGTCGGTCGGTAAAGCCCCCATAATAAAGAAAAAGGCAAAGAACATACCCAACATAATAATGAACATCTGCTGTTTTTGGGTTACGCTTACCGCTTTGGTCCCTCCAGAAACTGTGTAGATGATTACCAATATTCCTATAATAACGTTGAGCGTTCGTAAGTCCCACCCCAAAACTGCTGAAAGAATTATGGAAGGGGCAAAAATCGTAATTCCGGCGGCAAGTCCTCGCTGAATTAAGAATAATAATGCCGTAAGTGTCCTGGTTTTAAGGTCAAAACGACCTTCTAACATTTCGTATGCGGTATAGACCTTTAGTTTTTTATAGATGGGAATAAATACCAAGCAAATAAAAATCATGGCCAGGGGCAATCCAAAATAGAATTGAACAAAGCCCATACCATCGTTAAAAGCCTGTCCCGGTGTGGATAAAAAGGTAATGGCACTGGCTTGAGTGGCCATCACGGACAAACCGATGGTCCACCATTTAATATTGTCTCCCCCGCGGACATAGTCGTCCACATTGCTATTGCCCCGTGTTTTCCAAACACCGTATGCAACAATGAAAAGCAAGGTACTACCAAGAATTATCCAATCAAGTAATGCCATTCAGGATGTTAATTATTTAGTATCATAATGAGGTAAAAAACCAAGATATAAATGGCATTTAAGAGGATTACAATGCTGTATTCCCTTTTCCATTCGTATTTGGTGTTCATGTTATCCTTTGACATTACTGTCCTTTTTTACTTCATTTTTGCCGATCGAAAGCATGTTGGCAAACAGTTTATATGCTCCGGAAACTCCCACGGGCAATTCCCTGAAGAAGCTAAGTCCTGTGTAAATATAGTGACCTTCTCCGTAAGGTGCCACAATTAAGCTTCCTTGTTTTTCGGTTTCACCTTCATCTTTCATGGATAGAATAGGGGTGAACTCGGCACTCCATTTGCTTGGAAAATATAGACCGCGCTCTTGTACCCATCCTTCAAAATCTTTCGTGGTAATCGCATTGGGAAAATTAACAAGGGAATTTTTTGGGGCCAGTATTTTGACCTCGGCATTCTCGTCGGTAACCCTATCCCGTGAAAGTGTAATATCGTAGGGCGCAATATTTTCAAATTGATTGGACCATCTGCCAGCGGTATTGTATTGCACGATCATGGTTCCGCCTCTTTCCACATAATCGAACAACACCGGCTGTTTAAACTTAAGTGCGCCGATTACATTGTATGCTCGAATGCCTACAACTACGGCATCATACTTGTCCAAATCTCCATTTTGTATTTCATTGGGGTCTACAATATGTACTTGGTACCCGATCTGTTCCAAACTTTCAGGGACCTTATCACCAGCTCCCATAATGTAGGCAATGTGTTCACCAGCTTTTTTTATGTTCATTCGCACTACTTTGGCCGCCGATCGCAAAAGAACCGATTGTTTTGGAATATGATCGTAAGCGATTTCCACCAATTCCTTGTCAAAAACTTGATCGCCAACGGTAATTTTTGGTTCAATATAACCTTCACTCTCAGAATTTGGGGGAGTAACCTTAAAGGTTAACGGAATTTCTTCACCTCTTTGTTCGATCGTAAATGGTATGGATTTTGGGGAGACCGACCAGCCCGTTGGATGATCTAATGAAATGGTTCCAGAGACATTATTTTTTCCAGCTCTGACCTTTACCTGTACTTCTTTGGTGTCCGAATTTGCAAAAATCAAAACTTTTTCATCGATCTTGGAGGTTACTTCGGGAAGAATGGCAAAAGGCTCGTACAATTCTCCCTTGTCCGGTCTGGAATAGCGGTGTACTATATCTTTTTCGAATATAATTTCACTTCCATCGAACAACAAGCTAAATCTAGCTTTAAAGGCATTGGGCGTTTCCGGTTTTCCTATCAATTGTTGATTGTTAACCACGTACATGCCAAGCGACCCCTGCTCGTTCAACCAGTACGGACTGGTATACATCATGGAACTGAGGACAGAAAAGTCAATTGAAAAATTTTCCTTTTGATTGTTGGTTAAAACCTTGTTTGGAGCGATCTTGGCGTTTGCACCGACCAACTGGATTTCTTTTAAAGTAATGTTGGCGGACGATCTATTTATGGCTTCCAAATTGATGGTCGCCTGACTTCCAGGGGTGGCTGAAGCATTTTCGGAACTGGCTTCCAGATATAGCCCAGTAGCGGCCAAGATAATATGCTTTAATTCTTTTGATTTTATACTCTTCCAATGCTCATCTTCAATATTTTGAAGCATTTGATAGGCTCTAATGAGTTCGGGTATGTGTTTGGCCGGGTTTTGAAAATCGAAATTTTCTTCGACTTTTTCCAAAATCCGTCCAATGGCTTCACCACCTTTTACACGGGACCAGGTTGTATTGACCCCTTCAAAAAGATCGTTGCCGGTAGCTGCCGGTCCTTTAAGCAATTCCAAATACTCCTCGGACGAACCACGAACCGTTAACGTTCCAAAACCTTGGCATAAGTGTTGGCTTCTGGACATTGCCGAAATTTCATTGTTGGATAGGCCAAGCTCCGGATAATATACGCCAACATCCATTT
The DNA here is from genome assembly GCF_023716465.1 of Flagellimonas marinaquae. Lineage (NCBI taxonomy): Bacteria > Pseudomonadati > Bacteroidota > Flavobacteriia > Flavobacteriales > Flavobacteriaceae > Flagellimonas > Flagellimonas marinaquae. Next base: position 3,281,212 of record NZ_CP092415.1, read on the forward strand.
TAATCATATTGGATTTATCCGCTTTGGCAAACTTTTCCCTACTTCCATATTGCCACCAAGATGTATTATAAAAAATACGTTTGGGTTGCCAAGTATCGGAGTGGTTCAGTTGTTCCGGGTAAGCTTGTGGATTGTTGGCCAGATCAAAAGCTTCCATGCTCAACATTGCGGAGGCCGTGTGGTGGCCATGCGTAGTTCCCGGTGTTCTGTGGTCAAAACGATTTATGATCACGTCCGGTTTAATATTTCGGATTGCCCAAACTACATCGGCCAACACTTTATCGTTGTCCCAAATCTCCAATGTTTCTTTGGGCAGTTTGGAGAATCCAAAATCGTTTGCCCGTGTAAATAGTTGTTCTCCACCATCCACATTTCTTGCCGCCAAAAGTTCCTGGGTACGCAGAACGCCCAATAATTCTCTGAGTTCTGAACCAATCAGGTTTTGTCCACCATCACCACGGGTTAAGGATAGGTATACTGTTTTTGCTTTTTTGTGATTGGATAGGTACGAAATTAAGCTGGTGTTCTCGTCATCAGGGTGGGCCGCAACATAAAGTGCGGTTCCCAAAAAATTCAATTTCTGAACTTCGTGAAACAGTTCGGCAGAGGTAAGTTTTTCTGGTTTTTGCGCAAATCCACTGGTAAACAATACTATTGTTGCTGAAAAAAATATCCAGAAATGTTTCATGATCGTTGGTTTAGCAAGTTGTTCAAATATAGGTAGTTTGTGTACAGACATTCGTTTCTTTACAAGACTTTTAACATAGAAAATGTTCAATGCTATAAACCTAAACTGTCCCTTAAAATTAGATCATTATTGCTATTTTGACCCCAATATGCGGTTTTCAATGTTTTTATTTTTGTGGCAGAAGTGGTCATTACTTTTGCATTTGGACCAAAACCACTTTTAAATTCTTCCGTCCAACTTTCTATGGCATAAGGAAAATCTGAAGTAAAATCAATCTTTAAAGTACGTTCCAATTCAGGGTAATGAATGGTGTAGGTAGAAGTTTCGTGGTTTGATGATATGTTGGCCATGGCACTGTATGCCTTAACCTTTTTATGGACCAATCGTAAATATTCCAGCGAAGGTACCATGGATATATCGCCCAAGGGAAGATTATTGGGGTTTATGCGGATTTTGATCCAGATTTCGTTTTCCAAGTTGGCTTTTTCCATTGAAAATGCTTGGTCCGCCTCACTCTCAAAATAAGAATGTGAAGTAAACTCAAATTGATCTCTATTGTTCAATTGAGCGTATACGTGACCGCACCATTCCTGGACCGACAAACTCGTCTTTAATGCATGTAGATTGTCATGGACAGGGTAAAACGTACTGTTCATAATGGAGTATGGATAAATACCGGTTAAAAACTTTTTGGTCGCATTGAGTTTAAGAACTGAAATATTATCGGCACTGGCACGGTCTGCTTTTACTTGTTTATTGGGCAAAAAGGGTTCGGTAACGTAGATCATCGCGGCTGTTCCATCTCGTAGCTCTCCATATCGCGCCTGTTCCAACCGGTAGGAAGTGATTTCGGCATTTCCTGCATACCAATACTTTTTAAAATCTTCGGTGAGCGGATTTCTGGGCAGGGGCTTTTCCATTTCGAGCTCTGGTTTTTGCAAAGTCTCCTCGGCAACACTATTTTTTTCTTGACAACTGACAAATAATGCGATTGCAATAATCAAGCGGGCAATTTTTGGTATTATATGAGAAAATTTCATGGATGCTTTTTTCAAATTTAAGGTTAAAGTCGGTTTATATCAATATACTTAACTTTTTCCAATACAGGGAAAACTGTAATTTTGCAAAAATTTCAGAAGCAAATATTCTTGGTATGCAACAAATTGAGCTGATGGCTCCGGCCGGTAATTTTGAATCTTTGCAAGCCGCTCTGGACAATGGGGCAGATTCGGTATATTTTGGAGTTGAACAATTGAACATGAGGGCAAGGGCCACGATGAACTTTACTTTGGACGACCTGCCCGAGATAGCCAAACGATGTAATGCCAAAGGTGTTAGGACTTACCTTACCTTGAATACCATAATTTACGATCACGATCTATCCATTGTAAAAACTCTTTTAAAAAAAGCCAAAGAGGTTGGTCTCACCGCCATAATCGCTATGGATCAGGCTGTGATATCTTCGGCAAGAGAGCTGGGACTGGAAGTTCATATTTCTACACAGATCAATGTGACCAATATAGAAACGGTAAAGTTTTATGCCATGTTTGCCGATACCATGGTTTTGAGCCGAGAGTTGAGCTTGCGTCAGGTAAAAAAGATAACCGAACAAATTGAGAAGGAGCAGGTCAAGGGACCATCCGGGCGTTTGGTCGAGATTGAAGTATTCGGACACGGAGCTCTTTGCATGGCTGTTTCCGGTAAGTGTTATTTGAGTTTGCACTCCCACAATTCATCGGCAAATAGAGGAGCTTGCAAGCAGAATTGCCGTAAAAAGTATACGGTGATCGATCAAGAAAGTGGTTTTGAGATGGAACTTGACAATGAGTATATAATGTCGCCGAAAGACCTCTGTACCATCGATTTTCTTGATCAAGTGGCAGATGCAGGGGTAAAGGTCTTAAAGATAGAGGGACGTGGACGTGCTCCGGAATATGTGGCCCGTGTAATAAAATGCTATCGCCAGGCGATAGATAGTTTGTACGAGGGAAACTATGATAAGAAAAAGGTGATTGAATGGATGCAAGAGTTGGAGAAAGTCTACAATCGCGGCTTCTGGAGCGGTTATTATTTAGGTCAAAAGCTGGGAGAGTGGAGTAAAATACCCGGTTCCTCTGCCACACAAAAGAAAGTGTACATTGGAAAAGGAGCACATTTCTTTCCAAAAAGCAACATTGGCGAGTTTACTATTGAAGCCTATGATCTTTCTGTTGGAGATACAATTTTGGTTACAGGCCCAACCACTGGTGCCAAGGAAATGAAGGTTACCGAAATGTTGGTGAACGATGCCAAATTATCCACTGCCAAAAAAGGGGACTCCGTAACCATTCCTTTAGGTTTTAGGATTCGCCTTTCGGACAAATTGTACAAAATTGTTGAAAACAAGGTGGAAGCCTAATGGTAGTTGTTACGCTTCAGCGAGAAAAATGTATCGGCTGCAACTATTGTGTTGAAATGGCGCCACAACATTTTGCCATGTCCAAAAAGGATGGTAAATCTGTTTTATTGCATTCACAGAACAAAAAGGGGTTCCATACCATAAAATCGCACGATGAGGGAATTTTTGATAGCTGTGAACAAGCTTCCAAGGCATGTCCTGTAAAAATCATATCGGTAAAAAGAACCTGATCAAAGTTCCAAAAGGGTAGTGTATACCAAATGAGTGGGCAATCCGACTACATTGTTATAAGAACCTTGGATTTCAGAAATACCGATCATTCCGATCCACTCCTGAATACCGTAGGCACCTGCTTTATCGTAAGGTTGGCATCTCTCGATATAAAAATTGATCTCATCATCGGTCAAATCTTTCAATTTTACTTTGGTAACACAACTGGCCATGGTTTGTTTTTGCGTGGTGGTAAAACATACCGAGGTAATAACTTCGTGCCAATCCCCGGACATGGTCTTTAACATTTTAAAAGCCTCACCTTGGTTGCTCGCTTTTGCCAACGATGCATTGTTGTGCCAGACCACGGTATCCGAGGTTATCAAAATATCCGAAGGGTTCAATTCATTTTTAAAGGGGGTAGCTTTTAACTTAGCCAAATAAGCGGATATTTCTTCGCCCTGTAGTTCTTGAGGGTAAATTTCTTCCACGGATTTTGGGCGTACCTCAAAATCCAGCCCTAATTCTTCCAAAAACATTTTACGACGGGGAGAACCCGAACCTAGGATTATGTGTCTACCTTTGAGTTTTTCCTTGAGTGGGTTTTTAGTCATTCTTTGCACTAAAATTATCGTTCCAGTCCCCTCGAACTTTCAAGACCTGTTCAATTACGTCCCTTACGCAACCATCTCCTCCGTTTTTATGGGAAACATAATCCGAAATCGCCTTAACTTCTGCAACGGCATTTTGTGGGGATGCCGCCAATGCGACCATTTTCATAGGAGGAATATCCGGCATATCATCGCCCATGTAAAGCACGGTTTTCGGGTCTATATCGTGAATGTCCATATATTCTTCCAAAGGTTCCTGTTTATGATGTGCCCCCATGTAAAAATCGGTAACACCTAGACCTTTTAAACGCTCTTTTACCCCTTGGTTGGTACCTCCCGTAATTATGCAAACGTTGTAACCTTTGGTAATAGCTGTTTTTAAGGCATAACCGTCTTTAACGCTCATTTTGCGCAATAGTTCACCATCGGTGGTGATCAATACCGTGCCGTCGGTAAAAACACCATCGACATCAAAAACAAAAGTTGTGATACTGCTCAAAAGCTCTTTATAATTCTTCTTCATGTGCTTGTATTATGGCTCTGCTCAATAGTTTGTATAAAGTAATATGTTTTTCGTTTTTTAAGAGTCCCAAATGACCTTGCATACTTTGCCGATCGTTTCGGCGTGCGGGCCCAGTCTGTGCTTTTTTGGGTGGCATCGTTTTAATTTTCTCCGCTGTTTCCAAAATCAATGGTTTCAACAAATTAAAAGACAGGCCCTCCTGTAGGCAAATCTCTTCGCCAACCCCATATAGGTAGTTGGTAAAGTTATTTACAAAAACGGCTGCAAGATGCAATTTTTTTCGCTGTTCCGAGTCGATAGGATGTACATTTTCAGATATAGGTTTGGCCAAAAGCTCCAATACTTTCAAAGATTCGGTATCGCTTGCTTCAATACAAATGGGAATTGTGGAAAAATCTACCATCTTACCTTTGGTAAAGGTTTGTAGGGGATAAAAAACACCCTTTTTTGTGGAGTGAACAACTGCCATGGGCATAGCTCCGGAAGTATGGGCCACCACACCTTTTTTGTTTGCAACAAATTTGGATACTTTGCCTATAACATCGTCCTTAACAGCAATAATGTACACATCGGCATCGACGATTTCCTTAAAATTATCGGTTACTTCGGATTTGTCGGAAAATTGGTGCAACGCTTGGGTATTGCGACCTACAACTTGGACCACATTAACGTTTTTGGCCTTGGTAAAAGCATCGTGTAAATGTTTTGCCAAGTTGCCGGTTCCCAATAGTACTATCTTGAGCATGATCAAAACTACAAATTTAGGGTTGATGGATTGCAGCAAGAATTAACAAATCTGTATGATTTTTATCAGCTTTCGCATTTAGGAAGTTCTAAAAAGGCCGTATTTTTGCAAGCCGAAAGTAGACCGAATTTCCATGATCGACATTGTTAAGAAAACACTTTTTTCCACGAGACTTATGGCCGTTCTTTTTTTGGTTTTTGCCGCGGCAATGGCCATGGGAACGTTTATAGAGAGCTGGTACAGCACGGACACCGCAAGAATTTATATTTACAACGCCACTTGGTTCGAGGCCATAATGGTCTTTTTTGTAATCAACTTTTTCGGGAATATTTACCGATATCGCTTGTTGCAATGGAAAAAATGGCCGGTACTTTTGCTTCACCTTTCTTGGATCTTGATCATTGTGGGGGCATTTGTAACCCGATATATCAGTTACGAAGGCATGATGCCCATTCGTGAAGGCGCCACGGAAAAGGTTTTTTATTCGGACAAAACCTATTTGACCGCTTTTATAGATGGTGATATCAACGGGGAAACCAAACGAAGGGTTTTAGAGGATGCCATTTTGGTTACTCCAGAAGGCAGACGGTCGAGTTTACCGTGGAAATCGGATTTTAATGGACAGCCTTTTACCATAAGTTATGTGGATTTTATAAAAGGAGCGGAACGTGGATTGATTCCTGATGAAAATGGCACCGAGTTTTTGCAGATTGTTGAGGCAGGCAATGGCCAAAGGCATGAACACTATTTGGAAAATGGGAAAATTGCCAGTTTGCACAATATTCTTTTTGCCCTAAACAACGAAACAGAAGGGGCCATCAATATTTTTTATGATGAAGAAAATGGCTTTCGTATAAAATCTCCTTTTGAGGGTGATTTTATGAGGATGGCCGACCAATACCAAGGTGAATTGCTGGCAGATAGCATACAACCTTTGCAATTACGGTCGCTATACACTGTGGGAGGCATGCAGTTCGTTGTCCCCGAACCTATTACCAAAGGTAGTTATGGCATTGTAAAAGTTCCGGACGAAGAGATTACCGCCGTAACCCAAGATGCGCTTATTGTCTCCGTTTCTGCAAATGGAGAAAGTAAGGAAATCAAACTATTGGGAAGCAAGGGAAATTCCAATTTTTCCGATAAGTTCAATGTTGGAGGTCTCGATTTTACATTAAGTTATGGCTCCAAAGTGTACGAGCTTCCGTTCTCTGTTCAATTGAACGATTTTATCGCCGAGAAATACCCTGGGACCGAAACAGGATATGCTTCTTTTATGAGCAAAGTAACCGTTCACGACGAAAGACCTTTTGATTATGATATTTATATGAACCATATTTTAGATCATAAAGGATATCGGTTTTTTCAATCCAGTTTTGACCCCGATGAAAAGGGAACGGTACTTTCCGTTAACCACGATTGGTGGGGGACCTGGATTACCTATATAGGGTACTTTCTTCTCTATATTGGTTTAATGGGTATTATGTTCTACGGAAAAACACGATTTAGGGACCTACAGGCAATGCTCGAAAAAATAAAGGCCAAAAAAGCCGCCTTGACCACAATTACGCTCTTTTTTGCTTTTGTTTCCATAAACGCACAAGAAACGTCACATGAGCACCAAGGGCTGCCCACAAAAGCTCAAATCGACTCAGTTATCCAAGCTACGACTGTTGCCAGGGAACATGCGGAAAAATTTGGCGCATTGGTCATACAGGACGAGGGAGGACGAATGAAACCGGTACACACCTTTGCTTCTGAACTATTGCGAAAACTAAGTGGGGAAAACAAATACAAAGACCTTACGCCAGGTCAAGTTTTCCTTTCCATGATGCTCAATCCGGGTGTTTGGTATACCGTGGATTTTATTGAAGTGGGAAAATGGCAAAACGATAGTATTAGAAAAGTAATAGGAGTTCCGGAAGGCACAGAATTTGTAAAAGCAACCGATTTTTTTGATGCCAAAGGGGCGTACAAACTAAGGCCGTATCTGGAAAAAGCAACATCCACCAATAATCCATCCAATTTTGAGAAGGACATTAAAAAAGTAGGGGAGCGATTAAGCTTGTTGGATATTGCGCTGAGTGGACAGATCGTGAAGATTTTTCCTTTGTTGAACGATGAGAACAACAAATGGATCTCTGCTGTGGAATACCGTTCTGGTCAATATCAAATGCAAGATTCGCTATATGCCAATTTTGTGAACAATGCAATGCCTTACTATTTAAACTCCTTGCAACAATCCATTGCGACCGGGGATTATTCCCAGCCCGATAGATTGTTGGACGCCTTTAAACAAAATCAGGTAAACCATGGAGCGGAAATATTGCCATCGGACAACAAAATAAAAGCCGAGATCATATATAACAAACTGGATTTGTTCAACCGATTGTACAAGTACTACGCCATGGTCGGTGTGCTGTTGTTTTTTGTTCTGATTGCCAAAATTTTTAAGGAGCGTAAATTTTTGGACGCCTTTGCCTACCTGTTAAAGGGAACCATTGTTTTATTCTTTATTTGGCATACCGTTGGGTTGATAATGCGATGGTATATCTCGGGGCACGCGCCTTGGAGCGATGCTTATGAAAGTATATTGTACGTAGGTTGGGCAACTATGGGCATTGGACTGGCCCTTGGCCGAAAAAGTGAGCTCACCATTGCGGCAAGCGCCTTTGTAACTTCCATGTTATTGTGGATAGCCCACCAAAGTTGGGTAGATCCGGCCATAGGTAATTTGGTTCCGGTATTGGACAGCTATTGGTTAATGATCCATGTTGCTGTTATTGTAGGTAGTTATGGACCGTTGACGGTAGGTATGATCTTGGGTGTAGTTGCGTTGTTATTGATCATACTCACCACGGAAAAGAACAAAAAACGTATGGACCTGAATATTAAGGAGCTCACCGTGATTAACGAACTGGCATTAACGGCAGGTTTGGTAATGCTGACCATTGGCAACTTTTTAGGAGGACAATGGGCCAACGAGAGTTGGGGGCGTTATTGGGGCTGGGACCCTAAAGAAACCTGGGCCCTTATCTCCATTATGGTGTATGCCTTTGTTTTGCACATGCGGCTGGTTCCGGGACTACGTGGCAAATGGATATACAATTTTGCGAGCATTGTGGCTTTTGCCAGTATTATGATGACCTATTTTGGCGTAAATTTCTACTTGGTCGGACTGCATAGTTACGCCAGTGGGGACCAAGTAATAACCCCAAGCTTTGTATGGTATACAGTACTCGGGGTCTTTATTTTAGGTGGAATTAGTTTTTGGAGGTACAAAGTACATTATGCCAAAAAGTAGGCTATTGTTCCATTAATAACTTCATAATCTCTTCTGCGGCCACCTTGCCCTTTTCCTTTAGGAAAGGTCTAGAGGTATTATCGCCCAGTTCAAAAACTATGGATGGCATATTGTGGTGCACATAAAAGTATTTGCTGGATACCATGGTCGGGGCAATTTCATCGGAAGCACTTACATTGGTTTTCTTTTGAGGTAATCTATCTCCGATCCTTTCGATCCAATCAAAGATTATTTTGCCTTTTTTACCGGTAACCGTTGTATCAATGGGATAATAAATGTCGTCCCAAGTGGAATGGAAGTCTGCGCCAAAGACAAAATCATATTCTTTGTCTTTATCCACAAGAAAATTGCGGACATTCCGAGTTTCGGGTTGATTAAAATTTTGCCAATCCCTATTAAGGTCGATTCCGCCCATGTTGTGCCGCCAATGACCGTTATCTGCTCCATCAGGATTCATTAATGGCACAACAAAAATGGTATGTCCCTTTCTAAAATTTTTAGCCAGTTCAGAATCATTGGAGATGGTTTCTATAAAGGATTTCATGGCCAAAAATCCAGTAACCTCTGGTGGATGTTGCCTCGATATGATCATTAATGCTTTTTTAGTGGCAGTATTTTCGTTGATTTCCATTAAATGCATGGTTCTTTTCTCCTTGGAAAGCCCAATGGGATAATTGTCAATGAAGCTCTTTTGGCTCAACGAATCCACCCATTCCTTCACTACGGCAGATGTATATAGCTCCTGAGCGGTCACCCAAGTAGGTTTTTCGTTGACACTAATGGTAAGCTCGGCAGATTCTGGTGCGGCTTTAATGCCAAACTCGCCTTCACCCGGATTAATTGCTTTAAAACGGGTACTGTCCAAAGGCTTAAAGTTTTTACCATCAGTACTTATTTTTGGGTAATATCTGCTTCGGGAATCTTGGTAATTGATCTGTACGGTAATCTCCTTCGCCTCTTTGGACCAAACCTGAAAGGCGTACCAGGGACTCACATTAATGGGGGTATTTTCTGCTGTTATCCAAACGGTATAGTGATCATTGCCATCGTAGGCAACGCCGTTCAGTCGGGCACCATCGAACTTATTGGAGAAAAAAGTAGTACTGTCGTTAAAGGCCCAAACGCCTCTCCATTGTTTTTGGATGGGTTTGTCCACCGTAGGTACAACTGGACTTTTTCCTTGCCCTTGATAACCCGTTTTTTCTTTACTTTCTATAGTTTCTGGACTTTTTTTACAGGAGGATAGAAGTACTAAGGACGATAATGTTCCAATGGTAATCAAAAGTTTAATTCGCATGGTTTTCAGAATTTTTGAATTGGTTGGTTACTAAAATACTACAACTGATTTTCCGATAAATATAAAATAGATATAATTGTATCCATTTTTTTCGCATCTTTGCGCCATTATGAAGTTATAAGAATTATGTACGCGATAGATGCCAACGTTGGGGAAACCCGATTTAAGTAACCGAAAACTTCTCGGTAACTAGGTATTTCACTTCTTTTTTTACACATAATTCTATTTATAATGACAAATCAACATACAAATTCATTTAAAAAATTTATTCGGTATTTCTGGATAGCTATTTCTGGGAAAGAGACTGAGTTTACCACAGGAAGCATCCGTAAAGCCATTTTTATGTTATCCATTCCCATGATCTTGGAAATGCTCATGGAATCCATTTTTGCTTTGGTGGATATTGCCTACGTTTCCCAAGTAAGTGTAAATGCAGTTGCGACTATCGGGTTAACGGAATCCGTAATTACTTTGGTGTACGCTCTAGCCATTGGGTTAAGTATGGCAGCCACTGCCGTAGTTGCCCGTAGAATAGGCGAAAAGGATGTGGATGGAGCTCGAATTGCCGCAGTGCAGGCCATAGGATTGGGTGTTTTAATTTCTGTGGTAATTGGGATTTTCGGAATAGTTTATGCCAAAGAAATCCTTGGATTAATGGGAGGAGAGCCCGACTTAATAGAAGAAGGTTACGGTTATACCCAATTTTTGATTGGAGGGAATATCACCGTGGTCCTACTGTTCTTGATCAATGCCATATTTAGGGGTGCAGGAAATGCATCCATTGCCATGTGGGCCTTGGTACTCTCCAACGGGCTCAATATAATTTTGGACCCCATGTTCATTTTTGGATTTGGTCCAATACCGGAAATGGGAGTTAAAGGGGCCGCGGTCGCCACTAATATCGGTCGTGGAACAGCGGTACTGTTCCAATTGGGAATTTTGTTCTTTGGATGGGGCAAAATCAAATTGGCGGCCAAGGATTTGGTGGTCAACCTTAAGGTTATGGCAAATCTGGTAAAGGTTTCCTTAGGTGGGATTGCACAGTTTTTGATCGGTACCTCCAGTTGGATTTTCTTAATGCGGATCATGTCCGAATTTGGAAGCGAAGTGTTGGCAGGTTACACTATTGCCATTAGGGTAATGATGTTTTCCTTGATGCCCTCATGGGGCATGAGCAACGCTGCAGCAACTTTGGTCGGCCAGAATCTAGGTGCCAAACAACCCGATAGGGCAGAAAGATCTGTTTGGAAAACAGGAAAATACAATGCTTGGTTCATGGGCGTGGTTTCCTTGGTTTACCTCATTTTTGCAAAGACCATAATCTCATGGTTCAATTCAACACCGGAAGTTGTTGGGAGCGGAGCGCTCTGTCTTCAGATTATTGCGGTAGGCTATATTTTCTACGCCTATGGAATGGTTATGACCCAGGCTTTTAACGGGGCAGGGGACACCAGGACCCCTACAAAGATCAACTTGCTTTCCTTTTGGTTCTTCCAATTGCCATTGGCCTATATCTCGGCACTGGTTTTAGGTTGGGGCGCAACTGGTGTTTTTGTGGCCATTACCGCAGCGGAAATTTTATTGGCAGTTTTGGCCATGGTCTGGTTCAAAAAAGGAAACTGGAAGAAGGTGCAAGTATAATGGGTTTCGTATCTTTAGCATAAAGAAAATCCAATATGAATAGTGATAAAAAAGGTCTGAACACCATCTGTACCCATGTTGGGGAATTGGAGGATAAAGCGTTCAAGGGAGCCGTTTCGCCATTGTATATGAGTACCTCGTATCAGTTTGATGATGTGGAGGTAAAACGTTATCCACGATATTTTAATACCCCCAACCAGGAAGCTTTGTGCAAAAAATTGGCAGCCTTGGAACATACCGAGGCCGCTTTGATCTTTGGTAGTGGCATGGCGGCCATCAGCACAGCCTTAATGACTTTTCTTCAGGCCGGTGATCATGTTGTACTGCAACAAACCATTTATGGGGGCACCTATCATTTTGCCGTGAGCCAGTTTGAACGGTTTGGTATAGAATATTCGTTTACCAACGGGTGGGAAGTGGATGATTTTGAAAAGGAAATAAACCCCAACACTAAAGTGTTGTATTTGGAGACACCATCCAATCCTTTATTGACCATTACCGATATAAAAGGAGTAGCGGATTTGGCAAAAAAGAAAGGAATCCTTTCTATAATCGACAATACTTTTGCAAGTCCGGTAAATCAAACCCCGACAGATTTTGGAATCGATGTGGTGGTGCACAGCGCAACAAAATATATGGGCGGACACTCGGATATTTGTGCAGGAGTAGTAGCTGCATCACAAGAGAATATGGACAAAGTATTCCAAACAGGAATTTGTTTTGGTGGCAGTTTAAGCGATTACACCGTTTGGCTGTTGGAGCGAAGTCTAAAAACTATGGCCATTCGTGTTAGGGCCCAGAACGAAAATGCGATGAAAATGGCGGAGTATTTGGAGAGCAACCAAGATGTGGACAATGTATATTACCCGGGGTTAAAAAATCATCCGGGACACGCATTGGCCAAATCACAAATGAAAGGCTTTGGGGGCATGTTGTCCTTTGAGCTGAATCCAGAAATTGATGCGTCTTTATTTTTTAAAGAACTACAATTGATAAAACCTTCCATGAGCTTAGCTGGGATTGAAAGCACCATGCTCTCGCCAACACAGACCTCCCATGCGCTAATGAGCCCTGAGGATAGGGTCAAGCAGGGAATAAAGGATTCTCTGATCCGTTTTTCGTTGGGTATTGAAGAAATAGAAGATTTGGTCGAGGATATAGAACAGGCAATAGCCAAGGTAAAATCCATGACCGTTACGGTTTAAGAATATATATGAAATTAGACATTTTAGTGTTTGGTGCCCATCCTGATGATGCCGAACTAGGGGCAGGGGCCACCATTGCAAAGGAAATTTCCAAAGGTAAAAAAGTAGGTATAGTAGATTTGACCCGTGGTGAATTGGGAACACGGGGCTCTGCCGAAATAAGGGACCAAGAAGCGGCTAGGGCTGCAAAAATTTTAGGTGTTGCCGTTCGGGAAAATATGGAGTTTGCCGATGGTTTTTTTGTTAACGACAAAGAGCATAAACTGGAGCTCATTAAAATTATTCGTAAGTATAGACCAGAAATTGTATTATGCAATGCCGTTGATGATAGACATATAGATCATGCGCGCGGCAGTAAATTGGTAAGTGACGCTTGCTTTTTGAGTGGTTTAATGAAAATTGACACTAAAATGGACGGGGATGACGAATGGCAAGAAGCATGGAGACCAAAATTGGTTTACCATTACATCCAATGGAAAAATTTGGAACCCGACTTTGTTGTGGATGTAAGCGGTTTTATTGATAAAAAAACCGAGGCCATAATGGCGTACAGCTCTCAATTTTACGATCCCAATAGCGATGAGCCCGAAACTCCCATCAGTAGTAAAAATTTTACGGACAGTGTTAATTATAGGGCAAGGGACCTAGGTAGAATAATAGGGGTGGAGCATGCCGAAGGGTTTACAGTGGAACGTTTTGTAGGGGTGGACAGTTTGTGCGATTTGATTTGATCAAGATGCATTTTGGTATCTTTTCAATGCTTTTGGTACGGTAAAATAGAAGGTCGTCCCCTTACGTGGCGTACTTTCTACCCAGATTTCGCCATTATTTTTGTGGACCATTTCTTTACATAGCGATAAACCTAAACCGGTACCTTTTTCGTTATTGGTTCCGTAAGTAGTGATGTTGGAAGAGTCCTTGAATATGGATTCCTGCATTTCTTGGGTCATACCAACACCAGTATCCCTGACCGATATCTGCCACATGCCCGCCTTTTCCTCGGCACCCACGGTAATAAGACCATTCTCGGGCGTAAATTTTATGGCATTGCTCAAAAGGTTCCGGATAACAATATCTATTTGGTGGTTGTCCGCCCAAATACGGGGATTATCCGGCAGTTGATTTATTATTTTAACGGACTTGTTGTTCGCAATTTCCGACAGTAATTGAATATTGTTGACGACCAATGTGGATAATGATACGCGTTTTGGCTTGGTGATCACTCCGTTCAACTGGTTCATGCCCCAAGACAATAGATTGTTCAGTGTAAAGGAAATATTGTCCACATCGGACTTTAGTTTTGGAATATAAGATACCAGTTCCTTGGTTGAAATATCCCCATCGGTGAACATTTTTAAAATACTTTGCAATCCTCCAATAGGTCCTCGCAGATCGTGCCCGATGATTGAGAATAGTTTGGTGTTCGTTTTATTGATTTCGTGCAGCTGCGCTTCTCGCTGGGTTACGGCCAAAGATTTTTCCTTGAGCTCCCTGTTCAGTTTTTTCTGGATCTTTTCACTCCTGCGGACCACAAAGGTGATGATACTCAGAATAAGTAAAACAATTACTGAAAAATAAATATAGTTCCGTTGTTTGGCCAATGCGGCTTGGTTGGCCTCGATCAATTCTTTTTTCTCCTGTTGATATTCCAATTTGGTTTCGAGCAAGGACAAGCTCTGTTTGTTTTTGTCCATAAACAGGGAATCGGACAGGGTTTTAAAAGTTTCGAGATAGGCCAGTGCCTCCTCGTTTTCACCTTTCTTTTTATATATTTTGTACAAAGTCTCAGAACAATCGATCTGCCCTTGAAGCGATTTTATTTTTTGGGATATTGCGAGACCTTTTTTTGCATGCACCAAAGATAAACTATCCTTTTCCAAGCCATAATAGACTTTGGCCATACCGTTCATTAATTGGATCTTTATCCTATTGTCCTCAATCTCGTCTTTAAAGAGCATATTACTTTGATCGTACCAATACAGGGCCCACTTATATTTTTTTTGATCCAGGTAGATATCGCCTTTTACCTCGTAGGCGTAGGCAAGCCAATCGTATATTTTGTATTTTTCGAATGTGTTTATACTGCGGTTGATGTTGAAGATTGCATTTTTATAATCTTTAGCATCTCTGTATAAAGATGCCATATTGCTCTGGGTCTCCGCATCGATAATTTCGTTGCCCACTTTGCGATTTATTTTTTGGACCGTATCGTAGAACATCAGAGCATTTTTAAAATCTTTCTGGTCGGCATAGAGGCCGGCTATGTTCTCATTGAGTACCGAGAGCATTTTAAGGTTGTTGATCTGTTTTGCCAGATCAATGCCTTTCAGATTTAAGTTAAGAGCTTCGGCATAGTTGCCTTCGAAACTATAATTTTGGGCCAGAGTGTTCAATATGGATATTTCACTTTGAACATCCTCCACATCTTTCGAAAGTTGAAGCGCTTCTTTGAACAGGGGCATGGATTTTTTTC
The DNA here is from genome assembly GCF_023716465.1 of Flagellimonas marinaquae. NCBI lineage: Bacteria > Pseudomonadati > Bacteroidota > Flavobacteriia > Flavobacteriales > Flavobacteriaceae > Flagellimonas > Flagellimonas marinaquae. Next base: position 3,296,304 of record NZ_CP092415.1, read on the forward strand.
TATCCCCTTTATCATAGTAATAGTTTGCCACGGCTTCCAATCCTTTTATGGTGCCATAGTTGTAATTAATTTCGCTACTGTATTCCAAGGCTTTTTGGGCCACATCGTAGAGACGTTCGTTGTCGTGGAACCTGTAAACTCTTGCCAAACCTAGGAGTAGATTAATGTGGGTACTATCCTTGGGATTAAATCTGTTGGTAGATTCCAACCGACGTAATCTAAGCTCCATACTGTCTTTTTTGCTGGTTTGTCCTGATAGCGGACCGGAAAAAAGACAAAAGCCCAGTACCACTATACAAAATGATAGTGTTTTAAAGTTGTTGGGTATGAAGTTTTTTTCTGACAACAATAGGTTGAAAATTATTTATGGTAAATCTACCTTTACACTACTTTAATTGGAATTATTTGTTGTGAAACTGCCAAAATTGTGTGTTTGGTCTTAAAAACGTGCACTTCGTCGGTAAATTGTACAGAATTGATATTATGTTAGTTGAATGCGGGATTTTTCTAGGGCAAATCCATTGGATATAATTTTATTGATGGAAATTGAAAAATATTTTGGTTGAATCATTACAAAAAAGTATTTTTGCATCCGCTTTAAATGGTGGTTGTAGCTCAGCTGGTTAGAGCGCTGGATTGTGGTTCCAGAGGTCGCCGGTTCGAACCCGGTCTTCCACCCTTAAGTTTATCAAATCCCAAACCTAATGGTTTGGGATTTTTTGTTTTTAAAAATAATCAAAGTCAAATTCTAGTGTACTTCGTTGTTAGCAGAAGCTTGATCTATAATAATTTTTAGTTTTAGATCATATTTTTCTATCCTTTTTTAAGAAAATAACCTCATCCGTCAATTGAAAAATGCCATCTGTTAAATCATGATTTATTTTTACTTCATTTTAACTATGCTCTTCCCTCTAAACTCCATACGTTGTTACCCTCTCTTTTCTCGGACCATTGGTTAGACAGCTTTTAAACCATACTTTTATTTCAATTTTCACCGTATACTTAGATTCCGAAACTTGTTCGGATTGACCATGGGTTATTTATATTTTCGAGAAATTGAATAAAAAAGCCCTTGTTTTCAAGGGCTTTTAAATTATAAAGATAGCTATTGGTTATTCCGTTGCTTTATCCACCACCAATCTATTTGGGCGATTGGCTATCTCCCATGCCGTATGGAAAATAAGTCGAGAGCGATTTTCCAAAAGATTATAGTTTATTTTATCGGGAGTATCACTTGGTCTATGGTAGTCCGCATGGGTTCCGTTAAAATAGAATATGATCGGAATATTGTTCTTCGCAAAATTGTAGTGGTCACTTCTGTAGTAAAATCTATTGGGATCGTTCTCGTCGTTGTACGTATAATCAAACTCGATATTGGTGTACTTTTTGTTTACCTCCTCCGATAAATTGTGGAGTTCGGTACTAAGTTTGTCGGAACCGATCAGGTATAAATAATTTCGAGAACCTTTGTATTTTGGGTCTATTCTACCGATCATATCTATGTTAAGGTTGGCGACTGTGTTCTCCAATGGGAATACCGGCTCAACATCGGTATAGTATTTGGAACCCAACAATCCTTTTTCTTCTCCGGTAACATGTAAAAATACAATGGAACGCTTGGGGCCTTTGCCTTCTTCGGCAGCTTGCTTAAATGCTTGGGCAATTTCCAAAAGCGCCACAGTACCCGAGCCATCGTCATCAGCACCATTATTGATCTGACCGTCTGCCGTAACCCCGATGTGGTCCAAGTGAGAAGAAATAACCACATACTCCTCCGGTTTTTCGGTACCTTTTAAAAGGGCAACCACATTTTCAGAATCTATATTGTCGTTACTGCCGGTTAAACTCAAGTTTACATTGGCTGTAATAGTTTTTGGCGTATGGTCCTTTTCTATATTTTCGAAAAGCGTAGTAGCTGCTTTTTCGTCCAAAACAATCAAAATATCATTGTTGCTGTCATCTGCAAGTTGCATTCGACCACTATTGTTGCTTTCCATAAATCGGAAATATCCTCTAAATCTTGGAAAATTCTGTGAATCAAAATACAGTACCCCTTTGGCGCCTTTTTCCAAAGCCAAAGTAGATTTTTTCCCCATGGCCTCGGACATATTGCTCCAGTCGGATTTTTCCTGACCTCCGGATATTACATAAGTTCCATCGGTGTTTTGAGGTTCGCCGGCTTTTATAAGTACCAGTTTGCCGGATACATCGATTCGGTTGTAATCATTATGATCACCGTCTTCAATTCCAAAACCTGCATAAACAATTTCATTAAAAGTACCTTGCGCTGGGCTAAATGCTACGGCATGTTCTCCTAAAGAAAAACTTTCGTTGTTGAAGGTTACATTGCCTTTTGGCACTTTGGTTTCTTGCAATGCTACTTTTTGAAAATAGTTTCCATTGGATTGTGCAGCGGGTATGTTCAAGGACTCGTAATGCGCCTTTATATATTCCACAGCCTTTTTTTGGCCAGGTTTTCCAGTTTCCCTGCCTTCAAACTCATCGGAAGCATAAGTGTACAGGTGTTCTTTTAGTTCGGTTTCTGTAATTGATTCCGCATAAGGTACGGGGTCTGCTACAGGTTGGGTTTTTGCTACTTCCGAAACCGTTTTTTGGGAAGTGTTACAGGCAAAGGCTAAGCCCAATACCAATAAGGATAATTTTTTCATTTGTGTTTTTAAGTTATCTGAATCCTCCAAAAATAGTTAAAAGTTTAGGAAAGAAATTACTATTCTAAGATAAACATTATCAAACCCATTGCGTAACTTGGTCCCCTTTTAGTGGATTTATTAAACTTGTACGTATTATGGGCAAGAATAAGAGTGTAGTAGTAGTAGGTGGAGGAATAATAGGACTATCTACCGCATACTTTCTTCAAAGGGAAGGCCATCAGGTAACCGTTTTGGACAAGTCCGATATTTCTTCGGGGGCTTCTTTTGTAAACGCGGGGTATCTTACACCAAGTCACATTATTTCCTTGGCTTCCCCCGGAATGATTACCAAAGGAATAAAATACATGTTCAATTCTTCCAGTCCCTTTTACATGAAACCTCGTTTGGATCCCGAGTTTATGAAATGGGCGTGGTATTTTAAAAAATCCTCGACACGAACAAAGGTCGATTTGGCAATGCCGGTGATTCGGGACATAAATCTGTTAAGTAGAGAGTTGTACGAAGCCATACAGTCTTCCGGTGATTTAGGTACATTTAAAATAGGGGATAAAGGTCTGTTGATGATGTTCCAAACCGATGAGGCCCGCGACCATGAGATGGAGGTGGTGGAAAAGGCCAGCACCTTGGGATTGGATGGCAAATTGTTGTCCAAGGAAGAGCTAACGGCACTCGAACCAAATATAAAGGTCAATGCCAAAGGCGCTATACTTTGGGAATGTGATCGCCACACAACACCCCCGTTGATCATGGAAAATATGGTAAAACACCTAAATACAAGTGGAGTGGCCATCCATAAAAACGAGGAAGTATCCGATATAGCTTTTTCCAACGGTAAAATAACCGAGGTAAAAACGAACAAGGCCTCCTATGCGGCAGACGAAGTTGTTCTTGCCGCAGGTTCATGGACATCGAACATATCAAAAAAATTAAACCTAAAACTGCCGTTACAAGCTGGCAAGGGATATCGAATAAATGTGGAAGAACCTACGAACATTTCCATGCCCGCCATTTTAATGGAAAAGAAGATTGCCGTAACCCCAATGGAAGGGTTTACCCGTTTCGCGGGCACTATGGAATTTTCGGGGATAAACCATACTATACGAAAAGAAAGAGTGGAAGCCATTGCAAAAGGTGTGGAGGGTTATTATGAAGGATTACAGGTTCCGGAAAAGGCCAAAACGAATGCAAGTTGTGGATTGAGACCAGTATCACCAGATGGGCTTCCATATATTGGAAGACCAAAAGGAATCAAAAATTTAACCGTAGCCACCGGACACGCCATGATGGGGTGGAGCTTGGGACCGGCAACGGGCAAGTTGATCACCGAACTTGTTTCCGGGCAGTCACTCTCCATGGACATACAACCGTTCGACCCCGACCGTAAATTTTAGATCATAAAATTTTTTTATTGAGGGGTTTTTTAATGTGGCATAGATTTTTCAGTTGACTTTTTTACAACTAATTTTACAGTATGAGAAACCTCAGTTACATCCCAATCTTAATTTTAGTGCTCAATTTGACCGCACTTAGGTCGCAAGAGCTTAAAATTTTCACATTAAATGACTTCGATCTAAAGGGAAAAGTGAAGACCTGTTTGGTTTCTACCGATTATGGCAAGGAACTGTTCGAATTCAATAAAAATGGGGTGTTAAAGAAAACGGTCACGCAGTACAACGACAATGACCAAGACATTACCTATTACACCTATAAAGATGGTGAATTGTTGGAAAAACGGATGGAAAGCTATAAGAACAATGTCCTGGACGAATCCACTTCAATGGCCAATTTTTATGAAGTGGATACCATTCCCAATAGAAAAGTAACGGAAAAGATAATTTCTTACGACAAACAATTTTTAGAGCAAGAACAATATTATTATGATGAAGCTGGAAGGTTGGTCCGTATCATCTCGTCCAATGTAGAGGGGGTAGATGAAACCACCTTGGAATATACCCAGGTAAAAAATGAACTTACCGTGAGTACATTTACTAATGGTATTTTGCAAAAAGCGGTAAGAAATTCCATTAAAAAGACCCCAAATGGTGATCAGGAGGTGATTTTGACCAAGGAATATATTGATGGTGAACCGAATACTGCCACGGAAGAAGTATTCAACAGTGCAGGAAAGTTGGTGACCAGCGAGGAATTCTTGTACGATTTTACAGAAAAAGAATTCGTTTCACAAAAAAAGCGGTATTATCAATATACCGATGGTGTTTTGAGCAAGGTGATAAAAAAGACCATTAATACGGAATCTGCGGAAAAGTACATTTTTCAGTTCGATAATCATAAGCCCAGCAATTGGGTCAAGCAAATCGTAACACCTGGCAATACCTATACCACAAGGACTATCACATACTACCCGGAAGAGGATTTAAAAGAAGAAACCAGCAACTAAATAATACTATACTAAATTCTGGATTATTTCCGGTTGTACTTCATGGCCACCAATGAAAGTCATGGTTTCGGCCATGCCACGGAACAAAGTGTCACTTTTTACTTTTTCGTTTTTTAAGCGTTCTGGATTTAGATATTGATCTTGGTCTCCGTACACAATTTTGATTTGGGTACTATTATAATCTAAAAACTCAAAATCTTGAGCGGTAAGTTCGTTGGGAATACCCCCGGCATACAACACAATAAGTTTACAATTCACTTTTTTACGGGCCAACCATCGGGTGGCCACCGATACACCTTGCGAAAAACCGAAGAGGATCAAATCAACACCTTTTGGAAGCTTTTCCGAATCGAGGACAGCATCAATATAATTGATCACATTATTGATTTCCGTTGCAGTGTTTTCCTTGGTCAACCAACTGGCGCCAACATATTTATACTCATTTTTTAAATAATATTTGGACGGAGCCTGCGGTACAATAATGTAGTTTTCTTCTGGATCTAGACCATTAAAGTATTTTACAAAATAGCGGCTTAAATAGCCTATTCCATGGAAAACCAACCAAACATTTTTTGTTTTGGGACCTAATTTGTTCTGCGTCAGATATGTATTCTGAGTAGTGTAGCTTACGGTTTTCTCTTTGTTGGACATGTTCAGTTAGGCTTTAATGAATATTGCAAAAGCTTTGCGTAATTTTACAAAAAAGTAGAGCGATGAACGAACACAAGGAGAAAATTCTCTCCGTTTGCAACCAGATATGCAAAGGGACCTTAATGGAAACTCTGGATATAACATATATAGATGTTGGCGAAAACTTCCTTTTGGCCAAAATGCCCGTAACACCAAAAGTACACCAGCCCGATGGTGTTTTGCACGGTGGTGCCTCTGTGGCGTTGGCAGAAAGTGTGGGAAGTGCGGCATCTTATGTTTTTTTGGACGGAAACGAGTTTTTTGTGCGCGGTATAGAGATTTCCGCTAACCATGTGCGTTCCATAAAAGAAGGATATGTGTACGCAAGGGCATCCATTTTACACAAAGGACGAACGACTCAGTTATGGGAAATAAAAATAACGGACGAGGAAGGAAACCTGATATCCAATTGTAAACTCACGACCATTGCATTACCTAGAAAATAAAGAACCCGAAGCAATTTTTGAAAAGGTGGTTCACTGCCTTGAAAATGGTTTGCCCTTTGCCATATATCGCAAACCCGACCAACAGGAACTACAGGCCGTTTTTCAAACAGATAAGGACCTTTTAGTTTCCAAGGATTTTGATGAGAAAGGATTTCTTTTTGCTCCTTTCGATACCGAGGGTGATGCCATTTTGATCAGACCGGATGAAGTATGGAAAGGAAAATATAAAACAGAGATCCTTGCCCATACCGCCCACATAAATTTGGTGGAAGATGGTAAGGAAATTCATGTTGACTTAATAAAAAAAGGCATACAGGAAATTAAAAAAGGCAGATTGCAAAAGGTAGTGCTCTCAAGAAAGATCGAGGTACCGTTGACCAAATCACCTCTTGAAATTTTCAAGGCCCTTTTGGGCACCTGTCCCCATGCATTTGGTTACCTTTTTCATCATCCAAAGGTAGGTACATGGTGTGGTGCCACACCAGAAACATTGGTCAAAGTAAAAGACAAGGAGCTAAACACCATGTCGTTGGCAGCGACACTCCCTTACGTTGCAGGGGAAGTACCAAAATGGGGTAGCAAAGAGGTAGATGAACAACAAATGGTTTCCGAGTACATCGGAGATAAATTGGCCCATACCATGGAACATTTGGAAATAGATGATGCCGAATCCGTCCGGGCCGGTACACTATGGCACTTAAGGTCCGAGGTGAGGGGAACCATGCTCCCGAATATTAAAACCAAAGAGGCAGTAAGGGCCTTGCATCCCACGCCGGCGATCTGTGGTATTCCTACGGCCGAAGCAAAAGAGTTTATAAAGAAGAACGAAAACTATAAAAGAACGTTCTATACCGGATTTTTGGGAGAATTGAACTTTGGTGCAAAAGAGGAAACCTCACTCTACGTAAACCTTCGTTGTATGGAATTGAACAAATACAATGCAACCATATTTGTTGGTGGTGGCATTACCGAAGCATCCGACCCGGAAAGTGAATGGGTCGAAACCCAAAACAAAAGTAAGACCATGTTGAATGTCCTTTAAATAGAAGCTATCTAATTTAAGGCATTACCACAAAGATGATGTATTTTTGTAATCCATGATGTACTCAGATATTCCTGCTGCACAAACCTTGGTTCTGAACTTTAGATCAAGGGGAGTTAAAAACATTGTAATCTCACCGGGATCAAGAAATGCCCCACTTACAATAAGTTTCACAAAAAATCCTTTTTTTAATTGTTACAGCATTGTGGATGAGCGCTGTGCGGCATTTTTTGCCTTGGGAATGGCACAACACTTGCAGGAACCTGTCGCCGTTTTATGTTCATCGGGAAGCGCCATGTTAAATTTTTACCCTGCAGTCGCCGAAGCTTTTTACAGCGATATCCCTCTCATTGTAATTTCGGCGGATAGACCCGCATACCGAATCGATATTGGAGATGGACAGACCATTCGCCAAGAAAATGTTTTGGAAAAACATACAAGCTATTCGGCCAATTTAAAGCAAGATGTGTCCCACGCACGAAATATCATATTAAAATTTGGTAAATCGTTGTTGCGGGAAAGTCAGGAAGAAGTACAATCCTTCAATCAAACAGAAATAGATCGAGCCTTAACGGTAGCGTTTTTGGAAAAAGCCCCGGTGCACATCAATATTCCTTTTGAAGAACCTCTGTACGGAAGGGTAGAGGAACCGTCGATAGAGCGTCTTGATGAAAAAAAATTCTTGACCAAGAGCTTATCCGATAATCAAGATTGGGAAGAATTGGCAAAAACATGGGCCAATAGTTCCAGAAAAATGATTCTGGTAGGGGTAAATCAGCCCAACACCATTGAAGATGAAGTGCTTCAAAAGCTGGCTAATGACCCAAACACCGTGCTGTTTACCGAAACTACCTCGAATTTGCATCATCCGGAGTTTTTTGAGAGTATAGACAGTATCATAGCGCCTATTGAAAAATCCGGGAAGAAAAATACGTTGTTCGAACAACTGCGACCAGAACTATTGTTGACCTTTGGGGGATTGATCGTATCCAAAAAAATAAAAGCTTTTTTAAGGGAGTATACGCCCAAAGAACATTGGCACATCGACACCAAAAAGGCGAACGATACGTTTTACTGCCTAACCAAGCATATTACAATAGGCCCAAATCTCTTTTTTAAAAAAATAGTTGGGCAAGATGTAACCGCACAAAGCGAATACAAATCTTTTTGGGAACGGAAAAAGAATCAATACGAAAAAAAGCGTGATGCTTACCTTAAGGAAATTCCATTCTCGGATTTTAAGGTCTTTGATCACATTATAAAGGGAATACCCAAAGGGTATCAAGTACATTTGGCCAATAGTTCCACGGTTAGATATGCCCAACTGTTTCCAATGGACAGGTCGTTGAAGGTATTCTGTAATCGTGGCACCAGTGGTATCGACGGCAGTACATCCACTGCAGTGGGCAGTTCAATTTTTAGCGCCGAACCCACTTTGTTGTTAACGGGAGACCTTAGTTTTTTCTATGACAGCAATGGGCTATGGAATCAATATTTACGTCCCGATTTTAGGATTGTGCTCATCAATAATTCGGGAGGCGGTATTTTTAGAATATTGCCGGGGAAAGAGGACACAAAGGAGTTCGAGACCTTTTTTGAGACCAGCCATGGGTTATCTGCAAAACATCTTGCCGAAATGTACGGCTTTGACTATTTGGTTGCCGAAAACGAGGATGAACTTTTAAAGGGGACGAACGAGTTTTATGCAACTTCCGACCGACCTAAACTATTGGAAATAAGAACGCCTCGTGAACTGAACAATAAAATTTTGCTTGGATACTTCGATTTTATATCTTAGAACCTTAACTATAAATAAAAAAGAACACTAACAGATTATGAGCAAAAGAGACGAATTGATCGAGAAGTACGCAGAAGACATCAAAAACAAATTTGGACAGACTCCAGACATGGATTTTCTGACCAAGGTGGCCATAGGGTTGGGTCCGGCCATCTATAACTTGGACGCCTCCAAGGTATCAGGTTCCGATGATAAGGAGCTGGAAACGGTTAAAAACAATTTTTTGATCAAAAAATTGGGGCTGGCCGATACGCCGGCACTAATGGAATCGATCAAAAGTGTTATCGATTCATACGGTCAATCTGAAAAAAACAAACATCGTGCGGTAATTTACTATATGTTGGCCAAACATTTCGGCAAGGAATCCGTTTACAATTAAGCGTCCACAAAACTAAATTAAAAGCTGTCCTTGTTAAGACAGCTTTTTTTATACCCATTTTTTACAGCTACCTTTGCCCTATGATAGAATTGGGAAATTACAATACCCTTAAAGTGTTAAGGAGCACGAGTATAGGTCTTTTTTTAGGTGATGATGAAGGAACAGAGATTCTTTTACCGAATAAATATGTTCCGTCCGATTTTGAGATTGATCAAGAAATGGATGTGTTCTGTTATTTGGACAATGCGGAAAGACCTATTTCTACTACCTTAAAGCCAAAAATCGTACGTAACGGATTTGCGTATTTAAAAGTGGTCGAAGTCGGGGCATACGGTGCTTTTTTGGATTGGGGACTGGAGAAGCATTTGCTTGTTCCCTTTAGGGAGCAATCCCACAGAATGGAGGAGGGTCAAAGCTATGTGGTACATTGCTATATGGATGAGGAAAGTATGCGTCTTACCGGATCTAGCAGAGTAGATAAATTTTTATCCAACGAAAGCGTTGCGTACGACCAGAACGATCAGGTAGATCTTTTAATTTACCGTAAGACCCCTTTGGGGTGGGAAGTGATCGTGGATAACCGTCACAAAGGTCTGGTTTTCGATAGCGATATCTATAGGCCTTTAGAAATCGGTGACCAGGTCAAAGGTTATGTAAAAAGTGTGCGAGATGATAAGAAGATAGATATCTCGCTGCAACCCATTGGGGCAAAAATGTTGGAGCCTACGGCAAAATTTATCTTTGATAAACTTGTAAAGAACAACGGATTCTTGCCCCTGCACGACAAGTCGTCCCCTGAAGAGATACAGCACACACTGCACATGAGCAAGAAGGCATTTAAAAAAGGCGTTGGTATTTTATATCGTCGACGAAAAATCGATATTCAGGACGATGGGATCCATTTGTTGGGAGACTAGATCGGAATCTGGATTTGGATTTTTGTGTTTAATGCAGCTCTAAAGTTTTTTTCTTTAGTTAAATATTTTATTTTTGTGAAGATACAGATTAACTTATTGGTTGTTATGCTCTTAGCATGACGCATAATTATAACCCCCTCCAGGATATGCCTTTTATTGAAGAAAGCGATTTGTTGGACCTTCATAAGGATATAGATAAGGCCCAAATTATCAACGAAAGACTCCTTGATCAGATAAAGTACAAGAACAAAGATCTTCGCAAAATTAAGTTACAACGTAACATCCTTATGGGATTTGTTGGATTATTTGTAATTGGTGCGCTGGCCATCACTTCGTTCACTGCAGGCCTTAGCAGCAAACAATCTTTTGAGAACCAAGGAAATCTTTTGGTATCCATAGACAGCTTGGATGTGATCAAGGCCAGGATAGACAATTTAAAATCCCAAAACGAAGAGCTTAGCTTGGTAAAGGAATTTTACTTGGCCAAAGAGTTTTTGAACAAGGAAATGATCTATTCCGTACAAGTTAAATCGTTTGTGGAGAATAATGTAACACTTGCGTCCGAGGCATTGACCAATACATTATTTGTAAAAACCAACCCTTTTTATGCGTATTCTTTGGGTAATTTTGAAACCTTGGAGGAAGCTCAAAAATTTAGAAAGCAACTGGTACAGATGGGGTTTGACGATGCTTTTGTAGCTTCTTATAAGGATGGTCAAAGAGTTAAAATAGAAGATCCGTATTAATCTTGGGAAAAACAAAGGCTTGGATACAGGCCGCTAGACTGCGCACACTACCTTTATCTTTATCGGGCATTATTGTGGGAACTGCTTTGGCCAGTTTACACGCTCAATTCGAATTGTCCATATTTATTTTGGCCCTTTTGACAACTGTAGGTTTTCAAGTAACCTCCAATTTTGCCAACGATTACGGAGACGGGGTAAAGGGTACCGATAACAAAGATCGTGTTGGTCCTGCAAGAGCTTTGCAAAGTGGCACCATCTCACGAACATCACTCAAAGCCGGGGTAATCATTTCTGCTCTAATAAGTTTGGCCATAGCAGTAGTTCTCATCTATTTAGCTTTTGGGGCGGGTAATTTCGCCTATGTCCTCGTTTTTTTGGTCCTAGGCCTGTTAAGTATTTGGGCATCCATTAAATATACGGTAGGCTCCAACGCTTATGGCTACCGAGGATTGGGAGATCTTTTTGTATTTCTTTTTTTTGGATTGTTAGGTGTATTGGGCAGTATGTTCTTATACACCAAAACCTTGGAATGGCCTTCAATTTTACCAGCAATTTCAATTGGGCTATTATGCGTGGCCGTGTTAAATCTGAACAACCTAAGGGATGTGGTATCCGATAAAAAGCATGGTAAGAACACACTGATCGTTAAAATGGGATTTGAGAATGGCAAACGCTATCATCTTGGTTTGATTTTTACCGCGCTGCTATGCTTTTTAGCTTATATAATTGTAATTGGTTTTGACTGGAAACAATCCTTTTTTATGCTGGCGTTTGTTCCATTATTGATTCATTTGCGAACCGTTATGGCCACCAAAGAACCTGTTCGGTTGGACCCCGAACTTAAGAAAGTGGCGTTGAGCACCTTTTTGTTAGCGGTTTTATTCTTCATTTCAGTCAATATTTTTTTGTAAATTTGACTTACAACCAAATAAACTTTAAGGAACTTGGAACATCCGATAAAAATTTTGATCGTAGAGGACAATGTTATCATTGCTGATGATATGCAGTCCATGTTAGAGGAAATCGGCTATGAAATTGTTGATAATGTCATAGTGTACGAACAAGCGGTAGATGTGTTAAAGAACAACCATGTTGATTTGGTACTTATCGATATCATCTTGGCCTCGGACAAAACAGGTATAGATCTAGGTAAGCATATTCGCGAAACGTACAACATTCCATTCATCTTTGTAACCTCGAACTCGGATCGTGCAACAGTGGAAAATGCCAAAACGGTTAAACCAGATGGTTATTTGGTAAAACCTTTTGAACAACAAGATCTCTATACATCCATAGAAATTGCACTGTCAAATTTCAATTATGCCAAAAAAGGCGCGGAAAAAGTTGAGGAGAATCAAGAAGCAGCCGACGAAATCACATCGAACTCTGTATTAAAAGATTCCATTTTTGTAAAGAAACAACACTTGTACTACAGGATTCAGTTTACCGACATACAATTTATCAAGGCTGATAATGTGTATTTGGAGGTTAACACTGTGGATAAAAAGTTTTTGGTACGGTCTCCCTTAAAAGATTATTTGGAGAAATTGCCCAAGAACAAATTTTATAGAGCCCATAAATCATATATCGTAAATGTGGACCATATTGATGCCATCAATTCAAAAGATATAATGATCAACAATAATCTTATTCCGATCTCCAAGGATTTTAAGGAGTTTATTCTTTCATCAATGAACAGTTAACGTTCCCCTTAATCAAAGAATAGAATGAGGTGCCCTTTAGGGCACTTTTTTTTTGGCAATGCCATCAAGTTTTGGGGTTACCACAACTTTTGGTAGGTTCACAACAATAATTTTCTCCCTTTGGACCCTACCGCTACTTTAGCAGTGTAATAATCAAGAAAGTAATTTTTTCATTTTCATATAGTGTTCTCGTAAAAGGGTCTTGTTCTAAAAAACAGGGCCTTTTTCAATTTTAAGCGCCTCTGTCCTGTTCGGATTTATCCATAAAAAGCACAAAACATCGATAAATTACCCATATACCTATGTTTTATATTGTTTCACAACAGAAAACATAGGTTTCACAACAATAGTGGGCAACTCTCTCCCTTGGGATTTAATTTTGTGGACAAACTAACGTTCTTTATATACCCCATACATTGCAATTCAGTTGGATATTCCATTTATTGGATTGGAGTGCTATCGGGACAATAAAGGAAAAAAGGGCACGATAATAATATAGGACCGCCTCTGGAGTGGTCACTGTATCAATTTAATTAATGGGACGTTACGTAATTTTATTTACCTCAGTATTTTTAATTTTTTTCTATGCTGCATCGGGGCAGGACCTTGCCTTTGATGAAGAAAGCAAACTGAAAGAATTTCAGGATACCGATCTACCATCACAACGATTCGATGTATTTTTTAATTCATTGGATCGCTATAACGTGAACTCTGCATACGATTGGTTGGATACCATTAAAATTTATTTGTCCAACGCACAAAAAACAGAGGACACCACAGCTACACGACTATACAAAGTAATGCAGGCCCAAGTGTACAACGATCTGGGGGAATACGACAAAAGTACCGCGTTGGCCAAAGAGCTTTACGACATCAAAGATTCACTCGATACCGATTCAAAAAAGGTAATTTTGGATGTGTTGGACGATAATTATGCCAACCTACAGCTGTACGACAAGCAAATAGAGATCCGAAAGCAAAAACGTGAACTGGGCATTACGAACAATGTATCATTCTACGATATATATAGTAACCTTGGACTTTACCGAAAAGCAAGGAACCAATATATTATGGAGGTTAAGCCTACCATTGCGGACAACGACTCCTACGGTTTGGCCAAGTATCATAGCAAAGTTGGGAATTACCTTAGATTGGACGATTCCGCTCCAACCGCACTGAGCGAACTAAAAAAAGCGAATCACTACTTGGGCGTTTACATGAACGATATCACCGCCCAAAAAAGTGCATCGGATATGTTCGAGAGCGAGCTGTTAAAGGCCGAGATCGAAGGAAATATAGCCAAGTGCCATGTAATGATGGGCAATTACGAAGATGCCGTGCCACTTTTGCAATCCAGCATCGAAACCTTGACCAAATCACCTTATAACAAGGATAAAACCGAAGTTGTGGACAACACGCTTTTCTTGGCAGAAGCCAATTTGCAAATGGAACGCTTTTCCGAGGCCAAAAAACACCTCGATACGGAGTTCGACAACATATCGGTATTGCAAACGATAAAGAAGAACAGTTTGTTGGCCGCTTTTTATGATAAGGTCGAAAACTTTAAGAATGCATCCATCTACTACAAAAGAAACGAAAGGATCAAGGATTCTCTGGCCAAAAAACAATCGGCACTGATAAAACAACAGCTGGTAACCATAGTAGCCAACGAGGATTTGGAAAATTCCCAAAGATTGATAGATGAGCAAAAAAAGATAAACGAATTGGCCCGCAGCGAAATGAAAGCCAAAGATGAGCGTATTAATTTGGTATTTATTTCACTCATATTTACCCTTTTAGGTTTTGCGGGATTGGTGTATGCTTATTTAAAGAGTATAAAAAACCAACGATTAATTGCGGAGCAGAAACATATTATCGAAAACTCATTGGTCGAAAAGGATTCCTTACTGAAAGAAATTCACCATAGGGTGAAGAACAATCTACAGATGGTTTCCAGTTTATTGAGCCTACAGACCAAGAACACTAGGAGCAAAGCGGCAATCGTTGCCCTTGAAGAAGGGAAGAGTAGGGTAAAGGCCATGGCATTGATCCATCAAAAATTATATCAGAACGATGATCTTTCGGTAATAGAAATGCAAGGCTATATTGAAAGTTTGATCAATAGCGTACAATCAGTTTATAAAAAGGGAGGGCACAACATCAGTATTACCATTGATGCCGAAGGAACCGAACTTGACATTGATCGCGCTATTCCTTTTGGATTGATTTTAAACGAGTTGGTTTCCAATTCGTTTAAATACGCATTTCCCGAGAATGACGAAAATGGAAAAATCTACATCCATTTACGCAAAAATGGGGACCAAGGATATTTTGAATATACCGATAATGGTATAGGGCTCCCGGAAGATAGCGATGAGAGGGCACACTCCTCGATGGGACTGCGATTGATCAATAGATTGGTGAACCAGCTTCAATCCAAGCTCAATGTGGACAGGGATCAAGAAGGGGTTCGGTTTTGGTTCAACTTTAGTTGATCTATCTTACCCGACTTTTTAAAACCATTTTATGCAAAAGTTTAGGAAAGAATCTCTTAAGATAGATTCCCTTTACTTCTTTTCCGCCAACATAAACTTCAAATTTATCTTTTTCGATGTCCTTGATCATTTTTTTGGCGGCCGTTTCGGGATCAATCCCATTTTGCGTGGCAACGTCGTCCTCTTGTTGTGGAGAGCCATCGGCCGTTAACGCATTTTTTGCAACATTGGTACGTACAAAGCCAGGGCAAACCAAGGTAACGTTAACGCCATCTTTTTCATGCTCCATTCGCATCACATCAAAAAAACCATGTAATGCATGTTTGGCACCACAGTAGCCCGAACGATATGGAGAACCAAATTTTCCCATTAAGCTGGTAACAGTTACAAAATGTCCGGATCCGTTACGGATAAAATGAGGAAGGATCGCCTTGGAGAGCGCCACAGTGCCCAAATAATTAATAGTGATAAGCTGTTCATAAACGTCCAGCTTGGTATCCATGATCAACGATCGTTGGCTTATTCCGGCATTGTTGATCAATATATCGACCTTCCCAAAAAAGGAAATTGCCATTTGGGCCAAATGCTCCATTTTGTCAAGATCTTGCAGATCCAATGGAAGAACGGCAATGTTATCTGTACCTCCGCATAATTCCTTTACCTTTTCGAGTTCGCCCTTTTTCCGAGAGGACAAAATTAGGTTGCAGGATCGCGAACCCAGTTCCAGGGCCAGACTTTTTCCAATTCCAGATGATGCCCCGGTAATCCATATCGTTTTTCCATGGATACTTCCCATAACTCCTTTTTTAGATTTAAAATATACTTAAATTTGACCTACTTCATGAAAGCAAGCTATAAAAAGTACACCCTCGATTTTAAAGTTCCCAGCGGAACCTCCCGTGGGGTAATGATACAGAAGGAAACTTGGTACATTATATTGCAGGACCATGCAAAAATAGGTGTAGGCGAATGTGGCATTTTGCGGGGTTTAAGTGTGGACGACCGACCGGACTACGAAGAAAAACTTGCTTGGACCTGCCAAAATATACACATGAACAAGGCGGAACTCTTATTGCAATTAAAGGAGTTTCCCTCTATTCAGTTTGGCGTGGAACAAGCCTTATTGTCCTTTCGATCACCAAAATGCTTTGAATTGTTCCCTTCGGATTTTACAAAAAACGAATCCCCGATCCCGATAAATGGTCTTATTTGGATGGGAAATGTGGATTTTATGTTGCGGCAATTAGATCAAAAATTGAAAAATGGTTTTCGCTGTATAAAAATGAAAATCGGAGCAATCGATTTTGATAAAGAAGTAGCCATACTCAAATCCATAAGGGAAAATTTTTCACCTGAAGAAATCGAACTTCGTGTGGATGCCAACGGTGCTTTTTCACCAGCCGAAGCCATGGAAAAGCTCCAAATACTATCAACCTTTAATATTCACTCGATTGAACAGCCCATAAAAGCGGGACAATGGGAAGCAATGGCGGAGTTATGCAAAACAACACCATTGCCCATAGCTTTGGACGAGGAATTGATCGGTATTTTTGATGTAACAAAAAAACAGGAATTACTACAAACCATACAACCCCAATTCATTATTTTAAAACCGAGTTTGGTGGGCGGAATAGAGGGGAGCCGTGAATGGATAGAACTTGTCGAAAACAAAAATATAGGCTGGTGGATTACCAGTGCGTTGGAGAGCAATATTGGGCTCAATGCCATTGCACAATTTACCTATTCGTTAAAAACAACAATGCCTCAAGGTTTGGGAACAGGAAGTTTGTTCACCAACAATATTGAGAGTCCGTTGGAGGTATCACAAGGCAAATTATATTACCGACAAGCAAAAGACTGGGATATGGATTTAATAAAAAACATATGTATATAGAGCAAGGATATAAAGGTAACGAAGGACTTTGGAAGTATTTGGTGTTGCCAATTGGATTTATAGCATTTATGGTACTCAATTATATTACTACCATAAATTCTCCGATAAGTATGGAAGATGCCATGCAACAGATTATAGATCGATTCGGAACAAACCTTGTATTGATTATACTTTTGGCACCTTTGGTGGTTGGCTTTTTTGTTGTGTTGGGATGGACACTATTGGTTCATCAACAATCCATTACCTCACTTACTACATCACGCAAAAAGATTGATTGGAAACGTATTTTTTATGCGTTTGGTTTATGGGGGGGCATTACCATTTTACTCACTGGAATAGGTATTTATTTTTCACCTGAAAATTATGAGCTAAACTTTAATTTGGGAAAGTTCATCCCGCTGGCTATTATAGCCGTATTGCTGATTCCTTTGCAAACCAGCTTTGAAGAATATTTGTTCAGGGGCCATATGATGCAGGGCATAGGGTTAATGGCTAAGAATCGATGGGTCCCGTTGATAATTACTTCCACCTTGTTTGGGTTAATGCATGCTGCCAATCCAGAGGTTGAAAAATTGGGCCCCGGTATAATGATTTATTATATAGGTACAGGTTTCTTCTTGGGGATTTTAACTTTAATGGATGAAGGGCTTGAACTTGCGCTAGGTTTCCATGCGGCCAATAATTTAATAACTGCGTTGTTGGTTACTTCCGATTGGACTGCGTTCCAGACTGACTCAATTTATAAGGACGTTTCGGAACCAGTGCTTGGTTGGGATGTGTTAATTCCTGTTTTTGTGATCTACCCCATTCTTTTATTTATTTTCTCCAGGAAATACGGTTGGAAGAATTGGAAGGACAAACTATTCGGTCGTGTAAAGACCAAAGAAGAATTTGTAGCACTGACCGATGGTAGATCCGACTTGGCGTAACATACATCCAGAATTTCGTCTTAATGGAGGCTTTTTCGGCGTACAACAATTGGAGGAACTTGCCAATAACTTAAAACAAGAAAAAGCATTTAAAAAAGATATCGGGGCGTTCTTGTTGGATTGGATATCCAACTCTGAAACATTAAATGTGAATACCTCGGGTTCTACCGGCAACCCGAAAACCATTCAGCTCAAAAAAGAGCATATGGTAAATTCCGCTTTGGCCACAGGAGAATATTTTGATTTAAAACCAGGTCAAAAAGCACTTTTGTGTTTGCCTTGTACCGGAATTGCCGGTAAAATGATGTTGGTCCGGGCCATGGTACTCGGATTGCAACTGGATTTTGTTCAGCCCACATCGAGCCCTTTGTCCAAAATGGACAAAACTTACGATTTTGTGGCCATGGTTCCCTTACAGGTTAAAAATTCCCTGCCCCATTTACAAAGAGTGAGAAAATTGATAATTGGCGGTGCCCCGGTGGATTTACAGTTGAGGGAGCAATTGAACCAATTGCCCGTGCAAGCTTTTGAAACTTATGGAATGACGGAGACCATAACCCATATTGCAGTAAAACCCGTCAGCGGGAACTCTTTAAAGTACTTTGAGGCACTTCCACATGTAACTGTTTCACAAGACAAAAGAGGATGCCTTGTAATTGATGCTCCAAAAGTTACCGATACAAAAATCATAACCAACGACCTAGTTGAGCTCTTAAGTAATACAACTTTTATTTGGGTCGGTAGATTCGATTCTATCATAAATTCCGGCGGTATAAAATTGATGCCCGAAAAAATAGAGGAAAAACTGGAATCACTCATTTCCTCTCGATTTTTTGTCTCAGGTTTACCAGATAAGATATTGGGTCAAAAATTAGTGCTCGTGATCGAAGGAAATCCTTCGGACGAACAAGAACTGATCAGAACTATTTCAGGTTTAAAGGAATTATCAAAATATGAAGTGCCGAAGCAAGTTTACTTTGTAAAAACTTTTCAAGAAACAACGACCAAGAAAGTAGATCGTAAAAAAACCTTGGAACAAGTTATTTAAGTTTTGTATTTTCAGAACGTTAAATAATCAACCATGCAAAAAATCTTCAACCTTACTTTTCTACTCTTGCCTTTTATTGTTTTATCCCAACAAATTCTGCCCGAGGCGGAACGTGCTCGTGTGGTGGATGAAATTCTTGAGGAACGATTCACCGATTTGCTTCCTAAATTAATGGATGATACGGGAATAGATATGTGGGTTCTTATATCCAGGGAATATAACGAGGACCCAGTCCTAAAAACCATGCTTCCGGCCACATGGCTGAATGCCCGTAGACGAACCATTCTGCTTTTTTATAGGGACCAGGAAAACAATACCATGGATAGATTGGCCGTAGCACGCTACAATGTGGGCAAAAGTATTATCTCCGCTTGGGACAAGGACAAAGAGCCAAACCAATGGAAACGATTAATGCAGTTGATTTCCGAACGTGACCCTAATACGATCGGTTTAAATTTTTCTAAAGACCATAATATAGCGGATGGTTTGGATAAGACCGATTTTGATGAGTTTATGGCCAATCTTCCCAAAAAGTATCACTCACGGGTAAAGTCGGCAGAGCAGTTGGCCGTTAGATGGATAGAGACACGTACTGCTCGGGAAATGACAATTTTCAATCAACTCGTGGATATTACCCATGATATAATTGCAGAAGCTTTTTCAGAAAAAGTAATTACGCCGGGAGTAACCACAACCACCGAGGTAGAATGGTGGATGCGTCAAAAAGTAACAGATCTTGGTTTAGAGACCTGGTTTCATCCCACTGTGGATGTTCAGCGCACCAGTGAAGAATTGGTAAGCCATTTATATTCATTTTCCGGAAGGCCAGATGACGAAATTATACAACAGGGAGATTTGTTGCATTGCGATTTTGGGATAAGCTACCTTGGTCTTAATACTGATTGTCAGGAATTGGCCTATGTTTTAAAACCAAAGGAAACCGAGGCCCCAACATTTTTGGTAAACGCCCTGTACGATGGTAACCGAGTGCAGGATTATCTAACCCAGAACATGGTAGCAGGAAGGGTAGGCAACGACATTTTGGCCAAGGCCTTGCAAGATGCCAAAAACGCTGGACTGCGACCAGCAATATACACCCATCCATTAGGAAGTTATGGCCACTCCGCAGGTACTACCATTGGCATGTGGGATGCCCAAGGAGGTGTTATGAAGGACGATGGAGAGAATTACCCCTTAAATCCAAACACGGTGTACGCCATTGAGTTGAATACCACTGTGAATATCCCGGAATGGAATCGCGATATACGAATTATGCTGGAAGAAGCTGGCTTTTTTGGGGAAAACGGATTTCGTTATGTTAATGGTAGACAAACAGAGCTAATGCTGATTCCTAGAGTAAAAGATCATTTGGGCAACTAAGATCAAGGCATGAGAAAAAACTTTTCGATAATTGCGTTCCTGACTTTTATATTGGTATTTTCCCAAGAGAATACCGATACCAAGATTACTATTTGTTGGGACACTTCTTTTTCCATGTTGGAGAGGGATATTGAAAAGGAGTTTGAAATATTGGATAAAATACTCCACCGTTCACCCGAACTGAGCGTACAACTTATTCTATTTAATACGGCCATTGAAGAACGGTTTTTTGAAATTTCCGATGGCAACTGGAACGAGCTTAAAGAGGTGTTGACCCATTACAGAGCAGATGGGGGCACCATTTATAATGGCCTGTCCGAAACAATTAAGAATGATCAGGTTTATTTTTTTAGTGATGGCAACGGCCTGCTGCCCAATGTAATCTTACCGGTTAAGAAAGGGAACGTAATTATCAATACAGTGCCGACCAGAAATGTGGAGGTACTTAAAAAATCTGCATTGATAGGTAACGGACGGTTAATGGATTTTGCGGCCATGTTACCAAAAAATAGGGAAAGTACCGTAAATGATCCACCATTAGAAAAAACCATAAAAGGTAAAGTTTACATAGACAATGTTCCACAAACTGATATTGAAATCAGAGTAACGGGGAGCCAAGAGATTTATAAAACAGATGCTACTGGAGCTTTTACAATACCCAGTATTCCGGGCGATTCGATTTTAATATCGAGTAGGTCCTTTAAAACCATGAAAAAAATCCCCATTGGATATTTTTCAGATAATCTGGAAGTATTTTTAAATTCGAACATAACTGCACTCGAAGAAGTTATTGTTTCGGAGAATCGTGTTGAATCCACCACTAAGGATATGGTGGAAACTGGAACGGGTCTTAAAAGCAAGGAAGGTATAGGCTATGCAGTGCAATCTATTGGAAGTGAAGAGATAACGCCCATACAAACCGATTTAAACCAAAGCGTTCAAGGGCGGTTTTCCAATGTGAATTTAAGCCGAGATCAAGACTTGACACAATTTAAGGGAAGAAGCAACAATACGTTGCTGGGCAACACTTATGGCCTTGTGGTAGTGGATGGCATCCCTATACAACAGTCGGATTCGTCCTCCGGTTATGCTGCCGATGCATCTTTTATTGACCCAAACAATGTTGCAGAAATTACGGTTTTAAAAGGGTTGGCCGCTACGAACAGGTATGGGTCATTGGGCAATGCAGGTGTAATTTTGATCACCACTAAAAACGCCCTAAAATCAAAAGGAGCAGGTGGGAGTGTAAATTCGGCACTTGTCCAAAACAATATTTACGATGCAAAATCTAAAATTGTACACCGAGAATCTGCGATAATCAAAACATTGAAAAATGCCCAAAACGTAGAGACAGCATACCATAAGTATTTAGAACTTAGAAACTTCAATTTGGATAATGAATCCTTCTTTTTGGACAGTTTTGAGTTTTTCAAGGACAAGGATGCAAATGTGGCCACCCGGATAATCTCCAATTTACTGGAGCTGAATCCCAAAGACATACATTACTTAAAATTGGTCGAGCTTTCCTCACGAGGTTTAAACGAACTTGAATTGGCCAACTATCTCAACAAGGCCATTTATACAGCCGACCCAACAGCGCTACAACCGTTTTTTACCGAGGCCCAGATCTATTTTGAGAAAGGAGAGTACCAAAAAGCGCTAGATGCGTGGGCTACGTTGGCCAAAGGTGGTGCTTATGGCACTATGCAGGTAGATGCGATCAAAAAATCCTTGAACCGAGAAATTAAAAATCTTGTTTTTCAAAAGAGAACTCTACTCAATGTAACCAAATTGGATGATATCTATTTTAATAACGAGAAGGTCAATGTTCGTTTACGTTTGGAGTGGAGCAACCCCAAAGCCGAATTTCAAATTCAATTTGTAAATCCCCAGAATAGATATTTCAACTGGGAACATACATCCATGGAAGATACGAATAGAATTGCCAACGAAGTTAACCTTGGTTTTGCCATGGAAGAGTTTGAGGTTTACGATGACTTAAAAGGGCTCTGGCAGATCAATATCAACTATCTGGGCAATTTGGACAAGGCCAATACAGACCCCTTGGTACTGTTATGTACCGTTTATACCGATTTTGGCTACCCATCCCAGTCGAGGGAAGTAATTTGGTTGTACGTTGACCAACAAAATAGCAGAAAAGAAATAGTATCCTTTAAAAATTAAGGATTTCCATTTTTTTAATGAGCCATGGAGGTAATCTATGGTTTACTGATATATTTTGTAAATTTAGTAAACCTCTAATATTCAAGTTGCTATGAGAATACTACTTTGTACTGGACTGTGTTTCTTTTTTACGATAATTACCTTTGCCCAAAAACAAATAAACGGCCGTATTATGGACGGAGTTTCTTATTTGCCGGATGTATCGGTAACCAATCTTACTTCGGGTCTTGGGACTACCTCCGATGCAGAGGGCAGATATCAAATTAAGGCCAATCCCAAAGAGGAACTTAGGTTTACCTATTTGGGTATGGATACGGTTTCTATACTTGTTGAGGATGTAACACGCATTTTAAATGTTACCATGAACGCAAATGTGGAAGAGTTGGAAGAGGTAACTGTTGCAGCTAAAAAAAGAAAAACCTATCAAGAGAAAATCCTGGATTACCACAAGAACAAGAACTTGATAAAAACATATTTCGGATTTCTGGACAAAGAGACTGCTAATTTCTCACTTCGAATTGCAGATGAGGACGATTTTAAAAATGCGCCTACGATCAATTCTGTTATTTGGGGAAAATTTGCCGGGGTACGGGCCGTATGTGACCCAATGAGTGATGAACTAGTGGTTAGTATGAGGGCAATTCAAAGTATCAACAATGAGGCAACGGCTGTGTTCGATGTTGATGGACAAATCATGACCAAGGTTTATTGTAGTTGGCTTTGGGGCAATGTAAAAAGAATGGCTTTTATCCCCTCTGTTTCGGCGCTTTCCAAATATGGCACAATAGGCGTAGGTGGAGTGGTGGTGATCAATACCATTTCGGGAACAGATCTGCCTAGGGAGAACAATGGAGAAATTTATGATCAAGCAAGATTGCGCAACAATATATATCGGGACAACGCCTTGGACGGCAAGGTGGTGTTCAATAATGCTCCTCAATATTTAAAAGACTTAAATAGTGCATCGGACAAAGGGGAGGCCATAGCTATTTATAAGAAAGCAGCAGTAAAATATAGTGCATCTTACCACTTTGTATTGGAGAGTTATCGTTATTTCCACGATATATGGAAAGATATCGGATTTGCCGATAATATATTGGAGGAGCATGCAAGGTTGTTCAACAACAACCCAGTGGCATTAAAGTCGTTGGCCTACGTTCTGGAATCCCAGCAACGTTATAAAAAAGCCCATGAAACTTATAAAAAGGTCTATATTCTTCGGCCGGACTACGCCCAAAGTTTTATAGATATGGCGAAAAGTTATCGAAACTTGGGCGAAGCTAAATCGGCCACAACCCTTTTTGCAAGACATGCATATTTACAGAAAGAAGGATTGTTGCCCAAGGATACGCTGGATTTGTCCAGAATTATGAAAAGAGAGCTGTACAATATTTTTACTTTGGACAATGGTTCCATGCAGATTGAAAACCGAAAAAAGTATAAGTACAACGAGGAATTTTCATCTAGATTGGTATTTGAATGGAACGACTCCGAAGCTGAATTCGATCTACAGTTTGTAAATCCCAACAATCAATACTTTAATTGGAAGCATACCCTTACAGAGATGCCAGAACGAATTCGTTCGGAAAAGGAACTGGGCTATTCGATGGCCGATTTTTTATTAGACGATGAATTTCCGGGAACATGGAAAATAAATGCCACCTACCATGGCAACAAACAACTCACGCCCACTTATCTCAAAGTAACCATGTATCAGAACTATGGCAGCAAATTGCAAACCAAAGAAGTTAAAGTGTTTCGTTTGGGCGTAAAGGGAGTTAATCGGCAATTGTTTACCTTTCCGGTTACTTCAAATATTGTTCAAAGTAAATAAATTAGACCTGTAATACTCCCATATTAAACTTTTTTTCAATGGGTGAGTGGTTGGCGGCATCGATCCCCATGGAAATCCATTTTCGCGTATCCATTGGGTCTATAATGCCATCCGTCCATAGTCGTGCAGCAGCATAATAGGGTGATATTTGATTATCGTATCGCTGTTTTATTTCATCGAATAGTTCTTTTTCCTTTTCGGTATCGAGCGGTTTTCCGCTTTTTTCCAAGCTGGCTTTTTCAATTTGCAAAAGCACTTTGGCCGCAGAATTCCCGCTCATCACCGCGAGTTCGGCACTTGGCCAAGCTACAATAAATCTGGGGTCATAGGCTTTTCCGCACATGGCATAGTTCCCAGCGCCGTAGCTGTTTCCGATCACGATCGTAAATTTGGGAACTACCGAATTGCTCACGGCGTTCACCATTTTGGCACCGTCTTTTATAATTCCGCCATGTTCACTTTTACTACCTACCATAAATCCGGTAACGTCCTGTAAAAACACGAGGGGAATTTTCTTTTGATTGCAGTTGGCAATAAAACGGGTGGCCTTATCGGCAGAATCGGAGTAGATTACACCTCCAAATTGCATTTCACCTTTTTTGGTCTTTACCACTTTGCGCTGATTGGCAACTATGCCCACGGACCAACCGTCGATTCGGGCATAACCTGTTAAAATAGTTTGGCCATAGCCCTCTTTGTATTGTTCAAATTCGGAATCGTCCACCAATCGTTTGATGATTTCCAACATATCATACTGATCGCTTCGTGAAGCAGGCAAGATTCCAAAAATGTCATCAGGATTTTCAGCTGGGGGCTTGGCTTCGGACCGGTTGAACCCTGCCTTGTCGAAATCACCGATTTTATCTACAATGTTCTTAATTTTGTCCAATGCATCTTTATCATCCTTGGCCTTATAATCGGTTACTCCACTAATTTCGGAATGGGTGGTAGCGCCCCCAAGTG
Source organism: Flagellimonas marinaquae (assembly GCF_023716465.1). Classification (NCBI taxonomy): domain Bacteria; kingdom Pseudomonadati; phylum Bacteroidota; class Flavobacteriia; order Flavobacteriales; family Flavobacteriaceae; genus Flagellimonas; species Flagellimonas marinaquae. The sequence goes on from NZ_CP092415.1 coordinate 3,321,822, forward strand.
TTTCGTTGTCGATACTTTCCCCAATAGCGGCCTTCACCAGATAACTGCCCGCCAAAAATATACTTCCGGTTTTGTCCACGATTAGTGCTTCATCGCTCATAATTGGCAAGTAAGCACCTCCGGCAACACAACTTCCCATCACAGCGGCTATTTGGGTAATGCCCATACTGCTCATTACGGCATTGTTCCTAAAAATTCTTCCAAAATGTTCTTTATCTGGAAAAATTTCATCTTGCATGGGCAAATACACCCCTGCGCTGTCCACTAAATAAATAATGGGCAATTTGTTTTCGATGGAGATTTCCTGGGCACGTAGGTTCTTTTTCCCCGTGATCGGGAACCAGGCGCCAGCCTTAACCGTCGCATCGTTCGCCACAACAACACATTGTTTGCCTTGTACATAACCCACTTTTACCACCACACCGCCAGATGGGCATCCACCATGCTCCTTGTACATATCTTCACCGGCAAAAGTGCCTATTTCAATCGACCCCTTATCCTCATCCAACAAATAATCGATACGTTCCCTTGCGGTCATTTTACCTTTGGCATGGTGTTTTTCAATACGGTTTTTGCCGCCACCAAGTTTAACTTTTGCCAATCTCCGCTTTAGTTCGGAAAGCTTTAACTTGTTATGGTCTTCGTTCTTATTGAAGTTTATGTCCATTCTTATCGATAATTCAATTTGTTGGTTAAAGATACGGAGTTATAATTATTACTTTTGATGAATATGGAGAACAAAATTAGATGGGGTATTTTAGGGCCCGGAAAAATTGCCAAAAAATTTGTGTCGGACCTTTTATTGGTAGATGATGCCGAGGTTACTGCGGTCGCATCGCGCTCAATGGAACGCGCCCAAGAATTTGCCGATGAGTATGGAACTAAACATGTTTTTGGAAGTTATGATGCCTTGTTCCGATCTGGAACAGTGGATGTGGTGTACATCGCTACGCCGCACAATTTTCATAAAGACTTGTCGGTTCGTGCGTTGAACCATCAAATCGGTGTGCTTTGTGAAAAACCAATGGGCGTTAATAGGACGGAGGTGATGGAACAGGTAAGTGCATCCAAAAAGAACAATACGTTTTTAATGGAGGCTATGTGGTCTCGGTTTAACCCAGCTATCCAACAAGTAAAACAATTGGTAGATCAAGGGGAAATAGGGGATTTAAAGTTTATAAATGCTGACTTTGCTTTTTATGCATTGAACAGGGACAAGGACTCCAGATTGCTAAATCCTAATTTAGCTTCGGGTACTTTATTGGATATAGGGATCTATCCTATTTTTTTATCCTATTTATTGTTGGGTATGCCCAGTCAAATTATGGCAAGTTCAAAGTTTCACGAAAATGGAACAGAGCTACAAACTAGTATGATTTTTGATTATCCAAATGCCCAAGCCATGCTTTACAGCGGATTTACCAGCAGATCTAGATTGGAAGCGGAAATATCGGGAACAACGGGCCAATTTCTATTAAAATCAAGATGGCACGAGGCCGATGGCTATTCTTTAATACGGGAAGATGATGTTGAGGAGGTTAGTTTGCCCATGACGGGAATCGGTTATTACCATGAGATATTGGAAGTACATAAATGTCTAAGAAAGAACAAGATTGAAAGTAACCTCTGGTCACATCAGAACAGTTTGGATTTGTCCGAATTGCTGGACACGGTCAGGGAAAAAAGTGGAATAACGTTCCCTTTTGAAACTTAATCCACAATAATCACTTTGCATTAACCCTATTTTTACGATATTTGAAATCCTTCAGAAAAATATATAATGGGAATGAATAAGAACACGGTGCTGGCCTATGCCACATGGATTATGATATTTGTAGGTTTGGGAATGATCGCACTTGGAGCTTTTAAATATGATGAAGTGGCAGGATGGGGCTTTGCTGCTGTCGGAATTGGATTTTTAGCTGTTGCCTGGGTGTTCAACGCCTTAAAGGGCAGGGTATAGCCTCTTTTCATAAACAATTTAATTTTAAGTAGATGTCAGACGATAAAAAAGTCATTTTTTCCATGTCTGGGGTTACCAAGACCTATAAAACGGCCAACACCCCTGTACTCAAGAATATTTACCTAAGCTTTTTCTATGGTGCCAAAATTGGGATTTTGGGCCTTAATGGATCAGGTAAATCAACTTTATTGAAAATTATTGCCGGTGTAGATAAAAACTATCAAGGCGATGTGGTATTTTCTCCGGGCTATTCCGTTGGCTACTTGGAACAAGAGCCGCAGCTCGATGAAAATAAGACTGTGCTCGAAGTGGTAAAGGAAGGCGTTGCCGAAACCGTGGCCATTTTGGACGAGTACAATAAAATCAACGATATGTTCGGTTTGCCCGAGGTTTACGAGGATGCCGACAAGATGCAAAAGTTAATGGACAAGCAGGCTGCACTCCAGGATCAAATAGATGCTGCCAATGCTTGGGAACTGGACACGAAATTGGAGATTGCAATGGATGCACTCCGTACCCCGGATTCTGATAAGAAAATAGGAGTATTATCCGGTGGGGAACGAAGACGAGTGGCTTTGTGCCGTTTATTGCTCAAAGAACCGGACGTTTTGTTGTTGGATGAGCCTACCAACCACTTGGATGCCGAATCCGTACATTGGTTGGAGCATCATTTGGCGCAATATAAAGGAACGGTAATCGCTGTTACGCACGATCGTTACTTTTTGGACAACGTTGCCGGATGGATCTTGGAACTCGACCGTGGAGAGGGAATTCCATGGAAAGGCAATTACTCTAGCTGGCTAGATCAAAAAGCCAAGCGATTGGAGCAAGAAAGCAAGCAGGCATCCAAACGCCAAAAAACTTTGGAGCGAGAGTTGGACTGGGTCCGCCAGGGCGCTAAAGGAAGGCAGGCCAAACAAAAAGCACGTTTAAAAAATTACGATAAGCTCCTAAGCCAAGATCAAAAGCAGATGGAGGAGAAGTTGGAAATCTATATACCCAACGGGCCACGTTTGGGAACCAATGTGATAGAAGCCAAAGATGTAAGCAAAGCTTTTGGAGATAAACTATTGTACGAGAACCTAAACTTTAACCTGCCCCAAGCAGGTATTGTTGGTATAATTGGTCCCAACGGTGCCGGTAAGACGACCATTTTTAAAATGATCATGGGAGAGGAGACCCCGGACAAAGGGGAGTTTATTGTTGGTGAAACGGCAAAGCTGGCCTATGTAGATCAGTCCCACTCCAACATTGACCCGGAAAAAACCATCTGGGAAAACTTTAGTGATAGTCAGGAATTGATTATGATGGGAGGGAAACAGGTCAACTCACGAGCTTACCTTAGCCGATTCAACTTTTCTGGTAGTGAGCAGAACAAAAAAGTAAACATGCTTTCTGGTGGTGAACGTAACCGTTTGCATTTGGCAATGACATTAAAGGAAGAGGGCAACGTGTTACTTTTGGATGAGCCGACGAACGATTTGGACGTGAACACACTCCGTGCTTTGGAAGAAGGCTTGGAGAATTTTGCGGGCTGTGCAGTTATCATATCCCACGATAGATGGTTCTTGGATAGAATCTGTACACATATCCTTGCTTTTGAAGGAGATTCTCAAGTATATTTCTTTGAAGGGTCTTTCTCCGATTACGAAGAAAACAAAAAGAAACGCCTGGGTACGGATATTATGCCCAAGCGTATTAAATACAAAAAACTGATTCGTTAAAGTTAAAGGGAAGGAGTGATTAATCTTATTTAAGATTTTTGATTCCTTCCTCTAAAAGTTTTTTAGCCTTTTCCAAATATGCCCTTTGGTGGGCGGCCAAACTGTTCGGGTCCTGCACTTCGTCCGGGGACGAGCTTATGGATTTGGATAGTTCTATGAGTTGATCTATGGCCTGTTCGGCAGATTGGAGCTTATCGTCTGCATGTTTATTAAAGACCTTGATCATTTCCATTTCCATGGCTGCCACGGATTGAGACCCATCGGGGCCTTTCTCGACAGATTCATCGGTTGTTATGGTATCATCATCATTGGTAACAACTGGCGAAGAAACACCTAGTGTACATTGGTCCAAAATAGTGATCAATTCGTTGATTTCTCCCAAAGCTTTTTTGGTAAAAAATCTTCCAGCTTCCCAGTCCGCAGGTTCTATGGCTTTGTCCAAGGTTTCCATAGCATCCACGGTCTTGCCCTTAGCCTTGTCGCAAGAACAATCAGCCATAAAAGCTTCACCTTTTTCAAGAGCGGTCAAAGCTCTTTCGGCATAGTACATCTGATGCTCAAAGTTGGTAGCGTCCATGGCCTTTTTTCCATGGCTCAGTGCATAGGTTACTTTGGAATAGAAATTATCACATTGAAAAGAGTAGGTAGCTTGTATGGCACAAAATACTGCCAAAACTACTAAAACATGGGATTTGGGAGCCATATTCGAGTCTTGTTATTGGTTAATAGTTTGATGTACTAACGCTAAAAACAGCTTTATATTTTACAATACTAATATGCTTCGTTCGGATACCAATCCAATTGGACAACTTCGATACGGGGATTGCCTTGGTTTACCAAGTTTTTAAACTTTTCAACATCACTAACATCCGGTCTGCCCCTATAATGATATGGATATACCTGATTCGGTTTAAATTCCAACACTGCATTCGCAGCACTTTCCACGGTCATGGTATAGGGGAGATTCATACAAACAAAGGCTTTGTCTATATTGTTTAGTGCGCGCATTTCGGGAATATCCTCGGTATCCCCTGAAAAGTAAATACGTTCATCTCCAAAGGTGAACAAATATCCGTTCCCTCTACCTTTTATATGGAAATCCTTCGCTTCTTCCCGTAAATTGTACATGGGAATGGCTTCTACGGAAAAGTTGGCCAATTCTTTGACTTCCCCGTTGACCATGGTATCTGTTTTTAATGCTAATTCTTGGTCCATTTGTGATTTAACTGACTCTGGGGCAATGATCTGTACACCTTCAAGATTTAACTCGTTTAGCGTGTTCGCATTAAAATGGTCACCATGAATATCTGTAATAAAAATTATATCGGGAGATTGCCGACCTTTAAAAGCATCCTTACCACCAACGGGATCTATATAAATAGTTGTATTGTTCCACTCAATAATGGCGGTAGCATGTTCAATAGGTATTATTTTGGCCGGGGAGTAGGTTTCAGCTTTAATTGTGGTTTCTATTTCTGTGGTTTCTTCTTGTTTTTCTGCTTTTCCCTTGCAAGCAATAAGAATCAATAACAAGATTGTTGTTGTAAGCGCAATATTTTTTTTCATGATGCAATCTTTTAAATCCTTTTAAAATTAAGGGATAATCCGAAGAATCAGAATAATTTATCAAGAATATTTACATCTAAATAATCCAAAGTTACATCCACTGCGTATATAAACCGAACGCGATTGATTAAAAACCTTAAACGAAGAATCAATTAAAACAAAAAGTTATGACTGAAACAAAAAATAACAATAACGGATTAAAAGTAATTGCTGGTTTGTTGGGTGTAGTTCTTTTGGGAACTATTATTTACACCGTAAGTCTTTATCAAGATAAAAAACAAACCACAGAAGCTCTTACCCAGGAGAAAGAATTGGTTGTAGAAGATTTGAACAACTTGAAATCTGAGTACGACAAAGCTATTTTGGAAAGCAACGCCACTAACGAGGAGTTGGTTGCAGCAAGAGACAATATCGCAAAATATATTGATTCCGTAAGTAGCATGAAAGCCGATATCGCCACACTTTCTCGTTACAGAAGACAAGTAAGTGTTCTTAAGAAAGAAAGAGAGCAATTGTTGAAGCAAGTGGATTCCTTGACACAATCCAATAGCTTGTTGGCCATGCAAAGAGATAGCACTTTTGCAGAGTTGGAGCAACAAACTGTTTTTAATGATTCATTGATTATCCAGAACACGCAATTGGCCGATGCTGTTGAAAAAGGTTCTGCACTTAACCTTAACACTATTAGTGTTGACGCTATTAAAGAAAGAAACAGCGGAAAATTGGTATCTACTTCTAGAGCTAGAGCTACAGATAAATTCAAAGTTTGCTTTACCATTGCGGACAACGTAATTGCTGAAGCTGGCGACAGAGAATTTTATATCGAAGTTCTTGGTCCACAGGGCAATGTGTTGGGCGAAGGTCTAACAAAAACTACCGAAGAAGGAAGTTCTCTTACTTACAGCAAAGGAACCAATTTCTATTATGAGAACGATGCGTTGGATGTATGTGATTACATAAACAAGCCAAGTGGTGATTTCCAAAAAGGAAACTACATGGTAAATGTGTACGACAATAAATTGAAATTGTTGGGTACTTCCAGCTTCGAGTTGAAATAAGCACACACACTATCACCATTATAAATAAAAATGCCCGTCCTGTTTTGGACGGGCATTTTTTATATGCTAAAAAATCGAATGGTCTATTTTAAACTTCCGACCATATCTTCCGGTTTTACCCACTCATCGTACTCTTCCGGGCTAACATAGCCAAGGTTTATGGCCTCTTCTCTTAAAGTTGTACCATTCTTATGTGCCGTGTTGGCTATTTCAGCAGCCTTGTAATAACCAATTTTAGTATTCAAAGCCGTAACCAACATTAAAGAATTGTTCAACAGGGTTTTGATCACCTCATGGTTAGGTTCAATTCCAACAGCACAGTTTACATCAAAACTAACACAAGCGTCACCGATCAATTGTGCCGATTGTAAAATGTTGGCCGCCATTACAGGTTTAAAAACGTTAAGTTCGTAATGTCCTTGTGTGCCACCTACGCTAATAGCAACATCGTTGCCCATTACTTGGGCACAGACCATGGTAAGTGCCTCGCACTGGGTTGGGTTTACCTTTCCTGGCATAATGGAACTACCTGGTTCGTTGGCCGGAATTATAATTTCTCCAATTCCAGAACGAGGACCAGAGGCCATCATACGTATATCGTTGGCAATCTTGTTCAAAGAGACTGCCAATTGTTTTAGAGCGCCATGACTTTCCACAATGGCATCGTGTGCCGCCAAGGCTTCAAATTTATTTTCTGCAGTTATAAAAGGTTTACCTGTGAATTCGGCAATATATTTTGCCACGACGACATCGTATCCTTTTGGTGTATTTAGGCCTGTTCCCACTGCGGTTCCGCCAAGTGCAAGCTCGCTTAAGTGGGCCAATGTATTTTTTAATGCTTTTAAGCCATGGTTCAGTTGGGAAACATAACCCGAAAACTCTTGCCCCAAGGTTAGGGGAGTGGCGTCCATTAAGTGGGTTCTACCAATCTTTACCACATCTTTAAATTCTTCGGACTTTTTTTGTAAAGTATCACGCAGTTGCTCAACTCCCGGAATGGTAACATCCACAATTTTTTTGTAAGCTGCAATGTGCATGCCAGTTGGGAAAGTATCGTTGGAAGATTGGCTTTTGTTTACATCGTCGTTGGGTTGTATGGTTTTTTCCCCTTCGCCGATTTTTTTACCCGCAATTTCGTGTGCACGGTTGGCGATAACTTCGTTTACGTTCATGTTGCTCTGTGTTCCAGAGCCTGTTTGCCAAATTACCAGGGGAAATTGGTCATCATGCTTTCCTTCAAGTATTTCATCGCATACTTGCGCGATTAAATCTCTCTTTTCTTGGCTCAACACTCCTAGTTCGTGGTTGGCGTAGGCTGCAGCTTTTTTTAAGTAGGCAAAACCATAGACCACATCCAAGGGCATGGATGCAGGCGCACCAATTTTAAAGTTGTTTCGGGAACGTTCGGTTTGGGCGCCCCAATATTTATCGGCGGGTACTTTTACCTCGCCCATGGTGTCTTTTTCAATCCTGAAACTCATAGTTAAAAATTTTGTCCTACAAAGGTAGGATATAGGGGATTTATATGGTAGTTGATTGGAATAATTACACTTTTTTCTCGTACGATTTGTTTTTTTTCATCAGAAGAAAGTATCTTTGTTAAAACAAAAGGAGTAAAGATGTTCGAATTTGACCAATATTTAGGTTTTTTAGCTTTTCTAACGATTTTGACAATAGGTTTTTGGTTAATGATATTCTTATTGACCTTTGTTGTTCCTTACTGGTTGATCGGTAACCTTAGGGAAATGGCCAAAGAAAGAAAAGAGGCTAAAAGAGCCCAACTAGAAGAATAATATAAACAAAGAGAAGCCGTATCGGCTTCTTTTTTGTTTTACCCATATTTAATAATTAGCCTTTACTACATTGTAAGGGCTAATTTTTTGGTCCATATCAACCTGTGGCAAATTCAGTGAAACTAAAAAAGCAACCTTATTGGTTGCTTTTTTTTTAATTAGGTATAGGGGAACTACGTTGGTTTAACCCTGGAATTGGCCTTCCTCATCATCACCGCCATCATTTTGTCTGTCCCGACCGCGCTGGCGTTCCTTTGGTTGATTAAAACGATAGATAAAAGATAAGTTTACTTGTCGTTTTCTCCATTGGAACTCACTATCTGAGGTGAAAGTAGGCGTTTCGGTAAAAGATTGTCTTTTTCTTGAATTAAAAACGTCGCTCACATTTAAAGATACTGTTGCATTGTCCTTTAAAATATCTTTGCTCAATGCTAAGTTCAAAGAGAACATAGCTTTGCTGTCTGTTTGTGCATTTTGTCTTGGACCCATGTAAAACGAGTTGGCCTGAAGATCGATTTTGGCAGGTAAAGTGAATTTAGAACTGAACCTGGCAAACCAGCTGGAATTGTCCGTTCCATACTCAACACCATTGAACTGTCCTTCCGAACTAAAAGTAAAGAAGTTTACACTACCGTTCAGGCGCCACCATTTAAATGGGCTATATATAACGCCAGCTTCCGCACCAATACGCTCGTTCGTGGATAGATTAATGGGAACCGAACGAATGATCTGTATACCATCGGAGGTTAGCTGCCCCGTTTCTTCTTGGATTCGTTCAAACGAATTTGTTTCTCTTTGGTAGTAAACGGAGGAAGTGAGGGTCAATTTTTTCCATCTTTTTAAGTAACCAAGATCAAATGCGTTTGCGAATGCCGGATCTAGATCTGGATTACCTTGAAAGACGTTGGTTCTACTGGATCTTGATGGAAATGGATTAATGAACCATCCCCTTGGTCTGTTTATCCTTCGGTTGTACCCCAAGGAAATATTTTCCGTTTTGGATAGTTCGTAGATTAAATTCACGGTTGGGAAAAGCCCCAAATAGTTTTTATCAAAATTTAAATCAACATCTTCCCCCACAATTTCCTGTAAACCATCAATGTCCACACTGGAATCTACATTGCCCCTTAGTTCCGTGTTTTCCAATCGCAGTCCTAAAAGCACAGATAACTTTCCATATTTGTTGCCATATTGGGTGTATAGCGCATTTACGTTTTCGTGGTAGGTGAAAACATTGGTAAGATCCTCGTTCATTTCAAACTGACCGGTGCCTTGGTTTAAGGTATCCAATTGATAATCGCTGACCTGTTTTTCGAAAGTACCTCGGTACCCAGCTTCGAATTGTGCATCGCCCATGGGCAAAACATAATCTATCTGAGCCAAAATATCGTCTTGGGTCTCTATTTCATATATATTTTCACTTGCCAATAAATCCGTGTTAGGTACTGTATTCGATTCCAATATCTGGGTCAAAACATCCTCATCATCATAAGAATATTGAAAATCGGCAGTTAATTCATGCCCATCATCATTGAACTTATTGGTATAATTGAAAGAGAATTGATAACTGTTGTCGTTCTCCTTTTGATCTTCACTTCTAAAGGTTCTGCTCTCAAGCGTACCATCGTTAAAACGTTGGTTGTCATTCTCGGTCAAATCGTTTTCATCCGACCATCTGTAAAAGAAGCTACCGGTAATGGATGATTTTTCGGTAAGAAAGTACTCCATTCCGATGTTAACGCTAATACCATCATCATTCCTGCTAATGTCCCTATCCTCCAATATCCTGTCAAAATCACTGGCATCGGTTAGGTATCTGTTATCAAAAAGTCCACCACCCGGTGACTCACGGTGAAAATATCCGATTGTGTTGAAAATGTTGAACTTTTCTGTTCTGATATTAAAGTTGGATGTAACCCTGGCATTGAAAGGATCACCAATGGTTGTATTGATGGAACCGTTGATCCCAAGGGTCTTTTCCTTTTTTAGTACAATGTTTAAAATACCTGCCGTACCTTCTGCGTCATATCGGGCCGAAGGACTGGTAATTACTTCCACCTTTTCAATGGCATCGGCAGGTAATTGTTGTAAAATATCGGTAGATCCAAATCCTGCCAATGCAGATGGTTTTCCGTTGATCAGAATTCGGACATTATCATTGCCACGTAGGCTAATGGCTCCTTCTACATCTACAGAAACCGATGGAATGTTGCCCAAGGCATCGCTAACGTTACCTCCACTCGTGGTAATGTCTTTTCCTATGTTATAGACTTTTTTGTCCAACCGTACTTCTACAGTGGTTTTTTCGCCGACCACTTCTACTTCCGCAAGTTGTGCCACATCAGGGGATAATGATATGGAACCCAAATTAATGGACGAGTTATAGGTTTGTCCTTTTAAAGAATAGGATTTATAGGAGATGTATTCCACGCTTATGTTGTAGGTGCCCGGGGTGGCTTCGACTTCAAAATTACCCGAGAGGTCCGTTATTCCACCGGTAACTTGCTCCGGATTATCCGCATTTTGCAATACGAAGGTGGCATATTCCAGGGGTTGTCCGGAATCGGAATCAATAACTTTACCGGTTATTGTGATAGGCTTTTGGTTTTGTTGTGCTGCGCCTTGAAAGATAGACAGGGTCAATAGCAACAACGGGATAAGTATCCTTTGCATAGTTTGATTTTTACGCTGCAAATGTGAAAGAAAAAACAAGGGATGCGAAATATTAATCCCCGAACAACGTAAATGATCCTGCGAATGACCTTAACAAATTGTTAATTCTTGCCTTTCTTATTCTTTTTCTTCTTCTTTTTCTTTTTTGGCTTGAATCTGTTTTCTTGAAGTTCCATAAAGGCGTCGTATTTATCCTCGGGAAGTCCGGCCTTTAATTCAGCCTCTTGGCGTATACGGATTTTTTCAACCTCTTCTTTCATTTTAAGGGGTTCCAGTTCCAAAATCTGAAGTTCTATTCGTTGCTGCACGGACTGGATCAAAGCTGTACGTACTACGGCTTGCTCAAATGGATCTAGATTAATGGCCTCCGATATGGATGGCATTTGCTCATCTACAATTTCTTCGGCGGTTAGTGGTGTTTCCTCTTTTTGCGGGGTTGTTGGACCGGCTTGGGGTACAGAGCTCATTCTTCTGCCAAAACGGTTGCCATATGGGGAGCCATATCCATATTGTGCGCTGATATCGTTTATGGCGAACATGCCGACCAACAAGGTCGCAATAAATAGTGAATGGGTACTTTTCATGGGGTAAAGATAGTATTTTAGGTTTTCTTTGTTTCGATCTACCCTGTTAAATCATGTTGGAAATCAAGCTTATAACAGCTTTGATATGTTCTCGGGAGGTCTGCCGACCACAGCTTTTTTCCCATCGACCACAATGGGTCGTTCAATTAATTTAGGGTAGTTTGCCATCGCGGAGATAACTTCATCATCCGTTAAGTTCCGCCCCCTAAAGTTCTCTTTCCAAATGGACTCATTTTTTCTAACAAGGTCTATCGGTGCAATGCCCAAATATGAAATCAGGGCTGTTAGTTCTTCCTTGCTGGGAACATCATCTAAATATTTGATTACTTCAAAGTCTTTCCCCGACTTTTCCAAAATGGCCAATCCTTCCCTGGATTTTCTACAACGTGGATTATGATAAATTTTGATCATATTTCAATATGTTTAAACTAATTGCTGCCGACCGATTATTCTTCTTTTTGTCCCATCATCATTAAATAGGACTTTAAAAATGCATCGATTTCCCCATCCATAACGGCATCTACATTTCCGGTTTCCTCGGCCGTTCGAACGTCCTTCACCAATTTATAGGGGTGCATTACATAATTTCGGATTTGCGATCCCCATTCGATCTTCATTTTTGAAGACTCGATTTCTGCGCGCGCTTCCTGCTTTTTACGAAGTTCGATTTCGTAAAGTTGCGATTTCAACATTTTCATGGCTGTAGCCCTGTTATCGTGCTGCGATCGAGAATCGGAACAGGAAATTTGGATTCCAGTTGGTTTGTGAACCAATTGAACTTTGGTTTCTACCTTGTTTACATTTTGTCCACCTGCACCACTAGATCGTGCTGTGGTTATTTCAATGTCCGAAGGATTTACTTCAATCTCAATGCTGTCGTCCACCAAGGGGTACACATAAACAGAAGCGAAGGAGGTGTGCCTTTTGGCATTGCTGTCGAAAGGGGAAATGCGGACCAAACGGTGTACTCCGTTCTCACCTTTTAACCAACCAAAGGCATATTCACCCTCTATTTCCAGGGTAACCGTTTTAATTCCTGCAACATCACCTTCTTGGTAATTGAGTTCTTTTACCTTGTAGCCGTTCTTTTCGGCCCACATTAGGTACATGCGCATGAGCATAGAAGCCCAATCACAGCTTTCGGTCCCACCAGCGCCCGCGGTAATCTGTAGCACTGCGGTAAGCTCATCGCCCTCATCCGAAAGCATATTTCTAAATTCCAATTTTTCAATGGACAATTGTGCTTTTTCGAACTGTTTGTTTACCTCTTCTTCGGTAACTTCTCCGGCCTGCTGAAATTCAATAAACACCTCAAGATCACCGACCAATGTTTTGGCCTCTTCGAAGTCTTCTACCCATTTCTTTTTGGATTTGATGGACTGCATTTGTTTTTGGGCTTCTTGCGGATTGTCCCAGAAACCTGGAGCAAGGGTTTTTTCCTCTTCGTTCTCTATTTCGATAAGTTTGGCATCGATGTCAAAGATACCTCCTTAACGCACCAAGGCGCTCAATAAGATCTTTCTGTTGATCTGTGTTTACCATGTAATATATTTTGGGGTAAAAATAAGTTTCTTTCCTCACATGGCCTTATTATAAATGGAATTCTATCGAACAACTTGTGGTATAGTGTCCGAGCTCATACATTAAATTAAAACGGAAGTTGATTTTTCAATTTATTGGGATAGAATAAGACAGTGCAAACTGTTTTTTAAAAATGATTTGCATATTTTTAAGGCAACTAATTCAACCAAATTATGAAGAACTCAACTAAGCTCATGGCCCTATTATTTTTTGTGGGCTTTACCATGGGGGCACAAACGTTCGAGAAGGTTAGGGACTTTCAAAAGTTTAACGGCTATTTTAATTTTTATTACGATGACTCCAACGATAAGATTTACGTCCAAGTCGATGAGTTGGAAAAAGAGTTTTTGTACGTCTACTCTTTGAGCAGTGGAATAGGAAGCAACGATATTGGTCTAGATCGCGGGCAATTGGGCAACGAACAGGTGGTCTATTTTAAAAAGGCAGGGAACAAGTTGCTACTTGTGCAGCCCAACCAAACTTTTAGGGCCATTACGGAAAATGAGCTCGAGAGAAAGTCTGTGGAGCAAGCCTTTGCCAAGTCAATTCTGCATGGTTTTGATGTGGTAGAAGAGGCGAGCGGCAGTTATCTTATAGATTTTACCGATTTTCTGGTGCGCGACGCACATGGAGTTTCCAATCGTCTAAAAAGATCTAAGCAAGGCTCTTACAGTTTGGATAAAAGTAAAAGCGCATTCGCATTGGAGCGTACCAAGGCTTTTCCAAAAAATGTAGAGTTTGATGTAACCCTTACCTTTAAGGGAGATCCACAAGGTGCCTGGATTCGTTCAGTTACACCTACACCAAGCTTGGTCACAGTGGCACAACATCATTCATTAATAGAATTACCTGATGATACATTTGAAAAAAGGCTGTACGACCCTCGAAGTGGTGGCTACCCATTTACCTATTATGATTATGCCACTCCGGTTCAAGAATCTTTGGTAAAGCGTTTTATCCGAAGACATCGATTGGAAAAAAAAGACCCTAACGCAGCTATAAGTGAACCCGTTGAACCAATAATTTATTATTTGGACAATGGGACACCGGAACCCATTAGATCAGCTTTGTTGGATGGTGGGAAATGGTGGAATCAAGCCTTTGAGGCGGCAGGCTATAAAAATGCATTCCAAATGAAAATTCTGCCGGATGACGCCGATCCATTGGATGTGCGTTACAATGTAGTACAATGGGTACACCGATCGACCAGGGGTTGGAGCTACGGGGCAAGTGTTGTTGATCCCAGAACAGGGGAAATATTAAAAGGCCATGTTAGTCTGGGCAGTTTAAGAATTCGTCAAGATTTTATGATAGCACAAGCTTTAATGGACAAACCATTTGCCGAAAGAGATGATAACCATAAAGAAATGCTGGAATTGGCACTTGCCAGAATCCGACAACTCTCCGCACACGAAATAGGACACACACTCGGGTTTGCGCATAATTTTGCGGCAAGCACCAACAATAGGGCTTCTGTTATGGATTATCCACACCCGCAATTTGAATTGGAAGGCGATAAGATTAGCTTTAAGAACGCATACGATACAGGAATAGGAGAGTGGGACAAGGTAACCGTAGCCTATGCGTATTCAGATTTTCCCGAAGGAACAGACAAGACTGCCGCGCTCAAAGCCATATTAAAAAAAGCCCAGGACGATGGATTGCGCTATATCTCCGATCAAGATGCAAGGCCAAAAGGAGGTGCGCACGCATTGGCCCACTTGTGGGACAACGGTAAAAGTGCAAGTAGCGAATTGGAGGAAATGCTGAAAATAAGGGAGACGGCCATACATAATTTTTCTATCGACAATATCCGAAACGGGGAAGCATATTCCGTTTTGGAAGATGTTTTTGTACCCCTTTATTTTTTCCATCGTTACCAAACCGAAGCAGTATCCAAGGTAATTGGTGGCTTGGATTATAATTATGCCGTAAAAAATGGTGGGCAGTTTCCAGTGAAGCCAATTGGTCAAGCTGAGCAAAAAACAGCTATGGAATCCATTCTAAAAACCCTGGATGCCGAAGTAATTGCAATCCCTAAGGACAAATTGAACCTATTTCCTCCTCGCGCCATCGGATTTAACCGTTCCAGGGAATCCTTTAAAGGAAGAACAGGGGTTAGTTTTGATGCATTGTCCGCATCGGAAACGGCCGCAGATATGACCCTCGAATTATTATTGCACCCAGAACGGGCCTCTCGACTTATTCAGCAAAAAAGCATAGATAAAGGACAGATGGGGTTAAAAGATGTGTTGCAAAAGACAATTCAAGGCACTTTTGATCTTTCACATCGAGATGCCTACCATCAAGAAGTGCAGAACACTATAAATTTCAGGGTGCTCTACCATATCATGAACCTTGCGGCTCACGATAAAGTTCACCCACAGGTAAATGCGATTGCCAACCAAACTTTAAGTGAACTAAAAACACAGTTGTTGAGCAATGGTAAAAATGCAATATCAACCGAAATGGTAAAAAGAATAGATGCCTTTACCAAAAAACCATCCGATTTTAAACTGATCCCAGTTTCTAAAATCCCTGATGGTTCGCCTATTGGCATGGATTGTATGGACTAATTTTATTTATGGAGATAAACTTAATAAGTGACACGGTCACTAAGCCTTCGACAGCAATGTTGGAGGCCATGATGAAAGCCAAAGTGGGGGATGATGTGTTCAAGAACGACCCTACTGTGAATGAGTTGGAAGCCAAGGTCGCAGATTTTTTTGGTATGGAGGCGGCACTGTTTTTTCCAAGTGGTACCATGACAAATCAGACTGCAATTAAAATCCATACCAATCCAGGAGATCAATTGATCTGTGATAAGTACTCCCACATATTTAATTATGAAGGAGGTGGTGTGAGTTTTAACAGTGGGGTTTCCTGTAGATTGGTAAATGGGCATAGGGGAATGATGAAGGCGGAACAAGTCGAGGAATCCATAAACCCACCGGATTTTTACCATAGTCCATTGACCACATTGGTAAGCATAGAAAATACAACGAACAAAGGTGGCGGGGCTTGTTGGGATTTCGAAGAACTACGTAAAATCCGAGAAGTCTGCAATAATCATGGTCTAAAATATCATTTAGATGGTGCGAGACTTTGGAACGCCTTGGTAAAAAAGGGAGAAGATCCAAAAGCCTACGGTAAGTTATTCGATACCATTAGCGTTTGTTTCAGTAAGGGAATGGGGTGTCCCGTAGGTTCGGTTTTGGTCGGTAGCCAAGAAGATATGGACAAAGCGATTCGAATACGCAAAATTTTTGGCGGAGGAATGCGCCAATCCGGTTATTTAGCGGCAGCGGCTATCTACGCACTGGAAAATAATGTGGATAGGTTGGTGGAAGACCACAAAAAAGCTGAAGAGATCGGGAAGGTGCTCACATCTCTCGATTTTATCAAAAAGGTGGAACCTATCGAGACCAATATCATAATTTTTGAAATTGATGAGAAAAGCATGTCGTCCGAAGAATTTCTGGAACGATTGGCCGAAAATAAGGTTTCCATAATTGGAATGGGACAGGGAAAACTGCGTATAGTCACCCATTTGGATTACACCGATACGATGCACCAACATTTTTTAAAGGTTTTAAAAAGTATAGGGTAGCAGGGTGATCATTTCGAGCGCGAAGGAGAAGCGTGAAAAGCAATTGATTGTATTCGGTCTAACATTAAAAGTGCAAAGGTGTCTAAAACTCCAAAATTCATGGGGTTTACACCAATGGAACGAATTTTCTAGAAGATAAAATGTATAAGTGCAAGAACTCTATACTATTCGACCTTATACTTTTTTATCTTTAGACCTTTGACCTGAGCAAAATCCAATTATCCAAACCTGTTCGTGATACGCTTTGCACATGAGCGGACGATCGAATTCTAAAGTTTAGCGTTTCAATACTAACATCAAACCAAGACTACTTCATAAAAGCATCCATTCCCGGAATGTTGGGCATACCTTCCTTGGCTACAGCGGCCAATTCGGCTTCATTTATTTTGGAGGCTTTCTCAATGGCCTTGTTTAGGGTAAGTACCAAATAATCTTCCAATTGATCTTTATCTTCCAACAAAGAGTCATCAATGGAGATGGATTTTATTTCACGATTGGCGGTTAACGTTACTTTAAGGAGTCCGTCCGAGGATGCTTCATCTACCATAACGGAGTTCAATCTTTCCTTGGTGACTTCAACTTTCTTTTGGGTTTCTTTTAATTTACCCATCATTCCCATTAAATCTCCAAACATAACTTTAATTTTAGGGCTTGCCGGACCGCTGTCGGAACAAGCATTCTATCTATAATTGTTTAAACTAAGTTCAAAAGTAGTAAATTGGTCAAAACACTAACAAATGAAACAATCCATTTTAAGAATTTCTATTCTGCTTTTATGCCTTATTTTTGCCCCCGCTTGTAAAAACAACAAAGAACAATCCATGAGTATAGCTCCGCCGGTGGCACCAAAACATCCAACCAAGCTAGAAAAGCACGGTGATGTTAGAATTGATGATTATTATTGGATGAACAATAGGGAAGATCAACAGGTTCTCGATTATTTAAATGCCGAGAACGATTATTTCCAAAAAATGACGGCCCACACCAAAGCGTTCCAAGAAGAACTTTTTGAAGAAATGAAGGGAAGGATCAAGGAAGATGATTCTTCCGTACCCTATAAGCTCGACGGATATTGGTACATAACCCGTTACGAAGAAGGAAAGGAATACCCGATTTATTCCAGAAAAAAAGAAACGCTGGAAGCAGCGGAAGAACTGTTGTTCGATTGTAACGTAATGGCAGAAGGTCACGATTATTTTAACTTGAGAGGTGTTTCCATAAGCCCGGACAATACCATGGCATCATTTGGAACCGACACTATTTCCAGAAGACAGTACAATATCCAGATAAAAAACCTAAAAACAGGTGAAATATACCCGGATGTTATCGAAAATACAACGGGCAGCGCAGTATGGGCCAACGACAACAAAACTTTGTTCTACACTAAAAAAGACCCTGTCACCCTTCGTTCCGATAAAATATATAAGCATGTATTGGGCACATCTGCCGACCAGGATGAATTGGTTTTTCATGAAGAAGACGACACTTACAACACCTTTGTTTATAAAACAAAGACCAGAAAATATATTGTAATCGGATCCAGTAGCACCCTTACTTCGGAATATCGCTTTTTAAATGCCGATGATCCCGAAGGCGATTTTAAAATCTTTTCTGAGCGGGAAAAAGGCGTGGAGTATTCCATATCCCATTTTGAAGGTAACTTTTATATACTTACCAATAAGGATGGTGCAACTAACTTTAAGTTGATGAAAACCAACGAAAACAACACCGCATCCGAACATTGGGAAGAATTTATTCCGCACCAAGAAGATGTGCTGCTCGAAGATGTGGAAATTTTCAGGGATTATTACGTGGTTACCGAAAGAAACAACGGTCTCAATCAGATGAAGATTGCCAAATGGGATGGTTCCCTTAGTTATTATTTGCCTTTTGATAGCGAGACTTATGTAGCGGGACCATCTGTGAACTTGGATTTTGACACAAAAATACTTCGTTATTATTATAACGAAATGGGTGAACCTTATGCCATCATCGATTTTGACATGGAAACCAAGACCAAAACGGTTCAAAAACAACAAGAGGTCCTTGGAGGCAAGTTCGATAAAAATAATTATAAGACCGAACGTATATGGGCCACGGCGAGGGACGGCAAAAAAGTGCCTGTTTCCATAATATACCATAAAAATACCCCACTGGACGGCACAAGTCCTTTGTTGCAATACGGTTATGGTTCTTACGGAGCAACGATGGATCCTTATTTTTCATCCATACGATTGAGTTTATTGGATAGAGGGTTTATTTATGCGATTGCACACATTAGAGGTGGTGAATATTTAGGAAGACCTTGGTACGAAGATGGCAAATTATTCAATAAAAAGAACACCTTCACGGATTTTATAGATGTTTCCAACCACTTGATCGAGAAGAAATATACTAGCTCCGAACATTTGTATGCCATGGGTGGTTCCGCTGGCGGACTCTTAATGGGGGCCATCATAAATATGGAACCAGAACTGTACCATGGCGTAATTGCTGCAGTACCTTTCGTAGATGTGGTAACCACAATGTTGGACGATACCATTCCGTTGACCACTGGCGAATATGACGAATGGGGAAATCCTAATGACAAGGCGTATTACGATTACATAAAATCATACTCGCCGTATGATAATGTTGAGGCCAAGGAATATCCCCATATGTATGTGTCCACAGGACTGCACGACTCTCAAGTTCAATACTGGGAGCCTGCCAAATGGGTAGCCAAGTTAAGGGAATACAAAACCGGGGAAAACCTCTTGTTTTTGGATACGAACATGGATGCCGGCCATGGTGGGGCATCGGGCAGATTTGAAGCATTGAAGGAAACCGCAAAGGAATATGCCTTTATTTTGGACCTCGAAGGAAAAGCCCATTAAAAATAAAATGTTACATTTGCACGGAATAAGCTTTCGTTTAATCGAAGTTTTGTTCCTACCTAATACCAGTTATGAAGAAACAGATAAATGCGCACAGCAATATCCTAGACCTAATTGGAAGTACCCCCTTGGTTAAGCTAAACAGAATTACCGCCCCTCTTACTGGAAATTTCTATGCTAAACTTGAATGCTTTAACCCCGGACATTCTTCAAAGGACAGAATTGCAATTCATATTATTGAAGAAGCCGAGCGAAAAGGGATTCTTAAGCCGGGTAGCACCATTATCGAGACCACATCTGGCAATACGGGCTTTAGCCTTGCCATGGTAAGCATTGTTAAGGGATACAAATGTATTTTGGCAGTAAGTTCAAAATCGTCCCCGGACAAGATTGATATGTTGCGTTCCATGGGAGCGAACGTTTATGTATGTCCTGCCCATGTAAGTGCAGATGACCCACGTTCGTATTACGAAGTGGCCAAACGTTTGCACAGTGAAACCCCGAATTCAATTTACATCAACCAATATTTTAACGAGCTTAATATAGATGCCCACTATTCCAGTACAGGGCCGGAAATTTGGGAACAGACCAATGGTCAGATAACCCACTTGGTGGCTTGTAGTGGAACAGGTGGTACCATTTCTGGTATTGCCCGTTATTTAAAAGAGCAAAACCCGAACATTAAAGTTTTGGGGGTCGATGCGTATGGATCGGTATTGAAAAAGTACCACGAAACAGGGGAATTTGATCATAACGAAGTTTACCCATACCGAATTGAAGGTTTGGGGAAAAATTTGATTCCTTCCGCTACAGATTTCAATGCAATAGACAGATATATAAAGGTAACCGATGGCGAAAGTGCCCATATGGCACGTAAATTGGCCCATACCGAAGGTATTTTTGCAGGATATACCAGTGGTGCAGCCACTCAGGCACTGTATCAATTGAACACGGAGGGAGAATTTACGGAAGACAGTAATGTTGTTGTGGTATTCCCGGACCATGGTTCAAGATATATGAGCAAGGTATACAGCAACGAATGGATGGACAACCAAGGGTTTTTCGATATCCAAGATGCCGAGGTTCCCGAAGAAATCAAATACATAAAATAAATAAGTACCTTATAATACCTCAAAAACGGCAATGTAAATTCATTGCCGTTTTTTTTATTTATAAAAATATCGTTATGCGAGGTT
Source organism: Flagellimonas marinaquae (assembly GCF_023716465.1). Taxonomy (NCBI): domain Bacteria; kingdom Pseudomonadati; phylum Bacteroidota; class Flavobacteriia; order Flavobacteriales; family Flavobacteriaceae; genus Flagellimonas; species Flagellimonas marinaquae. The sequence continues at coordinate 3,342,446 of NZ_CP092415.1, forward strand.
CATAAAAATATATACTTTTGCAGATGAATCAATATTAATGTAGATGAGAGATTTATTCGATAGAATCATTGAGAACAAAGGACCTTTGGGTAAATGGGCTTCACAAGCAGAAGGCTATTTTGTATTTCCAAAACTGGAGGGTCCCATTTCCAACAGAATGAAATTTCAAGGAAAGGACGTAATAACGTGGAGTATCAATGACTATCTGGGTCTCGCCAACTTGCCCGAGATTAAAAAAGTGGACGGTGAAGCAGCCATGGAGCACGGAGCAGCCTATCCCATGGGTGCCCGAATGATGAGCGGTCATACCGATTACCACGAACAATTACAGAACGAATTGGCAGAATTTGTTCAAAAAGAAGCCGCTTACCTATTGAATTTTGGATACCAAGGATTTATGTCCGTAATCGACGCCTTGGTGGCCAAAGATGACATAATCGTGTACGATGTGGACTGCCATGCTTGTATTATTGATGGTGTTCGATTGCACATGGGCAAGCGCTTTACCTTTAAACATAACGACCCCGAAAGTTTAGAAAAAAACCTTGAGCGCGCTACAAAATTGGCCAATGAGACCGGTGGTGGAATCTTGGTGATTTCCGAGGGCGTATTCGGTATGCGTGGTGAGCAAGGAATACTTAAAGAAATTGTGGAGCTTAAGAAAAAGTTCCAGTTCAGGCTATTGGTGGATGATGCCCATGGATTTGGAACTTTGGGCAAAACAGGTGCCGGAGCTGGAGAAGAGCAAGGGGTACAAGACCAGATTGATGTGTACTTGGCCACATTTGCCAAATCCATGGCGAGTATTGGCGCCTTTGTTGCGGCAGATAAAGAAATTATAGAGTACTTAAAATACAACCTTCGTTCACAGATGTTCGCAAAATCCTTGCCCATGATCTATGTTAAGGGCGCGTTGAAAAGATTGGATATGTTGCGAACTATGCCAGAACTTAAGGCAAAGTTGTGGGAGAATGTAAACGCGCTACAAAACGGATTAAAGGAAAGAGGGTTCGATATTGGTACAACATCAAGCTGTGTGACCCCTGTTTACCTGAACGGAAGTATACCCGAAGCAATGGCCTTGGTTAAGGACTTGCGCGAAAATCATGGGATTTTCTGTTCCATAGTGGTTTATCCCGTAATTCCAAAAGGATTGATTCTACTCCGTTTGATTCCAACAGCAACGCACACCATGAAGGATATCGAAGAAACCTTGGATGCATTTTCATCGATCAGGGAGCGTTTACAAAATGGAACGTACAAACGATTGTCTGCTGCCGTGGCAGCTGCAATGGGAGAATAATACCCTTCTTTTAAAAAACACTTAAAACTAATTGCAGCGGACTTTGTTCCGCTGCAATGCGTATTGTGTATTTCCTATTCGCCATCTGCCTTGGCGCACATTATTCTCGTTAAATGGGTTTATGCTGGTTTGCCCATCATAATATTGTAACTGTACTGCTGGTTGTCCTTGATAATCCACCAGTTGCCACCGCCCTCCGTTGGACCCACTGGAAATTCCTTGAGCATTGCCATAGTTCCCTTCCACACTAAAGGAGCCATCCGTATTTATGGAAAAAGTACCATTGCCACAAAAGTTAACATAGGTTATGGAGCTGGCCATGCTATCATTTACGTAAGATGTACGCTGATAATAAACCAGTTGACTGCCAGCTATAATGTTCCATAGGCCTTGATTGTTCAATTCGGGATACTGAGCTGTGCTGTTTGGTTCCGTAGTGGGCGAGGGGGGAATACCAAAAGTATCATTTTTGGAAATTTTCCTATTATCCTTCATAAAAGGCGTAAGATCATAATTGCCTAGATTTTGTAAGTCGGAATATTTATAAAAGGGTTCGTTGAACCCTGTTGCCCTAACACTCATGTTCAGCCCATTTAAAGTAGCCTCAAAATCCACTGGGCCGTCCAATCCAAAGATCTCACCACTAATCCGCGTACCAGAACCTGTAGCTCTGATCGCAAAACTTGCGCCTACAGCCGCCAGCATACCGTGGTATTCATCACCCACACGTTTAAATTGGATTGAGATACTATTGGTACCGTTTACAAAAGTCCCGACAAAGTTGGAGTTTTGAGCACTTGTGCTCGATAGGACAAATAGAAAAACAAAAAGGCTTGAGGCAATCTTTTTCATAGTCAATGGGTTACTGTATTAAAACTATCAAAAAGAAGCAAATCCAACAATAAAATTAGTTGAGCAACAACAATTCGATCTAAAACTGCTAGTTGGAGACTAGTTTTAGTCCAATTATGGAAACAATCAAAGTAGTTATAAAAAAAAGTCGCCAAAAAGTGGCCGGTTCCTTAAAGACCAAAATTCCTATTAAAACAGTCCCGACGGCACCGATACCGGTCCAAACTGCATATGCAGTTCCTATGGGCAAGTGTTGGGTAACTTTTACTAAAAGGACCATGCTTATGGCCAAACATACCAAAAAGCCCAAATACCAGTAAGTCGCTTCGGTTCCAGATGTTTCTTTGGCTTTTCCGAGACAGGCTGCAAATGCAACTTCAAAAAGCCCGGCAATAATCAATAATATCCAATTCATAGTTTTTATTTAATACCTTTTGCTGTTCATTTTTAACCTTTATGGGTGTCCTATTCCAATATTTTTATCACTTTGCATGGGTTGCCGTACGCCAGCACGTTATCGGGAATATCTTTGGTTACGACGCTTCCTGCACCAATGGTCACATTGCTTCCTATGGTTACTCCAGGAAAAATTACGGAATTCCCGCCCACCCAAACATTATCGCCAATAGTCACTGGCTTGGTATAGGTGAGATAGCGGTTTTCGTTCTTGTTTTGAACAATTCTTTCTGAGGCCTTTAATGGATGTGTGGCGGTATAGATTTGAACATACGGGGCGATTAGCCCGTTTTTGCCGATTTTGATTTTATTATTGTCCAAAAACATGCAATTGGTATTGACAAAGGTGTTTTCTCCAATGGAGATATTTTCTCCATAATCGCAATAAAATGGGATTTCTATCCAAACACCATGGGCCTTGTGTTCAAAAAGTTCGTTTAGAATCCGCTCCCGTTCTTGGATTAGTTCGGAATTTAGATTATTGTAATCTTTCAGAAGTTTTCGTGCTTTATGATAGATTTTAATCAGTTCTGGGTCTCGGGAGTCGTAATATTCCCCATTTAGCATTTTTTCTTTTTCCGTCACAATTGGTTTTTTTAATGAAGTTCATCACCTTACGATGCCATTATCTTTTGGTGATTATAATGTAAGTTATTGGTTTGACCCGATAGGCCTTAATTCTGTTTGGACAATGTAATATTATCGCTTAATCCTAAAGTATCAAAAGTAAGTTTTAGCACATATTCAGTCAATATTCGTATCCGGTTTAACGAATTATTTTATCTTGATCAGGAACGACATCTGGAGAGGGATAGGCGTCATAAAATCTGTGGCGTACAATAAATCAATTTACTACCAGATCAGAATATGGACAATTCGGTCCGAGTGGTAAATTCTTCGAGAAAACGCATGCCTTTGTATGAGTTACCCTTTTGATTTAATGGGGGACTCCAAACTGCAATGGCGTATTCCTTGGGGTGTACGGCCACAATTCCACCGCCGACGCCACTTTTTCCGGGCAGCCCGACCCTAAAGGCGAAATCGCCGGATTCATCATAAAAACCACAAGTTTGCATAAGCGCATTTATTCTTTTGGTTTGGCTCCGGGTTATTATTCGGTTGTTCTTGTGCAGGGTGCAACCGCCATTTGCAAGGAACAAGAAAAGTTGGGATAATTCTTCACAACTCATTTCTATGGAACACATTTTAAAGTAAAAATCCAACACATCGGTTGGGTCGTTATCGATATTGTGAAAAGATTTTAAAAAATTACAAAGTGCCGCATTTCTGTACCCCACTTTTTTTTCGGATGCCGTTATTTTGTTTGAATATGCTATCGAATTGCTCTTGGACAGATTTTTAAGGAAGGCCAAAAAATCTTGTTGAGGGTTATTTAAACTGCTCATAAGCACATCGGTGACCACAAGTGCCCCAGCATTGATAAAGGGATTTCTTGGTATCCCATTTTCTACCTCAAGCTGAACAAGGGAGTTAAAAGCGGTTCCGGAGGGTTCAACCTTTACCCTCTGCCATAAATCCTCACCGAGCAAACTGTAGGCCATGGCCAAAGACAGTACTTTTACTATACTTTGTATGGAAAATTTGTCATGGTAATTACCAACACCAAAGTTCAAGTGGTTGGTTGTAGAAATATGGACTCCGAACGAGTCTGGGTCAACATTTTTGAGCTCGGGAATATAGGAGGCCAGTTTGCCTTTGTCTTCAATACCTTTTGTCCTATCAAAAACGCTTTGAACAATCTCTTTAATATCCACAATTTAGTTTTTACGGCTATTTAGAATAGTATGTTGTAAGTTACTATTTTAAAAATGGTAATTTATTATAGAACTTATCAAGAATCTTAAAAAGTATAATAACGAACCGCTGGGCATTAGGCTTATATCAGTGCTGCTGGTTTAGTCGGATTTTTCGTTTTCCTTCCCGGTACAACCCAACAATCAAACCTACTACACCAATTAAAAGGCAAATTAAGGCCCAAAATCCAATATTATATTGGTCGATCAATACTCTATAGGTAAAGGTAAAAACGAATAGAATTGACCCAAGAATTTGCCAATGGACGTCTTTTTCCAATCTTTCCCCAGTGTCAATGTGCGGCTGTAAATTAAATATAATTTTGATCTCGTTCCACTCCCAGAGTATGAGCCAAATATTGCCCAGCAGCATTAGCCCGGTGACCACAGGTGTATAGGCAAAGGAATAGGATAATGTTATTACGAAGACATTTAATATGATTGGAAAATTGATCAACGCTCCTAGTTTTGAAAATCTCTGGGTCATTAATAACAACCCGGCAATCAACTGACCCATTCCGATGAATTTCCAATATAAACCGGATTGGTACATAGTTTCAAAAAAATGCCAAGCACTATGTATGGGGTACATTTCACCACTTTCAGTTGTAAATCGATGTCCTTTTATTTTTATAAGACTGGCAAAAACAAATGCTCCGCCTATTAAATATCTTGTATAAACAACACAGATCTGCTGTAATATTTTCTCTTTAATTCTATTCATTTTGTTCGTTGGTCCTATGTAGACGAATAGAATATTGGTTTGTTACTTTAAAGTAAAATCTAGAGCGTTTTAGGGTCTGATTCTGGGTCGTTATGCCTATAATATGCCGTGCACGAAAGAGCAGAGAAATCTCCCTAAAACCTATCTTATTTTTTAAGGGTAGTTGGGGTTCTTTTATCCGGTGCCGATGTTGTTCTCTTAATATTGATAAAAGGGCTTTTGATTAAATAGAGAAAAGTCTGCTTGTTATCGTCTTCGAATTCGACCAAGCCAAACTTCATTTTTTCCAAAGGCATTGTTTTGAAGGTACCAAAAATTCGATCCCAGAGGATAAAAATGTCGGCATAATTGGAGTCGGTGTAGAATTGATCTTGTTGATGGTGCACCCTATGATGGTCGGGCATTACAAAAATCAATCCAAATGTAGAGTTCAACCATTTTGGGTAGTTTAAATTCGCGTGCTCAAAAAAGAAGAAAATATAAAGTATGAAATAGTACAACGCCATAGAAAAAACATCAGTGCCAAAAACTGCTGCAGTGACAATATTTCCAAGTCCGAATACCATGGTCAGCTCAATGGGATGAAATCGAAAAACGGTCGAAGAATCCATGGTGGTATCGCTATGATGAACTCTATGGAACCTCCAAAGCAAAGGTATTTTATGGGTGGCCCTGTGTATCCAATACGCCGTAATATCGTAAAATGCCACGGAAACAATCAACTTTGCCCATATAGGCAGTTCAAAAAGATAAAGGAGCCCCACGCCATTGTTGTTCAACCAATCAATTGAGAATACCTGAAACGTAACAAAAAAAATGTTTATGCCTACCAGTACAATTTGGAACAGCACATTCTGTAATAGATGATGGGCCCTTTTCTGGAAATTGAATGGTGACCCCATTATTTGTTCCAGGGTAAAAAACAGGGCGATCAATCCTATAATAATGTAATTGGGATCAATACCCAGCAATCTATTTAGAAACTCCATGTCTGTACTTGTTTTGTTTTTAATTTTTATATTTTATGTTCTGATGGATATAAAAGCGTGGGCTTCATTGAAAAATATGTATTCCTTTTGACAAATTGGTAGAGTATCCAATGAACAAACGGCGTCAATACCATGGCCAGTTGCCGCTTTCCATTCCAATTGCTCAATATGCTCCTATACGTATATTTTCGATGCCGTATGCTCGTCTTTTATTCAGATTTATGAACTTCAAGTTCGATTTCTACCATAAATTCCGGCAATGCCAACCCCTTTACTTCGAGCCAAGAACCAGTTGGAAATCCATTTTTGTATATTTCGGCGCGGTAGGCAGATTTTTCTATCATTTGTGCCATATCGGTTGTAAAAATGTCTTCTTTTACTACATCGTCAAATGAGCAACCATAGTGGTTTAATATTTTTTCCAAATCAGCATAACAATTTTTTATCTGCTGTTCCAAATCTCCTATGGCGGTCGGGTTACCTTCATCATCCATGCTAACAGCTCCAGAAATTTTAATAGTATTTCCAATTTTTACGGCGTGAGAATATCCATAGGCCTTTTCTATATCTGGCCTTAACAAAAAATATTCAGGTTTTTCGGATTCAACTATTGTTTCGTTTTCAATTTCTTTGGTTTGCTGCTGCTGCTTTTGTTCACAGCTTTGAAACACCAAAGTGAAGATTACAAGTGTTGAGGATAAGATTAGTTTGGCGGTCGTTTTTTTCATAATTGTGATTGTTTAATGTTTACTTTGGTCAGTTTTGGACTGTCCCGTTTATAATGGAGCTATCCCAGTTTGTTTTTACCGGGTAGTTTGTATTTAATTTTCCAATAATCTTGGCATTGGTCAGTGATTGGCAATACATATGCACAACAACCGATAATAACTTCGAATAGAGCAGGAATGCGTCGCATTTGCTCTAAACGAATTTTTAATTTGTTAGGGGGGAGTTTGTTTAAAGTTAGTAAGATTCCGTTAACATTCCCTAAAACATTTAAGGAAAGTGAACAATTAGTATGTTGAAAACAAAAAAGTCACGTTCATTTTATAAAAAAGCATATAAATAATGTTTAAACAGTTGTTTTGATCACACTAAGTTTGGATTGCTTTAGAAGAAAGTAAGGTCTTCGGGAATTGTATCGAACAAATTGTTGAAGTTGGTGCTTTCTATTGCGGAATCGGTGATGTGAACCAGGTATGGAAATTGGCTCAAAAGACATTTTTAGTCCAGTTCTTTGTTGTATATATTATTTTTCCAATTTATTAGTTGTGGCTACTTCTCTGTGTAATTTCCATTTCCCATCATTCTTATCCTTTTTTAATATAGCTAAGAAAGTATCCTCAATTTCTACCGGTTCACCTTGCTCATTGGTATAATACACAGAACTCGTTCCAAAGTCATATGCTACGCTGTCACTTACAATTATTGTTTCTTTAGGATTCATAATTAAACTGTCGTAACTAAAAGAGCCGACAGGTTCATTTCGTAAACGTTTGTATTCTTCCCAAGTTCCACAAATAGGTGTTAAAGATATTATATCTTTAGTGCCAAAATTTCTTAAATCAGCGTAACGTTTTTCTTTAATGGCCAATTGAAATCCATTCCGAGTTTCTTCAATGGAGGCTAATTCAGCTTGAATGTCAAATTTATTTACATCAGTCGATTTGATTTCTGATCGATTGTTTTTTCCATTACAAGAAATAAGAAATAATGTCAGAAGTATTAGTAATAAGTTTTTCATTTTATTTAAGTTTTAGTTGGTATAAGCTATTTAATCATTTTTATTGCCCAATCATCCCCTGTTTTTATTAAGTTTCTAAGGGCGTGTTTTACAATCCATTGCCTTTCCGTCGTCATTTCTTCTTGCTTCCAGCTTTCTACGATTTCCTTACCAACAGAAAAGTTATCTTTAAGTATGTCGTTTAAACAATTAGCTACAGATTTTTGAACATATTTGGATGTATCATCTTTTAAGTTTTCTAAAATAGGAGTTATTGGGGATGGATCTTGAATAAAAACATCTAGTTTTTTTGCCCAAGGCAATCTAGGTCTTACTCCTTCACTTGCCAACCGTCGAATATGAAAGTTTGAGTGTTTTGACCACTTTACCATTTGCTTTAGTGTTTTATCAAAGTGATGCAAAATATATGGGCGAATAGCATATTCGCTTGTATTCCTTTTGGTTATTTCTTCTAAGGCGTTCATCGATTTTTCAAAATCATTTAAACCATATTTTTCTACATATTTTGCGATGGGCATTACCCAATAATACTCAGTGAACATTCCAGTTTCATTGCTGTTTTCTGGACCTAATATGTTAATTAGTTGGGGGAGTCCTAAGTTGTAATCCTGCTCAAAACTATTATGCAATTGGTCTGCAATTAATTCTACTCTACCTTTTAGCTCAAGAAAATCTAATTTCGATTCAATGTTGTGTATTAGAACTGTTTTGTTGAAAGCAGAATTATTTGAAGATAATTTTTCTGCAAGTTGGGTAACTAAACCTTTATCAAACCAATATTTTAATTTTTTATAGGCCACTCTTTAGTTGGTTACAATGTGCTTATGCAATGTTGAGCTTTGGTTATTTTTTTATTTGGCTATCTAATACTTCAAGAATACGGTTAATCCTTTTCATTAAAGTTAAGGATTCTTGATTATTGAACATATTTAGTGTTAATGACCAAGCAATGTTACCTTCTAATTTTGAATCTCCCATAAGCTCATTGGTAGTCCTTGTTATGAGTTTTGATTTTCCAGGCACTAGGTTGTTAACTTGTTTGGATTCTAATAAGTTTTTTGGCGTGCCTTTCCAATAGGTGTATACCATATCACGCTGTATATCTACTTTATTTAAGTAAGGATACAGATCTTGTTCACAAAATCTAAGGAATATTTGCTCTACTTCTTGAAGTTGAATCACATCGGTGCTCCAATTAACGAGTAGTTGCTTTAACTCTTCGTCTTTCAAAATTTCGATATTTCCAGAGCTCACTAAGTCGTTTTGAATAGGGTCAAAGGTTGGGGGCTGAATAGTACTTAAGAAAACAAGGATACTATCGAGTTTGGCATTTTCCGGTTGATTATAATATTCCAATAATCGCCTACAATTTTCAATCAATGTATTTCTGAGTTGAATTTTATCAAGCAGTTGATCTCTATTGGATATAAATTCCTTTTCAAGTCTTTTTAAAATAGCTTGCTCCTTAATACTATCTTTACGTTGCTCGTTCCAGTTGTTGATCTGTAATGCAATCAAAATTCCGATGACTACGAGTACAATTTCCCCAATCGCATATTTCAGGTACTTTCCAATTTTCCCTTCGGATAGTAAGCTTTGTCTAATTTTCCTAAAGAATTTTATCATTTATTAGTGGTTGGTTATATCGATGCACAACAATCGATAATAACTTCGAATAGGGCAGGAATGCGCCGCATTTGCTCTAAAGGAAATTATATGTTCTTAGGGGGAGATTTTGTTTAAAATTAGTAAGATTCCGTTAACCTTCCCTAAAACATTTAAGAAAATGAGGAATTACTTTTGTTGAAAACAAAAAAGTCACGTTCATTTTATAAAAATACGTATGTAAAAATGTATAAAAGTTGTTTTAGATTACACTAAGCTTGAGCTGCTGCAGAGGAAAGTAAGGCCTATGGGAGTAGGGCGAACAAATTGTTGAAGTTGGTGCCTTCCATTACGGAACCAGGAATGAGAATTCTGTATGGAAATTGGGCCAAAGGACATTTTTGACTCAGACTTTTGTTATGTGCCGTTTTAATTTTATTCGGTTATAGGTCTTATTCCAAAAATAAGTAAATACCCAATCATCCAAAATTCACCAATGGTTGCGGGTAGGGTAAGAAATCTATTGAAGCCAAAATCAATTCCTGCGTAGCGGATAACGGTGCTGATTAGATAGCCAATACCACCTAAAACAATAACCCTTCCTAACCACACTGGCATTCTTTTGGATTTAATGACCATAAACCCCATGGGAAATAGCCAAAGCCCAAAGAATAGACCACCAATACCCCAAGCATTTGAAATTATACTTTGAAAAACCTGAATAAGTAAAACTTTGTCTTCCAAAGTACCCGTGTCGGAATTGGCAACGCCTAAAGCAGAGGCGATCGAAATTGCACTTATCATAATGGCTATGGCATTCACCATTCCCCATATACCGAGAGTCCATGCTTCCCATTCATATTTGTCTTTAAACAATTTGTAAAACCAAATTGCGGTAAGTGCTTGTGAAATTACTATAGCAAACTCTAATAGCAACCTAATTCTTGCAGTGGATTCTAGTTCCACTAAATTTGTTAATGTTTGTTCAGGATTGCCCGATACAAATATTTGAGAATGAAAGACCATAAACCCTAAAATCCCTGAAATAGCCATCATTAAATACCAAACGCCAGTTATTCTTGCAGTTTTAATCGATTGCTTTTGTTCTTTATTTAAATCCACAGGTTGTTTGTTCATAGTGTTCATAATACATTTGACGATGTAACAGGATTATTGTTACAGTTTTGCTATAATGGCTTTCAATACCCTGCTAAACCCAGAACCTTATCAAATTGCATTTAGGTAAGGTTGGGTCGGTTTTTAGTTATTTTCAATCGTGGAGCCGTAGGTTGCGGGTCCCAACGTATTCGTGTATGGCTAGTTGTCCTATTTTTTTAATTCCTTAATTGCTTCAGTATATAGATTTCCTATAAGTTCTTCTTGTCCTGTTAGTTCCCAAAACCTCAATTGAAACTGAACTAGGCTCTGATCTATGTTTTCCATATTATGAGCATTTGTATCAAAATAGAAATCCATAATTTTTGCAATCGTTCTATTTGTCAACACATCTTGCATTGAATAAACGTAGGTCAGCTTTTGTGTTGTTTCAAAATCAAATTCAGCAATTATTCCTGTTGATTTAGCCGATTCCCAAGCAGTATTGGTCAAAATGGCATCAATCAAACTTTCGTTTTTAGTCAATACTCCCAGATTTAGGTAATTATATTTCATTAATTCCGTTTTTAGGCTGTCATTCCTTCCTTCAATTACCTCATTAATCCGGTTTCTTATTTCTATGTGTTGTTCTTTCCAATTTTTTAATATGGCCGAATTCCGATATAATTCCTTCCTAAGACTTTCAATGGCAACGGTCTTTTTCTTGTTAGTTTTATAGTCTTCGAATAACTTGTTTATTAACAAAGCAAATAGCACGCTAAAGACAATTAGCAATCCTTCGGCAAAATATTTTTTGAAGTTGTTCATGATAAAGCATAGTGGCCAACGCTCTGCTAAACGCAGTTACGTTCTTGGATGAAAATTTATGGTGACTGAAAGTTACGTATAAATTTTAATGCCAAGTATAGCGTTATCAAATTGCATTTATGTGTAAGATTGGGGTGGATGTCCAAGGGGCGGGAAATTGTGGAACCTATTGTTCCTATGTGCTTTCTCATCGTGCAAGCAACAAGACCTGTTGGGAAATCTATTAACGTTTGACAGGGAAGGGGAAGAGCAATAAACTGGCTTTATACGGAATACCTTACGATGAGCACTATGTATCGAAATTGAACTAAAAGAACTTGTTCTTTAACTCAGTTCTTTGTTGTAAGTAGTTTTTATTGGTTATTTTGAGTACTTTTCTTTAACCTCTCTTACGTGAGCTCTTGTAAGTTTAGATTTTCCATTCGAATCTAAGCCCCACATAAATTTCAAAAACCTCTCTTGTTCTTCGTAAGAGGAATAAATTGTAGTACTATCTGCCAAATCTCTATATAATTGAGCATCAAACTTTCTATTTTTTGTAGCATAGTTTTGCAGTCCTAAAGCCCAATCATCAATTTTTTTTCCCTCCAAAGAAATCAATAATTGATTTTTTGAATAATTAGGTGCATCATATAAATAAGATTCTTTTTCTAATTCTTTAGCCAACTTTTGTTGTTGTTCAATATCTTGTTTAGTCAACTTTCCGTTTCGATTTCCGGAAAATTGTGACTTACTGGCCTCATAAGTTCCCCAAATAATAGCGATAGCAACAATTAAATATAAACCCCTAACATATTTACTTCCTTTCTTATATGATTCTAGTGAATCTTTCCATCTATCAGTTCCCATATATTTACCATCATTACTATAACCTGGTTTATTTGGATTCGGTCCTTTAATGTTCATTTACTTTTTAGTTTAAATTACGCATAACAGCTTCGGCTATGAGTAGTTGCGGATTTTAAGAAACTACTTTTCGGATTACAATATACTCTTATTTACGCTAAAACCTTTAGATTAAGCACTTAAGCCGCAATTACTTATACACCGTGTTGTATGCAGTGTTTTTTTATGTAGTAAACAATATTACTTCCGTATTAAGTTTATTTTTGTTCAGCTCAATAATTCTATATCCAAATGTTGCGCTACTAACTTTTATCTCATCGGGTATTTTTTCTACTTGATAAGAACTTGCAGGTGTAATATACTGTCGGATATTACCATTACTTCTTTCATCTTCGAAATGATAATGCCCACAGAAAATGACAACATCTTTTTCAAGGTTTTGCAACTCTGTTCTTAGAAGATTTCGATTTTTTAAGGCAAATTGCCTATCTACTTCGGTGTCAACCCCTAAAATGGGATGATGAATAAAGAGGATGATGTTTTTTTCCGTTAAAAGTTCCTTTTTAAACCAATTAAATTGTTCTTGACTTATGGAGCCTGAACTTGAGTCTAAAAATAGAAATTTGTAATAATTATACTCTTGACTATAATACAGTTCAGTTTGGCTTTCAACGCCTTCCATGCCGTAGTGATCGACTACTTCATCAAAGTAATCGTGATTTCCTAAAGTTATGGCTAGATTATAATTTTGTAGAGATTCAAAAAACCATTGGTTTGCAGTTTTTTCTCCAATATCTCCTCCAAATACAATTTCTTCTATACCCTTTTTGGAAACATCATTAAGTATTATTTCCCAATTTTTTCGAGCGTCAACGCCCTGGTCAATAGGAAATCGTTCATCTAAATGAATATCGGTTATATATGCAATTTTTTTGTTCACAGAATGTGTTATGGTTGTAGTATTGTCATTTTCCATCCATTACTGGTCTGTTCAAAAAGTTTTCTTTCGTGTAGCCTACTTGTTTTAAACTCCATAAACTCTATTCTAATCGGTTTAATGTAAATACCTCTCCAGTTTTTTGGCTGCCCAACGTCTTTATTTCCTAATGCTGCTTTCTTCTCTTCGAACAGTTTTTGCATATATGGTATATCTTGAATTTCCCGCCCTTGCTCAAAAATAGTAGATACAATCTTTGAGTCTCTATTCCTTTGCTTAAAGTAAATTTCAGCATCAGGCTTGGGAATTTCTGATACATCTCCTTGTATTCTAATTTGTCTTTCGGTGCACGTCCACCAAAATGATAGTGCAGCTTTCGAATGATTTTTAATTTCTCTTCCTTTTCTTGAATCTAAAGGACCCGTAAGTACAAATGATTGGTTCTTAATTTCTTTTAAAGAGACAAATCTAGAATTCGGATATCCATCTAATCCAATAGTAGATAAACAACAGGCGGCAGGTAGTTTTAAATTGTTTTGTTCTTTTTCTTCAGAAAACCATTTTTCAAATAATAATAAAGGGTTCATTTGTTATGTATTTCAGATTGCATATACGGTCTGGTATAACCGTCAGTTACGGGATTAAAGTTAATTTTTTCGGTTTAGTACTGGACTAGGGCTTTTCATAGGAGTCATTGTTAGCGGTAGTTTTTATTTCATCTTAAGAGAATACCCAATACTAAAACCATTTCCATTATAAGCTGGGTTTGATTCTAAAATATTGTAATTTGTTTGATTAAAATTACCATAGCTCAGTCTTAGTTTACTTTTGTTTTTTAGCGAATATTCTAGCCCTAATTGTGTTGAGTTGTTAAATGTGAAATTTGTTCCATTGTATGGAAATTTTTCAAACCCTGTAAATAAACCTGTTCCATATTCGATAAAAGGACTTAGTCTTTTTTTTCCGAACAAATACCAACGATAATATGTCATTAAACCAACGCCAAAGCCAAATCTTTGATTTTTTTCTATTAATGGTGATTGGTCTTGCCATTCCTGTATGTTGAATTCTGCTGATATGGAAAACCAACTAGCAACTCTATGTTCTACACCTATATTTTGATGCCAAACATTTCTTAATCCAAAAGCGTACTCATTATTCATTCCAACTCTAGCCGAATAAAAATTTAGGTTTTCATGATTTTTAAAAATCAATTCTTCTAGACTATATGATAATGCTGCTATACCTAAAACACCAATTAAAGTGCTTCGGTTTGTTAAAGTTGTATGCAAAGTTGGATCAAAACCTGGAATATGTGGCCAATCATTTTTACTCTGTGCATTTATCTTTAAAGAAACTAGTACTAGTAAAATAAAAAAAATGTAATTTTTCATACTAATTTATTGATATTTAAAGTGAGTTATTATAGGGTAATGGTCAGAGATATATGGAGCCCCATAATTTTTTACGAGTGTCTTATAAGATATCGCTCTTGAATTATTATAAAATATGAAATCAATATTTCTGCTTATTATTCCTAAACCAAAAGCATTGTAAGACTTATTATCATCACTTCGTTCTGCAAATCGTTGTGCACTAAAATAATTAGTTGTAATGGGCTCTAAACGAGAATTCCCTATAAGCATATTAAAATCTCCAGTAATACAAACTGGCAAACCAGGTTCTGTAATGTCTTGAATTTTTTGAACTATTAATTTGCTCGATTCTTTTTGTGCGGTTTTACCTTTATGATCAAAATGTGTATTGAATACATAAAAATCTTTATTTTTATTAATATCTCTAAGTTTTGCCCAAGTACATATACGTACATTATTGGCATCCCACCCTAATGATGGGTATTCGGGAGTTTCACTTAGCCAAAAGTCTCCACTATCAATAAGTTCAACTAAGGTTTCATCATAAAAAATAGCGGCATACTCACCACTTGAATGACCGTCATCTCTACCTACACCAACATAATTGTAGTTTGGTAAATTGTCATTTAGATACGATACTTGATTGTGTAAGCCTTCTTGAATACCAAATACCGTGGGTTTTACTTCATTAAGCATAGTTATACAAGATGCTTTTCTATTGCTCCATTTGTTTTCTCCATCCGCAGGTTCATCATAACGCAAGTTGAAAGACATTACACTTAAATCAGAATCACCCGAAAAATCTTCAATTTCTGTTGGGTTACAACTACTTATTAGAGTAAATACAATTAAAAAGTGAAATACTTTCATATTATTTAATTTCAATTAGAATTACATTTGATGATGGTAATTTGTCATTATTACCATCAAACTGAATACTGTAAACACCTTTTTTTGTGAATTTATATCCATCTAAAAGATTTATTTTTCCAGTCACAGATTCATTTGGTTTTAATGTAATGTAATCTTCTTCGGTTGGTGGCATTCGTTTAACCACTATGCCACTATATTCAATTTTTTTGTTATCAAAAGTTATTTCCATAAACTCACCAGTGAAGCTATTTTCTATTGGTGTTTTCCAAGGTAAAAATGTGGATTTTTCTTTTCCTAAATTTTCAACTTTCATTTGAAGCTCCAAAGATTCACCTAGGTTGTAAGAATCTTTCATCATTGAAATAGAACTTACTATTCTTTCTTTTAAATGTTTTTTTGATATAACCTTAATGTTTTTCGAAATAAGATGAACAGGGTTTATTTTAATTATATCTTCAATTTCCAAGGAAATTATATCTCCTACTTTTAGGTCTACCCAATTACCATTTGCAATTGAGATAACAGTTGTGTAAATTTTATTGTTATAATCTTTTACAGTAACTGTCTGTCCATCAATTTCATCTTTTGTATGTATTACTAAATATTCGTTTGTATTCAAGTATGCAGAAGTATGCTTGAGAGAGTTACAAGAAATAAACAGAAGAGAGGTAATAACGATTATTAATATTTTTTTTAACATAAAAATCTATCTTTTTCAAATTTTTGCAAATTTATTAAGACATGATTTTCATCGAATTGACCCAAGGTCAAGAAATTTCTTTTCTGATTCTGCTTAATCGTTCAGGAGTGATTTTTAAATATTTGGCCAATTTAAATAATGGGATGTTATTAAGTAACTCTTGATTATTTTGTAATATTTTAAGATATCTTCCTTTGGTTGAAAGTATAAAAAAATCTTTTTCTCGCTGAATTCTTTTCATCGTATAACGCATAGACTCATTCAATAAAAAATTTATAACTAAAGGATTTTTATTTGACTTAATAAAGTCTAAAGGTATTTTAGTTAAAATTGCATCTGTGGCGCATCTTAAAAGAATATCTGAAGGTAAATCATTGTAAAATGAAATAAATGATGTGCCGATTTCCTCTTCAAACAAAATGTCTATTAAAAATTCGCTCTTATTATTTGAAATTTCGGCTTCAAGAACGCCTTTTTCAATAAAGTAACAGTATTTTTCAACTTGATTATAGTTCGTAAGAATATGTTCTTTTGAATAGCTTAAAGTTTCAAAATTTCCAAGAAATAATTCTTGTGTTTCTTTGTTGTATTTTTCTATCAAATATTCTTTAAATGTCATTTTTGTTATTGGATTTCTCTAATTACCACCAACGGTCTGGTATAACCATCAGTTACGAGATTAGAGTTAATTTTTTCGGTTTAGTACTGGACTTTAGCAATTCCGAGTGCATTCGGACGTAGTCGAATCCGCCGTAATTGCGGTTACACATTATTGTACGCTGGCTTTATTTCCATTTCCATTATTGGTAAATATCTGTTTTTTATCGAGCTTTGAAGTCTTCCAACAACCTTAAATCCGGCTCGTGTATAAAAATTTTCGACATTTGGGTCGGCATCAAGTGTGATTTTATCGTAATCCGTTTCTTCCATTCGTTTTAAAAAGTCATTCAGTAAAATTTTTCCATAACCCTTTCCGATAAACTTAGGTTCTACGAACAAGAAATTCAGTTTGACTGTATTTTTATCTTGTGAATTGAATGCGTAAAACCCGATAATTTCGTTCTCAACCGAAAGTTTAAAAACTTGATTCTCGTCAATGTAATCAGAAGTGATTGTTAGGTCATCTTTCCATTCCGCAATTTGTTCAGCACCGTAATTCCAAAAGTCTTTTGAACGGATAGTTAAATCAGTTATTTTATTAGCATCAGTTCTATGCGCTTTTTTAATTTTCATCGTTTTGTTCAGCTTGCGTAAAACGGTCTAGTGTATGAGTTGTAGCGGGTTTCTACTCACAAACCTTTCGGTTTTGTACTGACCTTTGTTTTATGTTTATACTTTCGTTTTATCACTTAAACCGCTATTACTTATACACATTGTTGTAAGGCGTTTTTAATCTAATTTTGATGCTTCCCATCCTATTATTGCCTTCTTTCTGATTGGATTCCAGCGATAACCACCTGTTTTTCCAGAAGATTGAATTACTCTATGACAAGGAATTAAATAAGCAATAGGATTGCTACCAATGGCTGTTCCTACAGCTCTTGATGCTTTGGGTTTTTCAATTTTTTTCGCAATGTCTCCATAGGTAGCCAATTTTCCTTTTGGAATAGTCAATAAAGCTTCCCAAACTTTTAATTGAAAATCAGTGCCTTTTAAATGTAATTTTATTTCGTTTAGTTTATCCCAATCATTTAAGAATACCATTAATATTTCTTGTTGAATTTTGTCTACCTTTTGTTGGTAGTTTGCATTTGGAAAACTATTTATCAAAACCTGTAAAGCCTCTTCTTTATTATCTACAAAAGCAATATGACATATTCCTTTTTTAGTAGTGGCAATCAAAATATCACCAAACTGGGTTTCTGCATAACTATAGTTTATATTTAAGCTCTTACCTCCGTTTTTATATTCTCCTGGTGTCATTCCTTCTATGTTTATAAATAAATCGTGTAAACGACTAGTACCTGAAAGCCCTGTGTCTAAAGCAATATCAAGCAATGTATTTTTATCTTTTTTAAGTTTGCTTTTTGCATAATTTACACTCAAAAATTGAATGTATTTTTTTGGTGTAACACCAACCCAATCTTTAAACAATCTTTGAAAATGAAAAGAACTCATATTTAAATGTTCAGCAATATCATCTAGAGTCGGTTGCTCTTTAAAATGCTCATCTAGATATTCAATAGCTTCTGCTATTTTATTGTAATGATATGTGTTTTTATTATCTGACATAGTTAATCTTGATACGCTTTTCTTTCCATATTTAATTCTTCAATTAATTCGTCTATTTCTGTTTCGGTTGTATTGTAATTTGTAATACAAGCTCTAAATGTTGGAACGTTTTTTATAGGGTAAACCGATATCCAAGAATTTCCTTTAGCCAAAATGTTGTCTAAAATGGTTTTTGTAAAGTTTACATCAGATTCAAATTGTTGGTCTGTAAAACAAACTACTGGTAATTCGGTACTGTTTTTAATAATCCAATTATTTTCTGTTAGTTTAGTTCTTAAATATTCTCCCATTTTAGCTTGATGATTGATTACTTTTTCATAACCATTCCAACCGTAAAATAATAAAGATGAATAGACTTTTAAACCTATAAATCGTCTTGACCATTGAATGGAATGTGAGAATGGTTCAACAATTTCTAATTCATTTGCCTCTTTAGGCATATATTCTGTGGTAATTCTAAATGTTTTGTTTAGAATTTCTTGATGAGAAGTCAAGAATACGCTTGTTCCCATAGGAACAGACATCCATTTATGTGCGTCAAAAGTTATAGAATCCGAAGCAGAAATACCTTTCAGTATATGTTTTAGATTTGAACTTAAAACAGCTCCTCCACCATAAGCGGCATCAACGTGAAACCAAATATTATGTGTTTTGCATATTTTTGAAATTTCTTCTAAGTCGTCTATTGTTCCTGTTCCTGTTGTTCCTGCTGTACCAATAACCATTAATGGGCTATGTGTTGAATTATTTAGGTTTTTGATTTCTTTTTCTAATAAATCAGTGTCTATTTTTAAATCTTTAGTCGTTGGAATTGTTTTTACAAATTCATATCCTAAGCCTACAATTTTCGATGCTTTTTGCACAGAATGATGTGCTTCTTGAGAACAAAAAATAACAGGTTTTTTATCTAAACCAAACATTCCGTTTTTAGCGAAATCAGGATATTTATTATTTAATGCAGATAATACAGCAGTTAAATTTGCTTCAGCTCCGCCAGTTGTAAAAACTCCGTCTGATTTTTTTGGATTTAAGCCAAATTTTTCAATAAACTGATTAATTACGTGAGCTTCTACTTCAACGGCAAAAGGAGCGTGACTCCAAGCTGCTAATTGAGGATTATAAGAAGCGGTTATAAAATCTGCAACAATTCCCGCAAAATTTGCTCGAGGATTAAATAAACCAAAATATTTTGGATGTGGTGTGTGAACAGAATAATTTTCAAGTCCGTTTATTATATGCTCTATAGCTTTGTTTGGTTCGGTTCCAGAAACTAAATTTTCAGATTCTATACTATTTCTAATGTCTTGTAAGTTAAGTTCTGGTGTAGTACTGTAATCTTTAGTATTAGTGTAAAAATGCTCTATTTTTTGTAAAACAGTATTTAGTATTTCTTTGCGTTGTTTTTCGTCAAAATCAAAATTCATTTTATGTATCATTTAATTTTTTGACAAAATTCTAAAATGCTTTTGTGCTGTAGAACCCGATTCTTGCGGTTTTCTTCTAAATGACTTACGGTCTCGGCTATGAGTAGTTGCGAGGTTTAGCACTTAACTTTGCAAGTACACACCAAACTGAAAATCCGAGAGGATTTTTAGAAATAGGCGAGAACAAGCAATTACTTATAGCCAATGTTGTAGCCAGTTTTTATTTTTAGTTTATTCCACTTTTCTTTCCACTTTTTCTTTTCAATTCTATTTTTGTAAATATTCAAATCAAATTTGGGTGTTGGTATTACTAAAAGATTAATTAAATCTTCTAAACCGTAAGGCGCAATATATTCAACTTTATTTTTAAAATTCAACCTCACAGCAATAGCAGTTGCAGTTTCTGGCCAAAAAGAAATGGCTTCATTACAATTTTTATATCGTTCGTGTCCATTTCTGATATGCATTCTCGATTGATTTTTTACAGACCAATTTAGTTTAGGGTTGAGTTTTCTGAGTTTAGTTTCTATTTGAATGTCATAATGTTTAGTCGGATTTGATTTGTCAAAATGTATTACATCAATATCATTCAATTTAGTCCTGTCTTTTCCGTGTTTTTCATCCCATATTTTATTTCTTACAAAACCTGCTCCAATCCAACAATCATTTAATTTTAACTCTCGAACTATTGTCAAAGTTTCAATCATCCATTTATCAGATTCAATTATTCTTATGAATTCATTTTCTAATTTGAGGTTCATTTTGTCAAATTGGCTACAACGGTCTCGGCTATGAGTAGTTGCGTGGGTTAGTACTTAACTTCGCAAGTACACACCAAACTGAAAATCCGAGAGGATTTTCAGAAGTAGGCAAGTTGTAGCAATTACTTATAGCCATTGTTGTGCGTTCGTTTTTTTATTCGGTTAACAATTTCAAATCCCAAATATTCTTTCAGTTTCGGAAATTTGTATCTATAGTATTCATTCCAATAGCTTATCATTCTACTTTCGGTCTGTTGCCAATATTTAGGGTTTTCATCTCTAAATTCAGCATAATAATCCAAAGTGTTTTCGTTTATTTTTTTGTCAATAATTGGAAGCAATTCATAAACGTATTCACCAATTAATTGGATTATAAATGGAACAGTCCACTTTTCTGAACTATCAGATATTAAATTCAGTCGTTTTTCTCTTAAATATCCATTATGATGACGCAAATAAATACAATTTAAAATGTCTTTTTGTTTGTCAGTCAAAGACTTTTCTAATTCTGGACTTGGTTCGTTAAAGTAAAGCCTGTAAGGAATTAATAGGGATTCGTTGTCAAATTCAATATTCAATTCCGATTCGTGAATCAGATTGTCGACTTTGTGAGTTTGTCCATCACATAATTTGACTAGGTTATTTTCGAATGGTAAGATTTTCAAAACTTCGTTCAAGTCCGAATGCAATTTTTTTGGAAACGATTTTTTTAATCTTTCCTGATATTCAGATTTAACATTTCGCTTAAATATCTCTGGCATTTTGGTTTTCTCAAATGACGCACAACGCCCTGCTAAACGCAGTGACGTTCTGGGTTTAAAATTATGTGAATTTATTCACAAATGATTTTAAAGACAAGCAGAACGTTATCAAATTGCTTTTAGTTAATGTTGGGTCGGGTTTTTGGTGTTTTCAATCGTGGGGCCGAGGACTTCCAGTCCCGACTGCATTGGCAATTTGGTTTAGCAGGGCGTTGGGACGGATGCCCAAGGGGCGGGAATTGCGGAGCAATGTAGCTACTTGGTTGAGGCCGGAGGCTTTCAAAATCCGTCCCAACGTATTTGTATATGGTTTGTTGCGTGTTTAAGCACCTAATTTAACAAATACAAACCAAATAGAAAATCCGCGAGGATTTTCGTAAGTAGGCTAGAACTAGCAATAAATTATATACGGTGTTACCTGCAGTTTTTTAATTCAGTTATGGTCTTTTCGGTCAATTCAGAACCTACTATACAACCATAACAGTTTCTTGTTAATAAAGGCACTTTTTTCAGTTCCTCAATTCGCAATTCAATTGATTTTTTTTGATTCTCACTAAATTTAGTCAGATTACAATAATAAAATTCAACTGCCATTAATCGAGTTGCCGGATTTATACTGTAAAGTAAATATTCGCAATTCTCATTTTTTATAATTTCATCAAATAATTTTCGATTATTTAAAACGCTCATTCCATAGCCACACCTATTTCCGAAAATTATTCCAGCGAAAGGATTAATCAAGTCAGTTGATTTATTTTCCGTCCGTTTTTCAATTCCGTCTAACGGTTCGTTAGCTTTATCGAGTCCGAAATATATTGGTTCAACTTTGTAATCATCGTTTACTTCAAACATTGCAGAAAGTCTTTCTTTATACAATTTTTTAAGTTTTCTGGACTTATTGGCTTTTATATATGTAGAAAGTTCATATGCAATAACCTCATTTTTATAATACAAGATTTTGTAATTAAATGAAATACTTCCAACTCCTTTTCCGCTTTCTTTTAGTTGATATCCAAATCCTAAATTCTCACGTCTGTCATTTTTGACTTCAAGAGTTTTTAATAATTCCTCTGTTGATTTATTATAAGCCTCCGTTAATTGAGATATGAAAAGTGTATCAACTCTAACATAATATTTTTCCACTTCAGTCTTTTGGGAAAATGAAATATTACAAATTCCTAAAACTAAAATTATTAATATGAAGTTTCTTGTTTTCAAATTGCAGGTAACGCCCTGCTAAACGCAGTGACGTTCTGGGTTTAAAATTATGTGAATTTATTCACAAATGATTTTAAAGACAAGCAGAACGTTATCAAATTGCTTTTAGTTAATGTTGGGTCGGGTTTTTGGTGTTTTCAATCGTGGGGCCGAGGACTTCCAGTCCCGACTGCATTGGCAATTTGGTTTAGCAGGGCGTTGGGACGGATGCCCAAGGGGCGGGAATTGCGGAGCAATGTAGCTACTTGGTTGAGGCCGGAGGCTTTCAAAATCCGTCCCAACTTGTTTATATGCCGAACTTTACTGAGTTTATACCCCCACAATGGAGGACTATGCCCAAGTTTATACATGGCTTCTTCAGTTTAGTCCGGTTGTGTTATTTTCTTACAATGCAATATACTGTTTTTATAGATCATCAAACGGACTGCTAATATTTTTAAAACTATTCTCGGTAACGTGGGTGTAGATCATTGTAGTTTTGGGACTGCTATGGCCCAATAGTTCCTGTATGTACCTAATGTCGGTACCGTTTTCCAATAAATGTGTGGCAAAGCTGTGTCGAAGCGTATGCAACGTAACCTCTTTTTTAATTCCCGCTTTAAAAACAGCTTTTTTTAATACCCATTGCGCACTGCTAGTACTGTATTTTTCCGAACGCTGACCTACGAATAAATATTTACTCGGTTTATATTGCTTATAATATGTACGTAGCGTTTCCAAAAAACTATGGGACAACAAGGTATACCTGTCCTTTTTTCCCTTTCCTCCCTTAATATGGACCAACATTCGATCACTATCAATATCGGTCACTTTTAAATTGATGGCCTCTCCGATTCGCAATCCGCCCGAATAGATCAAGGACAGTAACGTTCTGTGTTTTAAGTTGTGTGTTTCCTCTATTATGGACCGTATTTCTTCCTTGCTCAAAACAACAGGAAGTTTCTTTTCCTTTTTTGGCCTCACCAGATCTAGGGCCTCCATAGCTATATTTTTGAACAAAAAATATTTTTTGATACCATTGATACATTGGTTTTGGTATGAAATTGATTTCCCTTCTTTCACGATAAAATCATAATTAAAGGACTCCACCAATGCCTTGGAATAGAATTTTGATTTTTTTAGGATGGCGTACCTAACAAAAAAACCGCTTACTTCTACATAAGTATTCACGGTATTTGGGCTCAATCTTTTCTCCATCAACCACTTTCTGAAACTATGTAGATCTCGTTGTTGTTTTGGACCTAAAGGAGGTAAAAAGAACGGCTTTTTATTTTTGGGGAGTCCTCTCTTTTTTTGTCTCACCTCCGAATAGTCCACATAGCATCCGATTTTTCGTAAATGATTGAAAATAAGATTTAGATTATTTGAGGAGTTTTCCAGATAGAACGTACCATCCAGAAGATCCTGCTGCAATACCGGCAACTTTAATAGATGTTTCCTTAGTGTTGTGTCCGATTTATAGTCGATACGGATATTGTCCGCCCCATTTTTTGTCCCTAAAACCAGTTTTACGGATTTCATTTAATTTCGTTTAAAATAAATAGGGGGTGCTACGCGGTAAACCTGTCCGTTAAAATACAAAATCAAATTTGTAAACGGTCAGTGTAACTATTTGGCCCAAATACTGTCTGTTATTTTGGTACCGATGCTTGAGGGAAAAAGGGAGACTATAGGTTTTTTACATAAGTGCGTCTACGACGAATTACCTTGGGGTCAAAATGCTTCCACATCTGTTGTATGGCAATATTGTCCTCCAGTTCGGGGGTTCTAATGCAATTCACAACGCCACGCTTTTTAAAAGTGTGGTGGAACTCGTTAAAAATAATGGCCGTAACACCTTTGTTCTGGTATTTTGGATGAATGCCGATAAGGTAGAAAATGGCATCCTTACTGTGTTTTCTGGCGTGGAGCAAATGGAAAATGCCGAACGGGAACAATTTGCCCTTGGCCTTTTGCAAAGCTTCCGAGAAAGAGGGCATTACAATGGCAAAGGCCACCATATTGTCCTCGGCGTCCACCACAAACTTAATATACTCCGGGTTTATAAAACCAATGTACTTTTTCTTAAAATATTCCTTTTGGATATCCGTGATCTTAACAAAGGAAGATAGTTTGGCATAACTATCGTTGAACAGGTCGAACATTTTGTCCACCCACGGCATAATATCGGCACTTTTCTTAAAGTTGAGTTCTCGGAGCCCGAATCGTTTTTTGATGAGCATATTGGCTTTCTCAAAAAGTTTGGGGTCCGCATTGGCCGCCAAAAATTTGCTTTCGGAGTATTTTTTTTCCGTGGTGAACCCGTGCTTTTCATAATGAGATTGATAATAGGGGTGATTGTACCACGTGATCATATTGCCAACTTGATCAAAACCTTCGGTGAGCACGCCCACTTTGTCCAAATTGGAAAAACCTACCGGACCTTCCATGTAATCGAGTTGGTTTTCCTTGCCGATTTCCTGCACTTTGTCCAACAAGGCTTTGGAAACTTCCGGGTCGTCCACAAAATCGAACCAACCAAAGCGCATTTTTTTAAGCCCCTGTTCCTTTACCTCCAACCAATTTATTATGGCCGCTACGCGCCCCACTAACTTACCATCCTTGTAGGCTAAAAAAAACTGCGCCCCCGCTGTTTTAAAAACAGGGTTCTTGTCCTTGTCAAAAGACTCCATTTCATCATTGATAATAGGGGGCACCCAATACGGGGAACCTTTGTAGAGCAAGAAAGGGAATTTCACAAATCGTTTAAGGTCGGATTTGGACGAAACCTGTTTTATGGTAACCATAGTTGCAAATTAATACCCAATATTATGAATATTACTTGCGCTAGAAAAATAAGATGATGTAAAACGTAAAAATCCATGGATTAACCACGGTTTTTTCTCTTCTTTTTTGATTTCCGTTTATTGGAGTTCTTTTTGATTTTCCCGTTCATGCCAGATTGCTGCTCGTTGATCGGAATAAGTTCATCTTTATGAAAATCCAAGCGATACGAAAAACCGAGCACTACAAATATACGGGAAGGGTCGTTTTTAAAACCCGATCCCATATGGATATCGGCCTGGAAATTAGGATTGATCAAACGGGCCACCCCGGTCCTTAGGATAATATCAGAATAGCGGTCCCCGGAAATGCCCTGTCCCTCAAAAAAGACACTCCATCTGGGGTCACGAAAAGCATGGGTTACCGAAAGGGCGTATCGCCATTCGGGAGTATCGGTCGTAATACGATCGTAGGCAATATTGGAAATCAATACAAACCTTGGGGATAGCCTGCTCTGTGTTTGGATTCCACCACGGTACGAAATTGTAGGTTCGCCGGGATAGAACGGATTATCGCCCAATACAAAATTCGCACCACCGTACACCGACACGGCCGGAATCAGGTTTTTCCATTGAAAAAGGTTGTTGGCCCTCCAGCTGTACAAGTTGGGTTTGCTCCGAGCAGGATCTTTGTAGGGGTCAAAGACCAAATATTTTAATCCAACACGATTTCTGGAAAAATTGGTGAGCGAACCCTCGATGCCCAAGTCCGGATAAGTAATGTTCTGTGTAATGAACGTACCTTCCATGATTACTTCCAGCTCCTCGAAAAGCAATCCGTAACGTAGGGCATAATCGGCACCAAAAATGTTGGAGTCGGAGTTTAAGTCCGCATTGTCCTGCTGTTCGTACAGCAAGCCAACTTCTGCCTGTACCACATTTTTACCAACGGCATAGGCACTTGCGGCCCTGCCCGGGCGGTTGGAATTGATCACATCGGTATATTGTGCGCAGATAATGGTGGGGAAAAAAGCGAGTAAAAAGAATTTCTTTTTGATTATGGAAATGTCCATATAACTGGTTTTTAATACTATTTTAAGATACGTTTTATGGGTTTGCGGGACTAACAGTGTAAATTTGATTCAATAACTGAGGTTATATGGTTTTATTACAAACGATTTTAATATTCATATTAGTATACTACGGGCTTAAATTCCTGTTAAAATGGTTGGCGCCGAAATTGTTCAATTACGCCATGCGCAAGACCAACGAGCGTTTTGAGCAGCAGTTCGGAAATCCTGGGGATTTTGGACATACAAAAACACGGGAAGGGGAGACCACCATATCCAAAAAACCACATCGCAGATCCAATCCTTCAAAAAAAGTTGGAGAATACATAGATTTTGAGGAAATTGATTAATATTTGCCGAATCAAAACCTATCCATGAATCTTTCTCCAAAAGCCATTATCACCCATATTTGTGTTATTGCTTTATTCATTCTTGCATCACTGGTCTATTTTTATCCAGTTTTACAGGGAAAAGCTATTTATCAATCCGATATAGCGTTGTACAAGGGCATGGCCCAGGAACGGGATGCCTACAAGGATGCCACGGGTGTGGAGTCCTATTGGACCAATAGTGCATTTGGCGGCATGCCCACCTACCAGTTGGGAGCCAATTATCCCCATAATTATGTAAAAGAGTTAGATCGTCTGATCCGTTTTTTACCGAGACCCGCCGATTATTTATTTCTATATTTTATAGGCTTTTACATTCTGTTGCTTTGCCTTAAGGTTGATTTTAGGTTGGCGGCACTTGGAGCCATAGCTTTTGGCTTCTCTACCTACCTGATTATTATTCTTGGCGTGGGGCACAATGCCAAGGCACATGCTTTGGGTTATATTCCAATGGTTCTTGGCGGGGTTGTACTCGTTTTTCGAAAAAAATATATTCTAGGATTTATACTCACTGCACTGGCCATGGCACTCGAAATAAGTGCCAATCACTACCAAATGACCTATTATTTTATGCTTTTGGTACTACTAATGGGTTTGGTATATCTCATTTATGCCATTAAGGAAAAAGAACTTAAACACTTTTTTGTTTCTGTAGGAATTTTGGTTTTGGCCGTTGTTCTTTCCGTTTTTACCAATGCCACGAGTTTGCTGGCTACAAAGGAGTATGCCGATTGGAGTACCCGTGGAAAATCCGAACTCACCATTAACCCCGATGGAAGTGAAAAAGCCGTTTCCACAGGGTTGGACTACGATTACATTACACAATACAGTTATGGGGTAATGGAATCCCTAAATGTATTTGTACCTAGACTTTTTGGTGGTTCGGGCAGTGAGAACCTGGGCAAGGATTCCAAAGCTTATGAATACTTGACCAATCAAGGGCTGACCCCCACCAAAGCATTGGAATTTTCGAGTGGTCTACCACTTTATTGGGGCGATCAACCCATTGTAGCAGCCCCTGCCTACGTAGGCGCAATCGTTTTCTTTTTGTTTGTGTTGGGCGGTTTTTTGGTTGATGGAAGAAAAAAATGGTGGTTATTATCGGGAGCTGTTATGGCCTTGCTCTTATCGTGGGGCAAGAACTTTCCTTTGCTCACCAATTTTATGATAGATTATTTTCCCATGTACAATAAGTTCCGGGCCGTATCCTCCATACAAGTAGTACTGGAACTCTGTTTGCCGGTGCTTGGTATTTTAGGAGTTTGGGAACTGTTTAAATCCAGCACAGGTCAAAAAGAAAAACTAAATGCTCTAAAATGGAGCTTTTTTATAACGGCTGGTTTGGGCATAGTGATATTATTGTTAAAAGGTTTCTTTGATTTTGAAGGTGCCCGGGACGAAATGTACCGTGGATACTTTGGAGATGAGTTAATGTCCATGATCCTACGCGATCGTGAAGCTGTTTATGTTAGCGACACCATTCGTTCGTTGGTCTATGTTCTTTTGGCCGCAGCCGCATTGTGGTTTTTTATTAAAGAGAAAATCAACAAAAACATTTTGGTATTTGCCCTTGGCGCCCTTATTCTTTTTGATTTGGTAGGAGTGGACCTTAGGTACGTGAACGAGGACGATTTTGTACGTCAGCGTCAAGTAAACCAACCGTTCCAAGCCAGTCAAATAGACCAAATGATCATGCAGGACGATTCTATTTATCGTGTTTTTGACCCTCAGGAAGGCTTAAATGGTTCACGAACCTCCTATTTTCATAAATCGATCGGTGGCTACCATGCTGCGAAACCACGTGCACTGCAAGATCTGTTCGAGTATCATTTGTACCAGAACAACCTTCAGGTTCTTAATATGTTGAATGTTAAATATATTATCCAACAAGATGAAGAAGGCAATAGTTTTCCGGCTGTAAATCCAGATGCCAACGGCAATGCTTGGTTTGTGGATCAATTGGTGGCCGTTTCATCTGCCAACGAGGCAATCCAAAAACTGGGCGATTTTAATTCCAAGACACAGGCCGTGGTGAACACGGCGCAATATCCGGAATTGACCAAGATGCGTTACACAGCAGATTCGTTGGCAAGAATAGATTTGGTAGATTACCGCCCCAATTACCTAAAATATACATCTAAAAACCCTAATACTGGTTTTGCCGTATTCTCCGAGATGCATTATCCATCGGGCTGGAATGCTTTTGTAGATGGTGAATTTCAGGAACATTACAAAGTAAACTATGCACTTCGCGGTATCAAGGTACCCGCTGGTGAGCACGAAATCGAATTGAAGTTTGAGCCCGAAGTGGTGGAAACTGGTAGTCAGATCAGCTTGATGGCCAACATCCTGCTTGGCATAATTATAGTTGGGGGACTGGGCTTTACATTGTTCTCGCGTAAAAAGGAAGAGGCCTAATGCGAAAAATTTTGGTCATAGCGTATTATTGGCCTCCGGCGGGCGGACCAGGTGTACAGCGATGGCTCAAATTTGTAAAATACTTGCCCGAACTTGGGTTGGACCCCATCGTTTATGTTCCGGAGAACCCCAGCTATCCGATAATCGATAACAAGCTGGTGAACGAAGTTCCAAGTTCCATCCGAATACTGAAACGTCCGATAAAAGAGCCCTACGGTTGGGCCTCAATATTGTCCAAAAAGAAAACAAGGACCATAAGTTCTGGAATTATAAAGGAGAAAGATCCATCTTTTATTGAGAAGGTGCTGCTTTGGATTCGCGGTAACTTTTTTATTCCTGATGCGAGGAAACTTTGGGTAAAACCATCCATTTCTTATTTGGCGAAGGTAATCGCGGACGAGGGCATAACCACTATTGTCACAACAGGGCCACCGCACAGTTTACATTTGATCGGACTTGGACTCAAAAAAAAGTACAATATCCAATGGGTTGCCGACTTTAGAGACCCATGGACCTCTATTGGGTACCACAAAAGTTTACGGCTCACCAATTATGCCCATTTAAAACATAAGGCACTGGAAAAAAGCGTTCTTTTACGAGCAGATAAGATCGTGGTAACAAGCAAAACCACAAAATTGGAATTTGAGGCCATAACTCCCAAGCCCATTAAAGTGATCACCAATGGTTTTGATGATGAATTGCCATTGGTTGCCTTGGATAAAAAGTTTACCATTTCACATATTGGTTCGTTGTTGACAGGCAGAAACCCTTTAGGTTTTTGGAAAGCTGTACAGGAACTGTTGTCTGAAAATGAATTGTTTAAAGACGCTTTACATATCCAACTGGCAGGTGTAGTGGGGGAGGAAGTGCTACAATCCATTAAGGATTTTGGACTTACCGACTATGTGGAACAATTGGGCTATCTTCCACACGATAAGGTTTTGGAAACCCAGCAAAAGTCACAATTGCTATTGCTGTTGGAGATTGATTCCAAAGAAACCAAAGGTATTATTCCAGGAAAACTGTTCGAATATTTGAATGCCAAGCGACCTATTTTGGCCATAGGACCACAAGGCTGGGAGGCGGGTGCTATGGTCGTGGACCATAAAGCGGGAACGTTCTGTTTGCATAATAATGTAGCGACTTTAAAAACTGTACTTTTGGAGGCATTCCATCAGTACGAAAAAGGAACTTTAAGTTGTAATTCAGAAGGAGTGGAGCAATATCACAGACGGGCGTTAACGGAATCTTTGGCTAAATTTATCTAATGGGCGTTGTTCTTAAGCAATCCATACAAAATACAGTAGTAACGTATCTGGGGTTCTTTTTTGGAGCTATTAATACGTTGTTTCTGTATACCAAAATACTGCCGGACAAATATTACGGCCTGGTAACCTTTATTTTGGCTTCGGGAGCCATATTAATGCCGCTAATGGCATTTGGGGTGCACAATACCATGATCAAGTTTTATAGCAATCATCAAGAGACCGAAAAAGATGGTTTTTTTACCTTGATGTTGTTGGTTCCGCTGCTCGGGGTAGTTCCCGTTGCCTTGGTCGGCTTGATTTGGTACAATCCCATTGGCGATTGGGTGTCCCAAGTAAACCCTATGGTAAAGGATTATCTGTGGTATGTCTTTTTTGTGGGACTAGCGATGGGCTATTTTGAAGTATTTTACTCCTGGACCAAGGTGCATCTAAAGTCGGTTTTCGGAAACTTTATGAAGGAGGTTTTTGCCAGGGTAGGGGTGTCCCTTTTGCTTGTCCTGTTTTATTTTGATGTGATCTCATTGGATATGTTCTTCAAATGTTTAGTAGGATTGTATCT
The DNA here is from genome assembly GCF_023716465.1 of Flagellimonas marinaquae. NCBI lineage: Bacteria > Pseudomonadati > Bacteroidota > Flavobacteriia > Flavobacteriales > Flavobacteriaceae > Flagellimonas > Flagellimonas marinaquae. Next base: position 3,373,450 of record NZ_CP092415.1, read on the forward strand.
ATTGCGGACACTGATCATTAAAATGTATGCTTTTTCCCTTCGGATGCCCAAGTTTAGTTTTAAGTTTCCGAACTATACCAAAGAAATCCTGTCCTATTCTTTTTTAATTATTTTGGGAGGATCTGCATCCCTGGTTTTGTTGGAAATAGACAAAGTGATGCTGAATCAGTTCATCAGTATAGAAAATGTGGCGTATTATGGAGTGTCCGTTTATATCGCTACTGTGATTATTGTACCGTCTCGTGCCATGCACCAGATTACTTATCCATTAACAGCAGAGCTGTTGAATACCAAAAATGAAGCTGGTCTGGATACTTTGTACAAAAAAACCTCACTAACACTGTTCATTGCTTCGGGCATCTTGTTCGTTTTGATTATTTTAAACCTCAACGACTTATATTTAATGCTTCCCGAAAATTATAGAAATGGCTTCACCATTGTGTTCTTGATCGGTTTGGCCAAAGTTATGGATTCACTTTTGGGAAACATAAATTCTATCTTGTACAACTCTAAATACTATAAAACGGTGTTGGTGTTCGGGGTCTGTTTGGCTGCCTTGACCATTTTGCTCAACTTTTTGTTGATTCCCAAATTAGGCATGGAAGGGGCTGCATGGGCCAGTTTTGTCTCTATTTTTATCTTTAATCTGGTAAAATTGGTTTTTGTGAAGCTGAAATTTGGCATTTTGCCTTTTACCTCGGCGACATTTAAGGTTTTTTCGACCTTGGTCTTATTGATTGTACTGTTCGATTTTGTGCAGTTTCAATTTCATCCGTTAATAAATATTGGTTTAAAATCCATATTGGTATCTGTAATGTACTTAGGTATTTTGTACCGTTTTAATATTTCTGAAGATGTATCCGGAATATTGTCCAAATGGCTCAAAAAAATACCCCGTAGCGAATAAATTCAGCTACGGGGCATACAACTAACCAACCTAAAAAATCTTTCTAATTGTTACTTCTTGAAGATCTCGAGGACCTTGAAGCACTTGTATTACTTTTTCTATTGCCAGAACTTCGGCTTACCGTTGCTCTTGAACTACTTTTTCTGCTCACAGTGCTTTTCTTGACTCTAGGCCTTGCACTTTTGGACACTGTTCTGCGTGTAGAGTTGCCTTTGTTCAGCGTTGTTCTATTGGAAGACCTTGCTACCGATTGAGGCTTTTTATATGTACTACTACTTGTGCGTTTTACAGTGGTCCCTCGTGAGTTACTGGTCACTTTTCTTGTGCTCACGGTTCTCTTGTTCGGAGTTCGAGTGACCTTTGTATTGGTGGTCAAAGTTCTACTTGATCGACCAACGTTGTTGGATTTTCTGTAATTATTGCTACTGGAACTCCTTGAAGCCACCGTATTTCTTTTTACGGAATTGCTGGAACGGTTTGCTGTTGAGTATCCTCTTCTTGAGGAATTTTTGGATACCGTTGCATTGCTTCTTCCATAATCGGCCCTTCTGGCGCTATTGTCCCTTACAGAAACTCTTCTGTCATTTCTATAGATTTTGTCCCTTCTATACCTGTTATCATTTCTATAGACTTTGCCAACTCTTGCATAAGCACGTCTTGTATTGTATCTATAAGGTGTATAATATGTATATCGAACAGGTCTGTAATACCTTCTGTACGGTCTAGCGTATACGTTGCAAAAACCAACGGTCGGTCTTATAAAATATCTGTGAAAAGGTCTGTACACATATCTTCGATTATATACATTGATAAACCCTGTGTAGTGACTAAAAACTCCACCATTATAGTAAACATGTAGGCCACCAATTCTCCGTACCCTACCATTGTTGTACCATATATCAACATTTCCTATTTGTGATACACGGCCATAGTAATCGTAAAAAATAGGGGTATTCTCTACTTGAATTACAGCACCGTAATCATCGTACTGAACAAATGGATTGTAGTTATATCCGGAGTTAAAAGTGATACCGACATTGCCAATTCTAGCTCCTACGCCAACATTTACCCTGTTGTCCATATAGAAATCGAACTCACCATCGGGATAAACGGAAAAAGTAACCCCATCTTCTATAAAGATGAAAGAATTTCCATATCGATAATTAGGTGCGGTAACCGTTGTATTTGTTGTTTCTGCCTGGATACTTGGTATTCCAAAAACAACCGCTGCTATAATGAGTACTAACTTTTTCATACTACAAGGTTTTAAGTTCCAGATGCAAATATTTACATCCACCCTTGTAAGAGCAATCAGCGTGCCAAAAAATATAACCAACTGATATACAGCATGTAAATAATTATTTATTTAATAATAAACATTGATCTTCGGTTAAGTTGATGTTGCTCATCGGTACACTCGACTCCATTGGAACATTCGTTTAACAACTGTGTTTCTCCATATCCTTTTGCGGTAAGCCTACTTCTACTAATACCTTTCTTTACAAACCAATTTAAGGTGGATTGTGCCCTTCTAGAAGACAATTTCATGTTGAAAGAGCTACTAGATCTTGAATCAGTATGGGATTCTATATGGATTTTTAACTGAGGGTATTGCTTTAATGCTTGTAATATTTTGGCCAACTCCACTTCTGCATCCTTTCTTATGTAATGCTTACCATAGTCAAAGTATATAGGCAAAAGATTTAATCTACACCCAAGGTCATCCACTGCACAGTCCGGTGGAGTAAGTTCCAGGTTCAGTTCCACGGTTTTTGAACCTCTGGGAGTCTTGATATTTTTTTCCGTGGGTGTATATTCCCTAGTATTGTTTTCAGCCCTAACGGAATATTGTTTGCCACAATCCACCAAATTTTCAAACGTGTATCTCCCTTTTTTATCGGTTTTTGTTTGTGAAACTACATTATTGTTTTCATCTAATAAGGTAACTTTTGAATTGCTCAATGGTTGGGTTGTGTTTGCATCCGAAACCAGTCCTTCAATATTTATTACACCACATTTTTCCCAAACTCTATAGATATCATCAGAAATGCTACCTTCATCCCCGTCTCTATTGGATGAAACATATCCCACTTGTTTTTCCTCGTTGATAATAAAACCAAAATCATCCTTGTTCGAGTTTATGGGCTGTTTTAGGTTCGTAACTTTTATAAACTCGCCTTCACTGTCCAGCGAAACAGCAAAAACGTCCAATCCACCCAAGCCTAAATGCCCATCGCTGGAAAAATAAAGGACATTGCTCTTGCTGACATAGGGAAAAGTCTCCCGCGCTTCTGTGTTAATTTCTGGCCCAAGGTTAATAGGGGTCCCATAGTTTTTTGATTCACTGATTTTTACATACCAAATATCAGATTCACCCAATGTTCCTTTCATGTTGGATGAAAAGTACAAGCGAGTTTCATCTGGACTCAATGCAGGGTGTGCTACAGAGTATGAATCACTATTAAAAGGCAATTCTTCGACATTGCTCCACAGCCCTTCATCATTTTTTTCCGCTCTATAAATTTTAAGCGTTACAATTTTTTCTTTGTTCTTCTTTTTCTTACCGTTTATATAGTTGTTTCGGGTAAAGTACATGGTATTACCGTCTTTGGTGAAAGCGGCGGTTGTTTCATGATATGGCGAATTTATTTCTCCCTTGATAGGTTTAGGGTTTGCGATTTCCCAGTCATCGGTAATTTCGGCCTCATACAAATCAACATAGGGTAATCCAGACCAATTATGAACTTTAGAGCCTTCTGTTTCTTGGGAAGAAGAGGCATATACAAGCTTGTCCATAAAAAAAGATGGGCCAAAATCTGAACTGGACAATAGTTTTGTAATGTTATCCACTTCAAATTTTTTGGATTGAAAATCCACTAAGCTATCCAGAGCGGAATACTCGTTCGCATATATTTCAGCGATTCTGGTGGTTGCTGATTTTTCGGCAAATTTGCCCATTACCTTTTTCGATTCTTGATATTCCCCAATACTTTTTAAGCTCTGTGCAGTTCTATAATAATAGACAGCTTCCATCTCATCGGAGTATTTTTTTATCAACTCTTTATACCATTTTACAGCATTGGCATAATCACTATTAAAATAGTACGTGTCTCCTAACTTTTTATAGACTTGGACCGATTCATATCCATCTTCTACAACTTTAAGGTATATTTCCCTCGCATTGATGAAATCGTAGGTATCAAATTCTTTGTTTGCTTTTTTGATTATGCTCGACTGTGCGTTCATTGCACAGGTAAAACAAATAAATAAGGAGAGTAGGAAGTATTTTTGGGGTAACATATGCTGTGTATTAAAAAAATCTTGGGGCTACTATTTTTTCCGCTTTGTTAAAGATGTCGAATCGAAGAAAAACTTCATAAGAGCCGTTGCTATAATCTTCAATTGCTGTTGATTGGTAATCATATCCTACACCTGCAAAGATGCTGTCCGAAATTTGAAATCCCAATAATGCACTTATAGACGCGTTCCATCTATACGATGCCCCAACGACAAACTTTTCCTTGAACATAAAATTGGCCGATAAATCCCATTGAAGGGGAGCACCATCTACCATTCTCCAAAGGGTTGCTGGTTTTAATTTTAGATTGGGATTCAGGTCGAATACATAGCCGGCAATAAAAAAATAGTGCAACCTTTCCACCACAACACCTTCAAGGTTTTCGTCATCTAGTGATTGTTCATCAAAGTGCTGTATGGAAAGGAAATTTGGAACGGATACCCCGGCATAGAATTTTTGGGTATTGTAATAGATTCCGGCCCCCACTTGTGGTTGGATTTTGGAATCTATATTATTTTGAAAGAATGGGTCGTTGGGATTTGATAAATTTAATTTGGAGTAATCCACGTCCAACATATCTGCTCCGACCTTCAATCCAAATGAAAGCTTGCTCACATTTCTACGGGCCAAATGAAGTGCGTAAGAAAAGTCGATTACAGCATTGGATTCAACTGCCGGGCCTATTTGATCATGAATAATCGATAGCCCTATTCCCATATTGTCATATAAACCGACAGGGAGGTTTACCGTAAAAGTCCCGGTTTTTGGAGAACCTTCCAGGTCAACCCATTGGTAACGGCCCAACACACCAAAGCTCAATGTTTCCCTTGAACCCACATAGGCTGGATTTATAATCTGGGTATTGTACATATATTGTGTGTATTGTGCATCTTGTTGGGCACACATCAAAAAAGTTGACCCCAGGAGGCATATATAGAAAACTATTTTTTTCACGTTTTTGTCTATTGACCTTTTTAGCAAAGGATTTGTCATCTTTAAAAGTTGATATGGGTATTTTAATTATTGTTGCTTAGGAAGAGGTAGCCTGAATAGTTCTTTGCACCTGGATTTTCATTGGGAAATTCGAGTATATAGAAATAAGTACCGCCAGGAAGTTTATTTTCTTTGGAAACTGTAGCCTTGCCTTCTGAAACCCCTGTGAACAATTTATTCCCGGTTCCATATCCTTCGGCTTCATAAACCAGGGCTCCCCATCTATTGAATACTTTTAAAGTGTTATCGGGATAGGCCTCAATACCGTTTATTTGGAAATGATCATTGATTCCATCTCCATTTGGTGTAATCCCATTAAATATTTCAAAATCAGGGTCATTAATCGTAAAGGTGCAAATCTCCTCGGGTACCAACGTTTCGGTAGGGTTGTTTTCCAAAGGACTGTTATCGTCGGATAAATCAGATACCTTAGTTTGTTGGCCTACTATAGAAGCAAAGACCGTAGCTTGATTTACCACTGATCCATTCTCTATATCCATTTCTGTTATACTATAATTAGCGGTAAATGTCCAGCTTTCGCCAACAGATAGAATACCATCGTCCCCTATGTCTTCTCCTGGGCTCAGCTGTGTGGAAATTACATCATCCAACTTTTGGTCTTCTAGTGTTATGTCGGTGAGATTTGCACTACCAACATTGCTCACGATAAAGGTGTATCGGATAGATTCGTTGCATCCATCCAAATCTAGGTCATCAAGTTCCCCTGTTTTTACCAAAGCAATCCCGGGACCACCACTGGTACACACATCGGATGGAACCATTGTGGAATCTGAATCACCGTCAGAAATTGTTACATCCAAGTTCTCTGGTTTGGCGGATACCACCGCTTGGTTATTGATGGTACTATTGATTTCATTTAGCACTAGGCTATATAGGACTTGATAGCTCCAGCTCTCCCCAATGGACAGTACATTGTCATTGCCCATATCGGTATTGGGGTCGGGGCCATCAACGGTTCCACCCAAGAAATCATCTTGCAGAACAACCTCAAGCAAGTCAAAATCCCCGGTATTGGCCACGGTAAAGCTGTAGAGAATACTTTCAATACAACCATCATTATTAAAATCATGTAGATTACCAATTTTATTGAGTTCAATGCTTGGAGCTCCAGTTGTACACGCCGTATCGGGAACACTGGTCTGTGTCGGCCCATCCAAAGTTTCATCGCTAGGATGCGAAACATCTTGTAACGGGATATCCGTATCAAAGATTTCTGCGGTTACTGTTGCTGTATTTTCCACAAAGGTCAGATCTATATCTTCCTGAACAATGGCGTAAATGGCTTCAAATGTCCAACTTTCTGCTGGTGAAAGCACACCATCCTCGTTTACGTCCGTTCCTGCGATGGGGCCAACAATTTCACCTCCAAATAAGTTATCCAATAAGACAACGCTATCCAAAGCCACATCTCCATTGTTTGTGACGGTGAAAGTGTACAATATACTTTCTTGGCAGCCATCTTGGTTCAAGTCTTCCAGCGCCCCTGTTTTTATGAGACTTATGCTTGCCGTACCTTGCTCGCAGGAATCTGAAGATATTGTGGTGTTTGTGGGGTCATTTTCATTGGAATTTGGGGAATCGTCATCGGATTGGTCCTGTACCTCAGCGGTTCCACATAGATTGAATGCGGTAACGGTAGCGGTATTTTCTACATTGCCCGCATCTATGTCGGACTGTTGTAAAGGATATAGGCCAGAGAACACCCAGTTTTCGCCCACGCTCAAAATACCATCCGAACCATCGTCCGAGGTATCATCCAAAATGGGATTCCCTTGTAACAAATTATCAACGATACTAACGGTTGCTAGGGGAGCGTCACCGGTATTGTGCACTGTAAAGGTATATTGAATGTGATCATCACAACCATCGTTATCAATAATATCCACAGTTTCTCCTTCTTTTATCAAACCGACGGATATATTTTGGCAACTACTCAGGTCTACCTCGGTAACATCATCTTCATCTGGACTATTGTCATCCGATAGGTCTTCAATGGGAAAATCCGGATAGGCCTGTACGTTTGAGGTTACATAGGCCTGGTTGTGAAAACATCCAAAATCGATGTCGTTTTGGGTAATAGGCTGGGTTGCAGTATAAATCCAGGTCTCATTAGGATCTAATAAACCAATATTGTTTTCATCGCCCGTGGGGCCATTGATTACCATGGGCAGGTTAAGGTCAGTGAGCACCACATTCTCAAGTAGCTCGTTGGATGTACTTTCGTTGGTCACGGTGAAAGTGTAATCTATGGCCGTACAATCTGCATTTACGACCCCGGTCTTAATCAACCCAATACGGGGCTCACAATCATTAAGGAGTATAATGGTCGGCCTGTCCTCATCAGCGCTTTCAAAATCAGATACATCCTCTACGGTCACATCAGGAAAACCGACCAAGGCCGCCTTCACTAAAGCAGAATTTTCCACCTGTCCATTTAAGCGGTCTTCGGTGGTCAATTGGTACTCAATGGTATTGAAAATCCAGGTTTCACCAGGATCCAATTGCCCTGGGTTTACATCATCCCCTTCACTTGGTGTTAGTGGAATAGATAGGGGTAGGTTTAAATCGGTAATGGTCACATTCTCCAAAATCTGTCCATCCGTACTTTCATTGGTCACTCTAAAGGTGTAATCTATAAATGCACAACCGTCTATTTCACCTTGTCCATCCTTGGCCACTCCTGTTTTTATTAGGTGTATTCGAGGTACACAGTTTATCAAACTTATAACGGTCGGATCATTCTCTGTTGGGCTATCATCATCTGAGAGATCCGAAACCTTTTCTCCGATTTGTCCCACAACATCTGCCGTAACAGTGGCTTGATTGGTAACTTGCCCGTTGTCCAAATCTTGTTGAAGAACGGTATAAGTGGCATTGTAGATCCATGTTTCTCCTTGATCAATCTGGTTGTTACTATTGTCGTCCCCAGATATGGGCCCTGTAATAACACCGCCTAGCAACGGGTCGTTAAGTACTGGGTTTTCCAGTACGGTCAATGCGCCTTCGTTGGTTACTTGAAAAGTGTAAAAGATTTCAAAACAACCAGAGCCACCGACTTCATCCAATGCGGTACCGGTCTTTATTAAAGATATGTTCGGGACACAGTGTGACAAGCTAAATACCGTAGGGTCGTCTTCCCATACATTGTCATCATCGGATAAGTCAGATATTGTAACTCCAGGTTGACCCTGAACATCTGCCGTAACCGTGGCTTGATTTGTGACCTGTCCATTATCTATATCTTGCTGGGTTATATTGTAATTGCTGATATAAGCCCATTCTTCACCTACTTCCAATAGTCCGTTATTATTTGTATCCCCAGATACCGGGCCATTGATTACCCCGCCCAATAGTGGGTCGGTAAGCACAACATTTTCCAAAACCTCACCATTTAAGCTTTGGTTGACTACTGAAAAAGTGTATTCCAATTCTTCGCAGACTATTACATCAATTCCCTTTTTAACTACAGTAACACTTGGTGCGCATGGAGCAACATTGGTTACAGTTGGCCTATTTTCATCAAAACTTTCAAAATCTGAAAGGTCAACAGAACGGAATTGAATATTAGGTAATGGTATGGGAGTAGCTTCCACATAGGCTTGGTTTGTTACTTGTCCAGCGATAAAATCACTTGGCGTTACTTCGTATTTCTTATCAAAAATCCATGTCTCACCCGGTTCCAATACGCCAGAGGCTCCCTCGTCTCCTGAGTTGGGCTCTCCAAGATTTCCACCCAGTAATGGATCTATCAACATAACCGATTCAAAAGTTTCGGTAGGGTCCCCAGCATGTATGAGCTGAAATGTATATGAAACAGTTGTACATTCCCCGCCTTCTGCCTGATCACCAAAAACTCCTGTTTTAACCAAGCGAATGTCGTTGGAACAAAATAAATCTGTATTTGTTGGGGCATCCAAATTAAAATCAGTTGGATGGGAAAGGTCACTAACGATTAAACTTGGTTGGCCCACCAATTCGCAGGTAATGGTTGCTTGGTTGCTCAAGGTTCCCATGTCATAATCGTTTGTGGTCAAATTTCTTGAAGCGGTGAACTCCCATGACTCCCCCGCATTAAATATCCCATCATTGTTGGAATCACCTATGTTTGGTGATGCTCCAGTAAAAGTTAACTCGGGATCTAGATCCGTTACAACAAGATTGGTATATGATTCATTTGCTGTATTTAGGTTTCTAACAACCAATGTGTATTCTATTGTGATACACCCTGGTGAATTGCCCAAGAAATCCTTGGTTTCCACCAAAAGCACCGACCCTATATTCCTACATGAGGAAATATCGAGTATGGTTGGATCATCTTCATTGAACAAGTTATCGTCGGATAAATCAATTGTGGTTACCCCCGGTTGCCCCACAACTTCGCACGTGACCCTTACTTGGTTTTGAAAGGAGTCTTGACTAAGGTCATCGGGACTTAAATTTCGTGTTGCATTGAGTTCCCATGATTCACCAGGATCCAATATCCCATCGTTATTAGTATCACCGGATACGGGAGTAAGGTTTACTATCAACGCTGGATCATTTATATCAATGGCCTCTGTAATTGTTAGTGATTCACTATTGGTACTATTATTTCTTATAAATACTGTATAATTTATAGCAGAACAATCTCCATTGACGGTTCCGGACACGACCACTGCTATACTTGGCACATAGAGGTTTGTGCCTGTTTCGGTTGTGTTATTGTAAATTGCATTTTCCGTATAGTAACCATTCAATGTATGGGCCCTTAGGGCCAAGCTAAAGCTGATCAAGGTAAAAAGCAACAAAATTGACCCTATATGAAACCTTTGGTTACTTTCTTTATATCTCGTTTTCATGGCAATTAGCTTTGTGGTTATTGGTAAGGAACGGGAAGAAGAATCCGATACAATAAGCTATGCTCGATGTATTCGAACTTTTGTTTACAAATAACGGATGGATGTTTTGTGGAACGTATAAATTCACCATACGTGAATAAATTGTTATTTAACCCACAATTTTAGGCAGATAAATAAGATGGCTTAGGTGTCATTTGATAAATCAATGATATGAATTGACGAAATAAGCATATCAATTGACGGGATAATCCCATAAATTAGGGGGTAAACATATAAGATTACAAATACAAAAGTGGTTTCTTACAAACTTGAAATACCTTTATATTTATAAATATAAACTCTCCTGCTCAAGGTCCTATTAAGAGTTGTCAGCTTTTTTACTTTAGATTATTTGAGCGAGATATTTACTCGTATGTGACAAATTATTTTTAACGATTTCCTCCGGAGTGCCTTCGACTACCAAGTTCCCACCTTTTTCACCGCCTTCGAGGCCTAGGTCTATAATGTAATCAGCACATTTTATGAGCTCCATATTGTGTTCGATAACAATAATGGAATGTCCCTTGTCCAAAAGTTCTTCAAAGGATTTGAGCAGTTTTTTGATATCGTGAAAATGAAGACCCGTAGTGGGTTCATCAAAAATGAACAAGGCTTTTTCCTTGGTATGACCTTTCACCAGGAATGATGCAAGTTTTATTCGTTGTGCCTCGCCGCCAGATAGGGTGGAAGAGGATTGCCCCAAGGTAACATAACCCAATCCTACATCTTGCAACGGTTTTAGCTTGGTTACGATCTTGTTCTGATTGTACTTGGTAAAGTGATCAATGGCATCGTCAATGGTCATGTTCAAGATATCATCTATGTTCTTACCTTCGAACTGGACTTCCAGGATTTCCTTTTTAAAACGTTTGCCGCCACATACATCACACTCCAAATGTACATCGGCCATAAACTGCATCTCTACGGTAATCTCTCCCTCTCCCTTACATTTTTCGCAACGACCACCATCTACATTAAAGGAAAAGTGTTTGGCCTTATAACCACGTAGCTTGCTCAGTTTTTGCGAAGCGAGCAGACTTCTTATATCATCGTAGGCTTTAATATAAGTGACCGGATTGGAGCGCGAGGAACGGCCAATCGGGTTTTGATCTACAAATTCCACATGTTTGATATGGGCATACTTGCCATACATTTCCGAGAACTGTCCGGCCTTTTCACCATACCCCCCCGTTTCCTTCAAAATAGAAGGATACAGAATTTTACGGACCAAGGTACTTTTTCCACTTCCCGACACTCCGGTGACCACTGTGAGTACGTTCAAAGGAAAAGTAACATCTATGTTTTTGAGATTGTTCTCTCTCGCTCCTTTAATTTGAATGTAATGCTTTGAGTTTCTCCGTTCTGAAGGAACAGGGATTTCCATGGTTCCATTAAGATAGTTTGCCGTTAACGAATCTGCCTGTAAGATGGTTTCCCAATCCCCGGTAGCCACTACGTTTCCGCCCAGGGTCCCCGCTTCTGGGCCAATGTCGATAATTTCATCGGCAGCCTTCATAATATCTTCATCGTGTTCTACTACAATAACGGTATTCCCCAGATCACGAAGTGATTTTAATACTTCGATCAAATTTTCGGTGTCCCTGGGATGAAGTCCAATGCTGGGTTCGTCCAAAATATACATGGACCCCACTAAACTGCTTCCCAAGGATGTGGCGAGATTGATCCGTTGACTTTCCCCTCCGGAAAGGGTGTTGGATTTTCGATTTAATGTAAGATAACCTAGACCGACCTTGTCCAAAAACTCCAATCGGGTGGTAATTTCCTTGAGCAATCGTTTGGATATTGCCGTGTCGTGCTCGGACAGCTGTAAGCCGTTAAAAAACGGCATTAATTGTTTAATGGGCAGCTCTATTAGATCTGAAATGGATTTATTGTCCACTTTTACAAAGTTCGCTTCTTTGCGCAGGCGTTTTCCTTTACATACGGAGCATTTGGTTTTACCTCGGTATCTGGACAACATTACCCTGTTCTGGATTTTATAGCTTTTCTCCTCCAGTTCCTCAAAAAATTTATGTATACCAATAAAATGTTCGTTGCCGTCCCAAACCAATTGTTTTTGGGAATCCGAAAGTTCGAACCAAGGTTTATGTATGGGAAAGTCGAACTTGTATGCCGAATTTACCAATTGATCCCTGTACCAGCCCATACTTTCGCCACGCCAAGGGAAGATTGCATTTTCATAAACGGATAAAGAGGTGTTGGGAATTACCAGGTCTTCATCAATACCTATTACATCACCATATCCTTCGCACTTTGGGCATGCACCGTAGGGATTGTTAAAACTGAACAAGTGTACATTGGGTTCCAAAAACTTCATTCCGTCTAACTCAAACTGGTTGCTGAATGTTTTGATCTCGCCAGTCTGAAGGTTTTCTATGGCACAGGTTCCCTTACCTTCAAAAAACGCATTGTCCACTGCATTGGCCAAACGGTTCCAGAAATCCTCATCATTCTTCACTATAATACGATCTACTACAAGATCGAATTCCCTACCGATATCTTCCGGGGCTTGATCAATACGGATGACTTCTCCCTTATATTTTATCCTGGCATACCCTTGTTTGGAAAAAAGCTCCAACGATTTTAGCGGTTCTCGTTCGTCGGATATGGTTATGGGGGACAACAAAAGAAGTTTGTCCCTTTCGTTCAACTGCTTTATGTAGTCGATAACATCGGTTACGGTATGCTTTTTAACCACTTTGCCAGAAATAGGTGAAATGGTTTTCCCAATACGTGCGTAAAGCAGTTTTAGGTAATCGTATATTTCCGTGGTAGTGCCCACCGTAGATCTTGGGTTGGTGGAATTTACTTTTTGTTCTATGGCAATGGCAGGGGCTATACCTTTAATATAATCCACTTTGGGTTTGTCCAATTTTCCCAAGAACTGTCGTGCATAGGAGGAAAGACTTTCCACATATCTACGCTGTCCTTCGGCATAAAGTGTATCAAAAGCCAAACTCGATTTTCCAGAACCGGATAATCCTGTGATAACCACCAACTTATTTCTTGGAATCACAACATCGATATTCTTTAGGTTATGTAGTTTGGCACCTTTGATTATAATATTCTGCTTAGGATCTACGTTGATATTGATTGCCATATGTTAAAATTAGGGTTCCAAAGATACGATACACTGCACTTTATACGTATATTGTATCAGTTAACATATAAAAATCGTCAACTCACAACATAGATTTTTAGGTCGCCTCCCTATTTATCTATATTTGAAGTGTAATTAAAATCCTGATAGGCCTATACAGAATAATTACTTTTTAAAGATTAAAAACTGAATAACTAAAGTCTTTCTTGGCAAAGGAAGGGCTGTGATTTTAACCCAAAAAAGTAATTTGTATGGAACAGCTACAGATTAATGACTCGATTTTAGTAAAGAACTACATTAACGGAGACGAAAAGGCTCTTGAAATCCTAATCAACAGACACAACCAAAGAATCACCAGCTTTATATACAGCAAAGTTTTGGATAGAGATGTGGCAGAGGACATCTTCCAGGACACTTTTATTAAGGTGATCAAAACCTTGAAAAAAGGAAGCTACAGCGAAGAGGGTAAATTTTTACCTTGGGTAATGCGAATTGCCCACAATTTGGTGATTGACCATTTCCGTAAAAACAAGAGAATGCCCAAATTTGAGGGAAGCGACGATTTCAACATCTTCTCCGTAATCCACGACGAGAAATTGAACGCCGAAAAACAGATCATTAAAGATCAAATAGAAAGTGATCTTACCCTTTTGATCGAAGAATTACCGGACGACCAGCGCGAAGTACTTATCATGCGAATCTACAAGGACATGAGTTTCAAAGAGATATCCGAAAACACCAACGTTAGTATTAACACAGCTTTGGGCAGAATGCGATACGCTCTTATTAATCTTAGAAAAATAGTTGAGCGTAAGAACATCGTTTTAACGAATTAATCGGCATTACGTCGAACGCTGCAATATTTCCAATCTAGCGCCGTTATATAATGGAAACAATTACTTACGCTAGAATATGGAAAACATTTACTCTGAAGAACAAAAATCCGTAAAAACGGTAAAAGCGAGCCAGAAAACTGTTGATTTCTTACTTAGCTTTTCAAAATCGATTCATGTAGTTGACTACAAAAAACACCAGTTTGAAGTAACATTGAATTAATTTAAGGATCAAACTGACGAAAAGAGCCGCAATTAGCGGCTCTTTTTGTTTTTATAGTATTCGTTGATCACCGATTTGCGCCCAATAGTCTTTGTGATAATATCCTTTTCCAAGTCCCAGCCCCTGGCAGGCGAATATTCCCGGCCATACCAAATTATTTGAAGGTGCAACCTGTTCCAGATTTCTTTTGGAAATAAACGTTTGGCATCACGTTCGGTCTGTACCACATTTTTGCCATTGCTAAAACCCCAACGGTACATCAACCTATGAATATGGGTGTCCACCGGAAAGGCTGGAATCCCAAAGGCTTGTGAAACCACTACACTTGCGGTTTTATGTCCCACTGCAGGCAATTCTTCCAACAAAGCAATATCCCTGGGTACCTTGCCATTGTACTTTTCTATCAATATTTTGGAAAGTCCATAAATGCCTTTTGCTTTCATAGGGGATAGACCCACTGGCTTAATGATCTCCCGAATCTCTTCCTCAGATAACTTTACCATATCGTATGGATTATCGGCCTTTTCAAATAAAAGAGGGGTAATTTGATTGACACGAACATCGGTACTTTGTGCGGATAGCAAAACTGCAATCAACAAGGTATAGGGATCCTTATGATCTAAAGGTATGGGAATGGTAGGATAAAGTTCATCCAAGGTTTTTACGGCGAAATCAACCTTTTCTTGTTTGGTCATATTTGTTTAACTTTGCTTGTGTAAATATTAAACAATAAATTCAATCACAAAGATCATGAATATGTTAAAAATAGGAGATAAAGTACCTGATTTTTCAGCAAAAGACCAAGACGGCAATACAATTAATCTTAGTGATTACAAAGGCAAGAAGTTAGTGGTATTTTTCTACCCTAAAGCAAGTACTCCTGGATGTACGGCCGAAGCCTGTAATTTACGGGACAATTATAAGGAATTGCAAGATCAAGGTTTTGAGCTTTTGGGCGTTAGTGCCGATTCAGAAAAAAGACAATCCAATTTTAGGAACAAATACGAGTTTCCTTTTCCCTTATTGGCAGACGAAGACCATACCGTAATCAACACCTTTGGTGTTTGGGGGCCAAAAAAATTTATGGGAAAAGAATACGACGGTATTCATCGTACCACTTTTATTATTGATGGTGATGGAGTGGTAGAAAACGTTATCAGTAAAGTAAAAACCAAAGACCACGCTGCGCAGATATTGTCTTAAAATGCTTTTTTTCTCATCGAGCGTAGTCTAGATGTCAATAAACATGAGGCATTTTAAAGTTCTCGATTGCGCTCGAACGGACAATAAAACGTAATAAAGTAAAAAAGGCACTGATTTCAGTGCCTTTTTGTTTATTCTTTTTTCTCAAGAACCTTTCTGGTAAATAAGTTTTTTTCTTTGATTATTTCGGCAATACCCTCCGGTAATTCTTCTTCCCATCCATCATCCTTGTTAATGATTCTTTTAAGAACATCCCTGGAGAAAATATGGAGCACATCCGGGTCATAATCAATAATGTCCATCACCTTTCCGTTATATTTAAAGAATTTGTACAATTCTTTCATTCTTGGATGAACCTTTACATTGTTGCTGGTAAGCACCTGTCCCGTTTCTGGATCTTTCATAGGGTAGAGGTACACTTTTAAATCCTTAAAGAACAGTTTGCCGAACGCTTCAAGAATACCACCGCTCAAGTGACGATAGTATTTTTCATCAAAAACATCTACCAAGTTGTTCACGCCCATGGTCAATCCAATTTTGGCCTTGGTGTAGCTGTTAAAGTATTCCACCAACTTATAATATTCCTGAAATTTGGAAATAAGCACCGTATGCCCCAGGGAACAAAGAAGCTCCGCACGATCCATAAAGTCTTGCTCATCTATTTCACCCGAAGCTTTTAGGTTGGACAAGGTAATTTCGAAAACTACAATGGCATTGTCCATATCTACTGTTTGCTCCCGAATAAAAATATCGTACGATTTCTGGAACATGTCCATATTCACCTTGGTCACCGGTCTAAAACTACCGCGAAGAGCCAAAATGTTTTTCTTGTAAAGCACGGCCGCAGGCAAAAGGTTGTGCCCATCGGGGCCGAACATTACCGCATCCGTCATATCGTTTTTAATAAGTTGAAGACTCATTAAACGGTTGTCGACCTCGGAAAAATTAGGCCCGGTAAAGTTGATCATATCAATCTCCAAAGTATCGTGGTCGATATGGTCGTATAGATATTTTAAGAGCTTTTTGGGCTTATGGAACTTAAAAAAGGCGCCGTAAATTAAATTAACACCTAAAATACCGAGGGTTTCCTGTTGTAATCTGGCCTCGTTTTGTTTAAATCGAATATGGAGAATAATTTCGTCGTACTCCTTTTGGTCCGGGTCTAATTGAAAACGAAGACCGACCCAACCATGCCCTTTGTATCTTTTTGAAAAATCGATGGTGGCCACAGTATTGGCATAACTAAAGAACAGGTAATCGGGGTTGTTGTCCCTACTGATCCGTTCTTCCACCAAACGCATTTCGTGGTCCAACATCTTTTTTAATCGAGATTGTGTAACGTAACGGCCATCCTCTTCGATTCCATAAATGGCATCGCTAAAAGATTTGTCGTAGGCGCTCATTGCCTTTGCAATAGTTCCGGACGCGCCACCAGCTCTAAAAAAATGTCTGGCGGTTTCTTGTCCCGCTCCGATCTCGGCAAAAGTTCCGTAAATATCTCGATTCAAATTTATCCTTAAGGTTTTCGCCTTTATGGAAGGAATATTTTCAAAAGAATTTTCTTTGCTTGGTACGCTGGGCATTTCCAAATTTTTAAACTACGGCAAAGTTACACTCTTCGGGCAATCTATTAAATAAATAAGTTATAATTTTGGTTTTAATGGATGATAAGATGACCATTACTTTTTTAGGTACGGGCACTTCGCAGGGCATACCCGTGATAGGAAGCAACCATCCCGTTTGTCTAAGTACAGACCCTAAGGATAAAAGACTGCGTGTATCGGTACTGATTTCTTGGGAAGAATATAATTATGTTATTGATTGTGGCCCTGATTTTCGACAGCAAATGTTGACAAATCCCATTGAAAGACTGGATGGCATTCTGTTTACCCACGAGCATGCCGATCATACTGCGGGCATCGATGATATTCGCCCATTTTTCTTTAGGCAGGGAGATATTCCCGTTTATGCCCATCCACGGGTTTTGGATTCGCTCCGTAGGCGGTTTGATTATATTTTTGCCGATGAGGATCGATACCCCGGAGCCCCGGCGGTAGAAGTGCACGAAGTCTTTAAAAATAAGAATATCCCATTGGGCGATTTAGACGTGGTACCTATTGAAGCCTACCATAACCGTTTACAGGTTTTTGGCTATCGCTTTGGAGAGTTTGTTTACATGACCGATGTTAAAAGAGTGGAGGAGGAGGAAATCAAAAAAATAAAAGGCGCAAAAATTTTAGTGGTCAATGCACTGCGTATTGAGCCCCACCATTCCCATTTTAATTTGGAGGAAGCATTGGAATTTGCAGAAAAAGTAGGCGCGGAACAAACCTATTTTACCCATATCAGCGCTTTTTTGGGTTTTCATGAAGAAGTTGAAAAAAAACTGCCAGAAAATGTACATTTGGCCTACGATAACCTAAAGATAAAAATATAGAAGTTCTTAATTCGTTATCATGGCAGGTTATAAAATAACAGATTGTCATTTTGAGTCCGACCCAACACGGGACGGAACATCTCGACTGTGTTCCATGTGACATTAATTGGAATTAAGGATTCATATAATTTTCAAATACATGAAGAAAAACATATTTCTATACCTATTTGTTTTTGCCGCTCTGTTGGCACTTTTTCAATACGTTACTGGTAGTAACATGCAAAAAGCATTGAGCTCTGATGTGGAAAAATTGGAAAACCAGGTAGTAAAACTCGAAGATTCCCTACAAACCATGCATCTAAAGGTACTGGATATGCAATACTTTACCTTGGAGAACAACGACGATGCCCTGGCCTATTACGACCACTTAAAACTGGAGAACCCATCGCTCTACATCCAGGATAAATTACTGGAAACCAACGAACAAAAAGGAGACAATCCTTTAATTCCCTACGAAGGGATGGAAAGTGATTTTAAGATAAACAAAATCAAAGTGCTGAACCATAAATGGATTTTGGCCGATTTCTCAGATGGAAAATATTGGGGGGATATGATTATCAAATATGAGCTAAAAGATGATCTAAGCGTAGATTTTACTTTGGCCGAACATTTACTTTACGCACCACAGGACTATTAATTTGCCTCAAGTCAGTACTTAGCTCGACACATGCAAAAAATATGTCATCTGTAACGCATTTCTGAATTCTTAAGATTCCTTCTCAAAATAGCTTAAATCCGTTGTTGCAACCACTTTTTAAAGGAAAAAAAGTTTTGCTGGGAAACCCCGTGTCCCACCGGAAACTCTTCGTAAGTAGTTGGGATATTTAAGCTTTTGAGGAATTCAGGGGATTTTTGGGCCCATTCCAAAGGGATAACTTGGTCCACTTGACCATGTGAAGCATAAAAACTCAACTTACTGTGGTCTTTTTGTCCATAATCTTCCACCAATATATTTTCATTGATGTAACCACTGAGCGCAACCACATTCTTTATTTTTTCGGGATACGACAATGCCACCGAATAACTCAAAATTGTGCCTTGGCTAAAGCCCAGAAGAGAAATATTATCCTTATCCAGATCATAAGCTTCGATGGCTTCATCAATAAAGGCTACTATCTTTTCCCTAGATTCCTTCGCTTGCTCATCATCGCTCCATTTGCCTTGTTCTGCATCAAAATTGATGGCATACCAAGCATGCCCAAAAGGTTCTAGATCATACGGGGCCTTTACGGAAAAAACCATCAATTCTTCTGGTAATTCCGAAGCAAAAGAAAATAAATCCTCCTCGTTGCTCCCATAGCCGTGGAACATAAACAGCGCCGGTATTTTGCCGGATTGTATAGAGGAAGGGCGTAATAAATATGTTAAGGATAGGGGTTTAGGAGACATTTTTCTATTTTATGATATGAAAGTAAACCATTGTTGAAAATACTTGCCCAAAACCGGCAAAGGCTTTGTGTTCTCGTTTAAAACCTGTAAAAAACCAAAAACCCAAATAACCAAATAAAAAAGATAGATGGGTATGGACAAATAAGCTAATCCGGTATAGGTCAATAATATGGCGAGGGCATGGAAAAGTATGTGAATTCCAAAGGCTTGCCTAATGTGGAAACGGGCAAATGTATTTTTTGGTTCCATGTTCATTGTTATTGCGATCAAACAACCCACAATGGTAAGGTAAGATACTATTGCGGCGGTTTTTCCAGATTGGGGCTTACTCATTAGAAATTGCTTTGGCCGTTGTTAATGATTCCGTAAACTTTTCCTTTTAAAGAAGTACCTATAAACATACTGTTCTTAGAAGTGGATAAAATATCCTTTACTTCAAAAGTGTAGGTCTGTTCTGGGTCGAACAAGGTAAAACAGGCTTTGCTCCCTTCTGTAAATTGTGGTTCCTCGATATGATATCTGTCCCGTCCTTTGGTCAATAACCTAATGGTTTCCTCGATTTCGAACAGGGTGTTCAAAGCGCCAAAAGCAGATTCCAGACCAATACTGCCGCTTTTCGCATTATCAAATTCAACTCGTTTGTGTTCTACATCCAACGGTATATGATCTGAGGTCACAAAATCTATGGTTCCATTTTTAACCCCCTTGATCAATGCCTTACAATCGGATTTTGCACGAAGGGGAGGGGACACTTTAAAATTGGAATCAAAGCCCTTTAGGGTCTCATCCGAAAAAAATAGATTATGTACGGCAGTACTGCAGGTGACGTCCAAGCCTTTTTTCTTGGCTTCTGCTATTAGTTTTACCGACCCGGCCGAGGAAATGGTCGGAATATGCAATTTTCCACCGGCGTATTCCAGAATAAACAAGTCCCTGGCCACCTGAAGCTCCTCCGCCAATGCGGGAATTCCTTTTAGGCCCAACATGGTGGATATTTCTCCTTCGTTTA
Source organism: Flagellimonas marinaquae (assembly GCF_023716465.1). Lineage (NCBI taxonomy): Bacteria > Pseudomonadati > Bacteroidota > Flavobacteriia > Flavobacteriales > Flavobacteriaceae > Flagellimonas > Flagellimonas marinaquae. Next base: position 3,393,761 of record NZ_CP092415.1, read on the forward strand.
CCACTCCTTTGCCCTTAATGTTGTTATCCTGAGGAAAGGAATGAACCAAACCATTAAAATTTTGCGCATACAGCAGGGCAATTTTCAGTAGATTGGGATTGGCTATCTGCTTTTTAAAATCATAAAAGGCCACTGCACCTGCATTTTTCATATCATATAGCTCTGCAAGGTCTACACCGTCGGAATTTTTGGTCAGGGAGCCAATGGGGTGAACTTGTGTAGCTTTTCCCTGTCCTCTTTCTTTTAAAAAAACTATATCGGAACTGGTATCGGGAACAGGGTTCGTATTTGGATTTAACACAATATCCGTAAATCCGCTCTTCCCCGCAGTAAAAAGTCCATTGGCAATGGTTTCACGTTCTTCAAAGCCAGGCTCACCAAAACTTACGCTGCTATCGAACCAACCTAAGGACACGTGTAGATTATCTTTTTCTACAACTTTTACATTCGAAGGGGCTTCCAAGGACACACCGATCTTATCAATTATACCTTTTTTAATGAGAATATCACGCTTTTTTAAATGCAGACCCTTGTTATCCGGGCACACAATTTTTGCAGACTTCAGCAGAATGTTCATGTAACAAATTTTTGAATGAGTACCTCTATAAGTGCCAGAAGCAACGCTAAAATAACAAACCATTTCCAATAAGCGTAAATGTTATTCTCCGCTTTTAGCTGTTCAAAAAGTTCTGGAATTGAATCCAGGGTGTTTATGTTTTGCAATGTCCCCAAATCCAGGTATTTGAGCTGACTTTCCGTTCTTGGGTAATTAAAGCTGATATTTTGTAAAATCTCATTGTCCCGTACTATGGAATAAACCCCATCTTCTGTTGGATTCTGATCGAAGGTGAGCTGAACCCTCGCGGGAAAACTCTGTTGCAGCGGTATAAATTCGTACCCTTCCTTGGTCACTTTTAAAATATCATCATTGTCCAATTCTACAACAACATCCACGGTAGATGCACTGCCCAATGTGTTAAACAACTTTGGCAATCGTAAGCTCGATTGTGCCATATTATAAAAAGTGGGCACGATCAAAGGTGAATTAACAAAATTGGAATTTGCCAGCTCCAAAGGCGCCGTAAATACATATAATCTATTGTCACCAATTAAAAAAGGGTTTCCTCCGTCCATGGCCAATGCCGTAGCAAGGTTGGTCCGTACATTAAAATATCCATTTGTGGTGGGGTATTGAAAATTGGTCACTTGTTGTTCAAAGACATTTTGGTACAAAGGATGATCGAACGAAATCGTGGTCAACTGAGCTTCCGATGAGACTTTTTCGATAAAACGCGTAGAGGATAAACTGGATAGTAAGGAATTGTATGAAGATAGATCGGTGTTACTGGAGGGAACAATGATCACGGTGCCTCCAGTATTGAAAAACGACCGCAGAACAGTCTGCAAACTACTCGGAATAGCGTTCAAATTATCCAATACTATAACGTTTTTATCATCCAAAACACTATAATCGAGTCGATCTGGTGAGAACTTGTTAAAATCGAACTCATCGCCTCGGAACAGACGGTTCAAATAATCACTTTCCGATTCGCTTATGGCCAACACTTTTATTTTTTCCCTGGCATTGATATTGAAATAAAATCGGTTATCGTAGGCCAAAGCATTGTCCATAATACTCAAGTGGCCATCTAATTTTTGATGGACAGGGATGGAGAATTCAACTTCGGCATTTCCGTTCGATGTAAATTTTGCTGCCGTTTTGGCGATTAGTTCCCCATTGTCATACAACGAAATCGGCACGGGATCATCCTCGGTACCTCCTGAAAGCAGTACTTTAAGACGCCCCTGATCGTTTACACTATCATCCATAAAAACCGAATCTATGGACACGTTTGGGACTTGCCGTGGTCGTACGGGAACAAAATGGGCGTTCATGGTAGAATCCAAAACGTTGTTTTGCGAAGCTAATCTTTCTTGAAAATCAGAAATTACGATCAGATCTTTAATCGATGTTTTGCTTGTAGAAAACAAACTATTGGCCTTTAAACCAATCTCATTCAGGTTGAGCTGTTTATAAGAGTAGGGTAGTGCCAGCAGCGTATTCTGAATATCTCCTATTCGGATGTTGGTATAGGTTTTATCGTTGGTGAACAAGCTGAATTCCGTGTCACTCCCCACATTTTTGATAAAATCCTGAACAGCCTTTTCCAAAACTGGAATCCCATTTTGCTTGCCTTGCATACTAAAGGAATCATCCAAATAAACCACGATCTCTTTTTCTTGAAGAGCGGTGCTCGAGGAACTGAAAGGTTGTGCAAAGGCAATTATTATAGCTGCCAGTAGCAACAACCGTGTAAACAATAACAACCATTTTTTAAGGCTGTTGCTTTTTCTGGATTCGGAAACTACCTTTTGTAGCATTGCCACATTGGTAAAAGGTGTTTTGGTAAATCGACGTAATTGAAATAAATGAATCAATATGGGTATTACGAGAAGAAAAAGTGCCCAAAAAATTTCTGGATGTTTAAACTGCATTCCCAATTTTGCTTGATCAAAGATAGGGATTAAAATATTTGGATTTTAGTATTGATTTGCCAATTGTCCGTAATCCTTGGGCAAAACAGTAAAAGTGTAATCATTTTTGGCCATGGGGAACCATCTTTTCAACACTGATCGCACCGTTTTTATACTCTATTTTTGTATTTGGTATGTAAACTATACCTTTTACCGTTTCAATTTTAAATCAACAGAAAAAGAAATAATCCTGCATCGGGGATTGGCCCAATTCAGTAAAATAACTTCGAATTTCCTCTTGTGCTTCCTCGTTGGCAACGGTTATGATGCTTTGTGGATTTTTTAATTTCTTCAATGCATTAAAATGTACCAATTCTTTACCATAAATGTTTTTTCCGATTTTTTTGGGATTATCGCATAGCCAAACAAAATCCAAGTTTTGTTTTTTAAGACCCTTCGCAATCTTTTTTCCCTTAAATCCCGCACCCCAGATCACTAGGGGTCTATTGGGTGTACGATTCAACTTTAAAAAATAATGGAGCTTGATCTCCAAAAAATAATTTTGTGCGTAGTGCTCATGCGTTCGAGAAGTTCGTGTATCATAGTCTCTCCATAAATGGAGTATTTGGTTACATGGGATTATTTGCAAACCATTTTCGTAAAATCGGAACGTAAGGTCGTAGTCTTCCGGATATCTGTCCGGTATAAATCCTTGGCATATTTCAAAATCTTGGCGATGGACCATCCAGCATGGGGAGGGAATTGAGCATTCTTTGTAAATCTCTTCAAAATTGGCCCCATTTTCCGTAAGGTGATTAAGCCATTGTTCGTATCTAGCGTAGCCATTACTAATTCCCCTATGTGAAAAATATTTTACCTGCCCTACGGCCACGTACCCCATTCCTTGTTTTTTCAATGATGAAACCATTACCTCCAATCGTTCTGGCTTCATTATGTCGTCGGAATCCATACGGGTTACATATGCGCCAGTACTTTGGGCATATCCCGTACGTAACGCTGGTATTATTCCCTGCCCCTTATTTTCAAAAACCTTGATGCGTGAATCTTTAGTGGAATAGGCGGTTAAGAGCTCTAAACCAGTATCGGTGGAATGATCGTTTACTGCTAAGATTTCCCAATCCGGATATGTTTGGTTTAAAATTGAATCTAGGCATTCGGGCAGATAGTGTGCAGTGTTTTTAAAGGGTATTATGATACTGATCTTGCCGTTTTGCATAAAATAAAGGACTTGTTCTTTTATTGGTGTTGCAAGACCTGATCTATGGTTTCCTTGACCATTTGCTCCATAATTTTGTAGCCAGCCTTGGTTACATGTACCTCGTCCGTAGTCAATTCGGGTGGCAATCCATTTCTGTCATCTGCCATTTTAGAAAAATAATCCAAATATACGGCACCCTTGTCCCTAGCCATATTTTTGAGCATTCTGTTAAGTTTTGGGATTTTAATATTGGGCTGCAAACCGGGGCTCCACGGATAATCAAAAGCAGGAAGAACTGAACATACAATGGGTATGATCTGGTTGGCTTGGGCCAGTTCCACCATGGATAGGATGTTGTCGTGAATTTGTTTCAAAGTCATAGGACCTGTGTTGCCGGCAATATCGTTCGTACCGGCTAAAATTACCACCGCTTTTGGGTTCAGGTCAATTACATCTTGCCTAAAGCGCAATAACATTTGAGGAGTTGTTTGTCCACCGATACCACGGTTTATGTACGGGTTTTTATCAAAAAAATCAGGATTTGCGCCCTTCCACATCTCGGTAATGGAATTACCCATAAAAACTACACGGTTTTCGGTTCCGTTGGAAGTCGAAATACGGGTATTCTCCTTTTTATATTTTTCCAAATTGGGCCAATCCTGAGCATTTATTTTTGATGAAATGGATAATCCTAAAAATGAAAACATGATCCAATAAATGGTTAGATTCTTCACAAGGGATGGTTTTGGTTAAAAATAGAAAAATATCAGGGTATTAAAAGTAAATACAGAATAAAAAAGAAGATAATAGTGGCTATAACAGCATAGATCATATGCCTTTTCTCTTTTTCTTTTTGAATAAACATTTTTTTACGAATACGAGCTATATCCCTTTGGGTGGATTTTTTAAAATATAATTCAGTAACATTTTTAGTGCCGTAAACATCGTCTTTAGATTTTAATTTTCTTTTTTTGAGCATGCTTCTATTGAGCTTCATACTCTTTATGGCATGCATCATGCTACCTTCTCCTCCCATAGTTGATATATTTTAGTATATCAGTGTCTTTTATTGTGGTTTTGTTACATCATAATTTAATCCACAGGGAATTACTCAATAAAAAAGCGATATAACTAAAAAAGTTATACCGCCTAATTTTGGTTTAATAGTATTGGGATTAATATTTTGCGCTCTTGCCTTTTGCTTGTGTTCTTAAAATAAAAGCCCGTATGTCTTCATTTGCGGCCTTTAGGTCTTCTCTCCTCAAATACATCATGTGGCCGGAACGGTACCCTTTAAATTCAAAACGATCTTTCATTCTACCACTTGGATCAACTTGGGACATGGTGTATTTAGCTGCAAAATAGGTGCAAGCACCATCGTAATATCCCGATTGCACCAAAACATTCAAGTACGGGTTTTGTGCCATGGCCTGTCTTAGATTGTCACGCACATTGTCGTTTTCATTGTCCCATGGGTGTACAGGACCGAACATATTGTATTTTATATCGGTCTTGAAGTTTAGCTCTTCCTGCAAATAATAGTTAATTGCTGGGGTGAAGCTATGCAACCAAGAAGTCAGTTCTGGAGAGTAATCCGGGCGCGTACCTGCCAATGTTTTATCTATTCCCAAATAGCGGCTATCCAATCGGCCAACGGTATATCCTCCTTTTTCCCTTAAAAGGGCCTTCCAAAAAAACTGTGTGGGAACATCCAAATTATGGTCTAGGATATCTTTTGCTTTTAAACCTGAGTAGCGGGCCATTTTATCGGCGATGGACTTCCGTTCCGCATCTGCAATAAACCCACCCTTGGCAATGGCCGGTAATAATTCGTTTATGGTGAACTCTTCAACTTCTGGCAAAACTTCCAACAAATCCTTGCTTTGCAAATCGGATGGCAAAGCTTTGTGGTGCCATGCCGCAGCTGCAAAGTATGGTAAGTTCAAAGCACTGGAAACGGGATCATTGTCGCGGAACACCTTGTAATCCGCAGGTGAAACCATGATTACACCGTTCAAGTACATCCACTGTTGGTTTTGCAATGCCAAGGACAATCCCATAACACGTGTTCCACCATAGCTTTCACCCACAATATATTTTGGGGAGTTCCATCTATTGTTCCGTGTTACAAATGTATTCAGCCATTCTGCCAAATATTTGGTATCGGCATTGATCCCAAAGAATTTTTTTCGGTCTACTTCCTTTCCGGTTTCCGGTATGGTTCTGGAATAACCTGTGTTTACCGGGTTTACGTAAACAATATCGGTAACATCCAAAACAGAATATGGATTTTCCTTTACGCCATAGGGCTGAACAGGGTAACCTTCGTCATCAATTTTTAGGATTCTTGGACCGGTGTAGGCCAAATGCATCCAAACGGAACCAGAGCCCGGACCTCCATTGAACGAAATCAACAATGGACGGGAAGATCTGTCTTTTACCCCATTTTTGGTATAATAGGTATAATGTAAGGATGCAACGGGCTCTCCCATTTCGTCCCAAACAGGTTGTGTGCCCGTGGTAGCTGAATAATCGATTCGTGCACCATTTATGGTAACGGAGTGCTGGGTAGTAATGGTAGTGTCTACAGGAAGTTTTCTTTCTTGGGCAAATGTAATGGTCGCACAGAACGCCATACCCAATAATAAAAGTTTTTTCATTTTATATGGTTGAATTAGTCTAGTTCATAAAAATAAGGAATTTGATATTGGTTTCCTTAAATCTAGGTTTGAAAAAAATCACCTATCGTATTTATATCTCTCTTTGGATTTAATAAATACAAGATATAAAAATGTACAATTGGCTTTTTGATAGGTATAATCAGAATTAACTGATGATAGTTTGTTAAGGGTTTAGAATCTCTCAAAAACTCCCAACCCAAATAGGGCAAAATCATATTTTACAGGGTCGACGGCATCCAGTTTTCTCAGGTTTTTGTCCAGTTCCTGTAATGCCTTGGCATCGTTCTGTTTACGCTTTAGTAATTTGAGTTTGCGGGCCACATTGCCAGAATGCACATCCAACGGGCAGGAGAGTTTGGAAGGGGCAATGCCTTTCCATAAGCCAAAATCAACTCCCGTACTGCTATCACGGACCATCCATCGTAAAAACATATTGATGCGTTTTGCCGCGGATCCCTTTTTGGGGTCGGACACATGTTTTTGGGTGCGATTTTGATGAGGGAGTTCAAAAAATAGTTGTTTGAACTCCGAAATTGCGGGCTGCATGGAATCCTTGGTCTGGTATTGGGTAAAAATCGTCTCCAATCCTCCATGTTCTTGGTAGATGTTTTGGAGACTGGTTACAAAGTAACCAAGATCAATACCATTAAAAGTGCGGTGTACAAATGTCGAGAGTTCACTAAGGTTCTCCTCGGTATGGGTCATCACAAAATCGTAGGGCGAGTTGCCCATTAAATCCATAAGTTTGTTTGCATTGTTAATAATGCTCTTACGGTTGCCCCAGGCTATGGTAGCCGTTAAAAAAGCGCTGATCTCAATATCCTCTTTTAATGCAAACTTGTGCGGAATCTGTAAAGGGTCGTCCTCTAAAAACTTGGGATGATCGTATTCCTCTACCTTGGCATCGAGAAATTCCTTGAGTTCTGCTTTGGTCATACTAATTCTTGGAGACAATCCGACCATCTACCATGGTTAGTTTTCGGTCCGCCATATCGGCAAGGTCCAGATTATGCGTTACTAGAACAAAGGTTTGTCCAAACTCTTCCCGCAACTGAAAAAACAGTTTGTGTAGATTATCGGCACTTTCAGAATCCAAATTACCACTGGGTTCATCGGCCAAAACCACCGATGGTTTGTTCATTAAAGAACGGGCAACTGCCACTCGCTGCTGTTCCCCACCGGACAGTGCGTTGGGTTTATGGTCGTAACGGTCCTTTAATCCCAGAAAATCCAAAAGCTCTTTGGCACGTTGTTCAGCTTCGGTACGGGATGTTTTTTTAATAAAGGCAGGTATGCATACATTTTCCAATGCGGTAAACTCGGGCAATAATTGATGAAACTGAAAAATAAACCCGATATGCTCGTTGCGAAATTGAGCCAAGTTTTTGTCATTCAATTGGTTTACGTCCGTGTTATTGATCAAAAGAGCACTTTCTTCCTTGTTGGTAGGGGTGTCCAAGGTTCCCAGAATTTGTAGCAAGGTCGTTTTTCCTGCTCCAGAAGCGCCAACAATGGAAACAACTTCACCTTTTTTAATATCGAGGTCAACTCCCTGCAATACCTTGAGGTCTCCGTAACTTTTTTGAATATTTGTAGCCTTGATCATAACTAATTGTTCGGTGTTCGAAGATAATGATTACTGTTGTATTGTAAAGTTTGTTCGAAGTGGGATTTTTTTGCAAATACCATTTAAAAGTAATGGCCGGACAACCAAGTTCGACTAAGATGCATATAAATATTTGTTATAAATCGTAATACAATATAAATATTGTTTAACTTTGAAAAGAAATGAATAAACAAAATGATTCAATATTGGAAACTGCAATTTTAGCAGGAGGTTGTTTTTGGTGTACCGAAGCCGTATTCCAAAGGCTAAACGGAGTAGTGGAAGTAGTTTCCGGATATACAGGCGGGACTATAAAAAACCCAGCATACCGCGAAATTTGTACCGGTCGTACGGGCCATGCCGAAGGTGTAAAAATAACATTTGATCCATCGATAATATCCTATGCCGAACTTTTGGAGGTGTTTTTTGCTACACATGACCCCACCACGCTCAACCGACAGGGAAACGATGTTGGCACGCAATACCGAAGTGATATTTTTTATACTTCGCCCGAGCAAAAACAAATTGCCGAGGATTTTATCAACTTGTTGGACAACGAAAGTATCTTTGATTCTCCTATTGTTACCCAGATATCCGAGGAAAAACCTTTTTATTTGGCAGAAAAAGAGCATCACGATTATTACAACGGACATAGAGAGCAACCGTATTGTCAAATTATAATAGATCCCAAGATCAAAAAATTGAACAATTATTTTTCAAAAAAGCTAAAACATGGCACCATATAGAAACCTCGAAGAATATAACATAGAGATCACCAATGAGGTAAAAGACCATTTTTCCAAAATTGTGGACGATATCGGGGAAGATGTAACCAGGGAAGGTTTGATCAAAACACCAGAACGTGCGGCGAAGGCCATGCTTTTCTTAACACAGGGGTACAAGCAGAATGCAGAAGAAATATTAAAAGGGGCCATGTTCGCGGAAGAATATGACGACATGGTAATAATAAAGGATATCGAATTGTATTCCTTGTGCGAACACCATATGTTGCCCTTTTTCGGGAAGGCCCATGTTGCTTATATTCCCAACGGCCACATTGTAGGATTGAGCAAAATTCCCCGCGTTGTGGATGTTTTTGCGCGCAGGTTACAGGTTCAAGAACGGTTGACCCACGATATCCTGGAGTGTATCAATTCTACTCTAAAACCTAAGGGTGTCGCTGTGGTAATTGAGGCTTCCCATATGTGTATGATGATGCGAGGGGTGCAAAAGCAAAACTCTGTTACCACAACTTCGGGTTTTAGAGGACAGTTCGAGAAAATTGAGACCCGTAACGAGTTTTTGAAACTTATTAGTGCCGATTTGTCCTAATCCTTTTTCAAATTAATCGGGAATTGCTATTTTTCCCATATGGCAGAAGAAAAGGACAAAAAATACCGTAATCTACTTTTAGGTTTACTTTTTGATGGCATTGGTATGCTATCTTTTGCAATTCCGGGAATAGGAGAGTTTTCCGATGTAATTTGGGCGCCCATTGCTGGTTGGCTCATGACGCGTTTGTATAAAGGCAGGGTCGGTCAAGCTGCCGGTCTGATTACCTTTGCGGAAGAGTTGATCCCAGGGTTGGATGTTATTCCGACCTTTACCTTAACATGGATATATACCTATTTGTTGGGCAAAAAAAGGGTCGACCCTAAAAAGATTGACCCTTAATTCTTGAAAACTTATGTCCTGCACACTACAAGGGCAAATGTAAACTGAAAGAGATATTTCTTCCCATATTGGCTATGCCGTCAGCTTTTAATCTGGATAGGTGAGAAATATAATCCTTGTTGAACAGGTTGTTTGCTGTAATCGAATACCCAACTTTTTGATTGAAAATATTCAAGTCTCCTCCGATGCCCGCATTGAACAAATTATATCGGGGCGTTCTTGTTTCAAAATCAGCAACCTTGTTCTGATCAAAAAATGTTTGAAGCGTTACAAAAGCATAGCATTTGTAGTTCTGATTTCTTTTGTTCCATTCCACTCTAAAGGTATTGGTCCAGCGATTGGCAGATATTAGCGGCAAATTGGATTTATCATCCAATTGCCCATATACAATATCGTAACTGCTTTCCAGGTGCAGCCAATCAATAGGGTGGGGGTGTAGGTGGAACCCAAACTCGCCTCCGTACAAAATGGCATCTTGTTGTTGGAAATTATAAATGGGATCCAGTTCCCTAAATTCACCGGTAGGCTCCAAATAAATATAGTCGTTTACAATATTATAAAACGAATTAATATAGGCTTCCACATGTTTGTTCCCGTACTCTAGGGCAAGATCTATCTGAAAGTTTTGTTCGCTATCTAGGTCCGGATTTCCTATTTCTACTCGATTGGCGCCACTGTGCAGGCCATTGGAAGACAGTTCGGATAGGTTGGGGGCCCTAAAACCGGTCGCCAAGTTTAAACGTCCTATAATAGTTTTGGCAAGGTCCGTTCGGTAGCCCAAGGCCGCATTAAAATTATTAAAATTTCTGTCCAGTGCCGGAATATATTCCTCATCGCCCTCAATGCCACTGGCTTCACCGTTTATAGACCTTAGATCATAACGCAATCCAATTTGCAGATCACTTTTATCAAAATGAATGTGAGAAGTGGCCAAAACCCCAAAATCGTTGGTCACGGCATCGGGAACCAAGATTTCCTCCCCAAAGTTTTCGTTGGTTTGATGCATGCCCTGCACCCCAAAAATAGTTGTTATATTTCCCCACTGCGGGTTAAACTGTATGTTGTAGTTAAAGGTTTTCAGCTTCATGTCCAGGGCAGCGCCTTCTTCCTCTTCTTCATGTTCTTCTTCGTGTTCTTCTTCATGTTCCTCGCCTTCTTCGTGCTCATGTTCGTGCCCATCTTCCTCGTGGTGATGCTCTTCAAACTCCTTTCTGTTGTTTATAGTATACCCGAACGTAGCCTCCAAACTCGATTTTTTAAAAAACAAATTGTTTTTGGAGCTTAATATATGTGTGGAGAGCTCTTGGTAGGGCAACAAAGGGTCGCGATCGTTGTTTTGAACCCCGATTTCTTCGGGAATGCCCAATTCCGTAGTATTGTAGTTATACCTTAATTCTGTTTTAAATTTGGACGCTTGGTAGGCAAGTCCCGTTTTTAAATCGGCTTCATTAAACCTCGAATTGGTAACGCTTGTGCCATCGCCCGTTTCATAATCGGCATTGGATGCGTATGCACCCCTTACCAAGAATTTTAATTTTTCCCCTGACGTTTTAAAACCTGCGTTTGCATTATAACCCAAAGTATTGGTAAAATACCTCATGTTTATATCTCCAGAGCTTTCACCTGCTATTTCAAATTTCTCGGGATTTAAGTACAAAACACCTCCTAGGGCATCCGAACCATATAGTAATGAGGCAGGTCCTTTTATAACTTCTACACTTGAAATTCCGGCGTCGTTGAGTCCCAGCCCGTGCTCACCGCCAAACTGCTGGTTTTCCAATCTAACCCCTTGGGTATACACCAAAACTCGGTTAAAACTTAAGCCACGTATTACAGGTTTTCCAATACCGACACCGGTCGATACCGAGGAAACTCCTGGAATGTTCGTTATTCCTTCTGAAAGGGTAATTCCTCCTTGTTGTTTGAGCTCCTCCATGGACTTTTGCTCCACTTTCATTACATTTTCGCGCTGTAATTTGTGAAAAGGCGTGGAGAGCACCACTTCGTCCATTTCTATGGCCGATGGTTCCATTTTATAATCGAACCGGTTATTTCCTTCACTGATCTCAATGGATGTGGAATAGGTTTCAAAACCTATATAGGAAACAACCAACTTATAGATACCTTCTGGCAAGTTTTTCAAAGAAAAGTTCCCATTTTTATCGGTTACAGTACCGTTTTCAAGTTGTGGAACATATACGGATACTTGTTCCAAGGGCGCTCCCGTTTCCATATCTGATATATTTCCGGAGAGTGTATGTTGTGAATAGCTATAAACTACCGTAAATATCATTAATAGGGTGATGTATAGTTGTTTCATTTTAAACTAATAAAGGTTGAACATATGGTTCCGTACATTTCAACATTTGTCGTGAACGAACCAAAAACTTATCTAGCTCTTAAAAATTTAATTTTCCCCGGTTATCGCAAAAATGAGCCCAAGCCCATGCGTTTCAGCATTTTTTTTTCAAAATTCCAGAAGAATTGATATTGTCCAAACAGCCAACCGATCAAAACAAGTAAAATTTGATAGATAGGAAATATCAATAGGATCCGAAGGGTCCAATATAAGGCACCAGGTATATTCTCCGCATCCAAGCCAAGCCAGTGAACCAAAGGGCCGGCCAATTTACCGGATAAACTACCTGTTATGGCAAAAACAATAAATATGGCGATCATTTCCCATTTGTAGTCCACTCTCCATTTATTCTCCAGTTTTTTGAAACACCATAGAAAAAACTTGATCAGTACCAGATGAATGGCAAGCATAACCCCTAGGGTAAAAAACCATTCGTAAATAGTATTGTTCAAATTAAAAATATGAAGTAGACTTCGAGAAATAAGATAAGCTGTAAGTAAATTTAGGAATGTGCCCAAGATCGGAAACAAGAACTGCCAATTCTTTTGGATTTCCCAACGCTGTTTTATTTTTTGCATTTTTAATCTCGTAATTGATGCAAAAATAGCACTTTAAATCCGTGGTAGAAAAGGGCCTAGCCTTTGATTGTACTTTCTTTGAAAATAAATGAAGTAATTGTACAATTTATAGTTCACCTCGTATCCATAATCAATACTTGGGTCGTAGTTGATCTGCAATTCGTACAAATTTGGGTTGAACCTGTTGGGTTGCAATACTCTCTGGTTCCAGGTAATTACCATAATGGCATTTCTATTTTCCAAAAAGGATTTGGAATAGTAGCCTTCCGGCCTGGCAATGGAGTTTAGCCATGTATAAAACCCTGGCTCAATAATAATGATCTCGTATTCGGATTCTGCATCCTTGATTTCTACCGGTTCCTCATCATCAGAATCAAAAAGGGTTTGTTCCTCGTTGGACACATCCAATGTAGCTTTTTGAGAAATACACGAAACAAACGCGATACAAAACGTCAAACCAAAAAGTAATATTCTCTTTTTCATGATATTAATTTACAAAAAAAGCCACTTGAATGTTCAAATGGCTTTGTTAAATATTGATCGATTTGACCTTTATTTTCCAAAAAGTCCTCCCAGCATACCGCCGAGTCCACTTTTTTTGCTGCTTCCACTGTTAAGCACCATACCTGCTAGATCATCGATAACACTTCCGTCACCATCGCTGTCCAAAAAGCTTTCCACTAAGGATTGTTGCTTGGATGCCGCGGCACCTCCGCCCATTAAGCCGCCCAATAGACCGTTGAGTCCTTCAGGACTGCTTACGTTTTGTTGTCTGGTCTGTTTTCCCAAATATCCCAAAAGGATTGGTGCTGCTATTTTCAATATTTGGGCAATCGACCCCGCATCGATCCCTGATTTAGAACTTAGCGCATTCTCTACCTGTGGTTGTTTGGCCCCAAGGATATGGCCCAATATCCCGGCACCATCATCCATTACATTCTGATCTACACCTCCACCGAAAAGACCTCCTAAATCATCCAAAATACCACCATCGTGCTTGGAGGATAGGGCATTCATCAATCCTTGGGCTCCACCTGGTGTGGATGCATTCTTTTTCATGGCTCCCATAAGCAATGGCATGGCCATGCTCAATACTTCTGCCGTCTTATTTTCCGATTGCCCTGTTTGTCCGGCAACACCGCTGACCAACTGTTTTCCCATTGGGCTATTGATCATGTCTAGTAATCCTGTCATTATGTTAGTGTTAAGGTTAAAGGTGGCAATGTACAAAAAAGCAGGTTTTGTCTTCTTTCACAAGCCTATAAAAGTTGTTATTTAAGCAGGTCAATTACGTTTTGTGCCAGTTCTTTGCCTATTCGCTGTTGCGCCTCCAATGTAGAACCGCCAATATGGGGACTAAGGGATATCTTCGGATTCATAAGTATCTTGATTTCTGGAGTGGGCTCGGATTCAAAAACATCCAATCCAGCGAATGCCAGGTGATTGTTTTCCAAGGCCTCGACCAATGCTACTTCGTCCAGTACACCACCTCGTGAGGTATTGATTATTCCCGCTCCGGGTTTCATTAGGCCCAATTCTTTTTTCCCAATCAGGTAGGTGTCCTGTGAAGGTACGTGTAGACTCACAAAGTCTGAATTGGCCAGAACATCTTTCAATTCACTTTTTTGAAGGGAAAAGTCTATAGTCTGTCCGTTGTAAAAAGAAAGGGTCAAGGTTGTTTCGTCTGCATGATGGTCGGTGTACAAGACCTCCATGCCCAAAGCAAGTGCCATTTTTGCAGTAGCTTGTCCAATTCTTCCAAAACCAACGATACCCAAGGTTTTGCCTTTGAGCTCGACACCCACAGAATAACTTTTTTTAAGTTGTTTGAACTGGCTATCGCCATCCAATGGCATGTTACGATTGGAATCGTGCAAAAACCGGACACCGTTCAACAAGTGGGCAAAAACCAACTCTGCAACGGATTCGGAGGACGCTTCTGGTGTATTGAATACCTTAATTCCTTTTGATTCGGCATATTTTACATCAATATTGTCCATGCCTACGCCTCCACGACCGATCAACTTTAGATCGGGGCACGCATCGATAAGTTTTTTATCCACTCTGGTAGCACTGCGTACCAAAAGGGCATCGACTTTATTTGTGTTGATATAGTTTGCCAACTGTTCTTCGGCAACCCTGGTATTTTTGACTTGGAATCCTTCCTTTTCCAGTAGAACAATTCCTTCCTGGGCAATTCCGTCATTCGCCAATATGACCTTCATAAATGTTTTTATTTAAAAATTTGAGTACTGCATTTCTTTTTGGGTATTGTCCTCTGGGGCCCATCACCATCAATATGGCAAGTAATGGTAAGTGAAGACGTCCGAACTCGAACAACTTCCAAAATTAAGTACAGTTATCCTTTCTTTTCGAGTTCGCTCATTATATCGACCAATACGCCGACACTTTCCATTGGCAGTGCGTTGTACATGGAGGCTCTGTAACCGCCAACCGATCTATGTCCATTGATACCGCTTATTCCAGCTTCTTTGCACATTTCGTCGAACACATCCTTTAACTCATCATCTGTAATATTAAAAGTAGCGTTCATACTAGAGCGATCCTCTTTGGCGGCAATGCCAGAAAAAACTGGGTTCAGTTCTATTTCTGAATAAATAAGGTTGGCTTTACGCTCGTTAATTTCTTCTATGGCGGCTATACCTCCCAAATCTTTTAACCACTGCATGGTAAGCATGGATACATACACCGCAAAAACAGGGGGCGTGTTGAACATGCTGTCCTTGGCAATATGTACCGAGTAATCCATCATAGAGGGAATTTTGCGCGATACTTTGCCCAAGATATCTTCTTTTACCACCACCAGGGTTGTTCCGGCAGGTCCCATATTCTTTTGCGCTCCGGCATAGATCAAATCGAACTGGAAAAAGTCCATTTGTCTGGAAAATATATCTGAACTCATATCGCAGACTAATGGAACAGCTGTTTTTGGAAACTCCTTAAACTGCGTTCCATAGATGGTATTGTTGGAGGTTAAATGAAGGAAATCCAGATCAGTTGGGATCTCGAATCCCTTTGGTATGTACCTAAAATTATCTTTTTGAGACGAAGCCACTTCTACAATATCTCCGAACATTCGGGCTTCCTTGATCGCCTTCTGACTCCATGTTCCCGTGTTCACATACCCGGCTTTTGCATCCAAAAGGTTAAAGGCGGTCATTAAAAATTGCATACTGGCCCCACCTTGTAAGAACAAGGCATGGTATCCTTTGCCCTGGAGTCCCAAAAGCTCTAGGGCCAGGGAACGGGCTTTTTCCATTATTTCAACAAATTCTTTGCTGCGATGGGATATTTCAATCAGTGAAAGTCCAATGCCATCCAATTCCAGAACAGCTTCGGAAGCCTTCTGCATTACCTCTGCGGGCAGAATGCAGGGACCGGCGCTAAAATTATGCTTTTTCATTTCCTAGGTTTAAGGGGTAAAGGTCTTAAAAATTGTTGTATCTAAAAATGGCTCCAACGGTTGGGGACTTTCTTAAAGTCCCAATAAAAATTTCATGGTATCAATTCCGTCGGCGTAGTCGCTCAAGCTTGGTTTTTGGGTTTGTCCAAAATTTATGTCTCCTTCCTTTTTGGAGACCACACATTGAATTTGCTTTTCCATCCTCCGTAAATCCAATTCCAAGCTGGCTTCATCATCATAAAATGAATAGAACAATGCGGAAATGGGAGAGGAAAGACTTTGATCCTCTTTTAAGATCAAAAAACCGTTATCCAAAATCTTGAACTCACTCATCAAATAAACAGCTTTGTTGTAATCGTAGTTATTGGCATATTTATGTTGGTGGATAATATCTTTATAAGTGTAGAGTGCTTGGAACAGCCTGTCAAAATTGTATCCCTTGGGTACAAATATTTTGGATACGTTGCGGCAACCCAGCCCATAATATCTAAAAATATCCTCGCCAAGTGCCCCTAGTTCTTCTTCGGTTTCATCTCCGGCGAGCACTGCCACCGAATTTCTATTTTTTCTGATGATATTCGGCTTCTTTCCAAAATAATATTCAAAATAACGACTTGTATTATTGCTCCCAGTGGCGATCACTGCATCGAAATTTTCTAGTTTTTCGTCTACAAATTCGATTTTATCTGCGAGCGAGGGCTCTTGTTCCATTAAGTAATCGGAGAGAAATGGGAGAAGCACTTTGTCATTGGAGGACTGCTTAATCAATACAGAATTACCGGAAAGCAATACACATAAAAAATCGTGAAAACCTACCAATGGTATATTGCCCGCCATTACTACCCCCACTTTTTTAGTGTTTTCTCCACTTTTAAAGGAGTATTGGGACAACCAATCGTTTATATGCGGCCTGGACAGGATATTTCCCCATTGTTCCAGGGAAAATAAAATGTTTTCCTCCGTAAACCATCCGTTATGATGACCTGCTCTTGCAACGACCTCTTTTAGTCCCGGGTCGGTTTTTGGGCTTTTTTGAGAACAATCTTGACAAAATTCCGTTAGGTATTTTCCAAGTTTAACAAAAGCATCTATGGTATTTGTATCTGGTGCCATTAAATTTGTACACTAATTAACTAGGGTTTATTTTTGTCAAAAGTAAGCATGCTGATCAGAATCAACCCAAAAGGAAAAGAAAATTATGGCAATAATAATTACGGATGAATGCATAAATTGTGGTGCTTGCGAGCCAGAATGCCCAAATACAGCAATTTACGAGGGAGCGGACGAATGGAGATATAGCGATGGAACTTCTCTTAGCGGTGATGTGGTTTTGCCAGATGGTAAAGAAGTCAATGCCGATGAAGTTCAAGAACCGGTCAGCGATGAACTCTATTATATTGTACCCGATAAATGTACGGAATGCAAAGGCTTCCACGAAGAGCCACAGTGCGCGGCCGTATGTCCGGTAGACTGTTGTGTGCCCGATGACGATCATGTAGAAACAGAGGAGGAGCTTTTAGGCAAGCAAAAGTTTATGCACCCAGAAGGTTAAGATGTAAAAAACTTATAATTTTGCCCCGGACCAAGGTTCGGGGTTTTTTATGCAGGAAAAAGAAAAGGAATATAACGGTTTTTGGAAACAGCTCGGCTGTACATTGTCTCTTGTAGCCATTTTTGGAATTATAGCATTGCTAATTATTGGCTTCTATCTACTGATTGGCAATTATTAGGTCGGAGTACCAAAACTTCAACTTATATTTGCACCCTCAAATCGGTATTTGGTAGGTTATCGGTGTTTTATATTGATAGCACCATACCTAAAATACTGTTTTGTAATCTGAACTCTTAAATCTAATTTCTAGCGAATGAAAGCAGGTATCGTAGGATTGCCGAATGTAGGAAAATCAACGCTGTTCAATTGTTTGTCCAATGCAAAGGCACAAAGTGCCAACTTTCCTTTTTGTACCATAGAGCCCAATATTGGAGTTGTAAATGTGCCCGACCAACGATTGGAGAAGTTGGAAGAGTTGGTGAATCCTGAACGCGTAATTCCGGCCACCGTGGAAATTGTGGACATTGCCGGTCTGGTAAAAGGCGCCAGTAAAGGAGAAGGGTTGGGAAACCAGTTCTTGGGAAACATCCGAGAAACCGATGCTATTCTGCACGTGCTACGCTGTTTTGACAATGACAATGTAGTTCACGTTGACGGCTCCGTAGATCCGATAAGGGACAAGGAAACCATTGATATGGAATTGCAGTTGAAGGATTTGGAAAGTGTAGAAAAAAAGCTTGACAAAGTAAAACGTGCCGCTAAAACTGGAAACAAAGAAGCCCAAAAAGAAGAAGCGGTTCTGATTAAATTGAAAGATGGTTTGGAAGCTGGAACTTCCGTACGTGCCATTGAATTTTCAGACGATGAACGCCTTGAGTTCGTGAAACCCTTGCAACTGATTACGGACAAACCCGTAATGTACGTTTGCAATGTAGACGAAGCTGCCGCCGTAGAGGGCAATGCCTACGTGGAGAAAGTAAAAGAAGCAGTAGCCCACGAAAATGCCGAAGTCATTTTTTTGGCCGTCGGTACAGAAGCAGATATTACCGAATTGGAAACCTACGAAGAACGTCAAATGTTTTTGGAAGATCTTGGACTATCCGAACCAGGTTCCGCCAAATTGATTCGTGGGGCATATAAACTTCTGGACCTGGAAACATATTTCACCGCAGGTGTAAAAGAAGTGAGGGCCTGGACCATACCTGTTGGCGCCACCGCACCACAAGCCGCAGGAGTAATCCATACGGATTTTGAAAAAGGATTTATCCGAGCAGAAGTAATTGCCTACGATGATTATGTGCAATTTGGAAGCGAAGCCAAAGTTAAAGAAGCTGGTCGTATGCGCGTAGAAGGCAAAGAATATATCGTAAAAGATGGTGATGTTATGCATTTTAGGTTCAATGTGTAAGCACTGGCTGTTGTAATCCATAAAATTTCCGACACAGTAGTTTCCGGACGCAAAATAACTTTGCTGTATGTCCAGTAAAAGTTTAGGTGTTTTATACGGGGTCTTGGGAGTTGTACTGTTTTCCTCCAAAGCTGTATTGGTAAAGTTGGCCTATCGGTACCATGTCGACACACTCGACCTTTTATTGTTTCGGATGTTGTTCTCATTGCCCTTTTATATCCTTATTTTATTTTTGATTCGCAAAAAATCAACAGAAACAATAGTTTTGCCCAAAGATTATGTTTGGCTGTTTCTTTTTGGGTTTGTTGGTTACTATTTGGCCAGTTATTTCGATTTCTTGGGCCTCAATTACATCAAAGCCGGCCTGGAACGTATTATTCTTTTTGTGTACCCGACCATAGTGGTGTTTCTTAGTTGGCTGATTTTTAGACAGAAAATTACACGCGTACAGCTCACTGCAATACTTATCACATATTTAGGTGTGCTGATCACGTTCTGGGAAGAATTGGATATGTCCGGTAACAAAGTCCTCATGGGTGGTTTTTTGGTTTTATTGAGTGCAATTACCTATGCTTCGTATTTGGTGGGAAGTGGATGGTTGATTCCAAAATTTGGGGTCTTACGGTTTACATGCAATGCCATGATCGTATCCACCCTTTGTATTATGGTCCACTATTCAATAGCTGGTAATTGGACATTTATGGATTACCCATGGCCCGTGTATGCATATGGTGTGGCCATGGCCATTTTCGCCACATTGATTCCTTCTTTTTTGGTTTCCGCGGCAATAAAGCGATTGGGCGCCTCCAACTTTTCAATTTTGGGAAGCTTGGGCCCCATTTCCACAATTTTGCTCGCTTTTCTGTTTTTGGACGAAAAACTCACTCTCGGACAACTGATCGGAATGCTTGTGGTAATATTCGGGGTAACATACCTCTCCATCCAAAGCAAAAAGAGGGCTAAGGACTAATATATATTAACAATTATTATTTTTCATTGTTGATTACTTTCTAGCGTTCACCCTTTTATTTTTGCCCCGAAATTTTATATTGCAATGATTAACCCTTAACTAATGGCAGATACCCAATATACTGAGGATAACATCCGTTCGCTGGACTGGAAGGAGCATATTCGAATGCGTCCGGGAATGTACATTGGAAAATTGGGAGATGGTTCCTCCGCGGACGACGGAATTTATATTCTTCTAAAAGAAGTCCTCGACAACTCCATTGACGAATTTGTGATGGGGGCAGGAAAAACCATTGAAATCAATATTAAGGAAAACACCGTTCACGTTCGAGATTATGGTCGTGGCATTCCACTTGGTAAAGTGGTAGATGTAGTTTCCAAAATGAATACCGGGGGAAAATACGATACCCGGGCCTTTAAAAAATCCGTAGGCCTTAACGGGGTAGGGACCAAAGCGGTCAATGCGTTATCCACCTATTTTAGAGTGGAATCCAACAGGGACGGCCAATCCAAGTCTGCAGAATTTGAGACCGGTAACTTGGTGAACGAGGAACTTTTGGAAGAATCATCCAGGAGAAAGGGAACCAAAGTAAGTTTCACTCCAGATGAAACTATTTTCAAAAAATACAAATACCGTAACGAGTATGTGGAACGCATGCTCAAAAATTATGTATATCTAAATCCTGGATTGACCATTGTTTTTAACGGGGAAAAATTCTATTCTGATAACGGATTAAAGGATTTGCTCGAGGACAACAATAACCAAGAGGATTTTCTGTACCCGGTGATCCACTTAAAAGGGGATGATATCGAGGTGGCCATGACCCATAGCAAAACCCAATATAGCGAAGAGTACCACTCTTTTGTCAATGGACAACACACCACACAGGGCGGAACTCACCAAGCTGCTTTTAGGGAAGCCATTGTTAAGACCATACGTGATTTTTACGGAAAAAACTACGATGCTTCGGATATTCGAAAGTCCATTATCTCGGCAATTTCCATTAAAGTGATGGAGCCCGTTTTCGAGAGTCAGACCAAGACCAAATTGGGTTCCACCGATATGGGGGGCGATCTACCAACAGTGCGCACCTATGTCAATGATTTTATTGGCACCCATCTGGACAACTACCTCCATAAGAATCAGGCAACGGCAGATGCGCTCCAAAAGAAAATTGTACAGGCTGAGAAAGAACGCAAGGAACTTTCCGGCATACGGAAATTAGCCAGAGATCGCGCCAAAAAAGCGAGCCTTCACAATAAAAAACTACGGGATTGCCGAATTCATTTGCAGGATATGAAAAAGGACCGACGCTTGGAAACCACCCTTTTTATTACCGAGGGAGATTCCGCATCTGGTTCCATAACAAAATCCAGGGACGTGAACACACAGGCTGTATTCAGCTTACGGGGAAAACCGTTGAACTCCTACGGCATGTCCAAAAAAATCGTTTACGAGAACGAAGAGTTCAATCTCCTGCAAGCCGCGCTCAACATTGAGGACTCTATGGAGGACTTGCGCTACAACAATATCGTCATAGCTACCGATGCCGATGTGGATGGGATGCACATTCGTTTATTACTGATTACGTTCTTTTTACAATTTTTCCCCGAATTGATCAAAGAGAATCACTTATACATTTTACAAACCCCGTTATTTCGGGTACGCAATAAAAAAGAAACCATTTATTGCTACAGTGAAGAGGAAAGAAGACAAGCCATTGAAAAATTGTCCGGTAAACCGGAAATTACCCGATTTAAGGGATTGGGCGAAATTTCACCGGACGAGTTCAAAAACTTTATCGGCGATGATATCCGTTTGGAACCTGTGATGCTGGACAAAGCCATGAGCATAGACGCCCTATTAAAATTTTATATGGGCAAAAACACACCGGACCGTCAGGAATTCATCATCAACAACCTTAAAGTAGAGCTTGACCTTGTTGAAGAAAACCAACTACAACCCAAATAAATGCCACCTTTCTAAATGGAAGAGAACGAAGAACTGAACGATGAAAGTTTAGAAAACCAAGAAGAGTCCCAAGATAGCCTGGTAAAGGTGACCGGAATGTACAAGGATTGGTTTTTGGATTACGCTTCGTATGTAATATTGGAGCGAGCAGTACCCGCCATCGAAGATGGATTTAAGCCAGTTCAAAGAAGAATTATGCATTCGCTAAAAGAACTGGACGACGGTCGGTACAACAAGGTCGCGAATGTAGTGGGGCACACCATGCAATACCATCCTCATGGCGATGCCAGTATTGCAGATGCCATGGTACAGATCGGACAAAAAGATCTACTGATAGACACTCAAGGTAACTGGGGGAACATCCTAACCGGTGATGGAGCAGCCGCACCACGTTATATCGAAGCAAGACTTTCCAAGTTCGCCCTTGAAGTAATTTATAGTCCAAAAATTACCGAATGGCAGCTAAGTTATGACGGTAGAAAAAAAGAACCCGTTAATTTACCGGTAAAATTTCCGCTTTTGCTCGCGCAAGGGGCGGAAGGAATTGCAGTGGGCCTTTCCACCAAGATACTGCCACACAACTTTAACGAGCTTATCGATGCCTCGATAAAACACTTGCAGGGCAAGCGGTTCACCATTGTTCCAGATTTCCCTACAGCAGGGATTATTGATGTGACGAATTATAACGATGGTATGCGAGGCGGTAAGATCAGGGTAAGGGCCAAAATTTCGACTTTGGACAAGAATACCTTGGTCATCAACGAAATACCTTACGGCACCAACACGTCCTCTTTAATTGACTCCATCTTAAAGGCTAACGATAAGGGGAAAATCAAAATAAAAAAGATTGAGGACAATACCGCAGCAGAGGTAGAAATCTTGGTACATTTACCAAACGGTATCTCGCCGGATAAAACCATCGACGCACTTTACGCCTTTACCGCTTGCGAATCCTCCATCTCACCCTTAGGTTGTGTTATCGAGGACAACAAGCCCTTGTTTATTGGAGTAAAAGAAATGCTTCAAAGATCCACGGACAACACGGTAGAGTTGCTCAAAGCCGAGCTCCAAATTCAATTGGATGAACTGGAAGAACAGTGGCACTTTTCTTCATTGGAACGCATTTTTATTGAGAATAGGATCTATCGGGAAATTGAAGAAGAGGAGACATGGGAAGGTGTTATCGATGCCATAGACAAAGGTCTAAAGCCGCATATTGCCCATTTGAAAAGAGCTGTGACCAAAGATGATATTGTGAGATTGACGGAAATCCGAATTAAGCGTATTTCAAAGTTTGATTTAGATAAGGCGCAACAACTCATTGAAAGTCTTGAAGATAGGATAAAAGAAACCAAACACCATCTAGAGCATTTGGTGGACTATGCCATTGCGTATTTTAAAGAGCTCAAAAAGAAATATGGAGCAGGCCGGGAACGGAAATCAGAGGTCAAGATTTTTGACGATATCGAAGCCACCAAAGTGGTTATCCGCAACACTAAGCTCTACGTAAACCGCGAAGAAGGCTTTATTGGCACCTCCCTTAAACGCGACGAATACGTTACGGACTGCAGCGATATTGATGACATTATCGTTTTTACCCAAAAAGGGGACATGATGGTCACCAAGGTGGATTCCAAAGTATTTATCGGGAAGAATATTATACATGTTGCCGTTTTTAAAAAGAAGGACAAGCGAACCACCTACAACATGATCTATAAAAGCATGAAAGGTGGCCCGAGCTATGTAAAGCGGTTTAACGTAACCAGCATTACCCGGGATAAACTTTACCCCCTGGCCGGTGACAAAACCTCTTCCGAAGTACTTTATTTTTCCGCCAATCCAAACGGTGAAGCCGAAGTTGTTACCGTAATGCTACGGCAGTCCGGCAGTATTAAAAAGCTGAAATGGGACCTTGACTTTTCCGATGTGCTGATCAAGGGGCGCAGTTCCAAAGGAAATTTGGTTACAAAATATACCATTAAACGCATTGAACTCAAAGAAAAAGGAGTGTCAACCCTGAAACCAAGGAAAATTTGGTTCGATGATGTTGTGAACAGATTGAACGTTGACGGTAGGGGAGAACTACTCGGTGAATTTAAAGGAGATGATCTTCTTTTGGTGATCGACCAAAAAGGTATTGTAAAAACCATCCCACCGGATATGCTCACTCGTTTTAACGACGATATGATCGTACTGGAAAAATGGAATCCAGAAAAACCCATTTCCGTTGTGCACTATGTAGGGGACAAAGAACGTTTTTACTTAAAAAGATTTCTGATAGAAAATCCAAACAGGGAAGAAGTGGTGATCGATGAAGATCCCAAATCGTATTTGGAGCTTGTATCAACCGATTGGAGGCCCAGACTGGAAATTGAATTTGTTAAGCCCCGCGGAAAAGACCCGAAGCCAAATCTTGAGGTAAACGTTGAGGATTTCATTGCGATAAAAGGAATTAAAGCCCTCGGAAATCAGCTTACTCCAGAGAAAGTGAAAAATATAAACACCATGGAACCATTGCCCTTCGAGGAACCCGAAGAGCAAAAAACCGAAGAAATCGAAGTAGTGGACGAAGAACAGATAGAAACCGATGATAACGATATAGGCACAAAGAATGATAGTTCCGATCAAACCTCTTTGTTTTAATTCTTTTTATGTCTAATTTTCCGAACAACGCACACCTAGAGCTTAAAGCTTAATATTGCTATATGGATTTTACAAACCCCTTGGTATATGGAGTACCAGTTTTTATTGCCTTTATTTTACTCGAATTAACTTACAGCAAAACTCACGACGACGACCATCTTTACAACTGGAAAGATCTCGCCGCCAGTAGTTTTATGGGCATTGGCTCCGCCATTTTGGGACCTTTGTTCAAAGTTGCCTTCGCCATCCTCCTTTTTGAAGGGACCTATGAGCTTTTTAATCCCGAGATAGACGGGGTCAGAACCAACCTTATGGGATACCAATCCTTTGGGTATGCTTGGTATATTTGGATTTTATGTCAATTGGCCGACGATTTTACCTATTATTGGTTTCATAGGGCCAATCACGAGGTCCGTATTCTTTGGGCAGCCCATATCGTACACCACTCTTCGGACAATTTTAATTTAGGTACCGCAATTCGCAATGGATGGTTCACCATATTGTACAAACCTTTCTTTTACATTTGGATGCCAGCTATTGGTTTTCCACCGGAAATGGTAGTGGTCTGTTTGGGTATTGAAGCATTGTGGCAGTTCCAGCTACACACTGTTTATGTACCTAAACTCGGTTTTTTGGAGAAAATATTCAACACCCATACCATGCACCAAGTGCACCACGCTCAAAATGTGGAGTATTTGGACAAGAACCATGGGGGCTTCTTAAATATTTTCGATAAAATGTTTGGGACCTGGAAAGAACTTGATGATAATATTGATGTAAAGTACGGTGTAATCCATGCCCCTAATTCCTATAATCCAGTGGTTATCCTAACCCATGAATTCAAAGATATTTGGAACGACGTTAAAAAAGTGGACAAACTATCGCACAAGCTGATGTATATTTTTGGACCTCCGGGATGGAGCCACGACGGAAGCACATTGACCGTAAAACAGCAACAACGATTGTTCAAAAAACACAAAGAGTCCAGTCCGGAACTGGCATATCAAAGACCCAATTAATAGAAAAGCAGGGATTTAACCCTTATTTTAACCTTCGAAGAAATCATTTCTGTCGGAGGTTTTTTTTAAAACAACATAAGCGAAAGACGGTCAATCAATCAAATTGAAAAAGGTCGTATTTCAATTACAATACAACCTGATTGTCATACGTCAATCTATTTTATGGGCAGTACCTTTGAACTTTTTGCTTTCACCGACAATATTGTATTCAAAAGTGTAGGAAGACCCTGAGGTCGTCAGGATCTTAATGTGAATAGGTTTTTCTTCTGCCTTGCTTTTTGGATTCAGATTTTTTAAAACGTATTCGCAGTCATTTATCCAGCGAACCGAAGAAGAATCTGTTTCACCCTCGAACTCATCAACTTCCAAATCCATTGTTCTTCGAAAAATCGTCTCTTTTTCCTCCCCATTTATGGTAGCTTTAAAAGAAAATGTTCCCGTTTTAAAATCTTCGCAATTTCGCTCCGGTGGTTGACCACAAGAGAAACACAATAGAATAATGGCAGTTGTAAGTAGAAATCTTGTCATAAGTGCAAAGAAACGGAAACTAGTCGAAAGGTTCAATCCTTTTTTGGATCAAAAGTCTTAAAGCTACCATCCCTGTAGAGCAATATAATTTGAGCAGGGTTCTCTTTCCTTGAGCCGGATTTTTCAATTTGCGCTGAAGACATAGCTTCCGTGTATTTTGCATCCGTACTTTCAACAATAGATTGTCTTTCTCTGATCTGGACAGGACCCTCCGTATCGCTCTCTATTGGAAAGGAACCCTTACCTTTCAACAACCAATATAGGTCAATCTCAGGGTAGGTATCGACCAACTTCATAACAAAGTCCAAGCTGGGTTTGTTTCTTCCGCTCAACAAATGGGATATACTGGATCTTTGCACGCCAATAGCATCGGCAAAAGCGGAAACGGACAACCCCAAATGATCTATGATCTGTTGTATGCGCAATATTAAATCGGAATTCACATCTGTAAATTTATATACAATAAAAGTAATACAAATAAAATTCCCCACAATGATATTCACTTAAATATCACCTTTATACTTGCATTATAGATTTAAATAAATAAGATTACTCACCTGATATAAAGAGATATAACTGTATTAAAATACATTCTGTTTACATTTGTATAAAAAGCAATGTTATTAGTAAATTTTATAGTTTACAAATGTGTAATTATTTTACAAGCATGTGTTACATTTGTAAACTTATCCTATGGTATTTTTGTACGCTTTAATTAACGGTATACATGATTCACTATTCAAAGTTTAAAGAAAGCTCTATTCAAGGCAGGTACATAAACATGGACTCTATCCAAAAATGCTTTTCCAAACTTTCGGAGCCTCTTATTGAAATCGGCAAATCGGTCAACCAAGTTCAAATTCATGCTTTTCAATTGGGGAATGGACCTATCAAGGTACTCTTGTGGTCTCAAATGCATGGTAACGAATCCACGACCACTAAAGCGTTATGGGATTTGGTGAATTTTTTACGGTCTAACGACCCCTTGGCCTATACTATATTAAAGGAATGCAGTTTAATGGTCGTACCCATGTTAAATCCAGATGGGGCAAATGTTTATACTCGAGAAAATAGTAATGGTGTGGATTTGAATAGGGACGCCAAGATGCAATCGCAGCCTGAAAGCGTTACGCTTCGTAGATTGTTCAATTCTTTTCAACCAGATTTCTGTTTTAATTTACACGATCAACGCACACTGTTCAGTGCCGGGAACACCAACAAACCTGCAACAGTGTCGTTTTTATCTCCTGCCAGTAATAAAGAACGTGAGATCACCCCAACACGAGAAACGACAATGAAATTAATAGCTGGGATGAATGTTATGCTGCAAGAACATATTCCCGGTCAAGTTGGGCGGTACGATGATGGTTTTAACGATAACTGCGTAGGGGATACGTTCCAAATGCTCGGTGTACCAACTGTATTGTTCGAGTCTGGACACTATCCGGGGGATTATGATCGTGAGATTACCCGGAAATACATATTTCTTTCCTTACTGGAAGCTTTCAAAATTATTGCCGAGTATCAGGTAGATGAGTTTTCTGTTGGAGATTATTTTTCTATTCCCGGAAACCGTAAATTATTTTTTGACATCATCATAGAAAATGCCGGAATAGTCAATCCCAGAATTTCTAACACTCACAAAGTTGGTGTCCGATACAAAGAAGTTTTGGTCGACGGCACTGTAGTTTTTGAGCCCCAAATAACGGAAGTAGGCACGCTAAATGGATTTTACGGACATAAAACCATTGAATGTGTTGATACCAAGGGATTTGGATTTACATACGCCGATACACCCTTACTGGATTTACTTAAAAACACCAAGGAATAACCGTTAATACGAACCTGTTCTTGCATTTTATTTAAAAAAAAACCATTTTTATTACGTAAATTTCCTTTTTTAACTAATTTTGCTGCAAAATCAATGTAATGAATAAAGTCAAATTAGACGAAATAGACCACCAGATATTGGACATGTTAATCGACAATACCCGTACACCGTTCACGGATATTGCCAAAAAATTGCTGATTTCTGCGGGTACGGTACATGTACGCGTTAAAAAAATGGAAGAGTCCGGAATCATCAAAGGATCTTCTTTAACCTTGGATTATGTGAAGTTGGGCTATTCCTTTATCGCATATGTGGGTATATTTTTGGAAAAAACCCATCAAACCAAATTCGTGCTCGAACGTCTAAGTCAAATACCTTACGTGACCGTGGCCCATATTACCACCGGGAAATTCAATATTTTCTGTAAAATTAGGGCCAGGGATACAACGCACGCAAAAAACATCATTTTTAAAATAGATGATATTGATGGTATTAGTAGAACGGAAACTATGATTTCTCTTGAAGAAAGCATCAACGATAAAAGACGTCTGATGCACACCATCTTCAACGAGCTGTAATCCATACCTCTTATATGTTGCTTTCGGAACTGCCTTCTTCTGAATACAATCCATTTTACCGAACCTATATTATGGCTTTGGGAAACGTGGATCTCTTGGAGGAGCTAAAAATGGGCAGAACCGCTTTTTTGTCTCTTTTTGATGAAATTACAGACAAAAAAATGAGTTTTGCCTATGCCGAGGGCAAATGGACGTTGGCAGAGTCGATTGTCCATATGATCGATACGGAAAGAATCTTTCAATATAGGGCACTATGTTTTGCCAGAAAAGACAAAACACCGTTGCCCGGGTTCGATCAAGATGATTATGTCCCAAACTCCAATGCCCATCTGAGGACGAAGCAAAGTCTGATTGAAGAATATGAGGCTGTAAGAGCTGCAACCATCACCCTGTTTTCCTCTTTTGATGATGTGGCGATGAACCAAATAGGTATTGCCAGCGATTCCAAAATGAGTGTAAGGGCATTAGGGTTTATCATTAGTGGCCACCAGGCCCATCACCTAAAAATTATCCAAGAAAGGTACTTGGTGTAGATCAATAGTCGGTTTCACCATCCAATTCGTCGGAAGCGGATTCCATACCATCCAAACCATCTTCCTCAAATTCAGAAGCAACCAAGTCGTTGTCCAACTCCTTTTCAATGGCTTCCTCGAAATTGGCTATAAAATTGGAAAGGCTTTTGCTGATTTTTACCATATAAATAGTGTCGTCCGTTTTAACTTCCACTGCCTCGATCACTTCCCCATTCGGTTTTTTTATGGTAATTATGTCGTCGTCACCATAACCGTCGGGATAGGAATCGATCAAAGTGCCCGCAACGTGGTGGTCCAACTTTTTGTAGTCTATCAAAATTCGTTTCATAATGGTTAGTTATAAATTCCAATCCTAAACTAGAAATTTTTAAACTTGATAGGTACAGAGAGTTGCGTAAATTAAAAAAAAGTAGGTGAACGGCTTATTCGCTGTAGTATGCAAATGCTTTGTGGAACAATTCCTCGGGCACTTTTATATCGGTCACTGCCTCGCCAATCGCCTGCAACAGCACAAAATTGACATTTCCGTGAGAGTTTTTCTTGTCATATTTTAGCAATTTTAGGATGGCATCAATATCATCTTCGGTGAACTCTACACGGTCAAAATGCTGCAGAAACCCCATTTTTATCTCGTCCAGGTCTAACTTGGAGAGACCTCGAAGTTCGTGAGACAGGTATCCTTCCAAGATCATACCAACGGCAATCGCCTCACCATGTAACAAGGTTGTTCTATTTGGGTTGTCCAAACAATACGACTCAATGGCATGCCCCAAGGTGTGACCGTAATTCAATATTTTACGGAGTCCCTGTTCTGTAGGGTCCTGCATAACCACTTCATTTTTAATGGCTATGGATTTTTGAATACAGCTAGCTTCGGCAAAATTACCTTCTAAGGTGAGTTCTTTCCAATATTCCTTGTTTTGAATAAGCCCGTGCTTCAACATCTCGGCATAGCCACTTTTGGTCTGCCTTGAATCTAATGTTTTAAGAAATTCAGGAAAAATCAATACCATTTGTGGCTGGTTGATCACCCCGATCTGGTTTTTCAAAGAACCTAGGTCTACCCCCGTTTTACCTCCAATAGAGGCATCTACCATAGAAAGCAGGGTAGTGGGTATATTAATAAAATCTATCCCTCTTTTAAAGGTAGAAGCAACAAATCCACCCATGTCGGTCAAAACGCCACCTCCCAAATTGATCAAAAGGCTTTTTCTGTCTCCATCCAACTGCGAAAGCTCCTCCCAAAGTTGTAAACAAGTCCTAATGTGCTTATTTTCTTCACCGGATGCTATTTCCAAGATGGCATCCACCGGTCCATCAAAAATATTTTTAAGGACAGGCAAACAATGTTCCTTGGTATTTTCATCTACCAAAAGAAATACTTTTGAATATTTTTTTTGGGCAACATGTTGATTGAGAGCAGCTTTTGCCAATTCGTTGATGTGTACCTCGTAGGATTGTGATTTAACCGACTCCATAATTTTATTTACACCGCTAAATAAAGACTAATTTTAATTATATGGTTATAGATTCCGTACTTATCTTTGAATCTTTAATGTATTGTAAATAATGCGACCAAATTTTGAGAATACTGCAATAGCATTCGAGCTAAAGTCGGACTCCCAGCTGGAGCGAGCTTATTTTCTTTTTAAAATGATTTCCAAAGAACCCCTGGTACGAATCGGTACTGCGGTCACGAATTTTGCCATAAAGGCGCATCTTCCCGTAGAAGGGTTGATCCGGGCAACGGTATTCGACCATTTTTGTGGCGGGGTAAGCGAAAAAGACTGTCTGCCGATCATAGATAATATGTACGGTAACGGGGTATATTCCATTTTGGATTATTCCGCCGAGGGCAAGGAGGTGGACAATCAGTTCGATTTTACCATGGAAAAAACCTTGGAGATCCTAGATTTTGTAAAAGAAAAAGACGCCATGCCCTTTGCCGTGTTCAAACCCACGGGTTTTGGTCGTTTTAAGCTTTTTGAAAAAGTATCTGCACGGAAGGAACTTACGGAATCTGAGCAAGCAGAGTGGGGGAGAATTGTACAGAGATTTGAGAAAGTATGCCAAAAAGCATACAATTTGGATGTTGCGCTGTTGATAGACGCCGAAGAAAGTTGGATGCAAGATGCCGCGGATGACCTGATTTTGGACCTAATGCGCAAATACAACAAAAAGAAGGCCGTTGTATTCAATACCTTTCAAATGTACCGTTGGGACCGCATGGAGTATATTAAAAAAATATATGGACTGGCCACCTCGGAAGGATTTAAAATTGGGGCCAAGGTAGTTCGGGGCGCCTACATGGAAAAGGAAAACGATCGTGCCCATGAA
Source organism: Flagellimonas marinaquae (assembly GCF_023716465.1). NCBI lineage: Bacteria > Pseudomonadati > Bacteroidota > Flavobacteriia > Flavobacteriales > Flavobacteriaceae > Flagellimonas > Flagellimonas marinaquae. The sequence continues at coordinate 3,425,147 of NZ_CP092415.1, forward strand.
AACGGATATGAAAGCCCGATCTGCAAGTCCAAAAAGGACACGGACGAAAATTATGATGCTGCCATTGCATTTATGATGGAGCATTTAGAACATTTTATCATCTTCGCAGGTACTCATAACGAGCAGAGTAGCCTTAAACTGGTAGATCTTATGGAAAAGAATGGAGTTCCATCGAACGATGAACATATTTGGTTTGGGCAGTTGTTTGGCATGAGCGACCATATTACCTATAATTTGGCCGCAGAAGGTTATAACTCTGTAAAATACTTGCCCTACGGTCCTGTTCGCGACGTAATGCCCTATCTGATAAGAAGAGCAGAGGAAAACACTTCGGTTGCCGGACAAACATCCCGGGAGCTTGCCCTGATCACCAAAGAACGGAAGCGGAGGAAGTTGGGGGATCAGTAACCAAACTGTAACAATTCTCTACTTTTGGACACTTATAGGTCAAATCCCATTTTTATGGAACTGGACCTACTAAAAAAGAGTTGGAAAAAATTAAACTTTGAAACAGGTGAAGATGCAGTGCCCGATTTTTCTATTATCAGAAAAAAAGAGTCTGTTTTAGCTTTAAATACCGCCCGAAAGCTATTTGTTTTTTCAATGTTAGAGTTCGCTCTTTGGGGTGTTCTAGGAATAGTACTTCAAGTTTATTTTCAAAAAGACATCCCTGAATCTTTCTTGCAGTTTAAGCCATTGATTATTTTGGAAAAAATAAATTACTTGGTATTGGCTGTTTTTATTGCTGCATTTTTATGGTCTTACAATACAATTAAAACAAATATCGGGGTTAGAGAGATGCTATCCCGAATATTGCAAAGCAAACAACTTGTCACGTACTATGTAAACTATAACATCATAGTGTTTGGTATAACGTTTTTAACAAGTTTTGTTTGGGAGCTTTTCAACAATGAACAGCTTGTAGTGTTGTTGCAAAACAAGCATGGGCTGGTGATTCCCGGGCTTATAGTTTTTGGTACTGCATTGACCCTTATCCTTACCGTACTGGTTTATAAGGCCTACATGTTTTTTTATGAAAGATTCATTCTAAGCTTTAATACACTACTGAAAAACCTTAAAGAACTGGAAGAATAATAGAATTTTTAGTCAATAGTCGGTTTTACTGCCTGAACTTCAATGTCTTTATCACAATTTTTTACTTTCAGTTCCAACTCTTCCCCATTGTAATCGTGTGAGATAAAATAGGTTTTGCATGGCTTGGATTTAGTGTCGCTTTTACTAAAATCCACATCGCCATCCTTAAAGAAAGATTGGATAAGCAGAGTGTCTCTGTACTGCTCGCGTAGGGATTCGGAGAAAGTCAAGGGTTTGGATCGCATGTCCTTGAGCACCCTGCAATTGGGCAAATAGCAGAAATCGATTCCCCCTTCACCTGATTTTTTCTTCAAAAAGAATACTAAAAATATCAATCCTATGGATAGTCCAACCAAGTACCACCCCAATCGTTTCAAAAAACCCATTTACAATTAAAAAATAAGAAAGTTAATATCGTTGTAATTTAACCCAAACCAATCCCCGACCGATTTATTGGTTAAAATACCGTGGTACATATAAAGTCCGTTGCGCAAACCTTTGTCGAACCTAAGGGAATGTTCCAATCCCCCTTCTTCACCAATTTTTAACAAATACGGCGTAAATATATTGCTAATGGAAATCGAAGAGGTACGAGGATATCTAGATGGAATATTGGGAACACCGTAATGAATCACGCCATATTTTTCGAAGGTCGGTTTCCGGTGTGTGGTCACTTCGGAAGTTTCAAAACAACCGCCCATATCAATACTGACATCTATAACTACTGCGCCTTTTTTCATATTTTCCACCATGGAACTGGATACAACAACGGGCGAACGGTCCTTGCCTCGGGTCGCACCAATGGCAACATCGCAACGTTTTAAGGATTTTATCAGGTTCTTGGGCTGCACGGTAGAGGTGTACAGGGTCTGGTTCAGGTTGGTCTGTAATTTTCGCAGTTTACTGATGGAATTATCAAAAACTTTTACATTGGCGCCCAAACCCAAGGCCGAACGTGCTGCGAATTCACCTACGGTTCCAGCGCCTATAATCACAACTTCTACAGGCGGCACACCACTTATGTTACCGAACATTAAACCGTTCCCCTCGCTGGGCATGGCCATTAACTCCGCAGCTATTAAAATAGAGGAAATCCCAGCTATCTCGCTTAGGGATCGAACTGCAGGATAATTACCATCGTCGTCCCGAATGTATTCAAATGCGATGGCCGTCAATCGCTTTTTGGCCATAACCTCAAAATATTCCTTGTTCTGCGTCTTGATCTGCAAGGCAGAAATAATAATGGTCTGCGGATTCAGGTAATCAATTTCGGTAAGGGTAGGTGGCTCAACTTTTAAGATTATAGGGCAAGAAAACACTTTTTTGGTGTCGCGGGTAATTTCTGCGCCTGCGTTGGTATAATCTATATCCAAAAAATTGGCCCCTTCACCAGCCCCGGATTCAATTAAGACCCTATGCCCATGTGCCGTGATGGCATTAACGGCATCTGGTGTAAGGCACACCCGCTTTTCTTGATATTGATTTTCTTTTGGGATACCTATAAAAAGCTCACCTTTTTGTTTATCGATCTCTAAAGTTTCTTCTTGTGGAAGTAACTGTTGTTTGCTAAATGGAGAGGAAGCTTGGCTCATATAGGGTAAATCTATTCTAAACGCCCCAAGGGCATTTGAGCAAATTTACATTTTTTTTGAAGTAGTCTTTTGGCGTTGCTCCAATTTCTCGCGTTCCTTGCGCAATTCCTCTTTTTCCTTAAGAATTTGAAGTTCGGTATCCATAGCCTCAAGATCGATGCCATGTACGTGTTTATCCACCAACTTGACCCTAATAAAATAAACAACGGGAATCACTACCATGGTTACGGCAATTATGTACAAGATTTCATTTTCATCGATCCGCTCACTGTTAGAATAGTTCAAAACTGTAAACAATTGAAAACTATACATAGCAATGGGAATCAGTATAGCATGGTACCACCAATTCTTGGATGTAACGAACCAAACAACCAATAAAATCAAGGGAACCAATTTATTCAAATAATAATAAAATGCCAGACTTACATCATCAAATCCGTTGTCACCAAATTCAATGCCAAGAAAACTCCAGCTTGTAACACCGACAGGCAAGTACTTATATCCATAAAAAAATATTGGGGAAACAGCGATAAGCAATGCAACTACCCCTTCTATAATAAACTTCTTTCGTATTCTGGCCTTGTCCTTCATTGTTGTAGATAACTACAAAAACAAAAGATTATTGTAAAAAAATAATCCCTTCTCGAAAAAAGGGATTATTAAAACAATTAGGATAAAGTCTACTATAATTTTTTTAGCTGACTTTTTTTAATGCTAGTTGTTTGATCTTTGTCAACTTTAACAACATCTGTAGAAACAGCTGTCATTGCCAAAAATGCAACAGCTAGCAATCCAAAAAAAACTTTTTTAGTGTTCATCGTAAAAGAGTTTTTGGTTAATAAATGAATTCATTCTTCTGAACAAATGTAGGAAAATATTTCAACTTTCCATGCCATTTATCGATAAAATTGGTTTTTAAACGCGAAAAAACAACACTTTGTCGAAAATGACCCGTCCAGAACAATAATTTGTTTGAATATAGACCTATTGACTTTTAAGAAATATTTAACTCGATTGAACGTGTGTTTTCATCGATAAAATGCAAGAATACCCCCACAGCATCTTCCGGTAGTAGGGACGATATTTTATCGGGCCATTCTATAAATAGCCAAGCATCCGAGTTCAAGTAATCATCAAACCCCATATCCAACGCCTCCATTTCATCGTTGAGTCGATAAAAATCGAAATGATAGGCCAGGGGGGTGTTATTTTTATCCGAATATTCGTTAACCAAACCGAATGTAGGGCTGTTGGCCACATCGGCCGCGCCAAGTTCCTTTACCATGGCCTTCACCAAAGTGGTTTTGCCCACGCCCATTTCGCCATAGAGGCACAGCACTTTGTTCGGGGCTTTTTGCAAAACAGTCTTGGCAATTTCATGGATCTCCTTCAATTGAAACGTTCTCTTCGACATAACTTTATTTTGGGTCCAAAACTACAAAAGGAACAATCATTTCTTCCAATGAAACCCCACCATGTTGATAAGTGTTGCGGTAGTAACTTACGTAATGATTATAATTATTGGGATAGGCAAAAAAGAGGTCGTTCTTGGCAAAAATAAAACTGCTGCTCAGGTTAATGTTGGGCAAATGTATTTCTTGTGGGTTCTTTGTTGCCAGCACTTCTTTTTCTTGATAAGTTAGGCTTCGCCCGGTTTTGTAGCGCAGATTTAAGCTAGTTTCTCTATCACCGATAACTTTGGAAGGTTGCTTTACATTAATGGTACCATGATCGGTGGTAAGAATGAGTTTCATTCCCAAGTCTTGTGCTTGTTGAATGATTTCCAGCAAAGGGGAATTTTTAAACCAGCTTAGGGTAAGGGAACGATAAGCCTTGTCATTCGAAGCAAGTTCCTTTACCACTTCCATTTCGGTTTTGGAATGGGAGAGCATATCCACAAAATTGTAGACCAAAACGGTTAAATCGTTGTCCTTTTGGGATTTAAAATTTTGGGCCAATTGTTTTCCTTGCTTTAGGTTGATAATTTTATGGTATTCCCAATTTAAATCCAGCCCCAAACGTTGTAATTGTTCGCCCAAAAACTCTGCTTCAAAAAGATTTTTCCCTCCTTCGTCCGTATCATTTTTCCACCAATCCGGATAACGCCTTTCCATTTCCGAGGGCATTAGGCCAGAAAAAAGGGCGTTACGGGCATACTGCGTAGCCGTTGGCAAAATGCTGAAATATGCGCATTCCTGTTTTTTCTTGTAATGCACGGATAAAGATTTCTCAAATGCCAACCATTGATCGTATCTTAAGTTATCTATGACCACCAAAAGGGTTTTACTGCCTTCCAGCTCCGGTTGTATTTTATTTTTGAACAAGGTATGCGACATAATGGGAGCGTTATCGCCCTTGAACCATTCCTTATAGTTCTTGTCCACAAATTTTCCGAATTGCGAGTTGGCTTCCACTTTTTGGGATTCCAGTATTTCGAACATTCCGGAATCCTCGATCTGTTCCAGTTCCAATTCCCAATAAATCAATTTTTTATACAGCTCCATCCACTCCTCATATGTATTGATCATGGAAAGGTCCATAGCAATCTTTCGAAATTCCTGTTGATAATTGGCTGTAGTTTTTTCCGATACCAATCGGGAGTTGTCCAAACTCTTTTTTAGGGACAATAAAATTTGGTTGGGATTTACGGGTTTTATAAGATAGTCGGCGATTTTGGATCCGATCGCCTCGTCCATGATGTATTCTTCCTCACTTTTGGTGATCATCACCACAGGAATGGAACCATCGTATTTTTTTATTTCGGTCAAGGTTTCCAAACCAGAAAGACCTGGCATATTTTCATCCAAAAACACAATATCAAAAAAGGTCTCCTTGATCTCCTCGATGGCATCTTGTCCACTCTGGCTCGTAACTACATTGTACCCTTTACTTTGTAAAAATAATATGTGCGGTTTTAACAGGTCTATTTCATCATCGACCCATAGAATTGTAATCTTGTTCATATAGTAGTTATCTTTGTGGGAAATAAAACAAAAAACTTTGGTAAAAACCAATAAGCTTAATGTTTTCAACGATCCAATTTACGGTTTTATTGGAACTCCCAACGAACTAATTTTTAGTCTGATCGCACACCCTTACTTTCAAAGGCTGAGGCGAATATCCCAAATGGGACTTTCTTATTTGGTTTACCCGGGAGCACACCACACTCGGTTTTCACATGCCTTGGGCAGTATGCATTTAATGACGAAGGCCATCCAGGTACTAAAAATAAAAAACGTTCCCATAACCGAAGAGGAAGAAAAAGGCCTTCTGTGCGCCATATTGCTTCACGATATTGGTCATGGACCATTTTCCCACGCCTTGGAGGGTTTTGTTGCCAAGGAAATTAGCCATGAGCAGATTTCCTTAAAATTTATGCAGGAGCTCAACAAAGAGTTCAATGGACAATTGGATACGGCCATTGCCATTTTTAAGGGGGATTACCCAAAAACCTTTCTAAACCAATTAGTATCCAGTCAACTGGATATGGACCGATTGGATTATTTAAAGCGGGACAGTTTTTATTCTGGGGTAACGGAAGGCAACATAAATTCTGAAAGGCTTATTTCCATGCTCAATGTAGTGGAAGGAAACTTAGTGTTGGAAGAGAAAGCCATATATGCGGTGGAAAAATTTTTGATGGCCCGTAGATTTATGTACTGGCAAGTGTATTTGCACAAAACTGGATTGGTAGCGGAACAATTATTGGTCCGGGTCATGCAACGCGCCCGCCTTCTCTTGAGTAAAAACACCGAACTTACCTGCAGCAAGCCCTTATTGTTTTTTTTAAAGAACAATGGCACGTTGAAATTTAATGCCGAAATTTTAAGGACCTTTGCCAATCTTGATGATATGGATATCCTGGGAGCTCTGAAAACTTGGCAATTCCATGAAGATTTTGTCCTATCCAAACTTTGCAAAATGCTATTGGAAAGAAGACTGCTCCATGTTAAGGTAAAGAAAAGGGCCCTTTCCACAGAAAAAATGGAAGAGAAATTGAATTGGATCATGGAAAAACACGATCTTTCCATAGAAGAAGCTTCCAATTTTGTGTTTCAAGGGGAGATATCCAACAAGGCCTATAGCAAAGATGAGGCCATCAAAATTTTAAAGAGTAACGGCAAAATATCGGATGTTCTGAAGGAATCGGACCAACTCAGCTTAAAAGCACTGGCAAAAACCGTGACCAAATATTATAGCTGTTATCCTAAGAAAGCCGTTTAACAAATTTTGTTACTTTTGCACCAATGAAATTTACAGCTACCCAAATTGCCGGAATCCTAGAGGGGGAAGTTGAGGGAAATCCTCAAATCGCTGTCCATAAATTATCTAAGATCGAAGAGGGTGAAAAAGGGTCGTTGACCTTTTTGGCCAATCCTAAATACACCTCTTATATTTATTCCACTAAGGCATCCATTACTATAGTAAACAAGGATTTTGTTCCAGAGCAGTCCATTACAACAACATTGATCAAAGTTGATGATGCGTACAAATCCTTTTCCAAATTATTGGAATACTATAATCAGGTTAAAAATAACAAAGTGGGTATAGAAAACCCCTGTTATATTTCGGAAACCGCAAAGTATGGCGAAGAATTTTACCTGGGAGCGTTTGCTTACCTCGGAAACAATGTGAACATAGGCAATAATGTAAAAGTCTATCCCAATGCCTACATTGGCGATAACGTGACCATTGGAAACAATGTAATCGTTTTTGCAGGAGCCAAAGTCTATTCCGAAACCATAATCGGCAACAACTGTGTAATCCATGGTGGTGCCATTATCGGTGCGGACGGATTTGGATTTACGCCCAATGCCAACGGAGAATATAGTAAAGTGCCCCAAACAGGCAACGTTATTATAGAGGACAACGTTGATATTGGTGCAGGAACTACAATAGACCGAGCAACCCTAGGGTCCACTATATTAAGGAAGGGAGTAAAACTGGACAATCAAATCCAGATTGCCCACAACGTAGAAATTGGTGAACATACAGCCATTGCGGCCCAAACAGGTGTGGCTGGTTCCACCAAAATTGGCAAAAACTGTTTAATCGGCGGCCAGGTAGGTATCGTAGGTCATATTACCATTGGCGATAGAGTTCGTATACAGGCACAATCCGGAATAGGCAGAAATGTAAAGGACGATGAAGTACTCCAGGGATCTCCTGCCTTAAATTATGGTGATTTCAACAAATCGTACGTACACTTTAAGAATTTGCCAAAATTGGCAAATCAAATCTCCAACATAGAAAAAAAAGTTGAAGGTGAGCAAAACAAGTAACAAACAACGCACAATAGCCAAAAAAGTAAGCCTACAAGGTGTAGGATTGCACACTGGGGAAAATGTAACAATGAGTTTTCTTCCTGCTGACGAAAACCATGGTTTTGCGTTTAAAAGAATAGATCTCGAAGGTGAACCCATAATAGAGGCCGATGCCAATTATGTGGTAAACACCCAACGTGGGACCAATCTGGAAAAGAACGGAGTCAAGATCCACACATCGGAGCATGTTTTAGCAGCTTTGGTAGGTTTGGATATAGACAATGTTCTCATAGAGTTGGATGCACCGGAACCTCCGATCATGGACGGTTCTTCCAAATTTTTTGTCGAAGCTTTGGAAGAGGCCGGGATAGTGGAACAAGAGCAGGAACGTGAAGAGTATGTGGTAAAAGATGTGATTTCTTATAAAGATGAGACCACGGGAAGCGAAATCACCATTATTCCCGCAGAAGAATACCAAGTAACCACCATGGTAGACTTTGGCACCAAAGTTTTGGGAACACAGAATGCCACATTGGAAAAAATGTCGGATTTTAAAGAAGAAATTGCCGATGCCCGCACATTTAGCTTTCTACATGAACTCGAAATGTTGTTGGAGCATGGACTAATAAAAGGTGGGGACCTAAACAATGCCATTGTGTATGTGGACAAGGAAATCTCCGAATCCACCATGAAAAAGTTGGAGAAAGCCTTCAATAAAGAAAAACTCTCCGTTAAGCCCAACGGTATTTTGGATAACCTGACTTTGCACCACCCAAATGAAGCTGCACGTCATAAGTTATTGGATGTGATCGGCGATTTGGCACTTGCCGGAACCCGGATCAGAGGAAAAGTAATCGCCAACAAACCCGGGCATTTTGTGAACACCCAATTTGCAAAAAAACTATCCAAAATCATAAAGATCGAGAAAAGGAACAAAGTTCCCACATACGACCTGAACCAAGAACCATTGATGGATGTGAACGAAATTATGGCAAGACTGCCGCACAGACCTCCATTTTTATTGGTCGATAAGATTTTGGAACTATCCGACACACATGTGGTGGGCGTAAAAAACGTGACCATGAACGAGCCGTTCTTTGTGGGCCATTTTCCTGGTGCACCGGTAATGCCAGGGGTATTGCAAGTGGAAGCAATGGCTCAAACAGGAGGAATTCTTGTATTGAGCACTGTTCCCGACCCTGAGAATTACCTAACATTCTTTATGAAGATCGATAAGGTAAAATTTAAGCAACAAGTAGTTCCGGGAGATACCTTAATTTTTAAATGTGATCTAATTTCTCCCATTCGAAGAGGAATTTGCCATATGCAGGCCTATGCCTATGCCAACGGGAAGTTGGTTTCGGAAGCAGAACTAATGGCGCAGATCGTAAAAACAAAAAACACAGATTCGTAGATGAACCAACCTTTAGCATATGTTCACCCCGGGGCCAAAATTGCCAAAAACGTGGTAATTGAACCCTTTACCACCATACACAACAATGTTACCATAGGTGAAGGCACATGGATAGGCTCCAATGTGACCATTATGGAGGGCGCCCGTATCGGGAAAAACTGTAATATATTCCCCGGTGCCGTAATTTCGGCCATGCCCCAGGACTTAAAATATCAAGGAGAAGATACCACGGTCCAGATTGGCGACAATACCACCATTCGTGAATGCGCCACTATCAACAAGGGAACATCCGACCGGATGAAGACCGTAATCGGCAACAATTGTCTAATTATGGCCTATTGCCATATTGCACACGATTGTTTGGTGGGCGACGGTTGTATATTTAGCAATAATTCCACTTTGGCAGGACACGTCACCATAGGTCAAAATGTAGTTCTGGCAGGTATGGTGGCAGTTCACCAATTTGTATCCATTGGAAACCACGCATTTGTAACAGGTGGTTCCTTGGTTCGTAAAGATGTACCTCCTTATGTAAAGGCCGCAAGAGAACCACTTTCCTATGTTGGCATCAATTCCATTGGATTGCGAAGAAGAGGTTTCGAATCCGATAAGATTCGTGAGATTCAAAATATTTACAGACTACTTTATCAACAAAACTATAACAATTCCCAAGCTGCGTCCATTATAGAAGCAGAAATGGAGGCAACCCCGGAAAGGGATGAGATTCTTCAATTCATCAGAGATTCGCAGAGAGGAATTATGAAAGGATATTTCAGTTCAAACTAAAATTTATGGCAAGTACTTCAGATATAAGAAAAGGATTGTGCATCAAGTACAACAACGACATCTACAAAATTGTGGAGTTTCTTCATGTTAAACCAGGTAAAGGGCCTGCATTTGTCCGTACCAAATTAAAGAGCGTAACCACCGGAAAAGTAATCGACAACACTTTTTCCGCCGGTCATAAAATTGAGGACGTCCGTGTAGAAACACGCAGCTATCAATTTTTGTACAACGAAGGTGAAACATATCATTTTATGAACACCGACGATTACACTCAGATCGCATTGCAAAGAGACGCATTGGATGCTTACGATCTTTTGAAAGAAAGTGAAGTGGTAACCATTATTTTCAATGCTGAGGACAACATGCCGCTTTCCGTTGAAATGCCCGCAAGCGTAGTTTTGGAAGTTACCCACACTGAGCCAGGTGTGAAGGGAAACACCGCTACAAACGCAACAAAACCTGCTACGGTAGAAACTGGGGCCACGATCAATGTTCCTCTTTTTATCAACGAAGGTGATAAGATAAAAATCGATACGGAGAAAGCTTCCTATTTGGAGCGCTCCAAAGAATAAGGCTGAATGAAATTCCCAAAAACCTATACCTTAAAAGAAATTTCGGAACTTATTGATGCCGATTTTGTAGGGAATAAGGATTTTCCTGTTTTGGGCATGAACGAGATCCATGTGGTGGAAGAAGGTGACATTGTATTTGTGGACCATCCCAAGTATTATGACAAGGCACTGCAGTCAAAGGCTACCGTAGTTCTCATCAATAAAGAGGTGGAATGTCCAGAGGGTAAAGCTTTGCTTGTCTCGGATGATCCCTTTAGGGATTTCAATAAGTTAACGCGTCATTTCAAACCTTTTGAAAGTGCAGTAATATCCATAGCGGAATCTGCAAAAATAGGGGAGGGAACCATTATCCAGCCCAACGTATTTATCGGCAACCATGTAGAAATTGGTAAAAATTGCGTAATTCATCCCAACGTAACCATTTACGATGGATGCAAATTGGGCGATAACGTAACCATACATGCAGGAACCGTGTTGGGGGCCGATGCGTTCTACTATAAAAACAGGCCCGAAGGTTTTGACAAATTGCTTTCTGGTGGGAATGTCGTGATAGAGAACAATGTGGATATTGGAGCCGGATGCACCATTGACCGTGGAGTAACAGGCTCAACTACCATAAAAGAAGGGGCTAAATTGGATAACCAAATCCAAGTGGGGCACGATACCGTTATCGGAAAAAAATGTTTGATCGCATCCCACGTAGGTATCGCTGGTTGTTGCATTATTGAGGACGAAGTGACACTTTGGGGCCAGGTGGGTATCACCAGTGGTGCTACCATTGGGAAAAAGGCGGTAATATTGGCTCAATCCGGTATTTCCAAATCCCTGGAAGGCGGTAAAACCTATTTTGGTTACCCGGCAGAGGAAGCTCGGGAAAAACTCAAACAAATTGCATACATCAAAAAGATTCCAGAAATCTTGAAAAAACTAAAAAAGATTTAAGAAATCAATAGAAAAAAACTTTAGTAAACCATATTTTTGTATCTACATTAAGTTAAATATATGAGCGTCTTAGTAAACAAGGATTCAAACATAATTATACAAGGATTTACCGGTAGTGAAGGAACTTTCCATGCCGAACAAATGATTGAATACGGAACCAACGTAGTCGGTGGTGTGACCCCAGGAAAAGGTGGTCAGGAACATTTGGGAAAACCAGTTTTCAACACCGTTGCCGAAGCTGTAAAAGAAGTTGGTGCCGATACCACGATTATTTTTGTTCCACCCGCATTTGCTGCGGATGCCATTATGGAAGCTGCCGATGCAGGAATCAAGGTGATCATTACCATTACCGAAGGTATTCCCGTAGCGGATATGGTAAAAGCCAACGATTACATCAAGGATATGGACTGTACGTTGATCGGTCCAAACTGCCCAGGAGTAATTACTCCGGGTGAGGCAAAAGTTGGTATTATGCCAGGATTTGTCTTCAAAAAAGGAAAAGTAGGCATTGTGTCCAAATCCGGAACATTGACTTATGAAGCTGCTGATCAAGTTGTTCGCCAGGGATTGGGAATCACAACAGCCATTGGAATTGGTGGTGACCCTATTATTGGGACCACGACAAAACAAGCTGTTGAATTGTTGATCAACGATCCGGAAACCGAATGTGTGGTAATGATCGGTGAAATTGGTGGCCAATTGGAGGCCGAAGCGGCAAGATGGTACAAAGAAAGCGGAAGCAAAAAGCCTGTTGTAGGTTTTATTGCTGGTGAAACTGCTCCTGCCGGACGCACCATGGGACACGCCGGAGCTATTGTAGGCGGTAGTGATGATACCGCACAGGCCAAGAAAAAAATCATGCGCGACTGTGGTATCCATGTTGTGGATTCTCCCGCAGAAATTGGCGTAAAAGTTAAAGAAGTGGTTGGATAATCAACCGTTAAATCCATACTAAATCCCGTTTTATGCGGGATTTTTTTTCGTCTAAACATAAAACAACGACTATATTTGGTTAATAACCATTCAAACACCATCGATTTATGAAACTTTTGGAAGGGAAAAACGTAATTATAACAGGAGCAAGTAGGGGCATTGGAAAAGGAATCGCAGAAGTATTTGCCAAACATGGAGCAAATGTGGCGTTTACTTACAGCTCTAGTGAAGCTCCAGCATTGGAACTGGAACAAGAATTGACCAAACTTGGCGTCAAAGCCAAAGCCTATAAAAGTAACGCCGCAAGTTTTGAAGAGTCCGAAGCACTTATTGCCAAGGTCTTGGAGGATTTTGATGGCAGGATTGATGTACTCATCAACAATGCAGGCATTACCAAGGACAATTTATTGATGCGAATGGGAGAGGACGATTTTGATAAAGTAATCGAAATCAACCTAAAATCAGTTTTCAATATGACCAAAGCAGTGCAACGTACTATGTTGAAGCAACGTAAAGGCTCTATAATCAATATGAGCAGTGTGGTTGGTGTAAAAGGCAATGCGGGTCAGACCAATTACGCAGCTTCCAAAGCAGGAATGATCGGGTTTACAAAATCCGTTGCCTTGGAACTAGGGTCTAGGAATATACGTTGCAATGCCATTGCGCCAGGTTTTATCGAAACTGAAATGACCGAAAAGTTGGACGAAAAAACAGTTCAAGGTTGGAGGGAAGGTATTCCTTTAAAACGAGGTGGTAGCCCCGAGGATGTTGCCAACGCCTGTGTTTTCTTGGCATCGGACTTATCTGATTATGTCACCGGACAGGTATTGAACGTTGATGGTGGAATGTTAACATAAGTGAATGGAACTGAGCACGGTACTTCTTATTGTTTTAGCAGTTGCTGCCGCGCTTGCCCTTGTCTATTTTCAATATTACCATAAAGACCCGAGAAAGGGTTCACTTAAATTTATATTGGCCGCACTGAGGTTTGTCACCTTGTTTTGCGGCCTTTTACTTTTGGTAAATCCAAAGTTTGTCAATAGGGATTATTTTATCGAAAAAGCCAATTTGATTCTATTGGTGGACCATTCCGAATCCATGCAGGAAGCCTCATCAGAGGGCGAAATTTACCAAGCCATACAACAAATAAAGCAGGGTGAAGCCATAAATGAAAGGTTTGCTGTGCATCAATATGGTTTTGGCGATATTGTTTCAGTAACCGATTCCATTCGTTTTGATCAAGGAAATACCGATCTTTCCAAAGCGCTGACTACCGTAAATGATGTTTTTGTAAACGGAAACAATGTTATTGCATTATTTTCTGATGGGAACCAGACCTTGGGCAAGGATTTCGAATACATCAACTTAAAGGAAAATTTAGCTGTAAATCCCGTAGTTGTAGGTGACACCACTCAATACGAGGATATCGCCGTAGGCTTTATCAACGTTAATAAATACGCATTTTTACGTAATACCTTTCCGATTGAGACCTCTGTCCGTTATCAAGGAAACAGTTCAGCATCCAGTACCATTTCTATTTATCTAGATGGCAGTAGGGTTCACCAGGAACGTATTGAACTGAGCGCGGAAAATAACAGCCGGACGATTAAAACTTTGGTCGAGGCAAAAAGTGTAGGGGTTAAAACCATAAAAATAGAAATCAGACCTTTGGACAGTGAACGAAATGTTACCAATAACTCCAAAGAAACGGCCATAGAGGTCATCGATGAAAAAACCAATATTGCGATTGTTTCGGATATACTTCATCCGGATATCGGTGCGCTCAAAAAATCCATAGAATCCAACGAACAACGCTCCGTAATCCTTCTAAAGCCAGATGCCACCCCATCCGAGTTGGAAGAAATAGGTTTGTTCATCCTATATCAGCCTAACAGGAATTTTAAAACTATATACGATTATTTGGAAAAATATGGGGGAAACTATCTCACTATTGTAGGGACAAAAACAGATTGGAATTTTGTGAATGCCTCGCAAAATAGCTTCACGATATCCGGTAGTAGGCAGCAAGAGGATGTTTTACCCGTTTTAAACAATGCATTTGGGATGTTTGGATTGGGCGAATTTTCGGTTGACGACTTTCCGCCCCTGCAAGGAACCCTGGGTGAAATAGAACTTAACAAGGAGAGCGAAACCTTAATGTACCAACAGTTACAAGGTGTAAATTTGGATAAACCCCTATTCACCATTCTTACGGAGCGCAATAAAAAGGAAGCGATATTGTTTGGGGAAGATATTTGGAGATGGAGGGCCCAAACGTACAGAAACGAGCAAAATTTTAAAAAGTTTGATGACTTTATAGGTAATTTAATGATTTATCTAGTTTCCAATAAACAACGGAATCGACTGGAACTGGACTACGAACTGGTATTTGACAATGCCAATTTGGCCAAGATCAGAGCTTCCTATTTTGATGAAAGCTACCAGTTTAATGCCAACGCAAGTATTTCTATCAAAATAGAAGGAGAAGACAATGATTTTACCAGAGTATCTCCATTACTTCTTAAAGGGGGCTTTTACGAAATCGATCTAAGCAACTTAGAGGCCGGCACCTATAAATTTACCGTCAAGGTGGAAGATGAAAACTTGAATAGGTCCGGGACATTTAGAATCTTGGACTTTAATCCCGAGAAGCAACTAATCTCCGCCAACTATAAAAAAATGGGTCGTTTGGCATCCAAAAGTAACGGATACCTTTACTTTTTGAACAATCTGGACGATTTACAATCGGAATTGACCACTTCCGGAAAATTCTTGCCCGTACAAAAGACCAAGGAGAATGTCGTATCTTTAATAGATTTCCGTATTTTATTGGGATTAATTGCTCTATCCCTAACGTCGGAGTGGTTCATCAGAAAATATAATGGATTAATATAAATAGAAGTAAAAATGGACAAATTGCCCAAGATTGCGTTGCCTGCACTGGCAACGGTTATTTTCTTAATTATCATCATTTCAAAATCTGCAGTGACCATAGGTTCCGGTGAAGCAGGTGTATTGTATAAAACCTTTGGTGGCGGTGTTGTTACGGATGCCCCACCCTTGGGAGAAGGCTTTCATTTAGTAGCGCCTTGGAACAGGGTATATATTTATGAAGTAAGACAGCAGGAAAAAACCGAAAAAATGAATGTGCTATCGTCGAACGGACTGGATATTAAATTGGAAGCTTCCGTATGGTTCCAGCCTAAATACGATGAATTGGGAAAACTACACCAAGAAAAGAGCGAACAGTACATCGACCGAGTACTTCTTCCCGCTATACGCTCTGCGGCAAGAAGTGTTGTTGGAAGATATACGCCCGAACAACTTTATTCGAGCAAAAGGGATGCCATACAACAAGAGATATTTGAAGAAACCCAAAAAATAGTTGAGGATCAATACATCCAATTGAACGAAGTTTTGGTAAGGGATGTAACATTGCCTCCCACTATTAAAGATGCCATTGAACGCAAATTAAAACAAGAACAGGAATCTTTGGAGTACGAATTTAGATTGGTCACAGCCGAAAAAGAAGCTGAAAAAGTTAGGATAGAAGCACAAGGTAAGGCAGATGCCAACCGTATTTTAAGTGCTTCACTTACCGATAAAATATTGCAGGACAAAGGTATAGACGCTACAATAAAACTATCCGAATCACCAAATACCAAAGTAATCGTGGTAGGATCGGGAGACGACGGCCTACCATTAATTTTGGGAAATAACTAAATAACTCTTTTTTGATATAAAAATATATCCTACTTTTGACGTATAATGAAAACGAATAACGTACATCATCATCATTTTTATACTTGCTCTCAAGCGAGATAGGAATGTATTGCTGTATTTAAAATATATTCTAACCCGTTTGAGAAATCAAACGGGTTTGTTTTTTGTACCCCTTTGGTTTTTCGGACAAAAACTTGAAAAATGACAAAAATTAGAATTGCTGTTCAAAAGAGTGGGCGTTTAAACGAAGATTCGCTCAAAATTTTAAAAGATTGCGGTATTTCCATAGACAACGGGAAAGATCAATTAAAAGCTACTTCCCGCAATTTTCCCTTGGAAGTATTTTATCTAAGAAATGGGGATATTCCACAGTACCTGCGAGATGGGGTAGTGGACATAGCCATTATCGGAGAGAACGTCCTTATAGAAAAAGGGAAGGACATTTCCATAGCCGAACGTTTGGGTTTTTCCAAATGTCGGGTTTCCCTGGCAGTTCCAAAAAGCGAGAGTTACAATTCCATTAAGGATTTCGAAGGGAAGAAAATCGCAACTTCCTACCCAAACACGGTCAAGGAGTATCTGGCCGCCAGAGGGGTAAACGCAGAACTTCATATTATAAATGGTTCCGTGGAAATTGCTCCCAATATCGGTTTGGCTTATGGAATCTGTGATATTGTTTCGAGCGGTAGTACGTTGTTCAAAAACAACTTAAAGGAAGTCGAGGTAATGCTAAAAAGTGAAGCAGTGCTCGCTGTTTCGCCTACCATTTCCGAAGAGCGCAAAGAACTCTTAAAAAAAATACAGTTCAGGATCAAATCGGTTTTGCAGGCACGCCAGAACAAATATGTGCTCATGAATGCACCAAACGAGAAACTGGACGAGATTATTTCCATTCTCCCCGGAATGCGGAGCCCCACGGTATTGCCCTTGGCTGAAGAAGGATGGAGCTCTGTGCACACGGTAATAAATCGAGAGACTTTTTGGGAAGTAATCGATGAACTGAAACAAGCGGGAGCAGAAGGTATCTTGGTTTGTCCAATCGAAAAAATGGTCCTTTAAAATTAGGTAGAATGATAGGTGAGTTCAACATAAAATGGATTCCCGAAGAGAATCTGTCCTCAATTTTACCTTTGGCATTTGTGCTGAACAATAAAAAGGTTTGCATGGATATCTTACAGCAACGATTGGCCGCTATGATTCCCATGGGATATAAATGTATCGGGGTTTATGATCAAGAAAGATTAGTGGGAATATGTGGGGTATGGGAACTGAACAAACTCTATGCAGGAAAGCATTTGGAACCGGATAATGTGATTATTGATCCCGAATATCAAGGAAAGAAAATCGGCGACTTAATGATGTCCTTTTTAACGGATTATGCAAAATCCATAGGTTGCGAAACCATGGAACTTAACTGTTATGCCAATAATAACAGAGGTAAACAATTCTGGGAAAACCAAGGTTACGAAGCCTTGGGCTTTCACATGATCAAAAGACTAAAACCATGAAAAAGTATATAAATCCAGATAAAGACACTTGGCCAAAACTACTTCAAAGGCCAACACAGACTGTTTCCGACATAGAGGAAACGGTGAACGATATTTTTAAGGCTGTACAGACCGGTGGTGATGGGGTCATCAAAAAGTACACTGCGCAATTCGATAAGGTAGAATTGGACTCTGTTTTAGTGACTGCTTCAGAAATTGAAACTGCCAACAACAACGTTTCAGATGCTTTAAAGCAAGCTATCAATTTGGCCAAATCCAATATTGAAAAGTTCCACGCAGCCCAAAAAACTGATAAAGTTGAAGTCGAGACCATGCCTGGTGTGGAATGTTGGCAGGAAAAACGTCCTATTCAAAAAGTGGGGTTGTACATTCCAGGGGGAACAGCACCTCTATTTTCAACCATTTTGATGCTGGCCATTCCAGCGAAGCTTGCTGGCTGCAAAGAAATAGTACTATGTAGCCCGCCAGATAAAAATGGTAAAATCAATCCTGCCATTTTATATGCCGCCCAACTTTGTGGCGTAACACAAATTTTTATGGTTGGAGGTATTCAGGCCATTGCAGGGATGACCTTTGGCACGGAGAGTGTTCCGAAAGTGTACAAAATATTTGGTCCAGGTAACCAATATGTAACCGTTGCAAAGCAATTGGCCACCAAGTATGGTGTGGCAATCGACATGCCTGCGGGTCCAAGTGAGTTGTTGGTGGTTGCTGATGATTCTGCCAATGCTGCATTTGTTGCTTCGGATTTATTGAGTCAGGCTGAACACGGAGTAGACAGTCAGGTAATTTTGGTTTCTACTTCTGAGAAAATGATTGAAGCTGTTGAAAAGGAAGTTGAAATTCAGCTTGAACAACTACCAAGGGTCGATATTGCTCGAAAATCTATCGGCAACAGTAGATTGATTTTGGTCAAAGACCATAAAGAAGCCATAGAGCTCATCAACGAATATGGTCCGGAGCACTTTATTGTTTGTGTGGAAAACGAGGAATTTTATTTGGATAATATCCAGAATGCTGGTTCGGTTTTCATAGGAAATTACACCCCAGAAAGTGCGGGTGATTATGCTTCCGGCACCAACCACACCTTGCCGACCAATGGTTATGCCAAACAATACAGCGGTGTAAACCTGGATAGTTTTATGAAGAGCATGACCTTTCAGAAGATTTCAGAAAAGGGAATTCAAGGAATCGGGACTGCCATAGAATTAATGGCCGAAGCAGAAGGATTACAAGCACACAAAAACGCAGTAACCCTTAGATTAAATAGTTTGAAACAATGAAAGGGTTTGATTTAAATACATTGGTTAGGGAGTCCGTACAAAAACTACAGCCATACTCTTCGGCACGAGACGAATATGTCTCCGATGGTTCCGAAATGCTATTCTTGGACGCAAACGAGAACCCGTTCGATAATGGGGTAAATCGGTACCCCGACCCATATCAACGCAGCTTAAAATTATTATTGGCCGAACAAAAAGGAGTATCAGAAAGTCAAATTTTGTTAGGTAATGGAAGCGACGAAGTATTGGATTTAATTTATCGGGCGTTTTGCGAACCAAATCAAGATAATATCATTACGTTGCCACCAACTTATGGTATGTACAAGGTACTGTCAGGCATTAATGCGGTGGAAAACAGGGAAGTGTTACTGACTGACGATTTTGAACCGAATGTGAAAGAAATTTTAGGCGTAGTGGATGCCAAATCCAAGCTACTTTTTATTTGTTCCCCGAACAATCCCACAGGAAATTCCTTTAAAAAAGAAAGAATCGAACAATTATTGGCATCTTTCAGTGGATTGGTTGTTATCGATGAAGCCTACATCGACTTTTCAAAAGATGAAAGTTGGTTATCGCAACTGAATAACTATCCCAACTTAATCGTGACGCAAACCTTGTCAAAAGCCTATGGTTTGGCAGGTATTCGGTTAGGCATATGCTATGCATCCGAAGAAATAATAAAGGTTTTGAACAAAATCAAACCACCGTACAATGTTAATCAATTAACTCAGCAAAGAGCACTCGAGCGTGTTTTAAACCAAGATTTGGTCAATAAAGAAATACTACAAATACTACAGGAACGAGATCAACTGATCACTGCTTTAAATAACTTGGGATTTGTAAAAAAAATATACCCCACCGACGCCAATTTTGTGTTGGCCAAGGTGGATAATGCCAACAAACGTTACCAACAACTTTTGGAAAAGCAAGTAGTGGTGCGAAACCGCAGTACGCAGCCGCTTTGTGAAAACACTTTGCGCTTTACCGTTGGTACACCAGAAGAAAACAAAAAATTGATAGCCACTTTAAAAGAATTGAACTAATGGCCAAAAAAGTACTATTTATTGATCGTGATGGAACGATCATCAAAGAAACTGTCGATGAGCAGATAGATGCCTTTGAAAAAATGATTTTCTATCCCAAGGCATTTACGTATTTAGGAAAAATTGCAAAGGAATTGGACTATGAATTGGTGATGATCACCAACCAAGATGGTTTGGGAACCGATATTTTTCCCGAGGATACCTTTTGGCCCGTTCATAATTTTATCATGAAATCTTTTGAAAATGAAGGTGTGGTTTTCGATGCGGTTTACATCGATAAAACCTTTCCAAAGGACAATGCCGACACTCGTAAACCCGGCACCGGCATGTTGACTTCCTATTTTTCCGAGGAATATGATTTGGAAAATTCATTTGTGATCGGTGACCGTTTGACAGATGTGGAGTTGGCCAAGAATCTTGGAGCGAAAGGCATCTTCATCAATGACAATACCCATTTAGGAACAGGAGAAATCACAGTAAAACGTGAAGAATTGGATGACTTCATCGCTCTGGAAAGTAATGATTGGGAGAAAATCTACGAGTTCTTGAAATTGGAAAATCGTATTGCTGAAATCTCACGTAAAACCAATGAGACTGATATTCAAATCAAAATAAACCTCGACGGAACTGGAAAAAGCAATATCAACACGGGATTGGCATTTTTTGACCATATGTTGGACCAATTGGCCAGACATGGACAAATGGATTTAAATATTAAAGTAGATGGTGATTTAGAGGTAGATGAACACCACACCATTGAAGACACAGCAATTGCATTGGGAGAGCTGTTTTCCAAAGCTTTGGGCAATAAATTGGGTATTGAACGCTATGGTTTTGCATTGCCCATGGATGATTGCTTGGCACAAGTGGCCATCGATTTTGGTGGTCGAAATTGGTTGGTTTGGGATACTGAGTTCAAGCGAGAGAAAGTAGGAGATATGCCAACCGAAATGTTCATGCACTTTTTTAAATCGTTCACTGATGGAGCCAAGGCGAACTTGAACATTAAAGCCGAAGGTACCAACGAACACCATAAAATTGAAGCTATATTCAAGGCCTTTGCCAAATCCATTAAAATGGCGGTAAAACGAGATGCTGAAAAAATGGTGTTGCCGTCTACTAAAGGAATGCTGTAAAAGTCAGAAGTACAAAGTCAGAAGTACAAAATAAAAAGTTAGGAACAGTCCAATGAGAAAGGATTTGAAGGATAGAACAAAAGCATTTGCTATTAGTACTTGGAACTTATGTTCAAATATTCCAAAATCTAGAGAGTTTAATGCCTATGTCAATCAATTAATCAGATGTTCGAGTTCTGTTGGAGCAAATTACAGAGCCTCACAACGAGCAAAATCTCGTGCCGATTTCATCAACAAACTCAAAATAGTTGAGGAAGAAATAGATGAAAGCATGTACTTTTTAGAACTTCTAATGGAAATAAGCGAAAATAACCTCTCAGAAATGAAATCATTGCACACCGAAGCAACTGAAATTTTAGCCATTGTTGTTTCATCTATTAAAACCGCACGAGAAAATGGGAAATAAAATAGAACTTCGTACTTCTAACTTCAAACCTTGTACTTTTCTATGAAAATTGTAATTATCGATTACGGAGCAGGAAACATTCAAAGCATCATATTTGCCATAAAACGGTTAGGATATGAAGCCGTTTTGAGTCATGATACCGAAGAAATCCGAAATGCCGATAAAGTTATTTTTCCTGGAGTTGGCGAGGCAAGTTCCGCTATGGAAAAATTAAGAGCCACGGGATTGGATACGCTTATTCCAAAGCTAAAACAACCAGTTTTGGGCATCTGTTTGGGCATGCAGCTCATGTGTAATGCTTCTGAAGAGGGCAACACCGAAGGATTAGGAATTTTTGATTTGGATGTGGTAAAATTTTCAAACAAAGTAAAAGTTCCTCAAATAGGATGGAACCAGATTTCAGATTTAAAAAGTGAGCTTTTTGCCAATGTTCCTGATAAATCATACATCTATTTAGTGCACAGTTTTTATGCACCTATCGGTAAAGAATCCATTGCTTTATCTGAATATGAGGTCGAATATAGCGCTGCTTTGCAGAAAGATAATTTTTATGGGGTACAGTTTCATCCAGAAAAAAGTAGTGAAGTAGGAAGTGGAATTTTGCAAAATTTCTTAAATCTATAAGTATGAGGATAATACCAGCCATAGATATCATTGACGGTAAATGCGTGCGTCTTTCCAAAGGCGATTACAATACCAAAAAAGTCTATAACGAAAACCCTTTGGAAGTAGCCAAGGAGTTTGAGGAACATGGTATTCAACATCTTCATTTGGTGGATTTGGATGGCGCAAAATCCAAACATATTGTCAACCATAAAGTTTTGGAGTCCATTGCATCAAAAACCAATCTTCAAATTGATTTTGGTGGGGGGTTAAAATCCAATGAAGATCTGCACATTGCTTTTGAAAGTGGTGCAAAACAAATCACAGGTGGGAGCATCGCTGTAAAAGACCGAGACACGTTTTTGGGTTGGTTGGAAAAATATGGGCCGGAAAAAATTATTCTGGGTGCAGATGCCAATAATGAAAAGGTGGCCGTTTCTGGCTGGCAAGAAGAATCAGATTTACAACTTATTCCTTTTGTTCAACAATACCAATCGGAAGGCATAACCTATGTGATTTGTACAGATATAAGTAAGGATGGTATGTTACAAGGACCATCATTCCAGTTATACAAAAAAATGCTGTCCCAAACCAAAAAAGGATTACATTTAATAGCCAGTGGTGGAATCTCCACTTTTGACGAACTTCCCAAACTTGCCGAAATTGGTTGTGAGGGCACAATCATAGGCAAAGCCATTTATGAAGGTAAGATCAGTTTAAAACAATTGGAACATTATATTCTTGAGAATGGATAAAGAAAAAGAACTCCAAGAAGAATTGGTTTGGAATGCAGGGTATCGTATGAACGAAAACCTCCGTATGATCAAAATTTGTTTAGATCAACTTTCTGAAGAACAAGTTTGGCAGAAGCCGAACAGCTCGTGCAACAGCATTGCAAATCTTATTCTTCATTTATGCGGAAACATCACCCAATATGGGATTGCTTCCATTCAAAACTTGGAGGATGAACGTAAAAGGGATGAAGAATTTGCCACCGAATCTGGCTACACCAAAGCTGAGTTAATCAAAAAACTAGAAGATACGGTCGATGAAGCTAAAAGAGCATTTTATGATGCTCCCTTACATGAGCTTTTGCGCAAACGTTATGTTCAAGGGTTTAATTTTTCTGGGGTCGGCAACATTATCCATGTAACAGAGCATTTATCTTACCACACGGGTCAGATTGCACTGTACACTAAAATGTTGAACGATCAGGATCTTGGATTTTATTCTGGGGTAAACTTGAATGTGAAGAACGAATAATTATGTTAACAAAAAGAATAATTCCCTGCCTCGACATAAAAGATGGTAGAACCGTTAAAGGTGTCAATTTTGTGGATTTACGTGATGCTGGTGACCCAGTAGAATTGGCACAACGGTATGCTGATGAAGGTGCAGATGAACTTGTTTTCTTAGATATTTCTGCCACCGAGCAAAAGCGTAAAACGCTGGCGGAGTTGGTGTATCACGTAGCAGAAAAATTAAATATACCATTTACAGTAGGTGGTGGAATCTCTTCCGTGGAAGATGTAGATATCTTACTTAAAAACGGAGCAGATAAAGTTTCTATCAATTCATCAGCGGTTAAAAATCCAGAATTAATCAACGAATTGGTGGCCAAATTTGGTTCGCAATGTATAGTTGTTGCCATAGATGCTCGTAAAACTACCGATGGCTGGAAAGTGCATTTGGTGGGAGGCAAAGTGCCTACGGAATTGGATTTATTTGATTGGGCAAAAGAGGTAGAGCAGCGTGGTGCTGGTGAAATTTTATTTACCTCCATGGACCATGATGGTACTAAAAATGGCTTTGCTGACGAGGAATTGGCTAAACTATCGAGTTTGGTAAACATTCCCATAATTGCCTCTGGTGGGGCGGGAGCGGTGTCTCATTTCACAGATACTTTTAAATATGGTAAGGCAGATGCAGCTTTAGCGGCAAGCGTTTTTCATTTTAAGGAAATCGAAATCAATTCACTCAAAAAAGAATTAAAGGAAAAAGGAATTCCTGTAAGATTATAATAATGCAAATAGACTTCAATAAAAATTCAGACGGACTAGTTCCTGCAATAATTCAAGATGCAACAACCAAAAATGTGTTGATGCTAGGGTACATGGATCAGGAAGCATTCAAAAAAACCCAAGAAACGGGTAAAGTCACTTTTTTTAGTCGTTCTAAAAATAGGTTGTGGACAAAAGGTGAGGAAAGTGGCAACTTTTTGGAATTGGTTTCTATGAAGGTAGATTGCGATAAGGATACCTTATTGGTCCAAGTGAAGCCAGCTGGGCCCACCTGTCATACGGGTACAGATACCTGTTGGGATGAAGAAAACACACCCAACTTTAGCTTTTTATCAGAATTAGAGAATGTAATCGCTTCCCGAAAAGAAAACAAAGAGGATGAAAAAAGCTATGTAGCTTCACTTTTTAGAAAAGGAATCAATAAAATTGCCCAAAAAGTAGGGGAAGAAGCTGTTGAAACGGTAATTGAAGCCAAAGACGATAACGAAGAATTGTTCTTAAACGAAAGTGCAGATCTTTTATTCCATTACTTGATTTTACTCCAAGCCAAAGGATACACTTTAAAAGATATTGAAAAAGTATTGATAGAAAGGCATTAAAAAAGACTTTTTTATAAGGTAACGGGAGACCAAGTTAATTGGATTGGTTTTATAATCTTGTCCTGATTACAAATATAAACGGTATTGTTTTTAACAAATACTCTAGTCACAGGAATAGTTATTTTACTAGGTGCTTTTTCTCCCTTCATCCTAATCTATTTGTTTCTTATAACGGTTTTTACCCATGTTAAATATACCTACTTTAATACCCAAACCAGCAGAGAAGCCGTTAATGCGATCCAGTGCTTGTTGCTCCAATTCAATTTTACTAGAAAACCGGTATTTACCAGTAGCTTCTAACTGTACGTACCTATTGATATTAAATAATAAACTTACTCCTGGTTCGTAAACAAATATGTAGTCCGAAGTGTCAAAATCCTCATTATCAAAATCGTTGTCATCGTTCTCAAAGGTGTCGCCATCTACATAACCAATAGCTCCGCCACCTATAAATTGAGGAAAGGACAGGCTAATTGTTCTTTTACCAAAAAGAATTGGTTCCAAGTGTAAGCCTACATAACCACCTATTAAATCTTCATTATCTATAGATAATTCGCCAGATAAGTTTTGTTGCGAATAAAACCCATAGGTTGCTAAGCCTATTTCTAATTTACGGTTAGCAACGTAAGCGAGTTTTAGACCGGCAAAAAAAGTGTCCTTTCCATCAATTTCACCAATAGCCAATGGAATACCGAGATATATACCATGGACTACATTGTTACGGTCGTTAAAGGTGATGTATTCGTCATTACTTTTTTGTTGCGCATGCGTGGTGATTATACTAACTAATGCTATAAATAATACTGTCGTTTTTTGATTGAACATTATTCAAATTTTGATTGATATAATTTAAAGACAACCCAATTTTAAAAAGGTTGCATGTGTAAGACTATTTTAATCATTTATGGTTACAATTCCTTTAACTCCAGAAATAGTAATTTTTCCCAGGGCATTATTACCGTAGGTAGCTTCTATTTTTCTAAGTTTTTTACCCTTATCCAACATTTTGGAAGCAACATTATCAAAGGTTTTAGGTAGTCTTACAACTCCTTGTTCCAGTGTAGCTATAAAGCGATGGGGGAAATTTGTGGTTTTGATGGTAATATCAGAGGATTCTTGGGTGAGCGTTATAGCAGCATCGGGATTACCTATTTTAGCAACTACAAAATCTACAATCTTTAATTCGCTATCTATATCCTTTTGCAATTGCTCTATTCTAATGGAAGAGAATTTAAGACTTCCAAAAAGGTGTTTAACTTCTTCTACATGTATTTCATCCTTGTTTGAATACAACTCAAGTGTGGCTATAGCATTCAATTGTATTTCGCTCCCTTCCGTTGTTAATTGCAAGTTTTTGGCGTCATCCATGCTTAACTCGCCATTTTTTAGGACTATTCTGGCATAATTGATGTTTTTAGCACGTATTTTTCCAAATTTTAATTGAATAGTAGCTTTGCTGATCATTTCTCCTAACCATAAGTCACCATGTTCTAAGTTGGCCTCTAATTGCCCTTGCCATTCTTCTATAAGAATATCCCCAAATTTGTTGGTAACATTCAATTTGGCATCCCTAGGTAAAAACACTTCATAGTCTATTTGTACTCTACTACGGTCTGAATCTATTGGGTTTGTCTTATTAAAAAAATCTGCAAACCATCCGGTATTTCTATTGGCTATAACAGATGTTATGGAAACATAGCTTTGATTGGCACGTATTTCTGGTTGCACTCTTTGAAGTAAATCCTTGGCATTTTCTTCTTTTTTATGATTTACTTTTACAGTAATAACCACTTTTACTTTTGGCTGTTCCCAACCGGTGAAGGTTATATTTCCATATTTGTTGTCGATGTGTAGCTCTCCGTTAGCCTCTAATTCAAATTGCTTTTCTATTGTTTTTTCAACGTGCTCTTGTGCTGACACAGTAGCTGAAGTTAGTAATAAGAGCAATCCTAGGTAAGTTTTATAAAGTGTACTCATAATTCTGCTCAAATTTTTTGGTTTCATTAAGTCGTTCTAAAAGCTTCTCTATAAGCTCAATGCGTTTTTTGTAGTTGGCAACAATAGCTTCCAGGACCTGCTCATTGTCTAAATTGGTCTCCATTTCTTTTTTTAGTGCCAGGTATTCCGCATCTAATTCGTCCATAAAAGACAAAAATTCATTTTTATCGGCTGTACTAAGTTTTGGATTTTTCTGTACCAACGCTACTTGGTAATTAACCAAACTTTTGTAATGCATGTCTATTTCCAGCAACTCTTTTGATGCCAGCTGGTTCTCTGTAACTATGCTAGGTTTAAAATGTGTGTAGAAAAATGTAATTACCATCAGAGCCATCAAACTAGCAGCAATTTTTAAGAACAGTTTCCTTTTATAAAGTGGCACAACTTTAGTTTTACCTGCTTCTAAAACGGTATTGATCTGCAGCCACATGTTATCTCGATCCGCTCTTTCTGTGTTAAAAGCTTCTGCATTGTCGCTTATGTATTTTTCAAAATCATCCATCATAATTCACTTACAATTTGCATTAACTTCTTTTTGGCTCTGTGGTATTGGGATTTCGAGGTACTTACTGTTATTTCTAAGATTGTTGCAATTTCTACATGATCATATCCTTCTACTAAATATAGATTTATAATTTGCTTGTAGCCATCTGGTAATAACGCAATGCCACGTTTAATTTTACTAATATCTTTTACATCCGGTATCACAGTCTCCGTGGTTTGGGTCATCTGATATTCGCTTTCCTCCATAGGTACTAAATCTACCTTTTTAGCTTTAAGATGGTTAATACTTTTATTAATCACAATCCGCTTTAACCAAGCTCCAAAACTGCTTTGGTATTTAAAAGAGTGTAATTGTTTAAAAGCATCTATAAAGCTGTCTTGTACAATATCTTCAGCATCTTCTTTATTTCCTAAAAACCTAAAACCAACATTATACATGGCATCCACATAGTAACTATAGAGCTCGTATTGAGAACTACTATGGCCTGCTTTGCACTGTTCTACTAATGATTGATGTGTAAAACGAATGTCCGTTTTCAATGGTTCGGTTTGATGCTTATTGCTCTAAAGACAAAGGAAATACTAAAGGGTTGCACCTAGAGTAAAAAAAGTGTGAAGTTTTTTCAATTAGGTGAAGAAACTGCGTTTTTTTTTAGAAGCAATGCAACCTTGTCTTTTTTGACTTGTCTATTGGTGGTATACATTTTAATTCAAACATCAAAAAACAAATCAGAAAATGAATTCAAAAAAAATACCATGGGTAATGGTAGTTTTAGTATTAAACTCTTTTTGGAGTTTTAGCCAAACCAATTACACACTAAGTGGCACTATCAGAGATAATAATAATGGAGAAACACTTTATGGTGCTTCTATTTTCCTTGCCGGTACAACTATAGGAACTACCACAAATGAATACGGTTTTTATTCTATTACCGCACCAGAAGGCATCTATGAACTAAATGTCTCTTACATGGGTTTTACCGATGTTAAAATAAAAGTGAATTTACACGCAGATGTAAAAAAGGATATCGAGATTGAACAATTATCTACTGAGCTGAACGAGGTTATCGTAACTGCCGAAGAACCAGAAAAAGCCTTGCTTCGGAAACCAGAAATGAGTGTACTAAAAATGAATATTGGAACTGTTAAAAAGATGCCTGTTGTATTAGGCGAGGTAGATATTTTAAAATCGTTACAATTGCTTCCCGGGGTCACTAACAATGGAGAAGGCACTGGAGGTTTTCATGTACGGGGTGGAGCCCAGGACCAAAATTTAGTTTTGTTAGATGAGGCTATCATTTACAACACCTCTCATATGTTTGGCTTCTTTTCTGTTTTTAATGCAGATGCCATTAAAGACTTAAAATTGTATAAAGGTGGTATTCCGGCTCGGTTTGGAGGTAGGGTTTCTTCTGTTTTGGATATCAGACAAAAAGACGGGAACAATAAAAATTTTGCACTTACTGGTGGTATCGGTGCAATTTCTAGCAGGTTAACAGCAGAAGGGCCAATGTTCAAAAACAAGGGCTCTTTTTTGGTTGCTGGTAGACGTTCCTATCTAGATCTTTTTCTTAAAGCTGCGGGTGAAGAGAATTCCGTAATGTTCTATGATTTAAACCTTAAAACCAATTACAGCATTAATCCAAATAATAGAATATACCTGAGTGGTTATTTTGGAAGAGATGCATTTGAAATCGGTCAAAGCTTTGCCAGTAGTTATGGCAATGCCTCTGGCAATTTACGATGGAACCATATTTTCAACGATAAATTATTCTCTAATCTTTCCGCAATTGTCAGTAGGTATGATTATGATTTAGACTTGGATTTTGAAGAGTTTGAGTGGATGTCCTCCATAAACAACTACAATCTTAAGTATGATTTTAAATATTACTTAAATGATGGT
The DNA here is from genome assembly GCF_023716465.1 of Flagellimonas marinaquae. Lineage (NCBI taxonomy): Bacteria > Pseudomonadati > Bacteroidota > Flavobacteriia > Flavobacteriales > Flavobacteriaceae > Flagellimonas > Flagellimonas marinaquae. The sequence continues at coordinate 3,454,472 of NZ_CP092415.1, forward strand.
TTTACTTTGGGTTTTGGGGCCAGCAGTCTGCTCTATGAGTTTGACCCTGGCCAGATAAAACCAACATCAGAAACATCTGCCATAAATCCCTTGGCATTAGATAAAAAGAGAGCTTTAGAAAGTGCGGTTTATGTAAATGCTGAGCATAAATTAAGCAATAGACTAACGGCACAATACGGATTACGTTTAAGTGGATTTTCCAGATTGGGCGGGCAACCTATTTCGATATATCAAAACAACCAGCCGGTTGTATATAATTCGGATTTAGAAATCTATGAGAGAGGGGAGGTAATTGATGAAACTACGTATAAAAAGAGTGACGTTATTACTTCTTTTCGCAATCTAGAACCTAGAGCATCTTTGGCCTACTTAATTAATGATAACAGTTCTTTAAAGGCAGGGTTTTCAAGAACAGCCCAGTATATTCATCTTTTATCAAACACCTCTTCTGTAACACCTTTAGACGTTTGGACTCCAAGCGGGCCCTTTATAAAGCCGCAATTGTCCAATCAATATGCGCTTGGTTACTTTCATGACTTTATGGATAAGAAATATTCCTTGGAGGTAGAAGGTTACTTTAAAACCGTGGCAAATCGGATAGATTATATAGATGGTTCTGACCTTATAGGCCAAAATACCATAGAAACCGAAATATTGAATGGAGAAATGCGTGCCTACGGTTTAGAGCTCTTGCTACGCAAAAACACAGGGAATTTTACGGGTTGGTTAGCTTATACGTTGTCAAAATCTGAACAACGTACTCTTGGTGATACAGCTGGCGGACCTGGAATTGCCAACGGTAATTGGTATCCTACTTTTTTTGATAGAACCCATGATATATCCATTTCTGGCGCATACCGGTTAAACGATCATTGGAGCTTTGGAACAAACCTAGTATATCAAACAGGGAGACCAGTGACTTACCCCAATGGGCAGTATAGTTACGAGGGGGTGTCCATTGCAAGTTATGCAAGTCGAAATTCAGACCGTTTACCAGCGTATCACCGTTTGGATGCATCTATAACTTACACGCCCAAAAAATCTTTAAATAAGCGATTTAAGGGAGAATGGGTTTTAAGCATTTACAACCTCTATCACCGTAAAAATGCGGCCAGTATTTCTTTTGGACAAAACTTTGAAACAGGAGCCAACGAGGCTACAAGAACCGCCATATTTGGCATATTACCATCCATCACTTATAATTTTAAATTCTGATCATGAAAACCATTATAAAATATATATCGTTAGTAATTTTTTTGGTTCTAACCGCCTGTGAAGACGTAGTAGATATAGATGTGCAAGAAGGACCAACAAGACTTGTAATAGAAGCTTCTTTAGATTGGGAAAAAGGAACAGAAGGTAATTATCAAACTATAAAACTATCCACCTCTACACCTTATTTTGATACAAGTTTTCAGCCTGCAATAGGAGCTACAGTTAGCGTTCTAAATGTAAATAGCGGAACAGAAGTTTTATTTGTAGACCAAAATGATGGAAACTATACTACAACTGATTTTGAGCCGGTAATTGGCGACACCTATGCATTGACCGTAAACTATAAAAACGAAGTATTTACGGCTACAGAGAAAATGACTCCCGTGCCAGAAATCAAGGAAGTTTTTCAGTCTAGGGATGATGGTTTTAATGATGAAGATCTAGAAGTTCATTTGGTTTTTACGGACCCCGAAGCGGAAGAAAATTATTACCTGTTCAAATTTTTAAAAGAGGGCGAATTGTTTCCAGCATTTGAAGATGCAAAGGACGAATTTATAAACGGAAATGAGATCGATTGGTGGTACGAAATTGAAGAAGATGAGATGGATGGCTTAACGCCTTTTGAGCCAGGTGATACGGTTTACATTAGCATGCACGGTATTTCTAAAAGCTATTATGAATACATAAAGATCTTAATTGAACAAATGGGCGGTGCTGGCTTGTTCTCTTCAACTCCTGTTGCTTTAAAAGGAAACTGTGTGAACCAAACCAAACCAGAAAATCAACCATTAGGATATTTTAGACTTACAGAGGTAAACAAGGTTACCTATACATTTACAGCAGAATAAAAGGTGATTGATGTGGTAGCGCTGGGTTCCTAGGTCCTGGCGCTATTTTTCTGTTTTACCACCATACCACAAACAGCTTAAATAATTCTCCTTCTGTAGTACGTACCCATAGCATTGGTGCGTACTGATTAAGGTGTTTTAGATTGATGTCTAGCAGCGTGTTGTAATGATTGTTCCACAAAACTTGATTATCGGGTGGCAACGGCCATTCTTTTTTAGCCGGAATGTAGAACTGATAATGTTTAAATAGATTAGTATTGAATTGCTCAAAACGCACCCAATAGCCCCCATGGCAAGATGTATTTAGTGGTCGTATAGCTAGTTTTTCCTCCTTAAAAGGTGTGAAAAGTTGTGCCTTAAAACAGCATTGCTGTTCCATTTCTAATGGGTCAATCCCTAAGGCATCCCATTTTTGTTTAAGACTGGCATGATGTAGAAGAGGAAATTGTTTTTCTTTGAGCTTATCCAATTTGGTATAAAACATATCCCGCTTATTAGGCCCCATCAGTCGGTGTATAGGTTCCGATATGTTAGGATTTATGATATAGAATTTGTAGGCTAGTTCTACGTGTAGATAGTTATTGGTAAGGTTGTTTTTTAAGATAAAATCCAATTCGCCCAAACGTACTTTTCCTTCATCTATCAAAACATTTGCTAATACAACCTCATACGCTTCAGAAGTTGTTATCAGGTGCCTAAACACGTATTCCATTTGGTGACCTAAACGTAATTTTTCTGGAATGGCAACATTTTTTACAGAATCCATGTCTATGGATGGAAATTCAAATTGCGGTAATCCAAATTGTTCTCGGGTCCAAAGTGGCGCAGTATTGTAAAATGCTTCTAACAGTGCTTTCATCCTTAAACAAACTTACGGAATGCGTTAAGTTTTTTCTAAAGCTTTAGTCATTACCTCAATTTGCCGTAAATTTATGTAATGGCTATGAACACAAGAAAAGGGTTTCGTTTTACCAATTACGAAGCACCCGACCAAACTCCGTTCGAAAAACTCTTCGAAATTTTTCAAGAACTCGTCACTCATACCTCGGGCGATGTGGAGGAAGCGTTGGACTGGTTACGTGAATTGGATAAAGAATACAACCTTACCGACGACGATTACACTATTGATGACTTTATCGAGGACCTAAAGGCAAAAGGTTATATCCGCGAAGAGTTTGATATTGATAATCCCCAAGGTGGAGAAGGTGAGGAGGGTAATGAAAACGGTGGTGGTATACTCTCTTTGACCGCTAAACTAGAGCGCATGCTGCGTCAACGGGCTTTAGACCAAATCTTCGGTAAAATAAAGCGTAGTGGTTCGGGTAACCATAAGACCGGAAAATCAGGAAAAGGAGACGAGCATACCGGGGAGTTCCGTGAATATCGTTTTGGAGATTCGTTGGAGCACATCAATATGACGGAAAGCCTCAAAAATGCCCAAGTAAACCATGGGTTGGATAACTTTTCCCTAAATGAAGAAGATTTAGTCGTTGAGGATACAATGCACAAAGCTCAGATGAGTACGGTGCTCATGATAGACATTAGCCATAGCATGATTTTATATGGCGAGGACCGAATCACACCCGCCAAAAAAGTGGCCATGGCTCTGGCAGAATTGATCACCACCCGTTATCCAAAAGATACCTTGGATATCTTGGTTTTTGGTAACGATGCATGGCCCATTCCCATTAAAGACCTGCCCTATTTAAAAGTAGGGCCATACCATACCAATACCGTAGCTGGTTTGCAATTGGCCATGGACATGCTCCGCCGAAAACGTAATACCAACAAACAGATTTTCATGATTACCGATGGAAAGCCATCCTGTTTGCGATTACCAAACGGAGATTATTATAAAAACAGTGTAGGCTTGGACGAATACATTGTTGAAAAATGCTACGCCATGGCGCAACAAGCCAGAAAACTTCATATACCAATTACCACATTTATGATTGCAGAAGACCCTTATTTGATGCAATTCGTTCGTGAATTCACAAAGGCCAACAAGGGGAAGGCCTTCTACACAGGACTTAAAGGATTGGGTGAAATGATTTTTGAGGACTACGAACAAAACAGAAAAAAAAGAATTAAAGGTTAATATCACAAATGAAATTAGATCACAACAACATTGCAACCCTGGGTCAACTCAAATCGGCAGGGTATACAGGTAAAAGTATCAAGGACGAACTACGTGACAATCTTTTGGAAAAAATATCGAAGGGAGAACAGGTCTTCGAAGGAGTTTGGGGCTACGAAAATTCGGTGATTCCTGAATTGGAAAGAGCTATTTTATCACGCCACAATATAAATTTATTAGGGTTGAGAGGTCAGGCAAAAACACGCTTGGCCCGTTTGATGGTGCAATTGCTGGATGAATATATCCCAATCGTAGAGGGTTCCGAAATTCATGACGATCCAATGCATCCCATCTCCCGATATGCCATAGAGCTGGTCAAGGAAAAAGGTGATAATACACCTATCGGTTGGGTGCACAGGGATGAGCGATTTTACGAAAAACTGGCCACCCCAGATGTTACCGTAGCCGACCTTATAGGAGATGTAGATCCCATAAAAGCAGCAAATCTTAAATTATCCTATGCCGATGATCGAGTAATTCATTTCGGGATGATACCCAGAGCAAACCGCTGTATTTTTGTGATCAACGAACTACCCGATCTTCAAGCAAGAATTCAAGTAGCGTTGTTTAATATTCTGCAAGAGGGAGACATACAAATTAGAGGGTTTAAACTTAGACTCAATTTGGATATGCAATTTGTTTTTACCGCCAACCCAGAAGATTACACCAATAGGGGAAGTATCGTTACACCTTTAAAAGATAGGATAGGTTCGCAAATTTTGACGCATTATCCGGATAACATCGAAATCGCAAAAAAAATCACCAAGCAAGAAGCCAAATTGGACAAACGCCAATCTGATTTTGTATATGTTCCTGAAATCGCCATGGATTTGTTGGAGCAAATCAGTTTTGAAGCCAGAAACAGTGAGTTTGTAGATGCCAAAAGTGGCGTAAGTGCACGTATGAGCATCACCGCTTTTGAAAACTTATTGAGCACCGCAGAACGTAGGGCCATTATTGCAGGTGATACTAAAACTACCGTTCGATTGAGTGATTTTATAGGAGTGGTGCCCTCCATTACCGGAAAAATTGAGTTGGTGTATGAAGGAGAGCAGGAGGGAGCTGGTTATGTGGCCGAAACATTGATAGAAGAGGCTGTAAAAAGTTTGTTCCCTAATTATTTTCCCAAGATAGAAAAGCTGCAGCGCCGAGAAGAGGAAAACGAATATGATGAACTCGTGAGTTGGTTCTTTGATGGTGAAGGATTTGATTTATTGGACGACGAAAAAGATGAAAATTATAAATCCAAACTGGATGCCATTGGTCCCTTGAACCATTTAATCAGAGAATATCAGCCAGAAATTTCTATGGAGGATTCCTATTTTCTTAAAGAACTTCTGCTTTGGGGGCTGGTGGCCCACAAGAAATTGAGCAAACACCGGTTTCAGCAGGGTTATCAATTTAAAGATCTATACGGGAGCTACATTAGTGGGTTATAGCCCATTGATGGGCCTACTGCCAAATATTTAGATTATCGTTGTAGTTTTCGAAATTATAGATTCCTATGTAACGCTTTCTTAACCAAAAGGTGTAAAGCGTTAAAATAGGTAGTATACTATACAAAACCAAGGTAAGTGTGGCCATGGGCTTAAATGTTGCAGGGATTACATGTTCATTAAACCCACCAATGGAGTATAATACCATAGCGCTGTCATAGATTTTAAACAAGTATATGATCATCACAACGTACAGAACATACTCTATATTTCTCATTTTGGGGTCTGGCAATTCATCTTCAGTGATCTTGAACCAAACCACGTACAAATAAAGCAAATGTACAACGGATAGAATCGGGAATATATAATTGTCCGGTTTTAAAAAGTAAAACTGATTGGTGTAAATACCATAAAAACTCAATACCGACAAGGTTAATAGAACTACTATACTTGCTAGGATATTCCTTTTCCAGGTAATGATTTTTGACAAGGTATTCATGTTGATTTCAGATTTGGGATAATACTTGCTGTAAAGAACGGGGTTTTGTCACCACTATTTTAACAAAATCGTTGAGTGGCAAACAATGTTGGATAATGGGAAAAAACCGACATGAAACCCAAATTTTAGATGGTAAAAACAACTAGTCAAATAGATCTGAAGAGAGATAACGGTCCCCACGGTCGCACACAATCGAAACAATAGTGCCGCTCTCCAAGGTTTCTGCCAAGCGCAAGGCCACTGTTGCGGCACCACCACTGCTCATTCCTGCGAAGATACCTTCCTCTTTGGCCAACTGTTTTGCCATAGTTCTGGCATCTTCCTCGCTCACCTCCATTACGGTGTCCACTTTTGCAGGGTCAAAAATTTTTGGCAGATACTCTTGCGGCCATTTTCGAATTCCCGGTATTTTGGAATTATCCGTAGGCTGTACACCTACAATCTGAATATTGGGGTTTTGTTCCTTTAAAAAAGTTGATGTGCCCATAATTGTCCCTGTGGTACCCATACTGGAAACGAAATGTGTGATTTCCTCTTGTGTATCTCGCCAAATTTCCGGTCCGGTAGTTTTGTAATGTGCCAACCAATTATCATTATTGGCAAATTGGTTCAGCATTCTAAAACCTTCTTGGGCAACTTTTGCTTCAGCATAATCTCGTGCGCCCTCTATCCCAACATCGGCAGGGGTCAAGGTAACTTTTGCACCGTAGGCCCGCATGGTCTGCACTCGTTCCTTGGTAGAGTTTTCCGGCATCACCAATTCAATATTCAATCCAAAAAGACCGGCGATCATGGCCAATCCTATCCCAGTGTTACCGCTTGTAGCTTCTATAAGTTTGGTGTCTTTCGTAAAGTCGCCTCGTTCCAGACCACTTTTGATCATATTGTACGCAGGTCTGTCCTTAACACTTCCGCCAGGATTATTTCCTTCTAGTTTAAAAAGGACTTTTACTTTTTTATTGGTGTTCAATACTTTGGATTCCACCAATGGGGTGTTTCCGATTAAATCGAGTATACTGTTAGACATTAGGGCTCGTCTTAATTTTAATTTCTGGGGTATGGTACACTTTAGAGTTTGGCGGCACCGATTCGGTTATCCAGGCATTTCCGCCTATAATGGAATTTTTACCAATAACGGTGTCGCCACCTAAAATGGTAGCGTTGGCGTAAATCGTCACATTGTTTTTAATAGTTGGGTGTCGCTTTGTTTTTTCCAAGCTCTTGGATACATACAATGCACCCAGCGTAACTCCCTGGTATACCTTAACGTTGTCTTCTATAACTGCCGTCTCACCTATAACTACACCGGTAGCATGATCGATAAAAAAAGATTTTCCGATTTTGGCCCCAGGGTTAATGTCCACTCCCGTTTGTCTATGGGCATACTCCGTCATCAAACGGGGAATCAAAGGAATGCCTTCCACATATAGCTCATGTGCCAATCTATAAATGGCAATCGCATAAAATCCCGGGTAAGCCAGGTATATTTCTTGCAACGAAGAAGATGCGGGGTCACATTCTAGGATAGCTTCGGCATCCAGGTTTAAAAATTCCAGTATTTCGGGAAGATGGGAAACATATTCTCCCCATAGCTCATCATGTGGCTTTTTCAATTCACAACACGCCATATCCATAAGCTTGTTGAACTGTTTTTCCAATAGCTCAAGGTTTACGGCCACAGGGGTATTGGTGTCAAATAAGGTATAAAAGAGCGTGTTCGTAAAATCCTCGGTAAGTTGCTTTAATTTAAAATCCAAGCAGGGCATTTTTTTATGCCTAATAAGCTCTTCGATTATTTTTTCCTTATCCATAGTGCAATTTGTCGCTCTAAAATTAGTCAAAACCTTACCGCAAGTGGGCACAAAAGGGTAACTTTAGATTAAAAATAACATATTATAATTTTATGAGCTCGAACATAACGATTTCCAAGGATTCCCTTGACTTTTTAAATGAATTGAAAAAAAACAACAACCGCGAATGGTTCGAGGCCAACAAGACTACTTTTAAAAAGCATGAAGCTCAGGTAAAGGCATTTTTTGAAGCCGTTAAAGACAATCTGAACCAGCACGACGAAATCGAGAAAATGAAGATGTTCCGAATTTATAGGGATGTTCGCTTTTCTAAGGATAAAACTCCATATAAGAATCATTTTGCAGGTTCTTTTTCCCGTTTGGGCGCTCATTTAAGGGGCGGTTATTACCTACATATAAAACCAGGGGAATCACTCTTGGCCGCAGGTTTTTGGGCCCCCAACAAAGAAGATCTATTTCGCATACGGAAAGAACTGGAATTGGATGCCTCGGAATTTAGGGACACCATAAACCAAAAACAATTGAAAACCGTTTGGGGAGATCTAAGCGGGGACGAGTTAAAAACTGCCCCAAAAGGTTTCGAAAAGGAACACCCCGACATAGACCTAATTAGAAAAAAGCAATTTGTTTTTGTGCGAAATCTATCGGACAGTGAAGTTTTATCCGCGTCATTTTTGGAAGAAGTGGACAATTCCTTTAGGGCCATTAGACCCTATTTTGATTTAATGAGCGATATCCTCACCACCAACTTGAACGGAGAATCAATCTTGTAACAGCGTCTCCACCTCTAAAAGTTGGATTTGATCCTTAAGACGTTCCACCACCATATGCATCATTCGCTTGTTCAAGGCAGAGGAATTGGTAATATAGTCCCTGTATTCTTCTACCGTGAACTGACCTATTATCATACCTTTTAGGGAATTCCTGAACTTGATGTCCTTTTGAATGGCCCGCTCAATGTATTGAAGTTTTTTCTCTAAGGAAAGATCGTAAAAAACACCTTTGTGCTTGTTCGCATAATTCTTGAACGCTTCTACCAATAAATAGTTCTGGAGTTTTAAAACAGGGCGGAGGGTCTTGTTCTGGAAATGCTCATCAAAACCCATTTGATTGTTAAAATGTGACTCGGGAATACTCGGACGAATGTCCAATCGGCGGTCGGATTCTAAATCCATGGCTGTGATTTTTAATAAAATTACAGAATGAATCGCCCTGCACATTTAATAATCGCAATAGTTGTCAACGATGTTATGAACAGCATGGTCAGAATGAATATGGAAATCTTAGAACAATTTAGAGACCCGATAAACTATAAGACAAAACAGGCAGATTGAAAATTCGCGCAGGACCGAGTACCGGAATAGTTTAGGGAATTTAGAAGATGGATTAAAGTTCAGCATCCTTAAATATACTAAAGGATGATTGATCTCTAAACCAAGGAAAAGCCTATTTTTATAAATCGATTCCAAATATATTCGTTCATGAAATTCGGAAAAGTAGATAATCCGGAAAACATAGATTTTACCATACCACCTGACCACCCAGATACGCCCGTGGTGTTATCCAAAACCAAAACGGGGGCTGAGGCAAAGATTTATGTCGGTTGCGCCAAATGGAATAGACAAGATTTAAAGAATTTTTACCCAAGGGGCACAAAGGATGAGCTGGAATATTACTCATCGCAATTCAACAGTATTGAGCTCAACGCCACATTTTATCGGATATTTCCGGCGGAACAGTATGAGAAATGGCGGGACAAAACTCCTGAAGGTTTTAAGTTTTTCCCGAAAATGACCAACGAAGTAAGTCATTTACGCCGAATGAACGATAAGGCTCTTGAAGCAACTGACCGTTATTTAGAGGTAACGTCTTTACTTGGAGAAAAGCTCGGAACCATTTTTTTACAAATGCACAATAATTTTGGTCCAAAAAACTGGGATAGGGTAGTGCGCTTTGTAGAATATTGGCCAAAAGAGTTCCCATTGGCCATGGAGTTTAGACACACGGATTGGTTCAACGACAAAAATGTGGCCAATGAGCTTTACCACTTATTGGAAGAAAACAATATTGCCAACACCCTAGTGGATACAGCAGGCAGAAGAGACCTTATGCATATGAGATTCACCAAGAATGAAGCCTTTATTAGATATGTTGGTGCAAATCATAAATCGGATTACCCCCGCTTGGATGATTGGATCGAGCGTTTATCTTCATGGAAATCCATGGGCTTGGAAAACATTCATTTTTTTGTACATCAAAACCTTGAGTTGGAATCCCCTTTATTGTCAGCCTATTTTATTGAACAACTTAACACTAAAATGGGTTTTGATCTACGTGTACCAAGAACAACTCTATCCTCTGAAAAAGGTTTGTTCGATTAAGTGGCGTAAATTGATCAAGTTTAAAATCTTTGGGTACAATATTTAGTTACTCATTATCAGGGTCAACCAAATTATTTCAAATTCGTAATTCGCATCAATTAAAGAAGTTAAGAGTACCTTTCTTAGGGCTATTGCCCTAACTTTGTGGTCTAAAACATTAAATTCATTGCTATGCGATTTCACACTAGAAAATGGGTCAAGCCAGAGGATTTAAATGCCAACGGAACACTTTTCGGAGGAAAGGTGCTAGCCTGGGTAGATGAAGAAGCTGCCCTTTACAGTATAATTCAGCTCGAAAACAAAAAAGTAGTCACCAAGTACATGTCCGAAATTAACTTTATGAGCACGGCACGGGAAGGTGACATTGTAGAAATAGGGATAGAAGTAATAAAATTCGGGGTCACCTCGATTTCTTTAAACTGCGAAGTTAGAAACAAGATGACCCACGAAAGTATTGTTACGGTCGACAATATAATTATGGTTAACCTGGATGAAAACGGCAATCCCAAACCCCATGGCAAAACAAAGATTGAATATGTAAAAGATCGTTTGGCCAAAAAGGAAAAGGAAGAACAAAATGCCGCTTCTTAGTTCATTGATTCGGCTACTGCTTGCACCTCGTCCAGTACCCTTAGCAGATTTCCACCCCACAATTGGGCTATCTCTGCTTCGGTATAACCTCTTTTGACCAATTCAAGGGTTACATTAAAGGTTTCAGAAGCATCTGACCAGCCTTCGATACCACCACCACCATCAAAATCGGAACTAATGCCCACATGGTCTATTCCGATAAGATCGACCATATAATCTATGTGGTCCACAAAATCTGAAACGTTAACGGCCGGTGGGGCGTTGGAGTCGTCTTTTGCCAATTCTTCCCCAATATTCATCACTTTCCTGTAGTTGGCAAAGAATTCTTTACGTTGATCGGGAGTCAATGTAGAAAATTGGGAACGTTCGTACCAGGCAATTTCCAAGGAATCCGCTACTTTTTTGTACACGTCCTTCATATATGTGGCACGAGCTTCGTGTTTTTCTGTATTTAAGTAAGAGCTAAATGCAACGGTCTGCACCACACCCCCGTTTTCCTTCATCAGCATTAGCTGCTCGTCGTCCAAGTTACGGCTATGATCGCACAACGCTCTTGCAGACGAATGCGAAGCTATGATGGGAGCTTTGGTCAACTCGATCATTTGCTTCATGGCCTCTTTGGAAGGGTGGGACACATCGATCATAATGCCCACGCGGTTCATTTCGGCAACGGCTTGTTTTCCGAGTTCACTTAATCCATTGTGGAGCCATACACTATCTTTTTCTCCTGTATTGGAATCGCTGAACTGGCTGTGCCCATTGTGCGAAAGGGAAATATAACGTGCTCCACGCTTTTGATATTCTTCGATCAAGGCAAGGTCCTCACCGATCGGGTAGGCATTCTCTACGCCGATCATGGCCACTTTTTTACCAGACGCTACAATTCTCCTTACATCGTCGGAGTTTAAGGCCAATTCTATTTGGTCCGGGGCAATATCTTCACAAAGCCTATGTATGGCATCAAATTTGGCCATGGCATTGTCCGCCGCTTTCGCATAGCCATCAGATGTCAGTTCGTCCTGCCCGGTATACACAATCAAGAAAACGGCATCCAATCCACCTTCTTCCATTTTTGGAAGGTTTATCTGGGTCTCCAGTCGTTGTGTGTAATTAATACTGTCGGTAAAGTTCTGGACGTTAATGTCGTCGTGGGTGTCGATTGTAATCACTGAATCGTGGATTCTCTGTGCTCTTTCTTCCAAGGTTTCAGTTTTTTCGGTTTTCTGATTTTTTTTCTCTCCGCAAGAGATCAATAAGGTAATACTAAGGAATAGATAAAAATATTTCATGGTCGGTTAATTTATACATACAAATAACGCAATTTGACAACAAAATCCGAATACTACGGAACAATTAATTGTATTCACTTGGTTTTATCAAGATTTTTAGAAGGATTAATAACCACTTTTACATCAGTACTTTGGGAACACGGGAATTGTTAACGTATTTGGAAAAACTTGAAATAGGATTAAGCTCTTTTTCTTACGAAGAGCTAGGCGTTGTTGAAGCGGGCGAACTCAAAAAATCTTTTGAGATGTTCAAATTTGGACTGGAAAGCAAAGTTTTTGGTATTTCCGAAATGAGACAGCTCGAGAACATCTACAAAAAGGTTGGAATCCAAAGTGTTGATACCAGAGAAGCCGAAAGCTATGATAAAAGTAAATTTTTAAAGCTAATGGCGGCCTTGGAAGGTACAAGTTTGACCGAGGAACAACTTCAAATTATAAATGACCTTAAAGTTATGATGAAAATTGAGCAGGATGGACCCCCTCGAAATACAGGGGAAGCTCCAAACCAAGTATCCTGCGACTTTGAATTCATAGAGAAAAGCCTGAAAGCAGGATTTGCCTCCCAAAATATAGACTTAAAACCCGTTTTGGAGGATTGTATGGGCCAAATGGAACTATTGGAAGAACTGGTCCGTATGTTCAAGCTCAATATTTTGGAGTTTATCGGCAGCGCCAAAACCAATTTAATGTGCGAAAACTTTAATGCACTGGAACTGACCTGCCAAAAAATTATGCCTTCGTTGCGTATGATGCAGACAACCGGACTTTTGGAGGTCACACAACAAATTTCCAGGCTTTGCAAAACAGACCAAGACATAAAACACCTTTCGTTTCTATATGATCAATTTTTGAAAGAATACCCCAATGTACAGGAACAAATAGATTTTGAAATGGAACTGTTCCGTACAATGTAATATGGACAAAAATGGAAAGCAACGATCTTCCAAAATATTTACAAAGTATTTTTTATCCTTTGTTCAAACACGCAAAGGATTTGGAATGTAAGCTTATGCTTTTGGACGAAATGTTGGAAGTAGGGGACAAAAAGGAAATTCCATTGCTCACAGAGCTGGAATCCCACAAAAACCACCAGATAAGCAATAAAGCATTTGAAATAAAGGTCGCCCTCCAATCCAAGTTGGGCCTAATGACAGATACTGAACGCAGGAGATTGCCCATGAACCTTTGTTTTATTTATGATGAATTCAACATAAGACCCAGTAAAGTGGACAACGAACTGGACTTTGAAATTGAACTCGACTTATTGAATATGAAGAAAGAATAGGGTTTCACCACCCAATGTGGAATTTTCACCACATTCTATCTTTTATAAATAATCTTTAAAATGATTTAACGTTATACTTAAAACCCCGACAAATTAACCAAAGATTACCATGTTATACGATACCTACGGAGAAGAATACTTGGCATTTTTACAAGAACTCAACGAAATTTTGAGTGTAAACCAACTTGCCGAACTGGATTACCTATAAACCAATACCCCAAAACTGTTCAAAATGAAGAACCACAACAAAGAAAACACCGCTTACTTGAATTTTATTCAAGATTTGAAAGACATGCTCACTGATTTTGATATTAGTCTATTGAGCAAATCCTAAAAGTTTAAGTAAATATCATAAAAAAGGGGATGTACAAAAACATCCCCTTTTTTATTTATAACATATACCTACCTATCCCAAATAAGATTTTAAAATTTTGCTTTTGGATGTATGTCTTAATTTTCTAATGGCCTTTTCCCGGATTTGCCGCACACGTTCTCGGGTAAGGTCAAACGTGCTGCCTATTTCCTCCAAGGTCATGGAAGGTTGGTCTCCAATACCGTAGTACAACCTCACCACATCCGCCTCTCTTGGCGAGAGTGTATCCAATGCCCTGTTGATCTCTGTATTTAAACTTTGGTGCATTAGGCTCCTGTCCGGTTTAGGAGAATCACCGGCATTGAGCACATCATATAAATTTGAGGTTTCACCTTCCTTAAGGGGAGCATCCATGGAAACATGGCGTCCAGTATTTTTTAACGACTGTTTTACCTCGGATACCGTCATGTCCAGCTCCTTGGCAATTTCTTCTGGAGATGGTGGCCGCTCATGTGCCTGCTCCAGATAGGAAAACGTTTTTTTTATCTTGTTGATCGACCCAATTTTGTTCAATGGCAAACGAACCACTCGAGATTGTTCGGCCAAAGCTTGTAAAATGGACTGCCTGATCCACCATACCGCGTAGGAAATAAATTTAAAGCCGCGGGTCTCATCAAAACGCTTGGCTGCTTTAACTAGCCCAACATTACCTTCGTTGATCAGGTCGGGAAGCTTAAGACCTTGGTTTTGGTATTGCTTGGCCACAGAAACAACAAACCTAAGGTTGGCGTTGGTCAGTTTTTCTAAAGCAGCTTGGTCTCCGGCCCGTATCTTTTGTGCCAACTCAACTTCTTCCTGTGCAGTTATAAGATCAATCTTACTAATGTCCTGCAAGTATTTGTCAAGTGATTTGGATTCCCGGTTCGTGACCTGCTTAATGATTTTTAGCTGCCTCATTCGTATTTATGGTTTTGTAAGTGTTATAAGCTTTCATTATACGTTTTTATGTCCGATTTTCCAAGTACAAAATGTTATTGTTATCAAAATGTTATCAGTCAACAGGAGTAACAATGTAGAAAGTTCCCTAAAACTTGATTGTTGATACTATTTTGATAGAAAAGCACCCAAGTGTTGGTCTCAAGCACAAAAAACCCCTAATTTTGTAGGGTTTTTTAATTAAGAATCCCTAATGCCCTTTTCCCTTTGGAAGTAAACAAAACCATCAAGAAGAAAACTTTATACGGATACCAGGAAGAAGACCTGAACAAAATATTCACCCAATTGGACAAGCTTCCGGAAGGCACCAATATCCTCTATCAGTTGCCCACCGGAGGTGGTAAGACCGTTGTGTTTTCCGAAATTACTCGCCGATTTATCCAACAGACCGGTAAAAAAGTAATGGTTCTTACCCATCGAATAGAACTGAGCAAGCAAACTTCCAAAATGCTAAAAGGCTTTGGGGTGGCCAATAAAGTCATCAACAGTGAGGTAAAAGAGCTCTACGACCAAGACGACTACATGTGCTTTGTGGCCATGGTGGAGACTTTGAACAATCGTTTGCAAGAGGAAAAGGTAAAGATCAACAATATCGGCCTGGTAATTATAGACGAGGCCCATTACAATTCGTTTAGAAAACTCTTCAAATATTTTGAAAAGTCCACCATTTTGGGAGTTACCGCAACACCGCTCAGTTCCAACATAAAACTCCCCATGAAGGACAATTACAAACATTTGATCATTGGGGAATCCATACAATCGCTGATCAGTAAGAATTTCTTGGCCAAGGCCAATCTCTACAATTACGATGTTAGCCTAAAAACATTGAAACTGGGTATCAACGGGGACTATACCGTAAAATCTTCGGACGAGTTCTATAGTGCTCACAGCATGCTGGGCAAATTGCTTACGGCATACGAAGAAATTGCCAAGGGCACCAAGACCCTGATTTTCAACAATGGTATCAATACATCGCTTTATGTGTACGAAACTTTTAAAAAGGCAGGATATAATGTAAGGCATTTGGACAATAAAAATACGGCTGCCGAACGAAAAGAAATTCTGGAATGGTTCGCTGAGACCCCAGATGCCATATTGACCTCGGTGAGTATTTTAACCACAGGTTTTGATGAGCCTACGGTAGAGAGCATTATTCTGAACAGGGCCACACGTTCACTTACTCTTTATTTTCAAATGATCGGAAGAGGTTCCAGGGTACTCCCCAACAAGAGCGAGTTCAACGTAATCGACATGGGTAACAATATTGCCCGTTTTGGACCTTGGGATGCCCCTGTGGATTGGCAAGAAATCTTCCACTTCCCAGATTTCTATTTGGAGAACATAAAAAATGATGAAGAAATAGAACGGGATTTTGTTTATGAAATGCCAGATGATCTTCGGGCCAAATTCAGCAAATCCGATAATATTACCTTCAATGTAAAAGAAGAGTATAAAAAAATATTTGCGCAAGGCAAAAAATCCAAACTTGTACTGGAAAAAAGTATCGAACAACATGCCCAGATCTGTGTAGAGAACAGCGAAGATGTTTTCGATGCACGGATTTTGGCCAAAGAGTTGAAAGACGAGATCCAGTATCGCGTAAAGCAATATTCGTATTGCATTATGAACAATACCAAAAACTACAAAGAGTGGTTGGAGGAAGATTATGAGCGTAAACTGCGTTCCAGCATTTCTAAAATGTTCGCCGCAAAAATGTAAGGGCAGGGTATTGGCCGGATTGTTTGGCCCTGTTTGCAATATCTGGGTCCTTGTGATCCTAACGTAATACATTTATTATATGCCAAAAAAGCTCCTAGTTATTGGTTATGTATGGCCCGAACCGAATACCACGGCGGCCGGATGCCGTATGCAGCAATTGCTGGATGCCTTTTTGGAGCTTGGATACCGGATTACCTTTGCGAGCACTGCAGTAAAAACCGAGTATAGCTTGGACCTGAAGCCATGGGGCATTAAAGAAACAACTATTGCCCTGAACCATTCCAGTTTCGATGATTTTGTAAAACAGCTAGCGCCCGATCTGGTAATGTTCGATCGTTTTATGGTGGAAGAGCAATTTGGTTGGCGCGTAGCGGAATTTGCCCCGAATGCCGTCCGAATTTTGAACACCGAAGACTTACATGGACTTCGAAAGGCCAGGGAAGAGGCCCATAAAAAGGATGTACGGTTTAAACTACTCGACTGGAAAAACCACCCGGTCACTTTACGAGAATTGGCCAGTATGTACCGGTGCGACCTTAGTTTGATTATCTCCACCTTCGAAATGCGAATTTTACGGGAGCATATTAAGTTTCCAGCAGAGCTGCTGTTCCATTTACCGTTTATGGTCGAAGTTTCCAAAAACCATAAAGACACATTGCCCACATTTGCCGAGAGAAATGGCTTTGTTAGTATCGGGAACGGAAAACATGCCCCTAATGTTGATGCCATAAAACTGTTGAAACAGGAAATATGGCCACACATCCGCAAAAATTTACCAGAAGCTCAATTACGGGTTTATGGTGCTTATTTGCCACAGCAAATTAAGGAGATGCACCATCCCAAATCTGGTTTTTTTATTGATGGATGGATAGAGAATGCCGACTTGGTTCTAGAAAATTCTAGGATATTATTGGCACCGCTCCGCTTTGGCGCAGGTATTAAAGGAAAACTTTTGGATGGCATGAAAACGGGAACCCCTACGGTTACCACAACTATAGGTGCCGAAGGCATGTATGGCGACCAGCACTGGAACGGGGTTATTTCCGACAACTGGAACGATTTTGCAAATGCTGCCGTGAAATTATACCAAAACAAATTAGAGTGGGAAAGGGCCCAAAAAAATGGATTTGCCTTACTGGAATCCAACTATAATAAAACTAAATCAACCAAACAGTTTAAAGCCCTATTGGATAATTTGATTTATGACTTGGAAAATCATCGAACCGAAAATTTTGTAGGGAGGTTACTTCAGCATCAAACTTTAACGAGCTCCAAATACATGGCCAAATGGATAGAGGAGAAGAATAAAAAAGTTTGACCTTTATTCTTTACATCCACAACCTGATTAGATAAAAAAGTACATTTCTGTAAACGCCATCAAACCGAAAATCATATTGTTAAAGTATTGTTTACGGCCGTTAAAGTACGTTAATCCCCATGGTCGGTTGCCCAGTATTTTTATTTTATGGGTATGGAAAAAATATTAGTAGCAGGTGCGACCGGCACCACTGGAGAAAAAATCATAAAATTATTGAAATCGAACGAAAAATATCAACCTATCGCCATGGTTCGTAATGAGGATCAAAGAACGCGATTTGAATCCCAGGGCATTGAGACCGTAATGGGTGATTTGGCCAAGGATGTCTCCAAAACGACCAAGGAAATCGATAAAGTTATTTTTGCTGCAGGCTCCAAAGGAAAGGATGTGGTAAATGTAGATCAAGAGGGAGCAAAGAGACTGATCGATGCCGCAAAAAAGGAGCGAGTGAACAAATTTGTAATGCTGAGTTCCATGGGCGTGGACAATCCTCGTGGAGACCTTAAAGAATATTTGCAGGCCAAACAGAATGCTGACCAGTATCTGGATATAAGCGGTCTGACCTTTACCATTGTTAGACCTGGTTCGCTAACCAATAATGAGGGTATCGGAAAAATAAAACTTGCAAACAAACTACAGGAACATGGCACTATTCCACGATGGGATGTCGCCAGGACCTTGGTACAAAGTCTGGATGACAAAATTGCCAAAAATCAAGCCTTTGAGATTTTAACCGGTGAAACCCGTATTGAGGAAGCCGTTGAACAGCTCGAAATGGCATAATTCATTTACTTATAGGTTTGTAAATGTTAGTTTCCGGTATATCCCGGGCCACGAACTACTATTCCTGGCAATTCACCGGTATGTTCACCATCTTTCAGCACTTGGGTGCCATTTACAAACACATGTTTTACACCTTCAGCATATTGATGGGGATCTTCGAATGTGGCTTTATCGTTTATGGCCTCCGGGTCGAACAAAACCACATCGGCATAATTGCCACGTTCAAGACTTCCCCTTTTCTCTATTTTTAAGTTGCTCGCGGGGTATTTGGATAATTTATGCACTGCTTCTTCCAAGGGAATCACTTTTTCATCACGTACATATTTACCCAACAATCGGGCTACATTCCCATAGGCCCTAGGATGCGTACTCGATCTTAAGAACACTCCTTCTGTGGCCATTGACCTCGCATCGGAACCAAAGCTCATCCAAGGTAGGGCTATTTGTTTTTTTACATTTTCTTCCGACATTAGAAAATAAATGGTGCTAACGCTACTGCCATCTTCCACCACTAAATCCATTGCGGTCTCCTCGGGCGATGTACCTCTTATTTCTGCAACTTCTTTAAGTGATTTTCCAGTTAAGTATTTTAGGGAATCCGCATTGAACCCGACCAAGAGAATTTTAGAGGGATCTCCCGCTGCCTGCATTAGACTCTCCCATTTGTCCGTAGGTTCGATCATTTCTTGTTTTACCCTTTTTCTTATCTCGGGGTCCTGTAACCTTTCGGCCCATTTATCATAACCTCCTTCTTGCACCCATGGTGGCATGGAGGCATCCAGTCCTGTAGATCCGGCTATATAATTGTACATATTGGCGGTAATATGCAATCCCGCTGCATTGGCGGAATCCACTTTGGCCACTACCTCATCAAATTTATGCCAGTTATCCTTGCCACTTTGTTTAAGATGATAAATTTCGGCCCTGATACCTGCTTCATCCGCTATTCGAATCAATTCATCCAAACTTTCCAACAAACGTGGTCCTTCGCTTCGCATATGGCTTATGTACATCCCATCGTAATCTGCAGCTACTTTGGAGAGTTCTATCAATTCTTCGGTACTGGAATAAAAGGCTGGGGCATAGATCAATGAAGTGCCAACACCCAAAGCACCTTCTTCCATGGCTTGCCCGACCATAAGTTTCATATTATCAAGTTCTTGCGGGGTAGGAGCACGGTCCTCATATCCCACGGTATGAATTCGCAAAGTAGTTGCCCCGACAAAGGAGGCCACGTTAGGTGATACCCCTTTGTTTGTCAAAAATTCCAAATACTCGCCCAAGGTGTTCCATTCAATGTCATATTTAATGTCGCCTTGTTTTTCCTCTTCCTGTTTCTTCATGGATTCGGAAAGTGGTCCCATAGACCAACCTTCTCCAAATATTTCCAAGGTCACGCCTTGCTTAATTCCTCCCATGGACCGTCCATCCTCAATCAATGTTTCGCCTGCCCAGCTCAGCATATTTATAAACCCTGGGGCAACGGCCAGTCCTGTTGCATCGATTTCCTGAGTTCCTTTGGCAGAGCTTAAATTACCTATTGCGGCAATGGTGTCTGCATTAATGCCAAGGTCACCAACATAAGATGGTTTACCTGAACCGTCGACTATTTGACCGTTCTTAATTAAAACATCAAAGTTTTGAGGCTGCGAACATTGGGTTAAGAGAAAAATAAGCGATAAAAATGTAAAATACTTGAGGCTTTTCATGGTTTGGTCGATTAATAAACTAACCAAGTTATGCTATTTTATACCGCAAACCAAAACAGCTGGTTTGTTGCAAGATATAGTAAAAGAGACATGCGTTTCGGAGATTATCGCTTTCTTCCCAAAAAACGTATCACGGAACCTGTGCCGACATGGCTGTCACCCTCGTTAAGTTCGATGGTTGTTTTTTTAAGTTCCAAAATTTCATAATCCTGAAAATCGGATGTTAACTCTTCCAGTGAAAATAAGGAATCCAAGTCCATTGGTCCGCCTACGTGAGGGTTTTTATTTCTGAATTTTAGATGGTCCTTGCTAAAGGCTTCAAAAATGATTGTTCCTCCTTTTTTTAGATATGTGTGCAATAATCTGTGGTAATTGGAACGGATATTGGGCGGGAAGTGTGCATATATCAACGCTATGGCATCAAATTGTTCCGGTTTATAGTCCAACACTTCCAATTCTCCAATTTTATAGTCAATGGAAACTTGCTTTTGTTCAGCTAGCTTGATTGCTTTTTGCTTTCCTGCCTCACTTATATCAAAAGCGGAAACATCCCAGCCCAATTGTGCGGCATACACCGCATTGCGGCCTTCTCCCTCGGCAGGGAAAAGTATGGTTCCTGTACCTAGTGTCCCAAGTTTATTTTTAAGATATAGGTTTGGTTCTGTTCCATAGGCATAGCTTTTTTTGCTGTAGCGTGAATTCCATTTATTAAGCCATTGGTTTTCCATAAGTAATTTTATCAATCCATGATAAAATTACACCAATTGAACAATCTTTGGAAGTACGGCTAGTTGCTATTTTTAATCCCTTTTTCTCTCTCGACGTTATGTGGCCAAACTTGTGTATAAGATTTGGCTATCCCCTAAAGGGGATAAATTTTGTTATGGTTTCCGAGCTATATTTCATGCCACCGCTGGTCATCATGGTAAATTGAACGGGGACATAGTATGGAAATATACCGCGAGCCTGCTCGTGGGTTGCTACCCCAATAAAAGTAAACCTAAATAAACAAACATTCTCCTAAACCGGTTTCATGGAATCAAGATAGATGGAAGTTTCTTGTTGTGAAGATACAAATTAACGAATGCCAGGTTTAATCTTACGAATAGTGTATTTGATTATTAAGATGCTTTTTCAAACACGATACGCTCACTACGAGAAAACCAATCCAAGTACATCAGTTGGTGGATTGCTTCGATTCCGTTTCACCTAATTTTCATAGAGGGTGTCAAAAGATTTCATAATTAAAATTGAGTCGTATTTAAAGACAGGTTATTTTATCGCAAGTATCTGAATAGCAATACAGAAGATATTTAGCATATAATCTGAAGAATAAATTGGAAACCTATTCAAAGTAATCTTACCACGGCAACATCAATGGCCATAAGCTATATTTTCCGTTATTTTGTGATACATAAAAAATACCACTATGGAATCACCCAACTGGCAGACCGCCATGGAATTTGAAGATATTACCTATAAAAAAAGTAACGGGGTTGCACGTATCGCTTTCAACCGTCCTGATGTTCGGAACGCTTTCCGCCCTAAAACCACGAGCGAGCTCTACAGGGCTTTTTACGATGCACAGGAAGATACCTCAATCGGGGTGGTATTGCTTTCTGGCGAAGGACCCTCATCCAAAGATGGTAAATGGGCCTTTTGCAGCGGTGGGGACCAAAAGGCCAGGGGACACAAAGGTTATGTGGGCGAAGATGGTTATCATCGTTTAAATATTTTGGAAGTACAGCGCCTAATTCGGTTTATGCCCAAAGTGGTAATTGCCGTTGTGCCCGGTTGGGCCGTTGGTGGTGGACATAGCCTGCATGTAGTATGTGATATGACCTTGGCCAGTAAGGAGCATGCCATTTTTAAGCAAACGGATGCCGATGTGACCAGTTTTGATGGCGGCTATGGTTCTGCTTATCTGGCAAAAATGGTCGGACAAAAAAAGGCTCGCGAAATTTTCTTTTTAGGTAGAAATTATTCAGCACAAGAAGCCTATGAAATGGGCATGGTGAATGCTGTGGTTCCCCACGAGGAACTCGAAGATACAGCCTACCAATGGGCTCAGGAAATCCTGGCAAAATCACCAACATCCATAAAAATGCTAAAATTTGCCATGAACCTTACCGACGACGGTATGGTAGGGCAACAAGTTTTTGCCGGTGAAGCTACTCGATTGGCCTATATGACCGATGAAGCTATAGAGGGAAGAAATGCGTTTTTGGAAAAACGTAAGCCAGATTTTGGCAAGGACAAGTGGATTCCGTAAACCATTCTGTTGTTCAGACAGAAACATAATTTAAGGATTTCCATAAATTGAAAAGAGCCCTGCCGCTAGGTCAGGACTCTTTTACGAGAACACTATATGAAAATGAAAAAATTACTTTCGTTTTTTATTACATAGTAAAAGTACCGCCAAAGTTTTTGTGGGCGAAATTATTGTTGTGAAGCCAGGTCTGGCTGTTGTCATTCTATGGATTTTGTAATTATAGGTCGATGAAACCTATACTTTCATACGCTGGAAAAAGGGGAAGATGGGGCAGATGTTCCAAAAAGTATATTGTAAATCTCTTTTTTAAATCACTGCAGAAGTTTACTCAATGGAGGTAAGCTTCAAAATGTATTCCTGACCAAACAATATTTTGGTTAGGGTATAAATTGAAAAGAGCCCTGCCGCTAGGTCAGGACTCTTTTACGAGAACACTATATGAAAATGAAAAAATTACTTTCGTTTTTTATTACATGGTAAATGTACCACTAGAGTTCTCGTAAGCGAAATTATTGTTGTGAAGTATCAAAATATTGTGGTCATAGCTTAAGATCAATATATCTCATCGATTTACGGTAACGCTTTTACGATGTTCGACAGCACCCCGTTTACATCAAAATGGGGCTCTTCGGCCAAACCGGTCCTTACAACGACCAGATCCTTGGAAGGAATCATAAATACATATTGGCCTTCGAAACCATTGCACGAAAAAAGGTCTTTTGGAACATCGGGATATTTACCATCGGCATTCAACCAAAAATGAGCGCCATAGGTTCCATTGGAATGGGCAGTTGGTGTGGTTATATAATCTACCCATGTTGAATCGAACAATTGTTCACCGTTCCAATTTCCTTTGTTTAAATACAATTGGCCAAATCGGGCCCAATCACGTGTGTTGGCCCATGCATAGGAAGACCCCACATAATTTCCAGCGATATCGGCCTCCATGACCATGGAGTACATACCGATCTTATCTATTAAGGATGCATAAGGAAAATCCAAATATTCTTGGTGGCTTCTAAACTGTTGCCTTAATATTCCGGACAAAAGGTTGGTAGTTCCCGAAGAGTAGTTCCAAATTTCCGTAGGTTCGGCGATTGCTTCCTTATTTTTTTGTGCCACCGTCATATCACTATCCAAAAAAAGCATACGGGTCACATCCGAAATACCTGTATAATCTTCTTCCCAAGCCAATCCGCTTTGCATACGGAGCAAATGATCCAGGGTAATGTTCTTTCGCTCATCATCTTTCCATTCCACTATGGGAGCAGGCCAATCCATTTCAAATTTTCCTTGATGTTCCAATATTCCATAATACGTAGCAAGCACGCTTTTGGTCATGGACCAACCTAAAATTGGGGTGTCCTTATCAAATCCATCAATATATTTTTCTGCCAACAAATGCCCTTTGTACAGTATGAGCAGGGTCCTGGTTTTTTGAGTTTCCGGTTCGGCAAATGCCATCGCAACAGCTTTATTGATCAAATCCATGTCCACCTCGGAAAAAATGGTGTCCACAGGTTCGGCCTGGCCAAAAGGATAAGGTAAAGTATCCATGGGTTGGTTCCTACGCGGCCTGATCTTCAATGCTTCTGGGTTGTAATCATCGTTTATTAAAACAGCACCCAATCCATCTCGGTACACCGCTTTACGCTCCATTAGGCCGTAAACAGTGGACGCAGCGGAAGATTCTGTCTTATTGACCTTGGTGGATGCCAATTCTATTAACGGAGCACTGTTATCGTATTGGTTTATACTGGCGGCAGAACGATGCGCCACATAAACACCAGAGGCCATATTTTTGGCTGCATAACCGGAAATAATGTTCAATTTGGGATAATTAAGATATATGACCACTCCAATTACGATAAGGAGGAGTAACAGAACGCGCTTAAGTAGTTTCATTATAAAAGGATGTATTTGTAACTTTCTGCAACCAAATATAAACAATTAAACATGTCGAACATTGGGATGATCATAGAAGAAAGGAGCCGTGATATTGGTGATTTTTTAGTGGGCAGGTTGATACCCTTTCGCAAAAAACGCATGATCGGCCCTTTTATATTTATAGATCACATGGGACCTACCAAATTGGGGCCAAATAAATATATGGATGTGGACCAGCATCCCCATACGGGACTTTCTACTTTGACTTTTATGCTGGAAGGCGAAATAATGCACGAGGACAGCCTTGGGACCAAACAAAGAATAAAACCGGGCTCAGTAAATTGGATGACGGCAGGGAAGGGGGTAACCCATACAGAAAGAACCCCGGAAGATCTAAGGAATGGTAATACATTTGTGGCACATGGCTATCAAATATGGGTAGCTTTGCCCAAAGATCTGGAAGATATGGCGCCAGAGTTTCATCATATAGAAGAAAAAGATATTCCCAGATGGAGAGACGAAAGTGCCGAATTTAAATTGGTGGCGGGACAAGGATATGGAAAAGAATCCCCTGTTCCCGTGCATTCCAACCTGTTTATGGTAGAGGTCAAGAACACAGAAGCCTATGCTCTAAATGTAAACAGGAATTTGAGCGGCGAAATAGGTGTCTGTATCGTAAAGGGAAGTATTGAAGCCTGTGGTGAAACCGTAGGGGAGGGCAATATTTTAGTGTCCAAAGTAGAGGACACCTGTAACATAAAACTACAGCCCAATACACATTTATTGTTATTTGGTGGCGAACCTTTTCCAGAGGAACGCTATATTTATTGGAATTTTGTTGCATCCAGTCAAGAAAAGCTGGATCAGGCCAAAAAAGCATGGAGCGATAAAAATTTTCCGATGATGAAAAATGATAGTTCTTACGTACCCTTACCAGGGTAAGAAAACATAAACCAACCAATGCCATATCAACCGAAAAGTACCCCCACATGCGTTTTACTTGCTATTGTTTTGACGTTAGTTTCGTGCAGTAACAAAAAACCACAACAAACTGAAGAAGTACAACTGTACAACAAGTATTGCGCTAGTTGCCATGTTGCCCCTAAAATTAATGAACTTACCAAAGAAATCTGGGAAACCTCAGTTTTGCCGGCTATGGTAAATCGTATGGATGTAGAAGGTATGTACCAGGATCCGAACGAGGTAATTAAAGGCTATAGGCCAAAAATTACACTAAAGGATTGGGCCAAACTGGAAAATTATATAATTTCCAACGCGCCCAAACTTTTTAAACCAATAAATGTTCCGCAAGCGGACACCCTAACACAATTTGCCTATAAGCCTTTTGCTTTGGATGATAAAAATGGTGCCATGATCACCTACTTGGAGTTTGCGAACCAAGGGAGCACACTATTTTATGGAGATCTTACAGGAAAGTTAAGCTCATTCGACTATTCACAGGAAAAGAGTCTTCAAATTTTTCAAGGTAATACCCCAATTACGTGGTACAGCAAAAAAGATTCAATAGAATGGATTAGCGAAGTGGGCATTCTAGGTCCATCAGAACTGGAAAAAGGGAAACTCACCCGTAAGATAGGAGATGATACCCTTGTACTGGAAAACCCTTTTCATAGGCCGGTACATACACTGCTGGAAGATTTTGACGGAGATGGTAAAAATGAAATAGTGGTGAGCGAATTTGGTAACCAATCCGGCAGATTATCATTATTGACAGAGAATGATCAAGGTACTTTCACTAAAAAAGTCTTGCTCAATCTCCCTGGAGCCATAAGAACGGTGGCGCGGGACATGGACAATGATGGTAAAAAGGACATTGTTGCCTTAATAACACAGAGCAACGAGAGTATAACCATCTTTTATCAAAAAGAAGATTTGGAATTTGAACCCATGAAAGTAATCGAATTCAGTCCTGTTTTTGGAACAAGCTGGTTTGAACTGGTCGATTATAATGATGATGGGTTGGACGATATTGTTACGGTACAAGGGGACAATGCCGATGTATCCTATATCAACAAGCCCTACCATGGCATGCGAATCCATTTAAATCAGGGAAACGACCATTTTAAGGAATCTTACTTTTATCCCATGTACGGGGCAACTAGGGTAGTTGCTCGGGACTTTGATCAAGATGGTGATTTGGATTTTGGATTGGTGAGCACCTTTCCCAACTACCAGGAATTTCCCGAACGTACCTTTGTATATTTGGAAAACATAAACCCCGAAAGCTATACCTTTAATACCAATATTTTGGAAGATCCCGTTATGGCACGCTGGTTTTTAATGGATGCTGCGGATATCGATAACGATGGGGATGAGGATATTGTACTGAGTTCGTTGACCTTGGGCTTTACACCGGTACCTAAAGTTCTATCCGATCGCTGGACCAATAGTAACGTCGACATAACCGTTTTGGAAAATTTGTTGCATTGAAAATCCCGATGATCATAGTAGTTTTGATCCTGTTGGGTTGTACACAGAAAAAAGTGGGCCCGCAGAGTAAACCTGCGCCAAAATACGAATGGTACGGTCACGAGGTCATAGCTTCGGCATACAATTCGGTGTTCTGGCAAACAGACAGCATTAGTCCGTCCGTTGCCGCCTGGGGAGACACCCTAAAACCGGGAATGAAATCCATTGCAGTATCCAGGGACCTCATAAAAATGGGACTAAGGCACAACACCATGGTGAAAATAGATACCTTTCCGGATACATTTCTGGTAAAAGATAAAATGCACTGGAGATGGAAAAACCGTATAGACATATATATGGGCAAAAACATAAAAAAAGCAAGGGAATGGGGCAAAAAGAAATTGATGATCTGCTACGCAGTTCCCTTGGATACAATTATAAATACAATTGAATGAGAAAAACAAGTCTGATTGCCCTAATGGCAATAGCCTTAGGAGGATGCTCCGTAAAAAAGGAAATCGTGGATATCCCTATTATTTTTGATGATCAACGGATCGAACTGACAAAAGAATATCTGCTGACCCGGTATGAGTTGGATCAAAAAACACCAGAAATTACACCAAAAATGGTAGTGTTACATTGGACAGCCATACCATCGTTGGCAAAATCGTTTACCGCTTTTAACCGTCCCACACTGCCCAATTGGCGTCCAGATCTGGAAAATGTGAGCGGGCTTAACGTTTCTGCCCATTTTTTGGTAGATCAAGATGGCACTATTTATCGCTTAATGCCAGAAACAACCATGGCACGTCACGTAATCGGGTTAAACCATTGTGCCATTGGTATAGAGAATGTTGGTGGTACCACAGATATGCCCATGACCAAACAACAACTAAAGGCCAATATATTTTTAGTTGAATATTTAGCTTCCAAATATGACATTGACTATGTAATAGGGCATCAAGAGTACACCAATTTCGAAGACCACCCACTCTGGTTGGAAGTAGATGATGGGTATAGGACCGTAAAAAACGACCCTGGAATGGATTTCGTAGAAAAGGTAAGAAACGCCACCAAAAAATTTAATTTTAAACCTGTTCCAACAAAAAAATAATCCATATGAAACAGTTATTGTCGTTACTAACCATCTTGTTGGCCGTTTGTGTACACGCACAAGACGAACTGACTTCCCAATTGTACAAAACATACGACACATACAAGGAAACCAGTATTGGCAAAAGAAGAATTAAATATGCCGATATACAGCCATTAATTCAGAAAACGGCGGCCAATCCCAAGTTCAAGGTCCAAAAAGTTGGAGAATCCATACAAGGAAGAGACTTAAACTTGATCAGTATTGGTTCTGGAGACATCAATATTTTTTTGTGGTCGCAAATGCACGGAGACGAGCCCACGGCAACGCAGGCAATTTTTGATATCATCAATTTTTTGGATGCGCCTGAATTCAAGACCGAGAAAGAAGAAATACTCTCCAAGTTAAAATTGCATTTTTTACCGATGCTTAATCCCGATGGGGCGGAGGTATATACCAGAAGGAATGCATTGGGAATCGACATCAACCGGGATGCTTTGCGATTACAGTCTCCCGAGGGTCGAACCTTAAAAAGAATCCGTGACAGTTTGGACGCCGATTTTGGATTTAATCTGCACGATCAAAGTACGTACTACAATGCCGAACGTACAGAAAAACCAGCCACTATTTCGTACTTGGCAACTGCTTATAACTACGAAAAGGATATCAACGAACTACGCGCCAATGCGATGAAGGTAATCGTATACATGGACAAGATCATCCAAAACTATGCGCCGGGGCAGGTTGGGCGCTATAGCGACGATTTTGAACCCCGTGCATTTGGCGACAATATTGCAAAATGGGGCACAAGCTTAATTTTAATCGAATCCGGAGGCTATACCAACGATCCCGAAAAGCAAGAAATTAGAAAACTAAATTATGTATCAATTCTTTCTGCTTTGTACACTATTGCCAAAGGGACATATAAGGACATCCCTATTGAAGATTACGAAAAAATACCACGTAACGACCGAAAGCTTTTCGATTTAAAGATTGAAAACGTGACCTACGAACTATTGGGAAATGATTACACCCTCGATTTAGGAATTTTTAACCACGAAATCGATTTGGAAGACCATGAGCAATTTTATTATCGAGGTTCTGTCGGTGATCAAGGCGACCTTTCCACCTTTTATGGGTACAAGACCTTTGATGCCAAAGGGTACAAAATTGTGCCGCCTAAAGTGGCTAAGGTAGATCGTATTACCAACGCCATGGATCTGTTAAAAAATGGAGTGGCTTATGTAAAAACCGAAATGCCGGAAAAAAGCAGATTTGTTCATTTACCTTTAATGCTGGTCCATGAGGAGTTTGAAATGAAGGATTTTAGTATTAGACCTGGCATTAATCCAACTTTCTTTTTAAAGAAAGACGGAATATTGACACATGCAGTAATCAACGGATTCTTAATTGACCTATCTCAACCGTTGGATGGCCAAAATACAGGAAACGGATTGATTTTTCGCTAAATAAGAATCATAAAAAATAACCCCTGCGTGTTGACAGGGGTTATTTTTTTATTTTTTCAATGGGGTCACTTCAAAACTTCGGTACTCAATAGGTCCATGATCACCTTGGATCATAAAAGGGCCCGGTTCTCCTTCTTTACTGTCCAAAGCACCTCCCGTTATACCGGGAATGGTGGCATCGGAAATTACCGTTTTCCCATTCAATACCACAGTAACACGTCTTCCGATCAAGGTAATGTCATAAGTTTGCCATTCTCCTGCAGGTTTGGAAGCATTCTCATTGGGCTCCAAAAATCCATATACACCACCTAAATAGATGTCGGAAGGCTCCAGGCCTTGGCTGTCCACTATCTGTACCTCATACCGACCACGCAAGTAGATTCCACTATTG
This sequence comes from Flagellimonas marinaquae, assembly GCF_023716465.1. Classification (NCBI taxonomy): domain Bacteria; kingdom Pseudomonadati; phylum Bacteroidota; class Flavobacteriia; order Flavobacteriales; family Flavobacteriaceae; genus Flagellimonas; species Flagellimonas marinaquae. The sequence continues at coordinate 3,484,344 of NZ_CP092415.1, forward strand.
CTTCCTTCGGGATACCTAAACTCTACATGTAGTTTAAAATCTTGAAATTTTTCATCCGTGATCAGATTTGATCCAGACTCTGGGCTGGTCAAAATACCATCCTTGACCTGCCATTGGTTCTTTTCTCCATCAATATGCCAGCCCGATAGGTCCTTGCCGTTAAAAACACTTATGGTTTTACCCCATTTAGGGTTTTCGGTATATGTCAATTTTGGGGCTTTTACCCCGGTCCAATCAATAATAGATCCATCGGTATAGATCAGGGTGCCTTTTAGTTTATCGTTTTCCAGCACTCCATGAAAAATCATGTCGCTGCCTTTAGGCTCCCATTGGTTGGGAATACTAAAGGTAAACTTGTTGTCACCATATGTTTCTACTTCGGAAATGGGCCTGGCGCTACCAAAGGCAAATACAAAACGGCCGATCAACGTAGCATGGCCCGAATGCCTGATCTCCAACCAGGAAGGCGAGGTCTTGTCCATAAAATCCATTTCCAAGTCCCATCGGCCTTCCAACGGGCTTATATTTTGGGAATACATACTTGTTGTACAGGCGAGCAGAAAGCTACAAATAAAGGTGTAAATAGTTCTCTTTTGGGTCATCATATGTTTGTTGAGTTTTATTGCTGACCCAAGATACGTATAATCCAAAAAATGTTTCTGCTTTTATGTTCGGTCTACTCGCAGCCACCGGTAAATCCGTTGGCGCTAAATTTGGTCTGCACTGCCCCTTGAAGACTATTGTGGGTAAGCTGGATCACCAAGTTGCTTTCGCCGCTTCCATCTCTCTTTGGTGTGCAATATTCGAACAAATAAAAACTATTCGCCTGTTCGGCAACTCTTTGGGAAATATCGTTAAAGGTATTTTCCAGCTCTTGGGAATTGCTCGCAAAAACACTGGCCGTTTTTCCAATTTCCGTAAGGACTTCGGTATCGATTTCCGCACCGAGTCCTATTGTAAAAAATGAAATATTCCTATCGGCATCGTTTACAGCTCGCAAGGCATCCGATTCGCTATAACGGGATGCTTGATCGGTTCCATCGGTAAACAATACCACGGAAGCTGCGCCGATCACATCGGAATTTTCGGTGAGCAGATCTTCTGCTATTTCGGTGGATTTTATCACTGCTCCATAAAGATCAGTGGACGGGTCGTTACTGATATCGGTGGTAATACCCTCTACAGAAGCGGTCAATTCGGTCGCAGAAGATGATAATGGGTTCAATAAATGAAGTTCGTCCTCACCATCAAACCAATATATGGCCATTTTAAACGAATCGGTAGCAGGACTCGGCATTACATTATTGATAAAGCTTGTCGATGCTGTCTTTAATTCATCCAAACTACTTTGTAGAACACTATTGCTCAGGTCCAAGACCAGAACAGTGTTGTTGTTGAATACTTGGGAGTTGGGGGATATACGTGCAAAAGATTCCGATGACGAAATGGAATTGAAACAATCATCGTTCCTGCCTTGCTCATAAATGGCAAACTGTTCGGCGGTCAGTCCAGAAATGGGATTGCCCAAAAGATCGGATACTTTAAATAGTATGGAAACTTTTCCGGGTAGGGTAGTAAACTCATCCTGAATGGACAATAGAAGATCGTTCTCTTCAAAACCAAGGCAGTCGTCCGGTTCTTCGCCAAGGCCCAATTCCCTGTCGTTGATGTTGAAACTAACATCGTCGTCCGCATTGCCACAAGAAAAAAGGATTAGGCTAAACGCCAAAATAAAGCTGAGCTGAAGTGTATTTTTCATTTTCAAATTAGTTAAGGTCCTTTCTGCACAACGTTGAAATCGATTGAAAAGTATCTGGATTTCGTGGAATTGAATTAAAGAAAAGTTAAAAGAATACCGGGGCTGTTAAAATGATTCAGATCCAGTTAATTTTTAATATTTTCACGTCCGTTGCAAAGCAACACAAACCTACCAACCTACCTGACCAAAATCAAAAGAACACTAACACTATTAGGTTGAACTGTATGACCATATTATTATTCGGGGCTACCAAAGATATTGTAGGAACCCCATCTTTATCTGTACCAACAGCAAGCCTCTCCGGAAAAAAAATCCCAAATACGGTAGGCGAGCTCAAGAAGTTTTTGGAAAGTCGTTATCCTGAACTCAAAAAAATTGCTAGGGTAACCGTGGCCGTCAACCAGAATTTTGCCAAAGATCATGAGAGAATCAATTCTTATGACGAAATTGCACTTATTCCATCACCAGAGGAGTAGTGGAAGCTTTCATATTAAAAAGAACAGTTTGAACAATGTGGTCCAAAAACCTGCCCATCTTTACGGCCTTGTACTTTCTGGCGGCAAGAGCGAGCGCATGGGCAAGGACAAAGGTTTAATAAAATACCATAAGGTTCCACAGCGCGAACATTTGTACCGTTTATTGGACCAATTATGTGAGATGACTTTTTTGAGCGTACGCCCATCCCAATATTCAAATATTCCAAAAGGAGCAAGGGCCATAGTGGATCAAAATCGGTACAACGGACCATTCAATGGGATTATGAGTGCACACAACACCCATAAAAACGCAGCTTGGTTGGTCTTGGCCTGTGATCTGCCTTTTATGGACTTGGCAACACTGAAACAATTAATAAACGCAAGAGACCCAAAAAAATCGGCAACCGCATTCCTTGGTCCAAAAACAGAAAAGCCCGAACCATTGGCCTGTATTTGGGAGCCTGGGGGATTGGAAAAAGCGGTACACTTTTTAAAAAAGGCTGAGCAATATGGCCCCAGAAAGTTTTTAATGGATTCCGAAATTACATTAGTAACACCAAAAAACGAACAGGCGTTGTTCAATGCAAATACGGATTTAGATTATACGTATGCTAAAGATATGTTGAGAGGGTAGTGCCCTTATTTCTGGAATGTTTTTCTTTTGACCTGATTCTGTTCCAGCGTATCCAAATCTTGGAAAATGCCACAAGAAATTTGCTTTTTGATCAATGATCTAGATTTTTTCCGTTTGGCAAGCAATTCTATTTCCTTATTTAAATATTGCATAATGAAGCATTTTTTATAGAACGGACAGGGCTTCTTTTTATTTTGAAAACCAACAGGTTATCCATTTTTTGAGATTTGCGTTTCAATATGATCTAAAACAGACATCCAGTGCATACGTAAAATTAATGCGGCTGTGGGAAGATTGTTTTCTTGTATGGTTTCCAAAACGGATCGGGCCTGTACTTTTATGTTTTCGAAAAAATCATGGTCTTGGATAAAATCATGCTCATAAAAATGAAGCCTGAGCTTAAGGTCTTTTAAAATTTGAAGCAAGATTTTATTGGTACAGTGCTGCACCAATGTATTGTGAAAATTGAACCGATGTACCAAGCCCTTTTCCAAAGTCTTGGCCTCCTCCATTTTTTTCTGTAGGATCGCCAATGATTCTATTTGATCAGGGTGGAAAACGGAATTTTCCAGAGCCATTACCTCCAATTGGGCAACGATCTCGATAAGGTTTTTAACTTCATGTTGGGACAGTCGGGCCACGATGAATCCCCGATTGGGAACAGCCTGTAGCGCCTGGGCCTGCTCTAATTGACTCAAAGCCTCTCGGATAGGGGTAACGCTTATCCCCATGTCCCTGGAAAGGGCGGCCAAATTAATTGTTTTTCCTACAATTAATTGCCCTGTTTGGATTTGAAGCAGTAAATGGTCCTTTACTTCGTCCCGTAATGCATGCGTTTTACCCATGTTGTATTGGATGGACAGCTCCTATTTTAGGGATTGCCTACCTCCGTTCATAAATGAACGAGGAAATACCGGGCAAATCCTCGCCAACGGTTTTGATAATCCTATTATTGCTCAGTTGCAAGGTTCCAAGTACAGTGCTGCCCTGAAAAGCCACCTCGGATCCGTTGCTGGCCCATACGCCTGTGGCCAAATTGCTGCCATTGCAGCTGGCCACGTACAAATTATTGGTGATAGGGGTAAGTATAAAATTGGACTCCTCGAACTGGTAAGTGGAATCGTCCCTAAGTGTTATGGTACCCGCAATACAATTTTCCTCATCCAACAAATTATTGGATGATGACCCATCTCCATCAAGATCTATCGGCGAACTGACGTTAACCTCCACCAGTTCCCATGTACCCACAAGTTCCGCACTTGAAAATCCATCATCGTTTCCATCATCATCACTACAAGAGATTACACAGATAAGAGGGAGTAAAAGCAGTAAAACATTTCCGAATTTTTTCATGGGACCTATGTATTGTTTGGCTGAAAATAAGACAATTTAGATAAAAAAGTCCAACCTATATGGGTATTTCATCGATCTAAAACTGATAAATACACTAAAAAAATACGCGTCACGTTCTTGCTAAGTAAATACATAACCATATATAATGAAGAAACTTAGCTCTAAAATCTTAACCTTTTCTTTAATTGCCATAGCGTTGGCAGGTTTTCAATCCTGTAGTGAGGATGCCATGCCAGGTGAGGGCGAAAAGCTTACACAAGCGGAGTTACAGACCATTTTAAATACCGATGAGATCGCTGGTGCCGCAGATACCGCATTGGCCGATCTTTTTGCAGGAAATACGGCAAAAACAGCTACCGCGAAAGACGGTGAGTGTTATTCTGCCGAGTATACCGAAACGGGATTTGTGGCCACTTTTAACAATTGTTTGCTCAACGGAACGGATAATGCAAACGGTACCGTTACCGTAACGTATGAAGTAGGGGAGGAAGAATCGTCCTTTACGGCCACGTACCAAGATTTTTATGTGGGCAACATTAAGATCAATGGAACAAGAACTTACGAAATTTCGGCCGGAAGCCAAGAAAATTCGGTTTCTTTCACCGTGGAGAGCGACATGACCATTGAGATGGAAGACGAATCGATAATTTCGGAAAATGGAACCAAAACTTTTGGAATCACCTTTGGTGATGAATTGGAAAGTACCGTATTCAGTCTTTCGGGCAACTGGACCGTGGAAACCGAAGGAAACACCTATTCCGTGCAAACCCTCGAAGATCTTCAAGGCAATGCCACTTGTGAATACCTGACAACGGGCAGCATGACGATCTCCAAAAACGGATTGGCCGTTACGGTGGATTTTGGAAACGGAGAATGCGATGACGTAGCCACCATAATTTATCCAAACGGAGCTACTGAGGAGATTACATTATAAATCACCCCAACAATATTAATGGAAAGCACCGACTGTTATCGGTGCTTTTTTGTTTTAATAGGTTACTGTTCTTTGTTTGGTTATATTTAAAGAAACGTTTCTCATATGGTTAAGCAATTGGTAACGGCCCAAAATGATTTTTTTGCCACTCACAAATCAAAAGATGTTGCTTTTAGAAAAAAATATCTGAAAAAATTGCTACAAGAGATTGAGGGTCATGAAGATGCCGTGTGCGATGCCTTGTACGCCGATTTTAAAAAGCCAAAGTTCGAAAGCCTGGCCACCGAGACCCAGTTGACCTTGGCCGAGTTAAAGCATGCCATTAAAAATATAAAGGAGTGGAGCGAACCCAATAGTGTTGGACCATCCTTGCTAAATTTTCCGTCCAAAGAGTGGATACAACCGGAACCCTATGGCAAAGTGCTCATCATTTCACCCTGGAACTATCCCTTTTTGCTCACCATGTCACCCTTAATAGGAGCTTTGTCCGCCGGAAACACGGCAATTCTTAAACCATCGGAATTTAGCCCGAACACGTCTAAGATCATCGCACGGATAGTACAAAAGGTATTCCCGCCAGAGTATGTTACCGTTGTTGAGGGTGGGGTAGAGGCATCTACCGAACTATTGGCCGAAAAGTGGGAATACATCTTTTTTACGGGCAGTACACGTGTCGGTAAAATTGTGTACCAAAAAGCAGCGGAACATTTAACACCTGTTACTTTGGAACTTAGTGGCAAAAATCCATGTATTGTGGACGAAACCGCATCCATAAAATTGGCGTCTAAGAGAATTGCATGGGGAAAATTTATAAATGCAGGGCAAACATGTATTGCCCCCGATTATATTTTGGTGCACAAGAGCGTAAAAAATGACCTTGTGGACGGGTTAAAATCCCACATTGAACAATTTTATGGAAATACTATTGAAAACTCAGAGGATTTTGCACGGATTACCACGAGTAAGCATTACGAAGAACTGAAAGTCATGCTCCAAGGTCAAAAAATACTATTTGGAGGTAATTTTAACGATAAAGATCGTTTTGTGGAACCTACATTGGTGGACGAACCGCCCTTGGAGAGTACTGTAATGGGAGGGGAGGTCTTTGGTCCTATTTTGCCCATAATTTCGTATGATGACGAAAGTGAACTGGACAACTATATTTCTCGCTACCCCAACTCTTTGGCCTTTTATGTGTTCTCTACCAACAAAAAGTTTCAAAAACGGATGATGCGCCAATACTCCTTTGGCGGGGGAACCATAAACGATACCGTGGTACACATCAGCAATAAGTCCTTGCCCTTTGGTGGGGTGGGCCAATCTGGAATAGGGGGTTACCACGGCAAACATTCCTTTGATTTGTTTTCGCACCATAAATCGATTGTAAAACGTGCCAATTGGTTAGATGTTCCATTGAGGTACGCGCCGTACACGATTTCTTTGGGTTTGATGAAAAAAATCAAACATTTCTTCTAAAAAGTGGTTATAAATCTTTGATTTGATGTGAAATTGGTTGCGAAAATCACATTTATCTATTAATCCTGCGTTAAAAAACGGGATAAAAGCGAGTTAGGTAGTATCTTTAAGTAAAACGATAATCACAATCAGGTATGAAAAAACATCACAAAAAGTATCGTATCTCCGTATTGTTGGATATGACGGACAACTCTGAATCGGTCCTGTCCAGTGCGGTAGAGCTCGCCAAGCGTGTTGATGGTGACATAGAGGTCTTCCATGTAAAACCAGCTACAAATCTAATCAAAGGTGATAGCCAATTATCGGCCATTCGAACGCTGAACCAAGATGATAGGGCCACGAGGTCGGCATTGGAGCAGTTGATTTCGCGCGTTAGCTTGAATGAAGATTTCACCATCGGCTACAAACTGGAATATGGCAATGTTAGGAACAGGGTCGGTGACTATTTGGCCAAGGCAACACCCGATTTTTTGGTTTTGGGCAAACAACGACCAAAAATTGGAGTTTTCTTTGAAAGTATCACAGATTTTGTAATAGATCAGGTTAGCCATACCCACGTTCTAATATTGGGCAACGATAACACCTTGCGTTCGTTCGACGATATTAATCTGGGTATTTTCGGCGATGAATTGGCGGAAAACGACCTAGACCTAATTTTGGAACTAAAACGGGATAACGAAAGGCCGGTACGACATTTTGGAATTTCCGATGAACAGGAATCGGAAACCCGTGCATATCCATGGCAAAAAACGGTTTCCTATAATTTTAGTCGAGGCAGTAATGCCGTTGATGGCTTGGTGAGTTATGTTTCCAGGACAAATACGCAGCTATTGTGTATTTCCCAGAAAGGAAACGATTCTGATTTTTTTAAATCGAGTCCCATAAAGTCCGTTATCCGAAAGGCCAACGTTCCATTAATGATTTTGGGAGGGTAGATTGGAAAGGGAAGCTGTTAGGGCTTCTTTTATTTTCTATTTTACATAACATAAATTATAGTACAAATGCTTATGGGTAGCAAATTGCGTATAGCTGTGCTATTTGATATAAAATTAGTTCTAGCGCTTTAGTGCTATAACGATACCGATTTTATGTCAAAGCAATTTGCTGATAATGTTTGTTGCTTGTCCGCATTCGTAAGCTATAATTCTATATTATATCAAATATCCCTCGGCAGTTCGTCAGGAAATAAAACTGACAACAGGGTCATGAAATATTCTTTAGCGGTCGGCTGCGCCGCATCTTTTCATTTGTACCATAATTTGTCGTTATATTTAATTGCCGCGCGCAAACGCTCGATTGTTTTACAAAAGCAAAATGCTACGCGCATTTTCTTTTCCACACAATTTGCCCACGCTTGCCCCGGCCAAAAGCAAAGATTTTCAGGCTCAATTGAACTATAATCTTAGTTTGATGTTTAGAGAAGAAAAGTTGTTGAAAATTCTGCCCAGAACCCGCATAAGTATAAAATTTGCTCCTCAAATTTCCATACACATGCTACTTGAAGTCTAATTGAAGTTTCCCTTTCTTTTTTCTTGATAAAAAAGAAACAAAAAATCAAGAAGAAAATATGCTTCCGCGCGCCCTTTATGCCTTGTAGCTTCGCTCCTTGGGCGTTTCACGTCCCCACACAAAGCCCAGGGCAATGGCGCTGCCGTGCAAGCCACAAATTCACTCCCCCTACTCGCCCGCATTTTCTTCATAACCCTCTCCGCAACACACTACTCAATCAATTGTCCGTTTTGTATTCTATATTGAATGCCATCCATAAAAAAAACATAGCTGCTTCTGTTCATTTGCACTTGATTCTTAACGGATTCGTAAACTTCTCTTTTTTTAGTTTTTAGTTTTAAAATTTCATCTTCACCTAGCTTTGAATATTCATACCAGATTTTGCGAAATTTATAAGCAGATAATTTTTGATAATGCTGTATGAATTCATAAAAAGCTGAATCATAATAGTAAATTTCATGACTGGCTGACGTGAAAGGATTTCCAAAGTCAGTACAGATTCTTAAAAAATCGCTTGAACGAATTGCAGAAAGGGTTTCAATTAACTCTCTAGGTAGATTAGAACTTGATGGTAAAGCTGATAATTCATCTATTAAATCCTTAATTTTTTTAGCTCCTTGATATAGATCATTCCTATAAAGGAATATACCCTTGTTGGATTTATTGTAGCCTTTATCACTAAGATAAATATCAGAGTTATAGTAATACTTTCTCTCTAGGGTGTCAGAATAAATTTTGATTTTTTCTAAATCTTCTTGCCTAATTTTTGCATTTTCCTTGTCAATTTCAAAAATCATTTTTAGTGGAGCAATCATGCTACTCATGTTCATATAAATATTCGTGAGAGCTTGTTCACTTATCACAACCGCTTTTTCTTCGGTTCTTTTTTTAGGAATGTAGTCAATTAAGTAAAATATTATGAGCGCAGTAACGAAGGCTAAACTAAGTTTTTCTAGAATTTTAAAAATTTCAAACCAATTAGAATCAGGCTTTGGGTTTTTGAAAATCCGGACAATAAATTTTGGTAGAAATGTGGGAAGTTTTATTGCAGAAAACTTTAAAATAATAAATATTGAAAGTATCAGAAAAATTATTAACGTTGTGCTCATGAATTCAATTTTTACTGCCTTATTTATTAATCTTTTGTTGACACTAAAAGCTCACGAATATCCACATTAAGAGCTTCTGAAATTTCCCGAAGAGTTTCAAGAGAGGGCTGCATATCGTTGGTGCACCATCGGGAAACTGTAGTTCTGCTCTTCCCTACCCTTTCGGCAAGCCATTTGTTTGTTCTGTCTTGTTCAGCAAGAACAACTCGAATTCTATTAATTGGCTTTTTGGTACTCATTTGAATCGTTTTACGTTAAATGCATATCATTTTACACAAACTTAGTTTTCTTATTTGCATTTTATTAATAACTTTAAACGACCAAATTGAACTGTTTAAAATCATATTAATATCGTTTTAAATAACTATTTAGTAGTAAAACGATATTTAATGGTTCATTTTTAAATTTTTCAACAATCAAATAGCCAACTTTATGAATCCCAAAAAAATTGACCTATCCCCTATCTTAAGCTATATAGAAAAATGCCATGAAGGAGACCTTCTTTCCCTTACCCAAAGTTTGGACAAAACCATTTTTATGTTCCACTTTCTTCCTTGGGATACCTTTTCAGAATTGGAGCGTCAAAATTGCTGTCATGTTCTGATGGAACTCAAAGAGGCGGTTATGGAGATTTATATAAATAATGACAAGGGTAAATAGTTAGCTTTCCATTTCATCCAGCGACAGAATGCCATGTTGGGTATTATTTCTTTCCACAACTAATCATCTTTTGGCAGAATGTCATTCAAAGATTTTAACCGCAATTCTTTCAATATTCCGGTTATGGCGGCAACCTTGGCCGTATTTACGGCTTTAAAGTCTTTATATATGGAATACGGAATCCCACCCACAAATGTTAGTGCCTCATCCGGTCCAACAATCTTTTGCATTGAACTTCCATCGTTCATCTGATATAATGCCATGAAATAGTATTCAATGATTTCCAAGAGAGTATAATAGTTAGCAATTCTCTTATTCTTCTTTTTGTCCTTTAAATAGATGTTCAGTCTTTTATATCTCGATGGAGAGTTTTTGTGATTCATGTCTGCAGACAACTGATTGATCAATGAATTGAATCCGACGGTTAAATAGATATAGCTTTGGTTTACCTTATTCAACGCATCTTCATTTGTAATATTTTTATTGGCATATATTACCGCCTGCGGAGAGTAATGTTGTATAAATGTCAGATATGAGACTAAACCAAACTTCTTAGATTCGCTATACAGGTCCAACGTATCAATAGTGCTTTGAGCCATTACGTTTAAACCGTAGGCAATAAATAACAGGCAGAAAAGCTTTTTCATATGTTCCTTGTTTCCATTAAATTCAAATAAAACTCATTTATTCATTGAGCATCTACTACTTCTATATCGGCAATAACATTATTGTTGCAAAACACATTCACATTAGAATAATTGATGTTTGCAACTTTGTCATATTTAACAGGTTTCCACACCATAACTCGCGGCCATATGCCCGGTTTTTGATGTAAAAACATATCTAGCAACAAAATATTCGGATTGATGCCCTGAGGTTCTTTTGGTATCAATATGGGATTGATTCCTGGATTCGAAACCAAAATTTCACCAACAACATGAAAATCATCGGGTGGTGGAGGCATTTTATTAATCCAAGCATACCAATCCTTCGTATTTGCCTCATCACAAGGGACGATTGTACTTTGCGTAATTTCTTCTTCTTCCATGTTTTAATTTCAATTATTGATTCATACTTATTTAATTCGAACTTCTGACAAATATTAAAGCAGGTTTAAACGAACACATACAATGATGCTGGTTCATGCTCGGGGGAAGTAAACAGTAGGAAGTCAATAACTTGGATTTCAACAAGATATAAAATGAAAACAAAAACTCATTGCAGAAAAACCTTAAAAATTCTGGGGTTTTCACCCATTCCATACACTTTTACCTCCCCCACTCCGCTGATTCGGCAAAACAGTATTCCATTACATTTTTTAAAAGGAAATTTATAGAAGAAATTTTTCTGGAAGTGTAGTACAAACTTTGCCAACACTAAAGCTCGCTCAAAAAAGAAAAGGTCTTCAAGACCTTCCCTTTTTATGCCGTACCAAAGCTCAAGTTACATAACGCGAGAACATTATAGTACACGCGACAATCTGGAAAGTCTAGTAGACTTTTTAGATTGGTGGTGAGACTTGTGCGGCTGGCTCTATGAAAAACCTTTAGTAAGACAACGATTTTAGGTCAAAGCAATTTGCTGCAAACTTTTGTTTTACCACGTTTTTGTACCCACGATCAATCTATTTGCAAAATTGTTGATTTTCTCCATTAGTTAAAACATATCCTTTATTGAGCGATAGATTGCATTCGTTGATTTTATTTTATGCATCGGAAAATCCTTTATAGTGTTGCACAACAACACATAGCGCACAAAAAGGGTATGATAAAAATTCAAAGTATGGAATATAACTATTCCAAGAAAATCAACATATTTAAAGACATGAACCTTGAGTTTTCTTCTGGGAAAATTTATGGTTTATTGGGCAAAAACGGTGTAGGGAAATCTACCTTGATCAAAAATATTACCGGCATGCTTTTTCCGACCAAAGGCAGTTGTGAAGTTTTTGGTCTGACACCTGGTAAACGAGAGGTCAAGTTTCTACAATACTTGTTTTTTGTTCCAGAAGAATATCATTTACCCAACCTGACCATTAAAGAGCTTATTTCCGTTTATAAAGATTTTTATCCAAAATTTGATGTCGATCAATTTGATGCCTACATCAATGAATTCAACATATCTAAAGACAAAAGAACAACCGAGCTCTCCTTGGGTCAGAAAAAGAAAATTTTAATTGGCTTTGCCCTGTCCGCCAATACCAAAGTGTTGATCATGGACGAACCCACCAATGGCTTGGACATTCCTTCCAAAATCACCTTTAGAAATATGATCAAGGATGCGTTTAAAGAGGATAGGATTGTCATCATCACCTCTCACCAAGTGAGGGATCTGGACGAATTGATCGATACCGTGATCATTATGCACGATGGACAGATTTTACTGAACCTTGATAAGGATGATATCGCAAAAAAATTACAGTTTGAATTGTCTGACAACAAAAAAGATGATGACGCAGTACTGTACCAAGAAAAAGTTAGCAACGGATTCGCTTCCATTCAAAAGAACACCTCCGACATACTGGGATATGTAGACATTGAACTGCTCTTTAATGCAGTGTTGGCCCAAAAACTAAAATTATAAAACACCATGAATTATTCAACGCTGTGCTTATTGATCAAAAGACAATATAAAGAGCATTATAAAACCTATGTAATTGGTCTTTTGGTCTTGCTCATTTTACTGGTTTTTATGTTCCTGGTCGTACATCAATGGAAAGACAGCTTTTCGGGGGCTGTACAGAATGGGGTATTTGTAATCGGTCTATTTATTGCCGGCAGTGTGTTTTCCAATGCTATGTTCAGTGAGTTTTCCACTCCGCAGAGTGGCATGTGGCTTTTGGGCATTCCGGCAAAAGCTTCGGAAAAAGTGGTGTCGAGCATAGTGATTTCCACTGTTTTCTTTTTAACTGCTTATGTGATCATATTTTACATCGCGGATTTTTTCTATTTGCTTTTTGCTGGCACATTAACTTTTAAGGCCATGCTGAATCCGTTTAAGAACGATTTTTATCAATTCTTTTTTATCTACCTAACATTTAACGCATTAATGCTATTGGGAAGTGTCATCTTCAAAAAAAACAGTTTTATAAAAATGCTGTTGACCATTGCTGTGCTTTTCTTTCTTTTAAACTATCTAAACGGATGGTTATTGAGCTTTCTGATCCCCGAAGCCACCATAGTTTCCACCATTGCCTTCGATAGTTTTTTGTTTTCGCACCACGGAGAAAATGTAAAAGTGTTTTTACCCGATAACGTCAACTTATACAGTGCTCTTTTTGTACGTATAATTTTCCCCATTGCACTATGGATCTTGGTTTGGTTGAAATTGAAAGAAAAAGAAATTTAAGATATGAAGACAAGTAATGTATTTATCATCATTTTAAGTATTTCCATATCCGGAATGCTATTTGCAACCAATCTAAGCCTAAAAAAAGAGTATGATAAAATTGATCTGGACGATGTTTTCAAAAACTATGTTTCGGTAAGTTCGGAAGACTATACAGTCCTATCGATTTCCGGAAGTAATGGATATCCCATAGAAATTGTACAAAAGGATACCAATGCCATAAAAGTACTGCGTTCGAGATTGGAACATTTTAAAAGTGTGGTGAAGAACGATACACTCTTTATTGAATTTACGGGAGCTAATATTTCAATGCAAAAAAGCTTTTTGAGCACTACTCCATCTGGAATTATAATTTATAAAAACAATCTCGCCGGAATAATTGCCACGAACACGCACCAAAGGGTTTCTGGATTTGAGACCGAACATTTCACATTAAATTTAAAGGGATACTCGCATGTAGAATTGCAGAACTGTACCGTACAAACCTTATCGATTGCTATGGAAAATAAGAGTCATCTTCAATTTGTAGAGCACAATTTAGCAGATTCGATAGCTTTAAAGATGACGAATACTTCTGTAGCAAATTTAACCGACGTTGCCTTTAAAAAAATGCATCCGGTTTTGAGTGACAGCGTTACTTTGGTATTGTCCAAAGAGGTTTTTAAAAACCTCCTGAAAAACTAAGTTGGTATAATTCTATGGCCAAGATCTATTGTTTATAAAAAAGTATATTGTTGCCACTTATGATATTAGATACATTCATAAAACAAAGAAATTCTTCGAAAGCAATTAGAATTGGCTCTCATATCCTATTTTGGATAGTTCTGTTTTTCAGTTCATATTTCTTGTCAAAATCATCCTATGACCCTTATTCTGCGACTCCTTTGGGCTATTTGTTCCCCCTAAGACGGACACTGGAATTAATACTGTTTTTTTATCCGTTGATGTACGTATTGATTCCGTATTTCTTCGAAAGAAAACGCTGGGTTCCTTTTATTTTATATCTCCTCTTACTCCTATTTTTTATTATTTTTATTGAAGCAGTAGGTGAAAAAATCACCTTTCATTATTGTGATACCTGTGCGGCGATGGCTCAGGAAAGAGATCCTGATTATTTAAGTATTCTTCAAAAACCGGTTCTCGATAATTTTTTGTTTAAATCATCAAATATTGGGATATATTTTAACCTGTTTTCCGGTTTATTGCTACCCATAGCCATAAAAAGCAGTCTGGGGTATTATCAAATCCACACTAGAAACCTTGAATTGGAGAAAGAGAAAGTACAGTTGGAATTGAACTTTCTAAAGGCTCAGGTAAATCCGCATTTCCTGTTCAATACATTGAACAATCTATATGGATTAATTTTACATGATCGCAGAGATGCTTCTGCGGAAACCGTGACACGTTTGTCGGATTATTTGCGATATTCCTTGGATAATGCGAATAAGAAAAGTATCCCATTGTCAGATGAAATTGAATTGACTCGTAATTATATCGAGTTGGAGAGTTTACGGTTAAACCATACAAAAGTCTCTTTTACAACCCAGGTTGACAATACCAATGCCAACATTCCGCCTTTACTGTTTATACCTATAGTCGAGAATGCCTTTAAGTATAATGTGGATAAAAAAGATACGGACATCCGTATAAATTTATCGGTAAATTCAAATACGCTACAATTGAAAGTAGAAAATGGCTTTGCAGAGGCCAAAACTAAAAATGATAACGGAGGTTTGGGATTGACCAATTTAAAAAAACGCTTGGATTTACATTATTCAGAAAATTATACGTACGATATGGACATTGATAATTCCGTGTACAAGGTATCGTTGAAATTAGTCTTAGCATGAAGAATATTAATGTTTTAATTGTTGATGATGAACCGCTGGCGCGAGAAATAATTCAAACGCATATAAGTAAAATCCCAAATTGGACGGTTGTTGATACCTGCATAGATGCCAAAGAAGCTTTTGAAACACTGGTAAAGAACAAAATAGATGTGTTGTTCTTGGATATTCAAATGCCGGTAATAACCGGAATTGAATTTATAGAATCGTTACAAAACCCGCCTTTGGTAGTTTTTACCACGGCCTATTCCGAGTATGCCCTTAAGGGGTTTGAATTAAATGCGGTGGATTACCTGTTGAAGCCTATTTCTTTTGCTCGCTTTTATCAAACTGTGGAGAAAGTGAACAAAACATTGGAATTGTTAAATGATGCATCCAAACCAAGTAAAAAAGAAATAACCTATCTTTTTGTAAAACACGATGGAAAGCTCTTAAAGCTTAATTTTTCCGATATCCTATATATCAAAGCGGAGCAAGAATACAGTTCGGTTTTTAAAACAGACGGAACACTTTTGGTCAGTATGCACTTAAAATTATTACAAACCCTTTTACCCGAAAAGCAATTTACCAGAATCCATAGGTCCTATATTGTTCCGCACGAAATTATTACGGCAGTTTATGGAAACACGATCCAAATTGGAACAGAGATTCAATTGCCGATTGGCAGTAAATACAAGGAGGAATTGTTGCAAAAATTACAGATTACATAAAAAACACTTGCAAGCAGTTGTTTTGCAGGTAGAATTCGTGGAACCTGAGCCTCAAACCAATTCTGTACACTTTTAATCCCACCAAATCGCCTCCCAATTAACTAAGCACAGGTTGTGTTCGGCTTTTTAAAAAGAAGGTGTATCCAGCAAAAAAGGAGAAAACCGCAAACCGGGCTTTCTCCTTTTCAATATTTGGTTCCCAACAATGTTGGCTACGTAAACTATAGTATCTCCACCAATTCCAAATCGAACACCAAATCTTGTCCTGCCAACGGGTGGTTGGCATCGATAATAATGTCCTCCTCCTCTACTTTGGCGACCCTGAACTGTTGTTCCTGTCCGGCGGCATTGGCCCCCACTAGCCCCATACCTACTTCTGGTTCAAGGTCTTCTGGCAATTGTGACTTGGAAATCTTTTGAAAAAGTGCTTCGTTCACCTCTCCGTAGGCATCTTTCTTATCTATGGTAATCGTCTTCTTTTCGTTAACGGCCATATCAATAAGTCCTTTTTCAAATCCGGGTATCAGCTGGCCCTCACCCAATTTTATTTCCAAGGGCTCTCTTTGCAATGAGCTGTCAAATATCTGCCCATCAACAAGTTTGCCCGTGTAATGTACTTTTACGGTATCGTTTTCTTTTACTTTACTCATAATTTTGTTTTACAGTTTTAAAAATCAAAACGTTGCAAATATACAGGGTATAAAATGGTTCAACGAAGAAGTTGACCATAGCTTTTGTAAAAGTTGGTTTTAGGACATAAAAACCGTGTTGGAGTTAAAATTTGGTTTTCAGTTCATCCAAATCCTCTTGGTAGATTTCATTGAGGTATTCTTTATAGCCATCGGAATATTTATATTGAATATTATCCTGTGCCTTCTGTAAATTAATTTGGGCATTTATGGAGTCCCCCATTGTCAAGTAAGTCTTGGCCAGACCATAATAGGCTTCGCAAGTGTTCCTATATTGCTCTATTCCTGTTTTAAAAGCACCAATGGCCTCATTATAATTTTGCATATTGTAATGGCAAAGGCCAACATAAACAAAGGCCTGAACATCTACCCATTCTGCTCCTTGGTTGGTGATACTTTGCTTAAAATGTTTTAGTGCTTTTGGGTAATCACCAAGGCCGTAATAACATTCTCCACGCAAAAAATCGATATCCTCTCCCCAGGGAGCATCCACAACCTCGGGTGTCAAGGCATCCAATCGGTCAAAATCGGCCAAGGCCGAATTGTAGTCCCTTAAGAAACGTAACTTCATGTACCCGCGATACCCAAGATGGTTCAAGGGGTTCAATTCCACAGCCCTGTTCAAATAGGAAAAACCGGTTTCGTAGTCGCCATTTTTATTGAAAGGTACCGATCGCTCAAAATATGCTGCATCATACTCCGGGTGCTGCCAGTTAAGTATCCCGAATATGGCCTGCGAAAGATTATTTCCCTGCGCACCTGCGGCAAGTTTAAA
This sequence comes from Flagellimonas marinaquae, assembly GCF_023716465.1. Classification (NCBI taxonomy): domain Bacteria; kingdom Pseudomonadati; phylum Bacteroidota; class Flavobacteriia; order Flavobacteriales; family Flavobacteriaceae; genus Flagellimonas; species Flagellimonas marinaquae. The sequence continues at coordinate 3,501,623 of NZ_CP092415.1, forward strand.
TCGTGCTTCTTTGGATTGGAACACCAGTTGATAAGCAATTAAGCCAACGTAAAGCGTAAATACCGTAGCCAGAACTATTTTTATGATTTTTAAAACTATCCTCATCTAAAAAATATCCGTAATCTTACCTTGTTCCACCTTAAAAACGATCTGTGCATAACTGTCCACTGCCGTGCCCTTAATTTTTCCCGGCATCCATTCTTCCAATTCCAAAATTAAATTGTAAAAATGTTCCAATGTACTGGTTGGTACATTGATTTCTTTTAACTCCGCATCGGTCATCTTGGTTCTAAAGTAGCCCGTTTCACCCTTGCAATTCACTACAAAACGAACCGTTAACAAACCGTTTGACGGTAATCCTTCTGTATTTATTTTTGATAACAGCTTCTTTTTGATATGCTTTTTACCTCCTCGATGATACGTACCGACATGATAATAGGGGTAAATACTATATTCTCCGCAGGGACTGAATTCCTCTGAATCTACTGCTTCATCATACGAAATGTCCCAAATATATCCGGTCAATTTAAAATAGAGCCACAGCGTTAATATGCCTGCTATAAGAAAACTGACCAACAGCCAAATGTTGAGTTTGCTTTTCAAAAAAAAGGATTCGTTAATGGTTAACGGCCAATATACTAATAATGAAAGAACTAAAAATCCCTATCCTCTACTATTTTCATATATTGTTGCACAAACAATAACCGACCCAATTGTTTCTACTTAGTCCAGCATACCAAAAAGCATGGTCCATCGCAGCCTCCGCCTTGGAGATATCCAAATTTTATGGCTGGTGGCAATTTGCTGTCTGCCTTTTTGCCTTTATGGCCCTTATGTCCATTTGGTACCACATTGGTCGAAGGCAAAGGGATTTTGGGCCCGTTTGGCTAGCACTTTCCATACTCTGTTGGGCATTTTCCGGCCTATCGGAGGTATTGTTGCCCAACGAAAATGGTTGGGGCTCCACGGCCAAGGAAGGATTTCGGAGTGTTTTTTCCCTATTGAACAGCCTATTTATCCTTATGGCCCTCCCTTGGTTCAAATATTTGCCCAAACCGTTCTCTGGTTTAATAAAAAACAAGTTCTGGCCCTTTGTTATTGGAATACCCTTTGTTTTTGCCCTGCTCCCTACCCTTCATAAAATGATATTGGGCCGGTCCGCATCGGCCATAAACGAACTGGATGTATATTATGCCCTTATGACCCTTGTTTTTTTGGGTTTTGTACTCTGGGAATCCTTTACAAAACGTAGGCTACCATTACTTGGGATACTCTCTTTGTTCACGGTATTGATTACCTTGGTAGCACAAGTATATAAGCTTATGGACAATACCATTAATTTGTTATTGTTCTCGGCCATTTTTAAAACATCGTTGATCATGCTCTTTTTCGCCCTGGCCCTAAGTTGGGTAAAAGAGCTCACCGAAACCGTTATCCCAACCGCATATCAATTACGGCTGAATTTTAAAAAAGGGGATCGCAATACCTGCGAAGTCATCCTAAAAGGATTTCCCGGCCAAACAGATAGAAATATATCCCTGACACCTGCATTGTACAAATTGCTCAAAACTTTTGCGGAACGTAGATTGGCCCCCACTGAAGATTGGCTCGAGATCAAACCTAAAAATTTTGATGGCTCCAAAAATTACGATATAAACGACCACAATGAGCTGAAGCGTTTGCTACAAGCTTTGCTCAACGGACTCTTTGGCAAACAAAATTGGACCAAGGACAAACACTATATCCCCCTAAAAAACACCTTGTTCGAAATGTCGGAAAACCGAGAACGAAAAATTCGTCTTCAATTGCCCAAAGAAAATATTTATTTTGAAAATGAGTGACTTAGGCATGATTTGTCAGTTTTGGCATTACTGACATTTTAGGATTCTTTCCGACAATTGCCCAAAAATCCAAATCAGGGATAGAAATTCAGGGAAATTTCAAGTCATGGGCAGAACGCTGTTATTCAGTTTATTATCACTATCCAGTACTACATTGTTAGCATCAACCTCAACCAAAGGGTTGGATGAAAAAATCAATGATGGTTTTATGCCATTTGCCGTTTGGTGGGAAAGCCTAGTGTTGGCAGAAATCCCCATTTTTGGTCATAGCATTCCGGTAGTTCTCATTATTTTGATAGTGGGTGCACTTTTTTTTACCCTTTATTTTGGTTTTGTGAACATCCGGCATTTTCCAACCGCCATTCAAGTGGTACGTGGCAAGTACGATGACCTAGAAAAAAATCAACCCCTATTACAACCACACGTTTTTGAGGTCGAAGGAGACTTAAAGGATACCATTAAAGATGAAGGCCACTTTGGCGAGGTCAACCATTTTCAGGCACTGGCAACAGCAGTTTCTGGCACAGTGGGCCTGGGCAATATTGCCATGGTGGCGGTAGCCATTTCCATTGGTGGTCCCGGTGCCACTTTTTGGATGATCTTGGCGGGACTGCTCGGCATGTCCTCCAAATTTGTGGAATGTACCTTGGGCGTAAAGTATAGGGATATCGATAGTAAGGGAAATGTGTTCGGTGGCCCCATGTACTATTTGTCCAAAGGATTAAAAGAAATGGGATTAACGCAGTTGGGCAAGTTCCTTTCCGTTGTTTTTGCAGTACTCTGCGTGGGTGCTTCCTTTGGTGGCGGAAATGCGTTCCAGAGCAATCAGGCTGCGGCACAGATCATTGAGCGTTTTGGGCTCAGCGGAGCTTCTTCCGGTAGTATTATCGGGCTTGTTTTTGCCCTTTTGGCAGGAATTGTGATCATTGGCGGCATTAAACGGATTGCCAAAGTGACCGAAAAAGTGGTGCCCTTTATGGCCATTCTATATGTGGGCGCTTCGCTTTTTATCATTTTTTCCCACATCGAATGGGTCGACGATGCCTTTGGACTGATCGTTTCCGAAGCATTTACCCCCAAGGCCACCATTACGGGCGGATTTGTAGGCGTGCTGATCCAAGGATTCAGAAGGGCCGCCTTCTCCAACGAAGCCGGAGCCGGTTCGGCCGCTATTGCACACTCTGCGGTAAATACGGCGCACCCTGCTTCCGAAGGTCTGGTGGGACTGCTGGAACCTTTTATCGATACCGTACTGATCTGTACCATGACGGCCATTGTGATCATCCTTTTTAATATGGATGGCATGTTCGTGTATGGCGATGTGGTAAATGGTCAGGCTTTAATGTACGATGGCAACCGCTTGGGCGGCGTGAACATTACCTCCATGGCTTTTGAAAATTCGATAAGCGGCTCCTCTTATGTACTTATGGCCGCCGTTTGTCTCTTTGCCTTCTCCACGATCTTGTCGTGGTCCTACTATGGTTTACAGGCATGGAAATACCTTTTTGGCCGCGGAAAATGGATAGATCTTGCCTATAAGATCATATTTCTGTTGTTTACAGTGCTCGGCGCGGCCATTACCTTGGATGCTGTGATCAAATTTTCGGATGCCATGATCCTGGCCATGGTTTTCCCCAACATGATAGGGTTACTCATCCTGTTCCCTAAAGTGAAGCAAGAGTTTTCAAAATATTTGAAATTGATACGACGGCCTTAAAAATCAGCCCAACCCCTCTATCAATCTCAGAGCGGTATCGATCTCTGCCTTGGAATTGTAAATATGGACGGAATGGCGCAACATTTCGTTGCCCACCGAGCGTGGCTGCAAACGTTCCTTTTCCCACATATATTTCTGAAGCTCAGGGCCGCTCATGCCACTAACACCATAGGTGGTGATGCCCGCTGCCAGTTCTTCGTTAGTGGATGAATAAAAAGTGACATGCTTTATTTCTTTAAGGCCATCGCGCAGGTATTTACCCAATTCTTTCACTCGGGCCAACCACACATCTTGGCCAATAGTGTTGAAAAAGTCCACGGCGGCATCGTAACCGGCCATAAGTCCGGCATTGCCCGTTCCGTTTTGCATCAAACGAAAACCATGGTCATCCTTATTGTCCCAATTATAACTGGCAATGGTGCTCCAAATATCGCCCACCACCTCTTTATTAATATACAACAACCCACTGCCTGCAGGGGCCAACAGCCATTTATGCAGACTGGAGTAATAGGCATCGCAACCGATATCCTTAACGTCCACCGAAACATGGCCCACACATTGCGCTCCGTCCAAAATGGTAAAAATGCCACGTTTTTTGGCTTCGGTACAAATGGCCTTTACCGGCATTACCGTTCCAAAACCGGAAATAATATGTGGAATGGCGATTATCTTGGTCTTTGGGGTGACTTCCTTAAAAATGGCATCCACAATTTCCTGTGGGTCGTTGGCAGGTTCTGGCATAATGGCTTGTTTATACACGCAGCCCTTTCGCTTGGCGAGCAATTGCCAAGCCCCAAAACCACCGCCATGTTCTTGATTGGTATTGAGCAATTCGTCGCCTTTTTTTAAATCGAGGCCCATACCCACGTAGTTCATTCCAAAAGTGGCATTCTGCACCAAGGAGATCTCCTTAAAATCACAATTGATAATGTTGCCCAATTTGGTACGAAGTTCCTCGTATGGAAAATAGCCGGTCAACAGTTCGGGGCCCGAGCCGTTTTTATAGTCCACCGTAGCGGCTTCCACGTTCCAGTGCATCATGTGGTGGAACATTTTGTCCAGGGCATAGCCCGATGTAGGCCCCATAGTTCCGTTGTTAAAATAGGTCTGACCTTCCTTTAAAGGAAACTGTTTGCGTACCATGCCCCAATAGGTTTCATCCTTTGGGGAATTGGTTTGCAATGGGGTCAGCGACCACTCTTTTTGATGGTCGAAAGACAGGAAGGGCAGGGACATCATCGCCGCTGCACCTTGTTTCAGGAATTTTCTACGTTGGGTCATAGTTCGGTTGGTTTTAAGGTTATTGGTTTATTGTACAAGGGCCATCGCTGATCATCTACCTTTCGTTATATCCTTTGCCCTGCAAAATCTTAGGAACACATTTCTCGATGCGGTTTTCGCGGGTTTTGGATTGTTTGGCTTCAGAAATGTACAGCATGTACCCACGCTGCCGTCCCGGGGTCAATGCTTTAAAAGCAGTTTTAAAATCTTTATCCTTTTCCAGTTTATGTTCAAGCTCCTCGGGCAAATCGAACTCGGAAGTCTTCTTCATTTTTACTTGTAGCCCTGCCCTTTCCACCTCAACGGCTTCGTATATGTAGGTCTTTATCACCTTTTCTTGTTCCCTAACCTCATCTACATTGGTAAAGCGCAGCTGCCGAGCGGATTGCACATTCTTTGTTTGCTGAAACAAAATACCTTTGGTATCCTTTAGCAATGCTCCTTTATGGAACAACAAGGCACAGTACTCTTTAAATCCATGTATTAAAAATATATTGCCGCCATTTAAGGTGTAGCAGGGCTTGCCCCATTTAAGCTCTTCGGTCAAACCTGTTTCGAGTGCAATTCTTCGTAATTCCCTGAATGCATTTTGCCATTGGGATGGTTTTTCAAAAAAGAAATCGACTTTAGGGTTCATAACTTTTAGTTTGAGGAGGGTCTGCTCCGAAAAAATACAAATTCCTTGAGGATTTATTATTCCTTCCCCAATTTTAGTTTTTGTAAGCTGAAAAATGGTCCTTTAAATTTAAGAGATGATCCTCAGCTATAAAAAATAAATTCCTCCGCCCCAAGAACATAGTTTGGAGCGGTTTTTTATGCCCAAATCGCATTTTTGTTTTTTTCACGGGCATGGACTACCTTTCCCCAACCCAAAACTTACAAACACCTACCATGAACGTACGGCTTACCAAAGAACAAAAGATACAAGTGCTCAACTCTGCGGACATATATGCGATCATGCAACAGGTTCTGCTGCGCGAAAACAAGATACGCCGCAACCAAGAGCATTTTTGGGTGGTGGGGCTCAACCACAACAACAAAATATTGTTTGTGGAGCTCATAGGTCTGGGGGCCAGTAACCGCGTAAATGCCGACCCGCCCGATGTGTTTCGGATGGCGATCTACAAACTGGCCAGTAAACTGATCTTGGTGCACAACCACCCCAGCGGCTCACACGAGGTTACCGATGCCGATATTACCTTTACCGACCACATGCTAAAAGTGGGGAAACTCATAAAAGTGGAAGTGCTCGACCATTTGGTGATCACCGAAACCAACTACACCAGTTTTACCGACCAAGGCGTAATGGACGAACTGCAAAAAAGTGGCCTTTTTGAAATTATGGGACCCGAAAAGCAAGAACTGGAACAATTTAAGATTGAAACCGAGAAAAAGCGGGCACGGAAAGAGGAATTGTTGAAAGTTGCAAAAAAGATGAAGGGTGAAGGGTTAACGGACGATGTGATTAAAAAAGTAACGGGGTTGAGTTTAAAGACGATTGGGGGGATTTGAACTTTATTTTTCCGTGATAACAGTAACATGTCCACAGATATTACAATTATAAGTAACTATTTTTTCTCCATCTTCACCCACTCGTATTCTTGCCTCTCCATCTGAACCAGAATTACGACGACATCCTTTTTCACATTTATACATAACCTTAATTTTGTTTATAGATTAACTTTCACTAAATCAAATATATCTGTTAAATATTTTCTTTTCGAAATTACTTAGAGAATTTATAAGATAAGGGTTCATTCGAAATTTTAATCTTATCTCTTCTAAATTTGAACAATCGTCGAAACGTTTTGAAACTTTCTTTATTATTTCATTTGGCAACCCTGCTTCTTTTAATGCAATTTCATGTTCCTCAGAATGACCGAATTCAAGTATTGTAATTAAATATGAGAGACTAATGCCTTTATCAGTATTGTTTTTTTCTTCATAAACAAAATTGTATAAATTTTCAAATGCTGTAAGGTATTTAGGCAATGCGAACTCAAAATATTTTGAAATTAAGGTGAAAGTATTTCTCACCTTGGTATCTATATATTTTGTATGTGTCTGCTCGTAAATTAGTTCTTTTATTGTTGGCTTTAAATAAACATAGTATTTAGTAAATCTTGTTAATTGTCCTATGGTATAATTTCTGTCATTATAATGTTGGTCCGTAAAAAGATATTCATAACACATATGTAATATCAAATCAAGCTGATCCTTTGTTGGAAGATTACTTGTAAAATGTAATGTATCAATTATGAAAATGTCATTTCGCAAAGCATTTATCAATTCAATTTGTTTATGAACTTTAATAAACTTGTTAGATTTAATAACAGATAAAGGGATTCCTTCCTTTTTTAACAAGTCTTCAACATTTTCCCTAATATTTATATTATTTCCAGTTAAATCGTTTTTTTCAACTTGAATAGTATCTTCAACATCTAAAACTTCGTCATCATAAAAACTAAATTCAATTTCACCTTTATTTTGGTCATCTTTTAATGAGACCAATGAATAAATATTACCAATAAAGTGTTCAAGGAATCTACCTGCTCTACCCTTAATATTTTTCACATCAAAGCCATCTAATTCATTTCTTCCTTTGAATTCGTCAAATATTATAACATTTTTTGCTGTGGTATTAACTCCTTCCACAATTGTAGAAGTACAGACAATTAAATCAAGTTCATTATTGTTAAATGAATCTATAATTTCAGTTTGAATATACTTGGGCAATGCTCCATGATGAAATGCGATTCCCGATTCTAAACATTTTACTAAAGACCATTCAGGTGATATATTCTCTTTTATATATTCAATCAATTCTATATTACAATCTCGTTTTTTAAACTCAACTAGGAATTTTGCTAAAGACTCAGCATAGTCTCTTTGTGCTCCCCTATAAACAAGAGATTGGCCTTCAACGGCATTAAATATATTTCTAAGATTTCGTCTATTATCAACTAGATATTTATAAGTTTTGCCGTTTACAATATAATTTTCTCCTTTCTCTAGTTTACTCAAGTCAATTTCGTCCTTTTGGACAATTTCTGATTCAAAAAGAACAAAATCAGAATGTGTCTTTTCAATAAATTTTTGGCTAAAACCACTAAAATACGGGCCTATTAAGTAAAAATGAATCTCCTTAATTTTAGATAATCTATAAAGGCAATTAGTAAAAACTTTACTTCTTTCATCACCATCTTGAATCTTGTAAATTTCATCCATGGTGAAAAAATCAAACAAAATCTCGGGGTTCTGATCTAATAATAAATCCGTTTTCTCAGGTGTAAGAATAAAAATATTACCTGTCATACTAAACACATGGTCTCTTGCCCCAAGCGTATTATAAATATGATACCTGTCTGCTATTTTTAGGTTAGTTTTAAACCTAATAAATGTTTCGTTAAGCAATGCTATAGTAGGCAGAACAATAAGAATGTTTTTATAACTGCCTTGAATGATTATTTCTTGTACAATCCTAGATTTCCCGAAAGAAGTAGGAGCACTGACGATTACCCTTTTTTTATCGTGAAACAAATCAAACAATCTCTTCTGATCTCTTGTTAATATAGTATCAGTTTCCTCTAAGGTGTAAAATTCTTTTGCTATTTCATCTATTAAGGAAAAAGATGGCACTTCATTTTGAGATAACTTTGATTGGATCATAGAATTATAAAGAAACACTCGAGATTGAACCACACAGTCATTCAATAACTTAAGTAGAAAGGAGTCTGAAATTCCCATATTAGCAACATGACATATGGTTGACAATCCTAAATTGTAATTTTCAAAGTGCTCTGATTCATTTTTAAGAAGATGATATGTTCTTTCTAAAAGCTCTTTTAAACTAGAGAAATCTATTGATTCTCCTGATTTTATGTATTCAAGAATCTCAAAAACCTTAAGATTGTTGTCTTTTGAAGAATATATCATTTGTGGGTTTTTTCAATTATCTCAAGAAAATCCTTTATTTCTTTTACTTGTTTCAAGGGAAGTAGAATAAAATGAAGTTCAAAGTTTTCTGGATTTGTAAATTTTTTACCCTCTATATTTAAGTAATGAGAATTTAGCTCCTCTGTTAGTTCATCGGAAAACTTCTCACATATTGAAGAATTAGACTGAACAACAGAACTATCATAGGTTAATAGAATTGGTATTTTAAATTTTATCTTATCTATTGATTTTCCACTATTCAAAAAATCCTCCAATTTTTCCGCTTCTTCCCCTTGAATATCAATGTTTCCTTCAAGAATACTTAGTTCATCTTTAATAGATTTTATTGTGAGGTGTTTATTTATAGATTCTGTAGCCTTTGTAATTGCAGAACTGAAACTTTGATGGAACTTTGCTTCTCCCAACCACAAACATATTTCACCATCATCCTCAATACTAAAATGAGCGCAATCATATCCCTTAATTTCATCCCCTTTAGAACTTCTAAGCCTAGCTTTAGTTACAAACTTTTTTGCTGGATAATAAACCTCCAGAATTAAGAAAAGTAATAATTCCCCATAATCTCCTTTCATCGAAGATTTACGGTCAGAAATTCTTCCCCAAGCTCTTTTTTGAAGTTTAGCCAATGAATCCGAATCAAGCGATTCTAATTCTTTTGATGATAATGCAAAAAAAATAACTGTGTCTCGAATAAGTTTAGATAATTCATCTTGTCTACATACTCCTCCTTCATAATCCAAATGATATGAATCCTTACCATGGATTTGACCTGAAGTTGAAAGCTTAAAGTGATGTATTAAATTCTGAGTTCTTTCTTTAATACTTCTCATTATTTAAAAAGGAATGGTTGATTTTGATAGGTTTAAAATCATTAATAGGAAGTATGGGGTGAAATTATAAAGACTAAATATATTAAAATCACTTATAAACCAAATAGATGAAAACCTTAAAAAAACTGGGGGTTTTCCATAATCAAATAAAAAAAGCCCTAAAGGGCTTTCTCCAACATTCTAAAAAATCCAACTCTCCTTAAAAAGAAAGTATTGCCTGCACCCGGTTCAGCAACTCGACTGCCATTTCAGGCTTTAACCCATAATCTTGTAAGCTGTGCACTGGGTTTTTAAAACTCAGTTGGGTGGTGGTCTCATCCAGTTGGTGCAGTACCAGTTTTAGGGGAATATCGTTTATGGCCAAAGGATCGTTCGCCATGATCTCCGCAATATATTTCGGGTGAAAAAAGAGCAATTGCCGCAAGGGCGCTATGCTTACCCCATGTTTGGCCACAATGGCCTGGGTGTCTATTTCGTGCAGGAGCAAAAAACCTTGCTCCGTAATTCGTTGTTTCAAGGTTTTGTACACCTGCCCAAAGGGCACGGGCACGGTTTGGCGTATTACATGTGCTTTCATAAATAAGGTTTACGCGGAGGCGGCACGGGCAAAGCCCACGGTTTCGCGATAGGTTTTGGGCGAAATGTCCGCATTGTTCTTAAAAAATCGGCTAAAGTAGTGCTCATCGTCGTACCCCAGGTCGTAGGCAATCTCCTTTACCGTTTTGTTAGTAAGGTACAGCTCCCGCTTGGCCTCTATAATGATCCGTTCGCTGATCAGGTTGGTCATGGTCTTGTTAAAATGGTTCTTGGTCATTTTGGCCAGGGCCTTGGGGCTAATGTTCAGCAGATCGGCATATTCGCCTGCGGAGTGCATGGTCTTGTAATGGGTCTCTATCAGGTTTTTGAGCTTTTGTAATATAAAGGGCTCTTTTTCGTCGGTGCTGCCCTCCAAGGCTTCGGGCTGTTGCTTGGCCTTGGCGCGGGAGGCGGATATCAAAAATATTTTAAGATAGGATACCAAAAGTTCGTACTGTGCCAATTCGGATTTTTGTACTTCGGCATACATCTGCTCTATAATGCGTTCCAGCTCGTTTTTCATATCGTCCGTAACACAGAGCATGGGCGGGCTATAGATATTGTTAAAAAGGATCCCGTTGCAGGCCACTTGTTCGTGGTGTTTGTGAATGCAGAAAAAATCGGGGTGAAAATTTAAAACCACGCCCTCCAAAGGTTCTTCTTCGGTAAAGGTAAAGGGTTGATAGGGCGTTACGGCAAAAAGCGTGTTCGGGGTAAAGGGATATTCCGTAAAATCCACTTGGGCGGTGCCCCTCCCCTTTTTTATCCAGATCAGGGAATAGTAATTGAACCGATGGGTATCGCAAAACTGACAGCTATTATCAAATTCGGAGAGTTTAAAGGCCAAGTTCCCGGTCTGTTCGTTAATAAGTGTGTTGGTGTTGTAGATGTCCATATCAATGTTCAATAATCAGTTGTCAATTATCAATGATCAGTTATCAGTGGTCAGTTTTCAGTAATTAAAAATCTGAAATCTTATATCTGACGTCTGAAATTAAAGTCTTCTCTCCGATTCGGTTATCGGCAGATCGTTGATGCTGGCAAAGCGCTTTTGCATAAGCCCGTGCTCGTTGAACTCCCAATTCTCGTTCCCGTATGCGCGTATCCAAGCTCCTTCGGCATTTTGGTATTCGTATTCAAAACGAACTGCAATCTTATTGTCGGTAAAGGCCCATAGTTCCTTTCGTAGTTTGTAGTTTTTTTCTTTTTGCCACTTTTCGGTCAAAAAGGCAACCACCTCTTCTCGTCCGTTCACAAATTGGGAACGGTTGCGCCATTCGGTATCCACAGTGTAGGCCTTGCTCACTTTTTCCGGGTTCTGGCTGTTCCAGGCATCTTCGGCCAATTGTACTTTTTCCTTTGCGGTTGCCTCGGTAAAGGGAGGCAACGGATATTTCTTTTCTGTTTCCATAATCGTGTTTTTTAGATTAAAAAAGGGCAGGACCTTTACGACCCCACCCCTCTCAGGTAATTAAAACCTACTTGCTATTTTTTACTTTGGGCCATTTGGCATGCGCCGCTTTTTTAAGCTCGGTGGTGCGTTGTGCCCAATCTTGGTACGTATTAAAGGGCTCTCCGTTAAAGGGTCCGTTAAAGAACAGGTACAATTTTCCATCGATCACCGTATAGGTTTCCGGATTGATGGGAAACTTGGCGTCTTTGGCGCCTACGCCCCACGCACAATACCCATCGAATTGGGGCAAATAGTTCTTGGGCGATTTTTTAAAGGCGTTCTGATTTGCCTTGCTGGCAAAATAATAGGTAGCCCCATGGTGCTTTACCGCATAACTCTTGCTTCCTTTTTTGGCTTCTCCGGAAAAGTAGGAGACTACATCGTACCCACCAATGGCAAGACCGTTATCGTCTACCGGAGGGGTCTGGGCCTGTACACTTATGGCTGCAAACAATGTGAATGCCACAAGAAATAGATTTCTAAATGTTTTCATCTGTTTTTGATTTTAAGTTGTAATGATCGGTTATACCGTTGCAGCTTCCACTACTGGGAAATCGATATCGGTATTGGCCGTATTGTTAAAATAATTGGTAAAAATGTTCAAGGCCACATGGGCAACGATCTCGCCGATGGCGCCATCGGTATATCCGGCATCTTTAACAGCTGCCACATCTTCTGCAGAAACCCGTCCGTTCTTGGCGATCAAGGTTTTTGCAAATTGAAGCGCTGCCTCGATTTTTGCGTCCCCGTTTTCACCACCTCTTGCGGCCTGTAAGGTATCTGTGTCTATCCCTACCAATTTTTCACCTATAAAAGAATGTGCGGAAAGGCAATAGTTACAGGCGTTGGACTCTGCTACGGACAAGGCCAATAATTCGCCCAATTTTCCGCCCAAAGAGCCTTTCCCCAATGTGTCGCTAAGGTTTAGGTAACTTTCCAACACCACAGAGGAGTTCCCCATGGTTTTCATCATATTGGGAACCATTCCCAATTTGGATTGGATACCTTCAAATAATTCTTTTGATCTTCCGGTTGCTTCCTTTGGATCTAATGCTTGTAAACGTGTCATAATTTTCTGTTTTTTAAATTCGTAAATGCTTTGTCTTTATTGACGATACAAAGGTGCGTTGATGATAGCTAGTATAAAATGGACAGATTTCGCCAGTCCTTGGACAATTTTCCCCCAATTATGATAAACTCCTGAAAGCCAATCACAAAAAAGGTTGTGCAATAGCGCTAAACCTGTTTGCCAATAAGCAGGTTAAGATTGATGTATTCCAATGGTCTGGACAATTTTTGTTGATTCCACTACCATCGAACCATAAAAAAACAAGGAGCCCGATCTACATCGAACCCCTTGTCAACCTACTGCAACATCACAAACACTTAAGTCTTACTTTATGCCGTGCATTTTTAGTTCTTTCACTAATTCGTCCGTGGTAAACACTTTACTGGAGATCATTTTATAATTAGTCTGAGCAGCTTGGTCGCCATCCAACCCAGGTAGCTTGGCAGAAGCTGTGGCATCGCCGACAACAGCTACCTCGAAACCGTTTTCCACCAACTCCCTCATGTGCGATTCTGCACAAAGGTTACCGGACATTCCGGCCAAGATCACCTTGTCCACCCCTTGTTTTCTTAGCTGTAGGGCCAAATCGTTGGATTCGGAACCGAACACTTTATGGGGACCGGTAACCACTACCCTATCCTTGTTAATGTATTTTTTGTACCGTGGCAACCAGTCGGCGCCAGAGCCTTCAAATCCTTTTACGTTCAATTGATCTCCACGATCGAACATGGTAATGTTGTGCATCAACTTTTCCAGGGTTCCTTCGAATTTCCATTGGTGATCGTGCTCGTAGTAGTAATGGGGAGAAATAAACACAGGAATGTTATACTTTTCTCCCAATTTGAACATGGTCTCCAAGTTCTCGATAGTGTTGTTTTCCTGTACGCTTTGCCCTACGGCCCCCCAAGCCACTCCGTCCGGGCTAAGGAAATCGTTTTGTGGATCGGTGATCACAATGGCGGTAGAGCCATCGATTACAAAACCGGGTTCTGGCAATTGGGCATGTAGCCCCGAAATGGTGATCATAAACACGCTAAGTGTTCGCATTAAATTTTTCATTCTATTTTTCTTTAACTGATTAAACTTAAATTTTGATGAGACAAAGTTCCGGTAATGAAGAGGCTTAAAAAATGGACAGAGTTCGCCAGTAAATGGACAATTTTCCTTTTCCGGAATTTTTAAGTGCAAAGAACAGCTATCCGTATATTCAAATGCAGTATTCATCAATTGAAAACCTACATTCGTCAATTGGTTGCGTAAAATAATTGCACAACGTGTAGCTTGCTAAAAAAACGGGAATATGACTACACTCGAAACTATAAATGCCTTACAGATCTTTTGTTTGATCATGGCCGGAATTATTATTTTTATGATCGGTTGGTTGGCCGGTGCCCATTGGGGATCCAGACACAGGGTGTAATATAATGCCCTGTTTTGCCGTTACCACTAATTCCAAATCATTTTAAACCTACGCAGCTATTTTTTGGAGCGACCCATCACTTGATCGTATACTGGCCTATTTTGGCGATGAGCAGTTCACTATAAGGATCGATAGGCTCCGTACCGGAGAATTCCGCTACCTATGCTGGCACAATAAGAGCAGCATTTTGGGCAGGCCCCAATTGATCCTTAGGAACGGGCAGGTCACCAAAAACCCAAACAAAAGAATTACACAGTATGTTTTCCACCACGAAGGCTCCACTTTTACCATAGAACATTTGGTCTCCAAAATTGAGGGCGGTATTAATTACTATTTTGTTGAAGTGGTGAGCAAAGACCAAAAAAAAAGTACTTGGAAAATGAACGAATTGACCATTCCCAAGTACCTTTTAAATTTATGATATTATTGCCCTAACCTTTATAGGTAACCCTATATATGGCGTTTCCATAATCGTCCGAAATTAACAGCGAGCCATCTTCCAAAAACAACAGGTCCACCGGTCTACCAAATGCCTCTTGGGTTTCTTCGTTTAACCAACCATCGATAAAAGGAGCATAACCTATTGCCTTGCCATTTTCCAATTTTACCAAAGTTACCCGATAGCCAATTTTAGACGAGCGGTTCCATGAGCCGTGCTCTGCCAGAAAAGCATGTCCTTGATACGACTCCGGGAACATGGGTCCTTTCCCAAATTTTACGCCCAAAGCGGCTACATGCGCATCCAAAGGTTGAACAGGAGGTACAAAATCGGAACAAGGTCGTTGATCGCCGAACTCAGGATCTTTTACGGTTCCCCCATGGCAGAACGGATAGCCAAAATGTTGCCCGGTTTCGGTAAGCTTGTTCAACTCACCGGGAGGAATATCGTCTCCCATCATATCCCTTCCGTTATCGGTAAACCATAACTCTTTGGTATCCGGGTGCCACGTAAAGCCAACCGTATTTCGCACACCATGTGCCACTATCTCCCGGTTGCTCCCATCGGGATTCATTCGTGTTATGGAAGCATAGCGTTTATCTACCGTTGAACTATCGCAAATATTACAGGGCGCTCCAACCGGCACGTAGAGTTTATCGTCTGGTCCAAATGCAATATATTTCCAACCGTGATGGAACTCCGTTGGATAATCATCATAGATCAATTCTGGTTCCGCAGGGTTTTCCAATTGTGTTTCTATATCAGAAAACTTGAAGAGTCTGCTTACTGCGGCCACATACAGATCACCATCCTTGAAAGCCACACCATTGGGCTGCTCCAAATCGGAAGCAATGGTGTAGGTCTTGTCCGCTTTATAATCACCATCGGTGTCCTTCAATGCATACACCACTCCCTCGTTACGAGTTCCCACGAACAAGGTGCCATCGGCTCCCATGGCCATGGAGCGCGCTCCCTCGAGGTTTTCTGCATATAACTCGATATTAAAGCCCTCGGGAAGATTCAGCCTTTCCAAGGGTAAATCGCCATTAGATTCTTCTGTGTTCTCGGTGATCTCTTCGGAAGTTTTTTTGTCTTTGTCTTCTTTTTTTCCATTGCAGGAAAGCGTAATAATCGCAAATGTGAGCAAACATAATGACCTAAAGGTCAGCGCGTACATTTTCATAGTGATTTTTTAAGTGTTGTGGTTTTGAATTGATAAAGCTAAAACAAAATGAAGAAAACCATGCGTCACTGCGCATTACTTTTTTTGATAAACCGTTTATTCCTCTTTGAATGGGACAAGATCCCCCTGAAACCACATATTGGTCCGATGGGTACTGGAAATATTGAGCCTGGCGGTACCGTTAGGGTATAATTGGGCAATTACCTGATACCCTTCGGAATCACCATTGATCGAAAAACGGATGGTTTTCCCATTATCTTTTTTTGTTGGAACTATGGTCAAGTCCCTAGGAATGCCTTCAAAAACAATACCTCCCTTATTTTGATTGTAGCTACCTCCCATTCTACGTTCTCCAAAAAAGGGCAGATCGGCCATAACGCTGTCCCCTACCATTTTAAAATAATTTGCAGCACCTGTAATTTCAATGCGGTTTGCAGTGCTGCCCGGAGGCAACAAGCCTGCATTTGCGATACTGTTCATGCTTTGCGTGACCAATGGTTGCGCCCAGAGCGCCCTGATTTCAAAATGCTTGTTTGCGACCATTTCTTCCAGTGCCGATACTTGTTCCGGTGTAGCTTTGTTTTGTGAAGAGGCACAAGCCACCAAAGACAATAACAGCGAATAAAGTATGAATTTTTGTAATGGTTTCATCGATTTCAGCATTGTTACCGATAAAATACAAAATATTGACATCAAATCCGAAAGAAATAACGGTGCGTTAACGTTTGAACCGCTCAAATATGGCCAAGGTTTTTTTGGTGTTGATGAAATATACTCCTGTTAAAAGAATGGCGGCCGCAGCTACCGATTGCAGTGTAATCTTCTCATCCAAAAAATACCAGCCCAATAGTAAGGCAACAATGGGGTTAACATAGGTGGAGGTAGCCACTTTTTCGGGAGAAACCGTCTTTAACAAATAATTGAAAGAGGTAAATGCGACAATACTTCCAAAAATAATGAGCAATACCATGGAAATCTGCACTTCTGTACTCCAAACCAATGGAGAGGACCACTCCTCACCAAAGGCCATGCTCATTAAACTAAGAATAAGGCCTGCAAAAAACATCTGGTAGCCGGTATTTACAAAGTAATTGCTCGGTAAATCCGCTTTGGCCACAAAAAGACTGGCATAGGCCCAGCAGACCATACAAAAGAAAATCATCATCATGCCCAAAATCGATTCTTCTTGAGTAATGATCTCTTTTTGGCTTACCAACAAATAAATGCCAATTATCCCCAAGACCACCCCAACTACAGACATGGGTTGAATTTTTTTACCCTGCAAAACTCGCATCATTAAAAGTATGATCAGAGGTTGGGAAGAAATTTCCAAGGCCGCAAAACCGGTATCCACATAACGCAACGCCCAAACCACAAGACCGTTGCCCACACTTAAAAAAAGTATTCCGGCAATTATAGTGTTTAGTGCTTGCTTTTTGGTAATCCGAAGAGAGATACCCATTATTTTGGCCAAAAGAAAAATAAATAGGCCCGCCAATGTGAACCTGCAACTGGCCAACATAAACGGAGCTAGTTCCAATACTGCGATCTTGTTCAGCAAATAGGTCGACCCCCATATTACATAGATGGCAAAAAAAGCCAATACGACCAATGCAGAGTTTGATGATTTTCCCATTCCACGACAGTTTTACCGTCCTGCAATATTACGCATGTTTATGGTGTAAAGAAGTACTTCCAAACAAAATAAACGTAAAAAAGGATCTTAGGTATTATAAAGGTCGGTCAAGGCTGAACAAATAGGATGCAAAATCGCTTTCCAATTTTTTGAAGCGATCTAAATGAACCCTTATTTCCTTTTCCAGACCATGGGAGAAATCGTTCTTCTTTTGCTGCACTTTTTGCATCAGGCTTTTTTGATGCTTTCTAAAATTATGGATGCCATCTTTTAGTTCATGGAATTTTTCGAACCGCTGTGGACATTTTGGTTCATAGGTATAAGAATTTAATTTTTGGGAAAGCCGTTGAACCATTCTATCGTTTCTTTCAACCCTCAACAGCAACATTTCTTGCTGATTTTGAATACTTTTTGGTGCTTTACTTTCCATGGCAACTCAAGGGTTTCATTTTTAACCTTTTACCTAGATAATTTACATAATTTCTTTCAAATTGTGCTAGTTTAACCCACATTTAATGGTTTATTTAACATCCGTAAACAAAAAAAGGTCCGATATAGTACCGGACCTTGATGTGTTATAAAAGATGAATCCTAGTTTTCGGTCTTCTCGTAGGCTTCCTGTTTTAGCTCATCGCTCGCTATAATAGCAAGCTCCACTCGTCTGTTGGCCGCTTTTCCCGCGGCAGTTTCGTTGGATTCTATAGGCTGTTCTTCGCCATACCATTTCGTGGTAAAGCGACCACTGGAAATTCCTTTGGAAACTAAATAGCTGGTTACGGATTGTGCCCGGCGCTGAGATAGGCCCATATTGTATTCGGCCGCGCCATCGCTATCGGTGTGCCCCTCAATTAGAATATTGGTTTTAGGATATTCTTTAAAAATTCCCGCCAATTTATCCAAAGTTGCTGCAGAAGCGCCTTTAATGTCGGATTTGTTAGTGTCGAAATAAACACCATTCTCCCCACTAAAGGTAACATTGATGCCCTCTCCTACCCTTTGTACCTCGGCACCAGGGATTTCCTCTTCGATTTGTTCTGCCTGGCGGTCCATACGATTACCTATATAGCCACCGGCCGCTCCACCCACAACGGCTCCGATAATGGCGCCCAGGGCAGTATTTCCTTTTCCTACATTGTTTCCTATAATTCCGCCGATCACAGCCCCGCCTCCTGCACCGATCGCAGCACCTTTTTGGGTATTGTTGGCATTTTTAACGGCATCACAACTAATGATTAGTGTCAGGGCCAAAAAAGCCGTTGCACTTTTTAAAAGTATATTTTTCATGTAATTATTTTTTTGAGAATTCATAAACTACGGTCACAGGCTGACCACCAACGGACACATTGGATTTAAGTGTCATGGATTGTTCCGTTAGATCAACGATGTTCAAACGGTATCCGTATCCTCCGGATATATCCTTTCGTTTTTCGTCGATAAACTTAAATTGCAATTGGCTTTGGTAATTTTGTTGGGGCTCTACAACGGACCATCTAAAAAAGCGGTCACCGCCTTGGCAAAGCGAACTTTGCTTGATCGTGTAGCGGCCAGTACTGTTGTTATCCCTAAAAAACCACTCGCTATCCTCAAAGCAGATATCCTCTGCATCGTTAAAGATGGTGGATTTAAAGTTACCTGAATTGTTTTCGTAGTAAACGTTGTCCAAGTTCCAAGTTCCACTGAACAAATTTC
This sequence comes from Flagellimonas marinaquae, assembly GCF_023716465.1. Taxonomy (NCBI): domain Bacteria; kingdom Pseudomonadati; phylum Bacteroidota; class Flavobacteriia; order Flavobacteriales; family Flavobacteriaceae; genus Flagellimonas; species Flagellimonas marinaquae. The sequence continues at coordinate 3,520,714 of NZ_CP092415.1, forward strand.
TTTGTGTTCTCGCGCTCTTGGAAACGGAACATGATGTGAGCAAAAGCCCCATCACGGCAATTAATAATAGTGATCGTTTCATCATAAGTATTAAGTTAATGTTCAAAAAATATACGATTGGGGACGTATTTACAGTTGTTAAAGTATTAAAAAAATAGGTAAACCACTCATATTAATATTGATACAGCTCAATTAATTCTGTTTCAAATCTTTTCTTTGGCAGATAATTCTCTTCGAGCGGTTTGGCAAAAGGTACCGGTGTTTCCAAACTTCCCACCCTTTTTACCGGGGCATCGAGGTATTTAAAACAATTTTCCATGACCATGGCGGAAATGTCACTTGCCACCCCTCCAAATAAGGTATCTTCTTGTAAAATTATCAATTTACCCGTTTTTCTCACAGACTCGTAAATGGTATCTGTATCCAACGGCTGTAAGGTTCTCAAATCTATCAGGTCCGCATCGATCTCCGGGTGGTTTTTCAACGTTTCCAAAGCCCAGTGCACACCGGCACCATAAGTAACAATGGAAATTGCATTTCCTTTCTTCAAAATATTTGCTTTACCAAACGGGAGCGTGTAATAATCCGTAGGGACTTCGCCCTTTACACTACGGTACAATCCCTTATGCTCAAAAAATAGAACTGGGTTGGGGTCGTTAATTGCGGTATTGAGCAAGCCTTTGGCATCGACCGGAAATGCCGGGTACACCACCTTTAACCCCGGTGTTTTGGTAAACCAGGCCTCGTTGGTCTGCGAATGGAACGGGCCTGCTCCGACACCACCACCACATGGCATTCTTACCACTACATCGGCATTTTCGTTCCAACGATAATGCACCTTGGCCAAGTAATTGACAATGGGATTGAATCCCGAACTAACAAAATCGGCGAACTGCATTTCCATTACGGCTTTCATCCCGTTTATGGACAGGCCCATCGCAGTAGATACTATAGCAGACTCGCAAATAGGTGTATTTCTAACCCTTCGTTTTCCAAACTTGGACACAAAACCCTCGGTAATTTTAAAAACTCCGCCATAATCGGCAACGTCCTGCCCCATTATAATCAATTCGTTGTGCCTGTACATGGATTGTTCCAGGCCTTGGGAGATTGCATCTACGAACCGAATTTCTTCAGTTGCATTTTTTTCAGGAACAATATCTTGATAATCAAATTCTTGATATACTTCTTTTAACTCCTTACTTTCAATACAGGTCACGGCCGGTTCATCAAAAGCCAACTGAAGATTAGAGTTGATTTCCTCGGTAATCTCAGTTTTTAATGTCTCGATCATTTCGTTGGTCAGTACACCTTCCTCCAACAAAAAGCTTTCGTAATTGGAAATAGGGTCTTTCCCTCCCCATTCTTTCATTAATTTATCCGGAACGTATTTGGTGCCACTGGCCTCTTCGTGCCCCCGCATCCTAAATGTCTTAAACTCCAACAATACAGGTCTCGGTCTTTTGCGAATTGCCCTGCAAAGCTCATCAACTTTAGTAAAGACCTCCAAAATGTTGTTTCCGTCGATGATCCTGGACTCTATGCCATATCCTTTGGCCCTATCCGCCAGGTGCTCGCAATTATATTGTTCGTTTGTGGGTGTGGACAGGCCATAACCGTTGTTCTCGATACAGAACAACACAGGTAAATTCCAAACGGAGGCTACGTTCAACGCTTCGTGAAAATCCCCTTCGCTGGTCGCCCCTTCTCCTGTAAAAACAGCCGTTACCCGCTTTTTTCTCCTTAGCATATCGGCCAATGCAATTCCATCGGCAACACCTAATTGTGGGCCCAAATGGGAGATCATCCCCACGATTTTATATTCTTGGGTTCCAAAATGGAAACTTCGGTCCCTACCTTGTGTAAATCCGTTCTGCTTGCCTTGCCATTGGGAAAAAAGTCGGTTCAATGGGATGTTGCGCGAGGTAAAAACCCCTAGATTTCGGTGCATGGGCAGAATGTACTCGTTTTCCTTAAGAGCTTGTGTAACCCCTACAGAAATGGCCTCTTGGCCCATACCACTAAACCATTTTGAAATTTTGCCCTGCCTAAGTAGAATCAGCATCTTTTCCTCTATCATTCTAGGCTTCAGCATACCTTTGTACAAATCCAGCAACTTATGTTCTTCCAAGTTGCCCACATGATATCTCATACAATAAAATTCTGTTCGGTAAATGTAGTAAAAAGCCGTTCAAACTCTTAAGAAAAGAAAATCCTAAAGCAGAATTTCCTATTTTTGATATTATTCCAAAGATGATATTATGAGTGCTATACCAAGCGTGGACCTGAAAGATTTTGTTTCGGGCGATCCAGAACGAAAGGATAAATTTGTGAAAGAAATTGGTACCGCTTTCGAGGATATCGGTTTTGTTGCCTTGGGCGGACATTTTTTATCCGATGAACTGGTCGAAAGTCTTTATTCCGAGATTAAAAAATTCTTTGAGCTACCACAAGAAGTTAAAGACACATACGAGATAGAGGGCATTGGGGGGCAAAGAGGCTACACTTCCTTCGGAAAAGAACACGCCAAGGGGAAAAAGGAAGGCGACCTTAAAGAGTTTTGGCATTTTGGCCAATACGTTGAGGACAACCCAAAACTAAAAGCTGAATATCCGGATAATGTAACGGTCAAAGAACTGCCCAACTTTAACAGTGTTGGTAAAGAAACATACCAAATGCTGGAAAAAACAGCAAAATATGTGTTGCGTGCCCTGGCATTGCACCTAGGGCTAGAGGAAAACTACTTTGATGATTACATTAAAAATGGCAATTCCATTTTGAGACCCATACACTACCCTCCTATTACCGAAGAACCCAAGAATGCGGTAAGAGCTGCGGCCCATGGGGACATTAATCTTATTACTTTGTTGATGGGCGCCCATGGCAAGGGGCTTCAAGTAAAAGATCACCAAGGCAATTGGGTGGATGCCATTGCCAAACCCGACCAGTTGATGATCAATGTCGGTGATATGCTGTCCAGATTGTCCAACAATAAGCTAAAATCCACTATTCACCAGGTAGTAAACCCACCAAGGGAACTTTGGGGCACTTCGCGCTATTCCATTCCATTTTTTATGCATCCAGTGAGCGATATGCCTTTAAATTGTTTGGAAAATTGCATCGACGAAGAGCACCCGAAAGCATTTGATGACATTACTGCGGGAGAGTTTTTGCACGAAAGATTAATCGATTTAGGACTGATAAAGAAATAAATATGGACCTGGGAGACCAATTAAAAAACCTATTTCCAGACCACGTTCCAGAAGAAGAACCCGATAAAGAACAGGGAAAATCGCCATATTGGCTGCAGGATGAACCTGTTATCTGCAAATATGAAAAACGCAAAGGCAAGCCCATAACCATTATTGAAGGGTACAATGGAGCCAACAGTGACTTCAAAAAATTGACCAAAGACCTAAAAACTTTTTTAGGGGTAGGCGGCAGTTTTAAGAACGAAACCATAATCATACAAGGGGATTACAGGGATAAAATAATGGATTTCCTAAAGGAAAATGGGTTTTCGGTAAAACGCGTCGGTGGATGATGTTCAACCATTCCGCAATAGAATAAAGTGGATTTATTGATAGTCAAGCAACCCGGGGACACCAATGTTTTTTTAAAAAATTTTTGTGTTGTTGCTTTAAGTCTTACTTTTATTATTCCTAACCAACGAAAATAAAGCTGAAAATGAAATCACTGTTGCACATAACCAACGGGGACAGTTTCACATCCAAACTACAGTCTTTACAGTTAAAAGGAGATGTAATTACATGGAGGGAAATGCTTTGCGAAGGCAAAACACTCTCCACAGTAGGGAGCGAATCGTTCTGGAAAACCAGGTTCGAATTCCTCAATAAAAATTACAAAGTCTCCAAGTCTTGGTTTATTGAAAAAACCTTAAAGGAATATAGATCTCTATGCAACCATAAACAACAAGATCAAATTGTTTTGTGGTTCGAATACGATCTTTTTTGTCAAATAAATATGCTGGCGGTATTGAGCTGGCTAAAAACTCATAGAAGACATGCCGAAGTATCTCTTGTATGCAGTGGCAAAGAAGACAATTCCGGCAGACTATACGGTCTTAACGAACTGAGCGATGACAAATTATTGGAGCTTTACGATAATCGAAAGGTACTGACCCAGGATGACATTGAATATGCGGACTACATTTGGCAATTATATTGTAGCGACAACCCTATCCGATTAGAAAATCAAATTGCCAACAACGATTTCCAATTCGAATACCTCTCCGATGCCCTCAAAACCCATCTTAAACGATTCCCTACCATTAAAAATGGATTGAACGACCTTGAGAACCATATTTTGGAAACCGCAAAGAGCCAAAAACCTAAATCCAAAAAGGAATTGATGCGCGAGTTGTTGACAAATCAAGGATTTTATGGTTTTGGTGATACACAGTACGAACGAATGATTTTATCCCTAAAACCGCTTTTTAGTTCTTTTGACCCGGTAAAACTTACAAAAAAGGGACTGGATGTTTTAAAGCAGGACACTAATTATTATTCAGAAATACGTGATAATCAAATGTATTTGGGAGGCTCCTTAAAGTATAACTTCTTATACAATACCGATACAAACCGCATTCTTAAATTGTAACCAAAATGGATTCATCTTTGGGCAACTCAGAGCTTATTCTGAATCCTGATGGAAGTATCTATCACCTGAACCTGCACCCAGGTGACATTGCCCATACCATAATTACCGTGGGCGATCAAAATCGAGTCCATGAAGTTTCCAAATACTTTGATTCCATTGAAGTAAAAAAGAGTAAACGCGAATTTGTTACACATACCGGATATTGTTCCGGTAAACGGATTACAGTAATCTCCACAGGCATCGGTACCGACAATATCGACATTGTTTTTAATGAACTCGACGCACTCGTAAACATAGATTTTACTTCTAGACAAATTAAATCAGAAAAGAAACAGCTTAATTTTATACGGGTCGGTACATCTGGCTCACTACAAGCCGATATTCCCGTTGACTCTTTTTTGATGAGTGCTGCAGGAATAGGTTTTGACAACCTGATGCACTTTTATGATAGTACGGATATTCGGAACACCGAACTGGAATCTCATCTTACCAATTACTTGTCATGGGACGATTACCATATACACCCGTATGTGGTCGATTTTGATGAAAAATTAGGTGAAGTAATGCGTTCAAATCGTATACGATTGGGTATAACAGGAACAAATTCAGGATTTTATGGGCCTCAAGGAAGAGTATTAAGACTACAACCGGCAATTCCTGACTTTAACGAAAAACTTGCTGGTTTTACCTATAAAAACCTAAAGATCACCAATCTGGAAATGGAAACCGCTGCCATGTACGGTATTGCCAAATTACATGGACATAGAGCTATTTCATTAAATGCCATAATTGCCAATAGGGCAACAAGCGAGTTTTCCAAGGATGGAAAAAAGACCATAGATGAGTTGATACAATATACCTTGGAGTGCATAGTCAAAAGTTAACTGGTATAATTTTATATCTTCAGTTTTTTAAAATATACCGACCGGAACCCTATGAAACAAACCATGAAAAAAATCGCCAAATGAAAAGAGTAAAGATTATTGGGGTTCCAGAACATTTTAACCTGCCATGGCACCTGGCACTCGAGGACAATGCCTTTAAGGATAGGGGCATCCAACTCGAGTGGACCGATATACCTGAAGGTACCGGAAAAATGACCCAAATGCTTCAACACGGCGAAGCGGACCTTGGCGTAATCCTCACCGAAGGGGTCATTAAAAGTATTTCACAGGGAAATCCCGTAAAAATTGTGCAAGAATATGTATCCTCTCCCCTACTTTGGGGCATTCATGTGGATGCCAACAGTGAACGAAATTCTGTCGCAGCTCTTAAAGATGATAAAGTTGCCATTAGCCGAATGGGAAGTGGAAGTCATTTAATGGCCTATATCCATGCACAGGACAGTGGCTGGGATACGGAAAACCTGGAGTTTGAAATCATCAATAATTTGGATGGAGCAGTAGAAAACCTATCAAATGGTTCCAACGCTTATTTTATGTGGGAACATTTTACCACAAAACCACTTGTGGACAATGGCACCTTTAGGCGTTTGGGCGACTGCCCTACCCCTTGGCCTTGTTTTGTGATTGCTGCCACGGACACATTTATTTCCAAAAACGCCGGTGCCCTGGCTCATATTCTGGATATCATCAACACCTATACTTCAGAATTTAAGCAAATTCCAAGTATAGACAGGACATTGTCCAACAGATACGGGCAAAAACTGGAAGACATAAAAGAATGGCTTTCCAAAACCACTTGGGGACAAAAGCAATTGCCTGAACAAACCGTAAATGAGGTTCAATCCAGACTATTTGATCTAAACTTGATTGACGAAGTAAAATCGCCGAAAACCTTTCTTTGGAAATAAGATCCAGTTGGGGCAAAAGTACCGTCCTACCAATCAATGGGCGTTTTGCCCATTTGGGCCAATAATGTATTTGTTTTGCTGAAATGCTGATTGCCGAACCACAGTCCACGGTTGGCGCTCAATGGCGATGGATGACCGGAGGTCAAAATGTGATGCTTCGTTGTATCGATCAATGATGATTTTTTCTTGGCAAATCCACCCCAGAGCAAAAAAATAACGCCCTCCAATTCATTTGAAACTGTTTGTATCACCGCATCGGTAAATTGCTCCCAACCTTTTTTTTGATGGCTTCCGGCCTGTTGCGCCCTTACCGTAAGCGTAGCGTTCAACAATAGAACCCCTTGATCGGCCCAACGTTGCAGATTACCACTTTCTGGATAAGGTTTGCCCAAATCCATATTGATCTCTTTAAAAATATTCATCAAAGATAGCGGATGTGGAATCCCGTCTTTGACCGAAAAGCACAGCCCATTGGCTTGATCGGGGCCATGATAAGGATCTTGACCGATCACAACAACCTTGGTTTCGTGAAACGGAAAATGATTAAAAGCCGAAAAAATCTCTTGGTCCTTTGGGTAGCAAGTGTATTGCTGATATTCCTGTTTTACAAATCCGGTCAACTCCTTAAAATAAGGTTTATCAAACTCCTTTTGAAGTTGAATTTTCCAACTAGGCCCAATGTTTACGTCCATGTGATAACTTTACTTCTTTTTGGTCAGTTTATAGATCAAATACCCGATTCCAACCACAAAATGTAGCAATATCACCCCAGCTATAATATAAATAACGGTATTGTCGCCCCTCATTTTAACTTAGATCTATGTAAAGGATTAAGCTGCAATCAAAAGTACACAAACCAACTTGTTTTTGCCAAAGGGCGTGTCTTTAAAAACACATCAAAATCATATCTTTGCGATGCTAGAAGAAATAGATGCAACAGATACACCCCAAAACACTTCAAGATTTAGAATTCCCAACTGTATTGACCCAAATAGCCTTGCGCTGCAATACGGAACTGGGAAAAGCAGATGCCTTGAACATGGTTCCATTTAAACAAAAAGAGGAACTTATGCATGTACTGGGGGAAACTTCGGAGTATTTGGCTTCCTTTTCCAACGACAACCGTATTCCTAACCACGGCTTCGACCAAATCAATAGTGAACTTGGTCTTTTAAAGATAGACAACAGCACCTTGGAGATTGCAGGGTTCCGAAAAATTGGCGGCATCTGCAAAACTGTGGCGATCCATCAAAAATTCTTTAAAAAGTTCAAGGAATACTACCCATTGCTTTTTGAAAAAATTGATGCTTTGGAGCTACAGCCGGACATTCCCGGTGCCATCGATGAAGTTATCGACAAATTTGGAGAAATCAAAGATTCCGCCTCCACTGAACTGAGGTACATTCGGACCCAGATCAACGAAGTCCGCGGTAAGATCAATCAGAGTTTTGGGGCTGCCCTCGGACGATATCAGTCCTTGGATTTTCTGGATGAAATCCGTGAGTCCGTAGTGGAAAACCGCCGGGTTTTGGCGGTAAAAGCCATGCACCGAAAAAAAGTGAAAGGTACCGTAATGGGTACGTCCAAAACCGGGAGTATCGTGTACATTGTGCCAGAAGCTACGCTAACCTATACCAGGGAACTTGGTAATTTGGAGTTTGAGGAAAAAGAAGAGGTACAGCGCATACTGAACCAGCTTACGGATACCATCAGGCCCTATCGGGATGTACTAATGGACTATCAAACCTATTTGTCCAATACGGATATCACCGCAGCCAAGGCAAAATATGCCAACGAGATGAACGGCATTTTGCCCGAGGTCAACGAAGAAAGGAAATTGTTCCTTCGTGATGCCTACCATCCACTACTCTTTTTATCCAATAAAAGAAAAAACGAAAAAACCTGGCCGCAGACCATAAAACTGCACCAGGAAAATCGAATTATCGTAATTTCCGGCCCCAATGCAGGTGGAAAAAGTATCACTCTTAAGACAATCGGGTTGCTTCAAGTAATGCTCCAGAGCGGTATGCTGATTCCTGTACACGAGCGCAGTTCAGTTTGCTTTTTTGATAAGATATTAACGGATATCGGAGACAATCAATCCATTGAAAATCATTTGAGTACCTACAGTTATCGACTTAAGAACATGAATCATTTTCTAAGAAAATGCAACGATAAAACCTTGTTCCTGATCGATGAGTTCGGTACAGGTAGCGACCCTGAATTGGGTGGGGCTTTGGCAGAAGCATTCTTGGAAGTATTCTACGAGCGTGAAGCCTATGGCGTTATCACCACTCACTATGCCAATTTAAAGGCTTTGGCCAACGAATTGCCCCATGCAACCAATGCGAATATGTTGTTCAACTCCAAAACCTTGGAACCTACTTTTCAGTTGGTGTTGGGAGAAGCAGGAAGCTCCTTCACTTTCGAGGTGGCGCAAAAGAACGGCATCCCCTACTCCCTGATCAACAAGGCGAAAAAGAAAATTGAACGTGGCAAGGTCCGTTTTGATGCTACTATTGCCAAGCTGCAAAAAGAACGCAGCAAAATGGTGGAAACCGGCTCTAAATTAAAGGAAGAAGAAATTAAGGCCAGGGAGGAATCCGAGCGCTTGGAACAATTAAACTCCAAAATCAAATCCAAGTTGGAGAGCTACCAGGAAATGTACGACCACAACCAGCGCATGATCCAATTGGGAAATAAAGTAAACACAGCTGCCGAAAAATATTTTATTGACAAAAAGAAACGACCATTGATATCGGAAATGCTCCGAATCGTGGAAACCGAGAACAGCAAGCGTAAAAAAACCACAGCCAAAAAGGCCAAGGCCCAACAAGAAGAAAAGAAGCAAGTGGCCCAAGAGCTGGAGCAAAAAATCAAGAAGGTCCGTGTAGAAAAGAAAATAAAAAAGAAAAAGGAAATCCAGGCCGAAAAGAACAAACCCCGCCCCGTGTTCAAAGTAGGCGATCGTGTCCGTTTATTAGATGGCAAGGCAGTGGGCACCATTGACACTTTGGAAAAAGGCAAAGCCGTTGTAAATTACGGTATGTTTACCACTAATGTAAGTGTTGACCAATTGGATTTGGTCGAGGCTAAAAAGAAATAGCCACGCCACAGCTCTTCCAAGGTCAAATTTTACGCATCTGAATAATTTTCAACAACATAATCTCCCCAATCCGCAATAGATTGGATCAAGGGTATTAAAGTTTTGCCAAAATCGGTCAACGAATATTCCACTTTTAACGGCGGTTTTGAAGTGTACACCTTTCTTTTGATCAAACCATCCTCTTCCAAGGCTTTTAATTGTAGGCTCAAGGTCCTCTCGGTTACCGCGGGCATTGTTTTTCGCAACTCACTGTACCTTAAAGTATCATGCATTAAATGATAAAGAATCACTGTTTTCCATTTACCGCCGATCAGCCCCATCGTTAAACTGGCGCAACATGGATATTTGGTCCCTTTATAATTGAGCATCTTTGGTTCATTTTCTTCCATAAGGCTATACTATCATTTATGACCGTTATTGCAAAGATAGAATACTATACTTACGTTTGCAACTATAAATAGTATAGCAACTAATATTTGTATATAGAAATGGAAGCAAAAGTTAATAATCAAATTGATTTAAAAGAAGTACTGAATTGGAGGTATACCACAAAAGAGTTTGATCCAACCAAAAAAATCGCAAAAGAAGACGAAGACAACATTAAAGCATTGCTGCAAATGAGTGCTTCGTCCATCAACTCACAGCCATGGCATTTTATAATTGCCAGCACGGATGAAGGCAAACAAAGACTGGCGAAGGGGACCGAAGGTTTTTTCAGTTTCAACAAACCAAAGGTTTTAGATGCCTCGCATGTGGTTCTGTTCTGCTCCAAAACGGATATACATGATGATTACCTCCAGCATGTAACGGATATCGAGGATGCAGACGGCCGATTTGCAAAGGAAGAGTTCAAAACACAGAATTTTGGGGCAAAACAATTGTTTACCAACATCCACAGGTTTGATCTGAAGGATGCCCAACATTGGATGGAAAAACAAGTGTATCTGAACATTGGCAATTTCCTTCTTGGCGTTGCGGCCCTTGGCATTGATGCTGTCCCAATGGAAGGAATTGATGTAAAGGCCCTGGACGAAGAGTTTGGACTGCGCGAAAAAGGATATACCTCACTTGTGATGGTAGGTTTGGGCTATAGATCAGCAAACGATTTTAATGCCAGCTTACCAAAGTCCCGATTGCCGAAAACGGAAATTTTCACAGAGATATAGAGTACCATGCACACAAGAACAAACACATTTATAGCGATAACATCCTTATTCATTGCGCTTGGGTGTAACCAACACAAAGAATCTGTAAAACCTAAAAACAGTGGGGCTACCGAAAAGACAATTGAACCCACAAACAAGGTAGTGTTGAGCTCTGATATTGTTTGGCAAAAATTGAATCCCGCACGTGGGGACCAAAGTCCACAGGCGGGCACAATATGGGGCAATAGGAATGGAAAGGTCGCCACTGGCTTTCTAGCGAAATTTACGGATGGATTTTCCTCTCCTCCCCACATTCACAATGTAACCTACAGGGCAGTGGTATTAAAAGGCTCCATACACAATGATGACCCCAAAGCGGAACATATGTGGATGACCCCTGGCAGCTTTTGGACACAACCGCAAGGAGAAGCACACATTACATCGGCCAAAGGCGACGAAAACATTGCTTATGTGGAAATTGATCATGGCCCTTATTTGGTAAAGCCCACGGATAAAGCTTTTGACAATGGCGAAAGGCCCATCAATATAGATGCTTCCAATGTGGTTTGGTTGAACTACGAAAAAAGCGAGTGGCTTGCCAAGGACAGCAAAGCGGAAATCAGTTTTCTATGGAAAAGCCATACAGATAATGCGCTCCAAGGCGTATTCGTTAAGCTTCCAAAAAGATTCAACGGTAAGCTCCACAGTACTGGAAATATTTTTCATGCGGTGGTGGTCCAGGGCGGTTTGGATTACACCTTGCCGCAGACAAACGAAATTAAAGCATTGGATATCGGTAGTTACTTTACTTCGTCCGATCGGGCTTTACATTCCATTGCCAACACCTCCGATAAGGAAACAATCCTGTACATACGAACCAATGGTTCCCTTAATATTGATTAGCAATGAAAACAATTTTGGTTACAGGGAGCACGGACGGTATCGGTAAATTGACGGCCATTGCGTTGGCCAAAAATGGAAACCGGATTCTGTTGCATGGGAGAAACCCCAAGAAATTGGAAAAGACGATCACTGAACTAAAGGAAGCAGCCAACCATGAAAATATAATCGGTTTCGTCTCGGATTTATCAGATTTTGAAAGCATACGACACATGGTCGGTGAAATTTCGAAAGAAGTTTCAGCCATCGATGTTTTGATCAACAATGCAGGGATTTATGTCAGTCCCAACAGAGTTAACTCAAACCAATTGGACATGCGGTTTGCCGTAAATTATTTTGCTCCATACCTTTTAACTTATGGACTTATACCACTTCTGGAAAAAAGCAGTGCCCCACGGATCATTAATTTGAGTTCCGCTGCGCAATCCCCGGTATCGTTCAATGCCTTGATGGGAAAAGAATTGCTAACGGAGCAAAAGGCATACGCACAGAGTAAATTGGCACTGACCATGTGGAGTTTTTATTTGGCAAAAACAAAAAAATCCCTGAATGTAATCGCTGTGAACCCAGGCTCGCTTTTAAACACCAAAATGGCACAAGAAGCATTCGGGCAGCATTGGTCGCCAGCAAGCAAGGGTGTAGAAATATTATGTGATTTAGCCTTATCGGATGTTTATAACCAAAGTAGCGGGCAATATTTTGACAACGACAAAGGGTCCTTTGGCAATGCCCATCCCGATGCCTATGATGAAGGAAAAATTACCCAGTTGATTTCTGAAACCAACAAAATATTGGGGATTCGGCCATGAGCATTCCAAAGAAATAAAAACTGCCGGCATAAAATGGTTGAACACCACTTGAGCGACCGACAGTGAATAAATGCATTGATGTAATCCTCTACTTAGTGGTAATTCTTGCTCACCGTCCTCAATGATATTTTAAATTCTATTTAAAAAAGTGTAACATTTTTGATGATCTTGAGTCCTATGGATTCATCATCAAAAAACAATCAGAATGACCATCCGTAAAATGGCAAATACATGCTTTGCCCTTACCTGTATTTTTTCCTTAGCGCTTTTGGGCTCGTGCTCCAACGACAGTGCCGACGATAATTTGGTAAATGACCAGTATCTTCTTATCCCGGACAACCATTTTGAGCAATTACTTATTGATCAGGGAATCGATACCGATGGTACACTTAACGGACAAATGTTACAGGAAGATGCCGAAAAAATTGAGCGACTGGATATAAACCTGAACAGTCACTTTGGGGATATAGAGGACCTAACGGGCGTCGAAGGGTTTGTAAACATTACTTTTTTGTCCGCGATCGGTCAGAACCTGCAGGAAATCGATTTAAGTTCCAACACAAAATTGGACACCTTGTATCTTCAAAACAACAACCTGAAAACCATCGATTTAAGTAAAAATACCCGTTTGATCTTGGTGAATGTATTGCAAAATGAGTTGAATGCCGTTTCTGGATTGGAGCAAGCAACGCGATTAAAATTTTTGAACCTGTCCTACAACTACTTTGAGGGTTTTAGCATTACCAACGAGTCACTGGAACATTTGCTCATCAGCAATAATGTGCTGACCTCTTTTAGTTCTTCCGGAGTGCCCAATCTAAAAAGTATTCTATTGACCACCAATCAACTTGGCTCAGTGGACCTCAGTTCCAATCCGTCTTTAGAAACCTTGGTAATATCGGACAACAGCCTCGAGGGCATCCATCTGGCAGATAACCCGAACTTGCTGTATTTTTATGCCTCTTCCAATATGATGACGCAATTGGACGTAAGTCAAAATCCAGCGCTGATAGATTTACGTGTGGATAGAAATCCGAACTTAAGCTGTATCAAAATAAAAAGCGGACAGGAAATACCTACGGTGACCTTATCCGAATATCAGAAACTGAACGAGGATTGCGAATAATCGTGCGGATAGTAAGAACCATTGTGGGAGAATAGCCTTCAACTACTATACCTCAAAACTAACTGTTCTTAGTTAATAACTTCTTACAAATAAGAGGGTTGATACATTGTTCTTGAAAGAAATTTCGGTGAACTTAGTACTGACAAAACATGTTATGTGTAATTAGTACAACCTAAAAATGAATAAAAAACAGGTAGTATATCTTGATGAATTGCAAAGGTTGAGTAGTGCAACTAAAAATTTAGGATGACAACTTCACGCAATTACACCTAACTTTTATCATTTTGACCTCTTTTTAATTGCCGCATTAAACAGAACTATCAATTTAAATCGAGCATTTATTGAACTTTCCAAGAATAATAATTTCATCGCAGCTGCCCCATTAGTTCGAATAAATCTTGATACATATTTAAGATTATATGCTCCCAGGGTTTCCAATTTAGAGTTTAACGAATTTGCACGCAAAGTAATATTTGAAGAAAAGAAAATTAATAATCTCAAATCTACAGTAAGTGGAGACAATGGAAAGTTAAAAAGTTTAACAGATAACTTTTTAAAGAATTCAATTTCAGAAATTGAGGGTTATGAATGGGTCGCAAAAATTTATGATGCTGGAAGTTCATTTATACATTTAGACAGCAAATTGTTCTTTGCAGCTAGAAAAGTTAATAAGGAGGAAGACAAAACTATAAGTTTAACAATCGGCAACCATGATTCTTTTGTTCCCCAAAGCCAAAAAATTGGTGCTTCATTTTGGATGAATAAAATAACAGAAGGAATTATAGAACAAGCGATGCTATGGATTGTTGAAAAGGCAAATGATTTTGGTTTTGAATTAGAAAAATTAAATAATTTTAATGACTTAATAAATAATGAGGAAGAATAAGTGATACTGAAACATAACACTCCTAAATAAAATCCTTTGCAAACTCCTTCCAAAACCAATTCGCTATTTTAATAAAATTAACTCTATTTCCAGCGATTTCGAAATAATTTGAAAATCCCATAATATGACCAAAACCGATCTTTTCAGAGTTGTTATCAAAATCTTTGGGCTTTATTGTTTGATAAATGCGCTATTTCAATTACTGCCTAGCCTTTCCGTAACATGGGGTTTTGATTCATTCAATTTTGTTTTTAATCTCATCTATATGCTGGTCATGGGGTTTATGGCTTTTCTATTTCTATCTCAAACCGACAAATTGATTAAACTATTTAGACTACAAAAAGGATTTGACTCACCTACCATTGAAATAAGGAATTTGAATACCGACGGACTAATCAAATTCGGTTTGGTAATCATTGGTATTTTTATGATTGTAGAGAACTTGGCTCCTTTTATAATTTTTTGTTATTGGGCTTTCAAAAAACAAGTTTCAGCAAATGGACTTGATGAAATAGAGGGTGTTATTTTTCATCAATATATCGACTATAATTGGTGGATTACGTCAGGACTAAACATTCTTATTGGAATTGTGATCACCACCTACAATAAGCAAATTTCAAAACTGTTCGTGGAAAAAGAAAAAAAAATTAGTAATACAGAATAAGATTCAGGCAACCTTTTAAACAAAATTCACGTCTTTATAATTAGAGACGTGTAAAACAATTAAGGATGCTTGAAAACCCAAAAATCAATATTAAAATTAAACTAGCGGTATTGTGGACCTCTGTTACCTTGTGCTATTTATATGGAGACTACTTTGAGCTATACACACCGGATAAAGTGAATAGCTTAATTTCCGGCGAAAATAATCTGGACAGTCCCATCAAACTACTGACCGCATCAATAATTTTGGCTATTTCGTCACTTATGGTTGTGGTATCGGTGCTTGTCAAACCAAAAATAAACCGAATTCTGAACATCCTATTTGGTACCATGTTTACCCTAATGATGGTGATTATAGGATTGTATTCCACCCATGAATGGTACCTTTTTTATGTGTTTTTAGCTTTTTTGGAAAGCGTGCTCACTGCCCTAATTGTTTGGTATGCTTGGAAATGGCCCAAAGAGACTTCAAAATCTTGAGGAAATTAGAAACGGTCCGACTCAGAAATTAAAGAGGTTGTCAAAACTGGCTATAATCCATAGTCACCTCCTATCCTACACCAATTATGTCAACGTTATGTAATCGTGTTTTGCCCTGGCACTAACACCCTCGAGGTCTTTTCGACATGAAATGGAAAGTATCGATGTAGAAATCTAAATTTCTCATACGTTCTGATGATTGGCCACATTATGACCGGTTTTGATGTCTTTTTCTTTGGATGTAACATTATTGGGGCTATGGAGTCTACAAGTAAAACGAACATCAATGAAATCAATCAAAATCCTATTATTCCTTTTTGCGTTATTAGTTATCAGCTATTGCAAGAAGAGCCCGAACAGTACAGAAGCAGCAAGTTCTATGGTCACCTTTACCGAAGATGGTGGTAAATTTACCACATCGGAAAAAGAACTCATTCGAGAAACAGTACTGGAATCGGAACAAGAAATTCGACCCCTAATACCGACCCTACCGGACAGTATAACCGTATCCCTGGAAATTGTGGATTGGGACCTTGATGTGGTCGGAGGTGTTACCGGACGTACCGAATCCAATTCCCCACCATTAGTGATGATTCAAATCTCTGATAAATATCCAGGGGGCATTACCAATGCCGTGCATGTAGCTCTAAAACACACAATTTACCATGAATTCCACCATTTGTACCGAGGTTGGGCCATTCAGGACAACAAATATGGGCCTGGTATTTCCACAGCTGCCATAAACGAAGGTTTGGCCGTTGTTTTCTCTGAGGAATATACCGGTAAAGCCATGGAAGCGGATACCCCACCAGAAGCAGCCATTGCGGAGCAGTGGGCGGAAGAGATCAGGTCTTTGCCCCTAAATGCGAACTATCAACATTGGATGTTCCAACACCCCGATGGCAGACAGGCCGTTGGTTACAGAACCGGAAACTACCTGATTAGAAAAGCGATGACCAATTCAGGCAAAGACGTTCTTGAACTCAGCGAACTTACTCCCGATGAAATTTATAAACTGTCCGGACTGTAGGTACGTGTTATACGAGCCCCAGCTTAGAAGGAACATGTATTTTTAAAATTTATGCCCTTATAAAGTTATATACTCCTTTACCTTCTGCAACCAGAACATCATCTTGGAAAGCCTTCATTTTGGTGACCATTATCCGATTTCCCATTCTGACCAATTTTCCTTCAAACATTAAATCTTTTCCATCAGCAAACCTCAGATAATCTACTCTCAAGTCTATTGTTGACAGTTTATCTTCTGACGAATTGAAATTGGCAATTCCTATAGCGCCACCAACGGAATCTAAAATTGTAGCAATAATTCCACCGTGCCAATGATTAGTGCGAATATCACCGACTAAATCTTTTCTAAATGGCACTCGTACTTTAATGAAATCCTTTTCTACAATTTCAACTTTTAATCCAAAATGTTTATGAATTGGGATTTCTTCTTCTGCCAATTTTATCAATCTTTCTTTTGTCTTAATATCCATATCACAGATTTATAGCATTTCACCTCTTGCAGGATAGCCTGACTGAACTATATAATCTACCGCTTTTACAAAAGACGGCAAATATGGTCTTCCCCAAGGGTTACTGTTAATGGCTGAATAATAAACTTGATTACTATTGTCAACTAAAAATAATCCTGGTTCACTAAATTCACTTGGTTCACCATCTTTTACACCTGCACTTAAATACAAAGCCCAATCTCTTGCTGATTTTTCAGATAAACCATAGCCCAAAGTAAGATTAGACAATTCCCACTTTTGACGAGAAAGTCTAGCTCTCTTTTCGGTATCCATACTTACAGCTACTACATTAACGCCTCTTTGCTCAAATTCGGGTAGCAATTCTTGTAATTGTTGTAAGTACTTTTTACATAATGGACAATGTAACCCTCGATAAAAAACAACTAAAGTAAAATTGTCTGGATTTTGGTCCGCTAAATGCCATTGACTTCCATCTAATAATGGAAATTGTAAATCTGGTGCTGTATGCTTTGGTGTTGGTCTATTCATAATTAATATTTTAAAAATTGTTTTCTAAATGTTTTTGAAATCTCTCAAAATCCTTATCTATTTCTGGATTTTTCATTACATCATATGCCATAAATGTTGGTAATGGTTCAAAACCAAACCACTTAAAATTTAGATGCATTGGTTTTAGAAGTTCATCTTCGCTTATTCCATTAAAAAATGATTCCTCTGGATTATTAAAAGCTTCTTTTGGTGCATTAGCGGTTACTGACATCATATACTTTCCATTTAACTTTCCACCTAATCCGTAATTCTTCTTCGGTGCTTCTTTGCTTCTACCATCACCATCAGACATTTCGCCCATCATACCCATCGAAAATACTTCATCAATGTATTTTTTAAACGACCAACTTACACCCATCCAGTTTAAAGGAGTTTGAAAAAAGACCACATCTGCCCACTTGAATTTTTCTATTTCCTCAGTAACATCATAATCATCGTCCATAGTAGTTTTCTTAATGATGTAACCATTACTTTTAAAGTAGCTTTCTGCTTTTTCAGTTAAACTTGCGTTTAATTTTCCTTCAGAAAATGGGTATTTCTGATGACCGTTGATGATAAAAATATTTTTCATTTTAAAATTTTGATTACATTTGTTTCACAAAGAAACTAATATTAGTTCAATAAAGAAACTATTATGCTTTCATCTGAACAAATAGTGGTAACCAAAAAGTAACTAATGGCAAGAAAATATATAGACAACCCGAATGCTTGTTCCCTTGTGCATACGATGAACATAATTGGCAATAAATGGAAACCGATTATTTTATATTTATTATCAAATGGTTCTATGCGATTTGGGATGCTGAATACTTTAATACCTACAATCTCAAAAAAGGTGCTTACCAATCAACTTAAAGAATTAGAAAACGATGGTTTGCTTTTAAGACAGTCCTTTGCAGAAATTCCACCAAGAGTTGAATATTCATTAACAGAAAAAGCAGTTGGACTTTTGCCCGTTTTAAGAATGTTAAGTGATTGGGCAAATGAAGCTTATCCCGAAATGTATTTTGAACAATGTAGAATTGCTGAAAGCGCTAGAACTCCAACTATTGAAACTATTAACAAGCAATATGAGCCTTAGTGAACAAACAGAAGATATTGCTTTACCAGCTCGTACTTTGACACCAATACGTCCTATCTTTGCACAGCAATCCTTATTTCGAAATAAGGAGTCTTGCAAAAATATGGTAATTGGAGTTTGCACACTTATTCCAGGGTATTCAAAAACCACAAGAAGGCGGTCTATACAATAAAATAATGCTAGCTATACATCAATAGCATGGAAAACGGTAAAAAAATAATTTTGTTCGATGGGGTCTGTAACCTCTGCAACAACTCTGTCCAATTTGTAATAAAACGGGATAAAAACGATGTATTCCGCTATGCGGCACTCCAGAGTGATGTGGGCCAGCAGTTATTGAAACAGCGTCATATAGACACCATTGCCGTGGACTCCATTATCCTCATCGAGCCGGGAGTAGCCTATTATACCAAGTCCGACGCTGCCCTGGAAATTGCACAGGATTTGGGCGGATTATGGAAATTATCCGCCATATTCTCCTGGATACCTGCAACCATAAGAAACCGCATTTACGATTTTGTGGCAAAAAACCGCTATAAATGGTTTGGTAAACAGGAGTCCTGCATGATTCCGACCCCTGAGTTAAGAGCGAAGTTCTTAGATTGATTTATTTCACCTCATCGTAATGATCGTCCCACTCTTGCACGTGCGGTTCTCCCAATTTACCTACTGATTTGGCCACTACCATGGAAACTGTTGCATCACCAGTGACATTTACAATGGTCCTACACATGTCCAAAGGCCTATCTACTGCAAAAATCAGTGCAAGTCCAATGGCCAATTTATCGGAAGGAAAACCAATGGATTCCAATACAATAACCAACATAACCATTCCCGCTCCGGGTACCGCCGCCGATCCAATGGATGCCAATAAGGCAGTCAAAACAATGGTCAACTGATTTCCAAAAGTAAGGTCGAATCCGAGTGCCTGTGATATAAATACTGCTGCGACCCCTTGGTACAGGCTGGTACCATCCATATTAATGGTTGCTCCCACGGGCAATACAAAACTGGACACTTCTTTATCTACACCAATGTGTTCCTCTACCCTTTCCATTGTAACTGGCAAAGTGGCCGCACTGGAACTTGTCGAGAACGCCAATAATTGGGCAGGACTGATCTCTTTTAAGAACCAGAATGGGTTTTTCTTGGTAACTACACCTACTATTGTTGCATAAAAAACAATCATTAGGGCAAGACCCAAAACGACTACGCCGGCATATTTAAGCAACGCCAGTAATAAATCGGGGTCACTGGAAGATACCACTACTCCCGCCAAAAGGGCAAACACGGCATAGGGTGCCGTAAGCATGATCAGGTCTACCATTTTTAGTACCACATCGTTCAGGGCATCAAAAAAATCCTTTAAGGGCTTTGCCTTTTTCTCGCCTATCAATAACATGGAAATTCCCAAGAAAATGGTAAAAAATATTACTTGCAACATCAAAGCATTGTCCGTCATGGCCGCCATGGCATTATCGGGGACCATATCTACAATAAATTGCAATGGCCCACTATCTTTCTGTCGGGATGCTTCCTCTATTTTGGATGTAACACCTGCATCTCCCGCATAAGTGTCAGTTAACTTTGTTACCGTATCCTCGGAAATGCCACTGCCCGGATTCATCACGTTTACCAACAATAACCCAATGGTAATCGCAACTACAGTTGTAAGGATGTAAATCCCTATGGTTCTTAGCCCTATATTTCTGAATTTTGATATATCCTTTAGGTCGGAGATACCTTTTACCAAGGATGCCAAGATCAATGGTATGGCGATTAGTTTAAGAAGTTTTACAAAAATGGTCCCCAATGGTTGGATCCAATCAGATACAAATTCCTTGCCCCAGCTAATTTGGGTCATTGCAAATCCGAAAAGAATACCTAAAAGCATTCCGATAAGAATCTGCCAGTGCAATTCCAATTTCTTCATAAAGTATATTTATTGAGGGTAATATACTTTATTGTATGGAAACCTCCTAATGGGTCAATCAGATTTTGTTGGTACGGGCCAACAGGGAATAATCGGCCAATACCATTGCCGCCATGGCCTCCACAATGGGCACAGCTCTTGGAACCACGCATGGATCGTGCCTTCCCTTGCCTTGGGTGGCAACTTTTTCTCCGTCCTTGTTAATGGTTTCGTAGGATTGTAAAACTGTTGCGACGGGTTTAAAAGCTACATTAAAATAAATATCCATTCCATTGCTAATACCTCCTTGCACTCCTCCGCTCCGATTGGTTTTGGTGGTACCATCGGCATTATACGCATCGTTGTGCTCACTCCCTTTCATGGCAACCCCGGCAAATCCGCTTCCGTATTCAAATCCCTTTACCGCGTTAATGGACAGCATGGCCTCGCCCAATTTGGCGTGGAGTTTATCAAAAACCGGTTCGCCAAGACCAACCGGTACATTTTGGATTACACAAGTGATCACACCCCCTATGGTGTCGCCCTCCTTTTTAATGGATTTGATATAATCTTCCATTTTTTGGGCCATTTCCGTATCGGGACAACGAACTGCATTGGATTCAATTTTGGAAAAGTCCAATTCTTGATAAGGTTTATCCAGCTTCATGCCCCCCACTTGCGACACGAAAGCATTTATTTGGACACCATGTAAAAATTGTTTGGCAATAGCACCGGCCACTACCCTACTTGCAGTCTCCCGGGCAGAACTCCTACCTCCGCCACGATAATCTCGGAAACCATATTTTCTATCGTACACATAATCTGCATGCGATGGTCTGTACGAATCCTTGATATGGGAGTAATCCTTTGATTTCTGATTGGTATTGTGAATAGCAAAGCCAATGGGAGTCCCTGTGGTCTTTCCTTCAAAAATACCTGAGTATATCTCTACCGTATCGGGTTCTTTTCGCTGGGTAACTATGGACGATTGCCCTGGTTTTCTTCGGTTCAAATCCAATTGGATTCGCTCCAAGTCCAATTCTATTCCTGCAGGGCAGCCATCAATAATGCCGCCCAATGCTTTTCCGTGGGATTCGCCAAAAGTGGTAACCCTAAAAAGTTGTCCAAAAGAATTTCCTGCCATTCGGTATAAAATATGATGCCATCAAAGGTAGAGCTTACAAAGTTAATTCAAAAACAAGCCTTTGGCTTAATGTTATTATAACATATTTCATTCTTAGGTGATATTTTTTTAACGATATGCTCATAAATTATTGACCTCGTGTTGATTTCTATGTTATTCCCACTCCTTTATTTTGTAATAAACCTTATCAGATTGAAAAAAAGGAAGATAGATTTAGCAGTCATCTCGGATGTTCACCTAGGAACATATGGCTGCCATGCAGATGAGCTTATTACCTACCTGAACAGTATACAGCCCAAAAAACTGATTCTGAACGGGGATATTATCGATATTTGGCAGTTCAGTAAAAGGTATTTCCCCCCATCACATTTAAAGGTACTGAGAAAGATCATAGGCATGGCCTCCAAAGGCACAGAGGTGTTCTATATCACTGGAAATCATGATGAAATGCTGCGTAAGTTCAGTGATACTTCAATGGGGAATTTTAAGATAATGAACAAATTGGTATTGAACTTGGACGGCAAAAAGGCATGGATTTTTCATGGCGATGTATTTGATGTTTCCATCCAAAATGCCAAATGGTTGGCCAAACTGGGCGGTTATGGCTACGATCTTCTTATTTTGATCAATAGCTTCCTCAACTGGTGCCTGGCCAAAATGGGGCGCGAAAAATATTCATTGTCCAAACGTATTAAAAATAGCGTAAAGGGCGCCGTAAAATATATCAACAATTTTGAAAAGACAGCTGCAGAGCTTGCCATTGAAAATGATTACGACTACGTGATCTGCGGCCATATCCATCAACCAAAAAAAGAAATATACCAGAACAAATATGGCAGCTGCACCTATCTAAATTCGGGTGATTGGGTTGAGAACCTCACTGCTTTGGAGTATTCCTTTAAGCGATGGAGAGTCTACCATTACAACCACGATAGACTTTCTCCTTTCTTTGTGGACGAAGACCTAAAGGAAATGAACATGAACGAACTGATCGCCTCCATTACCGATAAAGAGGTCGATATCGAAGATATTACCCAAGAGCACATCAGCGAAATTGAAGAAGAAAGTGTCGATCGAGATTTTTTAGATGACAAGGGCCTGTCTCAAGATTGAAACCGGGTGCTGTGCCTCCCTTTTTGTCCCATCCATAATCTGATGCCTACAACTTGTGCCGTTCGCTGCGATCAAGGTCTCTTCCGAGCTCTTTGCTACCGCAGGGAACAATTTTAGACTGCCCACCTTCATGCTGGTCTCGTAATGTTCTTTTTCGTACCCAAAGGAACCTGCCATACCACAACATCCAGATGCTATTATCGTTACTTTGTAATTCTTGGGCAGGTTCAGCATATCAAAAGTTACTTTTTGGTTGCTCAATGCTTTTTGATGACAATGTCCATGTATTTTGATGGTCTTCTCCTCATCGGTAAAACTTTCGGATGTAATATGCCCTTCTGCAATTTCGGCTGCTAAGAATTCTTCAATCAAAAATGATTGGGAAGCCAACTTCCGTAATTGCTCCTTATCATCGTACAATCGCTGGTACTCATCCCTGAACGATAGAATGGCCGATGGTTCCAACCCAACAATGGGTAGACCTCGGTTCAAAATATCCTTTAAACGCTCCATATTCTGGGCAACCAGTTTTTTCGCCTGTTTTAAATACCCTTTAGATAAATATGTCCTGCCACTTTCACCATAAAACAGTTCAACGTCGTAACCTAATTTGCACAACAGTTCAATCGCATCCTTACCTACTTGGATATCCAAATATTTAACAAACTCATCTACATAAAGGATGACTTGTTTTTTGGAAAGGTCCGTGCGTTTTACCCGATGTTTTTTTAAATGCTTGGTAAAATTAAAACGACCTACTTCTGGCAAGCTTCGCTCTTGGGCTACCCCCGATGCTTTTTTGAGCAATGCACCCACCGATTTGGATTTGTACATCCAATTGGTAATGCCGGGCATTTTACTGCCCAATGCGTTCAATCGAGTGTTATGGGCGAACAACTTGCTCCGTAAAGAATATCCATTGGCTTCTTGATAATTGTACAGGAACTCGGCCTTAAGCGCGGCCACATCCACGTTACTGGGACATTCACTGGCACAAGCCTTACAACTCAAGCATAGATCGAATGCGGTTTTAAGCTCTTTATGATCAAAACGATTGGTTTTTTGGGAATTGGTCAAAAATTCTCGCAAGGCATTGGCTCTTCCACGGGTTGTATGCCTTTCGTTTTTTGTTGCTTGGTAACTTGGGCACATGGCTCCGCTCATATGATGACTCTTTCTGCAGTCGCCACTACCATTACATTTCTCCGCCGCTTTTAATATGCCCTCACTGTCCGAAAAGTCCATGAGCGTTTTTACCTCGGGCTCTTCACGGTCCACCTCGTACCGCAAAGATTCGTCCATGGCGTAGGCATCCACAATTTTACCGGGGTTTAAAATACCGTTGGGATCAAATAAGCTCTTTACTCTTTTTAATAATTGATAATTGGCCTCCCCGATCATTAAGGGAATAAACTCCGCACGTACAATCCCATCGCCGTGCTCCCCACTAAAACTACCTTGATATTTTTTGGTGAGTTTTGCCACATCGGTGGTTATGCTACGGAAAAGGACCACATCTTCGGATTTTTTCAAATTCAGAATTGGTCGCAAATGCAGTTCGCCCGCACCCGCATGGGCGTAATAAACCGCACTTTGATCATAGCCTTTCATGATCTTGGTAAACTCTCCTATAAAATCCTTTAGATCCTCCAATGCCACGGCGGTATCCTCAATACAGGCAACAGCTTTTTTGTCGCCCACCATATTTCCCAAAAGTCCCAGACCAGCTTTGCGCAGTTCTATGGCCTTATTGATGTCGTCCCCATAAAGAACAGGGCTGGCATAGCTCAACCCGGACTTTACGATGGTTTTCAAGAGTAATTCCAGCTGTTTTTCGAGATCCTCCTCCGTTTCGGCCTTTACTTCCAACATTAAAATGGCTACAGGATCGCCATCCACAAAAAAACGGTTGGCCGATTGCGCCCTATTGTTTTTGGTACAGTCTAGAATCACTTTGTCCATCATTTCGCATAAATGGAGCTTGTGTTCCATTACTGGGGCCACATCCGCCAAACAATCTTCCAAGGTTTTATAATGCGTGGCCACCATAGCAGAAAACTGGGGAGGTAAGTCATCCAGTTGAAGTGTAACCTCGGTAGTAAAAGCCAAAGTTCCCTCGCTACCCGAAAGTAATTTACATAAATTGAATTCATCCGAGTCTTCGCCAAAAATGTTGTTCTTGAGCAATTCGTCCACCGCATACCCTGTATTTCTTCGATGTATACTGGGTTTCGGAAATTCTGCCTTTATGTTGCCCTGAATATCGGGATTGGAAAGCTCTTCATATAATTTGTGATAGATTCTTCCCTCAAGGGAATCAGTCTGTTTCTTTGCATCGAATTCCTTTTTGGTGAGACTCGAAAAGTATGCCTCACTGCCATCGGACAAAATACATTGCATGGCCACCACTTTATCCCTTGTTACCCCATATTGTATCGATGTAGTCCCCGAGGAATTGTTCCCGACCATTCCCCCGATCATACAACGGTTGGAGGTTGAGGTATTTGGCCCAAAAAACAGGCCGAACGGTTTCAAATACTGATTGAGCTCATCCCGAACCACACCAGGTTGTACGGTAACCTGCCTTTTCTCCTTGTTCAAACTAACTATCTTGGTAAGGTATCGGCTCACATCCACTACAATGCCAGGACCCACGCACTGTCCGGCCAGAGACGTTCCTGCCGTTCGTGGTATGAGACCAACTTTGTTGGTATTGGCAAAATCAACCAGTACTTTTATATCTTCCGCGTTTTTAGGATAGGCCACCGCCAACGGCAAAATGCGATAAACGGAGCCGTCGGTGGCATATAGGGCTTTACTTAAATCATCGAACAAGAGCTCGCCTTTCAAGTTTTGGGAAAGGTCTTTTAACAAATATTTATCCAATTTGGAATACTTTTTGGGAACTAAAAATGTTTTTCAATCGTAAATCTAGTACAAAACTATCTCTAATTTTTAACTTAACGAGAACCTCATGAAGATTACCACATTATTTTCTGTATTTATTTTGTTTGTTACAGCAAACCTTAGCGCTCAAAATATATCCGAACATGCACTTGGCCTAAGATTGGGCGATAGTGATGGTTTTGGTGCCGAAATATCCTATCAAAAATCCATCGGGCGTTACAACAGGGCCGAATTTGACCTAGGTTGGAGGGACAGTAGGGATTTTGACGCCTTTAAACTTACAGGCGTTTACCAATGGGTGCATCAACTGGATGGAAACTTTAACTGGTACTATGGTGTAGGTGGAGGACTGGGAAGCGTTGATTTTGATTATCCCGGATTTGACGAGGACAACGACGGCCTTTTTGTTTTTGCAGCAGGTGATATCGGGATTGAATACGACTTTGATATCCCCTTGTTGCTATCCTTGGATTTTAGACCGGAAATAGGCCTTATAGGGTACGATGGCTTTGATAACGATTTTGATTTTGATATTGCGCTTGGAATCCGCTATCAGTTCTAATTAAGAAAATTTTACCAAAAACCCTTGACCCATCCAATAGCCAAGGGTTTTTTTTTGCCATAAGTATTGAATACCTTAGCGGACTTAAACAATTAAACATGAAAAAATTATTTGTTCTATCCTTAGTGGCCGTATTTATAGCTTCCTGTAAATCAGACCCAAAAGGATATACATTGAGTGGTACCATAACCGGGGAAACCGAAAACGGCACCCAAATATTTTTAAAGACCACGGATTCCCTAAATCAATTGGTGGACATTGACACCGTAAAAGTGGAGAATGGACTTTTTAGTTTTACCGGAAATCAAGTGGAGCCAAAAATGCACTATATTTTTGTTGACCAACTTCGCGGCAATGTCCCCGTGATCGTAGAGAACGGATCTATTGAGGTAAAGTTCCAAAAGGACAGTATTGATCAAGCTCAGATCAAGGGCACAGAACAAAACGACATGTTCATGGACTTTCTAACGGAAACCCGCAAACTTTCGCAGCGAGCAAGATCCATGCAGGACGATATGCGCGTAGCTGCACAACAGAGGGATACTGCAACGGTAACCGCTTTGCGCGAGGAATTCATCGAATTCCAAGAGGACGCTAGAAATTTCAACACCACCTACGCCAAAGAGCATCCCAATGCCTACGTATCCGTATTGATCATTGGAAACTTATTGGCCACCAAAACATTGCCCGTTGAGGAAATCCGTTCCATGTTCGAAGCGCTCTCCCCAGAAATGAAGGCGACCGAGCCCGGAAAACAGATTGCAGAACAGTTGGAAAACTTAAAGTCCACTCAAATAGGCTCGATAGCTCCAGATTTTTCTGCCCCAACGCCTTCCGGCGATGTATTGGCCCTCAGCGATGTAACAAGCAATGCCAAACTTACCTTGGTCGATTTTTGGGCAGCATGGTGCAGACCTTGTAGGGCAGAAAATCCAAATATTGTGGCGGTGTACAAAAAATACCGCGAAAAGGGTTTCGATGTTCTGGGGGTATCCTTGGACAACAATGCGGACCATTGGAACCAAGCCATCCAATCCGACGGATTGGAATGGAACCATATTTCCAACCTACAACGTTTCCAAGATCCTATTGCCCGATTGTACAATATCAACGCAATCCCTGCAGCATTTTTATTGGATGATAAAGGGGTTATAGTGGCAAGAGACCTTAGAGGTCCAGCGCTGGAAGAAAAAGTATCGGAACTGCTCAATTAATAATTGAGTCGACAAAGCGCAAAAAAATAAAAGCCTGGATTGTTCCAGGCTTTTTTTTTATTGAATTATATTTTGCCCAATTTCTCCAGAACAAAAAGAATAACTATAGGAATGGCCAAAAGAACAACAATCAATGTATCCGTAACAAAAAGTTCGGGCCTAAAAAGCAAAGTGGTCGCATACCCTCCCACGGCACCACCAAAGTGCGCGGTATGCCCTATGTTGCCGTGCCTGCTCTTCATCCCATAAATGGAGTACAATAGATAAGCTATGCCCAGTACGTAGGCTGGCAATGGTATCGGGATAAACATTATTCCCAATTGCATATCCGGATTAAGAAGAATGGCAGCATACAAAACACCCATTACCGCTCCACTGGCACCAACGGCACTATAAAACGGTTCGTTTTTATGGAAAAACAGCGCCAAAAGACTCCCGGCGAACAAACTCACAAAATAAATGATCAAAAACTTTCCCGATCCCAACCAACTTATAACCACCGGGGCAAAAAAATACAAGGTGAACATATTCAGGAACAAATGAGATACATCCACATGTAAAAATCCAGATGAGACCATTCTTTCCTTTTGTCCAGCCTGAATTGCACTGATACTGAACTTATACCGATCAAAGAAAGCCATACTATTGAATCCTCGGATGGATACCAAAACATTGGCTGCCATTATAACAATGGTCGCAATATGTAAATTGAGCATGTAAACAAAGGTTTGGGTTCAAATATAGCTATATTTGCAGACAAGAATAGTCTATGCAGCTGGTAGTTTATATCCTTGTTTATCCTTTGCTCTGGTTGATTTCCAGACTTCCCTTTAAAATTATATATTTTATTTCCGATGGCATATATGTGCTGCTCTATAAAGTAATCGGCTATCGTAAAAAAGTAGTCCGCGGCAACTTAAAATTAGTGTTTCCAGATAAATCGGACGCTGAACGGATCTTGATAGAGAAAAAGTTCTACCAGCATATGTGCGATATGTTCTTGGAAATGATCAAGACCATGGGCATTTCCAACAAACAACTTCAACAACGGTTTACTTTTTCCAATTTGGAAGTATTGCATCAGCTCGAAGCAAAGAACAAAAGCATAATACTCATGTTCCCACATTATGCCAGTTGGGAATGGGTAATTGCGCTAGATGCCCACATTGCCTCAAAAGGATATGCCATCTATCAAAAAATAGGCAATAGGTATTTTGATAAATTGGTCAGGGACATCCGGGAGAAATTCGGCACTACATTGATCACCACCAAGGATACCCGGGATATTGTGGCCCAAAATAAAAAGGAAGGTAATTTAAGCATGTACGGTATTTTGAGCGATCAATCCCCAATGATAAAAAAGGCTTTGTTGTGGACCCCTTTTATGGGTATTACCGTTCCGGCGCATACAGGTGCGGAGATGCTGTGCAAAAAATTGGACCTACCGGCCGTATATTTAAAAGTGAGCAAGGAAAAACGTGGTCACTACAGCGGTACCTTTTCTTTAATTACCGAAAATCCAAAAGAAATGGAAGAGTTTGCGCTTACCAAAGCATTCTTGGCCCTTGTTGAAGAATCCATAAACGAAGCGCCCGAATATTACTTTTGGACCCACAAACGCTGGAAACACAAGGACAAGATGCCCCAAAAGTTCCAATAGGGATGCAATTGGGTGTCGGCGTTCTAAATTCCCGCCTCCACTTTTATTTCACCAATGATTCTATCTGCCAAGGCATCGGCTTCTTCCTGTGATTTAGCCTCCGTATAAATTCGTATTATCGGTTCCGTGTTGGACTTTCTCAGGTGCACCCAATTTTCTGGAAAATCAATCTTGACTCCATCGATCGTGGATACCTCTTCATCTTTATATTTATTGAACATGGCCTCCAAAAGGGCATCCACATCCAGATCGGGAGTCAATTGTATCTTCTTTTTACTCATAAAATAGCTGGGGTAACTGGCCTTGAGTTCGGCAACGGTTCCTCCACGCTCAGACATCAACATCAAGAACAACGCTGTTCCCACCAATGCATCTCGCCCATAATGACTCTCTGGGTAAATAATTCCTCCATTGCCCTCTCCTCCTATAATGGCATTGTTTGCCTTCATCTTGGTCACCACGTTCACCTCTCCAACGGCTGCTGCTTCATATGTTCCTCCGTGTTTTTCGGTAATATCGCGCAGAGCTCTTGAAGACGACAAGTTGGAAACTGTATTCCCTTTGGTCTTGGATAGCACATAATCCGCGCAGGCGACCAAGGTATATTCTTCCCCGAACATTTCGCCATCATTACTTATAAAGGCCAAACGGTCCACATCTGGGTCCACCACAATGCCAAAATCGGCTTTTTCCTCCACTACTTTTTTACAAATGTCACCCAAATGCTCTTTTAGTGGTTCAGGGTTGTGCGGAAAGTGCCCCGTGGGATCGCAATAGAGTTTCACTACTTCTACGCCCAATTCTTCCAATAGTTTGGGGATAGCAATGCCCCCTGTTGAATTTACACCGTCCACAACAACTTTAAAACCGGCTTTTTTAATGGTCTCCGCATCCACCAAAGGTAATTCCAAGACTTCATCAATATGGATATCGATATACGAATCATTCTTTGTGATCTCACCCAGATTGTCCACTTCAGCAAATTCAAAATCCTCTTTTTCCGCTAAAGCCAATATTTTGGCTCCTTGTTCTGCATCCAAAAACTCCCCTCTTTCGTTCAACAACTTAAGAGCGTTCCATTGTTTTGGGTTATGGCTTGCTGTTAAAATAATTCCCCCGTCAGCTTTTTCCAATGGAACCGCTATTTCTACAGTGGGCGTAGTAGAAAGACCCAAATCAATCACATCGATGCCCAGACCAACCAATGTGGAAACCACCAAATTCTGGATCATTTCCCCGGACAATCGGGCATCCCTGCCAATTACGACTTTCAAATGTTTCTTGTTGGCATACGATTTTAACCAAGTACCGTAAGCTGCAGCAAATTTAACCGCATCTACAGGAGTAAGGTTGTCGTTTGTGTTTCCTCCAATGGTTCCTCGTATTCCAGAAATTGATTTGATCAGTGTCATAATTGTTAAAAAAGTTTTTGCAAATATAGTGGGGCATATCCGATTCCATGTTTTGAATTTGTAAATTTCGACAGAAAAGGAATTTGTCCCGATGAACTTCTTAGCACATATCTACTTATCTTTTGATGACCCGGAAATTACCTTGGGCAATTTTTTTGCCGACCATATCCGTGGAAATAAATTCAAACACTTTCCCGATAGAATTCAAAAAGGGATTCTATTGCACAGGGAAATCGACACCTTTACGGATGCCCACCCCATTGCTAAACAAAGCAGCAAACGGCTTCATAAAAACTATCATCATTACAGCAGGGTCATCGTCGATATCTATTATGATCATTTCCTCGCCAAAAATTGGGACAATTATTCCAACGTACCCCTAGCTGAATATGTAGAAGGGTTTTATGACTTATTGGGCGATAATTACGATATCTTGCCCATTGCCACCAAACGAATGATGCCCTATATGATCGCGGACAACTGGTTGCTCAACTATGCCAACCTCGAAGGCATTGAACGCGTACTCAATGGTATGAACCGACGTACCAAGAACAAGTCCAGAATGAATTTTGCCATTTTAGATCTGGAGGAATACTATGCAGAGTTCGAAAATGAATTCTGCTCTTTTTTTGAAGAATTGATTACCTTTTCCAAACAAAAATTTAATGCTCTATGCGAAAACTGATTCTCCTTCTGCCCCTACTTCTCTTTGTACATTGTAAACAGCAGCCCCAACCAGCTAGTCCGACCGGATTGGTGGCAGACAAGGCCATGGCCGTCTCTGCTCGTAAAGAAGCCTCTCAACTGGCCGTAGATATTATGAAAGAAGGCGGAAATGCTTTTGATGCCATGGTCGCTACGGAGCTTACTTTGGTAATTGCTTACCCTTTTGCAGGTAGTGTAGGTGGTGGTGGATTTATGGTTTACCGTAAAAGCAATGGAGAGGTCGGTGGAATCGATTATAGGGAAAAGGCTCCGCTCGCAGCGCACAAAGATATGTATCTGGATTCTTTGGGCGATGTAATTCCTGGTCTGAGCACCTTTGGCGGAACAGCAATTGGTGTGCCCGGAACCGTTGCCGGTGTGCTCGAGGTCCATAAAAAATTTGGAAAATTACCGCTAAAGGATATCATTCAACCAATTATAGAGCTTGCCAACCAAGGCGTGGTGGTTACCGATAAACAAGCTCGGCGATTGGAAGGTTACAGAGAACAATTTATTAAAGCCAATGGGGATAGCTCTAAATTCGCCTCTCCATTTGTAGCGGGCGACACCATAAAATATCCGGCCTACGCCAAAACCCTTCAAAAAATCATGGAAGAAGGGCGTGATGGTTTCTATAAAGGCGAAGTGGCGCAAAAATTGGCTGCTTTTGTGCAAGAAAACGGTGGTTTGATCACCGAGGAAGATCTGGCCAAATATGAAGCTGTATGGAGAGATCCCATTGTTTTTGATTATAAAGGAGTAAAGATCATCTCCATGAGCCCGCCCAGCAGCGGAGGGGTCACGATCAATCAAATGTTTAAAATGATGGAACCCTACGATATCTCAAAATTTGGTCACAACTCAACCAAGACCATTCAATTGTTTACCGAAGCCTCTCGAAGGGCCTACGCCGATAGAAACTATTTTTTGGGCGACCCCGATTTTGTGGACATTCCCTACGATATGCTGTTGAGCGATGAATATCTAGAGGGCAGAATGTCCAATTTTTCTTTTGATAAAGCCACACTTTCATCAGATGTTAGCCATGGCGAGGTTGAAATTATCGAAAGTGAGCAGACCACACATTTTTCTATTGTGGATAGTGAAGGTAACGCAGTTTCCGTCACTTCTACCCTCAATGGAGGATATGGTTCCAAACTCTTTTGTGAAGAAGTAGGAATTTTTCTCAATAATGAAATGGACGATTTTAGTGCCAAGCCCGGAGTTCCCAACATGTTCGGGCTAATCGGTGCCGAAGCTAACAGCATTGCTCCGGAAAAACGCATGTTAAGCAGTATGACGCCCACCATTGTTGAAAAGGATGGGGAACTGTATATGGTTGTGGGCACCCCAGGAGGTTCTACAATAATTACCGCAGTTGCTCAGACCATTTTAAATGTTTACGAATTTAACTTGAGTATGCAAGAAGCCGTGAACGCGCCACGCTTTCACCACCAGTGGTTGCCCGATATGGTGATTTTTGAACCCGAAGGCTTCTCCGAAGAACTTAAGGCAGAATTAAAATCCAAAGGATATATCATTAATGAAGAGCGAACCCCGATCATTGGCAAAGTGGATGCCATTCGTGTGCTTCCCAACGGAAAATTGGAAGGTGGCGCAGA
Organism: Flagellimonas marinaquae; assembly: GCF_023716465.1. Lineage (NCBI taxonomy): Bacteria > Pseudomonadati > Bacteroidota > Flavobacteriia > Flavobacteriales > Flavobacteriaceae > Flagellimonas > Flagellimonas marinaquae. The sequence goes on from NZ_CP092415.1 coordinate 3,553,642, forward strand.
CAAACGTGGAGATGATGCAGCGGTTGGTTATTAAACATCTTTTCAATGGATTTTGATGTTGTTATTTTGACGGATCATCGGTATGTGGCCCCCAAAAGAAGTAACCCTTATAATGAAAATGTATTGCTCGAAGACCGGTTGGTTTTGGAAGCTTTGGAAAATCAGGGTTTAAAAGTAGGTCGAAAATCGTGGGACGACCCCAGTTTTGATTGGTCGACTACAAAACTTGCCCTGTTTCGAACCACTTGGGATTATTTTGACCGATATTCCGAATTTTCCAAATGGTTGGAAACGGCCTCGAAAAAAACGCGGTTCATTAATTCCCAGCAACTCATTCATTGGAACATAGATAAGCATTATTTACAAGACCTATCAATCAACGGAGTAACAATTCCCAAAACAGTTTTTATCGAGAAAGGCACAACCACCACGCTGGCAGATGCAATTTCAAATTCCGAAGCGAACCACAGGTTCAATGCTGATACTTTTATTTTAAAACCCTGTGTCTCCGCATCGGCAAGGCACACTTATAAAATTGAAAAAAATAAGATTATAGAACATGAAAGTATTTTCCAGGAATTAATTGCCAAAGAAGCAATGATGCTACAGGAGTTTCAAAAAAACATTGTTTCGGAAGGAGAAATATCCATGATGGTCTTTAACGGAGCGTTTACCCATGCAGTTTTAAAAACAGCCAAACCCGGGGATTTTAGGGTTCAGGATGATTTTGGCGGAACTGTTCAAAAGTATACCCCCAATCAAGAACAAATCGTATTTGCCCAAAGCATTGTTAAGGCAGCACCAGAATTACCAGTTTATGCCAGAGTGGATATCTTTAGGGATAACGAGGGTAACTGGGCCTTGGCCGAACTGGAAATTTTTGAACCGGAATTATGGTTTCGTCTAAACCCAACAGCTGCAAACACCCTTGCCAAGACCATTAAAGCCAAGTTTTTCTCTTAAAACTATTTGGCAATCTGCTTTTTTAATTCCTCCATGGACTGTTGCAATTGTTTCAATAAGCCTGTTTCGGTAGTAGCATCCACGTTAAAGGTAAGTTTACTGCTCACTTCCCAGATTTCTTGGATCTGATAGGGCTTGATTTCGTAAGGTGGATAGGTTTCGTTTAATGAAACAAGGGTAATGTTGTTGGAATTGGGCTTTCGCTCTATTTTCTTCACCATTACCGAGTCCTGTAAAACCACCACATACATTTTATTGGAGCTTACATGATCTATATGCTCTATGGCCCGCGCCAACACCCAATCGTTGGGCCTCAAATTGGGCAGCATACTGTCCCCCTCTACCTGAAAACCCCGATAGGTGGCATTTCTAAACTCGGGAATGGGCATATCAAAAGCGGGTAGTTGCCGGTACCAGCTCGTATCGGAAATATTTTGGGGGTATCCTGCCGCAGCTTTGGCGTTCACCATCACCATGTTGTCATTTTCACTATTGTCCACCGTAACCACTTTAGGAATAACGCTTGTCTTGGAAGTATCCAAGTGCTTTTGGTCGCTCTCACCGAATAACCACAATGGGTTTATCTTAAATTGTTTCAAAAGTTCGGCAACCACCTTTCCGGAAAGCTTGGTTCTCCCCCGCTCAATATCCGCAGTGGTATTTTTAACGCCCAGCAAATTGGCAAAATCAGTTTGTGTATAACCTAGTTCCCTTCGGATATCGGTAAATCGTTTTAGGGTTATTTCATTTTCCATCATCAAGTAAATAATGTCGTGTCGAAAGCAGTCGAGATATTTAAAAATTAATTATTATCGAAAACAATCATACAGACAATCTATTCTCAAATATACCACTTTTGGATTATTTCCAAAATAATTTATGGATTATTTCCATTAATTGGATTATTTCCATATTTTTGATTGGAATATTTCCAAGTTATGAATTTTGACAGAATACGTGATAAACTGAACATTCTTGCCGATGCTGCCAAATATGATGTTTCGTGTGCAAGTAGTGGCAGCAATCGCACCAATTCCAATAAAGGATTGGGCAATGCGTCCAAAATGGGTATTTGCCATACCTACACCGCGGACGGCCGTTGTGTATCGCTACTAAAGATTTTGCTCACCAACCATTGTATTTTTGATTGCGCCTATTGCGTAACCCGTAAATCCAACGATGTTCCCAGGGCCGCTTTTAAGGTGCAGGAAGTTGTTGATCTTACCATCAATTTTTATCGAAGAAACTATATCGAAGGTCTTTTTTTGAGTTCCGGTATTTTTAAAAGCGCCGACCACACCATGGAACGTTTGGTAGCTGTTGCCAAAAAACTGCGCGAAGAAGAAAATTTCAACGGCTATATCCATTTAAAATCCATTCCTGGAGCGAGCGATGAGTTAATGTATGAAGCTGGATTGTACGCCGACCGTCTTTCCGTCAATATCGAAGTACCCACCATTTCTGGACTAAAATTGTTGGCTCCGGACAAAAAGCACGAAGATTTCACCAAACCCATGGAAAAGGTAAAAAATGAAATTGTACGATACAAATCAGAGCGAAAAATCATAAAGAGTACCCCGAAATATGCTCCTGCAGGCCAAAGTACACAAATGATCGTGGGTGCATCAGGAGAATCGGATAAGGATATAATGTATTCAGCGACATACTATTACAAAAAATATCATATGAAGCGTGTATATTATTCCGGATATGTGCCCGTAACCCAGGACTCCAGATTGCCATCGATAGGTTCAGAGGTGCCCATGTTACGCGAGAACAGATTGTACCAAACGGATTGGCTATTGCGCTTTTATGGGTTTTCCATTGGTGAAATCTTGAACAAGCAACATCCAAATCTGGATATGGACGTAGATCCTAAACTCTCATGGGCACTGCGCAACCTACACTATTTTCCAGTGGATGTGAACACTGCGGACAAGCGACTATTGGCACGAATCCCTGGTATTGGAATGCAGTCCGTATCAAAAATTATAAAGGCTAGAAAATTTAGAAAACTGAACTGGGACCATCTCAAAAAAATTGGTGTGGCCCTCAACCGTGCCCAATATTTTATGGTGTGCGAATCGCGAGATTGGGAGCGCCGAGACTTGGATGCGGATAAGATAAAAGGGATGATTCTTAAGAATTCCAAAGGGAAATTCCGGAATCAATACAGTACGCAATTGTCCTTGTTCAATTAACAGATAAGTCATTTCGAACTTTCATGTCGAGCGTAGTCGAGATAGTATTGGGACACCTAGATTTCTCAGTCATAAATTCCTTCGAAATGACGTCTAAAAAAACGATAGCACTATGAATACTTCAACAACCTTAGTTTATGACGGTAGCTTTAATGGCTTCCTCACCGCCGTATTTGTCGCTTTTGACGAAAAAATCAATGTGGCCGACATCCAAAAGAACAATCAGACCCAAAGTGGGTTATTTTCGGATTCTGAAACCGTATTTACCCATGTGGAAAAGGCCAAAAGGGTTTGGAACGGTATCCGAAATAAGAGTAACAATGCCATTTCCAGTGTCTATTTTGCTTTTTTAAGTGAAACCGAAGGAGTGGAAATGATGCTTTACTCTTACATCCAAAAATTAATGCGCACCAAAAATGGCAAGTATTTGGACTATTCGGACCCGACAGTATTGCACATCGCGCAATTGGCCAAAAAAGTGGGACGCGAAAAACATCGGATGGAAGCCTTTGTCAGGTTTCAATTGACCAAGGACGACATTTACTTTGCCAACATTGAACCCGATTTTGATGTACTCCCCTTAATTTCCAAACATTTCCGTGATCGCTATGCGGACCAAAAATGGTTAATTTATGATGTAAAACGTAAATATGGCATCTATTATAATTTGGACCACGTAGAAATGGTATCCCTCAATTTGAAAGACATCCACCACAACAAAACTATAAAAAGTGATGCCTTTACCACCGAGGAATACGAATACCAGACCCTTTGGAACAATTATTTTAAAAGTACGAATATTGCCTCGCGCATCAACCCAAAATTACATACGCAGCACGTACCTAAACGCTATTGGAAGTATTTGAGCGAGAAAAAGGAAGCAGTTTAGTAAATTGCCTTTATGATAAACAATAACGCCATTCAGAAGATTTTTGGTAAATCCTTGGACAATATTTCTTTAAAAGATTTAGAGGACTTCTTCCTTCAAGAACAAGAAGAAACGGACATTTTAGAATTTAAAAGTGGTAAAGTTGAAATAATTGATATTTATAAGGAAATAACGGCGTTCCTTAATACTGAAGGAGGGATTTTAATTATCGGTGCTCCAAGAGAAGAAAAAATTCTAGTTGGAAAAAATCACAAGAGTATTTGTAAGGGAGCTTTAACATTTTCTTCTTTCAGGAATAAAGATTGGATAATGCAAAAAATAGCATCCAACATTAGTCCAATACCTACCAATTTGAAAATTAAAGAGTTTTTTTGCGAAAAAGGAGCTGTTTTTATTATTGAAGTTTCTCAAAGTAGCACACCTCCTCATCAATGCAGTTCAGATGGTAGGTATTATATTAGAATGGAAAGAGAAGCTAAACCCGCTCCTCATGGATTAGTGCAGTCTCTTTTTGAAAAAAGGAGGAAACCCGAGTTATCAGCTGACTTCAAAATTCAAAAAATTTCAGATGATATAGATGAAATTACAGTTAGTATTAAAAATAATTCTGTAATTCCAGCTGACAAGATTTCCTTTATTGTGGAGGTTTATAATATTAATCGAATTGAAAACTCTAATAGTTTTGTACTTCAAAAAGATACATTGGGAGATAAATTTGTATGCTCCATTTCTAGTGATAAAGTCTTAGTAAGAGTCATAAGTATACCTATTACTTTTACAGTTCTTCACAAAAATCAAGAGTATTTGGTTTCTGCAAATTTTTGGTGTAAAGATGCAGACTATGATTTCAGATATATTTCCTATTCTCCAAAAAAACAAGAGTTTATAAGTGAGGGGACATTGGAAACCGGAGAATTACTTACTGACACCTTAAACAGAATACATTCCAAATAACTATTTACTCCTCTCCCCCACAAAATGGTCGCTTTTGGTCTTGAACAGTACGTTGAAACTGGTCAAACTGCCATATATTCGGGTAATATATTGTTGTAGGTCCACTTTTTCTTGATCGTCCAAGTTTTTGCTACTGTTGATTTTTTGTTCCATTACACGGATACGATCGCGCACCATCACAATTTTATGGAAAAAAGTATCAATGGGCATTTCCTTATTGGCAGTTGAGTCACCGGGTTCCAAAACCAATTTTCCACCTTTCCATTTATCGGCCATGGCCACTTTTTCGTGGGTGTCGCTCCATTTTTCCAATATTTTCACCAAAGATCGCTCCACATCAAAAAAACTTACACTGTCCACTTCATCTTCCACAGCTTCAATAACTTCAAAATTTGAATCCAAATCAATGGTTTCCAATCCGTTTTCCAAAAATGTCACCCAATAATGTTTGGAAGATACATTGGTCACCACCCCTTTTCCATATTCTGGGTGATCTATTCTTGAGCCTATGCCTAGTAATTTCATATTTGTTTCTTTTTATTCTGTCAGGTCGAGCGCAGTCCAGACCCAACATTGGATAAACAAGCACCTATCTACTGCGCTCGAGGTGACAATGTACAGGGTAAAAATAAACCATCAATAAACAAAAACGAAACCAAAAGGCCACTTCCTTTTTACATCTCAAATCGCTACTTTTGAAGTTTGCTATGATTTATGATCAATTACGAAGAACATATTGAGGTTAAGGGCGCAAGGGTCCATAATCTAAAGAATATTGATGTTACGATCCCACGTGAAAAATTGGTGGTCATCACCGGACTTTCGGGCAGTGGAAAGTCCTCTTTGGCCTTTGATACGATCTATGCCGAGGGGCAACGAAGATATATTGAAACTTTTTCGGCCTACGCCAGACAGTTTTTGGGCGGTTTGGAACGCCCGGATGTGGATAAGATCGATGGGCTCTCTCCTGTGATCGCCATAGAGCAGAAAACCACCTCCAAATCCCCACGTTCCACTGTGGGAACCATTACAGAGGTTTACGATTTTTTACGTCTACTTTTTGCTAGAGCAGGCGATGCATACAGCTATAACACGGGTGAAAAAATGGTGAGTTACAGCGATGAACAGATCAAGGATTTGATCATTGAGTCTTACCAGGACAAAAAAATAAATGTGTTGGCTCCCGTGATCAAATCCAGAAAAGGACACTACCGCGAACTTTTTGAGCAGATTGCAAAGCAAGGATTTGTAAAAGTGCGGGTCGATGAGGAAATTACCGACATTACCAAAGGAATGAAGGTTGACCGTTACAAAACCCACGATATTGAAATTGTGATAGATCGTTTAAAAGTGGGAAATAGCGAGGATTTCCATAAACGCTTGAGCGAGACCATAAATACGGCGATGTACAGTGGTGAAAATGTTCTTATGATCTTGGAAGAAGGGGAAACGGTGCCAAGATATTTCAGTCGGGACCTAATGTGCCCGACCACAGGTATCTCCTATCCAACACCGGAACCCAACACCTTTTCTTTTAACTCACCTAAAGGAATGTGTCCAGAGTGCAGTGGTTTGGGGCATGTATACCAGGTAAATGTGGATAAAATCATTCCAAACAGAAAATTATCCATAAAATCCGGAGGCCTAGCTCCCTTGGGAGAGTACAAAAAGTCTTGGGCCTTTAAACAATTGGAAACTATTGCGCAGCGCTACAATTTTGAATTGACCGATCCCATTGAAAAAATTCCAGAAGAAGCCATGGACGTTATTTTGAACGGTGGTAAGGAAAGTTTTGAGGTGGATTCTAAAAGTCTAGGGGTTAAAAGACAATATAAAATCGATTACGAGGGCATCTCCAACTTTATCAAAACCCAATATAATGAAGCCAACTCAACATCTATAAAAAGATGGGCAAAAGATTATATGGACAAAGTGGAATGCCCAAGTTGCAATGGATCGCGGTTACGCCAAGAATCATTGTATTTTAAAATTGATGGCAAAAATATTGCGGAACTCGCGCAAATGGATATCGCAGAGTTGGCCGATTTCTTCAAACACTTGGATGATACCTTGGAGGGCAACCAAAAGATCATTGCGAACGAGATTATAAAGGAAATCAGTGCCCGTGTTGGATTTTTATTGGATGTAGGCCTGGATTATCTATCATTGAACCGAAGCTCCAAATCACTTTCTGGAGGTGAGGCACAACGTATCCGATTGGCCACCCAAATAGGTTCTCAATTGGTGGGTGTTCTCTATATCCTGGACGAACCCAGCATAGGACTTCACCAAAGGGACAATGAGCGATTGATACATTCTCTCGAAGCGCTGCGTGATATCGGCAATTCCGTAATCGTAGTGGAACATGATCGCGACATGATCGAATGTGCCGACCATGTAATCGATATAGGGCCACGGGCAGGTAAACATGGAGGTAAAATTATTTCCGAAGGAAGCCCAAAAGAAATGTTGGGTCAAAACACGATTACAGCAAAGTACATTACCGGCGAAATGGAAATTCCCGTACCAGAAAAACGTCGGAAAGGAACCGGTAAAAAGATAACTCTATCTGGTTGTACGGGCAATAACCTAAAAAATGTAACTGTTGATTTCCCTTTGGGAAAACTGATCGGGGTAACCGGCGTATCGGGAAGTGGTAAATCCACCTTGGTGAACGAGACCCTCTACCCTATTATGAATGCCCATTATTTTAATGGTGTAAAAAAACCGATGCCCTACAAAAAAATTACAGGTTTGGAACATATAGACAAGGTCATCGATATCAACCAATCCCCGATAGGGCGCACACCACGGTCCAATCCGGCCACGTACACCGGGGTTTTTAGTGAAATTCGATCCCTGTTCGCCAAAACCACCGAAGCAACCATCCGTGGTTACAAACCAGGTAGATTTAGTTTTAACGTTGCCGGTGGACGATGTGAAACTTGTCAGGGAGGTGGGCTCAAAGTAATTGAAATGAATTTTTTGCCCGATGTGTACGTAGAATGCGAGACCTGTAACGGCAAACGCTTCAATAGGGAAACCTTGGAGATCCGGTACAAAGGCAAATCCATTGCCGATGTCCTGGAAATGACCATCAATGAAGCTGTGGATTTTTTTGAGAACATTCCAAAAATCCACCGAAAGCTAAAGACAATAAAAGATGTAGGTTTGGGTTATATATCATTGGGGCAACAGTCCACTACCCTATCCGGAGGTGAAGCACAACGGGTCAAACTGGCCACCGAACTGTCCAAACGGGACACAGGAAATACTTTTTACATCCTCGACGAACCTACCACCGGTCTTCATTTCGAAGATATCAGGGTACTTATGGAGGTACTGAACCAATTGGTGGACAAAGGCAATACCATCTTGGTCATCGAGCATAATATGGATGTGATAAAAATGATGGACCACATTATAGACATTGGGCATGAAGGTGGTAGAGGCGGCGGAACGGTAGTTGCCAAGGGTACCCCCGAAGAAGTGGCCAAGGACAAAAAGAGCTATACCGCCAAATTTTTGAAAAAGGAGTTGGAGAACACAAAACAAAAAATAAAACACGCAGTTTAAAACACTATACAACTATGCAAATGCGCAAAGAACAACATTCCAAAGGATGGAATGAAATTAAGACAAACGATTCGTGGGCCATATTTAAAATTATGGGCGAATTTGTTAATGGATTCGAAAAAATGAGCGTAATCGGGCCGTGTGTATCCATTTTTGGATCGGCGCGGGTACGACCGGGACATCAATATTACGATTTAGCCGTACGGATCTCACAAAAAATCGCGGAAGCGGGTTATGGAGTCATTACTGGCGGTGGACCCGGAATTATGGAAGCGGGAAACAAAGGAGCCAACCTGGCCGGCGGTACTTCTGTGGGCTTAAATATAGACCTACCCTTCGAACAGCACGATAACCCCTATATCGACGATGATAAAAGTCTGGATTTTGATTACTTTTTTGTTAGAAAGGTAATGTTCGTAAAATACTCACAAGGCTTTGTTGTGATGCCCGGAGGCTTTGGTACATTGGACGAGTTTTTTGAGGCCCTGACACTTATCCAGACACATAAAATCCATACATTCCCTATAATTCTTGTGGGCAGTGAATTTTGGAAAGGTCTGCTCGATTGGATCAAGAACACCTTGGTCGAGGAAGGGAACATAAGTCCAAAAGACCTAGATTTGATTAAATTGGCCGATACAGAGGATGAAGTTGTGGAAATAATAGATGCTTTCTACAAAGGCCGAACCTTAAGCCCAAACTTTTAACATTACCACATTGGCTTATCGTTTCGTATTTTTTGGCGTTCTGCTGCAATGCATTTTGTTGTGCCCGAATATATCGGCGCAACATACCAATGAAATTGTGGCTACCCTCGATGGACCTACCCATCAAATACGAATACGGCAACATTTTACCTATGTAAACCAATCGGACAAAGGACTTTCCACCCTTTATTTTAACGATTGGAACCATGCCTATTCCAATAAAAATACCGCATTGGCAAAAAGGTTCGCGGAAGAGTTTAACCGCAGTCTCCATTTGGCAAAAGATAGGGAAAGGGGAAAAACCACGATAAGGACCATAGTTGATCAAAACTATGCCGGGCTCGACTGGAATCGAATAGGTAACATGGATTATATCGCCGTTTCCCTTAATGAGGTACTTAAACCGGGGGAATCGATCCAACTGTTTTTTACCTATACCATTAGATTGCCCGATGCCAAGTTTACCGGCTATGGCCATTTAAACAACCAAGGTTTCAACCTTAAGGATTGGTATTTTACCCCTGCTGTTTTCGATGATGATTGGAAATTGTACAACAACATTAACTTGGATGATCTATATACCGATGTTACCGATACCAGAATCAATTTCACCTATCCCGAAGACTTGTTTTTGGCGTCCAACTATCGCACATCCAACATTTCCAATTTTCCTGGTGGGCATCATGTACAGCTTCTCGGGGACAATAGAAAAAATTGCGAGATTATCTTAACAGCTGATGATAGATTCACCAAACATGTTACCGAGCACGTTACCATAACCACAGATATAGAATCCAACAAATATGGCGAAATAGCCCAAGGTATTTCCATTAATAAGGTTTCGCAATTTTTAAACGAAAATTTGGGCCGTTACCCCCATGGCAACCTATTGGTCAGCGAGTTCGACTATAGCAAATCACCTTTATATGGCATAAGCCAACTCCCTTCATTTATTAGGCCGTACGAGGAGCAATTTCAGTTTGAAATGAAGTTCCTAAAAACGGCCATCCGCAATTATCTGAAAGAGTCTTTGTACCTAAATCCGCGCGAAGAACGCTGGGTGAACGATGCAATCGGTTACTACCTTATGATAAAATATGTGGAAGAGTACTATCCCGATCAAAAACTGGCAGGAAAGCTATCACGAATTTGGGGCATAAAGAACTTTCATTTTGCACAAATGGATTTTAATGAGCAATACGCACTATTTAGTATGCTCTCGGCAAGGAAAAACATCGATCAGGCCCTGACCACCCGAAACGATTCCCTAATCAAATTCAACCAAAAGATCGCGAATAGTTACAAGGCCGGGCTGGGCATGTCCTATTTATCGGCCTATTTGGGCGAGAAAAAAGTGGACAGTACCGTACTTGATTTTTATCAGAACCATAAACTGAAACAATACGTATCCGCTAAAGATTTTCATAACACAATCAAAAAATATGCGGATAAAGAAGTGGATTGGTTCTTTGATTCTTATGTGAACACGGACAAAAAAATCGATTTCAAAATCAAAAAAATCAAAAAAACAGAGGATTCCATCACTTTTGTACTAAAGAACAAACGAGGAACCAATGTGCCCATATCCGTTTTTGGGCTCGAAAAGGATTCCGTGGTTTCGCAATATTGGTTTTCCGGAATTGATACCACCAAGAGCGTTACCATACCAAGACAAGGTGAAGATCGTTTAGTGCTGAACTATGATCAAAAAATACCTGAGTTCAACCAAAGGGACAATTGGAAAACCTTGAACGGTTTTTTTTCCAGTAACAAAAAGCTCAAGTTTCAATTTTTCAAGGATACGGAAGACCCCTATTACAACCAGATATTTTATGTGCCCATAGTCAACTTTAATTTATACGACGGGATAACCCCAGGATTACGCCTCTATAACAAAACCTTTTTGGAACGCCCTTTCCAATACGATATTTCCCCGACGTATTCCTTTTTGGAGCGCACCTTGGTGGGAAAGGCCAGTTTACGCTATCGCAAGTACCATAACAAAACTGGATTGTTTGTAACCAATTATTCGTTTTCCACATCTACATCGCACTTTCAGGAAAATTCCAGATTTACCACATTGACACCTGCCGTTAGTTTTGGGTGGCGACCGGACGACCTTTTATCCAACCGAAGACAATACTTATTGTTCAGGTACAGGAACGTTTTTAGGAATATAGACGAGAATTTGGAAGGCCAATTGGACACGGAACCCGACTATGGTGTTATGAATGTTCGGTTTACCGATGTGGACAATAACATTTTGAATTATTCCTCTTGGTTTATTGATGCCCAACATTCCAGTGACTTCACTAAAGTTGCGTTTGAATGGGAATACAGAAAACTGTTCCAAAGCAATAGACAATTGAACCTTCGAGTGTATGCCGGAAAATTCTTGAGGAACACAACCGAATCCGATTTTTTCAGCTTTGCGCTGGACAGACCCACGGACTATATGTTCGACCTAAACTATCTGGGAAGGTCCGAAAGTTCTGGAATATATAGCCAACAGGTAATTATTGCCGAAGGAGGGTTTAAATCGAAACTCGAAAATCCATATGCCAACGATTGGATAGCTACGACCAACGCGAGCACGAACATATGGCGTTGGGTGGAAGCCTATGGCGATTTGGGCTTCATTAAAAATAAAGGCCAAAACACCCGTTTTGTATACGACTCCGGTGTTCGCCTAAATTTGGTTACGGATTACTTTGAGCTTTACTTTCCCGTATATTCAAATAGAGGTTGGGAAATCGCCCAGGACAATTACGAAGAAAGAATCCGTTTTATAGTCACCATAAGCCCGAAAACCCTTATCGGGCTCTTCACAAGGAAGTGGTTTTGATTATCATATTGATAATTGAACACTTCTTTTTGGTTATATAATTAACATATAATAGATTTTTTCAGTGTATTTTTAACTTTTTTTCAATTTATTAGTGCGGATTGCTATTGCTATTTTGACTCGTTTTTAATACTTTTGCAGAAATCTTCAATACCTTATGAAACCCAACCCAAGTACTAGCAACGATATTTCTTTTGACGATTTCAAAACGCAGATCCTTAAAGATTATGAGATTGCCGTTACCAGCAGGGAATGTAGTTTAATGGGAAGACGGGAAGTACTGTCCGGCAAGGCCAAGTTCGGAATTTTTGGGGACGGAAAAGAGCTCCCACAGTTGGCAATGGCAAGGGCTTTTCAGAATGGGGATTTTAGGAGCGGATACTATCGCGACCAAACATTTATGATGGCATTGGGTTATTTGGACCCAAAATCTTTCTTTCATGGCCTATACGCCACTACAGATTTGGAAAAAGAACCTATGAGTGCAGGCCGTCAAATGGGAGGCCATTTTGGTACCCACAGCTTAAACGAGGATGGAACTTGGAAAAACCTGACCGAACAAAAAAACAGTAGTGCCGATATCTCGTGCACCGCAGGTCAAATGCCTCGTTTGCTAGGACTTGCACAAGCTTCCAAAATTTACCGAAACGTAGAAGGAATAGAACAATCGAATTTTTCCAACAATGGAAATGAAGTCGCTTGGGGCACTATAGGAAACGCAAGTACCAGCGAAGGGCATTTTTTTGAAACACTCAATGCTGCCGGGGTAATGCAAGTTCCCATGGTTATCTGTATTTGGGACGATGAGTACGGCATTTCGGTCCCATCCGAATTCCATACCACCAAAGGAAGTATTTCTGAAGCACTTAGCGGACTGCAAAGGGACGAAGAAAAGAATGGTTTTGAGATTTTAAAAGTACACGGTTGGGATTATACGGCACTTATCCACACCTTTGAGAATGCCTCCGACATTGCTCGGGAACAACATGTACCCGTAATTTTACATGTAACGGAACTTACGCAGCCACAGGGTCACTCTACCTCTGGGTCACACGAAAGATACAAATCTTCCGAGCGTTTGGAGTGGGAACGCGAAAACGATTGTAACAAGCGTTTTAGGGAGTGGATCATAGAAAACGGTATTAGCACCGAAGAAGAACTCAAAAAAACGGAGAGGGAGATCAAACAAAAGGTAAGGGCTGCCAAAAAAGAAGCTTGGACCGAATTCCTGAGCCCTCAAATACAAGCTAAAAAAGTATTGGTTCAGTTATTGGACCAAGCAGCAAGCAAAAGTCCGAACAGAGCTTTTATCACTAAGCTAAAAAATGACTTGATCGCAATTGAGGAGCCCCTTAAAAAAGATTTGGCCACTAAATCCCGAAAGGCATTGCGTTATCTCTTGGGCGAAACAAGCCCGGAAAAGAAAGCGCTTCAGCAGTGGGTGGACAACTATATTAAAAATGGTGAATATGAGTATGGTTCGCATCTTTATAACGAAATTGGCAATAAAGCAACATCCATTGCACCGGTACCCCCCATCTATTCTGAAGATGCCGAAGAAGTTGACGGACGTGTAATCCTTAGGGACAATTTTGACAAACTGTTCACCAAATATCCAGAAGCTTTGGTATTTGGCGAGGATACGGGCAATATTGGCGATGTTAACCAAGGTCTGGAAGGACTTCAAAAAAAGTTTGGCAAACTTAGGGTCGCCGATACGGGTATCCGCGAGACCACTATAATTGGTCAGGGAATCGGTATGGCCCTTAGAGGACTCCGCCCAATTGCGGAAATACAATATTTGGATTATATCCTGTATGCGATCCAAACCTTGAGCGACGATTTGGCTACCTTAATGTACAGAACCGTAGGAAAACAAAAAGCACCGTTGATCGTTCGTACCAGAGGACACCGTTTAGAAGGAATATGGCACTCCGGTTCACCCATGGGCGGTCTGGTGCACTTATTGCGGGGCATGTATATTCTGGCCCCAAGGAACATGACACAGGCTGCAGGCTTTTACAATACTTTGATGAAGAGTGATGAACCGGCCTTGATCATTGAAAGTTTGAACGGATATCGCCTAAAAGAAAGAAAACCGGACAACTTAGGTGAGTACTGTACACCAATCGGCAAGGTCGAAACATTAAAAGAGGGCAAGGACGTTACCCTGCTATCTTACGGTTCCACCTTAAGGATTGTAGAAAAAGTAGCCCAAGATCTTTTGGAAGTTGGTATTGATGCCGAAGTTATAGACGCCCAATCCTTGTTGCCTTTTGATTTGGAACACGATGTGGTAAAAAGTCTGCAAAAAACCAATAGGCTTTTGGTTATCGATGAGGATGTACCAGGCGGATGTTCGGCATATCTGATGCAAGAAGTGGTGGAAAAACAAGGAGGCTACCGCTATTTGGATAGCAAACCACAAACGTTGACAGCCAAGGCACATCGACCGGCCTATGCATCGGACGGAGATTATTTTTCAAAACCAAATGCGGAGGATATTTTTGAAAAAGTGTACCACATAATGCACGAATCCGACCCACAAACTTATCCCGCCCTGCGGTAGTTTCTCATAAAGATCAACTCAAAAGTACCTTTCGTCAATTAAAGTTGTGTTTTTAGAAACATAATTTATATTTTCACGGGGATTAATTTTTTCCCCACATGAAAAACAACACTTTGATCCACTTTGGGCTGGCACTTTTAAGGATTGTACCATCTGCATTTATGCTAACCCATGGTTACCCCAAATTAATGAATCTCATCAATGGCAACACAGAATTCGCGAACCCATTTGGAATTGGGCAGGCGCCTTCACTTTTTTTGGCCGTTGTCGCCGAATTTATATGCCCGCTATTGATCATTATTGGTTTTAAGACCCGATGGGCTGCCATACCCACCGCAATTACCATGTTCGTTGCCGGTTTTATGATTCACGGTGCTGATCCATTCGGCACAAAGGAAAAAGCTTTGCTTTACCTTACCGTATTTGTGGTTATAATGCTATTGGGGCCTGGCAAATACAGCGTGGATAAAAAGTAACAATCGTTTAGATTATTTCAGATAGGAGTTCTTTCAACAGATCGG
Source organism: Flagellimonas marinaquae (assembly GCF_023716465.1). Taxonomy (NCBI): domain Bacteria; kingdom Pseudomonadati; phylum Bacteroidota; class Flavobacteriia; order Flavobacteriales; family Flavobacteriaceae; genus Flagellimonas; species Flagellimonas marinaquae. The sequence continues at coordinate 3,568,867 of NZ_CP092415.1, forward strand.
CCTGTGCCATGTTACTGGCTCCTACTCCTTTACTTTTTAAATCCAATACCCTTAAATTGGAGATGATGCCACTTACCCTTTTCATGGGATAGTTTCGAGCCGCCACAACATACTCATTTACAAAATATGGGTTTACACCGAGTACTTTGGCCACATTCCCGGGAGAATGGTCGCTCAGTCCATGATATTGCAATAATTGCGTGAAAAATGTATTCAGAAGGGTTATGGTGACCACAAAAGGGTTGTCCTTGGGATTTTGGGCAAAATAATCAATGATCCTGGACGCTTTTTTTACGTTGCGCTCTCCGATCGCCTTCTTCAATTCAAAATTATTGAAATCCTTGCTAATGCCAATATGCTCTTCGATAAGGTCGGGCGTAATTTCCGTTGATGGAGGCACGATCAACGTGAGTTTGTCCAGCTCGTTGCTTATTTTGCTCAGATCCGTGCCCAAAAACTCCACTAGCATAACACAGGACTTGGGCGATATTTTATATTTTTTGCTGGCCAAGGTTCTTCTGATCCAATCCGCCACCTGATTATCGTACAGTTTTTTGCTCTCAAAGAGCTCTCCCGTTTTTTTAATGGTCTTGTACAATTTTTTTCGCTTGTCCAACTTTTTGTATTTGTAGCAAAGCACAAGAATGGTGGTCGGTTGGGGGTTTTCTGCGTAAGAGGATAAATTTTCTATGGTCCTGGAAAGATGCTGCGCCTCTTTTACGATCACAACCTGGTATTCTGCCATCATCGGGAACCTCTTGGCATTGGCAACAACTTCGTCCACCGTGGTATCCTTCCCGTACAACACCATCTGATTAAACCCTTTTTCGTCATCTGTCAGCACATTTTCTGCAATGTACTGGGAAATTCGGTCAATATAATATGGCTCCTCCCCCATCAAAAAATAAATGGGCTTTGGATTGCCCTTATTGATTTCCCCTACGATCTCTTTTACTTTGTCCATTCAAATTATATCACCAGTTTTGTAAAATGCAAGATTTGAACTTTCCACCTTATTCGTTCCGAATCAAAAATAGCCAAAATAGGCAGTACATTTTCGATGGGATACGTAAAAAATTTGTGGTCCTCCAACCCGAAGAATGGGTCCGGCAACATGTGCTTCGGTATCTGGTGTTCACAAAAAACTACCCGAAGAGCCTGATCAATGTGGAAAAACAACTTACCATAAACAACTTAAAAAAACGTTACGATGTGGTCGTGTTCAATCCCGACGGTTCTATTTTTCTATTAATAGAATGTAAAGCTCCCGAGGTGAACATTACCCAAGCGGTTTTTGATCAGATAGCTCGGTACAACCTCCAATTAAAATCCAAATATCTAATGGTCACCAATGGGTTGGCGCATTATTATTGCGAAATGGATCATAAGAATGAAAAATACATGTTTTTAGAGGATATTCCTGAATTTAGCCGTTAATTTGCCTCCGTTTTGAAAATCGCCGTAGTCATACTCAATTGGAATGGAGAAGCTCTGCTGGAGAGATTTCTTCCCTCTGTGATGGAATATTCCCAAGGTGCCGATATTTATGTAGTGGACAATGCGAGCACCGATGGTTCGGTAGATTTTATAAAACAACATTATCCCACGGTAGGCATTGTACAAAACAGCACCAATGGTGGTTTTGCAAAGGGCTATAACGACGGGTTGAAGAACATAAAGGCAGATATCTTCTGTTTGCTCAATTCCGATGTTGAAGTAGCCCCTGATTGGTTGGGGCCTATAAAAAATGCCTTTGAAACACTTCCGAATGCGGCCATAATCCAACCAAAAATATTGGATTTGAACAAAAGGGACCATTTTGAATATGCAGGGGCGGCGGGAGGTTTCATCGATATGTTCGGTTACCCCTTTTGTAGAGGAAGGGTCTTCCAGACCATAGAAAAGGACGAAGGCCAGTATAACGATATCCAAGAGGTATTCTGGGCGACAGGTGCCTGTATGTTTATAAGAAGTGAGGTTTTTAGATCGCTTAATGGGTTTGATGAAGACTATTTTGCCCACCAAGAAGAAATAGACCTATGTTGGAGAGCAAAAAATGCCGGACATAAAGTGTATTATGTAGGCCATAGCCACGTATACCATTTAGGGGGCAGCACCTTATCCAATATGAATCCGAAAAAAACCTTCCTTAATTTTAGGAACTCCCTCTACTCCATAACCAAAAACCTTCCAAGAAAAAAGGCGCTTCCTTTGGTTTTTGCCCGCTTATTGCTAGATGGTATCGCTGCTCTGCGTTTTATTTTTCAATTGAAGTTCGATCACTGTTCCGCTATCTTAAAAGCTCATTTAAGTTTTTACGCTAACTTTGCAAAAATGTACAAAAAGCGCGAAAAAGCTAATTTTTTATTAAAGTACTACGCCGCGACATCCATAGTATGGTCTTATTTCGTACATCAGGTAGAGAATTTTAACAATTTAGTAAAAGATTAACGAAGCCGAAATATAGGGACCTTGCTTTTTATCTAATTTTGGTGTAGTTTTTTAACATTTGATAAATCTAACAATCCTTAAATTATATTCTGAACTATGAAAAAAGTTTTTCTAGGAGCATTGGCAATGACAGTTCTATTATCTTCTTGTGTATCGCAGAAGAAATATTCCGAACTAGAGGCCAAACACAAAGAAACCCAAGACCTATTGAATTCTGCAACCGTTAAACTAAACGATTGCTTGGAAGAAAAAGCAACTGCAGACTCTAGGCTAAAAACCCTCGAAGACCAAAATGCCTTCCTTAAAGCAAACAACCAAGAGCTCATCAACAACATGGGCAACTTGACCACCCTTACCACTAAAGGTGCCGAGAACCTTGAAAAATCTTTGGAAAGTCTTCGCGAGAAAGACCTTACCATCAGAAAATTACAAGATGCCGTTACCCGTAGGGATTCTGTAAACCTTGCCTTGGTTCAGAGTTTAAAAGGTGTATTGGGCAACTTGGATGATGAGGACATTGAGATCAGCGTAGAGAAAGGTGTTGTTTTCGTTTCCATCTCCGATAAATTGTTGTTCAGAAGCGGAAGCTACAACGTAACCAACGCTGCAAAAGAAGTACTGGGTAAAGTGGCGAAAGTCGTAAACAACAAGCCTGACTTTGAGTTTATGGTAGAAGGACACACGGATAACGTGCCAATTAAAACTTCCGAACTAGCAGATAACTGGGATTTGAGTGTAAAAAGAGCAACTTCCGTTGTTCGAATCCTTCAGAACGATTTTGGTGTAGAACCATCTAGAATGACTGCTGCTGGACGTAGCCACTATGTACCACTTGTGGACAACAACACTTCTGCCAACAGAGCTAAGAACAGAAGAACACGAATTGTTGTACTTCCAAAAATCGATCAGTTCTATAACATGATCGAAGAAGGAATGAAAGATCCTGCTATCGGTGGAACCGGTAAATAAGAAAATAGAAGCTAAAGCTTAAAAAGAAAAGCGGCCATTTGGCCGCTTTTTTTATTAGTAGATATCCAAACTCCCTTTACCTTCACGTATTACCTCTGGTTCGTCTCCCGAAAGATCTATGACCGTAGAGGCTACATTGTCACCGTACCCTCCATCGATGACCACATCTACAAGATTTTGCCACTTCTCAAAAATAAGCTCCGGATCGGTAGTATACTCAAGTATATCATCATCATCACGAATAGATGTAGATACAATTGGATGCCCCAGCCCGGTAACCAATGCCCTTGCAATGGCATTGTCCGGAACACGGATACCCACCGTTTTCTTTTTTTTGAAATCTTTGGGAAGATTATTGTTTCCCGGGAGTATAAAAGTATAAGGTCCCGGAAGTGTTCTTTTTAGAATTTTAAAAGTAGGACTGTCTATTTGTCGAACGTAATCCGAAAGATTGCTCAAATCGGCACAGATAAAAGACCAATTGGCCTTTGCCAGCTTTACTCCTTTAATACGGGCTATCCGTTGTAAGGCTTTTGAGTTGGTTATGTCGCAGCCGAGACCGTAAACCGTATCGGTCGGATAAATGACCAATCCACCCTTTTTTAGCACATCCACTACTTTTTGAACCTGCTTAGGATTTGGATTTTCTTCATATAGTCTAATCAGCTCCGCCATCTATTTACAAACTAGTTAATGTACAAGGCATTTATCACAAAGATAAGATATATTGGTACTTGGCATAAATCAAAAGTTTCTCTTCATAAGTCCACTATCTCATAATCACACCATTTCAGAAATGGAGGATCAGTAGTTCCAGTATCAATCTATTCTTTTTTGATAAAACCCGATGTCATCCAAAATAACAACTCCCATGGTATCTTTATCAAAAACCAGATCAATGCTTTTCAGATTGTTCATGTTTAGACTGTTATTTTGTTTTAAAAAAGAGGAGATCGGAACAAAACAGCTTTTTAATTGGGTCTCGGATTCATCACCTATCATATTCCTATCCAAAAAATCAAACTTGGTAAACTTGCTTTTGACCACACCCGGAAGTTTATTGTTCTCTGCCAAAGGAACCGAAGCAGAATTTCCTAAACTATCCTTAAGCATAATGCTAAAATTAAAACCACTTTTTGGAGTCAAATTCCTCTCTTCTCCTTCTTCATTTATCGCCAATTCAGATAAATCGCCCATGGCCAAGGAAAGTGCCAAAGTATCCATTTCCCCAAAATTCTTCAATGCTTCCGGCAGCTCAATGGAATAAACGGGAATTGAATCACTTTGAATATCCGAACTATGTCTCCACCCAAGTACCAAAGCATTGTTTTGCTGACTACCACCGTCTCTGGCCAATAATTCCATTTCCCGCCAAATGTTAAAATGTTCGGCATTGAGTTTTATACCATCCAATCCATTGGAAAGGTCCAAATCCCTTTCAAAATCCACCAGAACATTTTTAAAATTGTCCGCATACTGAATTCTATAAGTTTCTTTAGGCAACCAATTATGGATCAGTTCCATATTCTTGAACATTGGCAAATAACTTTTGTTCTTCTTAAGAACAACTTCGGCAAAAGCACCAATATATACCTTGGCAACTTTTCGCTGTTCCTCTCCTGTTACCAATGGGGTAAGGTTGAGCAACCATTTCATAGGTGCTCCAAAGTCCGAGCGGCCCCAAGTGGAGTTAAACTGACCGTGATTTGCATGATTCATATACAGCCCAGCCTTAAATCCATCGAAACCTTCCGAAAACTGCAAACGATGGTATGGCCTCATACCCCAGAAACTGGTTTCATCCGAGTCATATGCTCCTTGAATGGACAAATAATTAATGTCGGTCAAACTAATCTCTCGATCGTACCTGTAATCCGTTGGAGCAATGCTGATCACACCTTTTATCCCAAATCCAAAATCGAACTGTTCATTACCATTATCCGGAAATCTGTCCAGTTGGTTAAAAGCAGCAGCAATGGATACCGCCTCCCCTCCCCTGGAATGTCCTACAAGGACGACGTTGTCCAAATCCACTTTACCAGCCAAACCCGATGTAGTGTTTTGGTTCCATTTGCTCCATTGTTCCAAATGTTTGAGCAATAACCAACCACGAACCGGCATTTCTTTTCCTCTAAAGTCCCCGGACCAGTGTCCATTGATAAAATTTTGATCTACAGAAACACCAATAATTCCCCTGCTTGCCAGCAATTCCCCAAGGTAGGCATAGCCTCCATCGGAATAGTCGAGCATGCTGTGGTTCCCATGCACCATCATAACCATAGGGAAAGGCCCAGTGCCTTTGGGCATATACACACGGGCATTCAACGGAAAACTGTCCACACCGAAACCCCAATATTTTTCGCGCCACTTTTTCTTTTTGCCCTTCCATTCTGGTAGCAGTAAAGATGCATCTACGGTAGGGGTTTTTATTTTTGCCCCCTCCGCATATTCTAATCTTTTGGAATCCGTTCCACTGCCATATGTAAAGACTTCAACTTCATAATTCCCCTTGGTCGAAGGGTCATCGACTCCCATATCGCTGAGTGTAGTGATTCCTTCACCATCAATTACCTGTGTGGATTCCGAGTAAGGGTCACCATCCAAAGAATTGAATCCATAAAATCCAAAAGCAACTAGTATAATGCTCGAAACCACAAGAATACCTCCTACTTTCACATTCTGTTTTTGAATGATTTGCCAAATACCCGTTGTGAATAAAATCAAACAGACAAGACCAAACAACACCAAACTATAAAACAGTAGGGATGGCCAACCAAAAGCATACATCCTCATAATTACTAGAGAAATTAAACCTGCCAACACCGACGTAAAAAAAGGAAGCGGTATTTTTTTGAACAACGGAACCAGCCAACTGAGCAGTAGTTTTATAATGACCAGCAGAACAGCTCCAATGAGTATTCCCAAAACCATCGTGACCCAAGCAGGGTACCCGATGGCATAGTGATAACCGGCAACCCCGAATAAGATTACAATTAGTAGGGCAACAGCTAAAAAAACAGGTTTTAAAAAGAGGTTTTTCATCTGGTGAGTGGTTGGTTTGGTGGTTAAATTCAAAATATAAGCTCTGAATTTAATCAATTTTATCCACTCACAAATTTTATGTCATTCTTTAAAAACCCACAAATCAATGGTGTTCTTTTTAAAGCGAAGTACAAAACTGGATCAAGCGTTGTCCAGCACCTCCAATTTGGCAAAACGTAGCAGCAGTTTTTTAATGCCACCTTGATCAAAACCGATTTCCGCTTTTCTATCGTTGCCAACACCTTCGATATTCAATATTTTGCCTCTCCCGAACCGGGTATGGTTCACTCTGGCCCCTACAACTATTCCGGGGTCTATATCGGCCGAACTGGTGGGTGAAGATATCTCTGGTTTCAGCTTTCTCAATTTTCTAAGCTGATCCTCGTTGGGTTTTTGCACACTTGGCGGGGTACCGTTCTTCGGTTTCATTTGTCGAAGTTTACTTTTATCCACCTCTCCAAAAATATTTTTATCGATCATGGATTTATATCGGTACCCATCGTTTACAGGAGTCAGGTTTTCTACATATTTCTCCTCGATCTCCTCCAAAAACCTACTGGGTTCGGCATCTATTAATTTACCCCATCGGTATCGGTTTTGGGTATAGGTCAAGAAAGCCTGTTTTTCGGCCCGGGTGAGTGCCACATAGAACAATCTTCTCTCCTCTTCAAGCTCACTTCGTGTATTCATGCTCATCGCGGATGGAAACAGATCTTCCTCCATCCCCACAATATATACATACGGAAATTCCAGTCCTTTTGCCAAATGGATGGTCATTAAAGCCACCCTATCGTCATCCTCAACATCTTTGTCCATGTCTGTTGCCAGGGCCACATCTTCCAAAAACTCGGTCAAACTCCCCGTAGCATCAGCAATTTCTTTTTGCCCTTCCACGAAGTCCTTGATTCCGTTCAAGAGTTCCTCAATATTCTCCATTCGGGCAATCCCTTCTGGGGTACCGTCCTTTTTAAACTCCAATAGCAAGCCTGTTTTTTTGGACACATGTTCGGCTAGGGCAAACGCATCCGACCCCTCGTTCATGATCTGAAAACTTTTGATCATGGTAACAAAATCCGTCAGTTTACGCTTGGTTCCGGCATTAATGTTCAGGTTGAGCCGGTCCAGGTTGTCCATTACCTCATAAATAGATCGTCCGTAATGGTTGGCAGCGACCACAAGCTTATCGATAGTTGTCTGGCCAATCCCCCTTGTAGGAAAGTTGATCACACGTTTTAGGGCTTCCTCGTCTTTTGGATTGATGACAAGCCGTAAATAGGCCAAAACGTCCTTGATTTCTTTTCTTTGATAGAAAGACAAGCCCCCATAAATTCGATAGGGAATATCCCGTTTTCGTAGGGCATCCTCTATGGCCCTGGATTGTGAATTGGTCCGGTACAGCACGGCAAATTCTCCATTTTGCATTTGATGCTGCATCTTGTTCTCAAAAATGGATCCTGCCACATAACGTCCTTCTTCTGCATCGGTGGGGCTGCGATGTATTTTTATGAGACCACCATCGTCGTTGGAGGTCCATACATTTTTCTCCAACTGGTTCTTGTTGTTCGCAATTATGGAGTTGGCCGCATTTACAATGTTCTTGGTAGATCTATAATTTTGCTCCAAACGGTACACGGCCACATTGTCGTAATCGCGCTGAAAGTTAAGGATGTTGCTGATATTCGCTCCTCGGAAAGAATAGATACTCTGCGCATCGTCTCCTACCACGCAAATATTTTGATACCTATCCGAAAGTGCTTTTACGATCAAATACTGGGAGTGGTTGGTATCTTGGTACTCATCTACCAAAATATATCTAAAACGGTCCTGATATTTCATCAACACCTCGGGAAAACGGGTCAATAACTCATTGGTGCGCAAGAGCAGGTCGTCAAAATCCATAGCACCGGCCTTAAAGCAGCGATCCACATAATTTTGATAAATTTCTCCCAGCCTTGGCCGTTTGGCCATGGCGTCGGCCTCCATCAGCTCAGGATTTTGAAAATAGGCCTTTACCGTAATGAGACTGTTCTTATAGGACGAAATTCGGTTCTGGACTTGCTTATATTTGTAAATATCCTTATCCAGCCCCATTTCTTTAATAATCGATGCGATCAAACGTTGCGAATCTTGCGTGTCGTATATGGTAAAATTGCTCGGGAATCCAAGTTTATCGCCATCATATCGCAATAATTTGGCAAAAACGGAGTGGAACGTCCCCATCCATAAGTTTTTGGTCTCGGAGTTCCCAACTATGGTCGCAATCCGCTTTTTCATTTCGCGAGCCGCCTTATTGGTAAAGGTCAGTGCCAAAATATTAAAAGAGTCTACCCCCTGTTCCATTAGGTGGGCGATCCTGTAGGTAAGCACTCGGGTCTTTCCGGAACCGGCACCGGCAATTACCATTAATGGTCCATCTTTGTGCAGTACGGGGGCCCGCTGCGCATCGTTCAATTCATCTATAAAATTACTCAAGGGCCAGAAGCTTTTAAAAGTAGGTGTGAAATTAGCCATAAATGATCTTTTGCTAAAATCTAGCTTTCAATTTTTATAAACAGTGTTTTCGGAATTGGATGTAATTTTGAATATATTTAACAACTCAACTTATTTTGCTAATGAATTTTCAAAGATTACCCCTGTTCGTTTTAATTCTGTTTACATTTTATGGATATTCCCAATCTACCAAGGCCGGCCCGATCATTGAAGATTATGGTGCGGTATGGGAGATAGACAATCCTGATTTTGGGACCGAAACAACACAGGAGTTCAAAGTAGCTTTTGATGTAAAGGATGGGCCTGAGTCGGATACCGAATTAAATCGAAATATCAATACGGTTGCGCGTTTTTTAAACATGCATGCCCAGAGCGGCGTACCGGTTTCTCAAATAAAAGCAGCACTAATAGTCCACGGAACTGCCGCAAGAAACTTATTAACGAACGAAGCCTACAAAAAAAGGTATGAAGCAGCCAACCCGAACCTTGAACTTGTTAAAAGTTTATTGGATGCGGGTGTGGAAGTAATCATGTGCGGACAATCTTCCAAAACCAGAAGTCTTCCGAAGGAAGAATTGATTCCCGGAGTCAAGATTGCCCTCTCTGCAATGACGGCAAATATCCAGTTGCAGAACAATGGATATAGGCCTATTAAATTATAACCAACCTATTCAATTATGAAAAAAATACTACTACTTGCACTATGCTCCGCAAGTTTAACCGTGTATGGCCAAGACCATGGGCTCGAAAAAGACATTGCCGCTGTTGAATCAAAAGTAATCGAGTGGCGCCGGGATTTTCACCAAAATCCGGAATTGAGCAACAGGGAATTTAAAACCGCCGAAAAAATTGCCAAGCATCTAAAATCCTTAGGAATCGATGTTCAAACCGGAGTGGCCCATACAGGTGTAGTAGGTCTTTTAAAAGGTGACCACCCGGGTAAAGTAGTGGCCCTTAGGGCTGATATCGATGCGCTGCCTGTTACCGAAAGAAACGATCTTCCCTACAAATCTGAAGTCACCTCGGAATTTTTGGGACAGGAAGTCGGGGTAATGCACGCTTGCGGGCACGACACCCATATCGCAATTATGATGGGGGTAGCTGAAGTCTTATCCAACAATAAGGACAAAATTCATGGAACCATCAAATTTATATTCCAACCGGCCGAAGAAGGTGCCCCTCCGGGAGAAGAAGGTGGCGCAGAACTTATGGTGAAAGAAGGAGTTCTCGAAAACCCCAATGTGGATGCCATTTATGGTTTGCACATTGGTTCCTACCTGCCTGTTGGCCATATTGCATATAAACCAGGAGGCGCTTTGGCAGCAGCACAGCGTTTTGTTGTAAAGATAAAAGGAAAACAATCGCACGGCTCACAACCTTGGGGCGGTGTAGATCCCATTTATGTGGCTTCCAAAATAGTAGATGGCTTTCAATCCATTATTAGCCGAGAATTGGAATTGACCAAGGAGGCGGCCGTAATCACGGTAGGAAAGATTTCTGGTGGTGTTCGTAACAATATCATTCCGGAAAGTGCCGAATTGGTTGGAACCATCCGAACGTTGGATTACGATATGCAAAAGCAGGTAAATACAAGAATGAAGGAAATGGCAGAGACCATCGCCAAAGCCTACAGAGCCGAAGCCACAGTGGAAATAGCCAAAGGTGTGCCAATCACTTACAATGACCCAGACCTTACCGCAAGCTCACTCTCCAGCCTTCAAGAAGTAGCAGGTACAGAAAATGTACACTTGATCAAAGCAATTACAGGAGCTGAGGATTTTTCTTTTTATCAGGAAAAAATACCCGGCTTCTTTTATATTTTGGGTGGAAAAGACCCCAATGCCGGCCCAGACGAACACTTTCCCCATCATACCCCAGATTTTAAAATTGATGATAGCGGACTTCAATTGGGCGTTAAGGCCATGACTGAAATTGCACTGGATTACCTGGACAGAAGCAAATAATATCCGATTATAATTAAACAAGTCCCAATATTCACCAACATTTGGAAATTGAATATTGGGGCTTCATATTTGTAACTATACTTTATACGACGTCAATGGAAGCATTTCTTGATTTTTTTGCCGGAATGCCCTGGTGGGCTTGGGTATTACTATTTCTGGTTTTGGTCGCTATTCGGGACATTTTTCTTCAGAAAGCCCATACGATCAGTCACAATTACCCTATAGTTGGACATTTACGGTATTGGCTCGAAAGTATAGGTCCGGAAATGCGACAGTATTTTGTGGCCAACAATAGGGAAGAACTGCCTTTTAACCGGATTGAACGCAGCTGGATCTATGCTTCGGCAAAAAAAGAAAATAATTATGAAGGCTTTGGCACCGATAGGGACATCTACAAACACCAACATATTTTTATAAAGAATGCGATGATCGGTTTCCAAATGCCGGAAAACCATCCAAACCACGCACATCCCTACTTTTTACCCTGCGCCAAAGTGATGGGCGCCCATAATAAACGAAGAAAACCCTATCGACCCGCGTCCATTATCAATGTTTCGGCCATGAGTTTTGGTTCTTTGTCCGCCGCAGCCATCGAATCTTTGAACCGCGGTGTGGAAAAGTGCGGAGCCTACCATAATACGGGAGAAGGTGGCCTATCCCCCTATCACAAACAAGGAGGGGACGTTATTTTTCATTTTGGGACAGGATATTTTGGTGTCCGCTCAAAAGATGGTGGGTTTTCCATGGAAAAACTTAAAATTTTGGTAGATGAAAACCCATGCATCAAAGCTATAGAAATAAAACTTTCGCAAGGTGCCAAACCCGGAAAAGGGGGTGTTCTGCCAGGATCTAAGATTACCCCGGAACTAGCGGAAATCCGAGGTGTTGAGGTTGGCAAGGACGTAATTTCTCCTCCCACTCACAAAGCATTTTCCACAATTCCGGAGTTAATGGACTTTATTGAATCCATTGCCGAGGAAACAGGATTGCCCGTAGGAATTAAGGGCGCCATCGGGAAAATAGACCAATGGCAAGAACTTGCCGATTTGATGAAGAAAACGGGCAAAGGCCCTGACTTTATTACCATTGATGGTGGCGAAGGGGGAACCGGAGCTGCCCCTCCGAGCTTTGCCGATCATGTATCGCTACCGTGGTCCTACGGATTTTCATCGGTGTACAAATTGTTCTTGGAACATGGATTAACAGATAGGATCGTGTTTATCGGAAGTGGAAAATTGGGCTTTCCTGGAAAAGCAGCAATGGCATTTGCCATGGGTGCGGATTGCATTAATGTTGCCCGAGAGGCCATGATGAGCATCGGATGTATTCAGGCACAGGTATGCCATACCAATAGGTGCCCTGCTGGTGTCGCCACACAGAGTAAATGGCGCCAGAGCGGGATCAATATCCCTTTAAAATCCGATAGGCTGGCACAATACTTTAACACTTTTAAAAAAGAATTTTTGGAAATTACCCATGCTGCCGGTTACGAGCATCCTTGTCAATTTAATATGGAAGATGTCCAGGTAAATGTGGATGATGATTATCTTAGCAGCGACATTAGAAGAGTGTACAAATATCAAAAAGAGAAAGTACCTTTTAATTCCATGCAAGAATTTTACGAATGTGAGCACCTTGGTGGAAAAGCAGCAATGGAAAAAGTTTAATGATCCAAACCCAAATAATTTTAAATATACAATTACGCTACTTATGAAAAAAAGTTTACTCCCAATCCTATTTTTAGTTGTTTCGACAAGTACATTTTCTCAACGAAAAAGTGAACTATTTGCCGAAATCGATACCCTTAAAAGTAGAATCTCTCAAGTAGAACAGGAATTGGCAAAGGCAAAACGAGAAATATCATCCAGCAGTGCCGAAGCCGAGGCCCTTAAAACAGAAAATGCAAGTTTACGAGATGCCAATGCCACCCTTTTGGGCAACTTGAGCAACTTTTCGGAACTATCCAAACAAAACTCAGAAAACGTTAACAAGGCCATGGCGGCCCTCGCTAGAAAAGAAAAGCAACTTAGTGGTATCAATGACATGATATCCGCCAACGACTCGACAGCCATTGTGTCTTTGACACGGATAAAACAAACCTTGGGAGAAAATGCCAAAGTAGCTGTAGAAGGAGGTATAATTAGCGTTAGTAGCAGTTTAAAAATTCTTTTTGGCTCCGATACATCGTCCGAATTGACAGCGGAGGGAAAAACCTGGTTGGCCGGAATAGCCAATATTATTAAAAGCAACCCCAATTTTAAGGCCGAAGTGGAGGGATTGAACATTACAGGTGAATTCGGATCAACGTACAATCAAGTGGCATCGGTAGCTACGGAACTGGTGACGAATTTGGAAATCCCAGCAGAGAACATTGCAATTTCTGCAAAAGATGGCAATTTCAAAGAAGGAATCAATATTAAGCTCCAGCCCAACTACAAAGCATTTTACGCACAGGCCAAAGAAAGCGCCAAGGCAGCGCAATAACCTATTAAAAAAATACTTTTTAGAATTTTGATGCGTTGTAGGTAGTGTAAAATCAACAAAAACCAAACTACCTTATGAGTGGAGATCAAATCCTTCAGTTATTTGCTTATTTGTTACCAGCGGTTGTTACCGGTGCCGTAGCCTTCTACTTTTTTAGATTGCACACCCGAAACGAAGACGGGCGCAGACGTTTTTTACTGCATAAAGATTCGCAAAAGGAAACATTGCCCATCCGGTTACAGGCGTACGAACGTATGGCGCTATTCTTGGAGCGGATCACCTTGAACAATCTTGTGGTACGGGTCGCTCCCAAAGGCAAGAACAAAAGTGATTACGAAAATCTATTGATCAAACAAATCGAGAATGAATTTGAGCATAATCTGTCCCAACAGATATACATGTCCGATTCTTGCTGGAACATTATCAAAACTGCAAAAAATACGACCATTCAAATTATTCGATCGGCCGGAATGAGCGAGACAGATTCTCCGGACAAGCTTAGGGAGGACATTCTTAACCAGACCATGGAGAAAGAATCCCCATCCAACGCTGCTTTAGCCTATGTTAAAAAAGAGGTGAGCGATCTTTGGAAATAAGCTATTCCTGCTTTTCTGGCTCAATTGGGCTTGTTTCATCGTTCTTGTTCTTGGCATATAAATATCCCCGTTTCCACCACAAGGTCATTCGGTCCTTATTGAACACCAAGGAGTTTGTGGTGAGAACGGTAGGTGTATAGTAAAAATTGATAATGGCATTTTTTTGATTCGCCACCAATTTTCCTATTCTAATATTTTGATTTTCTATCCGATCCAGCATAAACCCAAAAATGGTAGTAATCAGATCAAAGGGGTTTTTGGAGGACATACGGTTCAAATGATTTACTTCGGTATGAAGCACAACAACATCAACCTCCGTGGCGCCACGATTTAAGGCCTCTTCAATGGGTACCAATGAGCCCAATCCACCATCTGCATACTCACATCCGTTCTTCTTCACTAAGCTCATAAACGGCGTATAGTTGGAAGAGATCCAAATCCAGTCACAAAATTCTTCGTAAGTACAATCGTTAATCGACTTATATTCCACTTGGTTCAAGGATAGGTTGGACACCGTGACCACTACGTCCGTATTACCATGTTTTAACTCATTAAACTCGTCCTCGGTTATAGAGCGTCGTATCAATTTTCTAAGATTTTCGCTTTCTCCGAAGGTCTTTTTCCCCTTAATAAAATTTCGAATCACGTTCCAATGGTTTATGGCTATGATCTCTACACCGTGTTTTTTCTTGATAATAAACGGACAGTTATTGAAGATGCTATCCTGGTTCACATTGGAATAAATATTCTTGATCTTATCCAGTTTGTTCAGCGCCAAATGGGAAATCAACAAGCTACCAGTGGATGTGCCGACGAACAGATCGTACTCGTGCTTGGCCTCTTGGATCAAAAACTGGGCAACACCGCCCGCAAAGGCTCCTTTGCTACCTCCTCCCGAAATCACCAATGCCCTCATTCACCTATAGTTTTTTCCAAATATTGTTTTTCTTGCTGACTTAGCAAAGGGTACATGCGTTTAATCCTTGCCGTATTTTCGTCGGACTGCAGAAACTCCTTTAAGAGGCTTCTGGCCGATTTTTTAAAATGCCAAACATGATGCCCGCATGCTTCTATCAGGTTTTTCAGTACCATATCGTTAAATCCACCGATATTTTTTAAATACTGGAAAGCCATCATACGGGTCTCAAAATGATGTTCAGCTCCCGTTAATTCGCTTAACTCGTTAAAATAGTTTGCTTTGGTGTCCGGCCTGTATTCGGGAGTTACCAAGGCCAACGTTAACCATAGTATTCGAATATTCTTGTTGGGAAAGCCCTTAATTCCATCCGTTTCATCAAGATATTTGGTTCTGTGCTCCGGGAAATCTGTCCATAAACGGTACAGGGCAGCTTCAATGGTCGTATAACTTTTATCCCGCAAAAGATTCTCAATACTCACCCTTAGCTCCGGTGGTATTTTATTTAAGGAAAGTACCACGGCCTGTCTTGCCTTTATATCTTCGGAAGCTATAATTTCACTTAATAATTGAGTTGGCATTGCTCCTCCATAATCTAAAATAAGGTTTTCCTTTAAGTGGATTGAAGATAAAGTGCTCCAGTTTCTTACCAAAATTTCCTCGGTGCCCTCCGGTTCTTGGGCTATCTGTTTGTTAAGTTCAAAATACGTTCTGATTGAGTTATTTCTATCTTTCAAAAACATAATGGCTTCTTCAAAGGGGAAATCCGGGTTTTCCAGCCACAATGCTTCAAAATCCGAAAGATCAGTGCCCGATTCCTCTTCCATTTCTTCTATAAAATTGGGTATGGTCACATTTTTAAAGGCGAATTTGTTCAGATATTTGCGCACTCCTTTTTTAAAGGCCATCTTCCCTACCCGCTCTTGAAGCATGACCAATGCCCATGCTCCTTTTTCATAGAAGGTAAGACTCCCTGCATTCGGATTCCAAAGCGCCTCGCCCTGATCCTCTTCGGAAAAGCTTTTCAAGGCTTCTGCGGTCCCCAACAATTTCCAATAATATTGATCATCGCCAAAAATGTGTTTTTCTGCTAAATAGGCATAAAATGTAGCAAACCCCTCGTGCAGCCAATGATGTTCGCTACTGGTCTCCGTTACCAAATTGCCAAACCATTGATGGGCGAGTTCGTGGGCATTAACGTTAACATAGTTTTTATCCACAAAAGCAGTTGAATCCACAACATATTGATTTGAAAAAATTGTGCACGTTGTGTTTTCCATCCCAGCGTACAGAAAATCGTGAACAGGCACCTGCTTGTAATTTTGCCAAGGATAGGCCACGCCAATTCGGTTTTCCAAAAAATCGAATATGCGCTTACTGTACCGATAAGTTGGTTCCGCATTAAGGCTATCCTTAGGCTCATAATAGAGTTCCATGGGGATTCCGGAGGATGATTCCATGGTTTCCATCTTATAGTTACCAATGGCAAAACCAATCAAATAACTGCTCATGGGCTTCTCCATATCAAACTGCCACATATATCCGTTGGAATTGGGCAATGTTTCCTTCTTGAGAAGATTACCGTTGGCGATTACGGTACAATCCTCTCTTAAAATGATTTTAAGATCAAACTCTACCTTTTCGGTCATATCATCAAAACTGGGCAACCAATGACTGGTGTACTTGCCCTGCCCTTGCGTCCATACCTGTTCATTGCCATCCACGGCATCGTCCCAACCTAGAAAATATACCGTTTGTTCAGGTTTTGCCACATAATCCATGGAAACGATATGGTCCTCCCCTTCTTTCATTTCGTTTTTGATTATAATTCTCTTGCCGTTGTAATCGAAATCGATTTTTACACCATCAAAAGAAACATTAAAAAAATCCATGCTCACAGCATCAAAAAAAACGGAATCCACATCCTCGAGCACATTAAAATGATAAGAAACACTACCCTTTATCTGTTTATCGACAGGTGTGGGCTCAATTAAAATATCGGCTCGCAGAAAATCCACTTTATCCTGGATCTGAGCGGACAAAAACTGTGAAAACAAGAAAAAAACGATTACGGGGCTCAGCTTCATACCATCATCTTATCAAAAGTCTATCCAAAATACATATTTTAGTTCGATGAATCCCAATTTTCTACAAACTCCCATCGCCTATTTAAAAGGTGTCGGTCCCAATCGGGCCGATACCCTAAAGACCGAATTGGGCATTGAGACCTTTAGGGACCTGCTCCATCTGTTCCCTAATCGCTATTTGGACAAGACGAGCTACTACAAGATCAATCAATTGCAACCCAGCGGTGCCGATGTACAAGTAGTGGGTAAAATTGTGCATATAAAAACCGTAGAGCAAAAACGTGGAAAGCGTTTGGTAGCCACTTTTGTGGATGAAACCGGACAAATGGAACTGGTCTGGTTCCGGGGCCATAAATGGATCAGGGAAAATTTAAAATTGAACGAACCCTACGTGGTTTTTGGTAGAGTAAACAAATATGGAAGTACATTCTCCATGCCACACCCCGAAATGGAAACCTTGCAAAAGCATGAGCAGGGTGTAAAATTGACCATGCAGCCCATTTATCCTTCCACAGAAAAATTAAGTAATAAGGGTATTACCAACCGCGTACTGGGCAAAATGATCCAACAATTGTTTTTGGAATGCGGGGGCAAGTTTCAAGAATCTTTGTCGCGCGGTATTCTAGATGAACTGAAGTTGATATCGAAAAGTTCCGCTCTTTTTAATATACATTTTCCGAAAAACCAGGAGCTCCTTGCCAAAGCACAGTTTCGGTTAAAGTTTGAAGAGTTGTTTTTTGTGCAATTACAGCTCATTTCCAAAAAAATGCTCCGCAAGAAAAAAATCAAAGGAATGCCGTTTGATGCCGTAGGTGAAAGGTTTACCGAGTTTTTTGAGAACCATCTCCCTTTTGAATTGACCAACGCCCAGAAAAGGGTCATTAAGGAAATCCGGAACGATTTGGGCAGCAACGCCCAAATGAACCGACTTTTACAGGGCGATGTGGGTTCGGGAAAGACTATTGTGGCACTAATGTGCATGCTATTGGCAATAGACAATGGTTTCCAGACGTGTTTGATGGCGCCAACGGAGATTTTGGCCACACAACACTACAACGGCCTCAAGGAACTTTTAGAACAAATGGACGTCAAAATTGCCCTATTGACAGGTTCCACCAAGAAATCCGAACGCACCTTGCTCCACAATCAACTGGAAAATGGGAACTTGAACATTTTGGTAGGCACCCACGCGGTTTTGGAGGATAAAGTCCAGTTTAAAAACCTCGGCTTGGCCATCGTGGACGAACAACACCGTTTTGGCGTGGCGCAACGCTCCAAGCTTTGGCATAAAAATCAGACGCCCCCTCACATTTTGGTGATGACTGCGACTCCGATCCCGAGAACCTTGGCCATGAGTCTGTACGGGGATTTGGACATCTCGGTAATTGATGAACTCCCTCCTGGCCGAAAACCCATTAAAACAGTACATCGCTTTGACAGTAATCGGTTAAAAGTGTTCAGGTTCATCAAAGATGAGATTAAAAAAGGACGACAAATTTATGTAGTATACCCACTGATCCAAGAGTCCGAAGCTTTGGATTACAAGGATTTAATGGACGGCTATGAGAGCATCGTACGCGACTTTCCTCAGCCCGAGTATCAAATTTCGATTGTGCACGGTAAAATGAAGCCTGCCGACAAGGACTATGAAATGGAGCGTTTTGTTAAAGGAGAAACCCAGATCATGATTGCTACAACGGTAATCGAGGTAGGTGTAAACGTACCCAATGCCTCTGTAATGATCATTGAAAGTGCTGAACGTTTCGGCCTTTCCCAATTGCACCAGCTTCGAGGGCGTGTAGGCCGAGGTGCCGAACAAAGCTTTTGTATTTTAATGACGGGCAACAAACTTTCCGAGGATTCCAAGACCCGTTTACAGACCATGGTGCGCACCAATGATGGTTTTGAGATTGCGGAGGTCGACCTTAAACTTCGTGGACCCGGCGACTTAATGGGCACACAGCAGAGCGGTATGCTCAATCTTAAGATTGCTGATATTGTAAAAGACAATCAAATCTTGAAAACAGCCCGTTACCATGCCATCCAGTTGCTGAAAGACGACCCTAGACTGGAAAAAGTGGAAAATGCACCCATTTTAAATGCCTATTCCAAAATGATGGCCAATAAAACCATTTGGAATTATATAAGTTAACAGCGATTTAGGTTTGTAATCAACAAATTGCACAATCCTACCAATCTCTTCGTTACAAACTAAAAATCAATTCGTTAGATTTAGTCAATTTAAAAACAGCTCATTGAAATAGCGGTTGAACATCGTAATTTTAATACTGACCAAAATTCATTTCTATACACAATTTTTAACTTCGTAGGCTTACAAAATATCGATGACACAATGAGCAAGACATTATTTGATAAGGTTTGGGATTCGCATGTGGTAAAACATATCGAGAATGGCCCGGATGTACTTTTTATAGATAGGCACCTAGTTCACGAAGTAACGAGCCCCGTAGCCTTTTTAGGCTTAAAAAATAGAGGAATAAAAGTGTTATATCCGGAACGCACCTTTGCAACCGCTGATCACAACACCCCTACCCGAAACCAACACTTGCCCGTTAAGGACCCCTTGTCCGCAAATCAGTTAAAGGCCTTGGAAGAGAATGCCAATGCACACGGTATCCCCTACTGGGGACTGGGTCATGAGAAAAACGGAATCGTACACGTAATTGGTCCGGAAAATGGAATAACACTGCCCGGGGCAACGATTGTTTGTGGGGATTCCCACACCTCTACCCACGGCGCATTTGGGGCCATTGCATTCGGAATCGGAACCAGCGAAGTGGAAATGGTACTGTCCACGCAGTGCATCATGCAACCAAAACCCAAAAGTTTGCGCATCAATATAAATGGAGAATTGAGCAAAGCCGTAACACCAAAAGATGTGGCGCTTTTCATCATTTCCAAATTATCCACATCCGGCGCCACCGGCTATTTTGCCGAATATGCTGGCGATGTTTTCAAAAATATGTCTATGGAAGGTCGTATGACGGTCTGCAACCTGAGTATTGAAATGGGCGCGCGCGGAGGTATGATCGCCCCTGACGAAACCACATTTGAGTACATTAAAGGAAGAGAGTACACCCCAAAAGGTAAAGATTGGGATACGGCCATGGACTACTGGAGTACTCTATATTCTGATGACGATGCAGAGTTCGATAAAGAAATTACTTTTGATGCCAGCGAGATAGAACCCATGATCACTTTTGGTACCAACCCAGGAATGGGCATCGGAATTAGCAAGGACATTCCTACCGCTGCAAGTATTGATGGCTCAGCTGCCACCTACAAAAAATCCTTGGAATATATGGACTATAATGAAGGTGAGGCCATGGTGGGCAAACCCATTGATTTTGTGTTCCTTGGAAGCTGCACCAACGGTAGAATTGAAGATTTTAGAGCTTTCGCTTCTATCATCAAAGGAAGGAAAAAAGCGGACAACGTGACCGCTTGGTTGGTTCCCGGTTCACACAAAGTGGAAGAAGCTATCAGAGAAGAAGGCATCTTGGATATTTTGACCGAAGCCGGATTTGAATTGAGAGAGCCCGGCTGTTCTGCTTGCTTGGCCATGAACGATGATAAGATTCCCGCTGGCAAATATGCGGTAAGCACCTCCAACAGAAACTTTGAGGGGCGACAAGGGCCAGGAGCCCGTACCTTGTTGGCAAGTCCTTTGGTGGCCGCAGCAGCAGCTGTTACCGGAAAAGTAACCGACCCAAGGGAATTAATGCAAGAAGAAGTTTTAGCTTAATAATAAAAATTTACAATGAGCAATAAACAATTATCAATGAACAATCCATTGGTAATTGAAGATTGATAACTGATAATTAAAAGAAAAATGGCTTACGATAAATTCAACATACTAACAAGTTCCGCGGTACCATTACCTATTGAGAATGTGGATACGGACCAGATCATCCCCGCACGATTCCTAAAAGCTACCGAGCGTAAAGGTTTCGGGGACAATTTGTTCCGTGATTGGAGATATAATTCTGATGACACACCCAAAGAACAATTTGTACTCAACAATCCTATCTATTCTGGCAAAATATTGGTAGGAGGAAAAAACTTTGGTTCCGGTTCCTCTAGGGAGCACGCAGCTTGGGCTGTATACGACTACGGATTCCGCTGTGTAGTTTCCAGCTTTTTTGCTGATATCTTTAGAAACAACTGCCTAAACATAGGAGTGCTTCCTGTTCAGGTAAGTCCTGAGTTCTTGGATAAAATATTCAAGGCCATTGAAGCTGACCCAAAAACCGAGTTAGAGGTAAATCTCCCGGAACAGAAAATTACCATTTTGGCTTCTGGTGAAAGTGAAAATTTCGACATCAACAATTACAAAAAAGACAATATGCTCAATGGTTTTGATGATATCGACTATTTGTTGAATATCCAGAAAGACATTGAGAAATACGCCGAAAGTACGCCTTTATAACCCATCGCCTGGAACACTACGGCATTAAAAAATGAAAGCACGCACCATAGAAATAATGGACACCACCCTACGGGATGGTGAACAAACCTCTGGGGTTTCCTTTTCGGCCTCGGAAAAACTCACCTTGGCCAAACTCCTGCTGGAAGAACTCAAGGTAGACCGTATTGAGGTGGCCTCTGCCCGTGTGTCGGAAGGAGAACTACAGGCGGTTAAAAACATTACAGATTGGGCGGCGGCAGAAGGTTATATCTCCAAAGTGGAGGTTTTGACATTCGTGGATAAAGGGGTGTCCCTTAAATGGATGCAAGAAGCCGGGGCAAAAGTTCAGAACTTGCTAACAAAAGGCTCATTAAACCATTTAACCCATCAACTCAAAAAGACTCCAGAACAGCATTTTAGTGAAATTCAATCAGTAATTGAAAAAGCTAAAGAATTGGGCTTTGAAACCAATGTGTATCTGGAGGATTGGAGCAATGGAATGCGAAATTCCAAAGACTATGTTTTTCAGTTTTTGGATTTTTTGACCCAACAACCCATCAAGCGAGTTCTGCTTCCAGATACCTTGGGCGTATTGACCCATACGGAAACCGGCGCGTTTTTCAAGGAAATAATTGAAAGGTATCCAAACACCCATTTTGATTTTCATGGACATAACGATTACGATTTGAGTGTAGCGAACGTGATGGAAGCATTGAAAGCTGGTGCCCACGGATTGCACCTAACTGTTAATGGAATGGGAGAACGTGCAGGCAATGCTCCTTTGGCTAGCGCCGTGGCGGTAATCAACGATTTTTTACCGGAGATCAAGATTGGTGTAAAGGAATCATCTCTATACAAAGTAAGTAAATTGGTGTCTGCCTTTACCGGTTTCGGCATACCTGACAACAAACCTATTGTTGGAGACAACGTATTTACACAAACTGCTGGTATACATGCGGATGGCGACAGTAAAAAGAATCTTTACTTTAATGACCTATTACCCGAACGTTTTGGTAGAAAACGCAAATATGCCCTAGGCAAAACCTCAGGAAAAGCCAATATTCAAAAGAACCTTCAAGAGCTTGGACTGACCTTGAACGATGACGAACTGAAAAAAGTCACGGAGCGAATCATCGAGCTTGGCGACAAAAAAGAACGCGTCACCAAAGATGACCTCCCTTATATCATTTCAGATGTTCTCGATAGCGACCTCCACCAACAAAAGGTTTTTGTGAAATCGTACGTACTGACACATTCCAAAGGTTTAAAACCCTCTACTACCCTTTCCATAGAAATCGAAGGGAAGACCTATGAGGAAAATGCCCAGGGCGATGGACAATTTGATGCTTTTATCAATGCATTGAAAAAGGTGTATAAAAAAGAAGGAAGGGGATTGCCCAAATTAGTGGATTATGCTGTGCGCATACCTCCGGGCAGTAATTCCGATGCACTTTGTGAGACCATCATAACATGGCAGACCAAAGAAAAAGACTTTACTACCCGTGGGCTCGATTCAGACCAAACGGTATCTGCCATCAAGGCCACAGAAAAAATGCTCAATCTGGTTTGACACTAAAAAAGATAACTATCAACCAACAACGATAATCGAATAACAAGAAAAAATGAAACTAAACATAGCGCTCTTGGCCGGAGATGGAATTGGCCCCGAAGTAATTGATCAAGCCGTAAAAGTATCAGATGCCGTAGCCGCAAAATTCGGTCACGAAATAAGCTGGACCCCTGCCCTAACAGGTGCCGCAGCGATTGATGCCGTTGGCGAACCTTACCCGGACGAAACCCACGAAGCCTGTGTTGCAGCCGATGCCGTTCTTTTTGGCGCCATTGGTCATCCGCGTTTTGACAATGACCCTTCCGCCAAGGTACGGCCTGAGCAAGGCTTGTTGAAAATGCGTCAAAAATTGGGATTGTTCGCCAATGTTAGACCAACTTTCACCTTTCCATCACTGATAGACAAATCACCATTGAAAAGAGAGCGTATCGAAGGAACTGATCTAGTGTTTCTTCGAGAATTGACCGGAGGCATCTACTTTGGAAAACGAGGTCGCGAAGACAACGACAATACTGCTTACGATACTTGCACCTATACACGTGCCGAAGTGGAGCGCCTGGCCAAAAAAGGCTTTGAAATGGCGATGCAACGTTCCAAAAAGCTTTGTTGCGTGGACAAGGCCAACGTTTTGGAAACTTCGCGTTTGTGGAGGGAAACAGTTCAGAAATTGGAAAAGGACTATCCAGAAGTGGAAGTATCCTATGAATTTGTGGATGCCGTGGCCATGCGTTTGGTGCAATGGCCAAGTGCTTATGACGTACTGATTACAGAAAACTTGTTTGGTGATATTTTAACGGATGAAGCTTCGGTGATTTCAGGATCTATGGGATTGATGCCTTCTGCATCATTGGGCGAAAAAACATCTTTGTTCGAACCCATCCACGGTTCTTATCCGCAAGCTGCCGGAAAAGACATTGCCAATCCTTTGGCCACCGTACTTTCTGCAGCAATGATGTTTGAAACGGCATTTGGACTTAAGGACGAAGCTGAAGCTATTCGCGAAGTAGTGAACAAGTCCTTGGCCGAAGGAGTTGTGACCGAAGATCTTGCCGATGGTGGAAAAGCTTACAAAACCAGCGAAGTTGGAAATTGGTTGGCTGAACACATTTAATCAACCCCACATAAAAACCAAAAAGAAAGCCCCGAGGTTCGGGGCTTTCTTATTTTTATAAAAAATTTAATCTTCAATTATTTTTTTACTATTCCACAATCACGATGCGTCATTCTGAATTTATTTCAGAATCTCATCACTTTAGTATTCCTATCTAAGTGAGAACCTGAAACGAGTTCAGGTTGACAATAATTCTATTTTGCTTAGAACTTTTTGCCGTTCTCGATGCTTTTTTATAAAATATAGTCCGTACTCAAAAAGTTGCTCACTTTGGCTTCCATTAATTGTTCTACGGTCTGGTTGTTCAAGCTGTTGTCCTTAAATGCTACAAAGGTTCGGATGGAGAACGAACGCAAAGCATCGTGAACACTTAATGTAGATTGCGCAGAATCTTTTCTTCCTGTAAACGGATATACATCTGGCCCACGTTGGCAAGAGCTGTTCAGGTTTACACGACACACCAAGTTTGCCAACGTATCGATAAGTGGCGAAAGGGTATAGACATCCTTTCCGAACAAGCTTACCTGTTGCCCATAGTTGGATTCCGCCATATCGTCCAAGGGCTCTTCAATATCTTGGAACGAAAGTACTGGGATAATTGGCCCAAACTGCTCTTCTTGGTACACTCGCATATCTTTTGTCACTGGATATAATACAGCTGGCCATATATAATTATCAAAATGTTTTCCTCCTTTTTTGTTGATGATTTTAGCTCCTTTTGCCAAGGCATCGTCCAACAATTCCTGAATATATGCAGGCTTATCGGGTTCCGGAAGCGGGGTCAGATTCACACCGTCATCCCAAGGATTTCCGAATTTTAATCCATCTACTTTTTCAGCAAATCGCTTTAAAAACTCATCTTTTACTTCATCGTGGACATAGACTACCTTTAGAGCGGTACAGCGCTGCCCATTGAAGGACAAGGTGCCCGAAATACACTCATTAATGGTCAAATCCAACTCGGCATCGGGAAGTACAATGGCCGGATTCTTGGCTTCCAAGCCCAAGACCAAACGCAACCTATTGCTTTTAGGGTGCTGCTCTTGTAAAGCATTGGCCGACTTGCTGTTCCCTATCAGTGCCAATACATCTACCTTGCCTGTTTGCATTATGGGCGCCGCAACGGCTCTGCCCCTACCAAAAAGTATATTTACCACTCCTTTGGGAAAACTACTCTGAAATGCCTCCAAAAGGGGCGTGATCAATAAAACCCCATGCTTTGCCGGCTTAAAAATGGTGGTATTCCCCATAATTATGGCTGGGATCAATAAAGCAAAAGTTTCGTTCAAGGGATAATTATAGGGCCCAAGACATAAAACCACACCAAGAGGCCCTCTTCGGATATGCGCGTATACCCCATCATGTTTCTGGAATTTGGCACAATCCCTATCCAATTGTTTGTAATCCTCAATAGTATCGTAAATATACTCTACGGTACGATCAAACTCCTTATAAGAATCGGGCTTGGATTTACCAATTTCCCACATCAAAAGCTTAACCACTTGCTCGCGCTTCTGCTCCATTTTCTTCACAAAGGTTTCCATGCATTCAATTCGATCTTTTACCTTCATGGTAGGCCAGAGACCTTGACCCCTATCATATGCCGCTAAAGCCGAATCCAAAGCCTCCAAAGCTTCTGTTTCCCCCATGTCGGGCACACTTCCCAAAGTAGTTGGGGCATAATCCTCAGTTGAGGATATCGTGGAAATCACGGAACTGGTTGCTCCGTCCCATTTGCGCAACTCCCCGTTGACCAAATATGTTTTTTGATGAATTTCTTCAGTAATCTGAAATGCTTCTGGTATTGCTTTTGTTGCCATTTAATGTTCTTTTTATTTGAATTCCGGTGTTATATCTGTCATCCCATCCACACAAATCTAGCATAAAAAAAAGCTAAGAACACTTGGTTTTACACCTAATGAACATCTATATCGATGGAGAAACAAAATTTTAATTATACTATTTAAAAATGTTGGCGGCATCACACCAAATATTGGAACAGATCAGGTTTATTGTTAAGATAATCCCCAAAAAAATTGTTGCTTTTCATCCGCTGAATCAAAGGCTCCAAATCATCTGGTGATTTTAGTTCCACCCCAACAATGGCTGGGGCATTTTCCCTGCTCGATTTTTTGGAGTATTCAAAATGCGTGATGTCGTCATCTGGACCTAAAATATTGACAACAAATTCCTTTAGCGCACCGGGTCGCTGAGGGAACCTCACAATAAAATAATGCTTAAGTTGGGCATAGAGTAAAGCCCTTTCTTTAATTTCGGCAGTACGGGTAATATCGTTATTGCTTCCGCTCACCACACAAACCACATTTTTGCCCCTTATTTCTTCCTTAAAATAGTCCAATGCAGCAATGGTCAAAGCCCCAGCAGGTTCTACAACAATAGCATCCCTATTGTAAAGATCTAATATAGTCTGACATACTTTCCCTTCGGGAACGGTTACCATTTTGTGCAGATATTCTTTGCAAATAGGATATGTCAGCGAACCGACTTTCTGGACCGCCGCCCCATCGATGAACTTATCGATGTTTTCAAGTTCCACCAATTCCCCTTTTTCAATGGATTCGAGCATGGACGGTGCCCCTTCGGGCTCCACTCCTATTATTTTGGTGCTGGGCGACAATGCTTGGAACGTACCACAAAGTCCCGATGCCAATCCTCCGCCGCCAACGGCCACAAAAACATAATCGATCGGCTCGCTGGATTGCTGTAAAATCTCCAGACCCACAGTTGCCTGCCCCTCGATCGTTTTTTCATCATCAAACGGATGGACAAAGGTTTTGCCTTTCTGTTTGCAGAAAAATTCAGCTGCCTTTTTGGAATCGTCAAAGGTATCCCCTTCCAGGACCACATCTACCCACTCCCCTCCAAACATCTTGGTCTGGTCTATTTTTTGTTTTGGCGTCACTACCGGCATATAAATAGTCCCTTTTACTTGTAAATGACTACAGGCAAAGGCAACGCCCTGAGCGTGGTTCCCTGCGCTGGCACAGACCACACCACTATCCAGTTGTTTTTGACTTAGGGAGCTAATTTTATTGTACGCACCACGGATTTTGTAACTGCGTACTCTGTGAAGGTCTTCGCGTTTAAGAAAAATATTGGCCCCATAAACTTTGGAATAGCGGATACTTCGTTGCAATGGCGTTTCCTCCGCCACTTGGGCAATGGTCTTCGCTGCTTGGTAAATATCCGCTATTTGCGGAAAATATGTTTCCACAGTTTTGCTCATGGGACCAAAGGTTTTTATCCGATCGGCTTCATCGCCGTCATCGATGCACGCAATCTGGAGCCAACCACTTCCACATCGTGCTCACGGATAGCTTTGTTTACGGCTATCAATCTTACGTTGTCCACACCATTATCTTTGCCTTCACCAAAATGCTTACCAATGATATCAGTCTCCACTTTCTTCATAAAATCGGTCAAAAGCGGCTTACATGCATGATCGAACAAATAACAACCGTACTCCGCCGTATCGGAGATTACACGGTTCATTTCGAACAATTTCTTTCTTGCAATGGTGTTGGCAATCAATGGCGTCTCGTGCAAAGATTCGTAATAAGCAGACTCGCCAATAATTCCGGATTCGGTCATGGTCTCATAGGCCAATTCCACACCAGATTTTACAAAAGCCACCATCAAGACCCCATTATCGTAATATTCTTGCTCGGAGATGTCCATATCGCCTGCCGGTGTTTTTTCAAAAGCGGTCTCGCCAGTGGCAGCCCTCCAATCCAATAGGTTTTTGTCTCCATTGGCCCAATCTTCCATCATGGTTTTGGAAAAATGTCCGCTCATAATGTCATCCATATGTTTTTGGAACAAGGGACGCATGATCTCTTTCAACTCTTCTGCCAAATCAAAAGCTTTGATTTTAGCTGGATTGGACAAACGGTCCATCATATTGGTAATTCCTCCTTGTTTCAATCCTTCTGTAATGGTTTCCCATCCGTATTGAATCAATTTGGATGCATAGGCTTCATCGATACCTTTTTCAACCATTTTATTGAAAGAAAGGATAGATCCTGTCTGCAACAAACCACAAAGAATGGTCTGCTCACCCATCAAATCCGACTTTACTTCCGCCACAAATGATGATTCAAGAACTCCCGCTTTATCTCCACCTGTTCCTGCAGCATAGGCTTTGGCTTGTTCCAAACCTTTTCCTTCTGGATCGTTTTCTGGATGAACGGCGATCAGGGTCGGTACACCAAAACCTCTTTTGTACTCTTCACGAACCTCGGAACCTGGACTTTTGGGCGCCACCATGATCACGGTAAGGTCCTCACGAATTTGCATTCCTTCTTCCACAATGTTGAAACCGTGGGAATAGGACAAGGTCGCTCCTTTCTTCATTAAGGGCATAACAGTGCTCACCACATTAGTGTGTTGCTTGTCCGGAGTAAGATTGATGACCAAATCGGCTGTTGGAATCAACTCTTCATAAGTTCCCACCACAAAATTGTTCTCAACGGCATTTTTATAGGATTGTCTTTGTTCTTTGATAGCCGCTGGACGTAGGGCATACGAAATATCCAATCCAGAGTCGCGCATGTTCAACCCTTGGTTCAATCCCTGGGCGCCACATCCAACAATTACAATTTTCTTTCCTTTTAGTGCGGTAACACCATCAGCGAACTCGCTGGAATCCATAAATCTACATTTTCCCAATTGGGTCAATTGTTCGCGAAGTGATAGTGAATTAAAGTAATTTGCCATTTTTGATATTTGATTTTATCTATTTAGTTTTCTTGAAATTCCTGAAGCATTTCGGTTATCGGCATGGTTGCTTTGGTCACCGTTATCCTGCCCGATCTAACAAACTGCATTATACCGTATGGTTCCAGCGCATCGTACATTTCGTCGATTTCGTGTCTACGACCTGTTTTGGCCAAGGCAAAAAATTCACGATTAACCGTTACGATCTGCGCATTGCTCTCTTTGATAATATTCTGAATCTGACGCTCATCGAACAACAAATGCGAAGCGATTTTAAACAAGGCGGATTCTTGATAAATAGTTTCATCGTCGGTATGATAGTATGCCTTGATGACCTCAATCTGTTTCTCGATTTGACCAACAATCTTTCGTGTCCAATCCTCGGTGGTAAAAACTACAATCGTGAATTTGGAAACACCTTCAATTTCTGATTTTGAAACATTTAAGCTCTCTATATTAATATGTCGCTTTAAGAATATCCCGGATATCCTATTGAGCAATCCCACATGATTTTCGGAATACACCGAAATGGTATACCATTGTTTTTCCATAGTGATTTGTATGCTAAAGCCCTTAAGACAACCCTTTAGGTTTTCAATCAAGGTCTATCTGTATTTATTTTAATCTGATGTCGGAAACGGACGCCCCTGATGGAATCATGGGAAATACGTTATCCTCTTTTTCCACTTTCACTTCCAAAAAGTATGGGTCCCTGGATGCCATCATTTCTTGTACTGCATCTTGAAGGTCGCCCCTTTCGGTCACTCTTCTTGATTTGATATGATATCCTTCGGCAATCTTTACAAAATCAGGATTTGTCATCACAGTTGAGGCGTACCTCTTATCAAAGAAAAGTTCTTGCCACTGACGTACCATCCCCAAGTGATCATTATTCAATACCACGATTTTCACCGGTACATTATGTTGGAAAATAACACCGAGCTCTTGAATGGTCATCTGGTACCCTCCATCGCCTATAATAGCGACCACTTCGCGGTCCATGGCTCCCATTTTGGCTCCAATGGCCGCTGGAAGACCAAACCCCATGGTTCCCAGTCCTCCCGAAGTAATATTGCTTTTGGATTGTTTGAACTTGGCATAGCGACAAGCGATCATCTGGTGCTGACCTACATCGGAAACAATCACCGCTTTTTGCGCGGAAGCCACATTTATCTGTTCAATAACCTCGCCCATGGTAAGACCTTCTTTGGTCGGATGAATATCCTTTTTGATCAAAGTATCGTATTCGATTTTATGAAGCTTATCAAATTCAGCTTTCCAGTCAGCATGCTCTTTATTGTCCAGTAAGGGCAAAATATTTTCCAATGTTTCTTTGGCATTGCCCAAAACAGCAACATCTACCTTTACATTTTTGTTCACTTCGGCCGGATCTATCTCAAAATGCACAATTTTGGCTTGTTTTGCGTAGGTATCCAGATTTCCGGTTACCCTATCATCAAAACGCATTCCTATGGCTACAAGCAAATCGCATTCGTTGGTAAGGATATTGGGCGCATAGTTACCGTGCATACCCACCATACCCACGTTTAAAGGATGCTCGGTATCCATCGCGGATAGGCCCAATATGGTCCATGCAGCAGGAATCCCTGTTTTTTCCACAAAAGCCTTTAGTTGGGCTTCGGCCTCACCTAAAATAACACCTTGTCCAAATACAATAAACGGCTTTTTGGCATTGTTGATCAATTCCGCTGCTTTCTCCAGACTGTTTGGTTCTGGCTTGGGCACAGGTTTATAGCTTCTTACTTTGGTACATTTTTCGTAAACAAAATCCAGCTCATCGAACTGTGCGTTTTTAGTGATATCGACCAATACAGGTCCGGGCCTTCCGGATTTTGCAATGTAAAATGCCTTGGCTATAATTTCTGGGATTTCTTCCACTTTTGTAATCTGATAGTTCCATTTGGTCACAGGAGTTGATATCCCAACAATATCGGTTTCTTGAAAAGCATCGGAACCTAATAAGTGTCTCGGCACTTGTCCGGTGATGCAGACCATTGGTGTTGAATCTATCTGAGCATCTGCCAAACCCGTTACCAAATTGGTGGCACCAGGTCCCGACGTTGCCATGGCCACCCCCACCTTACCGGTTACCCGGGCATAGCCTTGCGCCGCATGTGTAGCGCCTTGCTCGTGACGAGTGAGAATATGGGTGAGTTTGTCTTGGAACTTATATAATTCGTCGTAAACCGGCATAATGGCCCCTCCAGGGTATCCATAGATCAAATCCACACCTTCCGCCAGCAAACAATGGATAATGGCTTCTGCTCCCGTAATCCGCATTGTCTCCTTATTTTGATTCTTCTTTTTCTGTGCTTTTAATGTTTCCATAAGCATGTTATTGGGGATATCTTCCCTATAGTATTAAAACATATCGGTAACACAGCCTTTAGCTGCAGACGATACCGTTTTTGCATATTTGTACAAACTGCCCGACTTTACTTTTAGTTCGGGTTGTTTCCATTCTTTTCTTCGCTGCTCCAGCTCTTCATCGGAGATGTTGATGTTGATGGTGTTCTTAACCGCATCAATGGTAATTTCGTCGCCGTCTTTTACCAAGGCAATTCCACCACCAACTTGAGCTTCTGGTGAAACATGCCCTACCACAAATCCGTGAGAGCCTCCGGAGAACCTGCCATCGGTGATCAAGGCCACATCCTTTCCAAGGCCGGCGCCCATAATGGCGGAAGTGGGTTTCAGCATCTCTGGCATTCCGGGAGCTCCTTTTGGCCCCTCGTAACGAATAACCACTACATCTCCTTTTTGAACTTTTCCATTGTGAATACCTTCATTTACATCAGCCTCACTATCAAAAACACGTGCGGTTCCAGTAAATTCCAGCCCCTCTTTGCCTGTGATTTTGGCTACCGCTCCTTCAGATGCCAAGTTTCCGTACAAAACTCGTATATGTCCCGTATCCTTAATGGGCTGTTCTTTTTTTCTAATGATATCCTGTCCTTCGGCCAAATCTGGAGCATCCAACAGATTTTCGGCCAAGGTTTTCCCTGTAACCGTAATACAATCACCATGAAGCATACCTTCTTTCAACATATATTTTAATACCGCCGGAACTCCTCCCACCTTATGCAAGTCTTCCATCAAGTATTTTCCACTAGGTTTTAGATCGGCCAGTAATGGGGTTGACTCACTTATTTTTGTAATGTCTTCCAAGGTAAAATCAACTTCTGCAGCGTGTGCAATGGCCATAAAATGAAGTACGGCATTGGTTGACCCGCCAAGTACCGTTACCAACCTAAAGGCGTTTTCCAAAGATTTTTTGGTCACAATATCCCTTGGTTTTATATCTTCCTTGAGCAAATGGTACAATGCAGCACCAGAGGCTTCACAATCTGCTTGTTTTTTATCGTTCACCGCTGGAATGGAAGAATTAAAAGGCATGGACATCCCCATAGCCTCAATAGCCGACGCCATGGTATTTGCGGTGTACATTCCTCCACAAGCTCCGGCACCCGGACATGCTTTATGGATGACCTCTTTGTATTCTTTTTCGTCTATAGCGCCTGCGACCTTTTGCCCGTAAGCCTCGAATGCAGAAATAATATCTAGCTTTTTGTTATTGTGGCATCCTGGTGCAATGGTTCCCCCGTATACCAAAATGGATGGACGATTCAATCGTAATTGGGCCATTAGGGCGCCCGGCATGTTTTTATCGCAACCAACCACAGTGACCAGGCCATCGTAGCTCATGGCATGGATCACGGTTTCAATGGAATCTGCAATAATATCTCTTGATGGTAATGAGTAACGCATTCCGGGAGTGCCATTGGATATTCCATCACTCACCCCGATCGTATTGAAGACAAGTCCCACTAAATTGGAGGACTCGACACCCTTTTTTACATCGAGGGCCAAATCGTTAAGATGCATATTACAAGGGTTTCCCTCGTATCCCGTGCTGGCAATTCCGATTAAGGGTTTTTGAAGATCATTATCCGTTAAACCTATGGCATGTAACATGGCCTGTGCTGCTGGCAACGTTGGGTCTTGGGTTACTTTTTTGCTAAACTTGTTCAATTCCATTATCAAATATTCATTCAAACACGGTATTCTTCTTAATTTATACCGAATTTCAAAGATAAATGTTTAAAAAGCCCTAGATTTTTAACAGTTGTACACTGTTCAAATCCACTGGAAACATAATAAACTTAATTATCTTATTATCAGATTTTTAGACTGATTAAAAATCCAACATTCAATTAATTTTATTGGAAATAAAAAAGGCCTGTATCGGTGTGGGATATGGCTGTTTTAAGTAATGAATTGGCTGTAAATATCTTAAACAAGCTTAAACCGCAATTCATCCCCGTATTTCTTTTGGGCCAAAATGGAGATGGACGCTTCTGAAAGTTGCAAAATACGTGGGTAACCGCCGGTGGTTTGACCATCCTTCATTAAAATGATCATACGCCCTGCAGGGGTCAACTGAATGGTTCCCGGTAAAGTTCCGGAAGTCAATATGGAATGGGAATGTCCGGTAATCAATTCGGCAAGCTGATAGGCCATTCGGTTGTTTTCCTTGGAAACCCCAAAGGTTCTTGTGAAAATATCGGCAAGTTGTGTATCGGACAACAAGGAAAACTCCGGTCCTTTAAACACCTTTAAGGTGCCTAGGCCAAATAGCTCTTCAATTTTGACCCCAGAAATTTTAGGGGCATAGTTTTGAGTGGCTTCGTAGGGTAATTCATCACCATCTTTTATTCTACCCATTTTTGTAACCGGATAAAAATGTGAGCGGCTATTCAGTACTTTTCCGGTCTTAAACCCTCCTTTGATGGCCAAATATCCCCTAAAACCTGTTTCGAGTCGCCCATAAGACAATATGTCTCCCTCTTTTACCTTGATTACGGTATAATTGTACACGGGTTCATTGTTCAAAGTGGCCATTATTTGTGCGCCAGACAAACTTATATAGGTGTCGTAATTGAATTGAAGCGTGGGTCCTGTCATGGTAATTTCCATAACGGCATCGTTTTCTTCATTGTCCAACAAAAGATTGGCTTTTTTTACCGATTCGCTATCCATTGCTCCAGCTACCGGCACACCTATATCGCGATACCCGAACCTGCCAAGGTCTTGGATGCTCGAATAAAGTCCTGCTTTTAGCACCTTAAGCATTGAGAGCAATTTTTTCCGGTTTATAAATACCCACCTCCCCTTCTATTTTATGAAGTTTATGCTCCGCCTCGGAAATACTCGTAAATCGAATTTTATCCCCCACATTTATAAAACAAGGGGTTGACTTATCGGGGTCAAAAAGGTTCACCGGACAGTTTCCTATAATGTTCCAACCGCCGGGAGACTCCTGAGGATAAATTCCTGTTTGTTTGCCCGCCAATCCAACAGCCCCTTTCTCGACCTTTAGTCTCGGTTCGGCGCGTCGTGGAATTTCCAAAGTTGATGGCAGTCCTCCCAAATACATAAATCCGGGCAAAAAACCAATGCCATACACCACATACTCATGCGAAGTGTGCTGCTTGATCAATTCGTCGGTGGATAGGTTTAAAGTTCTCGCGACATTTTCCATATCCAGGCCAAACTCGAGATCGTAGCACACCGGCAGTGTCCATAAATGCTGAATGCGTTGGGTCTTGGACTTTGTTTGATTTTTACGGCACTCTTGGATTACGACCTTGGTTTCATCAAAATCCACCGGACCAAAATTGTACACCATAGTAACGGAATTGTAGGCTACGGACATTTCCCAGCCAAGAATGCCCTTTTCCTTAAAGGCATCCATAAAATCCAGGATATCGGCCAGTATGGCTTCGTTTACCTCTTTGGGCCATTCCACTAAAATGGCTCGCTCTCCAAAGGGTTTGATGCTTATGGGGTAACTTTTCATGAGTTTAGGTGCACCTGGTTTTGGGGTAATTTTTCTGAAAGATACATCAATATTTTCAAGGCAGAAACCGTATCACCATGAACGCAAAATGTTTTGGCCTGAATATTATGCCTTTCTTCCTCTATGGTAAGAACCTCTTGTTTTTTGATCATGAGCAATATATGCGCCAATACCGCTTCGGGATTTTCGATTAGGGCATTGTTCTCTTTTCTGGAAACCAAGGATAGGTCGCGATTATAATTCCTGTCGGCAAAAGCCTCAAACCAAATTTTAAAACCGCGTTCTTCTCCAATTTTTGCTATTACCGAATCAAAGGGAACATAGAGTATTGCCCTATCTTTATAACCATCAATGGCACTCAAAAATACATTTGCCAAATCCTCGTCCTTTGCAGTTTGATTGTATAGTGCCCCATGGGCTTTAATATGATGTAAAGAAACGTTCTGCTGTTTTAAAACCTCATCAAAGTCCGCCAATTGTTTTTTAATACTTTTTGATAACTCATGGTTTGAAATATGCATCACTTTCCTTCCAAAATTTATTCTGTCCGGGTAAGATGGATGTGAACCTACCTTAACATGATGCCGTTTGGCCAAAGCAACCACATGCCCCATGGTTTCACTGTCCCCAGCATGTCCGCCGCAGGCAATATTGCAGGAACTTATAAAAGGAAGAATGTCCGCCTCATTGCCTACTCCTTCACCTACATCACAATTGATATCTATGGTAAACTGATCCATTTACAACAAACCTATGACTTTTAAAATACTTTTTGCACCGAGAAAAATGGCAAAAGCGACGATTGCGATACCAAACACATTTTGAATCACAGAATTTTGGTGTTCTCCCATCACCGATTTTTTGTTCACAATCCATAAAAGCAACAAGGCCATTACGGGCAATAAAATACCGTTGGCAATCTGTGCAAACTGAATAACTTCGATGGGTTTTATATCAAACGAAAGGAAGACTATTCCGCACAGCACAATACTTCCCCATACCATTTTAAACTTTTTGTTCTGCATTCCACCTTCCCAACCAAAACAACTACTGGCCACATAGGCTGCGGCCAAAGGTGCCGTTATGGCGGATGTTATACCAGCGGCCAAGAGCCCAGCTGCCATAAACAAAAATGCCATTTTACCAAACAAGGGCTCCAGTGCCAATGCCATGTCCAAGGCATTGTTTATATCGGAAATGGGTGCCGCAGAGGCGGTTATCAAAATGGCTATGGAAACCAACCCTCCCAATCCAATGGACACTATGGTATCCCAATTCACAGCTTTTAAATCGGATTTGTTTTTCCATTTCTCCTTTACCAAAGATGCGTGCAAGAATAGGTTGTAGGGAACCACCGTTGTGCCTACCAAAGCTATCACGGTCAATAGCCCATCTTCCGGTAATCTGGGCACGAACATGCCTTTTAATATTCCATAAATCGATGGTTTTGTTATAATGGCGCAAACCACAAAGCTCACACCCATGATCCCCACCAGGCCCACAAATATTTTTTCCAATGTTTTATAACCGCTAAACCACAATAGCAAAAAAATGATGCCCCCAATAAATGCGGGTAAAAATGGTTTTAATTGTGGCTGGGGCAATAGCTGCTCCAACCCAAGGGTAGCACCTCCAATATTTCCTGCTTCGTAGGCCGCATTTCCAATTAAAATGGCCCCCAAGACAATAATTATTACCATATTCTTGACCCACTGTGTTTTTAATTCAGACCTAACCACATCCACCAGTCCGTTCTGGGTAACAAGCCCTATTCTACCGGCCATTCCCTGTAAAACAATGGTTGCAATAATGGAGACCACCAAAGTCCAGATTAGGGCATAGCCAAAACGGGCTCCCGCCAAAGTACACATGGTAATGGTCCCAGGTCCGACAAAGGCGGCCGCGACCAAAACACCTGGCCCAATTTTTTTAAACATTATATTCTTTTTTTTGAAGCCTTCAATTTAATAGGATAAATGGACAAATCGTGCATTTCATCCAAAAAAGCGTATTTCATCTAAAAGTAGGGTGCGGTACATCGATTTTTTATACTATTTCAACTTTCTGAAAGTTATAATAGTCCCAAATCATACTTAGACTTAAACCTGACAAAAACTTATGACATGTAAGGATTGCGGCAAAACTATTGGCCCCCAACAATATAAGGCATCCAAAGACTCTCTTGGCATTACACTTTGCGAAAGACACTCAAAGCTAATCAAGAGGGTAATACTGGATAACAACACCCCGCTTGAGGCTATACACCTATTTTATGCATTAAAGGAAGCCGGGGTCCATCCCATGTTGGAATGGTGGGACGGTAAAAAATCCGTGGATATTGCCATTTCGCGAGTTAAGCTCAATATAGAGATTGACAAAGATTACAACATGATAACCCATGAACAGGCCATAAATGATCTTGAAGATGCCATGCATTCCTTTAAAAATGGATTTACCACAGTCAGAATACCCCATTTGGCCATTAAATATTATTTGGACGAAACCGTAGAAAATATTTTGGGAATCATTTCTGGACTAAAAGCCAATATTAAAGCCATTTAGCCTATTGTAGATTTTACCTTTTCAATTTTTCCGACCTTGTGTGTTTGATACACACGAATTCCAAATTGGACCTTGATCTCACATCAATCTTATGGTCGGGTTCTTTGGGGGCTTTAACCCAACCATCCTTCGCGATCCAGACTTCGGTACTGTATGGCTTCGGAAATGTGATTTTCTTGAACTTGTTCGGATTGCTCCAAATCTGCAATGGTTCGGGACACCTTTAAAATACGATCATATGCTCTGGCCGATAGGTTGAGGCGTTGCATGGCTTCTTTTAATAAATTTTTAGAAGAAGGACCCAACTTACAATACGTACGAATTTGTTTGGTTCCCATTTGGGCGTTGTAATGGATACTTTCTATGTCCACAAACCTTTTGGTTTGGATTTCTCGAGCCGCCTCTACCCTTTTTCTTATTACAACGCTGCTTTCTCCCTTACGTTCATCGGACAATTTATCAAAAGGAACCGGAGTCACTTCAATGTGTATGTCTATCCTATCCAATAACGGGCCCGATATTTTGCTCAAATACCGTTGCATTTCTGCCGGCGATGAAGTAACCGGAGCGTCCGGATCGTTAAAATATCCTCCTGGACTTGGATTCATACTCGCTACTAGCATAAAACTACTGGGATAGGTGACCGTAAATTGCGCTCTGGCAATGGTCACTTCTCTATCTTCCATAGGTTGTCGCATTACTTCCAGCACCCGACGCTCGAATTCTGGGAGTTCATCCAAAAAAAGAACACCATTGTGCGATAAAGAGATCTCTCCCGGCTGAGGATAACTTCCTCCCCCTACCAAAGCGGCAGAACTTATGGTGTGATGTGGGTTTCTAAAAGGCCGCTGACTCATCAGCCCCTTATTTTTCACCTTGCCGACAACGCTATGTATTTTAGTGGTTTCCAAAGCCTCATGCAAGGTCATGGGCGGTAAAATGGATGGCAACCTTTTGGCGAGCATGGTCTTACCGGCTCCAGGCGGACCGATTAAAATTATATTATGCCCACCGGCCGCTGCTATTTCCATGCAACGTTTAATGCTTTCCTGTCCTTTTACATCGGCAAAATCAAATTCTGGAAATTGAAGATGCTCATAAAACTCCTGGCGAGTATCCACATGGGTTTGCACCAAAGGAGCCTTGGTATCAAAAAAATTTATGACCTGTTCAATATTTTCAACCCCGTAAACTTTTAGACCGTCCACTATGGCGGCTTCGCTTGCGTTCTCGGAAGGGAGGATAAATCCTTCAAAGCCTTCCTCCCGGGCTTTTATAGCTATCGGCAGGGCTCCTTTTATGGGTTGCAGACTACCATCCAGCGAAAGCTCGCCCATAATTAAATAGTTTTCAATGTTGTCGGATTTTATCTGGTTGGATGCCGCCAAAATACCCAGGGCCAAAGTAAGGTCGTAGGCCGAGCCTTCTTTTCTTAAATCGGCCGGGGCCATGTTTATGGTAATCTTTTTTCCCGGTATTTTGAAACCGTTGTTTTGGAGTGCTGCAGCAATTCGATAATTACTTTCTTTTATGGCATTGTCCGGCAATCCTACCAAATGATACCCGATTCCCTTATCGATGTTGACCTCCACAGCAATGGTAGTTGCCTCGATACCAAACACGGCACTTCCGTAAACTTTTATGAGCATAAGCATTCTTGTTGAAAATGATTGAAAAAGTAATCAATCCTGTTTCAAAAAGAATCGCTTTTTGATGAATGCCCTGTTTTGAATTGATGGATGGCCCATCTGGATCAATAAAAGATCAATACCGATTCTGCGGTTTCCTCGATCTCTTGTTTGTTCATCATCATTTTACGGAATTCGCCGTTCACATACATTTCCGCTTGATCTTTGTAATGCTTGCTCAATGGATTCCCGGATTGACCGGTAGGTAAAATACTGATGCTGTTCTCAATATCTGAAAAATCGATGATCCTTCTGGTAGATGGTCCCGAGTTTACTTTGTAAAAACCAGTTTCATCATAAGGAAAAGCTAGGTTGTTGATTACTTCCCTTGTTCCTACAATGGGGAAAGGACCTACATTAAAATACTTACGGAGCCATTCCACTTGCCCGAATGGATGCTGGTGCTCCAAAGTATGTACCTTGTCCCAGGTCCATTGGCTCGGGTCGTCTCCAAAATCCTTGACCAGCGATTCCCAAGTTTGTGCAAAGGATATCATTACAATATCTTCCCTGGTTTCGACCACATTGGGCGTGTTAATGTTATCCCACCATTCACCTTCCTTCATTTGGGCACCCCAGGCAATCTGTCTTTTGAATAAATGGGTGGACAAGAATTGTTTGAACATCTCTGGCCCCATCTCATCTTCCATTGTGTTTTTGACCATTTGGTACAATGTTCGGTGATATATTACCGGGCTTGTTGAGTTAAGCGTATATTCTCCGTTCCAATTTTTTAAGGAGTCCAATAGGACCAATTGTTTACCGGACAAATGGGTAACATCGAACAACTTGATCAACTCATTGATAACTTCTTTGTTTACCGGGGAGGTTACATCCAGAATCATTTCCGACATGGCTTCCTTGTCCCAATCGTTCTTGGCATCGAGCAGCTGAACTATACGTTTGGCCCTGTTTTCGGGCAGATAATACCCAGGATACAACATGCCGGAGATGGAATCGGGTTGATTGTTCGCCGAATACACATAGTTCCAGGGTGGATTTTCGGCCATTGGATTCTCTGAAAAGTCCAAATAGCGCAAGGGTTCGTCTTTTCCCGAGGCTCCGTCCAAAATAAATTTTGTAGATAAACTATCCGGCATTTGGTACAGCTGAGCGCTCGCCCACCAAGCAACATTCCCTTCTGCATCGCCGTACATAATATTAAGTCCGGGCGCATGTATATTGGGCAAAGCACTTTTAAACTCCTCCATGTTCTTTGCATGGCTGATCCCATGCAATGCATGCATTACCTTATTTTTTGGCTTGGTATAAATCCAGGACATGGCAACGGGTCGATCGCCCGTAATTTGATCCGCTATATTATTTAAAATAGGACCGTGATGTGTTTTCCGATAAGTAAAAGCAACGTCTTTCCCATCTTTTACTTTAATGGTCTTGTTAACGACCTCATAGTTTTTCCAGCCTTCAACTGTTTTATACTGCGTGCTATCGGTGGGATTGGTCTCCTCGTAGTAAAAGTCGATGTCGTCGTTTTCGAACATCGTCATACCGTAGGCCAAGTTTCTATCGTGACCCAATAAAGGAAAAGGAATCCCTGCCATATGATACCCGTATTTCTCGTAGGTAGGCGTGCTAATGTGCGCTTCGTACCAAACGGATGGCTGTGCAAATCCTATATGCGGGTCGTTCGCAAAAAGGACTTTACCGTTTTTGGTCTTATCGGGCGCCAATACCCAACTGTTGCTTCCTTCCAACATTGGAATCGGCAGGTTTTCTAGGGCAGCCGTGACACTTGCGGTAATTTGAGTGCCCAGTGTATCGGTTTTGACTCCTTTATAATTTTTTATCCAAACGGTAGAAGTATCGGACGTGATCGCCAGGTCCTTTATAATATCGTCTCCCAATTTATTGCGCATACTGGTCAACAAGGGGTCCGTTTTGTGGGCCATGGCAAAACTAAAGGCCATATATCCTACGGCATTGTAGACATCGTCAATGGTAAATGGCTCTTTTTCCAGACCCGTTAAATAAAATTCGATGGGGGTCGGACCATTTTTTATAAATTCGTTAATACCATCCAAATAGGCTTGCGTAAGTACAATTGCCTCACTATCCTTATCCAGTTCACTAACTGTTTTTTTGGTATGGTCATCAATGCCAAGGGATAGAAAAAATTTATCCGTTTTAACCATATCTTCACCAAAAACCTCTGCCAGCCTTCCTTTTGCCACACGTCTCAACAACTCCATTTGCCACAATCTGTCCTGTGCGTGTACATATCCAAGCGCTTTTAGGGCATCTTTTTCATTTTTGGCATAAATATGAGGTATTCCGTATGGATCAAAATAAGTGGTTACCTCGCTAGATATGCCAGGCAACGTTTTTTTTCCTCCATAATCGGGTTTAAGGCTGTTTAAAAATATGGCAACGCCAATAATTGTTAGTAGAAGTAATCCTAGAAGTACAAAGAGTACCTTTTTGAGTTTTTTCACGAAGATGGGTTAAGTCAATTTGTCCATCCTAAGTTATAATTATTTTCTTAATCCACTTAAAAAAATTTAACGAATGTCAACTAATTTCCCATGGAAAGGTTATGCTTTTCCAATCCCGATCTTAACCATGCCCCATAGGTTTCCACATCTACATATTGTACCGCTTGGTTCAAGATTTCCATATTTGGGGACAATAACACATAATAGGGTTGAGAGGCCGCATTAAAGTTAACAGTTTGGAAGGTACCCCATTTTTGACCGATGGTCTCGATAGCTTTAATTCTTCCGGAGTCGAATTTAAAATTGAACTGTTCCGATTTAGGCAGCTCCTTTCTATCGTCTACATAAAGTGAAATTAGCACGTATTCCTCTTTTAGAATTGGATAGATGCTTGGATCGCTCCATACATTTTCTTCCATTTTTCTGCAATTGACACATGCCCATCCCGTAAAATCGAGCAGAATGGGTTTGTTTACTTCTTTGGCAAAGGCCACGCCCTCGTCAAAATCCTTAAAACAATCCAATCCCAAGGGACAATCACTTTCCGTTTCCACTACACTATAAAAGCTTGGTGGCGGGAAACCGCTCAACAATTGCAATTGGTTGACATTAAATAGCCCTAGAACCAAATACACCGTAAAAACCAAACTTACTATTCCCGTTAGCTTTCGTGCTGGTGAAAGATTTTTTCTTGGTCCGTCATGAGGAAATCTAATCACACCGAACAAATACAGTGTGGTCAACACAAAAAGTACGACCCATATCCCAATAAATATTTCTCTTTTAAAAATACCCCAATTGCCCACCAAATCAGCATTCGACAAAAATTTGAATGCGAGGGCCAATTCCAAAAATCCGAGAACCACCTTAACTGTGGTCATCCAACCGCCGGACTTGGGCAAAGAATTTAACCAGGCCGGGAACATGGCGAACAGAGCAAAGGGGAGCGCCAAAGCCAGGCCAAACCCTACCATTCCCATGGTTAGATTTGTGGCCACATTGCCTTCTGCCAATGTTGTACTCCCCAAAAGTCCTCCCAAAATGGGCCCGGTACAGGAAAAGGATACGATGGCAAGGGTCAACGCCATAAAAAAGATGCCCAACCCACCTCCTACTTTGGACGAGGCGGCGTCCATTTTGTTGGCCCATGAACTTGGCAACGTCAATTCGTAATAACCAAAAAATGAAAAGGCAAAGAACACAAAAATGACAAAGAAGAACACATTGAGCCAAATATTGGTGGCGATGGTATTCAATATTTGAGAATCGACCGAATTGAACAGATGAAAGGGCAGGCTCAACAGAAAATAGATCAACACAATAAAGAAACCGTACAATATGGCATTGCCCACTCCTTTAGACCTATTCTGCGATTGTTTGGTGAAAAAGGAAACCGTTAATGGAATCATTGGAAAAACACATGGGGTCAACAAAGCAATCAGACCTCCCAAAAATCCAAGCCCAAAAATCACCCAAAGACTGGATTTTCCATCAGATCCCCCTACTCCATTTTGGTTCAACAACTGTTTGTTTTTAAAATCAACTTTAAGAGACTCCCCAAGAGCAGCACTCCGGTCGTCCAAAGCAGTTTCTTCGGCCACAAAACCGCTACCGTCCAACGATATTTGAAAATATTCATCCACTGGAAGGCAAACTTCTTTACAGATTTGATAAAAAAGGTTCACCGAAATTTGATTGACGGAGGTATCCAGTAGTTTTATTTTTTGGGTAAAAATGGCTTCCTCTTTAAAAAAGGTCTCCTCAACTTCGAAAATATCGCTGTACTCTTTGATAGTTTCACTTTCCTGGGTCTTTCCTAAAAGCTCGTAATCCTCTCCTGCCTTTTCAAAAGTAAACTCACTGGGCAGTGAACCTCCTTCTGCGGTATATTGGGAATACACATGCCACCCGTCCATGATCTTCCCTTTGAACACCAATTCGTATTCGGTATCCGAAATTTTATGCACTTCGTGGCTCCAAACTGCAGGGTTTTCATCGGTTTGGGCAAAAATGGTAAAATTAATAAAGAGAAATCCTAGAAAGAGTACTGCTAATCTCATGTAATTTGGGTAATCTTAAGTATTTTCCGGGTTGAATCATCAACCTTAAATCGTTCGTCGGCCCGTTTGCCCACAACCCAAACAATTTTGTTGTCCGAGCAGAGAAGCCACTGTTTTTCTTTGGAAACAAGATCCATTTTTTCATCCTTGAAAAATTTGGACACTTTTTTCTTTCCTTTCATGCCGAATGGATAAAAATAGTCGCCATTTATCCAATTCCTTAACACTAACGGAAAGTTTAACTTTTCCTTGTCCAAAAATACGACATTTTTAGCCCTTTCATCAATGCATCGCACATCTTCCAACAGTAATTTAACAGGTCGATCAATGCGAGTGTCCGCTATATGGACATAGTAGGATTGACCCGCATTACTTTGCAGTTTTGACAGGATTAGACAATCCCTATCCTTTACCATCCGATGAGTTCTTGAAAACACTTGTTTTCCACTCTCCGCGGACAGTAGACCTTTTACATCATCCCACTCCGTAAACCCAAAATCATTAAATAGGCCATATAGATGGGCATCCAATGGGTCGAGTTGCCGTAAATCTTCAATTCTTATTTTGATGTCACCTTTCCAAGGCTGGAACACGCGATTCTTTAATTCTAGTATGGAGTTTTTAAGAATACCGTTGGATTGGCCCAGATTATTCTGCGTACGCAAAAAGTTTTGAAGAAAAGTAGGGTGCAGTTCCTTTAAGAGAGGAACTATTTGATGGCGAATTTTATTTCGAAGATATTTGGTGCTGGCATTGCTACTATCCTCTCGCCAATTTATATTTTCTGATTTAGCATATCCCAAAAGTTCTTTTTGAGAAAATGGCAAGAGAGGACGTATCACCTTTCCATTGATTTCAGGAATTCCAGACAGCCCATCGAGTCCTGTTCCACGT
The DNA here is from genome assembly GCF_023716465.1 of Flagellimonas marinaquae. Taxonomy (NCBI): domain Bacteria; kingdom Pseudomonadati; phylum Bacteroidota; class Flavobacteriia; order Flavobacteriales; family Flavobacteriaceae; genus Flagellimonas; species Flagellimonas marinaquae. Next base: position 3,613,251 of record NZ_CP092415.1, read on the forward strand.
GACAAATTAATCAAAAAGGTTTCGAGACTATCGTCTGCATGATGCGCCGTAAGCACATACCCACAACTTGTGTTGTCCAATATCTCAGTAAACCATTGGTAGCGAAGGTCACGTGCCGCCATTTGAATGGAAATGCCATGATTCCTGGCATACTCTTCTGTTTCAAAATGTTTTACATGGACTTGAACCCCCCATTGCCTTCCCGAATTACGAACAAAATCTTCATCACCGTTACTCTCTGCTCCCCTGAGCTTAAAATTGCAATGGGCCAATTCTATATCCAATCCCAGTCCAAGACATAAATGTGCAAGCACCATGCTGTCCAATCCGCCACTACAAGCCAACAATAGCCTTTTATCCTTTAAAAAAGGTAATTTTTTGGCAATATGCTCATTGAATTTTAAAAACATAGTGCGAATTTACGAATAAACCTTAGCCTTCCTCCAAAACGGTTCGCATTGCTTTGGCCTTGAGCAGACATTCCTGATACTCCATCTCTGGTTTGGATTCTGCAGTTATGGCACCGCCAACAGAATAAGAAATATATTTTTTTTCGGCGTTGTACAAAATACTTCGGATCACCACATTAAAATCAAAGTTACCTTGAGGATCAAAATATCCGACCGTTCCACTGTACAACCCTCTTCGGGTCTCTTCCAAGTCTTCAATGATCTTCATGGCGGAAATTTTTGGGGCCCCCGTCATACTGCCCATCGGAAAAGTTTCTTTTATGATTTCAACTGGGTTTTTATTTTCTTCCACTTTTGAAATTATTGTTGAAATCAATTGGTGTACTTGCTTAAAAGTGTATACCTTGCATAATTCCTCAACCTTAACGGTACCCTTTATGGCACTCTTGGAAAGATCATTGCGCACCAAATCGGCAATCATAATATTTTCTGCCCGTTCTTTCTTGTTTTTTGCCAATTCATCCTTAATTTTTTCATCCTCATTGGCATCTTTTCCCCTCGGGGCAGTTCCTTTGATCGGTTGAGAGATTACCTTTTGGCCTATCTTTTTTATATAGCGTTCCGGTGAGGCACACATTAAATATTGATCGTGCATTTTTACATACGCCGCGAACGGGGGTTCGGATATACTGTTCAATCTAATGTAGGTTTCCAATGGTTCTATAACAACGTCTTCTGCATAAAATTCTTGACAAAAGTTGGCCTCGTAAATGTCTCCTCGATGGATATGTTCCAAAAAGCGATTGGCTTTTTCAAAATAGGCATCCTTGTGGATCCGCATTTTTATTTTGATGGGCTCGGCATCACTTTTGGGTAGACCCAGAGAGCCGTATTCCCGAATTTTGGCCAAGTCGCTATCAATTTCGCAGGCATAATCGTTTAAATAGTTGAACCTAAGTTGTCCGTCTGCTATAATGATGATCTTTTTGGGGCAAAAAAAACGAAGTAAAGGGAGTCCAAGTCCATCAAAATTGTTGGACGTTAAGTCTTCAAGTTCATTTTTAAAATCATACGAAAAGTAGCCGAACAACCAATCCCTTCTTCGTTCTATAAATGTTTGAAGTTCGGCGTCGGTATTGACCCATTCTTGAGCGCCAACTGCCAAACATGCCTCGAAAGTGGAGTATGGGTCTTGGTGCCGGTTACTGTCCAGCCAAACCACTTCCCTGTTCGACCTGGACCACTGTAGCAACGCCATTTTACTTTGTAAGTCAGGGCTTATCTTAAAAGAACGGTTCGTCCGCAATACCTATTTATTTTAACGAATCTAAAAATGTGTCGAGTGCCTTTTGGTGATCTTCCTTTAAAGCCTTGTCAACAATTGTACCATCAAAATTATCATAAAATGAAGGCAAGGAAAAGGTCGCTGTTATCTCTGCCCCAAATCTCGGCAACATATTCCCTACAACTTCAATAGAGCCCTTGGCTCCTCTTTTTCCCCCGGATGTTGACATTAAAAAAACCTTGGTTCCTTCCAAAAAACCCCTGTCCGATCTAGATAGCCAATCCAATACGTTCTTAAAAAAAGCCGAAGGATTTCCATTGTGTTCGTTTACGGATAAAATAAGCGCCTCGGAATTTTTGATCTTAGTTTGTAGTTCTTGTATTTGCTTTGGAAAACCATTTTCTTTTTCATGATCTTCGCTGTACATCGGAAAAGGGTGTTCTGCCATGTTCAACACCTGAATATCACTGTCTTGCACCAATGAAACCGTATGCTTTACCAATTTAAAATTGATGGATGTTGAAGAATTGCTTCCGGCCAGTGCCAAAATTGCAGCCATAGTATAAAATTGTTGATTGTTTCGCTAAAATACCTCGATCAAAGCAGAGATGCGACTATTTTGTATATTTTTGACGCACAGAACATCCAAACATACTGCAAAACAAGTATATAGGTCGAAGTAAATTTAGATGACAGCCAAAAGTAATAGGTTATTTTTTATTGATGCCATGCGGGCCTGGGCCATATTAATGATGCTCCAAGGTCACTTTATCGACGGTTTGCTCGACCCTGTTTTTAGAGACCCGAACAATCCGGTTTACAGCATTTGGCTGTATTTTCGAGGAATTACCGCTCCGGTATTTTTTACGGTATCGGGTTTTATATTTACATACCTGCTCATTAGAGTGCCTCAATCGGGTATGGAAAATCCCAGGGTTTCCAAAGGAATTCGACGGGGATTACAACTTCTGGCCATTGGATATTTGCTAAGATTAAACCTCGGAGGACTATTTAAAGGTCAGATTTACAATGCTTTCTATCTGGTCGACGTATTACATTGTATTGGAATGTCCATCTTGGGACTTATTGGAATCTATGTATTCACATCGAAAAGAAAAAAATGGGTGTTCCCTTTGGTTTTGATCAGCTTCACCTTGATTCTATTCCTTTTTGAGAGGGTTTATAAGGATTGGTCTTTTGCATTTTTACCCGATTTCCTTGCCAACTATTTCACAAAGGCGAATGGCTCTGTGTTCACTATAATACCTTGGTTCGGTTATGCCACTTTAGGTGCTTTTATTTCGGTATTGTTTACCCGTTATAAGGATTTTAAATATTTATATCCCTCCGCCATTGCACTTTCACTGGGAATGGGATACCTGCTAATTTATCAATCCACCGACGCGTTTGCCCTACTATACGATTGGACCGGGTTTGAATTCCTTAAACTGATATTGTTCAATAACTACCTATTTATACGATTGGGCAATGTTTTTGTCGTTTTTGCCGTGTTTATGGTCCTAAGGCAGTTAATGACCAATAAAACGATTTTAAAAATCGGGGCAAGCACCTTATCCATTTATGTAATACACTTCATTATTTTATACGGCAGTTTTACCGGGTTGGGGCTGCACCGATTTTTTAATCGTTCGCTATCCCCTGAAATAATTATACCCGGAGCAATCCTTTTTATGATAGCTTGTAGTTATTTTGCATTGCAATACAACAAGTACGAGACGCTTATTAAATCTCAGGTTGTTTTGGGCGCTAGGTTCGCCCGAATCCAGCTACTGGAATTAAGAGAGGTGTCAATCCCTGTTTTCCGTGAACTTTATGTACGGTTTAGGCTCTTTTTGCGACGATTATTACGAACTGTTCGGAGCTAAAAAAAGCATCCAATCCTAAGATTGAATGCTCTTTTTGTACTTAGCTTCTTCTATCTATTTGCGAGTATATTCTAAGTTGATACTAGAATCAAATTCAACCCTACTTTTTTGATTACACGTGCAGTGCCCTATCATCGGTCGCTGCCAATGCCGCTTCTTTAACTGCCTCTGCAAAAGTTGGGTGCGCATGGCTCATTCGAGAAATATCCTCCGCAGACGCCCTAAACTCCATAGCGGTAACACCTTCTGCGATCAAATCGGCACAACGTGCCCCGATCATGTGGATTCCCAATACTTCGTCGGTATTTTTATCTGCAAGGATTTTTACAAAACCATCGATATCCATGCTGGCTCTTGCTCTTCCCAAGGCGCGCATAGGGAATTGCCCTGTTTTGTACTCCACCCCTTCTTCCTTTAGCTGTTCCTCGGTTTTGCCAACAGCAGCAACTTCCGGCCAAGTGTAAACCACACCGGGAATCAAGTTATAATCAATATGTGGTTTTTGTCCTGCCAATAGTTCAGCGACCATAGTTCCTTCTTCCTCGGCCTTGTGCGCCAACATAGCTCCTTTCACCACATCGCCGATGGCATAAATATTGGACACATTGGTTTGCAGGTGTTCGTTCACCTCTACTCTTCCCCTATCATCCAATTTCACTCCGGCGGCTTCGGCATTCAACCCATCAGTATAAGGTTTACGACCAACACTTACCAAGCAGTAATCGCCAGTAATGGTAACCTCGTTTCCTTTTTTATCGTCGGCTTTTACAATTACTTCATCACCTTTGCGCTCAACAGATTTTACTTTGTGGGAAAGGTTGAACTTTACCTTTTGCTTTTTCATCACTTTGGTAAGTTCTTTGGAGAGTGCCCCGTCCATTCCAGGAATAATTCGATCCATATACTCCACCACGGTCACATCCGCCCCTAATCTTTTGTACACCTGACCGAGCTCCAATCCAATAACTCCACCTCCGATTACGATTAAGTGCTTGGGAACCTCTTTCAGCTTTAAGGCTTCGGTAGAGGTAATCACTCGCTCCTTATCAATTTCGATAAAGGGTAAGGAAGAAGGTTTGGAACCTGTGGCTATAATTATATTTTTCGCCTCAATCGTCTCTTCGCCATCTTCTTTTGCAATGATAACATGGGTGGCATCCTTAAAACTACCGATACCGTGATACACATCTATTTTATTCTTGCCCATTAAAAACTCGATACCCTTTGTAGTCTGGTCCACAACACCTTGTTTACGGGCAATCATTTGCTCGAGGTTGACTTTTATCTCGCCGGGTATTTCGATTCCATGCTCTTCAAAATGTTTTATGGCATCTTCGTAATGGTGGGAAGAATCCAATAACGCCTTGGATGGGATACAACCTACATTTAAACAGGTTCCCCCAAGTGTGGCATATTTTTCTATTATTGCCGTTTTCATCCCCAATTGGGCACATCGAATGGCCGCTACATAGCCTCCTGGTCCAGAGCCGATGATAGCTACATCATATTGATTCATAGTATTATTTTCGATTCGATAAACAAAACAAAAATAACAATGTTTATCCGAATAGCACAGCTTCTTTACGGATTTGATCAAAACAAAAAAAAGAGATTGCCTTCTTGTTTTGGGACAATCTCTTTTAAACTACAATCAAATAACACTTAACTAACCCATTGAGGCCTTATCTAAAGAAAAAGCCGGACCATACGATCCGGCTTTTATAAAAGTAAACTCTAAAAAATTCACTTTAAATATTAATAGACATCTTCACTCTTATTACCTGTACCATACCTAATGTTCACTACATGGGTAGTTCCTTCTTCCAGCGTAACATTTGTTGCATCACCACCTAAACTATAGCTAGATGTAGAATTCTGTACATTAAGGTTCTGCAAGTATCCGCTACCTTGGTCGGTGATAATATAATCTCCAAACCACTGATATTCTCCGTTAGAGTAATAAATTCCATCTGTGATTTCTATTGTAGCACCGCTACCTGGCGCTCCCTCAATAGTTGGTACTATGGCCGCCCCAAAGTTATCAGTATAACCTTCCCCGTTGCTGTTAGAGAAATCATTCAACTCATCGCTATACGTACTTATGTCTTCAACCTGTCCATCTTCATTAATATCGAAAGAATTGATATACTTGGATGCAGACGTGGACTCTGGCTCAACCACCGTTATTCTTGGCATTTCTGAAGAGAAAAATTCTGTTATATGGTCATCGGCCAATGGGTCCTGAAACTGAACATTACCATTTGCATCTACGGTAAAATCGGACATATCCAAATAGTCATAATCCTCCCATACACTAGCTGTTGATACTGGTTGGTAATGAATACTAATATCAGAAGGCACCAAAGTATATGGGGCGGTTACTCCAGAATTATCCACATCATACCTCCATTGAGTACCAAAAGCGTGCGTTGTGATCGCTGCACTACCAGAATCAAAAGTGAACGAAGGACCGGTATAATCTTCACCCCCATCAATAACTTGAATCTCAAACACTTCAGAATTAGCTGCTGTTACAATATATACCGCATCTCCGTTAGCATTATCGTTTTGGACAATCCTCATTTCTACAACATCAAAATTAGATATACTGATGGGGTTATCGAAAAAGTTACCTGTAGCAGTAGATAAAGCATTATCAAAAGCCGCTTGTGTAAATTCACCTGTACCATTGGTAGTAACTGCGATTAGGTTGTCACCTGAAGGATATTCATACGTAAAGATATCACCATTTGCATTGGTGTAATCTATTTCAAAATCAAAGTCATACTCAGTATTGGCAACGTACCCGGTACCAGCATTCGCCAAAGTAGCACCAGTAATTGAATTAACTCTAATTTCAGCCCTTACGTAAGCCCCATAACCCGTTGGATCGCTAACACTTACTTTGGGTGATGCTATATAGCCCGAGCCACGGTTTGTAAACTGATTGATCATATAATTGTTAATCTGCGGTGTTGAAGATGAAATGCTTACCACTGGCAAAGTGCGACCTACTTTACTCAAAGCCAATGTAAAGCCTTCGCCTCCGGCACTCTCTGGTTGATCAAAAACAATTCTTGCGCCAGGTACGGTAGGAATAAAATCAGTTCCATATTGAGGACCATAGTTGGTAAGTATATTTCGGTATTCCGGTTGGTCCAGATCCTTTCCGTCAACACCATTTATGGCCAAACGCTGCTCTGCCTGTACCTCGGGAACAATCAAATCAAAATTCACTCCGGCCGGAACTTCCATGGTGTACTCCCCGGTGGCATTGTCCACCATAGCGGAGCCTAAACTTAATGCATTGTCATTGGTTGCATAAAAATAGTCTATATCAACTGAACCCTGGCTTACCAAGCTATCATCAAAATTGGCCAAAATCCTTATGTCCTGTGGCACCTCTTTTGTATCGTTTGTCAAATCAGTTTCAATAGTGGCCACACCTTTAACGGTTGCCGTAGCCGAATTGCCCCCCAAAACGGTAATGATCGCATTTTCGGTCACGGGCGTTGGAATAATCTGTTGATCAACGATCTGGAAGTGCTTCCCTTCCTGAATTTGACCAAAATCCACATTAAGCGTGACATCGATAATGCTTTCTCCTGATACCGTAACCGTGTTTCCACCAACTGCCACACGATCAAAGAACACGGATCCCGAAGCATCGGTCACCAAGGTTTGGTTGTCTGCCGTACCACTCTCGGCTGCAGCTACCATGGATACATTCAACCCTTCTACCCCTAGGCCATCCGTATCAACGACCTTAAATTGAAAGCTCACCATTTCACCAGCGGCGTTGAGCGCCTCCAAAGACTTGGCCGCGGCAATTGAATCGGATTCTTTGGCAAGGTCGTTCTGCAATTCTAGAAGATCTCCTTCAGAGAAATCATCCTGACAGGAAGATACAAATACCACACTGGCCAATGCCAAAATGGAACTGTATATGAGCCTGTTTTTTTTCATGCTTTTTTTCATAATTTTTTTCATGATTTGTGTATTTAAAATAATTGTAATGGAATTTGGATATAGTTTATATTGAACTCGTTGTAGTGTTAGAAGATGGTATATGCAAAATTGAACCCTAACCGTTGCACACGCAGTTCGGTTATGTTCGCGGGCTGCCCCACCATTATGTTGTTGATATCCTTTAACCCCTTTTCATAGATGATTTCCAAGGAGAAAATCTGACCATTGGGCATTTTAAAGTCCAGGGCAAAGCCAAAGTGCACGGCAAAATCAAAACTGTCGTAGTCACCGCCTACATTTTCCCATTGGTTGGAAAGGATGATGCTTGTATTATCTGTAAAAACAAAATAGGAATCGTGGTTTTCTACTGCCCTAAAAATGTAAGAGCTGCTCCCACCAACAATAAGTTTAGGTACCATTGGCGCATCTTTTAGCTCTGGAAGCCCCAATCGGGCAGATACATGTGCCTTGGCTGCATGCAGCAATACCTGACGATTAAGGTATTGCAGTCGGCTGATGTTACCATTAGCTCCATAGAAAGATGATTGCCCTGAAAGAAGGCCGAGATCCCTGTCCATGTCTGCACGCCCACCCCCATATAGGTCAAAGGACAATCCCCCTTCGGCCTGTAAATATGGTAGAAACTGACGGCGAACAAAACCTCCGGCCGTAGCAGCGACCACATTTCCTGGCTGACTAAATTGACTAAATCCGATACCTACTTTGGCGCCAATGGCAAGTTCTCCTTCGATCTCAGCGCTCTGAGCCCTGGAATCCGTAAAACTAAGCGCCGCACATAAAACAAATAGGCCGGTGAAGAACCTCATTTTATGATTGCACCCATTTTTACATGGTTTTTTTCTCATCATAATAATTATTCTAAGTTTTAAAGATTTTGAGCAAAACAACTCAAAAAGACCCTGTTTATACCCTCTCAATTGACGGATGACCGTTTTGAATTGACGGATGAGGATTTTTTAACAATTTGCTGCCGATTGAAATCGTTAAAAGTGGTGATGGGGGAAGTACGAAGTAAGAGGTATGAAGTGAGAGATTGCTAGTGAACAGTTGTCAGCAAACAGTCCTTTTGTAATACATAAAGAATCATAAACCTTTGAGCATTTTGAAACCTGTCTACCGACAATGCAGATTCGTTTAAAAAAATACAAAGTGGGATTGTTTGGTTTTTGTCAATTGATAATTGTTGATTGTGCATTAGATATGAACGGATGGACTATTCTTTACCTCGTTGATCACAAAAGAACTTTGGGTGTTGCCAATATTGGCAATGGCAGTAAGCTTTGTGAGCATAAAGTCTCGATAACTTTTCATATCGGCAACATAGATTTTCAGAATATAATCGTAATCCCCCCCGACATGGAAGCATTCGGAAACCTCTTTCAATTGTAAAATCTCCTGTTCAAATTTTAGTACATTTTCTTTGGTATGATGGATCAACCGTATTTGACAGAGCACCATAAAATCCCTGCCGACTTTGTGCTTGTCCACCAAAGCAGTGTATTGCGTAATTACTCCGTTGCGCTCCAGACGGCGGATTCGTTCATAAACGGCAGTTTTGGACAAATGCAGAGCATCCGCGTATTGTTTTGTGGTTTTTTTACTATCATTTTGAAGCAATCTGATCAATTCAATATCCAATTTATCCAATTTCATAACGTCAATTTTTCTAACATGCTTGGCTAAATTGCGTCATTTAAGAACAATTTCCTAATATTTATCATTTTAAAGAACATAGTTCCTGATTTATCTCAAAGGATTGACAATATTCCTGTGATATCTTATTTTTATCAAAAAACAACTCATTATGGACTATAAAGCTTCAGAACACATACAGGACCTTCAATATTTTGGTGAATTTGGAGGTATAAACCCTTCTATATCAGACTCATCAACCTACACATTCCTGTCTGCAAAAACCATGTTCGATACCTTCGAAGGCAATACCGAAGGCTGCTATTTGTATAGCCGTCACTCCTCCCCTTCTAACTTGTATTTGGGCGAGGCCATGGCACAATTGGAAGGTACCGAATCGGCCAATGTTTATGCAAGTGGTATGGGAGCGATAACTGCGGTAATCCTTCAATTATGCGATTCTGGCGACCACATTGTTTGCAGTAGAACCATTTATGGGGGTACCTACGCGTTTTTGAAAAATTTCGTAAAAAAGTTCAATATCTCGGTATCCTTTATCGATATCACCGATTTAAATACGGTCGAAAAATCCATCACACCAAAAACCAAAATGATATATTGCGAAGCGATAAGCAATCCTCTTTTGGAAATAGCGGACATCCCTTCTCTCTCCAAAATCGCAAAGAAAAATAGTATACCGCTCGTAGTGGACAACACCTTTTCCCCGTTGAGCATAAGCGCTGCACAATTGGGGGCCGACATTGTTGTGCACAGTCTAACCAAATTTATAAACGGAAGCAGTGACTGTGTTGCAGGTGCCGTTTGTGCCTCTACCGATTTTTGCTTGAGCCTAAAAGATGTGAACAACGGAGCTGGTATGTTGTTGGGCAGCACTATGGATAGTTTGAGGGCCGCCTCCATTTTGAAAAATATGCGAACCCTCCACATTCGGATCAAAAAGCATAGCGAAAATGCCGATTATTTGGCAAAACAGTTCCTGAACGATGGTTTAACAGTTGTGTACCCCGGATTGGAAAACCATCCTGGCCATGATCTGATGAACGCCCAAATGAATCCCGAATACGGTTATGGGGGAATGCTCACCCTAGATGTTGGGTCAGTGGAAAAAGCAAACGCCCTAATGGAATCGATGCAACGAAAAAAACTCGGGTATTTAGCTGTAAGCTTGGGCTTTTACAAGACCCTTTTCAGCGCTTCTGGCACATCGACCTCCTCCGAAATTCCGGAAGAGGAACAAAAAGAACTTGGCCTATCGCAAGGACTTATCCGCTTTTCCATTGGTTTGGACAACGATATAAAAAAAACATACAAAACCATGCGGGAGTGCATGGAAGAGCTGGGAATCTTGGCTCCAGATACGAGTTTTGGCCTAGTTCTCGAGCGTAAGGGGCTTGCACAACATAGTGCAAAATCGTAATATTACCTTCTAACAAACTCAGACCAAATGCCGAAAAATACGGAAAAGCCTAAATTTAGGGAAGATGAAAACATAGTAGAAAATAAAAATTTGTCAATTGGGGAAGCACTGATTCCAGTTATTGCTCTTGTTGCCATGTTGGCATACAATGTCTATGTTTTTGGGGACGATGCCCTTAGTGGCTCCAACCAGTTTATCCTTTTAATGGGCGGTGCCGTTGCAGCGGTAGTTGGTATTTTTAATAAGGTATCGTACAAAAGTATGATTGCAGAAGTGGCCGAAAATGTTCGGTCCACCACAGGTGCCCTACTTATCCTTTTAATGGTAGGTGCTTTGTCCGGCACTTGGTTGATCAGCGGAATTATTCCGGCAATGATCTATTATGGCCTTCAAATATTGAATCCTACCATATTTTTGGCCGCCAGCGTTGTAATCTGTGCCATAATCTCCATTGCCACGGGAAGTAGTTGGACCACTGCAGCTACCGTTGGTATTGCCTTGATCGGTATCGGGGATGCTTTGGGCATTTCGTTGGGAATGACGGCCGGTGCCGTACTGTCTGGAGCGTATTTTGGAGATAAAATGTCTCCTTTGAGCGATACGACCAATTTGGCACCCGCCATGGCCGGTGGGGATTTGTTCTCCCACATACGCTACATGACCTACACCACAGTTCCCACTATTATGGTAACCCTGATCGTTTTTATTATTCTTGGTTTCACCATTGATACATCCGGAGTGGCGGATACAAGTTATCTGCTCGAGAATATAGGTTCTACCTTTAACATAAACGGTTGGCTTTTTATCGTACCCTTGGCCGTAATCGCATTGATCGTTAAAAAAGCCCCGCCGTTAATGGCGCTTTTGATAGGAACCTTGCTGGGTGGCGTATTCGCACTAATTTTTCAGCCGGACATTGTTGCCAACATTGGTGGCGGGACCTCCCTAAATTTCGAATCAGGCTACAAAGGCATTTTAAATGCCATAACTGTTGATGCTGCAATTACGACCGAAGATCCCGTATTGAACGATTTGTTCTCCTCAGGCGGTATGTCGGGTATGCTCGGTACCATTTGGTTAATTGTATGTGCCATGGTATTTGGCGGTATTATGGATGGTATCGGAGCTCTGGAACGCATTACGGAATCGCTCTTAAAATTGGCCAAGACCACTTTTGGGCTGTTTGCCAGTACAGTAGGTAGCTGTTTGGCATTGAATGTAACAGCGTCCGATCAGTATTTAGCAATTGTAGTACCCGGCAAAATGTTCTCCAAAGCTTACGAAGAAAGGGGACTGGCCCCCGAAAACCTGAGTAGGTCCCTTGAAGATTCGGGAACCGTAACTTCTGTTTTGGTCCCTTGGAATACATGCGGGGCATACCATAGCGGTGTTTTGGGTGTAGGAGTAGCCGAATATGCGGTATATGCTATTTTTAACTGGTTAAGTCCGATTATGACATTACTTTTTGCCGCTTTTAGAATCAAGATAAAACAACTGGCCACTCCAAGCGGAGAATAAATTTTCGTTCTGGTTTTTAAACAACTTTATTTTATTGAGAACTCTTCAAAATATGTTGCTCATTTTTGAGACATGCTCAATTTAAACACCTCTTTTTTATGGCATAGTAACGGATTATCCAGCTATAAGAAATAGCAATTTACATTCTTGAAAAAGCCATAAAACCACTCTATTTTTGCTACTAGAAAATCAAAAAAAATCCAATAAATGACTTTAGTAGGAAGAAAATTTCCAAGTATTGAGGTAAACGCCATCGATGAAATGGGCGATACGTTCAAAATCAATATTTTAGAGAAAGCCAAGGCAGAGAACAAAAAAGTATTGTTGTTCTGGTACCCTAAAGATTTCACTTTTGTGTGCCCAACGGAACTCTTTGCCTTTCAGCAAAACTTAAGCGAGTTTGAAAAAAGAAATACCATAGTGATCGGTGCTTCTTGCGATACTGCCGAAGTTCATTTCGCATGGTTGAACACTGAAAAGGACAATGGTGGAATCGAAGGTGTTTCTTATCCCCTAGTTTCCGATAGCAACAGGAATTTGGCATCTGCCTTGGGGATATTGGACATTATGAAGGAAGACTATAACGAGGAAACCAATTCCGTAATGGTAGAGGGCGACAATGTAACCTACAGAGCCACTTACTTGATCGATGAAGAAGGGACCGTTTTTCATGAGAGCATCAACCACATGCCATTGGGAAGAAATGTTAGCGAATTCTTGCGCTTGGTGGACGCATATACCCACGTACAAGAAAAAGGCGAGGTTTGTCCAGCAAACTGGGAAGAAGGTAAAGAAGCCATGAACGCCGACAGAGCTGGTGTATCCAATTACTTGGCCAACCACGTAAACTAAGACGATATGGTTCTAGAATTGGACAAAGACAATTTGAGTGAGGTCATTGCCGGCAATGACAACGTTGTGGTGCAATACAGCGCATCGTGGTGCGGCAACTGCAGGATCATGAAGCCGAAGTTCAAAAAAGAAGCTTCGTTGAACGAGAATATTAAGTTTGTAATGGTCGATGCCGAAAAATTCCCGGAATCCAGAAAATTGGCCAATGTGGACAACCTGCCCACTTTTGCCACTTTCTCCAAGGGATCCTTGAAAAATCAGGTACAGACCAATAAGTACGATGTTTTAAAAGACTTGATCAATGAAATTGCCCATAATTAAACAAATGGTCAACTTTGCCGAAGAGCACGATGAGGATTATCTTCAAGAAACGGCGGACACTTTGGAAAGTGTTTGTGAGGTTTCCAGCTTGAAAGATGAGGAACTGGACATTATCGGCGAGTTGATTTCCAATCTTTATGGTGCCATAGAGGTATCCAACGAAATCAAAAAAGGGACTCCCAAGAAAGAAGCCCTGAATGGTTTTATGTCCAGGGTACTCGGCTCAATAGACAAGTAGCGGACATTGAATTGCAAGTAGAAATAAGAACCTTCCCGTAACAGACTTCGGGAAGGTTTTTTTAGTATTTTTGGATTCGAATCAAAACTACGAATATGGCAACTGTAACATTAAAAGGAAACGAAATTCATACCCTCGGGAATCTACCCGAAATAGGTGCCCAAGCACCGAATTTTACTTTAGTAAAAAATGATCTTTCAACCGTAGACCTATCCAACTACAAAGGACAAAAGGTCGTTCTCAATATTTTTCCGAGCATCGATACGGGAACATGTGCACAATCCGTGCGCCAGTTCAACCAAGAAGCGGCCGAATTGGAAAACACCAAAATATTGTGCATATCCAAGGATCTTCCCTTTGCCCAGGCACGTTTTTGTGGTGCAGAAGGAATTGATAAAGTAGAGACCCTTTCCGATTTTAGGGATGGTAACTTTGGTAAATCCTACAATGTGGAATTTACCGATGGCCCATTGCAAGGCCTACATTCTCGATCGGTAGTAGTGGTCAACGAAAATGGGGAAGTAGTCTATTCCGAACAAGTGGCGGAAACTGTGGACGAACCCAATTACAAAGCCGCCCTTGAAGCATTGATGGATGCCTAAAGAATCTTTCTTAAAGAATAGGATCAAAAGCGTGGGTTACGCCCTCAAGGGCATGTTTTTGTTATTACGGACAGAACCCAGCATAAAAATCCAGTTTGTTATCGCTTTGATAGTTACGGCCCTTGGGTTTTACTTTCAAATAACGGAAACCGAATGGGCCTTACAACTTTTATCCATAGGTATGGTTATGGGAATTGAAGGCGCAAATACTGCAATTGAAAAAATCTGTGACTATGTTCAACCGAATTTAGATCCTAAAATTGGTCTAATAAAAGATATTTCGGCAGGAGCCGTTATGATAGTGTCCATAATTGCGAGCATCATTGGATTGATTATCTATGTACCCAAGATATTTTAGAAAAAATCCAACAACCCAATAAGCAACGTAAATTTGTAACTTAGCCCCGCTTAAAACCGATTGATGGCCAAAAAAAGAACAAAATCCAAATCGAGCAAGACCTCCAAAACTGCCAACACGAAAGTGTCCTTTACACTTTCCAAGCAGAACAAGATTATTTTTGGTAGCCTATTGATTGTTCTGAGCATTGCGCTTTTCTTTTCATTTATGTCGTTTTATTTTACTTGGCAAGAGGATCAAAGTATGCTGTCCCAATTTGCGGACCGCAATGCCGAGGCCAGTAATTTGCTCAACAAATTTGGGGCCAATGTGAGCCACTTTTTTATGTACAAAGGATTCGGGCTGGCCTCTTTTACATTTCCGTTTTTATTGGCCATAACAGGATTGTACCTATTTCTTGGCCTAAACACTAAACGATTGGTCTCTAAATGGGTATGGGGATTGGTCGGAGTAATCTGGGGGGCTGTGGCCCTTGGTTTCTTTGCTGCCGATTTTCCTCTTTTGGGTGGTCTTATTGGTTACGAAATAAACGATTTTCTTCAGGACTATACCGGTAAGATCGGAGTCTTCTTAATTCTGGTTTTTGTTCTCATGGTAATATTGGTGCAATTGTTCAACTTTACTCCAGAAGGATTTGCCAATTTCTTTAAAAGGCAAAAACAGAAAATACAATCGGACTTGAAGGACGAACCATCAACAAAAACCACGGAATCCCCTATTGAAGATGAAGAAGACGGCTTGGTATTGACCACAGAGGATACCGTGCCCGAAAAAGTAGACACCTATACCCATAAGAAAGATATTCCTCCATTGGATGTAGCTGGGCTCGACGTAAACATTCCCGAGGAGGAAGAATCCGATATATCCCTAAAAGTAGAGGAAACCCCTGTCGAAGAAGAAACCGATGCCAAGGCTGCCAAATTGGTAGAAGACTTTGGTGAGTTCGACCCAAAATTGGAATTGGGGAACTATAAATTTCCAACAATGGACCTTTTGGAGGCACACGGTGCTTCGGGAGGCATTACCATCAATCAAGAAGAACTGGAGGAGAACAAAAACCGGATTGTAAGCACCCTCAAAAATTATAAAATCGGGATTGCACAGATCAAGGCTACCATTGGACCAACTGTTACCCTCTACGAAATTGTTCCCGAAGCCGGAATCCGTATCTCCAAGATCAAAAACCTGGAAGACGACATCGCTCTCTCTTTGGCTGCACTGGGCATTCGGATCATTGCCCCGATTCCCGGCAAAGGAACGGTAGGTATCGAGGTACCCAATAAAAACGCAACCATTGTATCCATGAGGTCGGTTATTGCATCCAATAAGTTCCAAAAGGCCGAAATGGAACTACCTATTGCCTTTGGAAAAACAATCAGTAACGAAACATTTGTGGTCGACCTTGCCAAAATGCCCCACCTACTCATGGCCGGTGCTACGGGACAAGGAAAGTCCGTAGGTTTAAATGCTGTAATTACATCTTTGCTCTATAAAAAACACCCAGCAGAGGTCAAGTTTATTTTCGTAGATCCCAAGAAGGTGGAATTGACCCTTTACAATAAAATCGAACGTCATTTTTTGGCCAAATTGCCCGATTCCGACGAGGCCATTATTACGGACAACACAAAAGTGATCAATACCTTGAACTCGCTTTGTATTGAAATGGACAATAGATATGAGCTGTTAAAAACTGCCATGGTCCGGAACATTAAAGAATACAATGCAAAATTCAAGGCAAGAAAATTAAACCCGAATGATGGGCACAAGTTTTTACCCTATATTGTATTGGTCATTGATGAGTTCGCCGACCTGATCATGACGGCCGGCAAGGAAGTGGAAACCCCAATTGCCAGATTGGCACAATTGGCACGAGCCATCGGAATCCACTTGATCATTGCTACACAAAGACCATCGGTTAATGTGATCACCGGTATAATCAAGGCTAACTTCCCTGCAAGGATAGCTTTTAGGGTAACCTCTAAGATTGACTCCAGAACTATTTTGGATGCACAAGGTGCCGACCAGCTCATCGGTCGCGGAGATATGCTCTATACACAAGGAAACGATGTTACAAGGCTGCAATGTGCTTTTGTGGACACGCCCGAGGTAGCTAAAATAACGGACTACATAGGCTCCCAACGGGCTTACCCTGAAGCGCACTTACTACCAGAGTATGTCGGTGAAGAAAGTGGCACAAGTCTTGATAATGATATCGCGGACAGGGATGCCATGTTCAGGGAGGCTGCCGAGGTTATCGTAACGGCCCAACAGGGTTCCGCATCTTTGATCCAACGTAAATTAAAATTAGGGTACAACAGAGCTGGTCGAATCATAGATCAGTTGGAGGCAGCAGGAATTGTTGGACCATTCGAAGGAAGCAAGGCAAGACAAGTTCTGATTCCCGACATGTACGCCCTAGATCAACTATTAGAAAATGAAGCAAAATAAGACCATGATGATCAAGAAAAGTATTCTTTTAATTGTATTGTTTGCCACAGGGCTTTTTTCTTACGGCCAAAACTCGGAAAAAGCCAAGGCACTTTTGGATGAAGTTTACAACAAAGTTCAAAGTTACGACAACATACATATTGATTTCCAATCCACTTTGGAAAACACAGAAGCGAACCTAAAACAGGAAACCAACGGTAACGTAACCCTTGCCGGCGAAAAATATGTACTTAACTATTTCGGGGCCAATCAACTTTACGATGGAAAAAAAGTGTACACCGTGGTTCCAGAAAATGAAGAAGTGACCATAGAAAATGTCAACGAGGACAACGACAACGTAAGCCCTTCCAAAATGTTGACCTTCTACAAAACGGGACATAACTATAAATGGGACATCCTACAAAATGTGGGCGGAAGAAAAATACAGTACGTTAAATTGATCCCCATCGACTCCAACACCGAGATCAAATCCGTTCTGCTGGGTATCGACACACAGACCAAGCACATTTATAAATTGATCCAAACGGGAAACAACGGTACAAAAACCACTATCACCGTTAATTCTTTCAAAACCAATCAGCCCATTTCAAGTACTCTGTTTACCTTTGACGAGAAAAAGTACGAGGACAAAGGGTACTATATTATAAGAAACTAGGCATTGAAAATACTTGATCAGTATATACTAAGAAGATTTTTATACAACTTCTTCAGTTCCTTCTTCATTCTGATCGTCATATTCATCTTTCAGGGAATATGGCTTTTCATAGATGATCTTGCGGGAAAAGGACTGGGCATGGTTATTATTGGCAAGTTTATTTTCTACTTTATCCCAACTTTGGTGGACAAGGTGTTACCTTTAACGGTGCTCCTCTCCTCCATCCTTACCTTTGGTACTTTTGCCGAAAACTATGAGTTTGCGGCAATGAAAGCTTCGGGAATATCTTTGCAACGGGGAATGCGAAGCTTGATTGTTTTTGTACTGTTCCTTGGCCTGGTCACTTTCTTTTTTGCAAATGATGTAATCCCAAAATCGGAGCAGAAAATGTTCAACCTCAGAAAAAATATAGCCAAAGTAAAACCGGCAGCAGCTATTACAGAAGGTGTTTTTAGTGATTTTGAAGGAACAGGTGAGGGCATGAACATAAAAGTTGATAAAAAATATGGTGAACAGGACCGTTTTTTAGATAATGTGATCATCCATAAAAAAACGAAACAAAACATCAACAACACGGTGATCAAGGCGAAATCCGGTGAATTGATCAGTAGTGAGGAATCCGATATCATTCAACTGGTGCTTAAGGATGGAAATTATTACCTCGAACATCTCCCAAAAGATTCCAAGGAGCGCCGAAAACAGCCATTTGCCAGGGCAGATTTTGAAAAGTACACCATTAATATCGATATTTCCGAGCTCGATGAGCAGGACCTGGAAGAAGATCAAAATATTACGACCAACAAAATGAAAAATGTAGGTCGATTGATAAAGGATATCGACTCATTACGTGAAAACAATTTGGAAAAAGTGGAAGCCTTTTCCAAAAACGTGACCAATCGAATGGGAGCTTTTCCGGTTAAAAGACCACGGGACACTACCCAAAAAAAATTGGAACTCATCCAACCCGAAATCAAGAAAAATACAGAAAAAGAAGAGGACTCCATTACAACCATCGATGGGTTTATTGAAAGTTTGGAACAATGGGAACAGATCCAGGTAATGAAAAAGGCCCAAAATGAGATTTCAAGTATTTTAAATACAGTAAAATCAAAAAAGAACGAACTTCAAAGCAGGTATAAATTTTATAATAGCCATATTTTGTCCCTGCACCAAAAGTATGCTCTTGCCCTATCCTGTATCATTTTGTTTTTCGTTGGGGCGCCCTTAGGGGCCATTATTCGAAAAGGAGGACTGGGATTGCCCATGGTCGTTGCAATAATCTTATTTTTGACGTATTACTTTATCGGTGTATTTGCCGGAAATTACGCCAAAGAAGGAAACATTCACCCCGCAATTGGGGCTTGGCTGCCCACGTTGATCATGCTGCCCTTGGGCATTTCGCTTACCAGGCGTGCAACTGCGGATAAAGGGTTGGTAGGATTCGGTCATTTTATAGACCGCATCAAATCATTATTTAAAAAGAAAGACACAGAAGAAGACCAATGATCGCCATGGACAAAAAAATAGAATTGGATGCCATAGAAGATGCTATAGCCGATATTAGGGAAGGGAAGGTAATAATTGTAGTGGATGATGAAAACAGAGAGAACGAAGGTGATTTTTTGGCGGCGGCAGAACTGATTACTCCGGAGACCATCAATTTTATGGCCACACATGGCCGGGGCCTTATCTGTGCACCTCTTACCGAGGGTCGTTGTAAAGAACTGGGGCTACATAAAATGGTAAATCACAACACCGACCCGTTGGAGACCGCTTTTACTGTTTCTGTGGATTTAAGAGGACATGGGGTTACCACAGGGATTTCGGCTTCCGATAGGGCCAAAACGGTTCTGGCACTGACCAAAGAGGAAACCAAACCCCACGAACTGGCGCGTCCAGGACATATTTTTCCGTTGATTGCCAAAGAGGGAGGGGTACTGCGCCGTACAGGCCACACCGAAGCTGCCATTGACTTTGCCAGATTGGCCGGACTGCAACCGGCCGGGGTAATTGTGGAAATCATGAACGAAGATGGATCTATGGCCCGTTTGCCACAGTTAATGAAAGTTGCCAAAAAGTTTGACCTAAAAATTGTTTCGATAGAGGATCTGATCGCCTATCGTATGGAGCACGATAGCCTTATCGAGCTCAAAGAGTCGTTTACCATAAATACCAGGTTTGGTGCATTTCGTTTGCGGGCCTACAAGCAAACCACCAACAACCAGGTGCACGTTGCTTTGTTGAAAGGTAATTGGAAGAGCGGTGAACCAGTATTGACCCGTATCAACTCTACCTTGGTAAACAACGATATTCTGGGGACATTGACCAATAATCCCGATGAAACTTTACAGCGTATGTTCAATGCCTTGAACACAGAAGACAAAAGTGCGATGATCTTTATAAATCAAGGCAACCAATCCATGAATTTATTGAGCAGGTTGTCCGAATTTAAAAAACTACAAGGAGAAGGCATAAACAAGGCTCCAAAAATTGAAATGGACAACAAGGATTTTGGAATCGGCGCACAAATTTTACACGACTTAAATATTTCCAAGATCCGTTTGCTTACCAATTCTGGGCAAACCAGGCGCGTTGGTATGGTAGGCTATGGCTTGGAAATCGTGGAGTATGTAAAATACTGATTCGAAAGTTCAACATCACCGAACTAGATGCAATCGATAACAGACCACTTATAACACTGCCTTGATGGCATCGACCATTTGCTTGGCCCGTGTTTTAACCTCCTCTTCCGACCATCCCAATTTGATCAAACAGGAAATGTTCCTGGACATCCATTTATCAGATTCAGAGAAATCAGCTTCGTTGTAATCTGGCAATACCTCCTTTACATCTTTTGGAAGATTTCCCAACGACTTCATATTGGTCAAATGCTCCCACTTTTTATAATAGTGCCAATTGTTGTTATACCAATAAAAACATCCATCTACTCCCTTATCACCTAACACTTGGTGCGCTTTTTGGGCTAGATTTTCCGAAGGAAGGAAATAACTTAGGAATGAATAGTTCTCTTCTCCTCCGTTCGGTACGGTTCTAAAAACCACTTCGGGAATGCTGGACAATGCTTCTCGCAAAATACTATAGTTCCGTTTTTGAATATTTAAAAACTCATCCAGCCGAGAAAGTTGAGCCACCCCAACTGCTGAGTTCATTTCAGAAATACGGAAATTATATCCTAAAAATGGGTGCTCTTCTGCTCCCCTGTTGTTTCCTATGTGGTCGTGGCCATGATCGGCATATTTATGGGCATTTTCATAATATGTGCCATTATTGGTGATTATGGCTCCGCCTTCACCACAGGTAATGGTCTTAACATAATCAAACGAAAAACATCCCATATCACCAATACTACCCAAAGGTTTACCTTTGTAGGTGCCCCCAATCGCTTGGCAAGCATCTTCCAATAACAACAATCCATATTGATCACAAATGGCTTTCAGCGCATCCAAATTGGCCATAGATCCGCACATATGTACGGGCATAATTACCTTGGTTCTTGGAGAGATTGCTTTTTCAACGGCTTCGGGTTTTAATGTTAGCGTATCATCAATATCGGCCAAAATCGGTACAGCTCCAAGTGCCAATATGGATTCAAAACTTGCGACAAATGTAAACGTTGGCATTATTACTTCGTCACCCGCCCCTACTCCTGCACTGGCCAACGCCACTGTTAAAGCGGCTGTTCCACTACTTACTGCGTGGGCATATTTAACCTGCATTCTTTTCGCCAAAGCAGTCTCCAGCTCTTTGGTTTTCCAGTGTCCATTTCGCATGGCATCAAACCCGTAGCGCATTAACACTCCGGAGTCCATAACGTCCTGTACTTCTTTTCTTTCCTTGTCTCCAAAAAGTTCAAATCCTGGCATACTAATCTTATTTTAAAAGAACCATAGTTTAATGGCCATTAAAACTACGGCGATAACTAAAAATGTTTTAATAAATCCGTCTCCCTTATTTACCGAAAACCTACTGGCGAACCACGCGCCCGAGCCATTTCCAATGGCGAGTATAAGACCTAATTTCCAGTCTACTTTATCGTTATAAGCAAATACGACCAGTGCCGATAACATATATATCAATACCACAACAACTTTGGTAGCATTGGACCGCACCAAACTCATATGATTAAAATAATGCAAAAAAAGTATTGTTAAAAACCCGAGGCCCGCATTGATAAAGCCTCCATAAATTCCAAAAAAGAAGAATACGATAATGGCAATCCACAGATATTTTCCCGTAAGTCGCTCTTGAATGTCATCTATCCTCATTTTAGGTTTAAAAATAATGATGAGCACCACGGCCATCATCACTATGGCCAATATTCTATTGAAGGTTTCATCATCAATATCCACTGCAATATATGCACCGATTATAGCCCCCAAAAAAGCGGAAATCCCCAAATAAATATTAAATGGATAAGTACTGATCCCCTTGCTTTTAAACCCAGCGGTGGCCATAGCGTTCTGAATCACAATAGCCACACGATTGGTGCCATTGGCCATAGCGGGAGGCAATCCCAAAAATATAAGTGTGGGCAAGGAGAGCAAGGAACCTCCTCCTGCAACAGTGTTAATAAATCCAACTGCAAATCCGACTGCGACCAAGAGGCAATAATGATACCATTCTAGCATAACAGCAAAGGTATGACCATTGCCTTAAAATAGCTTTATGAATCTACCAAAGTTTGAAGGTGATTTGTAAAGATGGCAGGATGGGGAATTTATTTTCAGAATATTATAAAAAGGTCTTTTGGGATAACAAAAACCTTTATATATTTGCACCCGCTTAGGAGGAATGGCAGAGTGGTCGAATGCGGCAGTCTTGAAAACTGTTGAGGGTCACACCTCCGGGGGTTCGAATCCCTCTTCCTCCGCAATCAAGCGCAACTTTGGTTCTGCTTGAAAAAATAAATCCCGTCAAGTTTTCTTGAACGGGATTTTGTTTTTTTAAGATGAGGATTCAAAAGCAATGCAAAGTTGCATTTGCAAAATGTATCAATATGGAAAACCTAAGGTAATCCATATTTATCCGTTAATCAACATAAAAAAGCCCCATGAAGTTCATGGGGCCTAAACGTAGGTTTATCGACCTACTACATTTTTAACCTCATGAACATTTCATGGGTATTGTTGCTAAGATTATCAATGTTTTTACTGGTAGATGCTTCATAGGCATAACCAATATTAAAACCGTTGCTGATATTGAACAGCACCAGCCCTCCAAAACTCTCATCGAATCTGTACAAAGCTCCGAACTCAAACCGTTCCCCAAAATCAAGGATACCGGTCAATTCTAAAGAAATAGGCGATGCATCTACATAACGAAACATTCCAGAGGTTTTCAAATCCAAGGTCTTGCCCAATAAAAATGTATAGCCACCGCTCAAATAGGCATGCAATCGGTTTTCACTTAGATACGCATTGCCATCACGTTCCTCCAAACGGTCTGAGCTCAAAAGCTTGGGCGCGGACAAGGAAATAAAATAGCGCTCATGTTGGAGGTAGGTCCCTGCTCCAATGTTCGGCGTAAATCGGCTATCTACGTTAGTTAAAGCTGCATCTTGCCCTACCCCGTATGTTACTAATCCATCGGTATTGGCCTTATAGGAGTTTGCACTACCTTTTAAACCAAAATATAGTTTTATTTCTTCATTAAGTTGAATAAAGTACGAAACGTCCACAGCCAACCATGTTTGCTTCTCAATAAAGGTCTGGTCGTTTAGGATAGATACTCCCAATCCAAGTTTTTTGCCAACAGGCATGCCAAAAATAGCACTTTGGCTTTCTGGTGCGCCTTCCACACCTGCCCATTGACTCCTAAAACCCAACACCAGCTCAGAAGTCTCTGAACTACCTGCGAATGCAGGGTTTATAATATTCATACTATATCGATAAAAAGAATAATTGGGGTCTTGTTGACCTGCTGCCATAATCGTAAATAGCAGGGCCATGATTAAAACTTGTGGTTTATTTTTTAAAAATATCATTTTGGTTATTTGGTATGTATTAGTAATTGATGAAAATCCAGCCTTGAAGCGGTGCGCTGCCATCACCTAAATCTATTATATAGAAGTATGAGCCAGCTGGTAGTTTTTTATTGTTATTCTTATAAAAGCCCCCCCAATTGTTCTGATAGGATTGCGTTTTGAAAACCTCATGGCCCGACCTGTTGAAAATAGTTACTCGATTGTTAGGGTAATTTGCCAAACCTGGTACGACCCAAAAATCATTATTTCCATCACCATTCGGAGTAAATGCCTGGGCGGGCACTATTTTTGATTCGGGAACAATTGGTTCTTCTTCAAGATCATCCTCTTGTGGAAAACTTGTAGCATCCAGAGGGTCTGTTCCCCTATCAATTTCTGCCTGATCCGAAAATCCGTCCCCATCGTCATCAGTATCGGCATTGTTCCCTGTTCCGTCGCCATCGGTGTCAATATCTTCCGAATCATCTAACGGAAAGGCATCATTGGCATCCGTAGTGCCATCCCCGTCATCATCGGGGTCGGTACTATTGGGGTCACCATCCATATCCGTGTCCAAGGGAACACTGTTTTCATCTTTTGGGTCTGTGCCCTCAGCCATCTCCACAATATCCGAATATCCATCTCCATCGTCATCAATATCGGCATTGTCCCCTGTTCCGTCGCCATCGGTGTCAGTATCTTCCGAATCATCTAACGGAAAGGCATCATTGGCATCCGTAGTGCCATCCCCGTCATCATCGGGGTCGGTACTATTGGGGTCCCCATCCATATCCGTGTCCAAGGGAACACTATTTTCATCTTTTGGGTCTGTGCCCTCAGCCATCTCCATAATATCCGAATACCCATCTCCATCGTCGTCATCATCACATAAATCATTAATTAAATCACCATCGGTGTCCACGGCCCCACAAGGATTTGGGTACTCCAAGGTGATTGTACTTACCGATGTAATACAACTGGCAATGGTATAGTTAAACACATAAGTTCCAAAGGAAAGTCCGGAAGTATCCACCGTTCCCATAACTGCATCGAAACTTGATCCCGCATCGGTGGACGTGGCATCCATAGACCAAATACCTCCAACATCCGGAGCACCTCCCAAACTAGAAAATAGGTCGATAGTGCCAGATGCATTTGTTATAGAAAGTTGCTGATCCGTTCCCGTGTCCGATAATGATGATACAGTAACAGTTACCGATGTAATGGCATCGATGGTACACGGTGATACCGCTGTTACGTTATATTCGAAGGTATAGGCACCTGCTGTTGTAGGGTCATACGTACCGGCCGCTGCATCGAAATCCATACCTGGTACATCGACAGAAGTTCCTGAAACTGACCAAACACCACCGGTGTCCTCTCCCGATAGCAAACCATTCAAGTCTATCGCAGTATCCCCAATACATGCCTGCGTATCGGTTCCCACTCCAGAATTTGGAGCATCGGTAACTGAGACTTGTATTACATCTTCGGAGCTACAACCCAGACCATTATCGATTTGCAATCGATACCAAGTTGTTTGATCGGGACTTATAACCGGCGATGCCGTTGAATTATTGAATGATGCCCCCCAAGGACCGTTTGGCCCTACTGTACTCGAAGACCATTCAAAACCACCCGTACTATTAACACCTGTACCTGTGGCAATCGTCAAGGTTTCCGATGCTGGGGCAGCTGTAATATATGGGACTTCAAAAATTGAGGCTGAACCGGAACTGCAAGAGTTGTCATTAATAGCTACATTAATTGCCCCACTGCTATATGTTCTGGTATTGCCCAAACCATCATTAAAAGTAATGGACGCGCCAGTAAGACTGCCTGTGTCCAACATTTCACAATCATATATCATTACTTTCCAGCCCCCTTGTCCGGCATCATATCCAATTAATGAAGACATATCTATAGCAGTTGCGCCCGATGCTGGCGAATAATCGACATAATAGTGGTTATAGGTGCCCGTTAATGGAGCTCCCGTTCCACATAGATCAAAAATTTGTGTTCCAATGGAGGGGTCATTGGTAAAACTCAAATTGGAAACATTACTGCCTCCATTACAAGCATTTCCTGGTTCGTTCACACCTAAAGTCACAATAGTTGCCTCATCCGGCGACATTAAATAGAAGGCCAAATCGGAGACATAGCTATGAACAGCATCAAATGTTACTGTAATTATGGTATTGTTATCTATTTTAAACGGTCTCGGGACAGGATCATAATACGTAAAACTAGGGTTAAGAACGGTTCCTGACCCATTGATGGTAGTGCTGGACCCATTGCAAATATTGATATCGGCTCCTGCATCCGCCACTATACTAGTGCTCCATACCCAAGCTCTGCCTTCTGTAATGGTACCTCCACCATCTGTCCTTACCACTAGGTAGCCGCCGTCTGACAAGTTGGTTTGGGTCGGGGTTGAATTCAATGCGTGTTCGTCATAGGAGTTTGTGGAAGGGTTAAAGATATACCAGTCATAAGTGGCCCCAACCACCTCTTCGAACGAGAGTTCGCCCGAACTAGTGCCGCCCTCAAAAAGAAAAATCGGATCGTTGGTATTTCCCGAATGGGAACTATCCGTGTAATTTGTAGTTAACTCACCACAAGAGGTTGCGGATGTTACGGTCTGTCCATTTACCGACCCATATAGTAGAATCAGAAAAAAGAAGGATAAAATAGGAGTTAAAAGTTGCTTCATATTAAATAATGGTTGATTGCATTACTGTTGGTTAAATATTAAAATAAACTGCCCAGGTAAGGACACAAGAAATCCAGGTCACCTATCGGCAACTATGTTGGTTCCGCCACAATGGATATATCAACTATGGGGAGTGGAATAAAACTTTCGGATTTGGGTGGTGTGGTTAGTAAGGTTCTATCATGTAAGGGAACTTTGGTTTATGCTTCTACAATAAATAAAATGAGAATATCTTATATTATCTGTAGTCTTTTTCTTGATTTAAAGTACTTAAACGGATTACCCTTGCCTTTAGTATTGAATATTAGCTATAAATTAGAATGACTAATATGCGTAAAAACAGATATTAATTCTTATCGGTTATAAAACAATACTTTAGATAAATATTTTATCTCGACTTACTTCAAAATATTTTTTATTCTGGAAAAGCTTGATGCTATCTTTTTTAGCTATACATTAAACACTTTCAGTTTCATATTCGCCCAGTGGTGGTTTTTATACCAAACTCTTCTTATTTTTTGCAATTGATTCTTAAATTGGACTACTATGACAGATAAAAAAGATCTCAAAGTACGATGCTGGATCGATATCGATGGAAAAAAGTTTTTTGGACCAGGGCGAGCACAACTATTGATTTTGATCGATAAAAACGGTTCCCTATCCAAAGCGGCCAAGGAAATGGGCATGTCCTACCGAAAAGCATGGGCCATGGTGGAGGATATGAACCAACGGGGACAACAGCCTTATGTGAAACTTCATAAAGGCGGTACTCAAGGTGGAGGCGCCGAATTGACACCAAGGGGCAAAAAGGTGCTATCTGCCTTTCAACAGATGAATACCCAGATTCAGGCAACTGTGGAGCAACACACTCAAGAAATGTTAGAGCTGATTTAAATACGGATACCAAATCCGTGAAGTAATATCAAACGAAAACCCACATAGAGCACCAAAATACTGGTGAGCATTCCCAAAAACTTAAGATTAAATTTTTTGTTGGACAGATAGGAACCAATACTCCCACCGATCACAACGGCAACTATGAGCTGCCATATCAATTCACTGTTCCATGTAAAGGTCCCCGACATATTCAGACCGATCAACCCAGAAATGGAATTGACCAAAATAAAAACAGATGCCAACGAAGCTACCGTTCTTGGATTCGCCCATTTTAATAGATTCAATACCGGAGAAAGGAAAATACCCCCACCAATCCCCGAAATCCCTGAAAGTAATCCTATACCCCCTCCCAATATCACTTTATTGGGATTTGAAAATGCTTTGGTGTCCATTTTTTTCTTCACAAAACGCAAGAGCATAAAAATACCTGCCAAGATCAATGCAGTTCCCAAAATTAAAAAGAAAGAAGCCTCTGAAAGTCGCAATTGCGCACCCAGATAGGCCAATGGAATGCTTGCCACCAAAAAAGGCCAAAACTTTTTAAGGTTGAACACCCGATTCTTAATATAAAATAGTGTTCCTATGCTGACCACGCAAATATTCAGAATTAGTGCAGTGGAGCGTATCTCGTAAAAGTCCGTCAAAAAAAGACTGAGGATAGCCAAATAACTGGACCCACCCCCAAAGCCGACCGAACTGTAAAACAGCGCGATCAAAAAGAAGACCATGGGCAGGTATTCGACGCTCATCGTTTAGGAAATTAGCTTACATCGAATCAAATCACCCACTGTTAACTTTTCGCCATCATCCACAAAAGCGAGCGCGTTACCTTTGGCCATGGATTGAATCATGGACGAGCCTTGACCGTCCAAAATCTCTACTTTTCCGTCAATAACGGCAGCTTTTAAAAAGGATGGACGCCCAAAACGGTTTTCATACCCATGTTTTATTGGGAATTGATAGGTTGGCAAACCAGTCCTCCGATATCCCGATAATCTGTGAAGCAACGGAAGCACGTACACATAAAAACAAGTCAACGAGGATGCCGGGTTTCCTGGTAAGGCAAACACAAATTGATTTTCCTTTCGTCCAAAATAGAGCGGTTTTCCCGGTTTTTGAAACACCTTGTAAAACAACTCCTTAACTCCGTTTTCTTCGAGGGATTGTTTTACAAAATCATAATCCCCGACCGAAATTCCACCAGAAATAATCAACACATCACAAGACTCCAATGCGGTTTTGATGCCTGCTTTTGTGGCCTCAAAATCATCTTGTATCTGTGTCTTTTGATGGTACTGAAATCCGAATTGTCGCAAAGCTCCTGCAATCGCGTAGCTGTTGGATTCGTAAATCTGTCCCACCAACTTTGGTTGACCGGGTTTTACGAGTTCATTCCCTGTTGTGATGATGTTGACTCGCGGCTTGGAAAAAACTTCCAGTTCAGACCTTCCCAAACTGCCCATTAACGCCAAAGAGGGTGGATTCAACATATGTCCTTTTTCAAAAACCTCTTGCCCTTCCGCCAACTGACCGCCCCTTTTTCGGATGTTCTGACCCACTTTGGGCATTTCATCAAGAAATAGCGTCTTGTCTTTAACGGAGGTTTTCTCCTGCATCATCACAGCCGTAGTATTTTCAGGCACCTTCGCACCAGTAAAAATCCGAACCGCTTCGCCATTTTGCAATGAAACTTCCTTGGAATCGCCAGCAGCCACCTCACCTACCAATTTATATTCCTGATAAAGTCCACACAGGGCATATCCATCCATGGCGGAATTATCAAACTCGGGGACATCAAAAGGCGATATAATATTTTTAGAAAGGGCATACCCAAGTGATGCCTCAAGAGGTCTAACCTCAGTTTTCAGGTCAATTTTCTGGTCTTCTATAATACGAAGTGCTTCTTCTATCGTAACCATCAGCCTCCTATTGAAATCATTGAACGGTTTTGCTCGTAGTGTTCTGCATCCATTTTTACGTCCATACCGTCCCGGGAATGTTTTTTGGATTTGATGGACTCCAAAATGATGTTTTCTATGGGTTCTCCATTGCGAAACGCGGTCAATAAATCGGTTTCGGAGGTGGCAAAAAGGCAATTTTTCATTTTTCCATCGGCCGTCAATCGAATACGGTTGCACTCATCACAAAACGGATTGGTAATTGTGCTCACAATCCCAAAACTGCCTTGGTGCCCTTTCACCTTATAGTTGGTGGACGTACTGTGTTTTGGGTTTTGCAAAGTCTCTATTTCCCCGAATTTGTCTCCGACTGTCTGTAAAATTTCTTCTTTGGAAACTCCCTTGCTCCAGTCCCATTTATTCCCCTTAAAAGGCATAAACTCAATAAATTTGACACTTAAATCTTTATGTTGGGTCAGTGCAATAAAATCGTTGATCTCATTATCGTTAACTCCCTTGATCAATACCACATTTAGTTTGATGTGCATGTCCATATCGAGCGCCATTTCGAGATTGCGCATAATGCGCTCGTAATAATCCCGTTTGGTGATGAATATCGATTTTGCCTTGTCCAACGTATCCAAACTAAAATTGATTTTACGCAGGCCAATTTTATCAAACAAGTCCAAATATTTGTCCAGCACAATGCCGTTGGTAGTCAATTTTAGGGTGACACCCAACTTGGCCAACTCTTCGACCAAATAGCCGAAATTCTTCCGAACCAAAGGTTCGCCGCCCGTCAACCGTACCGTATCCACCCCTAAATCCCGAAATGTCCCTGTAATCTCAATGATTTCTTCCAAGGTCATGATGCTGGGTTTTTCCATTAACTCAATACCTTCTTCGGGCATACAGTAAAAGCACCGCAGGTTGCAACGGTCCGTCAATGAAATACGCAGATAGGTATGTGGCCTACCGAAATTGTCTATTATTTGTGGTTTTTTGTCAATCATGCCTTTTTCCTTCTATCACTTTAAATGCATGCAGCACGTGGGGGAAAATCGCATCCATGGACTCTGCCGCACCTTTGGTGGAGCCCGGCAGTGCCAATATCAATTTGCCGTCCTTTATGCCCGCGATGGAACGTGAAAACATCGCATACGGCATACGGTTTTGCCCGTAGCTTCGTATTTGTTCTTCTACTCCTTTTAGTTTGATGTCCAACAAGGGCTCCAAGGTCTGTGGGGTGACATCTCTTGGTCCTACACCTGTTCCTCCTGTAAAAATCAACAGGTCGGCTTTGGTATTTTTCAATTTTTGGATGATTTCGTCAGCTTCATCGGGAATGATGCTTTTTTGGGATGGCACACCCAAAGACTTCAATTTCTCGATAATGGCTTCGCCTGCTTTGTCCTCCCCTTTTCCTTTCGAAATGGTATCGGAACAGACCACCACATCAGCAGTCAATCCCTCTGAGTTTATTTTAAACGAGGACTTCCCTCCTTTTTTGGATTTCAACCGAATGGTGCTTATTTCGACGTTTTTATCAATCGGTTTCAGCATATCGTACATGGTGAGTGCTACTATACTGGCTCCGTGCATCGCCTCCACCTCTACCCCTGTTTTGTAAATGGTCTTGACTGTCATGGAAATGATAATCTCCAAGCCGTTGATTTCATAATCGATTCCCGTGTATTCAATGGGCAAGGGATGACAATCAGGCAACAAATCTGGTGTTTTTTTAACACCCAACAAGCCGGCTGCCTTTGCCATTTCAAACACATTCCCTTTGGGAACGGCATTGTTTTGTATCGCATCAATCGTAGTTTGACTACTCGTTTTTACGATAGCTTCTGCGGTGGCTTCCCGCAAAGTGGTTACTTTATGTGTAATGTCTACCATTTACCTATTTACTTTCCATTGATGGGTTTCGTCTTCAAAAATCTCCTTGCCAAACACAGGTACTTTCGCCTTTATTCCCTCCACAAAAAAGTTGGTCGCTTCAATAGTGATTTTTCGATGTGCCGAAGAGGTGAACACGAACAAGCACAACTCGCCAACCTTTACCTTGCCCA
Source organism: Flagellimonas marinaquae (assembly GCF_023716465.1). Taxonomy (NCBI): domain Bacteria; kingdom Pseudomonadati; phylum Bacteroidota; class Flavobacteriia; order Flavobacteriales; family Flavobacteriaceae; genus Flagellimonas; species Flagellimonas marinaquae. The sequence continues at coordinate 3,644,450 of NZ_CP092415.1, forward strand.
AACTATGATAAATATGGGCACAGGTTATATCGAACTTGGCAAAGGCCTCTTCCCGAATTTCATGGAACACTTTTTCCGCCATTTCTTCATAAGCCGTGTAATCAATTGCGGTGACGGTTTTGCCATCCACTTTGTCCGCTCTTACTTGCCCCAAAAAAATGCTATGGGCGCCAATATTGGTCTTGCTCTGGTGGTTCGCCACCGAAGTTGCTATTTTTTCGGGAGGAATCGCTCCTTGTACAAATACTTTTTTTGGTTTCTTCTTATCCATCAATAATTGTTTCTATACCGCCTTCTACGTTTTTCAAATTGTGAAAGCCGAATTCGTTTTTAAGTATTTCTATGGCGTTTTTGCTTCGTTTTCCTGACTGGCAGAACACAAAAACGTCCTGATTGCTTGGTATTTCTTGGTATCGAGATGTTAAATCCCCCATTGGAATGCTCAGCACCTTTTTGCCTTTCGGTTTGGGTTGTTCGAACACTTCTCGCACGTCGAGATACCAATGTTCTTTGTTTTTTAAATCACAATCGATGTAAACGGGCGCTATTCCGTTTTTGCAAATTTTTTCTACTTCTGCAGGGCGTTTGTTTATGTTGATGGTCTGCTCGCTAGCTTGCATCATATTGATCAACTTTAGCTTACCAGAAAGCACCTCTCCCTCCCCAAGGATGATTTTAAGGACTTCGGCAGCCTGAAGCGTTCCCAAGATGCCCGGTAATACACCCAAAACCCCTGTAGCCTCACAACTGATGTTCTGTCGCGTACTTTTCGGGAACACACAACGATAGGTAGGGCCATTCTTATAATTGAAGACCGACAATTGCCCTTCATTTTTGTAAATGGATGCAAATACCCAAGGTTTATCTGCCAAAATACAAGCATCGTTGATGAGATACTTTGTTTCAAAATTGTCCGTACCATCCAAAACAACATCATATTGCTGTATGATGTTTTCAGCATTAGCCATGGTCAACGGCTCTTTATACACTTCAAACCGCACCTCACTATTTTGTTTTTCTAAGCGTTGTTTACCCACCGCAGCTTTCGATTTTCCAACATCCGATTCTTGAAACAAAACTTGTCGATGCAGATTGGACATATCGACCTTATCATGGTCCATTAAACCAATTTTACCTACTCCTGCACCTACCAAATACATCGCAGCAGGACAGCCCAATCCTCCAACACCAACTAGCAACACCTTGGCATTGCGAAGCTTTTCTTGGCCCTCGAGTCCAACTTCCGTTAGTTTTATTTGTCTGTCGTACCTGCTCATCCTCCTGCGAACGGTGGCAATAGAGCCACTTCGTCTCCATCATTAATTGATATGGTATCATCCAAATTTTGGTTCACGGCTATCTGTACCGAATCTTTGTCCGCTATAGCCAATCCGTTCAAACATTGTACTTTCAGCTCCGAAGCGGTAATCGCTCCGTGCAGTTCCAAAATCTCTTCCGACTTTGCAGCGGCTTCCGCCACCAAACCAAAATATTTTATCGTCACATTCATGCTTCCATTTTCTTTAATTGTCGAACATCCTCTTCCGTATCCACATCAAACCCGCCTTTGTTAAAGGTTTCAGTACCATAGTCGAATTCTTTTGCGTAAATCAACTTTTTCGCTCCTTCGTCTCCTTCCAATTCCATCAACAACGGAAATGCCTCCTTGTTAAAAATAGCGGGAACTCCAATACTATCGTCGTATTTGGAATAGGTCGCTTTTGGTTTCTTGGTGAGTTGAGCTTGCACCAGTTTGGTTAAGTTGATGTGTTCCAAAAAGGGTTGGTCGGATACCAGAAAGAGTGCATGGTCCAATTCTTTCACTGTCAAGGCGGTTTTTAAGCCCAGCTTTATGCTTAATGCCATTCCTTGTTCCCAATCGGGGTTAACCACCACTGTAAACCCATCTGTATCGGTTTGCTCCTGTATCTCTTGATGTTTTGCGCCCAGTACCAAAATCTTGTGTTCAAAGCCAAGCATAATCACTTGTTTCAGGGTATGCTCCAAAAGTGTTTTCCCTTTGAATTCAACCAACTGCTTTGGTCGACCTAAACGGGTAGAGCCACCTGCTGCCAAAACAACCACCGCAATGTTTTCTTCTGAACTCATAGGGTTATTTTTTGAAATTGATTCTGTTTTGTATCGTGAATCGGCTCAGTTTTCTGTTTTAGGGGTCGCGCTCCCTTGTTGGTCAATACACTCTGAATCTCAGCCAAAATGGCTAATCCGATTTCGGCTGGGGTCTCTGAGCCTATTTCCAACCCTACGGGTGCATGGATTTTGGCTAGATCTTCCTTTGACACTTCAATATCTTCATCCAAAAGCTCGTTAAGCATACGATTGTACTTTTTTAACGGCCCAAGGATACCGATATATGGTGTCTCTGCATTTCCAAGCAATAACTTGAGTACCGCTAGGTCATAATTATAATTATGGCTCATCAACACTAAACAAGTGCGTTGATCTATATTGATGTTTTTTAGTGTTTCTTCTGGTTTAGTAACAATAACTTGACATGATCCGACAAAACGTTTTTTATTGGCGTGTGTTGGTCTACCATCGGTAACGGTTACTTTCCATCCCAACAAATCAGCCTGTTGCGCCAGGATTTGGGCATCGTTCCCTGCTCCTACCAAAATCAATTTTACTGGGGGTTGTTGGATTTGGATGAACACAAAATCTGTTTTCTCTTCCGTTGTGAGCTCTGCAAAACAAGATGCATTTTCATTGATGACCTCTCTACTTTTAACAAGCAAAGCTTGTTGTAAATCATCGGGAAGCTGCTGTCCTGAAACTGCCTGATTTTCATCCGTAACCAAACTGGTTCCCAGTTGTTGTTGGGATTTATCCAAATTAAAAACAACAGACACCGCCATTGGAACTTCCTGTTCGGCAACAGTTCTCAATAGCTCACAGGGATTATGCCTATCGGTATAATTAATGGGCTCGAACAAGACTTGAATAATTCCATTACAGCCCAATTGTGCACCGATTACCGCATCATCCTCATCGCTGGTATCGTATGTGACCAATTTGTTTTCCTGTAGGTCCAATGCAAAAAGTGCTTTTCTGAGCGCATCACCTTCCAAACAACCTCCACTTATAGCTCCTGTGATATTTCCATATTCGTCCACCAACATTCGTGCACCGGCTCTCCGATATGATGAGCCCTCAACATGTACTACGGTGGCCAAAATGCAACGGATTTCTTGCAACCTGAGCTCTTGATACTTTGATATGATCATGTCCAACTCTCTCATACAGCAATTGTTTTTAGTTGGTTAACGGCTTTTTTGATTTCAGACAAGGCTTTTTCAACGTCTTCCGAAGAGGTGCTTCGCCCTGTACTGATACGAAGACTGGCCAAGGCCGTTTCATCTTCAATTCCCATCGCTTTTAGCACGTGGGACGTATTTACTTGATTTGAAGTGCACGCAGAACCCCGAGAAACGGCCAACGTGTTCAAATAACGAAGTAGCTTGGTGCCATCAATTACTTTAAACGACACATTTGTGGTATTGGATAACCGTTCTTCATCCAGGCAATTAATGGTTGCTCCTTCTATTGTCAACAACCCCTCCTCCAATTGGTTTTGAAGACTTTTGAATTTTTGCTGATTCTCTACCAAGCTTTGCTTTGCAATTTCACAAGCTGCACCAAAACCAACAATGCCAGGAACATTCAAAGTTCCTGGTCTGACTCCTTTTTCGTGACTGCCTCCATAAAGGTGTTTATCAATGGAAATATTTTTTCTTTTATTCAAGTAAAGTGCGCCAACACCTTTAGGTCCATAGAGTTTGTGTGATGAAAAAATAGCGATATCGATTCCCAATTCTTGTAAATCAACAGGAATTTTACCAACAGCTTGCGTAATGTCGGACATCACAGGAACATTTTTGGAATGCGCTATTTCGGCTATGGTTTTAATCGGATGAATCAAGCCTGTTTCGTTGTTGGCCAACATTAAACACGCCAAAATTGTGGACGGCTTTATCGTTGCCTTCAATACATCCAGATCAAAGTTTCCTTGTCTGTCCACATCCAAATAAGTGACTTCAAAACCATCAGATTCCAATGCTTCCAAAGATTCTAGAAGTGCTTTATGCTCGGTTTTACAGGAAATGATATGATTTCCCTTATTCCTGTTCCCTTTGCAAAATCCAAACAAAGCCAGATTGGCGGCTTCCGTAGCTCCAGATGTAAATGTTATTTCAGTTGCCCTACAATTTACCAGTTTGGCAACTTGATTTCTAGCAGTTTCGACTGCGTCCTCAGCATACCAACCAAAAGAATGGTCGCTGTTCGCATTGCCAAAATTTTGGGTAAAATACGGCAGCATGGCCTCCACTACCTTTGTGTCGGTGGGTGTGGTTGCATTATAATCCAAATATATTTTACGTGTTACTTTCAAGAATTTAGCGTTATGCATAGATGTACATAACGCAATGTACTAAGAATAATAAGAGTTTGCACAGAGTTTTAAATTTCGTTTTAAAATAATTTAGCTATTTTCTTTGGTATGCACTTCTTTAATCGTAATATTGCAATATACAAATAAGATAATGGGCTTAGCCAAAACAGAAATATTTACCGAGAAAGAAAATCGGATTGCGCAGTACGCCAAGGCTTTTGGACATCCAGCCCGCGTGGCTATCTTGCAATACCTGTTTAAGCTCAATACCTGTGTGTGCGGTGATTTGGTAGATGAAATTGGTTTGGCACAACCCACTATTTCCCAACATTTGAAGGAACTGAAAAAAATTGGCCTAATCAAAGGAAATGTCGAGGGCACAAGTGTCTGTTATTGTATTGATGAGGACGAATGGAAACAAATGAAATCCGTAATGTCCGATTTTCTGAATCAAGATACCAAAACCAAAGAGTGTTGCTAAAAAAATTTAAAACAATTAATCGCAATATTACAATAAATATATAGATATGAAATTAGAAGAAGTTAAATCCGCCTTGAGCAAATTGAACATCATCGCCTTTAAATTACCCAACGGAAATTTGGTTCCCAACCATTTTCATGTTACCGAAGTGGGTAAAATCACAAAGCACTTCATTGACTGTGGTGGAACAGTTCGCAACGAGGAGGTGGTCAACTTTCAACTTTGGAACGCCGATGATTACGACCATAGACTGCATCCAGAGAAATTGGTCCATATTATAGAATTGTCCCAAAAAACATTGGGCATCGGTAATCTAGAAGTAGAAGTGGAATACCAAGGGCAGACCATTGAAAAATTCGCTCTTGATTTTGACGGAACCAACTTTCTATTGACCACCAAACAAACCGACTGTTTGGCCAAAGACAATTGTGGTATCCCAACCGAAAAGCCCAAAGTAAAGTTATCCGAATTGCAAAACACACAAACTTGCACTCCTGGAAGTGGATGCTGCTAAAACCCAACTTATGGCACTTTTTGAAAAATTAAACCAATTTGTTTCCGATTTGGATACAACATCAATTGCTGAGGAAAGAAAACAAACCTTATCACCTCTTGTGGAGTACATTCAGGAAAAATTGGATAACCACCAACCCATTCGACTGAATTTAATCTGCACCCACAACTCACGTAGAAGTCATTTATCTCAAGTTTGGGCACAGACCATGGCCCATTATTTTGGGATTGATAATGTGAGCTGTTTTTCCGGGGGAACAGAAGCCACTGCCCTATTTCCGATGGTGGCTTCAACTTTAGCAAGCTGCGGGTTTGAAATAAACATGCTCTCCGAAGGAAAAAACCCAGTGTATGGCATCAAGTTTTCCGAAAACGTACACCCTGTCATCTGTTTTTCCAAAAAAATGGATGATGATTTCAACCCAAAATCAGATTTCGCGGCCATCATGACCTGTTCCCAGGCTGATGAGGGGTGTCCGTTTGTTCCGGGTGCAGAAAAGCGGATTCCAATTACATACGAGGATCCCAAAGCTTTTGATGGCACACCCGAACAGGCTCAAAAATACAGGGAACGAAGCGAGCAAATCGCAACTGAAATGTTTTATGTTTTTTCTCAAATACAAAAATAATGGCAACCAAAAAATTAAGCTTTTTAGATAGAAATCTAACTCTTTGGATATTTGTGGCGATGGCCATTGGGGTCGGAATAGGTTACTTTTTTCCGACATTTCCGGATTTAGTAAATTCTTTCAGCAGCGGGTCTACCAATATTCCCATTGCCATTGGATTGATTTTAATGATGTATCCGCCATTGGCCAAGGTAAAATACTCCTTGCTCCCAAAGGTTTTTAAAAACACCAAAATTCTTTCCATATCACTTTTTCTGAATTGGATCGTGGGGCCTGTTTTGATGTTTGCACTGGCCATAATCTTTCTGCGGGATTACCCTGAATATATGGTCGGGCTTATTTTAATTGGTTTGGCTCGTTGTATTGCCATGGTTTTGGTTTGGAACGATTTGGCCGAAGGCAGCAGCGAATATGGTGCCGGATTGGTAGCTCTGAACAGTATTTTTCAAGTATTTGCCTATAGTTTTTACGCATGGATTTTCATTACCGTCCTCCCTCCCTATTTTGGATTTGAAGGTGCGATCGTAGATATATCCATTGGTACCATTGCCGAGAGTGTGGCCATTTACCTAGGGATACCCTTTTTATTGGGGATTTTAAGCCGCCAAATTTTGGTGAAACTTAAAGGGGAAGATTGGTATACGGAAACCTTTATTCCTGCCATTTCACCGATTACCTTGATTGCACTATTGTTCACCATTGTTGTGATGTTCTCGTTAAAAGGAGAGCTTATTGTTGAAATACCAATGGATGTATTGATCATTGCCGTACCCTTGTTGATTTATTTTGCGCTTATGTTCATTATTGGATTTTTCATCACAAAAGCAATGGGAGCCGAGTACGACAAAACTGCTGCAGTTGCCTTCACAGCTGCGGGAAACAATTTTGAGCTGGCCATTGCCGTGGCCATTGCCGTTTTTGGCCTTAACTCCGGACAGGCATTTACGGGAGTTATTGGACCATTGGTAGAGGTGCCAGCACTAATTTTATTGGTGAAAGTTTCATTTTGGCTCAAGAAAAAATATTTTACGCATAAAACAGTGAAGGCTTAATAGAGTACCTGCATTTTAATATTTCGGGGAGTTTAGTAACTTCAGCCTGATATTCTTAAAAATAGAAGAATCATGGTCAAAGTTATCACCTCCCTTGGAATTGTTTTGCTTTTGATGTCTTGCAATACGGACAAACAAAAGAATCAACTCGAATTAGGGTTGGTATATAATGTTTTGTTGGATGCTGATATTGATAATTATGAGGTGTTCTCCATGGAACTCGATGGTTCCAACAAAACGAACATTACCGATCGGCCCGATCTGGAATGGACCTACTTTTCTCAAGAGGACACCTTATATTTTATTTCGGATAGAAATGCCTGTAAACGCTGCTACTTTCTCTACAAAAGCAGCTTTGATGGCAAAAATATCCAAAAAGTATCCGATTTGGAGTTGGCCGATAGTTGGATGAGTACTAGACATAATGGCTCCGAACTCATCGTTAAACCCAAACTTATTGATGAATCTACTTTTTATGTGCTCAACAAAAACGGAAAAATCATAAAAAGACTGGAAACGGGACTACCATTTGCAGCCGATCCGTTGTTTGTCAATAATGAAGAACAGATTGTTTTTAGGGGCGGTCGCACCAACAGCAAAAGAGTCCAAGGATTCAATGAAGAACTTTACATAATTGATGAGGACGGAAAAAACCTAAAACAACTCACCCATTATCCTGAACAAGACACCACTGCCGCCCAATACGGATACAGGGCGGGAGCTCCTAAATTGCACCCTACCGAAAATTTCGTGACCTATCAAAGCAAACAAAATGGGAAATATAGTCTGTATGCGGTGAGCCTTGATGGAAATAAAAGTTGGAAACTTACTGAGAACAAGCAAAATGAAGGCTGGCACGATTGGAGTCCGGATGGTAATTGGTTGGCCATTGAGCTCTTCGACAACGAGCAATCCCAATTTCATATAGGATTGATGAATTGGGAAACCAAAGAATTGAAAATTTTGACCGATGACACCTATACCTATCAGCAGGCTCCAAACTTTATTTGGAAATCTGGTGAGTAATGGGTTAAACTGTTCCGGCGATTGCGGAAATACCTTAACCAAATTATGATGAAAAGAAAGTTAAACGCTATACTATTTATGGCAATTGCCCTTGCTTTGGGTGCTCTGTTTTACGCAAACAGTATTTTTCCGAAAGATTTTGAGGCCTACTTTAAACCTCAATTTTACAATCAGTTTGGGCCTATTGCCATTTGTATTGAATTGTTCATTGCCGGCATTTATCTGTTCAAAGGGCATAAAAAAAGTAATTTTACGCTTGCCCTGTTCGCTTTTACCGCAGTATTGGACCCCATTTTTGATTTAGCAGGTCTTTTTACTTCCAACGTACCTGTTTATGCCACAATTATCCTGCTGGGCTGTTCTTTTTGGGCATTATACTTGGCTTTTTCCAATACGTATAACCTTGGAAAAATTTCCGTGCCCGAGCTTATTATCAGTTTTGTTTTAGGAACCATAATCGAGCTTTCCTTCAATTATTACTATCAATTTTTGTAACATACATTACTTCTTAACCATATATTCGTCAACAAACCGAACTAAATCCTGACCATGTAAATTTTTGGCCAAGACTTTTCCCTCTGGGTCCAACAAGAAATTGGCCGGAATTGTCTTTAACCTTAACTCCTCCATTACAGGGCTCTGGTCGCCTTGCACATGTGAAGCATGTAACCACCTATATGCTCCGTCTTTTTCAATAGCTTTGGCCCATGCTTTCTTGCTACTCTCCAAACCATAGGCCACGATCATAAAATCTTTGGAACCATACCTTTCCCACAAAGGCACCAGTACATTTCGATTTTCCACTCTACAGGGTGCGCACCAAGATGCCCAAACATCCAACAATATCAGTTTTTTGTTTTTGGACAATTGCCGCAAAGAAGTTTCCGTTCCATCCATCATGGGTAAATGTATCTCTGGAATCGAATCCCCTATAAGAACTGGTAAGTTTTTTTTATCGACTGTTACTGTAAATTGTTGTACCCATTTATGACCAGGATATAAGTTGCTCCATTTTAGGGATTGTGCATAGACCATTTCCGCAATACGCTCAAAATTACCTTCCGGACTCGCCCAACGAATGGCCATTAAGGCTGGCAATAGGTGCGCTGTGGTATCCGCAAAATCAATTAACTTGCCTTGATATGCTTTTAGATTTTTCTCGCGCTCCAATAATCCCTCATCGGTTAAGTTCGAGCTGTTTTCCTTTTCAAAGTGATATTTATAAGCATCCCTACGCAAATCCCTCAATTCCAACATCGCTGCATTGGCAGGTGATGGATTCGCAATGGAGAAGCTAGATTGAAAATTTGCCATCTCGGCATCAACCCTTAAAGAAGTACCTGGCTCATACACCAACGGAAAATAATTGTCCGTACTCGGGTTTTCGTTCAGTAATTTATTGGGGTACTTCTCCCCTCTTTTCTGCACCACAAGCATCAACACCGTTTTATCTTTAAAGTCTGGCAATTTTCCCAATTGAAAGCTCCCATCGCTGTTTACTTCGGCCGAATCCAATACCTTTCCCACAAAACTTTGGGCGATATCGTTAAATTTTTCTGGATGGACCACATAAATCATAGGCTTCCAATTTTCTGAATTTTCCAAATGAAGAGACCCTGAAAGCCATGGAGTATCCGAACAGGAATGCAATGCGAACAGAACTAAAATGAGAAGTTTCAGTGAATTTTTCATGGTCATAAAAGTAACCAATTCTGCTTTGGATTCTACTCTTTCCCTAACTCTAAAAATAGCTTGACCAGAGAATGAAAAATTCACAGATCGGACACTTATTTACTGATTTACGGTTATTTACCCCATGTTGTAACGACCAATCTATCATTCAACACAAACAGTAACATTATGAAAACAAAAAACATTGTCCATTTAATTTTAAGATTGGTTCCAGCAGCTATCCTTTTACAAACGCTTTACTTTAAATTTTCGGCAGCCCCGGAATCCGTCCATATTTTTACAACACTCGGTTTGGAGCCTTATGGCAGAATTGGTCTTGGCGTAATCGAACTGATCGTAGCCATTCTTATTTTGGTTCCGAAAACTACTTGGATAGGTGCCATTTTGGGCATTGGCATTATGCTGGGCGCCATATTTTCCCATATTACAGAATTGGGTATAGTGGTACAAAATGATGGAGGTGTACTTTTTACCCTAGCTTTGGTTACTTTTATTTTCTGCGTAATTCTTGTTTGGGTCAACCGAAATCAAATCCCATATTTGAACAAATAGCATGTAAAAACCGAATTTTACCAAATAACAACATATCTTGTATGGGTATGGCTTTTTACACTAACTTTTGTCCATCTATCCATTACTTTGCAGGGTGCACTATTTTATTCCTTTTTGGGTATGGGTTCAACTGTAATGCACAGAATGATACGGTCGCACTTATCAACTATTCGGATAAAATTATTGTAAAGGCCAACATCGATACCCGAAACGATGCATTTTTCTATAGAAACAAAGAAGAAAACACCCGACTTCACTTAAAACCCAATACTAGATACCGCTTGTTTTTATCCCTAGATTACGAGTTTTTAGGAGTTAGTGTCGGTTTTGTGCCAAAATTCCTGGATGCAAACAACGATGAAAACCTAAAAGGAGAATCTACTTTCTCGGACTATCAGTTCAGATTTTTTCTTGGCAAATGGGTTCAAGGGCTCCATTACCGTAAAATTTCAGGATATTATATTCGGAACACTAAGGATTTTGCCCCTAATTGGATCAAAGGGACAGACCCTTACTTACAGTTCAACAATTTGTTCAGTGAGGTATTCGGAATGTCCACTTCCTATGTTTTTAACCCTAATTTTTCCTATAGAAACATTGTTTACCAAAACGAATGGCAAAAGATAAGCAGTGGAAGTCTAATAGGCTCATTGCATTACGACTACAGCATTTTTGATTTAAATGAAGAAGAGATAATAAGCAGGGAAAAGTTTTTTAATGTACGATTGGAACCTGCCTATTATTACACATTTGTACTTCGTGATAATTGGTTTTTATCTGCAAACATGTCCCCTTCACTAGGTTTGCGATTTTCCAAAACAGAATCGGAAGTTGACAGCAATCCCATTATTGAAAACAATACTTATATTGTGCGCCGACTGGCTGGTGGTCTTAATGTGGGATACAGCTCAAAAAGGGTAATTTATGGGTTGAACTTTACATTTAGTGCAGACTGGTACAACGAAGACAAAGTTTCATCAACTGAAAACGACCAGCTCTACGGTTCAGTTTATATAGGTTACCGGTTTGACCCTCCTAAGTTTGTACAAAAAATTTTTAAACCTTTGACAGGTCGAAACACTATAGACCAATAACCTAATCTCCAATTTCTTCTTCTTTCTTTTTTAAAGAGAGGGATTCGTATACCTTATCGAGGATTTCGGGCTTATCGGTCAATACTACCAATTTATCGTTTGCCGCTATTTCGGTAAGTCCATTCGGGGTAATATAGTTTCCATCGCGTTCGATCATGGCGATAATGGCATTTTTTGGAAATCCAAGATCAACGATCTTAACTCCATTGGAAGGACAGGTTTTCGTTATTTTTATTTCCTTCATTATCGCCTTTGGGTGCTCGGACAACAACTCATCCGTAGCGGACAAGGGTTTTACACGCTCCGGTAATCCCACATGGAGCCATTTGGCCACAATGGACAGCGTACTCCCCTGAATTAAAACGGATGTGATCGAAACAAAGAAGACAATATTAAAAATAACGTTTGCCTTATCTATTCCTGCCAAAAGCGGATAGGTAGCAAATACAATGGGCACTGCTCCCCGCAACCCGACCCAAGAAATGTAGAATCGTCGTCTCATCTTCATACGAAAAGGCAAAAGGGAAATCAGTACGGCCAATGGCCGGGCCACAAAAATCAGAAATAGGGAGATCATTATTCCTATTCCAATAAAAGGCACTATTTCTGTTGGAAATACCAGCAGGCCCAAGGTAAGGAACAAAACAATCTGCATAAGCCATGCGAGTCCATCGAACATTCGCATGATGGTTTTTTTATGGATTATATTCTGATTACCAAGGTATACGGAACAAATATAAATTGCCAAAAAGCCGTTGCCCCCAATAAAATCGGTAGCCGAAAAAGTAATGAACATCAAAGCAATGGTAAGCACGGGGTACAACCCCTCAAAATCCAACCGAATCTTATTTATAATGATCTTACTTAGCTTTCCGAACAAAAAGCCAGCTGCTCCACCGAGCACCATTTGTAGTAAAAACATGGGCAAAACCGATACAATGTTTTTTTCGGGATACTGCACCAAGGTTAAAAAAGCAATGGTAAGCACATAGGCCATGGGGTCGTTACTCCCGCTTTCCAGCTCTAGTGTGGGCCTTAGGTTTTTCTTTAGCGCCAAATTCTTGCCTCGTAATATCGAAAATACTGCAGCTGCATCCGTAGAAGACACAATTGCCCCCAACAAAAGACTTTCGTATAAGGTAAAATCGGTTATCAAATACACAAAATAACCTAACCCTACAGCCGTTAACAACACTCCCAAGGTGGACAGTGCAATTCCTTCCTTCAACACCGGTTTTACAGACTGCCAATTGGTATCCAGTCCGCCCGAGAACAATATAAAGTTCAAGGATACAACACCCACGAACTGCGCTATTTTGGGATTATCGAAATAAATACCCCCTATTCCATCCGATCCGGCCAACATACCAATGGTCAAAAACAACAATAAAGTGGGAATACCGAACCGATAGGTGGTCTTACCGGCCAAAATACTGATCAGCAGTAATACCGAACCTATTAATATGATGTTTTCTATGGTGATGTTCATATGGTAGCAAGGATTTAAAGTAGGACAACAGACAACATCAATTATTTGCTGAATTTTCAGAATCACGAAGTTAATTCAATTAGTTTGATTTTAGCTCCATAATAAACAATCGAACCAATCCTATGTATCAAGTTTTAGTTTTTAAAGGCTGATTTTTAAATTATCGCGACAGTCGTCAAAAAACACAAAAACCACGTTTAAATACATTTTTAAGTGGACACCCGTGTTAAATAGCTAAAAAATAATCGGTGAAATGCACTTTTTAGTCGTTAAAAGTAAAAACCTATGAAAAATTGATAAGTATTCCCTGCAATTGTTTTTGATCTTTGCTGTGTATTAACCCCCAAATCTATACATCATGACACGATCTACTATTTACAGCCTACTTGTTTCAGGATTAATGCTAACCAGCCAGACTACTTTTGCACAGGCAGACGAAAAAATAATAAACGATACGATGAACGGGAGCGTTTCCACTATTGATGGTTATGTGCCTTCCATGTCGATAACGGAAGATGGAAAAACTGCTTATTTTAGCAAGGGCACTTACCAGAAGCCCCTTTATGGTGTTTTTTCCAAAAAAGAATTGGTATACCACGTGTACCGTGCCGAAAAAGTGAACGGTGAGTGGACCAATATTACCCAATTGGAGGTATGCTCAAAACACTACTCTGCCAAACATCCTACTGTTACCGCAGATGGCAAGCGTTTGTTCTTTGCCTCGAACATGAAGGGATCATTTGGCAAGTACGATATTTACGTTACGGAGATTGCAGCCGATGGCTCCGTGGGCGTTTCCAAAAACTTGGGCCCCAAAGTCAATACCAAAGAAGATGAACTTTACCCAAGCATCTATAATGAAACTCTACTGTTTTTTGCTTCCGAAGGAAGAGATGGATATGGAGGATTAGACCTATATGCCTCACAGGTGGTAAAAAACACACTCACCGCATCCGTAAACCTTGGCGCCCATATTAATAGTGATAGCGACGAATACGCGATACAGCTAAGTCCAGAGAAAAAAATGGGTTTTGTGGTGTCCAATAGAGGTTTCAACAACACGGTATCACAATATACTGTAGCCTACGGACGTTCAAGTAAGCAGAAACAGTATATCGATGTTGCCAGCAATAACGCCGGATTCGAAACTGTGCTGAACGATGATACCCGTGAATACGCGGATACGTCTTTCCAAGATCAACAATAATAGGTTACAATTTACATACTGAATCGGTCAATAAACCTGATACGTGTCTTGTGAAACTGTTTCATAGCCGAGATTAGAAACACTCATGACAATGATAAGAAAGACAGGGGGAAACTGACAGACTATCATAATAGCGGGTTGTATTATTTCAATCTGACCGATTTACTTCAAGAATAGGATGCTGATGGGACGGCATCCTATTTTTTTTTACAACTACTTGATTATATATTATTTACACTAATTTATAGTGTGTTAGATCATATAAAAACCACTTTGGAGCAAATGTAAAAAAGTGCATTTGAACGAAAATGACTACAAATATTATATGCGATAGTTAAAATTTTCTAAATTCGTTAGTGAAATAATACAATCCCAAATCTATTATGTCATGAAAAAAAATTACAACACTCTAAAAAAAGGCGTCCCAAAACCTCTTTTTACTTTACTTTTTTGACGAGTAAAATCCTCAACTACACAATGTATAGCTCTTGATCCCTTTAGGGATCAGACCCAATTTTGGAGAACCCAATATGGTGTTCATACTGTTGTTGCCCTTGTATTGGGCAATGCAGTAAAGCATTTTATTGGTTCGTCCCAACTTCAAAATTGTGGATGCGGACGATATTGTCCTAAACTTAACCTACAAAAATTTATGTAACAGTTTACCCCCAAATCTTTCTTATCATGAAAAAGAATGCATTAAAAATTGCTGTCATCGACAATGACGACACGCTTGCTGGCATTTACACCCAGTACTTCCAAGAAACTGAAGACTACGAACTTCTCGGGGTCTACACCTCGGTTCATGGTCTATTATCTAGTTTTGTTCGTTCCCATCCGGACATTATAATCTGCGAAACCATGCTCAACGGTATTTCTGGAATAGAGGGCCTAGATTATTTTTATCGTAAAAACAAGGACCTTAAGGTTTTGATGATGAGTCGAAAAAACGATTTTCAACTCATAAAGGAAGCCTTTAAGAAGGGTGCCAATGGCTACTTGATCAAACCGATTACCAAAGATAGGTTGTTAAATGCCCTCGATGCGCTGGACCGGCACGGGATTGCCCTGGAACTGGATGTGGCAAAAAAAATCATCGATTCGTTCCAAACAAAATCGTTCGATGTCTTCTCTAAAAAGGAGAACGAGATCATAGAGTTGCTCACCCAGGGCTTTACCTATAAAATGATTGCGGACAAGCTATTTGTTACACCCAGCGCCGTGAATTTTCATATACAGAACATTTATGTAAAGTTAAATGTGAACTCAAAATCGGAAGCGTTGAGAAAAATCAAGGAAATGGAGACACAACAATTGAACGCCGCGTAAACCGGAAACTTTCATTAAACAAAAAACCCTGACATAATCGTCAGGGTTTTTTCTATATAGTAAAACGTATTTGATTTACTTCACTTCTTCAAAGTCCACATCTTCCACGTTGTCGCCTTCAGCTGCTCCACCATTATTGGCAGCACCTTCAGCTCCACCGGCAGATGCTCCTGCGGCACCACCTTGCGCTTCGGCCTGTGCTTTGTACATTTCTTCGGAAGCAACTTTCCATGCCTCGTTGATTTTTTCCAAAGCTGGTGTGATCACCGCAAGGTCCTTGCCTTCATAAGCTTTCTTCAACTCCTCCAAAGCCTCTTCGATTGGCTTTTTCTTGTCGTCGGACAATTTATCACCAAATTCGCTCAGTTGCTTTTCTGTTTGGAAGATCATCGCATCGGCCTCGTTCAATTTATCGGCAGTTTCCTTCGCTTTTTTATCTGCTTCGGCATTTGCCTCGGCTTCCGCCTTCATCTTTTTGATTTCCTCCTCGGTCAAACCAGAAGAAGCCTCGATACGGATATCTTGGGATTTTCCAGTAGCCTTGTCGGTAGCAGAAACCTTGATGATACCATTGGCATCAATATCAAAGGTCACTTCAATCTGAGGCGTACCTCTTGGCGCAGGTGGAATTCCATCCAAATGGAACCTACCTATTGTCTTGTTATCGGCTGCCATTGGGCGCTCTCCTTGCAACACGTGGATTTCAACCGAAGGTTGATTGTCCGCCGCCGTGGAGAACACTTGTGACTTCTTGGTCGGGATGGTCGTATTCGCCTCGATCAATTTGGTGAATACACTTCCCATGGTCTCGATACCCAAAGATAGCGGGGTAACATCCAAAAGAAGAACATCTTTTACATCTCCTGTCAGCACACCACCTTGTATTGCAGCACCAACGGCCACAACCTCATCCGGGTTTACACCTTTGGACGGTTTTTTGCCGAAGAACTTCTCAACAGCTTCCTGTACCGCAGGAATACGGGTAGAACCTCCCACTAATATGATCTCGTCGATATCGCTTTTGGAAAGTCCAGCGGATTTCAATGCTTTCTCACATGGATCGATCGTTCTTTTTACCAGATCCGCGATCAATTGCTCGAACTTGGAACGAGACAATGTTCTCACCAAGTGCTTTGGACCTGATGCCGTGGCGGTTACATAAGGTAAATTGATTTCTGTTTGTGCAGAAGAAGACAATTCAATTTTGGCCTTTTCGGCAGCCTCCCTCAAACGCTGAAGGGCCATCGGGTCTTTACGAAGGTCCATGTCCTCATCCTTAATGAACTCTTCTGCCAACCAATCGATTATTTTTTGGTCCACATCGTCACCACCCAAATGGGTATCGCCATCTGTAGCCAATACTTCAAAAACACCATCGCCCAATTCCAAAATGGAAACGTCGTGCGTACCACCTCCAAAGTCGAATACCACTATTTTTTGGTCCGTGTCTTTTTTGTCCAATCCGTACGCCAAGGATGCTGCGGTTGGCTCGTTGATTATACGTTCTACGGTTAGACCCGCTATTTCTCCAGCTTCTTTGGTAGCTTGCCTTTGTGAATCGTTAAAATATGCAGGAACGGTGATTACCGCTCTGCTAACATCTTGCCCCAAGTAATCCTCTGCCGTCTTCTTCATTTTTTGAAGAATCATTGCGGATAATTCTTGAGGTGTGTACAAACGACCATCGATATCCACCCGTGGCGTATCGTTGTCCCCTTTTACCACATTATAAGGAACCCTATTGGCTTCCTTGCTGGATTCTGAGTATTTGTTGCCCATAAACCGCTTAATGGAGTAAATCGTTTTGTGAGGGTTGGTTACCGCTTGTCTTTTTGCCGGATCACCTACCTTGATTTCCCCTCCTTCAACAAATGCAATCATCGATGGAGTGGTTCGCTTACCTTCGGCGTTTGGAATTACCACAGGCTCGTTACCTTCCATTACAGAGACGCAGGAGTTGGTCGTACCTAAGTCTATACCTATAATTTTGCTCATCGTATCTAAAGTTATGTCTGTTTAAAAATATTTTTGTTTGCTCTTTAAATGTCAATGTTCATGCCACGGGCCGTAATATGACAAGCTGTCATATTTTTGAGGATTATTTGATTTTAACCCTGTTACAGCAAGGTTTGTTCGGATTGTCACAAAATGTGACTCTCAATATTTAAAAATTCTCATTTTTGTATTTCTTAGCTTCCTATATTTGAAACTATAAATTGAGTTTATGGAGTGTATTAGTGTGTTCGATATGCTAAAAATAGGCGTGGGACCTTCCAGCTCCCACACACTTGGCCCATGGCGTGCAGCCGAAAGGTGGATCGCCGAACTTGAAGAACAAAATGTCTTTGACAACGTCCAACATATAAAAGTGCATCTTTATGGCTCACTATGCCTAACAGGAAAGGGACATGCCACCGACATTGCCGTGGTCATGGGACTATTGGGAACCGACCCAGAAACTGTGGATATTGACAGTATTGCAGGAAGTATTGACAGAATAAAAGCAGAAAACCAATTAAGTTTTGGCGGAAAAAGAACAATTCCCTTTAGCTTTCAGAACGATATTCTCTTTAAAAAAGAGTTTTTGCCATTCCATGCCAACGGAATGTTGTTCGAAGCAACATTGAACACCGGAGATGTAATTTCCGAAACCTATTATTCCATTGGTGGCGGTTTTGTGGTAAAGGAAGAGCGAACCCATGCCAAGGAAAACAAAGAGACCTTTAAAGCATTCCCCCACCCAGTAAAAACCGGCAACGAACTTCTTGAACACTGTAGTTTACAAAACAAATCCATTTCAATGATCGTGATGGAAAACGAACTTTCATTGCGAACGGAACCCGAAATTGACGAAGGTATTGCGCGAATCTGGAATACCATGCTGGAATGTATGTATGTAGGTTGCCATACCGAAGGAAAGCTTCCGGGCGGATTGAACGTTAAGCGGCGTGCTTTCGAGATTCATCAAAAGTTAAAGGGCGATGTACCCTACTCCAACCCGCAGGAGTGGTTGGAGAGCATACGGGATACCGAAGTGAAATTCCGACAGATCATAAAATGGGTAAGCTGCTTTGCTCTGAGCGTAAACGAAGTGAATGCTTCGCTCGGACGAGTGGTCACTGCCCCAACCAATGGCAGTGCAGGTGTTATTCCTGCCGTTTTAATGTACTACATGGTTATCGAGAACCACGACGCCGACTTTGACGATGTTAAGCAATTTTTGTTGGTTGCGAGCGAAGTGGGCAGTATTTTTAAAAAAGGTGCCACAATTTCCGCGGCTATGGGCGGTTGCCAAGCCGAGATCGGAGTTTCTTCCGCTATGGCCGCAGCTGGTTTAACCGAATTGATGGGCGGTTCCCCGGAACAAGTATTGATCGCTGCCGAAATCGCCATGGAGCATCATTTAGGGCTTACCTGTGACCCCATTGGCGGCTTGGTCCAAGTTCCTTGTATAGAACGCAATGCAATGGGGGCCATTAAAGCCATAAATGCGGCGGAGTTGGCTTTGGACACCGACCCAAAAGATTGTAAAGTACCTTTGGACAAAGTAGTGAATACCATGTGGGAAACCGCAAAAGATATGAGTTCCAAGTACAAGGAAACCTCGGAAGGTGGTCTCGCTGTGGGTGTGTTTTTGAGCGACTGCTAGTCCATACAGCCTTCCTTGCCCCTGGTATCAATAAGGTAAATAATCTTCCATTCGCCATCAAAATTGATCAATTGGAAAGAATTAATTCCGCAATGACTAAACTCCCCGTTCAACCAAAACTCATAGCCCACCCAGGCGTTGGCCATGGTCCTGTCCACCTGAATGGAGAAAGAAGTAAGTTTCTCCTCAAACTTCATCGTGTCCGGAATACCCACTATCGATTTTAGAAAATTTGAAAATTCCTCCGTTCTGAACAGAGTCTTCCCATCAGGATTCCTACCCGTGGTCTGCAAAACAACATTATTCGCCACGGTACTTTTTATAATCGTAGAATCCTGTTTGTGGAATCCATCAAAAAAAGTTTCGATAACCTGTTTTACCTCGGCTTTGGTTTCTTCGCTAGATGGGTTTGGACCTTGGGCGTTTCCAAATAACACTACCGCAAAAAAAATCACGGTACTAAACAGTTTTCTCATTTTATTAGTTTTTTGATTACCTCCTAAATTAAACAAATCTGCTTACTTTTAACCATCAAAAATAATTTCGATGTCTACAGCTAAAAAAGAATACAAGAGGGTAACGGTAAAATCGTTGGTGGAAATGAAAAAGCATGGAGAAAAAATAAGCATGCTTACCTCCTACGACTATTCAATGGCAAAGATTGTGGATGGTGCCAATGTGGATGCTATTTTGGTAGGCGATTCCGCCAGTAATGTTATGGCGGGACACGAGACTACCTTGCCCATAACCTTGGATCAAATGATCTATCATGCCACCTCTGTTGTAAGAGCGGCAAAAAGGGCATTGGTCGTGGTGGACATCCCTTTTGGCAGTTACCAAGGTGACTCCAAAGAGGCATTACGTTCCGCTATCCGAATTATGAAGGAAAGTGGGGCCCACGCCGTAAAGGTGGAAGGTGGTGAAGAAATAAAGATATCCATTAGCCGAATTCTTGAGGCGGGCATCCCTGTAATGGGGCACTTGGGACTTACCCCACAATCCATCTATAAATTTGGAACCTACACGGTACGCGCCAAAGAAGAAGAAGAGGCCGAAAAATTAAAGTCCGATGCCAAATTATTGGAAGAACTGGGCTGTTTTGCCATTGTTTTGGAAAAAATACCTGCAAAATTGGCCAAAGAGGTGGCAGAAAGCGTCTCCATTCCCATAATCGGAATAGGTGCAGGGGGCGATGTAGATGGGCAGGTTCTGGTAGTGCACGATATGCTGGGAATGACGCATGAATTCAACCCAAGATTTTTACGAAGGTATTTAAACCTCTACGATGAAATGAGCAATGCCATTTCCCAATATGTGGATGATGTTAAAAGTCAGGATTTCCCGAATGAAGAAGAATCGTATTAAATTACAATTTACAATTGTCAGTTAGCAATAAAGAGTATTCCGTCCCCTCCAACCTTCAAGTGCTTTTTGAAGACAATCATCTCATCGTTGTAAATAAACGTGTCGGGGATATCGTCCAGGGCGACAAAACCGGGGACGACCCTTTGAGCGAAGTCGTAAAAAAGTACATAAAAGCAAAATATAACAAACCTGGCAATGTGTATTTGGGTGTTGTGCACCGATTGGACAGGCCTACTTCTGGAATAGTTCTCTTTGCAAAAACATCGAAGGCTTTGCCCCGTTTAAATAAGATGTTTGCAGAGGGTGATACCAAAAAAATATATTGGGCGGTCGTTAAGGATGCACCTCCAAAAGAAAAAGACACGCTGACCCATTGGTTGGTCAGGAATCCAAAACAGAACAAATCCTATGCCCATAACAAGGAGGTGCCCAATAGCAAAAAAGCAATTTTAGAATATAAGGTTATTAAAAAATTGAATAGTTATTATTTATTGGAAATTGACCTTAAAACTGGCCGACACCACCAAATAAGGGCGCAATTGGCAGCTATCGGCTACACTATTAAGGGCGATTTAAAATATGGCGCTGACCGCAGCAACAAAGATGGTGGAATCCATTTACATGCCAGAAGTTTGGCCATGTTGCACCCGGTAAAAAAAGAACCGATTGCATTTTTGGCCCCACCACCGATCGATCCTGTTTGGAGCGCTTGCCTTAACGAGTAAGAGCCAAGGCTTTTTCCCTGATGACTTCGGAAACGGGTTTGTTGTGCAAATGACTTTCCAGCCAAGATAAAATGTCCAAATAGAGAAATGCCCTTTTCTCGTAAGGATGGTTCTCATATTTTTTAAGCTCGTTGTACAATTTCTGAAACTCGCCTTTTAAATCGGTCGGATAGATGTCCCCAAGGTTTCGAAGAAACTTTATCATCTCCTTTTGAACTTCATGTAAATCGTTCATTTTCAACAAAAACTTGTACGTACTTTTAAGTTGTACTTCCAAATGATAATCCATACCGGCCTCATAATGCGCAACAAGGCTCAAGACCCTTGCAAAACACATCAAATCCTCGCGCATTTTAAGTTGCTTGTTGGATATTATCTTTTTTAGATAGGCAATACAGTTCTTGTTATCTCCATTTCCAAAATACAAACACGCGATTTTATAATAGAGCAA
Source organism: Flagellimonas marinaquae (assembly GCF_023716465.1). Lineage (NCBI taxonomy): Bacteria > Pseudomonadati > Bacteroidota > Flavobacteriia > Flavobacteriales > Flavobacteriaceae > Flagellimonas > Flagellimonas marinaquae. The sequence goes on from NZ_CP092415.1 coordinate 3,666,115, forward strand.
CATAATATGGTGCTCATCTATCTGTTGCCGATGTTTTTTGATACCATATTCTATAATATTGACCAAATAAATGCCTTTATCGAACGTGCCTTCCAAAAAATGAAGGTTCAATTTATTGGTATTGATGTACAAAAACGCAAGCGAGGCAATGTTGTCGTTCTTGGGGAACCTGTCATCACCTACCTGTTGTTCCAAACGCTCCAGCGTCTCCCTAAACTGTGATGCATATTTTACGAAGAAAAGAGATTCCAACAGATAATGGTTCCCTTTTAAAAAGAATACTGGGTTCAAGGATATCATATGATCGTTCTCATAGAAAAGGTCCACCCATTTGCTGGAATATTTATAGGCTGACAAAAAGTCCTGAATTAACAAACTGTACCATAAATGAGCTTTGTACAGCCATAATTTTTCCCGAAAACCCATTTTCTCAATTGTATAGTCCGGCATATGTGCATCAAAATACGTCTTGACCTTATTAAGATCCTCGTCACTTCTTGCATAGCCAACTTTCAACATCATTCCGTACAATTGTAAAGACAGGTTGGAAAGCTTACTGGTCAACACATTGAGCTCCGACAATTCCTTGGCTTCCACAGCAAGTTCGTCCGCTCTATCGGGAATACTTCGGGTAATGTATTGGGTCTCTATTACTTTTTCCAGCTCTACAATTTCGTATGCCACATTTTTCTCCTCGTTTTCGATAGCAAAGCTTTTGGCTTTCTCTAAAATCTTCAAGCTTTGCTTGTACAGTCCCTTCTGGTATAGAATTGTAGCAAAATCCAATTGTTCCCGAATTTGGATACGGACGTTCTGGTTTACCGGATTCAATCGCAGGCTCACCAATATTTGCTTGTACAAATGTGCCTTGAGGTTGGAGAGTTGTGATTTTTTGACAATGCCACTATCCAAAATCTGCTTTTCATCATACTTACGGAGTTTGTCCAAAAGATTGAACAATGCCAAAAATTTAGCATCGGCGTTTACACCCAATCTCCCAACATACAGCTTAAATTGGCGTTTTTCGGATTTTGATAGCGACTTTACCAAAACGAACAAAGCATCCTTATGGGCATTTGTCATCGTAAAAAATATTATTTACACAATTGATTATCAGCGTATTGAATCAACCTAAAAGCAGTTTAACGTTGTAACGGTTACGCAATTGCTTTTCGTCTTCAGCCCTCCTTCTCTATTTTCGTAAGTCATAGAAAAAAACAGGTTGATATAATGGGTAAAGATAAGGTAGAAATTTTTGATACAACGCTACGGGATGGAGAACAGGTACCAGGCTGTAAACTGGATACCGAACAAAAATTAATCATTGCCGAAAGACTGGATGAGCTTGGTGTTGATGTAATCGAAGCAGGGTTCCCCATATCTAGCCCAGGTGATTTTACATCTGTCAACGAAATTGCCAAATTGGTCAAAAATGCAACGGTCTGTGGATTGACCCGCGCGGTAAAAAAAGATATTGAAGTTGCCGCCGAAGCCATAAAAGATGCCAAAAGACCTAGAATTCATACTGGAATCGGAACTTCCGAATCCCATATTAAATATAAATTCAATTCCACACAAGATAAAATTATTGAACGTGCCGTTGAGGCCGTTTCCTATGCGAGGTCTTTTGTGGAGGACGTTGAGTTTTATGCAGAAGATGCAGGTAGAACCGACAATGAGTTTTTGGCCCGAGTCTGCGAAGCGGTGATCAAAGCAGGGGCCACAGTGCTCAATATTCCAGACACCACGGGTTATTGCCTGCCCGAAGAGTACGGTGCAAAAATGAAGTACTTGAAGGAGAACGTAACCGGAATCGACAAAGCTATTCTATCTTGTCACTGCCACAACGACCTGGGATTGGCCACGGCCAACTCCATTGCGGGAGTTATCAATGGTGCCAGGCAAATCGAGTGTACCATAAACGGTATTGGGGAAAGAGCCGGGAACACTTCTTTGGAGGAAGTGGTAATGATCATGAGGCAACATCCTTACTTAAATTTGGACACGGACATCAATAGCAAATTGCTTTGGGACACCAGTACCATGGTTTCACAAAAAATGGGTATGCCGGTTCAACCGAACAAAGCCATTGTGGGGTCCAATGCATTTGCGCATAGTTCTGGAATCCACCAAGACGGGGTGATCAAACAAAGAGAGACCTACGAGATCATAGATCCAAAAGATGTAGGAGTGAGCGAATCATCCATTGTGCTTACGGCACGTAGCGGGCGTGCTGCCCTCGCCTATCGAGCAAAAAATATTGGTTACGAACTCACCAAGCTTCAATTGGATACGGTATATCAGAACTTTTTACAGTATGCCGATAGAAAAAAGGAAATTATGGACGAGGACATTCACGAAATTGTGGAAACCAGCAATATTGGAATGAAGAGTTTAGCATAACAACAATTGTATATGGCATTAAAAATAGCATTGCTCCCCGGAGATGGTATTGGACCGGAAGTTTTGGCCCAAACGGTGAAATGTTTGGAGGCGGTCGAAGAAAGATTCAATCAACATTTTCTTTTTAAAGAGGCACCGGTAGGCGCTATCGCCATAGACAAAAAAGGAGTTCCCCTACCCAATAACACACTAAAATTGTGCAAAGAGGCAGATGCTGTACTTTTTGGTGCCATTGGCGACCCAAAGTACGATAATGACCCTGAGGCCAAGGTTCGTCCGGAACAAGGTTTATTGCAATTACGCAAGGAACTTGAATTGTTTGCGAACATTAGGCCGGTTAATGCCTACCCAACTCTTTTGGACAGGTCGCCTTTAAAAAAAGAAGTAATCCAGGGAACGGATTTTGTAATCTACAGAGAGCTTACCGGAGGTATATATTTTGGCGAGAAAAAACTGAACGAGGAAGGCACTAAAGCATCCGACCTTTGCGAATATACCGAAGAAGAAATAAGCCGAATTGCACATTTGGCCTTTAAAGCTGCGAAAGGCCGAAATAAGAAACTTACCTTGGTTGACAAGGCCAACGTACTGGAGTCCTCGCGTTTATGGCGCAAAGTGGTGACCAAAATCGGCGAAAGTTATCCGGAGGTTACATTGGACTATTTATTTGTGGACAATGCGGCAATGCAGATTATATTGAATCCCAAACAGTTTGATGTTATCCTGACAGAAAATATGTTCGGGGATATTATTTCCGACGAAGGCAGTGTAATTGGTGGTTCTATTGGGTTATTGGCATCCGCCTCCATAGGAGAGGAAAATGCATTGTTCGAGCCCATACATGGCTCCTACCCACAAGCCAAGGGCAAGGATATTGCCAACCCGATCGCATCTATACTCTCCGCAGCCATGCTTTTGGAGCATTTTGGCCTTAACGAAGAGGCTTTGGCCGTTAAAAAAGCAGTGGATAAATCACTGAAAAAAGGAATAGTCACCCCAGACTTAAAGAAGGATAGCCCATACGGCACCAATCACGTCGGGGACTTTATAGCGCATAGTATAGTCGACTTTGAGGACGACACCCTTATGAACGATGAAAATATAGATTTAGGCAAGTCGACCATTATATAGATCAATTACCTAAATTAACATCTTCGGTATTGACCAGTTCCTGTATGGTCTTGTTGAACTCCTTTTTAAATTCAACAAACTTATCTCCAGTTGCCGGGCCGTTAAAACCTGTATGGATTTTCCTTACATCCCCATTTTTATCTATATAAATAGTTGTTGGGTAGGACAAAATGTGGTTTAACATAGGTAATTTTTCGTTCGCCTTTTGCTTATTGGATGTTCCGTATTGCGCCAATAAAATTGGATAAGGGACCTCTTCCCTTTCTTTTAAGCGTTGAATCCCTTCAAATGCTTTTTCCTCGGTTTTAGCATACTCAAAAGCCAACCCAACAAATTGTACGTCCAGTTCTGGATTGTTTTTTATATAATCCACATAAAGACGCGTCTCATCCAAACAATTGGGGCACCAAGTACCCATAATTTGCACCAAAACTGTCTTGTTTTTGAACATGGGGTCGTCCAAGGACACTTCTACCCCTTCTGTATTGGGAAAAGAAAAATTGAATCTATCGTAGCCTTCCCTCAAATAAGTTAAACTATTCGAGTCGGGCAGTTCAAAAGCTTCGTTTCTTGCTCCCATAAACTCCTGAACGGTATGTTCTCCAGAGTAAAATGTACCGTTTAGGGTGCTATCGGTCACTTGGGCCAAGAACAAAAATACATGTGAACCATCAAAAGCGGATAGTTTTAGACTATCTCCCGTAACCACCCCATCCAAGTAACGGTAATCTCCCGTATTGGTCCTAAAGGTGCCCTTTACTTTGTTTCCATTTTGCATAAAAATACCCTTGGCAGGGTATTCCCCTTCGGTATTTACATTAAAATAGGTTTCCCAGATACCGGAAATGTTCACTTGAGCGTCTTTTGCAGTTTTAAAGCGTTCGGAAAAACCATAAGTAGCTTTAAACGGCACACTCCTGCCTTTACTTTCTTCCAAAAATTGTCCCGTGATCTGCTCATCAGTAAATGTTCCGGATATGTGACCCTCAAAAATGGGCATACGGATATCAATGGAATCACCATTAAATTCAAATTCATCAATGGTAATTACTTCTTCAGCATTAAAAACTTTCATAACGTAACCACTGTCCATGTTTTTGGACAAAGTAAACTCAAAAGGCAAGCGTTGCCCATTCGAAACTTCGATTTCGGCAAGCCATTGCCCCTCCTTAAGCTCTGGTGTTTTATTATTCTTGCAAGAGGCCAATAACAAAAAAAGTCCAGCCATTACCAAGGCTATCCTATTCATATAGTGAGAGATTTTTCTTAAATGTAGCAATTACATTTTAATTTGAAGAATCAGTTACGGTCTAAGGTCATTATAATCGTTGAATCTGTTGCTCTATTGTTATATATTTGTGCCCTCTAAAAATGGGGTATGAAGATTTCTTACAACTGGTTAAAGCAATTTGTGCAAATTGATTGGGATGCTCATAAAACAGGTGAGCTATTAACGGATTTAGGCCTGGAGGTTGAGGGTATTGCCCAATTCGAATCAGTTAAAGGTGGTTTAAAGGGCATAGTGGTCGGACAAGTTCTGACCTGCGAAAAGCACCCAAATGCAGATAAACTTAAACTGACCACCGTAGATGTTGGACAAGAAGCCCCATTGCAGATTGTATGTGGCGCTCCAAACGTAGCTGCCGGCCAAAAGGTACCGGTTGCCATCGTTGGGACCACATTGTACACTAAAGAAGGTGAGGCTTGGACGATTAAAAAAGGAAAAATCCGAGGCGAAGTAAGCCAAGGTATGATCTGTGCAGAAGATGAAATAGGTCTTGGTGACGGTCATGATGGTATTATGGTCCTAAATGATGACTTGGTTCCCGGAACTCCATGCGCCCAAGTTTTTGATATTGAGAACGATGAGGTTTTTGAAATAGGACTGACCCCTAACCGTGCCGACGCCATGAGCCATTTTGGTGTGGCTCGCGATCTTAAGGCCGGGCTGGAACAACAAGAGATACAGAAAGAACTGGTTACACCATCTACCAGTAACTTCTCCGTTGACAATAGATCTTTAAAAATTGATGTTGAGGTCAAGGATAGTGATCTAGCACCAAGATACTGCGGGGTCACTATTAGCAACTTGATTGTTCAGGAGTCGCCAGATTGGCTAAAAAATCGCTTGAAATCCATTGGACTTACCCCCATTAACAATGTAGTGGATGTAACCAATTATGTATTGCACGAATTAGGACAGCCTTTGCACGCTTTTGATGCTTCGAAAATAAAGGGCAACAAAGTTGAGGTCAAAACACTACCAGCAGGCACAAAGTTTACTACTCTGGACGAGGTGGAACGGGAATTGCACGAGGACGACCTCATGATCTGTGATGGTGAAAAGCCCATGTGTATTGCCGGTGTATTTGGAGGTATTCACTCCGGGGTCACCGAGCACACTACATCTATCTTCCTGGAGAGCGCTTATTTTGACCCTGTATCCATCCGGAAAACAGCCAAAAGACATGGTCTGAGCACGGATGCTTCCTTCAGGTTTGAAAGAGGTATCGATATCAACCTTTCCAAATATGCACTAAAAAGAGCCGCCTTGCTTATTAGGGAGATAGCTGGGGGATATATCACTTCGGATATTATTGATCTTTTCCCTAAAAAACCACAGGACAGACAGGTTTTCTTGACTTTTAATAAAATAAACTCACTAATTGGACAGGAGATACCCCAAGATACCATAAAATCGATATTATCCTCGCTAGAAATACGCATCAACAATGTAACAGAGTCCGGATTGGGTCTTACCATCCCTACCTACAGAGTCGACGTAACAAGAGAGGTGGATGTTATTGAGGAAATTTTAAGGGTGTTCGGATACAATAATGTTGATTTTAAGGAAAAACTAAACGCATCCATTGCCAAATCTTCCCGCTTTGAAAACCACAGATTACAGGATATCATCGGGAATACCTTGGCTGCAAAGGGATTCTATGAGATCATGACCAATAGCTTGGTTTCTTCGGATTTTGTTGAGGAAAATACATCTGCCGTGGAAATGTTGAACCCATTAAGTTCGGACCTATCCATCTTAAGAACCTCCATGCTGCACTCTGGTCTACAAACTGTGAACTACAATCATAATAGGCAAAAAAACGACCTAAAATTGTTCGAATTTGGGAAAACCTACCACAAAATGGATGAAGGTTTCCAAGAAAATCAGCATTTATCCATTTTTATCTCGGGAGAACGCACGGAAAATAGTTGGGCAACAAGTTCACGAAAATCCGATTTTTTCTATTTAAAAGGAATTGTTGAAATTCTTTTTGAACGCCTTGGTCTAGGAAACTTGGACGTTGAGCCAGCTACTGACGATAATCTTGCCGAGGGCATTACCTTTGTGAAGGGCAGCAATCAAATAGCTTCCATTGGTTTGGTGGCTAAATCAGTATTGAAACGTTTTGATATTAAGCAAGAGGTATTCTATGCCAATTTGGATTGGGATTCCGTTCTCAATGCCGTTAACAGGAACAATATTACTTTTAAAGAAATTCCAAAATTCCCAGAGGTAACAAGGGATTTCGCCCTGTTATTGGACGACTCCATTACTTTTAAAAAGGTGTACGATATTGCTTGGAGCACGGAGAAAAAGTTACTTAAAAAGGTAAACCTATTCGATGTTTATACAGGTAAAAATCTTCCTGATGGTAAAAAATCCTATGCGGTAAGCTTCACCCTTATGGACGAAAACAAAACCCTTACCGATAAGCAAATCGACAAAATAATGGGGAAATTATTGACCCAATACCAGAAGCAACTGGGAGCTGAACTTCGATAATTACATTTGTGCAGGCAAAATAACACTGTCAATCTCGTGGATAACCCCTTTGTTCTCGAGATTTAAGTCTGCCGTAGTAATTCTGGCCGTGTTTCCGACCGGATCGGTCAGTACAATGTCGTAACCATCCAAATGAGCCGTGAGCTTTTTGCCCTGAACTGTGGTAAAAGCCGCTGTGCCATTTCCTCTACCGATAGCTCTCAACATTCTTGATGCCGTTAATTGGCCAGCTACAATATGGTAGGCCAACAATGATTTTAACGCACTCTTATCCTCTGCATTGATCAATTCCGTTATCTTATTATTGGAAAACTTAGCGAACGCTGCATCGGAAGGTGCAAATATGGTAAATGGGCCCGATTTAGCAAGAAGAGACCCCAATTCGGTTGCATTTACAGCATTGAACAAGATTTTGTGATTATCGAGTTTATCTGACCCATAGGCCAATGCGTTCGATGTATTTTGTGCAGAGGCAAAAAGGCTAAAAGCCAAACCAAGGCCAAGTAGGAATTTAGAGATGGGGGTCTTCATTATACTGCGATCAAAAGCCGAAACTTTATATTTTAAGGTACTGTTATACGATTAAATGCCAAAAACTTCGATAAGATACATCTTTTTACGAGAGAACGAAGTACTTTTTTACAACCAAGATTTCATTTAACACAAACTTAACATTCATGGTTTATGATGGATGTCATGATCAAAAAATCAAATGCTTAAATTTGAGAAGATTACCAAAAAAAATAGCATGATTTTGAAAGGAACAAACATCGAACAAAAACTTAAGGACAGAAAACGTAGAGCCAAAAACGACAATAACATTCTAGCTGAAGTGCAACGTATTTTAAATGAAGACGCACTTAACGAAGAGCAAATTGCCACGCGTATTGATGCACCAAGCAACACCTTGGCCAATACCTTTGATTTTGAGCTCTTGGAAACAGAAAAAATCTATCACATTGATCAAATTAAGGATATCTGTATCGACTACAGATTACGCTTTTTGGACAGTTCTCTATTTAAAGGTGACATTCCACAGGAGGCCATTTCAAAAATAAAGCACTTGGAAGCTATGCATCAAACCCAACTCAAAGGATTTAAGATCATAGCTCCTTCCAAGTTGTTCAAATTAGAGGACAAGGACGACCCTCTTTTGTTCGCACCAATAGGTAACAATTATTATTATTTGATCCACAAATGGGGCAACGACCTTCACCCCTTGCGCAAATGGTTTGCTTGGCCGTTCAAAAATATGGTGAATCTGATCGTTCTGGTATTGTTGATCAGTTATTTGACAACCTTATTGGTCCCTGAAGGACTTTTTTCCAAAAAAAGTTCCACAGCGGAGTTTTTCCTTATCTTCTTTTTTATGTTCAAATGTATCGCATCCATAGTTATTTTTTATGGATTTGCCCTTGGAAAAAACTTTAACCCCGCTATCTGGAAAAGCAAATATTTTAACGCCTAAGCGGTTACTGCGTACATTTTTTCGCGCTGGGCCTTAATGGATTTATCCGACATATATTCGTCAAAACTCAGATAGCGATCGATAACACCGTTTGGTGTAAGCTCAATAATTCTGTTCGCTACCGTGTTAACGAACTCATGATCGTGCGTGGTGAGCAGTATGGTGCCTTTAAAGTTTTTTAAGGAATTGTTGAACGCCGTTATACTTTCTAGATCTAAGTGGTTCGTTGGTTCGTCCAGCATAAGTACGTTGGCACGGAGCATCATCATACGGCTTAGCATACAACGCACTTTTTCACCACCTGAAAGTACCGTACACTTTTTTAGGGCTTCTTCTCCACTGAACAACATCTTGCCCAGGAATCCCCTAATGTACACCTCTTCCCTTTCTTCTTCGGTTTTGGCCCATTGACGCAGCCAGTCCACAAGGTTGACGTCCTCTTGGAAAAAATCCGAATTATCGGCCGGCAAATACGATTGTGTGGTGGTTACACCCCATTGAAATTTACCACTCTCGGGCTTTATCTTATTGGCTACAATGTCGTAAAATGCCGTAGTGGCACGGGAGTCTTTGGACAAAATGGCCACCTTATCCCCTTTCGCCAAATTGATGTTGACATCTTTGAACAGAAGGTCTCCATCATCAGAGATCGCAGAGAGCTTTTCTACGTTCAGAATCTGGTCCCCAGCCTCGCGTTCGCGATCAAAGATGATGGCCGGATACCTTCGACTGGACGGTTTAATGTCCTCGACCTTTAGTTTCTCCAACATTTTTTTACGGGAAGTAGCCTGTTTGCTCTTGGCTACGTTCGCACTGAAACGTTGTATGAACTCGTTGAGCTCCTTTGCTTTTTCTTCCGCTTTTTTGTTCTGCTGTGCTCTTTGTCGGGCTGCCAATTGGCTGCTCTCGTACCAGAACGTATAGTTTCCGGAAAACAGGTTGATCTTTCCAAAATCGATATCGGCAATAGTGGTACAAACGGCATCCAAAAAGTGCCTATCGTGGGAAACCACGATCACCGTATTGTCGTAATTGGCCAAAAAGTTTTCCAACCAATTTATGGTATCGTAATCCAAATCGTTGGTCGGCTCATCCATGATCAATACATCCGGGCTTCCAAAAAGGGCCTGTGCCAAAAGTACCCGTACTTTTAACTTGGGGTCCAGATCGCCCATGTTGGTGTAATGCAAATCTTCGGTAATTCCTAGATTGGAAAGCATGGCGGCAGCATCACTATCGGCGTTCCAGCCGTTCATTTCCTCGAACTTGACCTGGAGCTCCCCGATTTTTTCTGCATTTTCATCTGTATAGTCTGCGTACAGTGCATCGATCTCTTTTTTAATTTTGGCCAAAGGCTTGTTGCCCATTACCACGGTCTCCAACACAGGAAACTCATCGTAGGCATTGTGGTTTTGCTCCAAAATGGACATACGCTTGCCGGGCTCCAAGTGCACATGTCCCGAGGTGGGATCTATCTGTCCCGATAAAATCTTTAAAAAAGTGGATTTTCCAGCGCCGTTGGCGCCAATAATACCGTAACAATTTCCCTGGGCAAAGGTTACATTGACCTCATCGAACAAAACTCTTTTGCCAAACTGTACGGATAAATTCGATACTGATAACATGCAACTATCTTTATTTTTTGCAAAAATAGTTAAATAGGATTCGTAATTCTAATTTAAATGCCCATATTTAACCGATCAAAAATAACCGTTTAACAACATTTAACTACACGTTAACAAGTTAGGCTAATCGGGTTGTTTATTTTTGATTCAATTGTATCCTTAGCTATATATGGTAAGATTATTACTCGGCCTCACTGTACTTTCTTCACTTGTATCTTGTTCTGGTACGTCAGAAAACAAATCCTCCATCTATTTTGGGGGTGAAATTGTGAACCCCACTAGTGATTATGTGGTGCTGTATCACAACGATGCCTATGTTGATTCCGTAAAGTTGGACAACAACAACCATTTTGCTTTCAGGTTTGATAACATAGAAGAAGGGCTATATCATTTTGATCATGCCCCAGAACTACAGTATGTCTATTTAAGCAAAGGGGATAGTCTTTTGGCCAGACTGAACACGGTTGAGTTCGACGAATCTTTGGTCTACTCCGGAAAAGGAAGCGAAATCAATAATTTCTTGATCGAGGTTTTCCTCAAGAACGAAAAAGAGGAGGATATCGTTAAAGATTTTTACGTAATGGATCCAGAAACTTTTAGCAAAAAAATAGATTCATTGCATACCGCTAAAATGAATCACTTAAAAGATTTGGCCCTGGAGAACGAATTCTCCGATCGAGCTTATGCAATGGCGGAGGCTTCCATAGATTACAACACCTACATTACCAAAGAGAAATATCCTTTTTATCATAAAAAACGAACCGGGGAGGAAACCATCCACGAGTTGGACGACAGCTTTTACGAATACCGAAAAAAGATAGATCTAAACAATAAGGACCTGACTTATTTTAGACCCTATTTTGATTTTATGAAATGGCATTTTGGCAATATGTCCTATACCGCTTGTTTGGAAGATTGTACTTCCGACAATAAAGAGCCTGTTGTAGATAGATTGCACTTTAACAAACATAAATTGGCCCTTGTTGACAGTTTGGTGCATCAGGTAGAGCTAAGAGACATTTTATTTAGAAATGTTGCCATGGATTACTTATTGAGGGAACACAAAACCAGCGAGGAGGCATCAGCTTTTATCGAGAAGTTCAAAAAGCTATCATCCAACGATCAACACAAGGAAGAGATCGATCTACTTTACAAAGGCATCAAAAATTTGCAGCCGAACACGGCTCTGCCCAATTTGTTGGTCAAAAACATGAACAATGAGGAAGTGTCCATAAAGGAACTGGCCAACAACAAAAAGAATACGGTGTTTTACTTCTGGACCGCTGAGCAAAAAAGACATTTTAGAAATGTAAACCAGCATATTACATCTCTTGAAGAAAAATACCCGCATTACAATTTTATAGGGATTAACCTAAGAACCAATTACAACCAATGGCAACAGCTAATGGAAGAGTATCAGTTGGACACCAATAAACAGTATTTTGGAGAAAACTTTAAGGAGCTCCAGATGGCCATGATCATTGACGGGCTCAACAAATGCGTTATTGCCAAGGATACGGTAATAGTAGATGGGTTTGCCAATCTTTACACTTCCTTATAGCGAATAAAAAAGCCCCGAACGATTTTCATTCAGGGCCTGTTTAATTGTTTATTCTTTTCTATTAGGAATTTCCCTTTCTATAATCCGCCAAGAATTTTTCCAATCCAATATCGGTCAAGGGGTGTTTCAACAATCCATCGATTGAGGACAATGGGCCGGTCATTACATCGGCACCCAACTTTGCACAGTCGATTACGTGCATCGTGTGACGGATTGATGCTGCCAATATCTGGGTATCAAAATTGTAGTTATCATAAATCAAACGGATTTCCGCGATCAGGTTAAGTCCATCGGTGGAAATATCGTCCAATCTACCCAAGAAAGGGGAAACATAAGTTGCTCCGGCTTTAGCGGCCAACAGCGCTTGCCCTGGTGAAAAAACCAAAGTACAATTGGTACGGATACCATTATCGGAAAAGTATTTCAATGCCTTTACCCCATCTTTTATCATAGGGACTTTTACCACGATCTGATCGTGCAATTTGGCAAGCTCCTCACCTTCCTTCACCATTTCGTTGAACTCCGTGGCCACCACTTCGGCAGAAACGTCACCATCCACAATATTGCAAATGTCCACATAATGTTTAAGGATATTATCTTTTCCAGTAATACCTTCTTTGGCCATTAGGGAGGGATTGGTGGTTACACCGTCCAGTACGCCCAACTCTTGGGCTTCCTTAATCTGGTCCAAATTGGCAGTATCGATAAAAAACTTCATTTCTAAGTATTTATATAGGTTCGTAAGAGGTATAAAATTACAATTTATAATGGTTGAGGAGTAATTTTTCGTAGACTTTATCGGGTAATATCTTCTTTAACCTAAGTGAAAATTTTTGTAAAAATGCCCCTACCGGATTATGGACCTTGGGTTTCTTTTGGTTTATGATCTTATATACAGCCTCAGCTACTTGAACGGGGTCCCCCCCACTATCCACATCTTCATCGATCCCTTTAAGGGTTTGACCATATTTTTCTGCATAAGCCGAACCTTTGATAACCGGGGAATGGTACCTGCCAGAGGCTATGTTGGTCGCAAAATCCCCTGGTGCGACATTGGTAATGGTAACGCCAAAATCTTTGGTCTCCATACGCAATGCCTCTGTGATTAGCCCCAAAGCACCTTTGGTGGCAGAATAGAATCCTCGGAAAGGCAATCCCATATATCCTGCAATAGAGGTTATATTGATGATGGTACCCCCACCCTGTTGGCGCATTTGTGGCAATACCGCCTTCATTACATGTACTGGACCATGAAAGTTTGTATCGAAAACATGTAGAATTTCCTCGTGTGGTGTCTCTTCAATAGGCCCTGTAATGCCGACACCGGCATTGTTGATCAAAACATCCAATCGGTTTTCCTTGGAAATAACGTAAGAAACTGCTTTTTGTATACTTTCCACGTCCTTCACGTCCAATTGGACCAGTTCAAAATGATCAAAGTCGGGATAATTTTTAGGATTTCGCGTAGTACCATAAACCGTAAGGCCTTTTTGGGTCAAAAATGAGCCAATGGACTTACCAATTCCTGAAGAACCGCCTGTGATCAGTACAACTTTTTTATCCATGATCATCTGATTTTTGGGTACAAAAAAAGGCAAGCTACCTACATCGCACCGCTACGACCACATACCCTTGCTGCGTTCCCGCCCTGGGGGATTCTGCAGGAGCTGGTCGTGTAGGACTTGCCGAGTGCAAATATACGACCTTTTAAAATTTGTGGCAATCCCATTTCATTCTTAATTTCGAAGATTCTTGATAACTTGCTATGACACAAACACTCAAAACCATGGGCAAACTTTTTTTCGCAACAACTACATTGCTTTTCTTTTTGGCCTGTGGCGGTAATCCCGACCCGGCCAAGCACTTCTCCATTCAGCTGGAAAACAAATCAATACAGCTAAACCAGCAGGTGGGTGTTGCTTTAAAGAACAAAAAGGACATCGAAATTTCGAATCTGCAGTACTTAATAGATGGTAAGGAAATGCCCCTCACCAATGGAAAATTGACCATGGCCCTGCCCACTTTGGGCACCAAAACACTTATTGCCAAGTTCAATATTGAAAATCAAACCGTAGAAGTTGAAAAAGAGATCAGGGTATTGGCGGAGTCGGCACCAGAAATTTACACCTACGAAATTTTGAACACCTACCCCCACGATACCGGGGCCTATACACAGGGCCTGGAGTTTCATGAAGGAGTTTTATATGAGAGTACAGGCAAAAAAGGAGCTTCCACTGTGCGAAAGGTCAATTTTGAGACGGGAGAAGTTATGCAACAGATCGATATGGATGCCTCTATATTCGGAGAGGGCATTACTATACTGAACGATAAATTGTATCAACTTACCTGGCAGAGCGGTATCGGCTTTGTGTACAACATTGGCGATTTGGAAAAAATCAAAAACTTTACCTATGGTAAAAGTCGCGAAGGATGGGGCCTGTGCAACGATGGCGATAAAATATTCAAGAGCGACGGCACCGAAAAAATATGGTTCTTGGACCCAGATACCCTTGAAGAAACCGGATACATTGAGATAGCGACCAACAAATCAATTTTTAATAAGGCCAACGAACTGGAATATGTGAACGGAAAAATTTATGCCAACGTGTACCAAAAGGAGAGCATGATGATCATAGATGCAACATCCGGTGCTATAGAGGGTGTAATTAATTTTGGAGGTCTAAAAAATAAAGTGAAGAAAGGTGCTGAATGGGACGATAACAATTCGGTGCTCAATGGGGTTGCCTATCATCCAGAAAAGAAAACTTTTTTTGTGACCGGTAAAAACTGGGACAAACTTTTTGAGGTAAAAATCCTTAAGAAGTAGTAATGCGGAGTTATACCGAAACCTTAAAGGTTGTCCAAAATGATCTGGACGACCTGAACCACGTAAACAATATCCGGTATATTGAATGGATTCAGGATATTTCCAAAAAACATTGGACTTCTGCTACGTCGCAAGGAACTCAAAAGAGTATGATCTGGGTGGTCCGCAACCACAATATCACATACCATAAATCCGCCTTATTGGGCAATACCCTACACCTGAAAACGTACATAAAAAGCAGCAAAGGGCCCATATCGACCCGTGTGGTGGAAATTACAGACCGCAAAACGGGAGATCTTTTGGTAAAAAGTGTAACGGAATGGTGCCTGTTGGACGCAAGGACTTTCCGTCCCAAACGAATTCCTGAAGAAATCAAAGCACTTTTTGAATAACAACACCTCTCCCTTGTACGACTAAGACTCTGTAAAACAAAGTTTTGACCATGTTTTTTCGCTTTGATCCCATTAAAAAACAGCAGTTCATCGAATTTATAGGGCAAAACCGAAATTCTTCCGATTAAAATTTTGAGCCTTATAGTACAAATTGTAATATAGTAGTAGACCAAACATAAACCAAAGCTATTTATTGAACCTACTAAACACACATCTTTCCAAACCCTATTTTGATTTTTTCTTAAAAAACTTGTAATAAAAAAGGGTGTGGACCACCATTAATTCTGACCTAAAATTTGGGTTAAAAATTCTCCAAGAAAAATTACAGTTATTTCCTGTTTAACGTTTTTTTATGGAAAACTGTAGGAAAATAACCCGTTTTAGGAAGAAATCCCTAGTTTTTTTAAGGGAAAACTGCAATGAGTTTTTTTCGTGCGTTAGTAACTTGCAATCAGCAATTTGTAAATGGAATACACCTATAACATAATAGACTCGGATGCATCTTCTAAGCTACAGTTACAGCTGTACTTGGAGGAATACGATGATTTTATGTGCACAAGTGTCGACACCAATGCCTCGGCAGGTCTAAATTCCATTTTAAAGTTCAACCCCGATGTGGTGCTTATCAATCTAGGTAAAGATGGTGTGGATTACTTCCAAATGGTCGCGGAACTCAACCAATATACGCAGACACTTCCCTTAATAATAGGGTACGCCAAAACCAAGGCATATGCATACAATGCCATTAAGAGCGGATTTTTTGATTATTGGATCCTGCCCCATAACGAGTTTGATATAAGAAAAACAGTTTTGCGTTTGCGCAAGATGCATCCAAAGCAAGATACCCCCTCCACTATCTGTTTAAAATCATATAAAGATTACAGATACTTGGATATGAACAACATCCTATATCTAAAATCCGATAACAACTCTACCGATTTTTTTATGAAGGACGGGAGCGTTGTCAGCGCTTTTAAAACCCTGAAATCTTTCGAAAAACAATTGCCAGGGCAATTTATCCGGGTACACCAGAGTTATATCATCAACAGCCGATATGTTTCTCGGATAAACTATGGCAAATCCATTTGCAGCCTTAATTATGGTAAAGTAGAGGAACTTCCTTTTTCCAAGACCTACAAGGACAAGGTGGATCTTTTAAAGCAAACACTCTCCAAAACAGCAACAAAGGCCCTTAATTAACAGAATTCTAACAGATCATAATCAAATTCTAGCAGAAACCTTGGCTTTACTACTCCCCGGCCAAAACTACTTCGCTTACTTAAAATGCCCCATAATTTAGCCGGTATAAACCTAATATTTATACCAAAAACCTAATATTATGAAAAAAGTATTTAGCATTTTAGCATTGGCCTTGTTAACAGTAGGATTCTACTCTTGTGAAACCGAAACGGATGTACAGGAAACCGAGGCCCTGTTCGAACAACTTACCATTGACGAGAGCGCAAACGATGATGATGTTATTCCTCCTGACGGACGTGGTGACAACGAATAATTGATCTTGCTAATTATGCCAAAACCTCACATAAATAAACTTTTTGCCTTAGTTCTGATTGTATTGACCATACTTTTATATAAAAAAGACGAGAAATTGGAGCAGAGCCTAGCGCTTACCACTGAATTAAGTCAACAAGAGATATCGTTACAACAAAGAATTGAAATGGGCCTGAGAAAGAATAGCCTTATAAGGTTACAACAAAGCCCCACGGATATTCGCTAAAACCAATGTAACAATACTATAAAACCACGCCCCAAACTAAACTGCTTTGGGGCTTTTTTTGTTACCTTGGTTAAATAAATCACATTAGTTTGAAGAACGTAACCTTTGCTATACTGGCAGTATTGATCTGGGGGTGCACCAAGCAGTCCCCTAAAACCGAGGCAACTACCAGCCCGGAACTAGATTCCATACAGGAGCTGGTAAACATTGCCAAGACCGCAAAAGAGCTGTCCTTGGAGGACAAAAAGGTCTATTTAAAACAAGCGGAAGAAAAATCCATGGCCCTTTCGAACGACTCCATCAAGCTTGAACAACTCTCTAAAATTTCTTTGGCCTATTTAAAACTAAGGGACTCTTTAAATTTTAGGAGATCCAATCAAGAATTGATCAAGCTATCGCAGAACGCTAAATCAAACAAGGTGTTGGGCTATTCCAATTGGGACTTGGCTCTTTTTTTACAATCCAAAGGCGTTATGGACAGTGCTATGTTTTATTATCGCAATGCATTAAAAAGTTTCGAAAAAATGCCTGTGGACTCCACTTCAAAATCACTCCGCGCAAGAATGTATTACGGAATGGCTCGGGTACAAGACTCTTACAAGGATTATTTGGGCGGTGAGATCAGCACCACTGCCGCCATAAAAATATTCGATGACCTGGAAGATAATTATAGACTTCATAGTAGTTACAATTTACTAGGTGTGCTTGCCAAAGGATTGGGAAATACCGAAAAATCGATTGAATCCTACAATAAAGCCCTCGAATATCTAGATAAATCAGATAATCCCGGTAAAAACAAATCGAAATGGGTTATCCAAAACAATATCGCCAGTGTGTATTTAAATGCAGGGGATTATGAAAAAGCTAAGCAAGAATACAAACAGCTTTTATCGGATAATGCTTTTAAGCAAAACTTACCGGGCACATACCAAAAAGCCTTGGGCAGTTTTGCCTACACTGTTTTAAAACTGGACAACGATGCCGAGCAAGCAGAACAGCTCCTAAACGAAGCTTTTGTGGTAAACGCAGAATATGGCGATTTATACGATCGTGCCCGCCTTAATTATTACTATGCAGAGGTCTTGGCCGCTAAAAAAGACACCCTACAAGCTATTGCCCAAGCCAAGGAATCGTTCGAGGTTGCCAAAGAAACCTACAACAACGACCGTATGTTGGACGCACTGCGGTTGTTGAACGGCCTAGATCCGGCCAATTCTAAATCGTATTTTGAGGAATATGCCCAATTAAGCGATATTATAAAGGTAGAGGAACGAACCAAACGAGATAAATTTGCCAGAATACGATTGGAAACCGATCAAGTTATCGAAGCCAACCAAATTTTGATCAAGGAAAAACAAGTTTGGATATACTTTACCGCTCTTTTTATAACTTTTGGTATCGGATTTTTGATCATTATTTCCCTTTATGTGAGCAACAGTCAATTAAAATCGAAACAGCGCCTACAGGAGAGCAATCAAGAAATTTACAATTTAATGCTATCCCAACAAGGAAAGTTTAAAGAAGGTAAACAATTGGAACAAAAACGAATATCCGAAGAGCTGCACGATGGTATTTTGGGAGAAATGCTGGGCATACGACTTATTTTAAGTGGATTGAACGAAAGAAACGACCAAGCCTCAATTGACCAAAGAACCAATTTAATAGAAAAACTACGTCTTGTTGAAGAGGAAATTCGCACAATTTCCCATGAACTGAACCATGCATCCTATGAAAAATTTCATAATTTTATCGTGTCCATGGAAGACATGATCAACGAAATTGAGAAATCGTCCGGCATGAATTGTTCCTTTGCTTACGACAAAAAATTAAATTGGGACAATTTGCTGGGAGACATTAAGATCAATGCCTATAGAATAGTTCAAGAATCATTAAAAAACTGTGTAAAACACGCAAAAAGTCAAAATGTATCCATATCCTTTCAATCAACCAACGGCAGATTAAAACTAACCATAACCGACGACGGTGTTGGTTTTGATCCCAGTAGAAAAAAGAAAGGAATCGGGTTAAGGAACATTGTTTCCAGAGTTAAAAAAGTTAAAGGAGTTTTGGACATTGACAGTCGGCCCGGGAAAGGCACCTCTATAATGGTTACCATGCCGGCCAAATATGTTGAGTTCGAAACAACGGACCAAAACCATGTTGTAAACGCATAGTCCCCCAAATTAATAAGAATACCTACGATGAAAACACTACGAATACTTGCAATAGACGACCATGAAATGACCATGCTCGGGTACAAGTTTATACTCGAAGGCATAGAATTCGATGGCCACAATATTATAGTCGATACAGCTACCTCTTACCACACAGGTAAAAAACTGATAGAGGATTCCGTGAATACCTTTAAATACGATATCCTTTTTTTGGATGTCCAACTTTTTGCCCCAAATGAAGACCAGCCCTATACCGGTGAGGATCTTGGTATTTTGGCCCGTAAAATTGTTCCCGAGAGTAAAATTGTTTTTATGTCTTCCTTTAGCGACAACTTTAGGATCAACAGTATATTGAAATCCGTGGATCCAGATGGTTACCTGGTTAAAACGGATATTGACCCCAAAACGCTGGAAGAAGCCGTTAGAACCATAATGACAGAGCCTCCTTATTATTCGTCCAAGGCATTGGGGGCCATAAGAAAAAAGATGGCCAATGACATAGAAATAGACGAGAAGGACAAACAAATACTATATCACCTTTCCAAAGGAACAAAGAACAAGGATCTGGAAAAATTTATCAGGCTCTCCCCATCTTCCATTGAAAATAGAAAAAGGCACCTAAAGACATTGTTCGGAACCGAAAACGAAAACGATCTTGCCCTTATCTTAGCCGCAAAAAACCGAGGTTTTATTTAGGCTCGAATACCGTAAAATAAGGCGTTGTGACGATTTTGTGGTTGGTTTAGGCTCAAAAAATCAAAAAAAACTTACAAACAAGGGAAAACCCCCAGAATTTTTAAGGATAATCTGTAATCCCATGCAAAAGATTCATCCTAATTTTATGTTGAAGGAATCACGAAGTTCAATCAACTCCACATGTCATCATCAAATAAACCAAATAACAATCATAAAAAATCTGGTCCAAAAACCTATTTGGCCACCGATGGATTGGATGATTTTTTACGCGTACTCGAAAAGTATTTTTTCGCTACTGCCAAAGTAATTTGCAGGCACGATTCAAAAAACCATTCCACTAATCTGGTCATCGACCTTCATCATAATTTTGGTATAGGGGAATGCCTACGTCATTTTAACAATGGCGATTGGGGCAATTATAATTTTGTAGAAGAGACCCACTCGGACATATCCAAATCGTTGGACAAAGCACTGGAGGTCCTGAACAATAAAAGTCCCTATCCCATGGACATTTTAGAGCTATCTCTCCATTTTAAGGATACCTCTATCGTTATAACCCGTTTGCACAAGAACAGCATCCTCGAAGAGGCCAGCAATATTTTAACGGCCATAGGCAAACACTTTGTCTATTTTACCAAAGGATTGACCGAAATGCCGTATGAGATTTTTGTTCCTGTTTTTGAAGACAATAACGCCGCTATCCAAAAGAAAACCTCTACACTAAGAACAAAATGCGGTTATTACGATTATTGGGGCCTTTACTTTGATAAAGGACAAAAGCACAAGGCCCTAATATATTCCCTACGAAAGAAAAAACTGTTCGACGAAAGTATTTTCTTGTACGAATAACGCTTTACGCTAGCGATTACTAAACACTGAACAAGGGTCTCGATTTCATTAAATCGTTGACCTTTTGTTTTATCTGGGCAATTTTGGCCTCGTTCTCAGCATCCATTAAAATTTCATCGATGAACCCAACAATGGTCTCCATATCTTCTTCTTTAAGGCCTCTTGTGGTTATTGCCGACGTTCCAAAACGTATACCTGAGGTTATAAATGGTGATTTATCATCAAAAGGTACCATATTCTTATTGGCAGTAATATCCGCTTTTACCAAAACTTGTTCGGCTTCCTTGCCGGATATGTTTTTATTCCTCAAATCGATCAACATCATGTGGTTGTCCGTACCGCCCGATATTACTTTGTAGTCCTTATCCATAAAGGCTTTGGCCATGGCAGCGGCATTTTTCTTCACCTGTACCATATAGTGTAAGAACTCGTCGGAAAGTGCTTCACCAAAAGCAACCGCTTTGGCAGCGATCACATGCTCCAGTGGGCCTCCTTGGTTTCCTGGGAAAACCGCTAGGTCCAAAAGTGCCGACATTTTTCTAAGGTTACCATTCTTTAATCGTATGCCAAATGGGTTATCAAAATT
This sequence comes from Flagellimonas marinaquae, assembly GCF_023716465.1. Taxonomy (NCBI): domain Bacteria; kingdom Pseudomonadati; phylum Bacteroidota; class Flavobacteriia; order Flavobacteriales; family Flavobacteriaceae; genus Flagellimonas; species Flagellimonas marinaquae. The sequence continues at coordinate 3,687,355 of NZ_CP092415.1, forward strand.
TTCACCCATTAAAATAAGGCCACCACGCGGACCACGCAATGTTTTGTGGGTAGTGGTAGTCACAATATGGCAATGCGGAATAGGATCGTTCAAAATTCCTTTTGCGATCAATCCTGCCGGGTGCGATATATCGGCCAACAAAATAGCGCCTACACTATCGGCAATTTCCCTAAATCGTTTAAAATCCATATCGCGCGAATAGGCAGATGCCCCGGCAATGATCAATTTGGGTTTTTCCTTATCAGCAATCTCCTGAATTCTGTCGTAGTTCAGCATGCCTGTTTCCTCGTCCACACCATAAAAGACCGGGTTGTACAATTTTCCGGAGAAGTTTACGGGCGAACCATGAGTTAAATGCCCGCCGTGGGAGAGGTCGAAACCTAAAATAGTGTCACCCGGCTTTAAACATGCATGGTAAACCGATGCATTGGCCTGCGAACCCGAATGTGGTTGTACATTGGCGTATGCCGCTCCAAAAAGTTCCTTGGCCCTGTCAATGGCCAATTGCTCTACTTGGTCCACCACTTCGCAACCACCATAATAGCGCTTTCCAGGATATCCCTCTGCATATTTATTGGTAAGTACTGAACCTGCAGCTTCCATTACCTGTGGACTTACAAAGTTTTCTGAAGCTATCAATTCAATACCTTCCAATTGTCTATCCTTTTCTTGTGCTATTAGTTCAAAAATTTTGTGGTCTCGTTGCATTTGCCTTTGTTTTTAATAAGCGGTAAAATTACGAATTGCCAGTAGATTTTTATCTATAAAAAACCGTTAGCTGTGTATTTTTATTAAACAACAGTTAACAATGTGCCAAATCCCAAAAAGTAATAAAAACCCTGTTTTTAAGCCTTTTGGTCCAAGATATACTACCCTTCGACCTTTTTCGTTTATAAATTGGGGAATTTTGGCACAGCTATTGAATTCCCCCTAATCAAACCAATAAAGTTGAACCTATGAAAAAAATTTTACTCTTAACCGCAATAATTGTTTTTAGCGCTTGCAGCGGCGTAAAGAAAACACAGGAGGCCCTCAATACGGGCAACTACATTACAGCAATGAACAAGGCCATAAAGAACCTGGCCGAGAACAAGACCAAAAAAGGACATCAACAGTACATTGTTTTATTGGAAGAGGCCTTTGCTAAAAATGCCGCGAGGGAGCAACAAGAAATTTCATTTCTTCAGAATGATGGCAATCCCGCGAATTTGGAAAACATCTACAATAAATATTTACAGTTAAAACAAATCCAACAGCGTATAAGACCTTTACTACCTTTGTATATTTCAGATGAAGGAAGAAACGCCGAGTTCAATTTTGTAAACTACGATAACAATATCTTAAATACCAAGGACGAACTTTCCGAGCATTTATACCAAAATGCCCTGAACCTACTATCCACGGCCAAGTATAAATCGGATTACAGAAATGCCTATGATGATTTAAAATATTTGCAGGAAATTAACCCGGGCTACCGGGAAACGGTAGCAAAAATGGATGAAGCCTACAATAAAGGTTTGGAATTCGTAAGGGTGGACATTGCAAATCAGACACAACAGATCATCCCGGAGCGATTGGAGTCGGAGCTTTTGGATTTTAATGCCTTTGGCATTGATAACTTCTGGTTGCAATACCACACCAACCCCTTGAAAAATGTAAAATATGATTATGCCATGAACTTGGATTTTATGGAGATCAACGTGTCTCCGGAGCGTATTAACGAAACCCAAGTGATAAAAGAGAGACAAATCAAAGACGGTTGGCAATACCTCTTGGACAACGATGGCAATGTGGTAAAGGATAGTTTGGGAAACAAAATAAAAGTAGATAAAATGCGAACGGTTACTTGTAAATTGTTCCAGTTTACCCAGACCAAAAGTGCTCAAATTGGCGCAAAAGTGAGTTTTACAGATTTACGGAGCGGACAGGAAATCAACTCCTACCCCCTATCGAGCGAATTTATTTTTGAACATATCTTCGCCAATTATCAAGGAGACAAAAGAGCCTTGGAAGACGACCTTTTGTTGTACCTGAACGCTAGGGAAGTTCCCTTTCCGTCGAACGAGCAAATGGTCTACGATGCAGGCGAAGATCTAAAAGCACGCCTAAAGAACATTGTATCCAAGTACCAGTTCAATTAAAAAATGGTTACGTATCGAGCATGGTCGAGATGTATTAACGTTCTTGGCCACGCTCGAGTCGAAACCTATTCAAAACCTACAGGTACTGTTTCAAATCTACATCCGAAATAGCTCCGTGGGATGTATGGAAAACCACTTCGCCATTCTTGATTACTAGCAATTGTGGCGACTCATGCCGTACTTTGAACTGGTCCTCTATCGCGTTCGATACATCCCGATTGCGCTGAATCGTTAAAAAATGAATATCGACCTCCAAATCCATATCATATCCTTCGGTAAACATGCCCAATACCATTCTGCTGATACCGCATGTACTGGAATGCTTATAAACAATTTGGGGTCTCTCTTTTGATTTCTCCTTAATCGTCTCCAATTGCTCCAATGACTCCAATGGAACCCAGGGCAATTCCTTCTTTTCCGTATTGGTTTTCTCCTTTTTTCCGAAAACACTGTCAAATAATCCCATATTACAAATTTACAGGATAAGTCGGCGGGGAACAAAAAGCTTACAACTGACTAAATGTCTTATTTTTATTGAGTTTTACAGACATTTTGACGGTATCTTCTTCGTGGTAAGGTTGTTGACTTAATTTAAAAAAAACAACAACTATGAACTTTAATAATTTTACCATAAAATCACAAGAAGCCATTCAAAGGGCTCAACAGTTGGCCCAAGAATTTGGGCATCAACAAATCGAAAACGAGCATTTGTTCAAGGCTATTGCCGAAGTCGATGAAAACGTATTGCCTTTCATACTAAAAAAATTGAACGTCAATACCAACCTCATCAACCAAATATTGGACAAAGAACTGCAGAGTTTTGCCAAGGTCTCGGGAGGGGAAACAATGCTATCCAGAGAAGCAGGTAAAACGGTGAACGAGGCCAGCATCATTGCAAAAAACATGGGCGATGAATATGTTTCGGTCGAGCATTTGCTATTGGCCATTTTTAAATCCAAAAGTAAAATTGCCCAGATCTTAAAAGATCAGGGTGCTACGGAGAAAGATTTTAAAACTGCCATTCAAGAACTGCGAAAAGGTGGAAAGGTTACCTCGCAAAGTGCCGAGGACACCTATAATTCCTTGGATAAATATGCAAACAACCTTAACCAAATGGCCGATAGCGGCAAATTGGACCCCGTAATCGGGAGGGACGAAGAAATTCGAAGGGTACTGCAAATTTTGTCCCGTAGAACAAAAAACAATCCCATGCTCGTTGGTGAGCCCGGGGTAGGTAAAACCGCGATCGCGGAGGGTCTGGCGCACCGAATTATTCAAGGAGACGTACCGGAAAACCTAAAGGACAAAGTAATCTATTCGCTCGATATGGGTGCCCTCATTGCAGGGGCAAAATACAAGGGCGAGTTCGAGGAGCGCCTTAAGGCCGTAATCAAGGAAGTTACCTCCTCCGATGGCAATATTGTACTATTTATAGATGAAATTCACACACTGGTAGGTGCAGGTGGCGGACAGGGTGCAATGGACGCTGCAAATATTCTAAAACCTGCGTTGGCACGTGGTGAACTCAGAGCCATAGGAGCCACAACTTTGGATGAATATCAAAAATATTTTGAAAAGGACAAAGCCCTGGAGCGCAGGTTCCAAAAGGTAATCGTGGACGAACCCGATACCGAAAGTGCCATTTCCATACTTAGAGGTATAAAGGAAAAGTACGAAGCCCACCACAAGGTCCGAATTAAGGATGATGCCGTGATCGGCGCCGTGGAACTATCTCAACGCTACATTACCAATCGTTTTTTGCCGGACAAGGCAATCGACCTTATGGACGAGGCCGCTTCCAAACTTCGAATGGAAATTAATTCCAAACCCGAAGAACTGGACGTTTTGGACCGAAAGATCATGCAACTGGAAATTGAGGTCGAAGCCATTAAACGAGAAAACGATACGACCAAACTAAAGTCGTTGAATTTGGAACTGGCCAACCTTAAGGAAGACCGTAACGAAATTTTTGCCAAATGGGAGAGTGAAAAAACCGTGGTGGACAATATCCAAAAAACCAAAGAGGATATCGAACACTATAAAGTAGAGGCCGAACGTGCCGAACGCAACGGCGATTACGGTAAGGTAGCAGAATTGCGGTATGGCAAGATCAAAGAAGCCCAGGAAAAATTGGACAAGTTACAAGAAGAGCTTGCAACGCAGCAAACCGCTGGTACTCTGATCAAAGAAGAAGTAACCTATGAGGATATTGCGGAAGTAGTTGCCAAATGGACAGGTATCCCGGTCAACAAGATGATGCAGAGCGAAAGGGAGAAACTTTTAAAATTGGAAGATGTACTCCACAAGCGCGTAGTGGGCCAAGATGAGGCAATAATTGCCGTCTCCGATGCCATCCGAAGAAGTAGAGCCGGATTGCAAGATGCCAAAAAACCTATAGGCTCTTTTCTATTTCTAGGTACAACAGGGGTAGGTAAAACCGAGTTGGCAAAAACCCTGGCCTCATACTTGTTCGATGATGAAAATGCAATTACACGGATCGATATGAGCGAGTACCAAGAACGCCATTCCGTTAGCAGGTTGGTCGGGGCCCCTCCGGGGTATGTAGGATATGATGAAGGTGGACAATTAACGGAAGCCGTGCGGCGGAAGCCTTATTCGGTAATCCTGTTGGACGAGATAGAAAAAGCGCACCCAGATACGTTCAACATCCTTTTGCAAGTGCTGGACGAGGGAAGACTGACCGACAACAAAGGTCGAGTGGCAGATTTTAAAAACTCCATTATTATAATGACCAGTAACATGGGCAGCCACATTATCCAAGAGAAGTTCGAAGATGCCGTGGATGTGGAAAGTGCTTCCGATGCAGCTCGAGTAGAGGTGCTGGGATTACTAAGGAAAACCATTAGGCCAGAGTTTTTGAACCGAATAGACGACATTATCATGTTTACCCCGTTGAGCAAATCGGATATCAAGGACATTGTAGGGCTTCAATTGGAAAACTTAAAGAAAATGTTGTCCAAGCAAAATATTACGTTGGATGCCACACAAGAAGCCATCGCTTATTTGGCAGAGAAAGGTTACGACCCCCAATACGGCGCCAGACCGGTCAAAAGATTGATTCAAAAAGAAGTATTGAACAGCTTGTCCAAAGAACTGCTTTCGGGCAAAATTAGTTCGGACAGTATTGTTCTACTGGATTCTTTTGACGACCAATTGGTGTTCAGAAATCAGAACGAATTGGTGGAATAACATTAAATCGCCCTTAAAACGAGCCCTTACTTTGTTAAAGTAGGGGCTTTTGTTTTGGAAAATACCAGACAGTATCTGATTTTTTATATCTTAGTTTCCACCAATACCAACCTTTACTAAAATGACCAAGAAAGCCGAAAGGACCACAGCGTACATTATTGAAACCGTGGCTCCCATTTTCAACAAACATGGCTACGTGGGCACCAGTATGAGTGATCTTACAGAGGCCACCGGCCTGACCAAAGGTGCTATTTATGGTAATTTTGAAAACAAAGAGGCCCTGGCCCTTTCTTCTTTCGAGTACAATAGAAATTTGTTGTTGTCGGCCATAGACCATAAACTGGAGTTTGGAACGGCTGCTTTGGATAAACTGTACTCCTTACTGGGTTTTTACAAACAATATGACGTATTTACACTGCCCATGGGTGGATGCCCACTGCTAAATGTTGGTGTTGATGCACAAGGAAACAACAAGCTCTTGGCCGCTGCCGTAAAAGAAACCATAAAGGAGGTCGAGGGCAAAATCGCACTCGTACTAGAAAACGGTGCCAAACAAAACGAAATCAGACTTGCGGTCCCTCCTCTGCAGTTTGCCAAGCAATTATTCACCATGATCCAAGGCGCCATTGCAATGAGTACGATGACACAGGATCGCAAATATTTGATGAACACCATCACCTATTTGGAATATTTGATAAAACAAGAGCTTAGAAAATAAGACGAATCCTTTGGTTGCTTTCAAAATGGTTCGGACAGGAAAGAATGCATTGCGACCAGCCCCCCTTTTCGCCACTATCGATGACTTACAACTTGAGGCAAACATGGATAGTTGAATAGAATTAATTCCCTCTCACCCTAAAAATCCATGTTTTGTACACGTATTTACCATAAAATTTACTGTCCCTTGCTTTTCTGGCCTCTTCCATGGTGTTATACCTTTCCAAGTATACATAATTATATCTATTGGATTTTCTGTAGAAAGATTTGGGCTCTAGTCCCATCTCACGGACCGTTTCCATAAAACTCTCGAAATATTTCTTTGTGCCGTACACATTGGCGATCAGATAAAAACCGGCTTGCAGACCGTCTTCGCTTTCAACTTCCTCATATCGTTCATTGGGTTTTACTTCCACTGTTTGATTCTGTAAACGTGAAATACTATCTTTTTTACGTTGAAGCTCCAATTGCCCGTTCTTTCGTTGGATTTCGGACAACGAATCTTTCTCTCGCTCCATCTCTCTTCTAGCTTGGAGTTCCCTTTGTTCCTTTTCTTTGCGTTGTCGCTCGATTTCTTCTTCGAGCTGCCTTGATTTTTCTTTGTCATCTTCAGGGTCTTGATGCTTTTCCCTGGATTTTGTTTTTCCAAAGTGATAAGACGCTACAATTTCTATGGTAGTATCTTCATCGGTCAATAGATCGTCTGTTCCAAATTCCATAAGCCCACCTACGGAAAAAGTATTGGCTATAGTAACACCCAGCCCTCCGGATGCACCATAAAAACTATTATACCCGCCCTGCACCCAAAACTTGGATGTGGACAAAAGCCCATTAATGCCATATTGGGTATCGCCCTCTGGCACAGATTTTACATACACCACAGGCCGAACAAAACTGTCCCCAAAAGCATCTGATATCGTTACTGGAAAGTCGTTGGCCAATGTTCCGGTAACCACCTGAAAACTATCCATATTCTCGCCATTCCCGGATACACTAAAACCCACAGCATTTTCAAATGCCACACCAACACTAAAACGATTGACCATTAGTCGAAGAGCTGGTGAAAATTGGACCCTAAACCCCTCAAGATCTTCCAATTCCTCAGGTGTCAGTTCGTCTTCCAGCCCAAACCGCTCATCTGCCACGGTTTGCCTAAAAGCAAATGTATTTAGTCCGGCCATTAGGTCGACCCCATCATCGAGCTGAAAAGTTTGCGCAAAATTCAAATTGCCTCCCGTGTATAAAAATAAGCCCGTATTATGTTGCAAAAAACCACCTGCGACAACGGCCATCGGATTTAATTGATGGGTATAATTTACAAAGATAGATGTTGGGTCTCCGTCGATACCCTGCCATTGCCAACGCGTCCAAATGGATAGTGAGTTCGGCCTGTTCCAATCCAGGGAATAGGTAGGGTTCCACAAACTGGCATTGAACTGAGTGAGCGTATGTTGCCTAAAATCCGACGGCAAAACAAGTTCTTGCCCCCTACTAAACCAGAAATTTACCAGTACCAAAATACAAACCACTAATTTTCGCATACAAGAAAATAAAAATTAAACGTTACTTTTAAACGTACAAATAAAAACTAGGGAACTTTGAATAGAACTATGCGAACCATCAAACCGCTAATTGCTCTTGCAATTATACTCGTTGGAAGTATCGGATGCAAAAAAGATACAAAAATTGTGGAAGACCCTGTTATCTCCACCTTTTATTTTATTCGTCATGCAGAAAAGGACAGGACCGATCCGGACAACCCGGACCCGGAGCTAAATCAAGATGGTCTCGACAGAGCTATTCGCTGGGCAGAAGTTTTCGACCCTATTTCTTTGGACAAAGTGTATTCCACCAATTACGAGCGCACATCCATGACCGCTGCGCCGACCTCTATCAAAAAAGATATCGATATTGAGTACTACGATCCACAAACTTTGGATATTGAGGAGTTTAAGCTTCTTAATGAAGGTAAGAACATATTAGTGGTAGGCCACAGCAATACCACCCCCATGCTGGTAAATAAAATTTTAGGCTTGGAAAAATACGATCAAATGGACGACTCGGACAACAGCAGTCTTTTTATTGTTCGTTTTATCGATGGTGTCCCAACCGACATTCGACTAAAAATGGATTAACCAATTCTATTCCAAAAAAATTGTATTGACCAAAGATAGCTTTATTCCGATTCGTCCGTAACGGTAATATTTTTAGTTTCTATTTTGGATATTAGTTCCAGCCCGTCCGTATGGAACAACTGGCCAATTTCCAATATATCGCTTCCTTCTTGTTTGGGTTTATAGTTTTCATAATCCACAAAACGGATACCGCCAATATAACGCTCGTTATATGCCTTTCTAAATCGCTGTCCACCACCGTTTACATGGAAGCTATAGGCCAAGTAATCAGGTTTAAATGATTCTGTATTAAACCAATACACATAAGTATCTTCGAAATCGACCCCTCCTCCTTGTTGGTCGAATGTTACCTTGATCTTGTAGTATTCTTTATTTTTAATGGTCTCCTTGCCCAATAGCTCTTTGTTTACTGCGGCATCGTTCAACCCCAATGGCAACCGCACAAAATAGTGGACAGAGTTAATGGAGTTGGTGTAAAGTTGAGCCATGGAATCCTTGACTTTTACCAAGGAGTCGTTCATGTATCGCTCAAAATTATCCATGGTCATAATATCTTTTACGATAACCGAGTCCAAATCCCTTGTACGCGTATAAACCCGATTACCGTCAATATTTTCCGATCTATATTTTAAATCCCTAAAATCGAAGGTCACTTCATGGGTTTCGAACAGTTTACCCCCGCTATCTTCAATGGATTTATTTACAATATCTTGGGCGGTCAGTTCTTTTTTAGGTTCTTGTTTGCAACCAATAACAATAACTAAGAGGAGCAGGGATAAAATTCTTTTCATAGATGAGTTTTGATACTTATTCGTAAAATCTAACGTAACATTACAAAAATCTTGCTAAAGAGTTTATATTTTTGTCCCCAATGCAGAAAAATATCAACATAAAAAACAGAAGAGCCCGGTTCGATTACGAAATCCTGGATACCTACACAGCAGGTATAGTTTTGGGCGGTACCGAAATTAAATCCCTTCGATTGGGCAAAGCCTCTATTTCGCAAAGTTTTTGTGAGTTTAATCCCAAGGGCGAGCTGTTTGTGATCAATATGCAGATCGATGAGTATAGCCATGGTGGGCATTACAACCATAGACCAAAAGCAGAACGTAAATTATTGCTCAACAAAAGGGAGTTGAAAAAACTTCAAAAAGAGGTCGCCACAACCGGATTGACCATTGTTCCCTTAAATGTTTTTATAAATGATCGAGGTCTCGCCAAAATGAATATTGGACTTGCCAAGGGGAAAAAACTGTACGATAAGCGGGAAACCATAAAGGATCGTGACAATAAGCGCAATCTCTCCCGGATCAAAAAGAGTTTCAACAATTAATTTTTGTCTTCCAACAGCGGAACAAACCGAAACGACCCAAATTCCTTTTTCTCGAATTCCTTTTCAGACTTACGCACAAATAGTGTCATGATCTGCTCGTCAACACCCACCGGGATTACCAGCCTACCACCTATTTTTAGTTGGGACAATAATGGTTTGGGCACTTCTGGGGCGCCAGCAGTAACAATAATACCATCAAAAGGAGCTTCTTGCGGCAATCCTTTATATCCATCCCCAAAAATCATCTTCTTGGGGCGATAGTGCATTTTATTAAAAAACAATCGGGTGGATTTAAACAGTTCCGATTGTCTTTCAATGGTGTACACTTTAGCCCTTAAATACAATAAAACAGCAGTTTGATACCCGCTCCCGGTACCTATCTCCAAAATCTTGGCATTGGGTTCAACCTGCAACAATTCCGTCTGGAAAGCTACGGTATACGGTTGGGAAATCGTTTGATCCGCACCAATGGGAAATGCCTTGTCCTGATACGCATGATCTTCAAAACTGCTATCTAAAAACAAGTGCCTTGGAATAGTCTTTATGGCCTCTAAAACTTTTTGATCGGTAATTCCCTTGGCCGCTACAACTTCTGCCAAGTTCTTGCGCATTCCCCTATGTTTGAGCGTATCCTTCATGGTCTGTGGTCTGGAGGCACGAATTTAAAAAGTTCCCTAAAAATATCCCTCTACTTCCGATCAAAAATTTATGGAAACTGACATCATATCCTTATTTTTGACGAAAACAGGAAATATGCTAAAAGTTGGTGTCCTTGGAGCAGGACATTTAGGGAAAATACACCTGAGGCTCCTAAACCAATCGGACAAATACGAACTGGTCGGGTTTTATGACCCCGATGAGATCAACGCCAAGAAAGTCGCAGCGGAATTTGGATATAATTATTTTGAGAACATCAATAAATTGATCGATGCCGTTGATGTTGTAGATATTGTAACCCCTACCCTTTCACATTTTGATTGTGCCAAAAAGGCCATTGAAAAAGGCAAGCACATATTTATTGAAAAACCTATCACCAACACACTTGAAGAAGCCGAAGAATTGCTCGAACTTACCAAACAGCATGGCGTAAAAGGGCAAGTGGGACATGTGGAGCGATTTAACCCTGCTTTTTTGGCCGTAAAGGACAAGATCGACAATCCCATGTTCATAGAAACGCACCGTTTGGCAGAATTTAACCCCAGGGGAACCGATGTTCCCGTGGTCTTGGATTTAATGATCCATGATATTGACGCTATTTTAAGCGTTGTTCCATCCGAAGTCGAAAAAATAAACGCAAGTGGCGTTTCGGTGATCAGTCAATCCCCAGACATAGCAAACGCCCGAATCCAATTTAAGAACGGCTGTGTCGCCAATCTAACATCGAGTCGGATTTCCTTAAAAAATATGCGTAAATCCAGGTTCTTTCAGCGCGATGCCTACATATCCGTCGACTTTTTAGAGAAAAAGGTAGAGGTTGTAAAAATGAAGGACGCACCAGAAAACCCTGGTGATTTTGATATGATTCTCCAGAATGCCGAGGGCGATAAAAAGCAGATCTATTTTGAAAACCCCGAAATAGACGCCAACAATGCCATTTTGGACGAATTGGAAACCTTTGCCAATGCCATCAACAACGATACTACACCGATCGTGAGCTTGGAGCAAGGTGCCAATGCCCTTAGAGTGGCCCTTCAAATAATCGAATCCTTTAAAAATTAACTCAGTGTTGTTCTCCGTTCCGAGAACAAAGCCATACAAACTAAATACAATGAAAAAAATAGCTGTAATCGGTGCCGGAACCATGGGTAATGGAATTGCCCATGTATTCGCACAAAACGGATATCATGTAAATCTTGTGGACATTTCCCAAGTATCTTTGGACAAAGGAATGGCCACAATAACCAAAAATTTGGACCGTATGATCGCCAAGGAAGTGATAGACGAAGCCAAAAAAGAGGGTACATTGGCCAATATAACCACTTACACCAATGTAAAGGACGGTGTAAACGATACCGATCTTGTGGTAGAGGCAGCTACGGAAAATTTGGACATCAAACTAAAGATCTTCAAGGATTTGGATGAAATATGCAAGCCCGAAACCATTTTGGCAACCAACACCTCTTCCATTTCCATAACACAAATAGGAGCGGCCACCAAACGCCCGGAAAAAGTAATCGGAATGCATTTTATGAATCCTGTGCCAATTATGAAATTGGTAGAGATCATAAGGGGCTACAGTACCTCAAACGACGTTACCCAAACCATTATGGAGCTATCCAAGAAATTGGGCAAAATCCCGACCGAGGTAAACGATTATCCTGGATTTGTGGCCAACAGGATCTTAATGCCCATGATCAACGAATCTATCGAAACCTTGTACAACGGTGTCGCCGGCGTTAGAGAAATAGATACGGTAATGAAATTGGGAATGGCTCACCCCATGGGCCCATTGCAACTTGCCGACTTTATTGGATTGGATGTATGTCTTTCCATCCTAAATGTGATGTACGATGGTTTCAAAAACCCAAAATATGCCCCATGCCCTCTACTTGTGAATATGGTGATGGCCGGTAAATTAGGGGTAAAATCAGGTGAAGGCTTTTACGATTATTCCGAGTCCAGAAAAGCCGAAAACGTTTCCGCACAATTTAAATAGGATTAAAAAGAATTTGATCGTTATTCCAACAGAACAAAGCGACGAGGAATCTCATAACTTTAAATCACTACCGAGATTTCTCACTACATTCGAAATGACAAAGAAGACCAAGTATTTTGAAATTAAGTAGCGATAATTAATAATTAGAGGGAAGCACCTCTTTTAACTATATAAGGAATTTCATGGCCATAGTTAAGCCTTTTAAGGCCATTCGCCCCACAAAGGACAAAGCTTTTTTTGTTGCATCGCGCTCCTACGAGGAATATTCAAAAGAAGAGCTCAAGGCTGTACTGAAGTACAACCCGTTCTCGTTTTTACATATCATCAATCCAGGATTCAAGTTCGATAAAAACATTAAGGGTAAGGAGCGTTTTGGACTTGTACATAATCGGTATTTGGAGTTTTTGGAAGAAAACATCTTTTTGAAAGACGAAGAGCCCAGTTTTTATCTCTATCAAATAGAAAAGGATGATTTTAAGAGTTTAGGCTTCTTTTGTGCATGTAGCGTGGATGATTACAGGAGCAACGTCATCAAAAAACATGAGGACACCATACAAGACCGGGAAGAACTTTTTGCAGATTACCTGCACACCGTAGGTTTTAATGCAGAACCGGTTTTAATGACTTACGAGGACAGTGATTTGGTAGATGAAATATTCCAACGAAAAATACAGCGCGAGCCCGAATATGATTTTACCACTACGGACAAAGTAAACCACAAGCTTTGGAAAATTTCATACCCCGAGGGCATAAAAAAACTGGAAAGTGCTTTTGGAGACCTAAACTCGCTCTACATAGCGGACGGACACCACCGTAGCGCCTCTTCCAGTTTGTTGGCCGATATTAAAAAGACCGAAAACCCCAACCATACCGGAGAGGAAGCCTACAATTATTTTATGGCTTATCTGATTCCTGAGTCCCAGATGAAAATTTTTGAGTTCAATCGAATGGTGAAGGATTTGAACGGATTTTCCAAGAAAGAATTCCTTATCCAGTTGGACGAACATTTCCGTATCGAGAAAAGAATGGACGGACTGAGAAAACCCTCCAAAAAACATGAGTTCAGCATGTATTTGGCCGGAGAGTTTTATACCCTTCATTTTAGAAAAACCAATCACGTTTTTCCCGATGCTTTGAGTAAATTGGACACTCAAATTTTGTACAAAACTGTTTTGGAACCCATTTTGGGGATTACAGACCTACGAAACGACGACCGGATTTGTTACGGTTATGGCAAAAACAACCTGATCCAAATGAAAGATATGGTGGATTCGGGAGCTTTTGCCGTTGGTTTTAGCCTTGTTCCCACAACCATAGAAGAAATTAAGGCCATTGCCGATGCAGGTTTGGTAATGCCCCCAAAAAGCACGTATATTGAGCCTAAGCTCCGCAGCGGGCTGGCGATTTATGAATTATAGAAAACTATGTCCATAAAAGATAATCTCGATAAAATAAAATCCGAACTCCCTTTAGGGGTTACCTTGGTTGCCGTTTCCAAAACCAAGCCCAATAAAGATATTATGCAAGCCTATGATGCCGGACAACGGGTGTTTGGAGAAAATAAAGTACAGGAGATGGTCCAAAAATGGCAAGATTTGCCCAAGGACATCGAATGGCACATGATAGGCCACCTACAACGCAATAAGGTAAAATACATGGCCGAGTTTGTCTCCTTGATCCATGGGGTGGACAGCCCTCGGTTACTCAAGGAAATCAACAAACAGGCAAAAAAGCATGACCGTGTAATACCTTGCTTACTACAAATACATATTGCCGAAGAGGACACTAAATTTGGTCTTGATAAGAACGAACTCGATCAACTCATCAATTCCGAGGAATTTAAGACCATGGAAAACATCAAAATTGTTGGTTTGATGGGCATGGCAACTTTTACGGATGACAAAAAACAAGTTAGTAAGGAATTTGCCCTACTTAAGTCTTTGTTTGATGATCTTAAAACAGAATTGCCCGACATCGGCATTCTTTCCATGGGAATGAGCGGTGATTACCAATTAGCCATAAAGGAAGGCAGTAACATGGTGCGGATCGGAAGCAGTATATTTGGGGCTAGAAACTATTCATAACCAGTAATTTTCCATGTACGCGATACTCGACATTGAAAGCACCGGAGGAAAATATAACGAGGAGGGCATTACAGAGATTGCCATCCATAGGTTCAATGGGCACGAGGTAGTCGATAAATTTATCTGCTTGATCAACCCAGAGAGGGAAATACAGCCATTTGTGGCCAAACTTACCGGTATCAACAATAAAATGTTGCGGTCGGCGCCAAAATTTCATGAAGTGGCCAAGCGTATCGTTGAAATTACCGAAGGAGCTGTTCTAGTGGCACATAATGCCCAGTTCGACTATCGCATCCTTAGAACGGAATTTAGGCGATTGGGCTATGATTTTCAACGCAAGACACTTTGTACCGTGGACCTTTCCAAACAACTCATTCCCGAAGCAGAATCGCACAGTCTGGGTAAATTGGCACGATCACTGGGTATTCCCATGAGCGATAGGCACCGTGCCAATGGCGACGCCCTTGCTACTTTGAAGCTTTTTAAATTGTTGCTGAACAAGGACTCGGAAAAAAAGATCATTACCGAAGTCATACGCGAAGAAACCCACGGAGAACTATCCCCCAATCAATTGGACATGGTTTTTAACCTCCCATCCGATACCGGTGTATACTATATGCACAACAAGGATGGCGAAATCATCTATTTAGGAAAAACAAAAAACATTAAAAAGCGTGTGAACCAGCATTTTACCAATGTTGGGAAATTAGCTCGCAAACTGCAAAAAGAAACCAAAAAGGTTACCTACGAAACTACGGGCAGTGAACTTATTGCCATTCTAAAAGCATATTTAGAGCAAACGAGAACCAAACCACGGTACAATCATGTTTCCAGAAAGAAACTGTTTACCCACACCATAGACTTTAATCGGAACGGAACGGACCACATAATTCTGGACGTGGAAAAAAGCAAGGCTTTGGAATACAAAAAAATGGCATTCAACGGAACGCAAGCTGCAAAAAGCTTTTTAAAAAAAGTTGCTGAAGAGTTTGACCTGTGCCCCGCGTCTCTCGGATGGGAAACCAATAACCAAGAAAAGGAAAATCGATCCAATCCAGATTGTTGCAACAAAAAAGTATTGTCCGTTTTTGAAAAGTACAGTATTCAAGATAAAAACATTGCATTAACAGATCGTGGGCGCGAGACCGGGGAACGAAGCTTTGTTTTGGTTAAAAATGGTAAGCTTCAAGGATTTGGGTACGTTGAACTCAATCATCAGATCAATAATATTCATATCTTAGAATCGATTATGACTCCGTTGCGTAGCGATGAAAACACTACTTTTATAGTGGAAACCTACTTAAGAAAAAACCATCGACTAAAAACCATACCGTTAACCACCTGACCTTCTTATGGACAATAAACCACTTCCCAAATGGCAAAATACCCTTCATGAAATAATTTATGAAGCGGATACCCCTGCGGGCAAGTTTTTTGACCTGATGCTCTTTGTATTGATCATTATCAGTGTAATTCTGGTAATGCTGGAAAGTGTTCAGGAAATCGATCAGAAGTACCACAAGAGCCTTCTTGCAATGGAATGGATTGTGACCATCTTTTTTTCCATCGAATATATTGCAAGGATCATCAGTATAAAAAAACCATGGAAATACATCTTTAGTTTTTATGGCATCATAGATTTTTTATCGACCATTCCCTTGTACCTTTCCTATATTTTGGCCGGCTCACAAGTACTTTTGGCGGTAAGGGCTTTTCGCTTGCTAAGGATTTTCAGGATATTAAAGCTCGTCAAGTTCATTGGGGAAGCCTCACAGCTAAAAAAAGCACTAAAAGCCAGTAGAACTAAAATCGCAGTATTTATTTATGTGGTCTTGATCCTTTCGGTGATCCTGGGTACTATGATGTACATTGTTGAAGGAAACGAAGCTGGTTTCACGAGTATCCCAAGGAGTATCTATTGGACCGTTGTTACCCTGACCACCGTAGGCTATGGCGACATTACGCCTGTAACCAGTTTAGGACAGTTTTTGGCCACGGTTATTATGATCTTGGGGTATGGTATTATTGCGGTGCCCACTGGAATTGTGACCGCAGAAATTGCCAAGAGCGGTAAAGATGACAAAAAGGATATTGATAAAGAACCCATGGTCCACGTAAATACACAAGCTTGTCCATGCTGTGGTATTGGGGGGCACAGAGACGATGCATCGCATTGTTATAACTGCGGACATGGTTTATGAGCACTAAGATCCTACTTGCTATAGTTGGCCCAACTGCAATCGGCAAAACAGCGTTGGGCATTACACTGGCCAAATATTTCGATACGGAGATCATATCGGCAGATTCCCGTCAGTTTTTTAAGGAAATGAATATCGGAACTGCAGTGCCCTCCCTGGAGGAGCTACAAGAAGCCAACCATCATTGTATTCAGCATAAAAGCATTTTTGAACCCTATTCCGTAGGCGATTTTGAAAAAGATGCCATTGCATTGCTCACACACCTATTTAAGGAAAACAATATTGCCGTAATGGTTGGTGGCAGCGGACTGTATGTGGATGCCGTGGTCAACGGACTGGATGAATTTCCCCATGTTGACCCGGAAATTAGACTGGCACTGAACCAAACTTTGGAAAAGGAAGGCTTAAAAAGCCTTCAGACCGAACTTAAAAAGAGAGACCCGGAATACGCCCAAAAAGTGGATATGGAAAATCCGCATAGATTGATCCGTGCCCTTGAGGTTTGCAGAACTTCCAATCAACCTTATTCTTCTTTTCTAAACCGACCCAAAGCCAAAAGACCCTTTAAAACACTCTATATTGGAATTGATGCCCCCAGGGAAATCATTTACCAAAGAATAAATAAGCGCGTAGATCTAATGATGGAGGCCGGATTATTGAACGAAGCCAGAAAACTACACGAGCATAAAAGACTTAATGCACTGCAAACTGTTGGTTACAAGGAACTTTTTGAATATCTTGACGATAATTGCACTTTGGAATTTGCCGTATCTGAAATCAAGAAAAATACCCGAAGATTTGCAAAACGGCAGCTAACATGGCTGCGAAAAAATAATTCTATTTTGTGGGTCCCTTTTGATGGTAAGCCGGAAAAAGTGATACAAATGGTTACAGACCAATTAAAAACCGACCTTTATGCCTCATAATAAAACCGTGCTCGTAGTTATGGGAGTCAGTGGCTCCGGTAAATCCAAAATCGGCAAACTGCTTTCAAAAAAACTCAACTTGCCTTTTTATGATGGCGATGACTTTCACCCCGAAGCCAATATCGAAAAAATGAGCTCCGGCACCCCATTGAACGATAACGATCGAAAAGAATGGCTTATCGAACTCAATAAATTGGCGTTGAAAAACAAAAAAGTCGGTGCAATAATAGCATGTTCGGCACTTAAAAAAAACTACAGGAGCATCTTACGAGCAGGAATGGGAAATTGTATGGCGTTTGTTTATTTGAACGGCACTTTTGAATTAATTCGGTCCAGATTGGAAACCAGAAAAGACCATTTTATGCCCATGGACCTGCTAAAATCACAGTTCGATACATTGGAACCTCCTTCCAACGAAATTTCGGTTTCCATTGACAAGTCTCCCGACGGTATTGTCAAGGACATACTCAAACAACTTAACTAACCATGGAAATTAATCTACTGTTGGCCGTTCTTATTGGAATAGCCATTCTATTATTCCTGATTTTGAAACTCCGCATTCACGCGTTCGTTGCTTTATTGATCGGTAGTATTACCGTTGGCCTTATTGCCGGGCTGGATCCCGGCCAGATCACCGGAACGGTACAGAAAGGGATGGGCGGGACCTTGGGTTTTGTGGCAACGGTGGTAGGTTTGGGCGCTATTTTTGGTGGAATTTTGGAAGCATCGGGCGGTGCAAAGGCCATTGCCGATTTTATGGTTGCCAAGTTTGGATTAAAAAAAGCTCCTTCAGCTATGGTAATTTCAGGTTTTCTGATTGCTATTCCCGTTTTTTTCGATGTAGCTTTTATCATATTGGTCCCCATGATCTATGCCCTACAGCGTAGGACCGGTAAATCACTTCTCCTATATGCCATACCCCTGTTGGCAGGTTTGGCTATTACTCACGCTTTTATCCCCCCAACACCAGGACCAATAGCAGTGGCCGACATTATTGGAGTAGATCTGGGCTGGGTAATATTGATGGGCTTTGCCGCAGGAATTCCAACAGCATTGATCGCCGGGCTATGGTTCGGAAAACACATTTCGAAAAAGATATTTGTTGCAGCACCGGAAGAAATTGAAGAAGAAAACCACCCTAAACTCCCCCCAATTACTCAAGTATTACTAATTATAGGGCTGCCCATCGTTTTGATTTTGTTGAATACAATGGCTTCTGCGGGAACTTTTGGAACTTTAAATACCAATTTATTGAATATTATCGCATTGGTCGGCCATCCATTTTCTGCATTGATCATTGCGAACTTATTGGCCTGGTACTTTTTTGGGCTAAAAAAAGGATTTACCAAAGACCAACTATTAAAGATATCCACCAAATCCTTGGCCCCAGCAGGAACCATAATCCTTTTGACGGGTGCAGGAGGCGTTTTTAAACAAGTGTTGACAGATACAGGGGCAGGCGAACTTTTAGCCTCCTCTTTAAGTAATGCAGGAATTCCTGTTTTGGCCTTTGCCTTTATTAGTGCTGCTATAGTCCGTATTGTTCAGGGTTCGTCCACAGTTGCCATGATTACCGCGGCAGGTTTGGTTTCCCCCTTATTGGTCAATAGCAGTTTAAACTCTATTGAACTTGCCTGTTTGGTTATTGCAATTGCATCCGGCGCCAGTATATTTTCGCATGTCAACGATAGTGGTTTCTGGCTGGTCGGTCAGTATTTGGGCATAACGGAAAAGCAGACCTTCCGTTCTTGGACCATAATGACCACTATATTGGCTTTTGTTGGGGTACTGACCGTTTCTATAATTTATGCCTTTGCATAAAAAAAGCCACCATAAAAGGTGGCTTTTTTTGGTCTGAAAACCTTTTTTATTGCTCGTTTTCGGCTTTTACCACAAGTCTAAAACCTTCGCCGTGAATATTCAAAATCTCGACCAAATCGTCTTTCTTAAGGTATTTTCTCAACTTGGCGATATAAACATCCATACTCCTGGATGTAAAGTAGTTGTCATCTCTCCAAATCTTTGTTAGTGCCAATTCTCGTGGCATTAGATCATTCTCATGAAGCGCCAACAAACGTAAAAGTTCATTTTCTTTTGGTGATAGTTTAATGGGCTCCTCTTCTTTATATTTTAGAAAACGTAGTTTGGAGTTTAAATGGAAGTTTCCAATTTCGAACTCGAACTGTTTGCTGTCGGCCAAGGAACTAGAGGCTTTTCTTTGCAGAATCGCCTTCAACTTCATAAGCAATACTTCAGAATCGAAAGGCTTGTTCAAATAATCGTCCGCACCTGCTTTATATCCTTTCAATACATCTTCTTTCATGGTCTTGGCCGTTAAAAAGATAATCGGAACATTTTCGTTCTTTTCACGGATTTCCCGTGCTAGGGTAAATCCGTCTTTATAAGGCATCATTACGTCCAAAATACAAACATCAAAATTGTCCTTTTTGAATTTTTCGAAACCTTCCATTCCGTTTTTGGCCAGAACAACATCAAAGTCGTTCATGTTCAAATAATCTTTTAGCACAATTCCAAAATTTGGATCGTCCTCCACTAATAGTATCTTCTTTTTCTCTGTATCCATAGTTCGCTTTTTAAATTAAAGGGAGTTTTATAAAGAAAGTGCTTCCTTTTCCTTTTTCACTTTCGGCATAAACCTCGCCTTGATGATCGTCTATTATTCGTTTTACGTAGGCCAATCCCAATCCGTGACCTTTAACGTTATGTATATCGCCGGTATGTTCCCGGTAAAATTTTTCAAATACTTTTTTGAGTACTGCCTTGCTCATTCCCGAGCCTTGATCTTGTACTTTTATTATTATGCTGTTCTTTGCCACTTCGGTAAACACATCAATCTTTGGTGTTTCCGGTGAATATTTTACGGCATTGTCCAAAATATTGACCACCACATTGGTCAAGTGCATATCGTTGGCCAATACCTCCGACCTTTCTGCATCGAGATGGGCATTTACATACCCCCCTCTATCCTGAACAATCAACTCGATATGGGCGATGGCATCGGTTATAATATCGTGCATGTTTACCCTATCTTTACTTATGTCCAATTGGTTTTTCTCCAACTTGGATATTCTCAGCACATTTTCTACTTGCGCATGCATGCGCTTGTTCTCATCACGAATCATGCCCAAATATCGCAACACCTTTTCCTTATCCTCAATGGATTTTGGGTTCCTAATGGCCTCCACCGCTAAATTTATGGTGGCAATGGGCGTTTTAAACTCGTGTGTCATGTTGTTGATAAAATCGGATTTGATCTCCGAAATCCGTTTTTGTTTGATCAACTGGTAAATGGCACTGGAATACGCCAATAAAATTACCAACGTGAACACAAAGGACAATACGGCCATTCCCATCACCGAACTGAATATGTATTTCTTCATACTCGGGAAGGTTAACAGCAATGAGAAATTGGAAACTCCCCCACTATCCTTGAAAATTGGGGCTTTGTACATTTTAGAGCCAGAGAACTTAAACTTTCTGGATCTTATTTTAGTAGGATAGCCTTGACTGTAAACACCATATTCGTAATCGATATCAATATTCCTATTGCTCAATTCTTGACCAAGGAGAAGTTCCAGTTCTTGATTGGAAACCCGTTTGTGTATGGGTTGTGTTTTGGAATACTCCATAAACACATCTTCCCATGCAGCCAACTCGATTTTGTCTAGCTTACCGATATTGGTTACTTTCTCAATTGGAGTTAAACTATAGCTTTTACCATCAATACCAAATTCTTCCTTAAAAACACTTTTGGTTCTTCGGCTGGTAAAGTTTTTAAATGTAGTGGAATCGTTTCCACCCAATCCATTATCAAAGAACGCCGAGGTTATTGTGTAATCTTCTTCCAGGATACCATGTGAGTAGAAAAGGATTTCGTCCGAATTAAGGTCCCTTTCTACAAACATAAAATTTTTGTAATGGGCACTTTTTGGCTCACCAACACTATCTGCAAGAGAAGCCAAACGGTCCGAGTACTCCTTCATCTCCCGTTTCTCCACCCTACTCGCTACTTTATCCAGTATGTCCGTAACTGTTCTTGAGAATTGTTCTTCCTTGTCGTTTATGGATGTTCGAATCCAATATACCTGCACAAAAATTATCCCTAAAAGGGATAAGCTCATAAGAACAACCAGAAGAACGAATAGCTTCTTGTTCATTGGGGTAAAATTAAAAATTTAACATTTAGTAATTTGAGCGTTTAACCAAAACTTAAC
The DNA here is from genome assembly GCF_023716465.1 of Flagellimonas marinaquae. NCBI lineage: Bacteria > Pseudomonadati > Bacteroidota > Flavobacteriia > Flavobacteriales > Flavobacteriaceae > Flagellimonas > Flagellimonas marinaquae. The sequence continues at coordinate 3,708,990 of NZ_CP092415.1, forward strand.
ATAAATGTTAAAATTTAATGGCCATTGCTAAAAGTTTGAGGTGTAGTTCTTTAACCTTTTCCTTGGTTTTCTCCAAGTCCAGGTTCTCTATTGAATAATGGGCCATTCTTTGCTTTTTTTCATCGTTCAGCTGATTTTCCATTCGGTCCAAAACCGCTTGCTTGCCCACATTGTCCCTATCGATGACCCTTTGAATTCGATTTTCGACCGGAGCGGTCACCAAAATGGTACGATCATATTTTTCTTGCGCCCCATTCTCAAAAATCAATGCAGTCTCTTGGATTACATAGGGACTTTCTTGCGTTTTGGCCCATTCCAAAAAGTGGGTTCTAACTGCCGGATGCACAATATTGTTCAATTTTTGAAGTAGTTCCGGACTTTTAAACACCTTACCGGCAATATATTGTCTGTTTAAACCGCCATTAGCATAGGCATTGTTACCCAACAACTGCTCAATTTTGAATCTTACTTCTTTGGAGTCCACCATCAACTTTTTGGCTTCTTTATCCGAATCGTACACGGGCACTCCAAGCTCCTTGAACATTTTGGCCACTGTGCTCTTACCGCTGCCTATACCCCCTGTAAGTCCAACTATCATCATTGTTGTTCCAAAACAAAGTTTACACTGTTATCTTCCAATTTAATGTCATATACTTTTAAAGGACTCTGTACCACATCCAGAAACAAGGTGCTACTGCCGGAACCTGCCAGTTGTTCGTAATCGGCCACAACTTCGAAGTCAGATGCGGCGATTTCCTTCAATCTATCTATAGTGGCCTTACAAAGTATGGTGACGGTATTCGGGAAGGTTTTAATCTGATAGCCTTCCGGCACGTTAACGACACTGATCGGAACCTCGAATATTTTTTCAGAAAACTTGGACACCTTGCCACTCATTGTAGCGGTGGAGATCGAAAAAATACTATTATCTAGACCTTTTGGAAAAGTCAAGGATACAGTTCTCGAAAAATCCGCGCTTACATCACTAAGCTGAACAATAGCGGTTTTTATGGTTTGAATAGTATCGATTTCATTTTTAGGCCCCTTGACCACCACAGAATCGGGAGACATTGAGATTTTACCGTCCAAAATATAATTCTGTTTAAGCTTAAGGTCCAATTTAGGCTGTATTGGTATTTTTCTGGAATTCACTTGGTACAGATCTACTTCCAACGGGTCCCTGTCCAATTCCAACAGAGAAATATTTTGGGACAATTGCTGATCCATTTGCTTTTTGAGGGCATCTTCGCCTATAACATAACCGCCATTGCTATAAATTACTTGGGACAGGTCCACATCAATTCGTCGTTTAAAAATTTTATAGTATAAAAACTGGAATCCACTGGTCCGTAGTTTTGCTTCTATTTGATTTTCGGCATTCTTACCCAACAATAATGAATCTGGCAAATTGCGATAATTTAATGTAAAAATTGTCCGGGACTCATAGGTTTCGGAAAGATTACTGATAAACCATGCCAAAAATGAGCATAACAAGAAAAGTGAAAACACCTTCACTTTCTTTTTATTGAGGCCATGCAATACCCTTTTGAACACTTTTACTTTTTCTTGAAAAACAATTTTGGAAACAGTTCCTCTGGCTCCTTACTACTAAAGTTAAGCAACATTGTGGACTTGAAAAAACCAATTCCATATCCGGTAAACTGAATTAAAGCAGCAAATATGGCCAAAAATGACACAATTAGGTTTTTACTTTTGATCAATGCATCCAAAAACAGGATCGAAAAATAGAATACATAGAGCAATAATGGCAACCAAAGTCCAAAGATTGAAAGAATGATCGCAACACTCAGTCCCAGTATGAACAAAGTAGGGAACCAATAGGTCGGTTTCGCCGTTCCGGGGTGCCATTTGTTCAAAATGGGGCGTACACTGCCAAATTTATTCACCTGAATATAAAATTTGTTCCAATCGATACGCCTCTTGTGGTAGACGTAGGCATCTGGAAACAACCTTGTATCGAAACCTGCTTTCCAAATTCGAAAAGTAAGGTCAGGGTCTTCTCCGGGATGAATCCTGCCAAACCCTCCGGCCTTTTCGAAAGCCTCTCGGGAAATGCCCATGTTAAAGCTACGGGGCTGAAATTTGCCTACTGCTTTTTTCCCCCCACGAATCCCTCCTGTGGTCAAAAAAGAGGTCATTACATAGTTGATGGCCTTCTGAATTGTAGTAAAAGAAGTGTCGGCGGCATCAGGACCGCCAAAACAATGGACAAACTCTTTTTTAAGTTCTTTATCGACCTCGGACAAATATTGTTTGGGGAGAATACAATCCGAATCCAAAACTATAAAGTAATTCCCTTTTGCGCGTTCCATTCCGTAGTTTCTGGAGTCGCCAGGCCCGGAATTTTCTTTGAAATAGTAGGAAATCTGAAGGTTTTCCCGAAAAGAGTTTACAATTTGCTCAGAACTATCGGCAGATCCGTCCTCCACAATAACCACTTCAAAATCCTCGGCATAATTCTGCGATTGCAAGCTTTCCAATAGCTCACGAACCTCTTCGGGCCTATTGTAAACCGGAATTATTATGGAAAAAAATGTGTTCATCAAAAAGCGAGGTTCTGTGGCGAAACATCAGTACGAGCGTAATCCAAAATTTCATTGCCTGGTTTGACAAATATTTGGGCTACGCTCGAATTGATCTTGATTTATTGGAATGTAATCTTACTTTGAAAATTCATCGATCACCTCTTGGCTTACACCTGTATTGGAGAATCCACCATCATGGAATAGGTTCTGCATGGTAACCTTTTTGGTCAGATCAGAGAAAAGAGATACCGTATAATTTGCACAATCGTCTGCTGATGCGTTGCCCAAGGGTGACATTTTCTCCGCATAGTTGATAAATCCATCAAAGCCTTTAACCCCTTGCCCTGCCGTAGTGGGTGTCGGTGATTGCGAAATGGTATTCACCCTTACTTTGTGTTCTTTTCCAAAAAAGTATCCAAAACTTCTTGCAACCGACTCCAAGTACGCCTTGTTATCGGCCATATCGTTATAGTCCGGAAATGTTCTTTGAGCCGCCATATAGGTCAAGGCAACAATACTTCCCCACTCGTTCATGGCCTCAGCTTTGTATAGCGATTGCATTACTTTGTGAAAAGACAATGCGGACACATCCCAACCCTTTTCGGTAAAGCTATAGTTCTCGTCCGTGTAATGTCTTCCTTTTCGAACGTTTACGGACATTCCGATGGAATGTAGCACAAAATCCAGTTTTCCGCCCAAAATTTCCATGGACTGCTCAACGAGATTTTTCAAATCTTCCTCGTTGGTGGCATCTGCAGGAACAATCTGAGAGTTGGTCTTTTCTGCCAATTCGTTTATTTGTCCCATTCGCATGGCAATGGGTGCATTGGTCAAAACAAACTCACCTCCTTCTTCATGAACGCGTTCTGCGGTTTTCCAAGCAATGGAATTCGAATCCAAAGCCCCAAAAATGATTCCTTTTTTACCTTTTAAAAGATTGTATGCCATAATTTTTTGCGATTGTTAATTGTTCGACAAAGATATTTAAACTAATTGAATGTTAATCCTGCACGAGTATATAGATTCCAGTTATACTCAACTTGTTTGTGCATACAACATCTTCAGATGCTTTTTTTTAATAAGGCCCTGAGCTAAATACAAGGTAATGATCAACAATTTTGATAGTGAAATTTCTATAAATCCCATGGTTTTACTGCAGCAGCTCCCTGGCGTGTGCCAAGGCGGATTCGGATAAGGACTTGCCCCCCAACATCTCTGCCAATTCCTGGATACGCTCATCCTTGCTCAATTGTTTAATGTGCGTACTTGTACCTTCTGAGCTTTCTTGTTTGTAAACTTTAAATTGATAGCTTCCTTTAGATGCGACCTGCGGCAAGTGCGTAATAGAGAACACCTGCATGGTACTGCTCATTTGTTGCATAATTTCCCCCATACGGTTGGATATTTCACCTGAGACGCCCGTATCTATTTCATCGAACATCATGGTCGGCAAACTCTCATATTCCGCCAAAATGGATTTTATCGTCAACATTATACGGGACATTTCCCCTCCCGAAGCTACCTTTTTCAACTCTCCATAATTGGAACCTTTATTAGCTGAAAACAAAAATACCAAATCATCTTTTCCATTGGTTTTAAATGATTTAGAAGAGTTTACCTCAATTTTAAATGTAGCGGACGGCATGCCGAGCGATGCCAGGTTTTTTTGCAGCCTTTCGTTCAATTTTGGAATTACAGCTTTTCTGCCTTCACTTATTTTTTTTGCCCAAGCATCCGTTTTTTGCGTGAGCATATCTACCTCTTCTCGTTTTTGTCCTATACTATCCTCGATATTGGCCACGGTTTCGACCTTTTTGGCCAGTTCCTCGCGAATTTCGATTAAATCCGTTACCGAATCGGTATGGTGTTTTTTCTGAAGATCGTATAATTGTTGCAATTGACCGTTAACCACTTCCAACCGTTCCGGATCGGCCTCCACTCCATCTTTTAATCGTTCCAGTTCCGAAGCAATATCATCGGTCTCGATCAGAACGGATTGAATTCTATCATACAATGTTTTATAGTCAGTTCCAAAATCCACTAAGCCTTGGAATGCCCGTTTTAGGTCAGTTAGGCGCCCCACGACCCCTAATTGCTCATCGTTCAACAACTGATGCCCTGCGGACAATTGCTCCATAATCTGTTCCACATTGTTCAGTTGCTCATATTCCTCCTCCAGTTCTTCCTGCATGCCTTCCTTTAACTTGGCATCCTCAAGCTCTTTCAACAAAAAGGTATTGTAATCCTGCTCTTTATCCGCCTCGGACTGGAAATCCACTAATTTTTGGAGTTCTTTCGACACCTTTTTCAGCTCATCCAAGGACTTGGCATAATTAGAAAGATATTCTGCATTGTTTGCAAGGGCATCGAGCACCTTCATCTGAAAATCGTTATCGGTAAGCCGCATGGTCTGGTGCTGGGAATGTACATCTACCAATTGATCGCCCAACGATCGCATTACATCAAGGGTAACAGGGGAATCGTTTACAAACGCCCTGGATTTGCCACTGGGCAATATTTCCCTGCGCAGGATAGTGGTTTCCTCATAATCAAGGTCATTTTCCTCAAAAAATGATTTAAGCTGGTATTTGGATATATCGAATTCAGCTTCGATCACACATTTTTGGTCCTTGCTTTTTAGAGAGGATAAGTCGGCTCGTTTTCCCAAAACTAGGGACAAACCTCCCAACAGTATGGATTTTCCTGCTCCGGTCTCCCCGGTAATTGTTGTAAAACCGTCGAAAAATGACACACTTACATCATCGATGAGCGCATAATTTTGAATGGAAAGATTTGCTAACAATATTGAAGAATTTATCCGTAAAGATAATCCTCTTTATAGAACTGCCCTAGTATTTTATCTCATTCCAAGTGCTAGAGTAAAATGGGGCCACCTTGTTCAAGGTTTCTTTAAGTTTTACAACATCCACCTTGGGGCCATCGGAAAAGATGTTTTGGATTTCCTCGGATTTGGCATCGAAAAAAGTTTGAATCAAAAATGCGTTCGGTCTTCTACTGATCAATGTTTCGAACAGGCGAAGGCTCCCCATAATGATTTGTTTTCCCGTACTGTTATTGTCCGCCAAAATATCGAGTCCTTTTCTGTGGTAATTGTACATGGCAATCCGATACTCCCTGAAAGAATTGCTCAAAAGATTGTCCACAAGTTCAAAACGGCTCCTATCCCCGGTTTCTTGACTCCATCCACTATAACTGGAGCTTTGTGCCTGAGTTACGATATTCTGCGCCCTACGATAAAAATCGTTGCCCCCTTCCAAAGAAAAAGTATCGGCATCCAAACCCAACATAACATAAACATAATACGAAATTACCGCAACCAAATTGGAATCGAATGAGTTTGGGTTGTATACCAAAGGCTGAAATTCCTGATATTGAAAATTAAAGGCATTGTCCTTGTAATTAAAAACAGGGCTTTCGTAAGATGTATTGAACACCGGTCTGGTGGACTGTATTTGGATATTGGCCTCGAAACGGTCCGATTCGTATTGGGTAACCGTGATGAACATACGGGCATTGACCCGTTCGTTTTCCCTGTACACCCTATTCGTCCATTTGGTCTTATTCACAAAATCATTGAGCGAACGCTCCAGTGTCCTGAATATCTGCTGATTGGTCTGCCCTACTTGGTCCGAGTTTACAGTCACCTGACAATTGAGTTCCTGTGAATAGGTCCTTAAGACAGCAAACAAAAGAAAAATGACAAAAAGTATGTTACGCATGGATTCTGGAGATAATTTCTTCCCAAATATCGGAAGCCACTTCGGGCTTCGTTTTCAAATCAAACGTTTTTATCCCCGAATTCTTATCTATAAAGGTAATTTTATTCGTGTGCCCCCCAAATCCCGCGCCATCGTCTTTTAATGAATTTAGCACAATGCCGTCCAAATTCTTTCTTTTGAGTTTGTTTTTGGCATTTTCAAGCTCATTTTGAGTCTCTAAGGCAAAACCTACTAAGAACTGGGTGGTCTTTACCTCCCCAAGCGACATTAAAATATCCGGTGTACGTTCCAGTTCAATATTTAAATCGTCGTCCTTCTTCTTCAATTTTTCGGAAGCAATGGACTTAGGACGATAATCTGCCACCGCGGCAGCACATATAGCAATGTCGGCATCCCCATAGTGTTCGTGACAGGCTTCGTACATATTTTGTGCAGAGGCCACCCGAATCAATTGGATATTATTATGATTTACGTTCAAATGCGTTGGACCTGACACTAAAATTACATTTGCCCCCAGGTCGGCCGCTTTCTTGGCCAATTCAAAACCCATGGTGCCAGTAGAACGATTGCCCAAAAAGCGAACAGGGTCGATTGCCTCGTGTGTTGGTCCTGCGGTAATCAATACTTGCTTGCCAGACAAAGGAAGTCCTTTGCTTAAATCATTTTGTACAAAAGAAATTATATTTTCAGGTTCTGCCATTCGGCCTTCGCCATGCAAACCACTGGCAAGTTCGCCAGACTCGGCAGGAATCAAACTGTTTCCATAGGATTCCAGTTTTTTTATAGAAGCCTCGGTAGAAGGGTGCTTGTACATATCCAAATCCATCGCCGGTGCAAAATATACCGGACATTTAGCTGACAAATATGTGGCCAACAACAGGTTGTCGCAGGTTCCATTGGCCATTTTGGAAAGGGTATTGGCCGTGGCCGGGGCTATGATCATGATATCCGCCCAAAGGCCAAGTTCCACGTGGTTGTTCCATGACAGACTCCCGTCTTCCTCATTTATAAAATCGAGCAAGACCGGATTTTTGGAAAGGGAGGAAAGCGTAAGTGGAGAAACAAAAGAGCTGGCGCTCTGGGTCATAACAACTTTGACCTGTGCACCAGCTTTGATCAGTAACCTTACCAGAAATGTGGTTTTGTACGCGGCAATTCCCCCGGAAATTCCCAAAAGGATATTTTTACCGCCCAGCATTACTTAAGAGTCTTTCTCTGTGTTTCTATGGTAGATTTTATCTTCCAACCACTCTTGTACGGCAAGCGCATGTGGTTTTGGCAGTTTCTCGTAAAACTTGGAAACCTCTATTTGCTCCTTGTTTTCGAATACCTCTTCCAAGCTATCGCTGTACGTGGCAAATTCCTCTAGCTTTTCCAACAACTCTTTTTTAATATCGGAGTTGATCTGAACCGCTCTTTTTGCCACAATCGAAATGGCTTCATAAACATTTTCGGTCTTTGCGTCGAACTCGTTTTTGTTAAGAGTAACAGTGGAAACCGGTGCCTTGGTGTTTTTCAAATCTTGCATGTGCAGTGGTTTAAAAACTAATTTTTATTTGGACAATGTGGTATTTTGATAAGCGCTCAATTCTTCTCGAACTGTTTCCGCGAGCTTATCAGCTTCTTTCTTAAACTGCGTTTCTGGAAAATAACGCATTAAATTTTTATAGGAACTGAGCGCGTCTTCCAAGCGCTCCTTTTTCTTATCCTCCGTACTGTTCAATGCCAACAGAGTGGAAGCTTCTATCCTGTAGTATAGCGCTTCTTCCCTGTAAATGGAACCTGGATTATCTGTGATAAAATTGTCGAATGCCGTGATGGCGGAAACCAAAACCGGCAAGTTAAATTCTCCCAGTTTATTGAACTGCTTGGCAATCTCAATTTGTTTCTTTTCTTTTTTCGCCGTTAACTCCTTGGCCATTGTATTGGCTTCCTCAAAATACTCCGATTCCGAATAATTATTGATGAATGTCTGGAGTTTTGCCAATGCCTTATCTGTTTCCGACTGATCCAGCGAATACCTCGGGGAAAGCATATAATAGCTTTTTGCGCCCAAGAAACTGGCTTCTTGGATTTTATCGCTACGTGGATACGACTTTACAAAACGTTCGAACTGGTATCCGGCCAAATAATAATCCTTGTTCTTGAAATAAGAATCCGCAAAGAAAAACATAACCCTCTCCCCTTGTGGTTTGCCCACATACTTTGGCGCTATCTGTTCGAACAGACGCACCGCTCTTTTATAATCACCTTCGTTATAAAGTTTTTCGGCCATATCGTACTTGGCCTTTACATCGGTTTCCTTAAGTACCTTTTGGTACTCGCTGCAGGATACGAGAAAAACTGCTACTAAACAGAAGAGAAGTATTGACCTCATTTTCAAAAACATTTTGCAAAATTAGTGATATTGAATGGATATAAAAAATGAATTTTACCTCTCAAATGTAAAGGGTACATTGGCCAACACACAACAATTTGTGCAACATTTAACTATTTTTAAACAGCGGCCTTGTCCAGTTTTTTCAATGAATTGTTGATTTTCTCCTTAAGGTTTTGGGAGGCTTCGACCAATGGCAACCTAACAGCGGCTGTGCAGATTCCCTTATGCTCAAAGATACTTTTGATTCCTGCCGGGTTTCCTTCTTCAAAAATCTGACCCATCAACGGAGATAATGTATGATGGATTTGGAATGCTTTCTTGGCGCTACCATCCAATCCCAATTGTATCATTTCAGAAAAAAGGGAGGGCAAACCTTGGCCCAAAACGGAAATCACACCGGACCCACCTGCCAGAACGGTAGGTAAAGCTGTGGAATCGTCTCCGGAAATCACCAAAAATCCCTCTGGTTTTTGCTGAATGATCTTATCTATCTGAGCCATTTCCCCGCATGCTTCTTTTATGGCCACAATGTTGGGAAAATCCTTTGCCAATCTCAACGTTGTCTCGGGCAACATGTTGCTTCCTGTCCTCGAGGGTACATTATAGAGGATTATTGGAACGGGCGATGTGCTGGCAATCTTTTTAAAGTGTTGATAAATCCCTTCCTGTGTTGGTTTGTTGTAATAGGGCGAAACAGATAAGATCGCATCAAAATCGGAAAGATCTAACATTTGCAGATCTTTGACCACAGCCATCGTATTGTTCCCGCCAACACCCAAAACCAACGGCAGTCTACCCGCGTTGGTCCGTACTACAACATCGACCACCAATTGTTTATCGGCCGGGGAAAGTGTGGCCGTTTCGGCCGTTGTGCCCAATACCACCAAATAATCCGTGCCGCCCTGAATATTGTATTCAACAATTTTTGCCAGTGCATTTGCATCCACCGAAAAATCATCTTTGAAAGGAGTGACCAAGGCCACACCTGTTCCAACAAACTGCTCCATTTTATTAAATTTCTTTTAAGACCTTTAAATACTTTTTTAATTCGCTCTTGAACAATTCAAAATCGTTCAAGGGTGTATTTAAAATCAAATCGTTGACCTTGGGGTCTTGGGCAGCGAGACCGACCTTTAGCCGGGCAGGTGTTTTAACGGACAACAGCTTCATCATTAAACTATCTCTTTCGTAATAATTGATAAGGATATCGTACTCCCGTCCCAAAAACTCAAGAACATAGCCATTTTCTATTTGCCCTTTCCAGCCAAGATCCTTGTCCGAAAACATTTGAATGGCGTAGGGCGAGTTTTTATCGTACTCACTTTTATAGCCGATGATCTTAATGGCATTGGGCCTTAACGAAAACTCTTCGATCAGTTCATAAAAGACCTCCGCTTTGGAGAAACTGTCCACATCCACTATACAGCCAATGCTGGCAACTCCCTTCTCCCTGGTCACGGACTTAGGAGGTTTTTCCATTTCCTCCTTTAAATATTTTAGCCCGGATTTAACTTTAAATTTGTCTTGGAGTCCTTTCAAAAACATATTTTTGATGATTTTTACAAAGGTAAATATTATACCAAGACGACTTAACAAAGATACGCTTGTGAAGATTTTAAAAATTAAACACTTTGTTATATTTATAACATTGATTGTTGTGGTTTCATGCAAAAATGATGCTGTCCAACTAACAGAAATCAAGGGAAAGCAGATTCCTGTGGACACCACCTTTACCGGAAACGATTCCATTGAAAAGTATATTGCTCCTTTCCGAAGTAGGATAAATGAAGTACTGGACAGTACATTGGCCTACGCCCCCCAACCTCTTTTATTGAACGATGGGAAACGCAACACATCCATGGGCAACCTAATGGCGGATATCGTTTTTGAAGAAACTGCGCCCGTATTTAATTCCAGAACCGGAAAAGAACTGGATTTTGTTGTACTTAACGCCGGTGGTGTTCGCTCCATAATCTCGCAGGGCAACGTAAGTGCAAGAAACGCATATGAAGTAATGCCTTTTGAAAACTATATCGTGGTAGTAGAACTGAGCGGTTCGGCCGCTAGGAAACTTATTGATTTTGTAGCCAAATCTTCGAGACCCCACCCCGTTTCCCGATTACAGATTTTAACGGACAAAAACCGTTCCTTGGAGTCCGTAAATATTAAAGGGCAACCTTTTGATGAAAGTCGAAATTACTACGTGGCCACCTCCGATTACTTGGTAAATGGAGGTCCGAGCGTTGGCTTTTTCGACGAAATCGTTTCCACAACAGAAATCGATTATCTTCTGCGCAATGCCATCATCGACCACCTAAAAAAAGTGGATACCCTAAAATCTGAAGTAGACGACCGCATAAAACAATTGGATTAAATGAAAAGAAGAGATTTTATAACCAATACCACCGCTGCCTCCACATTGGTGGGGCTTGGCGGCCTTAGCTTGGCCTCATGCACCAACCTGGGCAAAAAGCATATCACGATTTTGCACACCAACGATGTGCACAGCCATATCGATTCTTTTCCCAATTCCCATTCCAAATATCCTAATTTGGGCGGAGTGGCCCGCAGGGCCACCTTAGTGGAACAAATTCGCAACGAAAATCCGAACACGCTGTTGTTTGATGCCGGGGATATTTTTCAAGGTACTCCCTATTTTAACTTTTATGGTGGTGAATTGGAGTTTAAACTAATGAGCGCCCTTAACTATGATGCCGCCACGGTGGGCAATCATGATTTTGATAATGGAATTGATGGCTTATTGGCCCAAATGCCCAATGCCTCCTTTGAAATGATCTCGGCCAATTACGACTTTTCCAATACCGTAATGGATGGTTACGTGAAGCCTTACAAAATTTATACTGTGGATGGCATAAAAATAGGTGTTTACGGACTCGGGATAGAGTTAGATGGTCTGGTAACCAAAAAACTGTACAAGGAAACCCAATATCTGGATCCTTTTGATATCGCCTTGGACATGGAAAAAAAACTAAAAGAGGAGGAACAATGTGATTTGATCGTTTGCCTCTCTCATTTGGGTTATGACTACAAAGAACCGGATAGACCGTGCGATACTCGATTGGCACAGCAAACGTACCACACCGACCTTATCATTGGTGGGCATACCCACACCTTTTTGGACCAGCCCGATGTGCGTATCAACCAAAACGGCAATTCAGTACTGGTGAACCAAGTGGGCTGCTACGGTATCAATGTAGGGCGAATCGATTTTTATTTTGATGCCGATAGTAAAGCCTCTGCCAAGGGAGTGAGTATTAGGGTTTAGGAAAATCAGTAGAACCAATAAGGCTATAGATTAGCCTCCACCAACTCTTCTAACTCCTCCTCCAAACTATAATTTGGAAAAGAACGGCCTGCCCTATCGTACCAATATCCGGCATTCCACTTATCCCCTTCCTTACGGTGCAAGTAGGCATGGATCCAACTACCCATGGTCGTAGGGAGGTCTTGGGCTATATTATGGGACGCTTCCCAATCTCCCTTGGCGTCGAACCATAAAGATTGTAAAGCTTCGGGCCAATCGTTTGGCGGCACATCCAAATCTAAGCTAGAAGCAAATTGCTTAAAAGTCTTTGGCCTCATACTTCCAATTTTTGCAAAAATTCCTGTTCCGATATAATGGGCACACCTAAGGTTTCCGCTTTGGTCCGTTTACTGGGACCCATTTTATCGCCTGCGACCAAAAAACTGGTTTTTGAAGAAATGGAAGAAGAGACTTTTCCTCCGTTATCCTCTATCATCTTCTTTAAATCGTTTCGGCTAATCGTCTCGAATACTCCAGAAACAACGAATGTCTGCCCCTTTAGCAGCTCTGTTTGATTTTCCAATTGCTCCTCGGACAACGAAAACTGAAGACCGTAAGATTTTAATCGATCTACCACCTGAACATTTGCAGGTTCTGAGAAAAAATCGAGTACACTTTCCGCTATCCTATCACCAATTTCATCCACAGCCACAAGCTCTTCGTGAGAAGCAGTCATCAAAGCATCAATATCCTTGAATGCCTTTGCCAATTTTTTGGCCACGGTTTCTCCAACATATCTAATTCCTAAAGCAAAAAGGACACGTTCAAACGGAATGGTTTTTGAAGCTTGCACTCCATTCACCAAATTTTCAGCAGATTTATCCGCCATTCGTTCCAATGGTAGAATTTGTTCTTTGGTCAACGTGTAAAGGTCAGCATAGTTCTGAATCAAACCCTCTTTAAACAATAATTCCACGGTTTCTCCCCCCAAACCTTCAATATCCATGGCTTTTCTCGAAATAAAATGTTGGATCCTGCCGGTTATCTGCGGCGGGCAACCTACATCATTGGGGCAAAAATGTTGGGCTTCGCCCTCTTTTCGGATCAGTTCCGTTCCGCATTCAGGGCAATGGGCAATATACTGGGTGGGGTTTGAGTCTGGACTGCGTTGGGTAAAATCAACCCCCACAATTTTTGGAATAATCTCTCCTCCCTTTTCCACAAAAACGGTATCCCCTTCGCGAACGTCCAACTTGGCTATTTGGTCCGCATTGTGCAAGGATGCGCGCTTTACCGTAGTCCCTGCCAGCAAAACCGGTTCAAGATTGGCAACAGGGGTGATCGCGCCGGTACGCCCCACTTGATAGGTTATCTTATTGAGAATGGTTACGGCCTGCTCAGCCTTAAATTTATAGGCCATGGCCCAACGGGGCGACTTCGCCGTATAACCCAATTCCTCTTGTTGTTGCAAACTGTTCACCTTGACCACTACACCATCCGTTTCGTAGGGCAGATGATGGCGGTTTGTGTCCCAATGATTTACAAATTGAAGCACCTCATCGGTGGATTTACACAATTTGGCCACGGTTGGGACCTTAAATCCCCAAGAACGCGCTTTCTCCAACATCTCGAACTGCGAATTGATTCCCAAATTGTCGCCAACCACACTATATAGCAGACATTCCAACGGACGCTGTGCCACCAAGGCACTATCTTGTAATTTTAAACTGCCGGAAGCCGTATTTCTCGGGTTCATGTAGGGGTCTTCCCCTGCTTCCACCCGCTCGGCGTTCATTTTAGCAAAACCTTCGAGTGTCAAAATAATCTCGCCCCTAATGTCAAATTTTGATGGATAATCCCCTTTTAACTGCAAGGGAACGGATTTTATGGTCTTGATGTTGTTGGTTACATCATCCCCCTGAAAACCATCGCCACGGGTAACGGCTTTGACCAATTTTCCATTTTCATAGGTTAGACTGATAGAGGCCCCGTCATACTTGAGTTCACATGTGAATTCTACTTCCACATCGCCCAAAATCCGCTGGATACGTTTTTCCCAATCTTCCAAATCCTCCTTGGAATACGAATTGTCCAAAGAATACATACGATGTTCATGGGCAACGGTTTCAAAATTTTTGGTGACCATACCACCTACTCGCAGACTTGGTGATGCGGCATCATAATATTCCGGATGTTCTTCTTCCAATTTTTGGAGTTCCTTGAGCTTCATATCGAACTCATAATCGGAAATGGAAGGCTCGTCGAGCACATAATATTTATAATTGTGTTCTCGAAGTTCGTTACGAAGCGATGCTATTTGTTCTTGAATGTTCATTTTCTATCAGCTTTTAGCATTCTCGGGTTACCAAAAATATCATTGCGCATTTCAATTTCTGAAAAGTGCTGGGTGTGGAAAAGCGCTTTGGTCTCGTCTCCCAAATATTGATTGATCTCAAAATACAACTTTCCTTTTTTTGATAAATATTTTTCAGCAAAATCTGTAATTGCCCTGTAAAACACCAATGGGTCGTTATCTGGGACAAATAGCGCCGTATGGGGTTCAAAATCTTTCACATTTTTATGGATTTGACTTTTTTCCAACTCCCTGACATAGGGTGGGTTGGATACAATTACATCAAACACAAGTTCAGGCTCAAGTTCAAGTCCAGGATTCAGAATGTTATGGTGCAAAAATGTAATATCCACTTCGCTCATTTCCGCATTTTTTCGAGCAACGCTCAACGCTCCCTCGGAAACATCCAGTGCATATACTTTAGCACCCGGTAGATGTTTGGCCAATGCTATTGCAATGCACCCGCTTCCTGTTCCAATGTCAAGAATTTTAAACGAACGGTCATTGAGCGGGGTCGAAATTACGCTTCGACTTCGCCCAGCGTCCTTTTTAGACGGTTTTTTCACTGGAAAATCATCCAGAATCCAATGAACCAATTCCTCTGTTTCGGGCCGTGGAATCAGTACATTTTTATTTACTTGTAATTCCAGGTCCATAAAATGGGCAGTTCCCAATATATACTGTATGGGTTTCTCCATTTTTAGTTCGGACAAAGCTTCAAAAAGCGGCTGCTCCTCTTCTTTTAACACGGTTAAACCGGGCTGTATGGCCAAAACAAAACGTTGCAGATTTAGATAATGCTCTATACAAGAGTAAAAAAAAGAATCGATCTCTTCTTTTGGGTAAATCTCGCCCAATTCCTTATGGAAAATGTTTTTGACTTCTTTTAGTTGCATTATAATTTTTTAAGCATCCAGACCGGACAGGAATAATGTCCCGTACTGCCCATTGGGGCATCGATATAGTCAAATCCGTTCTTTTTGTACAGTTTTTGCGCCGCTTCCATATAAGGCATGGTTTCCAGATAACATGCCTCAAAACCGAACTCCTTTGCTTTTTTCAAGCATACATGGATCATTTGCGCGCCCAACCCTTTCCCTCTGGCCTCTTCCAAAAAATACATTTTTTGCAACTCGCATACGTTGCCATCGTAGTTGTCCAGTTGTGCTACACCGGCGCATCCGACAATCCTTCCTTGGTGCTCCACCACAAAATAAGCTGCTTTGGGCACATTGTAAGCTGAAAACATATCATCCAAGGATTTATCGGCATAGGCAGTGCCCACTTTGGGAATTCCCATATCTTCAAAAACTTTGCGTATTACCTGGGCCACCTGAGGGTTGTCATCGGGGGTTATTTCACGAATCGCCATATCTCCCATTTTGTGCTATTATTGTTCTATTTTTGCCGGGTGAAGATACATCAAAAATACATCCTTCGCTGCATTGAACTGGCCAAAAAAGGTCTGGGAACTACAGCTCCAAACCCTCTGGTGGGCTGTGTTATCGTGCATAATAACAAAATTATTGGAGAGGGTTTTACCGATCCTTATGGTGGTCCACATGCAGAGGTAAACGCCATACGTTCGGTAAAGGACAAAACTTTGCTGAAAGAAGCCTCTTTATATGTTACTTTAGAACCCTGTTCCCACTATGGAAAAACACCTCCCTGTGCGGATTTAATTGCTAAACATAAACTAAAAGAGGTTTTTATTGGGTTACAGGATCCACATGATAAAGTAGCCGGAAAAGGCATCAAAAAATTACAAGCTGCCGGATGTGAGGTTACGGTCGGCATTCTTGAAAACGAATGTAGGGCACACCACAAGCGGTTTCTGACCTATATGGAGAAAAAACGGCCTTACATAATTCTAAAATGGGCCGCTTCCGATGATGGTTTTTTAGCTCCAGATACCGCTAAGCGAAGTGACAACCCTGAACCTTTTTGGATCACCAATGCCCATTCCAAACAGTTGGTGCACCAATGGCGAAGTCAAGAACAAGCAATTTTGGTCGGTACCAACACGGTTTTGGAAGACAACCCAAGTTTGACCACTCGCAATTGGGTAGGCAAAAGCCCGGTTCGTGTGATATTGGACCGTGATTTAAAATTAGACCAACGTTTTCACGTATTGGATGCCTCCGTAAAAACAATCGTGTTGACCGAGGTTACCGATGAAAAAAAATATATTAAAGGAGTGGATTACGCCTTGGTTGATTTTTCAAAACCTTTGGCTCAACAAATTTGCAATGCTCTATACAGGCACAACATCAACAGTGTAATTGTTGAAGGAGGCTCACGAACACTTCAAACCTTTATAGATGAAAATTTATGGGACGAAGCACGGGTCTTTAAAGGTTCCGTTCGCTTTAAAAATGGATTGCCCGCACCAAAACATCAAGGAATATTGCAAAAAAGAACACAAATTTTAACCGACACCCTATCCATATATATAAATGATTAAAAATATAATTCTCGATTTTGGTGATGTACTTATTAATTTAGATAAACCTGCCACCGCAAAAGCCATGGTCCAACATGGTTTTAGAGGCATAACGCCAGATTTGGAACAGCTGTTTCAGAATTATGAGAAAGGACTATTGGATTCTTCGGAGTTTTTGGACACTGTTTCCTCCTATTTCCCAAATGCTAGCAGAGAATATTTAGTGGATGCCTGGAACTCCATATTACTGGATTTTCCCGAAAGGCGATTGAACTTTATTGAGCAGTTGGCCGCAGAAAACGAATACAAACTGTTATTGCTGAGCAATACGAACGACTTACATATAGAATGTGTAAAGCAAGAAATGGGGATGGAACGCTATAATAGGTTCAAAAATGCATTTGATGTGTTCTACCTAAGCTACGAAATTGGCATGCGAAAGCCGGACAGCGAAATATTCGAATTTGTATTACAGGAAAACAACCTAGTGCCCCAAGAAACTTATTTTGTGGACGATGTGAGCGAGAATACCGATGCCGCCGCCGCATTGGGCATAAATACTTGGAACTTAGCTATAGGGAAAGAGGACATAACCGAATTAAAATCGAAATTATAAATGCTCTACCTAGCCCTTAGTGTACTGAGTTCCACTTGGATTTTTGTGGTATTTAAACTGTACGATGTGTACAAAGTACAAACCCTGATCGCCATTATAGTGAATTACTTTACGGCTTGCTCGGTTGGATTGCTCCTGTACGACCAACCATTGGAAATACAACAAATTTTGGGCGCATCTTGGATATGGGGACCCATATTTATGGGGGTGCTTTTCATCACTATTTTTAATTTAATGGCAAAAACATCGCAGGTTGCCGGTGTATCGGTAGCATCTGTGGCCACAAAAATGTCGCTTGTAATACCGGTATTGCTAGGCGTTCTATTATATAGGGAGCAGTTAAGTGCATTCGAGACCATAGGTATCCTGTTGGCATTGGCCGCAGTGTATTTGGTGTCCGGTAAGGGAAAGGGAATCCATGTGGACCATAAACATTTAATACTGCCCATATTGGTATTTTTAGGCTCCGGGGTTATTGATTCCAGCATTAAGTATTTTGAAGAAGAACATTTATCGGACCCTGAAATTCCAATTTTTTCATCCATGATCTTTGGGTTCGCAGCTTTATCGGGATTGGTATTTATCGCTATTAGACCCAACAAAAAGGAAATGAAATTGAACATGAAAAATGTACTGGGCGGAGTTGCCTTGGGCATACCCAATTACTTTTCCATCTATTTTCTTATCCGTGCGCTACGGTCGGACCTATTGGGCAGTGCCGCTATATTTACCATAAACAATGTGGCGATCGTTATGCTATCTACCTTGATCGGTATTCTACTGTTCAAGGAAAAACTGACACCTAAAAACTGGGCAGGTGTAGCACTCTCCGTTTTGAGTATAATATTGGTAGCTTTGTTTTAATGGAGCGACCGGATACCTACAAAACTTTACATCGACCTTCCGAGGAGATACTATATAAGGATAGAAAGAGTAAATTCTATGCACAGGTTTTCCCCATTAGATCCGAAGATGATGTAAAACCCATCGTAGAGGAGCTGAGAAAAAAATACCATACGGCCAACCATGTTTGCTATGCATGGCAATTGGGAACGGAAAATCCAATCTATAGGGTCAATGATGATGGGGAGCCGAACAACTCCGCCGGCATGCCCATTTATGGCCAAATACAATCTTTTGATGTTACCAATGTACTCATCACCGTGACCCGCATATTTGGCGGCACCAAACTTGGGGTCGGAGGGTTGATACAGGCTTACAAAACTGCAGCACAAATGGCCCTGGAAAATTCCAAAATCGTAAAAAAAATCATTAGGTCGCAATACCGGTTGCAATTTGGTTATGCAGACATGGATAAGGTGATGCGTATCATCAAACAGAAAAATCTGGACCTTGTTTCACAAAAAATGGAGTTGGATTGTGATTTTGTTATTTCCGTCCGGTTAAGTGAGTCCGAAGACGTGTTTCAAATTTTCGATGAAATGCAAGCTGTGGCCATAACGCCCATTACATAATTGATAAAATATCCAGTAACTCAAAGCCTTTACCCATTACTGACATCTGAATTCCTCCTACGGTTCACCTAAGAATCCATCATTCAGTTTTTCCAAGATATATTCCGGACACTTAATGGGTCTTCCCGTTTTCTTGTCCATAAAGGCCAAAACTGTATTTGCAACGGCCAACAGCTCACCAGATTCATTTATTAGCTCGTAATCGAACTCTATCTTGACCATGGGTTTGGATTTCAGCTTTGTTTTAACCGTAATAAGGTCATCGTAAAGCGCAGACTTTTTGTAATCAATACGTAAGGAAATTACGGGCAACATAACCCCATTCTCCTCCATACTTTTGTAAGTAATTCCCAAGGCCCTTAACCACTCCACCCGGCCCATCTCAAAATACTGTGCATAATTGCCGTGATAAACGACTCCCATTTGGTCGGTTTCTGCATATCGGACCCGAAAAGAATGTGAATTTAAACCCATTTTTAACTTAAAAATTATATATTTAGAGGCTCGTTGATTTTGAGAGTAACATGCGAAAAAAAAACAGAACTTTCAATGACTATTTGATTTTTTTTTTAAAAGAATTGTTCACATATTTGTCGCATC